>NZ_JARIXP010000001.1 GCF_029269265.1 Rheinheimera sp. 1928-s
GGATGATTGATTGGAGTTGTTCCTAGTACGAGAGGACCGGAATGAACGAACCGCTGGTGTTCGGGTTGTCATGCCAATGGCACTGCCCGGTAGCTACGTTCGGAACGGATAACCGCTGAAAGCATCTAAGCGGGAAGCCGGCCAAGAGATGAGTCATCCCTTGTACCTTGAGTACACATAAGGGTCGTTGGAGACCACAACGTTGATAGGTGAGGTGTGGAAGCGCAGTGATGTGTTAAGCTAACTCATACTAATTGCCCGAGAGGCTTAACCATACAACGCCCAAGGTGTTTGTGTGGGTGTGATAAAGAATTCGATTCAGCTTGCTTGTTAAAGACATAAAAACAGTTTTTGCCTGGTGGCAATAGCGCTGTGGAACCACCTGACTCCATTCCGAACTCAGAAGTGAAACGCAGCCGCGACGATGGTAGTGTGGCAGATGCCATGCGAGAGTAGTTCACCGCCAGGCTCCCAAATACAGAACCCCGCTCAGTGAGCGGGGTTTTTTATTTGCGTTGCTATAGGCGGTCGGCAGGGTGAAACAGGAAAAACGGGACGCAAACAGTTTTGCGTCACGCCTGTTTCACGCCTTGAGCTCTGCGAAAGGCCGGACAAGACGGCCTGCTGTCGCCTCACCGCCCGGAATAAGCACCCGAATTCAGAGCTAATCCGCTGTTAAAGTAGTTCACCGCCTCCGAATTCAGAGCTAATCTGCTGTTAAAGTAGTTCACTGCACCCGAATTCAGAACCGTTCCGCTTTTAAACTAATACAGGCGCAATGCCTTCGGCGATTGCACCCTACAAACCAATCCCACCTACCTTTTACCCCCCTATTTGGCTATAATGCAGCCCGTTTTTACAGCAGTTTTGGGTGTGGTTTGATCATAGTTCGTGTGGCGCAGTATATTTGGTTCAGAATGATCCGGCTTGGCTGGCGCTCATGGCTGAAATTAATCCCATTGATGTTCATCAGCCTGGTATTGATCTCTATGTTTGCTACTCCTATTCCTGATCAGCAGTACCATTTTCCTGATGAAAACACAGCAAACAGCAACTTTCATGTGGTTGAATTTAATGATGAAGGTCAGCCCCACGATGTAAAGCAGCAACAAGCTTTGTTTGACCGCATCAAAAAGCCGGATTCCGCCACTGCAGAATTGGTGATTTTTGTGCATGGCTGGCATCAGAATGCTGCGCCAACAGACTCCAATTTCGTGGCTTTTCAGCGATATATCAAAGAATTACAAGAGGTGGCGCCACAGAGAAACCTAATAGGTCTTTATCTGGGGTGGCGGGGCGATAAATACGATCCTTTATGGCTGGACGAATCCGATAAAGCTGAAGGCTGGTTAGAGCCACTGGATTTTCCTACTATTTTCCAGCGCAAAAGAGTATCACGTCTGGTTGGTGAACAAGGGGTAAGCCAGTTACTGGACAAGCTCGATGCAGTGGTTGAGCAAGGTCAGCTGAAACGTTACATCTTTATCGGTCATAGTTTAGGTGGTTCTGTGGCTTTGCATGCCAGTAAAGTTCGGGTAAAAAAAGCTATTGATCTGGGCAAAGATAATCCGAATTTGTATCTGTTATTAAACCCTGCAGTCACCGCCAAAGAGTATAAACCGCTGGACTCTTTATTAAGCGTCGACAGGCAAAAACCAAGCATGGTGGTATTGCAGTCCAAAGGTGACTTTGCGGTGAAAGAAGCTTTTAATTTCTTAAAAGATGGTGAGCAAGCTGTAGGCAATTCATGGGCTATTACCCACGATATAGATAAATGCCCGAGAGGGAACTGTGAAACCCCTCTGCATTTACACAGTAGTTTGGCTCAGCATGATGCGATACCAGGTTGTATGATGCAGCTCAACCGGTCTGGCTGGCGTATTCGCGCCAGGGTGCAGGCGCGTCGTACTATTCAAAGTTGTGATGACGCCAATATGCAGGCGGTCTGGGTACTAGCGGTGTCAGATGATATTATTTTTGGCCATAATGGCATTCTAACGCCAAACCATGCCGGTGCTTTGGCGGAAATTTTGAGTCTGATTGATTACCACAAAAACCAAATCCCAGAAGCTATTTAGCTTTCTGTTATATAGAACTTAATGCCATAAAATCAGCACTGTGCCAGCTACCGTCAGGCTGGCACCTAGCCAGGCGCCAACTGCAGGTCGTCTTTTATAAACCAGCCATAATAAAGGCACTACCAGCACAGGGCTGACAGACGACAGCATACCTATTAAACCTGCATCACCCGTTTTTAAAGCCTGTAAAATCAGCGTCATGCCAATCACCATAGACAGAGCCGCATTTACCAAAACCATGGCAAAGATTTTCTTTGTCATTGGCAAATAAACCCGCGCTACCTTAAAGCCCAGCCAAAACAACAGAAGATGAGCCAATAATGCGACCGTCATCCTTACAGCCGAAGCACTGACCGCATCAATGTCAGTTTCCATCAAAGGTTTTAACATTAAGGTTGAAGCGGCCTGGCATAAAGCCGAAGTTAAACCTAAGGCGATACCAGAACGAAGTTGGGACTGATTCGATTCCCAATGATGTTGTTCTTCTGCTCTGCGACCGAGCACTATGGCTGTCATCACTCCTGAACTTAACAAACCACAGCCGACTAAAGTCCAGCCCCAAATAGACTCGCCTAAAAACAGATAAGCCAGCAATACAGAAAACATCGCATGAGTGGCAAATAACACACCAGCACGGCGTGGTCCTAATCGGTTCATTGAGGCAAATAACGAGGTATCACCAATTAAAATACCAATAAGTGCCGAGATGGCCAAAAGTGGCAACTGAGGCAAAGCCAAAGTGCTAAAACCACCACTGAAAAAAGCCCAGAGCCATAACATGCTGGCCGCGCAGGCTAAACGCCAACGGGTAAAAGCAAAAGCGCCTAAATGACTGGAGGCTGTGGCAGATAACAAACTGCCGACAGCCCAACACACAGCAGCCAATAAGGCTAAATATTCAAAAGGCACTAATAAATTCCTGAAGATAAATACCGATCACCGCGGTCGCAGATAATGGCCACTATCACGGCGTTATCTAGTTGCTCGGCCAGACGTAATGCCGCATAGACAGCACCGCCAGAGCTGACACCACAAAAGATACCTTCCTGCTGCGCCAGTTGCCGCATGGTGTCCAGAGCCTGATCGGCCGTGATATCGATGATTTGATCGACCCGCTGCTTTTCATAAAAGCCGGGTAAATAAGCTTCTGGCCAACGGCGTATACCCGGAATGCTGCTGCCTTCAGCGGGTTGTAAGCCGATGATTTGAATATCAGGGTTGTGCTGCTTCAGATAACGCGACACCCCCATAATAGTGCCCGTGGTGCCCATGCTGGAGACGAAATGAGTTATTTTGCCCTGACTTTGTTGCCAGATCTCAGGGCCGGTAGAGGCGAAATGTGCCGCCGGATTGTCGCTGTTATTAAACTGGTCCAGCACCAAACCCACACCTTCTGTTTGCATTTGTTTGGCTAAATCACGCGCATATTCCATGCCTTGTTCTTTACTAACCAGTATCAGCTCGGCACCATAAGCCCGCATCGATGCCTTACGTTCATCTGTCATATTGTCCGGCATAATCAGCTTCATCTTGTAGCCTTTAATAGCTGCTGCCATGGCCAGAGCTATGCCGGTGTTGCCACTGGTGGCTTCAATCAGGCAGTCGCCTGGTTTGATATCGCCCCGCGCTTCAGCCTGTTGCAACATAAAAAGGGCTGGCCTGTCTTTGACTGAGCCGGCTGGATTATTGCCTTCGAGTTTTAACAGCACAGTGCTTTGCGTATGATTGGCCATACGTTGTAGCCGCACTAAAGGCGTCTGACCAACATGATCTTCGAGGGTAGGGAACATAAAACCTCAGCGGGACATAAGAAATTGAGGCTAGTGTAGCGGATCCGACTCTTTACTCACAGACGGATCCGCTATAAGTCAGAAGCTTTATAGTCTCGACAGACGTTTAAAGTTGTCACACAAAATGGCAGTGGCTATACCCACATTCAGTGATTCTGTGTCGCTGAAAGCAGGGATAGTCACAGGGTGGCTGATCACCGATTTTAATGCAGAGCTAATACCATTGGCTTCGTTACCCATCACCAGATAACCACCGGCTTTACTGAGCTTTAATTGATGCACAGACTCACCTTCAAGATAAGCGCCATAGACAGGCATAGTGCTTTGCTCTAATACTGGCAATAACTCCTGGTAATACATCTGTACCCGCAAAAACGAGCCTTTAGCCGCCGCTATCACTTTCGGGTTGTATAAATCCACTGTGTCAGTTGAGCAGAGAATGTGGCGAATACCATACCAGTCGGCAACGCGGATAATAGTACCTAAATTACCTGGGTCGTTGATTTGATCCAACACTAACACCCAGTCGCCTTGTTGCTCTTTAAATGGCAGTGCTACTGGTATTTCAGCCACCGCCAAAGCGGCGTTATTGCTACTAAAAGTACCGACCTGCACCAATTCATGCTCAGTGCATTGCTGTACCAAATCAGCTTTAGTACAAAGACCATGATGTTGTTGCAAAAACTGCTCTGTACCAAAGACTGCCCGCACTTTCCACGAACTGTGCAGCAACTCCAGCACAGATTTTTCGCCTTCGACAAAAAACAACTGCTCGGCTTTGCGGTATTTTTTTTGCTGTAAAGATCGGATTAACTTCGACCATTTCTGACTAATCATAAAAACCTATAAAAGAGACCTACATCGAGGCCTTATATTTCTGTTGTCCTGCTACCCAGCTTTGTTGCACTTTGGTTTGCCATAAAGTTTCAGCAGGAGCTTTAAAAATGTCGCGATCAACCAAAATAAAATCAGCCCACATGCCAGGTGCTAACGATCCCATACTTTGATCCTGAAAAGCGCCATAAGCTGCATCGAGGGTAAAAGATTTTAACGCCTGAGTTAACGTCAGGCGCTGTTCTGGTAACCAGCCACCTACGGGTTGATTTTGCTGATCCTGACGTGTTACCGCGGCATGAATACCGTAAAAAGGATTGGCAAGTTCTACCGGGAAATCTGAACCAGCTACTATGCGACTGCCCTGATCCACAAAGCTTTTCCAGGCATAAGCACCACGTAAACGGGCTATGCCTAAACGGTCGGCTGCCATATTTTTATCTGAGGTTGCGTGGGTAGGTTGCATTGCAGGCAGAATATGCAGTTCTGCAAAACGTGGAATATCTTTAGGCGACACAATCTGTGCGTGTTCAATACGATGACGGCCTTGTTCTAATTGCTCTTTGCTTGCGAGTTGCTCAAACCTGTCCAACACCAAACGGTTGGTTAAATCACCTATCGCATGCACATTGGTTTGAAAACCAGCATCCAGAGTCAGCTTCATGACCGCTGTTAACTTGTCTGGCTGAGTGACAAATAAACCTTTTTGGCCAGGTTGGTCGGAATACGGTTCTATTAACGCGGCACCACGGCTGCCTAAAGCGCCGTCGCCATAAATCTTTACTGAGCGGGCGACAAACAGGTCATCTTTATCCTGTATCGGACCTGCTTTTAGCCAGTCGGCTAAATTTGGATCTGTTGCCGATAACATGGCGTAAATACGCAATGGCAGTTTGTTGTCTTTACGCAGTTGCTGGTAACTTTGTAAGTTCGCCTGCTCTACACCTGCGTCGTGGACAGAAGTAATTCCCAAAGCCAATAAGTGCTCGAAAGCAGCGTCTAATGCGGCTAGACGTTCGGCTTCAGATTGCTGCGGAATATGTTGCTCCAGCAATAACATGGCGTTGTCTATTAACACACCTGTTGGATTGCCTTCTGCATCGCGGATAATTTCACCGCCAGGTGGATCTATAGTTTCTTTGGTGATGCCCGCCAACTGCAAAGCTTTACTATTGGCCCAACCTGCATGCGCATCTACCCGTGTTAACCAGACTGCTTTGTCTTTAATGCTTTCATCCAACAAGGTTTTGCCTGGAAACTGCTGTGTAGGCCACAACACCTGGTTCCAGCCACCGCCTAAAATCCATTGTGATTGCTGATGTTGTTTGGCAAAAGCTGCAACTTGAGCGACGGCCTGTGCTTCGCTGCTACTGGTGCGTAAATCGACCCGATTCAGGTTTTGGCCTAATCCCAGTACATGTCCATGGCCATCAATCAGGCCAGGTAATAACGTTTGGCCTTTGCCGTCTAGTTGTTCTGCTTTGTTGTAGGCTGCAACTGCGGCTTTATCGCCGCGAGCCAATACTTTGCCCGTCTGGTTATCAAACACAAAATGGCTGAATTCGGCAATCTGACCTTTTTCATCAAAGCCATAACCCTGAATATTGTGCAGCACTACAGGAGCTGCTGACAAAGAGCCGCTGGCAAGCAGTAACAAGCTAAGCACTGAAGGTGTAAAACGAGACATAAAGGAACCCCTGGTTGGTCCGTTGCCGGACCTGCCGGGCTAACGGTATTTTTTCTTGGCTTTTTGCTGACGGACTTTTTCCCGCTCGGCTTTTTCAGCAGCTCTGGTGGCTTCCTCTAACTTAGCATTCTGCAATTCCTCTGTCACCATATCTGGCGTTTCCAGACTGACAGGGCCAAATAAACCAGCACGAAGTTCGGTAATTAAAATGGAACCGGCTTTTTGTAAATCAACCACGCCACCTTTACGCATACAACCACGACGTTCGCCTAAGGCATCCAATAAAGCCAGATCGTTTTCTGGCTGCTCTTTTAACTGATAACGCGCCATCACTTGTTGCGGGTAGGCTTTGAGTAAGTAATCAGCTGCAAAAATAGCGATATCTGCATAATCAAAAGCTGTGTCTTTAATGGCTCCTGTCACAGCCAAACGATAGCCACAGCTGGCTGGGCTCAGCTTGGGCCATAAAAAGCCTGGGGTGTCAGTCAGAATGACATTATTGTCTAAACGAATACGTTGTTGGATTTTAGTCACACCAGCTTCGTTGCCGGTTTTAGCAATAGTGCGGCCCGCTAAGGTATTGATAATAGTAGATTTACCAACGTTAGGAATGCCCATGATCATAGCGCGTGCGCCGCGGATATCTAAATTGCGATCTGGCAGCATTTGGTTGCAAAGTTGTAATAAAGCCTTGATTTGTTCAGGGTTTTGCTGACTAATAGGAATGGCTTTAATACCTTTTTCCTGTTCAAAGCGTTCCACCCATAAGGCGGTTACAGCCGGATCGGCCAAGTCAGCTTTGTTCAGCACTTTGATGACCGGAGTGTCACCACGCAGTTCAGGCACCAAAGGGTTTTCACTGGAAAAAGGAATGCGGGCGTCCAGCATTTCGATAATGATATCGACCTGCGGCATGACCTCGGCAATTTCTTTACGGGCCTTGTGCATATGGCCTGGGAACCAGTTTATCGACATAAAAACTCTCTTGGGTTAGCCGCTTGGCGGTTGGAACAGGAAACAATTCAATATTTTACGCTGTTATCAGCTAAGGCAGGAACTTTTTTCCGGCTTAAACCTCCGATTAGCAGCTTTTTACGTAGAAGAATCTCGTAATACATATACAACGGAGTCACAGGGAATGAAGAAGTTGAAGTATCTGGCGGGTTTAGCTATCACTGCTGCTGTGTCGGCAGCACCTGTAATGGCCTCAGAGTTTAAACAGGTTCAGGTGCAACTGGAGCATCCGGCAAACGGTGATACCTTGTTTATTCCTGGCGCAAAAGCCGTGCTGCAATCTGGTCATTCGTCTAGCAGTCGCTGGCTGAGTTGGGTGGATTTAACAACCAACACCGCAAAGCAGGTACCTATCCCAACACAAGCTCAGTTTTTTCATAAAGCTCAGATCAAAAGTCAGCCAAGTGAAGTACTGGTCGTCTTTGGCAGTGAAGGCATTAGTTTTTTTAAACCTGAAGATAGCAGCTGGCATCGTTTACTCAACACTGAATCTTTGTACCGCACTGTGGATAGCAAAAGGTTGCTGAAACTGGATTTTGTGTATGACTTAAATAACGATGGCTTATCTGACTTTGTAGTGACAGATTTTAATGCTCATCATGTGTATATGCAGCAACAGGATGGCAGTTTTAATCAGTATTCTTTGGCTGTGGACGCCAAATCCCGCATTTTTGATGAAAACCCGGATTACAGCAGCCGCAAAGCACGCTTTCTGGACTGGAATGGCGATGGCCGTACTGATATTGGCTTTGCGATAGACGATAGCTTGTTGTTGTATCTGCAAACAGAAAGTGGTTTTTCTGCCCAGGGCCAGACGATTCAGCTTGGATTGGGTTTAACACCAGACGTTCAGGCTGAGCTGAGGGGCGGCGATGGCCGAAGCTTTAAAGGGTTGTCGATTAGCAGATTGTACGATGTGAAAGACTTAAATAACGATGGCGTAGCCGATTTTATTGTACGTCAGGAGCAGTTTGCTGATGCTGTGGAGCAAAGCTATAGCTACCGTATTCATTATGGAACAGTGGAGCAGGGCGCTTTGCAGTTTAAAACTGAACCTGATGCGCGGATTAACACCAAGGGGATCCAGTCCGAACCTGTATTTACCGACTTAAACAACGACAAAAAGTTAGATTTTTTCACCCCAGCTGCTGAATTTGGTATTGGTACTCTGGTACGGGCTTTACTGGCAGGTACTGCGAATATGGAACTGCAGTTTTTTCCACAGTTACCAAGCGGAAAGTTTCCGGATAAGCCTGTCTATCGGCAAGACGCTACGGCACAGGTCAGTATTGGTAACGCGCAGGTGAATTTGCCTGTACTCAAAGCGCTGGTGTCAGAGCAGGCCCCGGCTTTGTTGTTGATAGGGGATGAAGATCATTTAAAACTGTATCAAAGCGCTAAAGAAAAACTATTCAGCAGCAAAAGTGTTCGCTTAAAACAAGCCATACCGCTAAACGGTATGCTGGCATCCACAGCAGATTTAGACCAAAACGGTAAAATGGATCTGATTTTGCCTTTTACTCATCTGGATCCGGAAGCTGTGCGTAACCAGCTGCATTTTTTACTGCAGCAATAAATTTATGGCCTTAACCATAGTTTCATTTGTGGATAGCCGTCTGTAGCGGATGGTTGTTCGCACATGCCATACCAGCTTAACAGCGGATGGCCAAAACCGTTTTCAGAGGTAAAGGCGGTTATATAGCTTTCTGAGCCGCCTTTATAGCCGTCAGTATGGAATAGAAATTCAGGCGGCAAGTTTAAATACACTAAAGCCGCCCATGACCAGGCGATAGCGGCCATTTCTTCTGCCGGGCCGTGACCAGACTTACGAACATCAGCCTGTAGTTCAGCTCGTTTGGCTGACGTGGTCACAGCAATGTGTCCAGCTTCATGCAAACAGTCTCCCGGATAACTCAGTTTTTCCGGATCAATCAACAAACAACCGTTCTCGATCCGCAAGCCCGGTAAAAAGCTTACACCTGACAAGGAGCTCAGTTGGTATGGCAGCCCTATCTGCTGAAAAAAATCAATCAGTTTAGTGAGTTGCTCAGTTTTTGTTTCCACTGTCTTTGCTTCCTTTTTTAACCGTTTTCCAACCCATCAACACAAATCATGTTTGATCGCTTCAAAATTAGCAATGTTCCTTTTTTGTGCTAATCTGGTTTCTTTATAGAATAAAAAGAATAACTTAGCTATGAGCCTTTGCCTGTTTTCTTTAATTACTAAAGCAGAACACTTGCAGCAAATGCAGCAGGAATTGCAATTGCTGGCACAGCAGCACTGGTGTCAGCATGTGAATAAAGCCGATTATCAAGGCGGCTGGGATGTATTGGCTTTGCGTTGCGCCACCAAACATCAGGATGCTCACGCCATATTGCAAAGTTTTGCCATTGAAGATGGCACAGAGTGGCAGGATTTACCTTTGCTGGAACAGGCCCCTTACGTCAAAAATTTTCTGCAGCACTTACCTGTTTCAATAAAGTCTGTACGTTTAATGCGTTTACATCCAGGTGCTGTGATTCAACCCCACAGAGATCATGGCTTGTGTCTGGAACAAGGTGAAGCTCGTTTGCATTTGCCACTACAAACCAACCCTGAGTTAAAATTTTACGTGGCAGAGCAGTTGGTGCCTATGCAGGAAGGTGAGCTGTGGTATATCAATGCGGATCAAACCCATAGAGTTGAAAATAAAGGGGGAGCCGCCAGAATTAATCTGGTGATTGATTGTGAAGCGAATGACTGGCTAAAGGGGCAAGTCTATGCCTGATCAGTGGGGTAACTCCAAAAGACTTAGCCGCACTGAACTGGAACTCTATGCCAGAGCTTTGCTGCAGTGTAGTTCACCAGGCCAGGCTAAACAGCTGATAGACCCTGTGCTGCGTGCCTTATGTCAACAAATCGAACTTGATTTACATCCGGCTATGTTTACTGATCCCGGCGCCACTGTCACGGCTTATGGCAAAGCTGTCTCTCCAACTACAGCTGCACAATGTGCTGAAGATCCAGACAGAGGCCGTGTTTTTATCCAGGGCTTGCACCAGGCCATTCTCGATCAGGTACAACAACAACCAGACAGGCCAGTGCAGTTGTTGTATGCAGGTACGGGCCCTTTGGGTTGGCTGGTTTTACCTTTGTTAACTGTATTTGATGCCAGTCAGTTGCAAGTGACAGCTTTGGATATTCACCCGCAGTCTTTGCAGAGTTTTAAAGCACTGACGGAGCACTTTGGCCTGTCAGACAGAATCACAGATTGGGTTTGTGTGGACGCTACCTTATGGCAACCCGAACCTAAACCAGCCTTTGATCTGATTGTATCTGAGACCATGAAACATTTGCTGCAGCAGGAACCGCAGGTGCAGATTTTCAGCCATTTGCAGCAATTTCTGACCGTCAAAGGCCGGTTGATCCCACAACAAATTAAACTGGATGCCTGGGTGGAATGGCGGGAGCAGGGGCAACAACAACGGCACTACTTAGGGCCTTTATTTACGCTGGACAAGCAACTTTCCACTGCACTGGCAATAGGAGATCTGTCCGCATTTTCCGGTCAGTGGTCGTTACCAGAGTTTGAACCTGGACCTGTGGATTTGAAACTCACCACTGATATTCAGGTGTATGAAACATACTGGCTGCGGGAACATCAGTCGCAACTGACAATGCCACGGTATAAATCCGGACTGATGCTGGTTCCGGCTTCTGTCGTGCAGTTTCAGTATCAACAGGGGATTTACCCGGATTTTGAATTTGAGTATCAACAGCAGTGGCCTGAACTGGTCAGCAGTGACGATTTAAGCTGTGCAGGCGTATTTCACGCCAAACGATTATGGCAAAAAACACAGCTGAAAAAGTACAGGCAAGTTGATGCAGAGTACCCGGACGAATGGTTACTGGATAAGGCGGTGCTTGACCTTTGTGGAGTAGGGCTGGAACCCGGTATGCAGGCTTTGCATAGCTGCAGCAGACTAAGCGACTGTGTTGCTTTTTTGCAGCCTTATGTGTCGGATCTGTCGGTAAGAACAAGGATAAACCAGCAGCTCAAGTCGTTAAGGCAAAACAAAACTCAGGCGGAACTACCGCAGCTGTTAACCGACGCTCAACTGGAGTTCTGGCGCACTCAGGGGTATCTGGTGATCCCCGGTGTATTAAGCAAAGAGCAATGCCAGCAAAGTTGTGATCTGATTTGGCAGTATTTGCAGGCCGACCCGGCACAACCGGACAGTTGGTATCAAAGCACAGATAAAATGCAAAAAATCATGCTTCAGCTGTTCCGCCACCCTGTGCTGGATGCGAACAGGCAACAGCCTCTGATCCGCAAGGTGTACGAACAATTATGGCAACGCACAGATTTAGTGATGAGTACAGACAGGGTCAGTTTTAATCCACCTGAAACCAACAGCTGGCGTTTCCCCGGGCCTGATTTGCACTGGGATGTTGACCTGATAGCGCCAGTACCTTTTGCCACTCAAGGGCTGGTTTATTTGACGGACACTACAGAGCAACAAGGTGCTTTTTGTTGTGTGCCGGGTTTTCACCTGAAGGTTGATCACTGGATTAACAGCCAAAACAAAAACGCCATTGAACTGCAGCAGCAAAACTGGGCAGACTGGCCTGTCAAAGCCATAGCGGCCAAAGCTGGTGATTTAATTATCTGGCATCAGGCGCTGCCTCATGGTGCCAGCCGTAACACTGCAAACTCTCCTCGTATGGTGCAGTACATCACTATGTATCCTTTGGTGGATTGATGCAAAAAGTCAGTTTGTACCACGCCTTATTGCACGATGCTGTCAGGTTAAAGACCTTATGGCAGCAGGAGCAACTGGATGAGTTTGTCGCTTTGATGCGCCAGTATTTACGCTGGCCTGAACTTAACTTTGAGCAACTACAGCGTTTTTTAGCAGAGCAAAACCAGCAAGCCTTTTGCCCTGAACTGGCCTCTTTTAGCCTGTGTTGGCAACCTTATGCTTATCAGGCACAGCGTAAAATTGTACGTTGGGCTCCGGCTTTCCTGAAACCCTCTTTGCCTTTTTTTGAAGACGATTTAGCCTTGAGTCGTCAGAGTTTGCTGGCGCAGTTGATCCAGCCTTTTAGTGAACTGGAACAGTTGTTACCCCAGCGTTTAACTGTGCCTGCAGTGCAACCGGCCTTGTTGATTTTTCACTGGTCCAGATGTGGTTCCACTTTGGTTTCCGGCAGTTTTGCCTTACACCAAAAAGTGAAAGTGCTATCCGAGTCTATGCTGGCCAGTGATCTGCTGAATGACCCTTATTGGGCCGGGCAACAACCAGAGCTGCTGGATTTAGTAGTACGTTTGCAAGGGCGTTTGCGGCACAATGAACAGCGACTGGTGATTAAATGCAATGCCTGGGATTTGCAACATTGGCCTGTCTGGTTAAGTTTGTATCCGAAAGCTGGGGTGTTGTGTGTAATTCGTCAACCTGAAGCAGTGCTGGCGTCTCATCATCATCTGGCAGGCCGCCATATGGTGAGGTTACAACCCGAACTCTGGAAAGACACCAATCAATGCGCCACTTTATTGGACTACAGAATTGAGGTGGTCCGGCAAATGGCTGTTTTGATGAATGCAATGCGACAATATTGTCACTGCACAGTGTTGAGTTACGAACAATTAAAAGACTTCACACCACCGCAATTAGCCAGTCTTGCCGGATTAACCCTGACGGACGCAGAGCAACAGCTGTGGCGGGAGTTTCGGCTTTTTGATGCAAAACAGCAGGGCGTACCTTTTCAACCAACTAAAAAATCAGCAGAAGAGCTTTTTAGTCCGGCAGAGTTAAAGCAGATCCGCTCAGATCTACAACCTTTGTATCAGCTTTTACTGGCAAAAGGCGAGGGATAGCCCAACTGTTTTGCCAATACAGCAATTTCCTTCAGTTTACTTAAATGTGGGTATTCAGCAGAGGTCTGCACTAAACCCAGGCCAAATTGATCCACTTTTTTCAAAGCGGGCCAGAACAGAGGAGTCGAGCAGTCTAAAAATGCTGCCAGCTGCAGCTTACTTTGCTCTGAAAACAGCTGACTAAAACTCAGGCTAAACCAGTCCTGCTCAGGCCATTGCTGCTGATAGTTCAGTGCCTGCCATTGCACTTCCGCCCAATACCATAGGTTTTTTTCCGCCGGGTTCAGCAAGGGCCATAACTCTTTATATTGATGCAACAAGTCTTGCTCAGCACCCGGCATATACAAGTTTTTGACGGGTAAATGTGGCAACACAGGTGGCACAAAAGCATTCAGTTTTAATAACGAAGCCACTGTATCCAGCGGGTCCCGGTGAATATGGATCACTCTGATGGGACAGTTGAGCTGTTGCCTGAACCAATTCAGATGCCGCCAACATGGGAAACCTGTCTCGATATAAATTTTACCCGACGCCAGTTGCTGCCTGATAAATACCAGGTGTTGTTCCAATAGTTCAGCATTGGCCTGCAGAGGGTGTTGCACTGTATTGAGATCAGGTCGGTAGCCAAAATGCAGAGGTTCATGCTGCACCATAAAGTCTTGATGCCATTGTTGTAATGTTTCGGTCAGCCATTGAGTGCCGCATCGGCCTGTGGAGATAACAAAGTAAACAGTCATTTCAATCAGTTTCTTACATCGTAAATTATATATTTACATCACTGTATAAAATATAAACTGGAAAATCTACATTCGGTACACTATGCTGTTCCGATTAAAAGTGTCAGGTTGTTTAAGTGGTTCAAGAACTAAATCAGATATTTGAATTAAGTACCCGTATCGCTACTGCAGAGGATGAGTTGTTTTTTGAACAGTTATTTTGTTCAACCAGGGAGTTTTTCTATGAACTGCAGCTTCCCCCCGAGATCACAGAGTCTCTGCTCAAACAACAATACAGGTTGCAGCAAAGTTCATATAAAGCCGAAGCGCCCAATGCTGTTACTTATTGGCTTGGCCTATCTGAGCAGCCAGTGGGTAAAGTGATGTTAAACAGCACTGCCAGTGAAATACTGATTATGGATTTAGCTTTTATTAAGACGATGAGAAGTAAAGGTTATGGCTCTGCGGTGTTGGATGCAATTAAACAAAAAGCTGCGGCAACCGGCGTGAGGGTGAGGTTATCTGTTGATAAAAATAACGTACGAGCAAAAAAATTGTATTTACAACATGGTTTTGTAATCACAGGTTCATCTGAAAGTCATGAGTTTATGTTTTGGTCGGGTACAAAGCTTTAGCGGTTGTCAGTAATAAAGATTGTTTTATGGATGGTGAACAGCGTAATGAAAAAAGAAGTGTAGGATTTTAATGCAGTTTTTCCTGTTGTTTAGGATCGGGCCTTCATTTCTACAATGTCATTTATTATAAAAAATAATTAATAATGTGTTAAATAAACAATAAGGAAAAACCTATGTCTGAACAATTTATTGGTGAAATCCGTATGTTTGGTGGTAGTTTCGCTCCACGTAACTGGGCATTTTGTAACGGGCAGTTGTTGAATATTCAGCAAAATACGGCATTATTTTCTATACTGGGAACGACATACGGCGGCGATGGCGTAAACACCTTTGCATTACCTAATCTGCAAGGCCGTGTTCCAGTGCATAAAGGGCAAAGCCCTGGTACCAGCTTTTATAGTCTGGGCGAGGCGGCGGGCACTGAACGAGTGACGCTTACTGCCGCCGAACTACCTGCTCATACTCATACAGTGGCATTAACAGGGACCGGCAGCGCTAGTCTAGCGTTAAGCGCTTCCTCTGAGAATGGCAATACGCCTACTCCCGGCCCAACAACTGTGCCAGCTAAAGTACCAAGTGGCTTAGCCTCATTGAATGCTTATAGCACTACAGCGCCTGACACCACGCTTTTACCTGCTACAGCAACAACAACTGTGAATGTAAGTGGAAACACCGGAGTGGCGGGCAGTAATATGCCTGTTTCCGTGGTTCAGCCTTTTTTAGCCTTAAACTTTATTATCGCTACTCACGGACTTTTTCCTAGTCGTAATTAGCATTTAATACGGGGCGGGTTGATAAGTATTAGTATGAAGTGCGTAAAAACTACGCACTTCATACTAAAAAAGACATTGGAAGGGGAAGTGGTCATGCAGGAAGTTACTTTTAAAATCATTGATATGCTTAATCGCCTGATAAGGTTGTATAAACATTTTAGTGGGCGACAATGGTTTTTAGGTAGCTTGTTGGCTCTGGCATCTTTTGGTGCTATGGCGATAACTCCCTCGGATCAAGGATTTGACTCTGAGTCGGAACGGCTTCTCGTGACCAGCGGTGAAACTATTACCGGAGCAACCTATAGGCTATTTTCACCTGCAGGTTTTTTGGCTTTAACTCAAGCACCTGCCAGTGTAAGTATTACACCAGACAGCAACGACTTAGCCGTTATGTTTAACTTTGATGGGGTGAATATTAATCCGGGGGCTTTGGATGCGAGGATCACCTCGGCCGACGGTACTGAGTTCAGAATTGTTTCGATGGAAGTGGATACAGGGGCTGGTTTAAGCACCAGTTCAAATCTCGTTGTCACTGGTTATAGAGACAGTGTTCAAGTGGCATCCGATACTATTAATACGGCAAACTCTGATTCATCGGGTTCAGTCACTTATGCAAAAAATGCTGTTGGTGGTGGTTTCGGGGGGACTATTACCTTTAATTCAGACTGGCAGTATATAGATGAAATACGTTTTACTGGTACTGATACCATTGTGGTGGTTGATGACTTAGATTTTGAACCTGGCATTTCACCCAACCTTGCTCCTACAGTGGATGCCAATGGCGCTGCTGGCGGCACATCCAATACCATCACTTTTACCGAAGACGCCCCAGCTGTCCGTATTGCAACAAGTGACGCGACCGTAACTGATGACGGCAATATAGCGGGTATGACTCTGGTATTGACGGCTACACCTGACGGCGCATCGGAAGTGATAGCGTACAGCGCCTCTCTTAATGGTGGTGCTTCACTTGTCTCACAGGGGCTAACCGGCAGTTACAATAGTGGAACCAGAACCTATACCCTGACAGGTACAACTACAGCTGCTGTATACCAAAGTGTGTTGCGCGCTCTGGTGTACAACAATAGTAGTCAAAACCCCACTACAACAGCTCGTACTGTGACTATCACTGTGACAGATGCAGGAAGCGCAACGGCGCAGGCGACATCCACCATCAATATCACTGCGGTCAATGATGCCCCTGTTGTCACAGCCTCAGGTGGCACCACTGCATTTACCGAAGGCAATAACGTCGCTTCAACACCAGTTGCGATAGACACTGGCCTGACACTGTCAGACGTCGACAACGCAAACATGGCTTCGGCGACTATCTCTATCACTGGAAATCTCCAGGCAGGGCAAGACATACTGGGTTTTAGTGACCAAAATGGTATCACTGGTAGCTACGACCCAGGCACCGGAATCTTAACCCTGTCGGGCAGTGCTACTGTGGCTCAGTATCAAGCAGCGCTGAGCTCTGTGACTTACAGCAACAGCTCTGAAGACCCCAATACAAGCAATAGGACTATCAGCTTTGTCGTAAACGACGGCACTGGTAATAGCTCCGCCAGTACCAAGACGGTTAGCGTGACGGCTGTTAACGATACCCCAACCGATATTGCGCTGAGTGCGAATACTCTGAACCAAAGTGCTGCCAATGACACTGTGGTTGGTACTTTCAGCAGTACTGATGTGGATAGTGTGAGCTTTACTTACAGTTTTGCCAGCGGTGCGGGTGATACGGATAATGCTTCTTTTAGTATCAGTGGCGATCAACTGATTGCAACCACTCCTTCTGCTATTGCTGGAGGTAATCGTACAGTTCGCGTGCAGACCAGTGATGGCAATAGCAGTTTCTCTAAAGCTCTTACTGTTGTTGTGACAGATGATATAGCGCCAAATGCACCATCTGTGCCGGATCTGGCTGCTGGGTCCGATAGTGGCAGTAGCCAGACTGATAATATTACCAATGTCACTACTCCAACCTTTACCGGAACGGCAGAGCCAAACAGCACAGTCACTTTGTATGACACAGATGGGACTACTGTGTTGGGTAGTACTACAGCAACTGGCGGCAACTGGAGTATTACCAGCTCAGCTTTGAGTGCAGGCAGCCATGTTCTGACAGCAAAAGCAACAGATGGTGCTGGTAACGCGTCGGTGTCATCTGCTGGTTTGACTATTACTATTGATACTACTGCACCAGCCAAGCCTGCTACTCCTGATTTAGCTGATGCTTCGGATACGGGCAGCAGTAACTCGGATAATGTAACCAACGCCACCAGCCTGACTTTTAACGGCACTGCAGAAGATGGCAGTACCGTCAGCCTGAGCTCCAGTGTAAACAATGGCTTGGGAACGACAGCGGCCACAGGTGGCAGCTGGAGTTTAACCACTGCAGCTGTCACCAGCGAAGGGGCGCATAGCATCACACTAACGGCCACAGACGAGGCGGGTAATGTCAGTGTGGCTTCGGATCCACTGGCGATCACCTTAGACAAAACCCCACCTGCTATTGGCGGTGTGGCTTTTGATCAGGCGTCCATAACGAGCGCTAATCAGGCTGCAGTGAGCTTTACTTTGGCTGGTGCTGAGGTGGGTGCAACGGCAGAGTACGAAATTACCAGCAATAATGGCGGCACCGCAGTAAGCAACTCTTTTGTGGTTGCAAGTGCAGCGCAGCAAGTGACAGGATTGAATGTCGGTGCTTTAAATGACGGCACTTTAACTATCAGCATTATTCTGACAGACCCAGCTGGTAACAGCAGCACCCCGGCAGTTGAAGCTACTGTGAATAAAGATGCGAATGATCCTCTAGTCTCGGCAGTTGCTATTGCATCTGGCAACTACAAAGCAGGAGACAGCATTAGCTTTACAGTTACTTTTACTGAGGCTTTGGTATTATCCGGTGCTAATTCTGACTACAGTTTGGCGATAGACATAGACGGCATGACCCGGCAGGCCCTGTTAACTAATAATGCAGCTGGCGTTTTAACTTTTAGCTATACAGTGCAGGCTGGTGACAATACCGCTGCTGCTGGTGTTGCCATCGCCAGCAACGGATTGTCCTTGCTCAATAGTGCTACCATCAAAGATGCAGGCAATAATGATGCAGTTTTATCTTTCAGCGGTGTTAATAACAGTGCGGCTAAAGTAGATACTACAGCTCCTGCATTAACAATAGTGACAGATCCGGCTCAGGCAGTGTTTGTAAATGCAGCCAACTATGAAATTAAAGGCACTCATAGCGAAATTGGCCTGACTATTAACCTCTATGCAGATACAGGCAATGATGGTACTGCAGACGGTGGAGTTTTGGTCAGTGCTGTGGTCGATGCCGATGGTAACTGGAGTTTGCTCCAACCTTTAACTGCAGACAGTGCACACAATTATGTGGTGGTGGCTGAAGATGCGGCTGGTAACGAGTCGGCTGCAGCAGATGTGCCTACTATTACTGAAGACTCTATTGCCCCGGTAACTCCTGCAGTGACTACTCCTGCAATAGCAACTGTGGTTAGCGGTGTGGTGCAGCAAATTACAGGTACTCATGCTGAAGATGGCGTCACAATAGAAGTGTTTGCCGATACTGGCAATGATGGTGAAGCAGATAACAGCACAGTGCTTGCCAGCGCAGAAGTTGGAGCGGTAGCTACAGGCACATGGTCACTGGATGTCATTTTAACCGCAAACGCCGACAATAACTTTGTGGTGATAGCCAAAGACAAAGCAGCCAATCAGTCTGCTGCTGTGGATGTACCCACTATTACCGAAGATTCTGTGGCTCCTGTGGTGACTATAGCACCACTGCTGACTGCAAATCCAAGCCCTGCTTTGGTGGGCACAGTGGATGATGCCACTGCAACCTTAAGCCTGACAGTGGACGGTAACAGTTACACTCCAACCAATAACGGCGATGGCAGCTGGGTCCTCGCTGCTGATCAAATCACAGCTTTGGCTCACGGTGTTTATGATGTTGTTGTCAGTGCTGAAGACGCACAAGGCAATATTGGCACTGATGCTACAGGTAATGAGTTGACTATCGATCTGCTGGCACCTTCAGGCTATACAGTAGCTATAATGCAGGACCGTATCAGCGCCGATAACCAGGCAGCCATGAGCTTTGCTCTGGCAGGTGCTGAGGTTGGCACTGTATATAGTTATTCGGTCAGTGATGGTACTAATGTGGTCTCTGACGTGGGTCCTGTGATGAGCCCGACTCAGCAGGTAGGCCCTATTAATGTCACTGATCTCGCTGAAGGTACCTTGCAACTGAGTGTCACTCTGATGGATGTGGTAGGCAATATTGGTGCCGCAGCAACAGATACAGTAGTGAAACTTTACAACGCGACTCCGGTGATTTCCGGCAGCCCTGCAACTTCAGTTAATGAAGACAGCCTGTATAGCTTTACCCCGACTGCAACTGATGCAGATGCAGGTACCACCCTGACGTTCAGCATCAGCAATAAACCAGCATGGGCAACCTTCAACACGGCCACTGGCGCGCTGACTGGCACACCAACCAATGATCATGTAGGTGTCACTTCAGGCATAGTGATCAGCGTCAGCGACGGTACGGCAACAGCTTCACTTGCAGCTTTTGCTATTACAGTGGTCAATACCAATGATGCTCCTGTTGTCACTTCAACACCAGTCACCTCAGCGACTCAAGGTTCGCTTTACAGCTACAGCTTTGCAGGCACTGATGTGGATGCGGGGGATACCTTAACCCGCTCAGTGGTGACCAAACCAGCCTGGCTAACCTTTAATGCTGGCACAGGTGTATTGTCCGGTATTCCGGCCAATAGTGATGTAGGCGCACATGCAGTGACATTAAGAGTGACAGATGTCGCTGGTTTATTTGCAGATCAAAGCTTTACTGTCACTGTGACCAATGTCAACGATGCACCCACTATCAGCGGAACTCCGGCAATCACAGTAGCTCAGGGCGCAGCTTATAGCTTCGTACCCACAGCTGCGGATGTGGATGCCGGTACAACTTTGACCTTCAGTATTGCGAATAAACCAAGCTGGGCCAGCTTTAATACGGCGACAGGGGCCTTAACCGGTACTCCGGGTAATGCCGATGTTGGGGCTACTGCGGGTATTGTGATTTCAGTGTCAGACGGTGAGTTAACTGCAGCACTGCCAGCCTTTACGCTGACAGTGACCAATGTCAACGATGCACCCACTATCAGCGGAACACCTGCGATTACAGTCGCCGAGGGCGCAGCTTATAGCTTCGTCCCTACAGCTGCGGATGTGGACGTGGGTACAACCTTGACCTTTAGCATTGCCAATAAACCAAGCTGGGCCAGCTTTAATACGGCGACAGGGGCCTTAACTGGTACTCCGGGTAATGCCGATGTTGGGGCTACTGCGGGTATTGTGATTTCAGTGTCAGATGGTGAGTTAACTGCAGCACTGCCAGCCTTTACGCTGACAGTCACTAATGTTAACGATGCACCCACTATCACTGGAACACCTGCGATAACAGTAGCGCAGGGCGCAGCCTATAGCTTCGTACCCATAGCTGCGGATGTGGATGCCGGTACAACTTTGACCTTCAGTATTGCTAATAAACCAAGCTGGGCCAGCTTTAATACGGCGACAGGGGCCTTAACTGGTACTCCGGGTAATGCCGATGTAGGAGCGACTGCGGGTATTGTGATTTCAGTGTCAGACGGTGAATTAAGTGCAGCACTGCCAGCCTTTACGCTGACAGTGACCAATGTCAACGATGCACCCACTATCAGCGGAACACCTGCAGTGACAGTAGCGCAGGGCGCAGCTTATAGCTTCGTTCCTACAGCTGCGGATGTGGATGTGGGTACAACCTTAACCTTTAGCATTGCGAATAAACCGACCTGGGCGGCCTTTAATACAGCGACTGGAGCCTTAACCGGTACTCCGGGTAATGCCGATGTTGGGGCTACTGCGGGTATTGTGATTTCAGTGTCAGACGGTGAGTTAAGTGCAGCTTTGCCAGCCTTTACGCTGACAGTCACCAATGTCAACGATGCACCCACTATCACTGGAACACCTGCAATCACAGTAGCTCAGGGCGCAGCTTACAGCTTCGTTCCTACAGCGACTGATGTGGATCTCGGTACAACTTTGACCTTTAGCATTGCGAATAAACCAAGCTGGGCCAGCTTTAATACGGCGACTGGAGCCTTAACCGGTACTCCGGCCAATGCCGATGTTGGGGCTACTGCGGGTATTGTGATTTCAGTGTCAGACGGTGAGTTAAGTGCAGCATTGCCAGCCTTTACGCTGACAGTGACCAATGTCAACGATGCACCCACTATCAGCGGAACACCTGCAATTACAGTAGCGCAGGGCGCAGCTTATAGCTTCGTCCCCACAGCTGCGGATGTGGATGCCGGTACAACCTTCACCTTTAGCATCGCCAATAAACCAAGCTGGGCCAGCTTTAATACGGCGACAGGGGCCTTAACCGGTACTCCGGGTAATGCCGATGTAGGAGCGACTGCGGGTATTGTGATTTCAGTGTCAGACGGTGAGTTAAGTGCCGCTTTGCCAGCCTTTACGCTGACAGTCACTAATATCAACGATGCACCTACTATTACTTCAACAGCCATAACTAATGCAGCTCAGGGTACAGCTTATAGCTACACCCTTACTGCTACAGACGAAGATGTGGGTGACACCCTGACCTTCAGTGCAGCCACTAAACCTACCTGGTTAAGCTTTAACGCTGCAACGGGTTTATTAAGTGGCACACCAGCGCGGGCAGATGTAGGAAGTCATCAGGTTAGTTTAGTAGTGACTGACAGTGGTGGATTAACTGCAACACAAAACTTTAGTCTGGTGGTAATCAGCTCCAATGATGCTCCTGTTGCAACAAATCGTTCTGCCACGTTGGAAGAAGACACAAGCCTGAGTCTGACTTTAACAGCGCAGGATCCGGATCAGGATGAACTGACCTTTGAGCTTGTCACTCAGCCAGAACATGGTACAGCAACACTGCAAGGTGCCGTACTGGTGTATACACCGGATCAAGACTTTAACGGTACAGACAGCATTGGTTTTATCGCCAAAGATGCAGAGTTAAGTTCTACAGTGGCCACTATCAGTCTGACTGTTACCGCAGTGAATGATAATCCTGTAGCACTGGATGACAGCTACAGCCTGCAACGCACGAGCAACAATCAGTACCTGCTGAATGTACTGGCCAATGACACAGATGTGGATGAAGACACACTGACTATAGATGGCGCCTCTAGCACTGTAGGTACTGTGATCTTTAATGCGCAGGGCTTAACTCTTACTGCACCGGATCGTTATGTAGGGCCTGTTAGCCTGCGTTACACCGTCACTGATGGTAACGGTGGCCGTGCCAGTGCTAATGTCAGCCTGATTATTGAAGGCGGTGCGGCAGCTGATCTGCCAGTGATTACAGTGCCTGCCGACATTGAAGTCAATGCAACGGCACTCTTTACCCGGGTTCCTCTTGGCACTGCCACAGCTGTGGATCGTAATGGTCGTCGCCTGAGGGTGTCCTTGATCAACGGTAGTTTGTTCTTTGCTCCAGGCGAACATATCGTCTACTGGCAGGCTACTGATGCTGACGGCAATACGGCCACCAAAGCACAGAAAGTCAGTGTCAATCCGCTGATCTCATTAAGCAAAGATCAACTGGTGACTGAAGGCAGTGATGTGGTGGTTGAGGTGATGCTCAATGGTCCGGCTCCTGTCTACCCAGTGTTAGTGCCATACACAGTTACTGGCAGTGCAGATGCCAATGATCATACGCTGGTGTCTGGAGTGGCGGAAATCACCTCAGGCTTAAGCACCGGTATTCGTTTTGCTGTACTGGAAGATGGTCAAGCAGAAGGAGTTGAAGACATAGTGATTAGCCTGGATGCTAGCGTTAATCGTGGCAGCCAACGCAGCAGCCGTATTGTGGTGACAGAAGCCAATATCGCCCCTGTTGTGTCTTTAACTGTGCAGCAGAATAGCGAAAGTCGGCTGACTGTTGGGGAAAATGACGGTCTGGTGACAGTGACAGCTACGGTAACCGACGCCAACCAGCAGGATCAGGTTAGTGGAGTATGGAGCTTTGGTCGTCTGGACAATGTGACTACAGATCAAACTCAGTTGAGCTTTGATCCGGCTGAGCAAGGGCCTGGTTTGTATCAGGTCAGCTACACGGCGACAGACAATGGCACACCTAATTTATCTGCTACCAACAGAGTCTTTATCGTGGTCAGGCCCAGTCTGCCGACTTTAGGATCACAAGATTCAGATGGTGATTTAATCCCTGATGAGCAGGAGGGTTTTGCTGACTCAGACGGTGATGGTATTCCTGATTATCAGGATGCCATCAACGAATGTAACGTGATGCCAACCGAGTTACTGGGCCAGACTGAATTTGTTGCTGAAGGGGAGCCTGGTGTGTGTTTACGCCTGGGTACTGTAGCGGCTGAAACTGATGCTGGTGGGTTGCAGATAGCACAAGATGCTATTGAAGAAGATCCTGTGGCTGTAAATATTGGCGGTATCTTTGATTTTATCGCTTATGGTTTACCTGAACAGGGTCAAAGCTATAGCCTGGTGATACCACAACGTTTACCAGTGCCCGCCAATGCAGTGTACCGTAAGTTCAGCGATGTGGGCTGGGTAGACTTTGTCAGCAATGAGCGTAACTCAGTGGCCAGTACGCAAGGTGAACGGGGATTCTGCCCACCACCTGGCGGAGTGGAGTGGACTGAAGGTTTAACTGAAGGTCATTGGTGTGTGCAGGTCACAGTAGAAGATGGTGGTCCAAATGATGCCGACGGCGTCGCCAACAGCGCTATTGTAGACCCTGGTGGTGTGGCGGTTGAGCTCAATGGTAATAACCTGCCTGTGGCTGTGGCCGATACCGCTTCAACAGGGGTTGATATGACAGTGGTGGTGGATGTGTTGGCCAACGACACAGATCCGGACGGAGATGCTTTAACTGTCAGTCAGGCTGTAGGTAGTTTTGGTACTGTTACTGTGCTGGCTGATCAGCAATTAAGCTATACACCAAATCAGGACTTTATTGGCACAGATACAGTGATCTACAACATTACCGATGGCAGAGGCGGTACGGCCAGCAGTGAGTTGATTGTCAGCGTGGTAGCAAACAGAGCTCCTGTGGCTGTGAATGATGTAGCATCTACCGATGATAAAACTGTATTGCTGATAGCGGTGTTAGCCAATGACACTGACGAAGATGGCCATACACTGACGATCAGCAGCGCCAGTGCAGTGCAGGGCACTGTCAGTATTGAGGCGGATCAACGCCTGCGTTATGTGCCAAAAGCCGGTTTTGCCGGGGTGGACACCATCAGTTATACAATAACAGATGGTTTTGATGGAGAGGCAACAGCACAGGTTAGTGTCACTGTGCGGGCTTATCAGGACGTCGTTGTAGATAACAAATCAAGTGGAGGCAGTATGGCGTGGTGGATGGTGATGGTAGTCGCAGGAGCTGTGGTATTGCGTCGCCGTTCAGTGCTGGGGTTAGCTGCGGTAGCGTTGTTGTCGTTTAGTCCTTTTAGCCAGAGCGCTGACTGGTATCTGCAAGGTTCCATTGGAAACAGTAAAGCCGACCAGAATCAAAGTCGTTTGGTAGAGGAGTTACCTAATGGAACCATCACTGGTTTTGATGACAGTGACAGGTCTTTTGGCATCAATCTGGGTTATCAGCTGCATCCTTATGTTGCGTTGGAGGCTGGTTATTTGGATTTAGGCGAAGCCAGTAGTCAAATCACCGCAGAAAGTCTGACACCAGAGCAGTACCATGAATTGGTGAAGGCCGTCAGCCCGGTATTAGTGGATGGTTATACTGCAGCAGTGCGTTTTACTTTGTGGCAAAACGATCAGTTGAGTCTGGAAGTGCCTGTAGGCCTGCTGTTTTGGGAGTCTGAAATAGAAAGCCGAATGGATGATGAAGTACTGAAAACAGAAACGGATGGCAGTGATTTATATCTTGGCGTTCAACTGAACTATCAATTGGCGGCAGGCTGGAAAGTAGGTGTGGGGTATCAGCAGCTAAATCTTAAACCCAACGATGTAAATACTTGGCTGGTGAGTTTACGCTACGAGTTCTGAGCTCTGGTTTGATACCTGACAAGGGCGGTTTTTACCGCCCTTGTTATTTTTTGTGACAAAAAAATCTGCGGCTTTCCAGATAGCTTTGTTATGTTAAGCTGAAGCTAAAGCGAATTGGAGTAAAAATTAATGTCAGGACAAGGATCCGGCGGCAATGTATTGGCCGCATTATGTAGTTTGTTTATTCCTGGTTTAGGCCAACTGTTACAAGGCCGGTTACTGGCCGCTATACTGTTTTTTGCGATTACAGTAGTGGGTTATGCACTCTGGTGGTTAGTTATTCCTGCCATTATCGGCGCTATTGCCCACTTATTCGCCATACTGGATGCGGCGCGTTTCCGATCTTATAACTGAGACGGTACAACTAACTGACGCAATGCGGCTTCCAATTGAGGGACTAAAGCCGCATGGCGTTCATGCACATAGTGAAAGATTTCTGTTTTGGCCAAATCAGGTGCGATAGTGTAAATACCATGATTTTTCTGCTGTTTTAACTGCCATTCTGTTTCATCCCCTAATGCCACAACCACATCAGTCCGGCCGGACAACAGCCGTTGTATCGCCTGAGAAATGGTATTTACTTCGGTGTACTCCTGATCCTGCATATTCACTTTGGCCAGATAAATGCCTCGCAGTACATCAACACGAAAGGCTGATAAATCCTGCCAGCGCTCGATTTTTAGGTGGGGATTGCGGCTGAAAGCGGTAATACGGATATGGCCTATAGGCACCTCTACCCTGAGCATATTTGGCAAGATTTCAGCTGCTTGGGCAGTGCGGCTTAATTCAGCATCCAGTATCAGCCCTTTATTACTTTCGTGGGCGCTGCGTTCCAGTGGCATCACTATCAGTACCATTTGATAACCCAACTGCTGATAGGCTTTATCCATCAATAAAATACTGGAGTGATCGGCAGGTAAATTGTTGGAAGCGCCCACAGCAATTTCTGGCTCGTTGGCGAGCGCCGCACTGAATCCGATCCAACAGAAACACAAGGCAAAAAGACGCATTAGTGAGCAAAGTCCCTGAAGCTGATTTGTATTGACTATAGCAAAACAGCTAAAGTGCGGTTTTTAGTTTCATCCTGACGGCCGCGCCCGGCACTACAGATAAAACGGCGAAGGAGAACAGATGATTTTACCTGTGATTATGGCGGGCGGTTCTGGCAGCAGATTATGGCCTTTGTCGCGTGAACTGATGCCAAAACAGTTTCTAAAACTGGATGGTGATTTCACTATGCTGCAGGCAACACTGAAACGTTTGCACGGTCTGAACACACAAACTGCGCTGGTGATTTGCCATGAAGATCACAGGTTTGTGGCCGCCGAACAGTTAAGGCAAATCAATCAGCTTCATCACAATATTGTACTGGAACCGGCTGGCCGCAATACAGCTCCTGCTATCGCGCTTGCCGCATTTACCGCTATTAAAAAAGGTCAGGATCCTTTGTTG
Source organism: Rheinheimera sp. 1928-s (assembly GCF_029269265.1). Taxonomy (GTDB): domain Bacteria; phylum Pseudomonadota; class Gammaproteobacteria; order Enterobacterales; family Alteromonadaceae; genus Pararheinheimera. The sequence goes on from NZ_JARIXP010000001.1 coordinate 26,941, forward strand.
CTGGTACTGGCCGCAGATCATCTGATGGGTGATCACCTGGCTTTTCAGCGAGCCGTTGCAGCAGCAACAGAGTTTGCCGATGCGGACCAGCTAGTCACTTTTGGTATTGTGCCTGTGACCGCAGAAACAGGCTACGGCTATATCAAAAGAGGGCAAAACATAGAGCTGAACAATGCCACTGCTTATCAGGTAACGCAATTTGTCGAAAAACCACAGCTGGACACCGCACTGGCCTATATCAGTAGCGGCGACTATTACTGGAACAGTGGCATGTTTTTGTTTAAAGCCAGTGTTTACCTTAAGGAACTACAGCAATACAGACCGGATATTCATGCTGCCTGTGAGCGGGCAATGGCTGAAGTAAATCCGGACTTAGATTTTATCCGTGTCGATCAGCAGGCATTTTTAGCTTGTCCGTCTGAGTCTGTGGATTATGCAGTCATGGAAAAAACCAATGCTGCTGTGGTGGTGCCTTTGGATGCACACTGGAGTGATGTCGGCAGTTGGTCGTCTTTATGGCACAGCTCGGAAAAGAACAGCGATGGCAATGTGCATAAAGGTGATGTATTGAGTCTGGACAGCCAGAATAACTATGTCATGGCTGAAACCGGGCTGGTGGCTACTTTGGGGTTGCAGGATATGCTGGTGGTGCAAACCAGAGATGCAGTGCTGGTTGCAACCAAAGATCGGGCGCAGGACGTAAAAGCCATAGTGCAGCAGTTGAGCGAATTGGGCCGCACTGAACATCAAAGTCACCGAGAGCTATACCGACCCTGGGGCAAAAGTGATTCACTGGCTCAAGGCGCGCGGCATCAGGTGAAACATATTACGGTGAATCCCGGCCAAAAGTTATCGGTACAAATGCATCATCACAGAGCTGAACACTGGATAGTAGTGGCAGGTACAGCTTTGGTGACTATTGATGGTGTGGAAACCTTTCTGCTAGAAAATCAGTCGGTTTATGTGCCTTTAGGTGCAGTGCATTCGCTGGAAAATCCGGGGAAAATACCACTGGAACTGATAGAAGTGCAGTCCGGTACTTATCTGGGCGAAGACGATATAGTGCGGTTTTCAGATTGGTATGGCAGGGTAGAAGTTAAATAACCAAGTGATAGAGGTAATTCAGGTCAGAGAATTCCTTGAGCTGAATGAATAGGGTTAAAACTGGCTTATTAACTGGCTTAAAGTCGCTAGTTCCTGTCCCTTGTGAAATTTGTAAATTTTGCCGCTATCTTGCGCTGCTATCTTGTGGCGCTATGTTATGCTGCGACTGTCTTCTTTATAGTCAATACTCAAAATCTAAGCATAAACATGGCAATCTCAGATCAGCTAATACTTTTGTTGAGTGGCTTGGGCGGCTTGCATGGCTTGCTGCTGGCGGCTTTTCTATTCTTTCGGCCGCCTGGTGCATGGAGCAACCGTTTTCTGGCCGGTGTCATTTTTATGTTGAGTATCAGGGTGTTGAAATCGGTGTTATTCCATTTCAACCCTGCGATAGGAAAACAAATCCTGCAATTGGGTTTGTCCGCCTGTTTTTTGATTGGGCCGCTGCTGTATTGTTATAGCCTGCATTTTATGGAGATTTTTCGTCGATCTTCGCTACATCGCCTGCATCTCATCATCCCGCTATTCATCGTTATACTTATTGGCGGATTGTATCCCTATCACTTGAATCCGCAGCTTTGGAATGGGCTATTTTATAGAATCATTAACTACAGCTGGCTGGCTTACACCCTGCTGTCAGTCTACGTGTTATGGCCGAAAATTGTCAGCCTCAAGCTAACAAACTGGCGTCAACACCCTGATCTGGTCATCGTGCTTGGTATTGTGTCTGGCAGCGGGCTGATTTGGTGTGCGTATCATTTTGGCGCTTACACCTCTTATATTTCGGGCGCGTTAACCTTTAGTTTTTTGATCTGTGTCGGGGCGCTAACGGTATTTCTGCAGCTCCAGCAACAAAAAAACAAAGTGATAGGCCGCTACGCCAACAAAAAAATATCTGCTGTAGCTGCTGAACCTTTAATCTCTGAACTTGAGCAGTTTATGAGTGCAGAGCAGGTTTATTTAGATGCCAATCTGGTGATGCCCAGGTTAGCGAAAATGCTGGGTTGGCCCACACCTAAACTCTCGCAATTACTGAATGATAATCTTCATTTGTCATTTAACGATTTTGTGAACGGTTACCGGATTGAACATGCAAAAACGTTGTTGCTTGGCGAAGCTGCGATGAAGATGGACGACCTGGCGGAAAGTTCTGGCTTTAACTCGCTCTCTACTTTCTACGCCGCATTTAAAAAACACACTCAGCTGACACCGGCAAAATATAAGGCCGCACTGTTGTCGGAAGCCTTGGATAATTCCGAAACTATAAATCCGTAATCCGGAATCATCATTCGCGCTGGCTGCTCAGGTCTGTCAATCGTAGGGTTGCTCTTGGTTTTTTCCAACTGAAAACAGGAGCAACAATGCGTCACTTATTTACCCCCATATTTGCACTTATCGTGGTTATTTTTATGCATCAACAGAGTTGGGCATCCGACATAACCAGCCAAAATCAGCCAGATGTCGCCGCTATTCAGCAGGTGTTGAAAAACTATATCGAAGGCACTTCGTATAGCAACAGGCCACAAATTGCCAAAGCCTTTCACCCCGCTGCAGATTTGTTATTAGACAAGGAGGGCCAGGCTTTTAACAAAGTCCCGGTCACTGATTACCTTGGAATGTTTAATTCAGCCTATCAGGGAAAATTCAATGGACGTGTAGGTGAAATTTTGCAGATTGATGTCAGTGGAAATCTCGCCACCGCCAAGGTTGAGATCCTTATCCCCAGCCAGCAGGCCAGGTTTATTGATGTTTTTTTGTTGAAACAGATCGACAATCAATGGCAAATCATTACTAAAGCTGCGACAAAACAAGCATCAAGCCAGAACGGCGTACGAGTGTTGTTTATCCTTTCCAGTGCGCATTTTCATGGCAACTCTAAAATACCGGCAGGTGCCAGTTTTCCGGAAATCGTGAATGCTTATCACAGCTTTAAACAAGCCGGATACACAGTGGAATTTGTCAGTCCAGAAGGCGGTGCTGTCCCCCTGGCTTACATTGATACGTCAAAGCCACTGTTTAAAGAACATTTGTACGATAGTGACTTGATGTTCGCGTTAGGACACACCAAAAAAGCCACACAGTTGCAGGCGAAGGATTATCGTGCTGTGCATTACGTTGGTGGAAGTAGTGCCATGTATGGCGTGGCCGATAATGCCGAGATATCCAAATTGGTGATGGATATTTATGAAGAGCACAATGGCATCATTTCAGCTGTCTGTCATGGCACAGCGGGTATAGTTCATCTGAAGACAAAAGATGGTAAGTATCTGGTTGATGGCAAAAGAATTAGCGGTTCACCGGAAGATTACGAAATCAAGTCAGCCGACTATTTCAAGCAGTTTCCGTTCTTAATCAAACAAACTGTGCTCGATCGCAATGGAACTTTTCATTTTGGCAAACGAGATGAAGCCTATATTGAAGTCGACGGCCGTATAGTTACAGGGCAAAACCATCAATCGTCGGCACTAGTGGCTGAAGCTATTATCAAGCAACTTCAGGCAGAACAGGCGAGTGTTAAATAATACGGTTTGCGTAAAATAAGCGTCATCTGTGATCATGCGCCATACGAATGATGCGCACTAGGGTACATCCCTTGTGCCTTAAGCTCAGTACTCTGATGCAGATCAGAGCACTGAGTGTTATTTTCCAGAGCTAGTTTTTAAGGGTAACGAACTCTTCGGCAGACGTCGGATGTATAGCCACACAGTTATCAAAGTCGGCTTTGGTGGCGCCCATTTTGATAGCTACACCAAAACCCTGCAGCATTTCGTCAGCACCAAAACCTATCACATGCAAACCTACTACTTTTTCGGTAGGGCCAGCACACACCAGTTTCATTCGGGTTAACTGCCGATGTTGGGTTAAAGCCGTGTACATAGCAGCAAATTCACTGCGATACACTTTCACCTCGTCATCACCAAACTGCTGACGGGCTTCGTCTTCAGTTAAACCTATGGTGCCAATAGGAGGGTGCGAAAACACCACTGTCGGCACTGTGCTGTAATCCAGCTTGCTGTCAGGTTTGTTATTAAATAACCGTTCTGACAAACGTCGTCCGGCCGCTACTGCGACCGGAGTTAACGCCAGACGCCCAGTGTTATCACCTACCGCATAAATGCCCGGGACATTAGTATTCTGATACTCGTCTGTAGGAATGAAACCGTCATCGTCTAACTTCACACCGGCTTTTTCCAATTGCAGTTGATCGTTGGCTGGTTCACGGCCTATGGCCCAAATCAGACAATCTACAGTCAGGTTCTGGCCTGTCGATACCTGAACAGTTAAAGAGCCATCGATATTTTTACTGACAGAAGTGACTTCGGTATGGCTGTGCAACTTAGGACCATCTTTTGCCATTAGCTCAACTAAGGTGTCAGACAATATAGGGTCGAAGTTGCGCAGAGGTTTATCTTTACGTACCAACAAATGCGTTTCACTGCCCAAGGCTTTCATCACGCCGGCAATTTCTACCGCTATATAACCAGCACCTACTACAGCTACACGTTTTGGCTGGCTTTGTAAGGCAAAAAAGCCATCGCTGTCGATGCCAAACTCTGCGCCTGGTAAATCCGGGCGAACAGGACGGCCGCCAGTGGCTATGGTGATATGGTCAGCGCTATAGCGTTTGCCATCGACTTCAACAGTGTTTTTATCCACAAAACGGGCAAAGCCCCGAATGACAGTGACGCCGTTTTTCGCCAGTACTCTGTCGTAAGAGCCATGAATGCGGGAGATATAAGCTTCGCGGCTTTCTACTAATTTGGCCCAATTTAAAGCAGGCATTTCAACATCTAAGCCATAATCCGGCGCGTATTTAATGGCATCGGCTATTTGCCCGGCAAACCACATCGCCTTTTTAGGTACGCAACCTACATTCACGCAGGTGCCACCTAAAAATTTAGCTTCGATAATTGCGCATTTCTGGCCATGACTGGCCGCTCTATTGGCGCTGGCAATACCGCCGCTGCCGCCACCTATGGCGATATAGTCAAAATGTTCAGTCATTGCAGGCTCTTTTTGCTGTTGTTGTAGTTAGTTGTTATATGGGGTCGGCAGGCTGAACTCAAGGGGGATAGATGAATGGCTACTCATCTGAGACGATTTCAGCCACTGATGGCCAGCGGAGGCTGACACAGGTTCCTTGCGAGGGGGTGCTGTGGATCCGCACTTCGCCCTGGTGCCACTGAGCGACTTTATTGACAATATACAAACCTAAACCAAAACCTGAGCTGTTGCCACCCCGACGAAACAGCCGCATCAATACATCAGGATGTTCTTCAAGGCCAGGGCCATCATCAGTCACTGTCAGTTGATAATATGATTCCGTTTGTTCAAACCTGACCTGAATACTGCCTTTGGCATAACGAATTGCATTTGCCAGTAAATTTTGTCCGGCCAACAGCAGAGCTGAATAATGAAAATGAGCGATAGTCGGCTGGGACTGAAAGCTCAGTTCAAAGGCATGCTGATAAATGTCAAATCGTGAAGCCAGGTCTGCCATAAAGTCTGCAGTCTTGTGACAAGGCAATGGATTCTGATGTCGAAAGTAATCCAGTTTGGAAAAATCCAGATAGTTGCTGACCAGCGCATCAATTTCTTCAATATCATCCAGCAGGCGTTGCTGATAGCGGCTTTCCAGCTGCTGCGCAGCAAGGCTTAAAGTAAACTTCATCCGTGCTAATGGTGTGCGGGTTTCGTGGGCTATGGTGCGCGACATATCTTGATTAATCGCCATCATCTGGCTGATCTGGCTGGCCATTTGTTCCATGCTTTGTGCCAGCGGGTACAAACTGGAGCCCTGATGGATCTGGCTCTGGACAGGGGCCGGTGAGGCGGCAAATTGTTGGGTTAATAAGGTCAGGCGTCTGATATCCCGAAATACCGGCCATAACAAAGCTAAAAACAGCAGCGCCAGAGCGCCGTAGAGTAAGTAGGGCAAGCTACTGTTGGCTGCAGAAAGTGTCGGTAGTGGACCCAACTGATCCAGCATAGTAGGTTGCAGGCTTTGCCGGTAATACAAGCTTTGGCCATCAGGTAAATCTACCGCGACAATTTGCTGTTGCCGCAGCAGTGCGCTGAGTTCAGGCGGGAAATACAAGCTGGATGCAGGGACCTGCTGAATGATCTGGCCTTGTTGCTGTAGCTTAAACAGTGATTCAGCATCCAGCTGATAGTTCCAGTGTTCTTGTTGGGTTAACTGAACAATACTGCCAAGTGCCCACAACAAAGCTGCGCAGGACAACAGCAACAACAGATAAAAGCGCACAAACTGCTTTTTCATTCCTGTTGTCCGGCAGGTAAATAATTAAACAGATAGCCCTGACCCCGCACTGTCACTATAGATAAGCCCTGAACATCTAATTGCTCCAAATGCTTACGAAGTCGGCTGATCCTGACATCAATAGCCCGATCCAGGCCATCGTATTCGCGGCCGACCAAATGCTGAAACAACAGTTCACGGCTGATGATTTGTCCTGGCCGGGCGATAAAAAAGCATAAAATATCGAATTCAAGGCCTGTCAGCTGCAATGGTTTTCCTGCCAGCAAAGCCCGGTTCAAACTAAAATCAATCACCAGATCATACAGCGCCAGCTGACTGTGAGGCTGCAGCTGGCTTTGTCTGGCTCGCAGGCAACTGCGGATCTTGGCCAGCAATAAACTGGGGTCTATAGGTTTGCACAAATAATCTGCTGCGCCAGCTTCCAGGCCACAAATTTGATCTTCTGCACTACTCAAGGCAGTCAGAAATAACACAGGGCAAGACCAGCGTTGCTGCAACTGCGGCAGCAAGTTCAGGCCGTTACCATCAGGCAGCATAATGTCACAGAGTATTAGATCATAATCGCCTGTGTCAGTTAATGTGCTGCTGGCATCAGCCACATGAGAGATTTGGATCTGCTGAGCACGCAGGTATTCGCAAATCCCCAAAGCCAGGCCAGGGTCATCTTCAATCAATAAAATCCGGCTATGCTGATGCATCAGAGCATATTCCACAGATAACCACGTTTGTGTCTTTTGTGTGCACCCTGAAACTGCACCAGCTGTAATGTGGTGCTGGCTATCACTTCTCCTTGTGGGGTTTTCAGCCATAGTGGCAAATTGCGGCCTGTATGAACGTCAAGGATAAAAGCTGTGGTTTGAGTGGGAAGGTGCCATTGGCAACTGAGCTGAGTTGTATCCTGATGCAAACACACTAATTGATGCTCTCCACCTGTCACCAGCAGTCTGGCTTTGATCTGACATTGAGGTTGCTGTTCAGTCACAACGCAGGTCTGAGGTATTAATTTCAGTTGCAGTTCGGCTGGTGCTGCTTCTGCAACACAAACAAGAACCACACTGAACAGCTGAATCACAGCACTGCACCTAACCATCATCAGAAGCTGTATCTCACTCCGATAAACCTGCTGTAATAGTGGTCAGATCGCAGCAAAGGACTACGTAATAAATCCCGATCCAACTGATTCTTTTGCCAAAACGCCTGTACTGCCCATTGTGGATCCAATTGGTAGCTCAGTGTCAGACCATAAAAGTAGTTCAATCCGCCTGATAACTCGAACCAGCTAGGGTTATTTCCGAGTTCGTGCAGCCGAAGGTTGTAATAATAGTTGGTGATTTTTTTGCTTTTGTAGAGAGCGCCAAAATGCCAGCGGAATTGCCATTGTTGCCAGTTGTAACTCTTGCGAAAACTCAGATGCTGCTCTTGTCCATGATGCACACCACTAATATCTGTCAGTGAGGACAACCTGATCTCGGCTATATCAGTTAGCCAGGTCATACTTAAGCCTGCCATATAAGATAAATGGCGTTCAATATCCTGATAAGTGGGTTGTTGCTCAGGGTCTGAACCATCACCAGACTGATAGCCGCCATCCATGCCCAAAGCATCCCACCAGCCAAACTGGTTGATACCATCGAGCTCAAAGAAAAAACCATCGTCATTGAGTGAGCCGGTCAGATCCAGATACCAGTGTTGTTCTTCAAATAAGGTATAGCCAATGAAACTGTTTTCGATAAAAAAACGTTCACCATAATAGCTAACAGCAGGCAAAACTGAGCCCTGTAAATCGTCGCGGTTTGACAGGGGGGTCGTCACTTTTCCCGCACCAACAGATAAAGCAAAGTTCCATTCACCCGCTTCAGTTTGTGTGGTGTCTGCCAGTAACTTACTGCTGTATAGCGCCATGACTAAAACAAAAGTCAAAAAGAGTTTCATCAAAATCCAAAGGGTTAACAACCTGCGGCTCTTACTTTAGCAAGACTGAATACTGAAATCTGCAGTTTTATGACAATGATACAAACTGATACATGAAATGCTTCGCGCATAGGACAACTTGAATGATTAGATAAATTCAGCGACGGAAAAATAACCAGTCGCGTCGATAATAATCACAAGTTGGAGAGTCCAGTGAAGTTAAAATCCATAGCTTATGCCGTTGCAGCCGCCTTTGGTGGTATTGCAATTGCCCATGCTGCAACCAGTCATTTGCCCGCATCCTCAGCAAGTAAGACGGATGCAAATACCCTAAAACCCGTCGCTATTTCAGCCGAACAAATCAAAAAACAGCAAAATAGCAGAAGCATCAAAAACAACAGATTTGTGAATGACGGTTTAAACCTTGCGTTGCAGCCAAAAAAAGTTAACTTTGTGCGCGAAGATGGTCTCAAAGGAGAGCAAGTCTACATCGTCAGGTTACGACACAGTGCAGTAAGCCAATACAACGGCAGTATTGCCGGACTTGCCGCTACCAAGCTGGAAAAAGCGGATACAGCACAGCGTTTATTCGCGAAAGGTCAGCCCGCTACTGCTGCGGTGAAAGACTATCGGGAGTTTTTACTGGATCAGCAGCAAGTTGCATTAAAAGATATCAGTCAGTTGCTTGGTGCTAAAAAAGCCCGTATGCAATTTGTGAATGCTATCAACGGCTTTAGTTTAAGTCTGACGCAGGACGAAGCCGAACAAGTCGCTGCTTTGCCCGGCGTGGTCAGTGTACAGCGCTCAAAAATGTATCAGCTGCATACCGATGAAGGCCCGCAACGTATCAGTGCTGACAAAGTCTGGACTGGGCAAACCAGTGTAGATTTACCACTGAAAGGTGAAGGTACCATTGTTGGTATTATTGATACTGGTGTAAACAGTGATCACCCTTCGTTTGCCGACATAGGTGGCGATGGCTACAACCATGTTAACCCATTGGGCGCTGGTAACTATGTAGGAGACTGTGCGCTTGAAGAGTTCGAGAGCAGATGTAACGACAAACTGATTGGTATTCGCAGCTACTCTGTGATTACCGACACGTACGATGGTTTGTACCCTGCAGTGGGTGAAGACGTTTCAGGTCATGGTTCACATACGGCATCTACAGCCGCTGGTAACGTGCTGAGAGACGTCGATTATTCAGTCGCTGAACTCAGCCCTGCCAGCGAAGGTAAAGTGATCAAAGAAGATTTATTCCCTGAGATCTCAGGTGTGGCACCTCATGCCAATATCATTTCTTATCAGGTCTGTTACCCGTTAGAAGGTTGCCCGGGTGAGGCCTTAGTCGCTGCTATTGAAGACGCCGTAATTGATGGTGTGGACGCGATTAACTTTTCTATTGGTAATGTGATGAACGTTACTTCACCTTGGGAAGACGCCATTGAGCTGGCCTTTTTAGGTGCACATCAGGCCGGTATAGCCGTTGCGGCTTCAGCAGGTAATGCGGGTAGCAATGATGGTCAGGAAATTGGAACTTACATTGACCACGTCTCCCCTTGGTTATTAAACGTTGCCGCTTCGACCACTGGCCGCAGTATTGTGGTGGACACCAAAGCGCAGGGCTTTACCGGTGGTGACAGTCTGCCGCAAGAAGCTATAGCTGGTGGTGGTATCAATGAACAGGCTCTGACAGGTGTAGTGGTGCAGGCCGCTAATTTTGGTAATGAGCTGTGCACAGAACCTTTTGCTGCTGGCACTTTTGATAATTTAACCAATGCAGATGGCGAACCTTACCTGGATGCCGAAGGTAATCCAGCCAATATTATCGTTGCTTGTATGCGTGGCGAAAATGGCAGGGTGGAGAAATCTGCTCATGTTGCAGCAGGTGGTGCTGAAGGTTTTATTCTTTATAACGCCACAGATTGGGGGGCTGATGCGACTATCGCTTACACCGATAGTTACGCTGTGCCTGGAATTCATCTGTCTTATGGTCAGTGGTGGAATCAACTTCAACCTTGGTTAAGCTCACAAAGCAGCACTGGCCACCAGTTGACCCTGACAGTGACAGAAATCGACCGTCGACAAAACGATGCTGAAGCCGACAAACTGGCTGATTTTTCGTCTCGCGGCCCTGGTATTGCTAACCCTGAACATTTAGTGCCTTCGGTGACTGCGCCTGGTGTGGATATCTATGCCGCCATTAACGACGAAAGTCCTTTTGCTGAGCGTTTGGGGTTAAGCCCAGTGACGGGTGAGTTTGGTGTGTACAGCGGCACTTCTATGGCGTCTCCTCATGTTGCCGGCGCTTTGGCTTTGTTAACCCAGGCGCATCCAGACTGGACAGTGGCGCAAAAGCAATCAGCTTTGCAGTTAACAGCCGAACCTGTAGTGACTTATGCAGTTAATGCTGGTACAGAGTGGGAGCAAGATATTAAAGCCGAAATTTATCGTGCCGGTACTGGCCGCATTAATGTGGCCGCGGCCATAGATGCGGGCCTGCTGATGGATGAAAGTTATAACAATATGTTGGAGGCAAACCCAGCCAATGGTGGACTGGTACACAAACTGAACTTGCCACAAATGGTGAACTTCAGCTGCAAACCGACCTGTAGCTGGGTCCGTACTTTTACCGCCACTAAAGATGGTAGCTGGACAGTTTCTGCTGATGAAATTACTAACTGGTCTCCGTCTTATCAGGAACGTTATGTACAACAGGGCGCTAAGCTGGAAATTGTGCCGAATAAATTCAGCTTAAAAGCAGGTGAAACTCAAACTGTGATGGTGCGGGCTTCTATTATGAATTCTCAAGATGTGTTGGGAAATTCAGAAGTCGAGTTGCAGTCTCATCTGATGTTTAAAGAAGACAATAACAATGCGCCTGACATGCGTTTGCCAGTGGTCTTCAAATACGACAACGCTGGCCTGCCTGAACGTTTGTCTGTCATTGCCCACAGAAATGAAAGCAGTTATGTTGCTAAACAGGTGCCGGTACCAGCCATGACACAAGCTGTAACCCGCACTTATCAGCCGGTCAAAGCGGAACGTCATAGCGTTACCTTAGCAAAAGATGATGATTTCACCTTCCCATGGCCACTGCAGGACGGCGATTTGCCTGAAAATCGTCTGGATGAGGCAGCCCATAGTTTCTGGATTGATGTGCCAGCCAACAGCAAGCGACTGATTGTTGAAAATCTGCAAAGAACCCACTCCAGCAATAAAGACGCACATAACTTCGGCAATGTGATTGTCTATCTGGGTAAAGACTTCAACAACGATGGGGTGATGGATTTAGACACCGAAATGCTCTGCGTTTCATGGCATGTGGTTTATAACAACTTCTGTAATATCAATGAACCAGAAGCAGGTAAGTACTTCGCTATTTTGTACAATGCCAATGACTGGATGACACCAGGCACTGATACCTTTGAATACACTTATGCGGTCGTTGGTGGAGATCAAGCCACAGATGTCAGTGTCTCTATGCCAGTTCAAACGGATGGCAAAGAACCTGTCGATGTACAGATCAGCTGGAATAAACCTGAGATGGTTACAGGGGATGTCTACTACACAGGTTTTGATATAGGGTCTTCAGCTGCCAATGCCGGGAATATAGGTTTTGTGCCAGTGAAACTGAGTCGGGGTGATGACGATGTGACACTTAAAGCGGATAAAACTTCGGCTCGTGTCGGTCAGCCTGTCACGTTACAGTTCAATGCCTTACCTAATCAAAGTGGCGCGGACAGGGACTTTACTTTAACTGCGGTTATTCCGGCTGGTTTAGAGTTAAGTGCCGAAAACGTGCTGGCCAGTGACGATACTATAGTCACTGAGACCACACTGGAAAACGGCGTGTTGACCGTCAAAGGGACTCAGCCTGATACCAAAGACGTCAAACCTGAGTATAAAGTCACCACCAGCGATGAAGATGAAATGTGTCGTGTGCCTGATTTTGGTCAGAATAACGACCGCTATGTTAATTTGAGTGACTTTGGTGCTTATCCTATCTTTGGTGACGACCCATCTCTGCTCCGGGAAGGTACTTTAGTGCCATACAGCTTGATGTTTGGCGATGGCGGCAGTTTTGGTTTATACAACAACGAGTATGCCAATTCACGCTGGATGTCAGTGCGTGGCAACGGTCTGATTGCCTTCTCCGGCGACCCAATTTACTACCCTGCGCATTATCCATTCCCTTATAACAGCTTCCCACATGAGACTATAGGTGCATTGTGGCGTGGTTGGGGTGGGTATCCATTTATTCTGGATACAGCAGCAACACCTTTAAGCTGGGACACTGGTATGACTATTGCCAGTACTCAAACTGGCTGGGGTATTGTGGAGTGGGATGGCATGCGGACTATGCCTTACTTAGGTATGGACGAAAACTGGCAATCGATTTGGGGTGAAAGCGATGATCGCTTTGAATTCCAGGTGATTTTTAACAACAAAACCCGTTTTGGTAAAGGTGAGTATGAGCTTTACATGGCCTACAACCAACTGGATTTTGCCGGTGACGGTCGTGGCGCTGTGGGTCTGCAGGGCTATCGTGGTCAGCTGTCTGTCTATGGCCCATTAGAAGGTCATCTGGGCGTTCAATACGCTTATGAAGACTTAGATAGCAAACTCAATGTGGGTAAAGTGCTGTGTTACAACTATGTTGGCCCTGAGTCTTCTCAGTTCCAGGTGACGGTCAATGCCACTGTCGCTCAGGCAGCTATCGGCAGCTCAATGAAGGTGACAGCGACCAGTCAGGTTGCAGGTATGCAAGATATCAGTATGAGTCATGAAATCGCTGTACCTGGTAACCTGACCGTTGGTGAGATAGGTGCTATCAGCATAATGGAAGACACTGAATTGACAGGCTTGCAAGTGGTTTATGCTGATGAAAACAACAGTGTAAATACCATCACCGTCAGTGGTGAGAATTTCACGGCCACAGTGGATGGCCACACTGCAGGTTCAACCATTAATATCAAACCTGATGCCGACTTTAGCGGTACAACCACTGTGACTGTGACAGTGGCTGATGTGGAACAACCAAATGACAAAGCCAGTACCAGCTTTGAATTAACGGTCACACCAATCAACGATGCTCCTGTGGCGAAAGTAACCAGTAGCAGCGTCACTGGTAATGCTGGCAGCAACATTGTGTTGGACGCTTCCGGCAGTACAGACGTTGACGGTGATACGTTAAGTTTCAGTTGGCAACAAAGCTCAGGCAGTGCGTTAAACACTACTGCTGATGGTGCCAAACTGACGCTGAACAGTGTTCCGGCCGGCAGCTACAGCTTTGAAGTGACAGTGTCTGATGGTGAGCTGAGCAGCGCAGCTGAAGTGACTGTGACAGTACAAAACAATCAGGTCATAACTGAGGTCAAGCCTAAATCATCAGGTTCCTTTGGTGGTTGGGGTCTGTTGATGTTGGTCGCTATGGCCGGACGCTTATTTCGTCGTAAAGCGGCATAACAAGTACTGGTAGTTAAATTGGTGTGGCCATGGAAGGGCCACCAATTTACTCCTGACAAGCAGGGCGCATCAGCGCTCTGTTTTTTTATCAGTCCTATCGGAAACTGATGCCATCACGCAAAAATTTTCCACTAACTTTATTCTTCGCTTGAGAATGTGGTAAAAGCCCCAATACTGCTTTTATAAAGAGTTCACAGAGATACATCATGACCCAAGCCTTACCTGTATTTAGTCAAATTGAACCCAACCAAATCAAAGCCCGTGTAGAACAGCTGATCGCCGCTTGTACTGCAGATATCGAAGCTGTGGTGAAAGAGCCAAACCCAAGCTGGCAGTCGCTGATTGTGGCACTGGAAGAAAACAGCGATGAACTCGGCAAATTCTGGTCGCCTGTGTCGCATTTAAATTCAGTAAAAAACAGCCCTGAACTACGTGAAGCTTACGAAAGCTGTCTGCCGTTGTTGTCGGATTTCAGCACTTATGTAGGGCAGCATGAAGGCTTGTATCAGGCTTACTTAAAGCTGTCGCACAGTGCTGAATACGCCACTTTAACGACAGCGCAGCAAAAAGTGATTCAAAACGCCTTACGTGATTTTAAGTTGTCCGGTATTGGTTTATCGGATGAGAAAAAACAGCGCTACGGTGAAATTCAAAGCCGTGCTTCCGATTTAGCTTCCAGTTTTTCCAACAATACCCTGGATGCTACTCAGGCCTGGTTTAAACATATTGAAGATGAAAGCCTGCTGTCTGGTTTGCCTGAAGATGCCAAATTAGCAGCGGCCGAAGCTGCTGCACAAAAAGAATTATCCGGCTGGATTTTTACGCTGGAATTCCCAAGTTATATCGCCATTCTGACTTATGCCGATAATCGCGATTTACGCGCTGAGTTATATCAGGCCTATTGCACCCGTGCATCCGATCAAGGCCCAACTGCTGGTCTGTTTGATAACACCGCCATTATTGAAGAAACCTTAGCTTTGCGTCACGAGTTGGCTCAACTGCTGGATTTTGATAATGCGGCAGAAGAATCACTGGCCACCAAAATGGCTGAAAGCCCGGCGCAGGTACTGGAGTTTTTAGCAGATTTAGCCCGTCGCGCTAAACCTCAGGCTTTGCAGGATTTGGCTGAACTCAAAGCTTTTGTTAAAGCAGAGTTTGACGTCGATGAGTTAAACGCCTGGGATGTCACTTATTACTCAGAGAAGTTAAAACAAGCCAAATACTCCATTTCTGACGAAGCTTTGCGGCCTTATTTCCCGGAAAGTAAAGTGGTACCGGGTTTATTCAGCGTGTTAGGCAAATTGTTTGGCATCAGCGTACAAAAACGTGAAGGTGTCGATGTCTGGCATCCGGATGTGAGCTTCTACGATATTTTTGATGCCAAAGGTGAGCTGCGTGGCAGTTTTTACTTGGATCTATATGCTCGTGCGAAAAAGCGAGGTGGTGCCTGGATGGACGATTGTCAGGGCCGACGCTGGAAAGCCGATGGCAGCCTGCAGCACCCTGTGGCCTACTTAACCTGTAACTTTAATAAACCTGTAGGTGGTAAACCTGCGTTATTTACTCATGACGAAGTAGTCACTTTGTTCCATGAGTTTGGCCATGGTTTACACCATATGCTGACGCAAGTGGATGCCTCTGCAGTAGCTGGTATCAGTGGTGTGGCTTGGGATGCCGTCGAATTACCCAGCCAGTTTTTAGAAAACTGGTGCTGGCAGCCAGAAGCTTTGGCGTTAATTTCAGGTCATTACCAGACAGGTGAAGCTTTACCACAAGATATGCTGGATAAAATGTTGGCAGCGAAAAACTTCCAGTCGGCCTTGTTTTTAGTGCGTCAGCTGGAATTTGCTTTGTTTGACTTCCGTTTACATGCCGAGTACGACCCGGCTTTGGGCGGTCGTGTGCAGCACATTCTGGATGATGTACGCCAGCAGGTGTCTGTGATACTGCCGCCACGCTTTAACCGCTTCCAGCATGGCTTTAGCCATATTTTTGCCGGTGGTTATGGTGCTGGCTATTACAGTTACTTATGGGCTGAAGTGTTGTCGGCCGATGCTTTTGGCCGCTTTGAAGAAGAAGGTATTTTTAATGCTGCTGTGGGTCAGGATTTCCTGCACTGCATTTTAGAAAAAGGTGGTAGTGCAGAACCTATGGAATTGTTCAAAGCCTTCCGTGGTCGCGAGCCATCTAATGCGGCCTTATTACGCCATATGGGCATTGCAGCTTAGTTCCTTTGTACTTGAAGCTGCAGCTTTGTTGATCAGGTTCCTCGCTCAGGCAGGATGCGGGCGGGGGCAAGCCCACGCCCCTACATGAACTCCAATTACTCTGGAATATGAATAGGAGAGGCCTTGATGGCTTTTGTTGAAAAATTTGAACTGATCTACCACAGAGCAGTCGAGCGCAAAGGTGGCAAGGCTGCATTGCAGGCTTTGTTATCAAAACCCCGCACAGCTGCTCAGTTACAACAGCTGACAGATGCTGAATGTTTAAGTGAGTTCAGTAAAAAAATCTTCCAATCGGGTTTTGTCTGGTCTGTGGTGGAGAAAAAGTGGCCGGGTTTTGAAGAAATATTTTTTGGCTTTGAACCTGAAAAAATGCTGCTGATGAGTGATGAAATGTTAGCGGCCAAAGCTACAGATCCCCGTATTATCCGTAACGCGACTAAAGTTTTTGCGATACGCGATAACGCCTTGATGATCCAGCAGGTGGCTGACAAGTATGGCAGTTTTGGTGCCTTCTTAGCCCAGTGGCCTGCTGAGGACATTATTGGCTTATG
Source organism: Rheinheimera sp. 1928-s (assembly GCF_029269265.1). Lineage (GTDB taxonomy): Bacteria > Pseudomonadota > Gammaproteobacteria > Enterobacterales > Alteromonadaceae > Pararheinheimera. The sequence continues at coordinate 43,485 of NZ_JARIXP010000001.1, forward strand.
GGGTTATCTGAAAAAACACGGCAACAGGTTAGGTGGTAATACCGGCGCTTATGCCTTACGTGTGCTGGGTAAAGATACTTTTATTCTCAGTCAGGATTTAGAGGCTTATCTGCGTAACCTTGGTGTGGTAGAAGGCGGCCTAAGCAGTCAGAAAAACCAAAAAGCCATTCAGCAGCAATTTAATTTGTGGCAGCAAGAGTCTGGCTTAAGCCTGCAGGAAATCAGCAAAGTGGTGGCTTTTAGCTGCGGTGATAACTATGTAGGTATGAAAAACTAAAATTGGGGTCAGATCACATTAGTTATGCGTAACAAATGTGATCTGCCCCCTTTTTAATAACTTGTTACAACTTAGCTTTAATTGTAAGCCGCTGTTTACTTTCTGCTCCTCATCCTCCGTGTTAACTTAGTGTATTCAACACCATAACAAGGAGATATCCCATGCTGGAAATTAAAGGCCTGACCAAAACCTACGACAATGGCGTTAAAGCGCTGAATAACGTCAATTTATCCATAAGCAAAGGTATGTTTGGCCTGTTAGGTCCTAATGGCGCTGGTAAATCTTCGTTAATGCGCACCATTGCTACTTTGCAGCAGCCCGACAGTGGCAGCATAGTCTTTAATGGCATAGATGTATTAAAAGACCCGCAGGCGCTTCGCAAAACGCTGGGTTATCTGCCACAGGATTTTAGTGTCTATCCACGTATCAGCGCTTTTGATTTATTGGATCATCTGGCTGTGCTCAAAGGTTTTACGCAGAAAAAAGAGCGTAAAGAACTGGTCGAAGGCTTATTAGCTCATACCAACTTGTTTCAGCATAAAGACAAAGCCGTCAGCGGTTTCTCCGGCGGTATGCGCCAGCGTTTTGGCATAGCTCAGGCTTTGTTGGGTAACCCGGATTTGTTGATTGTCGATGAACCCACTGCAGGTTTGGATCCGGAAGAGCGCAACAGATTTCATAACCTGTTGGTCAGTTTGGGTGAAGAAAAAGTCATTATTTTATCCACTCACATCGTCGATGACGTGGCAGAGCTTTGCCCTGCTATGGCGGTATTGGCCGGTGGGCAGATTTTATTGCAAGGTAACCCTCTGGATTTGATTCAGCAGGTGGGCGGTCAAATCTGGACTAAAACAGTATCACAACAGGAAGCGGCAGAACTGGAAAAAGTATTGCCTGTGATCTCCAAGCGTTTATTTGCGGGTCGTACTGTGCTGAATGTATTTGCAGAGCAAGCGCCTGAAGGTTTTGTTGCGACAGCTGCTGGCCTGGAAGATGTGTACTTCTCCTGTTTATCCAATCATCGCTCAGCACAAGCTGCGGCTTAGGAGAGGTTATGTTTGGTTTAATGACCCGCTTTGAGCTGCGCTATTATCTGAGCCAGCCATCTTTTTATGTCGTCAGTTTATTGCTGTTTTTAGTCAGCTTTTTATCTGTTGCTTCAGACAATGTCACTATAGGCGGTGGCGGCGAGGTGTTTAAAAATAGCCCTTTTGCTATTGGCCAGACTTTGCTGACTTTAAGCTTATTTGCCATGTTTCTGGTGGTGAACTTTGTTGGTAGCAGCGCTGTGCGCAATCAGCAGCACCAGATGGAAGAGCTGATCTACAGCAAACCAGTATCGCCTTTTGCTTACCAGTTTGGCCGTTTTTTTGGCAGCTATCTGGTGGTGTTATTGGTCTATATCGCTGTGCCTTTGGGTATGTTACTCGCCAGTTTTATGCCATGGGTTGATGCCAGCCGGTTTGGTCCTACCGATTTGTGGGCTTATGCTTATAACTATCTGGTGTTGTCTATTCCGAGCTTCTTTATCATCTCTGCATTATTTTATGCCATAGCAGCACGTTTCCGCTCCATGATGGCGTTGTATCTGATTGCTGTAGTATTGCTGGTGCTTTATATAGTCTCTGGTTCAGTGGCGCGTTTACCTGAGTACCGGGTTTGGGCTGCCTTGTTAGATCCTTTTGGTTTACGTACCTTTTTAGATGTCACCCGTTATTGGACTATTCAGGAGAAAAATACGCTGCTGATTGGTTTTGAAGGCGTATTACTGCAAAACCGCTTGTTATGGCTGGGTGTCGCTGTCGTCTTACTGGCGTTTTCCGGTTTATTTAAATTGCCTTCACTGGATAGGAAAGATAGAAAAAAATCTAAAAAAGCTGAACTGAAACAGCCTGAACTGTCACTGGAAACCTTGCAAAAAAAATCCTCTGCAACGGCGCTTTTACCCGCCTTTTGGGTTCGGTTAAGGTTTGAAGTAAAGCAGGTTTTATTTACAGCTCCTTTTATTATTCTGGGTTTAATTACAGTAGCTCAGTTGATAGGTCCGCTTTTTGCTGACTTTGGCTGGTATGGCACCTCAAACTGGCCTCTGACTCAGACCATGGTGGGTCATGTTATTGGCTCTGTCAGCTTGTTGATGATTATTGTTATTGTCTATTACAGTGCTGAAGTGGTGTGGCGTGAACGCAATTGTGGTATGGGCGATATTATCGATACTATGCCAGTGCCGAATTTGACTTTCTGGACCGCCAAGTTACTGGCTATGGCGCTGGTGATGGCGACTTTGATTGTGATCGGTATTTTAACCACTATCAGTTACCAGTTGATTAAAGGCATTGAAAACTTTGAGCTGGTGCAGTACCTGATCCGTTTAGGCTTTTTCTTCCTGCTGCCTTTTATCATGAGTGCTGTGCTGGCGTTTTTCCTGCAGGTGTTAAGCCCGAATAAATTTGTCGGTATGGGGCTTTTTGTTGGCTATTTCTTAAGCACCATGGTGATGGCATCCTGGGGTTTAGGTCACAGTTTATATAACTTCAGCTCTTCACCCTCCATAGGTTTTTCTGACCTGAATCAATATGCCACCAGCTTAACAACCCATTCGGTTTATATGTTGTATTGGGGAGCTATCAGCAGCATTTTATTTGTACTGGGCTACGGTTTATACCACAGAGGGCCGCTGCAAAGCCTGAAAGTACGCTGGAGCAAACTGGGTTACCACTTAGGGAAAACAGGAAAAGCAGTAATTGCTGTATCTGCAGTGGTTGCTATAAGCACTGGAGCTTTTATTTATCAGCAAACCATAGTGCTGAATAACTACGTTACCGCTGAAGAAACCACGGATTTACAGGCCGAGTATGAAAAAGCCTTTGTTCAGTATGCGGCTTTACCTGTGTTAGTGACCACCACTGTAAATGCGCAAATTGACCTGTATCCATCAGAGCAGAAAGTTGTAGCCAGGATGCAAATTCAGTGGCAAAACAAATCACAACAGCCCATCGAAAGAGTATTGGTGAACTGGCCGGAAAATACTCAGCAGATGACTGTGACTATTGAAGGTGCCAGCCTGGGTGAACGGGACGCCAAATTCCGTACTTCATGGTTAACTTTCAGCACTCCGGTCGCTCCTGGCGCCATCGTTGCAGGTGTTATTGAACTGACCCGTGAATCCAAAGGGCTGCGCGAAACAGGTTTTGATTCGTCTGTGGTTGAAAACGGTACTTTTATCAACAACAGAGAATTATTGCCAACTTTTGGTTATCAGGAAGGTTACGAGCTGCAAGACAGGCACGAGCGCTTAAAACGTGATTTAGAGCCAAACGAACGCGCCAATAAGCTGGAAGATTCTAAGTTTTATACGCAGAACTTCTTTGGCGCTGACGGTGATTTTATTCAGTTTGAAGCAACAGTATCGACTGAAGCAGATCAAGTGGCTTTAACCCCTGGTTATCTGCAAAAACAATGGCAACAGGATGGCCGTAATTACTTCAGTTACAAAATGGACCAGCCTATGGTGAATTTCTACTCCATCAGTTCTGGCCGTTATGAAGTGAAAAAAGCGCAGCACAATGGCGTGGCTATTGAAGTGTATTACCACAAAGGCCACCCGTGGAACGTGGAGCGTATGGTGGAGTCAGTGAAAGATTCGATAGACTACTTCACCGCTGCTTTTGGTCCTTACCAGCACAAGCAGCTGCGTATTATCGAGTTCCCTGGTTATCGTAGTTTTGCCCAGAGTTTTGCCAATACAGTGCCTTACTCTGAGCAAATCGGCTTTATTACCGACCTGCGTGATCCGGAAAATATCGATCCTGTGTATTACGTTACGGCTCATGAAGTGGCGCACCAATGGTGGGGCCATCAGGTGGGTGCCGCTGATGTACAGGGTAGTGCGGTGATTTCGGAAAGTTTGTCGCAGTATTCAGCTTTGATGGTGATGGAGAAAAAATACGGTGCCGACAAGATCCGTAAATTCCTGAAAATTGAGTTAGACCGCTATTTACAGGGCCGCTCTACTGAGCGTTTAGGTGAACAGCCCTTATTACGTTCAGAAGGCCAGGGTTATATTCATTACCAAAAAGGTTCAGTGGTGATGATGGCGATTAAAGACCGTTTAGGTGAAGAGCGCTTAAATGCCAACTTAAAGGCGTTTAACGAACGTTACCGTTACCGTAACGACCCTTTCCCAACCACTTTGGATTTGGTCAGCTACTTAAGCCAAAACACAGCGGCGGAAGAAAAGGCTTTTATTGACGACTTGTTTAATAACATCACCTTATATGATTTACGGGTGAAAGACGCCAAAGTCACTGAACTGGCCGATGGCAAGTTCCAGCTGAATTTGATTCTGCATGCCGACAAGTTAGTGGCTGATGACAAAGGGGTTGAAACAACCCAAGCGCTGGCTGAGCAAATAGATATTGGTGTATTCAGTGTCGACCCGGATCAAACCACGGGTGAAAGTGGCGTGATTTATCTGAAGAAGCATCAGTTGGTGACAGGAGAAAACAGCATTGAGCTGGTGCTGGACAAGAAACCGCTGTATGTAGGTGTGGATCCTTTTGTTCGCCTGATCGACCGCGACGGCGCAGATAACATCCGCAAGTTGTAAGCATAAATTGGGGTCAGCTGACATTGTTAACAGTTAACAATGTCAGCTGACCCCTTTTTTAAACAGGGTGAGGGCGGTTACACTAGCTATAGTTTTATATTTGATGTGAAAAGTTAAAGTGACACTATGTCCAGCACTTGTTATTTAACCCAGCCTGACTTTCCTCCTGAATTGGCTGAAAGCCTGCAACAGCAGTTTGGGCTGACTGCAACTCATGCGCCTCAAGGCTGGTATTTATGCTGGACAGGCGATGCCTTGGTGTTACGCAACACAGAACTAAATAAACAAGGCGATATACTGGTCGACTTCGCCAGTGGTGCTGCGACTTACAGACGTAAGTTTGGTGGCGGTAAAAGTGAAGCCATAGCCAAAGCTGTAGGTTTAACCAAAAAGCCGGGTTTAACAGTAGTAGATGCAACAGCTGGTTTAGGCCGTGATGCCTTAGTGTTAGCCAGTTTAGGCGCTAAAGTAACCTTAGTGGAGCGTCAGCCTGCAGTGGCTGCTTTATTGGCGGATGGCTTGCGCCGCGCTGCTCTCGATCCAGAATTAGCGCATTGGTTGCCTGAACGTATGCAACTGGTATTTGCCCCATCGCAGCAAGCGTTAACCCAATTGCCATCACCAGATGTGGTGTATTTAGATCCTATGTTTCCGGCTCGTGAAAAGTCGGCTTTGGTAAAAAAAGAGATGCAGGCTTTTCATCAGGTGGTAGGCACAGATGACGATGCAGATGCCTTGTTTCCATTAGCCTGGCAACTGGCCAGCAAAAGAGTAGTGGTAAAGCGGCCTGGTTATGCAGAGTTTTTAGCAGGGCAAAAACCCAGTATGCAAATCGAAGGTAAAAACAACAGATTTGATGTGTATGTCAAAGCGGCTTTGGATTAACTGAATGAAATGAGGGATAAATTGATGATCAAAATTGGCGATACCTTACCCGAAGTGACCTTTGCACGTTTAACCGACAATGGCCCTGTGAACCTGACCACCACTGAAGTGTTTAAAGGCGAAAAAGTGGTGTTGTTTGCCGTACCAGGTGCTTTTACTCCAACCTGCAGCGCAGCCCATTTACCTGGCTTTATTGAACAGGCGCAGCAGTTTTTTGATAAAGGCGTAGACCGTATTATCTGTACTTCGGTCAATGATGCTTATGTGATGGATGCCTGGGGTAAAGCTCATAACGCTGCTGACATTGTGTTTTTAGCAGACGGTGCCGGCAAGTTTGCCAAAGCTATAGGCCTGGATGCAGATACCGGCGATTTTGGTGGTGTACGCTCAAAGCGTTACGCTATGGTTGTGGAGAATGCTGTAGTGACAGCGCTGAATGTTGATGAACCTAAGCAGTTTGAAGTCAGTAAAGCTGAAGTGATGTTAGAGCTGGTGTAAGCCAGCTCTGGTCTGTCATTACCCTGATTACAGATATATCAGAGCAGATACATCAAGGCAGATAAAGAGTGCCATTGGCTTTTATCATCGCCAGCCACTGCTCTGACAAAACCTGAGCTTGTTCAATCTGATCAAGGCTAAGTTCTGACTGACGACGTTGCACAAACCAAGAGTATCTGCTTTGCAACTCATTGTCGTCCGTCAGCTCCAGGATCAGCAGGTTTAAAGCATAGGATTTAGCGCGACCATGTTCGCCATAGTTTTGTGAGTGGTGCATTTTCGACAGGGTGATCAGCGCTTTGATGCTTCCGTGTTGTGATGCAGACTCCAATAATGAAAGCTGTAGCTGAATAAAGTCTTCCCGTTTTTGGATATAAGCGCCACGTTCAAGCTCTGTTGCACCAGCTAATTTCATAAATAGCTCTGGCGTGATTGTGGCTATTTCCTCCTGAGCAGGCACATAACCCGCCTTGGCTGCAGTTTCTAAATAAGCGTAAAACTCATCGCGTTGCTGCTGATTTATTCCTTCACAAAACTCATAGCGTTCTTTGATGTCAGCTATAGCAAATCCATCATCTTTATATTCATAGGCTTGTTGCAAACGCGTGTCTAAATCGGTTTCATCCAGCGGTGCCATGGCACAAAACCTCAGGTTCATTGCCAGATTATAGGCGGCATGCAGATCGCCTTTGTCGGCCCGGTTTTTCAGCTTTGCGTGCTGAGTTCGCAGAGGCTGATCCAGTTTCCAGTCTGTTTGTTCAATAACGACCATCTGTTCAGCTGGTTCTGACGCTGCCGGATTGGAATTGAGATCGGCGGTTACGTCCTTCTCAATAGCTAAGGGCACCGGGCTGGATTTTTCAATATCAGAGTTTTGCTGTGTTTGATCTTGTGCTTGATCCTGAACGCTGAGATCACTGCTGAAGTGGTTAAAAAACAATCTGCTGCAGATCAGCAGTAACAGGACAGACAAAGCTATTTTTGTCACAGCGGGATTGAAAAAAGCGAAGAGTTTGCGCATCACATTCCTTGTAAAAGTTCAGATATGACCATACCAGAACTATCCGATCAACACCACGGCAGTGGGCAGCCTGTATTAGGGTTTTGTATCGCATAACATCAGATTGTTGTCTTTGGTGCAATATTGTTAAGTTATGTTATACAGCCTGTAGTTTTATTTTGCCCGGTGTAATATGTCGGCAAATTTCCACATTGAGACCTTTCCTTTATGGCTACACCTATAGGGATTGCCGGAGCTGGCTTTTCTGGAGCAGTCATTGCGCGTGAATTAGCAGAAGCAGGTTATTCGGTAACAGTTTTTGAGCCGAGAAACCATATCGCGGGCAATTGTTATTCAGAAAGAGATAAAGAGTCAGGCATTCTGTTGCATAGATATGGTCCCCATATCTTTCATACAGATAAGAAGCATGTCTGGGATTACTTACACCGCTACACTGAATTTAAACCTTACACTAACAGGGTTAAAGCGCAAAGTGGCGGCAAAGTCTATTCTTTGCCTATCAATCTGCATACGATAAACCAATTTTTTGACAAAACCTTGTCGCCTGATGAGGCAAAAGCTTTTATTAGTTCTTTGTCAGACACCTCTATTGTAGAGCCTGTTTCTTTTGAAGATCAGGCGTTGAAGTTTGTCGGTAAAGAGCTGTATGAAGCCTTTTTCAAAGGTTACACCTTAAAACAATGGGGACTGTCACCTAAAGAGTTGCCTGCCAGTATTCTGAAGCGTCTGCCGGTCCGTTTTAATTACGATGATAATTATTTCAATCATCAATATCAGGGCATGCCAACCGAAGGCTATACAGCTATTGTCGCTGCACTACTGGATCATCCCTCTATCACAGTCAAGTTGGGGCAAACTCTGACCGCTGAACAGGTCGATCAGTTTGAACAGGTGTTCTACTCGGGACCACTTGACTCCTATTTTGAGTTTCGCCTTGGACGTTTGGCGTACCGTACTCTTGATTTCGTTGAAATTCGAGCGACGGGAGATTATCAGGGCTGTGCAGTGATGAATTACTGTGATCAAGACATTCCTTTTACCCGGATTTCAGAGCACAAACATTTTGCGCCATGGGAAACACACGAGGGTACAGTTTGTTATCAGGAGTTCAGTCGCTTAGCTGAACCTGAAGATACACCTTATTACCCCATACGTTTGTTAGAAGAAAAAAAATTGCTCAATGACTATGTTGCCCTGGCTAATCAGCAACAGAACGTGACCTTTGTTGGTCGATTGGGTACTTACCGTTACCTGGATATGGATGTCACTATAGACGAAGCATTACAAACTGCAGAGAGATTCCTGCGGTGTCAGACAGAAAAAACGCAGATGCCTGCTTTTGTTATTTCTCCTTTATCTTAACGCGGAGCTGAAGATATGAAACCTTTTCTGGTGATTGGACGGGTAGGGGATAAGTCCTTGCATCCAGGCTGGTTGTTGGGGGCTGAACCTAATTTTGATGTGTTTTTGAGTTATTTTGGTGATGAACCAGACAAGTTTCGTGATCAGGCTACTTATTATGAGCAGGTCAAAGGTGGGAAGTGGCCAATACTCCACCGCATTATTACTGAACATTGGGATCTGATCAGTCGTTACTCAGCGGTCTGGTTACCGGATGATGATTTACTGACCAATGCACATGATATAAATAAGATGTTTGCTTTTATGCAAGCTTTTGATTTATCGCTGGCACAGCCAGCATTGTCATTAGATTCATACTTTTCGCATTCAAGTTTGTTACAACAAACGAACTCTATACTGCGCTTTACTAATTTTGTTGAAGTGATGGCACCTATCTTTTCGGCAGATGCGTTAAAACAGCTACGCAACACCTTTGGTGAAAGTCCTTCAGGCTGGGGACTGGATAATCTGTGGCCTCTGTTACTGGACAATAGTAATAAGCGCAAAATAGCAATTCTGGATGCGGTGACTGTGGTCCATACCCGCCCTTTAGGGGGGGAGCTTTACAAAAAGAACCCAGAGTTGTCGCCTGAACGTGATGTAGAAAAACTGATCCAACAATATAGTGATTTGTTCATCAGCCGCAGGAGTTTTAAAAACAAGTTCCGCATTTATGCAACGGCAAATCTTGCAGTGAACAACTCTGATATATCCGCTTTTGTGAAAGGTAAACTGTATCGCCTAATTGCGAAGCATCGTAGTTCCAGAGTGGAAAAATATTCCGCTTAACAAAATTGGGCGGCTGTTCTGGTATTTGCGGAACAGTCGCCTGATGCTGTTGGTCTATTCCGGCACAAAACTGATAGCGTTCTTTGATGTTCGCGACCGCAAGGCTATCTTCATTACAGTCCTTGTAAAAGTGTAGGCCCGGAACCTTAGTTCACCACGAATTCCAAAGCCGCTTTAATTGAAGGCCAGACTTCATCTGCGCTGGCTTTATCTTCTGCTGTCAATGTTTGGCCTGATAACACCAACACTTTACGGCCAACACCAGCAGCTTTGGCTGCTTGCATATCGGCTTTTTTATCGCCCAGCATCAGGCTTTGGCTTGGGTCTATCTGATACTTGTTTATGGCCTGCACTAACATGCCCGGCGCTGGTTTACGGCAATCGCAGTCGATTTGATAAGGCGGCTTGGCATTGACCGGATGATGAGGGCAAAAAAATACATCAGTGATAAATACACCGTGCGATTCAAACTGAGCTTTCATCCAGTCGGTCAACGCATAAAACTGCTGCTCGTTGTAATAACCCCGGCCTACGCCGGATTGATTGGTTACCACTATCAGTAAATAACCCTGCTGCTGCAAATGGCGGCAAGCGTCGAAGACTCCCTCAATAAACTCGAACTGCTCCGGATTGCTGACATAACCGTGATCGACATTAATCACACCGTCGCGATCTAAAAACGCGGCTTTTTGCATCTGTTTCATAACTGCTGGCTCATAGTTGCTGCTCTGCCACTACTTTATCGAACATAGCGGTCACAGCCTCTACAGCTATTTTTTGCATAATATCAGTGCCTTTGACGCGGGTGCCCCATTTCAGCTCTGCTGCAGTTTTGCCTTGCTGTGCCAGTAAAGATTGGTGATACACCTCGACCACATACTGACGGAACAAATAAGGGCCGGTGCGATCCGGATTACTGTGGCCATATAAACCTATCACCGGAGTTCCAACAGCCACCGCCATATGAGTAGGGCCTGTATCTGGCGCTAAGACTAAACTTGCGTGTTTCAATAAAGCCAGCAGCTGTTTTAAATTGGTTTTGCCGGTGAGGTCTGTGATGGGATGCTGTGCTGATGCCAAAATAGCCTGGCTTAAAGTACGTTCCAGCTCTGTCGGGCCACCAGATAAAATCACTGCAAAGCCTTTGGTATGGGCATAATCGGCCAAAGTCGCATAACGCTCCGGTAACCAGTTGCGTTCTGCTTTTGAAGCTGCAGGGCTGATGATCAAGACGCGTGAGTTACCGGTTGCAGCTAACTGCTGTTTTGCCCATAACTCATCGGCGTCAGGAATAGGCAGTTGCCATGTTGGAGTTTTTCCAAGTTCTTGCTCTGATACACCAATAGCTTTAGCAAACTGGCGAAAGCCATCCAGCACATGGCTACGTGGCGCTGGCTCTATCCGATGACGCATAAAAAGCGCATGTAACTCTTTGGCTGTGTGCCAGTCGAAACCAATCTTTTTGCGCGCCTTGATACAAAGCGAGGCGACATTAGCGCGAAAGGCCACCTGCATATGCAGCAGCACATCAAAATAGTCGTTTTTTAAATCCTGCTTGAGCTGGCTATAAGCCGCTTTGCCAAGCTTTTTATCAAAAATCACAAAACGTACACCGGGCAAACCTTCCAGCAAGCGGGCTTCGATTTTGCCGATGATCCAGGTGATTTGCGCTTGTGGATGCTGACGCTGAATAGATTGCACCACGGACACTGCATTGCAAACATCACCGATAGCGGATAAACGCAGAATACAAATAGAAGTTATGGGCTGCGACAAATCAGTTATTTCCCTGCAAGTCCTGAATTTTCCGTATTACTTTGCTGGTGGAGCGGCCATCAACAAAAGTCAGCACCTGCACTTCACCACCATGAGCTATCACCACGTCTGCGCCCACTATGGTTGCAATGCTGTAGTCGCCGCCTTTGACCAATACGTCAGGCAATATGCTGCTAATAAGTTGGAATGGAGTATCGTTTTCGGCAACGTCATCGCCAAAAGGCACCACCCAGTCGACACTGGCCAAGCTTGCCAGCACTGTGGCGCGGTCTTCCAACGTATTAATCGGGCGCTGTTCGCCTTTTAAGCGGCGCACTGAAGCATCTGAATTCAAACCTACGACTAAACGGTCACCCAAAGCCTTAGCCTGAGCTAAATAACGCACATGACCTGCGTGTAAAATATCAAAGCAGCCGTTGGTAAAGACAATACGTTCGCCGTTTTGACGGGCAAACTGAATATGCTGCAGTACTTTGTTAAAAGGCGTCTGGTAAAAATCGCCCTGACGGAATAAGTCTTTATTTAACTTAGCGGCCAGCTCTTCAGGAGAAACTGTCGCTGCGCCCACTTTGCCTACCACTATGCCTGCCGCCAAATTGGCCAGCTGAGTGGCATCATGTAACGACATACCAGCACTTAACATCACAGCTAAAGTGGCGATCACTGTGTCCCCAGCACCTGTTACATCACTGACTTCCAATACCTGGGCCGGGAAGTGATGATGTTCAGTGGCGGTAATAAGGCTCATACCTTGTTCGCTACGGGTTAATAAAATCGAGGCTAAACCTGCTTTTTGCATCAGCTCACGGGCTGAGCAGAGCATATCTTCCACTGAAGCTGTTTTACCACCTGCAGTTTTAAACTCACCTAAATTTGGCGTAATCACATCAGCACCGGCGTATACCGACAAATCCGCTTGTTTCGGGTCAACCAATACAGTTTTGCCAGCCGCTTTGGCCAGTTTGATCATTTTGGAAATATGCTGCAACGAGCCTTTGTTGTAATCACTGAACAGGATCACATCGTAGTTCTGATATACAGCGGCAAAACGTTCTGCCAGAAGTTCGGCGTCTTCGCTGCTGAACATTTCTTCCTGATCCAGCCGCACTATTTGCTGTTGGCGCGACACCACCCGCATTTTGGCGATAGTAGGTTTGTCATTTTGACTAAACAATTCTGAGTGAATTTGTTCACCCGCCAGCAACTGCTGCAAAGACTCGCCAGCGCTGTCGTTACCAATAATACCTAATAAGCCTACTTTACCGTCCAGATGGGCAATATTACGTGCCACGTTGGCAGCGCCACCGGCTTTGTCTTCTATTTTGCTGATTTTCACCACAGGCACCGGCGCTTCAGGTGATATACGCTGCGAGTCGCCATTAAAATAGCGGTCCAGCATCACATCACCCACCACCAGTACAGAAGCAGAAGACAAATTTTGCAGCAGGCTCAGATTAATCATCAGTTGTTTCCTACGATGGCCAGATCAAGTGCTTCGCAGAGCCAGTGGCCAATAAACATATGTATTTCCTGAATACGGGCTGTTTCGTCGTTTTTAACGATAATAGGCAGTTTGGCGATGTCTTTAACTAAACCGCCATCWCGACCAGTCAGGGCTACAGTGAAAGCACCTAAGTCATTGGCTGCTTTTAACGCTAAATTGATATTTGGGCTTTTACCTGACGTCGTCAGGCCAATCACCACGTCTTGTGGCCGCACTAAACCTAACACCTGACGCTCAAACACGCTGTCAAAATGGTAGTCGTTGGCGTGTGCTGTCAAAATAGAAGTGTCGGTTGTTAAGGCGATAGAGGCCAGCGGGCCGCGTTCTGCTTTATAACGCACCATAAACTCAGCAGCTAAATGCTGGCTGTCGGCCGCGCTGCCGCCGTTGCCCATCCATACCACTTTACCGCCTTGTTTTAGGCAGTTTTGCACTGCATCCAACAGCTGCATGGCTTCACCATGGTAGGCTTCCACTGCGGCAAAAGCGTCACGGTGACGTTTTAAACTATCTAAAAAACTTTGTTTTAAATTGGCTTTTAAATCTGACATAGGAGGCTCTGCCTGGCTGCATGAATAAAGGCATTTTAACGGATCTGGTTTATTGCAAAAGAACTTTTTCTTGCTTCGGCTTAAAAGTAAGGCTGATTATGCTGATCAACCTATACCTCTGGCTTGGCCGTCATTTTTTGTCTCAATGCTGATCCGCTCAATGGACGATACAATTCAGTAAAAGTAGTGCTGAGATAAAAGGAGAAGCTCATCCATGATGAACTTCAGCTCTATCACGCGCTTTTAGCTCTCACCTTTCATTTTTATCTGAAACTCTGTTTTAGCAATTTAGTCGGCCATATGCTTTAGTGCATGCTGAATATAAGCGTTCGCTGCATAGCTGGCCTGTATTTTTTCATACATGGGCCATTGCTCTACATCCACTTTGGGTTTGGTTTGCAGCAAAAGTTTTATTTTTTTCGCAAAAGTATCAATATCAGACATAGGCACAAGCCAGTCTTCATGGAAATTCTGTAATATTTCTGCAGGACCATGAGGGCAATCGGTTGATAATACAGGAGTTCCGCAGATCAAGGCCTCATTTAACACATTAGGTAAGCCTTCATAATCAGATGACAGCAGCAATAACTCGGCATGACGCATCCAGACAAATGGATTTTGTGTAAAGCCAATTACTACAACTTTATGCTCTAAGTCATAGTTTTTAATCAGTTTTCTTAACTTCGTTGAATCTTTGGTCAGCAATACCAATTGGGTTTCAACACCTGACCTTTTGTAGACCTCAAACAATCTGTCATGACGTTTCTGAGCACTTACTCTGCCTATATGCAATAAATAAGGCGACGTAGGAAGAGCTGGCTCAGTGGCTTGAGCTGAATTTAAGATAGCCTGAGTATCGAAGGGGTTATAAATAGTGGTCACGCTGGCGGCCTGTAGCCAATCGATATGCCCCTGTAACTCTGACCCCACGCCGGCAGACACCGTCACCAGATGCTGTTGATGCATCACAGCTTTACGTCTTTTTAAACGCTGATAGCCAAAGAAGCCACGTTTTTTGGCATTGTTTAGTTCTGCTTTGCAGGACGCATGCACCACATAGTGTCTTTTTATTTCGCACTGAAGGCCAGCCACTACACTGTGACTGACATCGAGGTGGCTATAAATAGCTGCAACAGTACCTCCTTGCTCAATTTGCCGGATCAGGTTCAGCAAGTCCTGCCTGACTTTATTGACGCGATACCAGCTGTCCAGGTTCTTATTGGTCCCAAATGGCAATACAAAACAGTTGGTCAGGTGACTGATGTCGTAGTCGCTTCGGCGACTCAGAGACACAATGTAAGACTCAGCATTAGGTTGATTGTTAATCGCCTCATGTAAGCGCAAAACTACAGCTTCAGCTCCGCCACCATTAAATGAGTCGATAATATGAATAATGCGAACTGAATGTTCCGACTGCTGTACTTCAGTTGCATTCATTTTTTTGACTCCAGCACCGATTTAAAATAATCCATAACGTAGGTTAAACCTGGTGTGACATCAAGTTGATGTTTCAGAGGATGTTCCAGGGCTATCTTCGCTTGAGCCACTATGTTCGTTTGTTCAAGACGTGCTTGGTAAATGGCCTTTTGCTCAAGGCATTTGGCGATACGTGAAGGCTGATCTTTTGCTACAGGCACTGCGACAAGGTTTTTACGCAGTACTATGGCCTGGCCCATCATGTCGCCACCGCCACACACCACCAGTCTGGCGTGCTGTATCAATGTCATGAGCTGCTCGTTGGGCAAACTTTTAACCAGCAGCATATTTTCAGTTGCAGTCAGGCTGCCCTGATAATTAGCTCCGGTGACCACAATATGCTGCAGATCCGGGCTATAAAGCTCTTTTGCTGCCTGATAAAACACTTCAATGGCTGGCACACCTTGATGGCTATGACCACCGCCGCCAGCTGCCCAAAGCACAAAATCATGACCATTCAGCTGGGCAAACTCAGCAGGTAAATCAGCTGCAGGAGGCGTGAACACAGGACCTATAAACTGCGGAGCTTTGCCATTGCAGAGTTTGAGTTTAAGTTTTTCCAGCCAGGTTAAATCACCATCGACAAATTTGAACTGGGTGATCCAATGCGCGTCGAGAAAAGGCAAGCGGCCAAAAGAAAAACCACGTTTGCGTTTCTTTTTATGTTGGCTGATAAACACCACTTTGCTGCCACAGGCTTTTGCATGCCTGACCTGAGAAGCCCGGCCTGAACAATCAAAAATTGTGACATCAGGTTTATATCCGGACACCAACTGATTCACTGCACTGACTTCTTTAGTGGGTGAATTATTTAGCAGAAAATGCGGAAAAGGACAGCTGGACGCATAGGGTGCATCTTTGTTCAGAATGAAACTGATGTCTGATTCAGGCCATTGCCTTTTGATGGCCTGAGCAATAATAAGTGAGCGCATATACTCACCTATACCCTGGGCTGAAGATACGGGGATAAACAAAACTTTCAATGAATTAGCCATCTTAAATTAAGCACTGTTTTGAGGCGCTGAGTTTAACAAATTGCGGTATAACAAGCTATTCTGCGATAATACAGCGCATTTTGCCGCTGAAACACGGGACATTGATGGTAAACCGCTGGATTTATAGTGTATTGCTTGTGCTGTGTTGGCCTCTGGTTATTTTTTATCTGTTGCTGCGCTCGCGCAAAGACCCGGCTTATCGTCAGCGTTTTGCTGAACGTTTTGCCTTAAAGCTGTCAGCTGCTTCGGCCAAAGACGGCATAGTGCTGCATACGGTGTCAGTGGGGGAGTTTAACGCCGCCAAGCCTTTGATTAAACAGCTGTTAGTGCAATACCCACAACTGACCTTAACTATCACTTGCACCACGCCCACAGCTTCAGCAGCTATTGTCAAACTGATGGCCGAACAGCGTGAATTGGGCCGCAAGCTTGAACATTGTTATCTGCCTTTTGATTACCCGGTGCTGATGCGTCGTTGGCTGAGTTTTATGCAGCCGCAATTACTGCTGATTCTGGAAACTGAGCTGTGGCCCAATTTGATGGCGAATTGCAAAGCTTTGGCTATACCCACTTTAATAGTGAATGCCCGTTTATCGGCGCGTTCAGCTAAAGGTTACCGGCGTTTTAGTGCCTTAACTCAACCTATGCTGAAAAACATCAGCCATATTCTGACTTTAGATAAACACAGTGCCCGGCGTTTTGCCGCTTTGGGCGCGCCAAATGTGCAGGTGGCTGGCAACTTAAAGTTTGAACTGGATGTGCCAAAAAGCAGCATTCAATTAGCGCAAAGTTTAAAACCTTTGCTGCAGGGCCGTGTGCTCTGGGTAGCTGGCAGCACTCATGCCGGTGAAGATGAAGTGCTTATTCAGGCTTATCAGCAGTTAAAAACACAATTCCCGCAGTTAATGCTGGTGCTTGTCCCCCGGCATCCAGAGCGTTTTGATAGGGTCGCAGAGCTGTTACAGCAACAGCAACTTAAGTTTGTTCGCCGCAGTAAAAATGGTTTACCTGATGCAAGCACTGAAGTCTGGCTCGGCGATTCGATGGGCGAGTTATTAAGCTGGTATCAGCTGGCCGATTTTGTGTTTATTGGTGGCAGCTTGATCAACAGGGGAGGCCATAATCCACTCKAAGCTATGGCTTTTGGCAAAGCGGTTTTATCTGGCCCTTATGTGTTTAATTTCCAGCAAGTGTTTCAGCTGCTGCAACAGCAGCAGGCTTATTTTCAGGTGCCTGATGTTGAAGCTCTGGTTGGCACAATCACTACGCTTATTCAGCAGCCCGAACTGGCGATTAAGACCGGCGAAAAGGGCTTAAAGCTCTATCAGCAGCAGCAAGGTGCAGTGGCTCGCATCATGGCACAAGTGAAAAATTTATTGCCTATGGCTGAAATTAAAAAATTAAGTATTGGCAATAGTTTAGCTTGGTTTGACCCGCACTTTTATCCGAACTTTGAAATGGCGTATTTTCAGAGCGAATTTTGGCAAAAACAAGCTTTGGTCGCAGGGCAATCGAAAGGCCGCAATACCGTTTGGTTTATCCGGCATCAGGACGGCCAGCAAGCAGTGCTACGGCATTATTATCGTGGTGGTTTGGTCGGTAAAATCAATAAAGACAAGTTTTGGCCAGAGCCTGCAGCCCAAAGCCGGGCTATGGCAGAATTCAGTTTACTCTGGCAAATGCGCTTATGGGGTTTACCTGTGCCACGGCCTTGTGCCGCTTTGTATCAAAAGCACGGTTTTAGCTTTGGTTTTTATAGTTATAGTGCTGATATTCTGATTGAACGAATTCCCGGCGCCATAGATCTGGCGCATCTGCTGCAACAACGGTCTTTAACTTCTGCTGAGTGGCAACAGCTAGGAGCCTTGATAGCGGCTTTTCATCAGCATCAGGTCTATCACTCCGACTTAAACTGCCACAATATTTTGCTGGATGATCAAGGCCAGTTCTGGCTGATTGATTTTGATAAATGCGCTATTCGCACGACGGCCGACTTTCCGGATCAAAGCTGGAAAACACAGAATTTGCAGCGTTTATTGCGCTCTTTAAATAAAGAAAAACAGCAGTTGCCAGTTTTCCACTGGCAAAACGACCAATTTACCGCGCTTGAATTGGGTTATCAGCAAGCGGGTTTTACACATACCATACAGAGTACAAATTAATGCAGCAGTGGGACGTAATAGTTATAGGTGCAGGCGCAGCAGGTTTATTCAGCGCTATTGAGGCAGCCAAAAGAGGCCGGAAAACGCTAGTGCTGGATAATGGCAAACGTATAGGCCGCAAAATTCTGATGTCTGGTGGTGGTCGCTGCAACTTCACCAATATCTACGCCAGCCCGGCTAATTTTTTATCGCAAAACCCGCATTTTTGTAAGTCGGCTTTAAGCCGTTATACCCAATGGGATTTTATCGCTTTGGTGCAGCAATACGGCATTGCCTATCACGAAAAAACACTGGGCCAGCTGTTTTGTGACGACAGCGCCAAAGACATAGTCGATATGCTGCAACAAGAGTGTGACAAGGCCGGTGTGTCCATTGCACTGCAGCAGGATATTCAAAACGTTAGTTTTGCCAATGGCGTCTATACGGTCACTACGCCACAGCTTAGCCGCAGTTGTCAGAGCCTGGTGGTGGCTAGTGGCGGTTTAAGCCTGCCAAATTTAGGTGCCACAGCTTTTGGTTTTCAACTGGCCGAACAATTTGGTTTAAATGTATTACCAGTGCGTGCTGCTTTAGTACCACTGACCTGGCAACCGGCCGATAAAGCGGTATTTGAAGAAATCAGTGGTGTGTCTTTACCTGTTACGGCCGAAGCCAACGATGTGGTATTTCCGGAAGATATGCTGTTTACCCACAGGGGTTTAAGTGGCCCTGCTATTTTGCAAATTTCCAGCTATTGGCAACCAGGCGACGAGCTGATTATTAACTTATCGCCGCAGCAGGATTTAAATGAATTCCTGCTGGAGCAACAGCAAAAACACCCTGAGCAGGAGCTAAAAACTATACTTTCGCGTTTGCTACCGAAACGCTTAGTTGAAAAACTGCTGGAGCTGAATGTATTTCAGAATCAGGCGATTAAAGCGCTGCACGCCAAATCCATCCAGCGTCTGGCCGACAGCCTGACCCACTATGTATTTAAACCCAACGGTACTGAAGGCTACCGCACAGCTGAAGTGACTTTAGGTGGTGTCGACACCAACGAACTATCGTCCAAAACCATGGAAGCGAAAAAACAACCAGGCCTGTATTTTGTCGGCGAAGTAGTAGACGTCACAGGCTGGTTAGGAGGCTACAATTTCCAATGGGCCTGGGCATCTGGCTGGGTGGCAGGGCAGTATTGTTAGCTGTTTTTTTTGATTATAAATGAAGACATTTGATTTAGGTGAAGACATCTGCCAGTTAATTGAAGACAAATACTGACGAGACACTTAAATTTCTCGTTGTCTTTACGGCAATCATCCAATTTCTGGTGGCCGCCTAAATTAGTGCTTTTGATCTTGGTTTATTACTACTTGATAAAGTCCAAATAAGGGGCAACTAGAGTCGTCTGACCTAACACTGTTTTTTTCTGGCAGGATGTGGCAGTGTTCAGACGGCCAATGCGTTACCATTTTTCAATGACCTGCTCTGGAACCTGAATACAACACCTGCCCTAGATGTCCTGACAAATACTGAATGGTACTGCTTTACTGAAAATAACCTTGAACTCGAAGATGAATGAATCGAAGCCAAGAATAACCAAAACAAGAAACGATATGGCGCAGGTAACATTGCACAAAACAAAAAATGGCTTTCAAATAGCGACAACCAGCTTTTAATTGCTGAATGCACCGTGGATGGTAGTTGGAAGTCGGTGTGCTTCTATCGATACTCTTTGAAATTGATCGTCAATACAGAAATGATGAGAATAAGTCTCTTAATCTCATCAATAAATCCATGTTTTTGATTAGATTAACTCCTTTATTCTAATCAAAAATAATGGTTTGTTGCACTTAGCTGCTGGGGTGCTAACCTACGAGTACACTAAGGAGGCTCTATAATGAATGTGCTGTTTTTGTGTACTGCAAATCTGAATCGCAGCAAGACAGCAGAAGTGCATTTTGCAGCAAAAGATCCCGCTAATGTATATCGCTCTGCTGGCCTCAGCGAAAAAGAGTGTCATCGTAATGGGACTACTTTATGCACCGAAGCTATGCTCCAGTGGGCAGATGTTGTTTTTGTCATGGAGCGCTCCCATGTTCGCCGAATTGAACAATACACTGGTCAGCGTTTCCTGAAGAAAGTTATTAATCTCGACATTCCTGATGTTTACAAGTTTGGTGAGACAGAGCTGATTGAGAAACTGGAAGATAATCGTGAAGCGAAGGTTAATGCTGATCGGTGATATGTAGTAACTCATATGAATTAGTCTCGACTTGATCTGACACCTTTCTAAAAAGTCCTGACCTAAACTGACTTTCAGCTAAGAGCGTTTAGTGAATATCAAATTTGATAAGTATTATTGTATTTCATAATCAGGCTTATAACGCAGGCAAAACAAATGGCTTTACGCTTTTGTGAAGCTCATAAAGGTATTTTGCCTTCAGCTCGGAGATGTCCTCATTCAAATTTATGTATATATCAAAAATACGATTTAGGTTAATTGAATATTTATCAAAATTTTCATTAGGTTTAACTCCTTTAACAACAAAGTCCTCCCAAAAAGAAAGTGTATAAATGCCATCGGTCGCTTGAGTGGAGTTTAGATATTCCAGAGTAAATATCATAGTCATCCATTCTAAAAGCGGTTTCACGTGTTCTAGTTTAAATTCAACTATCTCGCTATACTCATTAGAATAAAAGCGCATTAAATTGTATCCATTGAAGAGCCTTTTAAGCTGCCTGGGATTATGGAAGCCAAAAACGTCCTGAAGAATAATAAAATGTTCTTTTTCATTTTCACTGAAGCCAGTGACTTGATTTTTTTTCGCTTCAGCCTCCATTTCAAATGGTTTTTCTTCTGGAATGTTAGTCTCATCTTGATTTTTTTCAATGCCCTCGGTAGATGTCTTGGGAAAAGAAAAAACCTCAGTAAAAAGCACGTTTGATATGAATTTCTGAGTATCTTTTTGAGTTGGTTCAGTCAGAATAATTGGTAGTTGTATAATTTTACCCAAATAATCTCTGGCAATAGCGGTTGGAGTCGTTTTACTGTGATGTTTACTTAACTCTTCGTAATGACACGCTAAAGCTGGCAATGCGACATTTTGGTCTACTGCTATCAAAACGGTCACGTGGGGCTGTTGCATGACAAGCCTAACAGCTTCAAAGACTTTAATTATTCCTTCGGCGCTACATCTATCAAGGTCGTCAACTACATAAAGCAGACGTCTTGGATTTTTCGGGAGATAGTATCTTAAGTTCCATCGTTCAAGTCTAAAAAACCACCTAAAGATCAGATGTTTTTCACCTGCTAACATATATTCTTTAAGTTTTCTAAGTGTACGATTTATTGGGTATTCTCTTTGCCAAACTTTTGCTTTTCGTTCAGATGAAACACCTTCCAAGATGATCTGTGAAAGCGTTGCAATATGCTTCTTCATTAAAGGAATTAAGCCAAGTTCTTTACCAAAATGGGGTAAGCGTAGATATGTATTGAAAACACTCGCAAACGGCAGCAGCAACAGGCTCCGCATCAAGGTTATAATACCTCCAAGAGCAATAAGTAGACTGACCTTACCGAATAGTGTCTCCCATAAAAAACTAGATGTTGACGCTAACAATGTAAATATAACAACGAATATCAACACCAACATTAACCGATATAGCCATTTTCTCTCAGCTCTAGAGAAAATATCTAATAATTGAACTCTGTTCCAGATACTCAAATTATTAACTAATCCCGATACAGCCTCTTGGGCAACACCGGCCTGAATGTTATCTGAATGCTCATATTCCCAAGCATTAAAGTTTGCGTGCAACCAAGTGTTTTGCTTGCTCATTGAGAGCTGCTCTCGTATTAGTTCTATTAATGTAGTCTTTCCAATACCCCAGTTGCCCAACAACCCAATAGTCATTTCTCCAGAATAGTCTTTACCATCGATGAAATTAACTAGTGCAGATGAAAGCTGAGATCTTCCTAGCGCGTCTGATGGACCTGCCAGATCTCCAACAAAATGTGAATCTCCTCTTTTCCACGTTAATGATGGTACTGATAATTTCTCGTTGATTTCTGCTTCTTTTTCACTTTTCCTAGCAAATTCAATATTATCTCGTTCATCATGATCTTTACTTTTTCTAGTTTCTGGCCTTACTTTATCTTTAGCTGAATTAGTTCTTTTTGATATCGATATCTTCGATAATTTGTCGGGGCTTTTTATGCTGCCATGAGCCTTAGATAAATGATCTAACAAAACACGCTTGTCTTCTTCGGAAACGTTATCGTGAGGCCCTTTTTGAATCCCTGCGTCAGAAAATTGCTGTATTATTCGTTCAACCGTAGTGTTAACGTCATTAGCGAGCTTTTCTATCGAGACTATGGTCATATTTATTCCTTTGAATATGAAAAATGTTTTCTCTTAAAATCCTTGGCTAAATATGCCCTTTGTCGAGCTACTGTACCATTAATCCATTCTGATAAAATCATTGAGGTGTGAGTTGAGCTTGTCAATTATTAATATTGACATCTAGAGGACTGCAAGGCTTGGTCAAACTCCATGATGAGAAGGTATCAGATAAAGTTGAACCTAATTCAGCTGATAACCGCTTATTAGCTAGTACAATAGACGTACTTGGCTTTATGCTATTCCCTAGTTTCAGTTTCCCAAACTTCTGAGATATTCAATAAACTCAGAGAAGTCGCCTTCGTCGGCTTTTCTTAGGCCGGAGATATATGAAGAGCGTTCCTCAGTCATATTCTCAAGCTTGGCGTTTGCCCACTTCATCGGTTTCTCACTGAGTAGGTATACTCGAACAATGTCAGTGAAGATGCGTGAATGACGACCATTGCCATTTACAAATGGGTGGATCTGAACGAGACGGTGCTGAATTCGGGCAGAAACCTCAAGATTGTCGTAGTGTTTGAATTCGACCCAGCATTTAGCATCTGCAAGAAAATTATGCAGATCAACAGAAATATTTCTTGGTTCGACGCCGATGTTAAGCTCACGCAGCCTGAAGGTCCCTGCCCATTCCCACACTTCCCCAAAAAGAGCTTTATGCAAGTCAGTCACAAAAATTCGGTCAAAAATATTCTCTGGCGTTAGATTCTTAAGTTGACCAGCCCACATTTGACCCTGAAGTATATTGGCGGCCTCAAGTTCGTTCAGTTGCTCACGAGTATCAATATGTTTGTGCTTCAGGCTCAACATATCATCAGGAGTTAGAGGGGTAGCACCCTCAGGGTTTTCAATCAATTGCGTCACGAATTATTCCTTAGTGTTTTTCCAAAGAACACGCCCGCCAGATTCGATAACTTGTTCTTTGATCTGCTTAAATAGTCGTTTTTTAGCTTCTTCATTTATAGCCTGAGCTTCCAGAAACATGTTCTGAGAGTTAGCATCTAAATTTCTTGAAGCTATTACTGCTGCTCTTTCATCGATAATGTCTTCAATTGGTTTTCTCGGCACTAATGCGTAAGTCAGATCGCAGTTTAGTTGTTCGGCTAGCTCTTTAAGCTGATTTAAAGTGATATCTCCCTCCGCTTCTTTGCGTTCAAGAACAGAAATTCGATTTCGACTTAAACCCATTCTTTCACCAAGTTGAGAGCCTGACATCCCAAGTGCAGTTCGAATAGTTCTAACCCATCCTTCCTTCGGTTTTTTTGGTGGACTAACCCCCACCGCCGAGTTGGCAATAGCTCTATACTGATGCACCACTGTCTTTTTGACAGTGTTCTTTGAGTTGCTTCTGGTGAAATACATGATTTCGCTCGCTTGACAGACTTGTTTCTAGATATAAGTGTAACCCATTTTTGATACGTATAGAAATTTCTTGTATCTAAATTTAGTTACGTAAATTTATTTTTGTCATCAAATATAAAGACTGATTTTTATTTATGTATCTATTTTTAGATACATAAATTGTTTTCTGTAATCACAACAGGTTACGATGATCTGGCATTTTTCTTTGTAAGCGACTGATTTTTAAAATATAGCCTTAAGCTATTGATAGAGTAACTTTTCCTTGTGCACGAACTATAGACAGCTTAGCTCTCATTTCGTCGCCATCGAAGTCATATACAAGAAGTGCAGGCTGATAAAGATCGAAGGCTTGCCCTACGAATACGCAAGCAGCGTTAGACGCGCAGATCAGCAAGTGAACACGCTTAACAGCAAATTGGTCATGAAGTTTTTGTAGTATTGCGTGAAGCTCGCTCTTTAATTCCAACCCGTTTTCCGGGTGTGGGATCGCGGCATTACCCATTTGCTTGGCTACGATTTCTATCTCAGGGTAACCGAGAGCTGTTGCAGTGTTTTTCATTGCTCCAGGAAATTGAGTTAATGCTATAGAGAGCGTGACCTCTGATGATTGTCCTATTTCGTTCTTCCAGTTTACCTCGTAGGGTGTTTCACACCGAGAATCCTGAGGCCAAACCCAGCAGTTTCCATCTCGATATCTGAGCATTGGGGTTATTTCAGATTTATTCCCCAGACTCGCTCCTAATCCTACCAAAGCAGGCATTGGCCCAAATGCGAATAGCGCCGCCCGATATCCATAATTTTTTGTTTGATTGATTATGGTTTCTGCTTCCTCTGTGACAATTTCATCCATTTCTTTGGCAAACCGTTCAGGTTTGGTTCTGTATCGGCGTTCATTGTCACTAAGATTATTCAATGAGCCTCTAATTCGAGTTCTCAACCTGGATAAGCTTCCTGCAATGTCTCTTGATTCAGGGGGAGAAACTACCTGACCACCTACCGGCCAAAGAACTGAAAATACAGGTATGGGCTGGAAACTCAGTCCTTCGAGTAATTTCTCAACATTGATTGAAAACTCAGATCGCATGTGAGTAAGTCTGGATGCAGGGTAATCCGCACGCGCAACTCGATCTATTAATCGGTGATGTTTGTCGCACAGAAGCAGGATGTTAGCTGGCTCATTAGAAAGTTCTTCGGATAGATAAGGTATACCCCTTGGGCCACTCTCGGAGGACGCAACATTGTGAGCTAAATATGAATAGTTACCAGATTCCCCCGTCAGATAATCAATATCCAACCTATCACCGCAGCCTTCAAACATACAGTAGCCATGACTATCACGCATCACTTGATTAATTGTGGGCTGCGTGAATTCTTTACCGCGACCTTTATTAAGTCGCTGTTCGATATTCCTGGAGATATAGTCGGCAACGTCATTGACCGACAAGTTTATAGATTGGCCAATACAGGAGTTCCATATCTCTAGTAGCGACTCTATTGTTCCATATTCGTCTTGAGTAAGGTTTCGGCCCTGAAGGTGACGAACCTCAATATTGTCCCCACAACCTATTAACGTTAGAGCATTCTTAATATCTTCATCAGATAGGTTAAGCCGCAAACTGGCTTGGAACTCCTGTGATGACAGTATATATATCTGGTTTTTCACACGCTCGTCGGTAAGTAATCCAACATGCTCCCACGCAAAAGAGGTCTTAATAGCAGATAAAAACTCTGTGAGCTTGTCTAATGACTCTATGGGATAAAAACATGCTTGATGAAAATGTAATCGCTCGTCAATCATCAATTTTTTCCTTAAAAATCCGTTTAAATGACCCGTTAATTTCCCGAAAGATACAGACATCTTTTTGACCAATAATCACAAAGACTAACTGTCTGTCAGGGTTACGTTTTATGCATTTCTTCCAATCAGTAATATCAATATTCGATGGGGTAGGTGTTGGTTCAGGATGTGTGTGCCATGTGCCCAAGTAGCCTAGTTTGCCATGCGAACTTTCGTAATAAGAATCAACTGATTTTTGGTGGTGAGGGGCACGCATATTAAAGTTAACTCTGGTAGCAGAATCTTCTTTCTGAGGGGTAGTACAGTGTTCTAGCCAAAACTCGTTAGCGTCAGCGGATTGAGAGCCAATTAATGCTCCAAAAGCTTCACTTCTATCACGCGACACCTGCCTGTATGAATACCAAAGAGCAATTAGCTCTTCTGAAAGGTAAATTTTCGTATCTTTGATGCCCGTATCTTGTTCAATGAGTGCAGACATCGCAGTCCTCATCAACCAAAGGTAAGTATTCAAGCGAACTGCTGAAATTGTAGTAACGATGAGTCATCCTGATGCCCTCCGCCATTGCATCTTCATCTAAACCCTTCCAACTGACTTTGCAGGACTTCGTTTGTTTGCCTTCCAAATACCGAATGGCCAAATTTGCTGCCATGACAGCAGTTTGAGCAGAACTTGCTGCGCCATATGAGATAAATTGTTCTCCACAGCCAGCGATGTTTTTCATGGTTACCTGGTTGGGTTCGATAAAATTCATGTTCGACACTAGCCCTCTTGCACCTGTTTCTTGGCAAACGTAAGAGCACAATAAGCATCCCTCCGTACTAGGGATATCTAATGTTGCATGGCCACCAACGCCAAAACCTTCTAACCAACTGTTAATGACAGCAACTTTTGAGTTGTTATCCAAAAGGTATTGTTTAAACAACCGTTCCTGGGTCGGATTGCCGATAGCAATGACGATCAGGTCAAAATCATTCATACGGTTACTGCGAGCAAACTCCATCAGTTTATCTAATTTCCATTGTGCACAAGACCAAGGAAATTGTCGTTGAAGAGCGACACTTAGGGCTACGGTTTTGAATGCTCCCACCCAATGCTGTTCTAAAATATGGCGATACAGATTATTGATTTCGTATAGATCAGGATCTACTAACGTTAAATATCTGACTCCGGCAGCAGACAACTTATGCGCAATTTCACTGCCTACTGAACCAATGCCTATCACGGCTACCTTTTTGTCTGCTAACGGCAGAATGCCACCACCACGTTCCACAGTATTCTCTTTATTGAATAACCGTATAGGTAAAGCTTCCAATTTCCAGTTTTTTAGCTTTTCATCTGATAGTGGTAGCGCCTTTTTGGCTTTACCGCTAAGTTTCAGTGCGAACCAAGTTCGTTCATCATTAACAGTTTTGGCGGTAAACACGACCCAATAAGCAGTTTCACGCCATTGACCGTATTTTTGTTGTAATTCACTTCTAACCTTTATCGGGAGCGAAGATATTGTATTTAAATACCATTCTTCGAGAGCATCTGAATTTTTAGGTGCAGGAGTTAGTGTCTCGATTGGAATCACAACTGCTTTTCCTGCTATGCGTCGATTATCCTTAGCTATAGACAACCGAATATCACTGATACCCGAAAGCGAATCATCAGCCGGATGAACCATATAGTGGCTTTCGATGCCAAATTGTTTGCCATCCACTGGGCTATATACCGATAACGTTTGTAGGGCTGGCCTTGCGATATTTGCCAACAAGGGTTTAAAGCTATCTGGAGCACAGATTCGCAACCATTCACTGGAGAACTCACGAAGCAATTCACTATGGTTCCAATCTGGATTCGTTATGCACTTCTCTAACAACGAGATATGCCTCCGAAGCGATTCTTCTACAACCAATAGTGGTTGTTCGAAATTTACTGACAGCGACTCTGGAGCATTAACACACACAGTGCCAATCTGAATCTCTGAATCTTCATGAACAGAGACATGAGCCAACCTGCCAATGGAATCAGGGTTAATTAAGAAAAATTCGGGCAGGCTGTAGTAAGGAGGATCTGCTACTAGCATTAATTGTATCTCATGATTAAGGATCGTAGTTTCCACTACTATCCTCTCTCCTCCAGCTACTTCACTGATTGTGCAGTAGAACCCCTGGTTGATAAGGTGCTGTTTTATTTCGCTTAGCACACTATGCCCCCTGTGACGTTCCAACTACACCAGCGCTACTGTAAGCCACTTTTTTGGCATTACTGTCTTGCTCCTTTTCTGGCACTTCAAAGTCATCACCGAAAAGCCCTTGCAAGATTTCACATTGTTTACGCAAAGAGTCTTCGCTTAATGCTTGATCAAGTTTAGCCAGCATCGCATTCAGCTTGTTATAGAGCTGTGTTCCCGTGTCAATACTGCTGTTTTCAAACACATTTCTGTATGGTTGAACCGGTAACCGCACATTGACCTTGTACTTACCATCATCAACCCACTGGAAATAATTGGCATTTAAAATTGCTGAAACAGTGTCGCGTAGCGATTGCAAGTCACTGACTTTGCCGTCATTGCTGATAGATGGACGGAACTTATCTTTCAACATTAGTGTTAGTCCAATTGAAAACACTTTTTTGCCCACATTTTGGCCGAATTTTTCGTCTCTCCAGCGTTTTACGTATCTGATCAAACGTTTAACCTGTCTGATTTTCAGATCTGCTGAGCCGATGTATTGGCTGCTATCATTAATATGTTCTATCAGTTTTTTTGGCTCGGAAGGAGACCACACACGGTTTTCTGCATTTGAGTTTAATTTACCTACTGCCAGTTCATACTGCTGACCTCGTTTCCGGTATATGACAATGTCGATATGCAGGTTTAAATTCATGTAGTCAGCAGTGACACAAGGCTTTTTGATTCTTGCGTTTTTAAAACCGCGCTTTTCCAAAACTTTTAGCACAAGTTTTTTAACTTCAACCGGATCATCAGGAGCATTATCTGCATCAATAACAACTGCTCTATCGATATCAAAGTCAGCCACTGGGTGCTTTATGCCTGTGTGCGTGCTTAAAGAACCCTGAATAAAAGTTTCTATTATTGGGTAACCGGCATTTTTAAATTCATCCCTTAAATCATCCAGGATGCTGGAATCCTTCGACCTGGCCTCTCGGTAAGTATCATCCTCTCGTCCCAATTTTATTTTGTCGTGAAATTTAATGAATTTGTTTTGCATAGACATAGTTAGATATCTCCAGTTAAAAGCATTCTACTGTTTGCCAAAAAATGGCAGACTTCTTGGTGTCGTAGCATCTTTATTCTCCTTTCTGAGCGCCTTTGAGCGGGTGCTTATCAGATGTTTTAACATCCATTAATTGACCAATGTCAGCGTCTCGTTTTACCTAATCCCTTCTAGGGGCTTGAGTTTGCGACTGCCCCATAATAATCATATGTTGCGATACTTAAGCTATTTATATATGATCATTTTGATGATGTAAAGTTATATTTTTTGTTTTACTATGTGCTCATTACAACGATAAAATCAGGTAGGGAATGCATGAAAGATATCAATGATTTACCGAAAAATGTTCATGACAGGCTTGAGTACCTTGAGTTTATGCTGCGTTTTAGGGGGTGGGTTTCTCGTGCTGATTTGACTGAACGGTTTGGCTTGGGCGAAGCCGCTGCCACAAGGGACATTAGACTTTACCGCGAGCATGCAGAGAAAAATCTGAAGTTAAATCAAAAAACTAAAAAATATGAAATTAACGAGGACACTTTTACTCCACTCTTTGCGTTTTCAATTCAAAGTGCTCTTTCTAAATTGCGAACAACTACTGTAGCGGAAGCATTGGGTCTCTCAGAGTTTGATGGGGTTATGAGTCCACCGCGATTAGCATACCCTTCTGTGGAAGTTCTTTCGGCAGTGACGCGTGCGATTTCCTCATCCGTTGCGCTCAGGGTTACTTACAAAGCGGTAAAAAGCGGTCAATCTGAAAAGTTGCTATATCCATTGGCTATTTTTGACAACGGTATTCATTGGTATTTAAGAGCTTTTGACCCGGATAAAAATGAATATAGAGTGTATGCACTGACGCGCTTTGTTTCTGTTGAGATGGCTCATGACACTCGTGTGAAGATAGAAATTAAAAATCAGGATCACCAATGGACCCGGATGGTGGAACTCGAACTTGTTTCACATCCGAATCCAAAAAATGTCAGAACCCCAGAAACCATAACTCATGACTTCAATATGAAGGATGGCAAGCTAAAGTTGACGGTCAGGGCAACAGTTGTGGGCTATTGGCTAAGGCATTGGAACGTTGATTGCACTGAAGACCATAGTCTCGAAGGGTTTCATTATCAATTGTGGTTGAAAAACCATCAAACACTTTACGGCGTAGAGAGCAGAAACCTTGCTCCAGGCCTTTCCGAATATCACGAACAGAATTAATGAGCAGCGAAGCTCAAGAGGTTTAATTAATGGATCACGGCGTACACAATAAATTAGTTAGTTTCATATGGGGTATTGCAGATGACTGTCTGCGTGATGTTTATGTTCGTGGCAAGTACCGTGACGTCATTCTTCCAATGGTAGTTCTTCGCCGTCTCGATACGTTACTGGAGATAAATAAAGAGATCGTACTTGCTGAAGTTAGGTATCAAAAAGAAGAAATGGATGCGACAGAACTCGATGATGAGGCTTTAAAAGCAGCGTCAGGACAAGTATTTTACAACATTTCGAAATGGACACTTAAAAGTCTGTTCTCGACAGCTACTAACAACCAGCAAATCTTACTAGCTAACTTTGAGGAATACCTCAACGGTTTTAGTTCTAACGTGAAGGAAATCATTGATCGCTTTGAGTTAAAATCCAAAATCCGTCACATGGCTGGCAAGGACGTGTTGTTAGATGTACTGGAAAAGTTTGTCTCCCCCTATATCAACCTTACGCCAAATCCAGCTGAAGACCCCGATGGCAATAAATTACCTGCGCTGACCAATTTAGGCATGGGCTATGTATTTGAAGAGCTGATCCGTAAATTTAACGAAGAGAACAATGAGGAGGCTGGAGAACACTTCACTCCACGTGAAGTTATTGAGTTAATGACTCACCTCGTGTTTGATCCCATAAAAGACGAGTTACCACTGACCATTTCTATTTACGATCCTGCCTGCGGCAGTGGCGGTATGCTGACCGAGTCGCAAAATTTCATCGAAGAAAAGTATCCGTCGTCCAATCGCGATATTTATTTATTCGGAAAAGAAATTAACGACGAAACCTATGCCATCTGTAAGTCTGACATGATGATTAAGGGTAACAACCCTGAGAACATCAAAGTTGGTTCCACTCTTTCCACCGACGAGTTCGCCTCAGATCGTTTTGACTTTATGCTGTCAAATCCACCGTATGGGAAAAGCTGGGCGTCAGAACAGAAAAATATCAAAGATGAAGGTGAGGTTATAGATCCGCGTTTTAAAGTAGAACTAACTGATTACTGGGGGAATAAAGAAACCGTTGATGCAACACCCCGCTCCAGCGATGGACAACTCCTCTTCCTGATGGAAATGGTCAGTAAAATGAAGTCTCCGGACGTCAGCTCTCTAGGTAGTCGTATTGCTTCGGTACACAACGGCTCCAGCTTATTTACCGGTGATGCCGGTGGCGGTGAAAGCAATATTCGTCGCTATATTATCGAAAACGATATGCTCGATGCCATAGTGCAGCTGCCTAATAACCTGTTTTACAACACCGGTATTACCACCTACATTTGGCTGCTGAATAACAAAAAGCCAGCCAACAGAAAAGGTAAGGTGCAACTCATCGATGCCAGCTTATTGTATCGCAAGCTACGTAAGAACCTGGGCAATAAAAACTGCGAATTTGCCCCAGAGCATATTGAAGAAATCACCCAGACCTATCTGGATTGTGTGGCTATTGAGCGCAAACTTGACGAGAACAAGGACCCAATTGGTATCGCCAGTCAGGTATTTGAAAACAAGGATTTTGGTTACTACAAAGTCACTATTGAAAGGCCGGACCGTCGTAAAGCCAAATTTACCTCTGATGTGATAGGGCCTTTGCGTTTTGATAAGTCATTACACGACGTAATGAAGTACCTGTATGAGGAATATGGCGATAACGTCTACGAAAAAGGTTTCTTAAAAGGTATCAGCAAAGACGTCCTTGAATGGTTTGAAGAAAAGGACATCAGTATTAACACTAAAGCAAAGGCTAAACTGCTGGATGAAAAATATTGGCAGAAGCTGCGCGATAATCTTGAAACCGCCAAAATGCTACTGAGTCAGATTGGTACAGAAGAGTTTAGTGATTTTAACTTGTTTAAAGATAAAGTCGATTCGGTACTCAAAGCGAAAAACATCAAGCTTTCTGCACCGGAAAAAAATGCCATTCTTAACGCAGTAAGCTGGTACGACGAGAGTGCCGTAAAGGTCGTGAAAAAGGTAGTTAAGCTCTCAGGCAGTAAACTAGGTGAATTGCTCGACTATTTAAGGTGTGATCAAAGTGAACTGGCAGACTATGGTTATTATCCCACTGGCAAAGCCGGTGAGTTTGTCACCTATGAATCCAGCTCCGATTTACGTGATGCCGAGTCGATTCCTCTAAAAGATAGCATTTATCGCTATTTCATAACAGAGGTTAAACCTCATGTAGAAGAAGCATGGATCAATCTGGATAGCACCAAAATTGGCTATGAAATCAGTTTTAATAAGTACTTCTACCAGCATAAACCTTTACGCTCGCTGGAAGCAGTTGCCAAAGATATTATTAGGTTGGAGCAAAAGGCCGAAGGTTTAATAGCTCAGATATTAGGTGTAGGTATAGCCGATGTTCAGGGAGATGTCTGATGGGATCATTAGCTACAAAGCCTCGGTACGATGCATACAAAGACTCTCGCGAAGGGTGGATTGGAGAAATACCAAGTCATTGGCACGTTCAAAAGCTGAAACACTTATTTTATGAAAAAAAGCATACTTCAAATCCTACATTGGGCTGCGGCGCGATTAGTTTTGGGGAAGTGATATCAAAGGACGATGACAAGATACCTTTATCAACTAAAGCCTCTTACCAAGAAGTATTGAGTGGTGAGATCCTCATCAATCCGTTAAACCTGAATTACGATTTGAAGAGTTTGCGAATCGCATTATCTAGAATCGATGTTGTAGTTAGTGCTGGGTATATCGTCATCAAAGAAAAGACTGATATTGATAAGGGATATTTTAAATATCTTTTGCATCGATATGATGTTGCCAACATGAAACTTCTCGGCTCAGGGGTCCGACAAACTATTAACTTCCACCATATTGCCAATAGCCAGCTAGTCCTGCCTATTAAGTCTGAACAGGTTGCTATCTCAAGGTTTTTAGATCAGAAATCAGCGCAGATTTATGAAGCGATTGCTATAAAAGAGAAGCAAATCGCTCTGCTAAAAGAGCGTAAGCAAATCATTATCCAGCAAGCCGTTACCCAAGGGCTAGATCCAAATGTGCCGATGAAAGACTCCGGTGTAGGTTGGATTGGACGAATACCCGCTAACTGGGAAGTAAGAAAAAGTAAATACCTCTTCACTCAAAGAAAAGAACGAGCTTGGAAAAGTGATGTTCAATTATCTGCAACTCAAGCTTATGGCGTGATCCCTCAGAGCGAATATGAGGCATTGTCAGGTAATACTGTAGTCAAGATTCAATTCCATCTAGATAAACGAAAGCATGTTGAGAAAGATGATTTTGTAATCAGCATGAGGAGCTTTCAAGGTGGATTAGAGAGAGCTTGGTCAAGCGGCTGCATACGATCTTCTTACGTTATTCTGAGGTCATTAGAAGAAATAAATCCAGATTTTTATGGTTACTTATTGAAACTACCTAGCTATATCAAGGCATTGCAAAGAACAGGAAGTTTTATTCGAGATGGTCAGGATTTAAACTTTGATAACTTTGCTCAGGTGGATTTATTTATACCGCCTATTGAAGAACAATGTGAAATCGCGAACTATGTCAAAGGATTTATGGTTTCGTCCGACAAAGGAATAGCACTGCTTCAGGAACAAATAGAAAAACTCAAAGAATACAAAGCCACGCTAATTCATAGTGCTGTTACCGGAAAAATCAAATTAGTATAACAAGGAGGTAAGGTGGTTAGTCAAACAAACGAGCAAGCGCTAGAGTCGGCCATTGAGAAGCATTTAACTGGCACCTGCTTAGAAGAATTAAAAGCTGGTGTGGGAGAAGCTAGGCCTGGCTTTGGCAACACTCAATATCGGATTGGCCAACCGTCTGACTTCAACACGCAGTATGCACTTGATGAGCATTTTTTCTGGGCCTTCTTGGAAAAGACACAACACGATGAACTAGACAAAGTTAAGCGCAATAACCCCAACGACTGGCGGCTGAAGATCTACGAACGCTTTGACCGGCTGATTAAAAAGCATGGTATTTTGCACCTTCTAAAAAAAGGCTTGAGTGTAGATGATGCCCACTTTAATCTCATGTTTCCGGCACCTCTTGTCAGTAGCAGTGATAAGGTAAAGCAAAACTTTGCCGACAATCTGTTTAGTTGCACCCGCCAACTGCATTATTCCCAAACGAACCCTTTGCAAGAAATTGATATGGTGCTGTTTATTAATGGCATTCCATTGATAACTTTGGAACTGAAGAACCCCTGGACCAACCAAACAGCACGTTATCACGGTCAGAAGCAGTATCGGGACGACAGAGATACCAATCAGCCACTGTTAAATTTTGGTCGCTGTTTAGTGCATATGGCAGTAGACACCGATGAGGTGTATATGACCACCAAACTGGCAGGAAAAAGCACTTTCTTTTTGCCATTTAATAAAGGCCATAACTTAGGTCAAGGTAACCCGACGAACTCTAAAGGACATAAAACGGCTTATCTGTGGGAAGATGTATTTAGAAAAGAAAGTTTGGCCAATATTATCCAGCATTTTGTAAGGTTAGATGGAAGTAGCAAAGAGCTGCTCAACAAGCGAACTCTGTTCTTCCCTCGTTATCATCAGATGGATGTGGTCAGGCGACTGGTTACACATGCAGCCGAAAATGGCGTTGGCCAGACCTATTTGATCCAGCATTCAGCAGGTTCCGGTAAATCGAACTCTATTACCTGGGCTGCTTATCAGCTTATAGAAACCTATCCAGTGTCGGATAGTGTGCCTGGCAGCAGAGGTATGGATCAGCCGTTATTCGATTCAGTGATTGTTGTCACCGATAGACGTCTTTTAGATAAGCAGCTTCGCGACAATATCAGAGAGTTTTCTGAAGTGAAAAACATTGTGGCCCCTGCTCATAAGTCTTCTGAGCTGAAGTCTGCGTTGGAAAATGGTAAGAAAATCATTATTACCACGATCCAGAAATTCCCTTTCATCATTGATGGGATTGCTGATTTAAGTGAAAAGCGCTTTGCTGTGATCATTGATGAGGCGCACAGCTCTCAATCAGGTTCTGCTCATGACAATATGAATAGAGCTATGGGAAGAGCCGAAGTTGAAGAAGTCGAAGACGTACAAGATAAAATTTTACAGGCAATGAAGTCGCGCAAAATGCGAGGAAACGCCTCTTATCTGGCATTCACTGCCACACCAAAGAACACGACATTGGAAAAGTTTGGCGAACGCAAGGCTGACGGTAGCTTTAGGCCATTCGATCTCTACTCAATGAAGCAAGCTATTGAGGAAGGATTTATTCTTGATGTTTTGGCTAACTATACAACCTATAAAAGCTATTACGAGATTGAAAAATCCATAGAGGATAATCCTGAGTTCGATACTCGCAAAGCGCAGAAGAAGCTACGGGCTTATGTAGAGCGCAGTCAGCAGACCATCGATATCAAAGCTGAGATTATGCTGGATCACTTTATCCCACATATAGTGAATCCTAAAAAGCTTAAAGGTAAAGCCAAAGGCATGGTAGTGACGCAAAATATCGAAACGGCAATTCGTTACTACAAGGCTATTACGCGAATGTTGGTTGCACAAGGTAACCCATTTAAAGTTGCGATTGCTTTTTCTGGCTCCAAGGAGGTGGATGGTATTGAATACACTGAAGCCGATATGAATGGTTTCGCTGAAGGGGATACTAAAGATAAGTTTGACACAGACGAATACCGTTTGCTGATTGTAGCAAACAAGTACTTGACTGGTTTTGACCAACCCAAGCTTTGTGCGATGTATGTTGATAAAAAGCTGGCAAGCGTGCTTTGTGTGCAGACACTTTCTAGGTTAAATCGTGCGGCACCTAAATGGGGTAAAAAAACGGAAGATCTTTTTGTGCTTGATTTCTTCAACTCAGTTGATGATATCAAGACTGCTTTTGACCCATTTTATACCGCGACATCCTTGTCTGAAGCGACAGATATTAATGTTTTGCATGAGCTGAAAGACGAGTTAGATGATGTGGGTGTGTATGAATTCATCGAAGTTGAAGAGTTTATAAAGCGATATTTCAATGACGAAGATGCCCAGAAGTTAAGTCCAATCATTGATATTGCAGCCAACAGATTCAACATCGAGCTGGAACTAGAAAACGATGCTAAGGCAGACTTCAAAATCAAAGCCAAACAGTTTGTGAAAATTTACGGCCAGATGGCGTCAATAATGCCCTATGAAATAGCTGCCTGGGAAAAGCTGTTCTGGTTCCTTAAGTTTCTGATTCCAAAACTCAAAGTGGAAGACCCGGATGCTGAACTGCTGGATGAGTTACTGGATTCGGTAGATCTAAGCTCATACGGCCTTCAGCGTGTAAAACTTGGGCATTCTATTGAACTGGATGAAGCAGAAACAGAGTTAGAGCCACAGAACCCCAATCCACGGGGAGCGCATGGCGGTGATAAGCTAAAAGACCCTTTGGATGAAATCATCAGAAGTTTCAATGAGCGTTGGTTCCAAGGCTGGAGTGCGACACCTGAAGAACAGCGGGTTCGTTTGTTGAGCATGGCAGAATCCATTAAGTCTCACCCGGATTTTAAAGACAAATACCAGAACAATTCTGATCCACACAGTCAAAGTCTTGCCTTTGAAAAGCTGTTTAAGGAGATCATGTTGCAGCGCCGCAAGGACGATCTAGAGTTCTATAAGCTCTTTGCCGGAGATGACGCATTCAAATCCTCGCTGATGCAAAGCATGCAGCGGCTTGTGGGCTTGTAGCACCGTCAAGGGGCATGGCTAAACTATTGGATAGTGGAGATATCTCTTGATTTACCACGGACTTGGAAACGATCTTATTAATTTTGCGTTTGACCCTATTAAATATCGGAATGTTCTGGGGGTCCAGGCAAGTCCCACAGTAAGAGTATTTAATAAATGCCTAAATATAGTAATGCCATACAAAACAGATATTGAAGAGTTCGAAGAATTCCTATTCGGCATTATTCTCCAAGCTGAGGAGCAGATTAACAAACTCAGAAACGGCCCTCCTAGCGGAATGTATGATAGAGATAAGTCTAATTTAATCAATAAAATCAAAGATTATCTGAGAATAGATGTCAAAAACAGCAGGGACGGAGCCACAGATCCAGTTCATGCACAAGCTATTTTGGATTACACCGATAATCAACTTCTTGTGACCTTCGGTTACAATGTAGATAGGCTTTCTGAACGCTACGGCATCAAAAGAGAGCATTTTTTGCTGATTGATGGGGCTATTGTCATTTCGGCAATGATGCTGAGTGAAATATATGTGTTTGTGAAATCTGGCTACATCAGTATCAGGAAGCTAAAAGGCGGTTTTGAATTAACTCTTAAAGATTCAACTGTGCCATATCACAAGGCGCTTGGAGTATCTGAATTACTTGAAAAAAAATCAACTGATGCGGATGAATTTACTCTTTACAGCGCAACTTCCATGATGAATAGCGGATATGTTCCTCTTGACGTTGCAGAGCACACTATAGATGAAGTGTTTGATAAGGTTTTATCGATTCAGCCTAAGTATTTATCTGATGAAGCTAAAGCGTCAGAGCACTACCGTTTTATCAGGGAATGTGTAGCCATTATGGCATTCACACAATGCTTTAAACTGCGGGGACAGGACATACCTGCTAAATTCTTTTTCGATAATCAGCTATGTCGCCCCGAATCACTGACTTTTATCTGTAACAACCTGCGTTCATTAAACTCCTTAAAAGGAAACCATTTTAGTGCGTTAGATTTTGATGGCAGATCATTTAAGCCTGGTGACCTTGAGTTCAGTATCGCAACCCGTCATTTCGTCTTCGCTGCGTCTGAGTTGCTCAGTACAAAGGTAGATACCAAGAATGAGCTAATTAAATTTGGAGATGTCTTCGAAAAGGACT
This sequence comes from Rheinheimera sp. 1928-s, assembly GCF_029269265.1. GTDB lineage: Bacteria > Pseudomonadota > Gammaproteobacteria > Enterobacterales > Alteromonadaceae > Pararheinheimera. The sequence continues at coordinate 81,274 of NZ_JARIXP010000001.1, forward strand.
ACATATACAGGCGCATACAGAGCATAAACCCTGCTCGATACCAGATCTATCCAAGCCTTAACCCTAATAATAATGCGGAAATTAAAGGTTATGATATTGACCTAGTTATCGAAGATAAAATGTTTGATCAGTTCTATTTTGTTCAAGTGAAGTATCGCACGAAATGGTTGCCTAAGTATTATTCTGAGCGCTATTGGGAGTTAAACAAGGGGTTACTGCAAAGCTACGAACGTCAGTTGAGGATATTCAAGGATAACCTTAACCATCAAAGCATCCGTAAAAAGCTCAGCCAGCAAAAATACAAAGGGTTAGAACGTGCTACAGATGAAAATTCGCATTTCGTGTTCCTGCACAACATTCCATTTCTGAATTTTTACGAGTTAGATGGCATCTACTTCTATGAATGGAATTTATTTCGAAACTTGATGCAGGGAGCAAAGGTCTATTTTACGCAATACGACACAAAGGGAGCTGAGACGAGAAATCCATTTATGCTTCACGATATCGTTGCAGCTTTAGAAGCATATATTGATGATAAAAATGCGAAAACATCAATAAGACCAGATTTGGAAGCTTATACCAATTCGTTAGTGCAGTTGAAAGTAAAGTCTCATGGGAAGACTACCTGTGTTGATATGCCTTTGGTTTAGCTGCGGAAGTTTAATTCTCTATAGCACGGTATATGCTTGGTATAATCAGATGTACTGGCTCATATATTGTGTTTGATGACTGGATTGTTACTATGGAGCATGAGAGTTATCTCTTTGGTTTTGATTAAGGATTCGACACCTACAATCAACACTGGTAACTCTCACCGTTTCAAGGCGATGTGTCAGAGCGAGTCGAAGCTAGTTCATATAATGTGAACAAAGCCTATGTAATTTTGTTCACATTAACCAATTTGTTATCTTTATTATTCAACCATTTTAATAATGGTTTTGTGTTTATCGCTAGTTGACCAAGCTCGCCTGAACTCATAATCATGATAACAATCATTTTCCATCACGTCTGGTAACATACTAATAATTACCGATTTAATTTCTTCGTATGTTTCATATATACTGTGAACATCGCTTGTTAATTCGCTTAACTTATTGTTTTTAGAAGTCATATCGTCGATTTTATCTACCAAATAACAAGCTGTATTAAAGTTCTCCATAAAATAATGAGCGGTTATTAGATCAAAATTATTGTAATTTTCGTAGTCATAGCGGTCATATTCTTCACTGTAGCAAGGTTCCCCAACTTCAAGCCATAAGTCATACAGTTTTTTGTATGTTTTATTTAATATAGCGAGTTCGTTTTTATACGGTAACCTTACAAGTTGTGATAGTGAGCTGGGTGAAAGTAAATCATCCTGAGTAAATCTAACATCTACTGTTTTCTTTTTTTCTTCTTTTTCTTTATGCAATTTATTTCTTGTATCTTTTTTATTGACAAGCTTCCAGTAAATTTTAGGTTCATTATCATTAAAGGATACTAATACTAAGATCACGGGATCGCTTATAGACTCCCAATATTTTAGATGCTCCAATTTTATCGATATTTTAAGCTCAGGATTAATGGAAGTCTTAATTTGTGCTGCTAGAAACTCCCCTGTAGAATGCATAGCTTCATCCATAATTTCAATTTGTGCATCAATACCAATATCCACGTCAAGCAGTCGGCATGGCCAGTTGAGATATCTCAAAACCCAGTAGGCGAAGTAGTGCTCCGCAGCCTTTCCATTTGCATTATTTAAATCTAACTTCAAAACTCAATCAGTCCTTAAAAACATAACGCCGCCAACACGCGCGGCTTTGAAGCCGAGGCGAAGCCGCAACGAAAAGGCGTCGGTGTGCTTTGCATTATTAGCCACTCTTGAACATGAGCGTAACCCGAGATCCTTCGTATATTCTAAGATACATTATTGTATTGACTAGATCATTCCCGCTTGCCACTTGATAGCAAAATACGTCAGGGTTCTCTCCAAATCGTTCACAATTTTCCATAAGCTGCTCAGTACATTGCTGCATCCTTTCATTTGGCTCATTCAAATCTCGCGCATCAGGTTCCGTGAGATGCATAAGGAAGTGAGGGTAAGCTTGGACAGTACCAAACCAAGGCTTTCTAAAATGGTGGTAGTACAATGCACAACCAATAGACTGAAGAGATGAATTAAGTCTTTTCTCATCTATTCGGACAGCAATAGTCTGATGAGCCTCTCCAGTCACATTATCGACAGCGGTAACTGGAACATTCGTCTCTGTGATGCTTTGGATTAAAGATGGGTTGTTTTCAATCGCTCTTAGCGCTTTCTTGAAGAAATAGTTTTCAGCTGTTTGATTGTTAGGAATATTGAGAAGCAGCGTGTACAGAAGATACTCGTCGTCCTTTGACTTCTGGCTGTTGTGCAGATCACATGATGGAACAGTTATGAGTTGTTTCCGCAGATCCTCCCCATCAGGCAAATCCTTTTTCTGCGGAAACAAGCACCGCGGCGGGACATGTTCCACCGAAGTTTTTGGCTGACTACACATATAGCAAGTTTCTTTTGTCACGCTAATCAATCCATTCTGGCTAACAGCTTACTAGTACGAATTCCCGGTTAAGGACGTTATCCACAACCTTACCTTTTCCAACTAATGATTTTTTTATTTAATAATAGCAACCAGTTATCAGGTGCTTTTCTCACAAACAGCAAAGGAAGATGCTAAAAAGTGAGCCATTACTTATTCTAACCTTATCCAACTCGCTAAGTAATTTATTTTCCCATTGAATATCAGATGGCTATGTTTTATTAGCGCATAACCGAGCCGTTTTTGTTTAGTACATAGTGTGCGAAAACCAACATCATTTGCAGATTTTTACTTATCCATGTTGTTGGCGCGAAGGTCTACTACTGGTACTAAGCTGACAGTCAGATTTGATCAAGCTCGATCATGACAAGGGTCAGATGAAATTAAGGCTAATCCCGATGAGATAGTCAAAGGCTCAATTAATAGTTAGTTTTAGTGGGGCCTCTTAGGTATCCTCAGAATTTGTGACGTTATTCAGTTTTGAAAGCAAATAATCTGTCATTTTCTGCTGCCTCGCTAACTCTTGCCGAATTAAGTCTGAATCTATTTCTTCGTGATGGTCATCGACACTTTTAACGTAACCGGATACGGTTAATAGCGCTGAATTTGGGTCAATATCATGCACATCGACTAGAGAAGTCATGCCGCTATCAACATTGTCCATATGGTACAGACTTGCTAACTTTTCGATATTAGTTAGCTGATTGCATCTACCATCAAACGTGCAAAATGAGCTGGCATCAATGAATTTTATTTTGGTATTGTCACCCCGGTTTTTTTTCATGACCAGAATATACAGTGGTACTGTGCGAGAGGTGATCAGCTTTGGTGGAAGCTGAATGACGGCATCGACAAAGTTACCCTTGAGTAAAAGGTTACGTGCTTCACTTTCAAATTGCCTGTGAAGTGGGCCTTTGCCCAAAATCACAAAGCCTATACCGTCCTGCTTCAACGACCAGATAATGTGTTGGATGAAGCCATGTTCGCGATACTTATCAAAAATGGTGCCTGCGATAATTCGATTGTCGATGAATGTCTTATTTAACCTCTTTTTTTCTTCGTATTCGGCTAGCTCGCTGGTTTCAGTGGGCTGAAACAATGTAAACGCGACGTCAAAACTTTCAGGTTCTACATTAGCTCTTGGTGATAAGGCATAAGAGTGTTTTGTATCTATTTCACTAACACCAGCTATTACCAGCTTGTGGTTAATGTACTTAGCCGTTTGCATCACTGATTCAGTAGTAATAGACGCATTGATACTATGCAAGGCGTAAGAAACTGAAGACTCCCCAGTTGTTGCGTAGGGGTCGTAAGCTCTATGCGAGAAACGTCTATTCGCGAGGAGAGCAATTAACTCTGAAAAATCAAAAGGAGGTTCTTGGTAGTTAAAGTTTTTTCCCAGCCTGTCCTCAGCGTTCATTGTTTGTAACCGCTGCAAAACATGATCGTATATGACTGTCAGCTCATTCGCGGCTGAATTTAGCAGCGTTCCAGACTCATTTAAGAACGCCATTTTTTCTGCCATTTGAGTAATTTTTTCAACGTTGTTTAAGTTTATTATTGCAGTGAAAAACTCTGTAAAGTGAAAACGGTGGGACGGCTTTTTATACTCAAACCCCGCATCCAGCAATTGATCTACATCACTGTTATCAGCCACATCAGATAATTGTTCGAGAAGGGGAGCGTAATATCCGTTTTCTAGGTGGTTCACAAAACAGATAACGAGATAGGACAGAAAAACATCGCGCTGAGGGATGTTGTCATGGACAAAGCCTGACAAATTGAAGGTTTCAACCAAATCTCGAACTAACGATTCAGAATCGATCATTTCAAGTCTTCCCATAGATTACTGAAAACGGCGTTAATGTCTTGCTCCCTGCTCTTCATCAACTGTTGATGTAAAAACATTTCTTTTTTGATGCTATTAGCCGCCTCTGTTATCAGACGTTGTCGTTCCAAATCTATAGCGGGTAGTGGGAGTTTTGAGAGTATTTCTTTGCTAATTGCACTTTGATAGCTGCCGCCTGCATTGTCACTCATCCAGCGCTGAGCTTCGGAGCTATTAAGGTAATGAGCCAAAAAGTCTGGTAATAGCGGTTTATCGGTTTGTACTCTGAGTACAAAGAAATGTTGGTTTGCAACAATGTTTTTGGGCACAGAATCTAAGTATATTGCCTTTTTTACCGAACCTTTAGCCACAATCAATACATCGTTCAGCTTTAACGAATTGTCTACTTTGCTGCTGGACAGGTTGGTCTTGCCTAATTGCTCCCAACGGATTGGACGCAGATCGTTAGTCGTATCAACATCGCGGAGTTGAATGACTGAATGCGTTGGATCGTCTGATACCGGTATGCCGTTTTTAAAAGTTCTTCCAGAGCTAATATCCACAAGTTCTTTCAGTTTCATTGCTTCACTCTTTTCTGCGACAACCCTAACCTTATCACAACCCACTACAGAAGTGGGATTAAAAAATTGACATTTTCAAATATTCGATCAAAAATTTGATGGCTCATTAGCCCACTATGGAAGTGGGAGGTGCGGCTGATAGGTAGATGTATATTTAAAAGTAAACATTTACAGGTTTTAAAGGTGCAACCTATGGGTATGGGTAAAACAAGGGTTCGAACCACGAGTTCAATACAAAAAGCTTGGATTACAAATTTCGAGCAAAAATCAGCACGTGGGGACTACGAACCATTTTACAGAACTCAAGATATTACTTCGTCTGGTATCAAAGGAAGAATTCCTTGCCCAATAAACCCTGGGCTTGTGTATCACACACTTTCGTTGAATGAAACTTTCACACTCATCCAACTATTGCATGATCCGTTGGTGGTAGACATAAAAGAACAATACCCTGAATTAGATGTTAAAAAGTCAAAAGCATTTGCTGAGGCTTTGGGGATAAAGCATCCGAGACACGTCTGGAGTTCAACAGAATCAGTTATCACTTGGGACTTCCTGGTGGAGTTAAAGTTTGGTCCCAAACGAGCGATCAGTGTTAAGCCGGAATACTTATTGAAAGACAGACGAACGGTTGAAAAACTGAAACTGGAGAAAGCTCTGGCGGAAAGTTTGGGATATGAGCATATTGTGGTTACTGATAAGCAGGTGAAAACCGAGGAAGTCAAAAACATATTTAGAATATTGAGAGGTGCAAACTTACCCTCTGATTTAAAACGTATTTATTCAACATGGTTTCAACATTTTAGAGCACTTGTGCGCGAGAGCTTTTATCGTCCACTGTCTGAAACTGTTGAGAGCCTAGCTTGCGACAATCATCTCAGTTATGTCGATTCGTTCACATTGATGCAACACGCATTTTGGGTTTGGGACATCACTTCAGATCCCACAGTGCCACTTTATCCTGAATATTCTCCTTACGTTTTGGGGGTAGAAATTCATGCTTAATTACGACACGTTACTTTCACCAAATCCATTAGTTGAATCTGCACTTGTAGACGAAACTATGGTTGTCGTAGCCGTTTTTCCCGAGAGAGATTCGATCTGGCTTTTACCATACATAACAGTTGGGGAAAACAAAACCAAAAGCCCTGACAGAAAGCCTTTAGAGTTCGAATTGTCTTGTATTGAATCAGCAATACAGAACGGTGATTTGGTAACCGAACAGTTGCAGTTGGCAGCTTACCAAGACGTACCTGAGGAGTACTTACTTGATAGAGATGGCAATAAAATACCGTCAGCAGTAGAGCGCGACCGTAGGTATGAAATTGTTAAAAAAGCCTTGAGCTACGAAGACGAGTTGTTTTATCCGCTGCATGGCAAAGGTGTCATTGCCAAAGTAGCTAAAGAATTTAAGGTGACCCGTCACAACGTCCAGCGTTATTTAAACGAATATTTTCGCGGCGGCAGACATATTAATTCCCTTATCCCCAAAACAGGTCGTCACTCTACTGCTCCTGGACAGGATGCAAAGAAAATTGGGGCGGCACGAAGCACTGAGATACTTGGTATTGTCGGGAAAAATGTTGGGCCAACGGATTTAAAAAATATTTGTACGATTGCAAAAAAACACTATGTAAACAAGAAGGGAAAATCACTGCAATGGTGTTTTAAAGCGCTACTTGACGAGCACTATGCGTTAATCAAAGGAAAAATCCTCCAGGATGGTTCAAGAATAAAAACTGTACATGTTCCCGAAAATGAGCAGATCTCGTTTGGTCAGTTTTACTATTGGTTGCCAATAGTATTGGGCATGTCACGAAATGAAATAAAAGCGAAGCGAAGACAATATGCTACTCATAAATCAAACTTTGCCGGAAGAACTGGTGAAGTGGCTTATAATAGCCTGGGACCCGGCCAGGCTTTTCAGCTTGATTCGACTGAACTTGACATTGTAATAGTGTCACCCTATGACAGAAGAGTATCTTTAAAGAAAGTTACGTTATATGTCGTAAGGGACGTGTATACGAGGGCGATTGTTGGTATACATGTTGCCAGTGGCAAAGCTAGTTGGTACGAGGCAAGACTGGCACTGTTAAATGCATTTCGTGACAAAGTCTTAGTTGCGAAAGAATGTGGGTTAACTATTGAGGCAAGTGACTGGATAGAATCAGGTGTTCCTCAAGTTTTATTAGTTGATAACGAGGAGTTTGCCAACAAGATCAGTGCCTCAGTAGGCCGTGACTTGGGTCTTATTGTTCAATTTAGCCGAGCTTATTCTGGTGATGACAAAGGTTTAGTCGAATCGAGTTTTCATATGCTGCATGCAATGATGCGGAATGAGGAGCTGGCAGGTTTTCAATACAAAGGTTTGCTCGGAAGAAATAGACAGTTGCCGAGAACCACTGCTGCTCTGACCCCCAGAGATCTGCAACAAATACTCATCATTTTTGCGATATACCACAATCGCTGCGTTTGGAAAGATGATTACCCGTTAGAGCAGGCTGCCGCGTTTGACGGTGTTAAAGAAGTGTGTCGTGATTACTGGATTTGGGGGATAAAAAACAGGCCTTACTACCTTACACAAAAGCCGTTGCGCACGCTGTATTTGAGCCTACTTGAAGTTGGTGAACTGACTTTGCATAAGACTCATCTGATGCTAAAGGGCACACATATTAAATATCGTTGCGACGACGTTCGAGTGGCTAGGCTACAAGATAAAGCTGAAGGGCGAGCGAAGAAGCCATCATTACGCTGTCGCTATATCCGCTCCACCGTAGATAAAATTCTAATCGAACTCGATGGTAAATTGGTTATTGGTGAACTTCATTCTTGCCAGCAACAGTTCCAAGGTCTATCTCATGCAGAGTTTCAAGCCGCTTGGAAGATGCGTAAAGTACGCAAAGATATGCATTTGCATGAAGTTTCGGGAGAACGCAGCGATACTTCTCTATTAATTAGGCACATCAATAGTGAAGCAATAAAAACCAGAGATAACTTCATAGAACAAGCAGATGCTGCGCCGACTATAGATACAAAAACCGCTACTCAACTTCAAATTTCCGATAGTTATCAGATTGATAATGAAATGCTTGATCGCGCCACAAAACCACAAGCTAGCGTATCTGTCGTGAACAGCATTGCAGTAACCTTGCCGGAAGACAGCGCTGGAGCGGCAAGCCCACTTGAAGTAACGCCCAATGATACAAGTGTTGATATTCTCGATGCTATTCTGCTGGAGATGAATCATGGATAACATCATTCGATTTCCCGCGTCCTACAACAAAGACTTACCCGCAGAATATCTTGGTAATCCCTACATAGAGGCGTTACCAGAGATGATGGATAAGAAATCATATTTTGAAACGGTTATGTTTTTGCCTCGATTCGACAAAACTTTTCGTAATGAGCCAGATCACTTCAGAAAGGTAAAAATAGTTGAAACGTATAAGTACGTTGTACCCAATGAGCATTACTATGATTTGTATAAAACACTTTGGAGAATGCTTTTTACTACTTATACCGACCGAAATAGTTTTGACACTGAAGCCGTAAAAGAGCATTACACCAAGCTGTTACTCAAGAAAAAAATGGATAGAGTATGGACAGGTACAACAGGTGAAAGCTTGCTGTTGACTGCACCAAGTGGTTTTGGAAAAAGTATGATGGTAAGGCGCATACTGCTGTCATTGACTCAGGTAATTGATCACGAGGTACATGAAGGTAAGAAGTTCAGGCAGCCTCAAATTTTGTGGATTTATCTGAAGATCCCATCGAATGCTAATCGCAGAAGCCTCTGTCATTTGTTTTTGTCCGAAGTGGACAGGTGTGCTGGGACTGATTATGCACAGAAGACGCCAGAAAGCACACTGATCGGGAATTATGAGCGTATTTTTAGAACTATTATAGAAACGTATAAACTTGGCTTGCTCGTTGTCGATGAAATGCAAAATTTGACTGTCAGCAAAGCTGGCGGTGACCAAGAGTTCTTAAATTTCTTTAGTGAATTATCCGAACAATGGCGGCTTGGATTAGTCTTGATCGGAACGCCTAATATCATTCCCATACTGGAGAAGACATTTTCTGCGGGGCGACGGTTAACATCTGGAGGCGATAAACATTACGAGCGATATGCAATCGATTCTCCAATTTGGGAAGGCTTGGTTAAAGCGCTTTGGCCTTATCAGTATGTGAATACACAAAAAGAATTGTATGACGCTAAAAGGCTTATTGTTGATCGAAAATTGTACGAAGAAATTTACAAACTTACACAGGGGATCCCCTTTGTGTTTACCTTCTTATTTATACATGCCCAGATGATTGCTATTGAAAGTCCTGGTGCAGACGGTAACGAAGTGATTGGGGTCGGCAACTGGCGGCGTGCGTATAACGAAAGTTCTACTCTTATTAGAGCTGCTATCGAAGATATCCGAGCCACTGGTGGCAAAAGCTATCCAGATTTGATGCATGCTGCACAGTATCAATGTGCACCTGAAAAGACAGCTTTTATTGTAGAACTTCAAGCTATATTAACGAATAACTCCATTCCACCGAAAATTGCGAAAACGCTACGTGTAGAGATTTCTGCCTTCGAAAAAAACTATGTTTTGAATGAGAAAGAGCAGGCAATAATCGACAAAGTTAAGCAGCTCAATTTCTACGAGGATATTGCTGGTCCAAGTGAGGCGTTTATAGACGGCGAATGTGAGGTGGTTAATTGATGGTGCCATTTCATTGCCCAATAATGCCTCAAGAGCATTTGTTCAGTTGGCTAAATCGCATTCATTTGCTCTTCGGCCATAGTAAATTAAAACATACGTTGGCTTTTTTAAAGGTTGCAGATAAGCCCTTTAAGAGCAGTAATCATAATCAGTCATCTGTCGATGCTATTGAGCTATATAAGCGAGAGATAGTTAATGATGCATCAGGTTTTGAGGTGCATTCCTCTCTCCCTTTATGGTCGCTAACCTTTGCTTTTTCGTTTTTTGATAATTGGAAGCAAAAAAATACTGTATCTGTTCCATCCGCATACGATGCCGGTAATTTTGCGTTTCAAAGTAACTGGAAGTATTGCCCTCATTGCATACAGGAGGATATAGAACGGTGCGGTCACAGCTTTTGGCATGTAAAACATCAGTTGCCCAGTGTTACACATTTGTTATGTGCATAAGACTCAATTAATTGAAGATGATTTATTGCGAGATCTGCGGAATAAGCTGATCCCGCAGGCTCATAATTTTAATGCGCAAAAGTTGGAGGATGAAGTCGCGCTTCAGAACTGGAGTAAATTCGTCATTCAAGTATTTGACATCGTCGTCAAAAAACCAGAAGCGGGCGAATTTTTGGCCAATCAAATCAGAAGATACCTAAAAGTCCCTGCTGATTTGACTTACAAAGACAATGAGATGTTTCGGCCATTACAGACAAAATTTGATGAGGATATGCCTGATAGCATCTTGCGCCATCTGTTCTTCAGTTACAGCAAAAAGCGTGTGCGACCTCACAATCTTTTAAAAAATACACTGGGACATCGCCATACTGGGCGTTACGACATGAATTTCTCACACCCAGTGTGCTGGTTGGTAATCCTTTACTGGCTAAAAGATAAAGTGTCATGGGATTGCTGCGCCTGATGAAGCATGTGCCATTTTATTTACCCATACCAGATGATGAAGTGCCATACAGTACAATTGTAAGATATGCATTGCTAGGCGCTTTTCGAGCGCCTCAAGCGATGAAGCAGGTTTTTGGAAATCCCAAAAAGCGAATTCATCCCTACCTTCCTGGACAAATTGAGAGGTTTGCTGACTTCTTTGAACTCAACTCTATCGATGTCATTGAAAAAAGTACAATTTACCCCCTTCTTAAATTCACGCAACCCACTTGCCTGGCGGCCATTAAAAAGGCAATGCAGAATTATACTGATGACAAAGTTCTGCTAAGCACTGCAATAGGCCATTCGAGGTTTCGTACTTTTTATGGACTAAGTTATTGCCCATGCTGTGTTAAGCGGGATATTGATGACTTAGGTTTTGCTTATTGGCATATCAAACACCAAATACCCGGAGTGCAGGTATGCTTTGAGCACGGCTGCCTTTTATTAAGTATGGCGATGGGAGACGGCTATAGTGATCGAGTTTTGTCGTTACCACCATTTTCTCCGGTAACAGCTGTTACCGGTTCACTCACTCAGCTAAAGCTTGCTCAATTCTCGGCTCATCTTTTTGATTTGAGCCGAACCTGTGATGTTAATTACAGACTCGTGTATCAGCAATTACTTGAGAACGAGGGGTTAGTCAGCAGCACTGGCTGCTATATATCTATCAGTCGAGTGATCTCTGGTATGTCCGAGTACTGGAAAGGGTTAACTTTTACAAACCACTTAAAACCTGGAGTACCAGAAAAACTAAGTTCCTTCGACTTTTTAGGGCGCATGCTCAGAGCTGGAACTCATTATCACGCACATCCATTAAAGCATCTTCTCTTCAGTTGCTGGCTTACTGACAATGATGTCACAAAGTTACTTACTACCCGCTCCTGTACACTTCATCAACAGAAAGTATCGAATAAAGAGATGAGTGACATCGAGAGTAAAGTACTGAAGTTGTTGAAACAGAGCGTGAGTTTGAACAAAATTGAGGAGCATATTGGTAAAAGCCGTTGTTATATTCGGCGGATCGCAGAATTGAACGGCATTACTCACCTGTCTAATTCACAAGCATATCGTGCAGATGTGCGAAGAGCCGTGTTAATAAAAGCACTGTATGGAATGCACCGTGCCAAGATTGCGGAGCAAATGAATGTTGGTATTGGTTATGTTGAACAAGTGATAGGTAATTCTGCCGGAATGAGCGAATGGCGAAAGCACTTGCGAATACAGAAAAATGTTTTGGCTGCTTACACGCTTCTAAAGTCAGTTCGTAAAAAGAATCCAACGTGGAACAGGACTCGAATCAGGCAACACGCAGAGTCCGCTTATTTTGTACTTTACAACCATGATAAATCTCTAATTGAGAAAGTGCTGCCTAAAGCCTTAAAACCAACTACGTATAAAAAAGACTGGGCTGTAGAGGACGCTCGTATATTTGAGGAAATAAATAAGCTGAGCAATGTGGCAGCTATGTCTTTGTCAGAGATTGGTCGCAAAGTGAGTGACCACGGCTATCTTATACGCAAACTGACCAAGTTACCTAAAAGCCAAGCATTACTCGAAAAGCTTAAAAAACCATTATAAATCAAGTTTTTGTGAATAAATTTAATTTGTTCTCGCTGCCCCTTTAAAGGGCAAAAAGGTTGGTGCTAAGATTAGCTTGTCTTTGCAAAATGGCAGACAAAACAACTGACTTTTTAGCCTGTGCTATTATTGGTGTGTTTATTCAGAGTAAGGAGTCTAGTGTGGGCTATCTGATCGATATTCGCAAAAACAATGAAATACTGCTACCGGATGAAATCTGCAATGAGCTTGAAATCAACGTTGGTGACATTTTGATGTGCGAAGCAGCTGTAGATTCATCTGCAATTATCATGAGTAAACACTGTAATCAGGCACTTTCTGATGATGAGATTACTGCTGCTGGAAATTTAACTCGCGTTATTCTTCTGCAATCCTAACCTACAGTTATGAGTGCCTAAGATGCTTTGCACATTAGCTTCAAAATCTATTATTCAAAAGAACAGCATTAGATCTGTGCTGGTTGCGCACTCTAATCTAAGCAAAAATTGTTGAAGTAATTGAGCTTATTAAGGTCCAATGTTGTCATCAATAAAGTTCATCGCCAGACTCCTATCTTCAAAAATGGCTAGATATTAAGCATTCTTAGTCACAAAGCGTAATCATAGCACAAGAAAAAAAAGGTTAAAATGAGCAAAATTCGGACCGCTAGGTTTTTCCTTTTTTAGGATCGTACCTCAAGGCCGAAACTCTACCTCACTTATGGTTTTTAATCTATCTATATGATATATATGGATTTTTAAATGTCTCTATATTGAATCGAAAACTGGGTAAAATAAATTGCCTTAGGTTGGGGTTTTCAGAGGCGGATTTGTCTTCCTTTGTAATCTTAAAAACCATAGCATCTTCTTTTGAACAAGGCAGCACAGATCGGACCAACCGCTATTTGACCTCAACTTCATTTCAGGGCAGTGTAAAGATCGCATTGTTCTGAAGGAGAGAGTAAGGATGTTCAAATTAAAGTTAGGATTAGTGGCCGTATTGGCTGTGACTTGCCTGAGTACTATGGCGGCAGAGCCAATACAGCCGTCGCAAATTATTCAACAATCTGAAGCCAAAACCGAGAAGGGCGATGGTTATGTGTTTTATAGCTATTTTGCCAAGCCGACTTTTGGCACCCAGGACGCGCTGACAGGTGTGGCTGTGATTGAGCCTGGTAAAGAAATTCATCCGCCTCATATTCATGCCGAAGAAGAGTATCTGATGGTGATTGAAGGTGAAGGTGTCTGGTCGCTGAAAGACAAAGATATTCCGGCTAAAGCTGGTGATATTTTATATGCGGCGCCATGGGATTCGCATGGCATTCGCAATACAGGCAAAGTACCGCTGAAGTTTGTCGTGATGAAATGGCATAGCAAAGGTCTGCCAGTGCCTGTCGATCCAGCTGTAAAGGCTAAACCTTAACGCAGCAAGCTGAGCAGGCTAAAGTTGCTTTAGCCTGTACTGCTGCAATCTGCTGTTGGGCTTATCCGGCAAGGTCATTTCTATCCATCCGGCCTGCAGCGCTGAATCATTTTGTTTAGTGCTTATCTTCAGTGGCTGATAGTGCCAAACAACAGCGATTGATGAGTCATGGCTCCGGCCAGAGATCCATCTCCTATGGAGATAGCCACAGAACCTGCCATACGAGCGTTATCACCACAGGCAAAGACGCCTGGTATTGTGGTTTCTTTGCTGGCACTGGTTTGAATAAAAGCGCCCAACGGGCCTTGTTCAAACTGACAGCCTAATTGTGCTGCTAATGGGCTGTTGACTCTGGTGCTAGGCTGGGTAAACAGGCCTGCCATCTGCAGTGTTTTACCAGTCGTTAGTTGCACATCTGCTTTGCCTGAAATCTGCAGCACTTTGCCTGATTCAATCACAACACCACGGGCCAGTAGCTGTACTTGTTGTTCTGCATCAGGCTCAAAACACTGATTGGTGAATAAAGTGGTTGGTCCCCAATCCGGCAGCATCAAAGCATGGTGCAAAGCGAGAGGGCTGGCAGCCAAAACCCCAATAGAGCCTTGCTCCAGCTCGTAGCCATGGCAATAAGGGCAATGAAAAATACTTTTTCCCCAGCGTTCTGCAAGGCCTTCAATGTCAGGAAGCTGATCGGTCACACCAGTAGCCAGTATTAAACGTTTGGCCTGATAACTTTGTTGTGCAGTATTCACCTGAAAACCAGTTGCAGTTTTGCTGGCTGTTGTAGCAGAAGCTTCAAGCCATTGCACTGTTGGATAAGCTAAAAGCTGAGTCTTGGCGGTTGCTGCAATAGCCGCAGGGCTGTTACCGTCCTGAGTTAAAAAACCATGTGAGCTGTCAGCAAATCTGTTGCGTCTGCTGCCTGCGTCTATCACCAATACAGAGCGGCGGGCACGCACTAACTGCAAAGCTGCGGCCATACCGGCGTAGCTGCCGCCTACGATAATTACATCAAAATTCATATCCGCTTACTCTTCTTTGGTTTGTGGTGCAGTTGCTGCTGAGTGTTCCAATGTCAGCAAATGTTGCTGACGCCTGAGTTCAAAATCAGCTGCTATATCAGAGAGGTTTACTGCATTGAATTTCTGCAGCAGTTGCCGCTCTGCTTCCGCAAAAGCTGAGTCCAGCGACGCATTCACGGCCTGTTCGATAAGGCATTGTGGTGCGTCCTGCCGATAACCCTGAGCAAATAAGCGTGGAGCTCCAAGCGCCTGATACACGTCCTGCAAGCTGATCGCGGCAAGAGGTTTTGCCATAGTCCAGCCGCCGCCATGGCCTTTGACTGAAACCACTAAACCAGCCTGACGCAAACCAGCCATCATACGGCGGATCACCACAGGATTCGTTTTCAGATAAAGCGCCAGTGTTTCAGAGGTCATTGCCTGGTTATGTTCAGCCAGATGCAGAATGACATGCAAAATGGATGAGAGTTTATTATCTGTTTTCATGTAACTCAAAATATTACATGATGTGGCATTGAGCAAGCTGTTCTTCATAAAAGGCGATGAATGGCTTAAATGCGCTGACAAAAAGGCTATTGCAGAAGAGAGGGATAAATCCTGGCTGAAGTAAAAAACAAAGCCGGTCGAGTGACCGGCTTTGGCGATAAGGCTATTAACCTTCTGACACTGTTAATTTATCTACTACCTTCACCACATCCTTGGTGTTTTTAGCTTTGGCAACGGCCAGATCTTTTTCAGCATCTGAATCCACCACGCCACTGAGTGTTACCACACTATTTTCAACATCCACATCAATGCTGGTACCACTGGTTTCTGGCTCAAATAACAGACTGGTTTTTACCACTGTCGCTATTTTTGCATCTTTCAGTGCGCTGGTCTGTTTTGGATCGGTATTGGTTTTGCCGTCTTTTTTCACCATCAGCTGGTTTTCTACTGAGGTAACGCCGTCCAGCCCTTCAACCAGCTCTGCAGCCAATGCTTTATCCACATCGCTTTCCACTTCACCTGTTAAGGTAACCACACCATTTTTTACATGGGTGTCGATGGTAAAAGAATTCAGGTTGCCATTCAGCAACAGAGTCGTTTCAGCTTTGCCGTCAATCCAGGCATCTTTCGCTGTATCTTTCCAGTCATTGGCCGCCATGGCCGATACTGAAGCAAGAGTTAAAGTCATCATCACTGCTAATGTTGTGCGTTTCATAAGGGTCGCTCCTTTGTTAGTGACACCCTGAAGGTGTTGCCAGTTTGATGCCAAAGTTTAAGTTATTGATTTGTATTGAATATATTTTTAAGTTCATCTGATGTTAATTTTATGTTTGTAAATTTGTCTGACTGATCGGTAAAAGTTTCATAGTCTGAGGGCTGAGTTTTGTTCTGTGCCAGCTGATCGGCTGCTATTTGCAGACTCGCAGTAAAATGCAACAAGGTTTTATGATGCAGCGGTACATCGCCACTTCTGATCAGCGCTTTTTGTAGCTGCAACTGGGTGGTAAGTTGCTGCTGTATAGCTGACACAGAAAGCGGGTTGGGTGGGTTGTGGTACCAGTTGCTAAGCTCCGATAAAGCGCTACTTTCTGCTGCACTTTCCGCTGTACTCTCAGTCGCGTTATCAGCAACACTTTTGGGAGCTGGAAACAAATATAAAATTTGCTGATGCAGCTCTGCCAGCGCTGCAAATTGTCTGCGCAGGTTACCCGGGCCGGCACTTTCTGCGTGATGTTGGTAAAAAGTTTTCGCTCGTGAAAACAAGCAGCTTAAAGTCGCTAACAGTTCTGTCTGCTGCACTGTTAGCGCCTTGTTTAATAATGGTTCTGTCATCAGTTTGGTACTCCATGGCAAATAAAAACCATACAGATTCATAATCAATTCATGTACCAAGATGTAAGTTTATGATGTATAGATATTTTTGCTTTTTTCTAGCCGGGAAGCTGAGTGCAGGTCGGTAAGTTTTACTCAGGAGCCCTGTTAAATTTACAGTCTAAAACTACGGAAAGTATGTATGACCCAGCCTTTACTGTTCCTGCATGTGCAGGACCCCGAGTTAACTACTCAACTATTGCAGTCAGACATTGTCCGGCGTTTTGTCATTTGTAAAAGCCAGCCAGATGAATGCTGGGCAGAACAACTGCTCAGACAACCTTATGATTTAGCTTTTATTGAAATAGATAATCCAGAACCTGCTCAATACGAGCTGCTGCAGCACAGTAATGCGTTGGCAGAAATGGACTTTATTCTGGTCAGTAAAGGCGTACCGGATCTGGCGCTGGATCAACTGATGCGCTGTGGTGCTGGTTATCACTTTCGCCAGCCACTGGATATGAATTGTGTACTGGATGCAGTGCAGGACTTTTATCAGCAACTGTCCACAGTAGCGGTGAAACGTAAAGTTCAAACCAGTGATCTGGATCAGTTTGGTTTATTGGTGGGCTCGTCTGCTGCCATGCTCCGGCTCTACAAAACGGTGCGTAAAGTGGCCGTCACTGAAGCCAATGTTTTTATTATCGGCGAAAGCGGTGCAGGTAAAGAGCTGGTGGCGAATACAGTGCATTTGGCCAGTCACAGGGCCGATAAGCCTTTTATTGCTATTAATTGTGGTGCTTTGAGTTCGGAGCTGATCGACAGCGAACTGTTTGGTCATGTCAAAGGCTCTTTTACCGGCGCTTTACGTGATCATCAGGGCGTATTTGCTCAGGCAGAACAAGGCACTTTATTTCTGGATGAAGTGACAGAAATGCCGCTTGAGCAGCAGGTGAAATTACTGCGGGTACTGGAAAGTGGTGAATATCGCCCTGTTGGCAGTAATAAGCTGTGTATGGCCAATGTCAGGGTGATAGCTGCCACTAACAGGGATCCTTTGCAGGCTGTGGCCGATGGTCTGTTTAGGGAAGATTTGTATTTCAGGTTATCGCAGTTTCCGGTGAAAGTGCCGCCACTGCGCGAACGTGAGGGCGATATTGCTGGCCTGGCGCAGCATTTTCTTGCCTATTGCAATGCCAGGGAAAAACAGCAAAAACAGCTGTCTGATGCTGCTTTATCCTTGGTAGCACAGCACAAATGGCCTGGTAATGTACGTGAACTGAAACATGCTGTTGAGCGGGCTTTTATTCTGGCAGATAAACTGATCGAGCCTGAACACTTACTGTTGGAAGTGGCGACCCCAGCAGCTGATGTTGCAGATATTCCTGCCGATATGCCGCTGGACGAGCTGGAAAAAGCAGCAATTTTTGCAGCATTGGAACGAAACTGCGGCAATAAAACCGATACCGCGCAACAGTTAGGCATCAGTGTAAAAACCCTTTATAACAAGCTGGAAAAATATCAGCAGAAAATCTGAACAGATTAAAGCAGGTGCAGGAAGGGCGGGGATCAACCCCGCCTGTGTTACTTAGCAGTCTTTGTCTTTGGCGTCAGCCTTTTCCTTGGCTGCTTCACAGAGTTCTTTGGCTTTCTCTGCGGTTTTGTCTGCAGCGTCTTCCAGCGCGTCTGCTGTTTTGTCAGCTGCTTCTTCCAGTTTATCGCTGGCTTGCTCAGCTGTTTTTTCTGCCTGAGCTTTGAGTTCTTCCATTCTGTCTTCAGCTTTATCTGCATCACTTTCACTACAAGCAACCACTGACGTCGCAAGCACTACAGCAAATAACAATTTGAACAATGAAGTTTGAGTTTTCATTCCATTCTCCTTCAGCCGCTTCCGGCATTTTACAATTTAGGGGTTTTGCCGCGCAGTGCGTTGGCTAGCAGCGAAATCACCAGCAAGACAATAAAAATCAGAAAAATGACTTTTGCTATACCTGTTGCTGCGCCTGCTATGCCGCCAAAACCCAGGATACCAGCCACTATGGCCACAATAAGAAAAGTTAAAGCCCAGCCTAACATAATTGCTCCTTGGTACTTAAGTACCGCATCAAAAGTGCTTCAGCACTTGGTTGAACGTACTTTTGTCACCAAGCCAGCATCATGCCAAGGTTAAATTTTGTACTCTAAGTTATTGTTATCGCTTATTTTATACATAATTCCTGAACGCAGGCTGTCTGCGCTTTGTATGCTTCAAAGGTAAAATTTACAGGCAGGGCAGTAACAGTTGCAGAGTTTAGAAGCTAAAGCCTGACCCTGTAGCACCTGAATCCGTGTCATAATTCTGCTTATAAAAGTTTGGAACTGAGTGAACAATGGCAAAAAAATTAAGTGTGGTGCAACAAAAGCAGCAAGCTAATGTGCTGAAGTCTTTAGAAGCGGTAGAGCAGGCCGCGGCGGTTTTGTATGCAGATTTTGTTGGTTGCTGGTTCAGTATGGAGTTCGAGAATTTCCCTGGGTCTTTACTGGTGCGTTGCCAGTTTAATTCCGAAGCGGCTTTAGCTGCTGCGCTGGAGCAAAAGCTGGATCTGTATTTTCAAAAACAAATCCATAAACAGCTGTTTAAATGCGGAATTCTGGTGAAAGACATTAAAAGGCATGTGGTGTTAACGACCTTGTCACCTGAAGATTAACTCTATCAGACAAAAGCCTGCTATGGCTGTCTTGCAATTTGAGGTAGCATAAACGCCATTTGGTTTTAAAAAATTTGGCGTATGACGGCTGATTTTGTTTTTCCTGTCTCTGCAGAGCAGTTACAACTCTGGTTTCACCCTGCCACCTTTCATAAGGCGCGGGCTTATTTTCTGGCTGGAAAAGTAGTGCAGCTGGATTATGAGCCTGACTTTTCTCAAATTCGCAGTCAGGTTTGGGGTGATGGTTTTAGTCCTTTTAAGCAGCTGATTTCTATATCTGAGCGCGATGGTCAGGTGCAACTGACAGATTCCTGCACCTGCTCAGAAGGTAACAGATGCAAGCATGTACTGGCGGCATTGTTAAAGCTGAAACATCAGTTGGATCAATTGCAACAAAAGTCGGTGCAACAGCCGGTGCGTCAGTTAAACCAATGGTTTAGCGAAGCCGAGCAATACAATCCTCCAATTGCAGCCAATACCCCCGAAGATACAGTTTTGTATGAACTGCGCCCCAGTAGCTTAGGTTTGCAGCTGCTGCCTAAACGCGTGAAACAAGCTAAAAATGGCAGTTACAGCAAAGGCAAAATTATTGCTCAAAGTGAGCTGTCTGGCCAAATCCGGCCTTTATGGCTGGCCGAAGATGACTATCGGTTACTGCAGCAGTTTTTTGCTTTTGATTTACGCCGTCAGGCCTTGCTGGAAGATCAGTGGGGTTATCAGCTGCTATTAAAAATGCTGGAAACAGGCCGTTGTGTGTTAGACGAAGAACGCCGCGAGTTATTCTGGAGCGATAACCTGCCGCTGCAATTACGTTGGTTAAAAAGCAAAGCGGGTTGGCAGTTGCTGCAATTAATGCCCAAAGACCGCGAACTGGAACTGGTGTTCACCGATCCACCTTGTTACCTCGATTTAGTCAATAATCAGCTTGGTTTACTCGACAGCGACATCACAGGCCGTGAGTTGAAACTCTTGATGCGTATGCCGCCTGTGCCAGCTGCCGTATTGCCGGACAGTATGAAGCGGTTGCAGCAAATTTTCCCCAAGCTCAATTTACCTATGCCGGACGACAGTGCGGTGCAAAAAATTGAAAGCAAACCAGTGCCTGTGTTGCAGCTGAAGTTGCTGACGCAAAAAAATAAAGTCAGCAAAGCTGTCGCTGTATTGCAAATGGCCTATGGCCCGCATTTATTGCCATTGGATTTACAACAATCCCAGACCCAGTTGCAGTTAGATAACCAGACGGTATTTATCCGCCGTGACCGCGATAGCGAAATCAAAGCGCTGGAAACTATGTCTTTGTATGGCTTACGTTCTGTGCCTTTGGAACAGTTTACAACTCCGTGTTTTGACTGTGGCGAAGGGCCGGAAAATCCGCTGTTATGGCAGCCGTTATTGCAAGCCATCCCAGAGTTAAAACAACAAGGTTGGCGCATTGAACAGGACAAAGCCTTTAATCAGGCGGTGATTCACGCCAAAGCTTATCTGGAAGTGACAGACAAAAACACCGGTGGTTTTGGTTTAGCTATTCAGGTAGAAATTGATGGCCAACAAATTCCGCTCTTGCCTTTGATCACTCAGTGGTTACGCAGTTATGGTTTGCCGGCGGCCGATGAAACCTTGTGGCTGAGTTTACCTCAAGGCAAATTACCTTTGCCGGTCAGCCTGATCCAGCCCTTGATCGACACCATAGTTGAACTGTTAAACCTGAAAAAAGCACCCAGCGAAATTGAGCTGCCAGATTACAAAGCAGCCTTATTACCAGGCCCAGGTGCTGAAGAAATTCGTTATCTAAATGCCGGACGTTTGCAGCAGTTGGTGACTCAGTTGCATCATTTTGATGGTATTGAAGATGTAGCAGCGCCTTTAAGTTTAAAAGCACAGCTGCGGCCTTATCAGCAGCAGGGTTTAAGCTGGCTCTGTTTCCTGCGCCGTTTTGGTTTGGGTGGCATTCTGGCCGACGATATGGGTTTGGGTAAAACCGTGCAGACGCTGGCATTTTTACTACATCAGCAAGAGTCAGGCCTGCTGAAACACCCGGCTTTAATTGTTTGCCCTACCAGTTTATTGGGCAACTGGGCGCAGGAAGCCGCACGTTTTGCCCCTTCACTGAAAGTACTGACTTTATATGGCCCTAAACGTCAGGCGCTATTTGACGAGTTAGAAAAATACGACTTAATAGTCACCAGCTATCCGCTGTTGGTGCGGGATTTAGCCTATTACCAGACGCATCACTTTAGCCTGATGGCGCTGGATGAAGCTCAGCATATTAAAAATGCCGGTTCGCAGTCGGCGCAAAGTGCTCGCTTAGTAAAAGCCGACTTTAAACTGGCCTTAACGGGCACGCCGCTGGAAAACCATTTAGGTGAGCTTAAAGCTTTATTTGATTTTGTCTTGCCAGGTTTATTAGGCACTGAAGCCCGATTTACCCAGGTGTTTCGCAAGCCTATAGAAAAGTCAGCCGATGCAGAGCGTGCTCATGCGCTGCGGCAGCGTATTGCACCTTTTATGTTACGCCGCACTAAAAAGCAGGTCGCGACAGAATTACCTGATAAAACTGAAATTTTGCAGTTGCTGGAGATGGAATCGGATCAGCGCAATTTGTACGAAAGTATCCGTTTAATTATGGAAACCAAAGTGCGGGAAATGTTTTTGCGCAAAGGCGTAGCAGCCAGCCAGATGGAGTACCTGGACGCGCTGTTAAAACTACGTCAGGCCTGTTGTGATGCGCGGTTATTACCAATAGAGCAGGCACAGCTGGTGCAGAATAATGCCAAGTTGCAGTGGCTGCGGGACACTTTGCCTGAGATGATTGAAGAAGGCCGTAAGGTACTGATCTTCAGTCAGTTCTCCAGTATGCTTAGCCTGATAGAGCAGGAACTGCAGTATATGGATATCAGCTACAGTAAGCTGACAGGCCAGACGAAAAAACGACAGGAACAAATAGACGAGTTCCAGCTCGGCGACAATTCTGTGTTTTTAATCAGTTTAAAAGCCGGTGGTACAGGTTTAAACCTGACTGCAGCTGATACTGTTATTCACTACGATCCATGGTGGAATCCGGCAGCGGAAAATCAGGCGACAGACAGAGCTTATCGTATAGGTCAGGATAAGCAGGTGTTTGTGTATAAGCTGATTGTCAGCAAAACTGTAGAAGAAAAAGTGCAGCAGTTACAGCAGTTTAAACAAGGGCTGGCCGATCAGATTTTTAGTCTGGGTCAAAGCCATATCTGGCAAGGTGAAGCACAGGATTTACTGGCATTGTTTAGTGAAGAGTAGTCCCGCAGCAAAGGAAAAAACCATGACGATCAAAAACGTATTATTTTTCCTGTTGTGTTGCGCTAGTTCTGCGGTTCAGGCAATTGAACCTTATGATCGCATAGCGCCTTTGGTCGAAAAGGCTATTGCAGATAAGCAATTACCCGGTGCTGTGGTATTGGTTGGGCGTGGTGATAAGGTTTTATACCGTAAGGCGTTTGGTTTTAAAACTTATTCACCTGCAGCGCCTGTGATCGCAACAAATACTGTCTTTGATTTGGCTTCCCTAACTAAGCCTGTAGTCACAACAACCTTAATAATGCAGTTGGTGGAACAGGGCGAGTTGCGTTTAACAGACCCTGTCGGCAACTACCTGCAGCAGCTTAACGATGCTGAAGTGAAGAAAATCACTATTCTGCAATTGCTGACCCACAGTTCAGGTTTAGCTGATGGTTTTGACAGACGTGAGTTCTGGCAGGGTAAAGCAGGTTTAGACGGCGCGCTTGCAAAGCTGAAGTTAAAAACCAAACCGGAACAGCAGTTTGTGTATTCAGATATAGGCTTTGTTTTGTTGGGGTTGGTGGTTGAGCAGATCACGAAGCAGCCTTTGGATCTATTGGCAGAACAAAGCATTTTTCAGCCATTAAAGATGAAAGACAGCCGCTATTTGCCTCTGGATAAGCCTTCGCAAAATGTCGCTTATGTACAACGTATAGCCCCCACCGAAAACCTGCAAGGCGATGTGGATTATCAAAAGCTACTGCCGAATTACGCTCAGCCTTATTTACATGCGGTAGTGCACGACCCAACTGCCATGCGTTTAGGTGGAGTAGCTGGCCATGCTGGTATTTTTGGTACAGCGGACGACTTGGCCTTATTTGTCCAAATGTTATTGAACGGCGGCGAGCTAAAAGGCCAAAGAGTATTATCACCGCTGGCGGTACAACGTTTACTCACTCCGGTAGTGATTGGCAACCAAAGCAGGGCTTTAGGCTGGGATATGCAAACAGCCTACTCGGCGCCCAAAGGTGATTTATTGCCACCAGGCTCTTTTGGTCACACAGGTTTTACCGGCACCAGTATCTGGATAGATCCGGCCAGCCGCACCTACATCATTTTATTATCGAATCGTGTACACCCAAATCGCACTACTTCCATCACAGACCTGCGCGCTAAATTGGCGAATATAGCTGCGTCAGCCATTGGCACCTAAAATTAACCATTAGGGGTAATTTTGTAAATAAAATGTTCTTTACATTCTGTGTATTGATGATAATTTAACTTTTGCACCTTAAAGTGCTACTAAATCATCAATAGGAGAATCAGGATGTTAAAAAAAATAGTTATTGCTCTGGCCTTTGCGACTACCGCAGCGGCTGCACAGCAGGAATGCGGTTATTGGGTGGAGTCTCAGGTGGAGGTTTGTGATGAGCGAACCATCATAGTGCAGCAACCTGTCACTCAATGTGTATACATTAGCCTTCCTTATGAAAACAGAACTTATACAAATACGGTCGAAGGCCATATTGCATTTGCTCAGTGCCCTAAAATGCAGGGCTACTATGTGAATGAAGCCATCCGAACTTACCGTGAACAACGCACCACTGAACGTTACAATTGCCGGAATGAGAGTCGCTGGACATGGATCCCCGGTGGTACACCAGGCGGTGAATGCAACGTACAGATCCCATAAAACTAAAGTTTATGGAGCAGAAAACGCTGTACTGCTCCAGCAAATTTCAATACACAAAAAATAATTCGAGTAATCACTTTAAACAGCTGTTGCAGGAATAAAGCGTGTTACTAAGTTCTGATATCCGCAGACAGTACAGGTCTTTGTTCATTTGTTAACATTTCATATTCAAACGAAGCAGTTCTTTTTTCATTCTTCTCCCTTCTTTTCTGCGGTTTTCGGCCATTGCATTGTCATTTAACTGTTCTATCTTGTACTGGGATTTGTAACTTGGCATCACGGAAATGATGCAAATAAAACAATAAATTTACAGACAAGAACAAGGACAAACGAATGAAACTACTAAAAATGGCGGCTGCCACACTGGCGCTGCTGAGTTTACCTCTTTCTGCTGCGTTGAATGGTCATCCTGTAGTGTTAGTGCATGGTTTCCAGCCTGCTAATTTAGCGGATAGGCCAACAGGCGCTGATGTCACCAGCAATGGCGCCGACTACTGGGCTGGTTTTTGGTTAAGCCGTGCTGATGCGCGTATCGACTGGCCATCACAAGAACGTATTGCCGGCAAAATTGCCACCGACTATGTCTGGCCAAAACTGCAGCAGTTATCCCGCGCTGGCACCTGCAACAACGGTTGTATTTTCGTCAGCCATTCCACAGGCGATTTAGTCACCCGTTATATCATCGACAATCAGGCTTTATGGCTGCAAAACGCCGGCTTACAACCTTTGAATATTATCGCCAGTTTTGACTTTGCCGGCGCTGGTGGTGGTGTTGAACTGGCTGATTTAGCTGTGAATGTGGCTGGAGGCGGTAGCTGGACAGACGCAGCTTTACGTGCAGCTTTATCTTTATGGTTAGGCCAGATGCCATCACCTTCTAATATTGGAGTGCTGAACGATCTGCGGGTGAATACAGCGCGGCAACTGGCAAGTTTCCCAACCAGTCGTGTGCCACGTTTACGTTTTGTGGGCGCAGGTTCTGACTTTTTAAATGCCACAGGCCCATTTTTACCTGGCACTGACGATGGTGTGGTCGCCAGTCATTCCAGTTGTGGTGCATCTGCTGTCGGCTCTTTTGATAGCTGCAGTGCGAACGTGGCTTTTGATGGCAAACTGACCAGCCAAAGCAGTGGCGTGAAGGGCTTTATGCCCTATCACTACCCCATGCTGATGGGCAACGACTACAGCCACAGCGGTCTTATTGAAGACAGTCGCGATGGCGAAGTGACAGCAGCCAATGCCAGAGCCAATTACTTAAACAACGAAGCTTTGCAGTTCCAGACTTATCAGCAAAAACGCGGCTGGTGGGTATTTGCCTCGAACTATTTATTGGTGACAGGTTCGGATCGTCACAGCATGTCGTCTTTAGTCAGTCAGGCTGCTGATTAATGCCAAAAAAAGTCTTGGTTATGATGCTGCTGGTGCTGATGGCACTGGCAGCTTTTTGGTTGTGGCCCAAAACTGAAACTGCTGTGGCTGTGGTGGATAAGGCCCAGCTTGAAGCTATTGCTGAACCCCAGACCAAAGTCGATGCTCAAACTGCTGCACCAGTGCAGATGGATCAGTATCAGCAGGAAGAATTGCAACAAAGTTTTAGTCTGTTGTCGCAGGCCTATGCGGCTGAACTAAGTTATCCGCCTTACTCCAGGCCTTTGTCGGCAGCAGATCATCAGTTACTCAACCCCAATCATTTTGACACTGTGGCTTTGCCGCTGGAAGGGGGCGCCAGCGCCAGTCTGGTGTTGCCTAAATACAGATTCAGCTACCCTGAAGCTGTGGCTTTTACCTTGGTGATGGATGGGTTGTCACCACAACATGCCAGAGCTGAATTACGTGAACAACAAAGCGGCAAAGTGCTGGCGCAGGCCGATTTAACCGCCAATGCAGATGCTGCAGAATGGGCTCATCAGTTTGATGCCAGCGAAAGTTGGGACGGAGCTATGGAGCTGGTGGTGTTATTTGAAGCCGAAGGTAAAACCCAGCAACTGCAAACAGGGTTCGACTACAGCTATCCGGTTGCCACTATCACGGGTGTTGGCAGCAGCAGTTCGCGTGGCGCTGATTTCGTGATCCCTGTGGAGCTGGAAGTGAAAAAAGCGGGTATGTACCGCTTAAGAGCCAATTTATTTACTCAAAGCAAGCAGCCGCTAGCGGTGCTAACGGCAGAAGATCAGTTAACAGAGGGGGCGGCCAAGCTCGAACTGCGGGCTTTTAAACAGGTACTGCAGCAACAAGCTGGCCCTTATTGGCTGGGTACTTTTGTACTGGAATTACGCTCCGCCATGCCGGGTGAACTCAACAGGTACGGCAACAGTAAAGAACCAGGTTTTGTGGTAGAAGCCATCAACTTTGGCCAACTCAGCGACGAGCCTTTTGTGTTAAGTGACGATGAAAAGCAGCGTTTGCAGTTTTTGCAGCAGTTGGCTGGGGGGAAGTAACGCTATTGCTGCAATGAATCAGTCAAGGGGCTGCGGAAAAGGCACCGCCCTCGCAACACATACCTTGCTATAGGACTATTAAAACCTCTTCTTTGGTGTCCATGTCGAAGATCCTGATCATTCCTCTATGGAAATTTGGCTCAAACCAATACATTTGATATCGTGATCAATTCAAAATAAAGAATGAAGTTCTTCATGGGCTATCAAGGAGATACAGTGAACCTCTGGACAAATATTTGGTTTCAGCCGAGACAAACTATCCAGGAAATTATTGATACTAATGCCCAATATGCGGTCATTCCATTAGCTATGTTGTATGGCATATGGGATGTGCTCACCAAGGCAAGCAATAAAGAAATGGGCGATAAGTATGAGCTTTCGGCCATTCTGTTTGGGGCAACTGTAAGCGGTATTATCTGCGGACTGATCACTCTTTATGTTTTAGGCTGGTTACTGAAAATATCAGGCTCTTGGTTAGGCGGAAAAGCGACAGCAGAACACCTTAGAGCGGCATTTGCCTGGGGGGTAATTCCTGCGATTTGTACTTTACCTTTGTGTTTTGTAGAGATAGCTCTTTATGGCAACGAAATTTTCAGTTCCGAGACTCCTGCAATCTCAGCAAATCCAATTCCGTTTTTTGTGCTGTTGGCGATACAATTTTTACTCGCTTGCTGGGCTTCTGTGTTGATGTTCATGTGTATAGCGCAAGTGCAAGGGTTTTCTTTCTGGAAAGCGATTGGAAATTTTTTGCTGGCGGCTGTACTTTTTGTTGCACCGTTTTTTGTGTTGGCGATGATACTATCCGGATTTCGTAACTAACAATGGTTTTCGCTCAGACTGTCGCTTTGGCTGCTTGTTTATTGCACTGCTGCAATCCCGACTTCTTTCGGTATACACTAAAACCAACTCACTACACAGGACTGCCGTTATGAAAACAGGACTCGTGCTTGTCGCTGAAGCCAAAGCTAAAATTCAGGAACTGACAGTGCAGCAGCTGGCTGCGTTATTGCAAAGCAGTCAGGCTCGTATTATTGATGTGCGTGAACCTGCTGAATTTGCTACTGGCCATATCCCTACTGCTGTCAATATGCCCCGTGGTGTGCTGGAAATGCAGTTGCCGCAGCATCCGGCTGTGGCAGAGCATAAGGATGCAGTGGTGGCTTTAACAGAATTGGCCACTCAACCTTTGTATTTAATTTGCCGTTCTGGTGCCCGTTCTGCTTTGGCTGTGGAATCACTGCAACGTATGGGCTTTCGTGACTTATACTCAATAGCTGGTGGTATGCAGGCCTGGACGGACGGCGGTTTTCCTGTCCGGCAATAACAGCACATAAACCAAAGCGACCTAGACTTTAGTCGCATTCCCCTGTGGATGGTTTGACAGTTGCTGGTATAACAGAAACACTGCCAGAACCTAAATGCTATGGAGTTGTAAATTCTGTAGTTTTTTCTTCTGCCATGTTGCCTGCTGGCCTTTGTCGAATGGGAAGTCGTTATGGAAAATGTACGTGCTGCAGTGGTGTTTGTTGTGCTCTGGCTGGTGGCTCAGGTGTTGTACCTGTGGCTGGATTTCAATAGCTGGCTGTTGGTGCTGTTTAATCTGTTGGCCGTCGGTGGTTTTTTGTTATGGGTCGGTCGTAAGCAACCAGAAGTTCAGACTCAAGATGAATCCAATGCGCTGGCCGACAGTGCTCATCATATTACCGAAGCCACTTCAAAAATGGCGATAGGGGCAGCCGAAGTCTCCTTTTATATCGACGGTTTAATTAAAGACATCAAACATAGCGGCGACGACTGCGGCCAGATTGGCAGTGCTGCCACAGGTTTAGCCGATACCAGCGGCCAACTGACAGATAATCTGCAACAAATCAGCCATAGCATTACCCACACCGCCAATGCCTGCAGTGCAGCCGATCAGCGCTTGCAAAAGAGTGTGGGAAATATCAACCAGTTAGCTAATGCCGTCAGTGATGCGGCGGCCCGGCTGGAACAACTCAAAGGCAGTGCTGACGATATTCAGCGTATTACTGAAGTGATCACGGGTGTAGCCAACCAAACCAACTTATTAGCGTTAAACGCTGCTATTGAAGCAGCCAGGGCCGGTGAACAAGGTCGTGGTTTTGCCGTAGTAGCTGACGAAGTGCGGGCTTTAGCAGGTAAAACCTCAGAAGCGACCAAAGATATAGCGAAGATGCTGGCTGATATTCGTAGCCAAAGCGAACAAACCGCTGATGTGATGGCGCAGCTGGTCCTGTTAAGTGGCGATGTGCAGCAGGAATTACAAAGTGTGGCCGCAGGTTTTAATGGCATCAATACCGAAGTAGGGCAGGTGTCCGCTGCGCTGGAACAAATCGAGCAGGTTAGTACTGGGTTGGAAAATACCAGCCAGCAACTGGGCCAGTCGATCCAGAGCATTAATAAGGCCTTATCGGCAATAGAACATAAAGGCAGCACAGTGGCAGACCAGGCCATTGAATTGTCAGTGGAAACTGAAAGTATTTATCGCGAACTCAGCACTGTCACCAGCCAGAGCTTCTTTAACCCTGTACTCAAAGAAGCTCAGCAAGCAGCGGCTGCTATAGGCGCTTTATTTGAAAAAGCGCTGAGCGAGGGCAAGCTAACTGAACAGCAGTTATTTGCCGAACAGTACCAGCCTATAGCTAATACCAATCCACAAAAATTCCATACCGCTTACGACAGTTTTACCGACCAGAATTTCCCGTTGATCCAGGAGCCTATTTTAGAACGTCATAGCAATGTGTTGTACGCTGGTGGCGTGGATCGTAAAGGTTATTTCCCAACCCACAATAAAAAATACAGCCAGGCGTTAACTGGGAATTACGAGAAAGACTTGCTGCAAAACCGCACCAAAAGAGTCTTTGGCGACCGCACCGGCAGTCGCTGTGGCAGCAACACCCAGCCTATGCTGCTGCAAACTTATAAACGCGATACAGGCGAAATTCTGCATGATTTGTCGGTGCCTATTATGGTCAAAGGCCGGCATTGGGGTGGCTTCAGGATTGGCTTTAAACGGGTTTGAGTGCAGATATGAAGAAAGTTCTTATTGTTACAGGAGGTAGCCGTGGTATTGGTGCAGCTACGGCAAAACTGGCTGCAGCACAGGGTTATACGGTTTGTGTGAACTACTTAAATAACCAACAGGCTGCAGATGCTGTTGTTGCAGAAATTCAGGCTTTAGGTGGCACAGCTATAGCGATGCAGGCGGATCTTTCTGTTGAAGCACAAGTAGTGGCTTTATTTCTGCGGGTTGATCGGGAACTGGGTCCTGTCACTGCACTGGTGAATAACGCCGGTATTCTGGAAACTCAAAGTAGTTTGCTGGATATGGATGAAGGCCGTTTACAACGGGTATTTGCTGCTAACGTTGTTGGGCCTATGTTATGTGCACGCGAAGCGGTAAAGCGAATGTCGGTAAAATTAGGCGGCAAAGGCGGTGCCATTGTCAATGTATCTTCTGTCGCTTCCCGTTTAGGTGCACCTGGAGAATACATAGACTACGCAGCATCAAAAGGTGCTTTGGATAGCTTCACTTTAGGTTTATCCAAAGAAGTGGCCGATCAGGGCATTCGTGTGAATTCTGTCCGGCCAGGTTTTATCTACACAGATATTCACGCCAGCGGCGGTGAACCTGATCGTGTCGATCGCATTAAAGATGCCATTCCAATGAAACGAGGTGGCCAGCCGGAAGAGGTTGCACTGGCTATTTTGTGGCTGTTATCCGACCAGGCCTCTTATGCTACTGGCACTTTTATTGATTTGGCGGGAGGGCGGTAAGGGTAGATATCAGCTTATTGTAGCTATTTTTTACATTGGAGCGGTTACGTCGTCGATAATCATTTTTGTAACTCGATCAATATTTTGCCCGAATTCTATCCTCACATCGATGTCATCCCCTAAATGTTCAATCTCCTGACATACAGCATAGAGCTTGTCTGATTTTTTTATTGAGGACATATTTTTCTCAGGGATCCAAACGTTCACTTCAAGATGGTTAAATGTGCTGAGACCTAGTTTTTTCATAGAGTTTAGCTCTGTCGCGTAGCGCATTATTTTGTTTTGCTGCTGCGCAAAGGATGTACTTTGTGGATTTAAAACTCCAAAATTGAATGCCAGATTTGTTCCGACATAGCCAATTTTTGCTGGTTTAGCACTCTTCCTGAATATAACTTCGCGGTTGAAGTGATTAAGCAGAGTTGGTCTAAGCAAATTTAACTTGTTCATTATCTCTTGCTGCCAGCTTTTTGAGTTCGAGTCAGAATACTCTTTAACGTCTAATAGGCTCTTAGTGTCAAGAAGAGAGAAAACCGATAGGTTTCGCTTAGCTTGGTTAATAACTTGTTCAATATTGTCATCGACGCTTTCAAATTCTTGACCTATCGTTACGCCTCTTATTTTCGGCTCATAAGTGTTGAAACGTTTAGTCCTGATAAGATAGCGTTCAAAATCGTTTAATACCATTTCAGTGAGTCGATACAATTCTTTCCCTTTCTCACCAAAAATACTCACAATTGATAATTCACTAATAGCTCTTTTCACAAATAATTCACCGTCAATGGTTCTGAAACCAAAGCCAATAGTGATTTTTTCTCCTGAGTGGGTAATCGGTTCAAGATAAATTGGAACCCATATACAGGAAAAATTGCTATCAAATTTAGGCAGTCTGAAGCCTATATTAGTTGTGGTATTCCCATCTTCTGACATAAAAGTTTCACCGAGTGGTTGATTCGTTTTTCTAAAAATTCAGAGATTTTCGCTGCATCCGCGCTGCCATGAATCATTTTGTAGTAGTTTTCTGCATCTAAGGTGCTGAAATCTATCACTTTTGCTCTTTCCATAAGAGCGTCAGCCTTATTTTTCATCAAATATTTTTCCTTATGAGTTTTTAGATGGCTAACGCTTTCAAAAAGAGTGTTGTAAGTTTCTATTTCTGGCTTGTCTAATGCCCAATGTGGCATGCAGTCACCTGTAAGTGCATTACCATGGTCAATTAACCAGAAATCATTATGTGCTGGAGAATATAAATAATTACAATCTAACCTATCTGGATTTGCAATCCATTCATCAAATGCAATCACATCGTCAAGACTTTTCCAAGCTTCAAATAACTTATTTGCCATAGGATTGTTTTCAGATAATAACCTCTCGAAACTCATAGAGTTAGGGGCTGGGCTCGCGCTTGCAAAGGCCAATAGGGCTCCTTTTCCTGCAAAGCTTGATTGCTTTTTAACATTCTCTGGAAATGCATTTGTATCTACGTAGACTAGGTAGGCTTCCGGTATATTCAAGCCCAACGCTCTTCCAACCTTTGAACATGCTAATTCAGTTATCGTTTGTTTAAAGTCGTGAACAAACTTGATGTAAGCGTTTATCGAGTTGGGAGTTCCTCTAAGTGAAACTTTCCATGTTTCCGCATTACTACCAGATGTTTCTCTACCGAAGTATGTAGATACCTGGGTGTACTTTACATTTGGGAGATCTTGTTTGTTAGACATTGATTCAGTTCAATCTAGAATTTGGCTTTTCAAGCGTAACGCATTGATCAAAAAGAAGGAACCCAATTTAATATTTTTGATCTTAAAATAGGGACGCGAATTTTCATTTTTAGCAATGACTAGAGCATGAAGATAACATGTCTATAGATATCAACCTGAATCCCATCCCCTCAAACTGCCAGAGCTTAGGCTGGCTATCCGGTTGAATAATTTGCTGGATCAGTAACATAGCCTGCATAGACCCCATCACACCAAGCAAAGGGGCTACTACGCCTAAGCTGCTGCAGTTGCCGGATTGGTCTGTTAAATCCGGGAATAAACATTGATAACAGGGGCTGCGGTTTTGGGCAAAAGGCCAGAGCATCAACTGGCCTTGTTGGGCTATAGCCGCAGCGCTAATCAGGCTGATTTGATGCTGCTGGCAAAGCTGATTAATGAGTTTCCGGCTTTGGAAATTATCGGTGCAATCCAATACCCAGTCGGTGTTTGCTAATAAAGCTTCAGCATTGTCGAAGCTAAACTGCTGTTCTACAGCCTTGACGCTGACATGCGGATTCAGCTGTTTAAGCTGGCGAGCCGCCATTTTGGCTTTGTTAAAACCTTTGTCACTGTCGCGGAATAATATCTGCCGTTGCAGATTGGATAACTCCACTTTATCGCCGTCGACCAAAGTCAGGTGACCTATACCGGAGGACACCAGATACTGACTGGCGGCATTGCCTAAACCACCGCAGCCAATTAGCAGCACTTTCGTTTGTTTTAGTTTTAACTGAGCGGCTTCACCAAAACCAGGCAACATCAACTGGCGGCTATAGCGGATAAATTCTAAATCATTCAGCATGGCTTTTGCTCCAATTGGGCTCCGGTGATTAACTGCTGCATTTGTTGCACCCAAAGTTTTGGCTCTGCAGCATTCGCAAAAGCTTGTACTACCGCCAGATGTTGGATGCCACAGGCCAACACAGCTTTGGCATTGTGTTCATGAATGCCACCAATAGCGACCAGTGCAGTAGTTGGGAATAAGGCCGGGTATCGGGATAGTTTTTGCAGCCCTTGTAATTTGCCACCCATCTCCTTGGTTTGAGTGGCAAAAACAGCGCCTATCGCCAGATAACTGGGCTGAAATTGCTGCGCTCTTAATAGTTTATAAAAACCATGGCTGGATAAACCCAGCCTCAGTCCGGCTTGTTGCAAAACTGCTAAGTTGGCGCTGTTGATATCTTCCTGACCTAAATGCACACCATAAGCGCCCAATTCCAGCGCCAATTGCCAGTGATCGTTAATAAAAAGCTGAATATCAGGGTGCTGGCAAAGCTGGATTGCCTGCTGTATTTCTTGCCGGAGTAGTGCCTGATCTGTGCTTTTTATCCGCAGTTGCAGGGTTTTCACTCCGGCCGCTAAAGCCCTTTGTAGTTCTGCCACTGACGGCACTATCACATACAAACCTAAAGGAGCTTTTAAAGGTGCAAAGGCTTTGGCTGGCGGCTGCAGATCGTCAGTCAGCAGCTTTGGTAAATACTCTGGCTTGGCTGGAAAACCCCAGTGACCCAAAGTTCCTGAACATTCTGTGATAGCAACTGGCTGGCTTAAACCCTGATTGATATAGCTTTTTGCTAATACAAAAGCATCTTCCAGCGCATAACCTAAAGCCAAAGCTGCTGCTAAAGCACTGCTAAAACAACAGCCTGTGCCATGGCTAAAAGCATCTTGTTGGCGTGGACTGCTCAACCTGACCTGATGGCTATAAGCCGGATAACCGCGGTAACGAAACTGCGGGCTGATAAAAAGTTGGTCCGTGCAGCTTTGTGTATCAAAGTCATGGCCGCCTTTGACCAATACTGCTTTTACGCCGGTGTCTAATAGCAGTTTTACTGCCTGATCTGCATCTGTGCTTTGGGTTAAAGCCTCCAGCTCCGGCAGGTTAGGTGTCAGCACATCAAGTTGTGGCAATAAATGCTGGATCACCGCTTGATATAAATCAGCGTCCGCCATCCTTGAACCACTACTGCTAATGGCGACAGGGTCGTAAATCACCAACAAATCAGCTTGTTTTTGCCTGAGCTGCTGCCTGAGTTCTTGTAAAAAGTCAGCCAACCAAAGCACCTGAAGTTTATTTACCAGCAAACCAATTTTAATCACAGCAGGTTGTGCATCTTTCAGCAAAGTCATAGCTTGTTGGTGCAGCATAGCCACTGACATCGCCAGACAAGCATCAACACCACCACTATGCTGGGCGGTAATGGCGGTAA
This sequence comes from Rheinheimera sp. 1928-s, assembly GCF_029269265.1. Taxonomy (GTDB): domain Bacteria; phylum Pseudomonadota; class Gammaproteobacteria; order Enterobacterales; family Alteromonadaceae; genus Pararheinheimera. The sequence continues at coordinate 115,527 of NZ_JARIXP010000001.1, forward strand.
CTAAAGTGTATAAATGCAGAGGATGTTCTGGTGCAGAAAAACTTTGGATAGTTTTTAAATCGGCCTGAATACCGGCACCTGCGCTATTGTCTGAACCTGTAATACTCCAGAGGATTGTTGCCTGAGTTGCCTGAGTTGCCTGAGTTGCCTGAGTTGCCTGAGTTGCCTGAGTTGCCTGAGTTGGCTGAATCATGGCGCCTCCTGTAACCAAAACGGCATACCAAGAACAGGTGTTGAAGGGCTGGCAAAATCTTGTTTAGGCATAGCCCCTGCTAAAAATGCAGAGCGGCCGGCAGATACTGCCTGTGAAAAAGCCTGAGCCATCACTACAGGATCTTTGGCTAAAGCCACGGCAGAATTCAGTAATACACCATCAAAACCCATTTCCATCACCTGACAGGCGTGGCTGGGTAAACCTAAACCTGCATCCACTATTAAAGTGGCGTCCGGTAAACGTTCCCTTAAAGTCCGCAGCGCATAAGGGTTTAATACACCTAAACCTGAACCTATAGGCGCAGCCCAAGGCATCAGTACTTTGCAACCGAGTTCATACAACCTTTTGCAGAGCACTAAATCGTCAGTGCAATAAGGTAAGACCTCAAAGCCATCAGCCAGCAGTTGTTCGGCCGCTTGCAGCAACAAAATGGGATCGGGCTGCAGGTTGTAGTCATCGCCTATCAGCTCCAGTTTTATCCAGTTGGTTTGGAATAACTCCCGCGACATCTGAGCCAAAGTCACAGCTTGTTGCACTGAATGGCAGCCCGCCGTATTGGGCAATAGCCTGAGTTTTAAATCGCGGATCAGTTGCCAGAACTGCTCACCCCCTTGTTGTTCAGGGGCTTGACGGCGAAGGCTTAAAGTCACTGCTTCGCAGCCACTTTGTTGCAGGGCTTGCTGCATCAAGGCCGGGTTTGGATAGAGGGCGCTGCCTAAAATCAGCCTGCTGCTAAGGGTTTCGCCGTAAATCTTAAATTCGGGTTGCATACTTAACCTCCAGCTATAGGGCTGACAATATCCAGCTCGTCACCGGCTTTAAGTTGTGTGTCTGAATACTGTGCTGCTGCAATAAAACGGCCATTTAAAGCCACGGCAAAAGGGGCTTTAAAGCGTGGCAATAAATCGCTTAATTGACTGGAGTTTAAAGTTTCAGTTTTGCCATTCAGCCAGATATTCACTGTTGTATCAGTCACTTCAGCCATAACACAGCTCCTTAGTTTCACTGAACTGCAGCAAAGCCAGCTGGGCCACTTGTTCAGCCAAAGCCGGCCCTAATAAATAACCGTGACGATATAAACCATTAACCCGAATCAAGCCGGGCTTTTGCTGTATTTCAGGTCTGTTATCCGGCAAAGCGGGGCGGGCAGAGGCTTGCAAACTTAAAATTTCAGCATCAGCAAAAGCAGGGTCTACTGAATACAAAGCTGAAAGCAGTTCCAGCGTCGAACGCACCGAAGGGCCGGATTGATCAGCCGATTCCAGCTCTGTAGCGCCCAGCACAAAAATACCATCGCCTTTGGGCGCTATATAAAGCGCATAACGGGGATGGAACAATCGCACAGGGCGGCTTAGTTTGACTGCAGTCGCTTTAACTCTTAGCACTTCTCCCCGCACAGATCTAAGCTGCTGTACCTCTGGTTGAGCCCCTAAACCACGGCAATCAATGACCAAATCAGCGGCTTCTAACTTGCCGTTACACCAAAGCTCATCACCCTGAAATTCAGTTGTGGACTGAGCTTCCAGCGCTACGCCTCTTTGCTGCAATAGCTGCAGAGAATGATCTAAAAAAGCCTGATTATCTAACTGACCTTCACCCGGTAAATAACAGCCATGCTGAAAACGCCCGGCTAACGAAGGCTCAAGTTCTGTCAGTTCAGTTTTAGTCAGCCATTTAGCTTTGTATTCAGGCTGAGCTTTAATTTGGCTAACCAAATGCAATAACAGGTGCTGTTGCTGCGGGTGGGCCAGCAGCAAAGCCCCTTGTTGTTGCAGGCCAAAATCCGGCAACTGCTGTTGCAGCTGTTGCCAGAGCTGCATGCCGCGATAGCCCATTTCTACTAAATCCTGCTCTAAAAGCACAGACTCAGCCAAAGGCGACAACATAGCGGCAGCAGCAAAAGCAGCTTTGGGTTGATACATCTTTTGGTCAGGGGTAAAACTTCCCTTTTCCAGCAGGCGAATACGGGCTGGCTTTGGCCAAAGCCCGGGTTCGGACAAAGCCAAAGCGCATAATCGTCCCATTAAGCCGCCACCGAGGATCAGCAGCGTCGGGCTCATAGCTGGTGCTCCTCCGGCTTTTTATCAGCCAGTTTCTTATCCGTCGTATGATAAAGCTCTGCACCCGATTCACGGAACTGCTGCGCCTTTTTCTGCATTTCTGCTTGTTGCAGCTCTGTATCCAGCTGTTTTACTTCAATACTGGCCGCATAGTCGCGCACATCCTGACTGATTTTCATCGAACAGAACTTAGGGCCACACATAGAACAAAAGTGCGCTACTTTGCCGGATTCTTGTGGCAGCGTTTGATCGTGATAAGAACGAGCCCGTTCCGGGTCTAAACTTAAATTAAACTGATCCTGCCAACGGAACTCAAAACGGGCTTTGGATAAAGCATCATCCCGAATTTGTGCACCGGGATGGCCTTTGGCTAAATCGGCGGCGTGGGCGGCAATTTTGTAGGCGATCATGCCTTCTTTGACATCGTTTTTATCAGGTAAACCCAAATGCTCCTTGGGTGTGACATAACACAGCATAGCGCAGCCATACCAGCCAATCTGAGCAGCGCCAATGGCTGACGTCAGATGATCGTAACCCGGTGCTATGTCTGTGGTCAGAGGGCCTAAAGTGTAAAAAGGTGCTTCGGCACAGTATTCCAGCTGCAACTGCATATTTTCACGGATCAGCTGCATAGGCACATGGCCAGGGCCTTCCACCATCACCTGCACATCTTTGGCCCAGGCGCGGTGGGTCAGTTCACCTAAGGTTTTCAGCTCGGCAAATTGAGCTTCGTCATTGGCATCGGCTATGGAACCAGGGCGCAGGCCATCACCTAAACTAAAACTGATATCGTAAGAGCGCATAATGTCGCAGATATCGTCAAAGTGTTGATATAAAAAGTTTTCCTGATGATGCGCCAGGCACCATTTGGCCATAATAGAACCGCCACGTGAGACTATGCCGGTCAGGCGTTTAGCCGTCATAGGCACATAAGCTAAGCGCACTCCGGCGTGAATAGTAAAATAATCCACCCCTTGTTCAGCCTGCTCAATTAAAGTGTCGCGGAATAATTCCCAGCTCAAGTCTTCGGCTATACCGCCGACTTTTTCCAGCGCCTGATACAAAGGTACAGTACCAATAGGCACAGGGCTGTTGCGGATAATCCATTCGCGGGTTTGATGAATATAACGGCCAGTGGATAAATCCATCACTGTGTCTGCGCCCCAGCGCGTGGCCCATAGCAGCTTTTCCACTTCTTCTTCAATGGATGAACTAACCGCTGAATTGCCTATATTGGCGTTCACTTTCACCAGAAAGTTACGGCCAATAATCATAGGTTCAATTTCAGGGTGATTGATATTGGCAGGCAAAATGGCGCGGCCTGCCGCTATTTCCTGCCGGACAAATTCAGCGGTAATTTGTGTGGGTAAGTTGGCACCAAAACTCTGGCCCGGATGCTGTGCTCTGGCTTCAGTGGCCGCTGCCAGATTCGCGCGGCTTAAGTTTTCCCGAATAGCCACGTATTCCATTTCAGGGGTGATAATGCCACGACGGGCATAGGCCAGTTGAGTGACAGCCACGCCAGCTTTGGCTTTACGTCTTTCTGTTAAAGCCTCGAATCTTAAGCTTTGCAGGCTTTCATCCAGCCACTGCTCTTTGCTGTAGACAGAGCTAAAGTCGGTGACCAAATCCGTATCGCCACGCTCTTTGATCCAGTTGGTACGCAGAGCAGGCAAGCCTTTGCGGATATCAATTTGCGCATCAGGACAGGAATAAGGGCCTGAAGTGTCGTAGACCCGAACCGGGGTATTGGGCGCAAATAAAGGATTGTCTTTGGTGCCGCCAATTAAACTGGGCTGCAGTTCAATTTCACGCATACCGACTTTCACGCCGGGCAATTCGCCTTCGATATAGACCTTACGGCTGGCTGGATAAGGCTGGCCCTGAAACTGCTGAATAAACTGTTCGGCAGCAGCGCGGGTGGCGCGACGGTTTTGATTTTCTGACATATAAACTCCGATGAAATAATTAAATAGTTAATTTTCAACAGAGCTTGGGAAAAGCGTGGACAGCCATCAACAGATGAGCCGAATGAGTGCGCCAACAGGCAGACGGATCACCGCCGCTATTAGCGCTCTTGTTTCCCTCCGCAGGTATTATCCTGTTCAGGTTCCACGGATTCCGCCCAAGGGCGGTCTCAGCTGACAAACAAGGTTTGTGCAGCACTCCGACAAGCTAAGTGCGGCCAGCATAAACAGCTTTTTTCCAGGCGGCAAGGGGAAATTGGTAGGTGCCTTGTTTCGGACTTGAGTGTTCTATGGGCTAATTTGTGGCAATCACCAGCTTAAATTTCCCCCAAAAGCGGATAAAAAATTGTAGGGGGCGGGTTTATCCCGACCCGATTAGGGTCTAGTTTTACGCTGTTCTCCACGATTTATTTTATGGAGAGAGGATCTCGTAGCTTAGTATTACCAATCAATCACTTAACCTTATGATTCTTGAGCTTGGCAACTTGTGGCTGATTGCTCAGGAAATTGTAAAAATCCATTTGCTGTTGCTCAGTGCCAATGTGCTTTATGTAGAAATAGCTCAGAGTATCTTTAAAATAAAACCCATGGTCTTTCATTGGTATGACTTCGTATTTTGGGCCATCGTTTCGCTGGTAAATAAATGCACCATTTACATAATCCAATGTCCTGACGACTTGCTCCTCTAAGTGGTATTGGCCAAGATACTGCTGAGTATTTTGTGCTGACACATCAACAGCGCTGTAGTCAGGAAGCGGAAACGAAAGGAGGTTTGCTGCCAGTTTGCCTGCAACTGTTGCTGGAGGGATCCAGCTTCCGCCATTAATGCCGTCACTGTTGCTTAACACCACTATGTATGTGTCTTGTTCAGGCAAAAAAATGCTGTGGCTCGAATAACCCATAGTTGAACCACTCATTGTAATAGCCGCTGTATTTCCAATCTGCGATAAGGAATAGTTAAAAGTACCATCAGTTTGCGATTTATCGTTTAAGGTAATGCGGCTTAGAAATAGATTGAGGTAATGGCTATTAAGCAGTTGCTTGTGCATCAGGGCTTGGGTAAAACGATACAAATCCTTGGTGTTCGAGACAATATCTGCTGCACCATATGCCCAGTTCAGATTTAAAAAATCATGCTGGCGAGGGGTTGTGTCAGCAAACGTATAGCCAGTCACTTTATTGTGAATTACAGCAAAAGAGGCCTGGTATGTATGGGTCATACCCAATGGTTTGAAAATACGCGCTGATAAAAATTCACTGTAGCTCTGACCTGTCACTTTTTCGATGACGTACGCCAGCATACTGTAGCCAACATTGCTGTATTGGACCCTGTCGCCTGCCGGATAGTGCCAGTTATTATTTTTAAATAGGGTAATAAGTTGTGCTAATGAAATGCTCTCCTGCACACGGGTAGCTAAAAACTCGGGTTCATTGATTGGGTCAACCAATCCAGAGGTATGAGCGAGCAGGTGGCCTATCGTAACTTTGCCTTTAGTGGTGTTGATCTCCGGGATATAGAGAGAAATATCATCATCCAGAGAGAGCTTATTTTCCTGTGCCAGTAAGAGTACAGCAACAGCTGTGAACTGTTTGGTCAGAGAGCCAATTTCGAAAAGATGCTGGTTGTTCATAGGTACAGATAATTCGATACTGGCGTTTCCCACAGCGGCTTCACAGAGTTCTTTTCCATTCGTTGCAACAAGAGCAGAAAATCCTATAGAGTTTTTAGTCGTAAACTGTTCCAGCTGCTTTTTAAGACTCGTGTTGCTGCAAGCCCCTGCGTGAAAAGTGATGGCCAAACCAAAGACCAATGCAAGTGTGTTTATTCTCATGGCATTTCCTTTTTATCAGATAATTTTGGTACATTTGAAAACCGGATAAATTAGAAATTGAATTGCTTCAAAAACCGATGGAGAAGTAACGATTTTTCTCTGATGAAGTTCTGATGTTTATGCCAATAAGGATGTTACTTGCTTAAGCAGTTTAAATTGAACGATATCCGGGTGGATGTAGATCGTTGTTTTATTACGAGGGGACAAGAGTCTGTGACTGTTGAACCCAGAACAATGGACGTTTTGGCCTATCTGGCGGCCCATCCCAAACAAGTGGTATCACAAGAATCGTTGTTTGAAGAGCTGTGGCCTAACACAGTTTTTAGTCCGGGATCTGTTCAGCGTAGTATTGCTCAACTTAGAAAAGCTTTGGGAGACGAAGCAAAAACACCTGTTTACATCCATACTCATACCAAGCGGGGCTATAGTTTAGAGGTTGAGCCATTAGCCATTACAACACAAGCCAACCATTGGCGCTGGTGGCTGTTTTCTTGTTTGCTTGCTCTGTTTGTCATGATCTGGGGTTTCTGGCCAGACACAAAGGCTCATATCTCATTTTCAGGCAAACTACAGCCAATCACCTCATCTTCTTATTATGATTTTATGCCCCTTTATTCAGCTGACGGCTCCGCTCTGGCATTTATCCGACAAACAGGAGCTTCAAATCAAATCGTGGTCAAAGATCTGCATTCTTCCGATGAAAAGATCATTTTGTCCGGGTCTGACGATTACCAATCGATCACCTGGGACCAATCAAATAGCAGCTTTTACATTATTGTCCGAGCTGCTGCTGGTGATTGGGTGGGCAAGATTTCCCGCCATGGTGGGCCCTTAGATCGGCTGTTTAGCGTCGATGAGCAAGGCGGTCTCTGGCGACTGGATGCAGATAAGAGCGGGCTTTATTACATGCTGGCGACTGTACCAATAAATGGCCGCCCAGTGACTCGTTTAAAGCACTTTAATGAGCAGACTAAAATTCACACTGACTTGCTGCTGAGTAGCAACGAATTTACACCTTACCGCATCGCTTTATCTCCCGATACGACAGTGATTGCACTGGCAGGCGAGAATGCCAGCAACGATGTGGAATTAAGGTCATTTCACATCAAGACGGCTGAGTTGTCGCAGCCTTTCGCTAAGCTTCCACTAGGTTTTACCGAGATAAACTGGCATCCCAACAACCAGTCACTGCTGGTTCACCATTTAAACGAACTTTTTATTATGGGGTTAGATGGCAGCCGGAGCGATATCCCATATTTCAGCTATCAACGGATTTTTAACCCGTCTTTCAGTCCTGCTGGCGATAAAATTGTGCTGTCGCTTAGCCGATACGATACTGATTTAATTGAGGTCGGACGTCGTGATTTTATCGACAAAATCGTCGATTCAGCGGGCGAAGATCATCTTGCTAGATATTCGCCATCAGGCCGTGAGATTGCTTTTGTATCCTCAAGAACAGGCAGGTCGCAGCTGTTCCTTTATCGGGATGGGCAGCAAAAACTCATTTTTGATAACTCAGAAAACCAACCGATATACCGTGCGCCGGTATGGTCAAAAGATGGAAATCGTATTGCATTCTCTTTTGGAAAAATTCTGTATATCTACTCTATCGAAGATCAAACCACAGTCGCTCATAAAATGCCTGCTGAATTCACTGCTGTTCTTGACTGGTATAGCGACAAAGACAAGTTGCTAATAGCCACAAAACGTAGCGGAAGTTCATATTTTGAGCGATACCAGCTGAGTAAAAGAGTCACAATCCGACTAGCAGAAACCGGTGTTAATTTTTCTGCACGACTCGATCAAGACGATAAACTGCTTTATCGGACTGAAGAGTTCTTATTTTGGGGGGAGCGTAAGTTCAGTTTGCAAAGCCTACCTCCGATGACCGGTGCGGTAGTGCCTGTGAAAGGTGGGGTTTTGTTTCAATCGCAAAGAGACTTGTATCAATTTGACGGTGTCAGCGCGATCAAGTTATCTGAAACGCTGCCGGATTTGGTGTCTGAGTTGATTGACGCCTATTCAACCCAACAAATGTTGTTCTGTTCGCAGCCAGAGGAGAATGCTGACATAGTTCTGCTGGAGTGAATGTGCAGCTGTAGCTTTCTGTTATGCTAACGGAATGTCATATGACATTGTGGGTCAGCTGAAAACAACAGGTTTTCTGTGGTCGTTGCTGCGGATAAAACATAGATCTTCCAGCTCAGAGGCAAAGCTCAGAGCTTATTCGCTTTAATCGAAAGCTCAAAACCGCAGGCATGGGCGTACTTAACCAGCGTAGACCAGTTAGGGTCGGAGTTACCTTTTTCTAAACGGCTGCTATTACTCTTCGGAGTCCGTATTTTCACCCAACGTGTTTTGAGCGCTTCCGACTTGAAGGGGCACTGATAACTGTTGATCGATAAAACGAAACTCAGCCTCCAACAGCTGATATTCAGCTTTCACTTCAGGGTTATCTAAAGCTTGTTGTTTTAATTTTTGCAGACTCATCATTATTAAAACCTCGTTTTGCCTTCCCTGTTATTTTAGCTAAGCCACAAGAAGATCCCGCCAAATTATGCTAATTTGCCTGCGGTGTGCCATTTTGAAAAGACTTGCCTGTGGACAGACGTCAGTTTTTAATCCTAAGCGGCGGTGCTGCTGTAACAACAGTCTCTGGTTGCCAGTTCAGCCCGACCGTAGCTTTGCCAGAAGCTACTGACTGGCAGCAACTCAAAGCTAATTTTTCCGGCCAGTTATTGTTTCCGGCAGATGCTGGTTTTAATCGTTTTTATAAAGCGGCCAATTCCCGTTACGACTCTATTATTCCTGCTGTGATAGCGCGTTGTGCCACTACGGCCGATGTGCAGCTGGTTTTAGCTTTTGCCCGCCGTTATCAATTGCCCATTACAGGTCGTAGTGGGGGTCATAATTATGCGGGTTACTCCAGTACTCAGGGTATTTTGCTGGACTTGGCTTTGATGGCCGATATTCAGTTTCAGCCAGAAGACAACACTGCCTGGATAGGTGCCGGGGCTAAATTAGGGGATGTGTACGACCAGCTTAGTAAAAAAGGCCGATCCATTCCTGCCGGCAGTTGCGTAGGTGTGGGTATTGCAGGTTTAACTCAGGGCGGCGGTTTTGGCATTGCCGACCGATTATACGGTTTAACCTGTGATGCAGTGCTGGAAGCCGAACTGGTGACAGTGGATGGCAAAGTGCTGCTTTGCAACGCGCAGCAAAATGCCGATTTATTCTGGGGTTTAAAGGGCGGCGGCGGTGGCCAGTTTGGCATAGTCACCCGCTTTAAATTTCAAACTTTTGCCACCAGCGATATCTTAAGTTGTAGGGCTTCTTTTGCGTTGAAAGACGCTTTGCCTGTGCTGAGTGCCTGGCAAAACTGGAGTCAGCAGTTACCAGAACAATTATGGTCGCAAGTTGCTTTATGGTGGAGCGGCGATACAAAGCGTGAACTGGTGGTACAAATACGGCTGACCAGTTTGGGTTTGACTGAACAGGCAGAGCAGCTCTGGCAAAACTGGTTGCAGCTTTTGCCAGTACAACCGCTGACCCAGGAAGTGGCTTTGCATCAATACCGGGATTTTATGCTCAGTGATTGTGATGGGTTGGAGATGCCTGAATGCAAACTGCCGCATCAGTCGGAGCGGGCCAAACTGAACCGCACAGCTATGGCTGGTAGTTCGGACTTTTTTAATCAGCCTATTGAGCAGGCAGGTTTAACTGCTTTGCTGGAACAGGTGCAGTTACGTCAGCAGCAAGGACTTTCAGGCGGTATTTTATTAACGCTGATGGGCGGGGCTATTGGTTCAGTTGCCACAGATCAGACCGCTTTTGCGCACAGAGATGCGGTATTTTGTGCTCAGTATATGGTGAGTTACCCTGTGGGTACTGACGATGATTTATTGAAGAATGCTGCGCTTTGGGTGGATCAGATGCGCACTGTAATGCGGCCTTACAGCACGGGCGGGGCTTATTTAAATTACACAGACGCTTTGCTTAAAAACTGGTCTGATGCTTATTATGCTGGTCATTACAGCAAACTACAGCAACTCAAAGGCCGTTACGATCCACAGCAGTTACTAGGGTTTTCTCAAGGCATCACACCAGCCTGAACTAAGAGGGATATCAGAAGATGAAGTGTAAGGCATTGAATTTATTATTTTTGTCACTAAGTCTGTCAACTTTTAGCCTTGTGGCTGAACATCAGAGCGACAGTACAGATTTTGTAGCTGATGGTGTTTTTCATGCCGCTATAGAAGGCCCCGCCACAGATAAAAACGGCTATCTGTATGCAGTGAATTATGGCGTTGAGGGCACTATAGGCAAAGTCAGCCCAAAAGGTGAGGTGAGCTTAGCTCTGACTTTGCCTAAAGGCAGTATTGGCAATGGCATACGTTTTGATCAAAAAGGTCTGATGTATATAGCCGATTACACAGGCCACAATATTTGGCGTTATGACGGAAAGCAGCTGCAGCTGCATGCCCATCAACCTTTGATGTTTCAGCCCAACGATTTAACCATAGCCAATAACGGCGTGATTTTCGCCAGCGATCCGGATTGGAAAAACCGCAAAGGCCAGTTGTGGCGTATTGAAACAGACGGCAGCTCCAGTCTGGTTGAAACAGAGATGGGCACCACCAATGGCGTAGAAATCAGCCCTGACCAGACCAGGCTGTATGTCAATGAAAGCGCGCAGCGCAGAGTCTGGGTCTATGATCTGGATAAGAAACTGCAAGCCAGCAATAAAAGGTTGCTGATCCAGTTCCCTGATTTTGGTTTAGACGGCATGCGCTGTGATGCGTCAGGTAATCTTTATATAGCCCGTTATGGCAAAGCTGTGGTTGCCAAAGTGAGCCCGGACGGCACATTACTGAAAGAATACAAGTTAAAAGGTGAATTTCCGACCAACGTCACTTTTTCGCAAAAAGACCCAAGCTTGTTGTATGTCACTATGCAAAAACGTGGAGCTGTCGAGCTGATTAAGCTTTAGCTAGACCTTTGTGCTGTTGCCCTCTGTACTGTTGAGGGCTTTGGCCAAAATGCCGCAAAAAACGTGCGCTAAAAGCCGAAGCCGACTGATAGCCCACGTTCAGTGCTAGTTGTTGCACTGATAAATCAGAGAACAGCAATAAAGTGCGGCTGTGCTGCATTCGGAGTTGAGTTAAGTACTGGCCTGGGCTTTGACCTAATTGCTGGCGAAACAATTGTTTAAACTGACTCAGACTCAGGCTGGCTTTGCTGGCGAGCAACACTAAATCCAATTCCTCAGCCAAGTGTTCCTGCATATAAAGTACCGCTTGCCGTAATCTCCTGTCCAGTGCGGGTACTGGTTGTTCGGCTTCCAGCAATTGCAGAAAAAATTGCTGGGCCGCCGCCAATAATTGCTGATTTTGTTGTACCAGCAGCTGTTCCAGTACCAATAAATAAGGTTGCATTAACGCCGAAAGCTGAAACACCGGATGGGCTAACTGCAGCAAATGTGTGGGTAAATGCGCTAAATCTACGACTAAAAACCGGCATTGTTCAGTAGCAGAAAACCCATGCTCTGTGCCTGCTGGTATCACCAGACATTCAGCTGTACCCACCTGCAACTGCTGGTGATTGATCAGCAAATTTAATCGGCCAGCCAAAGGCAGCACCAGTTGATGATGATCATGGCTGTGGCTTTGCAGAACCGGACTATAAGCGCGAATGGACAGGCTGAGCATGAGGTACCGGAAATAAACGATCGTAGCTGTAGTTATACAGGTAGGTGTAGAACAAAAACACAATAAACATCAAGGCTTCGCGCCATAAAGCCTGAGCCAGGCTAAAATCCAGCAACCACAAGGTCAAAGGAATACTGAGTGCTGCTCCTGCCAGTTCATAACTGACACAATGCAGCAACCGCACTTTGCCGCTTTTAACCAAAGATGCGGTGGTGCGCCATGGGAAAAAATCAAAAACTTTGGTATGCGTTAAGGTCAGCAAAAATACCGTAAATGAACTGAATAACGAAAAAGTCGAAGCGCTGCCAAAAGCTGTATCTGCCACAGCCATAGTGCACAGAGTGCGTAAACCAATAGCACCACATTCGTAAGCAAAAGCATGACGAAACCAATCCAGGTTGCTTCGCATCAGTAAAACTCAATTCATAAACAAGAACTGCAGTGTAAAAGGTTCTGGCAAAGCAAGCCTTGGTTAAAAGCCGCAAATATAACGCAAAAAGCTGCTTTTCAGCAGCTTTCATCGAAATTGGCTTGGGTGGTTAATGCACCTGATAATGACGACAGAAGAAGTCGATCACTTTGTCCGGATCAGGCCGGGTTGTCATCTTATGTTTTGTTGCCAAACCTGCGGCCAAAGCTCGCAAGGTGACATCTAAAGGCGCACCTGCAGGTTTTTCAATTTGATAGTTCTGGAACAAAAAGTTAAGAGCTGCTCCGGCATAAGAGTTGACCGAATGCGAAGGCAGCAAACGCAATTCCTGGAGCCTTACTCCAAGTTCACGCATTCTTTGTAAGCGGCTGGCTTCGTTCATTTCTGTCTCCCTTCAAAAGCAGTTAAACCTGATGCTTATATATCTGCCGTGATCGGGAAAGCTTTAGTGGAATTCTTGCCGCTGATTTTGCTATGAGTGTTTGGAAAGGAAAACGCCACCATGGATCGGAATAACCGACAGTGTGGAAACAGGTCTTTGGAGGTACCTATGTTTGTTGTAGAGGAAAATGCCGCCATAAACCAGGAGACCGGCAGAGGGAGGTCTTTGGAGGTACCTATACTCTGTGGCGGCTTTCAAAACCCTGTTTCGTGGGAATGAGTACGAAACAGGGAAAACCAGGAGAAAACATTTTTACCGGGCCGGGTTAGCAGCACGGCAAAGGTCGATCAGGCATACATACGGTCAAAAATATTCAAAAAAGTCGGAGCTTTCTCAATATGAACCGGAATATGCAGACGGCTGGCGATATCGCTGGCGGATATGACCCCCCGAATATGGTGAGATTCGGTATCTATCACTAAACAATACTGCTCACCATTGTGTTGCAGAGTGTTCAGCACATCACCTATGGAGCAGTGTTTAATTTGTTGATAAGCCAGGGCTTTGATTTCGTCGCGTGGGCGCATTAAATCAGCCACTGTTAAATCAGTGCGATTCACACCTTTGCCTAAACGTTGCAACACATTCTGGATAGACAACTGTTCGTAGCTGATTAAACCAATCAGTTCCTGATTGGCGTCTATTACCAGTTTCAACTTGCTATGTTCATGATTCATCATATCCTCTGCTTCGACTGCACAGGTGCCAGAATCAATCATCATAGGGCTGTTGGTTTTAAAATCAGACAGGAAATCCAGCGCTGCTGAATTTAACGTTGCTTCGGCAAATTCAGCGGGCTGAACTAAATGATCTATCACGTCAACGTTGAATAAATTTAACTTTTTCATAGAAACCTCTCATCAGTCCGCTCAGAGGCAGCGAACCGGATATCAATACAATCAATGGATGTCGTCAGATCTATGGCAATGAAGCCTGAAACTCTGACTATTTCAATGAATTAAGAGAGGTGCGAGGGTGGTGCACGCGCTGCATAACAGCTTTGCTGCGCTTTATTGAAGTGGGTATCTGGTTGTTGATAAAAACGATTCTGTGCTGCAGGAAATTCAAAACTATTCCAGCAGACTGCGCTTTTATCGTCATCAGTTGGGGTTTCTGTTAAGTCGACAGTGGAATGAGTGGCAGAGGCCACCAGAGCAACGGTGAAGTTTTTATTCGCTTGTTGTAAATCTACCCAACTGCTGGACGCAGAATGGCCTGCTGAAGGAAACAGCAAACTCAGGTAAAACAACACTGCGATAAAACTTAAATACTTCATTTTTCGCGCCCGGTAAGAACCAATACAGCTTGGTCTTTTCCTGACTATAGCAGCGTTGTTTTTTAAAATGCAAATAAAAAAATGAAAAAAGTGATAAAGATTGTTGTGGAGATCGACACTTTCCTTGTGTCAGATCAATAAAAGCCTGCTGTTGAGTAAGTAAAAGCAGTTGATTTTTTTAGCGCTTTACAAAAACTTCATGCCCTGTTTTAACAGCCAGGCAATAATCAGCAAGGTTAAAAATCCAGTCAGGTACAACACCACAAACCATTGGCCCTGGGAAAGTTTATTTAACCATTTCATCAGTAGCCCTCCTGATAATCTTCAATTTTTCCGGCAAAAATCTTATAGCCCCATAAAGTGTAAGCACAAATAAGAGGTAAAAATATAAAGATACCGGGCAGCATAAACATCAGACTGCTGTCAGGCGCTGCGGCTTCCAGATAGGTCAGTTGGCGTGGCAGCAAGTAAGGGAATACACTGACCAGTAAACCGACAAAAGCCAGCAAAAACAAGCCTGAAGCCAGCCAGAACGGCCGTTCTTCATGACGTTCCTGCACAGCAGTTTCCGCTTTATGGCTGCGGTTTACCCGGCCTAAGTCGCGGAATAATAAACGGGCGGCAAGCACCGACAACAGAGGCAGTGGGATTAACCATAAAGCATGCCAGCCGCCAAACCAGCGAACCCGAATTTCCGGCTCTATCCAGACAGTCCAGAGGCTGACCAGCAGCATGGATAACATCACAATCAATACTAAACGCTGGCCATAGCGGGCTGCTTTGTGTTGCAACTCGCCACGGCTTTTCATCACCAGATAACAACAGGCCAGCAGGGCATACCCCGCCATTACGGCTAAACCACAAAATAAACTGAAAGGGCTGAGCCAGCTAAAACTGGACTGATCAATAAAATCTGTTGGCACACCTTGTACTAAAGTGCCCAGCATCAGGCCCTGACAGAACGCAGCAAGGCTGGATCCAATGGCAAAAGCTGAGTTCCAATATTTCTTTGAAGTATCTGATTTAAAACGGTATTCAAAAGCCACACCACGGAAAATCAAGCCTATCAACATCAGTACTATCGGCAGATAAAAAGTGGAGGCAATAGCGGCGTAAGCGGCAGGGAAGGCACCAAATAATATGACGCCCCCAAACACCAGCCAGGTTTCGTTGCCATCCCAGACGTGAGCGACAGACCGCATCAAATGGTCGTGTTCAGCATCGCTGTTAAACCAGGGGTACAAAATTCCCATGCCAAGATCAAAACCATCCAGCAGCACATACATCAGAATGGCAAAGCCAAGCAGCAACAGATAAAACAGGCTTACACTCAGTTCCAGCTCCATTAGTTGGCTCCTTTTGGATCAGTGGCAGGGGAATTTGATGTTTCAGCATCAGTGGCTAAGGTTTTGGTAAAAGACAGCGCATAACCTGACGCTTTTACGCCTATACGTTGTTGTTGCAGATGATCGACAGGTGCCGGGCCTTTTTTGATCAGCTTACGCATAAAGTACAGGTACACAGCAAACAGCAGGCTGTAGGTCAGCACAAACAAGGTCAGCGAAAACAGTACCCTTTCTGCAGGTAAGGGGCTGACCACTTCACTGGTACGAACCAAACCATAAATAATCCAGGGCTGACGGCCAATTTCAACCACATACCAGCCTGCTAACACCGCAATAATTCCTGTGGGTGCCATAAAGCTGACAGGCCAGAGGAACCAGTTACTTTGATACAAAGTGCCACGCCAGCGCAGGTAAGCACCCAGCAGCGCGACGCCTATCATCAGCATGCCAATGCCGACCATCACGCGGAAGCTGAAAAACACCATAGGTACATTAGGTCTGTCGGCTGCAGGCACTGATTTTAAGCCTTGCAACTCGCCGTCCCAACTGTGGGTCAGTATTAAGCTTGCCAATCCTGGCACTGCAACTTCATAGTGATTTTTTTCAGCTTTCATATCAGGTAAAGCAAACAGCAACAGTGGCACATTGGCTTCAGTTGGAGCCCAGATCCCTTCCATGGCCGCCAGTTTGACTGGTTGGTGTTCTTTCACGTTTAAGCCATGCAAGTCACCCACCCAGGCTTGCAGCGGAGTCAACACCAACGCTATCCATAAGGTCATAGACAAACCCTTGCGGCCAAAATCTATATGTTGGCCTTTGCGTAAATACCAGGCATGAGTGGCCATCACCACAAAAGTGGCTGTGATAAAAGCGGCTAATAACATATGGAAAAAGCGGTAGGGCATAGAGGGGTTAAAAATCACTTCCATCCAGCTGACCACTTCAAACTTGCCATCAACAAACTGATGCCCTTGTGGGGTTTGCATCCAGGAATTGGCTGCAATAATCCAGAACGCAGAGATCCAGGTTCCCACTGCCACTGTGACAGTGGCGAAAAAGTGCATTCTGGCGCTGACGCGTTGCCAGCCAAATAACATCACCCCTAAAAATCCGGCTTCAAGGAAAAAGGCGGTCAGCACTTCATAGGCCATTAAAGGCCCAATCACTGCACCTGCCATTTCGGAGAATTTGGAGAAGTTAGTACCAAACTCATAAGACAAAACAATGCCTGACACCACTCCCATACCAAAGGTAATGGCAAAAGGTTTGATCCAGAACTTAGCCAGTTGCAGATACTGCGGGTTACCGGTTTTCAGCCATAAACCTTCCCAGATCGCAATCAGAGTGGCTAAACCTATAGTGATAGAAGGAAAAATAATATGGAAGCTTACCGTAAAAGCAAACTGGAGCCGGGATAGGATACTGACATCAAGTTCCATAACTACCTCAGTTTTTAGACGTTTTGATCCGGCTTAACACAGCAGGCGCTATGGCCACGGATAATAACAGCAACATGGTCAGCAATTCGGCCGCAAAAATAGACAGGTCAGGCATAGTGTTCTCTTTGTTGACAAGTTATACAGCAATCAGGCTGCTTAGCTTTGTAGTGCCAGAATCAGGCCATAATTTATTATTTTTATAACATAATGATTTTAAATGAATAAAATTTAATGTTTGCAGGGGTTGTTAACTTGGTTTACGCTTTTAAATAGAAGTGGTGACAACTAAGTTGACGGAAAACTGTGGATTTGATTTTAGCTTTTGAGCTGATGATGTTAGTCACCAGTGCTTGTGCTGCGCTGATGTCGGGTTGGTTATGGTGGCATTCGCGTTATCAACGCACGCTGGCAGGCCTTGCAGGCTTTGGTGCCATGATGGCGCTCTGGTGTCTGGGGCACATTTTTGTATTACATAATGAGCCGCAGTTAGGCCGCTATTTATTATTGGCCAATCCCTTGATGCCGACCTTTTTTCTGCATTTTGCGTTGCGTTTTGTCGAGCAGGATCAGGTAAAAGCCCCTTGGCTGGGCTGGGCTCGTCGCCATATTGGCTGGTTGTATTTTCTGACCGCTCTGGTTGTGCTGCTGAGCTGGAGCCTTGATGCCGGTGATGTGCTGCACAGTGTTGCTTTGGGTCAGGTTTTTGTTTTTCACTCCTACGGTTTTTTAAATCTGCTCTATACAGTGGTTCTGGGTGTATTAGCTCATGCCGTATTGTGGTACGGCTGGCGTTATCACCAGGGCAATAAAAAACGTTCAATAGTGGCGATGTTTTTAGCCGGTGGCTGGGGTTTATTGCTGGCGACTCCGGTTGTGTTCCCTTCCTTTGGGCTGGACTGGTTTCCTTATCCTATGTTGTTGCTGCCCAGCTATCCGGTGTTGTTGGTCTATGGCGTGGTGCGTTATCAGATGCTGGCGGTAAATGCGCTGGCCAACAGGGCCTTACTCTGGCTGGTGATGTCCTTGTTATTGCTGTTATTGATGGCGCTGGTCAGCTCTATCTTTGGTCAGTTGGGCATGCAGGCGCTGGCGAGTGTACCTGGCTGGCAATTGTGGTTGTATTCCAGTCTGGTGTTGTTGCTAACCGCAGCCTGTTACCGGCCTGTGGCTAAACTAGCTGAGCGGTTAATTTACCCTGGATCCACTTTGGATCCGGCGCTGATCAACTTCTGGCGTCAGCAACTGGGTCACTGTCAGAACTGGGTTCAATTGTGTGAAAAATCCTCTGAACTCTTATCTGCAGCGCTAAAACAAAAAGTGCAGGTGGAATTACCCACAGCGACCGCAGGACGCCTTACGGATGGAGTTGCTGATAAAAGCCAGCTACAAATTCGCTGTTACAATCAGCAAGGCCAGTGGCAAGTGCAGTTATTGGGCTGGGACGATATGACGCCTGGCATACGTTTAATGGCCGAAGTCTTTGGCTCTTTGCTTGGCAGCTGCTGTGAGTTGCTGGCGCAATCGTTGCAATTGGCTGAAGCTGAAAAACAGCAGTTGTCGCAACAACATCTGGTGGAGATGGGCGCTTTGGCCGCTTCTATGGCACATGAATTGCGCAACCCGCTGAATATTATTTCGATGGCCTCTGCTGGCGTGGATGCTGAGTTGCGTGGTCATATTCAGCAGCAACTGAAAAGAGCCGACCGGCTG
Organism: Rheinheimera sp. 1928-s; assembly: GCF_029269265.1. Lineage (GTDB taxonomy): Bacteria > Pseudomonadota > Gammaproteobacteria > Enterobacterales > Alteromonadaceae > Pararheinheimera. Next base: position 133,951 of record NZ_JARIXP010000001.1, read on the forward strand.
ATTTCCGATATGTTGGTGTACTCAGGCCGGTTGCAGCTGCAATACAGTCAGATGGAACTGGAACCTCTGTTGCAAAGTTTGTTGCAGCAGTTTGACTGGCAGCAGGTAAAGCTGGAACTGAAAGTACCAGCAGGCCTGATGCTGCGGGCCGATCAGCACAGAGTGCAGCAGGTGTTTTTAAATTTATTCGATAACGCCAATGCTTTCTTACGTAACCAGGCCAATGCATCTTTGCTGATTGAAGTGACACAGACCAGCGAGCAAATTCAGCTTAGAGTGCATAACAATGGCCCTGCCCTGGATGCCAGTTTAACCACTGAACAGTTATTCCGGCCTTTTATCAGCAAACGTAGCGGTGGCAGTGGTTTAGGTTTGGCCATAGTGAAACGTATTATGGATGCCCATCAGGGCCAGATCAGTTTCCGTACTGATTTGGGTTGGCCTGTCAGTTTTGAACTTTTGTTTCCGAAGGATATTCCTCATGTTTAGCGCAACAACGCCAAACCCGGCGCGCATTTTAATAGTGGATGATGAACCGGCCTTTCGTTTATTAGCCGAACGTTTTTTACAGCAACAAGGTTATCAGGTGGCAGGAGCCGCTAATCTGGAAGAAACCCGCAGTAAATTGCAGCAGTTTGATGCCGACTTAATTTTATTGGACTTGGCGTTACCTCCTGCGTTTGACCCCGCCCATACGCTGGCTGCTGTGCCAGAATTCTCCAGCAGACCAGTCATTATTTTAACCGGGCATGCCGAGCGGGAGCTGGCGTTGCAGGCTATAGCCCAGGGCGCGTGGGACTTTATTGCCAAACCCATAGATCCGGAATTATTGGCTGTAGTGGTGAAACGGGCTATCACTAAACATCAGCTGGAAAAAGAGCTGAGTCAGTTAAAACAAGGTTTGCAGCAGCATAGTTTTTTGCCGAAGTTGGCTGGTCATTCGCGACATATGGAAACAGTTCGAACCTTAGTGCAGCGTATAGCGCCCACTGAAGTGCGGGTGCTGGTGACAGGGCCATCCGGCACAGGTAAAGAAGTGATTTCACGGGCTTTGCATGAGCTAAGTCCACGCTCTGGCAAAGCTTTTGTCTCAGTTCATTGTGGCGCTATTCCGGCTGAACTGCTGGAAAGTGAGCTGTTTGGTTATGTCAAAGGGGCTTTTACCGGTGCAGATAAAGACCGGCAGGGTTTATTAAAATTAGCGGATGGCGGCACCTTATTTCTGGATGAAATTGGTGAGATGCCGTTGGCCATGCAGGTGAAATTACTGCGGGTACTGCAAGAGGGCACTTTTTATCCTGTCGGCGGGCGTGAGCAGCAAAGAATTGATATCCGCTTAGTGTCGGCCACCAACGCCAATCTGCCGGATTTAGTCAAACAAGGTAAGTTTCGTGAAGATCTGTATTACCGCATCAAAGGCGTGACTATCGAAACAGTGGCCTTAGATGAGAGGCGGGAAGATATTCCTTTGCTGATCCAGTTTTTTCTGGAGCAACTTAGCCAGCAGTATGGCCAGAAACTGCAATTGGAATCGGCGGCTATCAGCTGGTTTTTGCAAAAACACTGGCCAGGTAATGTGCGTGAATTAAAGAATACGCTGGAAAGTGTCGCTGCTATAGCTCAACAAGGGGTGATCCGGGTCGCAGATATTCAGTTGCTGCATCTGGAGCATCAAAGCACGCCAACAGCCAGCGAACTCTTGCCAGGATCGGATTTAAGTAGTCTGGATGAACAGGTCAAAGCATTGGAGATCCGTTTAATTCAGCAGGCCATGGCCCAACATAAAGGCAATAAGAGTCAGGCCTCACGTGTTTTGGGTATTTCCCGTCAGGGCTTACTGAAAAAAATTGAGCGTTACGGCCTGACAGATTTGGGTGATGACTAACCCATCCTGTCTATACTGAAGTAGTTAGCCAAAAGGAGTACCAGCTATGACCGATTTTATTGCCCATGGTAAATTCAGCGTCACACCTCAAGGCGAAGTTTTATTGTGTGAAATTCAGGGGGCCTGGAACAAAGAGGGTTCAGAACAACTTATTGAGGATCTGAAAGCACAGGTACAAGGCTTTGCCGGTAAAAAATGGGCCAGGGTTATGGATATGCAAGGTTGGGAGCTGGCAACACCTGATGCTATCAGTGAGATGACAGCCTTTAGCGCCTGGGAAGATCAACATGGCTGTGTGCTGCGCTGTTTTGTCGGTTTGAATACAGTTCAGCAACAATTGCTGGAAATGAAATACCAGCACTCACATAAACCCCAACATTTTAGCCACACAGATACAGCGTTAAGCTACGCCAAACAATTTTTGCAGCGCCTTTAATCCTTGCCCCAGAAACCCAATACAGAGCAAAAGCTTAACGGTAATTTGTTATTGCTCTGTGATCCATGCTGCTTTAAAGTCATGTCACTTTAATGTAAAGCAGAACTGACCATGGAAGAGTTAAAACAGGCAACTGACGACGCGAGCTTGTCTGCTGAAATTATCAGCCCCCGTTATGGCCAGCAAATGGACCAACAGGTTGATACTGAACTAAAAAACCTGAGCCGCTTTTTTCTGAAACACCCAAGTTTAGCTTTAACCTTCGGTTATTTAGTCGCCAGTGTGATGGGATTGATTTTTACTATTTCCTTGCTGGATGAGTTTCAGTTTTATGCTTTGCCTTATCTGGAACTGACCGATTTTTTACTGGCCGCTATTTCTCATCCCAAAACCATATTGGATTTAATCATAGGCATTTTTTCTGTAGCTGTTGCGATCTGGTTTGAACGCAAGTGCAGGAACAAATACTTGCGGTATGCCGCGTGGATAGATAGGTATTACCATTCAACTTCATGGTTACCGAATTGGGTCTGGGGATTTCTCGCTTTTGTTTGTTATCTGTTTTTTGCCAGTAGTAAGCAGGTACCAGAGATAGCTCAGGCAATTAAAACGCATCAAACAGAGCAATATCAACTTAGCCTGATTTATCCCATTCAACCTGGTGGCGAAGAAATTCGGCAGTTGAATGAAGTGCAGATTATTACCCGCAGCGTTAGCTACTTATGGATTTATCATCAGGACCAGGTCAAGCTTATTCCACATGCCAATGTGGCGGCTTTAATTCCGGTATTGAATAAAGAGCTGGATGAAAAAGCCCAGCTCAAGACTACAGAAAAGGCCGTGAAAAAAGCTGATAAAGCAGCTGTTACAGAGAAAACTCCAGCCCCGGTGAAAAGCTAGGGGCTATCAACCAAAAGAAGCGTAATAAGCTTTAGTCAGCACTTTTTCCAGAGCCGCAGCGGCAGCTTCTTTAATTGGCATATTCTGCTTACTGAGTTCGTAGTCCAACTGAGCAATTTGGGCTTTGTGGTTCATCATCATAGGTGGAACTTCAATCGTCAGACTGAGTTCTGCCGCCACCACAGCTGCGGGTTCATCTGCGCGTATCACTTTGCAAATCGACAGTAAGATTTCACCTTCACGACCACGGTAACCTGCTGCACCAAACATACGGCACACTGCAGGTCTGTAGGCATAAATACTACAGTGACCGCTTTTACGATCCTCTGAAGAGGCCTGATAAAAAAAACAGCTCTCCTGCTCGTGTTGTTGTATGGCTTCGAGGGTGCTTTCTGCTGTGCCTTGTTCGTGCAAATAAAGTGCTAAAGGCAGCATTTCAAGCACTGAGGCTTCAATGCCCGGATGCAGACAACATTCACCACATCCGGTGCGGCAAAACAGCTTACGATCGTTCTGGTAACCACTATAAGTTTGAGCAATTTCGTCATTGAGGATCATTAACGTCGAGGCTGTGTCGCGCAGCTGCTGCATAGGTTCTCCGAACAAACAGCAAAACCCCATCTGGGGCGGGGCGCTATTGTAATGACAGCGATTGAGACTCAGCAATAGGGCGCAAAAAATATACTTTGGTTGCTGAAAATGGGGACGGTTGCTGGTGTTATTCCTGTTGATAAAGAGGGCGGGGTTTGGCTATGCCGTAGCCTTGAGCGAAGTCGATTCCCATCTCTGTCAGCTTGTGACAAATCTCCATGTTTTCAACGTATTCGGCTACGGTTTGGATTTTCATAGCCCTGGCTATATCGTGAATAGACTGCACTATGGCGCAATCAAATGGGTCGATCAGTAAGTCACGGACAAAACTACCGTCGATTTTGACAAAGTCGACCGGGAAGTTTTTCAGATAACCATAAGAAGAAAAACCACTGCCAAAGTCATCCAAAGCAAACTTACAGCCTAAAGTGCGGAAATGGGAGATAAAATCCAGCGTCTGATGCACATTTAAAATCGCCATGCTTTCAGTGATTTCAAAACACACCTTGGCAAAAGGAATTCGGTATTCACGAAACAACGAGGCGACATAAGCTTTAAATAACGGATCTGTTAATGAAGCGCCGGATAAATTGATATTGGCTAAACTCAGTTCTGCCAGATGAGCAGGTTGTTGTGCCAGCCAACGGAAGTAGTTGCGGATCACCCAACGGTCTATTTGCGGCATCAGACCATAACGTTCTGCTGAGCTTAAGAAGCTGCCCGGTGCTATCAGCCCCTGATCCGGCAAAGATAAACGCAATAACAGCTCATAATGCAAACCCGGCTGAGTCTGCTGTATTGCTGCTATAGGCTGCATAAAGAGCACAAAATTATCTTGTTCCAGTGCCTGACGTAAGGTTTTTAACCACTGAATTTCAGACTGATGCCGTTGCAGCTCTTCATCATCGGCATTAAACATATGAATACGGTTGCGGCCTTTTTCTTTTGCGACAAAACAGGCGGAGTCTGCTTGTTTTAACCAATGTTCAGTACTTTTATTGCCGTCTGAATTTTCCGCCAGACCAATACTTACGCTGATACTGAATACGCTGTCCTGCCAGATAAAACGAAACTCTTTGACTGTGTCCAACAACTGACGGGCAATAGCAAAAGCCTCATTGCTGCTCAGATCGGGCAGCAACACCACAAATTCGTCACTTTCCAGCCGGGCTAAAATACCTCTGTTATCCAGCACTCTTTGCATTTGATTACTGATTTGGCATAACAAGGCATCACCTGCTCTGTGGTCGCAGGTGGTATTGATCAGTTTAAACTGGTCTATATCCAGATAAAGCAAAGTGGCCTTGTGCTCAGATCGCAACGCCAGTTCCAGCTGCTCAATAAAATAATGCCGGTTGTACAAAGACGTCAGCGGGTCGTGTGTGGCCAGATAAGCCAGCTGTTCGGTATTTTGTTTATGGGCTGTGATATCGACTATAGAACCATGCACATAAGCACTTTGCACGCCGTCTCCTTCTGCCAGCCTGGCCGACATTAAAGCCCAAAATGCTGAGCCGTCGGAGCGTAAACCTCTGATTTCAAAATTCTTATTGTCACCCAACTGCAGTTGTTTCAGCATCTGCACTCTGTCTTCCGGATTGGCGTAATACCGCGCCATACTGGATTTCGCCACATCCTGCTGCATTTGCTGCAAATTTTGATAACCCAGCATAGTCAGTAATGCCTGATTCGCTGTAATTAATTGGCCCTGCAAAGTGCTGGTAAACATACCTTCAACAGCATTGTGATAAATATCGTAATACTGCTGCAAATGGGAGTGAGCAAGGCGCTGATGATCCTGACTTTGTTGTTGAGTGCCTTTGATATTTTGCAGCAAGCTGAAGCTCATCAGCGCCATGCTGCCCATCACTGCCATCAATAACAGGTATTGCCAGGCCTGAGCCGTTGGTAAATAACCAATTTGCGATAAAGCCAGCACAACGATGCAACCAAAGAAAAATGCCCAGCCTAAGGCAAAAGTTTTGGCGGTGCGGTCGCCTTTAATGGCGTGCATCAAGGCAAACAGGGTGTTTACACCTAAACATAAAGTGGTGACCACCAATAAGCCCCAGAATCGTAATTGGTTATTGGCGTACAGTGGGCTGAACAGCAATAACAAGGCGCTGATTAAACACAAATAAAAGCCAAAACGCCCCAGTATTCCGCCTTGTTGTTTGCGGACATGCCAGCTAAACAGCGTTAGACAAGTGTAGGTTGCACCAGCGGCCACATACAAAATAGCCTGATTAATTTCCGGATAGTCGGGCCAAAGCATCGCAAAGGCCAGACCATTTAAAATAGCCAGCACCAGAGCGCAGTTGATAAAAAAGCCTGAATAATACAAATAGAGCCGCTGTTGCACTGAAAAAAACAAAAACAGGTTGTAGATCGCCATCAGCAATAAAACACCACATAGCAGGCCATCCAGAATGTTTTTATACAGCTGGTCCAATACAAAGTTGTTGTGTTGCCATAAGGTCAGTTGCACTGGGGCTACTGCTGCATCCTGCACTTTAATAAAGAGGTCAAGTTCCTGGCCTGGTTCAAAGTTGATTGGAAATGCGAAACTTCGATACGCCAGAGCGCGCTGATAAAAAGGCACCGAAGCACCAGTGCTGCTTAACAGCTGCAGATCATTTTTTTCCCTGTTGTAGCTATACACCTTCACCAAATCGGCCAGCGGAAAGTCATAATGCAGCACAGTCTGAATAGGGGTCTGGCCTTTGTAGTGTAAGCGAGCAAATAACCACAAAGACTGATCTGGACTTTGCAGCGACTTTTTGTATTCGGTCACCAGACGAAAGGCATGATGCCGTTCAGGATCAAAGATCAGCTCTTCCAGCGGCAAGGCTTTGTGGCTTTGTTGAAAATACAGCGAAGGCCCTAATTCCTGACGGCTAAGCTGTTTATCAAAGTGATTCACCTGAGCATGAAAAGCAAAAACATTGCTGCAAAACATCAGCAGCATCAGCCACCATAGCTTTAATACATGCTGCAGTTTTACCTTCATCCGATCCTCAAAGTACTGAATTCTTTTGCTAATTCTGACAGTAACATAGCGCTGCCCGAACTGTCAGCCGTCACCCAAAAACTTTCGCTGTAGTCTTCATAACAAAAAGTAAAAGCTTCATTAGCGAAACTTAACCCCAGCTCTACCCTGTCTGCACCGTAAGATAAAGTGCCAATTTTGATTGAGCTTTGTGCAAACCATAGCTTGCACTGCTGCACTTGTTCAAACCGCATCGGCCATAAAGGAGTCAGCAGCAGCTGTTTTGGCTCAACTTGGACAATAAAACTGTTTATAGCACTTTGGTTCATAAGGCTTCCGTTAACTGCTGCAGGAGATATCCATTCCTTTGCCCCAATCTGGTGGCGGGGCAGCAAAAGCTTCTTTGCCTGCTTGTGGCTGATAAGGATTCTGCAGTACCTGCATCAGTTCATGTAAAGGTGCTGTATTCCCTTGTTCTGCAGCTTCAATGGCTTGTTGAGCTAAGTAGTTTCTCAATATATACAATGGGTTGATGCTATTCATCAGGTTTTTACGTTCAACCAGTGTGTCTGGCTCCAGCATCAGACGAGCACGATACAATTCAGCCCATTGATCAAAAGCGGCGACATCCAACATATGATCACGAACAGAAGAGCCTGTTGCGTCATCAGAAAAATCTGCCAGACGGCGGAAACTTAAACTGTAGTCCTGCTGCTGTTGCTGCAATAACGCCAGCCATTGGCCTATTAAGGCGCGGTCTGATTGCTGTTGTGTACTAAGACCGATTTTTTTGCCCATCAATGTCATGTAGTGATCCACCAAGGTTGGTTCATACAAGCCAAGTGCCGAGCGTAAGTCTTCGACTTCAATCAAAGGGGATAATGCATGTGCCAGTGCATTAAGGTTCCACAAGCCTATACCTGGTTGTTCATCAAAGGCATAACGGCCACTGTGATCTGAATGATTGCAGATATAACCCGGCTGATAATCATCTAAAAAAGCATAAGGGCCGTAATCAAAACTCAGGCCTAAAATCGACATATTGTCTGTGTTCATCACGCCATGGTTAAAACCCACGGCTTGCCACTGGCTGATCAGCTCTGCTGTACGTACTACGACTTGTTGCAACATAGCCAAAGCAGGATTTGCGGCATTCAGGCAGTCGGGGAAATGCTGCTGCACTGTAAAATCGACCAGCCGTTGTAGCTGGTTCTTATCGCCAGTGTAAAAACAGTGTTCAAAGTGACCAAAACGGATATGGCTTGGGCAAACCCGTATGACCATAGCCCCTTGTTCTATAGTTTCGCGTTGCACAGGCTCGGTGCTGCCGACCAGACTTAGAGCTCTGCTGGTAGGAATACCCAGATGATGCATAGCTTCGGAGGCTAAAAACTCACGTATGCTGGAGCGTAATACCGCACGGCCATCACCAAAACGTGAATAAGGGGTGCGGCCCGCGCCTTTTAAATGTAAATCGTAACGCATGCCATCGCGGCCCTGAAGATCCCCCAACAGCAAACCACGACCATCGCCTAGTTCAGGGTTGTATTGACCAAACTGGTGGCCTGCGTACTTTTGCGCTACTGGTTTGCTGCCGACAAACAGCTTTTTACCACTTAAGTAGTCAGCGGCATCTGTTTGGCTACAAAACGCGGTGGGGAGTTGCAACAAAGCTGCAGTATCAGCACTAAAGGCTAAAAGTTTGGGCTCTGCAAATGGAGTCACAGCGACAGCGCTGACTAAATCAGGCAAATGCGTGGCATAAGTGGAACTTAAAATAAGTGACATAACCAATCCCAAAACTGCGATGGCCTATTGTGGTTGCTGTATCTGCTTAGCTCAAGCGCTTTCTGGTGTTGAGGCTACACTTTGGATGTATTTTGCGCTCTGACTTGTATAAACAAGTGCTTAGGTCTTTAATGGACAAAAGATCTAAAAAAATAAACTCAAAGTCCATATTCAGGGAGAATAACAATAATGCGATTTATGCCGTTGATAGTATTAGTTTTAGTCGGGTTCTCTTTACCAGCTATGGCACAAGACCCTGTCGCTGGAAAAACCAAAGCTGCGGTCTGCGCTGCTTGCCATGGTGCAGAAGGGGTGTCTGTTATTCCGGATTACCCGAACTTAGCAGGGCAAAAAGTGAAGTATCTGGAGAGCTCTATTAAAGCTTACCGTGATGGTCAGCGTAAACATGCGGTGATGTCGCCTATGGCGGCAGGTTTGTCTGATGCGGATATTCTGGATTTAGCGGCCTATTTTGCGGCTTTGCCTGCGAATAAATAGGTATGGGTTGTAACAGGGCGGCCGCTGGAGCTGCCGCCAGATGTGGAAAATCAGTTTTTATCTGCGGGCTCTTCTGAGGAAACCAGCCACTGCAAACCCACATTTAAAACGCCGTTGACCACATCTGGCAGCAAAGAAGAATCCGGTTTCCGATGCTGCTGTTCTGCTTGTTTTTCTCTGGCTTCAACGCTATTTCCCATACCATCCAGAAAAGATTGAGCAGCCTGATGCTTATCGTAGCTACTGCAACCAGTCATTAATGCTGCACTGGCCAGAATGGCAATAAAACCAAATCCATGTCTTTGCATAAGCTTTTCCTTTGCTAATTGGTGATGGGTCTAAAGCTGTAATTGAGGCGACAGGTTAATCTGAATGCTTTTTTGTGTCAATGTAACGTTAATCGCCGGCTAAATAATCACTGATTAAATCAAGGAAATCTGCGCCATAGCGGCCCAGTTTGGTTTGGCCTACACCGCTGATGGCTAAAAACTCCACGCTATTGGTGGGGCAGGCTTGTGCCATTTCTATCAGCGTAGCGTCTGAGAACACTACAAAAGGCGGCACGTCGTCGCGTTCTGCTATGGCTTTACGCAGTACTTTTAAGCGGGCGAACAGTTTACGGTCATAGTTCTGTGGCGCTGTGGTTTTGCTACTGCTGCTGGCCTTGGTTTGCACCAGACGTGGCACAGCCAGTTGCAGACTTTGTTCTGCCCTGAGTACAGCGCGGGCAGCTTCTTGTAGCTTTAATACCGAGTGCTGGCTGATATCCTGCTGCAACAAACCACAATGCACTAACTGGCGCAAAATACTCAGCCAATAATCGTGAGACTGATCTTTGCCTATGGCAAAGGTGGACAGTTTATCGTGACCCAGCTCATGTATACGGCTGGTTTGGCTGCCGCGCAATACGTCAATAACATGGTTCATACCAAAACTTTGATTCACTCTGTACACACAGGACAAAGCTTTTCGTGCCAGCTCAGTGGCATCAAACTGTTTCGGCGGGTCGATACAGATATCGCAGTTGCCACAAGGTTTCTGACTGGATTCACCAAAATAGTTCAGCAGCACTAAACGCCGGCAGGTTTGCGCCTGGGCAAAAGCTGCCATTTGGTTAAAACGCTGCAAAGCGACTTCGGTTCTGCTGTTATTTTCGTCTTTTTCTATCCAGCTGCGCATCCGGGCTATATCGGCAGGGTCGACCAGCATCAAAGCTTCAGCGGGCACACCGTCACGGCCAGCGCGGCCTGTTTCCTGATAATAAGCTTCTATGGTGCGCGGCAGTTCAAAGTGGATGACAAAACGTATATTGGATTTGTTCACGCCCATACCAAAAGCCACAGTAGCGATAATCAACTGAATTTGGTCTTTTTTAAAGGCTTCCTGTACCGAGTTGCGTTGCTCGTTAGTTAAGCCTGCGTGATAAGCCGCCACCTGAAAGCCTTTGCCCGCCAGCTGTTCGGTCAGCTCGTCGACTTTGCGGCGGGAGGCGCAATAAATAATGCCGCTTTGTTGTTCCTGCAGCTTCAGGTAATTGACCACCTGTTCCAGCGGACGGAATTTTTCCTGCACTGTGTAGCGGATGTTAGGCCGGTCAAAGCTGCCGACAGAGACATAAGGTTGTTGTAAATTCAGCTGGCGGCTGATGTCTTTTTGCGTGGCCGGATCGGCTGTGGCTGTCAGCGCCATCATAGGCACATGCGGAAAATACTGCTTGAGCTGCGCCAGTTCAGTGTAATGCGGCCTGAAGTCGTGACCCCACTGCGAGATACAGTGTGCTTCGTCTATGGCAAACAAACTGACACCCACTTCCGCCAGGCGCGACATAAAGTCCGGTTGCAACAAACGCTCTGGAGCCAGATACAACAGCTTCAGCTGCTGGTTACGTAAACGGCGGATCACATCCTGAATTTCTTCTCTGCTTTGGCTGCTGTTTATAAACTCAGCGGCAATACCGTTGGCCTGTAACGCGTCGACCTGATCTTTCATCAGCGACATTAAAGGCGAAACGACCACGGTGACATAAGGCAGTAGCAGAGCAGGTAACTGATAACACAGCGATTTTCCGCCACCTGTTGGCATTAACACAAAAGTGTCCTGACCGCTCAGGCAAGCCTGGATCACCTCCAGTTGTCCATGACGGAACTGGCTGTAACCAAAAGCTTGTTTTAAGGTGTCGAACAATATCTGTGGCAAAGGACAAGGCTGCATTATGAAAAATCTGGCGCATTGTAATCAAAAGCAGCGGAACTGTCTTGGGCATTGTGTCATTGGCTGTACTGGGGTAAATTCCTTACTGCTCTTACCAGTCACATTGAGAACCTTATGCACGCCGATCAGTTACTGCCTTTTATCGCTAATACCTTTGACCAGATGCCTTTTAACAGATTGTTGGGTTTAAAAGTGACGCGTTTTGATGAACAACAAGCTGAAGTGCGTTTTGACTGGGCAGGCCAACTGGTGGGTAATCCGGTGCAGCAAATTTTACATGGCGGTGTCATTGCCTCAGTGCTTGATGTGGTCGGTGGCTTAATGGCAGTGTCCAGTGCCTTAAGCCGGTTCGGTGATATAGCAGACGCTGAACTGGCGGAAAAACTCGGTAAAATGAGCACTATAGATATTCGTACCGATTACTTAAGACCAGGCCGTGGTCAGCAGTTTATTGCTACAGCTCAGGTGATCCGCACTGGTAATAAGGTTTGTGTTTGCCGCATGGAGCTGCATAACGAGCAAGGTATTCATATAGCTTTGGGCACAGGCACCTATCTGGTAGGGTAAAACTAAAACAGCTTTCAGCCAGATTTATCTGATATTGCGCCAGATTGGTCTTCAGAACATCGCCTGAGGATCTCTTATCCAGTACAATACCGGCCTTCCTCAATATCTGTATTCCTCAGCAAGAGTGGTAGATATGTCTTTAAGTCCGGCGCAAAAAATAGGTGGCGCCTTTGCCGCCAGTGCTTATACCTTGTGGGGTATAGCTCCGCTTTATTTTAAACAAATTGATTTTGTGCCAGCGCAGGAAATTCTGATCCACAGAGTCGTCTGGTCTTTTGTATTGTTGGTGCTGATTGTGTTTGCAATGCAGCAATGGAACAAAGTGCAGCAAATTTTAGCCCAGCCTAAAATGGTATTGGCTTTGTTAGGTACGTCGCTGATTTTAGGTGGTAACTGGGGTCTGTTTATCTGGGCTGTGAATAATCATCATATGCTGGATGCCAGTTTAGGTTATTACATCAACCCCTTGCTGAATGTGCTGCTGGGTATGTTTTTTCTCGGTGAACGGTTACGTAAATTTCAGTGGCTTGCTTTATCGCTGGCGGCTACTGGGGTGCTGATCCAGTTGGTTACTTTTGGCTCCGTACCCTGGATAGCGCTCACCTTAGCTTGTACTTTTGCCCTCTATGGCCTGTTTCGCAAAAAGCTGGCAATTGATGCCATCACTGGGCTTTTTGTTGAATCCTTGTTGTTATTACCTTTAGCTTTGTATTACTGGTGGCAGTTTGCTGACAGCAGCGCAGCTGATTTCAGCCAAAACAGCTGGAGTTTAAATCTGTGGCTGATGGCTGCAGGTTTTGTCACTACGGTGCCTTTGCTGTTTTTTATTGCTGGTGCAAAACGCTTACAGTTATCGACCATGGGCTTTTTCCAGTATATAGGCCCTAGTTTTATGTTTGTATTTGGGGTCTGGTTGTACAACGAAACCTTAACCACAGCAAAGCTGGTGACCTTTGGTTTTATCTGGTTGGCGCTGATAGTTTATTCACTGGATGCTTATTTGGCGTTACGGAAGAAGCCAGCAGTTCAGGTGATGGAATAGGGCGGACCTTTAATTTCGACTGTGTTGCCTTCAGGGTCCTGAATATAAATCGACGGGCCCTGACCTTCAGCGCCATAACGTGACTCCACCGGGCCTGCTGTTACGCCTTTACTTTGAAAGTGCTGCTGCAAAGCTTTGGGTTCAAAAGGCTCAATACGTAAACACAAATGGTCCATATTGTGCCCTTCGAGGCCCGGTGCTTTGCCACCTTGTTGCCCCAAAGGCTGATCCACTGGCACCAGATCAATCAGGCTAGTGCCTGCCTTTAATTGATACAAACCTAAATCGGTTTCTTCGCGCTCTAAGCCACAACCCAGCACTTGCTGATAAAACTCCAGCATCAGTTGCAGGTTTTTCACCCGCAATACCACATGGTCAATCTGAATTATTCGGAACATTGTTGCTTCATTTCATCAGCCTTGTGGATGGAACATTAACAGAGCTGCTATACGAGCCGCCAGTTCAAGCTGGGTTTGGGCCGTTAAACCCGGTCTGAGCCAAACCCTGCCGTTTTCTAACACTTCAACCTGCGCTATGGCTCCTTGTTCATCGGTCAGCAAGTAGCCTGCAGGGGCCAGTGTTGGGTAAGCGGTTTCTGCCAGAATATGCAGTGAGCGAATTTTGATCGAACGGTCTGATAACTGACTATAGCCTACAAATTGATTGTCCCACTCAGGGTTCAGGTAGAAAGTTAAATCTGCTATTCCTTTAATGCCACAAGCCATGGCAGGTTTCTGCCCTCTGTTTGATTGTGCGGGCCAGCGAGCCATTGTTGTTAATTGACTACGATCCACACATTCCAGATATTGCCACTGCTGACCATCTGTAATGGTTAACTGGTAGGCTGATAGTTGAGGATCTGAGGGTAATCCTAACAGCGCTAAACCAAAACCAGAGACGGGATTTTTACTTGGGTTTGTTGTATGCCATGGACCAAAGCTTAATGAACTGTCCCACTGCCTGACTGCTGTGGAGGTCACCTGATAAGGATCTACTTGTTGAAATGCTTTAATGCTGACGAGTTGCTTCGCTTGGAGAGTGAAAATCGTCGCTAAAGCAAGCATGATGATTGCGCCGGATAGCCGCATTTTGGTTTCCTTCTGTGAGGTTTCGTCAAATAGCTGTTGTCCCTATGCTCAAAGTATTCATCCTGATTATTTAGCATCCTAAGTATAGGCGACACAAATCAGCTGTTTCTGTAACCCAAAGTAGAAAATTGTCATAAAAATGTCAGGCTTGAGCGTAGATCTCTTTAAAACCTAACCAGCGGCGAATTAAAGGAGGGCAGTTTTGGTTGTATTGCTGCCAGAGCAGCGCAGCGGTTTGTTGCGCCGCCGGAATGAGCTGCGCATCCCGGCTTAAATCCGCAATGCGGTAGCTGATCTGGCCTGTTTGTTTGGTGCCAAGCAGTTCACCCGGGCCTCTAATTTCCAAATCACGTTGCGCTATCACAAAACCATCATTGCTTTCCCTGAGCACAGCTAAACGAGCCTGAGCCGTTGGCGACAAGGGCGCGTGATACAAAAGCACACAATGAGATACTGCACTGCCACGACCAACCCGGCCACGCAACTGATGCAACTGAGCCAAACCCAAGCGTTCCGGGTTTTCAATAATCATTAAACTGGCGTTAGGCACATCAACTCCAACTTCAATCACAGTAGTGGCGACTAATAAATCCAGTTCACCGGCTTTAAAAGCCGCCATCACTTGTTGTTTTTCTGCAGCTTTTAAGCGGCCATGCACTAAACCTATCCGCAAATCCGGTAAAGCGGCAGTCAGTTCGACCGCTGTCATTTCTGCCGCCTGGCATTGCAGCTGCTCTGACTCTTCAATCAAAGTGCAAACCCAATAGGCTTGCCGGCCCTGATTCTGCACCACCTGACGCACCCGCTCAGTGACTTCACCACGGCGACTGTCTGGCAATACCACAGTGGTGACCGGAGTTCGACCTGGCGGTAATTCGTCAATCACAGAGGTATCTAAATCGGCATAGGCTGTCATGGCTAAAGTGCGGGGTATAGGTGTGGCTGTCATCACCAGTTGATGTGGATAAAAGCCAGTATCGGCGCCTTTTTCGCGTAGTTCCAACCGTTGGTGCACACCAAATCTGTGCTGCTCGTCGATAATCACTAAGGCTAGTTGTTGAAACTGCACCTGCTGCTGAAACAAGGCATGAGTGCCGATCACCATTTTGGCTTCGCCAGTTTGAATGGCTGCCAGTTGCAGCTGTTTTTGTTTGGCAGAGGCTTTACCTGCCAGCCAGGCAATCTGATACCCCAAAGGCTCCAGCCAGGCTCTAAAGGTATTGGCGTGCTGTTCTGCTAAAAGTTCTGTTGGCGCCATCAACGCCACCTGAGCTCCACGGCTTAACACAGTTAAAGCCGATAACGCCGCAACCAAGGTTTTACCAGAGCCTACATCGCCTTGTACTAAACGTAACATGGGTTCGGTCTGCGCTAAATCATGACGGATTTCATGGATCACCCGCTGCTGCGCGCCAGTTGGAGCAAAAGGTAAGGCCGCTAAAAACTCTTGGTTCTGAGTTTCTTCGACCACAAAGCTGCGACTTTGTTGCCCCCGGCATTGCTGACGTAATTGCAGCATCGACAGTTGCTGCGCGACCAATTCTTCAAAAATAAGCCGCTGCTGTGCCGGATGTTGGCCTTGTTCCAGCAGTTGCAAGGATGCATCTGGTGGTGGCCTGTGCAGATAAAACAGCGCATCAGACAAAGACCAGCTGTTTTGGTCGAGTACTGGTGCTAAGTATTCGGTCGGACTGCTGCGCTGCAGTAATTGCAAAGCGGCGTCAGTTAAATTACGCCAGCTGTTTTGTTTTAAACCTTCGGTGCTTGGGTAAACGGGGGTCAGGGTTTCAGCCACATCCTGATCAAAGCCGTCTTTTAATACTTTGTATTCCGGATGCATCATTTCAAAACCACGCATGCCCCTTTTTACTTCACCAAATACCCTTAAGGTGACACCAGGCGTGACGGCATTTTTTTGTGCTGCGTTAAAGTGGAAAAAGCGTAAAGTTAAGTGGCCTGAACCATCGCGGATGGACACCAGCCAGCTGCGTCTTTTACCGAAGGTAATTTCGCTGCTGATCACTTCGCCTTGCACTGTCGCAGTTTGTTGTGGCCATAAGTCGGCGATGGGATAAAGGCGGGTACGATCTTCGTAACGTAATGGCAGATGAAACAACAAATCCTGCACGCTTTGAATGCCCAGTTTATGCAGCAGTTCACTGACTTTGGCGCCAACACCTTTCAACTGGCTGATTGAGATGCTATCCAGTGCTGTTACTGTCAAAAGAAAGACCAAGCTAAGTGGCTGATAACAGACAGTTTAACCTGTGATTGACAGGAGGCATAGCCACAGAACTGTTTTAGCTATGTTTCAGGGCTACTTTTGCTGTTCGGGTTGTGAGCCAGCCAGGTAAGTTGGGCCATGTTTGAGTGGATCAAAAGCGTATAGTTTTTTTACCGTGCCGTCTTTTATCATGGATTCTATAGCTTTTTCGATGCGGCCTTTCAGCGCCAAATGCTGGCTCTTTTTCGATAAACCAATGTTGATAAAACGCTTTTCTACCACAGAGAAATCCACATGAGCTTTTTTAAACTGATAATGCAGTTCAGGTCGGTCTGCTATGACATCCAAAGAGCTTTGCGTGGGCACTATCAAACCGTCCACCCTATCGCGCAGCAGCATTTCAAAGCCTGTTTCTATACTGTCAATTTCAACATGGCGTTTAGAGCTTTTGATCAGTTGCATCAGGCTGGGGTGATAAGTGTAATTACGCACCGTGGCTAAAGTTAAAGACTCTAACTGATTGAACTGGCGGATCTGTCGGTGATCGCCAGCTTTTAAATACAGGGATTCCGGAATGCGTTCGTTATAGGGCATCAGATAAATAAATTCAGCACGCTCTTCAGTGAAATTCAGATTACTCATTAAATCCGCCTCGCCAGTTTGCATTTGGCGGAGGCAGCGGGCGGAGGGCGTTTTAGGACTGAATTGCAACCTGAACCCGGCGCGTTTAGCCAGTTCCTGCATTAAATCTACAGAAGGGCCGTACGGAGCTTTACCTGTTTCATAGGCATGAAAACGCGAAAAATGATCCAGACACCAGGTGAGCACTGGTGTCTCTGCAGCAGCCGTAATACGGGGTAGTATCAACAGCAAAACACAACACAGGATCTTATTCACTCAGTTCGCCTTACAGGACCGAAGCAGCGCTTGCTCTAGTTAGTGGAAGGGACTTCCATCACGCCATCAATCTCAACCTGAGCGCCACGAGGTAAAGCACTCACCTGAACCGCTGCTCGAGCCGGATAAGGGGCACTGAAGTGTTTGCTCATGATTTCATTGACGGTCGCGAAGTTGGATAAGTCAGTCAGGAAAATATTCACTTTGACCATATCATTTAAACTGCCGCCAGCGGCCTGACAAACTGCAGCCAGGTTCTCAAATACCTGCTGGGTTTGTTCAGCGAAATTTTCAGACACCATTTGCATAGTCTCTGGCACTAAAGGGATCTGACCAGATAAATACACAGTGGTGCCAATTTTGACGGCCTGACTGTAGGTACCAATAGCGGCAGGGGCTTTATCTGTACTGATGATCACTTTTGACATAAAAATTATTTCCTTCTGTAAACTTTAAGTACTTCAGGCAGAACACGAATTTTGCGCATGACGTTGGCTAAATTAATACGGTCACGCACAGACAAGGTGATTTTAATCACGTATTCGCCTGTGTCTCTGTCGTCGGTCGACAAGTCTTGAATATTGGAATCCTGTGAGGCTATCACTGTCGTTAGTTTGGCCAACACACCAGGTTGGTTAACAATAAAGACCCGGATATCACATAAAAACTGTTTATCGCCGGTTTTATCCCATTTCACCGGGAAGTATTTACCCGGCTCTTTTTCCCAGCCACGAATATTGCGGCATTCCACTCTGTGTACGTTCAGGCCTTTGCCTGGTGTGGCGTTGGCTGCAATTTCATCACCCGGAATAGGGCGGCAACATTTGGCGAAGGTGAGTAACATACCTTCAGAGCCAATAATAAAAGCTTTGGTTTTTTGATTGGCCGGATTTTCTGCTGGTAAAGCTTCTTCGCCAGAATCAAAACCACCCATTAAACGCCGTGCTACTGCTATAGGCAGCTGATTACCTAAGCCAATTTCAACCAGCAGTTCATCGAGCGATTTTTGCGTGGTGCTTTGCAGTACCTGCTCAATACGTTCTGGTGGAATATTTTCCAGTTTAACGTCACCCAAAGCTGAGGTCAGTAGACGGCGGCCCAAACCTACAGCTTCACTCAATTGCTGTTTCTTCAGGTAGTTACGAATACCTAAGATTGCACGGCTGGTGACTACATGGTTCAGCCAGTTGGCATTAGGTTTACCACCAGGGCTGGTAATGATTTCTACCGTCTGACCAGTTTCCAAAGGTTTGTTCAGTGGATAAGGTTTACGATCCACCCGGGCACCGACGCATCTGTTACCTATGTCGGTATGCACTGTGTAGGCAAAATCGACCGCATTGGCACCTATAGGTAATTCAACAATCTGGCCTTTAGGGCTAAACACATAAAGCTCATCCGGATAGAGCTCAGATTTGACGTTTTCAACAAATTCGTAGGTATTGCCCGAGCTTTGTTGCAGCTCAAGTAAGCTTTGCATCCAGCGCTGAGCACGGATTTGCGCCGTGGTATTTTTGTTTTCGCCAGCGCCTTTATAGGACCAGTGCGCCGCTATCCCTTTGTCGGCCATTTCATCCATTTCACGGGTACGCATCTGAATTTCCACCGGAATACCATGTGGACCAATCAGGGAGGTGTGCAAAGACTGGTAACCGTTTTGTTTTGGAATGGCGATATAGTCTTTAAAGCGGCTTTCAATAGGCTTAAACAAGTTATGCACTACGCCTAAAACGCGATAGCAGTTGTCGATGCTGTTAATCAGCACACGGAAACCGTAAATATCCATCACATCGTTAAACATCAGCTCTTTGCTTTTCATCTTACGATAAATGCTATACAGATGTTTTTCACGGCCTGCGACTTCAGCTTCAATACCAGCTGCTTTAATACGCTGTTCGATTTCTGATTGAATGCGTTCAATAATTTCTTTGCGATTGCCGCGGGCCTGCTTCACTGCCGTTTCCAAAGCGCGATAACGCATTGGGTATAAAGCGCGGAAGCCCCAGTTTTCAAGCTCGTTTTTAATATTGTGAATACCTAAACGGTTGGCAATTGGGGCGTAGAGTTCTAACGTTTCACGGGCAATACGACGGCGCTTTTCTGGTTTGAGTGCACCTATGGTGCGCATATTATGAGTGCGGTCGGCCAGTTTAATCAGAATGACGCGGATATCCTGCGTCATCGCCATAAACATTTTTTGCAGGTTGGTAACTTCGAACTCTTTGATGTCTTTAAATTTTACTTTGTCGAGTTTACTGACACCCTGCACCAGTTCGGCAACCGTTTCACCAAACAGACGGGTTAAATCTTCTTTGCTAACAGGCGTGTCTTCAATCACATCATGCAGTAACGCCGCCATTAAAGTTTCGTAATCCATCCGCATTTCGGCGAGAATACTGGCAACTGCAACAGGATGAGTAATATAAGGTTCGCCGCTGGAGCGAATTTGTGGCGCGTGCGCGTCGCGGGCGACAACATAAGCCTGTTGCACCAGAACGACCTGCTCAGCTGGCAGGTAAGCACTGATTTGATTTTTCAGGCCTTCAAACAGATACATCCGAAACTCCCCAATACGCACAACGCTTTGGCGTGTTCCTTTGAATATACGTGGATTTCGAGTTATTGCCAACGGCCGGATACCGTTGGCAGAGGGTGCAGCTCAGATTATTCGTCAGAACCGATAATTGCAGCAACAGCAGCCATTTCTGACGCTTCTTGCTGTAACTGTTCACGACGTTCTTGCTGGTCCAGAATACCGTTGGTGATAAAACCTTTTTCGATTTCACGTAAGGCAACCACAGTAGACTTATCGTTTTCCGGGTCAACCATTGGCTCTTTGCCTTCAACAGCTAACTGACGGGCACGACGTGAGGCCACCAGAATTAAATCAAAGCGGTTACCAATTTTATTTACTGCATCTTCAACTGTTACGCGAGCCATCTGCCACTCCGGTTAATCTGGGTCTGAATAAAGACCGCATAGTCTACTCTATTTCGTTTCGTTCGCCAACAGGCCAGAAATTAACTTCTGTTGCCGTATTGCCTGCTTCTGCTGCTTTAAGCGTTGAGTCTGAATAATGCCGGAGAACTGCTGCAACGCCAGCTCCAGATCATCATTCACCACCCAATAATCGTATTCATCGGCATGACTGATTTCATCGCGGGCTTTGGCCATGCGGCCTGCAATGACTTCTGCACTATCCTGGCCACGCTGATTCAGCCGTTGCTCTAAAGCTTCCACACTGGGCGGCAGAATAAAAATGCTGGTGACAAAAGGCAGTTGCTGTTTAATTTGGCGGGCACCTTGCCAGTCGATATCTAAAAACACATCTATCCCCTGCGCCAGTTTATCGGTCAGAGCGGCTTTGGATGTGCCGTAATAATTGCCAAAAACTTCAGCCCATTCAATAAACTGCTCTTGTTCAATCAGCTGCTTAAAGGCTGGAATATCAGTGAAATGATACTGCACGCCGTTACTTTCGCCCGGACGTGGAGAGCGGGTGGTATGAGACACACTCAGCTGCATATCGGCATGTTGCTTTAACAGCGCATTAATCAGCGTGGATTTTCCCGCCCCGCTTGGCGCTGAAATAATAAATAAGTTACCTAATAAGTCCTGCATGCCTGCCACCTTCTACAATCAAAAGGCGATTTTAGCCGCATCACTGCTGCGCTGCCAACAGCTGATAGTTTTTTTCACTGTGATCCTGCCTGACTATTATCATCAATAGGTCATAGTTGTGCTGGCATACTGCCTGGATTGAATTTTAATTGTTCATAGAGATTGAGTCTGTTCGAAGACAAAGGAGCAAAAAATGGCACTAATAGATATTCTTCCAGGCAAGCTTGGTTTTGGTACGGCGCCGCTCGGCAATATGTTCCGCGATATTCCTGAGCAGGAAGCACGAGCTACTGTAGATGCGGCCTGGAATGACGGTATCCGTTATTTTGATAATGCACCCTTTTATGGTGCAGGTCTGGCAGAAATCCGTATGGGCGATGCGCTGGCAGACAAGCCGCGGCAGGACTATGTGATTAGCACCAAAGTGGGCCGGCTGGTGCTGGATGAAGTTGAAGATATCAGTGCCCGTGATTTAGGTGAAAAAAGCGACGTGTTTAAATACGGCCGGCCAAATAAAATCGTCAACGACTATTCAGCAGATGCAACGATGCGCTCTATTGAAGACAGTCTGAAGCGGTTAAAAACCGATCATATAGAAATTGTCTGGGTGCATGATGTTGCACAGGATTTTTTTGGTGATGAATGGCTCAGCATGTTTGAAAGCGCCCGCAAAGGTGCCTTTAAAGTGCTGGATAAACTGCGCGATGAAGGAGTGATTAAAGCCTGGGGTTTAGGCGTCAACAAAGTCGAACCTATAGAGCTGCTGCTGGATTTGGAAGAGCCTCGCCCTGATGGTTTTTTACTGGCTGGGCGTTACACCTTACTGGACCATGAAAGGGCCTTGCAGCGGGTGATGCCAAAAGTCACAGAACGGGGTTTGGGTATAGTAGTCGGTGGGCCTTACAGCTCAGGTGCTTTAGTTGGCGGCCCGAACTTTGAATATGCACCGGCCTCGAAGGCCATCTTAACCAAAGTGGCAAATATTAAAGCGTTGGCGGACAGATACGGCATCAGTATGAAAGCTGCTGGTTTACAGTTTGTTTTGGCTAACCCTGCAGTGGCTGCTGTGATCCCAGGAGCAAGTAAACCAGGTCGTATTATCGAAGACAGCACGGCGTTAAAAGAGGTAGTGCCTGCAGATTTTTGGCGTGAGCTGCGCCAGCTTGGCCTGGTGCATCCCGATGCGCCTCTGCCCATTAAGGACTAATTCGGGCTTGATGAGCGTCGCTCCTTAAAGCTAAAAATCCACAGACAAACTGTGGATTTTTACTTTATGCACCAGAGCAAAGATCTATCAGCGGCTTTTGGCTTTCACCGACAAAGTTAAGGTGAATTTCGCCATCAGTTCGTCGCCATGTAACGAAGGGCAGGTGACATCAATAGTAACAGGCTGATTAATCCGCTCTCCCGTATCCAGCGATTGTTGGATCATCTGGTCTATTAAAGCGCCGTCGTTGCTGATGAAATGCACTGCTGCTTCAGGGCGTTTTAAAAATTCCCCCTTCACATCTTTAAAAGCAAAATGGATATTCAGCTTTTTCTGTCGTGCTTTGTAAAAGACTAAAAAAGCACCGGCTAAATCGGCACCTATAGCCAGAGCTCCAAAATAAATACTGCCCAGATGGTTTTTGGTATGACGATGATGCGGCATCCGGATCACTGTGCGTGCGTCTGTTAATTCCAGAATTTTTGGCTTACAAAAACCAATCAGCGGAATATAACGAAATCCAAACCACCAGAGTTGTAAGTTGGCTTTAGTTAAGGCGTTCATAAAAGGATGCTCCAGAATTCAACTGGTCGGAGCTTATCATTCTGGTTGCGATAGTGCGAATTTTTGCTGCCATTGTCGCTCAAAATTCGCTTTGGCTTGCTGGCGCTGCTCCACACACCAGACCATTTGCCTGCTGTCACGTACGCCAAAACATTGTTTAGGTTCGGTGTAATACTGCAGCCATGCCTGTAGTTTTTTGCCCTGATAAGGTGCTTTGACTGATACTGAGCTGACATATAGCTGTGGGCCTTTGGCTAGATCATCCAGTGTGGCTGTTGTGGTTGGAGCCTTGATGGTTTTCTTTGGTTTGATCTGTGGTGTTACTGGTTTCTGGCAAAACTGATCCAGCTGTTTTTCCAGCAGGCGTTGCTCCAGGCTTAATTGTTCTGCTTCTTTGAGGCTGTACCCTGAACTGATTTTTTGCTCCAACTGCCGCAGTTTTTTTGCTGCTTTCACGCAATCGGCTTCCGGCCATTGGGGTTGAGCCAGAAGTGTAAAACTGCACAAAAACAACAGACACAAAAGCGGTTTCATCCTGAACTCGCCTGTTAATAAATGGTTAAATAACTATAGGCGGTTTTGTCTGCTTTGCTGCTTATTTTTCGGTGGAAAATTTCTGTTTATATAAAGCGCTGACCCATTCAACAAATACCTTTACCCGTGGCGATAATTGGTTATGTTGCGGATACAGCACATGCACAGGCAAAGCCGGGCTTTGCAGATGACTTAGAATTTGCACTAAATCGCCAGACTCCAGATAGCGTTTGATCCGAAAGTTGGGTACCTGAATAATGCCACAGCCCGCTAAAGCTGCGGCAGTGTATGATTCGGCGTCATTGACAGATAACCAGCCTTTAGCCGGAAAATCCTGCTCTACACCTTCTATTACAAAGCTAAAGGGGTAGCTAACATTGTGATCACTGGAGAAAAAGCCTACCCCCTGATGCTGGCTCAGCTGTTCCGGCTGCATAGGCACACCATGCTGTTGCAGATAAGCAGGGCTGGCACAGACTACCTGTGGCAAAGCAGCCAGCTTTTTGCCCACTAAAGTGGAGTCTTTGGGCACACCTATCCGCACCACCAGATCAATACCTTCGCGAACTAAATCTACCAGTCTGTCACCTGTGCTGATGGCGATATCCAGCTTCGGATACAGTGCTCTGAATTGTGGCAAAGCCGGAATAATAATTTGCGCTGCATGCACTCCATGCAAACCCAAACGTAATAAGCCAGCCGGGTTGGCGGCAACAGTATTCAGGCTGGCTTCGGCGTCGTCTAATTCGGACAAAATGCGAATACAGCGCTGATAAAACGCCTGACCGTCCAAAGTGGGTTTAACCTGACGGGTGGTGCGTTCCAACAGGCGACTGTTCAGGCGCTGCTCTAACTGCTGCATGGCGTAAGTTGCAGTAGCTCGTGGGATTTGTAATACGCCGGCGGCCTGAGTAAAACTGCCCAATTCGACGATTTTACAATACAGCTTTAAGCTATCGAACTTGTCCATTCACCGGCCTTTTGGGGTTATTGTTCGCTCTGGTTGAATTATGTTATCAATTTTCGTGTATTTATCCAGCTATCTTGTAAATCTAAAGTAACTCCCATTCAGACACCGCAGGGGTGGCTCAATCGGGAGAACAGCTATGAAGACCTCAATCAAAACCGCAGTAGTAACAGGCGCCTCCAGAGGCATAGGTAAAGCCATTGCTTTGCGTTTAGCAGAGGATGGTTTTGCTGTAGTTGTGAATTATGCCGCAGGGCAGGACAAGGCCGAGCAGGTAGTGGCACAAATTCAGCAAGCCGGGGGCCACGCCATTGCTGTGCAAGCTGATGTAGCAGATGCCGCAGCGGTAGAGCAGTTATTTGCTACTGCAAAATCACATTTTGGCCGGGTGGATGTCGTGGTGAACAGCGCTGGAATTATGACCAATGTGCCTATCGCAGATTGCAGCACAGACCAATTTGAGCTGCTGGTTCGTACCAACTTAACAGGTGCCTTTTGTGTGCTGGGAAGTGCAGCACGCCATATCAACCAAGGCGGTCGCATTATTGCGTTGTCTACCAGCGTAATAGCAAAAGCCTTGCCAAGTTACGGTCCTTATAGCGCCACCAAAGCTGCAGTCGAAGCTTTGGTTCATGTGCTGGCTAACGAGTTACGTGGCTTGAACATTACGGTGAATGCTGTAGCACCAGGCCCTGTGGCTACAGAACTGTTTTTAAATGGCAAGTCGGACGAATTAATCCAACAGATGGCGAAACTGGCTCCGCTGGAACGCTTGGGCACGCCTGAAGATATTTCAGCTGTGGTGTCTGTGTTAGCTGGCCCAGATGGGGGTTGGATTAACTCGCAGGTGATCCGCGTGAATGGCGGCATGGTGTAAAGCAACAGCTTCAGGAGCAAAACGAATGACTCTATTTAAAACCAACTCAGCGGCCGTTGTTGACGATAAGGTTGACGATAAGGCTGACGTTCAGGAAGGTTTGATTTTTCCTTTTCTGGGGGGCTTTTACACCAAACTTGAACCCGCTTTTTATGCGTTACTGCGCTTTGTTTTCGGCATTGTGATCTTCACTCACGGTCTGCCCAAGGCATTGGGGATCTCCCATGGCTCCATAGCCGACCCTATGGCTGGCTCTACCCATTTGATCCAAAATGTAATGGGATTACCTTTCGCTCCACAGTTAGCCTTTCTGGTTATGCTGCTCGAAACCCTTGGCGCATTGATGCTCGCTATCGGCCTCTGGTCACGTCTTGTTGCGTTGGCCATCACTATTCAAATGATCGGAATTTGTTATGCGCTAGGCCCTACCTGGCCCTGGATTGACCGGGGTATTGAATATCCGGCGCTGATGGCCTTTCTGGCTTTGTATATCGCAGTGCGTGGCAGTGGCAGTTTTTCTGTAGATCGTAAACTCAGGGTTTCAATTTAATCCCTGCACTATTCAGTTATTAACACGTAGGAGGTGAAGTATGACGAGTTTAAATCAGAAATTAACGGCTTTAGTGCGGGAAGCGACTATAGCAACAGCAGCAGCCACTTTATGTGCGCTGGTTTTGCAAGTGCCAGTCTGGGCTATGTTTATCGGCTGGATTGCGTTTTTTACCCGAGGTATGACAACCAAAGATGGTGTGATTAACTTGCTAACGGTCTGGATAGGAATAGCCATTGGTATAGCGGCAGGTCAACTGACCAGCGTTTTAACTCCGCTGACAGGAGAGGCGACTTTAAGCCTGGTGGTTTTTGTGGTGGCGCTTGTGGTGTTGTCTTTGCGTTATATGCCAGTCGTGAACAATTTATTGGGGTTGTTTTTAGGCTTGGTTAGCTTTTTTGCATCGCACCAGCCGCCAAACTTCGAGACATTTTTCACTTTAGCTTTGGCGGCAACTGTTGGAATAGTGGCCGCGACCAGCTTGAGACTGATGCAACTAAAAACAGCAGTGGCACATTAAATGACAAGAAAATAGCTCAGCTGGAGTACAAATACAGATCGGAGAATGGCTCCTCTGGTCTGTTTTTTTTTGCCGCTGAACGCATTCCCTGATCCTTAGCAGAACCTAAATCGTTTAGCTTGTCGGATATAGTACAAAATACTGAATAAATTAAAGAAATAGCCTGCTACTTCCAAATAGCACTGGCTATGCTAAGTGGGCTGCACAGGCTGTTTATTGTCACTGAATCAAACGGAGTTTTTGCATGAAATTGGTAAAGCTAGTGATGCTGTCCGGCCTATGGCTGAGCTGTACTGCTGCGGCGCAACAAAGCCCGGCTGTACCTGTCAAAACAGCTGTGGTGCAACAGCAGGCTGTGCCGGTCTGGATCCGAGCCATAGGTCAGGTGAAAGCCCAACAAAGTGTTGAAATACGTCCGCAGGTCGATGGTGTATTGCAGCGCATTCTGGTGGAAGAGGGCCAGTTGGTGAAAGCTGGAGATCTACTGGCTGTGATTGACGATCGCAGCATTAAAGCAGCGCTTGAACAAGCTAAAGCTCAGCTTTCTGTGGTTCAGGCGCAGCTGGATGTAGCACGACTGGATTTAAAACGTTATCAGAATTTGCGCAAAGATCAGGCGGTATCGGCACAAATGGCCGATCAGCAACAAGCAACAGTCCAGCAGTTAGAAGCTGAACTGCGTAGTGTGCAAGCCACTATTCATGCCCAGCAAGTGGAGTTGTCTTTTACTCAAATTGTGTCGCCTATTGCAGGTCAGGTTGGTATTCGTAATGTGGATGCCGGTAACTATGTGCGAACCAGTGATGCGACCAGTTTGTTTTCTGTGGTCCAGCTAGACCCTATCAGTATTGAAATTGCGTTACCTCAGTCGCGTTTAGCCGAGTTACAGCTCTTGATGCAACAAATCAGGCAAAAACAAACTGTGCCAGTGCTGGCTTATTTAAAAGAAGGGGCGGATCCCTTAGCTCAGGGCCAGTTGACAGTAGTGGACAATAGGGTGGCTTCTGCCAGTGGTACTATCAGAGTGAAAGCTGATTTTGCGAATCCGGATTCGGCCTTATGGCCAAGCCAGTCTGTGGTGATCGCACTGCAAAGTAAGGTATTAGAGAACGCCTTAACTATCCCGGCTAAAGCCTTACAGCAAGGACCTGAAGGCACTTTTGTCTGGATTGATGATCAAGGCAAAGCTGCTACTGCAGCCGTTGATGTGGTATTGCAGGATAAAGGCCTGGTAGTGGTGACTGGAGTTGCTGCAGGTCAGCAGGTGGTAGTGGATGGACAGAGCCGATTACGCAGAGGCTCGGAGCTGAAAGTTCTGATTGATGCAGCTCAAACAGCAGCTACGGAGCACTAAGCATGAAAAGCCGCAGTCTGTATGCCTGGTGTATGGATCACCCTATAGGCACAGTGTTACTGACATTCGCTTTAGTGTTGTTAGGTATATTGGCCTTTCCACGTTTATCTATAGCACCTTTACCTGAAGCTGATTTTCCCACCATTCAGGTGGATGCCCGCTTGCCTGGCGCCAGCGCTGAAACCATGGCATCCTCAGTCGCAACGCCTTTGGAAGTAGCGTTAAGTTCGGTGCCTGGTATTACTGAAATGACATCCAGTAGCGCTTTAGGCTCAGTCAATATCACTTTGCAGTTTGTACTGGAAAAAGATATCGACAGCGCAGCTCAGGAAGTGCAAGCCGCACTGAATCAGGCGGCCGGGCGTTTGCCTGATATGCCTAATTTACCGACCTGGCGTAAGGTGAACCCTGCTGACAGTCCTATTCTGATTATTGGTGTAACCTCTGAAACTTTGTCCCGCACTGAAATCAGTGATTTAGCCGAAACCGTGTTAGCGCGCCAGATGACGCAGATTAATGGCGTAGGTGAAGTTTTTATTGGCGGTCAGCAAAAACCTGCTATTCGTATTCAGGCCAGACCTGAAGTTTTAGCTGCTGCGGGTTTAACCCTGGCAGATATTCGCACCGCAGTGCAAAGAGCCAGCGTTAATTTGCCCAAAGGTGCTTTGTTTGGTGACAACAGAGTGTCTACTCTGGCGGTCAATGATCAAATTTTTTCTGCCGACGAATACGCCGATCTGATTATCAGTTATACCGATGGTTCTCCTGTGTATTTGCGTGATGTAGCCACAGTGAAACTGGGTGCTGAAAACGATTTTGTGCAGATTTGGCCCAATGGCGAATCAGGTGTGGCGCTCATTATCCGTCGTCAGCCTGGCGCTAATATAGTGGCAACAGCGGATCGCATCAGAGCCGCTTTACCCCAGCTGACCAGCGCTTTGCCTGCCGATGTAAAAGTTGAAGTCTTTAACGACAGAACCCGTACTATTCGCTCCTCTTTGCATGAAGTAGAACTGACACTGGCTATAGCCGTGGTGCTGGTTATAGCTGTGATGGCGGCGTTTTTACGGCAATGGTCGGCCACCCTGATCGTCTCTGCTGTGCTTGGGGTGTCCTTGATTGGCACCTGTGCTTTTATGTATCTGGTTGGCTTTAGTCTGAATAACCTGACGCTGGTGGCTATTGTCATAGCCGTAGGTTTTATTGTTGATGATGCCATAGTAGTGATTGAAAACATTCACCGGCACTTAGAAGCGGGCGAAACCAAAAGAGTAGCGGCGCTCAAAGGGGCAGAAGAAATTGGTTTTACTGTGGTGTCGATCAGCGTGTCTTTGGTGGCGGCTTTTATTCCGCTGCTGTTTATGGGCGGCATTATCGGCAAGTTGTTTCTGGAGTTTTCTTTAACAGCGGCGGCGGCCATTCTGATTTCGGTGGTGGTGTGTTTAACCTTGGCTCCGACTTTAGCTTCGCTTTTTATGGACAAAGCGCCAGCGCATGACCCGGACAATCCTGGTTTTTTTGACCGCTTAGTAAAACGTTATGACACAGTGCTGACCTGGGCTTTGGACCATCAGAAAATTATGCTTGGGGTGTTTTTTCTGACAGTGGCAGGCAGTGTCGCCAGTTTTATGGCCATTCCTAAAGGCTTTTTTCCGCTACAGGACACAGGTTTTGTTATAGGTATCACTCAGGCTGCTTCAGATATTCCTTACGAAGATATGGTGGCTAAACATAAGCAAATGGAAGCTATCCTGAAAAAAGATCCGGATATTACAGGTTTTAACCACCTGGCAGGTGGCAATAACTCGACTGGCTCTGGTCGGGTTTGGATCGTATTAAGCGATCCTGATGATCGGGATGCCAGCGCCAGTGAAATTATTGACCGCTTACGACCACAGTTTGCGCAAATTCCTGGTTTTCAGGTGTTTTTACGGGCCGCTCAGGATATTAACCTGGGGGCAGGGCCTGGTCGTGCTCAGTACAGTTATGTACTCAAAGCCTTAAGCAGTGAAGAGTTGGCTACCTGGACTCAGGCGTTAACGGCTAAATTACGGCAAAACCCGATATTTACTGACTTATCCAACGACTTACAGTGGGACGCCAATATTATCAAGCTGGAACTGGACCGGCAGGAAGCGGCGCGTTTAGGTTTTGCCGCTGCTGATTTGGATCAGGCTTTGTACGACGCCTTTGGTCAGCGTCAGATCAACGAATATCAGACCGAAACCAATCAGTACAATGTGATACTGGAGCTGGACCCGGCACAACGTGGCACAGCAGAAAGCCTTAATTATTTCCACTTACGTTCTCCTACTACAGGGCAAATGGTGCCTTTATTGGCTTTTGCTAAAGTATTGCCAGCCACCAGTGGTCCAGTGGTGATTGCACACAATGGCATGCAACCAGCAGCTACTTTATCCTTTAACCTGGCTGCAGGTATTTCATTGGGTGAGGCTGTTGAAGTTCTGGAACAAGCCCGTGCCGAATTACAAATGCCTGGCTCGGTGTCTGGTTCTTTCCAGGGCGCAGCTCAGGCTTTTCAGGATTCTTTGGCCACTCAGCCCTTGCTGATTTTCACGGCTTTGTTAGCTGTGTATATCATTTTGGGCGTGTTGTACGAGAGTTTTGTTCACCCTCTGACTATTTTGTCCACTCTGCCATCTGCTGCTATAGGAGCCATTTTGTTGCTCTGGATCTGGCAGCTGGATTTCTCCATCATGGCGCTGATCGGCATTATCTTGTTGATAGGTATAGTGAAGAAAAACGGCATTCTGATGGTCGACTTTGCGTTGCAAGCCCAGCGTGAGCAAGGTTTGTCGGCGAAAGAGGCGATTCATCAGGCCTGCTTAGTAAGGTTCCGCCCTATTATGATGACCACCTTAGCCGCTATTTTAGGAGCAGTGCCTTTAATGATGGGCTTTGGTACTGGTGCCGAACTGCGCGTGCCTTTAGGTGTGGCTGTAGTGGGCGGTTTGGCTTTTAGCCAGGTACTGACTTTATTAACCACACCAGTGGTATTCCTCGCCTTGGATAAAGCCTTTTTGCAGAAAAAGCAAATAGCCAAATAAATACTTCGGTCAGAGTGAAATGAAGCAATCAGCCTTCACTTTACTCTGACCGAAATTCTTTTCCGCACAAAATTGATAGCGCTATCATTTCTATTTTTCTGCTTTGTTGTACTTTGTTCTGATGAAAATAAATACAAAACCTGCCTGTAAATTCAACTACGACCTTAGTCGTATTCTGTCGTAAAAGATCTGGCTCCCAGCTTGTTTTCACAAAAAAGATCTAAATAATGGTTGCGCAATCATTTTTCTGCGGCTAATTTATCGCCCTAGCTTAGGCTTGGTATTACCAGTAAGCGAACGAAATCAATCCAAACAGCAATCAAATCAGGATGTGCCCTGGATTTTTAATCGCTTGAACAGATACCACATAAAAAAAATCAACAGGTGTTAGCGCTGTCATGCTGACAAAAAGAATAAACAGACAGGATAGGGGAATCAAAGTGAAAGTCTTAAAATTAAAACCGTCGTACTTACTCACTACGCTGGCGCTCTTCAGCGCTTTTGGTGTGGCAGCACAAGTTGCAGCAACCACAAATACCGGTGAAGGCAAAGATGATGAAGGCCGTGCTATTGAAGTAATTCAGATCAGCGCGACCAAAAGGGTAACCACCTTACGTGAAACTCCGCTTGCAGTTACTGCCTTTGACCAGAAGACTCTGGACAAAAACCATGTGGCCCAGCTGGATGATTTACAGGGCATAGTGCCTAGTTTACAAATTGCTCAAAACGGCACCCAAAATACCCCTATGGTGTATGTGCGTGGTATTGGCTCTTCCGACCAAACCGAAAGCGGCGACCCTGCTGTCGCTTTCCACATTGACGGTGTGTATTCAGCCCGCTCTCAAGGCGCTTCTGCGCTGATGTTTGATTTAGAAGGTGCTGAAATTTTACGAGGCCCACAAGGCACCTTATTTGGCCGCAACGCCACTGGTGGTGTAGTGAACTTACACACGGCTAAAGCCCGTCTGGATGGTTTTGATGCCAACGCTGAAATCACTTTAGGCAACTATGACCGCCGTGCTATGCGTGGCATGGTCAATATTCCGGTCAGCGATACCTTAGCTGTGCGTGTTGCCGCTGCTGTGGATCAATCAGAAGGTGTAGTGGATTTCCTGCCGGGCTCAGCCATGGGCGAAAAATACGGTTCTACTGATCTGGCTGCTTCGCGTTTCAGTGCTTTTTACCAGCCTTCAGACAAGTTTGATTTAACCTTATCTTATGAAAACTTCACCGACAATGGCACGGGCAATATCCCAACTATTACCGGTGGTTCAGATCGCAGTTCTTACGTGCAGGAACCAGGTTTTAACCATGCGACCAGCGACAGTTTCCGCACCAGAGCCAACTACAATTTCGATTCAGGCCTGCAACTTTCGTACATAGGTGGTTATACAGATACGTCCCGTGAATCAGTATGGGACAGAACCTGGAGTCTGACCAAGTACGAATGGGGCGGTTGTGTGGAGTGTGATCACCAAGCTACTCAACACGAATTACAGTTAAAAAATGATGACTCAGAGCGTTTTCAATGGATGGTGGGTTACTTCTACTTCAAAGAAAACAACAACACTATTTTTGACATAGTGCACCCAGACGTGGATTACGAGGGCGGTACTACTCCTAACCCAAATCTGTGGTCTACCTACCGTCAGCCTGATCGTGGTTTAGAGTCGAACAGTATTTATGCCCAGTCTACCTATAAACTGACAGACGATTGGCGTATCAGTGCGGGTTTACGTTACACCGAAGATAAACGCTGGGACAAAGGTGGTCGTAACATCATGTGTCCTGATGAGAAACGTACTGAAGTGATGGATCCTAATCAGGATTATATCGGCGCATTAGACCCGGATGGTTTGCTGAATGGTCTGGCTCCGAATAAGTTCCTGGTGCAACCTGGTCAGTGTTGGGTAGATACCTACAACGACACCAGCCCAGAGTGGAGCAAAACCACAGGTATGGCTCGTCTGGAATGGGACATGACGGACAATGTGATGTTCTACACCTCTTACGCCACTGGCTTTAAATCCGGCACTATTCAGGATGGCGGCACCTATAAAGGCACTGGTCCTTTCACGCAGGCTGATCTGGATGCCATTATCGCGGGCAATAACAATGAAGCCGCAGGCACTGCTGCTTATGTAGCACCAGAAGAAAACACCAGTATTGAACTGGGTATGAAAGGTTTGTTCCTGGACGGTACTTTGCAGTTATTTGCAGCACTGTTCAGCACTGAATACACCGATTTACAAGTCACCAGCAACGTAGTCACCAACACTGGTGCTGACTTACTGCGTAAAACCAACGCAGGTAAAGCCACCATTAATGGTCTGGAATTGGAAGGCCGCTGGTTAGTGACTGAAAACGGCGAGTTAAGTGGCTCAGTGTCTATTCTGGATGCAACCTACGATGAATTCCTGACGACAGACTCAAAATACGGCAGCGATGGTTTAGTTTTTAACCCATCTGCAGGTAACCCTGCATTGCCTAACCTGCTGGATTTCAGCGGTAATCATTTAGTGATGGCACCGGAGTTTTCTGCTTCTGTGAATTACGAACATTTTGTAGGTCTGGAAAGCGGCGCTACCTTAACACCAAGAGTTCGTGTCGGTTACACCAGCGAAGTATGGTTTGACCCGGCCAACCGTGGTGACAGACCTGATGGCTTCAGAAATCTGCCTTATGCTGCTGATATTGACCGTCAGGATGCGTATGCCAAAGTGGATTTAAGCCTGGCCTATGAACCTTCAGAGGGCAGCTGGTCAGCCGAAGCTTTTGTGAATAACCTCACTGACCGCGATATTAAGAGCGATCAAGGCCGTACTCACGGTGACGCAGTACCTAACTTTATGTGGCAATCACCACGTACCTTTGGTGTTCGTTTTAACGTCGCTTTTGAATAATTGATGCTATAGGGGCGGCCTTTATGGTCGCCCGTCTTTGGCCTGAATTGATCATGGGCTTTGTTGATAGCATCAGCAAAGCTGCAGCTTCAGCAACGAAAGTACACCATGTTTCACCCTTGTCTCCTGGACTGTGCGAGTCCGGGTTCTCCCGGTTATTGGGGTATCAGTACCAGCTTCGGCTGGTACTTTTTTTGGGACTGTATGTCGAAAATACGAAAAAATAACTGAGGAATTAAGTCGAAGCTCGTTCCACTATGCGATAACCCACATCTATAGGTGGTTTATGGGTTTTGTCCTGTCCTGAAGCTGTCATTAGTAATTCAACTGCTTGCWGGCCCATTTCAAAACGCGGTGAGGCGACGCTGGTTATGGCGGGTTCGACCAAAGCTGAAGCTTCTAAATCGTTAAAACCACAAATGGCAATATCAGCTGGTACTTTCAGGTTCATCCGTTTGGTTTCAAACAAAGCACCTAAGGCTAAATCGTCGTTACAGCAGAACACTGCATCACACTGGCCTTGAGATTCAGCCATCACGGCTTGCAACAATTGACCACCTAAGCGGATTGACGAAGACTGAGTGGTGGTCACCACATAACTCTGACAAGGCTGTTTAAAGTCCGCTATCGCCTTTTTAAAACCAGCTAAACGCTGTTGGGTACGGGTGTCCATACGGGCACCCAAAAAGCCCAGTTTGCGATAACCTTTTTGCAGCAAGTGCTTGGTGATATCGACACCCGCATTAAAATGCGAAAAGCCAATATTCATATCAATAGGGCAGTCACTGAGTTCCATCAGTTGCACTATAGGAATACCAGATTGCTGTAGTAATTTGCGGGCGTAATCGGTTTGATCTGTGCCTGTTAAAATAAAACCTTCAGGCGACTGGCTCAGTAAAGTGGCGATCAGTTTTTCTTCTTCCAGTGGTGAATAATGGCAATCACCCAATACCACCTGCAGATGATGTTGTTTCACCGCGCTGTAAATGCCCTGCAAAACATCATTAAAAACTATGTTAGATAATGATGGAATGATAACCGCAATCACACCTGAGCGACGTGAAGCCAAAGCACTGGCAGCATGGTTACGGATATAACCAATTTCATGCACAGCCTGTTCAACTTTTGTCCGCAGTTTTTCTGACACTTTATCCGGATTGCTTAGCACGCGCGACACTGTAATGGCGCTGACACCGGCTACTTTTGCCACATCTTTCAGGTTAGGTTTTTTATTCATCGCACCATTCTCATTATTTTTAAAAAACAATAACTGAAAGCTTAGTTTGAGTCAAAATGGTTGCGCTATCATTTTATCTGAATTAAGCTGAGGCCACATTTTATGGAAGGTGTGATCGTATCTGATGCAACAGGATCCAACAGGGCTGCAGGTAAGCAATTCAGGCAATGAAGAGAATGTTAGCCATGCTCCTCATTTAAAAAGCTGCCAAAGTCTGATCATTATGGGCGTGGCCGGCAGCGGCAAATCTACGCTGGCTTTGCGCCTTGCAGAGCAACTGGGTTGGCACTATCTCGAAGGGGATGATTTTCATAGCCTTGAGGCCAAACAAATGATGGCGTCAGGCAGGCCTATTACCAGTGAAATGCGTGACCAGTGGGTGAGCCGTTTATGTGCTGCTTTGCAAGAGTGCGCCGCCAAACAACAGGCTGTGGTATTGAGCTATTCAGGTTTAATCCGCACGCATCGTGAGCGTATTCGTCAGGCGGCGCTCCGGCCACAGTTTATCTATTTACAAGGCAGTGCTGAATTACTGGCTGAGCGGCTGGCACAACGACAAAATCATTTTATGCCGGTGTCTATGCTGCAAAGCCAGCTGGCGACTATGGAATCGGTAGATCAAGAGCCTGATGTGCTGTGCCTGGATATCAGTCAAAGCGTCAACGAACTGATGCTACAGGTCGTATTAAAAACAGAACAACGACTATAACAAGTGATCACGACTGGCCATTAGTGGCTGGCGCATGGTCAATAAATCTGCGAATCAAAACAACAGAACAACGACAGGGTGACAAAGTGACAACAGAAACTGCGGTACCTCAAGACAGGCTAAAGCTGCGCGAAAAAGTCGGTTATGGCCTGGGCGATATGGGTTTTAACTTCTATTGGGCTAATATCTCTGCCTTTTTATTAATTTTCTACACCGATGTGTTTGGTATTTCAGCAGCTGCCGCCGGCACCATGATGCTGATCACTAAAATCATCGATGCCTTTACTGACCCTATGATGGGCGCTATAGCCGACAGAACCAAAAGCCGTTTTGGTAAGTTCCGGCCTTATTTATTGTGGTTGGCTTTGCCTTTAGCTGGTGCTGGGGTGTTGACCTATAGCACACCAGACTTAGGCCCAGGCGGTAAATTGGTATGGGCTTATTGTACGTACAGCCTGCTGATGCTGACTTACACTGCTATTAATATTCCTTATTCAGCCTTGTCTGGTGTGATGACCCGTAATAGTCAGGAACGCACGACTTTAGTTAGCTTCCGTTTTATTGGCGGCTTTACCGGCGGTATTCTGGTGACTTATTTAACCCCTAAGCTGGTGGTTTTATTAGGTCAGGGCGATGAAATCTTAGGCTGGCAGCTGACTATGGGCGTGTTTGGTATAGCTGCTGCTTTGCTGTTTATGTTCACTTTTGCCAGCACCAAAGAACGTATTCAGCCGGTCAGCGAAAACAACAGCGCTGTGATGCAGGATTTACTGGATTTAAAAAACAACAAACCCTGGCTGGTGCTGTTTAGCCTGGCGCTGATCATTATGATCACTATCACTATGAGAGCCAGCAGTGGCGTGTATTACTTTAAATACTATGTGGAGCGGCCTGAGCTGGTCGGCGAGTTTTTATCCTCTTACATGTTTGCTTTGGCTTTAGGTGCGGCATCTACGCCCTTAATGACCAAGTTTATGGATAAAAAGCCGCTGATGATGCTGCTGATGAGCCTGGCCGGACTATTTTCTATCAGCTTGTTTTTTGTCCCAGCCGACGAGGTGGGTTTAATTTTTGCTATCAACCTGGCTATAGGTTTTGTATTAGGGCCTAAGTCGCCACTGGCTTTCTCTATGTATGCCGACACTGCAGATTACAACGAATGGCGCACTGGCCGCCGAGCTACAGCTATGACCTTTTCAGCCGCTACCTTTTCACAAAAACTCGGCGGTGCTATAGCGTCCGCTGTGATTGGCTGGTTATTGGCACTGATAGGTTATGTCGCCAACACTGAACAAAGTGCGGGCTCACAAATGGGTATTTTACTCATGGTGTCCGTGATCCCTGGCTTAGTAGCCTTTTTGGCTGCTTTTGTGATGCGCTTTTACCATTTAGATGAAAAACAATTGCTGACCATTCAACAGGAACTGGACCAGCGTAAATCAGCACCCTTTGTAAAAAATGAAGCAGTCGGAGTGTCGGAGTAACTATGAAAAAGTTGATGCAAGCCACAGAAAACGGCCAGCGTTATGAATTGTACAGCGCCACTGCGATGCCACAGGCTGCAGCTTTTTTATGGAACAAGGTGATGATGATCCAGCAAAACTGCCGTGGTTACGCCACAGCGCAGTTTATGCAGCCAGAACCTGCCAAATATGCCCATGCACCGAACTTAGAAGCCAAAACTTTTATGCAGCCGGAGCAGCCTTATTACGCTCATCATCCGGGCCGTTTTGTGTATATCAAAGATGAAAACAGCGGTGAAATTTGGTCTGTGCCTTACGAGCCGGTGCGCAAAGAAGCACAAGATTTTGTGTTTTCAGCAGGCCAATCGGATATCCGCTGGCAGCTGACGCTGGACTCCGGTTTAACTGTCGAATGGCTATTAACCTTAACGCCGGATCAACCGCTGGAGTTATGGCAGCTGACGGTACGCAACGATTCAAATCAGAACCGTTCTTTAAGCCTGTATCCGTATTTCCCGGTCGGTTATATGTCCTGGATGAACCAGTCTGGCCGTTATGATGCGGATTTAAAAGCCATTATCTGTTCTTCAGTGACGCCTTATCAAAAGTATCCTGATTACTTTAAAAACAAGTTCTTAAAAGACAAAACCTTCTTGTTGGCCGAGCGCACACCGGATTTCTGGGAAGTGAACCAGCAACAGTTCGAAGGGCAGGGCGGTTTACATTCACCTTCCGCAGTGCAACAGCCATTTTTAGGCTGTGGAGATTCAGACTACGAAACCCCTGCTTGTGTGATGCAATACAGAGTGTCTTTAGCCACAGGCCAAACAGAGCAATATCGTTTTGTGTTTGGTCCTGCTTATGACAAAGCTGAAGTTGCGCAAATTCGTCAGCAAGTGTTTGGCACGCCAGAGAGTTTTGATCACATTCAACAGGCGTATGCCGCTTATGTAGCCCAGGCTGTGCCTTGCTTAGAAATAGACACGCCGGATCAAGAGCTGAATAACTATGTCAACCACTGGCTGGCGCGCCAGGTGTATTACCATGGCGATGTGAACCGCTTAACCACAGATCCACAAACCCGTAATTACCTGCAGGATAATATGGGCATGAGCTATCTGGCTCCTGCTGTGGCACGTCAGGCCTTTTTAACGGCTTTATCGCAGCAGCATCTGTCGGGTGAAATGCCAGACGGTATCTTGTTGCACAAAGACGCCGAACTGAAATACATCAATCAGGTGCCTCATACCGACCAATGTGTCTGGTTACCTGTTTGTATTAGTGCTTATCTGGCCGAAACCAATGATTACGCGCTGTTAAGCGAAAAAGTAGCCTATAAAGATTCTACCGAGCAACACACTGTGGCTGAACATATCCACCGGGCTATGGGTTGGTTATGGCTGAAAAAAGATGAGCGCTGCTTAAGTTATATTGAGCAGGGCGACTGGTGTGACCCAATGAATATGGTGGGTTACAAAGGCAAAGGTGTGTCGGGCTGGCTCAGCTTAGCTGCAGCTTATGCACTGAATGTTTGGGCGCAAATTTGCCGTGATTTAAATTTTCACCAACAAGCCGCTTTGTATCAGCAACAGGCCAGTGAATTTAATGCCGCCGTTAATAAGTATTTATGGGATGGCAACTGGTATGGCCGTGGTATCACAGACGATAACGTCGTCTTTGGCATCAGCAAAGATACCGAAGGCCGTATTTATCTGAACCCACAAAGCTGGGCATTACTGAGCGGCGCCGCCAACAGCGAACAACAGCAGCAACTGTTAAAAGCTGTCGAGCAGCAACTGCATACGCCTTATGGTGTGCAAATGCTGGCGCCAGCTTATACAGCCATGCGTGAAGACGTAGGCCGTGTTACCCAAAAATACCCGGGTTCGGCAGAAAACGGCTCAGTCTATAACCACGCGGCCGCTTTTTATCTGTTTGCTTTGTATCAGGTCAATGAAGCCGACAAAGCCTATCAGGTATTAAAACAAATGCTGCCGTCGGACGATCCACAAGATCAGTTGCAACGGGGTCAGTTGCCGGTATTTATCCCAAATTATTACCGTGGTGCTTACCAGACATTACCGCGCACCGCAGGCCGCTCCAGCCAGCTGTTTAATACAGGAACAGTGCACTGGGTATACCGCTGTTTAGTCGAGGGGTTGTTTGGTGTGAAGGGCGACCAACAAGGTTTAACTTTGGCGCCTCAACTGCCGGCCAGTTGGAATAAAGCTTCGGTATTACGCCGTTTCCGTGGCGCAGACTTCCATATCCGGTTTGAACGTGTTGCTGATGTTACAGCGCCAACACTCTGGCTGGACGGTGTTCAGCAGCACGAGTTAGTGGTGCGTACTATCACTCCAGGCCAAAGCTATCAGCTACTGCTGCAATTGCCGATTATAACTTCAGAGGGAACAGCATGATCCGTATAGGTTTATTAGGCGCAGCCCGTATTGCCGACCGGGCCATTATTCAGCCCGCAGCAAAGCGTAATGACGTGGTGATAGCTGCAGTGGCTGCATCGAATCTTGAAAAAGCTCAGGCTTTTGCGCAACAGTTTGGTATAGAGCACGCATTTGGCAGTTATGACGAGCTTATTGCCCGCGATGATATCGATTTAATTTACAACGCCTTACCGCCATCTTTGCATGCAAAGTGGTCAATCAGAGCTTTATTGCATGGTAAACACGTTTTGTGTGAAAAACCTTTTGCGATGGACGTTGCTGAAGCCAAAGACATGGTGGCTACAGCGAAGATCAGTGACCGTTTACTGATCGAAGGTTATCACTACCGCTTTCATCCTGTCTTTGCTGAAGTTCAGCGTTTAGTGGCCAGTGGCGAGCTTGGCACTATTCACACAGTGCGCAGCAATTTTTCAGTGCGCATTGCCGAAACACCAGGTTCTTTGCGCCATAACGCGCCTTTAGGTGGCGGCGCTTTAATGGATTTAGGCTGCTACCCACTGCACTGGTTACGCACTTTATTTGGCGGCACACCGCAAATTTTATGGGCTGACGCCATTTGCCCTAAACCTCAACTCGACAGCAGTTTTGAGCTTCGCCTGCAGTTCCCGAACGGCCCGCTTTGTTATGTCGGCTGCGCTATGAGCGAACATTTAAGCCGCCACCACGATGCATCCTTGTATCTTGAAGGTGATAAAGGCCAACTAGAAGTGCTGAACCTGGTCGCCCCACATCAGGGCCACAAGTTATGTCTCACCAAAGGCGGCGAGGCCCATGAGTATCAAATCAAAGGCGACTCCACCTACGACCACCAACTGGCGCATGTAGTCGCCTGCATCAAAGGCGAAACCAAACCGCTGACAGGTGGCAAAGATGCTATCGACCAAATGCAACTGATTGATGATGCGTATAAAGCTGCGGGCTTGTTGCCTCGGGGGCTTTGTAGGTAGTTTTGGGTTGATGCTGAATTTGGAAGCCGCCATCGATGGTTCTTATTCAATCAGCTCTATTTATCCGAATGGGACTATATTCCTACTAAGCTATGATTTTATGGGAATATAGTCCCATTTTCACTTTCCGAATCAGGCGCTACCTTAGATTGAAATAAACCACAAAGAGGACTATATTCCCTATATAGGTCAAGTAAAGGGAATATAGTCCCATTTTGGATGGTTTTTATGTCAAAGCGCGATATGCACAGAGTGTTATTTCCTAAGCAGCAAAAAATACTCGCTACTTTTGGTGAAGACTTGCTGTTAGCTGCCAGACGTCGTGGTTTTAATAAACAAACCATCTGTGACAGAACAGGCTTTGATAACAAGACTGTCAGTAAAGTATTTGCCGGTGATCCAGGTGTCTCCATAGGGGCCTATCTGAAGGTCATGGCTGTGCTGGGTATGGAAGATAATTTTGCTGAAGTGGCGGCACATGATGAAGTTGGTACCAAACTGCAAAACATCCAGCTGTTGGAGCGAGCACGATGAGCCGAACTCTGGTAGACGTTTATGCAGCATGGATGCCGATAGCAGAGCCCTTACTTATAGGGCAACTGACCTTTGCTGAAACAACCAGAGGTGGCATTTTTAGTTTTGCCTACGACAAAAGTTTTCTTAGTTCTAAATATCGTCTGCAAATCGACCCACTGTTAGCGCTGCATAGCGGTGAGCTTTATAACGACTTGCCCGATCAAAATTTTCGTGCCTTTTTAGACTCATCGCCAGACCGTTGGGGGCGTTTATTAATGCAACGACGGGCTGCGATTGAATATCGTAAAGGCATTCGAGCTTCGGCCAGATTAACAGAGCTGGATTACCTGTTAGGTGTGCATGATACCTATCGAATGGGTGGGATCCGTTTTAAAATTGCCGGATCGCCAGACTTTCTGGATAACAACGCCGAGTTTGCCGCTCCACCTATCACATCACTCAGAGAGCTTGAATATGCTGCTATGAAAATTGAGCAGGATGAAAACATCGACAGTGACGAATACTACCGCTGGTTAAAGATGTTAATTTCTCCAGGCTCATCATTGGGTGGAGCCAGACCCAAAGCTTGTGTGACTGATGCTGATAACAACCTTTGGATAGCCAAATTCCCTAATCAAAACGATAACGTCGACGTTGGTGCCTGGGAAATGTTGTGCCATGAACTTGCGCTAGCCTCTGGCATTGAAATGTTTCCCTGCAGCGTACAGCGCTTTTCTTCCAACCATCATACCTTTCTGACCAAACGCTTTGATCGGGTGGGTGACCAACGAATTCACTTTTCCTCGGCCATGACGCAGCTGCAATACTATGATGGTGAACATTCAGCAGGAGCAAGCTACTTAGAAATTGCCGAGTTCCTGAGTAACAACGGCGCTCAGACTAAAGCAGACCTTGCGCAGTTGTGGCGGCGAATAGTCTTTAACATTGCAGTGTCGAATACCGACGATCACTTACGAAACCACGGTTTTTTATTGACGGAAAAAGGCTGGAAACTTTCTCCGGCCTACGATTTAAACCCAAGCCATGACAAACAAGGTTTGCACCTGAACATTACTGACAACTCCAACGCTCTTGATTACCAGCTGGCTTTTGAAGTGAAAGATTTCTTCCGTTTAAGTGAGGCTGAAGCTACCGCTATTTATGACGAAGTACTCAGTAAGGTGAAGCACTGGCAAGCCGTGGCAACCAAACTGGGGATCAGCCGCAGTGAGCAAATAACAAAACAAGGGGCTTTTAATCTTTAGCACTGCACTTTAGCCATCGCTGGCTGTTGAACGTTTTGGTTGTTTTGATAGTGAACCTACTGCGTTCATGGTATGGGAAAACTCTACTTTTGACGTCAGTTAGTTTGAGGGGGATTACCATCGAGTTTATGTACGTCAGGCATTTCCAGCTCAGAATTTGTTTTTTATGGTGGTAGTGGTTATTGAACTTGATGTTCGTTTCTTGAATGGGTATCGTGAGATAACAGTTGTGACAAGGCCTCAAAAGCCAATGTATGCTAATAAAGTATAAACAGAAACAAGGATTTATCTGTGCACACTATAATTACGGAGAACGACGAGTCGCAATGGAAAGACGAAACTGGTGTGCTCTATCACTTCCCAAAACGTTACCTGAGGTTTCTTCAGCCAGATACTGCTGTTATCTATTATAAAGGCAAATTGAGGCGCTCCGAGTTTAGGGATATGCGTTTATCGCCTGAACCACATTATTTTGCTAAAGCAAGAATACACACTATTTATCCGGATCCGGATAACTTAAAAGACGAAAATTATTACGCACTGATTACCGATTATTCTGCTTTTGTCCAACCCGTAATGGCTAAAATTAGTGGCGAATACTTAGAGAATATCCCTGTCGCCAAGGTGAGAAATTACTGGCGGGATGGAGTTCGTACAATTGAGAAAAATGTCTATGAGAGCATTTTAGCTAGAGTCGAATATCAGGCGGTTCTACAAAATGAAGCTCGATACGATGAGTTGGTTGCTAAACCAATAATCGCTGACGTTGATTTGGAGTCGGCGAAAGAAGGACATCCCAAGCTTAGATTCGTTACTACCTATGAACGCAATCCTGTCTATCGTAAGGCCGCTTTATTAATCCATGGAACCTGTTGTAAAGCATGTGGATTTGAGTTTGGCAGCGTCTATGGTAACTACGCTAAAGGATTTATTCACGTACATCACATCAATCCAGTATCACAAATAGAAATACCATGCGCGATTGATCCTATTACTGATTTAGTGCCTGTATGCGCGAACTGCCACGCAGTAATTCACCGGAGAAAGGATAAAACTCTAACTGTTGATGAGTTGGTAGAGATGATTAAAGAAAATACAAAGCTTTGAGCTGACAATATAATAAACATGTTTATAGACCAAAAGTTAAAAATAAAAGATCTGGCCGGTATTGAGTATTACGGCACTGCGGGAATTACTGCTCGTTGCTTGCGGGTGTTAACCATGGCTATTCAAGCTGGCGATACCATTGAAAAAGCCTATCTACTCTCCGATTTCGATAATAAATCTGGCTGTGGTACCCATTGTTTTTTGCTTTTCGCTAAACATGGTGACCCTATAGCAATAAAATCTGGCTTTGCATCCGGTTATAGCGGTGAAGGCCCACGTGGGCTGTCCAGTGCGCTGCAAATTCTAATTCGTCACAATATCGATATTGAAGAATATGACATCGATAAAAGTTTTATTGAGAGAGTGGATAGTTCCTGCCTGACACAAGCAGACTTAGAGATGCTCGAAGCTAAGCGTCCTGCGCGTCCAACCCGGTTCTATGGTTTTATTTTGCTGCATGATGATCATCATCTTTACGACGATAACTTAGTAAAAGGCTTGTTTGCTCAAGAGGTGCCATACCATATCGTCGATAACCGCATCATGAAAGAAGCAATTGATTTAAAGTACAACCCAGATGCAAACCTGATGACCTGCTACCGACGCCTGGAAGACATCATTCGCAAAAGAACTGGCCTTGATGGCCAAAGCGGCACTAAGTTGTTTTCACAAGCATTCTTAAACAATGATGCCCCGTTACATTGGCCTGATTTACCAGATGCAGAAGCAAAAGGCCTAGCCTCGTTGTTTAGTGCGGTGTATATGGCTTACCGAAATAGCCGCGCGCACAAAGAAAATGAAACCACTCCAGCTGATGCCATGCGAGAGTTCTTGCTGATAAACCAACTATTTATACTTGAAAGCGAAGCGCATACGCGACAACTTTAAAAAAGCTTAGGTTGTTATGTATAGGGAGTAATAAAATGAGTCTGACCTTTCCCCGAAAATGTTAAACCCAGCGAATGCCGGGTTTTTGTTTTCGTGAAACATCACTCAATATTCTGAATTTGTTCCCGCATCTGTTCAATTAAAACCTTGAGCTCTACCGCTGTATTGGTGATCTCGGTTGAGATAGCTTTAGAGGACAAAGTGTTCGCTTCGCGGTTGAATTCCTGCATCATAAAATCGAGGCGGCGGCCTATGGCTCCGCCTTGTTTTAAGCTGTGGCGGGTTTCTTTGATATGAGCGTCTAAACGGTCCAGCTCTTCTGCCACGTCAGATTTTTGCGCTAAAAAGGCCATTTCCTGCTCGAGGCGGTTTTGGTCCAGTTCGGCTTTTACTTCCTGCAGGCGGTTGAGCATTTTGTCGCGTTGCCATTGCAGTGCTTGTGGTAAATGGGTGCGTAAAGTGCTGACATG
Organism: Rheinheimera sp. 1928-s; assembly: GCF_029269265.1. GTDB lineage: Bacteria > Pseudomonadota > Gammaproteobacteria > Enterobacterales > Alteromonadaceae > Pararheinheimera. The sequence continues at coordinate 178,296 of NZ_JARIXP010000001.1, forward strand.
AGTGCCAATTTGATCCAGACGGTCGCGGATCATTTGCTCTATGGCTACACCTTCACGGCCACGGCCGGCAACGAAGTCGACTAAGGCGGCGTCAAAAGCGGCCATCAGTTCAGCTTGTAAGCTGTCGATGTCTTCTTCCTGAGTTTCCATCACACCAGGCCAGCGCAGAATATCAAGCACGTTAAGCTGGGCTTTGCCGCTTTGCTCGGCTAATACACTGGCGCTTTGCATCAGTTGTTTGGCCAAAGCTTCGTTAATTTTTAACTCACCAGCTGTGTGTGATGCGCTGTATTTCAGGTTGATTTCCAGTTTGCCGCGGTGCAGTTTCTGCCGCAGTTTGTCGCGTAATAAACCTTCTAAGCAACGAAACTGTTCTGGCAGGCGGAAATAGCTTTCCAGATAACGTTGGTTAACGGAGCGGATTTCCCAAACGGCATTGCCCCAGCTGGCACGAATTTCGTGGCGGGCATAAGCGGTCATACTGTGGATCATAATGAAGTCCTGAAAAACAAAATAATGCCGAGTATACCCAGTTCCGTGATGTTTCGTCTAATAGATGGCACTGCAAGGGTGAAATCCCTATAATGAAGCACTTTTAATATCAGGTTGAGGCTTCACCATGCGTCCTAGCGGCAGAACAGCGAGTCAAATTCGTCCTATTACTTTCACCCGTCAATTTACGGCTCATGCTGAAGGTTCAGTATTGGTTGAGTTTGGTAACACCAAAGTTATTTGTACTGCCAGCGTGATTGAAGGTGTGCCACGTTTTATGAAAGGCCAGGGCAAAGGCTGGATCACAGCTGAATATGGCATGTTGCCACGCGCAACTCATACCCGTAACGACCGTGAAGCGGCTCGTGGTAAACAGGGTGGCCGTACTATGGAAATTCAGCGTCTGATTGGCCGCGCTTTGCGTACTGCTGTGGATTTAAAGCTGTTGGGTGAAAACACCATTACTATCGACTGTGACGTGATCCAGGCCGATGGTGGCACCCGCACGGCCTCAATTACTGGTGCTTGTGTGGCTTTAGTGGATGCGCTGAATTTTATGCGTGCTAAAGGCATGATCAAAACCAACCCGTTGAATTTTATGGTCGCTGCGGTTTCTGTTGGTGTTTATAAAGGCACAGCAGTTGCCGATTTAGACTACGCCGAGGATTCAAACGCTGAAACCGATATGAACATTGTCATGACTGAAACCGGCAAAATCATCGAAATTCAGGGCACGGCCGAAGAAGCGCCATTTAGCTTTGAAGAAATGCAGCAGATGATGGAATTAGGCAAACACGCCATCCGCGAAATTATTGACGAACAAAAACGCGTTTTAGCTTAAGTTTTGCGTAAGGTTTTGAGGTCACACTAAGTTATGAAACAGTTTCAAAAAGACTTTATTGAATTTGCATTGTCGCGTCAGGTATTGAAGTTTGGCAGTTTTACGCTGAAATCCGGCCGTACCAGCCCGTACTTTTTTAACGCAGGTTTATTTAATACAGGTGGCGACTTAGCCCGTTTAGGCCGGTTTTATGCGGCTGCTTTAGAAGACGCTGGCGTAGAGTTTGACCTGCTGTTTGGCCCTGCCTACAAAGGTATTCCTATAGCAACGACTACAGCTGTGGCTTTGTTTGATCAGTATGGTAAAGATGTGCCTTATTGCTTCAACCGCAAAGAAGCGAAAACCCATGGTGAAGGCGGCAACTTAGTTGGCTCGCCTTTGCAGGGTAAAGTGATGCTGGTGGATGATGTGATCACGGCCGGTACTGCGATTCGTGAATCGATGCAGCTTATTCAGGCGCAAGGTGCCAGTTTAAGTGGCGTGTTGATTGCGCTGGACCGTCAGGAAAAAGGGCAGGGCGAACTTTCAGCTATTCAGGAAGTCGAACGCGACTTTGGCACTCAAGTGGTTTCTATCATTTGTTTAAACGACTTAATCAACTACCTGCAAGGCAAACCAGAGCTGGCCCAGTATTTAGAAGCTGTGTCTGCTTACCGTGCCCAATATGGTGTTAGCTAAGGTTTAGTTAGATCCAACAAGGACAAGCTATGAGTAAGCCAAATGGCACAGGTTTTGGGCGTATTATTAAAGCTGCAGATTGTAGCCGTAAAGGTTTTACTGCAGCTTGGGTGAACGAAGCCGCCTTTCGTCAGGAAGCCGGGCTTACTTTAGCTGCTATTCCTTTTGCCTGGTATTTAGCGGCTGATTTTGGTCACTTTGCTATTTTGATGGGGGTTTGGTTATTGGTGATTATTGTGGAGTTATTAAACTCTGCCATTGAAGCCTTAACCGACCGTGTCAGTTTAGAGCGGCATGAGTTATCAGGCCGGGCTAAAGATATGGGCTCAGCTGCTGTGACTTCAGCTTTGGCGTTCGTAACTTTGGTATGGGCAGCCGCTATCTGGCAAAAGTTCTCATAACCCTTCGTACTTGAAGCCGTAGCTTTGTTGACTTCGCTCGTAGCCCCAGTCACATAGGACAACTATGCTCCTGGGGTCTCCTTCACTTGTCGCCTCGCCACAACTCCAATTACTTTGGCTTAATGGCTTTGTTTGAGTGAGCTGTGTTTAAACAGAAAACAAAAACCGGTCAAACTGACCGGTTTTTTTTATCTCTCGCTTAAACAGCAATCTTTAAACCGCAAAGATGGTCTTTTGCAGTAAAGCCCATTGGTTTGGCCATTGAGCTGTAGGCAAGCGGGCAAACCCTGAACGGACAAACTGCTGCATTTTGCCTTCACAAATACCCAGCAACAGGTTGGCTAAATCACCTTCATCCACAGTAAAACTTTTGCCTTCACGTAACTTACGTTCGCGTAAACATTGTTTCAGCTGAGTTTCCAGTTTTTCATACAAGGCGCTGATGCGCTCCTGCAAACGCTCCTGTTCACCCTGCAAGGCATCACCGGTCAGAATGCGGCAGATACCAGGGTTACGCTCGGCGAAGATCAGCAACAGCTGCATAATCAGCTCGATACGCTGCTCGGTTTGTTTGTGTTCCTGCACTATCGCGTTAATACGCGACAACAAGGTGTCTTCAATGAAGTCGATTAACCCTTCAAACATCCGGGCTTTGCTGGGGAAATGCCGGTACAAAGCCGCTTCGGATACACCAACCTGAGCAGCCAAAGCTGCTGTGGTGATACGCTGGCCCGCATGGCTTTGCAGCATAGCGGCCAGAGCCTGCAAAATATCTTCTTTGCGGTTGGGACGTTTTGTCGTTGCCATGGATATCCTTGTCACTAATTACTGACGGCCAGAGTGACCAAATCCACCTTCGCCTCTGTCTGAAGCGTCAAAATCTGAAACTATGTTAAATTCTGCCTGTACCACCGGCATAAACACCAGCTGAGCAATACGATCGCCCGGGTTGATAGTGAAGTGTTCCTGCGAACGGTTCCACATAGACACCATTAACTGGCCCTGATAATCCGAGTCGATTAACCCCACTAAGTTACCCAGCACTATGCCGTGTTTGTGACCTAAACCAGAGCGTGGCAGTATAGTGGCGCATAAATTCGCATCACCAATATGAATAGCCAAACCTGTTGGGATCAGCGTGGTTTGGCCCGGAGCCAATTGTACTTCTGCATCCAGACAAGCCCGTAAATCTAAACCAGCACTGCCCGGTGTGGCATAAGCCGGTAAAGGGAACTCAGTGCCGATACGTGGGTCGAGAATTTTTAAATCAATGGCTTTTTTCATGCAGATAACGCTCGTTAATCAATAAAAGAAGTTGGTGTGCCAGCTCTGATTTGGCTTGTAAGCCAAACTGCTGTTCGCCGTCTGCCCAAAATACAGTGAGGGCATTGTGTTCGCTGTTAAAACCCTGGCCTGAGAGCGATACGTCGTTGGCGCAAATCAGATCCAGTTTTTTCTTCGCCAGTTTCTGGCGGGCATAATTGGCCACGTCCTGAGTTTCAGCGGCAAAACCTACAGTAAAAGGACGTTGTGATGTTAATGCGGCCACGGCGGCAATAATGTCCGGGTTTTTCACTAAGGTAAGATTTGTGCTGTCGTCGCTGGTCTTTTTCAGTTTCTGCTCTGCAACCTGAGCCACTTTATAATCTGCTACAGCAGCGCAGCCAATAAAGATGCTTGCGCTGGTCGCCTGCTCTAATGCGACCTGATACATCTGGTCGGCCGTGACCACATCAATACGTTTTACCTGATCAGGAGTCTTAAGCTGCACTGGTCCTGCAATTAAAGTGACCTGTGCACCCAATTGCACAGCGGCTTCAGCTAATGCAAAACCCATCTTGCCCGAGCTGTGATTGGAGATATAACGCACCGGGTCTATCGGCTCGCGGGTCGGGCCAGCAGTAATCACCAGTGATACGCCAGTTAAAGGCTGAACTTTAGGCGCAAAATGCTGCAGTACTAAATCCACCAGCTGCAAAGGTTCTAACATCCGGCCCATACCGACATCGCCACAGGCTTGTTCGCCTGCTGCAGGGCCCCAAATGTAAAAATTGCGTGACTTTAATGTGTCTATATTGTGTTTGGTGGCTATATTTTTATACATCTGCTGATTCATTGCAGGAGCCACTGCCACTGGGGCATCAGTTGCCAGCACACAAGTGCTCAGCAAGTCGTTGGCCAGTCCATGAGCTAAGCGGGCAATGAGATCAGCCGAAGCCGGGGCTATCAGTAATAAATCGGCCCATTTTGCCAGCTCAATATGACCCATAGCGGCTTCAGCAGCAGGGTCGAGCAGGCTGTTGGCCACCGGATGACCGGATAAGGCCTGCAAGGTTAAAGGCGTAATAAATTCGCGCGCTGCATCGGTTTGAATGACCCGAACTTCAGCGCCACGTTCTTTCAGACGGCGAATTAAGTCGGCACTTTTGTAAGCGGCAATACCGCCGCTAATGCCTAATAAAATGCGTTTTCCTGCCAGTAGTAGTGCCATGTCTGTCGCAGCAAAAAGTGGTTAAGTTGGCGTTAAGATAACACGGAAAGATGAAGGAAAACAAAAACTCAAGGAGGCGAAGATGAGTATCAAAAGCTGGCCTGAAGGTGAAAGGCCAAGAGAAAAACTGCTGGCGCATGGCGCAGAACATTTATCGGACGGCGAATTGCTGGCTATTTTTTTACGTACTGGTGTGGCCGGTATGGATGCGGTGGAATTGTCCCGCACTTTATTGCATCAGTTTGGTGGCCTGCGGCCTTTATTAGCTGCAAGCCAGGCTGACTTTTGCAAAGGCCATGGTTTAGGTCAGGCAAAATATGTGCAATTACAGGCGGTTATGGAGCTAAGCCGACGTTATTTAGTGCAAAGCCTGCAACGCGATACAGTGTTTACCGAACCCGCTATGGTGAAGCGTTATCTGCAGCAAAGTTTAGCGGCGCAAAAACGCGAAGTTTTTATGTTGCTGTATTTAGACAGCCAACATCGGCTAATTTGCGCCGAGCCGTTATTTTTCGGCACTATTGACGCATCTCCTGTGTATCCGCGTATTGTAGTTCAGAGTGCTTTAGCGCATAATGCCGCCGCCGTTATTTTGGCTCACAATCATCCATCCGGAGTTGCAGAGCCGAGCCGTGCCGATCGGGTTATAACGGAACGCCTGACTCAAGCCATGTCTCTGGTCGACATTAAGTTGCTGGATCATTTTGTGGTAGGTGATGCAGAGGTTATTTCCTTTGCGGAACGCGGCTGGCTATAAAGGTCTGAAGTTTGGATGTGCAAACGATCGCCTGAACCGTACAGATTTGCTTGAATTTGATCAGGCTTTCGTGTATAAATTGCGCCCTTTCAGAAATCCGGGGCATTCTTCTTGGCCAGAAGGATGAACGAAGCTCGAGCTGAAGTAATTTTGGAGAAACATTGACATGTCTAGAGTGTGCCAAATCACTGGTAAGGGTCCGATGGTAGGTAACCGTCGTTCACACGCCAACAACGCAACTAAGCGCCGTTTCCTGCCTAACCTGCAAACTCACCGTTTCTGGGTTGAAAGCGAAAACCGTTTTGTGACTTTACGTACTTCCACTCGTGGTATGCGTATTATCGACAAAAAAGGCATCGATACTGTTTTAGCCGATTTGCGTGCTAAAGGTCAGAAGGTTTAAGGAATTAAATTATGCGCGATAAAATTCGTTTAGTTTCTTCTGCTGGTACTGGCTTCTTCTATACAACTACGAAGAACAAACGCACCATGCCGGAAAAAATGGAAATCAAAAAGTTCGATCCTAAAGTGCGTAAGCACGTGATTTTCAAAGAAGCGAAAATCAAGTAATTGAACTTAAAAACCCGACGCAAGTCGGGTTTTTTTTATCTGCGCTTTAGCCCTCTGTATTTCTTCTGGTTGTTCCGCCTGTCTCTGGTTTACACTGCTGTTTTTCTTCTGTCTCGGTTTTTATCTTTATGATCCGTTTAAGTCAAAAAGGCTGGAATAACGTCATGATTTATACAGTGGTGATTTTAATCGCCCTGTTTATTGGTTTGCCTGAATACTTTAAGCAAGGGCGCAACGAACCTCAGCCGCAACTTGTTTCTGCAAATCAGACACTACTAGCTTTGCATTTTCCACAGCATCAGATTGAGCGGGCCGGGCCAAACTGGCGTGTGCAACCTGCGGTGCTTACCGACGAAGAATTAACGGTTTTATTGCTGCAGTGGCAACAAGCGGCTTTGCCGGACCAGTCACCGTTAAATCCAGTCAACCCTGTGCTGATCACCGAAGTATCAGTCTGGCTGACCGGCAAACCGGCACAGCAGCACTGGCAGTTGTATCAGGCTGGTGAGTATCATTGGCTGAACGCCGTTGATGCAGAATTGTGGTACCGCTTGCCAGCAGGCCAGGCCGACTTATTATTTCCAGCCGTTTTACGTTGAGGGTGTTATGCCAGAATTACCAGAAGTAGAAGTCTCCCGTTTAGGTATCTGCCCCCATTTGCAGCAGCAACGTATCGAAAAAGTCGTAGTACGGCAACGTCAGTTGCGTTGGTTGATTCCAGATGAAGTACTGCAGATTAGCCAGCAGCCAGTGCTTGATGTCACAAGACGAGCTAAATACCTGTTAATCCATTTGCCGGACGGCGAATTGATTATCCACCTTGGCATGTCTGGGCATTTGAAAGTAGTACCTGCAGTGACGCCTGCCGGAAAGCATGATCATGTAGATATTCACTTGAGTAATGGCTTAGTGCTGAGATTAAACGACACCAGACGCTTTGGTGCTGTGCTTTGGCAGCCAAAAGACACTATGCATACACTGATGGCGAACTTAGGGCCTGAACCTTTGCTGGGGGATTTCCACGGGGCTATGTTGCTGGCCGCCTGCCAAAAACGCAGCAGCGCGATCAAATTGGTGTTGATGGATAATCATGTGGTGGTTGGGGTAGGGAATATTTATGCCAATGAAGCTTTGTTTCAGGCCGGTATTCATCCAAAAATGCCTGCTAATCAACTGACAGCAGAACAAGCTGAATTGCTGGCGCAGGTGGTGAAACAAATTTTGGCCAAAGCTATTACCCAAGGCGGTACAACGCTGAAAGACTTTAGCCAAACCGATGGCAAGCCGGGCTATTTTGCCCAGCAATTGTTGGTCTATGGCCGGGGTGGTGAGGAGTGTTTCAGCTGCCAGACTGAACTGAAAGAAATACGTTTAGGTCAGCGCAGCACAGTCTATTGCCCACAATGCCAAAATGAGCACTAGAAACTACTTTTAGCTAACACTCGCCACTCTACTCCGGATAAGTCGTTATCACCGCCATAAGCTTTGGTCAGGTCGATATGGATCATGGTGCCACGGCTGCTGTGGCTGGACAGCAAACGTATACCGGCACCTATGCCATATAAGGTTTGATCACCTGAACTGCCAGGTAAATCCGGATTGTCACCCCAGGTGCGGCCGACATCAGCAAAAGTGGCGTAGCCTACATCAAAAATCTGCGCTATGGATAAATTGCTGTAGTAACGATATTCCATGGTTGCAAGGGCTAAACGTTCACCTGTTTGATAATACAACGGGAAAGCCCGCAATCCAGTATCTCCACCCAAACTTAAACGCTCATCACGGAATAAGTCATTACCATATTGATACGTCAGTTGGCCCACCAGGCTATGCTGTGGATCCAATTTGTGGACCCACATTAAATGACTTTTCAGCAAGGTTTGGCTCAGTTCTGCCTGTTCCAGCTGACTGGCTGACATTGACGTCAGCAGATAGTTATCCACTGTGAGTTCAGTTGCTTTATACGCAGATGCCTTCACTTGCCAGCCATGATCGTCTGCGCCCAGCACCGGCGTCAGATAAGCCAGTTTTACATCGGCCTGCCAACCCAGATTAATATCTTCAACCCTGTTAAATTGGTAAATATTAAACATCTGACGGTAGTTGGATTGCAGGTATTGCCATGCCAGCCAAAATTGCGATAAGTCGCGTCTTTCCGGAATGCCAAACAAAGTATCCTGTGTTTCTTTGAATTGCACTTCGTTGTGGGTTGCGCCGATAAAAACCCGTTGTACCCAATTATCCGCAGAGAATAGTTTCAGGCCGCCCTGAACCTCAAAGTATTTTTTTTGTTTTTGATATTCGTTGGCTTCGTCACCTAACAGATACTCGTTAATATCCTGACTGTCCTGATCCAGAGTTAAGGCAAAAGACCAGGGCGCATGCAGGCGATAAAACGGCTTTTCGATGGCGATTAAATAAGATTCACCATCTGATTTTTCAGCGTAACGGGTATTTAAACCCCAGTGGCTGCCAAACATATTCGGCGAACGGAAATTGAGCAGGTAACTGGTACGCTCACTGTCGTGCTCGTAATCCAGATTCACCTGATTACCGCTACCAAACAGGTTATCTTCCGCCAAACCAAAGGTAGAACGACTTTCTCCGCCTTCCCGACTCAAGGATACTTTTGGTAAAAGCGACCAGTTATCCCAGCTGTGGACTGTGACTATAACTTGTTGATCCGGGCACTGATGACTCACCCGAACTTCTACTTTACGTAAATAGCCTCTGGTTCTTAATAAACGTTCGGTTTCTGCCAGACTTTCGGCATCCAGTGGCTCACCGGTTTTAAACAGCACATCTTCCAGCAAGGTTTCTTCAGTCGTAATCATATGAGTACGATTAGCTAAGCGATGAAACCAGTAGGTATTAGGCTGTTCCAAATCAAAGACATCGTTGCGGATAAAACGCACTTGCGAAATAGTTTGCCCCTGATAGGCACTAAAATCAGTGGTTTGAGTTACTTCTGTACATAAGTCAGATGCCAGCACATGACTGCTGAACAATAGTGAAGAAACAGCAAAAGCTGCGGTTTTTGTCGGACGTAAAATACGGCTATACATCATCAGCATCGATAACACTACAATATCCATTTCTGTTGATTGAGTTTTATCATGACACAATTTACAGCAAGAGGTAGCAGAAAAGACTGAGAACACTATCGTTCTCAGTCCGCAACAGTAAAACTGGTTTATTTTGCAGCAGCTTTGATAGCTTCAATCTGCTTTTTAGAAAGGCGGATGGCACTACCTGGATAAGGTTTTCCCATAGGGTAATCCCATGCTTTTGGTCGTGTTTCAGCTACTACTTCTTTAAAGGCGTTACAGACTTTTTTAGAGGGAGCATCTCCAAGCTTTTTGGCGTAAGCCTCTAACATTCGGCTATCAACATCTTCATTGGCCAATACACAGTAACCTTCAGTTGAATAAATCACTTCTTCTTCAGCTACAGTGGCAAAAGTTGTTCCCAAGCAAAGTAACGCAACACAGATTTTATTTATATTTCTCATATGAGTCCTTGATTTAACTACACTTACCAAAGAGTTAGGTAAGCCAAATTAACTCTAGGACAGTTTCAGCGCTTTGCCAGTTTATCCTCAGGTTTTGTCATGTCTGTTTTGCTGCAACAAGGCTACAGTGTCTTTACTCAGGTTAAGATCACGTTGTGGGAAGGGGATCTCTATACCTTGCAGATCAAAAGCTACTTTGATTTCTTCCAGCAACGAAGTACGCAGTTCCCGGTAATTTTCTTTCCTGGTCCAGACAGAGAATTGTAAATCCAGGGAAGAATCAGCAAAACTTAAAAACTGAAATACAGGATTGGGTTCATCCAGGCTTAGCGGATTTTGTTCGGCAACCTGAAGCAGCACCTGCCGAACCTGACTGATGTTTTCTTTGTATGACACCCCAATTTTTAAATCCAGTCGTCGGATAGGAAAGCGGGTTAAGTTGGTTACTTCAGTTTTGATCAAGCTTTCATTTGGTATGCGAACAAAAAGGTTATCGAAGGTACGTAATTTAACGGAAAGCAGGTCAATCGACAAAATTTCGCCTGTGGTGTCGCCTACCCGAATGGTGTCGCCAATCTGAAAAGGCCGTTCGCCAATTAAAAATAAGCCACTAATCAGATTCGACACTGAGGTTTGAGACGCAAAACCTATGGCGACGGATAAAACACCGGCAGCTCCGAGCAATACACCTAAGTTAAAACCCAACTGTTTTAAACCGCTGGCAATAAACAAGGCTAACACCAGCCAGTACACCAGGCGGCGGCTTAAACTGGCGTGATGCGGGCTAAAGCGTTTTAAGCAGATTTTAAAAGTGGCGCGGGATAATAAGCTGGCCGCTAAAAAGCCGACTGAAAATAACAGGCTTGCCTGCAGCAAAGAGAAAAACTTGTCGGAATCTAAATAGTTAATGACCAGGTCGATCATAAAGAACCTCTGCTGGCAGCATGAGCAAATAAATCACTAAAGGCACGGAACAAGCCGTGTTTTTCCATATACAAACGCGGTTTTGCAAGGCGCTCAGCACCATCTGACCCTGCGGGCATTTTTTTACTGATTTGTAATCGACTCAGCTCTGCGTCGTCATGATGATCCAACAGTACTTGATCTGTCCATAAGCTGCCATCGGCAAGACCATACAAGGATAAATAAGGTACAGGTAAGCTGAGTTTTTCAATACTCATCATCTGGCTTGAATTATTTTTGACTGTGACAGGGGTAACGGCTTTATGCACTCGTTTTGGCAGTTCTTCTTTGCTGTGTCTGGCCTGAGTTTTATCGGCATAACAAAGTTCACCTATTTGTGTATCGGGACCAAACCAGGTATCGGATAAGCGCTGGGTCTGTACTTCCTGCAGCAATAAATTGGGCTGCTGTAACTCGATACGAATACTGACCGGGCTGCTGATATAAAAAGTAACTTGTTCACCAGGCGGTACATAAACAGGCTGGTGAGTTTTAACTACCACAGGTCGGTCTGCCAGCACTGGCTTCAGACAAAACTGCAGGGGCTCATTTTCAAAGACAAAGCGGCTGGCCTGACGATGTTGTGGCCACTGGGTTAGCAGTTGCGATTCCACATGCTGATGCTCTGCTTGTGTCAATAATTCTGTAGCAAGCCGCCATTCTCCGGCATTACGCTGTAAAAAAATCTGTAAAGGCCCAAGCAAAATTTTACAGCTTTGTTCATTCAGCAGCGTTTGGGGTTGCCACCACAGCGCCTGATTTTCAGCAAACATGCACAATCCTTGCAGCGAAAGAGTACGGGCAGAATTTAATCGCGCACTAATGACCGCTATTAAGTTGAGGTTAAGTGGTTACAGGAGTAAAATGATGCTCGTTTTTTACTGTATCAGCAATAAGTTAAGCTGATATTCCTGCCTAATCATGAAAAGAAAGGAGAGTTCCGTTTTTATGGACCTTCCCAGTCACAGGCCTAGCCTGATACATAACTTAGCATTGTAGTTTTGCTGTAGACCGCTGGTTTGTCCTGACCTTGCGACTACGGCCCGTAGTTCGAGGTGAAAACATGGAACCCTTAGTTCTGATCCATACATTACGTGCGGCTCTTGAGAGCGGCGATTTATCTGTGTTGTCTGTTCGTTTGGCTGATACTCACGCCGCCGACTTAGCGGGCGCTTTGGCTGAGTTTTCCACAGAGCATGTGTGGCAACTGTTAAGCTGTTTTCCGTTAAGCACACAAGCGGACGTGTTCAGTTATTTACCTGAAGACCAACAGGTAGAGCTGGCCCATAATGTCAGTCGGCAGGATTTTATGCCCGTGATCCGGCAGATGTCGTCGGATGAACGAGCTGACTTATTTAACCAGTTGTCGGATGCACAAAAACAAGCTTTGTTACCTGCCTTGGCTCAGGCAGAGCGCGATGATGTATTAAGTTTATCTGCGTATTCAGAAGGCACTGCAGGTGCCATTATGAGCTCAGATTACGCCATGCTATCGCCAGACTTAACCGCTGCGCAGGCTATTGAAGTGCTTCGTAACGAAGCGCCGGATAAAGAAACCATTTACTTGTCGTACGTGGTGGATCAAGACCGCACTTTAATTGGGGCTTTGTCGTTACGTGAATTAATTCTGGCGCCGACTTATGCGTTGGTTGATGACGTGATGAAACATGATCCTATTCATGTCAAAGTCGATACGGCGCAGGAAGAAGTGGCCACGCTCGTGGCTAAATATGACTTAATAGCTATTCCGGTGGTCAATGCGCAAGGTCAGTTAGTTGGTATTGTCACTCACGATGATGCAATGGACGTAGCCGCCGCTGAAGCCACTGAAGACTTTCACAAAACCGCCACTATAGGCAAGCTGGAAGGCAGTGTCAGAGATGCCAAAATCAGTTTGTTATACCGCAAACGTGTGGTCTGGCTGGTGGTGCTGGTGTTTGGCAATATCTTCTCAGGCGCAGGTTTAGCGGCCTTTGAGCAGATTATTTCTGACCATATAGCTCTGCTATTTTTCCTGCCATTACTGATTGCCAGTAGCGGTAACGCCGGTGCTCAGGCTGGCACTTTAATGGTGCGGGCTTTAGCGACTGGCGACATTAAACTACGACACTGGGGCAAGATGTTGGGTAAAGAAGTACTGGTGGCTGGTTTATTAGGTATGACTATGGCTGTTGCTGTCTACGCGCTGGGCTACTGGCGTGGCGGGCTGGACATAGCGTTAGTGGTGGCTGCCACCATGCTGATTGTGGTGCTGGTGGGCAGTTTAGTTGGCTTATCTTTACCTTTTTTACTCAGCCGTTTTGGTATGGACCCTGCAACCGCCAGCGGACCTCTTATTACGTCTATCGCCGATGTGGCTGGCGTCGTGATTTATTTCTCTATTGCCAGCTGGTATTTACCTGCTTTGGTTTAATTCGTAAGCCAGATCTGTATAAAGTTACAGATCTGGCAATTGCCTGTCTGAAAAAAAGCCGTTACACTCCGCCGCGAACCAAGGGGTGCTTTTAGCTGAGACGCCGTCAAACGCGAACCCTTCGAACCTGATCCGGATCATACCGGCGGAGGGATGGTACTTCTGTATTCCTTTTGCTTTGGTGATCCTACTTTTTGATATGGAGTAGAATCATATGTCTCGAGTTTCCTGTTTGTCTTTGGCCATTCTGGCCGCGTTATCCACAACTGTGAGTGCTGAAGAGAACCCTGTGTCCGAACAGGCTGTTGAACGCATTCTGGTGCAGGGCGATTTCCGTCAAGAGCAACTGCAAAAGCTACCCGGCAGTATTCTGGTATTGAGTCAGCAGGATATCAGCCGTCAGAACGCCCAGCATTTAGATGATGTATTGCAACAAGCCGCCAACGTGAACTTTTCAGCTGGTGCGTCCCGTGGCCGTTTTTTACAAATTCGTGGTATAGGCGAGCGCAGTGAATTTGTCGACAGTATCAATCCTTCAGTGGGCGTGCTGATTGACGGCATTGATTATTCAGCTTTAGGTGTCAGCTCTTTAGCTGATGTGCAGCAAGTTGAAATTTTTCGTGGCCCGGAAGCAACTCGTTTTGGTGCCAATGCGATGGCCGGTATGCTGAATTTAACCTCCAATGCCCCCAGCTTTGACGGCGAAGGTCAGCTCAATGCCACCCTGGCAAATTACGATAGTTATCAACTAGCTGGCGCATACAGCAATGCGATAAACGAGCAGTGGGCTTATCGGCTGGCTGTCGATCATCAAAGCTCAGATGGTTTTATCGACAATATCTTTTTAAACCGTGACGATACCAACCATATTGACGAAACCTCGGCCCGTGCTGCGCTGCGTTATCTGGCAAACAAAGAACTGACACTGGATTTCATTGCTCACTACCGCGATATTCACAATGGCTACGATGCGTTTTCACTGGATCGTAACCGCACCACCTTATCGGATAAGCCTGGCCAGGACTTACAACAAAGCCGGGCTTTAGCAATAAAAGCCGATTATCAGGGCTTTGATTGGGCTAATGTCTATACGCAATTAAGTGGCCTGACAGCTGACACTGACTATGGTTTTGATGAAGACTGGAGTTATGAAGGTATTCATCCTGATGGCTATGCCACTGAAGACCGCTATTTACGAGTACGTGATCAGTGGAGTCTCGAGCAACGCTTTTTAGGCAAAGATCAAAAGGATTGGGTGCTTGGCTGGTATGCCAGTGGTCAAAAAACTGAGCTGGAGCGCCAGTTCTGGAACTGGGATTTATGGCAGGCCGCACAGTTTTTCAGTGATTTTAAACGCCAGAATATGGCGGTATTTGGGCAGTGGTCGACAGATTTAGGCGATGGCTGGAGTTTAACTTCCGGCGCCAGGGCTGAGCGTTATGATGATGAGTACAGCGACAGCAATGGCATCACCCAGCAAAACGACGAACTGATGTGGGGCGGAAAACTAAGTTTAAGCTTAGCGCTGACGGATTCAACCAGTTTGTATCTGTTGGGTTCACGAGGTTACAAAGCCGGTGGTGTTAACGGTGAAGCTCTTGGTAAAGCGCTGGGCAGTGGCGTGGATGAGCTTTCTGAGTACTTAAACAGCAAAGCTAATTTTTCACCTGAAACCTTATGGAATGCTGAGTTTGGTGTCAAAGGCAGTTCTGCCGATCAGACTATTGTCAGTCGAGTGGCGCTATTTGCCATGTGGCGTGATGATATGCAGGTGAATAGCTGGGTAACACGAGATCAGTCTTTTGTCGGTTTTATTGATAACGCCGCTTCAGGCCGCAATCATGGACTGGAGCTGGAAAGCCGTGTTCAACTGACGGACAGCTGGACTTTATTCGCCAATGCCGCCTGGCTTGAAAGTGAAATCCGTGGTTTTATCACTGAAGAGGGTGTAGATAAAACCGGTCGTGATCAGGCCCATGCGCCGCACTACCAATACAGTGTCAACAGTGAGTGGTTACTGACTACTGATCTGAGTTTTAATCTGGGCGTGCAAAGCAAAGCCGCTTTTTATTATTCCGACAGTCACGACGCGCGTTCAGAGCAAATGCACTTAGTGAATTTACGTTTGCAGTACCAGTGGGATCAAGTTCAGCTGGCTTTATGGAGCCGCAATGCATTGGATGAAGAATACGGAGTGCGGGGCTTTTATTTTGGCAACGATCCACGGGATGGTTACGAGCCTCATACCTATGAACAATTGGGTGAACCGCGCCGTATAGGTTTCACCGCCAGCTATCAGTTTTAAAAGGTGAATCATGAAATTATCTATTGAAATCAGTAAGTACCCACTAACCAGTGACTATATAGAGCCTATAAAAGGTTTTATCGAATTGCTGAACAGCAATCCAAATGTACTGGTGATCACCAATACATTAAGCACTCAGGTGTTTGGTGATTACGACGAAGTGATGGCGTTGTTACAGCAAGGCATTCGCTGGTCTTTTGAGACCTATGGCAAAGTGGTGTTTGTGGTGAAATTTCTGCATGGTGATTTACGACCATGACACAAGAGTGGCAACAGGTATTTAGTGGCTGGCAAACGCTGACTCAGCTCGAGCTTGCCGCTACTTTGCTGGCGCTGGCTTATGTGCTGCTGGCGATGAAGCAAAGCTTATGGTGCTGGCCTGCCGCTTTACTCAGCACTTTGTTGTACACCCATATTATGTGGCATTCGGCGTTGCTATCTGATGCCTTACTGCAGGTGTATTACGCAGGTATGGCGTTGTATGGCTGGTACAGCTGGCGGCAACAACAGCTACAACTACCTGCTGGACAGTCGGGGATGACCGAATGGTCGGCAGGGACTCATCTGAATTTAATTGGTGGTACAGCGCTCTGTGGATTGCTGTTGGGTTATCTGATGGATCAGTACACTCATGCAGATTTTGCTTACATAGATGCGCAAACGACGGCCTTTAGCGTGATGACGACCTATCTGGTGGCACGTAAAGTGGTGTCCAACTGGTTGTATTGGGTGGTGATCGATGCCATCTGTATTTATGTGTATATACAAAAACATCTGTATTTTACGACGGCACTTTTTGTACTCTATACCATTATTGCATTGATCGGATTTTTTGTATGGCGCAGCAGTTATCAGCAACAACAGCAGATCAACCCCGCCTGATCTGGCATTTATGCCAGCAACTGGAGTTTTTTGCTGATCACCAGCCGTTGTTGTTAACGCAACTGACGCAAGGTAAAAGAACCAGCTCTTATCAGGTGCAAACCAACAGAGGCCATTATGTGTTGCGCCACTATGGCCCTTCGGTGCTGGGCGTTTGTCGTCAGCAGGAACTAAGGTGTCAGCATGCGGCCGCAGCTGCAGGCTTAGCGCCAGCTCCTTTGTGCCTGAATAACCATCAACGTATGTTGATCACCGAATTTTTACCAGAAGCTCAAAGCCCTTCCGTAGCCTATGTCCGGCAGAGTATTCCGGCCTTAGCTAACAAGCTGGCCACGTTACATCAGTTGCCAGTGCAAACCGCTGTGCTGGATCCCTGGCTGTATTTGCAGCAACTAAAAACTCAGCTGGAACCGCATTGGACGGATCAAGCTCAGAAAATCTGGTTGCCATTAATCAACGCTGCCCGCGATTTACAGTATTTTCAGGCGGACATTGGCTTGTGTCATATGGATTTGCACCAGCAAAATTTGTTGCTTTGGCAACAGAAATTGTGGCTGATTGATTTTGAATACTGCCAGTTGGCTGATGTGGTCTTTGATTTAGTGGCAATCATGGTGCAGTTTGACTTGTCAGACACCGAACAACAGCAACTACTGGATAGTTACAGAGCAGCCAGAGGTTCGGCTTGCAGCGTGCAGTTACTGGAAAAAGTGGCGCTGGCGAAAATAGTGTATTCAGGCTTTTGCTGGTTGTGGTACTGGCAGGAAGAACTGGACAATCAGGATCCCAGATACAAACAAGCCGCAGCAGACTGCTATCAGCTGTTACTGCGGCTTGTTCAAGCTTAGGGTTTTAAAGTCCGCCTAAACGCTCGGCCAGAATTTTGTAACGTTTTACATCTTCCTCATCGAACACTGGTTTGCCTTGTTCGTCCTTGCCATTTGCAACCAACAGATTTTCGCGTGCCAGACGTTCAACACGGATCTCCTGAATACCTAAAAAGGCGGCGACTTCTGCAACGTTGAGTATTGCCATAATGAGTTCCTGCAGTAATTATTTGAATTAATTTAAGCTGATATTTTTATTTTAGTGAATAAAGTTTAACAAGCACTGATGTTTTACTTACTTTTTTCCGGTGTGACAACTGATGCGCTGTGAAATTTGTGTTTTTTTTGAGTTTTCTTTGTTTTACGTCCAGGACATTGTATTTCGTCGGCAAAATTGAGTTTTTAGTCAGATTTAGTGGCAAAGCCGGGGTTGGTCTTTTTGTTTATTGTTTTAGTCTCTTTGTTCCTGTTGTCTGTCTGGACAAAAACAAGGGCACTGGGTATAACAAACTGAACTACCTAATAATTTTTGTGTAGTTGTCATCACCATTACACAGATTTGAACTATGGTAAATAACAAAACCTAAATCCAACGCGCAACAATCCGAACCTGAGTAATCATTATGAAAGCATCCGGCATGTCATTAGCCTTGTACAATAATTTTCTTGGGCAGGCACCCAACTGGTACAAACTGTCTATCATCGCGTTTTTGTTTATTAATCCTCTATTGTTTTTACAAAACCCTTATTTAGCGGGTTGGGTTTTAGTGGTGGAGTTTATCTTCACTCTGGCTATGGCGCTGAAGTGTTATCCGTTGCAGCCTGGTGGCTTGCTGGTGCTACAGGCTATTGCGATAGGTATGACCAGTACCACCAAAGTGATGCATGAAATTGAAGTTAATATTGAAGTGATTTTATTGCTGGTCTTTATGGTGGCCGGCATTCACTTTGTCAAAGACTTGCTGTTATTTGTCTTTACCAAGCTGTTGATCCGGGTGCGTTCCAAAACATTATTATCTTTGGCATTTGTTTGTATGGCGGCTTTTTTATCGGCATTCCTTGATGCTTTAACTGTAGTCGCCGTTATTATTGCTGTGGGTATAGGTTTTTATGCTATTTACCACAAAATATCCTCGGGCAAAAAGTTTCCTGACCCTCACAATCATAATGAAGATCATGAAGTCGCAGAGTTGTCCCGTGCAGATTTAGATGCTTTCCGTGGTTTTTTGCGTAATTTACTGATGCATGCCGGGGTGGGAACCGCTTTAGGTGGTGTTTCTACTATGGTGGGTGAGCCACAAAACCTGATTATTGCCGAAGCTGTCGGCTGGGGCTTTGGCGAGTTTGCATTACGCATGGCTGCTGTCAGTATTCCTGTGCTGATAGCCGGTTTGATTACGACTGTAGTGCTGGAGAAATTCCGCTTATTTGATTTTGGTGTGCGTTTGCCTGTAGCGGTGCAGGATGTGCTGATTGCCTATGATAACTATCAGACTGAGCGTATGACGGCTTCGGATATCAGCAAGTTATGGGTGCAAAGTGTTATTTCCGTTCTGCTGATCCTGTGCTTAAGTTTGCATCTCGCTTCTGTGGGTTTAATTGGTTTAATGGTGATTATTCTGGCCACTACTTTTTGTGGTGTAACAGATGAGCACGCTATAGGTAAAGCCTTTCAGGAAGCCCTGCCTTTTACCTCTTTATTGGTGGTGTTTTTTGCCGTGGTCGCCGTTATTATCGACCAGCACTTATTTAAACCTGTGATTGATTTTGTTTTAACCTTTGATGGGCAGCAACAAACGTCAGTATTGTTTCTGGCCAACGGCTTATTGTCTATGGTCAGTGACAATGTGTTTGTCGGCACCGTCTATATCAATGAAGTTAAAGCAGCCTGGCAGGCCGGCGACATTAGTCGGGAGCAGTTTGAAATGCTTGCTATCGCTATTAATGCCGGAACAAACTTGCCGAGTGTAGCTACACCTAATGGTCAGGCTGCATTTTTGTTCCTGCTGACCAGTGCATTAGCTCCGCTTATTCGCTTGTCCTATATGAAAATGGTCTGGATGGCTGTGCCTTACACCATAGTGCTGGCAGTAGTAGGGCTGTTAAGTACGACTTTCCTGTTGCCTGAAGTGATTCATTGGCTCTACGCAGCAGGTTGGATCCAGCCTTATGATGCGGCAGCGGCTGCTGCTACAGTAGTTGGCGGACATTAAGTTGTTATGGATCAGAGGTCTAATTCCTCTGATCCATATTTTTACCCCCTTCAGCTTGTTGCAGGTCAGAACGTCTGGACAGCTTGTATTCAGACAGGTATAAAGTACGGCATGTAAAATTTTCAGGGCATTTTACCCTCTGTCAGGCGCAATAGCTTTTGTTGCTTGCCATATTGCTCAGGGTGTTTTCTTTGCAAATACAAGTGAACACAACTCAGCCCGCTAAGAGGATGCAAGTACATGATTGAGCTTCTGTTTATAGTCTTATTTCCTTTAATAGGCTCTTTAGTGCCAGTACTGACAGCGCGATGGTCACGTAGCCACAGTGCTCTTGCAACAGCTTTATTACCCCTGGCCGCTTTAGTTGTCGTATTGCAGCTTGCTCCAGCAGTATTTTCCGGTGAAACCTTATTTTATAAATTGCCTTGGGTTGAGGCTTTAGGCTTGTCTTTAAGCTTCCGGCTGGATGGTCTGTCTCTTTTATTTCTGTTTCTGATCCTCGGCATTGGTTTGCTGATCATTTTATACGCCCGTTATTACTTGTCTGAAAAAGATTCGATGGCGCGTTTTTACGGCTTTTTAATGCTGTTTATGACGGCCATGCTCGGCATAGTGTTGTCGAATAACCTGCTGCAGTTGTGGGTGTTCTGGGAGCTGACCAGTATCAGTTCTTTTTTACTCATTAGTTTCTGGTGGCACAGAGCTGACGCGCGTTTAGGCGCCCGCATGGCGCTGATGATCACAGGTTTTGGTGGTTTAGCCTTGCTGGCCGGTATCTTATTGATTGGCAATGTACTGGGTAGTTTTGAACTGGATGTAGTGTTGTCTCAGGCCTATGTGTTGCAACAACACTCCTTGTATCCGGTGATTTTAATTCTGGTATTGCTCGGCGCTTTCACTAAGTCTGCGCAATTCCCGTTTCATTTCTGGCTGCCCAATGCGATGTCTGCGCCAACCCCGGTCAGCGCTTATCTGCATTCGGCCACTATGGTGAAGGCTGGTATTTTTTTGCTGGCCCGGATGTATCCGTTACTGGCAGGCAGTGATTTATGGTTTTTGATGGTCACTATCACCGGCATGACCACTCTGCTGGTTGGTGCTTATCTGGCGTTGTTTCAACATGACTTAAAAGGCTTGCTGGCGTATTCCACCATCAGTCACTTGGGTTTAATTACCTTATTGTTTGGCTTAGGCACAGATCTGGCTGCTGTTGCTGCTATTTTCCACATTATCAATCACGCTATTTTTAAAGCCTCGTTGTTTATGGCTGCAGGTATTATTGACCATGAATCGGGTTCGCGTGATATGCGAAAACTCAACGGTCTCTGGCAATTTATGCCAGTGACCGCCACTCTTGCCATGGTGGCATCTGCTTCTATGGCGGGTGTGCCTCTACTTAACGGCTTTTTATCCAAAGAAATGTTTTTTGCCGAAACTCTGCATCAGGAAGTATTAGGGGCCTTGTCCTGGTTGATCCCCGTGCTTGCTACTGTAGCTGCAACTTTGTCTGTGGCTTATTCAGCGCGCTTTATTCACGATGTGTTTTTTAATGGTCAGCCTAAGGGGTTGCCACGCACTCCTCATGAGCCGCCTCGTTATATGAGGGTGCCAGTTGAAGTGCTGGTCGCGCTTTGTATTTTGGTCGGACTGGCACCTGCCTATGTAGTAGGGGATTTATTAGCCGTTGCTTCCACAGCTGTGCTCGCTGGTCCTTTACCCTTGTACAGTTTGTCGATTTGGCATGGCGTCAATTTGCCATTAATGATGAGTGTATTGGCTTTAACTCTGGGTATTGTGTTGTAT
Source organism: Rheinheimera sp. 1928-s (assembly GCF_029269265.1). Lineage (GTDB taxonomy): Bacteria > Pseudomonadota > Gammaproteobacteria > Enterobacterales > Alteromonadaceae > Pararheinheimera. The sequence continues at coordinate 199,443 of NZ_JARIXP010000001.1, forward strand.
TTCAACCGCAAGCATCTGTTTCGTTTTCAGGCTGAATTGCCAGAGCTGAACCCGTTGCAGTTTTTTGAAGTAAAAATTAATGCCTTATTAGGCTTCGCAAAAAAATGGCATCACCGTATTGAGTCCGCCGCGCTGCAACGCTACCTGATGTGGATGTTTGTCATAGTGGCCATACTACTGATTTGGCCTTTGCAGCAAATGGGAGAATTCACCCGCCACAACGCTGTGCAAGCGCCTGATACATTGATGTTTGCCGCCACTTTTGTCGCCGCTATAGCTGCTGTAGCTACTGTGTTATGTCAGCGCCAGCGCCTGCTCTCTTTAGTAATGATTTCTATTGTTGGTTTAGTGGTCACGCTGATTTTTGTGCGGTTTTCAGCACCTGATCTGGCTTTAACTCAGTTGTCGGTGGAAGTGGTGACTATAGTTCTGTTGATGTTGGCGTTATTTTTTCTGCCGCATAAAATCAGCAGGGCATCCAACGCTGGCCGATTGATCCGTGATGGTGCCATTGCTTCCATCTGTGGTGTGGTGATTGGCAGTTTAAGTTATGCATTGATGCTGGAACCGCAGCAACGTATCTCAGATTTTTTCCTCGCTAACTCTAAAATTGGTGGCGGTGGCTATAACGTCGTCAACGTTATTCTGGTCGACTTCCGCGGTTTTGATACCCTCGGCGAAATTACAGTGTTGGGTATTGCCGCTTTGGGCATCTTTAAACTACTGACACGTTTACCTTTGTTCAGATCCAGCTCAGATTCACAAGGGCGACAATGGGCGCTGGATAAACATCCGATGTTGCTGGCAGTGGTCTCTCAAGCCTTGTTACCTTTAGCCTTGTTAGTCTCTGTGTATATTTTCTTCCGTGGTCACAACTTACCTGGTGGCGGATTTGTCGCTGGTTTAGTGACTGCTATAGCCATCATTTTACAGTACGTGGCGCAAGGTGTGGATTGGGTGCGTGAACGTTTAACGCTGGAGTATCATCGTCTGGTTGCGGCCGGAGTGCTGATATCCACCTTAACCGGGGTTGCCAGCTGGGCTTTTGGACGACCATTTTTAACCTCCTGGTTTGATTATTTCCAACTGCCACTTTTTGGCGAAATTGAACTGGCCAGTGCTATCGCTTTTGATTTAGGGGTTTATCTGACAGTAGTAGGGGCGACTCTGATGATTTTGGCTAATTTAGGCAAAATGACCACTGAACACAGACCTGTAAATAAGGGGCAAAGCTAATGGAATTACTGGTCGCTATTATTATAGGTGTACTCACCTGCTGTGCTGTTTTTCTGATTTTACGGGCCAGGACCTTTGCTGTCATGCTGGGTTTGACCATGTTGTCTTATGCCGTAAATTTATTTATCTTTTCCAGCGGTGGATTAAAAATAGGCGTTGGAGCTGTGCTCAATGCCACAGAGGAATATGCCGATCCTTTGCCTCAGGCTCTGGTGCTCACTGCTATTGTGATTGGTTTTGCGATGACGGCTTTTCTGGTTGTATTGTCTATCCGTGCCCGCGCTGATTTAGGCAATGATCATGTGGATGGTAAATTACCCGTAGCGAAAAACACCCGACAGGGAGCTTCGTCATGAACCATCTGATTATTCTGCCGATCATTTGGCCTTTGCTGGTCGCTTTGCTGACCTTGCTGCCGCCTTTTGACCGAAGCTTGTTATTACGCCGGTATTTAAGTGTTGGTGGTTCTGTGGTGTTGCTGGTGTTCAGTGTTTTGCTGGCGATACAAAGCACCAACAGTCCGGCACAACTCTATCAACTAGGCAATTGGGCTGCACCTTTTGGTATCAGCTTATTATTAGATCAGGTCAGTAGCCTGATGTTATGCCTGACTGCTGTGCTGGCAGTCGCATCCAGTTTATATGCCAGCAGCGGTGAAGATGAAGGGGGCTTCTTTTTTCACTCTTTGTTGCATTTCCAACTGATGGGCATCAACGGCGCCTTTTTAACCGCAGATTTGTTTAACCTCTTTGTATTTTTTGAAGTGCTGTTGATTGCGTCCTACTCCTTACTGATCCATGGCGGTGGCAAGGCAAAGACAAAAGCTGCTGTGCATTATGTCATTCTGAATCTGGTCGGCTCCGCCTTGTTTTTATTTGCTCTGGCGCTGATTTATGGTGCATCAGGCACCTTAAATATGCTGGATTTGGGCACTAAAGTCGCGACTTTGTCTGACACTCAACTGCAGTTATTGCAGGCCGCTGTAGCGCTGTTGTTGGTAGTCTTTGGCTTAAAAGCCGCAGTGATGCCGCTGCATTTCTGGTTAGGCAGTGCTTACTCTTCAGTGACGCCAGCTGTGGCTGCTTTGTTTGCCATTATGACCAAAGTGGGAATTTACAGTTTGCTGCGGGTTTTTGCCATGGTGCTGCAGGATGCTGGTTTTGTCGCGAGCTGGGTGTTTCCGGTGCTGTGGTGGACTGGTCTTCTGACCATTGTAATGGGTGTGCTGGGCGTTTTAGCCAGTGAAGATTTGCGTAAAATGGCCAGTTATCTGGTGGTCGTATCAGTCGGGACTTTAGTCGCTATGCTGTCGTTAGGCACGCCAGAGTCTGTGCAGGCCTTGTTGTATTATCTGGTGCATTCAACCTTAGCCACTGCGGCTTTATTTTTACTGGCCGATCTGATTGCTCATCAGCGTGGCAAAGCCGGTGACCGTTTGGTTAATGGCCGGAAAATTGTCCAGCCTGTGTTGCTTGGTTCTGCCTTTATTGTAGTGGCTCTGAGCATAGTAGGGATGCCACCATTTTCTGGTTTTATCGGTAAGTTATTGCTGTTGCAAGCAGTACCCCAAGGTCATGCTATGTTGTGGTACTGGTCGGCCTTGTTAGGCAGCAGTCTGTTATTGCTGATTGCGCTGAGCAGGGCTGGCAGTATTTTATTCTGGCAGGTTGCAGGTGCTGATACCGAAGCCCGTATGGCAGGTGGACGCAGAGGTACTGCCTTAGTGCTGCTGGTGTTGGCCAGCCCGTTGTTAAGTTTGTTTGCCGGGCCTTTAACTGACTGGTGTCAGGCTGCTGCGGTTCAATTGCAGACTATTGTTAATCTCAGTCCGGGAGCCCTCTGATGAACTCATTAAAGAAGTGGTGGCCAACCCCTGTCCGTAGTCTGTTTTTATTTCTGGTTTGGTTATTACTGAATAACAGTGTGGAGTTTTTTCATCTGTTTTTTGGTTTGGTGCTGGCATGGTTGATCCCGCAGCTTATTCATAAATTCCGCCTGATCCAGCCGGGCATGAAAAACCCTGGTGCAGCGCTGCGTTATGGTTTTATGGTGCTTTGGGATATTGTTGTGGCTAATATGCAGGTTGTGAAGCTGGTTTTGGGACCGAATAAACGCTTACGGCCTGCTTTTATTAAAATCCCGCTGGATTTAACCGACAATTTGTCCATTACTATTTTGGCCAGCACAGTGTCTTTAACGCCAGGTACTGTCAGTGCCGAAGTTTTAGCTTTGAATGTAGGTGTTGATGAGCCCAGGTATTTGCTAGTGCACGTACTTGATTTAGCTGATGAAGCTGAATTAATTCAGCAAGTGAAACAACGCTACGAAGCTCCATTAAAGGAGATATTTTAATGCTTGATCTGATTTTGCAAGGCTGCTTCTTCGTGGTCGGACTCGCCTTGTTGATGAATTTATACGCGGCTATTCGCGGGCCTTCGGTGATCGATCGTTTGTTGGCGCTTGATACTATGTATATCAACAGTATAGCGCTGTTGTTGCTGTACGGCATTTATCTGGGTACCAGTTTGAATTTTGAAGTGGCTTTGCTGATAGCCATGTTGGGTTTTGTCAGTACTGTGGCTGTATGTAAGTTTCTGCTGCGTGGCGACATCATTGAGTAAAGCGCTGATACTGAGGAGTGAGATATGAGTTGGCTTGAATGGCTGGTAGCCTTGTTAGCTGTGGCAGGGTCGTTATTTGTGTTGTTAGGATCCTTTGCGCTGGTGAAACTACCTGATTTTTATACCCGCCTGCATGGGCCAACCAAAGCCACAACGCTGGGTTTAGGTGCTCTGGTGTTGGCCTCTATGGTCTATTTTAACTTTGTCAAAGCGGAGTTGAGTTTACAGCAGTTGCTTATCGCTTTATTTTTATTTATTACCGCACCTATTACCGCTCATATGCTAATCAAAGCTGCGCTGCACTTAAAGCTGAAGACATCTGCATCAACCTCAGGAAAGCAAAACGCCGATCTTTAACTGAATTTTGCAGTAGCCTTAGTTTTCTTCGTCAAAGCCGTTTTCGATTAAAGTCACTACAGCTGTTAGTGCTTCTTGTGCCTGAGAGCCTTGGGTACAAACTTCCAGAGTTTTACCTTTGCTGCTTGCCAGCATCAGGAGTGCAAGCACACTGCTGGCATCCGCAGTCTGACCTTCCTGCTGTAACTCTATTTTGGCGTCAAACTGACGGCACAATTGCACTAACTTAGTGGCCGCTCTGGCATGTAAGCCGAGTTGATTGACGATAGTGACGGTTTTCTGAAGTTTATCGGCCATGATGTCTTACCAATTCGCGGTGACGAATTTGCACGTCTTCCCGCTGTAAGCGGTAACTCTCAGCCAGAGATTCAGCGATATACACTGAACGGTGTTGGCCACCTGTGCAGCCGATGGCAATGGTCAGGTAACTGCGGTTATTGCGCTCTAAGTGGGGCAGCCAGGTGCCGATAAACTGATTAATTTGCCAGATATACTGAGCCACTACAGCTTGTGACGACAGATAGTCCTGCACAGGTTTATCCAGCCCCGTCAGTATTTTTAACTCTGGTTCCCAATGTGGATTTGGCAAAAAGCGGGCATCAAATACATAGTCAGCGTCTTTGGGAATACCGTATTTAAAGCCAAAGGATTCAAACAATATAACCAGACGTCCGGTTTTTTGCCCCAGAATACGTTCCCTAAGCTGCTCTGCCAGCTGATGTACGTTCAGCTCTGTGGTATCCAGGTATAAATCGGCACGGCTGGAGATAGGGTCTAACAGCTGCTGTTCGCGTTGTATGGCTTCATCCAGTGACATGGCCTGATGCGACAAAGGATGCAGGCGGCGAGTCTCACTGAAGCGTTTAATTAAACTGGTATGGTCGGCGTCGAGGTAAAGAATGGTCAGGTCAACTTTGTGCGGTAGATAAGACAGAATATCTGTGAGTTCTTCAGGGTCTTGCGGTAAATTCCGTACATCTATACTGACCGCGACTCTTTCATACTGACCCATAACGGCGTTAGCCAAAGTGGGCAGTAAATTAACCGGGATGTTGTCTACACAATAATAACCAAGGTCTTCCATGACGCGCAGGGCAACAGACTTGCCCGAACCCGATCGACCACTGACGACCAGTAACTTCATTTTGCTATCACCTGTTCAGCACTTGTCATCAATAACTGATACAAATCGTGGCTGGTTGCGCTATGACGGATTTTTTTGGTGAAATCTTTCTGGCTCAGCATACGTGCTATGCCTGATAAGGTGGATAAATGGGTTTGACATTGATTTTCCGGGATCAGGATGGCGCAGAAAATATCCACAGCCTGATTATCAATAGCATCAAACTGTATTGGATCTTTGCTGACAACAAACACCAGCATAGGTGTGGTGACATTTTTTAATTTGCCATGGGGAATAGCAATACCACCGCCAATACCTGTAGAGCCAAGCTTTTCACGGCTCATCAGGGCTTCGAGTATGTTGTACTCAGGAATTTCCGGTAAACGCTGATGTGCCAGTTCAGCTATGTATTCCAGAATGCGTTTTTTACTATTAAAAAGGACCGCACTCTTGGTGCAGTCCTCCGATAACATTGAGCTCAGGTTCATAGTTTCAGAATCAATGACGAGAAATTTTCTCTTTATGTTTAATAACTTGGCGATCCAGTTTGTCGATCAACTGGTCTATCGCAGCGTACATATTTTCGTCTTCCGATACAGCGAATACTTCACCTCCGTTGAGGTGCATCTTAGCCTCTGCAATCTGCTTCAATTTTTCCACGTTCAGCACTACATGTACATTGTTAATATGATCAAAATGACGTTCAAGTTTGGAAAATTTGCTATCGACGTAATCTCTCAGTGCTTCAGTGATTTCTACATGACGACCAGTTAAGTTGATTTGCATAGACTCTTCCTTCTTTGTAGAGCTGTTAAAGCAAGCTCTTGCGCTGATTAGACGGCGGAATAAACAAGGCTTCACGATACTTGGCAATGGTACGCCGTGCGACATTAATCCCTTGTTCTGACAGTATTTCTGCCATCCTGCTGTCACTTAAAGGTTTGGCAGGATTTTCCGCCGCCACCAATTTTTTAATAAAGGCGCGGATGGCGGTGGATGAACATTCACCACCACTCTCTGTACTTACATGACTGGAGAAAAAGAACTTAAGTTCAAATATTCCTCTGGGAGTGTGCATATATTTTTGTGTCGTAACACGGGAAATTGTTGATTCATGCATTCCCACCATTTCAGCGACATCGTTTAATACCATGGGTTTCATGGCTTCTTCACCGTGTTCAAAGAACGCCTGCTGCTGCTGTACTATGCAGTTCGCTACTTTGAGTAAAGTTTCGTTGCGACTTTCCAGACTTTTTAAAAACCATTTGGCTTCCTGCAAATGGGAACGGATAAACTGACCATCGGAGGCGTTACGGGCATTACGTGACATGGCGGCATATTGCTCGTTAATTCTGATCTTTGGCATCGCATCAGGATTTAACTCAACCATCCAGCGTCCTTTAATTTTCGCTACCGATACATCAGGGATCACATACGACTGTTCTTGTCGAATCACATCTGCCCCAGGTCTTGGGTTCAGGCTGTGGATAAGGCGCATCACTTCTTTTAAGTCGTCTTCTTTGAGTTTAGTCACACGCATCAGAGAACGGAAATCTCTGTTGGCTAAAAAGTCAGTATATTCTTTAATAATATGCCGGGTTTCGGCCAGATAAGGTGTTTTAGGGTCAAACTGACGCAGTTGTACCAATAAACATTCCTGGATGGTACGGGCTCCAACACCTACAGGGTCGAATAGCTGGATACGTTTGATCACAGCTTCGACTTCGTCGGCCTCTACATCAGGCATTCCCAAAGATTCGAGGATCTCTTCTGTACCTATCGTCAATAAACCGTTTTCGTCTATGGCTTCGATAATAATTTCAGCAATGGTGCGGTCTGTGTCTGAGAACGGGGTTAGCTGCATCTGCCAGCGTAGGTAGTCTTGCAGAGTTTCGCTGGTTTCGCCCTGAAATACCGTATCTTCATCACCGTTGTAGTTATTGGCTCCTGATACAGGGGCTGCACTGACTAAATCATCCCAGTGGCTGTCCAGCGGTAAATCTTCTTTAATATTTTGCTCGGACATCGCTTCGCTGCTGTCCTTTACCTCAGGCTCGTAGTGCTCATCATGGCTGCTGTCGTAGTCGGGGGCGTCAAACTCTGCACCATGATTTAAATCTTTAGAGGAGGGTTCCTGAAGTACAGCATAGTCATCTTCAGCTTCCAGCAATGGATTAGCATCCAGCGCTTCCTGAATTTCCTGTTGCAGTTCAATAGTAGACAATTGCAGCAGTTTAATTGCTTGCTGCAATTGAGGAGTCATTGTGAGCTGCTGACCAAGACGAAGTTGCAGAGACGGTTTCATGTACTTCTTATTTTCTCCAAACAACCCTATTCGGATGTTGTTTTAAACTATAACCTGAATTGCTCACCAAGGTAGACATCCCGGACTTGTTGGTTTGCTAAAACCTCAGCCGGCGTACCTGCAGCAATCAGTTCTCCATGACTTACAATATAGGCAATTTCACAGACATCAAGCGTTTCGCGCACATTGTGGTCGGTGATAAGCACTCCAATGCCTCGTTGGCACAGATGCTGAATAATTTTTTTAATATCTAACACTGAAATAGGATCAACACCAGCAAAAGGTTCATCCAACAGGATAAATGCCGGATCTGCAGCCAGTGCCCGTGCTATTTCCACTCTGCGGCGTTCACCACCGGATAAACTCATGCCAAGGCTGTTACGGATATGACCTATATGGAACTCGTCCAGCAGGGCGTCGGCTTTTTCTTCGCGCTGCTCTTCGGTCAAATCTTTACGGTGCTGCAAAATGGCTAACAGATTGTCGTAAACCGTCAGTTTGCGGAAAATTGAGCTTTCCTGCGGTAGGTAGCCAATACCGGCACGGGCACGGGCATGGATAGGGTCAAAAGTGATCTCTTTCTCATCCAGCGTGATTTTGCCTTTGTCTGATGGCACCAAACCAACAATCATATAAAAGGTGGTGGTTTTTCCTGCACCGTTCGGACCTAACAAGCCAACAATTTGCCCTGCATTCACTTCCAGACTGACGTCTTTGACCACCTGACGGCCTTTGTAGCTTTTCGCCAGATGGGACGCGACTAACTTCATTATTCTTTTCCTTCCGGGCTGAATACAGTGGTGACTCGTTCGGTTTTTTTGCCGTCAGACTCTGCTTCCAACTCTTGTTTTTCCAGATTGTATTTGATGATCGCGCCTTGCACCATGCTGCCATTCTGGCTCAGTTCAGCATTGCCTGTCAGCACCAGCGTACCGTTGGCTACATCGTAGCGAATTTCATTGGCACTGGCTTTAATCGGCTTTTCACCATCCAGTAACTGCGAATAAGTGGCAGGCTGACCTGAAGCAATAAACACTTCTTTGCCTTTACCAGCAGTGGCCAGAACTTCGAGTTTATCTGCTTCAATCAGTAAGCTGCCTTGTTCTACTTTGACGTTATCAACAAAGGTCATCACCTTATCTTTAATAGAACCAAACTGACGATCCGAACCGACCTGGATTTCTTTTTTAAAGTCATCAGGACCTGCCAGAGAAGCGCCACTGAAGGCGAAAAAGATGCTGAGTAAAATAATGTTACTTTTCATTGTAATAAACCGTTTTTGTGTGCTGTTTCAGCTCTACATTCTGTGCGTTCAAATCGGCCAGCATACCTTTACCTGTGATTTGAAAGCCCAGTCCAAAAATCCGTACCTGCTCGTTCGATTGCAGCGTATTGCTGTTGAACAGAAGCTCAACTGCATTGGTTTCTATTCGGGTAAAAAGTGGGTCAGTCGACATATTGCGCAGCTCCACTCTGTGTTCAAGAATGAGTTTGTCATCAGGATAAAGCACAGCCTGCTCGCTTGTCACTTGCCATAATGGCACTTTTTCCTGATAAATGGTGTAGATAGGGAAATCAAACTGTAAAAAGCCAAAACGCTCGAAGTGTTCCATACGTTGAGCACGGATCAGATCCGACAAATGGCCTTCTTCATCATAAATCATTCGGGTCAGGTCTACAGCCACATAGTCAGGCTGATTGTCCTGATTGCCCGGAGTGCCACTTTGCTCCTGATCCAGCACCTGCCAGCTATAAAAACCGGCAGCGGCAGCCACAATAAGCACTAACCATAAAAATTGACGGATCATGTACTGCTTCCTGAAAATTCAGCAAATTTGTTCTGACTGGTCAAAAGCAAATCACAGAGTTCACGCACTGCACCAAAACCACCTGGTAATTTACAACGGTAATTTGCATGCAAGGTAAGGTAAGGGTGAGCGTCCTGCACCGCAACACTTAAACCACAATGCTGCATGACGGCCCAGTCGGCCAAATCATCGCCGATAAAGGCAATTTGTGAGGCTTCGAGTCCAAGCGTTTGTTTGAGTTCAGCAAAAGCGGCGAGTTTATTTTCCTGGCCTTGATAAATGTACGGTACTGTTAAGGAGGTCATACGTTGCTGCACTATTTCTGAGCGACGACCTGTGATCACCGCCACTTCAATACCGGCATGGCGTAGGGCTTTAATACCGTAACCGTCGCGGGTGTGAAAGGCTTTTAGCTCCTCTCCCTGATTGCCTAAATAAATACGGCCATCAGAAAACACGCCATCTACATCACAAATTAATAAGCGGATCCCTTGGGCTTTTTGCTCCAGTTCCGGGCTGATGGCCTGATACATTTGGCTAAATAAAACAGACATCAGAGCACCCCGGCTTTCAGCAAGTCATGCATATTTAACGCACCTACAGGTTCATTTTGTTCGTTTACCACAATGAGACCATTAATTTTACGTTGTTCCATGATTTGTAAGGCTTCTGCTGCCAGCATAGCAGGTTTAGCGGTAATACAGTTTTTAGTCATCAGGCTGGCAATGCTGGCTTTGTGTAAATCAACCTGTTGATCCAGTACCCGGCGTAAATCGCCATCGGTAAATAAGCCCGCCAGCTTACCCGAATCATCCACCACAGACGTCATACCCAGGCCTTTGCGGGATATTTCCAGCAAGGCCTCTTTCAGGCTGACCTGCTGATGTACCACTGGCAAGGCATCACCAAAATGCATTACATCTTCTAAGCGTAACAATAAACGACGGCCTAAGCTGCCACCAGGGTGGGACAAAGCAAAATCATCAGCGGAAAAACCACGAACATCCAGCAAAGCAACGGCGATAGCATCACCCATAGCTAAGGTAGCAGTCGTACTGGCGGTAGGTGCCAGTCCCAGTGGACAAGCTTCTTGCTCAACCCGCACACATAAATGCACATTAGATAAAGTAGCTAAGGTAGATTCAGGACGGCCTGTCATTGCTATCATTTTGATACCGCGGCGTTTTAATACCGGCACTATAGTCAGAACTTCAGCGGTTTCGCCTGAGTTAGAAATAGCCAGCACAATATCATCCTGGGTGATCATGCCTAAATCGCCGTGGCTTGCTTCAGCCGGATGAACAAAAAACGCCGGCGTGCCGGTAGAGGCTAAGGTGGCGGCAATTTTATGAGCAATATGGCCGGATTTACCCATGCCAATCACTATCACCCGGCCTTTGCAGTCAAACATCATCTGGCAAGCCAGATTAAAACTTTCGTCTATATAAGCTGCAAGTTGGGTTACAGCTGCGGCTTCAATCTGCAACACCTGCAGGGCCTGAGGGCGAAAATCCAGAGTCATGCAAAAATCCCCATCAATTAGTTGTTGCCGGCTTTTTCGGATCTGCAGTTCTTTGGAAAGGATCCAGTAAGAGAACCTGTCAGATCATAGAGATAGCTTAAGCATTAAGCTGCGATTCATTTTCAGCGCGGCACACTTTGCGGCCAGATAAAGGCTGATATTTTCGTGTTTATTGGGCGTAAATGCAAAAGATTACGTAAAACAAACTGATTATTCTGTTTTTGCAATCAGTTGTTACTATTTTTTATAAGGTCGTCGTTGCGAAAAACCTATACAATAGCCGTCTTTTACGAGTCCGCTTGGCTTGAAGTCGCTGTTGTGCATAGGTATATTGCGCGCCTTTAATTTTAGCGATAAGCGCTATAGTCTTTGAATGAGGATCAACGTGTCAGATATTCTGGTAGACATTCAGCACCTGACGTTTAAACGCGGTGACCGTGTGATCTATGATGACATGAGCATGCAGTTTCAGCGTGGCAAAGTGACCGCCATCATGGGGCCTAGCGGTATTGGTAAAACCACATTGCTGCGCCTGATCGGTGGTCAGTTAAAACCTGAACAAGGGAAAATTCTGATCAATGGTCAGGATATACCTCAGCTCAATCGTAAAGATTTGTATAAAGCCCGGCAAAAAATGAGCATGTTGTTCCAAAGCGGCGCTATGTTCAGTGATATGTCGGTTTACGACAACGTAGCCTTTCCTATTCGGGAACATACCCGCTTACCGGAAGATATTATCCGCCTGATGGTGTTGATGAAATTAGAAGCTGTAGGTTTACGTGGTGCGCGGGATTTAATGCCTGCTGAATTGTCTGGTGGTATGGCGCGTCGTGCTGCGTTAGCCCGTGCTATCGCCTTAGATCCACAACTTATTATGTACGATGAGCCTTTTGCGGGGCAGGACCCGATTTCAATGGGCGTGATAGTCCGTCTGATCCGTTCTTTGAATAATGCGTTGGGTTTAACTTCTGTTGTGGTATCCCATGACGTCAATGAAGTGATGAGTATTGCTGACTATGTCTATGTAGTGGCTGAGCAAAAAGTAATAGGACAGGGCACACCTGAAGAACTGCGGGCTCATCCTTCAGCTTTAGTGCAGCAGTTTTTACAGGGTGAGTCTGATGGCCCTGTACCTTTCCACTTTAAAGCGGCCAGTTACAGTACTGAATTAATGGAGTTAGCCAAGTGATAGTGGATAAGTTACAGCAACTCGGACAAAAGAGTATTGCTAAAATTCAAGGCATGGGCCGGGCCACCGTTATGTTGTTTGGCGCTTTAGTCGCCTGGCCAACACCGCGCAAAAGCTTCCCTTTATTGTTGAAGCAGTTGTATGTGGTTGGTGTGTTGTCTTTATTGATCATTCTGGTCTCTGGTTTGTTTATCGGCATGGTGCTGGCATTGCAGGGTTACACAGTGCTGTCGAAATTTGGCGCTGAACAAATGTTAGGCCCCTTGGTTGCGTTAAGTTTACTGCGCGAGTTGGGTCCTGTGGTGACAGCTTTGTTATTTGCCGGCCGGGCAGGTAGCGCTTTAACAGCTGAAATTGGGTTGATGAAAGCGACTGAGCAGTTGTCAGGTATGGAAATGATGGCTGTGGACCCGCTGCGCCGTATTATCGCGCCGCGATTTTGGGCTGGCGTGATCAGCATGCCATTGCTGGCGATGATATTTACTGCCGTAGGCATTTTAGGTGGTCATCTGGTGGGTGTGGACTGGTTAGGTGTGGATAGCGGCGGTTATTGGTCTGCAATGCAAGCCAACGTTGATTTCCAGCAGGATATTATGAACGGCGTGATTAAAAGTGCTGTGTTTGCTTTGATTGTGACCTGGATAGCCTTACATAAAGGCTTTGATGCGGTGCCAACCTCTGAAGGCATTAGTCAGGCCACCACACAAACTGTGGTGACATCTTCTCTGGCGGTCTTAGGTTTTGACTTTATATTAACAGCAGTAATGTTTGGTGGATAAAAAATGACATCTCGCAAAATCGAAGTGTTGGTAGGTTTGTTTGTTGCGCTGGCTATAGCAGCTTTTATGTTGTTATCCCTGAAAGTGGCGAACAGCGGTATGGCGGGGTCTGGCGAAACTTATATGTTGTATGCCAAGTTTGAAAACATTGGCGGTTTAAAAGTTCGGTCCCCCATTAAAGTGGGTGGAGTGGTGGTTGGCCGTGTGCGCTCCATCAATCTCGACACTGAAGAATATTCTCCTGTAGTGGCTATGGAAATTGACAGCCAATACAACAACTTCCCTGAAACCAGTTCAGTTGCCATTTTGACCTCTGGTTTATTGGGTGAACAGTATCTTGGATTACAGCCTGGTTTTGTTGATGAAACCGTCTCCATCCTGAAAAGTGGCGATTATGTTGAAGACACCAAGTCCGCTATTGTGCTGGAAGAGTTAATCGGCCAGTTCTTATTTAACAGAGGAAGTAACTAAGCATGAAAAACTTGCTGGTAAAAATTGCAGCTACTGCGTTGATTTCATTAGGCCTGGTTGCTCAAGCATCCGCCGTGGAAGTCAAAACTTATAACGACCCGTACAAAATGATCGAAGCTGTGGCCGATCAGGCGTTTCGCCGTATTGCTAACGATCAGCCGAAGATCGAAAAAGATGTCGAGCATTTACGGGTGATAGTGAATGAAGAATTGGTGCCTTACATCGACAGTCGTTATGCTGCTTTTCGTGTGATAGGTAACTACATTAAACAAACTAAACCAGAAGAGCGTGATGCTTTTGTCGTGGCCTTTAAAGATTATATGGTAGCCACTTACGCTGGTGCTTTAACTCAGTATAAAAATCAGAAAGTGATTTTTGAACCAGCCCGCGCTGTAGGCACGCAAAATATTGTCACCATTAAAACCCGTGTTATTGATCCGGGCAAGCCAGATATCAATATCGAGTTTAAACTTCGTCGTGCCAAAGATTCTGAAAACTGGCAGGTATTTGATATGGTGGCTGAAGGTATCTCTTTGTTAGACAGCAAGAGAGCGGAGCTTGGCAACATGATCCGTCAGCAAGGTTTAGCCAGCGTGACCGCATTGTTAGTGGAGAAATCAAAAGCTCCTATCACAGCTCCTATGCAGGGTAATAATGCTAAAAATTAGTCAACAACAACAGACTCTGGTGTTTTCCGGTGCTTTGGATCGGGATACAGTACCAACACAGTGGCCATTTAAATTATTAAAAAAGTTAAGTGGCACTGTAGTCTTTGATTTCCGTGAGCTTGCATTGGTAGACACTGCAGGTCTTGCCTGGTTACTTCATCAGGTCGCTCAGGCGACTAAACTGGGGTTAACCATCCAAATGTGTCATGCGCCAGAGCAATTAATTTCTCTGGCTAAATTGTCCGATGTTCTGGCCTTGTTGCCACTGGTAGAAGAGGGTAAAGGCAATGCAGTGTAATGATATTGAGCTTCTGTTAACAGAAGAGCTGAAACTGGCTGAAGTTTATGTAAAAGCCGAAGGCAATCATTATGCTGTGACAGCAATTGGGGATTGTTTTGATGGCATCAGCCGGGTGAAACAACAACAAATGATTTATGCCCCTTTGATGGCAGCTATTGCTGATGGTAGTATTCACGCCGTTTCAATTAAAACTTTCACGCCGACTCAATGGCGCCGTGAAAAATTACTTAACCCACCTGTATAGTAGCTAAAGATGCAACAATTTCTGGTTTCAGGCGGCGCCACCTTAAAAGGTGACGTTGTTATTTCCGGCGCTAAAAATGCCGCACTTCCTATTTTATTTGCCACTATTTTGGCAGAGCAGCCGTCAGTGCTGAGCAATGTCCCTGTATTAAAAGACATTGATACCACCTTTAAATTGTTGCGCATTTTTGGTGCTGAAGTCAGCCGTGACGGCCATCAGGTGACAGTGGATGCTACTGCTATTCATAGTCAGATGGCTCCCTACGAACTGGTGAAAACCATGCGCGCTTCTATTCTGGCTTTAGGTCCTTTGTTAGCCCGTTTTGGTCATGCTGAAGTGTCGTTACCTGGCGGTTGCGCTATAGGTGCGCGACCGGTGAATTTGCATATCGACGGTTTACGCAAAATGGGCGCTGAAATCACGGTAGAGGCTGGTTATATCAAAGCCAAGGCAAGCCGCTTGCATGGTGCTCATATCTTTATGGAACTGGTCAGTGTGACCGGTACTGAAAACCTGATGATGGCGGCAGTGCTGGCTGACGGTTTAACTATTATTGAAAACGCAGCTCGTGAACCTGAAGTGGTTGATTTAGCCCGATACCTTATTGCTATGGGGGCTGATATTCAGGGCGCAGGCACTGATACTATTCGCATTACGGGTAAAGAGAAGCTGCATGGCGCTTGTCATACAGTGTTACCAGACCGCATTGAAACCGGTACTTTTTTAGTGGCAGCTGCTGTTACAGGCGGGGACGTGACCTGTTTAAATGCTTCTCCGGCAGAACTGGAAGTGGTGCTTGAGAAACTGCGTGAAGCAGGTGCTGAAGTGACAACAGGCTCGGATTGGATCCGTCTGAATATGGCGGGTCGTACGTTAAAATCAGTCAATGTAAAAACTGTACCTCACCCTGGCTTTCCTACCGACATGCAAGCGCAGTTTACTGTGTTGAATGTGGTGGCAGAAGGTGTGGGCATGGTGACAGAAACGATTTTTGAAAATCGTTTTATGCATGTACCAGAGCTGCAACGTATGGGGGCGGATATCCAACTGGAAGGCAACACAGCGCTGATTAAACACAGCGACAAGCTGACAGGTGCTCAGGTGATGGCAACAGACCTGAGAGCTTCCGCCAGTTTAGTGATTGCAGGCCTGGTCGCTGAAGGTGAGACTGTGGTTGATCGTATCTACCATATCGATCGGGGTTACGAGCAAATAGAGCATAAGCTTAAAGGCTTAGGTGCCAATATCCAGCGGATCAATGCTCCTGCATAATGCTGTGAAGTAGAACGCCATAAAAAAAGCCAGTGCTCAATCACTGGCTTTTCTATTTCAGCTCGTTGGAACTAAGTTAGTTCAGTTCTCTAATTACCACGGGCACAGTCAGTGCCTTGCCATTACGTTCAATCGACATTTGCAAAGTGGTATCTGGTGGAGTCTCTGCGATTAAATCCAGCGCATGATGTACGCTGGTTAAAGTCACACCATTAATTTTCTGTAATATATCGCCAATTTCTAAACCCGCTATAGCGGCAGGGCTTAAAGGCTCTATGGCGCTGATTTTGACACCAAATAAGGTTTGGGCTGTGGATATCATCGGATCGCCTGCAGGATTAACGACAGGGTCCCCACTGACACCTAAATAACCACGGATCACGCGACCATGCTGGATCAGTTTCTGCAGCACATTACTGGCTAAGCTATAAGGCACCGCAAAAAATATACCCTGAATGTCCAGATTACGCTGGCGTTGGAAAGCCGCAGTGTTGATACCGACTAACACGCCATTGCTGTTAATTAAAGCACCGCCTGAGTTACCCGCATTAATGGCTGCGTCCATTTGCATAAAGTCGGCATAACCGTTTGCCGGGCTCAAGCCGCCTCGGCCTGTTGCACTGATGACACCCTGAGTAATGGCCTGACCTAAATTAAAAGGATTGCCTATTGCCAGTACCACATCTCCAACCTGAGGCTCTAAGCTATCATCCTGTGGGATCACAGGTAAGTTGTCGGCTTCGACATACAACACAGCTAAGTCTGTCAGTTGGTCCTGACCAATCAGTATCGCATCAAAGACACGACCATCCTGCAACGCCACTGAAATCTGGTCAGCTCCATACACCACATGATAATTAGTCAGCACATAACCCTGGGCATTCATAATGACACCTGAGCCAAGCTCCTGACGCTCTATAGTTCTGCTTTGGTAAGAACGGGGATCCTGAGTGGTGCTTTTGGTATAGACATTAACAACAGCCGGTGCCGCGGCGCGTACTGCTCTGGAATAAGACACAGGTGCGGGCACGGATTCTTTCTGTTGCCAGAAATTCAGGTTTAATCCCTGACCCTGGTTGAAAAAAACCAACCACAGCATGGCAAGTGCAAGACCATAAGCAACACTTTTTAATAGACTAATCAGAAGTTTGGGCACTGGGAGAAGTTATGAAACAAAAGATTTTGCAAGCATAACACTAAATAGGGAGTTGCAGTAGCAAGCCACAGGCTTGCTACTGCAAAAAGTTAACGTATCAATACATAAAGGATGCGATTACCGCGTTGAACCTGTAATGCTATGATACCGGAGCTTTTGTTCAGCAGCTCTCGTAACTCTTTGGTGCTGGTCACTCTGCTGCGACTCACGCCAATAATCACATCGCCTTTTTCCAGTCCTAATGCAGCAGCAGGGGAGCGAGCCGCTACTTCATCCACAACGATGCCATTTTCACCGTCCGGTGTTTTACCATCAGTTAAACTGGCCCCTTCAAGCATTGGATGTAGCACTTTGGCTTCTGCTGTGGCGGCTTCTGCAGCTTCCAGCGTTACTTTCACCGTCAGCGCTTTATCATCCCGCAAAATACCTAGAGCTATTTCTTTGCCTACGCCCAGAGTAGCTATTTTGGCGCGAACTTCAGTAAAAGACTCAACTTTTTTGCCATTCAGATGGGTAATAATATCACCACTTTTCAGGCCGGCTTTATCGGCTGCTGAACCTGGGATCACTTCTTGTACCCAACCACCTTTGCTGGTTTTAGTTTTCATGGCCTTGGCAATTTCAGCGTTTAAATCACCGCCACGTACACCTAAAGCACCACGACGCACTTCACCGAATTCAACAAACTGGGCGACCAGGTTTTTCATCATATTGGCAGGAATAGCAAAACCTATGCCTATATTGCCGCCATTAGGACCTATGATGGCGGTATTGATACCAATCAATTGGCCTTTGAGGTTGACCAGAGCACCGCCTGAGTTGCCACTGTTAATGGCTGCATCGGTTTGAATAAAATCTTCATAACCTTCAATGCCTAAACCACCACGGCCTAAAGCACTGACAATACCTGAAGTGACGGTTTGCCCTAAGCCAAAGGGGTTGCCTATCGCTATGGTAAAATCACCCACTCGTAAAACATCTGAATCTGCCAGTTCAACCTGAGTCAGATCGTCAGCTTCAATTTGTAGCAGGGCTATATCGCTTTCTGGATCTTCACCAATTTTTTTCGCTTTGTAGCTGCGACCATCTTTTAAGGTCACCTGAATTTCAGAGGCTTCATTAATCACGTGATGGTTAGTCACCACATAACCTTTTTTAGCATCGATGATGACACCTGAACCCAAACCACGGAAAGGTTGTTCCTGGCGTAACTCGCCACGGCGGCCAAGGAATTGCTCTAAACCACCGGGTAAGCGTTGACGAACTTCGCGGCTACCAGCCACTGAGATATTGACTACAGCAGGAGTCACATTCTCCAGCATAGGCGCCAGACTTGGCATTTCCTGATCGCCAGCGCCAAAAAATGGCAACTTGGCCTGAGCTGGCGCGGGTTGCGCCAGCAGAAAGGCGGTTAAAATACTGACAGTAACTAAAGATAACTGCGACTTCATATAGGTAATGCTCCTTCGTACGGATGACGCCACTAAGAATGCTTTACCAGTCGAAAAGTTCAGTTGTCCGATGAGTTCCGCTCAGTTTTATTTTTCATTAAGCCACTGGCTGTATTGGAATAATCCAGTGGCTGATAGGACGGTTCGTCCTTCACTTTGCGACGCTCATCCAGTTTATGGATCGACTGGCGTATCTGTGCCGTAGTGTCTGCTGCGAAATAATTCAGCTCGCTACGGTTGTCAAAAGTTGGTCTTTCGATCAACTGCATCTTGGTCTGAGCCATATGGCGGGCAATTTTTTCGTAGTTTTCGTGAAGCTGACTCATCAGTTGATGCGTTGTTTCCACGTGCTCTGTGACATCGCTACGGTATTGCTGCAGCTGCTGTTTGGTTTCGTTTAGCTCCACCTGCAGTTTGCTTTGATTAAATTGACGCAAACAATACAAGCGGGTTGCCACTATGCCAACCACTAAGCCAGCTACTAACCAGGCCAAGGCAAAAGTAACAGTCATAACAACTCCTGAAAAATTAGTTAGTTCAACAATAGTTTAACCTATCTTCTTATCCAGAGTGGTAAGGCATGTTACTATTACGACCATTATTTAAGGTTAATTGGCTTATTTTTCAATATCCAGCATGACTACACCACTGCAAAAATATCAACAAGACCTCCAACGTGATGATTTTCTGTTTGATGCTGCCCAGCAAAATGCAGTGCAGCACCTGGAACGTCTGTATCAGCAATTTGTGCAACAGAAGCCTTTGAAACAAGGTTTTCTCGATAAGTTGTTGGGTAAAAAGCCAGAAGCACAACCATTGAAAGGCCTGTATTTCTGGGGCGGAGTAGGCCGGGGTAAAACCTATCTGGTGGACACTTTTTATGAATGTCTGCCGACCACACGTAAGTTGCGAATCCACTTTCACCGCTTTATGCACAAGGTGCATCAGGAGCTAAAATCCCTGCCTGGTGTGTCTGATCCGTTAAAAGTAGTAGCCGACAGGTTTAAAGCCGAAACCGATATTTTGTGTTTTGACGAGTTTTTTGTCTCTGACATTACAGACGCAATGATTTTAGGCACCCTGATGCAAGAGTTATTTGCCCGTGGTATTACATTGGTGGCCACCTCAAACATTGAGCCTGACGGTTTGTACCGCAATGGTTTGCAGCGAGCGCGTTTTTTGCCTGCGATAGCTTTGATTAAGCAACATACGGAAATAGTGAATGTAGACAGCGGTATCGATTACCGTCTTCGCACTTTAACTCAGGCCGAAATTTATCATTCGCCGCTGGATGAAAAAGCAGATTGCAATCTGGCTGAATACTTTTTGGCCTTGTCGGTGGAGCCTCGTCAGGATAAAGCACAAATAGAAATCGCAGGCCGCACACTCACCAGCCGCAAAGAAGCGGATGGTATTATCTGGTTTGATTTTCCAGAGCTATGCGAAACAGCCCGTAGTCAATATGACTATATGGAGCTGAGTAAGTGTTATCACACAGTTTTGCTGTCGAATGTGACGCAGATGGGGCAAACCCGTGATGATGTGGCCAGACGTTTTATTGCATTAGTAGACGAGTTCTATGAGCGCCACGTCAAACTGATTATTTCAGCCGCAGTGCCAATGGATAAGCTCTATACAGAGGGCATTTTGTCCTTTGAATTTAAACGTTGCTTAAGCCGTTTACAGGAAATGCAATCGCACGACTATCTGGCGAGTGAACATTTACCGTAATTTTTTACAGAAATGGCTGTTTTTTGTCATTGGTTACTATATAATCCGCGCCCGGCCCACGTTACAGCCTGAAATTGCCGTAGCCTGGCAGTTTATGTACTCGAAGGGGTGCGATAAGCGACACAATGAAGATTGTGTTAGGTGTAACAGTGTTATTTTTTTTGGGTAGTTTTTAGATGAAAACTTTTACTGCTAAGCCAGAAAGCGTTCAACGTGACTGGTTCGTTGTTGATGCAACAGGTAAGACACTTGGTCGTATCGCAACTGAGATCGCTCTTCGTTTACGCGGAAAGCACAAACCAGAGTTCACTCCACACGTTGATACCGGTGATTACATCATCGTTGTAAATGCTGATAAAGTGACTGTCACTGGTAACAAAGCAAAAAACAAAATGTACTACTCTCACAGTGGTTTCCCAGGTGGTATCAAAGAAATTAACTTTGAAAAACTGCTTGTGAAGAAGCCGGAGATGGTATTGGAAGCAGCCGTAAAAGGTATGTTGCCTAAAGGTCCTCTGGGCCGCGCTATGTTCCGTAAGTTAAAAGTATATGCAGGCGCCGAGCATCAACATGCTGCTCAGCAACCGCAAGTTTTAGATATCTAATCGGAGCAGAACATGGCAACTAATCAATATTACGGTACTGGTCGTCGTAAGACCTCTACAGCTCGTGTATTCATCAAAGCAGGTTCAGGTAACATCGTTATCAACCAACGCTCTATCACTGAATACTTCGGTCGTGAAACTGCTCGTATGGTTGTTATGCAACCGTTAGAGTTAGTGGAAATGGTAGGCAAGTTTGACTTATACGTCACTGTTAAAGGTGGTGGTATTTCTGGTCAGGCTGGCGCAATCCGCCACGGTATCACCCGCGCTCTGATGGAGTTCGACGAGTCTCTGCGCCCTGCATTACGTAAAGCTGGTTTCGTCACTCGTGACGCCCGTAAAGTTGAACGTAAGAAAGTGGGTCTGCATAAAGCTCGTAAGCGTCCACAGTACTCAAAACGTTAATTCGTTTTTTGTTGCAAAGAACCCGGTCTTGTACCGGGTTTTTTATTTTCGGCCCTAAACCACCTACTTCAGTAGGTGGTTATCATCCAAAAGGCTTTGCCTGAAACTCTGTTTGTATTTTTCTTATGAGCTATACCAAGCTGGGATTAGGCATCAAGTTCTTTGGCACAGACTAAATAAAAAAGTAACGGACGCTGCAGTTGCTCAGTTACTCGACAAAGGGCCCCTTTTAGGGGCTTAACACAAAGCCACCTTCTTCAGAAGGTGGATTCTTTACTTGTGCTTTGCGCAAAATACTCATCGGGCTATAGTGGTCTTGCTTCTCTTCTTCTATTTTCATTTTTTGTCCGTCAATTTGAACTCTGGTGGATTTTGAAGCTGCTCCTTTTGCGCCTGATCACAACAGAATGGTCTTTTTCCGGTTAAAACATGGTGATGCAAAGTTTTACTGACTATTCTGGTTTCGTATTTCGTCGAAAAACTGGTGTCATAACAAAGAGAATTCGGCTAAATCCTTGTGTAAAGCAGGGCTTTTCATTATGATCCGCCGTATTTTTCAACTTATAATAATCGCTGTAATTCAGCCGCTTAAAATATCAGTATTTAAGCGTTTAACGTGGAGATGAGTGGATGAGCAATGCGCCTGTAGATCATGGTCGCCGTCGCTTTCTGACCATAGCAACTTCTGTAGTTGGTGGGGTTGGTGCGATTGGAGCTGCTGTTCCCTTTATTGCTTCCTGGAATCCGAGTGAAAAAGCTAAACAAGCTGGTGCTGCAGTCACCGCTGACATTAGCAAACTCGAAGACGGGCAGTTAATTCGGGTTGAGTGGCGGGGCAAGCCGGTGTGGATCGTTAAACGGACTCCAGCCATGCTGGAAACCTTAACCAATTTCGATGATAAACTTCGTGACCCAGCGTCAGAAGACCCGCAACAGCCTGATTACGCAAAAAATACTCACCGTTCAAAAAAACCAGAAATTTTTGTCGCTGTGGGGATCTGTACTCACCTCGGTTGTTCTCCAACTTATATCATGAAAGATTTTGAAGCTCAGGTGGAAGGCATGCCTTCTGGTTTCTTCTGCCCATGTCACGGTTCTACTTATGATATGGCTGGTCGTGTGTTCTCTGGCGTTCCGGCACCTAAGAACCTGATGATCCCACCTTATATGTTTGTCGATGACACCACCATTTTGATTGGTGAAGATGAGGGGACAGCTTAATGTTTAAAAACTTTATGAGCTGGATTGAGTACCGCATGCCATTCATGGAGAAAATGAATCTCCACGTGATGCAGTACCCGGCACCAAAAAACTTTAACTTCTGGTATTTCTTTGGCTCTTTAGCCATGTTAGTGCTGGTGAACCAAATCCTGACCGGTATCTGGTTAACGATGAACTTCGTGCCAAGTGCTGAAGGTGCGTTCGCTTCTGTTGAATACATCATGCGCGATGTGGAGTACGGCTGGTTGTTGCGTTATATGCACTCTACCGGCGCTTCAGCCTTCTTTGTTGTTGTTTACCTGCACATGCTGCGTGGCATGATGTATGGCTCTTACCAGAAACCACGGGAACTGCTGTGGATCTTCGGTATGTTGATTTTCTTAGTCTTAATGGCTGAAGCTTTCATGGGTTACTTATTACCATGGGGTCAGATGTCGTTCTGGGGCGCTCAGGTTATTATCTCGATCTTCGGTGTAATTCCGGTGATTGGTGATGATTTAACGCTGTGGATCCGTGGCGACTATGTTATTTCAGGTGCAACTTTAAACCGTTTCTTTGCTTTACACGTCATTGCCTTGCCACTAGTTTTAGTGGTTCTGGTATTCCTGCACATCATTGCTTTGCATGAAGTGGGTTCAAATAACCCGGATGGTATTGATGTAAAACGTGAAAACAACGGTGAAAAAATCGAAAACAACGTCTCTGACAAGTTTACCTTTCACCAGTACTTCACCAAAGGCGGTAAAAAAATTATCGTTGATGCTATTCCTTTCCACCCGTATTACACGGTGAAAGACATAGTGGGTGTGGTTGGTTTCCTGTTTATTTTCTGTTTTGTGATCTTCTTTGCACCTGAAGGTGGTGGTTACTTCTTAGAGCCGCCTAACTTTGAACCAGCAAACCCAATGAAAACACCTGACCATATAGCGCCAGTCTGGTATTTCACACCTTTCTACGCCATTTTACGTGCTGTGCCTGATCAGTTGTTAGGAGCAGTCTTCATGTTCCTGGCTATTGTCTTCCTGGCCTTGTTGCCTTGGTTGGACCGTTGCCCGGTGCGTTCTGTTCGTTACCGCAGTACTCTGCACAAAGTGAACCTGGTTAATTTCTGTATCAGCTTTGTAGCTTTGGGTGTGTTAGGTGTGTTACCTGCAACTCCAACTTATACCTTGTTAGCGCAGATTTTCTCTTTCACTTATTTTGCTTACTTTGGCCTGTTATGGTTCTACAGCAAAAATGAGAAAACCAAGCCGTTGCCAGTGAGGTTATCCTGATGATTAAAAAGTTATTTACTGTCTTAGCGCTGGTTGCTTCCAGCGCTGCTATGGCGGCAGGTCCAACAGTACCTCTGGATAAAGCCCCTATTGATTTGACGGATAAGGAATCACTGCAACGTGGTGCCCGTATATTCCAGAACTATTGTCTGGGTTGTCACCAGATGGAATACCAACGTTATTCACGTACCTTTCGTGATTTAGGTATTCCTGATGATATTGGTATGGAGACTTTAGGTTTTACGGCCAATAAAGTAGGTGACCACATTAAAAATGCGGCTCCTAAAGCGGATCTGGCAAACTGGTTTGGTGCTGCACCACCAGATTTAAGCAACGTAGCCCGTGTACGTGGACCTGATTGGTTGTACACTTATATGCGTTCTTTCTACGCTGATCCAACACGCCCATTTGGTGTGAACAACGAAGTGTTCCCAATGGTTGGTATGCCTCATGTGTTACAAGAGCTGCAAGGTATTCCTTATAAAGCCACTGAAACACGTTTAGTTGATGGTGTATCAACAGAAGTTTATGTAGGTATTAAGACAGATGGTTCTGGTGAGCTGAGTACTGAAGAATACGACAGTACAGTGGCTGATCTGGTGAACTATCTGGAATATGTAGGTGAGCCTTCCAAACTGGAATCGCGTAGCTTAGGTATTAAAGTTCTGATCTTCTTAGGTATTTTCTTTATCTTCGCATTCTTGCTGAAGAAAGAATACTGGAGAGACGTCCACTAAGGACACAAGTGTTAGCCTTTAAAGGGGCCGCGAGGCCCCTTTGTATTTTTGCTTATAACCGGAGGATCCTATGGCGATTTCTGCCAACAGACGTGCTGTGATGACCTTGTTTTCAACAGCCAATGACATGTACTGTCATCAGGTCAGAATGGTACTGGCGGAGAAAGGCGTCACAGTCGATATTATTCAGGTCAGCACAGACTGCCTGCCTGAAGATGTCTACGAGGTTAATCCTTATGGTTCTTTGCCCACTTTGATGGACAGAGATTTAGCTTTATTTAAAGCCGATATTATTAACGAATACCTGGACGAGCGTTTCCCACATCCCCCTTTAATGCCTGTCTATCCAGTGGCTCGCGCTAACGCCCGTTTAATGATGCATCGTATCGAAAAAGACTGGTATGGTTTAGCTGACAAGATTCTGAAGAATGCTCCGGATGCCGCTATAGCACGTCGTGATTTACGTGAAGGTTTACTGGCGATGGCGCCGTTGTTCCAGGAACATCCGTATTTTATGAGTGACGAATACAGCCTGATTGATTGTTATCTGGCGGCTTTGCTCTGGCGTTTGCCCATGCTTGATATTGAACTGACCGGAACCGGCAGCAAGTTATTGCAAACTTATATGACCCGTATTTTTGAACGCGACGGTTTTCAGCAGTCTTTAACTGAAGCCGAACGTGAAATCCGTCGGGGGCGTGGTTACTGATGGATATGACCCCGAATAAGCCTTATTTAATCCGGGCTTTTTACGAATGGATAGTGGATAACAATTTAACGCCTTACCTGGTCGTGAATGCCAGTATTCAAGGCTGCAAAGTACCGACTCAGCATATTCAGAACGGCCAGATAGTGCTGAATATTCTGCCTTCAGCTGTAGGCAATATGTTGATGGGTAATGATGCCATCACTTTTAACGCCCGTTTTGGTGGTAAACCTTTTGCTCTGACTGTGCCTATCAAAGCTGTTTTGGCTATTTATGCCCGTGAAAATGGCGCAGGTACTATGTTTGATGCAGAAGACGATGGCGATGAAGATATCCATCATTTAGAAGCAGTGTCAGATGATGAAGAGATGGATAGTCCTGAGCGCAGTCCGTCAGATGACGAACCTACGGATCCAAACAAAGGTAAAAAAGTGTCTCATCTTCGGGTGATCAAATAAGCATCAGAGCTAAATAAGCTCAGATGCGACCTGCCAGAATGCTCTTAATAGCGGCTCATGCAGCCGCTTCGATAAAATACATAAACCTAAATCAAAAGGGGCAAACTCATCGCCCTGAGTTAAATAACGCACTCTGTCCCGTGCCGGGCTTTGCTGCGCCACTATAGCTGGCACTAAGGCCACGCCAGTGCCTAAAGCCACCATACTGACCATAGCCTCATGACCTTCCACTTTGGCGACTACTTTAGGTTCGGCAATGCGGGGTTTACGCCACAACTCAAAACGACTACGCACCGGGCCATGCTCTGGCAGAATAAAAGGCACTTGCTCCCAGGGAATAGGGCTTTGGCTAAGCAAATCATTGGTTTTGCATGGGATCACCGGAGCTATCAATTGCAGTGGTACTTTGGCAATACTGCGAAACGCCATATTCAGCGGAAAATGCTCCGGATAAACAGCCAAAGCTATATCAGCTTCGTCTTGTTTGACTTTCTCCAACGCGGCAGAGGCGTCTCCAGTAATAAGCTTAATTTCTGCCAAAGGGCACACCAGACGGAATTTATCCAATATAGCGGGCAGGTGGCTGAAGCTGGCGGTGACAGTGCAAAATAGCCGGATTTCACCACTTAATGACGCACTGGTTTCGCTCAGAGCAATTTGCAGTTGATGCCATTGTTCTAAGTAATTTTTCACAAAAATCTGTACTTTTTGCCCGGCCAAAGTCAGTCGCACCGATCTGTTATCGCGTTGAAATAATTCGACGCTTAGCTCTTCTTCCATTCGCTGGATCACCCGGCTTAGGGTGGAGGGGCTGACATACATTTGCTCGCTGGTGCGGGCAAAGTTCAGGCTACTGGCCAGATGCAAGAAAAGCTGGGCGTTGCGAATATCCATGGGAGTCTCTGCGATGATGCTTTGTGTTGCATAAAGTGAAATACTGTATTGTGAATATATCACTTCACGCAATCATTGCACTGTTTTATTCTCAAAGGCATCAAAACAGTGCATGACTTCTCTGCCCTGTTACGCTGAGCCCAACAGATAGCCAGCTAAAAGAATTCGTCGGGATTTGTTATGAGTAACTACTTCAATACATTAAATTTGCGTCAACAGTTAAAACAGTTAGGTAAATGTCGTTTTATGGCCAAAGAAGAGTTTGCTAAAGGCTCTGATTTATTAAAAGGCTGGAAAGTGGTGATCGTAGGTTGTGGTGCTCAGGGCTTAAACCAGGGCCTGAATATGCGTGACTCAGGCATTGATATCTCTTATGCCTTGCGTGCTGAAGCTATTGCTGCCAAACGTAAATCGTTCCAGAACGCTTCTGACAATGGTTTTAAAGTAGGTACGTACGAAGAGTTGATCCCAACTGCAGATTTAGTATTAAACCTGACGCCGGACAAGCAGCACACCAGCGTTGTTAAAGCTGTGATGCCATTGATGAAACAAGGTGCAACTTTAGCTTATTCGCACGGTTTCAACATTGTGGAAGAAGGCACACAAATTCGTAAAGACATCACTGTGGTGATGGTGGCGCCTAAGTGCCCTGGTACTGAAGTACGTGAAGAATACAAAAGGGGTTTTGGTGTACCAACATTGATTGCAGTGCACCCGGAGAACGACCCTAAAGGTTTAGGTTTAGAGATTGCCAAAGCGTACGCTTCAGCAACTGGCGGCGACCGTGCCGGTGTACTTGAGTCGTCTTTTGTCGCTGAAGTGAAATCCGACTTAATGGGCGAACAGACCATTTTATGTGGCATGTTACAAACCGGCTCTATTCTGGCGTACGACAAGTTAGTGGCTGAAGGTGTGGAAGCAGGTTATGCCGCCAAGTTAATCCAGTTTGGCTGGGAAACTGTGACTGAAGCTTTAAAACACGGTGGCATCACTCATATGATGGACCGTTTGTCGAACCCAGCCAAAATCAAAGCTTATGATTTGGCGGAAGAATTAAAAGTAACCTTACGTCCGCTGTTTGAAAAACATATGGACGATATCATCAGCGGTGAATTCTCCCGCACTATGATGGCAGACTGGGCCAATGATGATAAGCAGCTGTTTGGCTGGCGCGAAGAAACCCGTCAATCTGGTTTTGAGAATGCGCCTGTATCCAGTGAACAAATTCCAGAGCAGGATTACTTCGACCGCGGCATTTTGTTTGTTGCTATGGTCAAAGCCGGTGTTGAGCTGGCGTTTGAAACCATGGTTGCTGCAGGTATCGTGGAAGAATCAGCTTATTACGAGTCATTGCATGAAACACCGTTAATCGCCAATACCATAGCGCGTAAACGTTTGTATGAGATGAACGTGGTTATTTCTGACACTGCGGAATACGGTAACTACCTGTTCAGTAACGCTGCAGTGCCGTTGTTACGTGATTTCGTCAACAAGCTGAGCACTGACTATGTAGGCAAGGGCTTAAGCTCTGCTGCCAATGGTGTCGACAATATTCGCCTGATTGCTGTGAACGAAGCAATCCGCCTGCATCCTGTAGAGCTGGTTGGCAAAAAGTTAAGAGGCTATATGACCGCGATGAAAAAAATCGTCGGTTGATAGATTAACCTCAAGTACCGAGTTTTTACGTGGACCTTGGTTGTTTGCCCGGCTTTGCCGGGCTTTTTTTTATTCGCAGCCATCCATGGCGCTCACCCTGTCGGGCCATCGTCGCTGCGCTCCGATGTTCACAAAAAGCAGGATAGCTGTTTTGCACAGCTTCAGCTGCCGTTGGCGAACATCATGGACGATGTGAGTGAAAATCGCTCCAGACGATTTTGTTATTTTCAGACTTTGGTGCTGAACTCTATGCAAAACTCGGTGTATGCTTGCAGCAATCTTAAGGGGGAGAACAATGAAAACTATAGCTTTAGTAGCGCATGATGGAAAAAAGGCTGAATTGCTGGCTTGGGTAAAACAACATGCTGATTTTTTTCAGGATAAACAATTGGTGGCGACAGGCACCACGGGGCGTTTATTGAACGAAACCTTAAACAAAGAAGTACTGTGTTTGGCCAGCGGGCCTTTGGGCGGCGACCAGCAAATTGGTGCTTTAATTGCCGAGCAGAAAATCGACTGGCTGGTATTTTTTTGGGATCCGCTATCGTCTCAGCCTCATGATCCTGATGTTAAGGCACTGATCCGTTTAGCTGTGGTATGGAATATCCCTGTCGCTTGTAATAAAGCCACAGCGGATTTTATTGTCACATCAACATTAGTGGGGCAGGACTATCAGCGCACTGTGCCGGACTTTTCAGCCCACAATAACAGATTGTCTTGAGTCGTCCTGCCACAGAGATCAGAAGCCAGTTAAGACCAGTTTACCTATGGCTTGTTGGCTTTCGATCAACTGATGGGCTTTGCGCAGGTTTTCGGCGTTAATTTTGCCAAAGTCTGAGTTCAGGGTGGTTTTTAACTTACCTGCGTCAACCATATCCGCTACCTGTTGTAATAGCTGCTGTTGAGCAATCATATCTTCGGTTTGATACAAAGAACGGGTAAACATCAGCTCCCAGTGCAGCGACAGACTTTTGCGTTTCAGTAGTCGTATATCAATAGGCTCTGGATCATCAATCAGCGCCAGTTTGCCCTGAGGTTTAATCAACTCCAGTATGTCGTTAAAGTGATAGTCGGTATGAGTCAGACTGATCACATAATCCACTTCAGCCAGACCAAGTTCTTTCAGCTGCGCAGCCATCGGCTTTTTATGATCCAGTACTAAATCCGCACCTAAAGTTTTTATCCATTCGGCGCTTTCTGCTCTGGACGCAGTGCCAATAATCTTTAACTGAGTTTTATGCTTTGCCAGTTGTAACAGCACTGAACCTACGCCGCCAGCAGCACCAATCACCAGTAAAGATTTACCTTTGCTGTTGTGTTCATTCAGTTCCAGTCGGTCAAATAACAGCTCCCATGCTGTGATGGCTGTTAAAGGTAAAGCTGCGGCTTCGGTAAAACTTAAGCTTTTTGGTTTGTGGCTGACAATACGCTGATCCACCAGCTGAAACTCGTTGTTTGAACCTGGCTTATCAATAGCACCTGCGTACCAAACTTCATCACCCGCTTTAAAGGTAGTCACTGCGCTACCCACAGCAACCACAACACCTGCAGCGTCCCAGCCTAATACTCTTTGTTGGCCTTGGGTGTCGGCATTGCGGCGGATTTTGGTATCGACCGGATTAACGGAAACAGCTTTAACTGCGACTAGCAGGTCATGTTCACCCGGCGTTGGAGTGGGCAATTCTGTATCGTATAAAGACTGAGGATCTGTGGCTGGTAAATTCTGGCTGTAAACTATGGCTTTCATCTGGATGCTCCATTGGGTTGATGCTGTTAGTTTAAGGGCGCTGACTATTTAGAAAAATATGCTAAATTTGAATTCAGTTTCAAAAATAATTTGATAATGATGCTTAGAACCGACGATTTACAACTTTTTGTGCTGACAGCTGATTTAGGTTCTATTTCTGCTGCTGCGCGTGAGCTGGATCTTTCCCCTGCGTTGGCCAGTGTGGCGTTAAAACGATTGGAGCAGCAGCTGAATACTCAGCTTATTTTACGCTCCACCCGCAGTTTAAGATTGACCACAGCAGGTATGGCCTATCTGGATTATGCCCGCCAAGCTATCCAACTGCTGGGGCAAGGCCAGCAGTTATTACAATTGGGTAAAGAGCAGTTATCCGGTGAGTTGACCTTATCTATGCCGTCAGATTTTGGCCGCAATAGCATGGCCGTCTGGCTGGCGGAGTTTCAGCAGCAACATCCTAAATTACAGCTGAAAATCCGGGTCAGTGATCGCTTAGCTGACTTAGGGCGACAGCCTGTGGACCTGGCGATACGTTATGGTGAACCTAAAGACTCACAGCTGATTGCTATGCCTTTGGTGCCGGATAATCATAGAGTGCTTTGTGCTTCTCCTGATTATATTCGCCGCTGTGGTACTCCAGAGCAACCACAAGACATCAGCTCGCATCAGGTATTACAGCTGGTGTTGGGTGAGGCTGTGCATAGCAAATGGCAATTCTGGCTGGATGGGCAATTACAACAGGTGCAGGTGCGTGGAGCTTTAGTGGCAGACGACGGTGATGTGGTGCGGCGCTGGGCAGTGGCAGGTTTAGGTATTGCCTATAAATCCCGTTTAGATATTCTGTCCGACTTACGCTCTGGCGCTTTGCTGAAGTTGTTACCTGAGTATCAAACTGAACAAGCACCTTTGTATTTGCTGGCTGTACAGCGATTGTCTTCATCCCCTGTACTTAAAGCTTTATCAGAGTTTTTACTGCAAAAGTTGCGGCTGCATTGGCAAGGTGAGTGAGAGGCTGGGTGAAAAACTTACAAATGAAGGATTAGAACAGATGACATGGTTACACAATGAGGTGTTAGAAGGTGAGTTTGTCCGGCTGGAGCCTATGGCGTTGTCGCATATTGCAGATTTGCAGCAGGCTGTTGCTGATGGTGAAAGCTGGCAGCTCTGGTATGCCATGGTGCCGACAGTGGAGGAAATGCCAGCTTATGTACAGGCTGCTTTGGCAGGCAAAACCCAGGGGGATTCACCTTATGTAGTGCGCTGCAAAACCACTGGCCAGATTGTTGGCACCAGTCGTTATTATATGGTCGACGCAGCCAATAAAAGGGCTTTAATAGGTTACACCTGGTATGCCGAGTCAGTACGGAGAACACCCATCAATACTGAAGCTAAACTGTTGTTATTGCAGAACTTGTTTGAGCAGTATGGCGCTATAGCAGTAGAGTTTCGCACCCACTTTTTTAACCACAGCTCCCGCAAAGCTATAGAACGTCTAGGCGCGAAAATGGATGGTATCTTACGTCAGCATATGATTTTAAAAGACGGCTCAGTACGCGACACTGTGGTCTATTCCATCATAGCCTGCGAATGGCCGACGGTAAGACGGCATTTATTGTCGAAATTAGGCCGGGACTAAGGCGTCAAATGTAGGATGCAATCGCCACGAAGTGGCATTGCATCATTACCATAGGATCAAAACATCAGCCCAGATAACTCCTTTAAGTACAAAGGCGTCGCTGGGTGTTGGCTTAATTCAAAAAACAAAAAAGCCGTCAGGAAGATACTAACTACAGAACCCCAGAACCAGTGGTGTTTAGGTTTATCCTGCTCTTTGTGTTGCAAGTATTTTTTCAGCAAATAACTGCTTAATACGGCCAATAGCACTGAGCCTGCCAGTAAGCTGTAAAACAAGGTCAGGTTAGTGCCTTTGAGCTGCCAGGCTACACCAGCCAGAATACCTGGCAGGAAATAAGCGATAGGCCATAACACACAAGCCAGAGTGGCCGCAGGGAAATA
This sequence comes from Rheinheimera sp. 1928-s, assembly GCF_029269265.1. Classification (GTDB taxonomy): domain Bacteria; phylum Pseudomonadota; class Gammaproteobacteria; order Enterobacterales; family Alteromonadaceae; genus Pararheinheimera. Next base: position 231,393 of record NZ_JARIXP010000001.1, read on the forward strand.
ACGTGATGGCGGTAACTGCAACATACCAGCTAACAAAGGCAATAAAGGCCGGCTTGGGCCGATAAAACGCCCTGCAACTATAGCCAGCCAGACATTATTTTCTAAAGCACCGCTTATTTTATCCAATTCTTTTTGCTGACGGGATAACCAGTTCCAGCTTTCCAATTGAGGTCTGAATTTGCGCCCAGCCAGATAAGACAATGAATCGCCAACTAAACCTGCTGCTGTAGCTACCATGCAGGCTGTCCAGAAGCCCATTTGTTCTGCACCAATCAGCACACCAAAACTAAACATCAGCGCTGTACCTGGCACTAACAGCCCCAACACGGCGACAGACTCAGCAAAAGTCAGTAAAAATAAAATCAGCAGGGCATAAGCCTGATACTCAGTCAGCAACTGCTGTAACCATTGTTCCATCTAGCACTCACATCAATTGAGAAAAGCCTTTATTAAGGCAGTATCAGGGCTGAGGTAGCCATATTCAAGCAACTTTGCCGCCAGAACAACAAAGAGATCAGATAAATCTATTGGCGAATGGAGATGTTATATTGTATCATTTTGGCGTTTTCTTTATCGATTCAGCCCACGTCTTTGTTGTTACTGGACCCAAAACATCATGCCAAGCCTAAATTTTAAACTTTCCTTTCTTATGCTCTCTCTTGGCTTTATTGCCACAGTTCCTGTCGCTGCAGCAGAATCGCAGGAGGATATTGAGCGTATTGAAGTGCTGTATCGTCAGGCTTACCGTGGCGATATCCCTGCCCAATCTTTACCTCAGTCCATTACCGTCATCGACAAAAGCTTATTACAAGACAACGCCTTAACGCGTTTTCAGGATGCTTTGGATTTTTCAGCCAGTATTTCCCGGCAGAATAACGGCGGTGGTTTATGGGATAGCTTTTCACTGCGTGGTTTTCCGGGCAATGAAAATATGCCGTCCGGCTATTTAATTAATGGTTTTAACGGCGGCCGCGGTTTTAGTGGTCACCGTGATTTATCCAATGTGGAATATGTTGAAATTTTAAAAGGGCCAGGTTCAGCACTTTATGGTCGATCAGAACCTGGTGGCACCATCAATGTGGTGACTCGTAAACCACAAAAGGAGCAGGAGGGTTATCTGCAACTCTCTACTGGTCGTTTTGATCAGCATAGAGTAGAAGCCGATTACACCAATGGTGTCAGCGACAATGTGGCAGTGCGGATTAATGGCGCGGTACAGGACTACGGCAGTTTCCGTGATCATGTCACCAGCAAAAAACAAGTCTTTACCCCTTCAGTGCGTATTGATCTGGATGACCAATCCGCCTTGTTGTACGAGTTTGAATTTCTGAAGCAGGAGCAGTTGTTTGACCGCGGTATAGTGGTGTTAAACGGCGATTTTAATACTGTGCCACGTTCCCGTTATTTAGGTGAACCTGGTGACGGCCCCACAGAAATTGAAGCAACAGGCCATCAGTTGTCTTATGAAACCAGCCTGAGCAACGACTGGTCTTTTTTGGCAGGTTTAGGTTATCGCGACTCGTCGTTAAATGGCTTTTCTTCTGATGCTGAGTTAGCAGCAGCTCGTCAGTCCTTATTTGACGACGGCCAAACCTTAACCCGGCAGCGTCGTTACCGTGATTATCAAGCGGAAGACACTTCTGTGCGGTTTGAGTTGAGTGGCCACCTGACTACAGCTGGTATTGTGCATCATCTGCTGTTGGGAGCTGATGCCTACGACTATGATTTATATACCTTATTGTCACGTTTTCGTGGTCCGAAAGGCAGCTACGCTTTAGATATTTTTAACCCTGTTTACGGCGGTACAGCCACAGATCCGGCGCCTTTGTATGAAAACAAAGAATCGCAACAAGCCTGGGGTATGTATCTGCAGGACCAGATGGATTTAAGCCAAAACTGGAAGTTGCTGCTGGGCTTACGCTTTGATAGTTATCAGCAGGAAATTCAGGAGCTACTCAAAGCGACTCGATCGGATAAAAAAGGCTCTCAGCTTAGCCCTCGTATTGGTTTAGTCTATGAAGTAAATCCGCAATTAAGCTTCTACAGCAGCTATTCCGAAGGTTTCCTGCCGTTAAGTGGCACCGACTATGCTGGCAATTCCTTTGACCCTGAACAAAGCGACTCCTTTGAAGTGGGGGCCAAATTTGCAGCTGCAGGTATCACAGGCACAGTCGCGTTATTTGACGCAAAAAAGTCCAATATCCTGACCTCAGATCCGGTGAATGTCGGTTTCTCTGCCACCTTAGGCGAAGCGACCAGCCGTGGTATTGAACTGGACTTACAAGGCCAACTGACAGATCAGTTAGCTGCCCAATTGTCTTATGCCTTTTTAGATACCCAAACCGCCAACGATATGATTAACCTGGAATGGGGTGTGAATGTGCCTGCGGGCAGCCGTTTGGTGAATATTCCTAAACACAATGCCAGCCTGATGCTGACCCAAACTCTGGCTTTGGGCTCTGTTGAAAGCCGCTTAGGCCTGCGGGTCAATCATGTGGCGAAACGATTAGGTGATTCAGTCGACAATAGCTATATGCTGCCGTCCCATACCTTATTTGCTTTGTCTTGGGCGGCTGATCTGGACCAGAACTGGAAAGCTCAGTTGAATGTCGACAACCTGTTTGATAAATATTACATCCATAACTCGTATTCGGCACTGTGGACTGTGCCGGGTGAACCACGTAGCTACCGTATGAGCCTGACCTATGCATTCTAACCCCGTCGTACTTGAGGCCGTAGCTTCGTTGACTGCGAGCTCTCGCCCCAGTCACATAAGACTTCTATGCTCCTGGGGTCTCACACTCTTGTCGCCTCGCCACAACGTCAATTACTTAGGGGTTGGGAAATGATTGTCCGTAGTCGTATTCAAAGCATCGATATGATGCGGGGTCTGGTGATGCTGATTATGCTGCTGGACCATGTGCGGGAGCGATTTTTTTATCACCTGCAGGTGTCTGATCCTATGGATCTCGACATTACCTCTGCTGGCCTGTTTTTCAGCCGCTTTGCTGCGCATTTATGTGCGCCGGTTTTTGTGTTTTTAACCGGTTTGTCGGCTTGGTTGTATGCCAATCCAGCCAATGGGCCTGTGCGTTCCCCGCGCAGCTTTTTGCTGAAAAGAGGACTCTTCCTGATAGCACTGGAATGGATAGTGTTGCCCCTTGCCTGGATGGGAAACTATGACACCATTTGGTTGCAGGTGATTTGGGCTATTGGCCTGAGTATGGTGGTGTTGGCGCTGGTGAATCAGTGGCCAAAAGCTGTGTTGGCCCTGCTGGGTTTTGGCATAGTCTTTGGGCACAACCTGCTGACGCCTATCAATTTCCAGCCGGATGAATGGGGCTATACGCTCTGGACCATTTTGCATGACCGCAATTATCTGATCAGTGAGGGCGCCATTAAGATCAGAGCAAGTTATCCGGTATTACCCTGGATAGGCGTGATTCTTCTGGGTTATCTGGCGGGGCCTTTATACAGTAAAACAATGTCTGCAGAACGTCGTGGCACTTTATTGCTGCAGATAGGAGCCAGCTGTTTGGTACTTTTTATGCTGCTGCGCGGTTTTAACATCTATGGTGAAACTTTGGATTGGCAATGGTACCCAGACTTGATCACCAGCCTGATGTCGATACTGAATCTGACCAAGTACCCACCTTCGTTAAATTTCCTGCTGGTGACTTTAGGTCTGATGTTTTTCTTGCTCTGTGCGCTGGAGAAACGACAAGGTCGGTGGAGTCAAATCCTGGTGAACTTTGGCTCTGCTCCTATGTTTTTCTACATACTGCATTTGTATGTACTGTTGGCGCTGCACTGGCTTTTATTAACTCTATTTGGCGCGAATCAGGGAGACCGATTTGGTATGGAGCATATGGGCTGGATCTGGCTGACTAGCGTGGTATTAGCTGCAGCTTTGTATTACCCAACCAAGCAATTCTCTTTGTATAAAAAACGCAGCCAGCAGGCCTGGATACGTTATTTGTAAACTATGAAAATGCAGCTTCTGCGGTTTGGCTTTGGCCAGCCGCAGCAGCTTGCCACTGCTGCATTTCAAATAAACGTGACTCGCAGCGGGCAAAAGCAAACTCCAGCTGTTTCGCCTGGTACAGCTCTGAAATCGCTACAGCTGAGGTCAGTAGCAATAAACAGCCTCTGTCATAACATTCATCCACTAATGCAATAAAACGCCGGGCTTCGTTGTCCAGCTTGCTGATATAAATATCCTGATGCTCGCGCTGATAACTGTCTTCCACACCATGCAAAATAGCAGTGTCCGATACAGCACTAAATTGCGGTACGTCCAGCACTGCTATCGCCTTGTAGCGGCTTGCCAGCTGCATATAATCCAGCTGACTGCGTGGCCCGGAGCAGAGCGCCATAAAATCAAAGCCGATGATCTGTTCGTTACTCCATAAAGCCGGAAAGCTCCGGCCCAACAATTCAAAGTCTTGCAGGGGATGCACTTCACCAAACAGCTGCTCTGCCTGCTGTTTTAGCTCAGCTTCAGTGCTTCCCAGGCGGTAATAACGCATCGGGCTTTGTGTTAAGCGGCGGTAATCTACACCGTTATCCAGTGCTAAAATCTTGCAGTGTTGACGCAGCAAATCAATAGTGGGCAAAAAACGCTGCCGTTGCAGACCGTTTTTATACAGCTCTTCAGGTACTGCGTTAGAGGTGGTGACCAGTACCACGCCACACTGGAACAAGTAACGCCATAAGGTGCCCAATAACATGGCATCACCTATGTCGTTAACAAAAAATTCGTCAAAACACAGCACTTTGTATTGTTGCGCCCAGTCTTTGGCGATTTGTAATAAAGGGTCGGCTTCGCCCTGATGCTGTGTTAATTCCTGATGCACCCGCGCCATAAAATGATGAAAATGCAGCCGGATTTTGCCATCCACAGGCAATTGCTGGTAAAACAAATCCATCAGCATGGTTTTGCCACGACCTACAGGGCCATGCAGATACAAGCCCACAGTTGGGATGTCACAAACCAACTGATCGGCAATCTGCTGCAGCGCTAATACCGCCTGATATTGTGGCTCGTCATACAACAACAGGCCCTGCTGGACCTGTTGCTGATAAAGCGAGGTGAAAGAGTCAGAACTCAATCTGTTGGACCCGCCGGCACATAACGTTTTAACCAACTGGTGAATTCGTTAAACCAGAAAATGGAGTTGTTGGGTTTTAAAATCCAGTGGTTCTCATTCGGGAAATACACCAAACGTGCATCTAAGCCTTTACCTTTGTAGACACCATAAATCTCCAGCCCCTGAGTCACGGGTACGCGGTAATCCTGCTCACCATGCATAATCAGCATAGGGGTGACAAACTTATCGGCAAACATAGCCGGGCTCCACTGCAGCATAGTGTCCAGTCCACTCCAGGGGGCGCCACCATAAGCGTGTACCCGGTGTGAGGTGCCATCTGAAGCAAACTGGCCCATCAGGTTATACACACCAGCATGGTTAATCAGTGCTTTATAGCGTTCGGTATGACCTGCAATCCAGCTCACCAGATAACCACCATAACTGCCGCCTGCAGCAGCTAAACGGCTGGCGTCGATAAAGCCACGCGAAAGCATATAATCTACAGCGGCTTCACTGTCCATAAAAGGTTTTATCGGGTGTTCGCCATGAATAGACTCCGCAAAAGCCTGACCAAAACTGGTTGAACCGTGAAAGTTGGGTTGGATCACCACATAACCAGCAGCGGCAAATACCTGTGAGTTCCAGCGGTAACTAAAGCTGTCGCCTGAGTAACTGTGTGGGCCTCCGTGTAATACATTCAGCAAAGGCCATTTTTTGCTGGCGTCAAAGTTGGGCGGATAAGTAATGTAGGCCTGCACCATTTTGCCATCGGCTCCGGCAAAGCTGATATCTTCGGTTTTACCCCAGCTGATCTTCTGTTGCAGTTCCTGATTTAACCGGCTGAGCTGTTTTAAAGTGCGGCCTTTATTATCCAGACTATAGACTTCAGGCATCTGGTTCATGCTGTGTTGCGCCATGTATAGTTGCTGCTGTTGACCCACTTGCAGCTGGCTGATATCGGCCTGACGCAACAGTTGCTGCACCTGACCACCAGCCAACGGCATGCTGTACAGTGCAGATTTGGCTTTGTCCGCAGCGCGGAAATACAAAGTGCCGTTTGGACCAAATTCCCAATCATCCGCCGAAATATCCCAGTCTTTGGTTAAATTGGTTTTTTGTTGAGGTTTAAAATCAAAACGGATCAGCTGGTTATTGTCTGCGGTAAAAAATGTGCTGCGCTGGGCGCCATACACCAGACTTTTACCGTCCGGGCTAAATTTAGGGTTGTTATCACTGGCTGGGTTATCTGCTGTGATATTAACAAACTCACCTGAGCCGTCGGTTTTAACAATTAAAATGTCGTGATTAATCTGATCAAAAGGCGGCGTACTGGTGACTGCGCTGACGGCAATCTGACGGCCATCCATCGAAATATCAAATTCTGCATCACCATTTAAGCTAAACCAGCGATCCCAGCCAGGGGTTAAATCAGCAATTTCGCCTGTGTGAATATTGATACTGAATAAATGCGGATAACTGTCGTCGGTTAACCAGCGATCCCAGTGTCGGTAGACTCTGTTTTCCGTCACTTTGGCTGTTACTTTATTGTCTTTTCGTTGTTTTAGCTGTTCGGCTAAAGCAACAAAATCGCCATTAAAACCTTTAGGCACATTGGCCAAAAACAAAATACGCTGGCCATCAGGAAACCATTTTGGCTGCTGCACTGCGACAGGTAATTTGGTTAAAGCTTTGGCTTCACCGCCAGTTAAAGGCAATAAAAACAGTTGATTATGTTCATTGCCGCGTTTGGATAAAAACACCAGTTGACGACCATCCGGGCTCCAGGCTGGCGCACTGTCCGAATCCGGGTGTTGAGTTAAGGCGGTCAGTTGCTGGGTACGAAGATCCAAAATATGAATATCGGCATCGCCTTTATCTGCCGCCAGATCATAACGGGTGACGGTCAGCGCCAGTTGTTGGCCATTTGGAGATAAAGTTAAAGCGCCGGGTCTGGCGACCTGCCATAAATGCTGAGCTGTTAAAGGTTCAGTAGCGGCCTGAGCGACACCTGCTGCCACCATCATGATCAGGGCTGAAAAACTAAATTTCATACACACTCGCGTTTGGTCAATCAAAGCAATAAGTTGACGCTAGCATAGGCCAGTGGCGTGATAAATAAAACCCTGATGAGTGGCGTACTATTTAAGACTAATCTGAAGTGCCTGGGCGGGAAACTTCATAGCCGAAGTTTTTTGACGAAGAGGTTACGGAAAATCAGCACTATACTTAAAGGGCCATAACTAAAGTAGTGGAGGTATTTATGTTAAGCCGTGAATTTTGGCAAACCTTTGTACAACTGTTGAGTTTTAACGGCTATATACTGCCGGACGAGTTGCATCATTATCCTACAGAAGATAAAGAGTCGGACCAACCGTCTTAAGTCTCTCTTGTACAGAGCGGGGGGAGCCTGGCTCTCCTTCTCCTTTTTTTTCCCGCACATTATTCTAACTTTGTACTTGCGCTTATCGATTACAGATGTAATAGTTTATGTATTACATTTGTAATCGATAGGTGATATGCAATGAAAGATATCAGTCAGGCTGAGCTTGAAGTGCTCAAAGTGTTGTGGCAGCAATCGCCTGCGACAGCCAATCAGGTCGTTGACGCTTTAGCGGATGCCAGTCAGTGGCATGAAAAAACCGTCAAAACACTACTGAACCGTTTAGTCACTAAAGGAGCTGTGTCTTTTGAAAAAGACGGCAGGGCCTATTTATACAGCCCAGTATTGCAACAAAGCGATTATCAGTTAAAAGAAAGCCAGAGCTTTATTCAGCGGGTTTTTTCAGGCCGTATTGCGCCTCTGGTCGCAGGTTTTGCGCAACATGACAAACTGGCAGAGCAGGATATAGCTGAGCTGAAACAGTTGATTGCCCGCTGGGAGCAGGAGAATAAAAATGATTAGTCTGTTGCTGGAGTTACTGCTGCCGCTGTCGTTGATGCTACTGACGTTGCTGGTACTGCGGCCTTATTTACTAACGCGGCGTGGAGCCCGCACCTCATACGCCTTGTGGAGTCTGGTGCCTTTATTGCTGCTGTGTTTTATTCTGCCGTTGCAGTTAAGCAGCAACCCCACTTCGACAGCCATGCAGGTTTATCAGGTGGGTTTACAGCAGGCAGAACAGCAGTTCAGTAGCAGTTCTTTATTGCTGTGGTTGTGGCTGGCTGGTGTTTTGCTGTTTGCCGCACTAGTGCTGCGCAGCCAGTTGCAGCTTCATAAAGAAAAAGCCGCCGCCAAATCTGTTGATCTCGATTCGGCTGAGCTGGTGTCCGATTTGCCGTGTTTGTTAAGTCACAAAGCGCAGGGACCTTACATCAGCGGGCTGTTTAAAGCCGAAATTCTGTTACCAACCGACTTTTTCCAGCGTTTTTCGCCCACTCAACAGCAACTGATTATTCAGCATGAACTCACACACTGGCGTCGTGGTGATTTGTTTTGCAATCTGCTGGCGCTGACTTTGTTGATGTTGTTCTGGTTTAACCCTTTGTGCTGGTTGGCCTACCGCGCCTACCGTCACGATCAGGAATTAGCTTGTGATGCGCTGGTATTAGAAAACGCATCCAAAGCCGACAAAATTGCTTATGGTAAAGCTTTACTAAGCAACTCAGAGCCAACGCCAGTCAGCTGGCAGGGGATCACTACTCACTATGGAGATTTAAAACAAATGAAACAACGTTTACAGCAATTACAAAGCCAGCAGGGATTTAGTAAAAATACGCTGATAGCGGCGGTAGCAGCCGTTTTAGTGGCGGGCCTTTGGTTGCAACAACCTGCGCAGGCTGCCGGTGTTACAAATGCTAAGGGTGAACCAGTTCCTGTAATGCGGGTTGAACCTAAGTATCCAATTCAGGCCGCCGAACAAAAAATAGAAGGTTATGTGGATGCTAAGTTTGATATCTCAGCACAAGGCAACGTCAGTAATGTGCGTATTGTACGTTCAGTACCCCAAGCCACTTTTGACAAAGTCAGTATCACAGCTTTGGAGCAATGGCAGTATTCAGCCACAGGCCAGGGGCGTAAAGATATGCTGGTGAGGCTGGAGTTTGCTATGGACTTACTGGATGCGAACATAGAAAGAGTGGACGTGACACCTGCTGCAAAGCACTAATTAAGTAGGAGTCACAGTCTAAACAGCAAAGGGGCCACAGGCTCTTTTGCTGTTTGGATTGCAACCGAAATTGTGACTTAAATAAGCAAAAGCTCATCCATCCAAAATGCGATAAGTCAGATCCATATCAACTAACAAAACAAATACACAGGCGTATAATCGGCTTCCGTTTTACTTCTAAGGAAATAGCAGATGTCTGATTTAATCAGCAAATTAGAATGGCGTTATGCCACCAAAAAATTCGATCCTAGCCAGGTGGTTTCACAGGATAAAATCGACTTTATTCTGGAAGCTATCCGCTTAAGTGCTACCTCCAGTGGTTTACAGCCTTATGAAGTGCTGGTGATCACCAATAAAGCGGTGCGTGAACAAATTAAGCCTCATGCCTGGAATCAGGGGCAAATCACTGACAGCTCACACTTACTGGTGTTTGCGGCATGGGACAACTACACAGCTGAGCGCATTAATCAGATGTTTGATTTAACCAACGAAATTCGTGGTTTTAAAAACGAAGGCTGGGAAAACTACCGCGCTATGCTGCTCAGTACTTATCCGCAGCGTGACGCCGAAACTAATTATCAGCATGCGGCCCGTCAGGCGTACATTGGTTTAGGTTCTGCTTTAATTGCTGCTGCCGAACTGAAAGTAGACAGCACGCCTATGGAAGGTTTTGATCCGGTGAAAGTGGATGAAATCCTTGGCTTAAAAGAAAAAGGTTTACGCTCTGTGTTGTTATTGCCTTTAGGCTACCGAGCTGATGAAGGTGACTGGCTGGTGGATTTGAAAAAAATCCGTCGTAGCCGCGAGCAGTTTGTTACTGAAATTAATTAATGCTTTGAAAAAGTTAAAGAAGGCCTTGAGTGGCCTTCTCTGTTTTCACTCCTGAAGCCCTATTGTTTGTTTTGCCTCTCTGACATCGTTGTCAACGTTCTGTCATATCCATCAGTTATGGTTTGTCCCTTAGTGAAAGTATGGGGGCTTTATGTCTATAGTTGAAAAGCCGGAGCAGGATGTGCATCAGGCGCTGAAAAATGCTGCGCCTCTGGCACGTTATCTGGAGCGCAATGCCAGTAGTGCAGACGCCGCCGATATTTTTCAGGAGTCTATTGCCCGTGTGCTGGAACAGGCGAAACAACGGCCTATTCTGAATCCTCTGGCTTATGCTTTTACTGTGGCCCGCCATATGCTGATGCGATTAAAACCAGCTGCTGCAGAAGAGCCGGATGAAGTGGTATGCCAAAGTGCTAACCCGGAAGAAATGGCCAGTATGCAGCAAACTGTGGATCTGTTTAGTCAGGCTTTAGCCGCTATGCCCACATTAAGGCGACAAGTCTTTGTGCTGTTCCGGATGGAAGGTAAAAGCCGCAGCGATATTTCGGCTTTACTGCAAATCAGTGAGGATGCAGTATCTAAGCATGTCAGCAGAGCGCTGGCAGATATTCAGCGTCTGATCGATCAGCGTAATGTTTTATAAATACTGTTTTATCAGCCAGGTTTTGTGAGTCCTATTTTGAGTGAACAAGAAAAGTTGAATGCAAAAGAACAGGCAGAGCAGGACTTGTATCTGCAAGCCGCCAGTTGGGTGGAGAGACTCGCCAGTGGTGAGCTGGATAGTCTGAGCAAAAGGCGCTTCAGTAATTGGCTGGAGGCCGATGCCAGACACCCTGTGCTGCTGCAGTCTATGGTCGAAACCTGGCAGGACCCGGCTTTAACTAAAGCTTTGGCGGCCTATCAGCCTTCGCCATTAAAACGTGTTTTACCTCAACGGCCAAAATTGCAGATGACTGCTGTCGCTATGGCGTTCAGTTCAGTGCTGCTGATGTTGTTCTATTTTGGCGATAGCAGTTTATTTTCTGGTCCAGCTCCTTACGAGCTAAAAACAGCTCAGGCCAATAGCATGCAACAAGGCCTTGATGATGGCTCTGTGGTCGATATAGCGCCAGACAGTCAGCTGACGGTATTTTTTACCGCAGATAAACGTCAGGTGCTGCAAGGCCAGGGCGCGGCTTATTTTGCTGTGGCCAAAGACAAACAACGGCCTTTTGAGGTGCGACTGGATCAAGCCAGCGTAGTAGCTGTAGGCACTGAATTTAATATTGACCGCGACCCGGATCTGATTGATATCACAGTGTACGAAGGTGCTGTTCAGGTGCAAGCCACTGCGGCTGGCCCAAGTGTTTTGCTGAAAAGCGGCGAGCGAATTCGTATTCAGCAGCATAAATTATCAGAAGTGCAAAAAGTGGATTTGCAGCAGTTAGTCGACTGGCGCTCTGGCTGGATTGAAATTGAAAACGAAACCTTAGCTTATTTGCTGCACCGGCTAAATCGTTCCGCTGTGGTACCCGTCAGCGCCAGTGCTGAGGTAGCAGATTTACGGGTTGCTGGCCGTTTTGAATTGGCCAATACCCAACAAACCTTGTCGGCATTGTCTGAAGCTTATGGTTTGACGCTAGAGCAAAACAGCAGTGGCATCCGGCTCAGCCGATCGCCCTCTCAACTTCAATAAGAATGGGGGCGGGTTGTGTGGTTCCGACCTGAACTCTGTCTGGTTTTTTTCTTGCTGTTGTGCTGTTGCCAAAGCCCTATAGCATGGGCTGCTGCACAGCAGAAGCCTGAGCAGCATCAGTTCTACAATCTTCCTGCCCAGCCTTTATCCGCTGCTTTGCTGCAATTTGCCCGCACTGTGAATCAGCCGTTAGTGTACGATCCGGCCCTGCTTGAAGGGCTGGCCGCTCCTGCTGTGGTGGGTGAGTTTTCAGCCACAGAGCTATTAAACCAGCTGTTAGCGCAGCACCCTTTAGAGGCCATTCCCCGCGCCAAAGGCTGGCTGATTAAAACCAAAGCTGTGACAGCGAAAGCTGAAGTCGCAGCGCCAATTGCTGTCACTGCAAGCAAGGCCCCTGCAGCACCTGTAGAAGTGATAGCTGTACGCTCCAGCTCACTAGCGCAACAACAGGATCGTGCTACAACGCTGTTACCTTCGGCTAAAACTTTAAAACGCCAAGCCATGGTCCGGCAGGATTCTCTGGTGGCAGAAGACATTACCCACTTTCCCGCCCTGAACTTAGCCAATTCATTACTGCGGATCCCTGGTATTACCATTAACAGAGAGTGGGGCGAAGGTCGGCAAATTTCTTTGCGGGGTTTAAGTGCTGATTTTACCCGCGTGCAAGTGAATGGTATGGAAGCTCTAGGGACTTCTTCTTCACCTATGGATGCGCGTGGTGCTGTGTCCAGAACCCGGGCTTTTGACTTTAATATTTTTGCCTCTGAGCTGTTTAACCAGATTGATGTGAAAAAGTCTTTTTCTGCGGATCAGGAAGAGGGTGGTATAGCGGGCACTGTTGATTTACACACCGCCAAGCCTTTTGACTATGACGGCGCAAAAACCAGTATTTCTGCTCAGTTGGGCAGCAACAGCAACACCCAAAGTACAGATCCTCGTTTTTCTGCCTTGTTCTCGCACCTCTGGTCAGATGTTGGCGCTTTGGTTTCTGTCACGCACAGCATTCGATCCACCAACGAATATGGCAGCAATACCACGCGTTGGCGGCGCGAAAGTGGCAAACAAGCAACAGACAGTAGCAATACAGAACTGCAAAATTTGCTGGATTCAGGCGAGTTGTGGTTTCCACGTGGCCAGCGTTTTTCGGTCTGGGAAAATGAGCAAAATCGCTTAGGGATCACAGGCGCTTTGCAATACAAACCCAATCCGGATTTCAGTCTGGTGCTGGATTGGATGCACGGCAGGCTGGAAAACCAGTTGTCCGAACATCATATGGCGGTGAAAGACAATAACCTGGTGAACTCTCTGATCTGGCGTGAAAGCGCGACAGGAGACAAAGAGGTTGTTTACGCCAGTTACCAAAATGCCAGTTGGCGTAATGAAAACCGCGAAGATTATAACGAGTCGGTGTTTGATCAAATCAGCTTAGCCGCAGAATGGGCGGCAACTGCTGATCTAAGCATCAAGGCTATGCTGGGGCATAGTTCATCCGACTACCGCCAGCCCCGCCTTTTGAAGCTGAATATCGAAGCTAAACATAAAGCTAACATCATCACCGACTTCACTCAGGACGCTTTTTATGGACGTAGTTATTCGCCGGATTTTGACGTAGCGGCTATCGAAGGCTACAGAGTGAGAGATCTGTTTTTTCAGTCGAACTTTATCTATTCCAGCTTCGACAATGCCAAGCTGAATGTTGATTACCGCTTAAGCGACAGCAAAGCGCTGCTTTTTGGTGTGCATCATAAAAAGTTCAGCAATTCAGGTTTTGAGCAAGAAGCCAGTGGTTTTCCGTTGAACAGTGCTACGCCAGCCAATCAGGGCATGCTAAGCCTAACGCCTGAGCGGGTGCAGCTTTACAGGGGGCATCCGGGCCAAAGCTGGCTGCAAGGCAATATAGCTGCAGTGCAGAGTTTTTATGGCCTGAGCGATTTTGTGTTAACAGAGGCTAATACCATCAACAGCTCGGTTTATGATTTAAAAGAACAAACCAATGCAGTTTACCTGCTGTACCACAGCGACTATCAGCTGGCCGATTCGCCTTTACGCTCCAGCCTTGGCTTGCGTTTTTTCGATACTCAAATGAGCTCAGAAGGTTTTGCTGAAATGCAGCCCACCGGCATCAAGCGGCGGTATTCAGGTTATTTACCCAGCCTGGATTTAGCCTATGAGTTCGCTGACGACCTGATTTGGCGCACAGGCCTGAGTAAAAATATGACTCGCCCGGCGCTAAGCGCTATGGCGTTTTCGGTCAATGTCAGCCAAACCTCGCTCGGCGAAAACGATATAGGCCAAATTTCAACAGGCAACCCAGAGCTGCAACCCTATGGATCCGACAACTTCGATATGGCGCTGGAGTGGTATTTTGAACAGGCAGGTTTGGCATCTGTAGCGGTGTTTTACAAAAATATTGATCACTTTATTGTGACTAAAACCCAGCAAAGGTTATACAGCGAACTTGGGCTGCCTGCGTCTTTATTGCCAGCAGGAAAAACGGTCAACGATATCTTTAATGTATCGTCGCCGCAAAACTCAGACTCGTCCAGTATTCGGGGCTTTGAGCTGGCGCTACAACGTGATCTGGATTTCCTGCCTGCGCCTTTTGATCATTTGGGTTTGATAGCCAACTACACCTGGGCTGATGGCACCACTTTGTATCCAAACGTAGAGAACTCAGGCGAAGATCAGCGAAAAGCTTTTCCGGGCTTGTCGAAACAAAGCTATAACCTGACGTTGTATTACGAAACCCAAGGTTGGGGAGCACGTATAGCGACAGCCTACAGAGACAAGTACATCACAGGAGTGGAAAGTGGCTCCATCGACGATGATGAACGCGGTTATCACGCCACCACCCATCTCGATTTTTCAGCCTATTACCGGCTAAACCAGCATATCAAACTAAACCTTGAAGCCATCAACCTGACCAATGTGCGCGACGAGTTATACAGCGACTCCAGCAACAGAGCCTACAACAGCACCTACAGCGGCCGCACTTATATGTTTGGGGTTACGGCGGAGTTTTGATGGCTGGTCGTCTCGATTAAACAACTAACAAACCTATTCAATTTTTAATAGCCGTGTGGCAAATCCTCTTGCAGGCATAATGTTATTTTAAACATTATTGTCACAAACAAAATGATGCAGTTGATTTGATGTAATTTTAAGGTTATTTTCGAAGCGTAAAAATCATGGAAGATTGCAAATGTATCTGGAACTGTTGAGTTCTTTGCATTCTTTTAAGTCATTGCATTTAACTTACTTTTTTCGGAGCCATTTTAATGAAACAGTATCTGCTTGCACTTTCTGTTCTTACCCTTACAGCTTGTTCAACCTTTACTCCACAACGTTACAGCATTTCAGCCGATAACAACGTCGCTTTAAAGTCTATGGGCGTTAGCAATATAGGTGTTGGATCATTTACAGGACCAGCATCATTTGATCGTGCATGCAGAGGTGCGGGCCCAATAGCCCCACCAGATAACATGAGTTTCGAAGCTTATATTCAAAAAGCACTTTCAGATGAACTGAAAGTAGCAGGCATGTTTGACGACAAAGCACCAAATACTACGCTTTCAGGTATTGTTGAACAACTGAGCTTTTCATCGTCACGTGGGCTAACCGGCGGTGAATGGATAATAAACTTACGAGTTAATTCATCAAACGGGAAATCAATATCTGTTTCAGAGCATTATTTATTCGAGAGTGGTTTTATTGCTGACACAGCTTGTAAACAAACAGCTGAGGCCTATCTTCCGGCAGTACAAAATTTAATAGGCAAGTTGGTTAAATCTCCTGAGTTCAAATCACTTCTAGTGGCGATCTAACGACTATCCTCACTGACCCTGCGTAAAGAAGCGCAGGGCGGTGAATTCAAACTTTTAGAGCCTGCCGCTTATTTTCTATAACTGCCTCGAGATCAGGCGACCATAAAATGGTTTCACTTATCACTGAAAGACAAGCCTTCAGCACAAGCAGCACTTATGCTCGGGGTTGCCGCTGAGTTTTAAACTTAAAGAGGACGCTTCAAAGGAACTGAGTTGTTTTACAGTGGTGGACATTGCTGTATCCATAAATGCATATAATGAACTACAATGGATATTATAGTGTCCATTGTGAGGTTGCCATGAAGTATCTGTTGCTTGCTGAAAATGATGTGCAAAAGGCTTTTTCTGAACATTTGCGCAAACTAAGGCAACAAGCCAAACTCTCCCGGCTGGAGTTAGCAGAGCGCAGTACTGTGCCGGCTGCAACCATCAAAAAATTTGAGCTGACAGGGCAAATTTCATTTCGCCAGTTGCTTCTGCTCTGGCAGACGCTGGATGACTTAAAGCGCCTTTATGGATTAACTCAACAACAAGCCCAAAGCCTGACAGCTCCGCAATCTATTGAGGAGGTGTTGAGAGATGGCCTTTAAACCTGTTCAAAAACTGCATGTGTCCCGCACGCTGGAGTCAGGTCAAAAAGTGTCGGTTGGTGTGCTTGCCCAAAACCGGCAAGGCGTGTTTTTTCAGTATGATCAGGACTATTTGAGCCAGTTTGAAAACCTGTCGCCTTTTGTCATCCACTTTAATTCTGCAGTGCAACAAGCGCCAAAAACGCCACATGGCGGCATACATGGCGTATTTGCCGACGCCTTGCCTGATGGCTGGGGATTGTTACTGCAGGATCGTGTTTTTCGCCGTCACGGCATCTTACCCGCAACTATTACAGTCATGGACAGGTTGGCTTTTGTTGGTGATTCCGCTCTTGGCGCTTTATCCTTCAGCCCAGGTTCTGACTATATAGAAGAATCAGCGGCAGACATTAGTCTGGACAGTTTGGGGCTGAATGCTCAGGCGATTTTTGATGGGCAAACTGAAGAGGTATTAAGCGCATTAATTGCTGCTGGCAGTGCCGGTGGAGCAAGACCCAAAGCACAACTTTATTTCCAGGGCGACAACTACAGGGTATGCCGGACCACACCTATAGCCAATGATTATGCATGGTTAGTCAAATTTACCTCTGCCAATTTAGCCTTGGGCCATGAAGAGGGCTTATGCGAAGCCGCTTATTTAACCCTGGCAGAGCGGGCAGGGCTAATGCCTCCAGAGTGGAAGTTATTAAATGCGCCTAAAGGGTCGGGGGCGACTAAATGGCTTGCAGTGAAGCGTTTTGATTACATCAATAACCCGGATGGAAGCAGCGGAAGGCGTCACCTGCATAGTGCCTGTGGTCTGCTGGATGCTGATTTTCAGGTACCAAGTTTAGATTACGAAGACCTGATTAAAGCGACCCGTATTTTATGTAAATCGCCCGCTGCAGGCCAACTGCAATTTAAAAGGGCTATGTTTAACTTACTGTTCTGCAATCAGGATGATCACAGTAAAAACTGGGCTTTTATGCAAAAAGACAGTGGGGAATGGCAACCAGCACCCTTTTATGATGTCACTTTTAGTCCAAATCCTTTTGGCGAGCATGCCACTTCTTTTTGTGGTTTCGGCAAGCAACCACCCCTCAAAGCCCTGCAAAAACTGGCTGAAGCAGCAGGCTTTGCGCGTTGGTCAGTTGCAGAACAATTGATCAGGGAACTGATGGATCTTGTATCAGGTTTTAATCAGGTGGCTAATGAATTAGCGATCAAACCTCAGACTAGTGCTTTAATCACTGCACAGATAAGCAGTTCGCGACAGCATCTGGCCGGTATTCTTGGTTAAGCGTAGGGGCAGGGTTTATCCCTGCCCGTCTTGCATCCAAACGAAATTAAAGCGACAGCTTTAACTAGCTTCGGTATAAAAAGCTTCTACTTTGCCTTTTAAAGTCATCAGTAAAGGCTGGCCACGACGGTCCAACGCTTTGGCCGCTGCCACTTTCACCCAACCTTCGCTGATGCAATACTCTTCCACGTCAAAACGCTGTTTGCCGTTCAGGCGAATACCCACGTCATGTTCAAAAATTGCCGCTACATAATGCGGGCTACGTGGGTTGGTGCAAAGGCGATCCGGTAAATCCGGGCGTGCTGCTGTGTCTTGAGTGCTAGTGTCTGTCATGGCTCTGGCCTGTAATAAATAAAACGTGCGCCATTGTAGGCAAAGCCAGCAGTGGGCTCAAGAGCGGCGGCCAGAAACAAAGAAAAACAAAAAGAAACAAAGAAAAATGGAAGACTTTTGCCGCAAGACCGGTTTCTATCGAGGTGTGGTAGGCTGCACTCGACGCGAAGCGTCAGTGCAACAATCCAGAACCCACAACCCACAATCACCTCATCTTTGACCAAAACCAACATTAACAATAAGATGGCTGTTACCTAGCTAAATTAACCGGACTCACCATGAAAATTGCTTTAATTGTTTTAGTTCTCGCTTGTGTCGCTTATTACTTCTACAACAGCGCCAGTTCTAAAAAAGCCGCTCTGCTGAACCATGAAAAAGGCAGCGCATTTTTAGCTGAAAACTCTAAAAAAGAGGGTGTAAAAACCACAGCTTCAGGCCTGCAGTATGAGGTTTTACAAAGTGGCAATGGCGAAACCCATCCAAGCGCCAGCAGCACAGTACGAGTGCATTACCATGGCACGCTTACCGATGGCACAGTGTTCGACTCATCAGTTGAGCGCGACGAAACCATCTCTTTCCCATTAAACCGCGTTATTCCAGGCTGGACCGAAGGCTTGCAACTGATGAAAGTGGGCGATAAATTCCGCTTTTTTATCCCATCAGGCTTGGGTTATGGCAACCGCAGCGCAGGCAAAATCCCGCCAGGTTCAGTGCTGATTTTTGATGTGGAATTGTTTGAAATCCAATGAAGCATGTGAGGCAGGTTTTGCCTCACTGCTTTAGTTATTTTTCCTTATTTGCGTTTGGTTTGACGTTGATTAACTTTTAAATTATTGATTTTTAATCCTAAGTGTTGGAGCCGTGAAGCTAACAGCTTGTGCAGGTGAAAATCAGTCTTTGAGTATTGGATTTAAAAATTATGGAAGAACCTCTTAAGCTAATTGAACTAAATTACCTTGACCGATTCAGGCAACACCTGATGGCAGACGATTCGCCTGAATCTGTAGAAAGGCACCTTAGGTGGTATTTAGAGTTCTTTGGAGGGTTGAATATAAGATTCGGCTATGACAGGCCAATTGTAAGGGCAAGAATATGCGCTGACTCAAGTGGTTTTAGTCACATTAGCGAGTTGTTTTGTCCACCACCGGAAATTACTAATGTAGGACGAATGAACGATAAAGGTAATCCAATGTTTTATGCTGCTTATCACATTGGAACCGCGATTGCTGAGATTAATGCTAAAGAGGGAGATATAGTTCAAGTTGCTCAGTTTCAGTTGCCAGAGACATCAGAGAGAGGTCTCAGGTGTTTGATAATTGGTGAGATATACAACGCTTATCACGGGACGAGCACATTTTCGCAATCTTTATTCGATGAAATTCGTAAGCTAATTGAAAGGCTCGGAAAGAAAAATATTCGTGCACTACTTTCCTACTTGTATATGGATGCTCTATCTTCGGAGTTGCTAAATGATGTTTCAGCATCCAAAAAGGATTACATTTACTCAAGAACTTTAAGTCGACTTTTATTGGAAAAGCACCCAGATATCGATGGGTTGATATTTCCAAGTGCAAAGATAAAAGGAACGTCGAATATAGTGTTACGTCCAGGAGCCGTTTTGCATAAAGCAAAAGTAGTTTCAAGTCATATTTTTAGAATATCTAAGTTGTATCCATATGGGCTATGTGATTTTGAGCTTATAAAAGAAGCGAAAGGAGAGGGAATTGACGGTCGAATTATATGGTGAATAAAACTTGCAGAGAAACCAACATACCACTAGCTATTACCCCCACTGTAAAAAAACCTTCATAAAATTCTCTGTCCATAAATCACTGGTCGTTGCTCTTTAGGGGGACTGCTGCGCATTTGCGCCTGGCAGATTTACTTAATCAGCTTAACTAACCAGGAATAATGGATTAATTATGAAGACGAATCTTCGCAAGAGTCATCTGGCTTTGGCCGTTCTGGCTGCACTTCCGGCTTTTTACAGCCCTGTATTGCTGGCCCAATCTGCTACGGAAACTGCTGCGGCAGAAACTGAAGTTATTGAAGTCAAGGGTTTTCGCAGCTCCATTATCAAAGCCAAA
This sequence comes from Rheinheimera sp. 1928-s, assembly GCF_029269265.1. Lineage (GTDB taxonomy): Bacteria > Pseudomonadota > Gammaproteobacteria > Enterobacterales > Alteromonadaceae > Pararheinheimera. The sequence goes on from NZ_JARIXP010000001.1 coordinate 251,208, forward strand.
GATCTGAAGCGTGAAGCCATGATCGCTCAGGATTCGATAGTGGCGGAAGATATTGCGGATTTCCCGGATTTAAACCTGGCCGACTCATTACAGCGTGTGCCTGGTGTCACTATTACTCGTGAAGGTGGTGAAGGCCGGCAGATTTCTTTGCGTGGTTTAGGCCCTGATTTTACCCGTGTTCAGGTGAATGGCATGGAAGCTTTAGGCACGTCGTCTTCGCCTATGGATGCGCGTGGTGCTGTGTCCCGTACCCGGGCTTTTGACTTTAATATTTTTGCCTCTGAGCTGTTTAACCAGATTGATGTAAAAAAATCCTTTTCTGCCGATCAGGAAGAAGGGGGCATAGCTGGTACTGTCAATTTACGTACCGCCAAACCTTTTGATTATGACGGCGCTCAGGCAGCTGTTTCCGCTCAGGTAGGCACCAACAGCAATACCGACAGCACAGACCCTCGTATCGCGGCTTTATTGTCTAATACCTGGTCGAATTTTGGTGCGCTTGTGTCTGTGGCGTATAGCGACAGAGCCACGAACGAATACGGCACTAATACCACGCGCTGGCGCCGTGAAGGTGGCAAAAAAGCTGCCGATGCCAGCAATACTGAACTCCAGGCAGAGCTGGATTCAGGCGAATTATGGTTTCCTCGTGGTCACCGTTATTCGGTCTGGGAAAATGATCAAAACCGTTTAGGTATTACTGCTGCTTTGCAGTACAAACCCAATCAGGATTTCAGTCTGGTGCTTGATTTAATGCACGGCAAACTGGAAAACCAGTTGTCTGAGCATCATATGGCGGTAAAAGATAACTCTGTGGTCAACGACTTAGTCTGGCGCGAGAAAAACGGCGAAAAAGAAGTGATTTATGCCGATTATAAAAATGCGACCTGGCGTAATGAAAACCGTCAGGATTACAACGACTCGGTATTTAATCAGGTCAGTTTAACGGCCGACTGGACTTTAACTGACGACTTAACAATGAGCGCCATGCTTGGCCACAGTTCGTCAGATTATGAGCAACCGAGAGTCAATAAACTGAATATCGAAGCCAGTAAAAAAGTGAATATTATTACTGATTTCACTCAGGACGCTTTTTATGGTCAGAGTTATTCACCTGACTTTGATGTGGCCGCTCTGGATGGTTACACAGTCAAAGACTTGTACTTTCAGTCGAACTTTATTTACTCCGATTTTGACAATGCCAAACTGGATTTTGAGTACCACTTAACCGACAGCTCGAGCCTGAAATTTGGTGCGAATCATAAGAAATTTACTAACTCAGGTTTTGAACGTGTGGCGCAGAATTTTCCAACCAATGCAGCTACACCACAAAATCAGGGCGTAAAAACGCTGACGGCAGAGCAGGTGCAGGTGTTTAACGGTCATCCGGATCAAAGCTGGTTACAAGGTGATATGGCGGCTTTGCAGGCTTTTTATGGTCTGACGAACTTTGCCTTAACGGATGAACATACAATAGAAAGCTCAGCCTATGATATAGCGGAAGAAACCCAAGCCGCTTATCTGGTGTACGACACCGAATATGATGTGGCTGGTATGCCGCTTCGTGCCAATATAGGCGTGCGTTACTTCACTACAGAGCTAAGCTCAAAAGGTTTGTCGAAAGGCATTCCAACGCAGATGGTGCGTGATTACTCAGACTATTTGCCTAGCCTGAACATTGCTTATGAATTTGCCGAAGATGTCATTTGGCGTACCGGCCTGAGCAAAAACATGACCCGTCCTTCGTTAGGTTCTTTGGCCTTTTCGGCCAACGTCAGCCAAACCTCTTTAGGCGAAAACGATATAGGTCAGATTTCAGTGGGTAACCCTCACCTGAAACCTTTTGAATCCAATAACTTTGATACCGCAGTCGAATGGTATTTTGAAGATATAGGTCTGGCTTCAGTGGCGCTGTTTTACAAAGACATTGATAATTTTATTGTTACTGAAACTCAGCAGATCGTGTACAGCGAATTAGGCCTGCCTGCACAGTTATTGCCTGTAGGTAAAACTGTGGATGATATTTTTAACGTATCGTCGCCACAAAACTCTGACTCATCCAGCATCAAAGGTTTTGAACTGGCGATGCAACGCGACCTGGATTTCCTGCCAGCGCCATTTAATAACCTGGGCGTGATCGCCAACTACACCTGGGCAGATGGCAATACTTTGTATCGCAACGTCGAAAACTCAGGTGAAGATCAGGTGAAACCTTTTGCTGGTTTGTCGAAGCAGAGCTACAACTTCACGCTGTATTATGAAACAGAACAGTGGGGTGGCCGTGTGGCAGCCGCTTATCGCAGCGACTACATCACAGGTGTGGAAAGTGGTTCTATCGACGATGACGAACGGGGTTACCATGCCACTACTCACGTGGACTTCTCAGCGTTTTACCGCTTAAGCGAGCATGTAAAACTGAATATTGAAGCCATGAACCTGACCAATGTGCGTGACGAGTTGTATAGCGATTCCAACGACAGAGCGTACAACACGACCTTTAGTGGACGGACTTATATGGCCGGGGTGACAGTGCAGTTTTAATCCTGCGTTTTAGCTGTCTAGTTTGATTGTAGTAAGAAAAAAGCCCTGATTCGGTTGAGTCAGGGTTTTGCTTTAACCCGAGTTTCTTAGCAGTAAGGTGTAGTGAGTGAGAACTTTTGTAGTGAATAAAAAGCAGATTGGCCTGGCTGCTGTAGTGACTTTGCTCATGGCGTCATGCCAGCAGGTTCAGCTGGAACAAAAACCAGACCAAGGCAAAAGCTGGCTGGCCGGTGATCACCATGTGCATACCCATTACAGCGTGAAATGGGATAACTCAGTGTTTCCGCCCACGCCCATTATTGGGGGAGATGCCAAATATTCAACAGCACTGAATGCGCAAATGGCCGCACATTATGGTTTAAGCTGGATGGTGGTGACAGACCACGGCGGGCCAAATCGTGCCAAACTTGCGTTGGAGCAGGCGTACCCTGAACTTGTGGCTTCACGTAAAGCTTTACCGCAGATTCTGCAATTTTATGGTATGGAGTTTGATGTACCGGGCAATAGCCCTGGTGGGCGTCATGCCAGTTTTATTATGCCGCACCGGCCAACAGAAGCAGAGCAGCTGTACCAGATAGAAAGCCGCTACAACGGCCGTCAGGGCGTACCACCTGGGCCGGAAAAAGCTGAAGATGCTTTTATGCTGCAGGCGCTTAAAGCCATGAACGAACTACCTGATAAACCTCTGCTGCTGGTGAATCATCCGGCGCGTTTAGCCACTGGTTTTCGGCAGTACAATAAAGTGACTCCAGAGCAACTACGAGACTGGCAGGACACAGCTCCGGATGTAGTGATTGGTATGACAGGCGCTGAAGGTCATCAGGCTGCAACCTTAAATCCGGATGGCAGTTCAGACCCAACCGCCATTCGCGGCGAATACCCCCATTACCCAACTATGGGCGGTTATGACCAGATGACAGCCCGTTTAGGTGGGGTTTGGGATAGTTTACTCAGCGAAGGTCGACACTGGTGGGTAACAGGGGTGTCCGACAGTCATGGTCATTACACAGACGGTTGGGCTGATTTCTGGCCAGGCCAATACGCCAAAACTTATGTTTATGCCGATAAAAACTACGACAGTATTTTTGCAGCACTGAAAGCCGGGCAAGTTTTTGTGACCACTGGCGATTTAATAGATGCATTGTTTGTTGAAGTGGCAGTAAAAAACTCAGCTAATACCGCCACAGCGGGCCAGACATTAACGGTCTCAGCAGATGATGAGCTGGTGCTGCGAGTGCGTTTTCGTGACTCCAACAGCAACAACGGCGGCGGTTTTAACCCCCAAGTACAACGAGTGGATGTGATTCAGGGTTTTATCAAAAGCCCAACCTCCGAGCGAAATAGCGACGAAGCACCAGATACCAAAATAGCCAAACGTTTTTATCCAACCGACTGGACTATCAAAGACGGCTATAGCCAGTTTGAACTGCCGCTTGGCAAAGTCCGCACCAGTCAGTACCTGCGCTTGCGTGGCACTAATAATAAAAACGAACTGGAGCCAGAGCCTGATGCCAAAGGCGAAAACCCATGGTTTGATTTATGGTTTTACAGTAATCCGGTGTTTATTAAGCTGCAATAACCTTCGCTTACCAGCAGTGAGCTGAGGTTTTTGATAGCGACAGTTGGGGCTAAGTCGTATTATCTGCTCTGTTTATTTTTGTATGCTACATCTGAAAGAGAGCAGACGTTGTGATTTCAGTGGTGAATTTAATTCAAGCGGCTTTACTGGCTGTGGCTTTATTAGGCCTGTGTTTGCTTAGTGGAAAAAAACAGCATCAGGGCTTTATCGGCTTATTGCTGTTGGTTGTATTGCTCTGCGTTTTTAATTTGCTGGAAGAAACTAACCTGACTCGTGATCTTTATCTGGTCACGCCGGTTTTTGTTTTGGGCTTGGGGCCAGCCTTTTATCTGGCCGTTAAATCGGCTTTTACCAGCAGACTTGAATGGCAAGATGCTCTGCATTTTTTACCTATGCTGGCCTTATTGCCTTTAGCTCAACAGCAACCCCAATGGGTGATTGCCATTGGCACTGTATGGCGTTTGGGCTATGCGCTGTTAACCTTCCGCCTGGTCTGGCAATTTAACCAATTGCTCAGACAGCAACGTTCTGACGCAGAGGAGTTATCTTTTGGCTGGTTTGCTTGGGTATTAGCTGTGCAGACTCTGGTCAGTATGCTGGATTTGCTGCGTCTGAATATGCAACCTGCTTTGGGTCAGCTGTTGAACCAGACAGGGCAGGGAGTGAGTACCGCTATCACTTTGGTGTTATTGGCTTATCTGATTGTGAAGCTGGTCAAAACCCCGGTGGATTTAGCCAGTTTAAGTCTGGTTTGGCAAAGTGAACACAGTTCAGACGAGCAAAGCCTGGCAGTTTCCGGAGTAGAGCCCTCTCTGATTCGCAGTGAAAATGCTGCGGACTACAGCGGTATTTTTACTGAACTGGATCAGCAAATTCGCCAGCAGCAATGGTATACCCAGCCTCGTTTAAGTTTGGAGCAGTTATCCGAGCTGACAGGTTTGAACCCAAGAGATATTTCCCGTGCTATTAATCTGGTCGCTGGGCTTAACTTCAATGACTACATCAACCAGCTCAGAGTCAAACAAATACAAAGCCAAATTCAGCAACAGCCTGATACCTCTCTGCTGACCTTGGCGCTAAACGCTGGTTTTAACTCTAAATCCAGTTTTAATACCAGCTTCAGGCAGTGGGTAGGGTTAACTCCTTCGGCTTACCGCCAGCAACAATTGAATACCTGACTTCAGGTGCAGGATCTTGTTTTCACAAGGATAAAAACAAGATCCTGTACGACCTTCAGCGAAAAAAACATCAGCATCAACAGACCCGAATTACAGAGCGGAGCTGTGATGTTAAGAAACCTTGTGATAACCAAAACTGCTTTGTTTACCTTGGCCTTGAGCCTTCTCGTATTTTGTTTTTTATTCCCGGGTTGCAGCAGTATCAAACCTTTACCTGTTGCAGCTGTGGTGGTGATTGATCAGATCAATCTGATTGATGTGAAAAACCGGCAGGTGGTCAGGCAGCAACAAGTTGAGCTGAAAAACGGCAGAATTTCTGCTATTCGCCCAGCTGGAACCGCCATTGACGATGTAAATGCTGTGGTGATTGATGGTTTAAATGGTTACCTGACGCCTGGCCTTTTTGATATGCATGTGCATCTGTCTGATCCAGCAGCGCCGCAGCTGTCTTTATCGCATGGAGTCACTCATCTGCGTGTGATGCATGGCCTGCCGCAGCTTTTAAAGTGGCGGGACTCTATAGAGAAAAATGAAATGCTCGGCAGTAGTATGACGGTCAGCAGCCCTATCCTGAGTGCCACTAAAAGACCCACTACCATCTCAGTTACTGATGCAACAGAGGCCAAAGCCGCTGTGCGCAAAGCTTATACTGAAGGTTATGATCTGATCAAAGCTTATGGCGATTTATCAGCACAAAGCCTGAGTGCTGTTTTAACAGAAGCTGCTGCTTTGGGCATACCAGTGGCGAAACATGGCCCACATCCGTCAGGTGCTATGCCTTGGCAGGAGTTGGCTGCTATGCAGTCGTTAGAGCATGTGGAAGATATTTATCAGGGGCCTTTGCATTACCAACAGGATTTAGCTGCTCTGCAAGAGGTTATCGAACAACTGAAACTACTTCAGGTGCCCATTACTCCAACTCTGAATATATTCTGGCAGCTGAACGCCATCAGTCGTGATAAAGAGACATTCTTAGCCACTTTACCCCAGGACTATATTTCCCCGCTGATCGCTTTTGAGCAGCGGCATAATCAGGTTCAGCGCTGGCTACAAAGCACGGACAAGATGGCTACACACAATGCTCAAACTTTGCAGTTTCTAGTACAAATCACCCGTCAGTTGCATCAGGCAGGAGTGCCATTGCTGGTTGGTTCTGATGCCGGAGCCTTGTTGTCACCCCATGGTTTGGCCACTCATACCGAAATGCAGTTGCTGCAACAAGCTGGTCTGGATAGCTTTGCTGTATTGCATGCAGCCACCATAGCACCAGCAAAAGCGCTTGGTTTGGCAGAGCAGGCAGCCCAAATTCGTCCAGGCTATAAAGCAGATTTTATCTACAGCAAAGAAAACCCAATCATAGAGTTATCAGTATTGCGTGAGCCTGATGCGGTGATGAAATCTGGTCGCTGGTATAACGAAGAACAGCTGAAAGAGCTGCGCCAGCAAGCCATTAACGGGCGCAGTCTGGGACAAGAGTTGTGGTTGATCCTGAGCAATTATTAATCACATGAAGTGTTTTACACCTGACTTTCAGACCAAACCGCAAATTCATTGCCGCTGGGTTCGGTAAAGTGGAAACGGCAGCCGCCCGGGAAGTCAAAAATGGCTTTGATGATAGTGCCGCCATGTTGCTGTACTTTGGCTAAAGTGGCCTTGATATCGGCACTGTAAAACACCAATAAAGCGGCGCCTGTTGCACTGGTGGAGCTTTGTTCTGAACGGAAAAATCCGCCATCCAGGCCTTGATCGGAAAAGGCGACATAATCCGGGCCGTAGTCGGTAAAACTCCAGTTAAATGCCGCGCTGAAAAATGCTTTGGTGGCGGCTAAATCTTTGGCTGGGAATTCGACGTAGTTTAATTTTCCATCTTGATTCATGGGTGCTTTTCCTTATTTTCAAATACTGCCCGTGTTTTGTTCTGGTAATTTGGCAGGTTGAGCCATGAAATACCAGACCACCACCACACCAAAAGGCACCAGATACATCAGTTGCCACCAGACACTTTGCCCAGCGTCATTTAATCTGCGCGAACCGACGGCTAAAAAAGGCACCAGCATAAGCACAGTGACAAATGTTCTTAAAGTAGGGCTGATAATTTCGGCCAGAGCACTGACCAGCAGTACAAAAACTAAAAACCACCCGTATTGATAACGACTGGCTGTGCCGGAAAAATCTGCGAACTGCAGAAAACAATCTTTGATCACTGTAAGTGGATTGGGCGCTTCAACGTCCGAAGTTTCAGTGTTTAGGATCAGGACGCTGGCATCTACTACAAATACCGCCGCTAATGCCCGCACTGATTCAATGGATGCGTTACCTGTATTTTCCAGCCGCTGAATGGTGCGCAGGTTCAGGCCACAGGCTGCTGCCAGTTGCTCTTGTGACCACTGTTTGTCGGCTCTTAGTTTTTTAATCAGTTCTGCATTAATTTTCATGGTTTGAATACTTTGAATTTACCAATAGACGCAAAGATAACCTAAACAATGGCTACAGGTTACGGCAATACCGCGACAGCTTTACGACAGCAGCTTAGCAGTGCCTTTGCTGCTGATCTTTTCAGCGCTTTTCTTCCATCAGGCCAATCAGGTTGCCGTCCGGGTCTTTCAGAAAACCAATCCATAGCTGATGATCCGGCATTTGCGCGGCAAATTGTGGTGCTCTTTCAGCAAAAGCGCCACGTTGCAGCGCTGTCGCATAAAACTGTTCTATATCTGTCGTTTTAAAATAAGGGATAGAGTTTTTGCCAATTTCGCCAGCACCTTGTGGCTGGCTCAGCATCAAACGGGTGTCGCCACATTGAACAAAGGCTAGCTGTTCGGTCGGAGCAAACAGAAACTGCAGCCCAAGCACCTGAGTATAAAATGGCAGCGCAAGCTGCACATCTTTGACTGTGATGGCAAGCTGACCTAATCCAATGATTTTATGTTCCACAACCAGCTCCTGTTCTTTGTTTTAACCTTATCACCATTGAGTTCTTTCTGGCTGGATCCGCCGTGCAAGCAAAATACCCAGCCAGGCCATTGGCAAATAAGCCATCACCAAATCCAGTGCAATAAACCAGGTTGGAGCTGGGATCATAAAACTTGCTGCTATGCCGCCACAAAGAAAAAATAGGCCAATCACATAAGCAAAACGGCTTTTATGACTGGCAGCCGTGAGGTAAGCGACCAAAGCGCCGGCCAGGGTGCCAAGGGCATGCGCCAGAAAAGGCATAATAAAATGTTTGGGTTGAAATAAGTCGATGCCCAAACTCAGGCTTTCGGTGTTCGTTACATCAACGCCTGCAGGTGGAGGAATAAGCATAGGGCTGATACTGATAAGCGCCATATTCACAGCAGCGCCCACTATTACACCTAAAAGGATAGCTGCCAGATTTCGAACCAGATTAAGCATGATGATGCTCCACTGAGGTTTGTTTAGCATTTAAGTTAGATGAGTTAAGGCTGCTAATCAATGACAATCCCTGTCGTACTTGAAGTCGCTACTTTGTTGACGGCCGTCGGTACTGATCTGAAATATCAGACGGGCAGGGACAAGCCCAGTCCCTACAATCCCCAATAGCTTTAGGGGCTAACTAGAGTCCGACAGCCGCATAAATCAAGGCAAAAGATAGGCCGACAGAAACCGCACCTATTAAGCGGAAGTAGTTTCTGCAACTATTCGCGGACTGAACTGCAAATTTTTTATGTAGTCTTGGAGGTGTTAAAGCTAAGCCAGTGCCAACTAATAACAACACTAAACCTATGACTTGAAATAGCAAAGGGAACTGAGTGTCTGCGGCATAAGCCACAAAAATGCCACCGGCAATCAGTCTGCTGATGATTTCAAAAGGATGAAAATAAGGCCGCTCGCTAAAGCTGATAATGCCTTGGGCAAAAGCATCTGGCCTGAACAGCATCATCAGGCTAAAGAGCAACATCAGCACTCCAAAAGCAGCAATAAAATACATCAGAGCGCTCCGCTGGTTTCAGAGATTATCGGCTGGCTCGTTATCAATAAGCATCAATAAATCCGTGACTCCGACATCCAGGCCCATTTGCGAAAATAAGGTTGTTAGTTGGCCGCGGTGATGAGTCTGGTGATTAAACAGATGCTGCAGTAAAGACGAAAACGGCTTGCGCATCAGCTCGCCTTTCATGTTTTTGTAAGATAAAACTTGCTGCAAATGTTGCTCATTCAGTTCGGCAGATAAACTTAAAAGCAGCTCATCAAGTTGCTTGCGGGCACCATGCAGCTGATTAAAATCCGCATACAACAGTTGATCGAGCTCTACAGGCACTGGGAAATTACTCAGTTGCTGCAACACCGAAGGCGGTATGGCAAGCTGCCGATATCTGTTCAGCCAGATTAAATCGGCCACCAGTAAGTGATTTAGAATGCCCGCAACAGAACCAAAAAATGCGCCTCTGTTTTGCAACAGTTCATCTGGATTGAGTGCAGATGCCAGCTCATACAGCTTGTTGTTCATCCACTGGTTGTAGCGGGCAAGCAAGTTGAAGTTGTGTTGTAATGACATAGAAAGCCCTCTTAAAGCTGACGTCAGACTCTATTGTTTTTCTTCTATTTAATCATAGTACAGAGCCAATTAAGGCTCTGCACCAGGTATCTGAAGCAGGTTAAATAGGTGAGCCTGGAGGCAGAGCTTTTGGCACAAAAAGTGGCGTCCACACACCGGTTTCAGTGAAACTTTGCCATAAAGTGAGTTGCAACTGATGGCCGTCGTTATCCTGCTTTTTCAGCCAGTTCGCCAGATTCACCAGTCGTTGTTGCAAAGTGGCTCTGGCTTCAGGCGCCAGTTCTTTGGCCGTCAGAGCCTGCATTAACTGATAAAAGGCCACATGCGATACCCGCTGCTGCAGTAATCCGGCCTTAGCGGATAAAGGTTTTTGCCGGATAGTGGCGGCTATCACTTTATCCAGCAGATCGCCCAGCTGTTGCTGGCCACTTAAACGGTTTAAGCGTTGTGGGTGCAATAACAGGTTAAGGGTCTGGTTGGCTGCTGCTTCGGCTGCTGATAAGGGGTCAAAGGCCAGACCATAACGGCCCTGAAAGCTTTCGCGGCCGTCGTTGTCACCATAAGCTTTAGGCGGAATTAAAGCTTCCAACTGGTCGGGTAACGCCAGATAGTCCGGGCTTAATGTGGTCAGTAAGGCTTGTAATGCTTGCTGTTGAGTGTCACGACTAACCCAACGAAAGCCTTTAGGGCTGTCGTAATCACCTTTGAGTTCATACTCATAATAAGCGCCACCTATCAGTTTACTGACAGCCTCTACCTGATAACGTTGCAGCAGGTAAATCGGCACTAAGGCTTCCTGAATAGCCGATAGCGGCTGGCCTGTGGTGATGTTATTCAGACCAAATTGTGCCAATGCCGTTTTGCGTACTTCAGCCAGCCGGTTCAGCTCGGCGACTGCATCACTGCCATTGTCCCATAAATGGCCAATGGCGCTGACGCCACCAGCAGGCCGTGCATCTTCATCAGCCATATACTGCAGGCCTTGTTGTTTGGCTTTAGATACCAGCTGAGTTAGCTCGTTGGCCGAATAATCACCATAGCCATAAGCAATGGCGTACAGGTCCCACTCTCCCAAACCCTCACGGTAGGCGTTGTCCAGACTGAGTTTGTTATTTCGCAGGTCGATCTGAGGATGTGGATAATCCATTACAGTAGATCGGCCATTCGCACTGCCGGCAAAGTTATGAATTAGCCCTAGGGTATGGCCCACTTCGTGCGCTGACAGCTGACGAATACGCGCCAGCGCCATGGCTTTTTCTTTTTCAGTGTTTATGTTATTGCCCTGATAAGGCGCGGTCAGGCCTGTGGCGATCAGAAAATCCTGCCGTACCCTTAAAGAACCAAGCGTCACATGGCCTTTAAGGATTTCACCTGTGCGTGGGTCTGTCACGCTTGCGCCATAAGACCAGCCTCGACTGGCGCGGTGCACCCACTGGATCACGTTGTAACGCACGTCCATAGGGTCGGCATCTGCAGGTAAGTCTTTCACCTGAAACGCATTTTTATAACCGATTTTTTCATAGGCGCTGTTCCACCACAAAGCACCTTCTTTCAACGCACTGCGCACAGGTTCAGGCACACCAGGGTCCAGATAATAAACAATAGGTTCAACTGCTTCGCTCATCGCAGCGCCTGGTTGTTTTTTCTCTAGCCGATGCCGTGGCAACAGGCGTTGAGTGATGGGGCTGTCAAAGTGGGTACCGTAATCCATGTACTCCACTTTCCAGTAGCCTGAGTAAGGATGAAAAGTACGGCTTTGATAACCTTGTTCCGGCAGAGCTATTAACGAATGATGCAAATGTACTGTGATAGCGTCTGGCGATGGCGTGACCTGTTTAACCCAGTCGCCTGTTGCGCTGCCCGCGTAAGTCACCATGGCTTCGAGTTCAGTGTTCTGGACAAAAGCTTTGCTGCGCTCAAGATAAACACCGCTGCGGTTGGGGTCTGCTGAGTAGCTGCCTTGTTTTTGTGTTTCCAGCGTTTTACCGACCTGATGGATATCGCTAAGTAAAAAGGCGGTGTAGTCCACCAGCACAGCATTGCCGTCGCTGGCGACCACAGGCAAACCCGCCAGTACTGAACTGGCAAAAGCTTCATCCACACTCTGGCGTTCTGCGCTGTTGGTTGAGGTGGCACGGTAATAGGTATTCAGCTGCTTTAGCATCACCTTATTGCCGAATTGTTCAAACTGTACCAGTCGGGTATCACCCAGCTGGCCTCTGTCTAAACCAATATCGTTTGAACCAATACCCCGGGGTAATGAGCTTTGAAAAATAAAAGGCTGAGCCAGCTTGTCGACCAGCAGATAAAGCTTGCCGCTATTGACTTGATAGTAAAAGTCAAAATAGCCCTGTTTGTGGATCATACCTTGGGTAAAACTTTTGATTGAAGAGGGCTGATTTTTTGTTGCAACTTGGGTTGCCGCTGGATCGGGCTGTTGCAAAGCAGCAACTAAGCCAGGCGCCAGCAATAACAGGCTAAACAAACTGACAATTTTCATTTTTCTTCCTTTTTATTTTGTTCAGGCATTAGTGAGCTACGCTGGCGTTTTTCCCTGCAGTTGCAATAAAACGATCCATTTCTGCTTCCAGAATTTCCAGTGGCAATGCGCCATTGGCTAACAGGGCATCGTGAAAAGCGCGCAGGTCAAATTGCTTACCCAGTTTTTGTTCTGCTTTGGCGCGCAATTGGCGGATTTTAATTTCACCCATCTTGTACGACAGCGCCTGACCTGGCCATGAAATATATCTGTCTACTTCAGCTCTTACATTAGCTTGTGATAAAGAGGTGTTGTCGGACAGATAATCCAGCGCTTGTTGGCGGCTCCAGCCCTGGGAGTGAATACCTGTGTCTATTACCAAACGGCAAGCGCGCCACATTTCATAACTCAGGCGGCCAAATTGCTGATAGGCATTTTCATATACACCCATTTCCACACCTAGCCGCTCGGCATATAAACCCCAGCCTTCGCCATAGGCACTTAAATACAGGTTACGACGAAATTGCGGTACGTTCTCCAGCTCTTGTGACAACGCATTTTGTAAATGGTGGCCAGGCACAGATTCGTGCAAAGTCAGCGCCACCAGTTCATACAATGGCCGCTGATCCAGTGAATCTGTGTTCAGCCAATAAGCGCCGCCACGGATGCCACCAATAGCTGCGGGGTTATAAGAGGCAGTAGTGTAGTTGGGGGCTATTTCGGCTGGAACCGGCACTACACCATAAGGCAGGCGTGGCAATTTGCCGAAAAATTCTGGCAGCCGGTAATCAATACGTTTGGCGATATAGGAGGCTTCTTTTAATAGTTCCAGCGGTGTTTTGGCATAAAACTGTGGATCAGTGCGCAGAAACTGAGTGAAGTCGCTGAAGCTGCCTTTAAAGCCGGTTTCTTTAATCAGTGCATCCATTTCGGCGCGGATACGTTTTACTTCTGCAAGGCCAGTTTTGTGGATTTCTGCAGGGTCCATATCCAAAGTGACATAAGTATTGATGGTATGACGGTAATAAGCCTTACCTTCTGGTAATTGTTCTGCCGCCAGACTCTCTGTTGCGGCCTGCATATAGTCGCCTTCAAGGAAGTCAGCTAAGCGGGCAAAAGCTGGCAAAGCGACCTGCTGAATAGCCTTCTTGGCGGCATTTTGTAATTGCTGTTGCTCGCTTTGAGAAAACGCCGCTGGCAGTGTTTCAAAAGGTTCATACAGGCTGCTTTGTGTTGGATCGCTATAAACTTGAGCCCGCACTGTAGGGGCTATACCCTGAACGACAATTTTAGGTAAGACAAAGCCGTCTTTAATACCTGTGCGCATATTGGCCATGTTCTCGTCAAAGTAACGGCCAAAGTCGTTGATTCGGGCTATGTAATCCTGATAATCCGCTACTTTGGGCATAGACAGGCCATTGCTGGCATCCAAAGCCGCGCTCCAGAAACTGTAAAAGGTATTGGCCGGAATACGGTCAAGGAACAGCTGGTTTGATTGAATAGAATTACGCAGCACCCAGCCCAGCAGCTGATGATTGACTCTGTCTGAGTCTGTTAGTTGTTGTGGTTCAATGGCTTGCAGACGTTGCAGTAAAGCTTGTTCAGCCTTCAGTCGACGAGCACGATCTGTGGCTGTCACACCAGGCAAGCGATTGTTGTAGCCTGCTAAACCCATGCGGCCTGCACTGATAGGATCTTCCTGCAGGCTGTATTGCCAATGGTCATCTATAACTTTTTTCAGTTGCTCTGTTGCAGTGGCAGCTAAAGCGGCAGGCGTCAGCCACAACAGCGTCAGACTCAGCAGGGAATGAGTAAAAAAAGACAATAATTTGCGGGACCTTAACACGGGTTTCTCCAGACTGATCAATAAGCTGAGTTGTATATCCTCACCTTAGCATGGCCTCTTTATCTGTTGGCAACTTCTAACCCGCCATTTAAGCGCCACACCGCATTCTGTTTAAATCAATGCAGGCTTTCATATACTGAGTTTGATACTCGGAGTTCGATAGGCTGTGCCAATTTGGCACTCAGCTTGATCTTTGATCAATAGAAGCAGATAATCTCCCAAAGTGCCATTTTGGCACGGAGGTAAAAGATTATGACGACTACACCACCTCGAATCACGGCTCGGGTTGATGCTGAAACTCAAAACTTGCTGTCTAAAGCTGCAGCCATATCTGGGGTTTCGAGCATCAATTCCTTTGTGCTCAGTGCGGCTGTTGAGAAAGCCAAACAAATCATTGAGCGTGAGCAAGCTCTGAAGCTTTCTCAGCGTGATGCCATGTTATTGATGGACGCTCTTGATAGCCCAGCGACTGTACATCCTCATCTGGCTGCAGCTTTTGCACGTTATGAAGGCAAAGTTCAATAATGCAAAGTGTATTACTGGATAAATCGAAGCACGACAGAAATCGATTTAACTGTGGTATTGATGCGTTAAACAACTACTTAAAAGTCATGGCCAGTCAGCAAAGTAAAAAAGACAATACCCGTACTTTTGTGCTTGAAGATAAAACTAACCCACAACACATTGTTGGTTTTTATACTCTGACCATGACTCCGATCGATATACAAAGTCTTCCGGCATCACTGCAGAAAAAACACCAGTCTTCAACGTCGGGTGGGCTGATCGCACGACTAGCAGTGGATGAACGATACAAAGGTCAGAAAATAGGTGAGTGGTTGTTGATTGACGCACTTAAAAAACTACTGCAAGCCAGTGATGCAGTAGGTTTCCCTATCATTATTGTGGATGCAAAAGACGGCGCCAAAGGTTTTTATCAAAAGTATGGCTTTCGCTATTTTGAGGATAATGAACACAAACTCTTTATCACCATAGCTGATGTGCGGGCCAGTTTTGGTTAAATAGGTGCATTGTTTTTCTGTACCTCTTTCGCCTTTGGCAAAAAACAGGACAAAACCACAGTCGCCAGAATAAAACCGCTGGACCAGACCAGGCAGGCTTCTAAGCCCTGGGTTTGATACAAATAGCCTGACAATACAGTGCCAATTAAGCGACCCATGGCGTTGGCCATATAATAAAAACCGACGTCCAGTGAGACACCATCGGCTTTGGCGTAGCTGACAATCAGATAGCTGTGCAAGGACGAGTTCACCGCAAAGACAGCACCGAATAACAGCAATACAGAGACTAACAGCGTTTCAGTTGGGAAGGGCAGAGGCAAGAGTTTAGCCAGTACAGCTGGGATCAGGCAAAGGGCAAAAGCCCATCCCACAGCAGCCCAACGCCCCGGTACTTTGCCAGAGCGCTTGCCAGTAATAAATGGGGCTAAACTTTGCACCAGACCATAACCAATAATCCACAATGCTAAAAAAGTACCTATGGCTTGTTGGCTCCAGGCCAGTTGCTGGGCTAAAAACAGTGGCAGTGCTATCACAAACCATAAATCGCGCGCGCCAAATAAAAATAAACGCGCCCCGGATAACAAATTAATAGGGCCACTTTTCGATAGCATGTCTTTAAATTTGGGCTTGTAGCTGCTTTTGCCCAAGTCTTTTTTCAACAGCACTAAACTTAGCAACCAAACCAGAGCTAAAGCGCCAGCCATAACCGCCACAGCAGCTTGGAAACCCAATTGCGTTAATAAAAAACCGCCGATAAAAAAGCCAACACCTTTCAGCGCATTTTTTGAACCAGTCAGTACAGCAACCCACTGATACAATTTGCTTTGTGAATCCTGCGGCACCAGCAATTTAATCGAGCTTTTGGCGCTCATTTTATTTAAGTCTTTGGCAACACCAGATAAAGCCTGAGCGGCCATCACCCAAGGCACTATGAGCCACTCTGCAGGAACCAATAACATCGACAGCGCTGCTATTTGTAAAAACAGCCCTATATTCATGGTTTTATTCAAACCAATACGAGCGCCCAGCCAGCCCCCGAACAAGTTAGTAATCACGCCAAATAACTCGTAGAACACAAATAACGAGGCAATTTCTAAAGGGCTGTAACCGAGTTTATAAAAATGCAGCAGCACCAACATCCGCAAAGCGCCGTCGGTCAGGGTAAAAGCCCAGTAGTTGCCTGTGACTACCATATATTGCTTCAGTGCTGTCTGCATTTTACTTTTCCTGTTTGCTAAGAACCCAAGTACCCTTGTTTAAGCTTTGTCGGATAAACCAACTAGCTTCGCTAGTTCCACTGTGCGGTTAGCGTAACCCCATTCGTTATCGTACCAGGCATAAATTTTCACCTGAGTGCCGTTAATTACCATAGTCGACAATGCATCGATAATGCTGGAACGTGGGTCGGTTTTATAATCCACTGAGACCAAAGGCCGCTCTTCATAACCCAGAATATCTTTGAGTTCCTGTTCAGAAGCTGCTTTTAATAAGGCGTTGACTTCTTCAGCAGTGGTGGCACGTTCTACTTCAAATACGCAGTCGGTAAGTGACGCATTGGCCAGCGGCACCCGCACTGCATGACCATTTAGCCTGCCTTTTAATTCAGGGAATATTTCGGTAATAGCAGTAGCTGAACCTGTGGTGGTTGGAATTAAACTGCTGCCACAAGCGCGGGCGCGGCGTAAGTCTTTATGGGGTGTGTCTAAAATAGACTGTGTATTAGTTAAGTCGTGAATAGTGGTGATAGAGCCATGTTTGATACCCAGCTTTTCATGGATCACTTTGACCACAGGAGCCAGACAGTTGGTGGTGCAACTGGCCGCTGTGACAATCTTATGTGTGAGAGCATTAAACAGATGATGATTGACCCCCATCACCACGTTTAATACGCCTGCTTCTTTGACTGGAGCGCTGACGACCACACGTTTTACGCCTTGATCTAAATAGCCCTGCAACTGGGATGAGCTTTTCATTTTTCCCGAGCATTCAATGACTATATCGCAACCTGACCAATCGGTGTCTGCAATAGCTTTATTGTGCGTGACCGCAATACGCTGGCCTTTGATCACCACTGTATTACCTTCAGCTTCGGCCTGATTTAACCAGCGGCCATGCACTGAGTCGAAATTCAGTAAATGGGCAAAAGTTGCAGCGTCACCCGCCGGGTCGTTGATCTGCACAAACTCAAATTCTGGCCAGTCAAAAGCGGCTCGTAACGCCAAACGGCCAATACGGCCAAAACCATTAATACCTAGTTTAATTTTTTGCATCTTGTGTGTCTCCGCTAAAAATTCGGTTAGGCCGATTGTTCGGCAAGGCTTTGAAAATACGCCTGATGTGGGGCTAAGGTCAGTGCGTAAGGCCGCAAAGCCTGCACTAAGGCTTGAGTTTCCACTTTGCTGTAACCCAGTTCCAGTAACAGCTGAGCCGCAACTAATCCAGTACGGCCTGAGCCACCTTTGCAATGAATAGCCACAGTGCCACCCGCTTGTAACAGCGGTAGTACTAAGGCAGAGGCGGCTGGCCAGTTGTGTTGAAAGTCCTGTTCTGGCGCATGATCGTCAGCAATAGGCAATTGAAACCACTGAATGCCAGCTTCTGCACAAAGCTCTGGCAGTTGTTCTGCATTATTCAGCTGCATTTCGGCTGTTGGCATCAGAGTTAATAACACCTGGGTACCGGCTGCTTTGAGCTGCTGCACTGAGCTGGCTAAATCCACGCCTTTGGTACCAGGGCAAGGTGTAAAAATAAGTCCGCCGCCTTGGGCCAGCGGTAATAAATCAAATGGGTGCGTCATGCTTGAGTGTCCTTCGATACGTCTGAATTTGGAAAATAACGGCGGGTTTTATTGGCATACCACACCAGCGATAGCATCACTGGCACTTCCACCAGCACACCGACTACTGTGGCTAAAGCAGCACCTGAGTGCAGGCCAAATAACGAAATGGCCACAGCCACCGCCAGTTCAAAAAAGTTAGATGCGCCTATCATGCTGGCTGGTGCTGCTATGTTGTGAGGTAATTTCATTCGGCAGGCACTGTAATAACTCAAAGCAAAAATGCCGTAAGTTTGTAGCAAAAGTGGCACCGCAATTAACACTATGGCGACGGGCTGGCTCAAAATAGTGGGGGCCTGCAAACCAAACAGCAGCACTACAGTGGCCAGCAAACCCAATATAGACCAGGGTTTAATACGGGCCAGAAATTGCGGCAGGGCATCAGGATTAGAGTTTTGTTGCAGTTTTTTTCGGGTCACTACACCAGCCGCTAAAGGCAGCACCACATACAAAAGTACAGATAACACCAAAGTGGGCCAGGGTACGCTGATATCCGACACGCCCAGCAGCAACGCTGTAATAGGAGCAAAAGCAAACACCATGATCAGATCGTTCACCGACACTTGTACCAAGGTGTAATTGGCGTCTCCTTTGGTCAGTTGGCTCCAGACAAATACCATGGCAGTGCAGGGCGCAACGCCGAGTAAAATCATACCCGCTATATACTCAGTGGCCGTTTGTGCATCCACCCAATCAGCAAATAACACGCGGAAAAACAACCAGCCAAGTAAGGCCATGGTAAAAGGTTTAATCAGCCAGTTTATGACTAAAGTCAGCACTAAACCCTTGGGTTCACGGCCCACTTGTTTGATGGCAGAAAAATCAATTTGCACCATCATCGGATAAATCATCACCCAGATAAATACCGCGATAACGAGGTTCACACTGGCATATTCCAATGCGGCCACTGCATTAAACAGCTCTGGGATCAATGAACCCAAAGCCACTCCCAACAGAATACAAAGCCCAACCCAGACCGATAAATAGCGTTCAAATAATCCCATCAGTGTCGCTCCGTGTTGATGCTGCCCTTTGATTTAGCAACAGCCCTTTTGCCGCTCTGGCCTGTCGCCCATCTGGCACAATTGCTGTTGGTTTAACTCCAGCCAGCCAGAATTTGCGGCCGCTGTCTGTTGCATGCACAACAGAGCCCACTGCGGCAATTCAGGATTTAAACGGTAATAGACCCACAAGCCTTGTTTGCGATCGAGCAAAATACCATCGCGGCGCAACTGGGCTAAATGACGGGAGATTTTGGGCTGGCTGTCGGCTAAAGCAGCCACCAGCTCGCACACACAAAGCTCTTGTTCCTGCTGAATAAGCAGCAAACAACGTAATCTGGTTTCGTCTGATAAGGCTTTAAAAAAGGTGATTGGGTGAAGTAGCATGGCCAAATACCTTACATATGGAAAATCATATGTAGTAGTTTATATATGATTTTCCATATGTAAACTTAAATTTAGTTACAACCCGGATTCGCCTTGCCTGACGCCTTTGCGCTATGCTGGCACTACGAAGAAAAAAGAGGCTTTGTCATGACCAATCAGTTGCTTGATGCCAGGTTTCTGGACGATCAATGTTTGTCCGGCCCGTTGCCAGACCAGTGGTTGTTGTTACCTGCACAGGCTTTAACCAAAAGACGTTGGCGCTGGTTGCTGACTTTACTGGTTGTGGTGGTCTCATTAGTTATTGCGCAGTGGTGGTGGAGCTCAGACTTGCCATTTTTGTTATTGCAACTCTGTTGGGGCCTGACAGGGCTGGTATTTCTGGCCAGTTGGTTCTGGTTACCCCTGGACATCCGGCACACGCGATTTTTATTACGCACTGAAGATTTTTTGCTGCAATCCGGCGTGCTCTGGCGCAAGGCTGTGCTGGTCCCACTGCATAGAGTGCAGCATGTCACTATCAGCCAGGGGCCGCTGCAAAAACGTTTTGCTCTGGCCACACTGAAAGTCTATACAGCTGGTGGTCTGGATGCGGAAGCAGCGCTGGCTGATATTGACTATGGGGTGGCTCAGGCACTGAGTGAACAACTTAGTTTGTTGATCCCGCGCGGAGATGCTGATGCTGAACACTGAAATGCCAGAACAGCCCGCCACAGCTGACAATTGGCAGCGCAGTTCCATCTGGGCGCTACTGCCACTGCTGGTAAAAGCTGTGGAGCAATGGATTGCTGTGATCATTGGTGGTGCTTATTTGACTTTCAGTGGCAGCTTTCAGACTTATGCTCCCTATTGGATCTCGGCGCTGACACTGTTAGTTCTGGGCAGTGCGTTGCTGAGCTGGCGCTACACCCAGTTTCGTGTTTCTGCCCAAGGCATAGAAGTGCGGCGCGGTTTGCTGCAAAAAGAACATTTGCTGTTGGCGCAATCGCGCATTCAGGAACTACAAGTTCAGCAACCTTTTTACTTCCGGCCGCTGCAGCTTTTTACCGTTAGTCTGGATAGTGCTGGTAGTCAGCAACAAGAGTTTTATCTGACTGGCGTGACGTCACAGCAACTTGCTTTGTTGCAAGGGGATGTGCAGGTTGAGCAGACAGTGCCTTCCACGCCATTTTTTCGGATCTGGCTTGCGACCTTATACAACAAACATTTGTGGTTGCCTTTGGTGGCTGTCTTGGGCGCGGCACAGTCGCAATTGGACGATGAGCTGTTTGAACGCCTGTTTGCGCAGGGCCGTGAGGTGTTGCAACAATCCGGGTTGCAGCAAAGCTTTGAACTGCAACTAGTGGTCAGTCTGAGCGCACTGCTGCTGGTTGCGTTGGTGTTGCTGCTAATGACCTTGATTTGGCTGTACCCTCAGCGGTTTTTACGCGATGAGCGGCAATTACAGCTAATCCAGGGGGCTTTGCTGAAAAAGTCGCAGCGGATCAAAGCAAAACGAGTGCAAATGCTCACAGTCCGGCAGCCGTGGCTGGCCCGTGTTTTTGGTCATTTCTCACTGGTTTTTCATGGCTTTACTAATTCTCAGGAACAGAGCAGTAAGTTTGTGTTGTTGGGGCAAACTGGCGATGACATTAATCAGCAATTACAGGCACAGCAGCTTTTAGCTTTGTCTGATATTCAGCGGTTGCCCTTGCAGCGTTATGTGCCCACTTATTTCCAGCGCTTGTTGTTGATCAGGGGCATTATTGCGGTATTACTTAGTTTGTTTTGTGTTGTTCTGTGGCAAACCGGAGTTGTCGCTTTCAGCACGGGCGCTCTGGTGCTGCTGGCTGCCGTATTGTGGCTGCTGACTGATCTGTGGGCCTACCGCCGTTGGCACGGATTCTGTGTGCAGGATCAGGTGTTGTATTTGTGGCATGGCGGTGTTGGCCAGTTCTGGCAGGTATTGCCGCTGTGGCAGGTACAAAAAGTACAACTGGTGCAATCCTTGTTTTTCCATCGGCAGCAGCTGGTGCAGGTTCAATTCAGTACGGCAAATGGCACAGTAACGCTGGCTGCACTACCCAATCAGCAAGCGCAGGATTTATATGATCAGGTGCTGAAGTTAAAGCCTGAGTGACTTCCGATATCTGAATTAATCGAGCGGCACTAATTCAAAATCAACAAAGTCGTCCCATTTCTTAAACCATTGATAAAAAAGCTCACTATCATTGGATTCCATCAGTTGATAGCAGACATTCAGCTCTTTATTGACCCAGGAATTCAGGTAATGCAGACCCACAGGGAACATAGAACCTAGGCTGTTATATCTTTCATAATTAGCTTCGATACAACCAGGTTTAAACTTCTCAATAATCATATATTTTTTCATTTCTGAGATCTTTTGTGCTTAAGCGCAGTAAAACAATGCAGCCAAATCAAATATGAGTGGGCGTATTAATTTCTGGGTAAGCTCATTTATCAGTTTCAGCTTTATGTTGCTTTTTCTTCTGCAAGTAACCAATCACTGCGCCTGTAAGTATGCCTGCACCTATACCCAAGACAAAATGCCCCATCGCGACTCCTAATCCGGAGCCTATAGCAAGGCCTATGCATAACCAAAATCCGATTGGGTTTGCCAGTTCAGGTTTGTTTTTCCATCTGCTCAATTTGATTTGTCCTTAATAGCCAACCAGGCTGGTTTGGCAATGAAAATAGATTTGGATCACAGCCGGGGTTTTTGCTTTCCAGTCTATTCGGATTGTGCTGCCACCTTTGACCCGATAGCTGGCTTCACCCCACTTAAGAGTTTCCTCTATTGTGCCCAAGGCATTTTCTGCTGCCACAGTAAAAATCAGGCCGCGAACATATTCAAGCTGCCTTTGAGCCTCTAGAGGATAGGTGGAGAATTTTGCTTGTATTTCAGGCGCCATAACAGCTCCGGATGAATAACAAATAGATGGCTAACAAATAACAGCAGTTTGTCTGTGCTTACCTGCTTAAGCGTCCAAATTAGAGTAGTTTTTCTGCATCAGCAACAAATTGCAGCTCAATTTGTGCCAACTCTTGTTACAAGCTGTGTCTGCATATAATCCGCTCCGTGCTGCCTGCCGTATAAATGACGAATTCAGTGGGTACGGTTTAACCCTTTTAAGCGACAATTTGCAGCAAAATTGCTTTTGTTATTTGAGAATAGTTCTTGTTTGTGGCTATACTGCGGCAACTTTCAGTGAACCTCAACGGAGTATCCGATGAAATTGTGGCAAAAATCTTTAGTTGCAGTGGCTTTGTCTGCAGCTGCTTTAGCTCAGGCAGCAGAAGTGAATGTGTATTCTGGCCGTCAGGAAGAACTGATCAAGCCAATGCTGGATAAATTCAGCAAAGAAACCGGCATTAAAGTAAACCTGATCACCGGTAAACCGGATGAACTGATCAGCCGGATGCAAAGTGAAGGCCGTAACAGCCCGGCTGATTTGTTGATCAGTACGGACGTAGGCCGTCTATACCGTGCTGAAACTCAGGGCTTGTTTCAGGCTGTGGATTCCAAGTTGTTGACCGATGCTATTCCGGCCAGCTTACGCCACCCACAGCAACAGTGGTTTGGTTTAACTATGCGTGCCCGCCCTGTGATGTACGTGCCGGGCAAAGTAAAACCAGAGCAGTTAAGCACAGTTGAAGATTTGGCTGACCCAAAATGGAAAGGCAAAATTTGCATCCGCTCTTCTGACAATATTTATAACCAGTCGATGGTTGCAGCTTTAATAGCTCAGTTGGGTGAAGAAAAAACTCAGGCATGGGCCAATGGTTTTGTCAAAAACTTCGCTCAGCCACCTAAAGGCGGTGACCGCGATCAGATCAAAGCAGCTGCTGCAGGTGTTTGTGATATTGCCATTGCCAACACCTACTATTTAGGTGGCATGTTTGATGAGGCGGGTGATAAAGCTGCCGCCGAAGCTGTGAAGGTATTTTGGCCAAATCAGCAAGACCGTGGTGCTCATATCAATATTTCGGGCGCTGGTGTAGCTAAATATGCACCAAACAAAACTGAAGCAGTGAAGTTGCTGGAATATATGGTGAAACCTGAAGCGCAAAGCTGGTACGCTGAAGTGAACCACGAGTACCCTGTAGTACAGGGTGTAAAGTGGAGCCAACGACTTGAATCTTTTGGGCAATTTAAGGCAGACCAGTTACAATTGTCGACCTTAGGTGAATTGAATGCTAAAGCTATCACCGTAATGGACAAAGCTGGCTGGAAATAATTCCCCCGCGTATTCAGTGTTATAGCTATAGACGGGCGACCATCAAGGTCGCCCCTGCGTTTTGTTAGAGTCGCGTTTTTTTGAGAAGGACATATTTCGTTTGACGAGCCCGTTATTCAGCCGGACTGTAACAGTTTTTGCCTTGCTATTGGCTGTGCCCGTGTTGGTCGTGCTTGGGTCTTTGCTCACTCCTCAGCCCGAACTTTGGGCGCATTTGCTTGATACTGTGCTGGCCGATTATGTCACTAACTCTTTGCTATTGGCTTTGGGTGTGGGTGTGCTGAGCGCAGGCATAGGTACTTTAACGGCTTGGACTGTAGCGCGTTATCAGTTTGTGGGCCGCTCTGTGGTGCAGTGGTTATTGCTGCTGCCTATGGCGATACCTGCCTACATTATGGCGTACAGCTATACAGGTTTATTAGATTTTGCCGGGCCTGTGCAAAGCCAGCTGCGGCGCTGGTTTGACTGGTCGTACGGCGATTATTATTTTCCGGAAATCCGCTCTTTGCCCGGCGCTATTCTGATGCTGTCGCTGGTGCTTTATCCTTATGTTTATATGCTGGCCCGCACCGCCTTTCGTCAGCAATCCGGCTCATTACTCGAAGCCAGCCGCACTTTAGGTTTAACGCCACGTCAGCATTTCTGGAAAGTGGCTTTGCCTGTGGCTCGCCCTGCCATATTAACCGGAGCTGCGCTGGCGATGATGGAAGCTCTGGCCGACTACGGTACAGTGCAGTATTTTGGCGTCACTACCTTTACCACTGGTATTTTCCGCACCTGGTTTGGTATGGGTAATCAGCTCGGCGCTGCGCAATTGTCGGCGCTGTTGTGTAGTTTTGTGTTGTTGCTGCTCTATCTGGAGCAATGGTCCAGACGCAAGCTGAAGTTTTATCAGCAAGGCCAAAAGCAGCAGGAACCCACTCGTCAGCCGCTGACAGGTGTGGCTGGATTCGCTTTGTTGTTGCTGTGTTTATTGCCTGTGCTGTTGGGTTTTGTCTTGCCAGCGTTGCAGCTGTTAGGCTGGGCTGCAGATCGTTTCGATCAGTTATTCTCGCCTGGCTTTATTCAGCTTTTAATCAATAGTTTTTCTCTTGCGGCCCTAACAGCTTTAGTGACAGCCAGCCTGGCCTTGTGTTTTGCTTATGCCAAACGCTTATCCGGCCATTGGTCATTGGCTTTGCCTGTGCGTATTGCTTCTATGGGCTACGCCTTACCGGGCACAGTGATTGCCATAGGTGTGATGTTGCCGCTGGCGGCTTTGGATAACTCGATAGATTTATGGGCCGAAAAGCAATTTGGCATTCGCACCGGTTTGTTGTTGTCCGGCACTTTAGTGGCGCTGGTGCTGGCCTATACGGTGCGTTTTATTGCTGTGGCTTTGCATAGTGTCGAAGCGGGTCTGATGCAAATTACCCCTTCAATGGACAACGCCGCCCGTAGTCTAGGCGAAAGCCCGGTTGGGGTGTTAAAACGTGTGCACCTGCCATTATTGCGTGCGTCGGTGCTGAGTGCTTTATTACTGGTGTTTGTCGATGTATTAAAAGAGTTGCCCGCCACTTTATTGCTGCGGCCTTTTAACTTTAATACCTTGTCGGTGCGCACTTACGAGTTGGCTTCAGACGAGCGGCTCGCCGATGCGGCTTTGCCAGCACTTGCCATAGTACTGATAGGTTTAATTCCGGTGATCCTGCTGTCCCGTGCTTTGGATAGGTCTAACAGAGGTGCAAAGTAAATGCTGGTATTAGAACAGATTTCAATAGCTTATGGCCCGGCCACTGTGGTTAAGGATGTTAGCCTCACTTTGCAACAAGGCCAGATAGGCTGTTTGTTAGGGCCTTCCGGCTGCGGTAAAACCAGTTTATTACGGGCTATTGCAGGTTTTGAACCTGTGCAAACGGGCTCTGTTCTGTTGGCTGGTGTGGCTCTGTCAGAGCCTGATCAGTTGATCAACCCTGAACAGCGCCGTATTGGTATGGTGTTTCAGGATTTTGCGCTCTTTCCACACCTGACTGTGGCGCAAAATATAGCTTTTGGTGTAAAGAAAAAGCCAAAAGCACAGCAACAACAGATAGTGGCAGATCTTTTGGCTTTAGTAGGTTTGCCCACTCTAGGCGATCGTTATGTGCATCAGCTTTCTGGTGGTCAGCAACAACGAGTAGCGCTGGCGCGGGCACTAGCGCCAGAGCCTGAAGTCTTGCTGCTGGACGAACCTTTTTCAGGCCTGGATGCCGACTTACGTGAAGCTTTGGCACAGGATATTCGTGGCATTATCAAACAACGTGGCATCAGTGCTTTAATGGTGACTCATGATCAGTTTGAAGCTTTTGCCATGGCCGATCAGATAGGCGTGATGCAACATGGCAAACTGCAGCAGTGGGGCAGTGCCTACGAGTTGTACCACCAGCCTGCCAACAGGTTTGTCGCTGACTTTGTAGGTCACGGCGCTTTGTTAAAAGGTGAAGTGCTGGCGGATGGTCAGGTGTACACAGCTTTAGGTGTCTTTACCCAAACAGAGTCGGAATTCACATCAGGTGCAACTGTGGATCTGTTGGTTCGGCCTGACGATATAGTGCATGACGACGAAAGTGGTTTTACTGCCAAAGTGGTAGGCAAGTCGTTTCGAGGTTCGCATATTTTATATAGTCTGGAATTAGAAGGGGCAGAGCAGGTGTATTGTTTAGCGCCGAGCCATCACGACCATCAGTTGCAAAGTCGCATTGGTATTAAACTGGAGCTGGACCATCTGGTGTTGTTTCAACGGCTATGAAAAGAGGCTGTCCTTAATAAACAGGTTGTAACAGCTCTAATCTGCGTTGCTGTTTGAGCTGCTGTAAGCCTTGTTCAAATTTACGCTGCATGAGCTCTGAGTCCGGATGTGCTTTTGAAAATGCAAGGTACATAGGCCGGGCTTCGACTAGAGGGCCTGTCGGGCTAAGCTGTGCTCGGTATTCGGCAAGTTCTGTGCTGAGTAGATATTCGGCAACCATTTGTTCGCAAATCACCAAATCTACCCGACCCAGGGCCAGCATTTTTAACGATTCCAGATCAGTATTTACTTCGACCCACTCAAAAGGCAGAGTGTTTATGGCTTGAGGGTAGCTGTAGCCACGAACTACGCCTAATCGCAAAGGCGTTTTGGCCAGTTGTTCCAGTTCGGTAAACCTGATGGGTTTTGTGCTGCTGTGGTAAAACTTCATGTAATTGGTGTAAAGCGGCGTAGGGTAATGTAGATAGCTGGTTCTTTCACTATCAAACCAGACACTAATAAGAGCCACAGCTTCGCCCTGCCTGGCTTGAAGTAAAGCGCGGGGCCAGGGTAAAAATTCTATCTGTATTTCCTGCTGCTGAGTGGCAAAAATCTCCCTGATCAGTTGAATAGCATAACCCTGATTTGGCAGTTGTTCGCCGTTGTGAGGCACAAACTCACTGCTGACAATACGTAACGGCTCAGCTTGCAAAGAAAAACTCAGCAAAAACAAACTCAGCTGAATCAGACGCTTCATTGTGTGCCTGCCTTGTTAATGCTAATACATTGATTGTTAGCAAAAAGAAGCAATAAAAGCAATCTGCTTTACCTGCTTCTTCCTGCCTACAAACCTCAGCAGAGTCTTACTGTTTTACAACGTAAAACGGGCTACGGCGTTGTTCAGTCCGTTAGATAAATTGCGAAGCTCGTGTGCTACCTCGCTGTTATGGCGGGTGGCTTCGCTGTTTTGCGCTGACATAGTGGCAATTCGTTCAATATGACCTGCCACTTCGTTACTGGCTGAGTTTTGCTCGTGCAATGACAGTGAAATCGATTCAATCACGCTGACCACCTGTTGAAAGCTGTGCTGGATAATATCAATAGCCTGACCTGCCTGGCCCGCCAGTTCTACCCCCATATTCACCTGTTCCACACCAGTACTCATCTGGCCTACAGCATCTACAGTTCCGTTCAGTATGACGTCAATCATGCCGGAGATTTCAGTAGTGGACTGAGTGGTGCGCTGCGCCAGTAAACGTACTTCATCTGCGACCACCGCAAAACCACGGCCTTGTTCACCAGCCCGTGCTGCTTCAATAGCGGCATTCAGTGCCAACAAGTTAGTTTGATCAGCTATGCCTTTGATCACATTGACAATAGAAGAAATTTGCTCGGATTGTTTACCCAGCTCTTCAATGCGGCCTGAGGCTGAACGCACTACTTGGGCAATACGTTCCATACTGGCCACTGTGTCATTAATCACTTTGCTGCTTTGTTGTGCTTGCTGGCCTGATTTACCTGCAATAGTCTGAGCTTCGCTGGCATTGGCTGATACTGAATCAATACTGACACTTAATTCTTCCACTGCAGCTGCAATAGATGAAGAGGCCCGAGATTGTTCTTCTGCTGAGGCTGACAGTTGTTCAGTGGTGCTGGCAACGGTGGAACTGGCACCACTTAACTCTGCTGCTGCAGATTTAATCTGGCTCATCAACTGATGCAACTGAGTTTGCATTTTGCCCAAAGCCAGCAGCAATTCAGCCACTTCATCGCCACCACTGCTGTCAATCTGGTTATTTAATTTGCCGCTTGCCACTGATGACACTAAATCTTTGGCCACTTGCAGGCGGTTTTGTAAGGTATTTTTTAAGTACAAGGCGATCAGAATACTGAACACCAAAATAACCAAACCGCCAATAATTGAGGTCGCAAAGACAAAACTTTTAGCTGCCGCTGCGTCCTGACTGCGGCTGTCCAGCAGATCTCGTTCGCGTTGTTGTAAGGTGTCCATGTGCAGACGAAGTTGGTCCATAAACTCTCTGCCAACCCCAGTGCGTATAAATTCGCGCACTGCCTGGCGTGCTGCTGTATCTGTACCTGCTGCTTTCATCTGACTGATGCTGGGGTCAATAGCTTGAGTTAGCCAATCGGTATACAGGCCTTGAATAGTTTTTAAACTTTGTTGTTGCGCCGGGTTATCCGCAGTTTTTTGCAGTAAATCTTTTAATTCTGTTTCGGCTCCGGTTTTGCCGAGGTGATAAGGCTGCAATGAACTTTCATCGCCGGTAATAATAAAACCACGCTGGCCTGTTTCTATATTCACTAAATCTTCAGACAACCTGTTGGTGGTGCGGATCACTTCAAAGGTATGGTTATTCAGTTCTACAGCTTGCTGCATTTTAGTCAGTTGATTTAACGTAATTAAGGTCGATAAAGTCACCAAAGCCACAATAGCAGCAAAAGCAAAAACAAGTTTTCTAACCAGAGTCATGGTTCACCTCAGTGGGTTAATAGTGGTGGGATTTGAGCAAAGGCCCGCTGCTGTAAAGGGGTCATTACAAACATACGTTGATGATCTGAACTAGATCAGTTGTTTGTAAGTGAAATTTATACAGGAACGGCACAAATGCGGCAAGACTTAATCGGTTTAGGAGGAGTGACTAAAACCCAGGTTTTAGCTGCAATCTGATAAAGAGAGCATACAGAGCGCAAGAGTTAATCATTTGATTAAATTGTCTATTTTGTCTCTAGGTTCGGTTTTGGCATTAAGGCTTCAATGAGGGGGGGAAACCAAAGTAACTATAAGCTTTGGGGTGACTGGAGCGCAGCTTAAGCCGCCTCAGCCGCGACAGTAACGCCTTGTTATGCATTTACTGCACTGCCGAATTAAACACAATTGAAAGACTGCTGAGAATAGCCGTAGCAAAAGCGACAAATTGTATGCGTTTTTTGAACTTAGTTGGCTCTATGGCAAAACGTTGTGTTCGTTGCGCGCTTAACATAACCAGCAGCGCTGACATCATCAATAATGCCGGTGACAAGAATGGTGCTTTACCAAACAGGACAATGATTGCAGATGAAGCAACAGCAAGTGCAATCGCAAACCAGATAGTTGCAACGATAGTATTTTGATTTGGCTCCGCAGAAAACACTCTACACTCTCCTATATGTATAACTCTCGCAGAAGGCGCGTCGCCTTTTGGCGTCGCTCCTGCTGGGATTGTTATATGGTTTACTGCTTGGGTCTAAGCGTTTCAATAAATTGTGCGTCTACCCAGAATATGTCTACGTTTTCATGGTTGCCTGGAGCCATATTTCGATTGAAAAAAAGATATTTACCATCCGATGTTACGCTGGCCATTGCTTCCCAGCCTTCGGTATTTATTTTGTCGCCTAAATTAATGGGTTCCCCCCATGTATCATCTTGCTGTCGATAGCTGATATAAAGATCTGAGTCGCCATAACCTCCTTCTCTTTTACTATCAAATATCAGATAAGATTCATCTGCGGCTATGAAGGGATGAAAACTTTTTCCACTATTGATCTCTTTCCCCAGCAGCTTGGGTTCTTCATGTTTGCCATCTACCAATCGTGAATATCGGATATCCCCGGTAAAATCTCTTTTGAATTCATCAAAAAAGTAAGTCCCTTTTGAGGATGCTGTAAGGCGCATGATAGGCAATTTGTCGAAAGGAGCACCCAGTGTTTTCACTTCAGACCAGCCAGTCTCGGTGCGCTCCTTGTAACGCTTACCCAGATGCATGGTTTTACCATCTGGCGCGATCAAAGGAGTGCCTACCCTTGGTGAAAAAACTGATTCATGCCACCGATTATTGGTACTTTTAAAAACAACCATTTCTTGCTTTTCGCTTTCCTTGCTATCTCGAATGAAATAAAACTCATTGAGTTCAGGTGTGAACGCTCCACTAACTTCCCAACCTTCGGTAGAAACAATACCAGGTGCAAAAATTTCTGGTGTTGAACCGGGTAGCTTTTGCCCAAGGTAAGGGCCTATCAGCACTGGAGATTCGTTTTTTGCATAACTTTCGCCAACGGCAAATAAAGCTGAAAACACCAGAGCTGCTGACATATAAATACGCTTCATAATTTATCCTTATTAAAACGTGGTTGATATAGTGCTCAACCTAATCAAACTGACTTTAAAATACCTGACGTCTTTATGATTTGTGGATGAGATGATTTTGTTCTGACCGCGATAAATAACGTATTGAGACCTGAATATAACGCCTGAATTAAGCCGCACCGAAAAGCGGCGTCGGCTTGCATGGATTGTTAGGCCGCGCCTGCCGGGAAAATGCACTCAAACTCTTGAAAGACGATAGGCATGTCAGGCTGAGGCTCATAGCCAGTTCCTTGAAGCTCGTGATGGTAATAATTCCAATGCGCCTTGCGCCACCAATCAAGCGAGCCGTCTCCTTCACCCTCCATTTTTGCGTGAACCTCCGTGACCTCGTTGAGCGGGAGGATCTGCACATTGGTTGTGCGAATAATACAGACGGCCTTACCGTTCCAGTCCGTCACTATGTTCAAATCGCCTATACGCGGCAAAGCCTCACCGCTGCTCTCAAAAAACCACAATGACGGTGATGTTGCGCGTTTTGTGCCGTTCACGACTAGCTGAGCACACTCATTAGCATCCGTCTCGTTGTCGCAGAAATACCAGGCTGGCGGTGCATCAGTGGGGAACTGTGATAGCTGAGACTGATGCGCAAGGTAGGCATCCCACATAAGCTTTACAGATCGGTGCATAAGAGTGTCCTAATGGCCTAACGCCTAAAGCCTAAAGCAGAGGCGCCGCTTGCGGCGTCCTGCTGGCTTTACTGGTTAGTTGCTCTACTTTTAGCCATGTCATTGCGTCAAATTTGTTGCGCTCTATTAACATGAATTTCTCTGTTGATGCCGCCGTAACCTCATAACCATGCTCGCGAAGAATCTCTGCTATAGATTGCACATACGAGCTTTTAACAAGGGCCTCCTCAAATGGCTTCCGAAGTGGGATTACTTTAGGGTTGTGCATATTACCCGCTGATAATTGAGCCGCGCTCAGTTCATTCGGATAATGTGCTTTAAGATAATTGTGAATTTCGGTTTGTAAGCTATCCGCTTGTAATTGAATTACGCGCCCAAGGTTAATACCAGACAAGATACGTTTCTCTTTTTCCAAGATAGCGCTTAGTTCTGATACATTCCCATTCCGTAACAGAAGATTGTATTTAGTTTCATCTTTATAATGATTTCTAATCTCCCACGCATTCGCGCTTAACGAAGAAACCAAAATTAGCATTGTAAATATGGCACGCATTCGAAATCCCTAGGAGCAACTAACATTTGTATATTGTGCTGGCACGCTTTGCCTGGTTCTACCAACTGCCATGCGGCGGTTAATGATCTGATGCACAAAGTGTATTTCTAAAAGGCTTAGCCATATTCAGAGAACGTCGTACAGACACCTTATTCCCTTTTGGCTACCTGTTATTGACTTGCCCTGTCATCGTAAGCCTCTAAATTAGATTGTTTTTCCTTCTTCAGCAACAAATAACTGCGCTATCCAGAGGTGAGCGTAGTTTCAGTTGAGCAACAAGATTGCTGGCCCGCTCAGCCCGAAAAAAAAACAGCTAAAGCGCTAGCTTTAGCTGAACCAGAGGAAGGCAGCCTCAACAGGGTGGATAGAAATAGTGATGGGAGAATTTACTGAGCTAAAAAGGTCCGGATTTGTTCTGCTTTGCTCTGAATATTTAACAGCCCGTCTAAATGCCCGGCCTGACCTGAAATTTCTTCATACAAAGCATTGGGCATCTGAGCTTTACTTTGTTTTGCCATAGCCGGAGTCAGCAATAAATCTCCTGTGGCCGGCAACCAGAGAGTTTTGGCCTTTACGCTTTTTAGCTTTTTCTGCCAGTTGTCGCCCATACCAGCTCGCCATAATTGTGAAGCCCTGACCAGATACAACAACGAATTGGCGTCCATTTGTGCTGAACGCTGCTTAGCCGCTTTCATTAACTGATCCCATGCTGGTAATTCGTTTTGAATATCCTGATGAATGGCTTTATCCAAAGCGGGGGCAGGGTAGCTTTGGTTAAATAAATCCGGGTGTAACGCATCCTGAATGACATAAGCCAATGCCCGCGTTAAACCTTGAGGTTGCTCTGTTAAGGGATAAGCACCTTTATGCCACTTTGGATCCTGTTTAATTGGCTGAGCCCAGCGCTCCAGCCGTATCGCACTGAAACTGTCGATATAAGCTGTGCCTATCACTGGCAGTAAACGCTCTACTTTATCCGGATAGCTGACAGCCCATTCAATAGCCTGAAAAGAACCCATGGAAGGGCCAATCACGGCATACAATTTTTCAATGCCGAGTTGATCCAGCAAAGCTTTTTGCACTTCAACAAAATCACGAATGGTAACGACCGGAAAGCTCAGGCCATATGTCTTACCTGTGTCGGGGTTGATGCTGGCAGGGCCTGTGGTAATCACATCTGGTGAAAAAGCATTCAGATTAGCCAGACTATCGACACTTACTACATAAAATGTGTTGGTATCTATGGCTTTACCCGGGCCAATAATTTTATCCCAGTAGCCAGGTGCTGCATCTGTAGCACGGTATTTGCCTGCGGCATGGGAAGTGCCGGAAAAATAATGAGTGATTAAAATCACATTGGATTTATCGGCATTCAGTTGGCCATAGGCTTCCCAGCCAGTTTTGACTTGTTTTAACACCACGCCACTTTGGGTGGTGAAGCGCTCTAGTTCCAACTGCTGTTTTTGTACCAAAGGCAGCTCTGCTGCAGCAAAAAAGCTGCTGAAGAGTAAAATAAATCCAAGCCATGACTTCATTCGTTTTGTCCTTCTAAATGCCTATGATTAAAACCATTGGAACAGGAAAATAGCCATGATCACACCAAGTGTAGGCACCACTACTGTCACAGCAGCCACAGGCCAATAGGCATTTTGGTGGCTTTCACCACAGATAGCACGAATGGTAGTCACCACATAGCCATTGTGCGGCAGTGAGTCTAAAGCACCGGATGAGATAGCAACCACGCGGTGCAGCTGTTCGGCATCCACGCCTCGTTCTAAATACACTGGGGCTATTTCCGGCAGGGCTATGGCCTGACCACCAGAAGCTGAACCTGTTAAACCGGCAATAATACTGACGGCTACTGCTGCACCTATCAGTTCAGAACCAGGTAAATGCGTCATGGTGTCTACTACAGCGGCAAATGCTGGGGTCAGTTTAGCGACAGAACCAAAACCTACCACTGCAGCTGTATTGCCTATGGCTATTAAAGCTCCGGTTGCGCCTTGATCCAAAGTCTGGCCCAAAGAGGTTAAAAACTTACGGTTCAGCAGATACAAGGTCGTGACACCACCTGTTAAAGCGACAATCAAGGCAGCTTGTTGCATGGAATCATGCAGCAGATAAGACAAAATTAACACCACCAGCAAAGGCAAAATACCCATCATTGGATGAGGTAACGCTTTGTTTCCTACAACAGGATCCGAGTCGCGGCCTTCAAATTTTTCTCCTTTGGCCATAGCGCTTTTTATCATCTTCATCAGCCAGCAGTAGCCAATAATAGCCATAAAAATAGCCACTATGATACTGACTTCCCAGCCAGCATAAGGGCTGGTGCCCAGGTATTGAATAGGGATCCAGTTTTGAATTTCCGGTGAGCCTGCTGATGTCATAGTAAAAGTGACAGAACCTAAACCTAAAGTAGCCGGAATAAAGCGCCGTGGCAGGTTGGCGTCTTTAAATAAACTCACCGCCATGGGGTAAGCGGAAAAAGCCACCACAAAAATACTGACACCCCCGTAAGTCAGCACAGCACAAGCCAGCACCACAGCCAAAACAGCTCTTTGTTTGCCTATACGTTTTACAATAGCAAGTGCCACTGCGTCAGCGGCTCCTGTGTGCTCCATCAGCTTGCCAAACAGTGCACCCAATAAAAACATCAAAAACCAGCTGGAGACAAAACCAGCAAAACCTGACATGTAACCCTGCACAAAATTGGCCGGGTTGTCGGCCAGCCAAAACGGGATGCCATTAAATAAAGCGACAAACAAAGCGCAGAGTGGCGCCAGAATAAACAGATTCACGCCGCGCATGGTCAGTACTATCAATAACACCAGTCCCGCCAGTAAACCAAATAAACTCAGCATAGAAACAACCTTGTGTTTTTTTTTCAGTCTGGTGGAAAGTAAGGCTGCAAACCATAGTACTAAGGTACAGTCTCTCAGGTGCTGGTTTGGTTAATCCTTTTATTTTCATTGGCTTGAGTGTAGTTTGTGGCGGGTATAGTACTAAGGTACAGCTTAACATTTCAGCAGGACAGCCTAGAGTGGTACTGGACAAGTTAGCAGGAGAAGGCACATGGCCCATAACAATAAGAAGACGAAGACTATATTCCAACCGACCTTATTAGCGCTGCTGATAGGCTCAGCTTTATTTAATCCGGCTTTGGCAGAACAGGCCACCGACGACACAGCAGAACAAGAAGAAGCAACGCTGGAAGTCATTCAGGTAACAGCACGTAAAACTGCGGAAAACCTGCAGCAGGTTCCTGTTGCTGTGACCTCTATAGGTGCAGAAGCTTTGGCTCAGCGTGGTATTGAAAATATAACTGCGGTGCAGGCTTATTCGCCGAACACCACTTTACAGGTGTCCCGTGGTACCAACAGTACTTTAACCGCTTATATCCGCGGTATAGGTCAGCAGGACCCACTGTGGGGGTTTGAATCCGGGGTCGGTATTTATATTGATGATGTCTATATGGCTCGTCCTCAAGGTGCAGCTTTGGACGTCTACGATGTTGAACGCATTGAAGTATTACGTGGCCCGCAGGGTACTTTGTATGGACGTAACACTATAGGTGGCGCGGTTAAATACATCACTAAACCTTTAAGTGGTGATACAGAGCTGAGTTTACGGGGTACAGTAGGTAACTACGGGCAAAAAGATTTCAAAATTGCTGGCCAGACTGCATTAACTGACAAGCTGTTTTTTGGTGCCGCCTTAGCCACACTAAACAGGGATGGTTTTGGTACTTATCTCAATACCGGCGCTGAAAACTACAATAAAGAGATCCTGTCTGGCCGCGTGAGTTTGCAGTATCAAGCGACGGATAATTTACGTTTCAGTTTTGCCGCCGACCGCACTGAAGATGATTCCAATTCCAAAGGGGGCCATCGCTTAACACCAAGTTTAGTGACTGGCGATACGCCACCAGAAAGTGTTTTTGATTCCAATACCAGTATGCCGGCGGATAACTCTGTGGTGACTGAAGGTCAGTCACTGACTATTGCCTGGGACATAAACGATAGCTGGACCTTAAAATCCATTACCGCTAAACGTGAAGGGGTGACAGACACGAATATCGACTTCGATGCCACCGAATTACCCTCGTTAGATGTACCCGCCTTTTATGAAGACGAACAAACGTCGCAAGAACTGCAGCTGTTGTTTAACGGCGACAAACTGACGATGGCATCAGGCCTGTATTATTTCAAAGGGGATGCCTGTGGTGCTTTTGGTACTGTGCTGGTGCAAGGCTTGGGCGTGACTATTGAAAACGGTGGTTGTGTAGAAACGGACAGCGTGGCAGCTTATGCCCAAGGCAGTTACCAGTTCACTGACAAACTGTCTTTTACCTTAGGGGGCCGTTACACCGAAGATGATAAAGATGCTGATGTATATCGTTTTGTTTATCTGGGGTATAAATTGCCTCGTGCAGATGGCACTCCAATTGCTGTGCAATCTGATTTTGAAGGCAGCGAAAGCTTCAGTCATTTCTCTCCCCGTTTAGGTTTTGAATATCAAAGCTCCGACAACTTTATGTGGTATGGCTCTTATACGGACGGTTTTAAATCTGGTGGCTTTGATATGCGTGGCAACCAGTCTATTAACCCGAATGCTGGCGATCCTTATCAGGAAGAAACAGTCGACACTGTTGAAGTTGGTTTTAAAAGTGAATGGAATAATCGCACTATACGTTTAAACGCTGCGGCTTTTAGTTCCAGCTATGACGATATGCAGGTGACAGTGCAGCGTGCGGTAAATAACACAGTGGCTTCTCAGGTATTGAATGCCGCCAGTGCTGATATACGTGGTTTTGAAGTCGAGATGATTTCTGTATTGACCAGTAACTTAGAATTTACCGGTATTCTCGGCTACACAGACGCGAAGTTTAATGAAGTGGTATTTTTTGACCCTGTATCACAAACTGATGTAGACGTGTCGGATGTCTGGTCTTTTGCTAATACTCCGGAATGGACTGGTACTTTAGGTCTGAAATACACTCAAAGTGCAGGTATAGGTGAAATTGTTTATAACGTCATGGGTTCGTACCGTGCTGACACTCAAATTTTTGAAGTGCCTTCGGTGCTGGATTTTGGTGGTTACACCATCTTTAACGCTGGGGCGACCTGGTACTCCAACGATGGTCACTGGGATCTATCGGCCCAGGTACGCAATATAGGTGACAAAGAAACCCGTATTGCCGGTTACAACTTCCCGCTGTTGGCGGGTGAGCAAACCATTACGGCCTATTACGGCGACCCAAGAACCTACAGCTTAACTTTAGGATATCGTTTCTAAGGCGGAGGGGCGGGGTTTATCCCCGCCCTTGTCTTCGGTTTCAGGTACGAAGGTTAAAAAACACTTGCCGGGGCGGAAGCCCCGGTTCAGTATGTTTAAAAGAGGTTTTAAAGAGTTGATACTGCGCTGTTATGATTAGTAGTTTAAAAAGTGTAACTGCTTAATGGCATTTAAGGCTCCAGCCAGTCGAAATTTGCTGTACCAGCAGTTTGACCGAAAGCACCATTTCACCAGATAGTTGATTCTGAAAGATTATTAAGGGTGTACGTGCAATGGTAAGAGCGGCTAAATGCGTGTGCGAGCTATATAAATCTTTGCTAAAAGGTAATCATGAATTTTGCCACCTTTCTTCCTGACATATTAGCTGGCCTAATCAGCGGCGCAGGACTGACTTACGCATTCTTCCTGCTAAGAGAAAAGGTATTCAAGCCTCTAGACATAGATGGTTCATGGACATACGATCAAACCACTATGTCAACTGAGTTTAAACCTTATGAAGGGATGGTTCTTCGCTATCTTGTTTTAGTTGCTAGAACTGGAAATACAATATACGGAAGCGCCGAAAAAATATATGAAAAAAACCAAAATGAGGAGAAACCCTACAACGGCAAGCAACGAACACAGGTAAAAATAACTGGTCACATAGAGCGGAATTATTTAGGCCAGGATAAAATATGTATTCACATTGAAGAAGTGGGTAAACTCAGGAATTCAACAACAATTCATATTTTGAGCCAAGAAAAAGACGGGTCACTGACTGGCCGATTTGCATCAACCATTTCAAATCAAATTGGGCAGGTCACTTGGAAAAAACGATCTTCCTGAGAGTTCTCAATCTACCGCTTAGTCTGCTTGTACTAGCAGCATCTATTACATACATTTTTATTAGTAAAAATTCTAGAAATGACTACTTAGCGATACTTAGAGCTCTTCGTACCCATAAAATTCAACCAGATCTCGCCAGCTCAATTTTGTATCTAAAACTTGCAGAGGATCATCGGTTTGACTATCACTGGGGCTTCGACTTTATAGCCATATGTCGCGCAATATACCGATATAAAGCCCTCAACAAAATTGAAGGGGCAAGCACAATAACCCAGCAATTTGTCAGGACATGTATTCAAAAATACGACGTAAATATATTTAGAAAGCTTCATGAAATATCTTTGGCCTGCCTAGTTTCCTTTAGCAGTAAAAAATCAGATATAGCCAGTGCTTACTTGGCTATCGCCTATTATGGGTCCGGAATTGCTGGCCCATACGAGGCGATGATCTACGTAAACAATATTCTCGCCCCAGAAAAGCGTGATCACCCAGCTGCACTAGCTGCATTACTTAAATATCCAGTTCCCCCAAATCCATCTTTAAGATGGAGACTTAAGCTTATAAACAGAATTGACCACATTTTGTATAAACTCGGAAAATATGGCTAACCTTCCGATCAACGATAGCTCTACAACTAGCTCACAACAGTCAGTGGATGACCACTGAAAGTCGTGGTGCACAGCGATGGCAATGAGTGGTGCACTCAAGTTTAAAGCGGTGGTAAGAGGCTGGGGTTAGCAGAACTCTTATTCATAATGATTAGCCTGACTTGTTAGAGCGGATTAGGGCTTAATCCAGTAAGTAGATAAAGATTCAGAGGGAAAGCAAACAGGGGTGCTAAAAAAGAATATGAGAAAAATCGTCGATTGCGCGGACACAATGTAGAATTGACTAAAAAATCAATACGCTAGCATCCAAGAACGCCGCTTGGACTTTGAAAATTCATCTATTGTAGGCGGTCGTCGAAAGCGCCAAGATAACTATTTTAAAGGGAAATACAGCTGGAAGCCGCAAAATGTGTAACCACAGGTATTGTTATATCTTTCAACTGTTTAGTTTTAATCACCCTGTATGTAAGGTACTAAAGGAATGATTGCAATTATTGCTGATGACCACCCGTTATTCCGTGTCGCTCTGGCACAGGCTTCCCAACAAATTCTTGGCACTGATGCTGTGCTGCTGCAAGCCAATAGCATGGCGCAGTTATGGGCTTTATTGCTGCAACACCCGGATACCGAACTGATCTTCCTGGATTTAAAATTGCCAGATGCTGAAGGTTTTGCCGGTTTAACTTCACTTCGTACTGAATACCCTGATATTGCCATTTTAATGGTGTCTGCGATTGAAGATCCTGCCGTGATTAAACAAGCGTTGCAGCTAGGGGCTTCGGCTTATATTCCAAAATCTGCGCCTTTGGATTTGTTATCTGAAGCAGTGGCTCAAGTGGTAGCAGGGGAAACCTGGGTACCAGCTGAGCTGGTGAACGATGTGGAAAAAGCCAGAGATCTGATTGATCAGGATTTTGCCCGCAGGCTGGAACAGCTGACACCTCAGCAATTCCGCGTGCTGAAAATGATTGCCGACGGTTTACTGAATAAACAAATTGCTTTTGAAATGCAGGTGCAGGAAACCACCATCAAACAGCATGTGTCGGCGATACTGCGCAAACTGAATGTGAACAACCGTACTTTGGCCGGTATTTTGTTTGAAAAGCTAAAACTACCGGATGAGTTTTAATTTAACTCTGTTCTGCGTGGAACTGCGGCGTTGCGCCCTGAGTGTTTATCCTGAGTTCGGTTGTTGGCTGCGCAATCTGTAGATCTTTACTTAAAAAAAGCCCACCGCTAGGGTGGGCACAAGAGGCGGCAACGCCTTTTAGCTAGGAACTGCTGTATGGCTGCAACTGGCAGCCACTGATGATTTTGGAATTGAGGTAACAACAGCGGGTTTTATCTGACAGGCCGTTGTTGTTTTATCAGGGGTGCTTTGGGTTACAGGAGTCACTGGCACATAACCATGAAAATCAGCTAAGCCTTTAAACACCTGAATTAAACTTTGACTGAACATAGTAGCTCCCTCCTGTTGTATCAATTCCGCTGTTTGAATACTGAGCAGTGTAAGCATTAGCTATGGCTTTGATTAGCTGCCCAAACAAAGACAGATAGTTTCCTAAAAGAAACAGTCAGAGTGAAAAAATCCGGTTAAAATCAAGGGCAAAACAGCATAAGAAAAAGGTGCAGGGATGTCGTTGCTACAACGTTTAAGTGACATGGCTACATTTGCCAAAGTAGTGGAAAGTCGCAGTTTTACTCAGGCTGCTGTGGCGCTGGATATGTCCAAGGGTGCGGTCAGTAAAGCCATCAGTCGCTTAGAGCAACATTTAAACGTGCGTTTATTACAGCGTTCCACCCGGCAACTGAGCTTAACTTCAGAGGGGGAGGCATTTTTTGAGTACTGTCAGCAGGTAGTTGTTCAGGCCGATCAGGCTGAACATCACTTGTCTGAACTGCGGGATGAGCCTTCGGGCTTAATTCGAATTAGTGTGCCCGTTACCTTTGGTACTTTGCGTATCGCCCCTTTGTTGCCAGAGTTGTTGAAACAGTACCCTAAACTCAGCGTTGAACTGGATCTAAACGACAAAGTGATAGATTTGATTGCTGACAAAATGGACTTAGGCATCCGTTTTGGCCAACTGGCGAATTCAAGTTTAATAGCCCGTTCTTTACCGGGTTTACCTATTACGCTGGCGGCTTCCCCCGGTTATTTGCAAGCCTTTGGCACACCACAAAGCCCTGCTGATTTATGTCAGCACCAATGTTTGAGTTCAGGTTCATCTATTGCCGATCGGACCTGGTATTTTCGATACCAGGATCAGCGTATTGAAGTGCTGACTACAGGCCGGGTGTTGTGTAACAGCAACAGAGCGCTGAAACATGCGGCTTTGGCCGATATGGGCTTGTTGTTTGTCACCCGTTATCAGGTGGAAAAGGAGCTACAAAACGGCAGTCTGGTGGAAGTGATGCAAGACTATATGCCGGAGCCTCTGCCGCTGCACCTGGTGTACCCCAACCGCCATCATATGAAGGCAGGTTTAAAGGTAGTGATCCAGTTTTTGCAGCAGCAGTTTGCAGTGTAAATTTTAATTCAGTAACCTTTGCAATAGCCGCTTTAACGACACTTCTTTCAGTGGCTTGAGCATAAAATGAAAACCAGCATTCAGTGCGTGTTGACGAATATCGGCGCTTTGGTCGGCTGAGTTGATCACCACTGGTGCAGTGATGCCAAAATGTTCTGCCAGCTGTATCGCCACTTCAACTCCGGTCGCACCATGATCCAGATGGTAATCAAACAACATCAGATCAGGTTTAAAGCCTTGTTGCACAGCGGCCAGTGCTTCATTGGGTGAATTCACGGCCTGCACTTCACAGTGCCAGCTTTGCAGTAATTGTGATACGGCTTGCAGCAACACGGCTTCGTTATCCATCAACAGAATACGTTGTCCGGCAAAACCACTGGGCTGACTGGATTTAAGTTGTGGCAATACACGTTGGCTGACTCTGGCCAGCGGAACTTTGATATAAAAACAGCTGCCTTTACCAACAGCAGAACTAAAACCGACTTGATGGCCTAACAAGCTGCAAATACGCTGACTAATAGCCAGGCCAATGCCTAAACCTTTTTGGTCGGCCTGGCTGCCTTGCTGAAATTCGTCAAAGATTTTTTGTTGGTCTGATTCACTGATACCTATACCTGTATCGCAGACACAAATTTGGAGCTGGGAGCCTTGTCGTTTTACTCCCAACAGAATTTTGCCGCTGTGGGTGTAACGCAAGGCATTGGCTAATAAATTCTGGATCACCCGTTTTAATAGTTTGGCATCGCTTAAGGTGCCAAGGCGGGTTGGAATATAACTGAAACTTAAGCCTTTGTTATGGGCTAATACGGCGGCTTCGCGGGCACTTTGATCCAATAATTCAGCTAAGGCAAAAGTTTCAGGCTGAGCTTTGACCACCCCGGCATCCAGCTTGGTCAGCTCCAGAATAGCCGCCAGTAATTCTTCAGCAGAATTCAGCGAATGGCTTAAATTCTGTGCCAGTTGTTTCACTTCATCCTGCTGGCTTTGCTGACGGATCAGGCCACAAAACAAGGCGGCGGCATTAAAAGGTTGCATTAAATCATGGCTGGCGGCGGCAAAAAAGCGGGTTTTGGCGGCTGTATTGGCTTCCAGTTGTTGTTTGGTCTGCTCCAGTTGGCGGTTCAGTTGTTCCAGCTCCGCAGTGCGGCTTTTCACACGTTGTTCCAGTGTATTATTGCTTTGTTCCAGTTCACGCTGCACTTCAATAAAGGAGCTGACATCGCTGTACGTCGTGACAAAACCACCACCGGGCAAAGGGTTGCCCTGCATTTCGAAAATACGGCCATCCTGTTGCTGGCGCTGAAATTTATAGCTGCTGCCCTGACGTAAATAATTCAGCCTCTTGTGTATTTCCTGGCTGAGTTCCACTTGGGATAAAGACTGACCCGCCAGACCTCGCTGCAGGTTATAACGAATGAGTTCTTCCACTGGCCTGCCCACTTCAACCAGACCTTGAGGGTAATCAAACAGCTCGAGGTAACGCTGATTCCAGGCAATAACCCGCATATCGGCGTCCACTACACTGATGCCCATACTGATATTGTCGATGGTAGCGTGCAATAAAGCCTGATTAAACTGAAATACCTGACTGGCTTCGTCAACAAAACGTGCAACAGATTCAATCGGCAACTGAGCATGTTTACCTGAAGCTTGCAGCAACAGTCGCATAGAGGCGCCACCTACTACAGCGGCCAGACTGCGTTCTACCGCCTGCATAAACTGCGGATTGGCCCATTGTTCAGGCTCTACCGCTGTTTTGCTGTAGCGTTGCAGCAGTTTCTTTGCTTCTTTTTCTCCGGCAAAGCGCCGTACTAATAAATAGCCGTCCTGCACACTTAACACAGTATTGTGGTTATTGGCGCTTGGCTGACTTGGGCGACGTAAAAAACGGTAACTTTCCAGCCATTCGCCTAAGCGGGTTTGGCTGAAGTGACTAACCAGCAGTAACATCAGCGTATTAACAGTTAAGCTCAGTACTACCCCTAAACTGACTGAATCGAGATGCCCGCCAAACAGCTGAGTAGGGGCAAGCCAGCTCAAGCCCAAAGGTCCTTCAGTCAGCCAATCGCCGCTGATAAAACCCGCTCTGGCAAGTTCTGGTAGTAATAAAATATAAGCCCAAATCGCAAGGCCGCTGCACAGTGCCGCTACTGTGCCCTGACGGTTAATGCGTTGACTGAATAAGCCTAAAATCAGCGGTGGTGCCAGTTGAGCTATTAAGGCAAAAGCCATTAAACCCAGCTGAGCTAAACCAGTACCAGTGCCTATCCAGCGATAATACAAATAGCCCAGAAACAGCACGGCCAACATGGACCAGCGCCTTAAAGTCACTACTTTGATTTTTTGCTGGCCCGGATCTTCGTTGTGTTGTTTGCGGTAAATCAGCGGAGTAAGTAAGTCGTTGGTGACCATTATACCCAGCACCACAGTAGCGACTATTACCATACTGGTTGCGGCAGAGAATCCGCCTAAATAAGCCAGCAAGGCGATGTCGGTGCGGTTGGCCGCCAGTGGCAGTTGCAGCACTACTAAATCCACATTGGCTTGTGGCCCCAGCATCATAATGCCGGCTAAAGCTAAGGGCAGGGTAAAGAAGCTCATCAGCAACAAGTAGCCTGGGAATATCCAGCGGGCTTGATGCAGGTGACTTAACTGCTGGTTTTCGACAAAACTGACATGGAACTGACGGGGTAAACATAAAGTAGCGACAAAACCCAATAACACATGCACCCAGTACACATAAGAAGGCTGGCCTTGTTGCTGCAGCTCTTGCACGGCCTGGTGTTCAGCCGCTTTGCTGAAAATATCAGTGATACCATCAAACATGCCCCAACAGACGAAAATACCTATGGCAATCAGCGCCAGTAATTTCACCAGAGATTCAAAAGCTATAGCCGCCATTAAACCTGGATTCGGCTGATGCGCTTTGGCGCTGCGCCCGGAGAATAATAAAGCAAAAACAGCTAACCAAAGCGTGACATAAAGCCCGGTGTCCTGATACCAGGGCCTGTTGTCTTGCATCACCACCAGCGCCTGAATGCTGGTGCTGATGGCCTGTAGCTGCAACGAGATATAAGGAATGATAGCGATCAGCACTATGACTGTAGTGAGTATCGCCAATAAGCGGGAATGACCATAACGGGTGGCAATAAAGTCGGCGACAGAAGTAATACGGTAGCGACGGCAGGCAATGGCTATCCGGCCTATTAAGCCAAAAGCAAACCAGAATAAAATTAGTGAACCAATGTAAGTGGGGGGTATCCACCAGCCATTTACCGCAGCCTGAGCGGTAACACCATAAAAAGCCCAGGAGGTGCAATAAATGGATAAAGCAAAGCTGAAAATCCAGGGCGAAAGTGGATGACGGCGCTGCAGCCTGCGGCCCACAGCACCAACGCCCAATAACACCAGTAAATACAGTAAAGACAAAGCAGCAATGGTGCCCAAACCAATGGTGCTGGCAGGTAAGGTCATAATCACTTCAGCGGCCACAGCATATTTTCATTCTGCCCTGATGTTGGATCTGCTGTCCAGCCAACAGCGCAATATTTGCGCTGCAGCATCTATCGCGCCGTCCAGCCGCCATCCAGTACCAGGGTTTGAGCTGTGATATGCCGGGCCGCAGGTTCGCATAAAAAAGCTGCTGTGCTGGCAATTTCGTCCACACCAATAAAAGCCTTTTGTGGCATGGGTGCCAGCATGATTTGGTCGATCACCTGTTGTTCGGTCAGGTTATGTTCTTTGCTCTGAGCTGCTATTTGCTGATCGACCAAAGGAGTGCGGACATAAGCAGGGCAAATGGTATTAATAGTGAAATCAAAGTTGGCATTCTCTAACGCGACCACTTTGCTAAAGCCCAATAAGCCATGTTTAGCCGCCACATAAGCCGATTTGAACGGCGAGGCAACCAGTGCATGAATAGACCCTATATTAATCACCCGGCCAAAACCTTGCTGTTGCATACGGGGTAATAC
Organism: Rheinheimera sp. 1928-s; assembly: GCF_029269265.1. Taxonomy (GTDB): domain Bacteria; phylum Pseudomonadota; class Gammaproteobacteria; order Enterobacterales; family Alteromonadaceae; genus Pararheinheimera. The sequence continues at coordinate 296,124 of NZ_JARIXP010000001.1, forward strand.
AGCTTTGGTCAGCATAGCCGGACCTGTCAGCATCACCTGCAGTAGTTGCTGCCATTTTTCTTCAGGAAAGTCTTCCAGCCGCGCTACATGCTGCACTCCGGCATTATTGATCAGAATATCGATTTGATAGGCCTGGGCACAGGCTTCAATAGACGCCTGTTCAGTTAAATTCAGCAGTATGCTACTGGCTTTATAGCCTGCCGCTGTTAATTCTTGCTGGCGGATGTCTAACTGGGCTGCGTTGATATCAGCCAGAATGACATGATGGCCCATAGCACCAAAATGTTCGGCTACCGCAAACCCAATACCCCCTGTGCCACCTGTGATCAGTATATTCATTGCCAACTCCGCCGCTAAAACTGTTCTGTCTGGCAGGTTAAGAGTTTTGATTTTTTACCACAACGGTACTTTAGTGCTATAGCCTGACAATTTTGTGTGTGAGGGGATTTAGTCGTTATTTTTTGCTGAACTATGGCATAGCAAGCAACTTTGTTTTGACGGTCCCGCCTGCTGTGATAGATTTAGTCGTCACGTAAAAAATAACTACAAAGTTCTGTTGGTGGAATGGCATGGATAACTGATGTTTTTGTCTGTTATCACAAATAAATAGCGTTAAAGCTGAAAATAATAGCCATTTACTACACATCACCAGCGCTATACCCAAAGTAATTGGAATTGCATCGCGGCGACACGCCAGCAAGACCGCAGCTTCAATTAGGACGGGGATAACCGAGGAAAAATCATGGAACAATCAACCGCATTAATTACCAATGATGCTGTGGTACTGGGATTGCTGGCAGTGATCCTGGGTTTGGTATTTCATACCAGCCAAAGTAGTAATAAATATTGTCAGAGTTTTTACAAATATGTGCCTGCATTATTGTTGTGTTATTTCATCCCTTCGCTGTTTAACAGCTTTGGAGTGATAGACGGCGATAAATCTGACTTATACAAAGTAGCATCACGTTATTTATTGCCAGCCAGTTTAGTGTTGTTAACTTTAAGCATTGATTTCAAAGCTATTTTAGGTTTAGGGCCTAAAGCTTTGATTATGTTTTTAACAGGCACTGCCGGTATCATTATTGGCGGCCCATTGGCTTTGGCTCTTGTCGGAAGTTTTGCTCCTGAAGCTGTAGGCGGAGAGGGCGAAAATGCGATTTGGCGTGGCATGACCACTGTTGCTGGCAGCTGGATTGGTGGTGGCGCTAATCAGGCCGCTATGAAAGAAGTGTTCGAAGTGGGTGGGCCTATCTTCTCAGTGATGATCACTGTCGATGTGATAGTGGCAAATATCTGGATGGCGGTTTTGTTGTGGATGGCCAGCAATTCAGCGCGTTTCGATAAAGCCAATGGCGCAGATACTTCTGGTATTGAAGCGTTAAAACTTAAAATCGAAAAATATCAGGCGGAAAACTCCCGCAACCCAAGCCTGGCTGATTTAATGAAGCTGATGGCTGTGGCTTTTGGTGTCACTGGTTTGTCGCATCTGCTGGCAGACTGGATAGCTCCATGGATTGGTGCTAATGCACCAGCACTTGAAATGTACAGCTTAGACAGCGTGTTTTTCTGGCTGGTATTGCTGGCCACTACTTTTGGTTTGTTATTGTCGACCACTAAAGCCCGCAACCTGGAGTCGGTAGGCGCCTCAAAATTAGGCTCTGCCTTTTTATATATTCTGGTTGCTACCATAGGCATGCATATGGATGTGACTGCTATTCTGGATTATCCGGTGATGTTTGTGGTGGGTATTATCTGGATGAGTTTCCATGCTGGTTTACTGATTTTTGTTGCCCGACTGATTAAAGCTCCGCTGTTTTATATGGCCGTCGGCAGTCAGGCGAACGTAGGTGGCGCAGCTTCAGCTCCTATAGTTGCCGCCGCTTTCCACCCGGCTTTAGCTCCTGTTGGCGTATTGCTGGCGGTATTTGGTTATGCGCTGGGTACTTATGGCGGCTACCTCACAGGTATATTGCTGCAACTGGTTGCGCCTTAAATAAAAACATTGCCCGAATAAAATGGGGTCAGATCACATTGTTAACTGTTAACAATGTGATCTGACCCCAAATTTTTTAGCTACTAACCTGAGCTGTAGATTCCCGCACCAAAAGCTCCGGGATAAACACAGGCTGATCTTCAGTCTGGCTATGGTTACCTGGTCTGGTATGCTTAAACAATAATTCTGCTGCACTTTGCGCTATGGTGCTGTTCGGTTGGTGCGCTGTAGTCAATGGTGGCCAGGTTTGCCGCGAGAACGGGCTATTTTCAAAACCAACTATAGAAAGCTGTTGCGGAATTTCAATATGCTGCAAACGCGCACTAAATAAAGCACCTGCTGCAATTTCATCGTTACAGGCAAAAATAGCTGTTGGCTTGTTGGGCAATGCCAGCAACTGAGTTGCGCCTTTTACGCCGGATTCAAACGAATAGCTGCCAGGCACAATAAACTTTGGATTGGCGTTGATGCCTCTTTTGGTTAATGCTGCCTTAAAGCCTGCCAGACGTTCGCCACTTGAACTGTGTTCGTCGTCTCCACATAAAAACGCGATCTGACTATGACCCAGCTCCAGCAGATGGTTGGTGATTTTGAATGCCGCCGTGAAGTCGTCAACCAGCACACAGTTGGTTTGCTTGGGGGATGGCGTAGAGCCGGAAATAATACGGACAAAATCAACATTAATGCTGCTTAGGGCTTCAGCTATTTCAGGCATTTCGGAAAATGGTGGTGTTAATACTAAACCTGCCAGTCTGGAATGCTGAACAAGATCAATGACTTCCTGTACTATGCCAGGTGATTTTGCATTGGTTGGATGGATCAGCAATTCATAACCGTGACGGCGGCACGCATCCAACAAGCCTCGTTGCATATCAATCACATAATAGGCGTTTGGATTGTCGTAGATGTAGCCTATGCTGTACGACTTAGTACTGGCAAGATTACGGGCAGCAGCACTTGGCTGATAATGCAGCTCTTGCATCGCCTGATTCACTTTATCGATCGTCGCTTGTTTTACCGACGGTTCGTTGTTCATCACCCGCGACACTGTCTTGATTGACACACCGGCTCTGGCCGCTACGTCATGAATGGTCACTTTCATTGCTGGATCCCAAAAAGCACAACACCAAATGGCGTTATGCTGAAAATAAATAAGCTAATTTTTGTACCGATCCAGCTAACTTTATGACAGCGCTGGTCATTTTGTAACAAATATTAAGTTAAGGGATAACTCTTTTTTGCTGAAACGGCAAACATTTATTCCAGCTTTTTTGCTTAAAAAATGTTCTTTTTTATTTTTACTAAAATATTTTTTAAATTTATTTATATTAATCATGCAGATACGTTAGGTGCTTTCTAAGGCGCAGAGGAGGCGCTGAACAGTTCGTTATAAAAAACAGTTCTAACGGGACATTTCTGACTTTTGAAATTCGTTTAAATTTTCATCTAAAGGAGTTTGCAAAGCTGATTTTTTTTGTGTATGTTAAATTTCAATGACAGCGTTGTCATGATGGGATCATGAAAATCTGTTGTTTCAGGACAATAAAATCATCGCACAAAAAAAATCAGGAATGGGAGAGAAGCTTATGCTGCACAATAAAATGAATAAGTGTGCTCAGGCCGTAAAAATGAGTTTGTTGATCGGTGTTGCAACTTGCGCACTGCCGGTTTTAGCTCAGGATCAGGCTCAGGTTGCACAAGAAGAGAAAGTAGAAGTTATTGAAATTCGCGGTATTCGTGCTTCGCAGGAAGCCAATATCAATGCCAAACGTTTTTCTGGCGCTGTAGTTGATGTCGTAACCGCTGAAGATATAGGTAAATTTCCGGATAAAAACGTTGCAGAGTCTTTGTCACGTATTACAGGTGTATCTGTGACTCGTGGTTTTGGTGAAGGCGAAAAAATTGCAGTTCGTGGCACAGATCCAGCGCAAAACCGCACTTTGTTAAATGGTGCTTCAGTTGCTTCCGCTGACTGGTTTGTATTGGATAATCCATCACGCGCTTTTAACTTCACATTATTACCTTCAAACCTTGTTTCTGATTTAGAAGTTTACAAATCACCTCAAGCTGATATCCAGGAAGGTTCTCTGGGCGGTACAGTGTACCTGAAAACCCGTAAGCCATTGGATTTGGACGCTAATACTGTTTCACTCCAAGTGCAGAATCAGTACAGCGATGTATCTGAAGAGTGGGATCCTCAGTTATCTGGTCTTTATTCCTGGAAAAATGACGATGAAAACTTCGGTATTCTGGTGTCATTAACAAAACAAGACCGTACTTTGGCCCGTGAAGGTAAAGAAGTTTTAGGTTTTGGCCGTCAGGAAGTGGATGGCGAGGACTATTGGGCTCCACGCATTATTGGCGATGCTTTTTTCCAGCAGGAGCGTGAGCGTGAAACAGGTTTAGTTTCAGTGCAATGGCGTCCGTCAGATCAAACCGACATAGTGCTGAACGTGCTGGATACCACCTTAGACGCGAACAACATCAACCACAATTTGTATACGTTTTACAATTCAGGTTTTGTGGAAGATTCAGCTGTTATCAGAGGTAGCGGTATAGTGTCAGGTACTGCAAACAATGTTGGTTCTGAGTTTGCAATCATAGACCGTATTTCTTACAGCGATGCTCAGTCTTATGATTTTGAGATCAACCATACTCTGGATAGCGGTAGCAAAATTACCGGTAAGTTAGGTACCACCGAGGCCGAAGGCGGTACGTCGCGTGACAGATACCATCAGTTTAACGGTACTTATGCGACGTCCAGTTATGATTCAGGTTTAAATCTGTCGAACTATGTGACTGCGGGTAATCTTGAAACTCAGGATGACATTCTTGGCCGTACACTGGACTGGATGCAGGAAGGCTCCCGTGTTATGACGGATAAAGAAGACTACGCAGGCCTGGATTATTCATTTGATATTGATCATGGTCTGTTTAACACCATCAAAACCGGTGTGTTTTATCAGGACCATACTAAAAGTCAGAAGCAGGATGGTATTCGTTTCCACTGGAGTTCAGACGCTCAACATGTTGACCCGGTCAATGGTCCATATGGAACTTTAAGACCAGGTGAAACCAACTGGGCTAATCAGGTGTTAGGCCAATACACCTTTGCCGATTTTGCCGGTGGAGACAGTTATGCTTATTACCCCCTGATGAATCGAGCTAACTCTGCCAGCCTTGCTTTCCCTGCAGAGGCCTATGGTTCACCAACGGCACGTTTCCTGTTTTTACCTAACACCTGGGAAGTAAACGAGAAGATATGGGCCGGTTACATTAAGGGCGACTTCTCCGGTGATGGTGTACGTGGCGATATGGGCGTACGTTTGGTGAAAACTCAGGTTGAGTCATCTGGTTACAATTGGGATGGTGACTGGGTTGCGGCCTCTATCTCTATGCTGGATGGCTATAACTTATTAGCTGGCGCAGTTGATGCCGCTAATGAAGGCAACTGGAATGTTCGTTATGCGACAGTGGATCACGAATACACCGATATACTGCCGAACCTGAATATAGTCTTTGATGTAGCGGAAGATACGCTGTTACGTTTCTCTGCTGCCCGTGTTATGTCACGTCCTGATTATGTGAATATTGCCAACCAGCAATCCACTAACACTGTGACTTTGACAGGTAGCCGTGGTAACCCAATGCTTGACCCGGTGCGTGCAAACCAGTTTGATGTCGCCTATGAGTGGTACTTCAATCCAAGCTCGCTATTAGCAGCAACCTTCTTCCATAAAGATATCAAGGGTTCGGTGCTTAATACTGTGACTATGGAAACTGTATATGACGAGATCAATGATGTAGACGTGCAGGTTGCTATCACTGAGCCAGCTAATGGTTTAGGTGGCACAGCTCAGGGTTTAGAGTTGTCTTATCAGCAGGCCATAGGTGATTTTGGTGTTATTACCAACTATACCTACACTGATTCTGACAGTGATCAGGCCCGTGATGCAGTGAATAATCCGGGGTCTGGTTTGATTATTGGTAGCTCTAAGCACATGGCTAACTTAACTGGTTACTATGAAAATGACCTGTTCAGCGCCCGTGTTAGCTACAACTACCGCACTGAGTTCTACAACGGACTGAGCGAGTTTGGTTCAGAATCCTACACCGATAGTTTTGGTCAGGTAGACGCTAGCTTAACTTACGATATGAACGAATATGTGCAGTTTGTATTTGAAGCAGTGAACCTGCTGGACGAAGAAATGTATCAGTATCATATTGATAAAGAACGTCCAACTTCTATCTACAAAAATGGCCGCAGATTTACGCTAGGTGCGAATTTAAGATTCTAATCAGAGTTTGAATGTAGAAAACGGCATAGATTGATATGCCGTTTTTTTTACCCGCTACAAAAATAAAACACCGCTCATCACACAGTTAATCTGGCTGTAAAAGACTGGAAAAATTCTGCTTTTCCTCTGGTTTCAAAGCCCAAACTGGGGTAAGTTGAGGGCTAAATTTAGCATACATCAGTCTGCTGTAAATTAGTCGGTAACCCAGAACAGGGTTAGATTCGTTAATGATGTAAAAGGTATTATTCATGTCACTGCAAATTGCTCCGCTACAAAAAGAAAAACATGCACAAACCAAAATCAACACTGCCAAGGCGTTCACCTTTGCACAAGAGCAGCATATTCTGCCTGTAGTAGTTCAGGAATTCGTTCGTATCGGCGCGGAAATGCCGATTGTTTTTATTAAAGATCCTGCATCAGAGCGTTTCGACGTTGTGGCTATGCTTGGACTGAAAACAGGTGAAAACCTGATGGTGACAGAGGGCCGGTGGCAGGGTTTTTATGTGCCAAGAGTGCTGTGGAACCACCCGTTAATTTTGGCCGATGATCCAAGCAAAGAAGGCCAACTGGTTGTTGCTCTGGTTGAATCCAGCCATATGGTGAATACTGAAACAGGTCATGCTCTGTTTAACGAAGACGGCACTGAATCTGACTTCCTTAAATCCCGTGTTGAGTCGATGCGTGAGTTTTTTATGCAATCTCAAAGCACCAGAGCCTTTAACAAAGTGTTGGCGGATATGGATCTGCTTATCCCTCAGACTTTAACTATCACGCGTGAAGGCCAGCCTCGGGAAATATCCGGCATCTATATTGTCGACGAGAAAAAATTAAATTCATTGTCTGACGAGCAGTTACTGGATTTAAACAAACGTGGTCTGATGCCTGCAATTTATGCGCATTTAATGTCATTGCAGCAAGTGCAGCGTTTAGGTGAGCGAGCTGGCAAAGCTGCAACTACCGCAGCCTGATCCCTACTGTATTAACCAGGCAGCACAGCAAGTGCGGCCTGGTTTTAGTCTGGTATACCTCTAACTTCTGCTTGCTTTACATCCTCTGAGTATTTTTGTTTTTACCTGTATTTCAGCTTTTTTATATTCATGCTGCTTTAGTACGAAAAACACTTGATTTGGTGAAAAAAAACACTAATATGAATATGACAGCGTTGTCATATTTGTGAAAGGTTACTTTTCTGCAGCCTTTGTCTGGCGGCAATAGTGGTAAGTAACGGGGCAATCAGAAGTTAGCTGGGGTCTGATTGTTGTTTTCTCCCTCGTCAGAGTCCTGTTGATTGGTAGTTGGTCCGCAGGGTTCACCAGCAGACATGGAGGTTGTGTTTTATTTGCCAATCCTTATCCAAGGGATCTTTGAGGATACTGCCTGCAGTATCCTCTTTTTTTGGCATCGGGATCATGGCATTTAAGCTGTAGTTCTGCGGCATTATTTCTATTAAGTCTCGGGCCGGGCTTTGTAATACTGGAAATCGGTCAATGGCTTCTTTAAAGTGCCTTAAACGCAGTAAAGGACAGGCAAAGATGAAACAAATCCGTTGGGGAATTATTGGTTGTGGCAATGTCACTGAATTAAAAAGTGGTCCGGCTTTTAATAAAGCAGGGCATTCCAGTCTGGTTGCTGTGATGCGTCGCGATGCGGCCAAGGCTGAAGATTATGCCAAGCGTCATCAGGTACCCCGCTGGTACAGCGATGCACAGCAGTTGATTAACGACCCCGAAGTGGATGCTGTGTATATTGCCACTCCACCAGATAGCCACAAAGACTATGCTTTGCTGGTGGCTGCTGCAGGTAAAATTTGCTGTGTTGAAAAGCCTATGGCTTTAAATACGGCAGAATGTATTGAAATGACTCAGGTGTTTGAACAAAAACAATTGCCTTTGTATGTCTCTTATTACCGTCGTTCTTTACCTCGTTTTTTAAAGATCAAAGAATGGCTGGAGCAGGGTTTGATTGGCGCGCCTCGTCAGGTGCAATGGAGCTTCAGCCGCACTCCTAATAAGGCTGATTTGACCGGGCAGTACAACTGGCGCACCGATCCGGCAAAAGCTGGTGGTGGTTATTTTATTGATTTAGCCAGCCATGGCCTGGATTTATTACTCTATCTGCTGGGTGATGTATCCACTGTGCGTGGGATCAATACCAATCAGCAGAAGCTGTATGCTGCAGAAGACGCAGTGGCTGCGGTCTGGCAATTTCAGTCGGGTTGTTTAGGCACTGGGTTCTGGAACTTTGCTGCATCTGAGCGCAACGATAAAGTAGTTATTTATGGCAGCAAAGGCCGGATTGAGTTTTCGGTATTTGAACATGAGCCTGTGCAGTTGTTTACCACTGAGCAGCAGTTAAGCTTGGACATCCCTCATCCGGAAAACATCCAGTTTTACCATATTCAGGCTATGGTGCAGGATCTGCTGCATGGCACCGGTCATCCTTCAACAGGAACAACGGCGCTGAAAACCAGTTGGATGATGGAGCAGATATTAGGGGCAGAGCTTTAATTCTGTCCCCAGATCCGAGAGCTAAACTTAGGCTGGTTCCGTTTCTCTGGCTTAGGTCTGGGTCAGAGCCGAAGCTCTGACCCAGATAACTAATCCAGTTGAGTCACTCTGCTGGTGGCACCATTTTTCGCTTTGGACCTCAGCAGTAAGTTGGTGCTTACTTTTACGGCTTCAGTGTAAGGTAACCAGTTTTGGCCCTGATCTTCACTGTATTCAACCACTAAACCTGGCCATGCACTATTGGCCAGCAATAAACCATCCTGCAGCACTGCACCTGGCGGCGGCAGATACAAAGCCACACCAGCTTCTGCTAAACGCGGCAATTCCTTTTGAGTTAAAGTCCAGCCAAAACGTTGCCAGTCTTGTTGTCTGGCTTTTGTATCCGGCTTTTCAGCTTCCCACTCTGCTTTGTGCCAGGCTCGTTCAGCCAATGCCAGCAAGCGTGGATAGAGCATTTGTTCCAGTTGTTCCGGGGTACGAATAGTTTCAGTCCAGATCTGGCCCTGAATACCAAGAATATTTTCTGGTTTTTCTAAGGCTGGCAGTTCCTGACCTAACAAAACTTCCAAATTCTCAATCACCTGGCCTTCACGGGTTTTATCGGCATTGGCGTATAAGTGATCCGGCATATAACCGAAGACCTTAGCCATATCAGTAAAACGGGCTGCCCAGTAGTAACCGCGTTCTTCCGGATGTGCTTCATAAGGATGGTCAAAATACAAATGGGTACCGTGTGACAACACCACCTGATAACCAGCATTGGCTAAACGATGGGCGCGATCACCTACACCCCATTCCCAAATGTTATCCCAGACATTGGCATACACATTTTCGTTGGCAAATTGCTGACGGTTAAAGGGGTTTTTAGCGTCATACATTAAACCATCCTCCCAGCCACCTAAGGTCAGCTGTCTGTTGGCTGCCAGCTGCGCTACTTTAGCCACAAAATAAGGTTTTAAATCGGCAACCCCTGCTACGCCATTGTCTGGTGTGGCTATCAGTTGAGCGCAGGCAGGAGAAGCTGTCCATGAACCTGCACCAGTTTCATCACCGCCCATATGAAAGGTGCTGAGTTTTAAACCGGCCTGACGATACATTTGTTGCAGTTCATAAATAACTTTGTCTACAAAAGCATAAGTGGAAGGCAGGCATACATTGATAGAGTTATCTGTATAGTACTGCACCGTCATGTATTTCGACTGATCCAGCGGATCGGACAACAAATACTGTGTCGCTTCAGCTTCTTTACCTTGCTCTTTCAGTGTCAGATAACGGGCCTGCATGGCTTTTACCGCAGCTCTGGCATGTCCTGGCATATCAATTTCAGGGATGATTTCAATATGACGCTCTGCTGCGTATTTTAAGATTTCAATAAAGTCTGCCGTGCTGTAATAGCCATTACCGTTGCCTGATGTAAAAGGGCCTGTACCCAACTGAGTCAGCAGGCAGTTGCGTTCGGATAAATCAAAACAGCGATTTGCTCCGATTTGAGTCAGTTCAGGCAAGCCTGGAATTTCGATACGCCAGCCTTCATCTTCGGTTAAATGCAGGTGCAGTTTATTTAATTTATAACGCGCCAACTGATCGATCATGCGTAAAGTCACTTCTTTACCGTGGAAATTACGCGCCATATCGTAATGCAAACCACGCCAGCCAAAACGTGGCCAGTCGGTGATAGTCAGATTCGGTAAAACGGCTCGTTCACCCTCTACCGGCAGCAATGCCAGCAAGCTTTGCACTGCATAAAAAGCTCCGGCATTGTCATTGCCACTTAAGCTAATTTGTTTATCGTCGATCACCAACTGATAAGCTTCAGCTTTGTCTTTCACCGCCTGAACAGTCAAGGCTATATGAGGCTGATTTTTGGCTGGCGCCTTGGTGGTTAAACTGAGTGATAAGCCTGAGATTTTCTGTAGTTGTTGCTGTAAATAACTCGCTTCAGAGGTTAAACGGCCACTGTGATAAATCAGCCAATCGGCGTTCAGTCGGGTTTGACCGCGCTGATAGCTGATTTGTTGTGGGCTCGGGACCACAGACAGCTGTTCTGGCATTTTAAAAGCTGATAGTTGCTGTTGATTCGCCACAAAACGGCTTTGGCTGGTGGCTACAGGGTATAAATCCGGCGACGGGTTGTTAAAACGCTGCAACTGCTCAGCTCTGGTATAAGGTTCAACAAAACGGCTGAAATCTTCAGTATCTGTGTTGGCAAAAATTTCAGGTTTTAAGCCTTTAGCGGTAATAAATGCCCGAGGCATCCAGTCGCTGTAACTGACCATAAAAGAAGATGGAGAAAACCTAAGGCGTAACTGTTCACCCGGCTTTAAACCTTTAAAGTTTTTACCAGGTCTCAGGCTATGTAAGTCGCCTTGTACATGCTGCAGTATCAAACCGTGCTGCTCAGCGCCTTCCTGTTTTCGGATGGCATGAAAATACAGTACCCAGTTACCCGTCCCTGCACTCAGAGCCTGAGATGACTTATTAGTCAGAATCAGTTCGACCTGACTTTTTGGCTCAGTAGCTGAAGTAAAATTGCTTTTGACCGCAAATTTTAATTCAGTATTTTTGGCAAATTCTGCCAGCTGAGCCTGAGTATAAGCCTGAACTTGTCCGCTAAAAAGGTAACTAATACAAAGCCATAGTAGTAAAAAATACTTCATCGTACGCTCCCCTAAACAGCGGTACACTGTACCGCGGGTTATTCCCTGATGGGTTTTATGTAAAAGACTCTGGCATCCTGCGTCTTTTTGACGCGCAAAGTGACAGAACAATGACAAGATGGACCTCTTCTAATTTATTGATTTTACAAGTAATAACATTCTTTTTTCTGCTTCTTTTGAAAAATTAAGCTCGATTTTTAAACAAGGGTCTTGTTATTTGTCAAAATTATTATATGCTGAATTGAAAAAATGACAACGCTGTCAATTCGATTTTTGATGAAATAATGGGCAGCAACAGGTGAAAGCTTAATCGGACCGGATTAAAGCTGACCAGCAGACAATGCAACGAGGTTGGTAGGATGACTACAGCAGTAGGCTATGATGGCCCGTTTTATTTAGGTGTAGATGGTGGAGGCAGCAAATGCCGGGTCATCATAGTCACAGAAGACAATCAGGTAATAGGTGAGGGCTTATCTGGCCCTGCCAATCCGTTACGTGGCATGAAAGTCGCAACCGACTCTATTCTGGCCGCTACCCAACAAGCTTTGACTTGTGCTGGTATGGCTTTTAAAGATATGTCGAAACTTGTTGTGGGCGCCGGTTTGGCTGGCGTCAATATGCCTGAATACTATCGTATTTTTTCAGAATGGCAGCATCCTTTTGCGCAATTGCACTTGACCAGCGATTTGCATGTGGCTTGTATTGGTGCTCATCAGGGCGGTGATGGTGCTGTGATTATTGCAGGCACCGGCTCTTGTGGTTTGGCTGATGTCAAAGGCCAACTGATTGAAGTGGGCGGCCACGGTTTTCCTTATGGTGATAACGGCAGCGGTGCCTGGATAGGTTTACAAATGGTACACCATGTGCTGTTAGCCAAAGATTTATTAGGTCCGCAAACGCTGCTGACTGATTTGTTATGCCATGAATTAAAGCTCAGTCAGACCCTGGCACTGGTTGATTTCTTTATGCACGCTACACCCACTACTTATGCCAAATATGCGCCTCTGGTATTTACTGCCGCGGAACAGGGCGATGTTTTGGCGCAGCAAATAGTGCAGCAAGCTGCGGCTCATATCAGCGCTATAGCCCAACGTTTATTGGTTATTCATCCACCCCGTTTGTCTTTAATTGGTGGTTTGGCGCACAAGTTACAACCTTATCTGGCGTCGGAAGTGCAGCAAAAAGTCACGCCTGCGATAGAAGCGCCAGAATTTGGTGCAGTCTGGTTTGCTAAACAGCGCCAGCAAAAAGCTCAACGTATTTCTTAATAAATCTCTTAACTTTAAGCAGTGAGTAACCCAATGATGACCCGAACTATTATGGCGCAGGAAGCTGCGGAAGCACCAAGCCGGATCCGTGAACAATTAGCTGCCAATGCCAGTCGTATTGCCGACATAGTGACGTTGATCAAACAAAAACAGCCACGTTATGTCTATATGGTAGGCCGTGGTTCATCCGATCATGCCGGCGTGTTTGCCAAGTATCTGATTGAGATTGAAATAGGTTTACCCGTTGCTGCTGCAGCCCCTTCTATTGCCAGCGTCTATAACAAACAACTGGATTTAACAGGTGCTTTAGTTCTGGTGATTTCGCAATCAGGCAGAAGCCCGGATATTCTGGCTCAGGTTGCTATGGCCAAAGCGGCTGGAGCTCTGGTTATTGCATTGGTGAATGATGAGAGCTCACCTTTAGCTGCACAAGCCGATCAGGTGATCCCTCTGAATGTGGGTGCTGAAAAAGCCGTTGCAGCGACAAAAAGTTATTTGGCCACTTTAAGTGCTTTATTGCAGCTGGTTGCCGCATGGTCTGGCAGCAGTCAGTTACAGGATGCCGTAATTAGTCTGCCAGAATTACTGGAGCGGGCCATCGAATTACCTGCTCAACTGACAGCTCAATCTTTAGAAGGTGTCAAACATCTGGTGGTGTTGGGTCGAGGTCCTGGTTATGCCATCAGCCGCGAAATTGCACTAAAACTCAAAGAAGTCTGTGGCATTCATGCTGAAGCTTTTTCCAGCGCCGAATTCCTGCATGGCCCTGTGACTTTAGTCAAAGATCAGTTCGCTATTGTTGATGTCAGCATAGCGGACGAAGCTAATGCGGCTCATCAGGCACAAATTGCCGAAGTACGTAGCCGTGGAGCCCGAATTGTGCATTTGCATCATGCTGATTTGTTATCTAATCCACGGGTACTACCACTGGCTTTATTGCAGCGCTTTTATCTGGATGTTGAAGCTGTAGCACGCAGTCGCGGTGTGAATCCGGATGCACCTCCAGGCCTGAACAAAGTGACTAAAACGGTCTGATGAGGTGGTGATGCAACAGATTTCAGTAGCCCGACTGTTTGATGGTCAGAACTGGCAGCAGAATGTAACTTTAACAATTGACGCTGGTCGTATTCATTCGATTCAACCCGCTGATGGTGCCGTACTGCAAGGTACGCTGGTGCCTGGTTTTATTGATGTGCAGGTGAACGGCGGCGGTGGCGCTTTGTTTAATACCGATACCAGTCTTGAAGCGCTACGCACTATGGTCAAAGCCCATGCTCAGTTTGGCAGCACAGCACTCTTGCCTACAGTGATCACTGATTCAGTTGCCGTAATGCAACAAGCTGCGGACGTGATAGCTCAGGCTATTGCCAGCAAAGAGCCTGGTATTTTGGGTGTACATTTTGAAGGCCCGCATTTGTCTGTGCCGAAAAAAGGTGTTCACCCTGAACCTCATATCCGGCCTTTATCAGCAGCTGAGCTGGCAATTTATCGTCGTACTGATCTGGGCATCAAACTGGTGACAGTGGCACCTGAGAACATTAGTCCTGAACAAATTAAAGAGTTAGTGAACGCTGATGTCATTGTTTGTTTAGGCCACAGCAACGCAGATGCAGCTACAGTGCAAGCCGCTCTTGCGGCCGGAGCGACTGGTTTTACTCATTTATACAATGCCATGTCGCCTTTAACCTCGCGTGAACCTGGTGTGGTGGGGGCGGCTCTTGCTGATCCGCACAGCTGGTGTGGCATTATTTTAGATGGTTTTCATGTGCATCCGCTGGCGGTAAAAGTGGCCTTAGCGGCTAAGCCAAAAGGCAAATTGCTGATCGTCACAGATGCGATGTCGCCTGTGGGCACCAGTCAGAGCGAATTTGATTTTTTTGACGGCAAAGTCATACGTGACGGCAATAAATTAACCAATTTAAACGGCAACTTAGCGGGTTCAGTGCTGGATATGGCCAGTGCTGTGTCTTATGCAGTCAAGGTGCTTGGCCTTGAACTGTCTGAAGCTGTGCGTATGGCATCTTTATACCCAGCCGAGTTTTTAGGCATCAGCCTCGAGCGTGGACAAATCAAAGCAGGGGCTGCAGCTGATCTGGTTCTGCTGAATGATGAAGGACTGGTACAGCAGTGCTGGCTAGAAGGTCAGACTTTTATCGAAACCAAATAACTAATAAATTTATCCAATAAATTCAACATAATAACTATTAAAGCAACAGGAAGGAATTATGGAAATGACAGTTGATACCCCAAAGGTGCGTAGTGGCGTTTTGCCTATGGTCATAGTGGCCATGCTGTTTTTTGTACTGGGTTTTGCCACCTGGCTTAATGGCTCTTTAATGCCGTATTTAAAACAAATGCTGCAACTAACCCCATTGCAGGCTTCCCTGGTACTGTTTTCCTTTTACATTGCCGTTACTTTTACCGCTTTGCCATCGGCCTGGCTGATCCGCAAGGTAGGTTACAAAAATGGTATGGCATTGGGGATGGCTGTGATGATGCTGGCAGGCCTTTTGTATATTCCTGCCGCACAAACTCAAACCTTCGCTTTGTTTTTGCTGGCTCAGTTGGTGATAGGCGCAGGTCAGACTTTATTACAAACAGCAGTGAATCCCTATGTGGTGAAAATTGGCCCTGAAGAAACTGCTGCTGTGCGTATCAGTATTATGGGTATTCTGAATAAAACTGCAGGTGTGGTTGCTCCCTTGGTGTTTACGGCCTTGATTGTCAGTGGCTTTACCGCTCCTGTAGAGACTGCACTGACCCCGGAACAAATTGACGCTATGGCTGCTAGTCTGGTGTTTCCTTACCTGGGATTGGC
This sequence comes from Rheinheimera sp. 1928-s, assembly GCF_029269265.1. GTDB lineage: Bacteria > Pseudomonadota > Gammaproteobacteria > Enterobacterales > Alteromonadaceae > Pararheinheimera. The sequence goes on from NZ_JARIXP010000001.1 coordinate 311,665, forward strand.
TGCCTTTTTAGGTCTGTTGGGTTTAGCTGTTAAATACTCACCTTTGCCTGAACTGGAAAAAGAGTCTGGTACAGGTACAGGTGTTGAACAGTTAAAAGCTGTATTGGCGAAACCGGCGCTGGTGTTGGGTGTACTGTCGTTATTTGTTTATGTGGCCGTTGAAGTGATAGCAGGCGACACCATAGGTTTGTTTGCGTTGTCGCTTGGCGTTGAGCGTTACACAGTTATGACGTCTTACACTATGGCTTGTATGGTGGTGGGCTATATCTTAGGTATTCTTCTTATACCACGAGTGTTATCCCAGCAAAAAGCTTTGGCAGTTTCTGCAGTTTTAGGTTTGGTTTTGACGTTGGCTGTGGTGTTTGGCGATACCAACTCTTACTTGATAGCGAATGCGCTGCTGGTGCCGTTTGGCGGTACAGCTTTGCCAGACGCCTTGTTATTTATCGCTATTCTTGGTTTAGCCAATGCCATTGTCTGGCCTGCGGTCTGGCCTCTGGCGTTATCTGGTCTTGGCACTTTAACCAGTATTGGTTCGGCTTTACTGATTATGGGCATAGCAGGCGGCGCATTTGGTCCGCTGTTTTGGGGTCTTGCCAGCGGCACAGCCTTAGGGCAGCAGGGCGCGTATCTGGTGATGTTGCCTTGTTATGCCTTTATCCTGTTTTATGCGTTGAAGGGGCATAAGCTCACTAGTTGGAAAAGCTCTTAATTTGTTAAAGGTGCCTGCATGTCTTCACCACGTTTTTATGCGCTGGATGCGTTAAGAGGCTTAGCCATAGCCTTGATGATCCTGGTCAATACTCCAGGATCCTGGCAGCATGTCTATACACCGCTTTTGCATGCGCCCTGGGATGGATTTACCTTTGCCGATATCGTCTTCCCGACCTTTTTGTTTGTGGTGGGGGCTGCGATGTTTTATTCGCTGAAAACGGCCGTCTTATCCAGACAAAGCTTGTGGCGGGTCAGCAGCAGGGCCTTAAAGTTGATTGGCATTGGTGTGTTGCTAAATTACGTGCCTTTTAGTGTCGATCTGGCCGAATTACGTTTGCCCGGTGTATTGCAACGCATAGGTTTGGCCTACTGGCTGGCCGCTTTGTTGATTTTGACGGTAAAACGCAGTTACTTGCCTTTTTTTGCTGTGGCTTTAGTGTTGTTGTATTGGTTAGCGCTGGTGCTGGGCGGTGGTGAGTTGCCTTATAGCCTGGAGCATAATCTGGTGCGGCAATGGGATTTAGCCATTTTTGGCGCTGCTCATTTGTATCAGGGTTTTGGTGTGGCTTTTGATCCTGAAGGTTTATTAAGCACTTTGCCTTGTGTGGTGGCTGTCTTAATTGGTTTTGGTACAGCCTCGTTTTTACAGGGCAAACAGCAGCACCACGCCTTGCGTCTGTTATTGCTGGCTGGTGTGGCTCTGGTGGTTCTGGCTTTGCTTTGGCAGGTACTTTGGCCTATTAATAAAGCCTTATGGTCCGGCAGTTATCTGGCGCTGGGTAGTGGCTTAATTTTATTGTTATTAGCAGCTTTGGTCTGGTGTATTGATATTAAAGGCTGGACTAGTCTGGCTGAACCTTTAAAAGTCTACGGCACGAATCCACTCTTTATTTATATTTTGTCCTGGCTCTGGGCAGTATTGATAGGGCAGCTGATTTTTATTCCTGCAGAGACAGGTTCAGTCTCTTTGTATCAATGGGGTTTTGAGCAATTGGCTTTAGTGTTCCCTGCCAAACTGGCGTCTTTTGTGTTTGCTTTACTGCATGTAATTGGCTTCTGGTATCTGTCACTGCTGCTGTATAAACGCAATATAATCATTAAGCTATAAAAATGGGGTCAGATCACATTATTTGCCTGGCAAATAATGTGATCTGACCCCATTTTTAGTTAGAACCTGTATTCCCAGGTGGTGGCTGCGGCAACTTCGTCAGCACCTTCCGGCAATAATGGCGATTGATCCAGATAACGTAACTGCAGACTCAGCAAACCATTAAAAAATGGTCGTCTGTGTTCTGCTTTGGCTTGCCAGCTTTGTTCGCTGTTGCCTGCATTGTCATAATAATTTGCCAGATACAGATGGCCTGACCAACTGATGCCGTCATACGTCTGGTAATGATAGCCAGCGCTTAATACGCGAGCGTCTTTGCCATAACCGCTTCCAATCACACGGCCGTACCTGCTGTAACCCTGAGGGTACAACTCGCCCTGATAAGCGCAATCGCCTTTAATCACTGAGTCAGGACAATCAATATAAGTATCTGAATACTCCATATTTACGGTATGAATGCCTGAGCTATTACCCCAGTAACTGCGAACACCTGCCAGTAACAAGGGGTTGTCCGGCAGTCCTTCTGCGTTATCATCATCTGCCAGTTCAACATAAGCCGTCAGAGGCTGGTTCAGCAGATTGAAGTGATAACTTAAATCTATGGCCGCTCTTTGATCGGAATTAGCGCTGGCTTCGTCTTTATTGATGACCATATCCCACCAGTCACCAAAGCCATTATTTTTACCCCGGCCACCCCATTGACTAACGCGGGATATTCCCAGCTCCAGAGTAGCTGTAGGTCTGAAATTGAAACGCCCGCCCCAATAACGGGTTTGGCTGACAGGGCTTTGATGTTCACCTAAGCCTATAAAGGTAGTGAAACTCCATGGTCCTAACCAGTTCAGCACTGGCAAATCTATGGCATCCCACCCATGGCGGCTTAAACGTACAGAAGGTAATGGCCTGGCGTTGTTACTTTGCAGCAAGGCGCTTTGCTGGCCAGGACCCCACCAGGTACTGACCTGATCGACCGACAATACCCAGTTGCCCAGCAAGGCTGCCAGATAACTATTGTCGTAGGTTAAATCCTGTTCTGTGCTGCCATCATGGCGTTTACGGTAATGCACTTCTGAACGGCCGGCAAAGACATCATTCTGAAACTCACTGAATACTGTGATGCTAGCTTGATCCTGATAGGTTTCGCCAAAACTCTGAATACCCATTTGCTCTGAATTGGCTTTAAGCTTAATCCCTGCGGTTTTATCACTTTCGTTGACATTCAGAGCTTTACGCACATGAGCCAGAGCAAAAGTCACTTCCTCACTGTAACGGCGATTCGGAGCCTTAGCTAAATCTTTGGCAATGTTTTTCCACATCAATGGATAGGTATTCACAGGACCACTGATTAAACCTGCGTGAGACAAAGTTTGCAGCGACTGGCGCAGGTAATTGTCCTGCGTATCCATCCAGGGTGTTGCCTGTGCTGACAACGCCAGAAAAGCCAGAGTAAAAGTGCTGTACTTAAGTTTTTTCATTACGACCAAAATCCGTATATCAAATTAAACCGCTGTAAACTTTTGCTTTAATGCCTGTTCAACATGAGAGGCGACAAAACGGCTGACATCGCCACCATGGCGGGCTACTTCTTTCACTAAAGTGGAAGAGATAAAGGTGTTTTTTTCTGAAGGTGTCATAAACAAACTATCTAAATCCGGGTTGAGCTGACGGTTCATGCTGGCGAGCTGAAATTCATATTCAAAGTCGGCCACAGCCCTTACACCACGCAACAGCACCTGAGCCTGATTCTGTTTGGCAAAATCGGCCAGCAAACCGGAAAAACCGACCACTGCTACATTCGGCAGATCGGCAAAACATTGTTGTGCCAACTGCACCCGCTCTGCGAGCGTAAAGAGCGGTTGCTTGCTGGGGTTAGCAGCTACAGCCACTATCACCTGATCAAACAAAAGTGCAGCCCTTTGTACTAAGTCACTGTGGCCATTAGTTAAAGGGTCAAAAGTGCCGGGATAAATCGCTTTGGTTTTCATTGTTTTATGGTCATCCCTGTGCTGCTTAAATACACGACTAGAGTTTTTAATCGAATTGGCGTTACTATAGCAAATTAATAAAAAATAAATAAAAAGAAATACGCGGATGGATAAGAAGCTACGAACCAAAGACAAGATACTGCAGGCAAGTATCGAGTTATTTAATCAGCAGGGTGAACGTTGTATCACCACCAATCATATAGCGGCGCATTTAGGTATCAGTCCAGGCAACCTTTACTACCACTTTCGTAACAAAGAAGACATAGTGAGGAATATTTTTCGCGAATACGCCAAGTTACTGGATAGCAGACTACAACCTCCCAGTCAGCCATCAGAGGCCCTGGATTCGTTGGCCCAGTATCTGGATGTGGTATTTGAGCTGATGTGGCGTTTTCATTTTTTTTACGCCAACCTGCCGGATATTTTGTCGCGTGATCAAGCCTTGCAGCAGGATTACCTGACAGTGCAAAAGGCGGTGTTAGCAAAAGTGATTTCTGTGCTCAGTGCATTAAAAAAGGCAGATGTGATTGCCATAGATGATGCGGATATCGCGAACTTCGCTCACACCATCAAGCTCGTGGTGACTTTCTGGATCAGTTACTTAAAAACCCAGGAACCACAAACCACTATGAGTAAAGAGCAGGCCTACCTTGGGGTATTAAAAGTGCTGCTGTTATTTAAGCCTTATGCCACAACTCAGGCTCTGCCTCGTATCGAAAAACTGCAGCAGCATTATCAGGCTTTGTCTGGTGATCAGACGATTTAACGGTCCGCTGGCAACTATTTGCTACGCAACTAATCCGATCTGCAGCCTTTTCTGACAGAAAAGCGCTGCATCCCTTGCGCTTAGTGATTACAATACGGCGGATTTTACCAAGCCCTCAGCCTTTCTGGAGAAAGTTATGCGAACGACTCCTTTCCTTGCGCACTTACAACAACAAATAGAAGACGTAAAAGTGCAAGGCCTGTACAAAGCCGAACGAGTGATCAGCTCGCAGCAACAAGCCACCGTGACCGTAGGTCATGAACAAGTACTAAATTTCTGTGCCAATAACTACTTAGGTTTAGCCAATAATCCGGAGCTGATTCAAGCAGCCCAGCAAGGCCTGGACTCCCATGGTTTTGGGGTAGCCTCTGTGCGTTTTATCTGTGGTACTCAGGATATTCACAAAGAACTGGAACAAAAAATCAGCGGCTTTTTAGGCACTGAAGACACTATTTTGTATTCCTCTTGCTTTGATGCCAACGGTGGTTTGTTCGAAACCATTTTAGGCGCTGAAGATGCAGTGATTTCCGATTCGTTAAACCATGCCTCTATTATCGACGGTGTACGTTTATGTAAAGCCAAACGCTACCGTTATGCCAATAACGATATGGCCGAATTAGAAGCTCAACTGAAACAAGCGGATGCTGATGGTGCCCGTTTTAAACTGATAGCCACAGACGGCGTGTTTTCTATGGATGGCGTCATCGCCGACTTAAAATCCATTTGTGATTTAGCCGATAAATACAATGCACTGGTGATGGTGGACGACAGCCACGCTGTAGGTTTTGTTGGTAAAAATGGCCGTGGCACTCACGAATACTGTGATGTGCTGGACCGTGTTGATATTATCACCGGTACTTTAGGCAAAGCTTTAGGTGGCGCTTCTGGTGGCTACACCTCCGGCAAAAAAGAAGTGATTGAGTGGTTACGTCAACGTTCACGTCCTTATTTATTCTCTAATTCTTTAGCGCCTTCTATTGTGACAGCGTCCATCAAAGTGCTGGATTTACTGGCAAACGGTGATGCACTGCGCGCTAAATTGTGGGACAACGTTAGTTATTTCCGCGAAAAAATGTCAGCCGCTGGTTTTACTCTGGCAGGCAAAGATCACGCTATTATTCCTGTGATGTTAGGGGACGCCAAAGTTGCAGCTGAAATGGCGCGTCGAATGCTCGCTGAAGGTATTTATGTAGTGGGTTTCTCCTTCCCTGTAGTGCCAAAAGATCAGGCGCGTATCCGCACCCAGATCTCGGCTGCACATAACAAAGAACACCTGGATAAAGCCATCAATGCCTTTATCCGTATTGGTAAAGAAATGGGCGTAATTGCCTGAGGACGCCATGATGAAAGCATTAGCAAAATTAAAAGCAGAACCGGGCATTTGGCAAACCGAAGTGGAGATGCCAAAAGTAGGCCCAAATGATGTTCTGATCAAAATCAAAAAAACCGCTATTTGTGGCACAGACGTGCATATCTATAAATGGGATGAATGGGCACAAAACACTATTCCTCATGGCATGGTAGTGGGTCACGAATATGTCGGCGAAGTGGTGGATATGGGCTCTGAAGTTCGTGGTTTTGCCAAAGGCGACCGCGTATCAGGTGAAGGCCATTTAGTCTGTGGTTTTTGCCGTAACTGCCGCGCCGGTCGTGTGCATTTATGCCGCAACACCATAGGTGTGGGCGTCAACCGTGAAGGCTCTTTTGCTGAATACCTGTCTATTCCGGCTTTTAACGTCTTTAAAATTCCGGACAATATTCCGGATAATATCGCGGCTATCTTCGACCCATTTGGCAACGCAGTGCACACTGCATTGTCTTTTGATTTAGTGGGTGAAGACGTACTCATCACAGGCGCAGGCCCTATCGGCATTATGGCTGTGGCTGTAGCCCGTCATGTTGGTGCCCGCCATATCGTCATTACCGACGTGAACCCATACCGCCTGGAGCTGGCGCGTAAAATGGGCGCGACACGGGCAGTAGACGTCAGCAAAGAAGATTTAAAAGACGTGATGAAAGAGCTGGGCATGACTGAAGGTTTTGACGTCGGTCTGGAAATGTCCGGTGTGCCTTCAGCCTTTCGTGGCATGTTAGACACCATCAACCATGGTGGCAAAATTGCCATGTTAGGTATTCCACCTTCAGATATGGCAGTGGATTGGAACAAAGTGATTTTTAAAGGCCTGGTGATCAAAGGCATTTATGGCCGTGAAATGTTTGAAACCTGGTACAAAATGGCCAGCTTAATTCAATCAGGTCTGGACTTAACTCCTATCGTCACTCACGAAATGCCAATGGAAAACTACAAGGAAGGTTTTGAGATTATGTGCTCAGGCCAGTCCGGCAAAGTGATCCTCAACTGGTAATTTGACGGGGGCAGAGTTTTGCTCTGTCCCCGTACCTCACTCTCTGTTTTTCTCTGTTTTCTGCTATTTATTTCCTGCTTGGCAGTCTAAATGCGATCTGTTATCATTTGATAATCATTCTTATCTGAACCTGTTGCTGTTCCAATGATCACGCTGATTTTCGCTCTGCTGTTTTTGACATTCTTCCTGTTTGGCCGTGGTTACTGGCAGCATATTGTGTTGCCAAAATTACAGAACCAGCGTTTACAACTCCGACTTGCTCGGGTGAAACGCCAGGGCCAGTATCTGAAGTTATGGCTGCAACATCCGGACGGCTTGTTATTACCCAAAGCCAAAGCAGGTCAGCATATCTTGCTTTATGGCAAAGATTTACAGGGCAAGCCTGTCAGTCGCGCTTATTCATTGGCGCAGGATTGCAGTCAGCAACGTTACTACCAACTGGTGATTAAAGCTGAAACCGATGGCCGTTTGAGTCAGGCATTATTTCAGCATTTAAAAGTGGGGGATCTGGTCGAAAGCTCTTATCCACGTGGCCATTTTTTATTAAACCGCTCGCGCCAGCCACTGGTATTGGTGGCCGGTGGTGTCGGCATAACCCCTATGCTGGCTATGGCGTATGCCGCTATCCGGCAAAAACGTCAGGTGTTTCTGGTGTATCAGGCGCGCCGGTTGGAAGATATCGTATTTTACCCTTTACTGCGGCGATTACCCCGTTTACAGCTTCGTATTGCCTTAACTCAGCCACCTGCAGACTGGCAAGGCTTTAAAGGCCGTATTGATGCTGGATATTTATACAAGTTGGCGGGCCCACAGGCCCAGTATTATTTTTGTGCTTCGGCCAAAATGACAGAGCAACTGATTTATGATTTAGGCATTTTAGGTGCTTTGTATTGTTATGCCGAGCTCTTTAGTGCTTCAGCCAGCGAGCAAAGTTTCCCTATTGAAATCAATGGCGTATTTGCCGACAGTCAGGGTCATAAATCAGTACTGGATGCTATTCTTGCTGCCCGTGTGCCGCTGAATTATGACTGCAAAGGTGGCTCTTGTGGCCTTTGTAAAGTTCGGGTGGTCAAAGGGGAATACCAGCAGGTGCTGGAGCCCAGTATGAGTTGTGGCGGGGATGAAGTATTGGCTTGTTGTATTCAGCCGACTTCTGCTTTGGTGTTGAGTGCGGATATTCAATCCGAAGAGTTATCTCCAGAGCAGTCGGCTGGTTTGGAACCTGCTGCGAGTAGTCATTGATATATACCGCAGAAGCTTTCGCCTTTGGCGAGATACTTTGCTTTTGCTTCGCCAAAAGAAAGTATCCAAAGCAAGAAAGTGCAGGAAGCACTTTCTAACAGCCGAAGGCTGGCCCGTTGGGGGAATTGCAGGGATGTAATTCATAAAAGGCGACCCCAGGTCGCAGCGACAACGTTTGCGTTGATGGCCCCAAAGGGGCACGAACGAAGTGAGTATAAAGCCCGGCCCAAAATCGTGCGCCCAAGGCGGCTAATGGGGACTGGTGCCATTAGTTGGTATGGGCTTTCCTGATTGGCAGCTAAGAGCGAATATCGGACGGTCAAGTTATTTTTGATCTGACCAATAATTCTGGCACTCTACAATTCACGGTTTGGCGAAACTCATTGGGGGTGTAACCCACCATCGCTTTAAAGGATCGGGTGAAAGGGCCAACCGAAGCAAAACCACTTTCCAGGCCAATTACTACTACCGGCCAATGTCTTTTATGGGGATCTGACAGCAATGTTTTTGCGTACTCAATGCGTAAAGTATTAATAAACTGATTAAAATTGCTGGCGTGAAACTGTGACCTGAGTAATTTACTGACACGATATTCCGGTACATCTAACAATTTCGCCAGATCTGTTAACCGCAGATTAGCCTGTAAAAATACCTGTTGCTGAAACAGCAGTTGCTGGATGTTGTCACAAAGTTCCATATCACCGTCGGTTAGAACTGTCGTCAATGGCTCTGCTTTTACCGGTTCAACCTCGAGCTGTTTTTTTGTTGTCGTATCTGCAGCAACGTGCGACTGAGAGATAAGCGGGTTATGGGAGCGGCTATAAATAAGCCATTGCGTCACCACCATTATGGATAAAGCCGCCACAGCGCTAAGTAAATCATGCTGTAACGCGGCCCCGTCGGCTGGCAGCCATATTTTTGCGATAACACCACAAATTGCTATGGCGCCACCATAGGTAGCCAAAAACACCTGCCGATGCCTGCGTTCCGCACCGCGTGCCTGACTATAACCCCGGCATCCTTCCCACAGCGTAAGCATTAAAATGGCGGAAGACAGCAAGATTAGCAGCTCTTTACAAACAACACGGGCCGAAGCCAGCAGTGTTTGGCTTTCCGGCCAGAATTGTTGCAGCAACTGCATGGCCTGTAAGCTCACCATTAATAAGGCAATCGCAGCAGCCACCAGAATATGCCGCAATAAAATAGCCCTGCCTTGCCTAAATAACGCCCGGGCTAGCAGCCAACCGCCGTTGCATGTCATGCATGCGCCCATCGCCAAAAAATACTGGTAAAAGCCAAAGCCGTCGCCTCCCAGGCGTTTAATCGCCGTAATCGCCATAGAACCACAGAATGCAGCAAATAACAGATGCACCAGCTTTTTTTGCTGCACGAACAGTTGGCTGCACAACAAGCCAAAGCTGACAATCAGCAACACAATATGAATAGTCTGGTACACCTTTCTTCTCCCTCAAGCCTCAACGCTTAATGCTAACAGTTGGCTTAAGTTAACGTCAAAGTGCAATTTTCCTTTATTGCCGATTGCTGTGTTACAAAAAGTAACCGCCTATAAAAACCTAATTTTGAACATAAAACCATGCGCCGAATTTGAAATTTGGCGCGATAAGGGGCGTATTGGCTGGCAGGATGACAGTGTTTCAAAGGAACAAGAAGCCAGAACATGTTAAACGAAAATAAAGTGGCTATTCCAACGATAGATAGCAAGCAGTGCCGGATATATGCCCGCCAAAATACAAGGAAACACAATGACCGATATTACAATTGACGCCAACACGTCTATACAGCAGAAACGTAAACCAGACTGGCTTACCCTCTCTGCAAAAACCTGGTTTATCGTCACGGCTATAGGCCAGTGGCTGTTCGTGGCTTATATCGCGGGCTACTACGGCCTGCGGTTTGCCACAGATGGCGTCGGCGGCTTTGCAGGAACCCATCTGGTAAATGGCTTTATCGCCGGAGACAGCATTGGCAATATCGCATTGGTAATTCATATTCTGGTGGCGGGCCTGATTATTGCTGCCGGCCAAATCCAGCTGGTACCGGCCATCCGTAATAAATTGCCCCTACTGCACCGTAGCAGCGGCTGGTTCTTTATGGTGGCTTCGGTGATTGTCAGTATCGCTGGATTTTACCTCACCTGGTCACGGGAGCGGGTCATCGGTTCACTGATTCAGGATATTGGTGTCACCGGCAGCGGCGTGCTGGTCATGCTTTTTGTGCCTATAGCACTTTACTATGCAATCAAACGCAACTTTGCCGCACACCGTCGCTGGGCACTGCGGCTGTTTATGGTGGTCAGCGCTGTGTGGTTTCTTCGGCTGATGATATTTGGTTGGTTTATGGCTACAGGCGGCATCGGCATCGACGGCAAAACCCTCACCGGCCCTTTCCTCGAAGTGGTGTCCTTTGCCCAGTATTTGCTGCCGCTAGCGGTGCTGGAACTGTATTTCTGGGCTGGTAAGCCTAAAAACAAACGCTACCAGACTGCCGTCGCCAGTCTCATCTTTGTGATTTGTGCCGCGATGGCATTAGGTATATTTGCGATCAGCAGTGTTTCATGGCTCCCCAAAATCGGCGCATAGCACAACTACAGCTTAAACAAATAGAGGAGGTTCTTTGTGCTTATTTACTTGCATATTTTGACAGGCACGGTCGCACTAATTAGTGGTGCATTAAGTTTTGCGGTAAAAAAAGGTAGCAATTCACATAAGAAATTCGGGCTGACTTTTGTTCTTTCAATGATAGTCATGGCCATGTCAGGTGCATTTCTGGCGTTTCTCGCTACGGAAAAGCTTAATATGGTCGCTGGTCTTGTAACCTTTTATCTTGTGGTTACGGCTTATCTAACCGTTAACTCTCCTAAAAATAAGGCGATGATAATCCATTCAATTTTTATGGCTTTAGGTTTTACCATCGGAGTTTATGCAATTTATACCGGTTTAACTGCGTTAAATAACGGTTTGTCTTCAATAGATGGCAATCCTGTACAAGCTATAATTGTTTTTGGTTCAATATCACTTTTAGCTGCAACTTTAGATATCCGCGTGATAGCGAAAGGAAGGCTTAGGCATAAATGGCAACTCGTCCGCCATGTTTGGCGCATAGGTTTTGCAATGCTTATTGCCACCGCTTCTTTTTTTCTTGGCCAGTCTCAGTTTATTCCCGAAGCAATGAGAAATATCTATACCCTTGCTGGGCCAGTGGTACTGGTTTTATGTTTAACAGCGTATTGGGTTATCCGCGTTAGTATTTGGGGTTTAAATAAGCGAATGTCAGCGCAGACGCAAACTGCCGTTGCACAGTCGCGCTAAATTTTGGTTTTAACGGATTCAGTCAGTATGTTCAAACACAAGAAGTAATGCTCAGGTATTTCTTACAATGCCGAATGTCCGCTTCACGCCCTGAGTCGTTCAACAAGTCTTTATGCAGCCAATAAATGTGAATTTCTATCTCTCAGTGATTTGAGATAAGTAGATTCATCATATGGCTGTTTGGTCTTCCAACACCTGAATACGATCCTGGCCCATTTGTAAGCCAATGCTCTTACCGCTGACTGGTGTGATTTCCCTTTTTTACGTTGCTGTTGGTAGTAAAGCTCTGCCCAGTAAGACTGGTGAACACTTTTAGCTGCCCACTCTACGAAGCTTTGCCTGACGAATTTGGCACATTGCCATCGCCAATGTACCCAGCTCTTCTTTCCGCTTCTCTCTGTCACTGGTGACAGACCAGCAAAGTTCTGAAGTTGTTGGGCAGTAGTGAATCGTTCTCTGTCATCACCCATTGCGGCAAGAAGCCTAGGGGCTAAACAAGGCCCGGTTCCTGGTAAAGATTCAAAAATGTGTGCGTCAGGCATTTTACTGAATAACGACTTGATTTCTAAATCGTAGAGTCGAATGTTCTCGATCTGCACTTTTATTTGCCTGACAAGCGAACTTACAAGCATCTGATGAGAAAAAATAACACCTTCATCATGTGTGATTGGGATAGCCGAATGAATTGCTGTTAAACGTTTATCGGTTAGTTTTACTGCATTACCTCCACGGCTTTGGAAAAACATACGGATTGTGTTTTCACGAGAACGCTTGAGGCTTTGCAATGACGGCCATCTCAACAAGAAGTCACAGAACAGTTCACTATCTCTGTGGGAGAACCACTCTAAGGGCTGAGGATAATATTGCTTCAAGGCATTAATCAGCCTATTCACTTGTCGACGCTTGTCATCAATCAACAATCGTCTCTGCTCAACAAGATGAAATAACACTCTGACAGCCTTACTACTGGGTTTTAGTGGTTTCACTTTTGATGGGTACTTCAACATTAAATCCAACGCAATTTCTGCGTCTGACGGATCATCCTTGGCACCGCTGGGTGCAAATGCTTGTCTGTATCGGGCTAAAGACAAGGCATGAATAGGAAAAACCGTAATAAATGAATACTTCTGGAGCAAGTAAACAATCGGTCCTCGAGTCAATTCAACAGCAACGGCGATGTTACCACCAGCTTCTTTTTGCAAGTTCCCCAACCAAGAATCTAAAGCCTCTGGAGAATGAGGAATAACCTCAAAACGGCGTTTCCCATCGCATCCAATTTGGACACAAACATCGTGCTTTTTACTCGCCCAGTCTAAACCTATAAACGCAGAAAACCCATTGATTAGATTTTCCATTGCACCACTCCTATTAGATCGAAGTTCGCTATGTAGTCTTTACTCTGCGAAGTAAATATAGACAGCTGGTTAGGCAAGCCCTGAGTATTCGTTAAAGAGTAAAGGTACTTACTGCTTCGAAGGAAAAGCGGCGATCATCGAAGTGATACTGGCACATTAGTCGTAAACAGTAAGTACATACCTGAACACTCATTAGTATGAATGATTAAGGCTAAACGACTATATTTGGCACAAAGTGAAGATACAAAGGGAGTCGGGAAACGGCCGGACAACTGCGTTAGCAGACCCTGTGAGGCAAGGACGCCGAACAGGAGCCTACATGGATGTATTTACGGCGTGTCTGCGTTGTAGTTGACCGCGCCGTTTGAGTCTGCTCTCTGCGGGTTAATGTTCGTAGGTGTCTGAAATCTGAAGCAAAGCCCCACGCAAAGTCGCCACTAAATCCGGTGCTTTTTGCTGTAAACGTAATTGCTGGAATAAGACTTCAGCTTCAACGTACTGCAGTTTCAGGTAACTAAACCACTGTTTGATGCGGTTGGAATAATACAGGCCTTTATCGCCTGCGATCTCAAAATCTGAGTACTGCAACAGCAGCTCCAGCACTTGCGGCCATGGCATTTTCTGATGAACGCCACTGGCAAAGTGCTGCTTGATATCACGGGCTAAGCCAGGGCTGGCTAAAGCGCCACGACCTAACATTAAGTCCGTGCTGCCGGATTGTTCTAAACATAAAGCCGCATCTTCCGGTGTCCAAATTTCGCCGTTGGCCACCACGTTGAGAGGAATAGTCTGGCGGATTTGTTTGATCCAAGGCCAATAAGCCGGTGGTCTGTAACCATCACTTTTAGTGCGGGCATGCACTGTCAGCTCGCTCGCTCCTGCTTCATAAATAGCGCGGGCGTTGTCCAGAGTTAAGCTGGTATCGTCAAAACCTAAGCGTATTTTTGCCGTGACCGGAAACTGGGATGGCACAGCATCACGCACTGCTTTAATGATTTGGTATAGGGTTTCGGTTTCTTTTAACAGTACGGCGCCACCACGGCTGTTATTTACCGCTTTAGCTGGACAACCAAAGTTTAAATCCACACCAGGAGAGCCAAGTTGCACTGCACGTACGGCATTTTCGGCAAGCCATTGCGGCTCTTGACCTAACAATTGCACCCGAACTGGTACACCGGCTGGAGTCACGCCGCCTTGTTTTAATTCAGGGCAAATACGGGTGAATACCCGGTTTGGTAAAAGTTGATCGACCACCCGGACAAATTCAGTGATGCATAAATCAAAACCACCAATACGGGTTAACATATCCCGCATTAAATGGTCCACCACGCCCTCCATTGGGGCTAAAACAATACGCATCTTGAATATAACTCTGGTTAGTGAATAAAGGCGTTCTAAAAACAAAGGGAGCCTAAGCTCCCTGTCTTAAGCGTGGTATCTATTAGGCACACCTTGCTGTTGCAAGTAGTCGCCTAAGTCGTGCAGGGCCAGTTCATCCAGTTCCAGAATATCCAGAATAGTGGCTTTATATTGGTCCCACTCCGGATCCATATCTAAATCCAGCAAAACTTTGCTTTCATCCGTCATATGCTCCGCCAGTTTCAGCAACGCAAACAAACGTTTTTCGTAGATATCATCAGACGCCAGGATCAGCGCATGGCTGTGGTGGTACGCAATCACATTGGTCAGCTCAGGCGCTAAACCCCAGGACTGAGCTATCATATAGCCCAGCAGTTCGTGGGTGGTTTGAAAATTCTGATCTTCGGCGTCTGACATGCTGATACCAGCCAAATGAGCTTGTTTCAGCACTTTGGCATAATCTTTAAACTGGCTGCTGATCAGCAGCATACCGGCATTATGGAATAAGCCTAAGCTGTAGGCATCGTCAGCGCAATCAGTGCCATAACGCAACTGTTGGGCTAGTAAGGTTGCTGCATTGGCAACATTGGCTGCACTTTGCCACAGATTTTCAGTAAATCTGTCCGTCCGGCCTTCGCTTAAGGTAAATCTCAGTACCACAGAGCTGACTAATTTAATCACCCGATTTAAACCTAAAAACTTACAGGCATGTTCTACCGAGCTGATTTTACGGCGCAGACCAAAATACACTGAGTTCACTACTTTTAAAGTAAAACCAGCTATCCCCAGATCCTGATTGATCAGTTCAGCAATACGTTTGATATTGGGATCATCACTTTCAATTTCTGCTTTGATACTAAGTAAAACAGTGGGCTGAGGAGGAATAGTAAAGCCACTTAACGCTTTTTCTACCTCGGCCATATTAATTGCTTTTGCCATGCTGCGGTTCCGGCGTACTGAGTGATGAAATAAAGTGCATATAGTAAAAGGCCCGTGCGTAAAAAGCAAAACGGGATCAGAAGATCCCGTTCAGACAGAGTGGGTTTCAAGCCTTTTTCAGTTGTTTTTCCAGTTTTTTTAGCTCGCTTTGCAGCCGATCATCGTCCTGCTGCTGGTTTTTGATCTGCTGTAGCAACTCTTTTGCTTTATCCTGCTGTTTTTGTACCAGATAAATCTGGGCTAATCGTAATTGTGCCCAGCTGAATCTGGCGTTGTCACTGTCCTGATAAAAAGCTAAATAGTCCAACAGTGCCTGCTGACCGAGTTGTGGATCTTGTTGGGCTGTCGCAGCTAAGCGACCCAGTTGATAGTAGTAACCTTGCTGCTCTGACAAATCTGTCGCTGCAGTAGCTGCTTTTTGATACTGAATAAAAGCATTGGCCGGGTCGTTATTTAAGCTGAGTAAATTTGCATAAGCGCCTAATAAAGCGGGGTGTTTTGGATGCTGTTGCAGTTGTTGTTCTGCGAGCTGAATCGCCTGCGGTAGTTTGTCATCGTCCATTAATACGTTGATACTCACTAAGGTACCTTCTGGCTGATGTTTTTCCGCCATAGCTCTCGCTAGTCTTTTCGCTTCTTCCGTGTCGCCACCAGCAATAGCAGGAGCCTGCAGGTAAAAACCAATGAGAGTCTGTTGAGTTTCCAAATCTGTTGGATCCGCAGCCATTGCCTGTTTCAGTAAAGCTAGACCCGCTTTGGCATAAGAGCCTGCAGAAAAAATGCTGCTCTCTTGCGCCAGATTAAATTGATTTAATGCCGCCAGACGCAGCAGCTCTGCATCTTGTGGATAGGCTTTAAGCGCCTGATTAGCCAATTGTTCTGCCTGTTCAGATTGGCGCAAGCCCAGCATGGTTTTCAGTTGCAGTGCCCACAGTTCTTTATCGGGTAAATTGGTTGTCTTATCTAGCTGTTGTTGTAACTGACGGAATTTATCCTGCTCGAGCAATAAATCGTATGAGCTTAAATCACTGGCTAGTAAGGGGAAACTACTTAAAGCGGCGAAAAGATACAGAGTTTTCATAACGGATCCTGCGTTATAGGTTAACCCTTATTTAACAGGAGTTGGGCCTGTGTTTACAATAGGCCGAAGGTCACTTTTTCCGCCGACAGCGCTCTGAGCAATATTTCACATCAGGCCAGTTTTTTTGCCATTTTTTCCGCCAACTGAAAGCTAAACCACAGCAGGCGCAGATTTTCTGGGGCAGATGTAATTTGTGGTGAGTCATGACACCTCCTAGTTGATCAATTACGGCGGTTCATTGTCAGCGGATCTGCCTGCATGAGCTCGGTTTTGTATCACATGCGAAACTTCCATGCAAAAGCCACCTGTTATTCGGCTGAATCATTGCCAGTTGTACATATTTTCTTCATAACCAATAACGGAGGAAAGACAAAGATTGAGTCGGCTGTCTTATCGTGAAGAAACCTGAATTTTGACTTCCCCTAAATTAACTATAATAAAATCAACAGGGTATCCAGTTGTTGTCGCTGTATCTAACAAGCTGAGCCCGGGACAAAGGGTAACATAATGACGTTAAATAAAACTTTGCTTGCCATACTGATCAGCACCAGCCTGATGGCAGGTTGTAACAACTCAGACGACGAAGTAACGCCGGTACCGGACAACAACGCGGTCACTCCTCCGCCGGATACCAGTGTCGTGGCATTAACCAATCTGGACACTGTTTATGGTTATGCTTCGGAAAATGGTGGTACCACAGGGGGCAGCGGCGAAAATAAAGTAGAAGTTACAGTCTGTACAGGCGAAGAGATGATCAACGCTATTCAAAACAAAGATCCGGCCAGACCGCTGACCATTTGGGTAAACGGTGCCATTACCTTACAAAATGCCAAAAATAGCCGTATTGATATTAAAGATGTGTCAGATCTTTCTATCCTGGGTTTAGGTACTCAGGGTGAAATGGCCGGTATAGGTTTTAATATTGTCCGTGCCAATAACATCATTATCCGTAACTTACGTATTCACCATGTACGGGCCAACCTGGGGGCTCCGGGTGATGGGATCAGTATGGAAGGGCCGGTTCGTAATATCTGGATTGATCACAATGAAATTTACAACAGCCTGACGGTGAATGATCCTGCTTTGACTGACGATCAGGTGAAAGATTATTACGACGGTCTGGTCGATGCGAAAGGGGATGCACAGTTTATTACGATCTCATTTAATAAGTTCCATAACAGTTGGAAAACCTCACTGTCAGGCTCGTCTGACAGTGACAACTTTGAGCGCACTTTAACTTACCATCACAACCACTGGCAGAACGTAAATTCACGTTTGCCTTTGTTCCGGTACGGTAAAGGCCATATTTACAACAACTATTATGATGGCGCGCTGGAAAGTGGCATTAATTCGAGAATGGGGGCTGTGATCCGTATTGAACACAATCATTTTGCCAATATGAGAAACCCGGTGATGTCTATGTACAGTCAAGAGCCCGGATATTGGCAACTGATTGACAATCTGTTTGAAAATATCAGTTGGGTTGAAAGCCCTGCAGACGGCATAGTGGCTGGCGCAAATCCACAATCAACGGGTGAGCTGAATGTACCTTATAACTATCAGGCCAACCTGATTCCTGTACATAATGTGAAAGCCACAGTGCTGGCTTATGCAGGTGTTGGCAAAATAGACACGCCCCCCAGCCCAGGACTCTGTGCTGTGCCAGAACCTGTGGAGCCAACTCCTGATCCGGATCCGGTTCCAATTGACCCAATCGACCCTCCGGCTCAGGTTGATTGGGCCAGTTATGATGGCAGTCAGGATCCTTTTGCTGCCAATGCTGTGGTATTAGCTGATGGCACTTTAAGTCAGTTTGCCCGGCAACAAAGCGGTGGAGCAGACGAACCTAATTTATTTAGCCTCAATGGTGATGGCACTGTGCGTTTTGACAGTACAGCAAGCGGCGCGGATCGGAGCCGGGCCAAGCTGACTAATGTGCTGCCGGACGATGGAGTTTATCCGAAGTTCTTTACTTTATTGATGGGGATAAAAGGCAATGTAGGTGGCAACCGTATCCTTGAAACTGAAATTGCTTTAGGGGATCTGGCAGCGAGCAGCGATACCAGTCGTCTGAAAATAGTGTTCCGTAATGACGGCAACAACTCGGGTGTACAGCTGGAAAATGCCAACAATGGTTCTTCGGTGACAGCGGGTAAAGGCAATGAACCTGATGCTATTGATATGAGTGTCTACCGGGTGTATCACTTTACCATCAGCATGACTTCACCGACTACGGGTAATGTTGCGGTTTATGTAGAAGGAAATAACACGCCGCTGCTTGCTCTTGAAGGCGTGACGATGCGTCCTGCCAGCACCAATACAGATAATTACCTGCAGATTGGTGATGCCGGAAGCAGCAGTTATCTGGGCGATATAGACTGGGTATTATGGAGCAATGCGGGGGCTTATACTCCTCAAATGCTGAAGGGCTTATTACCCACTGATATTGGCGATATCACGGGTTATGAAGCTCAGCCTTAGGCTTTGCTGCTTTACTAACTAAAAAGGAGACAGCACAGTCTCCTTTTTACTTTATGTTTCAAGCCATCTGTTTACTAAGAATCTAAATAAGGCCGGCCTGACATCATTTGTTGTGCCAGCTGTGATTCTGCTTCGGCATCATTCAGTTCAAGGGTGGCAAACTGCACATCAAACTGAATTAAATCATCATCTGGCAATAACTGAGCTATCAGTTTATCCGGCACTTGACCCACCTGACGGTAAGCGTTGATAGCGACCTGAGCGGCTTGTTCCATCAACTGAAAGAACTGACCCAAAGGGAATTGCTGAAAAATTTCTGCATCCAGTTGTGCCCAACCCAATAAGTCGCCACTGATACTGCCATCGGCATGATCGGTAAATAACATAGAGACAGCCGGAAAAGGTGGGTTTTCACCGGATTGGTAGCTCTCCAGATCCTGCTCGTCAAACACCAGTATAAAACCAAATCCCGGGCAGCCTTCGGCGTCCATATCATCAAAGGCAGGATCGTAAATTAAATACAAGGGACTATCTGACATGGGTATTCTGTTTCCAAACCAACAAGGCGCGCTATTTTACCTAAGCTTCTGCTTTAGCTAAAGCTGTAATTGTTAACTTGGTGTTTTAATGCGGTATTTAGCTGCTTCAGGCTGATTATTTCTTCGTCAATTACCTGCAGTTCAGCGGATCCGGCATAAGCGATGGTACTCAAGGCGTGTCAGCTGGGCTACTATAGCGTCATCAATCTGAAGTTTGAGCCGTAACGGAGTGACCCATGAGTGAATTCAGTCGTATTTCAGTAGCCACAGCGCTGGAGCAAATAGAGCAGCATAAAGCAGTGGTCGTCGATATTCGTGACGAGCAAAGTTATGCATCAGGCCATATTGCTGATTCTTTCCATTTAACCAACGGCAGTCTGAATCAGTTTATCCAACAAACTGAATTTGAAACTCCTGTGGTGGTGGTCTGTTATCACGGCAATTCCAGTCAGGGTGCTGCTCAGTACTTAGCACAACAAGGTTTTGAAACTGTATTCAGTATGGATGGTGGTTTTGAAGCCTGGCGTCAGCAATTGCCTTTTGTTACGGACTCCCATGATTAAAATTGGTGATTTTGCTTCTTCCGCTGCGGCTTTGAGTCTGGCTGATTATTGTAAAAGTCAGCAACTGGATGTCAGTGTGGTGGTGCATTCTGCAGAGCAAGCTGAGCTTTGGAGTGCACCTGAACATGCAGAGCTGGTGGTTGCTGAGTTAGAACGCTTTTTGTTAAATCCTTATGCCGACCGCTATCAGGCTGCAGCATGGGACAGGGCGGAAGTGGTGGACTCAAGTACAGGCTCAGCGGGTTTATCGGGTTACTGGCAACAGTTATGGGCGAATGGTGGCTGGTTTTGTCATCTGGTCTGGTTGTCGACATTGCTGGTGTACGGCTGGCAACAAGTGGATCCCTGGTCTGCTTTGGCAGCTTTGCAACTCAAACCTGAACTTGGGCTTAGTCTGGAACAAGGCTGGCGCTGGTTTACGCCGGGCTGGTTGCATTTTTCCGGCTCTCATCTGGTGTTTAACCTGATCTGGGTTTGGTATTTGTTGGGGCCTCTGGAGCTGAAATCAGGCCGTGTGGTCGCTATGAGTCTGACCCTGTTGGTGTTGTTGTTTTCCAACCTTGCACAGTTTGTGATGGTTGGTGCTAATTTTGGTGGTATGTCAGGCTTGGTGTATGGCTTATTTGGTTTTTATTGGATCTGTGGTTGGTTAAAACCGAACTGGGGTTTGCAGATCAGCACTGGTTTAATAGGTTTTATGCTGATTTGGCTGGTGATTGGCTTTTTTGATCTACTGTGGATTTCGATGGCAAACTGGGCACATTTAGCAGGCTTACTGACAGGCATGTTCTGTGCTGTTTTACTGGTAGCTGCAAACAAGGCTCTCACCGTACAGCGCTGAAGGTACGGTGAGCCAGGCTCTGGTGGTTAGTGGTACAGATACTTAGTAAACAATACGTCTTTTAAAACATCCTGACCTGTCTCTTTTTTCAGGGTATCGCGTAGCTGATTCAGAATTTTTAAGCGAATTTCTTCACGCCCTGTTAATGAACGGATGGTATCGCCGTTTTCACGACCAAAGGCAAACACAATCTTATCCAGGATCAGCGGTTCGTGATGCTCAATAACATCCAGATATTTTTTGTCCATAATCATCAACTCCATAGTCACCCGAACATAACCCAGTTCTTCAGTGGTTGGAGTCACATAGTTAGTGACTATATCCGGATCAAAACCAAAATAAGCATAATTGACTTTTATCGGGGCATTGGCTGCGTTCTGAGCCCAAAGGTTTTGGCTTAACAATAAAAAAACAAAACAAGTCAGCGCTTTTTTCATCCGAATTACTCTTTCATTTTTATCAAACATTCAAAAAAGGATATTACCCGAAGGCCCGACGTTAAGCTATCAAAGCTGGCATTTCTTTTGCCAGTCGCAAACGTTGCGCTACCATTTTTCCGGTCAGGGCGAAACCAAGTAACTGACCTGACGGGCTTTGAAACTTCGCAACCCAATCCATTCCTTGTCCTTCATAGAACCACTCGCCTTGCTGCTGAGGCGCAACAGGCCAACTGACAACAGCCAAAGCCGGCGATTTAACTATCACCGGCATGACGGGAAATTGCACTGCTGTACTTTTGCCTGTCAGCGTCGAAGCCAAAGCTCTGGCAGATAAACTAATAGGCTGAATATACATCAGGTTATAGCCACAGATTTCTGCACAGTCGCCCAAAGCATAGATATCAGCGGCTGAAGTTGCCAGAGTCTGATCCACTTTTATGCCTTTGTTGCAGTCTATGCCAGCGTGCAGCGCAAGCTGCAGGTTTGGCTTTAAACCCACTGCAGATAAGATCAATTCTGTCTCCAGACTGCGGCCATCGGCAAGCTGAAGGTTTAATTGCTGTTGGGTTAGCTGAGCATCTTTTATCGACGATCCCCAATAAAACTCAACGCCTGATGCGCTTAACTGCTGCTGCAACAGCTCACCCAGTGCAGGCGGCAGAAGTTGAGCTAAAGGGTGTTGCTCCAGCGCTATCACCGATACCTGAAACCCTGCGGCAGCTAAATCATTCGCATATTCGATGCCAACTAAACCTGCGCCTAACACAGTGATCTTTTGTTTGCCCTGACTGAGTTGCAGAAAATTCTGGTAGTCAGTTAAGTCATTCACTGAACAGATTAAGTCTTGTGTCGCTGCGGGCAATGACAGTTTCACCGGGCTGGCTCCTGTCGCCAGCACCAGTTGCTGATACTGGATCAATCCTTTATCTGTCAGCAGCTGATGTGATTCTGTATGGATCTGCAAGGCCTGGCAGTATGGCCTTATATCAATAGTCAACTCAGTGGCCATTTGCGCTGCGGTTTTCTGGACCAAATCGGTCGCGCTTTTTTGTTTGCTAAAGCCGTTGGACAGCAAAGGTTTGGAGTAGTAATCAGCGCTGTCGCTGCTGATCAGGCAGATGCTGCGCTCTGGGTCTAGTTTACGCAGTTCTTTGGCAAGGCTATAACCAGCGTAACCTGCTCCGACAATTAAGGTGTGGTAATGGGTCATAAGGCAAAGGGGCGGCGACTAACTAATGGCGCTATGGTAATCAATTTTTCCCTCAAAGGCATTACATACCAATACGATGGCAAAATTGTTATGATGCGCGGCAACTTAGCTGCAGTTTAATTTTATGCACAGCACAGATAGTCTTTTCCAATTGAATGCAGTGTGGCAAAGCGCCCAACAGCTGCAATTTCCTGATGCTCTTGAACCCTGGTTGTTATGTCAGGGTTCACTAACAGCATTGCTGAAAAGTCATTGTCAGACTTTCAGGCTGGAATTGGTGGCAGAGCACTGGCAAAGGCTGCCGGATTTTTTACAGCAGCAATGGCAACAGCCGCAGGGCTTAAAACGCGATGTGATCCTTTGGTGTGATAACAAGCCTTGTGTCTATGCGCAAAGCTGGTTGCCAGAATCCACCTTGGAAAAAATGGAGCCGTTAGCTCGTTTGGGAGCGCAGCCATTAGGTGAATATATTTTCCAGCACGCCAGTTTAGAGCGTGGTGGTATTGAAGTGGCTTTACTTGAAGCCGGATTGCAGTTGCCTGTAGTGGGGATGCAAAACGAACTTTGGGCCAGACGATCTGTTTTTTCAGTACAAAACCAAGAATTATTGGTGCAGGAAATCTTTTTACCTGGAGTGCTTGAGCTATGAGATGGCAGTTGCAATGGCAACAGTGGCCTTATTACCGCCAGTTAATGCGCCTGGACAGGCCTATTGGTATTTATTTGCTGCTATGGCCGACCTGGTGGGCTTTGTGGCTTGTGTCATCCGGCCTGCCGGATTTAACGTTGCTTGCTGTATTCAGTGTCGGCGTTGTACTGATGCGCTCTGCTGGTTGTGTTATTAATGATTACGCCGACCGTCATTTTGACGGTCATGTGGAACGCACTAAAGCCCGGCCACTGGCTGCCGGACTGGTCAGTAGCGACGAAGCTTTACAGCTTTTTATTGTACTGTTGCTGTGCAGTGCCAGCCTGCTGTTGTTTTTGGATTTCGCCACTGTATTACTGGCTTTGGTGGCGGTGGTTCTGGCTGTGCTTTATCCTTTTATGAAACGTTTCACCTACCTGCCACAGTTTGTATTGGGTGCAGCTTATAGTTGGGGCATTCCTATGGCCGCTATGGCCATCACAGGCTCTGTCCCTTTGTGGGTCTGGGCTTTGTATCTGGCGAATTTGCTCTGGACTGTCGCTTATGACACTTTTTACGCCATGGTGGATATGAATGATGATCAGAGGATAGGCGTGAAATCCACCGCCTTGTTGTTTGGTCGTTATTGCCATCCTGTTATAGCCAGCTTACAGCTGATGTTTTTAGTACTGATGGCCTGGGTAGGGCAGCAAAATGGTCTTGGCCTGTTTTTTTATACCGCTTTGGTTTTGGTATTGCTGAGTTTTATCCACCAACACTGGCAGGCGAAAACTCAGGGCAGGGCAGGTTGTTTTCAGGCTTTCTTAAATAACCACTACAGTGGTTTATTGCTGTTTGCAGGTATAGGTCTGGACTTGTTATAGGCTGATACTATTTCTGCTTAGAGCGCTGGATCGATCCGGCCCTGAATACTGCTGTTATGCCGAAACCAACCCGCTATGCTGTAGCGGGGTTCCGATGCGGGCAATACTTCATGCGGGAAGCGACAACTTTCAAACACCACCAGAGTACCGGCTTTAGGCTGAACTTTAGTTAACAGTTGATCCTGTTCGTCATACAAAACCAGCTCGCCGCCTTGCTCTGCTGTATTCAGATAACAGACAGTGGAGAGCACTCTGTTAGAACGCCCCACAAAAGCATCCAGATGTTTCTGATAAAAGTCACCTTGCTGGTAGCGGGCGTAATGCGCTTCAAAATCTATTAAACCTAAAAAACAGCGCTGGTTCATATCGTGTTGCAGTTGTGCCATCATATGCAAATACTGCTGTTGCACCGGGTTATCAGCATTCAGCCAGGCGGTTTGATCCCGTCGCACCTGTAAGTCCAACAGATGCTGGCCCTGACGGCCAACGCCTGCTGCTTTTAGCTCTTGTTGTTGTACGTCCTGATACAAAGCCTGACATAAATCCGCCGGAATAGCCTGTTCCAGCACCACATAGCCTTGCTGATAAAAAGGGCTGGCTAGTTGTTCAAGCCAATTTGTTATGCAGGGCCACTGATAGGACATAAAGACGGTTCCGCCGTATTTCGCTGTGAAATTGCGGCTTTGTACGTCAGAAGATGAACTGCTGTCAAGACAACACAGAAGCGAGCCTCTGTGTTGTCTGAGGGGAAGAGCTGTTAGTACTGGTAATAACTGGCTTTTTTCAATAAAGCCGGTGCATCAATTTTGCCTGTGACACACTGGTTGATATCGGCTTTTTTCACCACCCAATAGTGATCTTTGGCGTTATTACGGCCAGATAAGCTCAATTGAAAAGACACAAACTCCTGCTCTTTTAAATCACGTAAGCTGGCACCGTAATCACATAAAGTACTGCTGAATACCTGCCCCACTTTTGCCACCAGCTCAGTCTGGCGTTGTGCTGCCAGCTTTTGTTGCTCAGCGCGTTTTTTATTGTATTCCTGCTCCTGCTCGGTCAGGCTCTTTTGTAACTGGGCCAGCTGAGTTTTCAGTTGTTCTGACTTTTGGTTAATCTCTTTTAGCTCCTTTTGCTGCTCCGCAGTGAGCTTACTGACTTTAGACGAAAACTCGATATCGCGTTTTTCCCGTTCGTAATCCCGTAAATCCCGTTCTATATCCCGGCGTTCTTCCCGCAAATCACGTAGTTTTTCACTTTGATCCTGTTGCTGTTCAGCCAAAGCTTCGGCGGCTTCCGCCATTTCTTCAATAGCCTCTTCATCAAAGCTAAAACTAAAGCTATTGCCATTTTCCGAGATGCTGATGGAGTTGGCTACATTAGTGGCAACTGCCATCGCAGTACCCGGAGCTCCCGGTGCCGCAGGAGGCATAGGCGGCATCGGAGGCATAACAAAATGGCGTAACCAGCCACTGTTGCTGTCGACTCTGAATGCAACACCTTGTCCCATCAGGTAACTGTGTTGGATCCGGCCTATGCTGGAATGTTCCTGACCGCCCAGCGAGGTTTGCAGTATGTCCTGCATTATTTTCAGGTTTTGTCCAAGGCGGCCATTGACTTCGGCTGCTGTTAAACCCGTACTTGCGATAATAAGGCCTGCCAACAAGGAGACTTTGCTGAATAGCTTCATGAGTTTGTTACTCCACTAGGTTATCTGTTCTGAGTGTTCTGTGATGTACCAAGATCCAGTCTGGCTTGGCTTGGCTGGTAATTTTCCTGCCAGTAATGCCAGTCAGACTGACGTTGCTGATTCAGGTATTCAACCAGTTCCAGCATGTCGGTGCGTCTTTCTTTGGTTTGTTGTTCGGTTAAATAATCCTTCAGCAAAATCAGCTGCGATGCCTGTTGCTGTTGCGTACCCTGCAACTGAGTCTGGATATAATCCTGCTGCTCTTTGCGATAGCTTGCCAGCAAGGTTTCCAGTTGTTGCTGTTGCATTTGTTGTGCGCCACGCCAGCTTAACGTCAGGCCGCTGTCCTGCATTTGCATTTCCAGTGGCGACAGGCTGATCACTAAAGCCAGGACGGAAAAAGCCACACTCAACTTTGGCCACCAGCTATGACTTTTTGTGGGTCTCTGCCATTGCTGGGCAAACATCGACATGCTGTCAATTTCAGGCACCGGCGCGAAAAAGGGCGCTTTGGCCTGACGCTGAATCACCTGCGCTGTCTGGAAACGGCTGTACCATTCACTGTTCTGGTCCAGCTGCTGTTCGCATTCGCTGGCCGTCAATTTTCCGGCCAGCCATGCTTCAAAAATTTGCTGACTGTTCGACATCTGTTAACTCCAACTGCGTACGCAGTTTATCTAAGGCCGCATAAAATCTGGATTTGATGGTATTGCTCGACAGCGCCAGCTGATCGGCAATTTCATCAAAAGTAAACTGCTGGTAAAACCGCAATTCCACTACCAGTCGTTGCTCTGGCGGTAAAGTTCGCAACTGCTGTTGCACCATCCGTTGCGTGTGCTGGCCATAAAGTTGTTGTTCAAAACTTGGTGCTTCATCATCATAAAAATCATGGTCGTCGGTAAACTCTGTGGTTGCTTTACGCTTCCTGAGCATATCCATAGCCCTGTAGTTGGCGATGCCAAACAACCAGCTTTTAAACGAACTGTCACCACGGTACTGCGCCAGGTTACGGCAAAGCACCATCAATACATCCTGCAATAAATCGCGGGCGTCATCGGGCGAACCCAGTAAACGCAGGCCAAAATAATACAGGGGCGCCTGATATCTCGACACCAATTGCTGCCAGGCTTTGGCATCGCCGCCTATGGCTTTTTCTATTAAGCTCTCGTCGCTGCGTTTAAACACTTTTGATCTGTGATGAAGTTGTATTGATGATAAGTCGTATCAGGTCTGAAAATAGTTTGCCTGATTTAACAAAAAAGCAGGAATATTTTTGAGGTGTTTTTAAGTTATTAAATTAAAAGGGAAATTTTTTAATCGATTTCCCTTCGGTTGTACAGATTATGACGCCTGGCTCCTTATTGGTTGAGATAAGCGGCGTTTAAACCAGATAGTTGCTGGGATACCTATCAGGCTGGGGATCAGCCATGGCACCATCATCCAGTGGCCTGTTAATAACTCTTCAAATAAAGCGCGGCCGCCAAAGGCAAAAAATGCGGTGTAGGCTGCAATACCAGAACCAATCATGGCGGAGGCATGTTCTATTAACCAGCGGTTGTTTGTCACAGTTTTTGTATGCAGGTAACTCAGAATACTAAAGCAGGTGATCAATGATATACCGGCAAACACCATCACCAGTGGCATACCAAATTTAAAACCTTGCCAGGCAGCATAGGGGGCGACGATCACAAGCAGCCAGACAGGCGCCTGGTAGCTCCAGTGTTTCAGCGGATCACGGTTTTGTTTGCATAACAGAGTCCCTGTGGCATGACGTATAGTGACCCAGGTCAGCAGGCTAAGTAAAAACAGGAACAGGTTAAGCATCATAAAAAAGTTTAATTTGCGCTGCTGGATTTGGCCATCGACTAACAGAGCCGCACCTTTAATTCCTATAGGATCAAACCAGACCAGACTGGTCATCACCAGACCGCTTAAGGCCACAGCCTTCATAATGTGACCATAATAACGACCTGAGCTGCGGTGTAACGAGCTGCCTTTGCGGCTTAGCATGGGCAACCAGAACAGCAGCAGTGCAATGACACCTAAAGCAATATGTAGTTTTAATAACAGGCTATGTAGCATTAACATCATTAGTCTCCCTTTAGCAGATGATGTCAGACTAAAACTTCAGCTTTGCTTTTACAGGTGCCATAAGTCAGGACTTTTGACTGTGACTTTTGGCCTATTGAGCCAGCCTCTAAATAAGGCATACTGCAAATCAACGCAGCAACGATCATTAAAGCCGCAATGAAATTAAAGTATTCAATAGCATGGGATGTTTTGGCGGGGTTACTCACCTGGTTTTTGGTGTTTGGCCTGACTTTATACCTGAGTTGGCCCCATGAGCGACTCTGGTCGTTGTGGCCTTGGGTTGTGCCTTTATTTCTGCTAAACGGCGCTGGTTTTTTTATGGTCACCCGCAGTGATGAACGTAATGGGCCCTTACCCCGCTTAGCGTTCATTGGTTATATCCTGCAGCTTTTGTCTGCTCTGGTGTTGAATTGGATGCTGCCTTGGGATTTTCTGGCGATCCTGAGCATTATCTGGGTGTCAGTGTTACCTTATCTGGTGTCGATGCGAACGGCTGTGTTGATCACTATTGCGCTGCTTGGGCTTTGGTATGGTGTGGATTCTACGTTGGAACAACGCTCAATGTGGATCACCGGGTTATTGTTCAGTAGCTTTCACTTTTTTGCTTTGTTGATGACCAATCAGGCTCGTTCTGAACAAAAAGCCAAACAAGAATTGCAGCAAACCCATCAGCAATTACTGGCGACTCAGGATCTGTTGATGATGGCCTCTCAGCAGCAGGAGCGTTCCCGTATAGCCCGGGATTTACATGATGTGTTGGGTCATCATTTAACTGCTTTAACTATTAACTTGCAGGTCGCAGGACATTTAACCCAAGGCGAAGCCAAAGCCAAAGTGGATCAATGCCATCAGATCGCGAAGTTATTGTTGTCGGATGTGCGTGAAGCGGTTAGTGCCTTGCGTGAACAGCAGCAGTTTTCTATTTACCAGGCACTGGAGACGCTTCTGACTGAATTACCGGGACTGAAGGTGAACTGGGATTGCCCCCGGGATGCAGACGTTGCCGATGTGAAAGTTGCACAGCAACTGCTGTTGATTGTGAAGGAAGCTTTAACTAATACTTTAAGACATAGTCAGGCTACAGAGTTTAATCTGTCGGTAAAGCTTGTGGATGGATTTTTGCACCTGATGATTGATGACAACGGCAAAGTTTCGCCTGACTGGAAAGCGGGCAATGGCTTAACAGGTATGCAGGAGAGAGTGGCTTCATGTGCCGGTACTTTGGTCTGGCAAGTGAAAGACAACCACTTTTGTTTACAAGTCACTTTACCTTCAGGAATTCAACCATGACTTTGCGTGTGCTGTTGGTGGACGATCAAATGCTGATCCGTCAGGGCATTAAAAGCCTATTGCAGCTGTCTGGCCAGGTGGATGTGGTTGCCGAAGCCCCGGATGGCTCGACTGTGGTGGAGCTGGTGCAGTTGCATCAACCAGACGTGATTTTATTGGATTTATCTATGCCCAAAGTGGATGGCATCGCCACACTGGAGCTGCTGAAGCAACAGCAACTGAAAACGCCCGTGCTTATTCTGACTACTTTTGAAGAGCATGATCTGGTGTTAAAAAGCATCCAGCTTGGAGCTAAAGGCTATTTACTCAAAGACGTGTCGCTCGACAGTTTAGTCTCTGCCATTCAAACCCTGCAGCAAGGCGGCACCTGTTTTCAAAGTACCATCACAGAACGTTTGTTGTCAGGATTGAACCCGGTCAGTAATTTCCCGCGCCCTGCCGCTATTGAAGAGTTATCCGACAAAGAACTGCAAATTCTGCAATTGATGGCGTCGGGTTATGCCAATAAAGAAATAGCCAGCGCGCTGTATAAATCTGAGGGCACTATTAAGAATCAGATCTCCAGCATTTTGGCTAAATTAGGGGTGCGTGACAGAACTCGTGCTGTGCTCTTGGCTTTAGAGCTTGGCTTGATCCACTGAAATTGCTAAGTCGCTGATTTAAGGCGCCGTAATCCCTATTATTACCGCTATACTGGAACTGTCGACAAAGTCAGAATCGGAGTTTTTTGTCTTTATGCGGTCAAAGCGCCCTTTACACAACGGAATGTCCTTGCGGCTCTTTTTTACAGTGCCTGTCTTATTGCTGTTTATTCTGACCGCAGGACTGGTCAGTCTGATTTCTTATGTCAACGGACAACATGCGGCCTTGAGTTATGGCGAAAAACTGGCTGACCAGATCAGCCTGCGCGTGAATTCTCATTTGCACTATTTATTGGCAGTGCCAAAAACTGTATTGGATTCCACCCTGCAATCCATAGACAGCGGTATTCTGGACCTGCAATCAGAGCAGGATCTGGCTCGTTTTATGACAGTGCAAATTCGTAGTGCTCCTTATTTAACCTATGTCTCAGCTGGTTTTGCCAATGGTCGTTATCTGGCGGTCAACAGAGATGTTGGTGATGGTCAGTTGACCCTGATCAGCTCTATGAATCAGCAAGATTTAGTCCGGGTGCGTTACACCTTGCAGGAAGTGGGTTTACCTGGTGCAGCTTTGGAACAAGGCATCCCCTATGATGTCAGAACCCGCAGCTGGTTTCAGCATGCAGTGCAACAAGGTAAACCCAGCTGGTATCCGATCTACAAATATCAATCCTATGACGGACTTGGCGTAGGATTGGCGGCGCCCACTTACAACCGAAGCGGTCAGTTAGAGGCCGTCATTGCTGCAGATATGAGCTTGCGTCATCTGGAGTTGTATCTGCAGGCCCAGCCCGTGGCAGGCAATGGCATGATTTTTATCACAGATCAGCAAGGTTACCTGATTGCCTCATCCACTCAGACGCCATTGGTTAGTGAACGTGGAGCCGAAATTACTCAACTGATGGCCAGTCAAAGCGAACACCCTTTACTGCAAAAAGCTGCTGCTGTACTGAGCGGGCAAAAACACAACGAAGGTCAGCAGCAACTGGAACTGGATGGTGAACATTATTTGCTGAACTATACCGAGTTCAGTGATCCACAAGGTTTAAAGCTGCGCATCGCAGTGGTTCTGCCACAGCAACCACTGATGAGTTTTGTCGATGAAAATTCTTTGCAGGCTTTATGGTTAATTTTGTTAGCCGTGATAGTGGGGGCGCTGTTGATTTTTGTGTTAAGCCGTAAACTGGTGCAACCTATAGAAGCTTTGCATCGCCGGGCGGATATGCTGGCCAGTGGCGACAGAACAGATTTTGAACTGTATCAGACCCCGGTTTTTGAACTTAATGGCCTGATCCACTCTTTTAGCATGATGGCGACTAAACTCAGCGATGCTTTTGCACAACTGGAGCATAAAGTAGAGCAAGGCACAGCATCGCTGGAACGTTTGTCTTTGGTGGTCAGCCGAACCAGTAATGGCGTGATTGTGACCAATACTGCGGGCTATATTGAATGGGTCAACCCGGCTTATGAACGTTTATCCGGTTACAAGGCCAGTTCTTTACAGGCTAAAGCTATAACCCAGGTATTAGCCAATCAAAAAGCGGATGCTTTAGCGCTGCAACGTATTCATCAGGCTATTAGCGGGGGCTCAGGTTTTTCTGAAGAGCTGTTGTGTTACAGCACATCAGGTCAGGCTTGCTGGTTGAGTCTGGAGTGTGATGCCGTATTCAGTGAGCAAGGCCAACTGACAGGATTTGTGCTGATTTGCCTGGATATCAGCAGCAGGAAAAAGTCTGAGTCTGCGGAAAAAGACAGTCAGGATCGGACCGTACGTCAACGCAGTACTTTGGCGCAACTGGTGGTGGATGAAGCTGTTGCCATTGGAGACAGTCTGGCTTTCGCTAAAAATCTGGTGCAGGCAACATCTTTGGCCCTGCTTTGTAACAGAGTCAGTGTCTGGATGTTGTCTGAGCAAGGCGACGAAATGTTTTGTTTGGCCTTACACCAACACGAAGGTGAACAGCATTTAGGTCAGCTGTTGTTACGAAGAGCGGATTACCCGCAGTATTTTGCCGCTGTCGCTTCGCGTGGCTGGATCTGTGCCAATGATGCGATTAACGACCCTGCCACCAGTGAGTTTGCTGAACTTTATCTGAAACCTTTAGGCATCAGTTCTATGCTCGATGCAGGTATTATTATTGCCGGTAAAGTGGTAGGGGTGTTGTGTCTTGAACATATAGGCCCGCAACGACAATGGTATTCCGACGAAGAAGCTTTTGTCAGTGCTGTTGCAGCCATCATGGCGCAAACTTTATCAGTAGCGCAGCGCAAAGATGCAGAGCAAATAAGTAAAGAATATGCTCAGCACACTCAAACCATTTTAAACAACGTGGTGGATGGCATTATCACTATTGATGAAAATGGCCGTATTGCCAGTATGAACCCTGCCGCCCAGGATTTATTCCGCTGCAAGGCTGAAGACTTTTTAGGCCACTATGCCACCAATCTGCTGCCAGCTGTGTTGAGACAACAGCAGGAATCCCAGCAGGCTTATTTACCCACCCCAGGGGTAAAACCTTTATTAGGTTGCAACCGCGAGTTGGATGGGTTACGTGCGGATGGCAGTATCTTTGCGATGGAATTGGCCTTGTCAGTGATCCGCAGGCAAGGGCGACTGATTTACATCTGTACTGTGCGGGATATCAGTGACCGTAAACGTATAGAGCGGTTAAAAAATGAATTTGTCTCCACAGTCAGCCATGAACTGCGTACGCCTTTAACTTCTATAACCGGAGCTTTGGGTTTGTTGCATGCTGGGGTGATGGGCGATATGCAGGAAAAAGTCAGCAGCCTGATCAGCATCGCCTATAAAAATTGCCAACGTTTAACCTTATTGATTAATGACTTACTGGATATTGAAAAAATAGCAGCAGGAAAAATGCAGTTTGATTTAAAAGTTGAGCTGGTGTTGCCCTTAATCCAGCAAGCTTTGGATGCCAATAAAATGATGGCTCAGGAACGGCATATTCAGCTGCATGTTCAGACCATCATGACGGATGTCAGCATCAGAGTGGATGCCAAGCGTTTTATTCAGGTGTTATCAAATTTTTTAAGTAACGCCATTAAATTTTCACCTGCTGCCGCCACAGTGGTGGTGGAGTTGAGTCTGAATGAACAAATGGTGCGTATCGCCGTGGTGGATCAGGGGCCAGGTATCCCGGAGAAATTCCGCGACCGTATTTTTCAGCGTTTTTCACAGGCCGACGCTTCTGATACCAGGCAAACTGGAGGCACTGGTCTTGGTTTGGCCATTTCAAAAGAGCTGGTGCATGGCATGAATGGTTTAATTGGTTTTGAATCTGTGGAAGGCCAGGGGGCTACTTTTTATTGCTGCTTTGCTTTAGCCCAAGACTGAGCCAGATTGGCTGTCGCTCCGTATAGCTTCTTTATCTTGCTAAAGGAGTTTTTAATATGCGTTTTATCGCTTTGCTTGCCACCTTGCTGCTTTGGGGTTGCAGTCATCAGGTTCAGGATTATCAGCAGCAAACCCCAACCTTTCATTTGCCTGACTACTTTAGTGGGTCGTTGAATGCCTATGGTGTAGTTAAAAACTGGCAAGGCAAACAAAGTGTGCGCTTTTCGGCAGAGCTTTGTGGCCAGTGGCAAGGCAATGAAGGTACTTTATTTGAATTGTTTCACTTCAGCGATGGCCGGGTAGAACAACGGATTTGGCAATTAGCAGTAGATCAAGACGGAAAAGTCACAGGTTCAGCCGCTGATGTCACAGGTCAGGCGTCAGGGCAACAAGCTGGCAATACTCTGTATTGGGAATATGTGTTGCAGATTCCGGATGGTGATGGCGTGATCGAAGTCAAAGTGGAAGACTGGTTGTATCTGGTGACGCCACAACAACTAATGAACCAGTCTACCTTGTATAAATTTGGCCTGCCGGTTGGTGAGATTATTTTGTCTATCCAGCAACAGGACCCAACAGCGGATTGCAGCGCGTTAGAGCAACAGCTGGCTGAACTTAGAGCAGGTTAAGCCTGCTCTTGCTCCATACTTTCCAGTTCTATTTTAATGGCATTACAGGAAATCTGAATTTCGTATAGCGATACCAGTAAACTCAGCATTAAGCTGGCGAGGCTGGCACCAAAAGCAAGCTGACCTGCTAATGCCCACTGCATAAACAGAAAAAACATGGATAAGGTACAAAGTACAAAACTAATCACGCCCCAGCGTTGCATCGAACGTATTAAAAACATGCGTTGCCTTAAGTTTTCGATCTGACGTTTCGCCATATCCCGCACTTGTCCACCTTCACGGGTATTCAGTTGGCGAATAAGTTGAGCCAGTACTAAAAACCTGTTGGTATACGCCAGTAATAACAGCGAGATGGCAGGAAATAACAAAGCTGGGGTGGTCATGGTCATCAACATAAAGTCACCTGTGTTCAGAGTGGGAAAGACTGACTTGAATTCTGATCATATTCGCATTAGTACCATGCTGATAGTACACTGGGCAAAAATAACAGAGTTTTCTGAGCGCAGCCTCTTGTGTATGATGCGCAGCCAGAGCGGCCAGACCAGAACGGATAAAACATGAAACAAAAAGCAAACAACTTCCAGAATATGCGGGAACTGGGGTTTTATCAGCAAGCGGCTATAGCTGCAACTTTGCTGGAACGCATGTTACCCAATTATCAACTGTTTAGTGAAGTGACAGGTTTTGGTGATGCCAAGTTGTGCCGGGATATTTTGAATCTGGTGTGGGAATGGCTTTTTGTGAAAAAGGTTAAAATTAACTTTGAGCGTTTATGCAATGAGTTAGAGCTGGCGACACCGGATCAAAGTCAGTTTGATATGTTTGGTGTGTACCCTGCTATTGATACAGCGACCGCACTGGACTCCATGCTCAACGGCATTTTGTCACAGGATGCGACTGAGTTTGTCAATGTAGCCAAAATTTCACAGGCCTCAGTGGCCCGCTTAATTGAATATCAGGCTGAAGAGATCGATATCACCACTGAAGCTGAACTAAAAAAGTGGGTGCGGGATCACGAGCTGATGGAATATGAAATGGACTGTCTGTCGGAGCTGATTGAACTGGTGACACCATTAAATGACGGTTTTCAGCGTGAGCAGGTACAAATGTTAAAGGCCTGGGTGCGTGAACAAGGGTTAAGCAATCTGGGGATGGAGCTTGTTCCTGATATTCAAAATTCAGACGGCTAAAAGTCTTGCTGTCTGGAAGAATAGTTCTTTTAGAGTCAATACCTTAACTTTTTTAAAAAGCCTTAAAATTCTTCTTGCATAATAAACAGTCACTGCTTAAAATGCGCGCGCTCGAAAGGCAAGTCTCCCGAAAGGGAGTACACGCAAAGCTGCAGATCTAAGGGGAAACCTACGATGGCTGGGCTGCCGTAATCTAATGATTACGTAGGACGCATCTACACCAGTTTCTGGTATCAAAGCTCCTCCTTTCGTGTTCGCTGATAAACAACAGCTAACATGCTGTTGTTGAAGTTTCAGCCTGTTTATACAGACCAATCAGCCTGATCCTATGATCAGTGTTAGCCAACACCGGAGCTTATTATGAAATTTAAATTTGTTGCTTTAATCGCCATCGCTGCTGCTCAATTTGTTGCCCCAACGGCATCAGCTAACGATCAAATGGTTCAGTCTATCTGTGCTTACGTGGCCGATGACAACAAGAATAACCTGCGTAAAACTTTATCTGATAACCGTATGCGTTTAAAGAACGTGTATGACGGTATTACGTGCGATGGTTTACCTTTAGTTCGCCATGCGATTAAACACAATGCTGCAGACACTGCTGAGTTTATCATCAAGCAGTTACCAGGCAGCCAGGTTTCAGCATCAGGTGACTTAGAGTGGGCAGCAAGCAATGGTTTTGCAGCTTCTCCAATACTGGAAGCCATCAAGGCCCGTAGCGCAAGCTAATCGAATTTTTTATAAAAAGAAGGCGCCTGATGGCGCCTTTTTTGTCACTTCTAAATCGGCACGCTAAGTACTAAGTATCATATGTACTGGCTGATCAATGATCTGACACTGTTAGCCGTGTGCCAACTGCCAACTCTCGCTGCACATATGGACGAATACACAGAGTTATTTGCTTCCATCATAAAACAGGCACGCTTTGAGTACATCAATAGGCACATTTATCTGTTGCTGAAGAAGGAAAAACACTCTAATTTAGATACTTAGCGTGGGCCAAGCTAAAAATAACAGGCCAGA
Organism: Rheinheimera sp. 1928-s; assembly: GCF_029269265.1. Taxonomy (GTDB): domain Bacteria; phylum Pseudomonadota; class Gammaproteobacteria; order Enterobacterales; family Alteromonadaceae; genus Pararheinheimera. Next base: position 347,401 of record NZ_JARIXP010000001.1, read on the forward strand.
TAAAAGTAATAATGTTCCAGCACGATTTTGGTTGCAGCTAGCAGTGGTTGATTGTAATTAATAGCTTTTTATCAATAAGTTAACGCTGGTTTGTCATCTGGTAATACCAGAGGAAGCGTGCCGGCACAATATACAAATGTTAGGGCCAAATGAACTATGGATATTTCTCCAGCTACGCTAGGGGCAATCTCGGCAGCAATTGCTGTCCCAATATTTATGGGGCTAATGCGAAATGTCGACGGGCTAAAACATTCACCTAATTCAGAAAAATCTCTTGAGGAATTAACTCAGGAGTATGGCCGCTGGGAGAAAGCAGCATCTTTTCTATTAATTGTTTTCGCTGCAGCCATTGGTTTTACACTTTGGAAAGGCCTGAGTATCCTATCAGCCTTGCAAATGTCTTACGTCGACAAGAGTATATACTTAATACCTCAGCCCTCTGTAACTTGGGCTCTTCCTGCACTATTTCTAGCAATATTTTTGTCTGCAGTCCCTCTACACTACTTATATCTATCTCTGTTAGGAAGGCAAAGATACGCAGAATATACAGAATATGGAAACCAGAAATCTCGTGTAAATTCTTGGAAGCTTCTACGGTATATGGGATATGTTGTCATTCCTATATGCTTGGTCTTTACGTTTCTATCTCTTGATTCATACGCTCGAGTTACTAATAGTTCACTTATAATTAATCGCTTCTTTAGTGTTGGCGAGGCCGAATACAGGTTTAGTGAAATAAAGGCTATTGAACTCACCAAATCTTTTAAGGCACCAAATGGTAATGTCGTAAGAAAGCCTTACTACTCTATCGAGTTTGTTGATGATACTAGTTACAATTTTCACAAGTCATTACATGATTTAAGTTTTGAACAACAGACGGAAATTATCAATTACATTAGCGGAATTGCCGGTAGTGAAATATCAGTCATTGATCCCTACCCAAGGTAATGCCCTAACAAGGCGCGGCTGTCGGACAAATTTTCCGCTGCGCTCCAAATTTGCTGCAGAGCGCGGCGTTGCAGTGCAATTAATCCCAACCTTAAAAGGAAGTTAAAAATGAAGGAATTACTAATCAGTGCTGTTGTTTTAGGAATGAGCCTGGCTGTTTCAGCGGAAACCTATGATGTTTCCGCTTCTTACAGCGCCGGTACAGAATATTCTGGCGAGCTGGTTTTCCGTGTTGATGAAGGCAAAAGCGCATCTTTTTCAAACGAGCAAGTGCAGAATTTTGCTGTTGTAGTGAGTAAAAAAACTGAAAGTCAGGTTCTAGTTAACTTCGATTTTGCAGGTGGGGCTTACAAAAGCGAAGCAGAGGTTGTCTTAGACCTTGACCGACCAACAGAACTGAATTTTAACGATCAAAAATTTACTTTTTTAGTTAAAAAGCATTCCAGTTAGATATTTGTGGCAGCGCGTGCACTGCTAACAATGCGCATCACTTGCGGCCTGCGGCGGCCGCTGGGATGCTAACCGCTACGCTGTCGTAATCCGTGTGCTAAGCGTTAATGTTCGCAATTTGCTTATAGCACCTTCTCACAGAAGTGATAGGGTGCTACCAATATCGATTGTCAGATGGAATGCCGATTCATCCTGTTCAAACTGTTCCATGTCAGGCTTGCCAGAGGCGGTAAGCGAGTTGCCCTGCCACTTTTTCCTTTAGTAAGACCCAGTCTGTAGGCAGTTGATCCAATGCCAGTTCTTTTTCTGTTTCCAGATAAATCAAAGCGCCAGGTTTAAGCCAACCTTGTTCGACTAAAGACTGACAGCAGGGCACTGCCATATTCTGGCGGAAAGGTGGGTCAATAAAAACCAAATCAAATTGGCGTTGTGCTGGTTTTTGTAACCAGAGCAAGGTATCTGTTTGTAGTACCTCGGCTTGTGTGCTGCCCAGACTGCTTAGATGTTGCTTCAGCAAGCTGGCCGCTTTGGCTTCTTTTTCCAGTAACAGCACAAAATCGGCATACCGCGATAAAGCCTCTAAACCCAAACTGCCGCTGCCAGCAAAACAATCCAGCACTGTGCTTCCTGCTACATCCTGCATGAGCCAGTTGAACAATGTTTCTTTCACTCGGTCTGAAGTGGGTCTTAAACCTGCAGCATCTAACACAGGTAAACGCCGCCCTTTCCATTTGCCACTAATCAGTCTGACAAAACCCGGCCCCTGATGTGTTGCCACTGCGCTGCGGCCCTTTGCTGTTTTCATGGAGTATTTTTGTCCTGCATCTTAAAGATGGTACTATATGGGCCAATTTTACCTTAGTTTTCGGATCTTCTGGCAGCGACCTTTATGACAAAGCAAAATAAACTCTTCTCCTGGCTTGGTTTTGGTAAAAAAACAGAGGCTGCGCCTGTTGAAAATGCAGCAGAACAGCAGATCCAGCCAACAGAACCACAGGCTGACACTGAAGTTGTTCAAGTCACTGAAACATCGGAAGCCACAGAAATCATTGCGCCTGTTGAAGCGGCGGATGTGGTGGAAGTGAAAGCTGAAGTGGTTCAAACCGATGCTTTAACCTCAGTCGCTATAGCTCCTGTGACTGAATTACAGCCACAGCCAGCTGAACGGCCAGGCTTTTTTGCCCGCCTAAAACAAGGCTTAACGAAAACCAGCCAAAATTTAGGCAATGGCTTAGCCAGCCTGTTTACAGGTAAAAAAATTGACGATGATTTATACGAAGAGCTGGAAACTCAGCTGTTAATGGCCGACGTAGGTGTGGATACCAGCCAGAAACTGATCAAACAGCTGGTGCAGCACGCCAATCGTAAACAGTTAAAAGACGCTGATGCCTTGTATGACAAACTACAACAGGAAATGGCGCTGCTGTTAGATGAAGTGGAGCAACCATTGCAACTCAAAGGCGCTGATGGTCCTTTTGTCATTCTGATGGTAGGTGTCAATGGCGTAGGTAAAACCACCACTATTGGCAAAATGGCGCAACAGTTTAAGCAACAAGGCAAGTCAGTGATGTTAGCTGCTGGCGACACCTTCAGAGCTGCAGCAGTGGAACAATTGCAAGTCTGGGGGGAGCGTAATGCGATTCCTGTGATAGCCCAGCATAGTGGTGCTGACAGTGCATCGGTGATTTTTGATGCCTATCAGGCGGCTAAAGCCCGGGGTGTGGATGTATTAATTGCTGATACTGCCGGTCGCTTACAAAATAAAGCGCATTTAATGGAAGAGCTGAAAAAAATTGTTCGTGTGATGAAAAAAATTGATGTGAATGCACCGCATGAAGTGATGTTGACGCTGGATGCTGGTACAGGACAAAACGCCTTAAGTCAGGCGCGGTTATTTAAAGAAGCTGTGGATATTAGTGGTATCAGCTTAACCAAGCTTGATGGTACTGCCAAAGGTGGCGTTATTTTTGCCATCGCCGATCAGTTTAAATTACCTATTCGCTACATTGGTGTGGGTGAAGGAATAGATGACTTGCGGGTATTTGATAGTAAAGATTTTATTAAGGCATTGTTTGCCAGGGATCTCTGATTATGTTGCGTTTTGAGCAAGTCACAAAAAGTTATAGCGGTGGTTTTGTAGCGCTCGACAGGGTTAGTTTTCATCTGGAAAAGGGTGAGATGGCTTTTTTAACAGGGCATTCTGGCGCTGGTAAAAGTACCTTATTAAAACTGATCAGTCTGATTGAGCGTCCAACCACAGGCAAAGTCTTTATTAATGGTGTGGACTTAAGCCGGGTGAACAGAGGTCAGGTGCCTTATGTTCGCCGTGATATAGGCATGATTTTCCAGAACCATAAACTGCTGATGAACCACAGTGTGTTTGATAATGTGGCTTTGCCTTTAGTGATAGAAGGCTTTAGTGGCAAAGACATGACCAAACGAGTGCATGCGGCTTTGGATAAAGTGGGGCTTTTAGATAAAGTACGTTGTCTGCCTCACACTTTATCTGGTGGTGAACAGCAACGGGTCGGTATAGCCCGTGCAGTGGTGAATCGCCCACCTTTATTATTAGCCGATGAACCCACAGGTAACCTGGACCCTGATTTATCCAAAGATATTATGAATGTATTTGAAGCCTTTAATCAGGTGGGGGTATCGGTGCTGATTGCCAGTCATGATTTAAGTTTATTGGCACGGATGCGTTATCGTACTTTGACGTTAAAAAATGGCCGCATGATCAATGATGGTTTAACCTCATTTGGAGCTGACGAATGAGTATTTTGTTTCAGGGCCGTGCCACAGGTGCCACTGCAGTAAAACAAAGTTTGTGGAACAGATTTGTGATGTTTTGGGTGCATCATATTCGTCAGGCCATGACCAGCTTAGGTGAAATCTGGTTAACCCCGGCGTCTTCTTTATTAACAGTGGCCGTATTAGGGGTGAGTTTAACCTTACCTGTGACTTTGCATTTAATGGTGAAAAACCTGCAGCAGGTCAGCAGCAGTATTGATCAAGCGGCGCAAATCAGTTTGTTTTTAAAAGCGGACACCAATGAAACCCAGATTGCGGAGCTGATAGCCTTATTGCAGGCTAATCCTGAAGTGGCAGATGTGCAGTTTATTGATAAAGGCCAGGCTCTGGCTGAATTTACTGCGGAGTCTGGTTTTGGTGATGCGTTCAGTTATATCGAAGATAACCCTTTACCTCATGTGATGCTGGTCAGTCCAAAAAACACCTCCAGTGTCGCTGCTTCCGCCTTGCTTGAGACGTTAAAGCAAGAACGTTATGTCGAGCTGGCCAAACTGGATATTGGCTGGTTAGAACGGCTGGATGCTATTGTCAGTTTAGTGCGTCAGGTGGCTATGGCCGTGGCATTATTGCTGATGGTGGCTGTGCTTCTGGTGGTGGGAAATACCATTCGATTGATGATCCTGACGAAAAAAGATGAAATTGAAGTGATGAAACTGGTCGGGGCTACCAATAGTTATATTCAACGTCCTTTTTTATATACCGGCATCTGGCTTGGTTTTTTTGGCGGCATTCTGACCTTTTTAATTGAAGAAGTGCTGCTGTGGTGGTTAAAACACGCTATTGCTGGTGTGACTCAGCTCTATGACAGCACTTTTAGTTTACAGCCGCTCAGTCTGGCTGAGTTAGGCTATTTACTGTTGGTTGCCGTAGGGCTGGGTTTTATTGGCTCCCTTTTGGCGGTGCGTCGCAATATTAGTCAGATTGAAGCGACAGGGCTTTAACCGAGACAAAAGACGTGGGGTTAATGCTGCTGCACTGTCAGCAAGCGTTGACCCCATTCTACTGCTTCAAAGTACACCAGATTCAAATCCACTGTCTCCGGCACCATACGGGAGGACAGATCAGTTTGTTGTTGCCACAAACCTTGCTCAAAAGTGCGTTCAACCGTCAGGTAATCTGCCAGTATTCCTTTATTTTCCAGCAAAGCTACTTTAATTTCTGGCAGCAGAGGCAACTGAGCTAACAGTTCTTCCAGCGGCTGTTCCAGTAAAGCATCCACCAGCGAAAACAAACCTGTTAAAAACGCCGCAGGCGGATTCTCCTGATCTCCACGTATATTGGCCAGTCGATCACAAAAGCGTGCCCGGATCAGAGACATAGCTAATAGCTCATCCGATTGCCCCTCGGCCAGATTGGCCAGTGCCAGCAGGGAAATAAATTTTTTCAGTTCAGCTTCGCCCATATACACCATGGCGTGTTTCAGCGAGCCAATAGATTGTTTGCGGGCATACTGGACGCTATTAATAAAGCGCAGCAGCTTATAGGAGATATCCAAGTCACGTTCAACTATGGCTGCCAGCCCATCAAAATCCAGCCGTACCTTACTGGATTCACTGATTAGTGCCAGCAGGTTCAGTTTATTGCTGCCGAGTTGTTTATGTTTCAGCATCTCCGGCCGGGCAAAAAAGTAGCCCTGATACAAATCAAAGCCAAGTTGTTTGAGTTGTTCATATTCATCTGCAGTTTCCACTTTCTCTGCCAGTAAGGTCACAGGGTACTTAGCAATGCGGCGCAGATATTTACTGATCTGCAGTATGTTAAACATCCTCACGTCTACCTTAATAATGCTGACATAAGGTAAAAACACGTCCCACTTTGCATCAAAGTCATGATCGTCCAGCGCAAGGCGATAGCCCATTTTATGCAGCTCTTTGCACGCCGTCAGTAGCTCGTCACTAATAGGCACGGTTTCCAGAATTTCAATCACCATACTGTTAGGATCAATAGAGGTGGGGAAGTGATGAATTAAGGTGTCAGCTGAAAAGTTAATAAAAGCTTGTTTGCCGCCAGTGATCTTTTCAACTCCCAACAATAAATGGTGCTGGGTGATGAGTTTAGAGGTGGCTTCGTCTGCATCAATATTTGGAAAGCAGTTGTCTACGCCATCCCGGAACAACAGTTCGTATCCTGTTACGGCTTTTTGGCGGTCAAAAATAGGCTGGCGCGCGACATAGCAATACATATGGGTAGCCTTGAATTGTTATATTTTTATCATTAGCACTGATCGCAAGTTCTAAATTTATCATATAAGAAAACTCAGCTGTTATATATGAATTGATATTATTAAAAAACAGGGCTTATACAATTCGGATCTTAAAAGATGGAAATTTCTTTTAGCACTCTCAGCTAAAGAGTGCTAAGATTTGACCCAATCAAGCAAGTAAGGGGAAATTACATGACTCAGGCTTCACAAATGATGACTCTGACAGTGGCTGGAAGTGGCAGCCTTGAAGCTTACACTCATGCGGTAAGTACCATCCCTATGCTCACAGCAGAAGAAGAGCGTTCTTTAGCTGAAAAATTACAGCAAGACGGTGATTTAGAATCGGCTCGCGTGTTGATTATGTCTCACCTGCGCTTTGTAGTGCATATTGCCCGCAGCTACTCAGGTTACGGTTTACCAATAAGCGATCTGATCCAGGAAGGCAATATTGGCCTGATGAAAGCAGTCAAACGTTTTGACCCTTCAGTTGGTGTGCGTTTAGTGTCTTTTGCTGTGCACTGGATCAAAGCTGAAATTCATGAGTTTGTGCTGAAAAACTGGCGTATTGTCAAAGTGGCAACGACCAAGGCGCAACGCAAGTTGTTCTTTAATCTGCGTAAAGCCAAAAAACATTTAGGCTGGTTCAGTAAAGAAGAAGTGCAAAACGTAGCTGACTCTTTAGGCGTTCCTGTACACGAAGTGGTGGAAATGGAATCCCGTATGAGCAACTATGATATGCCTTTTGATGCATCTGATGATGAAGAAGAAAGCAATTACACTGCTCCGGTATTTTATTTACAGGACAAAGAGTCTGATTTAGCCAACCGTATTGAAGAAGACCAGTGGGACACTGCCGCTGTTGATCGACTGCAGGCTGCAGTAAGCACATTGGATGACCGCAGTCAGGACATAATCCGGGCCCGTTGGTTAGATGATCAGAAACTGACTTTGCAGGAATTAGCTGACCGTTATCAGGTGTCTGCTGAACGTGTACGTCAGCTGGAAAAAAATGCGATGAAAAAACTGCAGGCTGCAATGGCTGCTTAAAGCGTTTTTTTATAGTAAAAAGCCCTGACTTGTCAGGGCTTTTGTGTTTCTGAAGGCCAGTTACAAACTACCGCCTAACTGATAAAACGGCAGAGACCGGGCTGGTTTTTTAACTGGCTCCGGTAATTCCCAGGGGTTTTGCATCAGTGGCTGAGTAGGTTTAATCCGGGGCAGAGTCATAGGATTCAGCAGGGCAGGTATCTCCCATTGCACCTGGTACATGGTGATAATAGCTGCAGGATCATCAATGGCTGGGGTAAATACTGTCGTGGTTTCAGCATTCATTGGTTTTTTCTCTGCTTTTGCAAGCTGTACAGCTTGAATTGGATCCTGTTCTGGCAAGGATAAAGGCACATCTGCAGTTTGCGCTGCGGTGATAATGGCATAGTCGGAGGGTAACAAGCTGGATAGTTTGACCACTTCTATGCCTTGGGCTGCCAAATCAGGTAAGTGTTTTTTCAGATACGCATAAGTTTCAGGGTAAGGATGGCCTATAGCTATGGCGTATTGCTGCTGTTTTGCCAGCTTGATCATCAAGTTAAATTGTTTATCCAAAGCCTGATAAGAGCGGTCGTTATCCAGAAAAACCTGACGGGTTAACAGCGGGATTTGGTGTTTTTTGGCGTAAACACCAGCCTGGCTGCGGGCTGTGGTTTTACTGTCGAGGAAAAATAGCTGGCGTTTGGCGATGTAAGCTAAAGTCCAATCCATCACGTCAGTTTGCTCAGTAAAATAACCGCCCATATGGTTATTCATACCAATAGCATAAGGCACATCAGCAAAAGCGGCCTGAAGTTTGCTCTCTATTTGAGATCGGCTCATGGTCACTTTAAGTGCATTTTTACTTAAATCAGCCCGGCGTGCAGACTCCATCGGCATATGCAAAATCACATCACGGCGCTGCTGATAGGCCGCTTTGGCGACCGCATTACTGTGCGTGGTATGAGGAATGACGGCAAAGGTTAAATCATAAGGCAATTCCAGCAGCTTGTAGTCAAGCTTGTGGTAACCAATGTCGTCAATCACTATAGCCACTTTAGCGGCGATAGAAGGTAAGCTGCAAAGCGCAAAAGCTAAGCTGATCCAATACTTCATGACTAAGATCCTGCGCGTTTCTGTAACCAGGTAATAGGGTTAATGGCTGAGCCTTTTTGCCGGATCTCAAAATACAATCCAGCCTGAGCCTGACCACCACTGGCACCTACTAAAGCCACAGCGTCACTGGCATTGACCGACTCGCCTGGCTTTTTCAATAAGGTTTGATTGTGACCATACAGACTCATGACTCCGTTGCCGTGGTCCAGTACTATCACCCAGCCATAACCTTTGAGCCAGTCCGCATAAATCACTTGCCCGTCTGCCACAGCTTTGACTTTAGAGCCTTCAGCTGCAGCTATTAAAATGCCACGCGAGCTGACACCTGCCAGACGTTTTTCACCATAACCCTGCAAAATATCACCTTGCACAGGCCAAGGCAGCTTGCCTTTGGTTTTTGGCAAATTGATGCGTTTTTTCGCCGCAATAGCAGCAGCTTTTAATTTACCTAAGGTGTTTTGCAGGCTTTGTTCGTTTTGTTTCAGGTAGTTCAGCTGTTGCTCTTGATCAGTCAAAAAGCTTTTCATCTTTTTGACTGAAGCCAGCTGGCTACTTTTTGCTTCTGTCAGCTCTTGCTGTTGTTGTTCCAGCTGGGCCTGCAGTTGTTGTTGTTGCCGTGCTTTAGTTTGCAAATCCAGCTCAATCTGTTTCAGTTCGGCTGCTGTGTGCTCTATCTGTTTTAGCTGCTGCATCCGCGCCTGATTCAAATACTGATAATAAGTCAGCACCCGCTCCAGCTTGTTGCTGTCTTGCTGGTTCAGCAGCATCTTGGTGTAATCATGCTCGCCTGTGACAAAAGCGCCTTTGAGTTGCTGCGCAAGCAACGACTTTTGCAACTCAAAATTTTGTTGCAGTTGCTGCTGCTGCAGTTCCAGTTGCTGTTGCTGTTTATGTAGTTCCGCCAGTTCTGTATTGCTTTGACGTAGTTGTCGTGCCAGCCGGGCTAAAGACTGATCAGCAGTTTTCAACAAGTCCTGGGCTTTAGTAAAAGCTTTTTGCTGTTGCTTCAGTTCTTTTTCAGTTTGTTGAATTTGACCTTTGAGCTGCGACAGTTCCTGTTGCACCTCTTTTTGATCCTGAGCCAATAAAGGGGTTGAGGCTAAACAGAGCAGCAGAGCTAAGCTCTGCTGCATCCTCAGCCTGTAGTTGACGAGTCTTACCGGCATTAATTTGTCTTCATCAGAATTTTGCCTGTCATTTCGGCAGGAATTGGCATACCCATTAAGTGCAGCATAGTTGGAGCTATATCACTCAAAATACCACCTGGGGTCACTGCGGCATGACGACCGACATAAATCAACGGCACCGGATCGCTGGTGTGAGCTGTGTGAGCCTGACCAGATTCTGGATCCTGCATTTGTTCAGCATTGCCATGGTCGGCTGTAATTAAACATTCTCCGCCCACTTGCTGTAATGCTTCTACCACACGACCAATGCAGTGATCCACTGCTTCTACCGCTTTAATAGCCGCAGATAAAATACCGGTATGACCGACCATATCACCATTTGGATAGTTACAGATGATCACATCAAACTCGCCGCTGTGAATAGCGCCCACCAGTTTGTTGGTCAGTTCGGTCGAGTTCATTTCTGGCTGCAAATCGTAAGTGGCTACGTTAGGCGATGGCACCAGAATACGTTGTTCACCATCAAATACATCTTCACGGCCGCCGCTGAAAAAGAAGGTCACGTGGGCATATTTTTCAGTTTCGGAAATACGTAACTGAGTTTTCTGGTGTTTGGCCAGCCATTCACCCAAAACGTTATTCAGACTTTCTGGCGGATAAGCACAAGGCGCTTTAATATCAGCAGCGTATTCTGTCAGCATCACAAAGCTTGCCAGTTGCGGTTGATATTCGCGGGCAAAACCTGTGAAATCGGCATCAATAAAAGCACGGCTGAACTGACGGGCACGGTCGGCACGGAAGTTCATAAAAACAAGACTGTCGCCTTGCTGCATTTTAATTACATCACCAGCAGCATTTTTAATGGCTGTCGCTTTAACAAATTCGTCATTTTCATCGCGGCTGTAGGCAGCTTTTAATGCGTCCACTGCTGTAGTTGCAGTAAATTCAGCTTTACCCTGAGTCAGTAAATCGTAGGCTGCCTGCACGCGGTCCCAGCGTTTATCCCGGTCCATCGCAAAATAACGGCCAATCACAGAAGCAACCTGACCGACACCTATAGCTTTAAAGTGATCTTCTACCCTTTGCAATGACGCTTCAGCACTGCGTGGTGGAGTATCACGGCCATCTAAAAAGGCATGCAGATAAATTTCAGTGGCGCCTTGTTGTTTGGCTAAATCAATCATCGCGATGATGTGATCTTCATGGCTATGCACGCCACCCGGCGATAACAAGCCCATCAGATGCACGGCTTTGCCATGGCGCACAGCAGCCTGTGTCGCTTCAACCAGCACAGGGTTTGTAAAGAAGTCCCCATCCTGAATAGCTTTGGTGATGCGGGTAAAATCCTGATAGACCACACGGCCTGAGCCTAAATTGACATGGCCTACTTCAGAGTTGCCCATCTGACCATCTGGCAAGCCGACATCCAGACCAGAGCCTGAAATCAGCGTATGAGGATACTCTGCCCATAACTTGTCCATTACCGGGGTATTGGCTTGTAAAATGGCATTGGATTCACGTTCTTCTCTGTATCCCCATCCATCCAATATCAGTAAGACTAACGGCTTTTTCGGCTGCATACTCATGGCTCCGTGCTATATCATTTAAAGATTCTTTGATGGCCTATCTTACCTTGTTTTTCCTGTGAAAACAGTGACGAAATAGTACGGATAGGGCTTCAATGCTGCATTCTTTTATCAAACTAGGTATACTCGGCCGCAAAGTTTTGCTCCTGAAATGAAACAGAATGGTGTTTATGCAGCAATATATTGATTTTTTAAGTAATCATCCGTACCTGACCGCCGCTTGGGTGGCGTTATTTTTAGCCTTAGTGGTCAGCTGGATTAAATCTTTAACTTCTTCAGTCAAACAAATTACTCCTACTCAGTTGACGTTGATGGTAAACAGAGAAGATGCAACAGTGATCGATATTCGCGCTGAAGCTGACTTTAAAAAGGGCCATATTACCGGTGCCCGCCATCTGACCACCGAACAAATTAACACTCAAGCTGTGGGCGGCCTTGAAAACAAAAAAGACGCACCCATCATAGTAGTCTGTCAGGCAGGTATGTCTGCACAAGGCGCAGCCGCTACTTTGACCAAACAAGGCTTTACAAAAATCTTTGTTTTACAGGGCGGCATGAGTACCTGGACAGGTGCAAACCTGCCTGTTGTTAAAAAGTAAGTTGGAGTACTGATGGCACAAGTCACTATTTACACTAAGGCCTATTGTCCTTATTGTGTTCGCGCTAAGGCGTTATTAAGCCAAAAAGGCGTGCAGTTTGACGAGATTAAAATCGACGAACAGCCCGAATTGCGTCCAGCCATGATTGAGCGGGCCAATGGCCGCACCACAGTACCGCAAATTTTTATCGGCGATACTCATGTAGGTGGCTGTGACGATCTTTTTGCACTGGAAAATGCCGGTACTTTAAATTCGATGCTCGCTGCGTAACTGCAGTTGGTTTTCTGTCGATCACTAAATAAAATAACTAGGATTTATCATGGCCGAACAACAAGTCGCTGAGCAATTTGCCATCCAGCGTATTTATGTCAAAGACATTTCTTATGAGTCACCTAACGCTCCGGCAATATTCCGTAAAGAGTGGCAACCAGCGATTCAGTTAGATTTAGATACCCGCAGTGAGAAGTTAGATGATAATACCTTTGAAGTCGTATTATCTCTGACTGTAACGGCACGTATCGAAGAAGAAGTGGCATTTTTATGTGAAGTACAACAAGCTGGTATTTTCAGTGTTCCAGTGCTGGAAGATGCACAAATGGCGCATATGTTGGCTTCGTTCTGCCCAAACATTCTGTTCCCTTATGCCCGCGAAGCTGTGTCTAATCTGGTAAACCGCGGTACTTTCCCACAACTGAATCTGGCACCTGTGAATTTTGATGCCTTATTTGCTCAATATGTACAAAAACGTCAGGCTGAAGCTCAGGCCCAGCAAGGCGTAGAACTACAGTCTTAAGATGAACGCTGCAATTGCTGTGTTAGGGGCGGGCTCGTACGGGACCGCCCTTGCTATTTCACTGGCCCGCAATGGCAATCCAACTTTGTTGTGGGGCCGCAATGCGGATGATATCCGTGTGATGGCAGAACAACGAATGAATCAGCGCTATTTGCCGGATATTCGTTTGCCGGACTCTTTAGCTGTGACTGATGATCTGGCTTATGCTGTGGCTTCATGCCGGGATATTCTATTGTCTGTGCCAAGCCATGCTTTTGCTGACACCTTAAGACAAATCAAACCTTTTTTGCAGCACAATGCCCGTGTGGCCTGGGCTACTAAAGGTCTGGAGCCGGAAACCGGCCGATTACTACAGGATGTCGCCAAAGAAATACTGGGTGAGCAGGTGTCCTTAGCTGTACTGTCAGGGCCGACTTTTGCTAAAGAACTGGCCAAAGGTTTACCCACTGCCATTTCATTGTCTTCAACCGATCCAGAATTTATTTCGGCACTCTCTGACTTATTGCATTGCACTAAAACCTTCAGGGTTTATACCAATCCTGATTTTATTGGGGTGCAACTGGGTGGCGCTGTGAAAAACGTCATCGCTATTGGTGCTGGTATGGCCGACGGTATTGGCTTTGGTGCCAATGCACGTACGGCACTTATCACTCGTGGTTTAACAGAAATGTGCCGTTTAGGTTGTGCTTTAGGTGCAAAAAAAGAAACCTTTATGGGCATGGCTGGTTTAGGTGATTTAGTTTTAACCTGCACAGACAACCAATCCCGCAACAGACGTTTTGGTTTGTTATTAGGTGAAGGCAAAGGCGTAGACGAAGCCATGACGGCCATAGGCCAGGTGGTGGAAGGTTATCGTAATGCCAAGGAAGTCTTTAATCTGGCGCAACGTGTTGGGGTAGAAATGCCTATCACAGAGCAAATATACCAGGTGTTGTATCAGGGCAAAGATGCCCGTTTAGCGGCGATGGACTTGCTAGGCCGCGAAAAACGCGACGAATAGTTTACCCGTCGTATTTGGCGCCGCAGCGTTGTTGCCTGCTCTCTCTCGCCCCAGTCGCATAGGACAACTATGCTCCTGGGGTCTCGTTCGTTTGTCGCCTAGCTGCAACACCAACTACTTAGGGTAAACGGCCGTCGTCCTTGAAGCTGCAGCTTTGTTGGCTGCGCTGCTCGCCCCAGTCACATAGGACTACTATGCTCCTGGGGTCTCGTGCACTTGCCGCCGCGCTGCAACTCCAATTACTTAGGGGATTACCCGTCGTATTTGGCGCTGCAGCGTTCGGGCGGGGATAAACCCCGCCCCTGCAATTAGGTGTCTTTCTTCGGTTCTTTATCCAGCAGCAACGCAATCTGTTCAGGTTGTACTGGTGGGCTGAATAAGTAACCCTGCACCACCTGACATCCCATTACGTGTAGCAAATAGGCCTGCATTTCAGTTTCCACACCTTCGGCCACTACTGCGATTTTCAGATAACTGGCCAGCCGGATAATAGTGGAGGTGATATTGCGATCCTGCTCTGAGCTATCCATGTCTTTGATAAAAGCCCGGTCAATTTTTAAGGTATCGATAGGGAAACGTTTCAGGTAACCCAAAGAGGAATAGCCGGTACCAAAATCGTCCAGCGCCAGTGTAAAACCAAGAGCTTTAAGCTGATGCATCACTTCAAGGCACTGATCTGCGTCGCGCATCATAGCGGTTTCGGTGATTTCCAGTTCCAGTACACTGGCATCCAGTTGGTAATGCTGTAGTTCCTGTTGTAAAAAGTCCAGTAAATCAGGTTGTTGCAGTTGTTGTACTGACAGGTTCACTGCGACACGACCCCGCATCCGGCCTTGTTGTTGCCATTGACGGATCTGAGCGCAAACCTGACTGAATACCAGCCTGTCCAGTTGAATAATGACGCCATTTTCTTCTGCGATAGGGATAAACATCACAGGAGAGACCATGCCTCTGGCTGGATTATGCCAGCGACATAAAGCTTCATAGCCCACTATGGTATTGGTGCTGACATTGTATTTAGGCTGGTATAACACTTTAAACTCGCCCTGGCTGATGCCCCTCCATAAATCGCTTTCTAACGCCAGATATTCAGGAGTGCGTTGCAGCATCTTGTCATTAAAAAATTGCGAATTGTTGCGACCCATTTGTTTGGCATGGTGCAAGGCTGTATCAGCACTGCGCAACAAAATATCTGAAGAGCGGCCGTCGTCAGGATAGACAGCAATACCAATACTGGCGGTCAGAGTGATTTCCAAATCCCCCAGCAACAGTGGCTGTCTGATGTGCTGCAGCAGCTGTAAACTCAGTCGGTTCAGCAACAAGTCAAACTGTTCAAGACTGAAATGAGATGGCACCAGAACGGCAAACTCATCTACGCCTAATTTCGCCAGAATATAGCCTGCGGGCAATTGTTTTTGCAGGCGTTCAGAAACCATTTTCAGCAGCATATTACCGCTGTCGTGGCCTAAGGAATCATTAATTTTGGCAAAACGATCCAGGTCGATCAGCAGCACAGCAAAGTGTGGAAAACGGCTGTTGCAGCTAAAGAATGCTCTGTCCAGATGTTCCAGAAACAAAGCACGGTTAGGCAACTGGGTGAGGGGATCTCTGGTGCTGAGTTTTCGCAGCTCACGTTCATTCAGCTTACGATTGGTGACATCAGAAAATATTGCCAGATAAAGTTTGGCTTCCGAAGCCCCTTTGCCGGATAACAAGGTAATGGCCAGTGATAAGGCAAAGCTGTCACCATTAGCTTTTTTACTCCAGACCTCACCTCGCCAGAAGCTGAATTGCTGCAGCTGCTGCACTATAGTTTTTAGTAGTTCAGTCTGATGTCCTTGAGCTGTATACAGCTGTAAGGTTTTACCTTCCATCTGTTTGGCATCAAAACCGGTGATCTGACAAAAAGCCTGGTTTACTTTTTCAATACGCAGCTGCTCATCGCCTAACCAGACTGCATCCTGGGTGTTGTCGAATAGGGAGCTTATCATCAGCTGCTGTTCCATCGCCTGATGCAAACGATTCTGGTGCTTTTTATAGCGCCATAACAACAGAACCAGCATCAATACTGAGGCAAACAACATCAGCCAGAGCCAGCTTTGTTGGATCCACCAGTAGCGGTTAAACTGCAATTGATAGTCACCCACATGTTGCCAGCTCAACCCATCCTGACTTGCTTCAATGGAGAGCCGATACATAGCGCTGTTATCCAGATGCAAGGTAAACTGGCGCTGAGGGTAAGTCAGCATCACAGCTGGTGCATTATCCAAACGATAACGGAAGTAATTCCATTGCTTACCAGCCGTTGGGTAATGGCTTAGGCGAAACTGTAGCAGTGGGCCCCAGCTGTCCAGTTGCAACAGATGATCCTGTTGTTTCAATCGCTGGCCATTTTCGGCAACGAGTTCAAGACGCAAAGGGTTCGCTATGGTGCTGCTTTTGTGTTGAGTCAGTGGCAATCGGTAATGACCTATGGAGCTGTTGATGTGCAATTGCTGATCCACTAACTGAACCTGAAAGGGGTTCAATTGTTCAGCCTGGTTCAGTTGCCATTGCAGCAAAGACTGATCGGTCAGATCCAGTAAGCTCAGCTGTTGTCTGGACCAAAGCCATACTTGCTGATCCTGCTTCAGCATACGTTGCTGTTGCCAGGGCACCTGCCATTGGTTTTGCAGGATCAGAGTTAATTTAGAATGATTTTGTTGAGCCTCGTAGTGATACAACTGATCCGGAGTCAGCAGCCACAGCTGTTGCTGTTCCGGCACAATATCCAGAATTTGTCGCGCATCCAGACAAGGTGATGTAGTGCAGGGGCTGAGGTCGTAGGTCGCCAACTGTTGCGCAGCCAATTGATAGGAATACAGTCTGTCGCTGCCAGAGAGCCACAATTGTCCTGACTGATAACGTACTAAAAGCCAGTTGGCATGATCACTCAATAAGCTGGACGTTGTAGAGGATTGTTCCCATTGCCATAACCCCTGATGCGTCAGATACCAGAATTGATCGTCTGCCAACGCCAGATCCAGTACAGGTTGTTGCTCCACTGACACCCAGTTTGCTGTGCTCTGGTTATAACGCCAGATTTGTTGACCAACCCAAACAAAATACTGTTCCTGATACCAGCATTTTTTTACCTGCTGCAAAGCAAAAGGAAAAACCAGGGGTGGGGTGGGGTTTTGATCGGGGGTCACCTGAGTTAATTGCTGTTGGTCCAGTTGCCAGTGTTGACCTTTGTGATCCACTATGACCGATTTCCCTCTGGCTTGAACTTCTAAAGCCGAAGATTGTGCCAGAGCTAAGGTACCGACCGGATCCGCCAGCCAGATATTCTGATGCCGATCGGCAAAAAGCTGAACCCAGGGTTGAGCCAGGTGTTGAGTTTGCCAGCTTTGGTTATCTTTTTGGTAGAGGTAAAGTGTTTGGGCAGATAACAGCCAGACCTGACCTAAAGGATCGACTTCTAAAGCTGTGGCATAAAAATGTTCTGGAGTCTTTACCTGCTGGAGCTGCTGTTGCTTTAACTGATAGAGTGTTTGATTTTGTGCAAGCAGCCAGAGTTGTTGATCCGGACCTAAAGCTAAGTCGGTTTGCTGGGGTAAATTCATCGGATAATGCTGCCAGCTTTGGTTTTGCAAATCATAGCGGGCTAATTTTGCATCTTTAGACCATAACCATAAATAGGCGCCATCACTGACCCCCTGAGCCCAGCCCGCTGCTGTACTACTGCCTCGCCACAACAACTGCGCATCAGTGGATTCGGCTGACCACTGCCAGATTTCCTGTTCGGTTAAGATCAATGGCGTGGAATTGCCAGATAAAAACAAGGCTTTAATAGGGGTTTTGCTTTGCCAAATCTGGCGGAATTCACCACTTTGTTGTTCAAACAGCCAAAGTTGGTCAACACTGGCCAACCAGAGTTTATGTTGATCCAGTGTCAGTAGCTGCACCAGCGCCTGAGTCTGTAGTTCGGCAGGTAAAGTATAAGAGCGGTGATCGTGCCCGTCAAAACGGTGTAGCTGGGTACTGGTGCTCCACCACAATAAACCGGATTTATCCTGAGTGAACAGCTCAATAGCTAAATGTTGTGACTGACGTGAGTGCACCATAGGTTGCACTTGCAAATAAGCGTGCAGGCCAAAACTGCTGCAAACAAGCCAAAGCGCCAGACAAAATTTTAGGCAACGCAGCAGCATCTGAATGTAATCCCTGGGTAATTTCATTAAAAATACTGATAAATCAGCAGGCTGAGTATCACTATAGCTCTATGATTCAGAGCTTGGCAAACTTAGGCTCTGGCGCCTGCATAACCTAACTGACGCCATGATTCATAAACAAATACCGACACTGCATTGGACAGATTCATCGAACGGCTATCGGGTGTCATGGGGATGCGTAACCACTGCTCTTTTGGCAAGGTTGCCAGCAGATCCGCAGGTAAACCCCGGCTCTCAGGGCCAAATACCAAGGCATCTCCTAACTGGTACTGCGCATCGCTATGATGATTGCTGCCTTTGGTGGTGCAGGCAAAAACCCTTGTTGGCTGAACCTCTGCTAAAAAGGCTGCAAAGTTCGCATGACGTTTCACATCAGCAAATTCGTGGTAATCCAGGCCAGCTCTTTTGATGCGTTTATCATCCCAGGCAAAACCCAGTGGCTCAATTAAATGCAGGCGAAAACCTGTGTTGGCACAAAGGCGGATAATGTTGCCGGTGTTTGGCGGAATTTCAGGTTCGTATAACACTATGTCTAGCATGATGATTTCCAGTATCTGAAGCGCGGTGAGTGTATCAAAATTGGCGTACAATGCCTATGGATGCAGATGATGAAAGAGGCTGACGTGAGCAGTTTGAATAAGCAAACAAATCAAAGCACAGATTATCAACTTTGGGTGAAGCGCTCTGGTTATCTGACCCTGACCTTCGCATTGACTATTTTAGTGCTGAAGTTATGGGCCGTACTAGCCACGAACTCGAGCTCTGTGCTGGCCTCATTTACGGATGCATCGCTGGATTTATTGGTCTCGGTATTAAACTTTGCGGTGCTGAGTTATGCACTGCGTCCTGCGGATAGCAACCATAGTTTTGGTCATGGCAAAGCCGAAGCTGTAATGGCGTTGTTGCAGGCTGCCTTTTTAACCGGAGCCGCTTTGCTGTTATTCACCCAAACGGTGAGCCGCTTTCATCAAACCGGAATAGTGCAGCAACTGGCTTTTGGTATGTGGATCACTGTGCTTTGCGCTGGCCTAACTTTGACTTTGGTGTTGATCCAGCGCTGGATTATCCGGCGCACAGGCTCTTTGGCTGTGAAAGCTGATTTATTACATTATCGCAGTGACTTGCTGATGAACCTGTTGGTGCTGGTAGCGCTGTTTCTAACCAGCCAGAATTTTTTATGGGTAGATAATTTGGTGGCGGCACTGATCTGTGGTTATTTGCTGTATAGCGCTGTAGTGCTGGCTAAAGAAGCCTTGCAGCATTTGTTAGACGAGCAACTGCCAGCTGAACAATTGCAGCGTATCAAAGACACAGTATTAACCCAAACCGAAGTGCTGGCGGTCGAACAACTAAAAACCCGCCAGGCGGGGCCTGCAGTATTTATTCAGCTGCGGCTGGTGTTACAGGATGATTTATCTTTACTGGCAGCTCATGCCATAGTGGATCGCGCTGAGCAGCAATTAATGGCCTTGTATAAACAGGCGGAAGTGATTATTCACGCTGAGCCTTATTCAGAGTCTGAGCTAAAGCAGAAGTGATGATTCGGGCTGAGTTTGATATTCATAATCCAACTTGAAGAAAAAACTTATTTAGCGCTCTGAACAACTGGTTACGCAGTGCATCGCTTTCAAAAATAATTTCGTGCAAGGCGCCTTCAATCTTTACTAACTCAGCGGACGGATGTTTTTGTTGATAGCGCTGTTGTTGTTCATTATCCACTACCGGGTCTGCAGTCGCCTGAATAATCAGTTGAGGTAAAGACAAAGCCTGGGCTTGCTGTAACTCTTCAATAGCAAGCAGAGCCTGCGTCAACCAACGGCAGGATACTCCGCCTAATTGCAGTTCAGGCTGCTCAATATACAGTTGCCGAAACTGCTGATAACGCACCTGGCTGTGTGTCAGATGATTGCCGGTAAAAGGTCTGTCTTTATAACGGGTTTGGCCCGGGAAATACCAATTTTGGCTGCTACATAGTCTGTTTAGTCTAGCCATCAGCCGGGCAAAAGGCTCAGCTAGTGCTTTTGGTAAAGGATGACTTCTTATACCAAACATAGGGGAGCAATACACAGCTCCAATCAGCCCATGCTGTGTGTACTGCTGCAGATAACGACACAAAATAGCGCTGCCCATCGAATGAGCCAGCCCCAGCAAAGGTGCCTGCTGCTGTGGCAGAATATGACACTGTAACCAGAGCGCAAAATCCTGCACATAATGCTGAAAATCAACCACGTCGCCTAAATGCCGATCCGGGTTTATTCTGTCTGACAAACCCTGACCTCTGTGATCAATCAGATGCACAGTAAAACCGGCCTGATATAAATCAAAACAGAATTCCTGATACTTCTGGCTGGCTTCAATCCGTCCTGGTGACAGCACTATTTCAGCTCTGGGCTTTGGGTGGCGAAAACTGCTGTAACAAAGCCGGGTTTGATCAAAACTTAAAAAAGACTGATGCTGGCCTTGTTGCCAGAATTGCTTGAGCAAAGGCAATGCCGGTGCCAGTTGTTCTTCAGTAAAACTGGCAGACAGAGGGTAAATGTTTGTTTCAGGCAAAGGGCCGTCCTTCGTTGTGCAGGGGTAACAGAATACGGATCACTAAACCACCGGTTTCAGGCAAACTGGCGCTGATACTACCTTGATGTTGCCGTATGGCTGAAGCAGCAATAGCCAAACCCAAACCTGTGCCATTCTGGTGTTCACGCACTGTGGATACCCGGTAAAAAGGTGCAAAAATTTGCGATAAACTCTCTGCTGGCACGCCTGGTCCCTGATCCTGGATCAGTAACTCAAGCTGCTGTTCGTGCTGCTTGAGTGTGCATAAAATCAGGCTTTGCTCCGGGCTGTATTTAATGGCATTACGCAGCACGTTTTCAATAGCACGGCCTAATAAGCGTTGATCGGCATCCAGCCAGCACTCTTCAGGCGCATTCAGATGGACCTGCTGTTGTTTAGCGTCGGCTTCGAGCTGATTCAGTTCAATAATGGCATTGAGCAACTCAGTTAAATCCAGTTGCTGTTTTTCCAGTGGGTATTGACCTGCGTCCAGTCGGCTGAAGGTTAAGAGTTCGTCCAGCAGTTGATCGAGCAACTTCAATTCCATTTCAATACGTTGCAACTGAGGATGATCCCCCTGTCGTTGCTGCAACGCCAGCGCCAGTTGTGAGCGGGTCAGCGGAGATCGGAGCTCATGCGACACATCCCGCAGCAAGCGCTGCTGGTTATGGATCAGGTTTTCTATCTGAGCGGCCATGGTATTAAAGCCCCGACCTAAATCGCCCAGTTCATCTTTACGCGCAGCCAGTGCCGTGACTCTGTTGTCCAGCTCACCTTGAGCAAATTTTAAATGGCTGCTACTTAGTTCACGCAAAGGTCGGGTAATGGACAAGGCCAGAATTAAGCTGGCGACGGCAGATACGGCCAGCAGCAACATCAGCAAAAAGCCTTCCGGTAATGCATGCAGTTGCCACCAGGCTTGTTCAGGCCGTTGTTTTAGCTGAAATAAGGCGACATTTTTATCCGAAGCCACGATCACTAATGGCCCCATCACAAAAGTATTTTTATACACCAGCATACGGGGCCTGTTGAGCTGCGATAGCTCAGTCAACCAGTTCGGGTCAAAGTTTTTCGGGAGAGCCTCCGGATTCAGCAACTGATTATTGTCTACATCGACCATTAGCCAGCGGCCTTTGTATTTGCGTTCCAAATCCTGTTGTAATCGGGTGAGATTGGCAATTGGCTGAAAATGTTCTTTCAGATGCCTGAATTGCTCAGCCACAGGGTGGGGTAAACGCCGTATTTCCGTTTGTTCAGGCCAGCCTCTGGCCAACAAAATAGCGCCAGCTACAGCCACAGACAATACCAGCCAGAACCATAAAAATATGCGGCCAGCCAGATAATTCACCGGGTTACAACGCGACCAGTTCATCAGTTCTCACCCTGGAGTAACAGATAACCTAAACCTCTTAAGGTCTGAATTTTTTCACCTTCATCATACTGGGCAATTTTTTTGCGGATATTACTGATATGCATATCCAGACTGCGATCGTACAGCTGCAATCTTTTACCTAAAGCCAGTTGGCTTAAATCTTCTTTACTGACCACATCACCCGCATGGCGCATTAATAGCTCAAGAATTTGATATTCGGTGGCTGTTAATACCAAAGGGTTATCCAGTACACAGATTTGGCGTTTGGCGCTATCGAGTTTCAGTTGATTCACCTGCAAAGAACTGGCTTGAGGTTGCTGCTGTTGTTGCACCAACTCGACCCGGCGCAAAATAGCTTTAATGCGCGCCACCAGTTCTCTTGGGCTGAAAGGCTTCGCCAGATAATCATCAGCGCCCAGTTCCAGGCCAACCACCCGATCGATTTCATCCCCCCGGGCAGTAAGCATCAGCACAGGGCAGTAGCTATGCTGGCGTAACTGCTTCAGCACTGTTAAACCGTCCATGCCGGGCAACATAATATCTAACAATACCAATTGAAAGGCGTTGGATTTAGCAAGTTCAAGACCTTCAGGCCCCTGATGCACTGCCGTAAACTGATAACCATCCAGCTGCAGGTATTCCGCCACCAACTGGGTCAGAGCTACGTCATCATCAATCATCAATATAGAAGTCATTTCAGCTCCGGGCTGTTTTTTTGCCAGTGTAAAAGACAAGGCCATCTTGTTGCAGTCCTTTACACAACCTTTACGTTGGCTTTGCGCTGCTTTGCATTCAGTGTCGTAAGCTATCACTGTCGCAATACAGCCCAAACGAGGAAAGACACTATGAAACATTCTACAGTGATTGCATTATTATTCAGTGGTTTAGTTGCCGCAACCAGCATCAGCAGCTTTGCAGGTCCTGAACGTGGTCATCAAGGCCATGGCCCGGCAGCCGGCTTCCATATGAAGGCTTTAAAAGGACTGGATTTAACCGATGCGCAAAAAACACAGATTAAAACTCTGATGGAACAACACCGCGCCACTATGCCAAAACGTGGTGAAGCAAAACCAGAAATGGAGCAGTTAAAAGCCCTGGTACAAGCGGATCATTTTGATGAAGCAGCGGTACGGGCTTTATTAGAGTCCAAACAAAAAGACAGACTGGATCACGAAGTGGCCCGCGCCAAATTACAGTTTGAGATCAACCAGGTACTGACGGTTGAGCAAAAAGCTAAACAGGCAGAGCGCCAACAGAAATGGCAGGAAAAAGCCAAAGCAAAGGCAGAAGCCAGAGCTGAAGCCAAGTCTTAAGTTGTAGTACCAGAAAACGGCAGTCTGCTAAGCAGGCTGCCGTTTTTTTATGGAAAAGGAAGCTGTTTGCAGATCAGACGCAGGATAGTTTTCCGCTTTCCTAAAACCTGCGACACTGCTACCTTAGCGACTTTTACATTGTGGGGGTAAACCGATGAAAAAGAGCCTGTCGTATCTGAACTGGAGTTTGCGGCGTTTAAAGTGGAGCGGTGTGTGCAGTTTTTTGCTTGCAGCTGTCGCGGTGGCCGTTTTTGTCTGGTTTCCCAAATACATAGTGCAAAGTGATGGCTCTGATTTGTTGCAGGTTCCTGCGGTACTAAGTGGTATGAATTGCGATGCCGATTTAGGCGGTAAAGGTATTATTTATTTAAAAAGCAGCTTGTCGACCGAATGGTTACCTCTGCAAGGCAGACAGGACTGCGACAATACCCAGCAGTTGTACGGCTTTTTAAACAGAGACAACCAGCTGATATTTTTTATTGAAAATAAAGTAGGTGACTTTTTAATCCATGGCATCCGCACTTCGGCGACCAATAAAAAGCTGTTGTGGCCAGAAGACAACATCATTGTGATGCAAAAATGGAACAGTCTGCCGCTGGTGCTGGCTTTTATGTTTTTGGTTTGTGGTGTGATGTTCTGGCGGGCCTACACGCAGCGCACTGAATATTGAATCAGCGCACTGAATACTAAATCAACGCGCTGAATTCGGAAC
The DNA here is from genome assembly GCF_029269265.1 of Rheinheimera sp. 1928-s. Taxonomy (GTDB): domain Bacteria; phylum Pseudomonadota; class Gammaproteobacteria; order Enterobacterales; family Alteromonadaceae; genus Pararheinheimera. The sequence continues at coordinate 371,224 of NZ_JARIXP010000001.1, forward strand.
AACTTGTGGCTGAAGTTGTTCCGTCAGCCATTGAATAAACTGCTCTACAGCAGTAGCTTGCACACTGTCGGCTTTGTAATGCAGCTGATACTGGCCCCAGGGCAACTGATAACTAAACTGACGCAAGGCAATCAGCTGGCCTGCGGCTACAGCAGGCCCTGCGATAAAATCATTCGACAATGCAAAGCCACTGCCACAACTGACGGCTTTTGTTGCCAGTAACGCCAGATTGACATAACGCAGCTGCAAAGCTGCAGGGCTGCGTAGTTGTTGATGCTGACACCATAACTGCCAGTCTTCGCCTGTTTCTGAGCTGTACAGTGGGTAATCCAGTAGTTCTGCTGCTTCTGCGCCAGTTAACAACTGAAACTGTGCTGGCGCACAAACCGGGTACCAAAACTCTGTGCGTAATTGCTGACTGACAAAGCCAGCAGGGGCGGGCCAGGTGCCCAGGATCATATCGTACTGCTCTGCATCGGCATGATGCGCCATAGACGCCATATCCAATAAGGTGTCCAGGTCAGGATAACGCTGTTTAAATAATTCCAGTCGGGGGGCCAGCCATTCCACTGCAATAGAGGTTTGTGCCAGAATTTTTAACTGCACAGGAGGCTGGTTTAATAAATGCTGAGTGACAGAGTTCAGCCGGACAAAACAATCCCGCACCACTGAATACAGCATATCGCCCGACTGTGTCAGCTCTACGCTTTTGTTTTGCCGCAGCAACAAAGGCTGGCCGATAAAGTCTTCCAACAGTTTCACCTGATGACTGATGGCGCTTTGTGTGACAAACAGCTGTTCTGCGGCTTTGCTGAAGCTTTTTAGTCGGGCTGTGGCTTCAAAGGCCTGCAGCGCTTTCAGTGGAGGCAACATAGATGAGCTCAATTCATGGGTTGTTGAGTTTATATCATTTTAATTCATGCAATCACAGTCGCATACTCAGCTTATCAGTTGAAAACCGGAGTAGATGATGAGTCAGATAGGTGGTCAAACCAAACAACAGGCGCTGGACAGCTTAAGCTCAATGACGGCGGGTGTGCAGCCTATAGGGCTGGCGGAGTATCAGGCTCGGATCAAAAAGGCTCAGCAGTTGATGCGTCAGCATGGCATCGATGTGTTGTATCTGAATGCCGGCACTAATTTAAGTTACTTCACAGGTACAGTCTGGTATGCCAGCGAAAGGTTAGTGGGGGCCCTGCTATTTGCAGAAGAGCTGGCTGAAGGTGAACTGCTGTATATCAGTCCTGTGTTTGAAATTCCTACGCTCAGCGGTTTTCAGGTGGTACAGGGCGAAGTGCTGGGCTGGCAAGAGCACGAAAACCCCTATCAATTGCTGCTTGATAGCGTCAAACGCATTTGTCATAAAGCAGATCCTGTGCTGGCTTTGGATGACAGCAGCGCATTTTTTATTTTTGAAGGCTTACGTCAGGCCAATCCACATCAACAGATTGTCAGTGGTAAAGTCATTACTCAGGGCTGCAGGGCGCAAAAGTCAGCGGCTGAACTCGCCATTATGCAGAGGGCTATGGATATGACTCTGGCAGTGCATCAAGCCGTCGCCAGTATCTTGTATCAAGGCATCAGCACCACTGAAGCCGAAGCTTTTATCAACGAAGCACATCGTAAAGTAGGCGCCAGTGGATCCTATTTTTGTATCGTATTGTTTGGCCCGGATTCAGCGTACCCACATGGCGTGAAAACACCTAAAAGCCTTGAAGCTGGCGATATGGTATTGATTGACACTGGCTGTCGTTTATTGGGTTATGTCTCTGATATTACTCGTAGTTATGTCTTTGGCACGCCCTCTGATCGTCAGCGCGAAATCTGGGCTGTAGAAAAAGCGGCTCAGGCTGCTGCTTTTAGCGCAGCAAAGTTGGGTATGGCTTGTGGTTTGGTGGATGCAGCAGCGCGCCAAGTATTGGAAGCTCATGGCTTAGGGCCGGATTATGCACTGCCGGGTTTACCGCACAGAACTGGCCATGGCATTGGCATGGATATTCATGAAGGCCCCTATTTGGTGCGTAATGAACATACTTTATTGGCGCCAGGTATGTGTTTCAGTAACGAACCTATGATCTGTGTGCCGGGTGAGTTTGGTGTGCGGCTGGAAGATCATTTTTATATGACAGCTGCTGGTCCTCAATGGTTTACACAACCCTCCGTCAGTATTGATCAACCCTTTGCTTAAACCCAAACAAACCAGCCGCATCTGACGGCTGGTTTTACCTTTGGTTGTATCCTGTAACTTTTGCCAACCTAACCATTACAAATGGTCACAGCGCCACTTTTTCTTGCCCTTAGACTCAAGGCAGCAAAAAGGAGATCGATGATGCAACGTTTGGCTTTGGTAATGGTGTTTAGTGGGTTGTTCCTTTCAGGCTGTGATGTGGAGCTGATATCAGGTAAGGACAAAGCCTACAATTTTAATTTCAACTCCGGAGCTCAGGGCTGGACCGCTGGCTTTTCTGATTATCCTGCCGACAATGCAGCTATTTACCAGTTGGCGTCAGGTATCCGCACTTTGCCGGGTGAGGCATCGACTAAAGGCTTCTACCTTTCTGGCATGAATCGCAGTGATGATTTGTTTATGTTCCTGAAAAACCAGTTTTCCGGGCTTGAACCTTCAACTAAATATTACGCCAGGGTTCGACTGACCTTTTTATCTAATGCTGGTGTCAATTGTGTCGGAGTAGGGGGCGCACCAGGTGAAAGTGTTTACCTGAAGTTTGGTTACGGTGACAAAGAACCAAAACAAGAGGGCTACTATTTAAATCTGGACAAAGGTCAGCAGTCACAATCAGGCAGTCATGCCAAAGTGATAGGTGATGTTGCCGCCCAAGGCGCAGCCTGTGATGGCTCTGTATTTGCCGAAAAAACAGTTCAAACCACAACCAGTCAGCGCATTCCTTTGTACAGTGATGGACAGGGTAGGGTTTGGGTCTTTGTTGGCACAGACTCTGGCTACGAAGGTTTAACCTCGCTGTATTACAAAAGCATAGAAGTTGCGCTCGAACCTTTTTAAACGCAATTCAGTTTCCTGCCGGCCAGATGGAATGATGTGCCATCTGGCTGGTTTTTTTTATGACAGAGAAGGAGAAGATCTCCTACTCCATATTCAGCTCTTTCAATTTACGGGTTAAGGTATTACGACCCCAGCCTAAACGTTTAGCCGCATCTTGTTTGTGGCCATGGGTGTAATGCAACGCCTGTTGCAGTACAATTTTTTCAAATTCTGGTCCAGCTTCAGCCAGAATATTTTCTTCACCGGCATTGAGTTTCTGACTGACCCAGGCGGCTAAAGCGTCTTGCCAGCTTTGTTGGCCGCCGGCTGTGGAATTTATTATCACTTTTGGCGCACTGGTGAGTTCTGGCGGTAAGTCGGATAACAGTACTTGTTTGCCACTGGCCATGACTGTTAACCAGCGACAGCTGTTTTCCAGTTGGCGTACGTTACCAGGCCAGTCGAGCTGAGCTAAAAACTTCTCAGTTTCACTAGCCAGGCTTTTTGCTTCAACATTCAGCTCGCGGGCTGCCTGTTGCAGGAAATGCTGGGCCAGTTTGGGAATATCCTGTTTGCGATCTTTTAATGCCGGAATTTGAATACGGATCACGTTCAGACGGTGAAACAAGTCTTCGCGGAACTTACCTTCAGCCACCAGCACCTCAAGATTCTGGTGAGTGGCTGCAATAATACGTACATCCACGCTAATACCCTGATGACCACCGACCCGATAAAACTGACCGTCTGCCAATACCCTTAATAAACGGGTTTGCACATCCAGTGGCATATCGCCAATTTCATCAAGAAATAAAGTGCCTCCATCGGCTTGCTCAAAGCGGCCTTTACGCAAATTAGCCGCGCCGGTAAAAGCGCCTTTTTCATGACCAAAGAGTTCAGATTCAATTAAATCTTTTGGAATAGCCGCCATATTCAGTGCAATAAAAGGCTGCTCTGAACGTGGACTGTGTTTATGCAGGGCATGCGCCACTAACTCTTTACCTGTACCGGACTGGCCGTTGATCAGCACGCTGATACTGGAGCGCGATAAGCGACCAATAGCGCGAAACACTTCCTGCATAGCGGGAGCTTCGCCAATAATTTCCGGTACTTCAGTTTGCACTACAGCCTGTTGTTTGGGTTGTTTGGCCTGACTATGCGCTAAAGCACGCTGAATAAGCGATACCGCCTCATTGATATCAAAAGGTTTTGGCAGGTATTCAAATGCGCCTTTTTTAAAGGCGTTCACTGCACTATCCAAATCCGAATGCGCGGTCATAATAATAACCGGCAACTCGGGCGAGAGTTCCTGTAACTTGGTCAGCAACGCCATACCATCAGTGCCTGGCATCCGGATATCAGATACCACTACTGTTGGCTGTTCATACTGCAGACGTTGTAACATTAAATCGGCCGAAGCATAACTTTCACAGGCAATATCAGCCCTGGCTAACGCCTTTTCCAATACCCAGCGGATCGAGTTGTCATCATCAATAATCCAGACTACTTGCTGCATTGTTCTTCTCCAGAGTTATTGAGCGGTAAATACAAAGTAAAAGCGGTTTGCCCGGGCCAGCTTTCGCAGTCAATCCAGCCACCATGTTGATGGATCAGGGTTTGAGCTATCGACAAGCCCAGGCCGGTACCACCAGGTTTGCCTGTGACCATAGGGAAAAATAAGGTGTCTTTAATTTCAGCAGGAATGCCGGGGCCATTGTCTATCACTTTTATGGCGGCGACTAAACGGTGGCGACGGCCATGGATAGTATGCTGATTTAAGATCCGGGTTTGTAAGGTGATTTGACCACCTTCGGTCAGCACTTGTTGGGCGTTGCCAACAATATTTAATAAGGCCTGTTCAATCAGTTCAGGATCAAAGGAAAAGTCCGGAATACTCGGATCGTAATCGCGCACAAACTGCACATGAGTAGGGTTATCCATTTGTGCCAACTGACTGACGCGCTCCAGTACCTGATGCACGTTAGATATTTTTTTACTCGGTGCTTTGTAGGGGCCCAACAAACGGTCGACCAGATTACGCAACCGGTCTGCCTGGGCAATAATTAGCTGAGTGTATTCTTTTTGATCGTCATTCAACGACTCTTCCAGCAACTGAGCTGCACCACGCAAACCACCTAAAGGGTTTTTAATTTCGTGGGCTAAACCGCGGATCAATTCACGGGCTGCCAGATGCTGATGCTGTTGCAAACTTTCCAGACTGATTTTGCGTTGCTGATCAACCTGACGTAGTTCCAGCATCAGGGCTAAATGGGGTTGTTCAATCAGATTGACTGTGACGTCCAGTAGAATATGCCGTCCATCCAGCAACACGGCCTGCACATCGCTGATGCCAAAACCCTGCCGGTTTTGCAGTGCAGTTAAAAAGAAGCTGGAGGTTAAATCTGTGTACTGAAATAAGGTAAAAAAATACTGCTGCGCCAGTCGTTTTTCGCCCACACCAAACATCGCCGAACTGGCGGTATTAAAATACTGCACCTGCAACTGGCTATCCAGCACCAATATGGCGGTGCTGAGTTGATCGGTAAAGTCGGTGGTGGAAAAATCCATCGTCTTTTGTTGTTGGGTCACTGCGCTCACCTATTGCACCAAAATGGTGCTTTAATTTCACAGTGTACTGTAAAATCGGACGGATCACCGTCAAAACGCACTATTTTGGTGTAGCTATTGTAGTTTTACGTAAATAAAAGGTTGTGACAGGACTTTCTGCAATTAGCTTGCCGTTTTGATCGAGTGCTTGCAGCCGGAGTTGATGTTCGCCTCGTTCCACGCCCAGCAAGCGAAAGTTGCTGCTTTGCTGCAAAGGGCTGTAGTGACTGTTATCCAGTACTAAACGTAGCTTGTGATGATCGGCAAGTTCAGGGCTGACATCGCTTTGCACCACCACTTCGCCTTGGTTGGAAATCACAGTGTCTTCTTGAGCAGGCGTCAATATAGTCAACTGGTAAAGCGGAACTTCCTCAGTTAAAGGGGCCAGTGGGTCGATTTGAGTGGCTTGTTGTGGCTGTTGGCTTTGCAGAGATACTTTCAGTTCCAGTTTTTTAGAGCCTGCAACAGCTTTGTCTGAATACAGTGGGACGCCATTTTTATCGACGCTGACATAAACCTGCTGCGCAAATGCGTTGGTGTAAAATGCAGTGGTGCAGAGTAAAACAAAAAACAGCATCAGCTTGTTCATGGAAATCCGGATTATGGTCGCAGCTGTATTTACTCTAATCCGTCCGGGCATGGATCTCAAATTCCAGCCAAAGAAAAACCCGCGACAGGCGCGGGTTTCGATGTCAAAACAGCGGATTAACTATGAATTAAACGCTGTAGTACAGTTCGTATTCCAGTGGGTGCACTGCAACAGATACACGTTTGGATTCAGCACGTTTCAGTTCGATGTAGGCATCGATCATCGCGTCAGACATAACGCCGCCTTTAGTGAAGATAGCGCGGTTTGCATCTAATGCATCCAGAGCTTCGTCTAAAGAACCACAAACCTGAGGGATCAGTGCTTCTTCTTCTGGTGGCAGGTCATACAAGTCTTTATCCATGGCATCGCCTGGGTGGATCTTGTTCTGAATACCATCTAAACCAGCCATTAACTGAGCTACGAAAGCCAGGTAAGGGTTCGCTGCCGGATCCGGGAAACGCACTTCGATACGACGTGCTTTAGCACTTGGTACCAGTGGGATACGGATAGACGCTGAACGGTTACGGGCTGAGTAAGCCAGCATTACAGGAGCTTCAAAGTGCGGCACTAAACGCTTGTACGAGTTAGTAGAAGGGTTAGTGAAGGCATTGATTGATTTAGCGTGTTTGATGATACCGCCAATGTAGTACAGGGCAGTTTCTGATAAACCAGCATATTTATCACCAGCAAACAGGTTGACACCATCTTTTGCTAATGACTGGTGGCAGTGCATACCTGAACCGTTATCGCCAACCAGTGGTTTTGGCATAAAGGTTACAGTTTTGCCATACAGGTTCGCTACGTTATGAACAACGTATTTTAATACCTGAATTTCGTCAGCTTTTTTAGTTAACGTATTGAAACGAGTTGCGATTTCGTTCTGACCTGCAGTAGCAACTTCGTGGTGGTGAGCTTCAACCACCTGGCCCATTTCTTCCAGCACTACACACATAGCGCTACGGATATCGTGGTGTTGATCTACTGGTGGTACCGGGAAGTAACCGCCTTTGATACCTGGGCGGTGAGCTTTGTTGCCGCCTTCGTATACTTTGTCTGAGTTCCATGCTGCTTCTGCTGAATCGATAGCGAAGAAGGCAGTAGACATAGTGTTTTTGAAACGCACGTCATCAAACATAAACCATTCTGGTTCAGGTCCAAACAATACGGTGTCAGCAATACCGGTAGATTTCAGGTACTCTTCAGCACGTTTAGCGATTGAACGCGGGCAACGCTCGTAACCTTGCATAGTGCTTGGTTCGATAACGTCACAGCTGATATTGACTGTAGTTTCTTCAGAAAAAGGATCCAGCAGCATTGTGTCAGGCTGTGGCATCAGGATCATGTCTGAGTCATTGATACCTTTCCAGCCGGCGATAGAAGAACCGTCGAACATTTTACCGTCTTCAAAGAAATCTTCGTTGATCTGGCTGACTGGGATAGTGACGTGTTGTTCTTTACCTTTGGTATCTGTAAAGCGTAAATCAACGAATCTTACGTCGTTCTCTTTGATAAAACTCAGTACTGTAGATGCAGACATGCATTCCTCCGGTTTGTGCTGTTGACGGGTGCCATAAAGCACCTGTTTTTATAATGCTGGCTTAGGCCAAAGCTTTGCGCTTTGTAATGCTATTCTTGTGCCAAAGATTTATGGTATTGATTTGTAATGACTTTATATCTTGATGCTTCGTAATGAAGCAGGCTTTTGCGTTAAGTTGGTGCAATGCTGCCTCATTGTGAGGCAAGGGCCCCAAGCTGGTGCTTTTTCAAATAAACCTGATTTAAAATAGCAAGTTTCATCGCGCTGTCACTGAAAAGCGTTGAAATTCATCAGGTAGTCGTTATGTTGTAAAAATAAGCCACAGCAGATCACAGTTAATTTTTCTTTCTGCGTAAAAACAGAGTAGAATACGCGCCCTTGAATTCGAACAACTTTTAGTCAATGCCTAGTAGTCAAGATTATGGTCAGCTAGTGCCACAGAGGAAATATAAATGAGCGGAACCGCTTCAGCGATCGAAAAACTGCGTAATGTCGCCATTATCGCGCACGTTGACCATGGTAAAACAACTTTGGTAGACAAATTACTGCAACAGTCAGGCACTTTTGATGCCCGCGCCAAGTTGCAGGAACGTGTCATGGACTCCAACGCCCAGGAATCCGAACGCGGTATAACCATTTTGGCAAAAAATACTTCAGTACGCTGGAACGGTTACCACATCAACATCCTGGACACACCAGGCCACGCCGACTTCGGTGGTGAAGTTGAACGTGTATTGTCTATGGCTGACTCTGTATTGTTATTAGTTGACGCTGTTGAAGGCCCAATGCCACAAACACGTTTCGTAACTCAAAAAGCTTTTGCCCACGGCTTAAAGCCTATTGTTGTTGTGAATAAAATTGACCGTCCGGGCGCACGTCCTGATTGGGTTATTGACCAGGTATTCGATCTGTTTGACAACTTAGGCGCAACTGACGAGCAGTTAGATTTCCCTATCGTTTACGCATCAGCGATCAATGGTTGGGCGACTCTGGATTACAACGAGCCAAAAACAGATATCAACGATTTGTTCGCAGCTATTGTTGAGCACGTAGCTCCGCCAAAAGTTGAACTGAACGGTGATACCCAAATTCAGGTGTCTCAGCTGGATTACTCAAGCTACTTAGGCATTATCGGTATCGGCCGTATCAAACGCGGTACTTTAAAGCCTAACCAGCAAGTCACAGTGATTGGTGCCGATGGCAATAAACGTAATGCTAAAGTAGGTCAGGTTTTTGGTTACTTAGGCTTGGAGCGTATTGAAGCGACTGAAGCTAACGCTGGTGATATTGTTGCCTTCACTGGTTTAGGCGAGCTGAAAATCTCCGATACGATTTGCGCTCCAAACAATCTTGACCCGTTGCCAGCTCTGCAGGTAGACGAACCAACAGTGACTATGACCTTCCAGGTTAATACGTCTCCGTTTGCTGGTAAAGAAGGTAAATTTGTTACTTCACGTCAGATTTTAGATCGCTTAAATGCTGAACTGAAACACAACGTAGCTTTACGTGTTGAAGAAACTGAAGACGGTGACAAGTTCAAAGTATCAGGCCGTGGTGAATTGCACTTAGGCGTGTTAATCGAAAACATGCGTCGTGAAGGTTTTGAACTGGCTGTATCACGTCCTGAAGTAATCATGAGAGTAGACGACGGCGTTAAAACTGAACCAATGGAAAACGTCACCATTGACGTGGAAGAACAGCACCAGGGTTCTATCATGGAAAAAATGGGTGAGCGTAAAGCTGACCTGACCAATATGCAACCGGATGGTAAAGGCCGTATTCGTATGGACTTCAACATGCCAAGCCGTGGTTTAATTGGTTTCCGTACAGAGTTCATGACTTTGACTTCAGGTACCGGTCTGATGTACCACAGCTTCGACTGCTACGGCCCGTACAAAGGCGGTACTATTGGCCAGCGTATGAACGGTGTATTGATTTCTAACGCTACGGGTAAAGCTGCTGGTTACGCTATTTTCTCTTTGCAGGAACGTGGTCGTATGTTTATCAGCCATGCTGAAGAAGTGTATGAAGGTCAGGTCATCGGTATTCACAGCCGTAGCAACGACTTAACTGTAAACTGCTTAAAAGGCAAACAGTTAACTAACGTACGTGCTTCTGGTACTGACGAAGCCATCAACCTGGTTCCGCCAATCCGTTACGCTTTAGAACAGGCTCTGGAATTTATCGATGACGACGAACTGGTTGAAGTAACACCAGCTTCTATTCGTATTCGCAAACGCCACTTAACTGAAAACGACCGTAAACGTGCTGGCCGTGCCGGTTAATACGTTGTTTTAGTTAAATAAAAAACCGCCTCCGGGCGGTTTTTTTCATTGGTGCGCCCAACAAAAGTTCATTGTATTGCCAACCAATAAGAAACCAGCACAAGGACTAATGGGTTCACTGTCAGGCTTTGTCAGCAAGGTATTACATCTGAACACGTCTTGGCACAATTAATCACTTCAGACAAAGGAACAGACTGGGCTATAGTGATGTCTGTAGAATAAGAGATTGTGGATCATTGATTCAGAGTTATCTGCCATCTGTTTTGTTGAAGTATTTGTGTGTCAGGTGCAAAAAAGAAGAGGTGTATTATGCGTTTTATAAAATCAGCTGTAGTGATGCTTTCCCTACTTGCCATGAGTGCTGCAATGGCAGGCGAAGTAAAAGTGGAATACAAAGACTACAAAAAGTTTACTGATATGAAACCAGCTAACGAAGTCCGTGGCGCCTATGAAAAAAGAACTATGGCCAGCTTCGATAAAATGTTTGCAGACCTAGCGAAAGAATTACCAGAAGGTTATAGCTGGGATGTTGTAGTCACAGATATAGATTTAGCCGGTGATGTGAACCATATGTTCACCCAGACAGGTGAGCGGATCCGTGTGATCAAAGAGGTCTTTATTCCACGCATCAATTTCAGTTATATCCTGCTTGATCAAAGCAAGACGGTTGTAATGGAAGAGAAAGATCTGAAGTTAAAAGATATGAGTTTCATGAGCAGAATTGGTACGTTCAGAGCGGATCAGTCTTTTGAATTTGAACGTGTCATGTTAGAGCGTTGGTTTAAAGACAATATCAAACCTGTAGTGGCTTCACATCAGCAAAAAACGGCTAAATGAGATTAGCAATTTCTCTGTAAATGGCAACGGCCTCCTCCCGGCTTAACTGGCCACTGGAGGCTGCTTTTCCTATAGTGCTTGTTACCCGAATTGAATCCTGCCGGCTTTCTTCCTTCTGCGGTTGCTCTTGTGGCAAGCTGGAGATTGTCTGCTGAAATTTGTTTTGCTGTAATGCGGGTTCCAGCTCCCTTGAGAGCAAAGATCCGGGATTAGGGTGCGACGGAGTGCCGGAAAAGGCAGATTGCCGAGCTTCCTGTTTGATGCTGTCTAATGACGTTGTTAAAGTGGCCATGGCGTACTCCTTCTCCTCTGTTAGAGTAGTGCAACGGCCTTTTTGCGTTAGAATAGTTTTTTATAAGAAGGTTGAAAAATAACCTATTTTGTAATGACCTGGCGGAACTCAGCTAAGGTTTTGTGTAATAACTGAATTTGTTTGACTACTCGCTGCAAGGTGGCGGTATTAAACTGCTGAGTTTGACGCATAGCTGCAACCTGTTCAGCTGCTTCGCTTAAATAAGGCATGAATCTGTTGCTGCTGACCTGAAAACTCTTATCGTTCACAAAAATAGTCTGATAGTTGCCATGACCTTGTTGCTGGATATCGTCTAAAACTGCGTCTGCATCCAAAGCTTTGCGATACAGATCTTTTAAGTTTTGATCCAGTTGTTCCAGTAATTGATCCATGATTTTGTCTCCAAAAAATTTTCAGCATTATGCCACAGCCAGCAACAGATGCCGATTGAGCCGGGCAGCTTTTCTCTGCGAATTGGGAAAGATTGAGGCAGGCGGTTTGTTTTTGTTTTGATTTGTTATATTATCTCACTCCTTCAAAATCGGAGTGTCAATTCGTGCTAAGTCAGGTTCGCAATACGTTGGATAAAGTAGGTATAGCCATCACATCTTTGTGCGCTATCCATTGTATTATGCTGCCTGTATTATTGCCTTTATTACCGCTGTTAGGCTTAAGCGCCTGGCATAACCATGCCTTTGAGCAGGTTATTTTACTGATCACTATGGCGTTGGGTTTTATTACCTTGTTTGCTGGTTTCCACCGTTATCACAAAAAGATTTATCCTTTTTATTCGTTATTTTTAGGTGGTTTTATCTACTGGCAAAAAGATATTTTTGGCCATGACTACGAACATTACATTCTGATTGTCGGCGCATCTTTTGTGGTGCTGGCACATATCTTAAATATACGTCTCTGCAATCAGTGCCATAGTTGTGACAGCCACAAACACTGATCTTTTTTGGAATGCTACCAGCTTCTGGCTTCCAGCGGATAATTACAAAAAATTCCATCCACACCTAACTGCTGCATTTTTGCGGCAGTGACAGCATCGTTTACTGTGTAAACCCACACTTTTAAGCCACGTTGATGCGCATCCAACACCATCTGTTGGTTAATAAAACCTTTATCACAGTTCACTGACCATGCCCCCAGCTCTGATGCAAAGGCGGCGTAATCCAGCGGTAATGAGGCTGTTAAAGCGCCGAGTTTTAAATCAGATCTTTGGCTTTTAACTTGTTTGAGCAAATGGTGATTAAAAGAAGAGATCACTAATTTTTGGGGATCTGTATTTAGCTGTGTTTCGGCTTTTTTAAGCAGCTCTAGTAATGGTTTCGCCGTGTCTGCACCTTTGAGTTCAATATTCAGCAGCGTCTGATTGTTCACCAGTTGCAGCACTTGCCATAAAGTCGGCACCTGCTGACCAGAGCCTGCGTCCAGTTGCTGTAATTGCTTGAGTGTAAAATCCTGCAACAAGCCTGTGCCATTAGTGGTGCGATTGACATTTTCGTCATGGATCACCACCAACTCGTTTTCGACACAAAACACATCAATTTCAATACCATCAGCATTTGCCAACAGAGCTTGTTCTATCGCCAGCAAGGTATTTTCCGGGTAAAAACCGCTGGCACCACGGTGGGCAATAATCTGCATGTTTATTCTCCAGAAACGTCGCAACGTCGCAACAACGTTCCCGACAGTTGCGACGTACCGTACATCCTGTACATAAAAAGCAGAGACTAAGCTCTGCTTTTTATTTGATTAAGCCTTGTTGACTATATCGGCAAAAGGCTCGCCCATGCGGGTTACTGCTGTTGGATATTGCTTGTCAGTAAATTCAATCTGACCCGCCTGGAACGCCAGGATCACTGTGGATCCTAATTTAAAGCGGCCCATTTCTGCACCTTTTTCTAAAGTCACAGCTTGTGGCCCTGTGGCAGGGTAAGTCCAGCGGAACACGTCTTTACCTGCAGGTGGAGTCACAGTGCCAGCCCAGACAGTTTCTATGCTGGCTACTATAGTTGCGCCTACCAATACCAGTGCCATTGGGCCCAATTCAGTATCAAAAATTGCCACTACACGCTCATTACGGGCAAATAAATCAGGCACGTTTTCGGCGGTTAGTGGGTTCACAGAAAACAAGTCGCCTGGCACATAAATCATTTCACGTAAGGTGCCTGTTACAGGCATATGAATACGGTGATAGTCTTTTGGTGCTAAATAAATAGTGGCAAATTTACCGCCAGCATAAGGCGCTGCCGTAGCTGCATCACCGCCTAATAAAGCCTGTAGTGAGTAGTTGTGGTTCTTCGCCTGAATAAGCTTGCCGTCGACGATGTCACCTAACTGACTAATCGCACCATCGACCGGCTGACAGACTACATCAGAGTCGGTATTTATTGGGCGTATACCTTCTTTTAATGGGCGGGTAAAAAATTCATTAAAGCTGGCGTAGTCAGACGCTTTTTCAAATTGGGCCTCGGCCATATTAATTTTATAGGCCTTGATAAACAGGCTGATCAGCGCATGGCTGATAAAGCCCAGACGAGCCGCTGCCAGATAGCCAACAAGACGGGACAACAAATGCTTTGGCATTGCGTATTGCAATGCAATTTTGACTTTATCCATAGTGGATTTAAACCTCAGGGTTGAAAATAATTCGGTTTGTCCTGCGCCATACTCAGCAGGATTTTATGATAACTGGCAAAACGTTCCGGGTGAATTTCACCAATACTGACCGCATGTTGCAGCGCACAGCCCGGATCGTTTAAATGTTTACAATCACGGAATTTGCAGCGGCCGAGCCAGTCTTTGAATTCCGGAAAACCTAAAACAATTTGGTCTGGTTCTAAATGCCACAAGGCGAATTCACGGATACCAGGTGAATCAATTAAATCGCCGCCATCAGGTAAATGATACAAACGTGCTGTGGTCGTCGTGTGTTGGCCTAAACCTGAGTTTTCTGACACGGCGCGGGTTTCTACACCCAAATCAGGCAGCAGGTTATTCACTAAAGAGGACTTTCCTACACCAGACTGACCGACAAAAATACTGACGCCTTGCTTCAAATAAGAATCCAGCTGAGCTGTGCCTTCACCTGTTTTAGCGCTCAGTAATAAAAACTCGTAACCAATGTTTTGATAAATAGCCAACTGCTGATCGACTTCCGCGCGCTGCTCTTCGGTTAATAAATCAATTTTGTTCAGCAATAACAACGGCTTGATATGCATGGCTTCGGCCGCGATTAAATAGCGGTCGACAATATTCAGCGAAAACGCAGGTAAAACGGCGGAGACAATAATCATTAAATCTATATTGGCTGCTACAGGTTTTAAACCATCATAAAAGTCGGGGCGCAGTAATACAGACTCACGTTCAGCGACAGCTTCCACCACACCTTCAGGGCCACCACCTGGCACCTTGGTGCGGCAGAAAACCACTTTGTCGCCTGTGACTAAGGAGTTGATAGTGCGACGGATATTGCAACGGAAAATCTGGCCTGAGCTATCTTCAATATCGGCATGTTGACCAAAACGACTGATCACTAAGCCATGTTCGGCTTCAGCCAATAAGTCAGAATCCAACTCTTTTTTGTTGGTTTTATTCTGAGCCCGGGCTAAACGACGATCCTGGTTGGCGGCTATACGTTGATGCTGGCGTTGATTGAGGTGCTTTTTTTTGGTCACTGTGGCCTTGTGCCTTTACTGTCGCCTGACTGCGGCGGTTTTTACTTTGCTTAAGGCATAGTATGATACCGCTATTCGGGCAAGTTACAAAGCAGCAAAACTGGCTGCAAATAATCAAAGGTATTTAAGCATGGCGAGCAACGACAATAATCTGGTGTGGATCGATCTGGAAATGACAGGTCTGGATCCGGAAAAAGATGTGATTCTGGAAATGGCCACTATAGTGACCGACAGCCAGTTAAATATCCTTGCTGAAGGCCCGGTGTTCGCCATTAAAACACCAAAAGAAGTTTTAGATGCTATGGACGCATGGTGCACTGAAACCCATGGCAAAAGCGGTTTAACCAAACGTTGCCTGGAAAGTGAAGTTGAATTAGCCGACGCTATGGCACAGACCATCAGCTTCCTGTCTGATTATGTGCCTGCGGGAAAATCTCCTATGTGTGGTAACAGCATTGGTCAGGACAGACGCTTTCTAGTCAAGTACGCGCCGGAATTTGAAGCCTTTTTCCACTACCGCAATCTGGATGTCAGTACTGTGAAAGAGTTAGCCAGAAGATGGTACCCGGAAGTGACTAAGCTGGTTAAAAAGTCATCAAGTCATTTAGCTTTGGATGATATTCGGGAATCTATTGCTGAATTAGCAGTTTATAAAACGCATTTTTTCAAAATACCTGAATAAAATCTCTTGCAAAGGGCAGAGAATTTTGTAAAATGCGCGCCGCTTCGAACGAAAATTCAATTGAAGCGGCGTTTTTAGTAATCTTCTTTATAACCAACATAAAGAGCAATAATTACTAACAACAGGATGCGGGCATAGCTCAGTTGGTAGAGCGCGACCTTGCCAAGGTCGAGGTCACGAGTTCGAGCCTCGTTGCCCGCTCCAAATTAAAACTTGTTAACCAACAACAAGTTTTACGAAAGAACCCACCCATGCGGGCATAGCTCAGTTGGTAGAGCGCGACCTTGCCAAGGTCGAGGTCACGAGTTCGAGCCTCGTTGCCCGCTCCAAATTTTCCTCACTTTTCTATTTTCATTCTAAATCCCAAACTTACTCTTTTGTCCTGAACCCAACTTGCTGGCTGATTTTATTACTGCTATCTTTGCCAGACTAAAACTTACAGGTAAGACCAGTATGGAAGCCATCAATAAACTTGGCCGTTATGTTGCCAAAATCAATCACTACTCGCCTTGGTTACGCTCGCCTTTATTAAGCTTGTTATTTGGCAAAGCTGTAAAGTTTGCCGGTACCGCTTCAGTCAAAGTCGATGTACTAAATTTTCAGCAGGCGCAGTTAAGTCTGGCCAATAAAACCAAAGTGCAAAACCATATAGGTTCTGTGCATGCAGCTGCTATGGCCTTGTTGGGCGAATCAGCCAGTGGTTTTTTAGTGGGTTTGCATGTAGCCGACGATCGTATTCCGCTGTTAAAGTCGATGCAGCTGAATTATGTCAAAAGGGCCACTGGCAAGCTCATCGCTACGACATCGTTAACTGAAGAGCAGATCCAGTTTATTCGCGACACAGAAAAAGGTGATATCACTATGGTGGTAAAGATCACTGACGAACTGAATGTGGAGCCAGTAATCGCAGAGTTTGTCTGGGCCTGGGTGCCTAAGCAGAGAAAATAAAGCTTGGATGGTTTGTTGCAGGCTATGATTAACCCAGTAACGGAGACTTCTATGCCTGCATCACCTTGTAACCGCATTTGTTGTTTAAATCATTCTGACGTCTGTTTAGGCTGTGGTCGTACTTTGCAGGAAATTAAAGACTGGCATGTCGCTGATCGCACACAGAAGTTGGACATCTTACTGCAGGCGCAGTTGCGGCTTATGGCTCAGCCCCAGTTTGACCTCAGGCATCCCGAGGTAATCCCTTCTGAATAACCCGCACTAAGCGGTCGGTTTGCCGACTTAATAAATTCTGCTGCAGCAGGCGTTTTTTCTGCTGTTGTAGCAAAGCCCACTGAATATGCTCTGACACCAACTCATCACTTTGCGGCAGTTGCTGTTGTAAGGCTTCAATAATGGCCAAATCAAAAGGCGCATTACCCAATGCCACAGCTATATTACGTTGCCAGCGTTGATAGCCTATTCGACGAATGGCTGAACCTTCGGTGTAGTTTAAAAATTCAGTTTCAGTCCAGTGCCATAAATCCAGCAAGGATTTATTCAGCCACTGTGGCCTGCGCTGAAAGTCTTGCTCTTGCGTGGTGTCTGCTACTCTGTTCACAGGGCACACCAACTGGCAATCGTCGCAGCCATAAATACGGTTACCGAGCAAAGGCCGGAACTCTTCAGGAATAGCGCCTTGCAGTTCTATAGTCAGATAAGAAATACAGCGTCTGGCGTCTACTGTGTAGGGCGCGACTATGGCTTGAGTGGGGCAAATTGTGATACAGGCAACACAAGGTCCACAATCGCCGGTATGAACAGCGTCAACAGGCAGGGGGATATCAACCAGCAACTCACCCAGGAAAAACCAGGATCCCGCGTCCTGATTTAGTACCAGACTATGTTTGCCTTGCCAGCCCAAACCGGCTTTAACTGCAAGTGGCCTCTCCAGAATTGGGGCTGAGTCAACAAAAGGCCGGAAACCCAAAGCACCTAACTCTTTTTCAATACGTTCGCCCAGTTGTTTTAAGCGATTGCGAATGAGCTTATGGTAATCCCGCCCCAAGGCATAACGGCTAATATAAGCCATAGAAGGGTTGGCCAGGTTGGCTGCAAACTGGGCATGCTCCGGCAAGTAATCCATTCGGGCGCTGATGACTCGTATAGTGCCGGGATGCAATTCGGCAGGGCGCGCTCTTTTCATGCCATGAGCGGCCATATACTCCATTTCACCATGAAAACCAGCGTCCAGCCATTGCTGCAATTTAGCTTCTTCCGAAGTTAAATCTGTATCGGTAATGCCTATCTGCTGGAAGCCAAGTTGCTGGCCCCAGACTTTTATTTGCTCTGCAATATGCTGCCAATTGATGCTGCTGGTCATAATAGAATCCGCTGATTTTCGCCGCGCACTTTAGCATAAAAGCCAATCAGGTTTTTGCTTTGACCGTTGCATATACTATTGCAGAAGAAACTGGCTGCACTGCGCTGTTTTTGTTAGCATAGCCGCCAATTCATCTGCTGTACTTGAACAGCACGTGCGCTTACAAAATAGTTATGACTGAGATCACTCAGCTTAGGTACAGATGACAGCTAAAAGCTACATTTTTCATTTAGCGGATGAAGCCGCTACTTTGGCATTGGCCGCCTTATTTGCACCCCATTTGCGGCAAGGTGCTGTGCTGTATTTGCAAGGTGATTTAGGTGCGGGAAAAACTACCTTCAGCCGTGGTCTGTTGCAGGCCATGGGGCATCATGGCAATGTAAAAAGCCCAACTTACACTTTGGTTGAACCTTACACTATTGCCGATCAACACATATTCCATTTTGATTTATATCGTCTGCGCGACCCGGAAGAGCTGGAGTTTATGGGCATTCGTGATTATTTCTCCAAAGGCAACTTGTGTTTGATTGAATGGCCAGAACGTGGTTATGGTTTATTGGCTGATGCCGATTTGGAACTGCAATTACAGATTAATCAAAACCAACGCCAGCTTCGAGTGACAGCAAATCAGCCGCAAGCTGTGGCATGGATGGACGCTATCGATCTTCAATGGAGTCAGCCTCAATGAGTCTGATAGTGCGGGTGCTTAGCCTGATGCTGTTGCTGCTCTGCAGTCACAGCTGGGCAGTGAACAGTGTCAAAGGCGTACGGATTTGGCATGCACCTGATAACACCAGACTGGTGCTGGATTTAGCCAATGCACCTTCACATAAAGTAAAGCGCTTAAGTAATCCAAGCCGGTTGGAAATCGAACTGGCCGGTGTAAACAGCTTAAACATCGGCACTGTCACTGGTGACTCGCCCTTAGTTAAACGTGTGTATGCCAGCCGCACTCCAAGTGCTGCCACAGCAGTAGTGATTGAATTGTCTTTTCCTGTCAGCGACAGCATTTTCTCTTTGCCACCTTCACCTCCTTATGGCCACCGTTTAGTTGTTGATTTAAAAGCTCAGGGGAGTGCTTCTTCCGCCAGTCAAGGCGCACCTGTCAGCTCAGCAAAACCTGCGCCTGTGGTGTCTCAGCCTGTTCAATCAACAACAAGCAGCAGAGTCACGGGCCGCGATATTATTATTGCAATTGATGCTGGTCATGGTGGTCAGGATCCAGGTGCCGTGGGGCCTAAAGGTACCCACGAAAAAATTATTACTCAGTCGGTATCACGCCAGTTAGCCGCGATGATCAATCAACAGCCTGGTTTAAAAGCTGTGTTAACCCGTACCGGTGATTATTACATCCACCCGAACAAAAGACCTGAGATAGCAAGGCAGAAACAAGCCGATTTATTAATCTCCATTCATGCAGATGCAGTGCAAAACCGTAAAGCTCATGGCGCTTCGGTCTGGGTCTTGTCAATGCGTCGCGCTACTACTGAAGTGGGTCGGATGCTGGAACAAACAGAGCAGCACTCGGAGTTATTAGGTGGCGTGGCTGAAGTCATCAAAGATTCAGCTAACGAACGTTATCTGGCGCAAACCGTATTGGATCTGTCGATGAACCATTCGATGGTGACTGGTTTTGAAGTGGCCAAAGAAGTACTACGTGAAATGTCGACCGTGGCGCATTTGCATAAAAAGGAGCCTCAGGCTGCCAGTTTAGCTGTATTAAAAGCACCTGATATTCCGTCTATTTTGGTAGAAACCGGTTTTATCTCTAACTACAACGAAGAGCGTTTACTGAAAGACCCAAATCATCAGCATAAGCTTGCACAGGCTATTTTCAGGGCTGTAAAAGGTTATTTTGAGAAATCACCACCGGCAGATTCATTATTTGCGGCACATAAAAATAATGGCCGTTCTGTGCCCACTGTGATGCCCACTTCGCAGAACAGATCGGCGACAGTGGCCAGCAGTGGTAACCGTACTCATAAAGTAAAACGAGGTGAGTCTTTATCCAGAGTGGCAAAACAGTATGGCGTTAGCATGGCGGAACTGCGTCGGCACAACAATCTGAAAAGCGACAATATTCTGATTGGTCAGGTGCTTAGGATCCCCTGATGCCTATTCAAATTTTACCTCCTCAACTGGCGAACCAGATTGCCGCAGGCGAAGTGGTAGAGCGGCCAGCTTCTGTGGTTAAAGAACTGGTCGAAAACAGCCTGGATGCAGGTGCCGATCAAATTTTGATTGAGATTGAGCGCGGCGGCAGTAAAAAAATTCTGATCCGTGACAATGGCTCAGGCATAGCTGAAGCAGAATTAAGCCTGGCGTTAAGCCGACATGCCACCAGTAAAATCAGTTCTTTGGATGATTTGGAGCAAATTGTCAGCCTTGGATTCAGGGGCGAAGCTTTAGCCTCGATCAGTTCAGTTTCCCGTCTGACTTTAACCTCCAAGCCTGCAACTCAGGATAAAGCCTGGCAGGCCTATGCCGAAGGCCGTGATATGCAGGTGCAAATTAAACCTGCAGCTCATCCGGATGGCAGCAGTATTGAAGTGCTGGATCTGTTTTTTAATACGCCGGCCCGGCGCAAATTTTTGCGCAGCGATAAAACTGAATTTGCTCATATAGACGAGCTGGTCAAGCGCCTGGCATTAAGCCGTTTTGACGTCAGTTGGACTTTAATTCATAACGGCCAGACAGTTCGACAACTGAAAAAAGCCGACAGCCGCGAAGCCCAGCAAAAACGCGTAGCCGCTTTGTGTGGTAAGAATTTTCTGGAGCAGGCCGCTTTTGTCGAAGTGGCATACGACGATTTAAAACTCTGGGGTTGGGTGTTGCAACCCTCAGCCTGTAAAGAGCAACTGCAATGCCAATACAGCTATGTCAACGGCCGTATGATGAAAGACAAATTGCTGAATCATGCGATACGTCAGGCTTATGGCTCTCTGCTAAGCGCAGAACAGCAGCCGGCTTTTGTACTCTATCTGGACATTAATCCACGTCAGGTAGATGTCAACGTGCATCCGGCTAAACATGAAGTGCGGTTTCATCAGGCCCGTTTAGTGCACGACTTTGTCGCGTCGGCTTTAACCAATGCTTTGTTGCAGTTAGAACCACAACAACACAATGTTGAGGTGGCGACCACAGTTGAATCTGCCACATTTTCCAGGGCTGATACTGCTGCACAGCAGAGAGGCGTTGAACAAAGGCAGAAGCCAACAAGTTCACCCGCTTATGCCGCCCGACCTTCAGCTTATGCAGGGCAACCGTACCGACCTGCGGTGGCACAGCCAACAGCACAAAGCTGGCCGGTTTTCCCTGAAAAAGTACAGTTATCAGAGCCATCCGGCATCGAACTACAAAACGATACTCTGATCAGCCAGAATCGTTATTTAATCTGTTCAGCTGTGGAACAATTATGGCTGGTGGATATTGCCAGCAGCACAGCCAACTTATGGTTGGAGCAAGGTGCTGAGCCTTTACCTTTATTAATGCCTGTGCGGTTAACGCTGCAACAAACTGAGCAAGAGTTTTTACTAAGCAAAGCGGATTTATTAAGCCATCTGGGTTTTGATTTTTTGGTCAATAACCAGACACTGATTGTCAGAGCTGTACCTGCATGGCTGCGACAAAGTGCGGTAGCACAGTGGTTACCTCTGTGGTGGCAAGACTGGTTGCAACCGCAGGACACACAACTGCTAAGCTTATTGCTGCAACAGTTATTAAACTGTGGAGTGCTGCAGGCTGCTTCTTTAGTAAAACATTTTCCGATGTTAAATCAGCAAGGGCCACATTGGCATGCTGTGCCTTTGGATTTAACCACCTCTATCAAGTTATTACAGGACTCAGATGGATCCTAAAGTTATTTTTTTAATGGGACCTACCGCCAGCGGTAAAACTGCATTGGCTATTGATCTGTATAAAAGCATCCCATCTGAGCTGATTAGCGTCGACAGTGCCTTAATTTATAAAGGTATGGATATAGGCACTGCCAAACCTACTGCGGCAGAACTTCTGGATGCACCTCATCATTTAATTGATATTCTTGATCCGGCTTCTGCTTATTCGGCAGCTGACTTTCGCACTGATGCGCTACGACTTATTGCTGATATCCACAGCAGAGGGAAAACCGCTATTCTGGTGGGCGGCACCATGTTGTATTTTCGCACCTTGTTGCAGGGCATATCGCCTTTGCCTGAAGCAGATCCAGAAATACGGCTGCAGATAGAAGCAGAAGCAGCAGAGCACGGTTGGGGGTATTTGCATCAGCAACTGGCAGAGTTTGATCCTGTGTCGGCAGCTCGTATTCACCCTAATGATCCACAGCGGGTCAACAGGGCGGTGGAAGTGTACCGGTTAACCGGGAAAAGTTTAACTGAACTGACAGAGCATAAAGGTGAGCCTTTTCCATACCCAGTGCAACAATTTGCTATCAATCCAACAGATCGGTCTGAACTTCACCACCGTATAGCTGTCAGATTCCGGCAAATGCTGGATTGTGGTTTTGCTGATGAAGTAAAAACTTTGATGCAACGACCTGATCTGCATTTAGATTTACCTTCAATGCGTTGTGTGGGTTATCGTCAGATGTGGTTACACCTGCAAGGACAGCTGTCTGAGCAGGAGATGCTGGAACAAGGTATTGCCGCGACTCGTCAACTGGCGAAACGGCAATTGACCTGGTTACGCAGTTGGCCTGAATTAAATTGGTTAAAAACCGAAGACAAACAGGCGGAAAACTTGCAAGCCATTTTAACTTCGCTAAGCTAGTTGAAGATAATTGAAAAAAAGTTGTTATTTAACGACTTGAAAATAATATAATAATCCATATATAGAGAAACATAATTAGAAATAAGGAAAGCGAAAATGGCAAAGGGCCAATCGTTACAAGACCCGTTTTTAAATACTTTAAGACGCGAGCGTATCCCAGTCTCTATTTATCTGGTGAACGGTATTAAACTGCAGGGACAAATCGAGTCTTTTGATCAATTTGTGATCCTTCTTAAAAATACAGTGAGTCAAATGGTGTATAAACACGCCATCTCTACTGTAGTCCCGGCTCGTGCTGTCAATACTATGGCTAACCATGGTACTGGTACAGGCGAAATGGACGAGATGGAATAACCAGGAATTCTAAAGCTTGTTTGACAGCGATATGGTGCCCGAGCAAGCGATCCTTGTGCATATCTATCTTTCACAAGACAGTGCCAGTGAAGATTTGCAGGAACTGGAGATGCTTGTTTCGTCGGCTGGAGTTGAATCACGTGCTGTGATGACTGCCAACCGTAGTACGATCGACGCCAAATTTTTTCTTGGTAGTGGTAAAGCGGCAGAACTAGCGCAAGCTGTCGCTGAGCTACAAGTTGATCTGATTATTTTTAATCACTCTTTAACCCCAGCTCAAACCCGTAACCTGGAACTGCTTTGTCAGTGCCGGGTTATTGATCGTACCACTCTGATCCTGGATATCTTTGCCCAGCGCGCCCGCAGTTACGAAGGTAAGTTGCAGGTTGAACTGGCGCAGCTGAAGCATTTGTCGTCACGTTTAGTACGTGGCTGGGATAATGCTGAGCGGCAAAAAGGTGGCATTGGCATGAGAGGCCCGGGTGAAACCCGTCTCGAAACTGACAGACGTTTACTGCGGGATAAAATCACGGCTTTATTACTGAAGCTGGATAAAGTCAGTAAGCAACGCGAGCAGGGCCGCAAAGCCAGGCAACGTGCTGAAATTCCCGTGGTGTCTTTAGTGGGCTACACCAATGCTGGTAAATCTACCTTATTTAACCGCCTGACCAGTGCGGATGTGTATGCAGCCGATCAGCTGTTTGCAACCTTAGACCCAACGCTGCGGCAAGTTAAATTGCCTGAGTTTGGTTCTATCATCTTTGCCGACACCGTGGGTTTTATCCGGCATTTGCCTCACGATTTAGTTGCAGCTTTTAAGTCGACCTTGCAGGAAAGCCGTGATGCCGACTTGCAGTTGCATGTGATTGATGTAGCCGACCAACGCATGGCGGACAATATCAAGCAAGTGCAACTGGTGTTGCATGAGATTGACGCTGATCAGGTACCGCAGTTACTGGTGTTTAATAAAATTGACCAGACTGAGCAGCAGGCCCGTATAGAATACAACGAGCAGGCTGAACCCATTGCCGTATATATTTCTGCAAAGCAAGATGTCGGTATCGAATTACTGTTGCAAGTGATCCGCGAGCGTTTAGCTGATGATTATATGCAGCTGGATTTAAAGCTGCCTGCCGATGCAGCTGTGTGGCGGGCACGTTTACATGAATTATCAGCGGTTCAGACTGAATCTTTTACCGATCTGGGTGAAACTCAGGTGAGAATAGCGTTATCAAAAGCAGAGTGGGCACGTTTACTGAAACAAAGTGACGGACTGTTACAAAACTATATCGTCAGTCTTTAGTTTTTTATCGTCAGCCCTGAGCTTTTTTTGATACATTAGTTTCAATATCACAATTAGAGATGGAGTGAAGCATGGCTTGGAACGAGCCGGGCAATAACGGCAAAGATAAAGACCCTTGGAAACAAGGTGGTCGTGATCAAGGCCCGCCCGATTTAGATGAAGTCTTCCGCAACTTAAGCAAAAAGTTCGGTGGTATCTTTGGTGGCAATAAAAACAGCGGTAACAGCAACAGTAATAACAGTGGTGGTTCTGCCGCTCTGATACTGATACTGGTTGTTGCATTACTGGTTTGGGCTTTCAGTGGTTTCTATACCATTAAAGAATCAGAACGGGGTTTGATCTTACGTTTTGGTCAGTATCACTCTGAAGTGATGCCTGGCATTCACTGGAAACCGACTTTTATCGATACAGTCACACCTGTTGATGTCACCAGCGTGCGTTCATTACGTACCGATGGTTTTATGCTGACTCAGGATCAAAACCTGGTTCGTGTTACCTTTGAAATTCAGTACCGTGTGTTTGACGCCCGTGCTTATAAGTTTTCTGTGGTTGATGCCGACAGCAGCTTACGTGAAGCCACAGACGCAGCCTTACGTTATGTCGTAGGTCACTCCATTATGGATGACGTACTGACCAAAGGCCGTGAAGTGATCCGCCAGAACACCAGAACTGAGCTGGAGCAAATTATTTCACCTTACGCTATGGGTTTACAGTTGGTTGATGTCAACTTCCGTGATGCCCGTCCACCAGAAGAAGTGAAAGCAGCTTTTGATGACGCGATTTCTGCACAGGAAGATGAACAACGTTATATCCGTGAAGCTGAAGCCTATGCCCGTGAAATTGAACCACGTGCCCGTGGTCAGGTCAACCGGATGATGCAGGAAGCAGAAGCCTATAAACAACAAACCTTGTTAAAAGCTCAGGGTGAAGTGGCTCGTTTCGAGAAACTGCTGCCTGAATATCTGGCTGCACCGCAAGTGACCCGTGACCGTATGTACTTAGAGACTATGGAACAGGTGTACGGCAACAGCTCTAAAGTACTGGTTGATGTTAAAAATGGTAATAACATTATGTATTTACCTTTGGACAAAATGATCAACAACAGCGGCGATACCAAAGCCCCTGTGGTGAATCCATTAGCGCCAAGCAGCAGAACCAATGATAACGACAGCAGAACTCCGGATCTGCGTCCTGAAGCAAGCCGTGCTGACAGCACCAGAACTGGCAGAGGTTAAGTGATGAAAAATTTAGTATTAGCCTTAATCGCTATCCTGGGTATTGGAGTGGTGTCTTCAGTCTTTGTTATTCCTGAAGGCGAACGCGGCATAGTCATTCGTTTTGGTAAAATCCAGCGTGATGACGCCGAACTTGTGCGCGTATTTGAGCCTGGTCTGCATTTTAAAGTACCGCTGATTGAAAACGTTCGTAAGTTGGATGCGCGTATCCAGACTTTGTCCGATCCGTCGTCTGATCGTTTTGTCACAGCGGAGAAAAAAGATCTATTGGTTGACAGCTATGTAAAATGGCGTATTGCCGATTTTGGTAAGTATTTCTTATCTACAGGCGGTAATTTGTCGCAGGCTGAAGTGCTGTTAAAGCAATACATCAACAACGGTTTACGGACTGAGTTTGGTAGCCGTACCATTCAGGAAATTGTGTCTGGTGAGCGTACTCAACTAATGCAACGCGCGATGGAACAGGCTGATGCTGGTGCAAAAGAATTAGGTATTAATGTTCTTGACGTTCGTGTGAAGAAAATCAATTTACCTGACGAAATCAGTAACTCGATTTTCCAGCGTATGCGTGCTGAACGTACTGCAGTGGCAAAAGAACACCGCAGCCGTGGTATGGAACAGTCTGAAATTATCAAAGCTGACGTAGACGCCCGCGTGACTATTATGGTGGCCGACGCTGAACGTAACTCCCGTACTGTGCGTGGTGAAGGTGATGCTTCTGCTGCAAAAGTTTATGCAGATGTGTACAGCAAAAACAGCGAGTTCTACAGTTTCGTTCGTAGTTTAGAAGCCTATAAAAACAGCTTCCAGAACAAAAACGACGTGATGGTGATCCAGCCAGACAACGACTTCTTTAAATACATGAAGTCAGACAAAGTGCAAAACTAAGCTGACAACAGCTGGTTTTCACTAAATAGAAAAGGCCCTGCGGGGCCTTTTCTATTTAAACTACTTTCGGTTACTCTGCCTGTGTCTTTCGAAAGGATCTTCCTATGTATCAGCAGTTGTATCAGCACTTTTTAAATGCCAACCCAGGTAAACAACATTTTGCCTGCCACTCCCATCATTATTGGCCTGATGTGACACGAGACGCTACCTTGGCGTACTGGGATGACACCGCTTGCTTAGTGGATGATAAATGGGAGCTGGTGTTTGGTGAAAAAGTGCCTGCAGTTCAGCAACATATAGCCCGAATTTTAAAGCTGCCAGAGCCAGAGCAAATTGTGTTTGCGCCTAATACCCATGAATTTGTTATGCGTTTATTAAGCTGCTTTGACTGGTCCAGACCTTTGACAGTAGTCACCACAGACAGCGAGTTCCATAGCTTCCATCGTCAGATTAACCGTCTTTGTGAGTTAACTACAGTCAATGTGATTCGAGTGCCGACTGAACCTTTTGCCAGCTTTCCACAGCGATTAGCGGCCGCAGTTGCAGCTCAGCCTGTTGATCTGGTGTTCTTCAGCCAAGTGTTTTTTAATTCTGGTGTCGGTATTAAAGATTTACCAGCTTTGGTGCAGGCGCTGGATAAAATCACGGACGCTATGATTGTCGTCGATGGTTATCATGGTTTTATGGCAGTGCCAACTGATTTATCTGCAATTGCACAGCGAATTTTTTATCTGGCTGGTAGTTATAAATATGCACAGGGTGGGGAAGGTTGCTGTTTTTTGGCTGTACCACAAGGTAGCGATCACAGACCCATCTACACCGGTTGGTTTGCCGAATTTGGTGAATTGGCAAAGGCCAAACAAGGCCAGGTGCAATATGCCAACAATGGTTATCGTTTTGCCGGTGCCACCATGGATTGTTCGGCTTTATATCGGGTATTAGCGGTATTTGAGTTGTATCAACAACAAGGCCTTAGCGTCGAAAAAGTGCAGGCCTATATCCAAAACCTGCAACAGGCTTTTCTTCGCTTACTGGATGAAATACAGCATCCACTTTTAAATCGTGAGCATTTACTGGATAAACAAGATCAGCAACAAGGCCAGTTTTTAACTTTTCGTTTTGCCGCTGACGACGTTGCCCGTATTGCTGCTGCATTAAAACAGCAGGGCATCATGACGGATTATAGAGGCGACAGACTACGTTTTGGATTTGCTTTGTATCACAATTCTGCTGACTACAACTTAAGTTGCCTGAAGGATATTCGCTAAATGGCTGACTATTGGTGGGCCGCTTTAGGGCTGGTTCTGATCATTGAAGGTTTGGGCCCTATGTTCTTTCCGAACAGATGGCGAGCATACCTGCGAAAAATTGCAGATCAACCCACAGTGCAAATGCAACAGCTGGGTGGTTTTTTGGTAATCGCCGGAGTTTTACTGCTGATTTTCTTTGCGCCATAAGCATTTTTTGTCCCTCTTAGTTGTTGAAAAAGAACCAGAAAGAAAATATCTGGTTTTTTTTTCTTAATCGCGCTGAACTTTGGTTGTTAATTTGGTAGAATCCCCGCCTAATTTTTCTCCATGATGTAGGAACCATGGCCAAAAACGTTGTCGTACTCGGAACCCAATGGGGTGACGAAGGAAAAGGAAAAATCGTTGACTTGTTAACTGACAAGGCAAGCTATGTGGTGCGCTATCAAGGCGGCCATAATGCCGGTCATACGTTAGTAATTGACGGTGAAAAAACGGTATTACATTTGATCCCATCAGGTGTTTTACGTGCAAACGTAAAATGTGTGATAGGTAACGGTGTGGTGTTATCCCCTGAAGCTTTATTGAAAGAGATGGCCATGCTGGAACAAAAAGGTGTTCCGGTGAAAGAGCGTCTGTTGTTGAGCGAAGCTTGTCCGTTAATCCTGCCTTTCCATGTGGCTTTGGATAAAGCGCGCGAAGTAGCCCGTGGCGATAAGCCAATTGGTACTACAGGTCGTGGCATTGGTCCAGCCTATGAAGACAAAGTAGCGCGTCGTGGTCTGCGTGTAGGTGATTTGTTTAATCCTGAATTGTTTGCTGAAAAGCTGAAAGTTCTGATGGATTTGCACAACTTCACTTTAACTCAGTACTACAAAGTGGATGCAATCGACTTCCAAACTACTTTAGACAACGCTTTAGCTATAGCTGACGTGTTAAAGCCTATGGTAGTAGACGTAACCGATTTACTGGATAAAGCCCGTAAAGCCGGTAAAGAAATCATGTTTGAAGGTGCCCAGGGCACTTTATTAGACATTGACCACGGCACTTACCCATACGTGACTTCGTCTAACACCACTGCTGGTGGCGTAGCTACTGGTGCTGGTTTTGGCCCACGTTACTTAGACTATGTGTTAGGTATTGTGAAAGCTTATACCACCCGCGTAGGTTCAGGCCCGTTCCCAACAGAACTGGACTGTGAAGTCGGCGAACACTTAGGTGTTAAAGGCCATGAATTTGGCGCAACCACTGGCCGTAAACGTCGTTGTGGTTGGTTTGATGCTGTTGCAGTAAAACGTGCAGTGCAGTTAAACAGTATCTCTGGATTCTGCTTAACCAAGCTCGACGTTTTAGATGGCTTAGATGTCGTCAAAATTTGTATTGGCTACAAAGCAGCTGACGGTTCTATCACTGACGTGCCTCCAATGGCAGCTGAAGGATATGAAATCGTTACTCCGGTATTTGAAGAAATGCCGGGCTGGACCCAAAGCACTTTTGGTGTACAGAAGCTGGAAGACTTGCCAGTTGAAGCTCGCAACTACATTACTCGTCTGGAAGAGATTACTGGTGTACCTATTGATATTATTTCAACAGGCCCGGATCGTATTCAGACCATCACGCTGCGTCATCCATTTGCCGTTTAATTACGGTAAGTAGAAAAAAAACGCTGCCTTGTGCAGCGTTTTTGCTTTTAGTGCAGACTATTTTGCTCTGCGAACTAAACAGGATAAGCTGGTGTCAGAACACTGTCTTTTGCGATGGCCTGATTTTTGTATAGATTTTATCTAAGTGTATAAATATCAGTGGCTATGGCCTGGGGTAACTATGAAGTTTTGTTTTTTAGTCTTAAGTTCCGTCCTTGTGCTGCTTAGCTTGCCTGCCAAAGCGCAGGAGGTAACAGTAGTGCAGCTGTATACCCAGGATGAATTACTGGATTTAATTAAACAAAATGTGCATTTACAGCGGGTGCAAAAAGATGACTGCCAGCTGGTGAATGATATTCAAGCCAGAGCCGATGTGATGAAAGTGCCAGCCTATCAATTTTTATATGGTGATATGCTGGCCTTTGGCGTTTGTGTGAAAAAAGACGTTGAACGTGGCTGGGATTTAATGCAACAAGCTGCATCTCAGGGTTTACCTGAAGCACTGGAGCAAGTTGGGCGCTATTATCATATTGGCCGTTTTGTTCAGCAGGATAACAGCAAAGCTGTGTTATATCTGCGTGAAGCCGCGGGTTTGGGCAACTTAAAAGCGCAAATGCGTTTTGCTCAAATGCTGATTAAAGGCGATGCCAGTCCTTTAGATATGGAAGATTGTTACCGTTGGTTGCATCACACCGTGATCGCCGACACCAAAACGCACCAAGAGGTGCAACAGCTGTTAGCTCAGCTGGCGAATAAAATGCCGGGTGCTGCGCTAACGAGGGCCAAAAGGCCATTGTAGTGAAAAATTCACCTGCGACTGCTACACTGCAGGCTGAATTAGTGAAAAAGAGAAAACATGACGGTCAAAGATCCGCATCTTGCGCGTGAGCAAGAAAAATATGAAAACCCCATCCCTAGTCGGGAATTTATCCTCGAACACTTAAAGCAGCGGCAACAACCTGCCTACTTTGAAGAGTTGGCCGCTGAATTAAAGCTGACAGACGATGAAGCGATGTTTGCGCTAAAAAAACGTCTGCGCGCCATGGAACGTGACGGCCAGTTGCTGTTTAACAAAAGCAAACGTTATGGTCTGGTCGACGACCTGGATTTAGTCAAAGGTACTGTGTTAGGTCACCGTGATGGTTTTGGCTTCTTAAAGCTGGAACAAGGTGGTCCTGACTGGTTTATTCCTAACTTTGAAATGAAACGTCTGCTGCATGGCGACGTGGTGCTGGCATCGAAAAGCGATTTTGCCAGCCGCGACAAAGTGGAAGCCCGTATAGTCCGCATTTTAGAAGCCCGTAATGAACCTATAGTAGGCCGTTACTTTAAAGATTTTGCTTTAGGTGTTGTGGTACCAGACGATCCACGTCTGAGCCAGGACATTGTGATACCACCAGGTGAAGAAGGCGCAGCGCGTCATGGTCAGGTGGTGTTGGTTGAAATCAGCCAACGTCCAAGCAAAAGAGTCAATGCGGTAGGTAAAGTCATTGAAGTATTGGGCGAACATATGGCGCCTGGTATGGAAATCGAAATCGCTATTCGTAACCACCAGATCCCCCACGAGTTTTCTAAAGCTGTTGAACAGCAAGTGGCAGGTTATGGCACTGAAGTACCAGTAGAAGCTAAAGCTGGCCGTGTTGATCTGACTCAACTGGGTTTGATCACCATAGATGGTGAAGATGCCCGTGACTTTGATGATGCAGTGTACTGTGAACGCAAAGCCGATGGCGGCTGGCATTTATGGGTCGCTATAGCGGACGTGAGTAGCTATGTACTGCCGGATACTCCGCTGGATAAAGAAGCGCTGGAACGTGGTAACTCGGTGTATTTCCCGGATCACGTGGTTCCTATGCTGCCTGAAGTGTTATCCAACGGTTTATGTTCACTGAATCCGCATACAGACCGACTTTGTTTTGTTGCTGAAATGCATATCAGCAAACAAGGCAAGTTGGATGGTTATCAGTTTTATGAAGCTGTGATGCACTCCAGCGCGCGCCTGACCTACAACAAAGTGCACGCCATTTTAGAAGGTGATCCTAAGTTACGTCAGCAATACGAAGCCAACTTAACCAATATCGATAACCTGTATTCGCTCTATAAACAAATGGCGAAAGTACGGGCCGAGCGTGGCGCCATTGAATTTGAAACAGTCGAAACCCGTTTTATCTTTAACAGCCATCGTAAAATTGAACAGATAGTGCCAATTCACCGGAACGAAGCGCATAAGATCATTGAAGAATGTATGATTTTAGCCAACGTTTCGGCTGCTAAGCTGATTGAAAAACATGAAGCTTTTGCCTTGTTCCGTGTGCATGAGCGCCCGGACGCGGATCGTTTTGCCAACTTCAGACGTTTCCTTGCTGAATTAGGTATTGAAGCTAATCTGCCGGTAGAGCCAACACCTTTGGATCTGATGCTGACTTTGCAAAAACTGCAGGACAGACCGGATAAAGAGCTGATTGAAACCACTATGCTGCGCTCGATGAAGCAGGCTGTGTATCAGGGCGATAACCTGGGGCACTTTGGTCTGGCGTTAGAAGCTTATGCGCATTTTACCTCGCCTATTCGTCGTTATCCGGATCTGGTGTTGCACCGTGCTATTAAAGCCATTTTGCAAACTCAGGGTCAGAAAGTGACAGGGCCTAAAGGCTACACTGAAAAACAAATTCATCCTTTGGGTGAACAATGTTCGATGACGGAGCGCCGTGCTGACGATGCAACCCGCGAAGTAGCAGACTGGCTGAAATGTGAGTATATGCAGGATCACATTGGCGACAGCTTCAAAGGCGTGGTCTCTACCGTCACTAACTTTGGTTTGTTTGTCCGTATTAGCGACTTGTATATCGAAGGTTTAGTGCATGTCACCTCGTTGCAAAACGACTATTACCACTTTGATACCGAACGTCAGGTGCTAAAAGGTGAACACAGTAATGTGCAATACCGCATGGGTGATTTGATTGAGGTCAAAGTGCTGGCGGTGAACCTAGAAGCGCGCAAAATTGATTTAGGCATAGTGGGCATGGAAAAACGCACGACGTCGAATCGCAAAGTCAGCGCCAGTAAAAAAGCGGCGATGACACCAGCGGAAGAAAAAGCGTCTATGCGCAAAAAAGGTGCCCGTAAAGCTGGTGTTGAGCAAACAGCGCCGGGTAAAGCGGGTAAAAAGCCTGCTGCGAAAAAGCCAGCGGGTAGCAAACCAGCGGCCAAAAGCTCGGTAACAAAGGGCCCGGCAGCGAAAAGCCCTGCTGGTCCAAGACCTGGTAAAGCACCGCGTAAGCGTAAGTAGCAAAAGCAATAGGCTGGTGTTTTTGCTACACTAGCCGACAGTTAATCCAAAGCCCGGTGTTACCGGGCTTTGCTATTTCAATTGAGGTTGCGATGAGCGCAGATTTTGTATTTGGTATTCATGCGGTAAGTGCGTTATTTGAACGTGCGCCGGAAGATGTTCTTGAACTTTTTATCTTAAAAGACAAAGACGATCAGCGTTTACAGCCGCTGCTGAAATTCGCCCGTGATTTTGGCGTGTCAGTGCAATACTGCAACCGCAGAGCTTTGGATGAAAAGGTCAATGGCGCGCAGCATCAGGGCGTAGTGGCACGAGCCCGCGCTCAGCAAACCGGCACCGAACAGGATTTAGCCCGTATTGTGGCTGAGCAATCCAGTCCTTTCATTTTGATTTTAGATGGCATAACCGACCCACATAACTTAGGTGCTATTTTACGTAGTGCTGATGCGGCTGGAGTGCATGCAGTGGTCGCTCCTAAAGACCGTTCAGTCAAGGTGACTCCTGTGGTGCGTAAAGTGGCTTGTGGTGCTGCAGAAGTAGTGCCTTTTATTACGGTGACTAACTTAGCCCGTACTATTCGTGAGTTAAAAGACGCTGGTATTTGGGTGGTGGGTGCTGCAGGTGAAACTGAAACCACTATTTATCAAACGAAACTCAATGGTCCTTTGGCGATCGCTTTAGGTGCTGAAGGGGATGGCTTACGTCGTCTGACCCGAGAGCATTGTGATTCGCTGATGAAGATCCCAATGTTTGGTTCGGTCTCGAGCTTAAACGTATCGGTCGCAACTGGTATCTGCTTATTTGAAGCAGTGCGTCAGCGCCAGTAATCCGGTTATGGGGTCAGTCTTGTGGCCAGACCCCAAGCCTTCTAGCCCTTACTAAGCAGGGCTGGATCCAATAGCTTCTCTAACTCTGCTCTGCTGTAACTGGTTTGCTCCACTGCGACATCAATCACAGGCCGCTTTTCTTTATAAGCCTGTTTGGCAATATCTGCTGCTTTTAAATAGCCAATCAATGGATTGAGTGCAGTCACCAGAATAGGGTTACGCGACAAGGCTTCGTTTATCTTGTCTTTTTGCACTGTAAAACCTGCTATGGCTTTTTCGCCTAAGGCTGAGCTTGCTGAACTTAACAGCTCCAGGCTTTGTAAGATGTTATGGGCTATCACAGGCAACATCACATTCAGTTCAAAATTACCGGATTGGCCAGCTACTGTAATAGTGCTGTCGTTGCCTATCACCTGAGCCGCTACCATGGCCACAGCTTCAGGGATCACCGGATTGACTTTACCCGGCATAATGGAAGAACCAGGTTGTAATGCAGGCAGGGCAATTTCGCCTAAACCTGCTAATGGGCCTGAATTCATCCAACGTAAGTCATTGGCGATTTTCATTAACGCCACAGCCAGTACTTTGGTCGCACCTGATAAAGCCACAATAGAGTCTTGCGAGCCCAAACTTAAAAAGAAGTTGGAGCTGGGTTTGAATTTTAAACCTGTCTGGCTGCTGAGCTTCTGACAAAACAAAGCCGCAAAATCCGGATGGGCATTAATACCAGTACCTACAGCTGTACCGCCCTGAGCCAGCGCTAATACTTGTTGCTGTGCAAATTCCAGTTGCTGTCGTGCATGGGCAATTTGAGCTTGCCAGCCGGATAACACCTGAGCAAAAGTCACAGGCATCGCATCCATTAAATGAGTGCGCCCTGTTTTGACGATATGCCCAACGTCCTGGGCTTTAGTGGCTATGACAGCTTCCAGTTTGGTGAGCGTCTCAATCAACTGATGGTTGGTAATAGCAGCACTTAAATGAATGGCTGTTGGGATCACATCATTGCTGCTTTGACCCAGATTAATATGATCATTGGGGCTGATATTAAGGCCTGAACTTTTGCTGGCTAAAGTCGCCAGCACTTCATTCACGTTCATATTGGTGCTGGTGCCAGAGCCGGTCTGAAACAGGTCGATAGGGTAGTGCGCCATATCCAGTTCAAGTAGTTGTTGCTCTGCGGCAGAATTGATCGCCGAAGCAATCTCTGGTTCCAGTAACTTCAGCTCAAGATTGGCGGCAGCGGCGGCTTGTTTAACTCGAAGCACGGCCTTAATAAAAGCCGGAGGCATCGTCAAAGGGCTGATTTGAAAGTTATCCAAAGCGCGTTGGGTTTGCGCCTGATACAAGGCCTCTTCAGGCAATTGCACTTCACCCATACTGTCGCGTTCTGTTCTGAAACTCATGAGGTTATTCCTGTTTATTTATTGCTCAGTTGGAAATGTTATGGGGGCTTTTCCGTTAAATAGCAATATCCCCGCAGTATTGACGCCATAGCTTAATAAAAATCCGTGTTGTAGCTTGTTTTAACAGCAAGAAACCCCTAGAATACCGCCCCTTCGACCATCCAGAACGTTCCTTGCCTCTATGCGAGTCTGGTCGAGCTCACCCGAGGCTAACTAACCGTAAGGAGCTACAATGCGTCATTACGAAATCGTGTTTATGGTTCACCCAGATCAAAGTGAACAAGTTCCAGGAATGATCGAGCGTTACACTGGCGCGATCAAAGAAGCTGGTGGTTCAATTCACCGCTTAGAAGACTGGGGCCGTCGTCAATTAGCTTATCCAATCGAAAAGCTGCACAAAGCTCACTATGTTCTGATGAACGTAGAAGCGCCACAGGCAGTAATTGACGAGCTGGAAACTAACTTCCGCTTCAACGACGCTGTATTGCGTAACCTGATCATGCGCACTAACACTGCCGTGACTGAGCCATCACCAATGGCCAAGGTACGTGACGAACGTCGTGACCGTGCTCCTCGTGATTCAGATGAGCTGGTAGCAAACGACGAGTAATTTGCAGATGGACAATAGCCTGGTTGTGACTGGCACTATCTGCCGTCAGGTCGACCACAGCGAAAGTCCGGCCGGTATTCCTCACAGTTATTTAGTGATTGAGCACCAATCAGTGCAGCAGGAAGCCGGTTTTAACCGTCAGGTTTATGTCAGATTACAAGTAGTCTGTGCAGGAACCGGGTTAGCGCAACAAACTCACAATTTGAAACTGGGAAACAAAGTTCGGGTGACAGGTTTTTTAAACCGGCATCAGAGCCGCAGCGGTCAGTCTAAACTGGTGCTGCATGCCCAACAGATTGAAATATTAAGTTAGGAGAAGTTTCATGGCTCGTTATTTCCGTCGCCGTAAATTCTGCCGTTTCTCTGCAGAAGGCGTGATTGAGATCGATTACAAAGATACAGCTACGTTAAAAAATTATGTCACTGAAAGTGGCAAAATTGTCCCAAGCCGTATCACTGGTACCAGCGCTAAGTATCAACGTCAATTAGCTCGCGCTATCAAACGCGCCCGCTACCTGGCCTTGTTACCATACAGCGATTCACATAGCTAACAGCGACTGGTTAAACCGTATACAGAGAGGGTATTACAATGGAAATTATTCTGTTGGACAAAGTTGCTAACCTTGGTGGTTTAGGCGACAACGTAACTGTTAAATCTGGTTATGCTCGTAACTTCTTATTCCCACAGGGAAAAGCAGTTCCAGCTACCAAAGCTAACATCGAAAAATTTGAACAGCGTCGTGCTGAGTTAGAAGCCAAACTGGCTGAGACTTTAGCAACTTCTCAAGCTCGTGCTGAGAAGATCGCTGCTCTGGCTGAAGTAACTTTAGCTTCTAAAGCGGGTGACGAAGGCAAATTGTTCGGTTCAGTTGGTACACGTGATATCGCTGATGCTATCACTGCTGCAGGTGTTGCAGTAACGAAAGCTGAAGTGAAGTTACCTAACGGTACTATCCGTGAAACTGGCGAATTCGACATCGCGCTGCAGTTACACGCAGAAGTAACAACTACTATCAAAGTAGTAGTGGTTGCTGAGGCTTAATAAGCCTTTTGGGCACACAGTTTTGTGTGCCCAATTCCTTCTGGCTCTACCTTCGTTTTACGTTAAAAAAATTCTGCTTTACTGATTTTTCCAAACCTTCATACATGCTTTAATGATAGGCTATCGCTCCCTGGCAGGCGCTATCAGCCTGTGACCTAATTTCTAGAACTTCTGGTGTTATGGACAATAAGCAAAGAGATAAACAAGTCGCTGCGGTAAAAATGCCGCCACATTCCATTGAAGCTGAGCAATCCGTCTTAGGCGGCTTAATGCTGGACAATGATGCCTGGGACAAAGTCTCAGAAAAAGTGGTAGAGCAGGACTTCTATTTACGTTCACACCGTTTTATTTTTTCTGCCATGTCGCGGGTGGCTGAAGCCAACCAGCCTATCGACTTAATTACCGTTTCTGAAACCTTAGAGCGTAGTCAGCAATTAGCCGACGTTGGTGGTTTTGCTTACCTAGGCGAGATTGCCAAAAACACTCCAAGTGCGGCCAATATTCTGGCCTATGCCGACATAGTGCGTGAACGCGCCGTAGTGCGGGATATGATTTCAGTGGCGCACGACATTGCTGATGCAGGTTATGACCCGCAAGGCCGTAATAGTGCTGAGCTTCTGGATTTCGCTGAAACCAAAGTCTTCAAAATAGCTGAGCAGCGTGCCAATTCCAATGAAGGCCCTGAGCCTATCAACAGTATTTTGTCGAAAACCATAGATAAAATTGACGAGCTGTTCCGGAACCCAAGCGCTGGTGGTTTAACTGGTGTATCAACGGGTTATATGGATTTGGATAAAATGACCAATGGGATGCAGCCGTCGGATCTGATCATAGTGGCGGCTCGTCCTTCGATGGGTAAAACCACTTTTGCGATGAACTTGTGCGAACACGCTGCTATTACCAGTGACAAACCAGTGCTTATTTTCAGCTTAGAGATGCCGTCCGAACAAATTATGATGAGGATGCTGGCGTCTTTAGGCCGTATTGACCAAACCAAAGTGCGGACAGGTCAGCTGGATGACGAAGATTGGGCGCGTTTATCGTCCGCCATCGAACTTCTCAACAGCAAAGGCAAAATGTATATCGATGATGCCTCGGGCTTAACACCTACGGAAGTGCGTTCCCGTGCCCGTCGTGTGGCGCGTGAGCATGGTGGCTTGAGTATGATTATGGTCGACTACTTGCAGTTGATGACAGTGCCTGGCTTATCGGAAAACCGTACTTTAGAAATCGCCGAAATTTCGCGTTCACTGAAAGCTTTAGCCAAAGAGTTAAAAGTGCCTGTTGTGGCCTTATCGCAGCTAAACCGTAGTTTGGAACAACGGGCCGACAAGCGTCCTGTGAACTCCGACTTAAGGGAATCCGGTTCTATTGAGCAGGATGCCGACTTAATTATGTTTATCTACCGTGATGAGGTCTATCACGACGACAGCCCGGATAAAGGCACGGCCGAGGTTATTATAGGTAAACAGCGTAACGGCCCTATAGGTCGTATTCGTCTGACCTTCCATGGTCGCTATTCACGTTTTGATAACTATGCCGGAACAGCCCGTTTTGAGGACGAGTATTAATGAGTCGTCGTCCACAGGCCCGCATTGACTTAGCGGCCTTATTGCATAATTTACAACAAGTGCGTGCTGCCGCTCCAAATAGCAAAGTGCTGGCGGTGTTAAAAGCCAATGCTTATGGCCATGGTTTGCTGAAGGTGGCTGAACAACTCAAAGACGCCAGTGCTTTTGGTGTGGCCCGTATCGACGAAGCTTTGATGCTTCGCGCAGGCGGCATAGTCAAACCCATAGTACTACTGGAAGGTTTTTTCCATGCTGACGAATTGCCTCAGATAGTTGCCAGTAACTTACAGGTGGTGGTGCATCATCAAAGTCAGGTCGAGGCTTTAGTGGCTGCAGAGCTTGATTCACCTGTGCATGTCTGGCTGAAAATGGATAGCGGTATGCACCGTTTAGGTTTATTGCCGCAAGAGTTTCTGCAGGCCTATCAACAGTTGTGTCAAAGCCCTAATGTGATCCAGCCGATGCGGCTGATGACTCATTTTGCCAGTGCTGATGAGCTGACTGTTGATAGCACCCAACAGCAAATCGATCTCTTTATGAAAACTGTTGCAGGTTTGGCAGGTGAGCTTTGTCTGGCCAATTCTGCTGGCACTTTGGCCTGGCCGCAAAGTCATGGCCACTGGATCCGTCCTGGTTTAGCTTTATACGGTGTTTCGCCGATTGAGCAAGGCAGAGCAGAGCAACATCAGCTAAAAGCCGTGATGAGCTTTAGCAGCAGCGTCATTGCAGTGCGCGACGTGAAGCAAGGCGATAAAGTAGGTTATGGTGGCACCTGGACTGCACCAGCTGACACCCGCGTGGCTGTGGTGGCTGTAGGTTATGGCGATGGGTATCCAAGAGCGGCCAGCAATGGCTGTCCTGTACTGATTAAAGGCCAACGTTATCCGATAGTAGGTCGTGTCTCTATGGACATGACGACAGTGGATATTGGCAATGCAGATGTGCAGATTGGTGATGAAGTGCTGTTATGGGGTGCTGATTTGCCTGTCGAAGAAATTGCAGAGCAAGCACAAACTATTCCTTACGAACTGCTCTGTAATATCACCAGCAGGGTCGAGTTCAGATATCTGAATCTTTAATAGCAAAAAGCCGACTTTAGTCGGCTTTTTTGTCGGTGCAGATCAGCTTATTCGTCGAAGCTGACTTCAATAAATACTTTGCCAAAATCTGAGTCAAATGGCATCAGAATTTTTGCACCAGTGGTTTTGTGAGTGATAGTGTGGCCTTTGCCTGATACGACAACAGGCGTTGCCATACTGAATTCGTGGCCTTTTTCACCGAGAATACGTTTAGCACCACCAGTCACCATATTAGTGATTTCGCCAACCATATCGGTGACGTCTTCATTAATTTTGTCAGGTCTTTCGCCTAACATTCTGGACATGATTTCCAGCGCTAAAGATTCTTCAAAAGTGACTGAGAACGACCCTTTTGTAGTAGGGCCTATCATACCAATCAAACCTGATACTTCACCGCGAGCCTGTTCGTCTTTCTTTAATCGTGGCTGTCCTGGCACAATAGTCGTATTGGCCATGGTACCTAACACATTGACTAACGAAGAGAGAAACGGATTTACATACTCAACATTCATTTAATTAGCCTGTTCGGAGTCTGGACCTGATTGTATTGCCAACCTCAAGGTTAGGTGGCTATACCATATAACACAAGTCTAGCTTATTGTTTTGGTATGAATTTTTCTAAAATATTTACAATTTTATTCGGTTCTGCTCACTAAAATAGCCATTGAACCATCAAGGCGTCAAGCCTATTCAGTCATTTGCTGTTTTTTTAAGGCAGCTTTGGCAGCTTCCATGAGCTTCTACAGTTTGTCTTTGAATTAAAAAGCCTTTTTCAGAGGCTAATGCGACAAACTCTTGCTGTAATGGGGACGAATGTAACTCCTCCACATGACCACACTGATCACAGATCAACAGCTGGGCCGGATGATGCTGTTCAAAGTGATGACAGAGCAAAAACGCGTTGGTTGATTCAATTTTATGAATAAACCCCTGTTCTGTCAGAAAATCCAAAGCACGGTAAATAGTGGCAGGTTTAGCTGCGGGTTCACTGGCTTTTAATTGTTCGAGTAATTCATAGGCACCTATGCCGCCATGAGTTTCTGCCAACAAACGGAACACTTTTTCACGAATACTGGTAAAGCGTGCACCATTAACGTCACAAATATGGCGGGCCCTGGTGACCAAAGATTCAATCGACATAACGCAGCTCACTCCGGTAGCAATGGCGGCAGTTTATCACAGAAGTTTGTCAGCTCCAGCCCTTGTGTTGGTAATTCCTTATACAAAACAAAAGTTAAGTTTTAATGCAGTTGTTATAGTTTGTTTGCCATCTACAAACCTGCAAACTGGAAAGCTTCTGCTGGCCTGAATTGTGAAACCGCATTTCCTGCGTAGGTCTGATGCTCTGATAAGGCAAGTTTGCGCACGGGTTGCCCCTTGTGCAGATCAACTTGTTTCAGGTCAACCCAGAAGGTGTTTGGTGTTAATGCAGTCTCAAAGTAGTAACGTAGTGCCTTATGATCAGAAACAGAGCGCCAGCGGGTTGATGAAATATTAGGCTCTGTGGGTGATGAAATACCAAAGGGTACTGAAGCATTACGGATCACACTGAACAGGCTAGCTACCGCAATCAAAGGATCGCTAGTCTGAGGTATTGCTTGCAGGTAAAACGAGGCTCTGACAAAACGGTCTGCTGCTCTGTTCGTTCCCGGCAGCATAGTGGTGCCTCCTAATTCACGCCAGTATTCGTTGATTGCCAGCTGCTTTTCAAATATGGGGGAGTTGGTCATCACGGTATAAGACGGATCATGGTGGATCACCAGCTTTCCATTGATATACTCAAACACCGCATTGTCGCCTGAAGCGTCTGATAAAGATAAGTGTAAGGTGGCTAAACGGTCAGTTCCGGGAATATTTGCAGAGACAACAACAAAAGGTTCATTCTGCATGGCCGCTACAGCTTCAGACACGGTCGCAAAATTATCCAGCATATATTGTACCCAGGCTGCGATACTCAAACCGGGTTGGCTGCCGTCATACTCTGCATAACGTGACTCTACTAACCACAACAGATTAGCGACCAGGCCTTTTTCGTTTAAACCATCAGTGCTTGAAATATCAAAGGCACTGGCGACCACACTGCCATATATCGAGGTCCAGCGCACTGAGTTAGGGCCAACTTCTCCCTGACGTTGCATACCTCGGGGAAATAGCCAAAGATTCACCGGGATCTCATCACGCCAATCCATCGAACGGGCAGTAAGCACCAGTTGCTCAGGACCTTTATAAACAGCTCTGGTACAGGCTTCAGCTGTTGAGAACAGGCTCAGGGTACAAATTAACGTAAAGATAAACACCAGAAAGTTACGCATACAAGCTCCCTTGTTTTAGTTTTTCAGCTTACAAATCTACAATTTTGCCAGACTCCAGCATCTGACTGTTGTTGCATTTCTATTTTAGTCACATAGTGCAATCAGTATAGCTACAAGCTTTGCACTGAAAAGCCTGGCCGTCTGGTGTATACTCGCGCGATTTTTCTACACTCTGTATTCAGAGCTATAGAAAGCAGCAGATTAACCAGATGGCAGCCGTTTATGATGAGTTCAAATACTTCCCTTTCAAAGCCTGTGATTATGGATCACCGTTTCTCCATTGCCCCTATGCTGGATTGGACTGACAGGCATTGTCGTTATTTCCATCGATTATTGTCTGAACATGCGGTGCTCTATACAGAGATGGTTACTACAGGCGCGATCATTTATGGTCAGGGCGATTATCTGGCTTTTAATGAAGAAGAGCATCCTGTTGTAGTGCAATTGGGTGGTTCTGATCCTAAAGATATGGCGCACAGCGCTAAGCTTTGTCAGGAACGGGGTTACGACGCTATCAATATTAATGTTGGCTGCCCATCGGACAGAGTGCAAAACGGTATGTTTGGCGCTTGCCTGATGTCAAAGCCTGAACTAGTGGCTGCTTGTATCCATGAAATGCGTTCTGTAGTAGATATTCCTGTCACAGTAAAAAGCCGCATTGGGATTGATGATCAGGATAGCTATCAGTTTTTAGTAGATTTTATCGGCACTATCGCTGAATCCGGTTGTAACCAGTTTATTGTGCATGCCCGTAAAGCCTGGTTAAGTGGCTTAAGCCCTAAAGAAAATCGCGAAATTCCACCCCTGGATTACGAACGAGTGTATCAGCTGAAAAAAGATTTCCCCCATTTAGATATCTCCATCAATGGTGGCGTGAAAACCCTGGCTGATTGTTTAACCCATTTACAGCATGTGGATGGTGTGATGGTGGGGCGTGAAGCCTACAGTAACCCGTTGATGCTGGCGCAAATTGACGCTGCTATTTATAACAACCCACGCGCTGTACCAACACCACATCAGGTGGTGGAGCTGATGTTGCCTTATATTGAGCGCCAAATGGCACAGGGCGCACGCTTCTGGCATATAGCTCGACATATGCTCGGGTTGTTTCAGGGCGTACCTGGTGCCCGTTTATGGCGGCGGCATTTAAGTGAAATAGGCCACTTGCCGACCAGTGGTCCACAAGTCATGTTGGATGCGCTGAAAAAGGTGCCACAGCTTTAACAGTGTGAGTATCAAGTTTTTAAAAAAGTGGTGAATTTCACCACTTTTTTTGTTTTTAACTCTTACATGTTTTTTTGATAAATAGGTCAAATTTATTTTAAATTATTATTTATCAGTAACTTAAAAATTAATTTCAGTATGGCACGTACCTTGAAATAGACATAGTGAACTTCACTACTCATTAAGGAGCACGACCATGAAAACACTTGCTACGTTAGTCCTTGTTACCGCTGCAGCTTTTGCTGCTACACCATCAGCGCAAGCCAATGAGCTGAGCTTACCTTCTGTTAATACACAAGCCATCAGTTCTTTTGCTGCTGAATTAATAAATCAACAAATGGCTGAGTTAAAAGTTGTCATTCTGGAACAAAGCCAAAAAGCTTTGGCTGAACTGGAAACTAATTTAGTGACCAGCACTGAAACTGAAAAAGAAGTTGTGGTTACAGTAGCTAAGGTGGACTAAGGATGCTGAGCTTAACATTAGGGTTGTTGGGGCTGTTTTTATTACCCGTCGTTAGTGTTGGCCTGGTGTCTGTGATCTGGCATTGGTTATTACCCCCCTTTGATATTCCTGCTTCAACCCGGTCTTAAGTAGTACCGGGTTTTGTTTTTTTAAGTTCTTGCTCCGCTGTTCATCTACTGCTGCAAATCCCATTTCTCTTTATTCATACACCTCTTTGCTTTGCCCTTTTGAGCTACCCACTTAACCTGAAATTATGTTTTTTAAAATGGCTAAAAAGTGGTCTAAATTGCTATTTAATATTTTAAGTAAAACTCTGAGAATGATCTGTAATTAGTTTTTAAATCTAAAAATATCAATAAAATCAATTGTTTAAAATTTATTTATAAATTGGCACAACAGCTGCAATGTATAGGTATCAACAGATGAACTGATGATGAATTAAACCACTAACTAAGATTGAGGAGAGTCAAAAT
This sequence comes from Rheinheimera sp. 1928-s, assembly GCF_029269265.1. GTDB lineage: Bacteria > Pseudomonadota > Gammaproteobacteria > Enterobacterales > Alteromonadaceae > Pararheinheimera. The sequence goes on from NZ_JARIXP010000001.1 coordinate 414,778, forward strand.
GGAAATAGCAGCACTGATGGTTGTATTAGCTTGGTTCGGCATTGTTGGCAGCTGGGCTGCAGACGAAGTCTAAATAACAAAATGCTGATGAGTATCAGCAAAGGCACAAAAACATAAACAAAGGTGAGGAGAGTCAAAATGGAAATAGCAGCACTGATGGTTGTATTAGCATGGTTTGGCATTGTAGGCAGTTGGGCTGCAGACGAAGTCTGAACAGAAAGCGTTTAGGGAGGTACGGAGCATGTCACTGATTATTATCAACATTGTCGTGGTCTGGGCTTTAGCTGGTTTGCTCTGGTTGTTAGACAGAGCGGTTTATAACAAGGTTGGAGAGTAAGCATATGAGCTTAGAAAAAGATAAAAGTGCCTGGTTTGTGAATAAGGCTAAACGTAAAATTTCAGGTGTGTGTGCAGGTTTTGCCGCTTTTTATGAGCAGCCAATCTGGTTAGTCCGCACTGTAGTGGTATTGCTGGCGTTGTGTTTTCCGGTTGCTGTGGTAGTCGCTTATATCGCCGCTGCGTTAATACTGCCAGAACGTTGGGTGTACTGATATGAGTTGTACAAAACAGGCGGCCTGGCGGGCAGGTCGCCTGTAGAGATGGTAAGTTGCTATAAAATTATATGTTCTTCCGTGCCGTTAAGCGCACCCATTCTTCTTTGACTGCTACCGGGTCAAACTCAAATTCTGCCGCATAGGCATCAATTACCGACTGCGCCTGACTTTCCAGAATACCGGACAGCGCCAGTAAGCCACCTGGTTTGACATAAGCACTGATAATGCCTGAAAGCTGAGCCAATGGGCCGGCCAGAATATTTGCCACTACTACATCGGCTTGTAATGACGCAGGTTGATCCTTTGGCAAATACAGCTCAATTTGTTGTTCTACGCCGTTACGGGTGGCGTTGGCGAGGCTGGATTCAATAGCTTGTGGATCAATATCGATTCCCACCACACGCTTAGCGCCCAGCTTTAATGCCGCAATACCTAAAATACCTGAGCCACAACCAAAATCGACCACTAAACTTTGCGACAATTCCTGTGCATCCAGCCATTCCATGCAAAGCGCTGTAGTTGGGTGAGTACCGGTACCAAAAGCCAGGCCAGGGTCAAGCATCACGTTTACTGCCGTTGGATCCGGAATGTCGCGCCAGCTTGGGCAAACCCATAAACGGTTACCAAAGCGGATAGGGTGGAAGTTATCCATCCATTCTCTTTCCCAGTCTTTGTCTTCCAGTTGTTCCAGCTTGTACTGCACACCGTTTTTAAACATGGCGGCTTTTTCCAGCTGTCGAACCACTTTGTCCATGTTGTGTTCGGCGTCAAACAAACCCACCACCACAGTGTTTTCCCAATACAAGACTTCACCCGGCAGAGGTTCATAAATAGGGGTGTCTTTGGCGTCAACAAAACTGACAGCTTGCGCGCCCCAGCTCATCAGCATATCGCTGACCTGCTCGGCTTGTTTTTCAGTGCTGTTTACGCGTAATTGGATCCACGGCATGGCGTTGCTCTTCACTCTCTGGAATTGGGCGCGAATTGTAGCAAAAAAAAATGGGGTCAGATCACATTAATTGCCCGGCAATTAATGTGATCTGACCCCATTTTCAGGTATTACTTCAGGCCGAGTTTATGTTCAAGATAGTGGATATTCGTTCCACCTTTATTGAAGTTCTCGTCTGTCATAATCAGCTTATGCAGTTCGATATTGGTTTTGATGCCACCTACCAGCAGTTCGCTTAATGCATTACGCATACGGGCTATTGCGATATCGCGGTTTTCACCGTAAGTGATCAGCTTACCAACCATTGAATCGTAGTTTGGCGGTACTGTGTAATCAGCGTAAATATGCGAATCCCAACGCACACCGTTGCCACCTGGTGGGTGGAAGCGGGTGATGGTGCCTGGCGACGGAATGAACGTCTTGGCATCTTCAGCATTGATACGGCATTCCACGGCATGACCACGGATCACAATGTCTGACTGCTTAATGCTCAGTGGCATGCCAGAGGCGATGCGCAGCTGCTCTTTAATCAAATCCACACCAGTGATCATTTCTGTTACAGGGTGTTCTACCTGAATACGGGTGTTCATTTCGATGAAATAAAACTCGCCGTCTTCAAACAGGAATTCAAAAGTACCAGCACCACGGTAGTTCAGGTCGATACAAGCCTGCACACAACGGCCACCGATAAAGTCGCGCAGTTCCTGAGTAATACCAGGAGCTGGCGCTTCTTCCACTACTTTCTGGTGACGACGTTGCATAGAGCAGTCACGTTCACCTAAGTGAATGGCACTGCCCTGACCGTCAGCCAGCACCTGAATTTCGATATGACGTGGGTTTTCCAGGAATTTCTCCATGTACACCATGTCATTACCAAAAGCAGTGCCTGCTTCGTTTTTGGTCATCGCAATAGATTCAACCAATTCGTCTTCGCTGCGCACTACACGCATACCACGACCACCACCACCACCAGCAGCTTTCACGATAATCGGATAACCGATACGTTTAGCTATGGCTTTGTTGACGTCATCGTCGTCGCCTACAGCGCCGTCAGAACCTGGTACACAAGGTACACCAGCTTTTTTCATGGCTTCAATGGCAGAAACCTTGTCACCCATCAAACGGATAGACTCAGGGCGTGGGCCGATAAACACCAGGCCACTTTCTTCCACTTGCTGCGCGAAGTCAGCACGTTCAGCCAGGAAACCATAGCCAGGGTGAATCGCCTGGGCATTGGTTACTTCAGCTGCGGCAATCAGCGCAGGAATATTTAAGTAACTTTGTGGTGACGGCGCAGGACCAATACAAATGGTCTCATCGGCCAGCAGCACGTGTTTCAGATTACGGTCTACTGTGGAATGCACAGCTACCGTTTTGATACCGAGTTCTTTACACGCACGTAAAATACGCAGTGCAATTTCACCCCGGTTGGCGATCAGTACTTTTTCTAGCATGAGTCTGCCTTTTAACTTATTCGATCACAAATAATGGCTGGTCAAACTCAACCGGCTCGCCGTTTTCTACCAGAATTTGTGTCACCACACCGGCCTTGTCAGACTGGATCTGGTTCATCATTTTCATCGCTTCGATAATGCACAGGGTGTCGCCCACTTTAACGCTCTGGCCCACTTCAACAAAAGATTTTGAAGTAGGAGAAGCAGCGCGGTAGAAGGAACCTACCATAGGTGAACGCATCTGGTGACCTGTAACTACCGGCTTGGCAGCTTCAGCAGGAGCGGCGGCAGCAACTGGTGCTGCAGCTGGAGCTTGTTGCATTGGCGCCGCAGCATAGTGCATTGGAGCATATTGCTGCATTGGGCCATTGCGGCTGATACGAACGGATTCTTCGCCTTCAGTAATTTCAAGCTCGTTAATGCCTGATTCTTCCAGCAGTTCGATCAATTTTTTAATTTTTCTGATATCCATGACGTAGTTGCCTAATTAATTTGATGGAATGGTTGATAAGGACGACACCGCCGATTCCAGTGCGTAGTGGTAGCCTTTGGCACCTAAACCACAAATCACACCTTTGGCGATATCGGATAAATACGAGTGACGACGGAATTCTTCCCGCGCATGTACATTGGACAAATGCACTTCAATAAAAGGGATAGCCACGGCCAGCAGCGCATCACGAATCGCCACGCTGGTATGGGTATATGCGCCCGGGTTGATAATAATAAAGTCCTGTTGTCCTAAACTTTGCTGAATAGCGTTGATGAGCTCATGTTCGGCGTTGGATTGCAGATGAGTCAAAGTGGCATTCAGCTCTTTAGCATGGGCAGTTAAGCCATCAACAATTTGCGGTAAAGTGGCGGCGCCATAAATTTGAGGCTCACGTTTGCCTAACATATTTAAGTTAGGGCCGTTGAGCAGCAAAATACGTAAGTTTGTCGACATATAGCGCGAATTTCCCGTCATCTTGTTTAATTGCCAACTATCTTGCCAAAGGCATAAAGCAATTGCATCTTTTTTGTTCAGCGACCAGCTGTCGCTGCAGATTTGCCGCTTATTATAGTGAAATCGTTGCAAATGGCAGCAAAATACTGGTCTTATCAGCAGAACGGAACTTTTTTGCGAAGTTGAAACTGAAGTGGGGGAATTCAGGCAAAGTCAGAGCCAGTCTGACTTTGCCGTGAGTAGTGCGAAAATTTTTACTGTAGTATTGGGCCTAAATGGGCACTAAAATCTTTTGGTCCCATGAAGCCAGTGATGCGAGATTGCGTTAATTCGCTGCCGTTTTTGTCAAATAACAGCAAAGTTGGCAAACCTAAAACCTGAAAATGATCCAATAATTGCTGATCCTGATCAGTGGCATGAGTTACATCTATCTTAATTAAGGTAAACTGCGCCATTAAGTTTTTCACTTCGCCATCGGCAAAAGTGATGTGTTCAAACTCTTTACAGGCCACACACCAGTCGGCGTATAAATCCACCAGCACAGGTTTACCTGCTTCGGCAGACTTTTTCACTTGCTGTTGCAGCTCATCCAAAGTTTTCGCCAGTTTAAATTCGGTGTTTTGGCTTTGAGTGGCTTGCGTCGTTGTAACTGTAGCGCCAGGCAACCAATACCATAAGTTAGCGCCCGTAGTGCCAAGCAGGATCACTAAGGCCAGCATCCAACTGATGCTTTGACCTGTTGTGCCTGTAGACAGTTGTTGCGATAAGCGGTGTAAATACACGGCCAGCATTAACAAGACTAAGGTTCCGGCAATGACAACTATGTAAGTTGGCAGGAAACGGCTGAGTAACCAGACTGGCACTGCTAATAACAGGAAACCAAAGCTGGCTTTGACTACGTCCATCCAGGCGCCGGCTTTGGGTAAAAACTTACCGCCTGTGCTGCCTAAAATCAGTAGTGGCAAACCCATGCCCATACTTAAGATATATAGCGTTAAAGCGCCCAAGGCTAAATCACCCGATTGAGCCACATATAAAAGCGCGGCTGTTAAAGGTGCTGTAGTACAAGGGGAGGCGACTAACCCTGATAACAAACCCATCAAAGCCGCACCTTTAATGCTGCCACCTTGTTGTTTGTTGCTTAAACTATTCACCTTGTTTTGCCATTTTTCCGGCAGACTTAAGTTAAAGACGCCAAACATAGCCAAAGCCAAAGCGACAAATAAAATGCTGATGGCAACTAAAACTATAGGGTGCTGAAAGTAGGTCTGGAATTGCAAACCTAAGCTTGCGACCAATAAACCCAACAAGGAGTAGCTGACCGCCATACCCTGCACATAAGCCATCGACAAACTAAAAGCTCGTTTGCCGGATAACTGCTGGCCTTGCCCTACAATAATGCTGGTTAAAATAGGGTACATAGGAAACACACAAGGCGTAAAAGCCAAACCTAAACCCAACAGGAAAAACAAAAACAAAGCTTTGAGGGTGCTGTCGGTTTGTAATTTGTCTAACAGTTGCAGCTGTTCTGAAACAGGAGCTGTAGATGTGGTTGAAGATGAATTGTCAGTAATACCCAAAGCTGCAGCAGCATCTGCTGTACTAGCGCTTGCCGCCGGGCCTTCGTCAGCGGCTGGTGCTATTAATGGAATATCCAGAGTTTGCACCGGGTAACATAAACCCGCTTCTGCACATCCCTGGAAGCGCACTTTGAGCATGGCTTCAGAACCCAATTGGCTCAGCGGAATATCCAGCACCACCTGATGGAAATAGACTTCAGACTCACCAAAGTATTCGTCGTGGATCATCACGCCTTTTGGATACTGCGGATGAGAAAAAGCGGCATCTATACCCACAAACTTAAACTTGTCTTTATACAGGTAGTAACCGTCCGCTATGGTAAAGCTGACTTGTAATTTGTTTTCCTGCTGGCGGAAATCCATCACAAAAGCTTGCTCTACCGGCAGAAACTGCGAACCTTGCTGCAAGGCGGCCAGCGCATTGGTGCTTTGGGCCTGGCTTATAAAAGAGAGACTTAACAGCAGGCTAAATAAAAAACTCTTAATCACGACTCGTTACCTCTTGAACCCACTGTAAATAGGGGGCGAATACTTGTTGCGCGGCAATGGCAATAATTTCAGGCACTTGATACGGGTGTAAAGCACAAATGGCCTGTTCAATTTCGATAAAATCTTCTTTTCTGGCTTTAATTAACAACGGAATTTCAGTGCTTTGTTCAAGTTTGCCCTGCCAGACATAGTGCGATTGCACCGCAGGCAAAACGTTAACACAAGCCGCCAGTTTTCGCTCCAGCAAGTGCTTCGTTATGCGCTCTGCCACCTGTAAATCAGGACAATTGCATAAAATCAGTTCCATCATCATGGGGATGTCCTCATTTTGGTTGGTTCAAAGTCACAGCAGTCAAGACCTGCTCACAGCGTATTTTGTTGCATAAATCTATTTGTTTGCACAAAAAAAAAGCAAAAAGGCTTGAGTACACAAAATTTTTAAAACAAAGCCCTTGGGTTCATAAGGAGATTGCCCCATATAGCAAGCACAACAAATTTAACACCCAATGTTAAAACTCAAATCGCTTTTAGGAGATAAAAAAGCATGAATATTCGTCCATTACACGATCGCGTCATCATCAAGCGTTTAGAAGCTGAAAGCAAATCCGCTGGTGGTATTGTGCTGACTGGCGCTTCTGCTGAAAAATCTACTCGTGGTGAAGTTGTTGCTGTAGGCAACGGCCGCATTTTAGAAAACGGCACAGTCCGTCCTTTAGATGTGAAAGTCGGCGACAAAGTGATCTTTGGTGCTTACGTAGAACGCACTGAAAAAATCGAAGGCCAGGAATATGTCATCACCAAAGAAGACAACATCCTTGGCGTGATCACCGAATAATTAAACCGAACTTTCTAATTTAATTTCAAAGTATTCAGAGGAATTTTTAAAATGGCTGCAAAAGAAGTACGTTTTGGCGATGACGCCCGTAACAAGATGCTCAAAGGCGTCAACATTTTAGCAAACGCAGTGCGCGTTACTTTAGGCCCTAAAGGCCGTAACGTGATTCTGGACAAGTCATTTGGTTCGCCAATGATCACCAAAGACGGTGTATCTGTTGCCAAAGAAATCGAGCTGGAAGACAAGTTCGAAAACATGGGCGCACAAATGGTGAAAGAAGTTGCTTCTAAAGCCAATGACGAAGCTGGTGACGGTACTACTACTGCCACTGTGTTAGCACAAAACATTATCAATGAAGGCGTAAAAGCTGTTGCTGCCGGTATGAATCCAATGGATTTAAAACGTGGTATCGACAAAGCTGTGATTGCTGCTGTTGCTGAACTGAAATTATTATCTCAGCCATGTGCCGACACCAAAGCTATAGCTCAGGTAGGTACTATCTCTGCAAACTCTGACGATGAAATTGGCCAAATCATTGCCAATGCCATGGACAAAGTAGGCAAAGAAGGCGTGATCACTGTTGAAGAAGGCCAAGGCTTAGCCAACGAGCTGGCTGTGGTTGAAGGTATGCAGTTTGACCGTGGTTACCTGTCTCCGTACTTCATCAACAACCCGGAAGCAGGCCAGGTAGAACTGGATAACCCGTTCATCCTGACTGTTGATAAAAAAATCAGCAACATCCGTGAATTACTGCCGGTATTAGAAGGCGTGGCCAAGTCAGGCAAACCACTGCTGATCATCGCTGAAGATTTAGAAGGCGAAGCTTTAGCTACGCTGGTTGTGAACAACATGCGCGGTATCGTTAAAGTTTCTGCGGTGAAAGCTCCAGGTTTCGGTGACCGTCGTAAAGCTATGCTGCAAGACATCGCTGTATTAACAGGTGGTGTAGTGATTTCTGAAGAAATCGGCTTAGAGCTGGAAAAAGCCACTCTGGAAGATTTAGGTACTGCTAAACGTGTTGTGATCACTAAAGACAACACCACTATCATTGATGGTGCCGGTGAGCAGGAAGCCATTGACGGTCGCGTGAAGCAAATCCGTCAACAAGTGGAAGACGCCACTTCAGATTACGATAAAGAAAAACTGCAAGAGCGCCTGGCGAAGTTAGCTGGTGGTGTTGCTGTGATTAAAGTAGGCGCTGCGACTGAAATCGAAATGAAAGAGAAAAAACACCGCGTAGAAGACGCGCTGCACGCAACTCGTGCTGCCGTTGAAGAAGGCGTAGTACCTGGCGGTGGTGTGGCTTTAGTACGTGTAGCTGCCAAACTGGTTGATCTGCGTGGCATTAACGAAGACCAGAACCACGGTATCAAAATCGCACTGCGTGCGATGGAAGCACCACTGCGTCAAATCGTTGATAACGCAGGTGAAGAGCCATCAGTTGTAGTAAACAACGTGAAAAACGGTTCAGGCAACTACGGTTACAACGCTGCAACTGGCGTGTACGGCGATATGCTGGAAATGGGTATCCTGGATCCAACGAAAGTAACCCGTTCTGCTCTGCAGTTCGCAGCTTCTGTTGGTTCTCTGATGATCACCACCGAAGCTATGGTCACAGAACTGCCGAAGAAAGACTCTCCATCAATGCCAGATATGGGCGGCATGGGTGGAATGGGCGGAATGATGTAACGCGCACATCCCCCTAAAAAAACGAACCCGGCGCAAGCCGGGTTTGTCGTTTTTAAGGGGGAATGGCACGTTACGAAGGGGTCAGATCAAGATTTGCGAAGCAAATTTGCTCTGACCCCAATATTCCATCAGCATCCTCAATAACCTCTTAATTTTCAGGGTTTGGCTTGCTTCAGAGAAAAATCAAACTTATCTAACTAATGATGGAGCAATAGTAACGCTCGTCGCTTTGATAGGTCGTTTTATATTTTCCATCAAATTTTCAGCTCTGTTTAGCACGTTAGCGGAGTAAAGAAGTTCTTTTTCGTATTCAACGTGTGAAATATAAATCTCATCCGGCAGCAGAATTTCATTTGAGACCAAGCTGTCAATGTATAGCTTTTTTTTGTTGCTAAAAACGTCTTTTAATACACTTGTTTTAGGGAGAATCAATTCAGAATAAATGATTCCTGCAACATCAGAGAGCAACTTTACCAAATCTACATTGCCTTTCTGATTACACAGCCCATCTTTTACATTTTGCAGTTTGCTTTTTTTGTTGGCCTTATCCATTGATTCATCTATAAATTTATCAAGTGACAAGAAGTAACCTATTGTCAGAATACCATCTGGTTCTAGTAGTTTTCGACTGAAGCCTGTACTCACGGTTATCGGTACCTTGTTGTGCGCAATGGCATTCCTTAATTCGCATAATAATAAATAACGTCCATCTGGTGTATCGTACATTCCACTTATAGATTTTTTTGCCCAGTCTGATATTTCTTGATTCTCTGGGAGAGCCTTAGCTAACAGTGCAGGTAATAGTGAAGTAAATTTGATGAAGGAAGCGCTAACATGCATTACTGAATTTTCAGCCTCAATAAAGGCTAAACTTGAATTAAATGAATCTTTACTAAAATCTTCAGCCATATCTATGCACTTGAGGTACATGTCTTTTTTAAAATCACTTAAAGACGTACAAAAAAGCGAATACTGAATTAGGAACTCATAGATACTAATTATATCGTCCTTAATAGATAGTATTTTTTCTAACTCCGACAGTTCGACGTCAACAGTTCTGATCGTTTTACCTAGCACTAAGACTTGTCGCATAAACCATCCTTAATAATTTCAACACATTTAATAAAAATATATAACTTGTTGATTTTAATATCACTATTTATAACTTTTAATAAAGTGATGAAAATTAGATTTCATCGACTAGGCGCTATTGATATCAGTCTGAACAAATCTATGCCAATAGTAATCTTATGCTCCACTATGCGAACTTAATCCTTTAGTCACCCACCAAGCCCCCAACAAAGGCACCACCAATAAAATCGCAGGCTGGACAAAAAGCTTATAGATTGACCAAAGCTCGGAGCTAAAAAGTTGGCTTGCTGCGAAGGCTAACCAAACCAAATTGATAAGAAGGATCAGCAAAATCAGGTTGAACTGTCGCCAGACAAGGTCTGTAAGTTGAAGCCTTTTTCCAAAAATGATGTAGGTAACGCCATTAGGCTGAACAGCGGTCACAACCACCAAAACGAAGCTGATAACTCCCCAGAACACTGATGGCCACAACCCGGTATCGCTGATGTTATTTAGCAGTGAGAGCTGGCTATCGGATAATGTCAGAAGAAAAACAGATAAACTTGTCGATATCAAATATCGCCAGTAAAGTCCCCATATCCTATTCATCCATTATTCCGAATTCTGCGTCTTCATTCACACTGAATGAGGTTTTGTTGTTCATCGGCAAGCCTTGATATTTATGCTTCCTGATGGTAGCTCAAAGTTGGAGTTGGCAGAATCGGCATTTATAAAAATAGCTAGGTTGTTATGCTGCCTTGCTGCACTGTCGCTTTACTCCGAGTGCAACCTACCTTCGCGTCAAGTGCAACCTACATTCCCATCAAACATCCCCACAAAGCCATTCCCAAACCCCTGTCCCTAAAGCTTTACAAATTTCTCAAACTTCAACCAATCACTTAAATTGATTAGAAACGAATTTTCTATTCTATTGGTCTAGTGTTTATCGCGGTGCAGGTTAAACTTTAACCAATGGAGGGAGCACATATGCTTCAACGGAAAACAACATTACTATCGGCTTTAGCAGTCGCCGTTTCGATAGCTTTAACTACACCTATAACCAATGCAGAAAGCATGAATAAGGGCAATCAGTTCTGGTGGCCTGAACAACTGGATCTGGCGCCTTTGCGTCAGCATGGGGTGGAATCCAGCCCTATGGATCAAGGCTTTAACTATGCCGAAGAATTTAAAAAGCTGGATTTAAAAGCCGTCAAAGCGGATATCACCAAACTGATGACCACGCCACAAGACTGGTGGCCGCCGGATTATGGCCATTATGGGCCCTTTTTTATTCGTATGGCCTGGCATAGTGCCGGTACTTATAGAGTGTCTGATGGTCGGGGCGGGGCTGGTGGTGGGCAGCAACGGTTTGAGCCGTTAAACAGCTGGCCTGATAACGTCAATTTAGATAAAGCACGGCGTTTGCTTTGGCCTATTAAGCAAAAATATGGTCGTCAAATTTCATGGGCCGACTTGATGGTATTAACAGGTAATGTGGCGCTGGAGTCTATGGGCTTTAAAACCTTTGGTTTTGCCGGAGGCCGTACCGACGACTGGGAAGCCGATATTGTCTATTGGGGGCCTGAAACCAAGTGGCTGGACGATAAGCGCTATAGCGGCGATCGCAAGTTGCAAAAGCCTCTGGCCGCTGTGCAAATGGGCCTGATTTACGTCAACCCTGAAGGGCCAAATGGCAATCCTGATCCCTTGCTTGCCGCCAAAGATATTCGCGAAACTTTTGGCCGTATGGCGATGAACGACGAAGAAACAGTGGCATTAATAGCGGGCGGTCATACTTTTGGTAAAGCACATGGTGCACATAAACCTGAAGAATGTGTCGGCAAAGAGCCAACTGCGGCTGGTTTGGAAGAGCAAGGTTTTGGCTGGAAAAACAAATGTGGTAAAGGCCATTCGGAAGATACAGTCACTTCGGGTTTAGAAGGTGCCTGGACAGTTAACCCGATAGCCTGGACCACTCAGTATCTGGATAACCTGTACGCCTTTGACTGGGTGAAAACCAAAAGCCCAGCTGGTGCCACCCAGTGGATCCCTAAAGATGGTCAGGCCGCCAATTTAGTGCCGGATGCACACGATAAAACCAAACGTCATGCGCCTATTATGTTCACCACAGACTTAGCGCTGAAGGAAGATCCTGAATACCGCAAAATCACCACACGCTTTAAAGAAAACCCCAAGGAGTTTGAACTGGCGTTTGCCAAAGCCTGGTTTAAATTAACCCACCGCGATATGGGACCTAAAGTGCGTTATTTAGGTGCTGAAGTGCCAGCTGAAACGCTGATTTGGCAGGACGCTGTGCCAGCAGTGGATCATGAATTAGTCAACGCAGAGGATATCAAAGCGCTCAAAACCAAAGTGCTGTCATCGGGTTTAACAGTGCCAGAGCTGGTTCGCACCAGTTGGGCTGCAGCTGCCAGTTTCCGTGGCACTGATTTACGGGGTGGTGCCAATGGGGCTCGTTTGGCTTTAGCGCCACAAAAAGACTGGGCGGTCAATAATCCGGCTGAAGTGGCCAAGGTGCTGAAAAAACTGCAGGCTATTCAGCAGGACTTTAATAAAGCCCAAAAAGGTGGCAAAAAAGTCTCGCTGGCCGATTTGATCGTACTTGCTGGCAGTGCTGCGGTAGAGCAGGCTGCCAAAGCGGGTGGCATAACTGTGGAAGTGCCATTTACACCGGGCCGCACTGATGCCAGTCAGGCACAAACCGATGTTGAGTCCTTCGCTATGCTGGAGCCTGCTGCAGACGGTTTCCGCAACTATTACAGCAAAGACGCTCGTCTGTCGCCAGCCGAAGCTTTGGTAGATAAAGCCAATCTGTTGACGTTAAGTGTGCCGGAAATGACAGTGCTGATCGGTGGTTTACGTGCGTTGGATGCCAATACAGGCGGTACGAAACAGGGCGTTTTTACCAGCAAACCCGGCACTTTAAGCAACGACTTCTTTGTCAATTTGCTGGATATGTCCACAGAATGGCGTAAGTCGGCGAAAACTGAAGGCCTATACGAAGGTGTGGATCGCAAAACCGGCACATTGAAATGGACAGCCACTCCAGTGGATCTGGTATTTGGTTCCCATTCAGAGCTGCGTGCTATTGCCGAGATCTATGCCGCCAACGATGGCAAGGCGAAGTTCACTCAAGACTTTGTTGCCGCCTGGACCAAAGTGATGACGCTGGACAGGTTTGATCTGAGCATGTGATAGCGCTGTTGTTGAAGTAAATTGTGAAGATAAAACTACGGCGGCCTTTGGGTCGCCGTAGTTCATAATTGTATTCACTATTTGCGTCTGTTATGGCTGGCTAAAGAGTCTCTAATTTGTGCCATTAAGCTCTTGTTCTGCAATACATAAAGTGTTTCTTGTTCGCGCTCCCAGTCGTCAGCACCGAGTATTACAAATGCTTTACTGCAATCAAGAGTCACTTTGATTGGGTTGTGACTATCGATCACTTGATCAATATGGGTATTAATATGATCTCTGAATTGATTGAGGCTTAGGGTATGCATAGTCGCCACCAAGAATAAGCTATAAGTCAGGCTGTATTGCCATAAACTATGACAGCTCATCTTCGGGAATGCCAGAACAGCTCATAGTTACCTCTTCCCAACTGCATCAGGCCCAGCTAGGCTAGAGCTATCCACACAATTCCAAGAGCCATCTATGCGCCAGCAAGCCATTTTATCTATAGACCAGGGAACCTCTTCCAGCCGCGCTTTGTTATTTAACCGTGACGGTAAGGTATTGGCTGTGGCACAGCAGGAGCTGGATTGTGTTTATCCAGAACAAGGCTGGGTGGAGCAAGACGCAGAGCTGATTTGGCTCTCTGTGCTGAAGGTGTGTCGGCAGGTGTTGGCGCAGGCCGTGCAGCTGGGTATTGAAGTCTTGGGTGTCAGTATCAGCAATCAGCGCGAAACTACTGTGCTTTGGCATAAAGCAAAAGACAAAGTGCTGGCACCCGCTATTGTCTGGCAGGACAGGCGTACAGCGGATTATTGCCAGCAGCTCAAAGATCAGGGCCATGAAGCCATGGTGCAGCAAAAAACCGGTTTGCTGCTGGACCCTTATTTTTCCGCTAGTAAAATTCAGTGGTTACTCACTCATAATACGGATGTGCAGCAGGCTCTGGCCGACAATGAACTGGCCTTTGGCACTATCGATAGTTTTTTGCTCTGGCGTTTAACATCGGGGCAAGTGCATGCCACAGACACCACCAATGCCAGCCGCACTTTATTGCTGAATCTGCAAAGCTTAAATTGGGATCAAGAACTGCTGCAGTTGTTTGGTGTACCGGAGCAGATTCTGCCGCAGGTTAAACAAAGCGCTGATATGTATGGCCTTTGTGATACCCGCTTATTTGGTTTGGCTTTGCCTGTGCTGGCGCTGGTGGGCGATCAACAAGCTGCGGCTTTAGGTCAGGGTTGTATCAGCGCCGGTTCGTTAAAAAGCACTTATGGCACAGGCTGTTTTGCGTTATTAAATACCGGCTGCAGCCCGTTATTTTCCAAACACAGATTACTGACTACTGTGGCTTTTACTGTGCAGGGCCAGACTTTTTATGCGCTGGAAGGCGCCATTTTTGTCGCTGGTGCTGCGGTGAAATGGCTGCGGGATCAATTGGGTGTTATTACGCAAGCCAGTGAAACCGAAGCTTTGGCGCAGAGTTTACCGGATAACGGCGGTGTCTATCTAGTACCGGCTTTTACCGGTTTAGCTGCACCACATTGGCAACCTGAAGCGCGTGCTGCTTTGGTTGGTATGACGCTTGGCACGGGCAAAGCGCATTTAGCCCGTGCCGCGCTGGAAGCTGTGGTCTATCAAACGGCTGATTTACTCTCTGCCATGCTGGCTGATGGTGCAAAGGCAGAGCAGCTACAAATTGATGGCGGCATGGTGGCGAACAACTGGTTATGCCAGCATCTGGCTGATGTGCTGAATGTACCTGTGCTTAAACCCAGTCAAAACGAAGCTTCAGCTTATGGCGCTGCGGTATTGGCCGGAGTAGCACTGGGCTGGTTTGAAAGTCTGGCTGAAGTGAAGTTTAGCTCTGAAGCACAACAGTTTTTACCGCAAATGTCGGCAGATAAACGCCAGCAGTTGCTAAGTGGATGGCAGAAAGCTTTGGTTTCGGTGCTTGCGTAAAGCTCATACTAAACGGCGGCCGTAGGGGCGACCTTTATGGTCGCCCGTTTTGCCTTTCAAATTTGAACCTGAGGTTATCAACGCCCCCTTCATACCGGACGGGTTTTATCTTTGCGTAACACCCACACCGTAAATAAACTAGCCGTCATAAACATCAGCAAGCTATAGACGCTGGGTGCTATCGACATGGCGGTGTTTTGTAAAATGCCTGTAGTGATCATCAAGGCCAGTGTGCCATTTTGCAGGCCTACCTCAAGGCAAATGGTTCTGGCTTGTTTTTCCTGCTGCAGCAAAAGCCGGCCTAACCAATAACCTGCCAGCATAGTGATGACATTTAAAGCTAAAGTGGCTGGTCCGGTTTTTTCTAAAAACAGCCAGAGATCCGCGCCCAGATCGGTCGCTATGCTGATGATCAACAACACCAGTACTATCACCGAAAAGCGGCTGATAAAGGGTTGAATGCGATGTGAGCGTTCAGGCCATTTAAAGTTGAACCACATGCCAAGCAATACAGGAAAGACACTAACAATCATTAACGTCAGCCAGGTTTTTAATAAAGGCAGTTGCAAAGCAGTGTTTTCCCCTAAGAAGTGCTCAATCGCCCATACCGCCAGCAAAGGCAACGAAAAGGGCGTGATAAATCCAACCAGCGCAGTTAAAGCCACAGACAAACCCAGATCGGCTTTACACAAGTAGCTATATAAATTGGAGGTAGTGCCACCCGGACATAAGGCCAGAATAAACAAACCTACCGCCAGTTCACCTTGCAACTCAAACTGGTAAATTACCCCTAAAGCACATAGAGGTAGCAGTAGTAACTGTGCCAGCGCTCCTACAAAAAATGCTTTTGGCTGGCGCGCAACTTCTGCAAAATTTGCTGGCCGCAGGCTCATGCCAACACCCGTCATAATCAGTATTAATGCGATAGGTAAACCAATCTGGGTCAGAGCTTCAAACATTTTTAATTATTCTTCAAAGAGATAATGAGGATTACCCTAGCTTGAAACCTAAGGTTGAGCAATAGCATGCTAGTTTTGGCTAATTGATCTGCAGTCATCTGATTGTCATACATTTGTCACAGGGGCTGGCTACTCTTTTGCCAAAGCATGGAGATCTGCCAGTGAAATTTTACCTGACAACCAGACAGTACAATCAGGCACTCTCTGTTGTGGCTTTGCTGTCTTTCTGTGCTCTGCTTATGTTGGCGTTGTGGCCAACCCCAACACTGAAGTTAAATGACTATGACAGCATGGAATGCCGCATTAACTCAGCTTCAGAAGGTGCTGTGTTATCCGTCGTAGGTTCTCCGGTGAATTCTTTGAGTCTGGGAAAACAGCTTTGTGATAAAACTGAGCTGGCAGCGCATTTTGGTCGTGTCAAAGTCAGTTGGCCCAAACGTACTGAACTCACAGCGGATGCGTTAATTTCGGGCCAGTATCAGCTGTTATGGTCCAGGCGTGAGGTGCTGGCTGGCGCCTTACACAATCTGCAGGACTACTACAGCGAAATTCTTATTTTCCCCAAATATCCGGTGTATTTCGTCAGTAAACAGCAGTCGTTTCAGCTCAGCAAAACCTTTTTAACTCAGCAGCGGTTTGGTTTTTTAACTGACGTCAACAGCTACAGCGGCTTTCAGCTGCCCGTGGCATTACTTCAACGTGAAGGGCTGACTCTGGCCGATATCAACTACCGGCAGTATGACGACTGGACCACCTTACTGGCTGCTTTTGAGCAAGGTGAGATCACTATCTATTCCAGTGTGCTGCTGGATAAACATCAGCAGGTAGTACAACAAGGCGCGGATCAAGTGTTGTATACCCTGGCAGGCACTGAAGTATTACCGGAACAACGGCAACTGATCCCTGGCTACAGCAATGGCGGCAGCTGGTTTTTACATAAAAGTCTTGAGGACAAAGGCTGTCTGCTGCAACGGAGTTTATTGACTCTGGATGAGATGCTCAGCCCCACAAGAGTGGATTTAGATTGTGAAACCTAAGGTACCATCTTCATTCTGGTTACTGGCAGCTGGACTGCTGTGTGCTCTGCTGTTAACAGTGATTCTGGCCTATTTTACGGCGACCGAAAAACTAAGTGCAGCTCTGGAACAACAACTGCCAGCTGTGGTGAACAAAGCGCTGGAAGACAATCATGGTTTTCAGCAAAAAGTCGTGCCTTATCTGCTGGAACAACTAAATGCCGATTTATCCGGGATCTCTCTTCAACCAGGCTCAGTGTTGATCAACCGCTGCGCAGTTACTCTGTTTCAAATTGGCGAAGGAGCAGCTCCTGATAGCAGCCGGACTATGCAGTGGCTTTCTGGTACTCACCCACGTTTTGCCCGCTTTGAGATCCACTGTGTTCTGAATACTGCGGGTATTTCAGTTGCTAGCGCTGTGATTTTGTTATTTTTGCTGGTGTCAGCCTGGCTGATACCTGCTCCTGTGAGCTTGCAGCGCGAAAGATATATAACCAAAGCACTGCAATCGGGTTGCAGTATGGCTGAAGCTTTGACGCTAACGCAGCCACTGCAAGCTGTAGTCACCGCAGAGCGATTAGGCTTTTTAGAGCAATTGCTGGAGCAGCACTTCAGTTTTGCCGATGCTATGGCGTTGGCGTTTTGCAGTTCAGAGTATTGGGATCCGGATTGTGATCTACAGTGGCTGAAATTAGGCTGGCACATTTATCCGGCCGATTGCCGACGCGCTTTTCAGATTGCCAAAGCGCCGGCTTTGCTCGAGTTTCAGCTGTCACGCTCCAGTGTTATGGTGCATGGCGTGACTATTGAGTTACCCCGCACCCCTTTGTTGTATTACTACTGGTACGCAATACAGCGGGTGCAGACCGCTGAAGGCTGGGTATTAAATCCGGCCAGCAATAAACCAGATCTGGTATTGGCACAGGACATAAGTCAGTTGATGGAGCAGTGGCAAGGCCATAAAAAAGCCATTCAGGATTTACAGGAGCAGGGCCTGAAAGCCAAGACGCTGGATCAAAACCGCAGCAAAATCAGGGACGAACTGGTCTCTGTACTGGGGGCTGAATTAGCTCATCCCTATTTATTCGACAGTCAAAAAAGTGTAAGAACAGGCCGCTTTAGTTACCGTTTGATGACAGCGCCAGATTCTGTCCTGTTAGGCCAAACCAACAGCTCTGAACCTGACAGAGATATCTCTGAAATGCCTGTAGTTATCTAATTCATAAATCCTTCATTCGCCAAACCTACCTTGAAGTGGCCTCAGATACAGGGGTCATCAACAGCCAGTCAGATTGTGTGAAGGGATAAAAATGAATAGCTCCAAATTAATGGTGGCTCAGAAGAATAGCTCTGGCCTGCCTTTTAAACTAAGTGTGCTTGCGCTTTGTTGTTGCACGTTCACCTCAACAGCAGCTGTGGCCGATGCTGCTACAGCAACTAAAGCTGGCGAAAAAAGCATTGAACGAATTTCTGTCACCGCCAGCCCGATCCGCGACAGTCAGGAAGAGTCCATTATGCTGCAGCGTGAAGCCACCAATGTGGTCAACGTGATAGCTGCAGATGATATTGGCCGCTTTCCGGATCAAACCGCAGCCGCAGCTTTGTCACGTTTGCCTGCTGTGGCTGTGCAGCGGGATCAGGGCCAGGAACGTTATATTCAGGTGCGTGGTGCGCCGGCGCGCTGGACTGCAGTGTCTTTTGATGGGGTCAATGTGTTGGGGGCTGAAGAACGGGTATTCCGTTTTGACTCAGTGCCTGCAGCTGTCATGAGTTCAGTCGATGTATCCAAAACCCTGACGCCTGATATGCCCTCTGAAGCTCTAGCTGGACGGGTGGATATCAAAACCTTTTCACCTTTATCCAAACCAGGTTTTCACACCGATCTTGATTTAGGCTTGGGTCAGCTGGAGTTAGGTGATGGCGATCAGCACCGTTATTCAGGTCGTTTGTCCTGGTCTGATGGCGTGGTTGGGGTGATGGGCGCTTTGTCCGGTTTTAAAATGGAACAGGTCACCGACAATAATGAACGAAGCTACGATGCCAGCGGTGCTCCTACTTTGTTTGATTTTCGTAGTTATCAGTTAGAGCGCGAAACCAACTCGGCTATAGTTAAATTCGAATTTGCACCTCAGCCAGAGCATAAATTTGCGCTTACCAGCTTATACACAGAGTTTGTTGATCACGAACTACGGAATCAGTTTCAGTTTGATCTAACCAAAGGTCAGGGTCGCAGAGACGAACAAAGTGGTGATTTAACTGCTGTGCCTGTGACCGGGATGTTTCAGGATGGCCAGTATGAAAACTCCACTTTTGTAAATACTTTGTCTGGTCAGCATGAACTGGCTGATTGGGAACTGGCCTGGGATTTCAATTACACCGAAACCGAAAGCTTAACCGACTTGCCGATCTTAAGACGTACCCAGGTAGATCCACGCCAGTTCCATTCTTTAAGTTATGACTTATCTAACCCGTTGATCCCTCAGGTGCAGTTGTACAGCACCATAGCGAATTCGGATGGCAGTTTGTCTCCTGGTGAAGCGCAATCGGCACTGAATCAATCCGGCTTTGGTTTTGATGGCCTGATTAACTACAAAGGTGTGGCGGAAACAGAGTCTTATAGCTTAAAAACCGATGCTGCTTATGACTGGCAATCGGCAGGAGCCGACGCCAAATTGCAGCTGGGTGCTCAGTATGATGATCGCAAAGCCACTTCGCCCGGTATGAATAGCCCCTTTATTATGCTTGGTCCTTTGGCTGGCGCTGCCGGTATTGAGTTCACTCCTGACGCTTTTAATACAGATAAGCAGTGGGATTCGGATCAAAACTATGGCTTTACCGCCAACTACTTTGATAATGCTGCAGCCAGGGCTCAAATCGATACAGCCGTTGCTGCATTGATAGATGCAGGTTTAATTGATCCGGATAGCTTCAGTGCCATTGAGAACTGGTATGAAGTGACTGAAGAAATCACCAGTCTGTATGCCATGAACACCTGGACCTGGGATCAACATCAGATCCTTTTTGGGGTCAGGGCAGAGCGGGTTGATATTCTGAGTCAGGGCTATTTAAAACAAAGCGACGGCACTACGCCCTTAAATGTGGCGCAAACGAATACTGAATTATTCCCCAGCCTGCATTGGAATGTGGATCTGACCGAAGATCTGAAATTCCGTTTGTCTGGCGTGACAGGCTCCAGCCGGCCTTATTTTAGTCAGTTGCGTTCAGGTGCTTCAGTCAATGATACCGACAATGCGGTATCAGGCGGCAACCCAAACCTGAAAGCAGAAACTGCTGTGGGCCTTGATTCCTCGCTGGAATGGTACTTTGCTGACGCTGCTTTAGCTTCGGTGAATTTCTTCCACCGTAATGTAGACAATGTGCTGTTTGATTCTGTCACTCAAGTGGGAGACAACCGTTTTGATACGCCGGGTTTTGACCGCTCTGGTTATGACTACAACACCACCTTAAATGGCGATAACGGCAAACTGACAGGGCTGGAGTTCAGTTATATCCAGCAGTGGGATTTCCTGCCTGAATCCATCCGTGGTTTTGGCCTGCAATTTAATATGGCCTTTCTGGACAGCGAATTTGACACCCCGGACGGCCGCACTGTGGCTTTACCCGGCACCTCAGATCGCGTGATTAACTCCTCGTTATTTTATGAAAACCATGGCTGGTCGGTGCGATTGAACTGGCAATGGCGCGACCAATGGCTGGACGACATTTCGCCGGACTCCAGTGGCGATTTGTATTGGCAGGACAGCGAGCGTCTGGACTTGTCAGTGCGTTACCAGTTAAGCGAGACGTTTTCGGTCTACGCCGACCTGAACAATATGACGGATGAACTGGGTGTGCGTTTCCAGGGCACCGAAGCCAAACCTGTGGAAGTAGAAGGCTATGGCCGTCGTTTCCTGATGGGCGTGCGGGCTAACTTTTAACAGATAAGGATCAATGAACATGAACTCTATGAAAATAACTACTTTCGCAGCTGTATTGGCCATGAGCCAGCTCGTTACTTATTCTCTGCCACTGTCTGCCGCCGGTACTCAGGCTGCTGTGCAGCAGTCTGTGCCTGCTGTGTATCTGGTGCGCCAGACTCAGTCCTTATTGCCTGATGCATTGATGGTGCACTGGACTATGCCAGCTGCAACTGTTGATATTTATAGGGCTGAGACTCCGGATAAAAAAACCATGAAAAAAATAGCTTCTGATGTACGTGGCAACAGCTATCTGATCCAGTCGGATACACAAAACCGGCCTTATATCTATGTGCAACCTGCAGGTCAACAAGGGCATTGGGCGGCAGAACGGGTATTGCCATTACAAGGTGGGGTGAATTTCCGTGATTTAGGCGGCTATCCGAGCCAAAGTGGCGGCACTGTGGTGTGGGGCAAGTTGTTCCGCAGTGGCACTATGACGGATTTAACCTCTGCTGATTATCAGTACCTGAGTGCTTTGCAGATCCGCACTATGTGTGATTTCCGCTCTCGTGAGGAGCTGATGACTGAGCCTACCTTATACAAAAACTTCGCACCAGAAGCACAAATGTTAGTTCGTGATTATTCAATGCAGGAGATGATGGCTGGCAGCACTATGCAGGCCTTCGGCAAAATAACCACCAGAGAACAAGCTATTGAGGTGTTTTCAGGTTTCTATCGTCAGGGGCCTGAACGTTTTTCCACTCAGTTTAAACAAATGTTTGAACAATTGCTGGCTGGTAAAGTACCGCTGGCGGTGAACTGCTCAGCTGGTAAAGACAGAACAGGCATGGCATCCGCTTTGATTTTATCGGCGCTGAATGTGCCGCGCCAAACCATTGTGAATGACTATGCTTTATCAGAAAAAGTGTACGACTTTTCGTTACGTGAAATGAAAAAACATGCCAAAGCAGGTGATAAAAAGGACTCGCCACATAATCAATTTATGCAGGCGATGAAACCAGAAGTGATTCAGGTGATGATGGGCACAGATCCGGCGTTAATCCAGGCTATGTTTGATCAACTGGAAAAAGACTATGGTTCAGTTGATGTATATCTGGAACAAAAATTAGGTCTGGATCAGGCCAAACTGCAGCAGTTACGTCAGATGTATTTGGAGGCTTAATCACGATCAACACAGACTTTGGCTGAGAGCTGCCAAAGTCTGTGTTATTACTTCTGTTTGCACACCTCTGCTTTTTTTCTGTTGTTTTTCTGCTTTATCAAACTAAAAATATTTATTTTTCAAATGCTTATTTTTTAATTAAAAAATAAACTTGCACCTATACTGTGTCTCACCTAGTATTTGCTGTGTGGCGCACAGTGTGTGTGGCACAGTATAGGCGATTGAACAGAACACAGGATTTCTTATGACCACTTCACAGCTGGACAAAATGCGACTGGAACTGCGCCGTGGTGTGCTGGTGCTGGCCGTATTGGCCTCGTTGAAGCAACCACATTATGGCTATTCGCTGAGGAAGCAATTGCAGGACAGAGGCATCGACATAGACGAAGGCACTCTGTACCCGCTGGTGCGGCGTTTAGCTGAACAAGGGCTGCTGGACAGCGAATGGCAACAGGCCGAAGGCCGGGAACGGCGTTATTACTTGTTGTCGGAGCAAGGCAAAGAGCTATTGGCGCAGTTAACCGATGAATGGCTACAACTCAATTCGGCTTTGGGTCCTTTGTTAACACAAGATCAAAGCGGGGAGACAGAATAATGGAACTGGTAGAACGTTATGTCGCTGCGGTGCAGCGCGAGTTACCTGAAGAGAAAAGGCAGGAAATAGGCCGTGAACTGAATGCCAATATTATGGATCAGCTTGATGCACTCAAAGAGCAACAGGGCCAGTTGTCAGAAGATGATGTGGCCGTAGTATTGAAGCAAATGGGTCGGCCAAGAGTTGTGGCTTATCAGTTTGTGCCGCCAAGAGCTTTAGTCGCTGCTGAAGATATGCCTCTGCTGAAGCACACTTTGTATATGGTGTTGGGTGTGCTTTTTGTATTGCAGGTGATAGGCGCTACTACGCATTGGATGGGCAGCAGTGATGGCAATTTAATCCGCTTTTTATTGCAGTTAACCTTCGGTTTTATGGACGAAGCTTGTTTTGCTTTTACCGCTATAGTGCTGAGTTTTGCCGCTGTAAATAGCTCCGGAAAGAGAGTAGGCCGCTGTGCGGGCAAAGACTGGTCGCCAAAGCAGTTACCTAAAGCAGATCTGGGCTGGCAACATATCAGCCTGACCGATGTGTTTACTGATTTAGCCACCTACTTATTCCTGCTGATTGTCATTTGGCATCCGCTATGGATGAATCCTGAAAATATAGCGGATCGCAGTGTCATGTTTACAACTGACGCTCTATTGATGCTGCAATGGTTTAGCCCTGTGATTGTTTTCTCTGTGCTTTTGAGTTTATGGCAGTTGCAGCAACGCATCTGGAACCGTAGTTTGTTGCTTAGCAGCATTGCAGTAAACGCAGCTTTTTCGGTATTTTTAGTGGTGCTGGCTTTTAATGGTCCCTTGCTGCAAGCAGGCCCTGCTGAGCTGAAAAGCTTGTTTACTGTGCTGCAGCTGGAGAAGGGCTTCACTTATGGTCTCTTGATCACGGCCTGTTTCCCTGGTTATGAAGTGGTCAGGGATCTGCTGCGATTACGCCAATTCGCTTAACAGCTTTACTCTATTGCCTGCAGTATCTCTGCAGGCAATCCTCTGCCTTCACTGTTGCGCTCAGTAAAAAGCAGCTTTTAAAAACTCCGTTATACTCAAGTCCGGTTCCTTAAATTGCGGTAAGCCTATGCAAAAGCTTAAGGTTTTCACCCTCGCATTTTTATCGTTTCTACCTTCTACAGCACAAGCCTTAAACGCTATTACTCCGGCCTTTGCTCTGACGCTGGAGCATGTGCGCAATTTAGACGGTGGTGTAGACCAGGGTTCACGTAGTTTAGCCAGTGCCGATTTCACTCTCACCGTGGATACAGCCGCAGCGGGTTTATGGCAAGGCGGCGAGTTTTTTGGTTATCTGTTGGCAAACTATGGCGGCGATCCTTCAGAGCTGGTTGGCGATGTGCAGGGCATGTCCAATATTGCCGCGGCAGACGAAACAAAGCTTTATGAACTGTGGTATCAGCATAGTTTTTTTGATGGGCAACTAAAAACTCTGTTGGGTTTACATGATTACAACGCCGTGTTTTATAGCCTCGACAGTGCTGCTCTTTTTACCCACCCCTCTTTTGGTATAGGTCCTGAAACATCTCAGGTTGGGCCTTCCATATTTCCAACTACTGCAGTGGCGGCGCTGCTCTCTGTTGAACTGGAAAACTACTATGCACATCTGGCGGTTTATGACGGTGTGCCGGGGCATCCGGACGGACGTCGTGGCACTTACATTCGGTTTGAAGAAGGTGAGGGCGTGTTTCGTGCTGGCGAATTAGGCATGAAAACAGAGGCCTATAAAATTGGTGTTGGGGTTTGGCAGCATAATGCTTTAGTGGAAAACCCGGTGAATTCAGAAATGCATCGTGACAATCAAGGTCTGTATCTGATTGCTGAATATCAATGGTTTGAAGACCTTGCGTTCTTTCTGCAGGCGGGTTTTGCTGATCAGGATGTGAATCAGTTGGAAAGCTATTATGGTCTGGGTGGCGTTTACACGGATGTCTGGTTAGCCGGTGATGCTTTAGGTTTGGCAGTAGCCCTGGCACAAAACGGCGATGCATTTTTGCAGCTGAATTTGGCATCCGAGCAAAAAGAAACCTCGTGGGAGCTGAGTTATGCCATGCCACTCCATGACAGGGTCATGCTGCAGGGCAGTGCTTATTATGTGAATAATCCTTCGATGGATCCAACGCTGGACAACGCATTTGCATTGGGATTCCGGCTTATGTTCTCTTTGGAATAACAGGGACCAACTATGAAAATTAAAATGGCTATTACAGTGGGTGTAGCGAGCTTCTTACTGGTGGTAGTGATGAATAGCTACATTGGCATGCAGGCGACCAATAAACTGGGACAAATGCTGGAGTATTTAGGTGGGCCTGCCTGGGATACAGCAGATGGTGCTATGGAAGGGCAAATAGGCATACAGCAGGAAATTATCAGTATGCAGCAGTTTTACCATGCCGATATTTCTGCCGATCAAGCCGATAGTCAGTTAGCTGAAGCTGGTGCTATGGCTAATGAGGCGCTAAGCCGAATGAAAAATAGCGGTTTACTTCAGGCCGGCACAATTAAAGAGTTTGAACAGTTGTGGTTGCAGTATCAGCAAAACCGCGATGCCTTATACCAGCAACTAAAAGCAGGGCAGCAACCCGCAGACTTGTATCAAAGCTTTCAGGCTTCAGTAGCCAGTTTGCTGGACTTTGTTGGCACTATGGAGGAAGAAGCTGATTCTGCGGTAGAGTCGGAAACCGCCCATGTGGATTCGTTGCAAAGCTCGGCCCGCTGGAACCTGGGCTTAGGCTTAACCATCAGTATTATTATTGCCGCACTTATTTTTATATTTGCCCAGTCCATAATTATCGCACCACTAGCCCGGTTAAAAGCACATTTAGTGGATTTAGGCCGCGGTTCAGGAGATTTAACAGCCCGGCTGAATGTGACAGGGGCAGACACTGAAGTGAAAGATTTGGCTGTGGCCTTTAATCTTTTTATTGAGCAGTTACAGCAATTAATGCAGTCAGCCAAACAAAGCCATCACTCGTTAAGCAATGCCCATCACGATATTTCTGCAGCTATAGAGCAAAGTGCCAGCGGTGTGACCGTGCAATTAAAAGAAACTATACAAGTGGCTGATGCTATTCAGCATTTAGCCAAGGCAGTTGATCATATTAGCCAAGCTGTGCAACGAGCCGATACCGCGTCCAGTGAAGCATCAGGTATTACGGCTCAGGGTGAACAAGTGGTAGACGCAGCCCGTTTGGGGGTCAGTGAAGTGGCGAATGAAATTGATAATGCCAGCAAAGTGATCAGCGTTTTAGTGGAAGACAGTAAAAATATCAGCACTATGCTTGAAGTGATCCGCAGTATTGCCGAGCAAACGAACTTACTGGCACTGAATGCGGCTATTGAAGCGGCACGGGCTGGGGAGTCGGGTCGTGGTTTTGCGGTAGTGGCAGATGAAGTACGCAGCCTGGCGTCACGCACTCAGGATTCGACTAAACAAATTGAGAGCATTATCAATAACCTGACCAATGGCTCTGGTATGGCAGTAAAAGTGATGGCGGGCGCCCAGCAAAAAGCTTTACAGATCACAGAGCGCATTGCTGATACTACGACGGCCTTTTCCTCCATAGTGACTGTGGTAGGGAAAATCCGCACGGTCAACGAAGATATTAAAGAATCGGCCCGCTCAGAACAGGCCGAGATGAAGCAAATTCATGGCAGTGTTGAAGCTATAGTGGCACAGGCAAAAACCAATGAAAGTATTGGTCAGCAAGCGCGCCAGAGCAGCAACAGGCTGGATAAAGAAATGAGTAATTTAGCCGGCTTGTTAGCGCAGTTTCGCACTTAGCCAGTGTGAAAAGACGCTAAAAGGCGGCTGAAGCAATCAGCCGCTTTCTTAATAAGCAATTGAATTCCCTACAGGGCATCCCCATAACCCTGAAAGGCAATCCGCCTTTACCTTACTGAAGGTTTATCATGGCTTTACATCTTCCTGCTATCGTTACTTTGCTGGCGCTTTTCTTGTTTTTATACAGTTGTCTGGCTGTGGGTATGGCGCGGACAAAATACGGTGTTGCTGCTCCGGCTACTACGGGGAACCTGGATTTCGAGCGTATATTCCGCGTGCAAATGAATACACTGGAACATCTGGTGCTGTTTTTACCTGCGCTTTGGTTATTCAGTGAATATGTCAGTCCGGTCTGGGCTGGGTTAGTGGGGTTGGTCTGGTTAGTGGGCCGTTTGTATTATGCCGTCAGTTATATTAAAGACGCGAAAAGCCGTGGCCCTGGTTTTATGATTGGTTTTGTCGCCTTGCTGGTGCTGATGATTGGCKCAGCAGTTGGTATTGTGCTGCGTATGATGGCTGGTTTATAACCAATGAGCAGCACATCCCTCGCGACTGAAGTGGAGCCTGATACTGAAGTTCAGGCTCCGGCCAAAAAAATTGGTCCGCTTTTTAGTTTAATTCCGTTTTTGACTCCTTATGCCAGCCGCTGGATTTTAACTTTTATTGCCTTAACGGTAGCTGCTGTGGCCACTCTGACTTTGCCTGTGGCTTTTCGTTATCTGATTGATGCAGGGTTTTCTACCGATCAAGCTGGTCATATCGACAAATACTTTCTGGCCTTGTTTGGCCTTTCTGTGGTGCTGGCAGTGGCCACTGCGTTGCGGTTTTATTATGTGTCCTGGCTGGGGGAGCGGGTCACGGCCGATCTGCGCAGTGCTGTGTATGCTCATGTGGTGAAAATGAGCCCGCAGTTTTTTGAACTGACTAAAACCGGCGAAGTATTGTCGCGTTTAACCACAGATACCACCTTAATTCAGGCTGTGGTGGGCACCAGTTTGTCGATGGGGTTACGCAATAGCTTCTTGTTGCTCGGTGGACTGGTGATGTTGTTTGTTACCAGCGTTAAATTAGCCGCTTATATTCTGCTGACTTTAGTGCTGGTGATTTTGCCGATTTTCTTGTTTGGCCGCAAAGTTCGTAAGTTGTCGCGTGACAGTCAGGACCGTATTGCTGATGCCAGTGCTGTGGCAGGTGAAGTGTTAAACGCTATTCCCACAGTGCAGTCGTACCGGCAGGAACAGCGCGAAACTTTGCGTTTCACTGAATCGGTAGAAAATGCCTTTACCACAGCTTTATCCCGTATTCGCGCCCGCTCTATGCTGACCTTAGTGGCGATAGTGCTGGTGTTTGGTGCTATTTCTTTTGTGCTGTGGTTAGGCGCTCAGGCAGTACTGGCGAATGAAATGACAGGCGGCGAGTTGTCGCAGTTTATTTTGTATGCGGTATTAACAGCAGGTGCTATTGGCGCTATTGCCGAAGTTTGGGGCGATTTACAACGTGCTGCTGGTGCGGCTGAGCGGTTAATGCAGTTACTCAATGTAGAATCCCCTGTGGTTGAAAGAGCAGATCCTCTGCCTTTTGTGTTGCCTGAACATAATCTGGCTGGCAGTGGTATTGAGTTTAACGACGTTAATTTCAGCTACCCATCAAGGCCAGATACCTTAGCCTTGCAGGATTTTTCACTGCAAATTAAACCTGGTGAGCACATAGCTTTAGTTGGCCCTTCAGGCGCAGGCAAAACCACCTTGTTCCAGCTGTTACTGCGCTTTTACGATCCACAACAAGGCCAGGTGAAATTTAACGGCATGGATTTAAAAGATGTGCGTTTAACAGATGCCCGTCAGCCTTTTGGCATAGTGCTGCAGGACACTGTGATATTTGCAGGTTCTGTGCTGGATAATATTCGTTATGCCCGCCCTGAAGCTTCAGAAGACGAAGTAAAACAAGCAGCGCAAATGGCCGCAGCGCATGACTTTATTCTGGCTTTACCTGAAGGCTACAACACTTATTTAGGCGAACGTGGTGTGCGTTTATCCGGCGGTCAGCGTCAGCGTATATCCATTGCCAGAGCCATCTTAAGTAACCCTTCGGTGTTATTGCTGGATGAGGCCACCAGTGCTTTAGACGCTGAAAGCGAACGGCAAGTGCAACAAGCTTTGGATAATGCCGCACAAAACCGTACTACCTTAGTGATAGCGCACCGGCTGGCCACAGTGCTGGCAGCCGATCGTATTATAGTGCTGGAAGCCGGGCGCATAGTAGCTCAGGGTACTCACACAGAATTGCTGCAAAGCAGTGAGTTGTATGCTCGTTTGGCAGCTTTGCAGTTTAGCCATTAGTGGGTATGTAAAGGAAGAGCTCTGATTTAAAGCCAGGGTTCGAGTTTGGTCACGTAATCTGCTGGCAACAGATGACCACTGTCGAAGCGGAACAGCTTTTTATCGGTGTTAGGCAGGGCATCAAACAGCTGTTGATTCTGTTTGATGCTGGCGTATTCATCGTCATCTGCAGTAAATAGCCAGACCTGATTATCGGCCAGACCTTCCATCAGATTAAGTGGCGCTACTACTGCTGTAGTATTGTTCATATGGGGCGGTACTATGGCCGCAACGCTGTGAATGCGGGAGTCGACCCCAGCTAATAATAAGCTGATTTGTGCGCCCATGCTGTAGCCCACCAGTTTCATCTTGCTGCTATCAATTTGGGGGTGTTGTACCAGCCAGTCCAGCAGCACTCTATGATCCCGTACTGTATCTACCAGCATTTGTTCATAAGGTTCACGCTCTCCCCACCAATGCAAATTATCAATAATATCTACTACGGTAAGAGCCGGGTCTTTGCGTAAACCATGATTTCGGGCATCAATGGCCACAACCGCATAGCCCTTAGCCAAGGCCATAGCTGTGATTTTGTCTGTTTGCTCAAAGGTGGCTCGCTCTTTAAAGCTGTCTTGCCACCAGCGAATTTGGCTACGCCCCATAGCATGAGCGCCAATCAGCACAGGAACCGGGCTTGTGATGGTTTTAAGATCTTGTGGGTAGTGGATGCGACCATTGACAGTCACTCCATCAAAGCTCTGGTAAGTGAACTCAAAACTTTGTGGGTTAAGTTCTGTCAGCTCCAGTTGCACCTGGTGTTTCACAGGGTAAGCATACCGAACCGCTAGTTCCTCTGCACTCAAGCTGTAAGGCTTTAAGCCAAATAGGCCATACCAAAGCGCCGCTATACCAGCGACCACAACGCCAATACTCAGCATAATCTTTTTTCCTTTTGTCTGTGGCATAGTCTTTCCTGTTTTGCTTTTTTCTGTATGAGAAACAAAGATGCGGACCGCTGCCACAAACAATAAAGCAGCAAATGTCAAAACAATGTGAAATTGCAATTTGTTGTGAAAGGAGAAGCTGTTTTACATTCCAGATTCAAAGAATGCTGCTAGAGTTAATCCAGTATCAGCTGTAGTTTTCGTTTTTTTGGTAGTGATCTATGCCTAAGTTTTTGTTGTGTTTCATACTGTGGTTGGCCTGTACCCAGAATGCTTCAGCACAGCATTCGTTACGATTTTTGATGCCAGATTACCCACCTTATACCTATCAGGAAAATGGGCAGAATAAGGGAATTGGCTATGAGGCTGTCGCCATGATTATGGCGGATATGCAGCAGCCAATGTCTGTGCAGTTGGTGCCGCATTTTGGTCATGCTGTGACCGACATGCAACGCGGCTTGGCAGATGGTTTTTTTCTGGCGACAGAGAGCGCAGAGCGCAATAAAGTTGCTGAGTACTCAGAACCTGTGCTGATGATCCAGTGGACCTGGGTGTGGTTAAAACAGCGCACAGATTTATTGCCCGGCTCTGCCAGCTTTAAACACAAAGCTCAGGTTTCTGCCCAATCCAACAGCAATATCCACAGATGGTTGAAAGAACATAACTATCAGGTAACAGCCGGAACTACAGATATCAGGGGCTTGTTGAATTTACTCAGATACAAAAGAGTTGACGCAATTCTATTACCACAACTGACAGTGACGACTTTGCTGGCAGAGCAAGGCACTGATGCTGCTTTGTATAGTTTTCAACAAGAAATTAACTTACCTTTTGCAATTTACATCAACAACATTTACCTGAAAAAGCACCCGCAATTTATGCTCGAGTTAAACGCCGCTATTCGTCGTTATCAGGCCAGAACTCATGCTATTCAGCCTGATTGATCCGCTGTTCAAAGGGCGCGCTGGTAAAAGGCTGCTGCTTGTTATTTTGTGCTGTCTGTGTCTGCCAACCGCGCTTAAAGCAAACGAAACCTTACGGATGGCGATGCCGGATTACCCGCCTTATACCTCGATACAAAACGGTACTTATCATGGTTTTGGTTATGAAGCTTTTGTCAGCATCATGGCTGATCTGCAACAGAGTTTTACTATTGTGCCTGAGCCTAATTACGGCAGGGCAGTGAAGGATTTGCAAAACCAGGTGGTGGATGGTTTGTTTCTGGCTTCTGAGAATGAAGAACGCAATGCTGTGGCTGAGTTTTCTGATGCCGTTTCTTACACCGGCTGGACTTGGGTATGGTTAAAGCAACGCACTGACTTAGATCCTGCTTCGGCTGACTTTAAGGAAAAAGCCATAGTTTCAGCGCAATTAAACAGTAACACTTATCTGTGGATAGTGAAGCAGAATTACAAAATGGCAGGTGCCCCAAGCAATATCCGCATGTTATTTACCATGTTAAATTCCGGCAGGGTAGATGCTATTCTGTTGCCTGAACTGACGGCAAAAGCTGTGATGCAACAGGAAAAACTAGACCCCAATTTGTATTCGATGCATTTGGAAGTACTGCTACCTTTTGGCATTTATATCAGCAAAGCTTATATAGCCCGCAACCCGGACATTATGCCGAAGTTAAATCAGGCGATCAGGCGCTACCACGATCGTAAACAGAATTCCGACTCCGCATCTTTTGATTAAAACATCAAAATGGGTTGTTTAGTTATTATTCAGTCATAGTTGAAACTATTTACCTTTTCTTCCATCTGAAGTCACTGCATTTGCTCTGAGCCTCAAATTATCCACAGATTCAGCAGCCAGTCAGGCAAATCAGACAATATGAATGGTTGCAAATCGGCCTTGTTCTCCTACAATGGCGCGGCAACTGGAGGGTGGTGATGAAATTTTCGGCAGTAATAGTGTTGGCTTTAACGACCAATTCGGTGATGGCAACCGAATGGTGGCAAACCAAACAGGATCCAAACAATACCCAGGTGATAGCTTTGGGTAAAAAGCCTGTGCTTTCTGTGGCGAACTGCCCGGAAGATACGGCGCTGCGTTATTACCTGAAAGCCGAAAAGATAGTTGCGTTGCAAAACACCTGGTATCAACAAGCCAGTGAAGAACCTCATACTGATTTGTATCGCTGGGTTTATGGCGCCACTTGGCTGGAGAAATTAAATCAGGCGGTATGGCCCGGTACTGAAGCTTTCACCAAAGCTGCCTTCCCCGGTGAGATCCAACAACTGACGATGGAATTTCCTCAATCTGAACAAGACAATTTAGCTTTTGATGACGTGCTGGTATTTAATCTGCAATTTGCCGGTTTTACTGCCGACCATAAGCCCGATTTACGTATTAGTCTGGACAGGGATTTAAGTAGAGTAGCTGGGGTAGGTGACTTGGATTTAGCGCTGAATCATCGCTTAGCTAACAATATTTGTGTGGTGCATAGCCTGAATCAGCTGGCGCAGGACAAACAGGTTGAACTGAAAATTAAAGGTAAAACAGTGCCACAGCTGAAAATCAGCTCAGAAGCTGTTGCCAGTCAGCTCTGTCTGGTTGAAATTCATCAGCAACAGGCTGTAAAAGGTTCTCTGACATTACCTGTCACCCAGTGTTAATAGCTCAATAGTCTCTATCCGTAGGCTATTTCCAGTATTGCTCTACCGTGATCTGCCCCGGATCGCGGCGTAAATTCTTTTTCAGACCAAGGCTTTCCAGCACGGCTTTGGTTTCTGTAATCATTTGTGGATTACCGCACAACAAGACTTGAGATTGCGTAGCCAGGTTCTGGCCGCAGGTCTTCTGAAGTAAAGCGCTTTGGATTAAATCCGGGATACGTTGCTGCAAAGCGCCCATTGACTTTTCTCTGGTAACTACAGGCTGATAATGCAGTTGCGTACCATACCGCTGCTGAAACTGCCGGATCAGCGGCTGATACACCAATTCAGCTTCAAAGCGCACACTGTGCAGCAGAATAATGGAAGAAAAACGTTGCCATGGGGTCTCTGTGCCCAACATGGACAGATAAGGCCCAATACCAGTGCCGGTGGAGATCAGCCAAAGGTTTTCACCTTCAGGGACTTCATCCAGAATAAAAAATCCGCTGGCAGGCTGGCTGACCTGTACTGTGTCGCCTGGTTTTAATTGCTGCAGCAAAGGCGACAGTAAGCCATCCGCTACAGTGCTGATTAAAAACTCCTGTTCTTTACTGCCCGGGCTATTGAGCAGCGAATAAGCGCGTTGCGCCTTGCCATCTGCAGTATCCAAAGCCAACCGCACAAACTGACCTGCAATAAAGTCGAAGGGCTCTGTTTGCACTTTGATACTGAACAAAGTATCAGTCCAGTGCGTATTTGCTGTTACTGTGCCGTCAAGCCACTGCGCCATAAGTTGCTTCCTGTAAGGCTACTACCTGAATCAAGACTAACAAAACTGTACTTATATACAAGCACAGTGCCGACAGGCTTTTCGCTTGGCAAAAAAAAGCCCGGAAATCCGGGCTTGAGGTGGTGGGGCGCTTTTAGTTTGAGCTGGTTTTGTATTGCTCAAACCAGGCCAGAATATATTCCACTTTAGTGATCATCCGGCTGGGTTTATTGGCGATGCCGTGAGGCGCGCCAGGGATCCGTACCAAAGCTGTATCTACTTTACGAATTTTTAAGGCCTGATAAAACTGCTCAGATTCACTGATGGGTGTGCGTCTGTCATTTTCACCTGTCATCAGCATAGTGGGCGTAGTGACGTTACCGACCAGTGATAAAGGCGAACGTTGCCAGTAATGTTCTACATTTTCCCAAGGCACACCGGGGAATTGGTGGAAGGTTTGGTACAGGTAAGTATCTCCTGTCAGCACTTTACTTAGCCAGTTGATAATAGGTTTAACCACAGCCGCTGCTTTATAACGCTGAGTTAAACCTACTGCATAGGCTGTCGCTATACCACCAGCTGAACCACCAGCGATAAACAGGTTGTCTTTATCGACAAGCCCCAGCTCAATCATCGCATTTACGCCTGAATCATGATCGGCATAGTCTTCAGGCGAGCTGTATTTTCCATGTAACAACATGGCAAAACGTTCACCGTAGGATGAGCTTCCTCTGTGGTTGTCGTAAAACACCACATAACCTTCGGCAGCAAAACGTTGCATCTCAGCGCTGAAATGCGGGCCATAAGCCAGATGTGGGCCGCCGTGAATTTCCAGCATCATTGGGTATTTTTTAGTTGGATCAAAGTCTGGCGGCGTAATGTACCAGCCCTGGATTGGCTCGCCATCAAAAGATGATTTGTAATTAATTTCATGCACTTGCCCGAGCTTTTTATGCCCCAGCAGATCTTCGTTTAACTGAGTTAAAGTGCGGGTTTTGCCATTTACTATCACAGCCACATCGGCCGGACGCTGGGCGTTGCCCTGAGTAAAGGCAATGACTTCGTTAGCGACACTGTATTCGCCACTTAAATAAGGCTGAGGTAAACCAGCGCCTGACACTTGATCCGTCAGTTGCTGCAGCTTGCCTGATAAAGACACCGAAGCGAGCGTACGTTTGCCTTTGTCGTCAAACTGGATCACTAAACTGCCATTATCCAGCCATTGTGGGTTTTCGACGTCACGATCCAGCTCTTTCGTCAGATCTTTTATTTCACCTGAGCGCCAGTCCATCAGTTTCAGCTTGCCATTGGTGTAAGGCACTTTTTCATTATTGCCCCAGACAAATGCCAGATACTTGCCATCGGGCGAAAATACCGCTGAGCTCTCCCGGCCAGCCATAGTGGTCAGTTGTTTTAACTCGCTGCTGGCCAAAGTAAATTGATACAAGTCGCTGTCGCGTGGCTGATATTCCCATTCTTTGTGGGTATTGGCAGAAAAAATCAGCGCTTTACCGTCTGGTGTCCAGCTCAAATCTGAGCCGTAGTTCAAATCACCGCTCGTCAGCTGACGTTCTTTGCCTCCAGTGGCAGGCAACACAAAAAGATGGCGGAACTCTGATTTTAAAAAACCCTGTCCGTCGGCTTGATACTGAGCCCGTTCAATGAGAACAGCTGGTTCTGACCATTTAGCTCCTTCAGGTTTTTTTGGCATTTTGGTGGCTTTGGCAAGCTTAGTCGGCTGAGCCGGCACGTTCATGGTAAAAGCCAGTTGTTCACCATCAGGCGACCAGCTTAAGTTACCCGGGCTTTTAGGCAGTTGACTGACTAAAGCAGTTTTGTTTTCTTTGATGTAATGCACATGGATTTGGCGTGAGCCGGAGCGGTCAGAAATAAAGGCGATACGGCTGCCATCTTCAGACCAGCGTGGGCTGCCATAGTTAAATTGATCAACAAACAAAGGGCTTTGACGGCCGGTTTTTACATCCAATAACCATAAACTGCTGTGGGTGCCGTCTGTCATAATATCGTTGCTGTTGCGCACATACACAACTTGTTTGCCGTCTGGTGATACTTGTGGGTCGTTGGCATATTCCAGCGCAAAAATATCTTCGGATTCAAAGTAGGGGCTGGTTGCAGCGGATGCCAAAACCGGCGCTGCGCAGAGTAATGCAGTACTGGCGATACAGGAATAAATAAAAGGCACAAAGGCCACGGGCTTTTTCATCGGTAAACCTCTTCTGATAAGACAAAGGTTAAACTAACCTGACTCAGGCTATCGCACAATTTAGCAGCGACCAAAACCTGAATTTAAGCGTTCAGTATGTCTGGCTATTCAACCTGAGGCCAGTCACTGCGGCCCTGGCGGCTGGATTTCGCAGCTCATTTTGTTTACACTGGCGCCACCTTTCCCTTGGTTTGTAGTCTTTTATGACGTTAAAAAGTTTCAGTGTTTTGACCCTCCTTCTTGTTGGTTTAGTCGCTTGTAGTCAACCCGATCCGATTCAACGTATTTCAGGCCCTGCTCAGGGCTCCAGTTTTACTGTCAGTTTTTGGACTGAACAGGATCTGGACAGAAGTGGTTTGGAAAAACAGCTAAAAGATGAGCTGGATCGTATCGACCTGCTGATGTCGAATTACAGACCAGACTCTGTGATTGAAGCCTTTAATGCTCAGCAAAGCGACGAGCTGGTAGAAGTTGGTGAAGAACTGGTATTGATGGTGGATATAGCCAAACAAATATCGGCCCAGAGTGAAGGTTGTTACGATTTAACAGTCAAACCTTATTTTGAGCTGTGGGGCTTTCGTGGTGATAAATTAACCAAACCCAGTGCTGAACAAATTCAGGCATTAAAACAAACCATAGGATTAGACAAGGTTAGCAGTGACGGCAGTCGTATGGCGAAACATAGCCCAGGTTTAAGAGTGGATGTGTCCTCGATAGCCCAGGGTTATACAGTTGGCCAACTGGCAAAAATTCTCGATAAGGCGGGTATTCAAAATTATCTGGTAGAAGTTGGGGGCGAACTGGTCAGCAAAGGTAAAAAGCCAGAAGCCAAAGCCTGGCGTGTGGCTATTGAAAAACCTTTGCCTGATTCACAAAAACTACAAAAAATCATCAGCGTGCAGCAAGATGAACCTTTATCTATTATGACCTCAGGCACATATCGGCATTTTTATGATCTGGATGGTGTACGCTACAGTCATGTACTGGATGCCCGCACTGGCACCCCTGTAACCCACAATACGGTGTCGACCACTATTTTGATACCAGACCCAACCTGGGGCGATGCCTGGTCTACCGCCTTTTTATGTATGGGCAGCGAGCAGGGACTGAAAGTGGCTGATGAACTGAAGTTGCCTGTGTTATTTATTGATCAGCAAGGTGCTGATTTTATTGAAAAACCAAGCCAGGCCTTAACTGAAGCTTTAGCTTCAGGTACAGCGTTCAGCTTTGTGGAGTAACACCTGATGGCACAAGGATGGGATAAAGAGAAGCTGCAGCAGTGGCGTTTAAAGGGCAATGATTTTTTAACTTTGTATTTTAAACGTTGCCAACAGGACCAGATCAATGTGATTGGTGGTTATCTGGCCTATATCTCGTTATTGTCCCTGGTGCCTTTTATTGCGGTGATGTTTTCGGTGATGGGCGCTTTTCCTATGTTTGGGGAACTACGCGACCAGCTTGAGGCTTTTTTATATGCCAATGTAGCACCGGCAAAAGGCGACGATTTACGTTTATATATTGCTGGTTTTGTTGAAAATATTGGCAAAATGACAGCTGTAGGTATTGGTGCTTTGGTGCTGGTGGCTTTAATGCTGATCCACAATATCGACAAAACCATCAACAGCATATTCCGCATCAGGAAACGGCCACGACTGATTATTTCGTTTTCGATTTATTGGATGGTGCTGACTTTTGGGCCTATTCTGCTTGGGGCATCCATTGCTGTCACTTCTTATATTCTGTCTTTTTCCAGCCTGGCTGACGGCTACACTCCGGGGTTAAGCAGTGTACTACTGGCACTGACACCTTATGTGTTTTCTATTCTGGCTTTTTTCCTGCTGTATCTGGTAGTGCCTAATGCCAAAGTGCAGTATCACCATGCATTGATTGGCGCAGTAACCGCCAGCGTCATGTTTGAATTGTTAAAGAAAGGTTTTGCTCTTTATATCACTCATTTTCCGTCTTATCAGGCCATTTATGGTGCTTTGGCTTTAGTGCCGATTTTGTTTTTGTGGATTTATCTGGTGTGGCTGGTGGTGTTGTTAGGGGCAGAGTTAACGGCTTTGCTGGAGGAGCGTTATCTGCAGGCCGCTTCTGAAGCAGAAATAGCAGCAGAAAAGGACACTACAGCATGAATACAGCTGCAGCTATAGAGGCTTATGCCACTCAATGGCTGGACACTGCAGATGGACAGCAGATTTATCTGGAGCAAAGTGGTAACCCCCAAGGCATTCCGGTGGTTTATTGCCATGGTGGACCAGGAGGCGGCAGTTCACCTTTTCATCGTCAGCTGTTTGACCCTGCTTTGTATCACATTATTATTTTTGATCAGAGAGGTTGTGGTTTATCCACCCCTGCTTTGCAGTTGGAAAGTAACAGCACTGCGCATTTAATTGCCGATATGGAGCAAATTCGCCAGCATTTGCAGATTCAACGCTGGGTGGTCGCAGGAGGATCCTGGGGCAGTACTTTGGCTTTGGCTTATGGCCAGGCTTATCCTGATCGTTGTTTGGGTTTTA
Source organism: Rheinheimera sp. 1928-s (assembly GCF_029269265.1). Lineage (GTDB taxonomy): Bacteria > Pseudomonadota > Gammaproteobacteria > Enterobacterales > Alteromonadaceae > Pararheinheimera. Next base: position 452,335 of record NZ_JARIXP010000001.1, read on the forward strand.
TCTTACGTGGCATTTTCCTTGGCCGTCAGCAGGATATAGATTGGTTATACCGTGCTGGTTTTGGTGCCAGTCAGGTTTTTCCTGACTATTATCAGGATTTTATAAAGCCAGTGGCACATCTGTCACATTTAGATATTCTGCAGGCTTATCAATTGCAGCTGCATCATCAAGACGAAAGCATCCGACTAGAGGCCGCTTTGGCCTGGAGTATCTGGGAATCCCGTATTGCTACTTTGTTACCTAATGAATTTTCCCGCAGTGGTGAAATGGATGCCCAGTCGGCTTTAGCTTTAGCCTTGATTGAACATCATTATTTTCAGCATCAGTGTTTTTTTGAGCCGAACCAATTGCTTAATAATATACATAAAATCAGTCATTTACCTTGCCAGATAGTGCATGGTCGTTATGACATGGTATGCAAAGCCGAAAATGCCTTTAGTCTGACTTCGCTTTGGCCTGGTGCAGAATTAAATTGGGTCGTGGATGCCGGACACTCAGCGTCTGAAGTTGGGATCTGCAGCGCCTTATATAAGGCCAGTCTGGAGATGGCTGATGTGTTGCAGGCTGTGGGTGTAAAAGCGCTATGAAAGCCTTGATCCAGCGGGTTAGCTCAGCCAGTGTCACTGTCGAGCAACAGCAGGTCGGTGCAATTAATACCGGCTTATTGGTGTTACTTGGCGTAGAAAAAGACGATACAGAATTACAGTTAAAAAAGCTGGCTGATAAAGTGCTGAAGTACAGAGTGTTTTCCGATGAAAATGGAAAAATGAATTTAAATGTGCAGCAAGCTGGTGGCGCCTTATTGGTGGTATCGCAATTTACCTTAGCAGCAGACACTAATTCAGGCTTAAGACCCAGTTTTTCCACTGCTGCTGTGCCTGAGACGGCGTTGAAGCTGTATCAGGACTTTGTCGCTTATTGCAGAAGTTGTGGTATTGAGGTCGCTACAGGGCAGTTTGGTGCTGATATGCAGGTGGCTTTAGTAAACAACGGCCCTGTCACTTTTCTGTTAGAGACTTAACTTCGTACAGCAGATTCAGATAGCCTTCGATCGGGTGACACTGATAACTTCGTTCCGTCAGCAATGCTTCCAGTTGCTGATGGTATTCAGGTTGTGACAAATTAATCAAAATAGTTCCGCTTTGCTCCAATGTCTTTTGCATCGCCTGCTGCCAGCCGTCAAACAGTGGATAAATATCCCAAAGCACAAAAGACCATTGCTGTTGATTGTTTTTTAGGAAATCCTGGGCAGGCAGGGCTATTAACTCTTCTTTGCCATTCAGGCAAAAAAAACGCAGATAAGCATCAATCACAGTCTGATTCAACTCCACTGTCACCAGTTGAGTGGTTGGCAACACAGTAGCGATAAAACGGTTGATATCACCGCCTCCCAAGCCCAGCTGTAATACAGACTGTGGTTTAAGCTGTTGTAACGAGCGCAGAATAGGCACCAGATGTGGCGAAAGTGTCGCTGCTGGTGCTAACTGGTTCATCTTACTTTGCATGATGCCGTCCAGATAAAGGCATAAAAAAGGCCCTTCTTCCGTCAGCTCCAGCCGGGGCGGACCCGATTGAAACCAGACTAACTGTTGTATAGCGTCAGGTTTTTGTTCCACAATACCCTCAAATCAACTGACTACAGGACGACGACGTGAACTGGCAGCTTAGCGCCCCACAGACTGAAGCTCAATGGTTAGCTTATTATCAATTACGCTGGCACGTCTTAAGAGCTCCTTGGGATCAACCCAAAGGCTCAGAGCAGGATGATTTGGAGGCAGAGTCTTTTCATCGCATGGTGTGCACCGAAGACGGCGAGGTGGTGGCTGTTGGCCGTTTGCATAAAGTAGACGAGCAGACAGCTCAGGTACGTTATATGGCGGTGTCGGATCAATGGCAGGGGCATGGTTTAGGCGCTATGGTGCTACAACAGTTAGAACAGGTGGCGCTGGAGCAGGGCATGCAGCGGATCATTTTGAATGCCCGCGATACGGCTTCAGGTTTTTATCAAAAAGCAGGCTACAGCTACCTTGAACCCGCCAATTCGTTATTTGGTATTGCTCATCATCGTTATGTCAAAATCTTAGGTTTTTCCGCATCCACTGAGCTACTGCAGCAATGGCTGCCAGAACTACAACAAACCTTCTGGCAGAAAATTCCATTGTCGGCTTATATGCAGTTACAGGTGCAGTCGGTAGACAAACATAAAATCTGTTGCGGTGCACCTTTAGATCCCAATATCAACTTACATCACACCATGTTTGCCGGCAGTATTTATACACTGGGTACTTTAACAGGCTGGGGTATGGTCTGGTTGTTATTAAAAGATCAGCAACAGCATGGTGATATCGTACTGGCTGATGCTCATATCCGTTATCTGAAACCTGTTACAGGTGCAGCTGAAGGCCGCTGCTGGCGGCATCAATGCGAACCAGATTTCTCTGCATTGCTACAGCAACGTAAAGCCAGGCTGGATATCAAGGTCGGTATCTTTTGTGATGATATCCAAGTCGCTGTATTTGAAGGTCGTTTTGCGGTATTACCAAAAAAGGCGCCGTAGGGGTGGGGTTTATTCCCGCCCGTCTTTAGTTCGATAAGCCATTGTTTTGATATTGAGATATGTAAAGCAAATATCAGGGTTATTTCAGGTAAAAACTGCTGGCGAATTTGATACTACAGCTATCAAGTCCGTCAGGAGTACCACTAATGAATAATAAATGGTTGATCAGCTCATGTGTTGCGACAGCCGCAGGAATAGTTGCTGGCGCAACCTACCTGTTATTTTCTGAGTATTCAGTTTTATCCGGCAGCCAAAGCTGGGTGTTAAGTTCCACTTGGTCCAGTGTGATGTTATGGCTTTTTGTTTCTATGTTTCTGCTGGCCTTGTTGTTTAACATTCTGGCCTTTCTGGAACTAGAGCGTCAGGAAGAAGTGCTGAATCCGATGTGGTGGCCACAAGGTTATAAGCTCGGACGGCAGCAGCAACAGTTTAAAGAAAACACTCAACTTTTATTGCAGTTCTTTGGCCGTGAAATGGAATCGGTGGAAGACTGTGATTCCCACTTTTTAGTCCGCCGTCAGCAACAGGCTTTATTGCTTTATATCCAACCTGAATTGGATCAGGCGTTAACTGTGGCTCAGGTTCGTTCTGTGTTTCAACAGATGTTATCGCTGAATTGCCAGCGTGGTTTGATTGTCTGCTATCAGAAAATTAATAGCCAGGTACGGCTCTTTGCTGCTGAAGCCGGTATAGAACTTTTTGACCAGCAACGTTTGAAAAAATACATGAATGCTGAAAATTTCGACCAACTGGCGCTGATATAAGGCTGTTATCACGCTATATAAAGCTTTCGTCATGTTTTTATCGCCAAATTTGTCATGATGATCAAGCGTTTACGAATGTTAGACATGGAACGAACAAAGATAACGGATTACACACTTCCTGCCTGGCCAGACACTGTCTGGCCATTTTTTTAACTTTCATTCTGACCCTTTCTGATTTTGCCCTCTGCCCGATTTAAACAACAACCAGATAAAACGACTGTGACTTTGATTTCCAGAACAATAAGCAGGGATTGGTTCACTTGCCGAAAAGAACAGAGCAGCTGAGCTATGCCTTATCACCTGAGACAAAAAGCCAGAGCAATGGCTCTGGCTGATGGTTTTATTAAAAGACGCGTATTAATGTAACTTGAAGCTGCGCACCGCATTTTCCAGTGTGCCGGCTGCGGTAGCAACCTGAGCGCTTTGCTCCAATGTGGAGGTTGCACGTTCAGTACTTTGTTCTGCTAAATCCACCATACTGTGCATGCTGTGTTCTATTGCAGTTCCAAGTTGTAACTGACTGGAGGTAGTGGTGGCAATGTGATCGCTGATTTGATGCATAGCTTCGATAGCATGGTTAATTTCAGCCAAAGCTGTCATCAACTGGCTGTTTTGCGCCACACAGTTATTGGCATCGGTCTGACCTTTTTCAATCGACTTCACCGCATGCATACTTTGCTGTTGCAAGCTGCCAATCATAGTGCGAATTTCATCTGTCGCCTGCTGACTGCGCACAGCTAAAGAACGGACTTCATCTGCGACAACTGCAAAACCACGGCCTTGTTCACCGGCTCTGGCTGCTTCTATGGCGGCGTTTAACGCCAGCAGGTTAGTTTGCTCAGCAATGCCACGAATAGTGGTCAGAATACCGCCTATGTTGTTTGATTCTGCATTGACAGCCTGCATGGTATTGCTGGTGTCATTTAGTTGCTGAGCCAGCTCCTGGATCAGTTTGTTATTGGCGGCTGATACCTGATCAATTTGCTGACTTTGGTTTAACGCCAGCTGCATTTGGTGCTGCGCCTGATCTGCTTGTTCGGCGATTTGGTGAGTATTGGTGGCCAGTTGTTGAGTGATACCGTTTACTTCCGCCACCTGGTGATGCTGAGTACTTAAAGCCTGATGAATAGCGCTGACTTCCTGACTTGATAAACGGGCACTTTGGTTCAGCTCCAGCACCCCTTGTTGTATTTGCTCAATTAACTGGCGTAAGGCTTTAATCAACGTATTCACATTGGCGGATAACTCACCAAATTCATCGTCAGAGTTAATAGTCAGTTCGCGGCTTAAATCGCCTTGTGCGATACGATCAAGCACTCTGTTGATACCGGACAAAGGCGTGATCATGGCTTTGATGGTCAGATAAGCTGCGCCTACGGCTAAGCCAACCAAAACAATCAGCATAATCACAGCGCGGATAGTGCCGGAGTTTAACGCTGAGGACAGATCCTGCTGTAACGAATTAAACTGGCTGTCAGCCTGGCCTATCATTTGATCTAAAGCGGCTACAGCCTGGGTGACTTGCTGCTCGGACAGGTCCAGTTGTTGCCGTGCCGCTTGCAGTTGTTTCACCTGCAACAGTTTAATGCTGACCAGGTTATTTGTACCTTCCACTCTGGTTTTTGCTTCATCCAGCTGAGTTAAAAAATCCTGCCAAAAGTCTTGTGCACCCACTTGTTTGACTATATTGGCGATGTAATCCAGATTACCTTGCATATCACTAAAGGCAAAACCTAAGTTCTCCTGACTACTGGCCAGTTGCTCCGGATCTGTCATAGCGGCAATTTCACGTACTGTTTTCAGCAAGCCTAAGAGCTGACCATCCACCCGACCCGCAGCTCCTTCCAGTAATTCCATTTGTGATGTTTTACCCGGCGCCTCCAAAAAGGAGATATCCACTAAGGTAGCGCCAGCGGCATCAATCAGGTTTTCCAGCTCTTTCAGTTCCGCCGTTGCCTGCTCACCCTGTGTTATGGCTTCTAAACGGGCTTTAAACAGTTGTTCAACAGCTTGTTGATAGGCCTGATACGTTTGCTGAGCTTCAGCTAAAGGCTTTTGTAACGTAGGTTCTTTGGCAACTAAAGGCGTCAGACTGGCCATTCTGTTGCGATAAACCTCGGCCGCCTGAGTAAATTCATTCTGATAACTCTTAATTTTGCGGGCATCTTCGGCTGTGTAACCCAAAGCAGATAACTTGGCGAGTTTGAGTAACTGAATTTGCGCCATATTGCTTTGCTGTTGCACAGGTACAGCAGTTTCGTTCATTTGACCGCTGGTGCTGTTTACTACGGCAAAACTCCAGAGCGAGGATAAGCTGGCGACTAATAACAGCAAGGCAATAAAGCCAAAGCCCAGATAAATTTTATGTGCAACCCGAAGTTTCATAGGATTATTCCAACAGCTGTTATGGTTTTAGTATTGGTTAGAATGCGATAGATAGAAAATCGACAGCTGAAACTAACAAAGTTTTTTCAACTGGTCCAGCCAGATTGGTGCAAATTTATTCAATGCAGATAAAAAAAGAGCACCAACTTGGTGCTCTTTGTTAGAAAGTGTAATTAAACTAATGGTTTAGAAGCTGCTTAGTAAATTAGCTGGTAGTAAAGTATTTAAGCTGCCATGACGCAAGAGTTCAGCGGCTTTTTCGATATCAGGTGCAAAGTAGCGGTCAACATCATAAAAGCTAACTTCCTGACGTAATACGGCTTTGGCTTGTTCTACCGCAGCTGCGCCCTTAAGTGGTGCACGGAAGTCTAAACCCTGAGCTGCCGCCAGATATTCTACGGCTAACACGCCTAAAGTATTTTCTGCCATATCCGCTAAACGACGGGCGGCAAAAGTGGCCATAGAGACATGGTCTTCCTGGTTGGCGGAAGTAGGTAAGCTGTCCACAGAAGCCGGATGCGCCAGAGATTTATTCTCTGAAGCCAAAGCTGCTGCTGTGACCTGAGCAATCATAAAGCCGCTGTTTACGCCACCGTTATTGACTAAAAAGGCCGGTAACTTGCTTAAATGCGAGTCGATTAAAAGTGCCATACGGCGCTCTGAAATGGACCCAATTTCAGCAATAGCCAAAGCCAGATTATCGGCCGCCATAGCCACAGGTTCGGCGTGGAAGTTACCACCAGAGATAATGTCATCTTCAGCAGCAAACACCAGCGGGTTGTCGGTCACGCCGTTGGCTTCTACCAATAACACAGAAGCAGCAAAACGGATTTGAGCTAAGCAGGCACCCATCACCTGAGGCTGGCAACGCAAGCTGTATGGGTCTTGTACTTTTTCACAGTCGATATGTGACTCGGCAATTTCTGAGCTCTCACCTAATAAATGGCGGTAAATCAGAGCTGCATCTATCTGGCCTTGCTGACCACGCACTGCATGAATACGGGCATCAAAAGGCGAGCGGCTACCCATAGCGGCTTCCACACTCATAGCGCCAATGACAGAACCTGCTGCATATAAGTCTTCAGCGCGGAACAAACCTTCCAAAGCAAAAGCAGTGGACGCCTGAGTACCGTTTAATAACGCCAGACCTTCTTTTGCCGCTAAAGTAATAGGCTCTAAACCCGCTATGGCTAAACCTTCTTTGGCGGAGTAAATCTGACCTGCGATGCACACTTCGCCTTCACCTATTAAAGGCAACACCATATGAGATAAAGGGGCTAAATCGCCTGAAGCACCGACTGAGCCTTTTTTCGGAATACAAGGGTAGACACCCGCATTGACCAGTTTAATCAGCGCGTTGATCACTAAAGGACGTACACCTGAATAACCACGGGCTAAGGAGTTAATTTTCAGTACCAGCATTAAACGTACCGTGCTGTCGTCCATCAGATCGCCAAAACCGGCAGCGTGCGATAAAACGATAGAACGTTGCAGCGTTTCCAGTTTGTCCTGATCAATTTTGGTATTAGCCAATAAACCAAAACCAGTATTGATGCCGTACACAGTGCGGTTTTCTGCGACAATTTTGGCCACTGTCGCAGCTGAAGCTTCAATAGCAGGTAAAGCGGCTGGATCTAAAGTCACAGTCACTGCATGTTGTTGCACCTGACGCAGTTGCGCCAGAGTCAGTTCACCTGGGGTAATGGTTAAAGCGTAAGTCATGTTCTTATCCTTCAAATTAGTTCTGGTTGATCATTGGCAGATCAAGGCCTTGTTCACGGGCGCAGTTTTTCGCTATGTCATAACCTGCATCAGCATGACGCATCACGCCAGTGCCTGGGTCATTCCACAAAACACGGCCTAAACGGCGCGATGCTGCCTCTGTACCATCGGCTAAAATAACCACACCAGAATGCTGGCTGTAACCCATACCCACACCACCACCGTGGTGCAAGGACACCCAGGTTGCGCCGCCTGCAGTATTTAACAGCGCGTTTAATAACGGCCAATCAGATACAGCGTCTGATCCATCCATCATGGCTTCAGTTTCACGGTTTGGACTGGCAACAGAGCCTGAGTCTAAATGGTCACGGCCAATGATAATCGGAGCTTTGAGTTCGCCATTTTTCACCATGTCGTTAAACGCTAAAGCAATGCGGGCGCGGTCTTTTAAACCAATCCAGCAAATACGGGCCGGTAAACCCTGGAACTTAATACGTTCACGCGCCATGTCCAGCCAGCGGTGTAAATGTGGATTGTCCGGGATCAGCTCTTTGACTTTAGCGTCAGTTTTGTAGATATCTTCCGGATCGCCTGATAGCGCAACCCAGCGGAATGGACCTATGCCCTCACAAAACAATGGGCGGATATAAGCAGGCACAAAACCAGGGTAATCAAAGGCGTTAGCAACCCCCATATCGAGCGCCATCTGGCGGATATTGTTGCCATAATCCACAGCAACAGCGCCTTTGCTTTGCATATCCAAAGTAGCTTGCACCTGTATAGCCATTGAGGCTTTTGCTGCCTGAACTACTGCAGTTTCGCTTTCAAGGCGGCGCTCTTTGGCTTGCTCCATAGTCCAGCCTTGTGGCAGGTAACCATTTAACGGGTCGTGCGCTGAGGTTTGGTCAGTCACTACATCAGGAATAATGTTGCGGGCAACTAATTCAGCGAAGATATCAGCAGCATTGCCTAACAAGCCGATAGATGTGGGTTTGCCTGATGCTTTGGCTGCTTCTAATTGAGCCAAAGCTTCATCCAGGTTGTAAGCTTTTTGGTCAACATAACCAGTGCGTAAGCGAAAATCGATACGTGACTCGTCCACTTCACAGGCAATCATATGAAAACCAGCCATAGTGGCCGCTAATGGCTGAGCGCCACCCATGCCACCTAAACCACCGGTAAGAACCCACTTGCCGTTTGGCTCGCCAGCAAAATGCTGTTTGGCGATGGCAACAAAAGTCTCGTAGGTACCCTGAACTATGCCCTGAGTACCAATGTAGATCCAGGAACCCGCAGTCATCTGGCCGTACATCATCAGACCTTGTTTATCCAGCTCGTTAAAGTGTTCCCAGTTCGCCCAGTTTGGCACCAGGTTCGAGTTGGCCAATAGCACACGAGGTGCGTCCGGGTGAGTCGGGAATACACCTACAGGTTTACCGCTTTGGATCAATAAGGTTTGATCGTCGTTTAATCTGTCCAGTACTTCGACAATTTTGTCATAACAAGCCCAATCACGAGCTGCACGACCAATACCACCGTACACCACCAATGAAGTAGGGTGCTCTGCTACTTCAGGATCGAGGTTATTCATCAACATACGTTTGGCGGCTTCGGTCTGCCAGCTCTTGGCAGTAATTTCGCTGCCGCGTGCGGCGCGGATCACGCGGCTTGGGTCTAAACGTGGATTGCTCATAGGATTATCTCTTTAAGTCTTAGGGTGGATAGTCAGGTGTCCGCCTAGACGATAGCGGCTGCCTGCAGAGGTCAGATAGGCAAAACTGACAGCGCCACCCCGGCTAAAGGTACGGCGTGTCAGGCGTAAACAAGGTTCAGACGATGGTATTTTTAAATGCAGGCGGGTTAAATCGTCCGGCAATACGGCTTCCACTATATGCTCGGCGTCTGTCAGTGGTGCCACAGCACTTAAGTATTCATGTGGGGTTTGCAGCACAAAGTCCTGAGCTAAATAATCAGGCACTTGCTCTGGATTCACATAACGGGCTTCCAGTTGCAGCGGCTGCTGGTTTTCATAATGCACAATCAATGAAAAAAACACCGGCGCATTGCGGCTTAAACCTAAAGCTGTGGCGACCACAGCAGGGCAAGGCAAACTGGTCAGTTGCACCAGTTCGGCTTTATGAAAATGACCACGGCGCTGAATTTCATCGGCAATATTACGAATTTCCAGCAAGGATGATTGCGACTTAGGAGAGGCGACAAAACTGCCAACGCCCTGAGTGCGGTACAACACCCCTTGTTCGGTTAATTCCTGCAAAGCACGGCGTGCAGTCATGCGGCTGACGGCAAACTGAGTCGCCAGCTCGTTTTCCGATGGAATACGGCTATGCTCAGGCCAGGCCGCAGTTTCTACCTGACTCAAAATATAATCTTTGATAGTGGCAAACTTCTTTTGCCCTGAACTGTTTTCCATGACCGGTTTGACGCCTTGAGGTTAATGCAGAGAAAAATAGCTGAATTTGGTTGTATATACAAGTTGATCGGGTAGAATTAATTTCAGGCACAAAAAATTAAACGAAGCAGAGCCACAAGCCAGGCTGAGGATTAACAATGCAAGTCTTTGATGCAATTTGGATTAATGTCAATTTAGCTACCATGACTGATAATGGTCAGCCTTATGGTGCTATTCCCAATGGCGCTTTGGCAGTCAAAGACGGCCGTATTGCCTGGCTTGGCCCTAAAGCAGAATTGCCGGAAACCGATTTGTTATCTACTCCTTTGTATGATGGTAAAGGTCAATGGTTACTACCGGGTTTTATCGACTGTCATACCCATTTGGTGTATGCCGGTAGCCGCGCCAATGAATTTGAAATGCGTTTAAATGGCGCGACTTATCAGCAAATCGCAGAGGCGGGTGGTGGTATTAAATCCACTGTGGCCGCCACCCGGGCCGCCAGCCATGAAGACTTGTTTGTGCTGAGTAAACAGCGCTTAAATGCCCTGTTGAGTCAGGGCGTGACTACTGTAGAAATCAAATCAGGTTATGGTTTGGATCTGGAAACAGAGCAAAAAATTCTGGAAGTAGCAGCAGAGCTTGATCGTACTCATCCTGTTGATATTCAGAAAACCTTTTTAGGTGCTCATGCGTTGCCTTTGGAATATGCCGGACGGCCTGATGACTATATGCAGCTGGTGGTGGAACAAATGTTACCCCAATTGCATCAACTGGGCTTAGTTGATGCGGTTGATGTATTTTGTGAAGGTATAGGTTTTTCAGTAGAACAAAGTCGTTTGTTATTTGAAAAAGCCAAAGCTTTAGGTGTACCTGTGAAAGCTCATGCCGAGCAGTTATCGCATTTAGGTGGTGCCAGTTTAGTGGCTGAATTCAGTGGTTTATCTGCGGATCATATTGAATATCTACAAGAACAAGACGTGCTGGCCATGAAAGCGGCCGGTACTGTGGCCGTGGTATTACCCGGTGCTTTTTACTTTTTGCGCGAAACCAAATTGCCACCTTTTGATCTGTTGCGTAAACATCAGGTGCCTATGGCGATTTCCACTGACTTAAACCCAGGCACGTCGCCTTTCTGTAATTTGCCTTTAATGCTGAATATGGCCTGCACTTTATTCCGTTTTACGCCGGAAGAGGCGATAGCTGGTGTAACCCGGCATGCAGCAGCTGCTTTGGGCATGGCTGACAGAGGTACTTTGGCTGCAGGCCAGCAAGCCGATTTTGGGCTGTATCAAATCAGCCAGCCGGCAGAGCTTTGTTATCAGTTTGGCGTCAGCACTTTAACTCAGTTGGTCAAAGCGGGGCGGGACGTCAATCTGCGTGGACTGAGCTAACTTTACAAGGCAGAAAAACAGAGTAATCTTAAGATCTTATCTGATCTGTTGAGTGTCAGCTGTGTTGTTACCTTTGCGGTCTGTTTTGTCTGTTGTATTACTGACCAGCTCTGCTCCTGTTTTGGCCCAGAGTCTGGCAGGCCAACCTTTGTTTTATATTGTGCTGCTGTTAGCTGCGCTGGTTTTGCTGTTGGCTGGCTGGATTCTGGTACTGAAAAAACGTTTGACGCAGCAAAAACCAGCAGAGAAGCAAGCTAAGCCCAAGGACCTGTCTTTTTTATCTTTGCATGATGATACCAGTGGTTTGCCGAATAAATTGCAGTTACAGCAGCAGTTTGAACTTTGGTGTCGCAGTCATCCCAATCAAAAAGCATCCTTGCTGCTATTAAAAATTCAGAACTTTGAACGGGTCAATCAGGCGCTGGGTCATCAGAATGCTAACTTAGTGTTGTTGCAAATAGCGCAGCGTATTAATACTGCAGTGCAACCTGATCAGGAACTGCTGGTGTTGGAGCAACAAGCTAAACAAAACAGCAAAGTAGCTCATTTAGGTGGGGTAGATTTTGTGCTTTGGGTAGATGCCAGCACCCGTCAACATGCAGCTGAACAAATTGCCCGCCGTCTGGAACACAATGTTCCTGAAGCCTTACTCATTCATGGTTGTGCTGTGGAGTATCAACTGAAAAGTGGTATTGCGCATTATCCGCAGCATGGAGAATTGTTATCTGATTTGATTGATCGTGCTCATCTTGCGATGCAAAACCGGCAATGGGCACAGGCCAGCTCACAAGTCTTTCATCCGGATCTGATCAGTTACAACAATGACAAATTGGGTTTAATGGCTGAGCTGCGTCATGCCATCAGTCAGCAACAATTGAAACTACATATCCAGCCACAAATTGTCCTAAGTTCACGCCAGGTTGTGGCTGGTGAAGTGTTAGTGCGCTGGCATCATCCTCGCCGCGGCTTGCTGGGACCCACTGAGTTTTTAGAACTTGCCGAACAAATGGGAGTCATTTATCCMTTGACTCAATGGGTACTGGAAAAGGCTGTGATGACCTTAGCTGAACTGGCGCAGCAAGAGATCCATTGCAAAATAGCAGTGAATATTTCCAGTAAAGATTTGCTGCAGGATGAACTGGTAGACAGCTTAGAACTGATGCTCAAACGCTACAAAGTGAAGCCTTCACAGCTGGTATTGGAGCTCAAAGAAAGTGCTTTAGTGGCCGAACCTGACAAAGCCATGCGGATGCTCAAGCATCTGGCTCAACTTGGAGTAGAACTGGCGCTGGACGATTTTGGCACTGGATTCTCTTCCTTAGCCTATCTGCGGGAATTACCTATCAGTCAGGTGAAAGTAGATTGTTCCTTTATTTTTGATTTACACCGCTCCGATACCCACACAGCTATTACAGGTGCCATTATTGATATGGCAAAAAATATGAATTTCATCGTAGTAGCCGAAGGTATTGAGCAGCCCGAAGTGGAGCAAAAACTGATTGCTATGGGCTGTGCCAGAGGGCAAGGCTATTTATATGCCAAGCCCTTTGCATTGGATGCTTTCCCTGACTGGGTAAAACAGTGGAGCTACAGCAAGGCGACTTACTGAGCCTTACCAAACAAAAAAGCACAAACTAAAGCTGTTAAGATTTGGCCTGCATCATTCATACCTGCAGCTAAACCCGCCGGATGCTGAGCCGGAGCTGCTTCAGCCAGGTGTAAATAACGACTTTGAGGCTGGCTTGCCAACAGATAAACAAAATGTTCGGCTTGTTGCACTGACACACCGCAGCTGTTGTAAGCACTGACCGGCATGCCAGTAATAGCGTCTGTATCCAGCTCTATACCAAAGACTTGTTGTGGATCTCGTTGACTTAACCACAGCTTCAGCAGTTCTGGCCAAGCGGCTTGCTCACGGACAAACAGCTGTTGATAACTCAACACATCCACACCAGCCGATTTAATTTGCGCTAAGGAGCTGGCAGAGTTTTTCAGCTCATGCAAACCCATCACCAGATAATGTTGCAGATGCCCCTGAGCTTTGGCGTAACTAAAACCATTGCCGCTATGGCGTCCTTCAAGTAAACGAAAATCAGCATGAGGATCGAGGTTAATGCAATTGACTGGCTGTTGTGCACTTTTGGCTAAAGCGCTCAGCAGTGGCAGGCTGTTGTTATGACCCCCACCTATAACAATAGGCGTTAAAGCTGCATCGAAAATAGCCAACAATACAGGCTCTAAACGTAAATCAATCTCTGCGCAGAGGGTACGTAAGGTCGCGACATCGGCATTTTGGCTTTGCTGTTGCAGGTCGGCGCAGTTCAGCTCACCCAGCACCAGTAGTTGTGAGCCGTCTAAAAAATCGTTTTGTTGTAAGTTAATAAACTTACGGATGAAAGCCTGCCAGCCAAGTTCAGCACCACCTTGCCCTAAGTTAGCGCGTGGCCCAATATCTTCAGGCACCCCCAACAGTACAAAAGCGCAGCCTTGTTGTTTCGCCTGCGCCAAAGCTTCAGCTAAAGGCAAAACTGGATCCGGATAAGACACAACCTGACCTAAACGGGTTTCACCTTCACGCTGTTGTTGAAAGGCCGCCAAAGAGGCGGCCTGATAGCGAATGACAGTATCACTCATTTGTTATTCCAGATCTAAAGGCTCAGGTGACAAAATAATACCTGTATTGTCAGCATACAGATGATCACCAGGTAAGAAGGTTACTCCGCCAAAATTAACAGGAATTTCGTGTTCACCAAAACCACGATCGTCAGCGCCCACTGGAATAGCGTTCACCGCCTGAATACCAATATCAAAGTCTTCCAGTGTATCAACGTCCCGCACACTGCCGTAACAGACAATGCCTTCCCAACCGTTGGCTGCAGCTATAGAAGCTAACTCGCCATCAATCAAAGCGCGGCGGGCAGAACCACCACCGTCAACCAATAACACTTTACCTACGCCAGGTTCAGCTAAAGCCTGACGAATTAAACCGTTGTCTTCAAAGCATTTAATCGTCTGGATTGTGCCACCAAAAGAACGGCGGCCACCGTAGTTGGCGAAAATGGGCTCAACCACATCGATCATGTCTGCATAGAGGTCACATAATTCCGAAGTGTTATATTCCATGTTGTGCTCCAAAGGTTAAGTCTTTGATCAAAAACACAGTATACCCGTCTCACCTGAAGCTGCAAGGCTGTTCACTGCGCAGTATCACCGCAAATTCAATTACTTTGACCCTCGAACAGAAGCTATAACAAAGTTACGGCCTGAATTTTTTGTTTTCACAGCGCCAGCCGCATATTCAACTATTCTTTCACTGCTTGATTGTGACTCTGGATTGCCAGTGTTAAGGTGACTTTGCTACCTTAATTGAAGTTGTTTAATCAGGATCTCGCCTTTGAGTTCAGAGCTGTTAGCCCGTACCTTGTTACACCTGACGCAGATAGGGTTTGCTATCACCCTCTCTGCTTTACTTTGGTATTTCTTCAGGATCTATCAACGTAACTACCTGAAATCCTGGGCTATAGCTTTTTGTTGTTTCACTGCCTATGCAACCTTTGTTCTGGTGGATGTGTTCTGGCGACCTGTATTTGCCGCTGCCTGGTTGGGGCAGATGGTTAAATTTTTATTAATTTGTTTTTGTTATGGCTTCGCCGTTTGGATCCTCGTTGGGGTTTTTGAAGCGGTAAAACAGCAGCGCCTTGCTGCCAGAAAGGTAAACCAGTTGTTGTTGCTGGTGACAGGGATTTCATTTCTGTCTGTCGTTCCTTTTCTTTTGTTTGAGCAATTACAAGACTGGGTTGTTTATCTGCAACTCTACATGCGACTTTTGCTGATTGGTGCTGCTTTATGTGTGGCTGGATTCTGGTTGTGGAGTTTAACTAAGCTTATTTTTGCCACTAAAGTGGTTGCCAGCGCAATGTTGGCCTGGGGTCTGCTGTTTTTAGGCAGTGCCAGCACTATAGTCTGGCAAAAAACTGAAGTTGATTATTATCAGGTTGCTATGTATTTCAAGCATCTGGAGCTGCTGATCCAGGTGATTTTAGGTTTAGGACTGATCATCTGGTTACAGGAAGATGAGCGCAGTACCAATCAGCAATTGACGGCTAAAACTCAGTATCTGGATAGTCATGACCCATTAACCGGGGCTTTAAATCGTGATGCTTTGTTACGTGAGTTAGCCTTGTTGTTGCAGAACAATGCCGCCTTAACTTTGCTGATGATTGGTTTAGATAGTTTTAAAGTGGTGAATGAGTCTGTTGGTTTAAAGCAAGGCGATCGTATTTTGCGTGAAGTAAACCGGCGTTTTGAATCTTCAATTGTGAAACCCCGATTAATAGCCCGCACTGGAGGTGATATCTTTGCTTTGGTGCTTGATGACTGCAGCACTGACCGACAGAAGCTGTTTGCTTTACAGCATCTGGAGCAACTAATTGAAAAACCTTTTACCACAGACAATGGCCTGATTAAGCTGACAGCCAGTATAGGTTTAGCCTGTGCGCCACAACATGCAGTAGAAGCCGATCTGTTGCTGCAAAAAGCCAATATTGCCTTCCATCACTGTAAACGTCAGCAGCAGCGCTGCACTTTTTATCAGCCTGGGATGGAAGAAGAATCAGCCCGTTTGCTCAGCCTGGAAAAAGACTTACTGCTGGCTTTGGAGCAGGATCAATTTATCTTTTATTTCCAGCCGCAATGGGATCTTCGCGAACAAAGAATTGAGGCTTTTGAAGCTTTAGTGCGCTGGGAGCATCCGCAAAAAGGCTTACTGATGCCTGGTCAATTTTTACCTTTAGTGGAGCAAGTCGGATTAAGCAAAGATCTGGATTTATTACTGCTGGAAAAAGCCGTTAGCACTTTAGCTGAGTGGAAAAAGCAGGGGATTAACAGCATTCCCATAGCGGTAAATATGTCACCTGTGCATTTTCAGGTCGATGGTTTAAAAGGACGGATTCAACAGTTATTGCTGAAGTATCAGGTATCACCAGCAGTGCTGGAGCTTGAGATCACAGAAAATACCGCCATGGGGGATATGGAAAAAGGCTCTAACTACATCAATGAGTTACAGCAAATGGGTATTCGTGTATCGATAGACGATTTTGGCACTGGTTATTCATCTTTGGGGTATTTACGCAAAATGCCAATCGACAAAATTAAAATTGATCGCAGTTTTGTCACTGATATGGCTGCCAACGACTCAGATATGATGATAGTTAAAACCATGATTACCCTGGCTCATGGTTTGGGTAAACGTATTCTGGCGGAGGGGGTGGAAACTGAAACTCAGTTGCAGTTGTTACGCACTTTAGCCTGCGATGCCATTCAGGGCTATTTATTGTCGAAACCTTTGCCTGAAGCAGAAGCTCTGGCCTTACTCAATGGCTGTGCTCTGTCTTAGTCATTCATCTGTTGTCATGTTTTTGTCACTAAGCCACTTTAAGCTGCATAAGGTCAAAGTAAAACGGCAGGTGACTTATGTGGTTACAAAGGCTCGGATTATGGGATCAGCGTTGTTTTGTAGCGCTTTTTAGTAAAAGCGAACGAAAGCGTATCCATCAATTTAGTTTCTGGTGCTCTAAAACCGGTGACGGCCCTTTATACCTGTTATTAGTTGCGTTGTTGTTTGCGTTGGAACTGACACATGCCAGTGCTTTTACCGAATTATTACTGCTCAGTTTTGCTATCGAATTGCCTTTGTATCTGCTGCTAAAAAACTCGATTCGTCGTCAGCGTCCTTATCAGTTAATGGCGGGTATGATGCAAGCTCACATTGAAGCTTCAGATAAATTCAGTTTACCGTCCGGCCACACAGCTGCGGCCTTTGTAGTAGCCAGTACTTTGTTGTGTTTTTATCCAGAGTGGGCCTGGCTGGCTTTTAGCTGGGCAGCTTTAATCGGCTTGTCACGTATCTTGTTAGGGGTACATTTTCCGCTGGATATTCTGGCGGGTTCATCTCTTGGTGTGTCCAGCTGTTTGGTCGCGCAGCAAATTCTGCATTAAATTCTGCGATTTTTACTAAATATTTCATATTTAATTCTACTAAAGTAGCTCATCTTCAGTTTGCCTCTCTATAATTAATGGGTTACGACTAATCCTTCATTGATTAAGTCGATTGAATAACCTTGCCGTTGCATTTTGGAGTAGCTCAAATGGCCTTTTTACGCCAGTTTTCAATACGTCAGCGTTTGTTGCTGAATGCAGTCACAGTAGCTGTATCTATGTTAGTTATGTTGGGGCTGCTGTTGTTCCAGAGCAGTCAGCTGAATGTGTTATCGGAATTGCGGCTGGAGGTTGAAAACCTGAAACCTGCTGTGCTGCAATTACGTCGAGATGAAAAAGACTTTTTACTGCGCTCTGATATCGAATATCAGCAAAAATTTAATAACTCCTCTGCTGAACTCAATAATAAAGTCAAGATGTTAACTGAGGGGCTGGTGCAGGAAGGCATTGACACCGCAGCTCTGAAATCCTTTAGTGACTTTACCCAAACCTATCAACAGCTGTTTAATCAATTGGTGCAACTTTCGGTTGAAGTGGGTTTAGACCCTGAATCTGGTTTGTATGGCGAGTTTCGCTCAAAAGCTCATGCTTTAGGTCAGGCCTTTAAAGATATCAGTGACTGGCAATTAACCGCCCAATTATTGCAACTACGCCGTGACGAAAAAGACTTTATGCTGCGTAAAGATCTGAAGTACTTAACAGCTTTTAACCAAGGGCTGTCAGAGTTTCGTGGCCAAATTCAGCAAAATATCTCAGATCCGACTTTGGTGATGCAATTGCAGCAACTGGCTGATGCTTACGGTGTGGCTTTTGCGCGTTTAGTGGAAGGGGAACAAAAAATTGGACTTGCTCCTGATCAGGGGCTGATGGGACAAATGCGTGCTGCTATTCATCAGACCGAAGACAGCCTCGAGTCTATGTCAAAACAAACTGAAGCCGCAGTAAGGCAAGCCAGTGCTTCCAGTGAAACTCTGGCCATCAGCTTGTTTGTATTGGTCTTAATTTTGGTTGTCGCTTTGGTACTGATGACCAGCAACAGCATTCTGCAGCCTATACAAAAAGTATGCGCCACTATAGGTTTAGTGCGCAAAGACAATGACTTCCGTATACGGGTTGACGAAGATGGCCGGGACGAAATGACCACTTTGGCCAAGGATTTTAATCATATGTTGTCTGATGTGCAGGAGCTGGTGCGCAATGTAAATCAGGCGCTTGAGATGTTGGATGTCGCGACACATGAACTGGCGAAGTCTACTGCGGAAACCAGCAAAGGTATGGCGCAGCAGCAGATGGAAAGCGATATGGTCGCCACTGCAGTCACAGAAATGGGCGCAACAGTAGATGAAATTGCAGTAAACACTGAAAACACCGCAACTAAAGCTCAGGACACTAATGCTAACGCCATGTCAGGTTTGAAAGAAGTAGAACATACCGTCAAGCGTATCAATCTGTTGTCTGAAGAGTTGCAGCAAGCATCCGTTGTTTTGACTGAACTGGAAAAAGACAGCGCTACTATTGGCTCTGTATTAGATGTGATCCGTGGTATTGCTGAACAAACCAATTTATTGGCGCTGAATGCTGCAATTGAAGCGGCGCGGGCAGGCGAACAAGGCCGGGGTTTTGCTGTAGTTGCAGATGAAGTTCGTAGTCTGGCGCAGCGTACTCAGGAGTCGACAGGGCAGATTGAAAAAATCATTTCAGGTTTGCAGCAACGCACCAAAAACATTGTGGCTGTGATGCAAAATTGTCAGACACAGGGCAAAGAAAGTGCCAGTCAGGCAGGTTCAACCATCGAATTGTTAAGGCAAATCACCAGCGATGTAGCTTTGATTATGGATATGACCACCCAAATAGCCACAGCAGTGGAAGAACAAAGTTTGGTTGCTGCTGACGTGAATAAAAACGTGGTACGTATTCGGGATATTTCTGAAGACTCGTTAAATATCTCTAAACACAACGCTCAGATCAGCGAAGAGGTGGCCAGTCAGGCCAGCATGTTGCATCACACAGTGGATAAGTTTAAAGCTTAATCAAAATGGGGTCAGATCACATAGGTTACGCATAACTTATGTGATCTGACCCCATTTTTAGAGTTGTTTGATCATCAGCTGACTATCGCGGTTGCTGTTGGCTTGCTTTAAACGCTGCAGATAATCAGCCCAAAGTTCGTCCTGCTCAGCCGCGAGTTTTGCCAGATAGGTCCAGCTGTACAAACCCGTCTGATGGCCATCATCAAACACCAGTTTTACCGCGTATTGGCCTACAGGCACAATCTGGCTGATGGCTACGTCTTTTTTATGGCTGACCAGTTGGGGTTTGCCATGGCCTCGTACTTCAGCCGAAGGCGAAAACACCCGTAAAAATTCAGCGCTAAAACTAAAGAGCTGTTCATCTGAAAACTTAACGTCCAGAACTTTGCTGAAGCGATGGTAATGCAGCACAGACACCAACGAGGTTTTTGCAGCTGTAAAAGAAGCTGAAGTCTGTGCTGTCATCGGATCCGCCTTGAGTCAACTATCAGGTTATAAAATAAAACGGCTTAAATCTTCGTCCTGCACTAAAGCGTCCAGGTGCGAATCCACATAAGTGGCATCGATCAAAATTTGCTGACCACTGTGATCGGCGGCATCAAAGGAAATCTCTTCCAGCAATTTTTCCATCACAGTGTATAAGCGACGGGCACCGATGTTTTCAGTACGCTCATTCACCTGCCAGGCAGCATTGGCAATGCGCTTAATGCCATCTTCGGCAAAACTGATGTGCACGCCTTCGGTTGCCAGCATGGCCACGCTTTGTTCGGTCAGCGAGGCTTTAGGTTCAGTCAGAATACGCTCAAAATCATTGGCTGATAACGCATCCAGCTCGACCCGTATGGGTAAACGGCCTTGTAACTCTGGTACTAAATCCGACGGTTTTGCCATCTGAAAGGCGCCGCTGGCAATAAACAGAATATGGTCAGTTTTCACCATGCCGTGTTTAGTGGTGACAGTGCAGCCTTCTATTAACGGCAGCAAATCCCGTTGCACACCTTCACGTGAAACGTCAGGGCCACTGGTTTCGCCACGTTTACAAATTTTGTCGATTTCATCAATAAAGACGATACCGGTTTGCTCCACAGCCTCTAACGCTTTCAGCTTCAGCTCTTCCGGATTGACCAGACGGGCTGCTTCTTCTTCTACCAGCTGTTTAAAGGCATCTTTGATTTTCAGCTTACGGCTTTTTTTCTTGTCAGAACCTAAGTTCTGAAACATCGACTGCAGCTGGGATGTCATTTCTTCCATGCCAGGTGGTGCCATAATTTCCACACCCATCACAGGGGCAGATAACTCAATTTCAATTTCTTTATCATCCAACTGGCCTTCACGTAACTTTTTACGGAAAGTCTGTCGGGTACTGCTGTCTGATTCGCTGGTTTCAGCTTTGCCCCAGGCATCACGGGCTGGTGGTAATAAAGCGTCGAGAATACGTTCTTCCGCTGCTTCTTCAGCGCGGAATTTGTTTTTCGCCACTTCCTGTTCACGGAACATCTTCACTGCGCTGTCGGTTAAATCGCGGATAATACTTTCCACTTCTTTACCTACATAGCCTACTTCAGTGAACTTGGTGGCTTCCACTTTAATAAAAGGCGCGTTGGCCAGTTTGGCCAAACGACGGGCAATTTCTGTTTTACCCACACCGGTCGGGCCTATCATCAGAATGTTTTTTGGCGTAATTTCCTGCCGTAAAGCCGGGTCGAGCTGCATACGACGCCATCTGTTACGCAGCGCTATAGCCACTGCTCGTTTGGCATTAGCCTGACCAATAATGTGGCGATCCAGTTCGTGAACTATTTCTCTTGGGGTCATATCAGACATCAAATCTACCCTTACAATTCTTCAATGGTCTGGTGATGGTTGGTGTATACACAAATATCACCAGCTATGGTTAAGCTTTTTTCAGCAATTTCGCGGGCACTTAATTCAGTGTTGGCCAAAAGCGCAGTGGCCGCTGCCTGGGCAAAAGGTCCGCCGCTGCCTATGGCGATTAAATCGTGTTCTGGCTGGATCACATCACCGTTACCTGTGATGATCAACGAACAATTGGCATCAGCCACAGCTAATAAAGCTTCGAGTTTGCGCAGCATGCGGTCGGTGCGCCAGTCTTTTGCCAGCTCAACAGCAGCGCGCATTAAATGGCCCTGATGCATTTCGAGTTTGGCTTCAAAACGTTCAAATAAAGTAAAAGCGTCGGCTGTGCCGCCGGCAAAACCAGCCAGTACTTTGCCATGATATAAACGGCGAACTTTGCGGGCATTGCCCTTCATGACGGTATTACCAAGTGAGACCTGGCCGTCACCTGCAATGGCAACATGGCCGTTGCGGCGTACAGAAACAATAGTGGTCATCAGAAGCCCTTTTTGGCTGAGGAGAACAGGTTACCAAGGAGATAAGGGTGGGGATTCAGATTTTCAATGCCCTTTCTACTGAAAGCTGTTGCTTTGAGTCGAAAGGGCTAAAAGGAATATCAAAGTGTGGCTATACGGCAATCCGCGACTCGTTGTCGCAGTAAACGGCTTCTGTCGCTTTCAGCCTGGCGTTTGCTGCTGTAAGGCCCCAGAGTAACCCGAAAAAATACACCGTTTTTGCCTTCAATGCGTCTTACTTCCGAAGGGTAACCAGCAAAAGCAACTTTGGCTTTCATTTGCTGAGCCGTTTCGTTGACACGGTAAGTACCACAAAACATTAAAAATGGCCCTTTGGCTTCCAGCTCCTCGACAGTTACCTGAATTTCTTTGTTTTCCAGCTCTTCAATGTACTGGTAAGGCTCTTTGGCAGGCTTAGGGGGCAAATCATCTTTTTTGCTGGTGATCACCGGAGTGACTGGATCTGCGACCGGAGTTTTTTGCGATAAATGATATAAAAACCACGCAAAACCAATAACTAAAACGCTGACCGTTATCACTAAAGGCCAGGGGAAAGGTTTCACAGTTTTGGTGTTTTTTCTTGGTCTGGGTGCGGCCCGACCTGCTTTGACATAATCTTTTTGTGGCATCTTCACAACTAAGGACAACTGGCCTGATGTCCGCATTCTACTGCAGTTTTGTTAAAAAGAAATGTTTAATTCAGGTCTTGTGGGTCTACATCCAACTGCCACTTTACCTTACGGCTTAGCGACCAGCGGCTGATTTCTGCTAATACTGAATCCAGACTTTGGTGTAATTGTTTTCTGTCTTTGGCAAAAAGCTGAATTTGCCAACGGTATTTGCCCGCCTTACGTTCCATAGGGCAAGCCAGTGGCCCCAACAACTGCACTTGTGGCCATTCTTTATAATGGTCCGCCACTTTTTGCAGCCATTCTTTGCACAGTTCCAACTGATGCGCTTCCACTCTAAACAAAGCCAGGAACATAAAAGGTGGTAAAAAAGTTTGTTGCCGCTCTTTTAATGCGCTGCGGGCAAAAGAGGCGTAACCATTCTGGATCACATCCTGTAGCAGCGCATGACCCGGATAATGGGTTTGCAGTAAAACTTTGCCCGGCTGTGAGCCCCGCCCAGCCCGACCTGAGACTTGCGTTAACAATTGAGCTAACTGTTCAGGGGCTCTGAAATCATTGCTGTATAAAGCAGAGTCGACATCAATAATCACTACTAAGCCAACATTCGGGAAATGATGGCCTTTGGCTAACATCTGGGTGCCTAAAATAAGCTGAGGCTCCCCTTGTAAGATCTGATCCAAGGCCTTCTGCAAACTGCCTTTGCGTCTGATGCTGTCTCTGTCCAGTCGGGTGACTGTATGAGTTGGGAAAAGTTGTTGTAGCTGTTCTTCCAGCTGTTCAGTGCCCTGACCTACAGGAGCCAACTGAGTACTGCCACAACCACCACATTGATGCGGCACCCCTTTAGTCGCACCACAATGGTGGCACACCAACTGACGACTTTGTTTATGAAAAGTAGTGAAAGCACTGCATCTGTGGCATTCGGTCATCCAGCCGCATTCATGGCATATCAGTGCTGGCGCAAAACCACGGCGATTTAAAAACAGCAGTACTTGCTGGCCGAGTTTTAAATGTTGTTCGATACGCTGGCGGGTTAAACCTGCCATGCCATGCATCATTTGCTGTTGTTTTAAATCCACCAGCTCGACTGTTGGCATCAACTGGCCAGCGGCGCGGTCAGGTAATTCCAGATGAGCAAAGCGGCCTTGTTGCACATTGGCCAGGCTTTCTAAGCTCGGCGTCGCTGAGCCTAATAAAATAGGGCAGCCCTGAATCGAGGCGCGTTTAATCGCCAAATCCCGGGCGTGATACCGAAAGCCGTCCTGCTGCTTAAAGGAGTTGTCGTGCTCTTCATCGATAATCAGCAAATCAAGCTTTAGGAAAGGCAAAAACAACGCAGAGCGGGTGCCAATCACTATAGCTAAATCACCAGTCTGGCAGCGTTGCCAGACGGTAAAACGCTCCAGGTCGGTCATATTGGAATGCCAGACGCCAACAGGCACGCCAAAACGTTGTTCAAATCGGGCTAAGGTTTGTGGTGTTAAACCAATTTCCGGCACCAACACCAGCACCTGGCCACCTGTTTTTACGACTGGGCTGATGGCCTGCAAATACACTTCGGTTTTGCCCGATCCTGTGACGCCTTCCAGTAAAAAACAACTGAAACTACCTAAAGCTTGTTGTACTGCTGTGACGGCCAAAGCCTGCGCAGGATTTAAGGGTAGGGACTTTTGTTGTTCATCAGCCGTCTGATAAGGGCCGTATAAGAGCGGCGTAACATGAGCCCAACCTTGTTCAACAAAATACTGCAGCTCTTTGCGCTGAAAATGCTCCAGCAACTGGGTTTCGGTTTGAGGCTGTTGCAGCTGTTGCCATAAGGCCAGTCTTTTTTTCGCGGCTTTAAACTGCTGTTCTGTTAAATGCTGGCCTGCTTGGGTCAGGCTATAGCTAAGGCCTTTGACCGGATCGGCATTTTTACCATCGCGTAATAAAGCGGGCAGGGCACTGGTCAGTACATCGCCTAACGGATGATGGTAGTAATCTGCGGCAAAACTTAATAACTGGCGAATAGGAGCTGCCAGTACCGGAGTTTGATCCAATACTTGGGTCACAGCTTTCAATTGAGCTGCGTCGTAGCTGTCGGTGGGGTTCAGTTGCCAGACAATACCTATCAGCTCGCGTTTACCAAAAGGCACTAAAACACGACAACCTGGGCTTACCTGTTCGTCACAAAGGTAATCAAAATGCACCCGAAGAGGAATGGGCAACGCTACCCGAATTACCATCACAGCCAAAATCCACCTGTTTTATCAATCAATTAGTTTAATGATCGGAGTAAGACAAAGCCATTAAAAATAAATTGGCCAATTTGTTGAAACTTTGAGCCTTAGCAATTAAACTACGCGCCCTAATTTAACTGAAATTGCGTATGGTGTCTGACAAAAGTTGATCAGATAGCGATACGGCCTAACGAGGTAACCCATGAAACCAAGTATCCACCCGGAATACAAAGAGATCACTGCAACTTGTACTTGCGGTAATGCTTTCAAAACTCACTCTACACTGTGCAAAGACATCCACTTGGACGTTTGCTCAGCTTGCCACCCATTCTATACTGGTAAGCAGAAAGTGTTAGACGTAGGCGGCCGTGTTGACCGCTTCAAAAAACGTTTCGCAGTACTGGGCGCCAAGTAATTTCAGGCATCAGTCAAAAAAGGCACCTTGGGTGCCTTTTTTACATTTTGCTGTCCTGCAAAATGCCCTCCGGGCCATCGTCGCTCCGCTCCAATGTTAAAAAACAGCAGGACAGCTGTTTTTCACAGCTTCAGCTGCCGTAGGCGAACATCATGGATGATGTGAGTGAAAAATCGTTCCTGACGATTTTTTTATTGCTCCTAACTCGAGTTTTAGAATCTGCCCACGCTGCGGCTTCAAGAACGACGTGTAACAAATCTATACTTTCATAATGCTGCCCATAACTATATATTAAACATATAGTTAACTTACGGCTGCGGTTATGATTGGTACTTTCTTTTTTGGTGAGTGGCAGGTTGATCCCAGTGCCAATACGCTGAGGCTTGGCAAACAGCTGATCCAGCTTGAACCTAAAGCTATGGATGTGCTGGTGTTGTTGTGTCAAAACGCCGGAGAAGTACACAGCAGTGACGAGATTGTAAGCATTTGCTGGCCTCAGGCGGAAGTGGGCGATAACCCACTGCATAAAATTATCACGCAAATTCGTAAGGCCCTCGGCGACAGCGCTACCTCTCCTTCTTATATTGAAACCATCCGCAAACGCGGTTACCGCACTCTGGCTCAGGTCACTTTTCCGCTGGGGCAGGAAGAAAGCGCCACACCCCAAAGTTGGCAAGGTGGTTCGCCTTTTCCTGGCTTGCAGGCTTACGATGCCCGTTATGCCAAAGTGTTTTTTGGCCGTGGCAGCCAAATTGATACCTTATTGGAACGTATAGCGCAGCAAGTGCAGTACGGCAGAGCTTTTTGTTTAGTCTTAGGCCCAAGCGGCAGCGGTAAATCCTCGTTAATTAATGCTGGCGTTATGCCAAATCTGATGCAAAACAGTGGCTACAATGGCGTTAAGGTGGAGTCGTACAGCAGCCTGGATTTAGCTGACCTTACACCTGGTCAATTGCTGATGCAGCTCGCCAGTGCTTTGCTCGACTGGGACCTCGCAGACCAACCCGTATTTGACGGCTGCAGTGCCGAACAACTGGCAGAAAAATTACAACATCAAATGGACTGGGTGCTGCAAAGCTGCAAAAAGGCGCTGCAACACCAAAATGAAAGCAAATCCCGTTTTGCCATTTTTATCGACCGGCTTGAAGTGCTGTTGTCTTCGCCGCTGTTTAGTGAAGAAGAACGGCTGCTATTTATCGACCGGATGGAACAACTGGCTACTTCCGGTGTTGTCGTGGTATTAAGTGCTTGCCGTAACGAGTTTTACCCTTTACTGGTCACCTATCCCAGTTTGATGGCTGGCAAAGCCCGTGGTGCTCATTTTGACTTAGCGCCGCCCGGCAGAGCCGATTTGTTACAAATGATCCGCTTACCTGCGATAGCCGCCAATTTAAGTTGGGATTTAGACCCAAACACAGCAGTGCCGCTGGATGAGCTGTTGTGCAGCGAAGCGGCCAGCAACCCCGATGCTTTACCTATGCTGCAATACACTTTGCAGGAATTGTATTTACAGCGCAGCGACAGCAATCAGCTGTTGTTTTCTGTCTATAAAAACTTAGGCGGTATTGAAGGCGCTATAGGTAAAAATGCTGAGCAGGCCATAGCCCTGTTAAGCACCGCAGAAAAAGACAGTTTACCCAGAGTTTTATCTTTACTGGTGACTTTACGCGAAGACGAACAGTCCATCACCAGCCGTACAGCACTCTGGCAACAATTACAAAATGACGCTGAGCGAGCTTTGGTACAAGCTATGGTGGAGCATCGCTTATTTGTCTCCCACCTGCAAAATGCTGCGCCTTGTTTTAGTATTGCGCACGAAGCTTTATTAAGACGCTGGCCAAGAGCCACAGCCTGGATAGCAGAACATCATCAAAGTTTAAGTGTAAAAAGCCGCTTGCAGCATTTAACCAAACGCTGGCTGGCCGAAGATAAACACAGCGCTTATTTATTGGCAGACGGTAAACCTTTAGCCGAAGCGCAGCAACTGGCGCAAAACGGCTTTTTTACCCTGGATGCTAACGAAAAAGACTTTATTCAGGCCTCAGGCAAAAGATCCAAATTAGTACGCACCAGCAGGCGTTTAACCTTTGTTTTACTCTGTGTGCTGACTTTTACCGCAGTGCTAATGAGCTTTCGAAGTTTTGAGGCGGAAAAACAAGCACAGCAAAAACGTTTAGCCGCCGAAAGTTTATTAGGTTTTATGGTGGGTGATTTTGCCGACAAATTACGCAGCATAGGCCGGATGGATTTACTCGACGGTATTAGCAATAAAGCGCTGGAGTATTTCAGCGACTTTTCTGATGCGGAAAAAGACCAATACCTAAGCGCCCAGGCCCGTTTGCAACATGGCCAAACGCTGGAAGCTATGGGCGAAGTGGCTTATTCACGTGACAAAATTGATGAAGCCAAAACTGCTTTATTAGCAGCCAGAGAAAAACTGGTGCCAGTGCTTGCTGAGCAGCCAGATAATTTAGAGCTGCTAAAAACCTTAGGCGCCAACGCCTTTTGGTTAGGGCAAATTCAGTACGATGCCAAAAACTGGCTGGCTGCTAAACCAGAACTTGAGCTGTATTACAGCTATAGTCAGGCCATGTACCGGGTGGCACCTGAAAGCTTCGACGCCTTGATGGAATTATCCTAC
This sequence comes from Rheinheimera sp. 1928-s, assembly GCF_029269265.1. Lineage (GTDB taxonomy): Bacteria > Pseudomonadota > Gammaproteobacteria > Enterobacterales > Alteromonadaceae > Pararheinheimera. The sequence goes on from NZ_JARIXP010000001.1 coordinate 479,873, forward strand.
GCCACCAACTCTTTAGGCTCTTTGGCGATGAAATTACAAGAGTTTGAACAAGCCACAGCCTTTTTTAACGAATCTTTGACTCTGAAATTGTTAGCGCAAGCTAAGGAACCCGCTAATACAACTCTGATTGGCGACATAGCAGATACCCGCTCTTGGTTAGCCAGTGCAGTGCTCGCTCAAGGTGATATTTGGCAAGCTATTGAAGTTCACAAAAAGATACAAAGTGAATTTCAACGATTTAGCAAAACAAAAGAGCCTGATGGTTATTTGTTAGATAAAGTATTTGGCAGTTATAGAAATTTATCTGCTTTGCTTGGATATCAAGGGCTTAAACACGAAGCTTTTGAACTGAATTTTTTAGCTCAACAATTGCTCGAACAAGCGTTACAACTCGATCCAGAAAATGAAGTTTGGCATATCGATTTATTTAATATCAAATTACAGTTAATGCGGTTAAATGCTGAGCTAAAAGACCCAAGGATCAATTACACACCTGAACTGTTAAAAACACAGTTTGAAAGTAACAGAAAGCGTTTGTCTGAAACGCGTTATCTTAATTTATTCAGGATCTGGTATATCGAATCAGTGCGTTATTATCAGATGACAGCACAATGGGACAAAAGTGCAGAATTATTACAACAAGCTTTACCTTTTTATCGAGAGAATTTCAGGCTGAATATGGATAGTAGAGAGTGGCGGTATTACTTAGCCTATATTGAACTAGTAAACGCCAACCAATTGAAATTTGAACTGAAACTTGAGCAAAGCCAGCAAGCTTGCCAACATGTAAAAGAGGTACTGGCTCCGATGAAAGATCAAGTTAGAACTCCGCAATATATTCACTCTTATGCTACGGCTTTAAGTTGTTTGGGGGAGCTAGACCAAAATGTAACTCTACGCCAACACATAGAGCAAAGCGGTTTAGTGATTGAAAAACTTTAGTCTATGATTTATTAACAATAAGGAGAACTTATGAGTACGGTAGATACCACGATTGACGTAAAAATCACGTTAGATGAAAACAATATTCCACAATTCAGTTACAGCCAAAATGGTGAGATTAGCGATGGTAGCGTCGTAGTGGACTGCGGCCAGGATATTATTTACCAACTGGTTGAATCACCAGGTTACGCTTTTACTGGTGCAGGTTTTTTAACTCCTTTTAACAAAGTTATTGACTCTGTTTCCGTTAGTGGCGATGGCCAGCAACTTATACTGGTCGATGAAGACTCTGTTAGTGGTGTAACTAGTTTCCAGTTGATTCTGAGCTGTGCAACAAGTGGTTTGCTATTGCTAAGCCCTGATCCGCAAATTGTAAACAAAGGTGCCGATCCAGAGTGATTGAAAGTTAGTTGCTAACTGTCATTCTCAGTATAGAATTCGCTTTCTTGCCGATACATATAGACACTTGCAGCAAAGCCCTTATTAGGGCTTTTTTCTTCAGTTTAAAAAAGCCACGACTCAAGTTGTCCCCAATTTTCTCTTGTTTATTCGTTGTCCCGCTATTAGCATGTTGCTGATTGTTCCCATCTTAAAGCTTTTAATCAAAAGGATTTACTGTGAAAAAACTGTCTTTGCTTTTTACTGCTTTGTTAGCTGCCTCTCCATTCTTGAGCCAGGCGGCTACCCAACAAGAGATTGATCGTGCCCTTGCACCTGTGAAAAATAAATCAGATCTGCAACTGGTGCTCAGTTCTGTTTCAGCTTTAGATGCGCTTGAAGAACATTTGCCTGAATTTTTGGATAGCGTGAAATTCCCTAAAAAGGGGCAGCAGCCAAAATTTGATAAAGAGCTGCTGGAAACAAACTTATCCGCTACTGAAATTTATAAAATTCTGGCGTTATTCGGCCAGCAAAGCAGCATAGGCCAGTATCAGGGCGCTGCTATTGTCACTGACACAGACAGATTGTTATTAACTGGCTCAACCTTGCCATTTTGTGACGCCGCCAGCCCTATCGAGCTGAGAGTTATGTTAGATAAAAATAAACAGGCGCAATTTAGCTACGCGCAAAGCGGTACCTTTTGTGACGGTAACGTCGAGCTGACTGAAAATACCACTATTACCTATCAGCTGGTGCCACATAAAAAATCGCCTAAAGGATTACGTATAACAGGTGCTGGTTTTACCAACGCTTTTGATGGCCATATCGAAAAAGTGACGGTAAGTAGCGACGGCCAAAGCATTCAGCTGGAGAACAATATTGAAAACTCCGGTGTCAGCAAATACCAGTTTATCCTTGAGTCGGAAGAAAATGATTTGCTGCTGGTAAGCCCCGATCCGCAAGTTGTAAACAAAGGCACTGAGCCAGCATAGTTAAAACTGAATTTTTAACTTCTGTTTGCAGCTTTGGAATCCGCTCAAGGAAGATCGTTTACGTTATATATTTAACAAGACCATTTTATTAAAGCCCTTATTAGGGCTTTTTTAGTTTTTAGATTAAAATAATTGCATTTAAATTCAATACCTTAAATCAGAAGGTTGCCGGAAGGTTTGTTTTTTCCATAAGTTCTAAAGTCATGCTCAGTAAACGCAGTAATGCGTCGGTACCAGGGCTTATGGAGCACAGACTTATGACAGGTTCAACACAAAGTAAAAGATTATATTTAACCTCTGCAGCGGTAAGTGAAGCGAATGGCAGCCCAGCTGAGCTGAATCCTTCACTTTATAACCGCAACGATGTAAGCCGGATAGATTTTTCTGGCGCTGGTGGTTATGCGGTGCCTCACCTTGAGTCTTTACCTGCACTAATTGAGTATTTGTCTGAAGCTGTTTTGGTGGTGAACTCCAGTGGCAAGATTGTTTGTATTAACAGTAAAGCAGCGCAGTTTTTGGGTCATACCCAAGGGGCGTTACGTGGTCATTGCTGGCCGGACTTTTTAGTCAAACGTTATCAGCTGAGTTATCAGAACATGGTGGATATGGGCCGTCGAGGTTTATTGTCACAGCAGCATAACCTGGCTGAAATGGCCATTATTTGTGCCAATGGTGATGTAAAAGATATCGAGCTGTCCCTGACCTATTTACCTTCAGATGAGCCGTTGCTGGTGATTGTGATGCGTGATCTGACTTCCCACAAAGCCGAATGTTACAAGTTGCATATGCTGGCCTGCACTGACCCTTTAACGGCATTGGCCAACAGACGCCATTTTGACGAGATGTTGCAGAAGTACTGGGATGAGTGCAATAAAACACAAAGCCCTGTCAGTGTGCTGATTGTTGACGTAGATTATTTCAAACAGTTTAACGATCAATATGGCCATATTCAGGGTGATGAATGTTTGCGTCGCATTGCAGCTGCTATCTCACTGGCGGTTCCCCGTGGTCAGGGCTTAGCGGCCCGTTACGGTGGCGAAGAATTTGCGCTTATTCTGCCTTATCACGACGAAGCTATGGCAAAAGCTGTGGCCTTAAGAGTGCAGCATTATGTGCGTCAGCTGAATTTCTGTGAACAAGGCCTGCCGGAAGATTTATGCGTTAGCGTCAGCCAGGGCATTGCCAGTGAAATCAACGGCCAGTTCCGCACCCCTTTTGCCATGTTATGTGCGGCTGATACAGCTTTATATCGTGCTAAATCAGAAGGCCGGGATTGCATCAGTAGTTGCTGCTAATTTACCCGAAAAACTGTAGGGGCGGGTCTTGCACCCGCCCGTCTAATGATACCGCGGTGCCCATAGACGGGCCGGGACAAGCCGCGGCCCCTACAAAAACACCGGCTTTGCTGCAACAAAGTCAGATGATTGTTTAACGCCCCACTGCAAAGGGGCGTTATTTGTTGGCTCAGCTCTTTTGCCATCACAGCTTAACGCCTAAGATAAGCCACTTTAAATAGCTTTTAAGTTCTTCCTATGGCGTTCCAACTTATCTCCCCCAACCAATGGCAAACTCAGGCCTGGAAAAATGGTGCTGGCATAACCCATCAGCTCGCCCGTTCTGACGACAATATCGGTATGCGCTGGCGTGTATCCATAGCTGAAGTAGCCAGCGATGGTCCTTTTTCCCTTTTTGAACAAATCGACCGCATTATTATGCTGCTGCAAGGTAATGGCTTTTGTTTGAATAGAGCCTTGGCTCAGCCCGTGGTTTTGGATAAGGTCTTGGTGCCTTTTGCTTTTACCGGTGAAACGGCCATTGACTGCACCTTAATAGATGGGCCAGTGCGGGATTTTAATCTGATGACCAGGCGCTCTGATGTAACAGCCAGTGTGCAGGTGCTATCGGTGACTGAACCCTTGCCTTTAAGGCTCACGCAAGAATCGTTGTTGTATCTGGCTTCTGGTCAGCTTCAGCTAAGTTTCAAAGAACAGAGCTATCAACTGGAAGCAGGGCAAAGCTTGTTATGCACTGATGAGGCGGGGGAGTTGCAGATGAAAGCTGGTGTGGAGCCAGGTCAGTTGGTGTGGATTAGAATTTTGTAGTTCTGAGTTGGTGGCAGTTTGCTACTGAATTAAAACGCTTTCGCCGTTGGCGCAAAGCAGAAAAGTGCAGGAGCACTTTTCAACAGCTGAAAGCTGGACCAAAAGGTTGAATTACATGGATGTAATTCATAAAAGGCTGTTGTGTAACTCGTTCGTCGCTACCGCTCCTCTCTCAAACACTCCTCGTCTTAAAACCTTGGCCACCCATTTTTGAACGGCTTGCGGCTAAAGGGGAAAAGAGGTAGCTTCGTTTTATATTGATTTAACTGACGCTGCCATTGATTAAAAACAGTGGCTAAATGTAACTACAAGAAGGTTTTTATGTCCAAACAACATTCTCCGGGTTTTCTGGCTGTGGTTGAAGATGCCAAAAGCAGGGTTAAAGAACTGACTATTGCTGATTTGCAGCAGTTTCCTACCCCTTATGTGCTGGTTGATGTGCGGGAAGATTTAGAGTGGCTGGCCGGGCATTTGCCTGCTGCTATTCATTTGGGTAAAGGTGTGATTGAGCGTGATGTGGAAAAAGCAGTGCAGGATAAACAGCAAACGCTGATTTTGTATTGTGGTGGTGGTTTTCGTTCGGCTTTAGCGGGTGATATGCTGCAGAAAATGGGTTATCAGGACGTCTGGAGTTTGGCTGGGGGTTATACAGCCTGGGTCAATGCAGGTTTACCTTTGACTAAGCCGCAGATTTGATCGGCAAATAGAGGGTCAGAGCACATTTGCTGCGCAAATGGTGATCTGACCCTTATCGTATTATTTCAACAGAGCTTCTGTTAAATGTGGGCGCATGCCTTTTAACATAGCACCTAATACTTTTGGACTGCCTGCAACTATGTTGCCGCTGCGCAGGTAGTTGTTACCACCAGCGAAGTCACTGATTAAACCGCCAGCTTCACGTAAAATCAGCTCGCCTGCAGCAAAATCCCACGGCTTTAAACCAATTTCCCAGAAACCATCAAAACGGCCTGCTGCGACATAACATAAATCCAATGCTGCTGAACCAGTGCGACGTACGTCTGCGGCCTGAGTCATCAGAGTTTTAAAAGTTTCGGTGTACGCATCTAAATGGTGTTTATGTTTAAACGGGAAACCTGTTGCCAGAATAGCGCCGCTTAATTCAGGTAAATTGGTGGTACGGATACGACGGCCGTTTAACTGAGCGCCTGCACCACGGGATGCTGTGAATACTTCACCACGTAATGGGTCAAAAACGACGGCTTGATCCAGTCTGCCCTGATGACGCAGAGCTATGGATACAGCAAAGTGAGGGATGCCTTTGATAAAGTTTGTGGTGCCATCAAGCGGGTCGATGATCCACTGGTAATCGCTATTGTTGTTGCCATATTCGCCGTTCTCTTCACCGATAATATCGTGATCAGGGAATGACTTACGTAAAACATGCACTATGGCCTGTTCTGCTTCTTTATCGATGTTGGTCACAAAGTCATTGGTGCCTTTCTGAGTCGTCTGAACTAAGTCCATTTGACCACAAGCTTTAGCGATGACATTACCTGCGCTGCGGGCAGCACGAATTGCGATGTTTAACATCGGATGCATAACGATTACCTTATTGTATAAAGAACAGTCAAAAGAGCGGCGCGTATTGTAGCCGCTGACAAGAAAAAGTAAAGCGAATTCAGGGCCTGTGTTTTTGTAGTTTACGTTGCAAGGTACGTCTGTGCATCGCCAGTGCTTTGGCGGTCTGGGATATATTGCCCTGATGTTGTTCCAGAACCCGTTGAATATGCTCCCATTCCAGCTGATCTGTCGATAAAACATCGGCTTCATTTGCTGCTGTTTGGCTAACTTGACCACTTAACGCCTGAGTTAAAGTTGCAAAATCCACAGGTTTGGTCAGGTAATCATCGGCTCCGGCTTTTACCGCTTGCACTGCTGTGGCTATGCTGGCGTAGCCGGTCAGTAATACGATGCGACATTTGGGCAGTTGTTGTCGTAGCGGCTGTACATAATCCAGACCAGACACAGCACCAAAACGTAAATCCAGCAGATAACAGTCGGCTTGCTCTGCGACCAGTTCATTTGGGCTTATCGCTTGGTTGTAGCTTTGTACCTGATGGCCCAAAGCTTCCAGTCGGCGGCACAAAGTGCGGGTTAAGATGACATCATCATCCAGCACTACCAGTTTCATGAGTGCTTACCACTAAAACTAATACGGGTTAACACGCCAGTTCCTGCACAATTTTCCCGTTCCACTTTGCCACCTAAACTATCAATCGACACATTAGCCAGAAATTGGCCTAAACCTAAACCCTGTTCACTGGGGCTGGGTTTTTTGCCCAGTTGCGCCAGATCTTTATCCGGTAAACCCGGGCCATAATCCCTAATTTGTAGTTCAAGCTGACTATTGCTTTGTTGCATCGTCAGGCTTAGCCGCGGCTGTTTATTTAGCAAGCTGGCATCAGCTGCATTATCCAGAATATTAAACAAAGCAGCAGCCAGACTAATGCTGTCGGTTATGTTCAAAGTGGACTGATCGCTGCTGAAATGTTGTTCCATACTGATTTCAGGCCTGCTGACCAGCCACAGCTGAACACTGCGCTCTATGGCGTCATACAAAGGCTGAGCTTGTAGTTCACCTTTACGCAACTGCTGAGCATTGCTGCGAAGTTGCTGTACTATTTGCTGACAGAGCTGCAATTGCTGCCGCAGATCGGCTGCTAAAGCCGGGTCTTGTTGTTGCTCTGTCAACTCGTCAGTCAGCAGCACCAGGTTTTGTAATGGCGTGGCTAAATCGTGAGCCGCATTTGCGGCGTAAGTAGCGACGGCCAGCACTTGCTCATGCTGCAGTTGTTTTTGTTGCAGCTTATTCAGTTGCGCTGAGGTGCTACGAATGCGTTGAGTTTGTGCGCTGATAAACCAGCTGACAATAAAAGCGCTGAAGCTAAAAGCCCACCACATCTGGCTGATATGCTGGCTAAAAGGCTCAGCACTTAGTTGATGTGCATGCTGGTGCGCTGAATGTTCGCCCGCCAGTGGAATTTGTAATAACAGGCTGTAGCAGCCAATAGCCAGAATGGCCATCAGGTAGCTTGGGCCTGTTGAAAACAACACGGCAGTCACAGCCACAGGCAGCAATAAAATAGCGACAAAGCCGTTACTGGCACCACCAGTCATAGCCAATAAGGCGGTGATCATAAAGAGATCAATGAAAATACTGATGGCGATAAAACGTTGTTCAGAGCCTTTATCGCCCCGCCAGAGTTTCAGGCTGATATTGGTAAAGACATGCACAGCCAAGACAAAAGACAGCAGGCCCCAGTTATGAATAGGGTAGTGCAGCAGATAAGCAGTCAGGCTGGCCAGCAGCTCTAAGCTGATCAGTACCCAACGAAAACGCTGCAGTTGCTCAATTGGGTGGTCTATGTAGGGGCTGTCGCTGGAAGAAATACTATTCATAGCGTCTCAAAAAAAGCGGCTGCCAGGCAGCCGTTGCAAAAAAACTGACAGCTCAGATTATAGGAGTGGGAACACCTTGTCATCTGATGGAAGTCAGAGTCATTTTGGTCTGGTTTACCGCACTGCGCAATGTGGCAAAAGGTCGCAGTTGGATAGGTTGTAGGGGCGACCTTTATGGTCGCCCGCAAAGCAGCGGTGCCAACTAAGAAAGGGTAAAGTCATACAACTGTAACGCACGGCCTTTAGTCTGCCAGCATTTTCTGCAGTAAAGGTGAAATTGATGAAAGCTGTACTCTATCTGATGCGTCATGCGACCGCTGATATACGAAATTCACTGGTGGATGAAGCCGATCGTTGTCTGAACGAAAAAGGCAGGTTACAGGCTCGTCGTGTTGCTGATTTTATGCAAAAACAAGGTTTGATACCGGACCGTATTTTTTGTAGCCCTCATACCAAAGCTGTGCAAACGGCCGCTTTGGTGCGCAAAGATTCTGGTGTCAAAACCGCTGTTGAAGAATGGCACTGCTTATTGCCAGCTGTTGCTGCGACTGAAGTAAAAGAACATTTATTCAGTCAGTTACAAGACAATGAAGCAGTGCTGCTGGTAGGGCATGAACCTGAACTGGCTTTACTGATCAACGAATTATTGGGGTTGGATAAAACTTTTCTCGAGTTGAAAAAAGCCTCTTTGACCTGCCTGGAACTGGACTCTGAATCAACAGTGCCTGTGCGACTGGCCTGGTCTGTGCCAGCAAAATTTATGTGATCTGAGCCGATGAAACGCAAAAGGGCAACAACTGTCACACCAACAAAAACAGATTAAATTAATTAACTTGAATTGCGAATCATTCTTGTTTAGTCTGTGCGCCTTTATTGCCGCTCAGAGACTGTTATGTTGTCCTTACCTTCACCTTCTATTTTGGCTATTGCTGTTCTTACCGCTTTAAGTATATCTCCCGGTTATGCCCAGAACCTGGATAAACAGGATTCAGACAAAGAGCTGGAAGTGATAGAGGTGAAAGGCCGGGCTCAGACTTTATACCGTGCTTCACAAAGCAGTGTAGGCACAAGAACAGATACAGATTTAGAACTGGTGCCTCAGAGTATTCAGGTATTACCTGAAGCCTTGATCCGCGATCAGGCCGCACGTCAGGTGACAGATTTATACCGCAGTATGAGTGGTGTCAGTGCTTTTAGTTATTCAGGTGTTACCTTCCGTGGTTTCCGTCAGGATGAAATTTTATACGACGGTGTAAGAGGCGATCCTTTTAATGGTTTTGCTGTGCCTCAGCTGTTTAATGTGCAGGAAGTGCAAATACTCAAAGGCAGCAGTGGCGCTTTATACGGCAGCAGCGCTCCAGGTGGCTTAATTAACTATGTGACTAAAAAGCCACAACGAAGCAGTAAAAATCAGCTGGAGTTTGCTTTAGGCAATGATAGTTATTGGCAAGGCTCGTTGGAATTGAGTGGTCCTTTAACAGAGCAGCAAGCCTATCGTTTTGGCTATTACCGGGATTCTGAGCAGCCTTTTCGCTGGAATACCAAAGTTGAAAACGACATTCTGGACTTGGGTTATCTGATTGATCTGACAGACAGCACCAGCCTGACTCTGCAATACAACACTGTGACTCAGGATTATCAGGGCGCCCGGTTACGAGGTGTACCTACAGATGATCAGGGCAACTTCCTGGGCGACAGAGCCTGGAACCATAACGAAGCCACAGATTTCCAGTCACTGGACGCTGATGTCTGGCAGGTTCGGGCTGATCATGAATTTAACAGCAACTGGCGCACCGATCTAACCTGGCGTCATTATGGAAACACTGAATTGCAAAATTACCATGAGCCTTTCTGCAGCTACGACACAGATGGCGATGGCGTTGTGGATTATTGCCGCCGTCAGTTCAGGGATCAACGCCGCGAAAATACCGCAAATAGTGTGACCTGGAACAATATCCTAGAGTTCAGCACTGCAGGCTTTCACCATCAATTGCTGATAGGCGCTGATACCATGACGCAGGATTCCTACTTTTTAGGTCGCAACGTAGCGCCTATAGAGCAGGGCGGTAAGGTCCCGGGTATCAGTCTGACTAACCCTGTGTATGGCCTGACCTCAGCGGCGGACTATGATATCGACAGTATCAAATCTGATCCGACAGATACCACAGCTATACGTCAGGGAATCTATTTGCAGGATCAGCTGGATTTAACTGCAAGCTGGAATCTGTTGCTGGGTGTACGCTGGGACAGTTATGAAGATAAAAACAATGTAGCGTCTTCAAAAGTTGATGGCAGTGACAGTTCATGGCGAGTTGGTTCTACGTATCAGTTGACTGACTGGGTGCGTTTGTATGCCGTTAAAGGCACAGGCTTCAGCCCACAGGCCAGCACCTCTCAGGTGCCTGAAGTGGGCGGTCCTTTTGACGCTGAACAGTCCAGCATTATCGAGGCTGGTGCGCGTTTCTCTTTACTCAATGATGCGATACGCCTGAATGTGGCGACTTACGAGATGATCAGAAATAACATACTGCAAACTGATCCTCGTGGTGATGTGGGCGGTGATGGTCGTGATGATTTAATTGCTCTGGGTGAAGTAAAAAGTAAAGGGCTGGAACTGGATTTACTGGGCGATTTAACCGACTCCTGGGTGCTGAACGTTAACTATGCCTACAATGATACCCGCATAGTGGAAAGCAACAGTGCTATCACCAATGCGGTCGGTGACAAGTTCGCCAATGCGCCACAACATCAGATTGGTATATGGAGCCGTTATGAGCTGGATGGAATCAACTCAGCCATAGCTGCAGGTATGGATTATGTCAGCGACCAGTTAAGTATTAATGGTCAGCATGTGAAATCCTACACCGTTTTTGATATGAGCTGGCAAACCCGCTGGCAGCAGTGGTTGTTTCAGGCCAATGTAAAAAACCTGTTTGATAAAACTTATGCCACTGCTGGTTTTATTGAACGGACCGGGCACTTTCCCGGTGAACCACGCCGTTTAATAGTGACCGCCAGTTATCAGTTCTAAGTTGGCTATGACTGCTAAAAGCTGGTTTAAGCTACATTCTTTTGCAGGCTTTGCCTTTGGCCTGCTGCTGTTACTGGTGTGCTTCACCGGCACGCTAGCTGTGGTCAGCCATGAAATTCAGTATCTGGCTGATCAAAAATACAGGGCCTTGTCAGAACGACAAGGCCCTGTGCCCTGGCAGGTGTTGGAGCAAAGCTTAGCCAAAGCTTATCCCGACTATCAGATCAGCAACCTCAATGTTCCAGAGCAGCGGTATCTGGCTGGTAGCGTCAGTTTGAATAAAGGCTCAGAGTTTTTATTTGCCTATTTTGATCCTGCATCAGGTGCTTTAACAGGCGAAGGCCAGTGGGGCACTGTGTCGCGGTTTTTACGCAATATTCATATGTACCTGTCGCTTGGGCCTACAGGCAAAATTGTGGTCACCAGTTTAAGTTTTTTACTGCTGATTATTTTAGTCAGCAGTTTTTATGTTTACCGGCAGTGGTGGCGTAAAGGTTTTCAGCTGCCTTCGGCGACTAAAGTATCGAGCCGTACTTTTTGGTCCGATTGGCATAAATGGACAGGCGTGTGGTGTTGGGGTTTTATTCTGCTGATGTTTTTAACAGGCCTTTGGTATTTCACCGAACACTTTTTACTGAAGTTTAAAGTAGAGCACTATCCGAAAGCGCCAAAGCTGGAGCTGGTTACAGCACAATACCAAGCCTTGTCTTTAACTGAACTAATGCAGGCTGCGCAAAAAGCCCGGCCAGATCTGGATATCAGAGCACTGAATTATCCATTGTCTGACAAAGCACCTGTGGTGGTGACAGGTCAGGATGCTACCTTGCTGGTGCGGGATAGAGCCAACCGTATTTACCTGGATCCGGTGACAGCAGAGGTACTGAAACTACAAAAAGCGGCTGAGTTAAAACCTGTAGCTTATATAGCTGATATGGCCGATCCGCTGCATTTTGGTAACTTTGCCGGATTGGGCGTGAAGCTGCTGTATTTTGTGTTTGGACTGGGTTTTACCTTTTTAGTCGCAGGTGGGATTTGGATGCACTGGCTGCGTACCAAAAGACAACAACCACAGCTTATTCGCTGGTTAGGCTGGACCGGAGGCGTTTCATCCGCTTTAGTGATCGCCGCTTTAGTGGTGACTTCAGTGCAGTTTTCACAGCGTGAAGTGAAAAACTTGCCTTTGTCGCCTGTATTAGGTTCTCTGCCGTAGCTTTACTGTTACTCCATGACTAATTCGTGCTGCAGAGCATTTTTATTTATGTATGTTTAACGTATTGTTTATAATAGTTTTTGTCTGTTTTTTTTAGCTTTAGTAACATACGTGACCCTAGAAATACCCACTTGGGTTTTTCAGGCATAGCTATGGGTCAGCCTGAGTTGTTTTTCCTGGTTGTATTAAACAGACTTGTTGTGGGATTTCCGCATTAGGATAAATAAGGAGTAACGCGTGTTAGAAGCTCTTCGGAATGGAGATATTCATCCAGCCCATTTTTTTGGGGGATTATATTTTGTTTTTATCTTTGTATCCTGCCTGATGATTAATCTTGTGATGGCAAAGACAAAAGGCTATAGCTGGAAAAAGGCAGTTATTCTTGCCTTTGTTCCGTTTTTCGATATAGTTTTTTCGTTAATCTATTTAGGTTTGCCGAAAAAAGATAAAGAGTAACTGTTTATCTGACAGTAATGTTAGTGAGAAGCTCAAAATAGAAAAAGGCGGGAACCAGTCCCGCCTTCATTCATTTGAGCGCTTGTGTTTAGTGACGGAAATGACGCACACCAGTGAAGATCATCGTCATGCCATGTTCGTCTGCAGCAGCTATCACTTCTGCATCACGCATTGAACCACCAGGCTGGATCACGGCTTTGATACCAGCAGCAGCTGCGGCATCAATACCATCGCGGAACGGGAAAAACGCATCAGAGGCCATCACTGAACCTTTGACTTCCAGGTTCTCGTCAGCAGCCTTGATACCGGCAATTTTTGCGCTGTACACGCGGCTCATCTGGCCTGCACCCACCCCAATAGTCATGCTGTCGTTGGCATAAACAATGGCGTTCGATTTCACGTATTTAGCGACTTTCCAGCAGAACAATAAGTCACGTAACTCATCTGCAGTAGGCTGGCGTTTGGACACTACTTTTAAGTCATCCAAACCGACCATTTTCTGGTCACGGTCTTGTACTAACACACCACCGTTAACACGTTTGATATCAAAACCAGTGGTTTTGCTTTCCCATTCGCCACACACCAGTAAACGCACGTTTGGTTTAGCAGACACCACAGCAGCAGCCGAAGCTGTAGCGCTTGGCGCAATAATCACTTCAACAAACTGACGGCTGACAATAGCTTCGGCAGTTTTAGCATCTAATTCGCGGTTAAAAGCGATAATGCCACCAAAAGCAGAGGTTGGGTCTGTTTTATAAGCACGCTCGTAAGCGGCAAGAATATCGTCGCCAATAGCTACACCACAAGGGTTCGCATGTTTAACGATCACACAAGCTGGTTCGTCGAATTCTTTTACACACTCTAAAGCTGCATCAGTGTCAGCGATATTGTTGTACGACAGCTCTTTACCTTGCAGCTGAGTGGCGCTGGCGATTGATGCTTCCTGAATGCTGTTTTCCACATAAAAAGCCGCACTCTGGTGGCTATTTTCGCCATAACGTAAGTCTTGTTTTTTCACAAACTGTGCGTTAAAAGTGCGTGGGAATTTGCTTGGCTTGGCGTCTTCATCACCGTAAGCGGACAACCCATACGCAGGTAACATTGTGCCGAAGTAGTTGGCAATCATACCGTCGTATTGAGCTGTATGCTCAAAAGCACTGATAGCTAAGCTAAAACGGGTGGCATGAGTAGTAGAACCAGCGTTCGCTGCCATTTCTGCTAACACTTTGTCGTAATCTGCTGCGTTGACCACAATAGTCACATCGTTATGGTTTTTCGCTGCAGCACGCACCATAGTTGGGCCGCCGATATCGATATTCTCGATGGCGTCTTCTAAAGTACAACCTGCTTTGGCCACTGTGTTGGCGAACGGATACAGGTTCACTACCACTAAGTCGATAGGATTGATATTGTTTGCTGCCATGACAGCTTCATCCATACCACGGCGGGCCAGAATGCCACCATGTACTTTTGGATGCAGCGTTTTCACGCGGCCGTCCATTATTTCCGGGTGACCTGTGTAATCAGATACTTCAGTCACAGCTATGCCTTGGTCTGCCAATAACTTGGCTGTGCCACCTGTGGATAACAACTCCACTCCCTGGGCGGCTAAAGCACGGGCAAATTCAACTATACCGGTTTTATCAGACACGCTTAACAAGGCGCGACGGATTGGACGAGCTGCGTTCATTGGATCATTCTCCGCTGTAATGGTTAATTCGGACCAGCATTGTTTTTTTGGATAACACAAAAGCCAGGACATAAGCATAGAGAAAAAATGGCTTTGGTGTATCACCGGGATTAGCTGGTGAAATCCCGCTTTTACTTCACGTACTATGTAAATTAATTCCCTAAGTAATTGGAGTTGCAGCTAGGCGACAAGGGCGTGAGACCCCAGGAGCATAGTAGTCCTATGTGACTGGGGCGAGAGCACGCAGGTAACAAAGCTGCAGCTTCAAGTACGACGGGAATAAGAAAAAAGCACCCGAAGGTGCTTTTTGCTGCGGGACTCCTCCCGCGGGGGCATTAACTCATGCCGTATTGTTTCAGCTTCTTACGCAGAGTACCGCGGTTGATGCCCATCAGGTTGGCAGCGCGGGTCTGGTTGCCGCGAGTGTATTTCATCACTTCTTCTAATAACGGCTTTTCTAATTCGGACAACACTAATTCGTACAGGTCGTTAACGTCCTGACCGTTCAGTTGTTGTAAGTAGTTCGCCACCGCTTTTTGTACCGCGTTGCTTAAAGGCTGCGGTTTTTCTTGCGTTTGAACATGGGCGTTGGTGATAAATGGCGAAGTCACGTTTTGATTAAACATTGCCTATTCTCTTTTACGTTAGGTTGCTGCTAGTAATTGCTCGAAATACACGTATAAGGTATCCAACTGCTGTTGGGCTTGTTCGATACCATTAAATTCACTGCGAAACATGCCTTCGCTGTCATGCTCTGCCAGGTACCAACCCACATGTTTGCGGGCAATACGTGGACCAAGCACTTCACCATATAACTGGTGTAAGCCACGGACATGCTCCAGCAAAATATCCCTGACGTCGCCCGTCGAAGGCGAAGCCAGATGTTCACCCGTTTGCAGATAGTGCACCACTTCACGAAAAATCCAGGGTCTGCCCTGAGCGGCCCGGCCAATCATGACCGCGTCTGCTCCGGTATAGTCCAATACAAATCTGGCTTTTTCCGGCGTGGTGATATCGCCATTGGCAATCACCGGGATAGACACATTTTGTTTAATAGCGCGGATAGTGTCGTACTCCGCCTCTCCTTTATACATACAAGCTTTAGTGCGGCCATGAACCGCTAAAGCCACAATGCCGTTGTCCTGCGCAATTTGCGCTATCTGTACGCCATTTTTATTCTCGGTGTCCCAGCCAGTCCGGATTTTTAAGGTCACAGGTACTGTTACTGCCTGAACTACGGCCTGAATAATCTGCTGTACTAAATCCGGATACTGTAATAGCGCCGAACCCGCCAGTTTTTTATTCACCTTTTTTGCCGGACATCCCATATTGATGTCGATGATTTGGGCGCCATGTTCAACATTAAACACAGCAGCTTCAGCCATCTGATCTGGATCTGAACCGGCAATTTGCACCGATCGAAGACCAGACTCATTTTGGTGAGTCATACGATTTAGCGATTTTTCACTTTGCCAGACCAAAGGATTGCTCGACATCATTTCTGATACAGCTAAACCTGCACCAAAACGACGGCAAAGCTCACGAAAAGTGTAATCAGTCACTCCCGCCATAGGAGCACAGATTACGTTGTTCGTTAATTGATATGGACCTATGCGCACCGCTAAAACCAAGGCTCTACCCTAAAGGGGCGCTAAGTTTACGGATTTTTGCCAACAATGCAAAGGTTATTATTTAAACAAAAGTATAAATTTATAGGGGGTTGCTGGGTTGACAATAGCTAAACGCCTGAAAACTAGACTTTCTGAAATACAAAACCCACTAAAATCAGGGGCAGGGCTTACAGATAATTGTACAGCTGCTGTTTTTGTCACCAGCTTGTTAGGCGTCACACTGAAAAAAGCTGTTACTAAAGAAGTCAATGCTTTTCGTCGGTGAAGTTTGTTGGCCTGACCTCTGTCGTGTAAGATAAAGCAATGATCTTTAAAGGAGTACTTTGAATGAAGCAGTGGATATGTGCAGTATTGTTAGGCTTAGGCAGCTGTGTGGTCGTGGCTGAGGTTCTGGTCACAGACGCTACTGTTCGGGAGATGTTACCTGGACGCAGTATGACCGCAGGTTATTTCAGTATCACAAATAACAGCACCACAGATGCCGAACTTATCAGTGCCACCAGTCCAGGTTTTGCATCGATCGAACTACATCAGCATACTCATAAAGATGGCATGATGAAGATGGAGCAGGTGCAGTCTGTAAAGATTGCTGCTGGCAAAGTGGTAAATTTCCAGCCTGGAGGTTTGCACCTGATGATGTTTGATGCCAAAACCAGCATCACTAAAGGTCAGCAAATTCCGTTACGTTTAGAGTTTAAAGATGGCCAATCCATCGAAGTGCAGGCCACTGTCAGCGCTATTCCAACTCATTAGGAGCAAAAAATGAACAGATTCAGGATTATAAGTTTAACCGTGCTGTTCGTTTTTATTTTAGGTTATGGCACGGCCTGGTGGGCCAGCAATGAACCAGAGCTGTTTGATGTCGAGGATTTATCAGCACAACTCAGTCCGGAGCATCAACAAACCGTAGGTTATACCACCACCAGCGCGCTTATCCGGGTGCTGGAAACCCTGTTGAGCAAAAATGCTGGTTTTATCAGTAACGATGTAACACCGCCATTTTCGCTGCTCGACAATATGCCTGCCTGGGAACTCGGGGCTTTGGAAATGTCACGTGATTTAGCTTTAGCTTTGCGCAAAGACTTAAGTCGCTCTCAGTCACAGTCTATTGAAAATCAGTATTTAAAGCTCGCTCAGCCTATGCTCAATATTGACCATCGCAGCTGGGCTGTTCCAGCTGCAGAAGCCGAATATCAACAGGCCATAAAACAATTATCTTTGTATCGCACAGCGTTATTGGATCCGAAGAAAACGGACAGTCAGTTTTACACCAGAGCAGACAATTTACGTGACTTGCTGAAAAACGTTGAAAAACGTTTAGGCAGCTATAGTCAGCGTTTAAGTGTCAGTGTCGGGCAGGACAGGTTAAATACCGATTTAGCTGGAGATAAAAATGCCAGACAATCCACTGCTACTGCTGAATCCAACCGAATTAAAACCAGTTGGTGGAGCATAGATGATGAATTTTATGAAGCCCGTGGTGCCTGCTGGGCTTTGTTACACTTCTTAAAAGCGATAGAATTAGACTTCGCGGAGGTGCTGACCAACAAAAACGCGATGATTAGCTTACGGCAAATTATCCGTGAACTGGAAGCGACCCAGGAACCGGTCTGGAGTCCGATGATTCTGAATGGTCGGGGTTTTGGTTTTATGGCAAATCACAGTCTGGTGATGGCGAATTATATTTCCAGAGCCAATGCGGCTCTGTTGGATTTAACTGAATTATTAGCGCAAGGATAAAGCATGAAAAAGTCTGTATTAAGTATGGTAGCTGTAGCTGCATTCGCTGTTCCTGCCGTTATGGCTGATACCGTTGCTGGTGTTTATATTGGTGCCGATTTACATTTTGCCGACGCCAAAGGTGGTTTTGGTCAGACAGGCAATCAGCAGGACTTTGATTTTGACGATAAAAATTTAAGCAGTTTTTATATCAAAGTTGAACATCCGGTACCTTTGTTACCTAACATCAAGTTGCAACGTAATAGCTTAAGCTCCAACGGCAATACGACGTTAAATCAGACTTTTGTGTTTGATAGCAAAATTTTTGCTGTAGGTACTACTGTTGCTCAGGATGTTGATTTATCCAATATTGACGCGACTTTCTATTATGAAATTCTGGACAATGATTTAGTTAGCCTGGATTTAGGTGTGACGGCTAAATACATAGACGGCGATATCACTGTTGCAGCTGAAGGCGGAAGCGCTACTCAGGATTTGTCTGCTGTGATCCCTATGGGCTACGCCTACGGTAGTTTTGGCTTATTAGGCACTGGCACTAAAATTTTTGCTGAAGTGAATTACGTCAGCTATGACGGCAGTGCTTTGTCTGATATGCAGTTTGGTATTGCCTATGAATTGATTGACTCACTGGCTGTGGATTTATCGTTAAAAGCTGGTGTTAAAAAGACAAAGCTTGAACTGGATGACATTGACAACGTAGATGCAGATTTAACCTTTGATGGTGCTTTTATTTCTGCTGAGCTGCATTTCTGAAACCTGAACAAATGATAGTCTGATCCAAAACTCAAAGCAGAATAGCTATTGTTCTGCTTTGAGGGGCAGCTTATAGTGCAGGTCAAGGAAAAGAGGTTCAATTGACATGACGTTAAAAGCTAAACTGGGTCTGGTGGTGGGATCATTCGCGCTGATTGTGGCTTGTCTTTACGCCTCAGCAAAGCTGCAATTGCGTCATGAAACTTTAGTCAGAGTGCAAGCCGAGCAGCAACTGCTGATGAGCTTGTCTTTGATGGTCGAACCTTTTTTAGTTCAAAACAAAGTAGAGCAAGTCAAAGGCCATCTGCTGGCTACCAGCTTTTCCAGTACTTTACCCATTAAAGCTATTCTGGTGTATCAGGCCGACGGCAATTTATTTGCGGCCACTCAGTTCCCCCGCGAGTTATTTAATTTCAGCCCAACGCGAGATTTAACAGGACAAAAGGCACTACAGGACGGTTCTGATCTGTTGTGGTCTGCAGTGATGGTAACTCCTGCCAGTATGAGTTATTTCGACACCAACAAAGTAGCAGCTGAAGGCAGTACTTTGGGTTATGTGGCTATTCAGATTTCTCCATTACGATTGTCCCAGCTCTGGTGGTGGCAAAGCAGTTTGTGGGGCACGGCTTTATTTATTATTGTCGCTTTGGCTTTATTGTGGCAGCGGCGTATTTTCAAAACTCAACATCTGCGCTGGCAAGGTTTTTTGCGACAACTTCGTGCTTTAGTTCCGTCTGCGGCTGATGGAAAAAAGCTGGCCGATTTTGACAGTGCTGAACTTACCTTGTTGTTCCGCTCTCTTTACGCTCAACAGCAACAGTTTCAACAGCAATTGCAGCAACAAAATCAGGCAGAACAACAGCAGGGGCAGAGTCATAGCACCGCCTGTAAACAACTTGAGATCAGTTATCAGCAGCAATTAGCCAGCCTGACTCACGAGTTAAAAACCAGTCAAAACCAATTGCATCAGTGGCAACAGCTTAGTGAGCTGGCTCAAGCCGGAAAAACTGAACAGCAGGCTCAGCTACTTCGTTGGTTATTGCGGCAAAATGTACTGGAAAAAACAGCATTACAGCCTCAAACCGTCTGGTTTCCTGAATGGTTAGCGCAACAAATAGAGTTGTGGCAACCTGAATTTGAACTGGCGGACCTGCCTTTTATCCTGGTGGAAGATCCTGCATTGAGCTTGTCTGAAGTCAGCTTTTTCACTGAGCATGCAGCGGAGTTATTGCAGCAAATTATCAGTTTGATCCTGCGGGATATACAACAACATGAACTGAGTTTATTTATTAATTTGCAGGCTTTTTCGGAGAATAAACTGTTACTGCAGTTTGATCATGCAGGTCAAAGTAGTGCGATACAGCAAGTTCTTGATGCAGCAAAAGGCGAAAACGCCGGGGTTTTACAGCAACTCTGTGCCAGTTTGTTGTCACGTCTTGGTGCCAGATTAACTATTTCTTCCCTGCAGGATTTGGGCTGCTCTGTGCGCCTGGAGTTGCCATTAACAGCGGTTTCAGTCAAAGAGCTGCCTATGTGCCAAACTGCTATCTACCTGGACAGCAATAGCTTACGAGCTGCAGTGTTAAAGCAAAGTGTGGGTTCTGTGGCAGAACAAGTGATTTGCTTGCAGCAGCCGCAGCAACTGAAAGCGGAGTTACAGCATCGTCTGGTAGATTTGGTATTGATACAATTGCCTGCGCCTGAAGAAAGCTCTGAGCTTTGGATTGAACTTGATAAAACCACCAATCGCAATCAGATGCTGGCTTTTTGTCATGCAGCACATCAGTCCTATTGGGCCAGTGTGTTGAGTTGTGCTGTTTTAGCCAATCCGATGTTATCCGCGCATATTCGGCAACACCTCAATCAGGCACCGAAAAGCAATGCTTTGCGAATGTTGGTGGTGGACGATAATCAAACTAATCTGGCTTTTGTCAAAGCCATGCTGAGCCAGCAACAGTTTGAGGTAGATACTGCTGCGACGGGCACAGAAGCCATCCGGCTTGCCAAAAGCGGTAGGTATCAGCTGATCCTGATGGATATTCAGCTTCCGGATATGTCCGGGGTTCTGGCTACTTCCATGATCAGGCAATTACCCCAGCATCAAAACACTGTCATTATGGCGTTTACCGCTCATGCTTTACCTGATGAGATCCAGCAGTTTCATCAGGCTGGTATGAATGATGTGGTGATTAAACCTTTAGATAGTCAAAAAGTGGCTGATCTGATCCGACGTTGTCAGCAGCTTAGCCTTCAAAGTCTAATACCGGGCTGAACAGTTGCTTTACGGCTTGCAGATAAGCTGGGTTCGCCTGACTGTTCAGCAAAGGCAATAGCTCAACACCCACAGCGGTAAATTTATAGTACTGCAGTACTACTCCTGAATGCTTAGCTTTGCAGGTCAGTTGATGCTGATGGTACTGCAACTGCAAAGCTTGATCGGGGATCAATTCGCCACTTTCTATTTCAATCTGATGCAGCAAGTTTAAATCAATCAGGCTTAAAATTTGCGGAAAGGTTAAACCAAATTGGCTCAGGTTCAGCACTGCTTTACTGCGACCTGTCAGAACCTGCCAAATAGATGGTTTACGCACATAGCCAAAGTAAATATGCCCACTGTCCTGCAGCCGGACTCTGCAGGTCAGGCTGGCGGCTTTTTGCAGCGCCAGTGCTTCTTTAAAGCTCATACGTTGTAACAAAAATAAGGTTTTTAGTGAAAAACTACCGGGTTGTCCAATTTCGCCGGCCAGTATTTTGGCCCAGAGTTGTTGCATTGTCTGGTTAGAAATATTCAACACTAAATCACAGTATTGCTGAAACCAATCTGGATCCACATCCATCTCTGCAACGTATTCAGGACAGTAGTCTAAAGCTAACGCCATTATTTTTTCTAAATTGGCCTGCTGCCTTTCTTTGTGCATACGTTCACGCCGCTCGGCGCGCTGTGACAAAGTCGGAGCTTTAAAACCTGTATCGGCATGTGCCGGAGCGCCGGAACGCTGTGCCAGACGTTGATGGCGCTGATTAAAATCGCTTTTCTGCACTAAGCTGGCAGAGTCTGCGTCTGTTGTTGTGGCTTTGGTTTCAAATTCGTGACCCAGCTGGCTGCGTGCCAGTTGGAGTAAACGTTGATGTCCGCGGCCAGCAGAAATTTTCTGCATGAACTCACCTTTGGTAGAGACATATTTTGTTGCTTAATTTTCACAATAACGCAAAAAATCACGGACAACTCAAAAAGAAGTTTATGAAAGTGTTAACTTTATGATTTTAAAGATTTTAATAAAATGAATTGCTTTTTTTGCCTGAGGGTATAGTGTAGATCCACTGGATTAAAAGCTTACAAAGGATAGCGGTAGGGGCTGGCCTTGATTGCCAAAGTGAATTCAGGGTATATGCTAGTATTTATGCAATAGTGCCTTGATATGCTTTCAAAAAGTATTCCCCTACAGCTGATGTAAAAAAGGTCGGAGCATGGTGTCAAAAGCAGCAGATGATGATTTTCTGTTCCTCGCAGAAGACGAAACAAGTTCGGAAGCAGAAACACAATCCAGTGGTGAATGGCACTTGCTGATTGTGGATGACGACGAAGAAATTCATACGGTCACTAAACTGGCTTTATCTGATTTATTGGTCCTGGACCGTAAATTAGTTTTTCATCATGCGTTCTCCGGCAAAGAAGCCTTAAAATTTCTGGTACAAAACCCTTATATTGCCGTCATATTGCTTGATGTTGTGATGGAGTCTGACGATGCAGGTTTGAAAGTCGTACAGCAAATTCGGGATGAATTAAAAATGGATGAAGTGCGTATAGTTCTGCGCACTGGCCAGCCTGGTTATGCTCCGGAAGAGAGTGTGATCAAAGAATACGACATCAATGATTACAAAACGAAAACCGAACTGACCCGTAATAAACTGGTTACCGCTATTATTTCGTCCATTCGCAGCTACCAGCAAATACGCACTATTAACCAGAACCGCATTGGCCTGCAGAAAATCATTAATGCCGGTGCTAATTTGCTGGAACAACATTCGTTGCATGAGTTCTCCGAAGGGGTTGTCACTCAGATTTCTTCGTTAATTGGCTTGCATGCAGAAGGCGTACTTTGTGCTCAGATTGAGGATGATGGCAGCAGCAGTGACAATATTTATGTACTGGGCGCAGCAGGACATTACGCACCTTATATTAAGTGCAAACTGGAGCGGCTGAATAACAGCAGAATTATTCAGCAAATCACAACTTGTCTGTCTGAGCGCCGACATATTTTTACTGACAAAGATACGGTGCTTTATCTGGGCAATGTCGATCATGCTGCTGCGGTTTATATCGAAACCAACCGACCTGTAGAAGATTTTGACCGCCAGCTGATTGAAGTATTTTTAAGTAATATTTCTATCGGTTATGAAAACGTGACCTTGTTTCAGCAACTCAAGCATGCAGCTTATATTGACCCTTTAACCAAAACGCCCAACCGCAATGAGTTTACCTCTTTGCTGCAGGAAACCAGACGGCTGGATCCTGAACGCAATGTGGCTGTACTGATTGATATCGATCATTTCTCAGATGTAAACGATGGTTTAGGTCAGGAAACCGGCAATGAGTTGCTGATCGCCATTACGCACAGATTAGTGGCACAGTTTGGTGAAATTGCCCAGATTGGCCGTATTGGCGCTGATGTGTTTGGTCTAATTGGCCCTGAGCAGGCGCTGACCCCTGAAACCTTGTCCGGCATCTTTGAAATGCCATTTCAGTGTTCAGAACATTCCTTGCAGGTGAATGCGACCTTTGGTTTCTGCCGCTTACGTGACAGTGCTTTGCATGGATTGACTATTCTGAAGCATGTTTACATTGCATTGAACAGAGCAAAAAAACATTTGGCACAAAATTATGAGTATTACAGTGCTCAGATGGAAGAGCAGATGGTTGATCGGTTGGTGATGCTCAGAAGCCTGAGATCCGATTTTCAGAAAGACAAGCTTCAGTTGTGGTATCAACCGCAAATTTGTTTAAAAAGCGGCAATGTGCTGGGTATGGAGGCGCTGTTGCGCTGGCCTCAGGCTGACGGCTGCTTTATTTCTCCGGCCGTATTTATTCCACTGGCCGAATACTCAGGCTTGATTATCGAAATCGGCGACTGGGTGTTACAGCAGGCTTGCAAACAACTGCAGAGTTTAAAAGCACAAGGTTTTTCTCATCTGAGGATAGCGGTGAATGTGTCTATGCCACAGTTCCGTAATCATCGATTTGTGCAGTCTGTGATCGATTGTGTGGAGCGTTATCAGGTGGATCCTGCATTGCTGGAACTTGAAATCACCGAGTCTGTGGTGATGGACGATCCAAAGATAGTGATAGGTGCGTTGAATAAGTTAAAGGATTTTGGCATTAAAGTGGCTATTGATGATTTTGGCATTGGCTTTTCATCTTTAAGCTATTTGCAGCAGTTGCCACTGGACAGGATTAAAATTGACCGTGCTTTTATTCAGGATTTTGCCCGACCTAACGGGACCTTGATTGCTGAAACTATAGTAAATCTGGGGCAAAAGCTGGGTTTGGCAACTATAGCTGAAGGTATTGAAACTCAGGCCCAGGAAGATGCAGTAAGGGCTATGGGCTGTGAAGAAGTGCAGGGCTTTATGTATGCCAAGCCGATGACGGCTGTGGATTTAGTCAAGTTTTTATCTAAAAGCTGAGCTTGAATTCGAGCCAATAAAAAAGCCGACAAGTCGGCTTTTTTGATTAGAGTGCCGGAGTCTTAGCGGTTGGCTATCAAGGCCAGTTGCTCACCCAGCTGTAGAAAGTCTTTGCTGTTTTGCTGGCTTTGCGCTGTGTGGGTGGTGATATCACGCATATAGGTGACCATAGCTTTGGTCAGATGCTGTTGTTCGTCCGTTGCCGTAGCTATTTCCTGATTCATCGCACAAATTTGCGCTATGCTGCCGGTAATTTCCTGTAGAGAATGTCCTGCCTGATTAGCCGACTGCACACTTAAATTGGCTTGTTCACTACTCAACTTCATTTTTTGCACCGCTTCACGGGCTGCACTTTGTAACTGTTCAATAGTGCGCTGAATTTGTTCCGTTGATTTTTGCGTGCGTGAAGCCAGAGTTCGTACTTCATCTGCTACCACGGCAAAACCACGGCCTTGTTCACCTGCTCGTGCCGCTTCGATTGCTGCGTTCAACGCCAGTAAGTTGGTTTGTTCCGCTATGCCTTTAATGACTTCCAGTACAGCACCTACCTGATTACTGTCTTGTTCCAGCTGAGCTATAGTGGCAGACGCTTGTTGTAAATGTACCGCCAGTTGTTCGATATTCTGCACAGTACTGGCGACAGTTTGCTGACCTTGTTTGGCTATTTGATTGGAGTGATTGGCTGCTTCTGCTGCTAAGTTCGCGCTTTGCACTTCGTCCAATACACTTTGGTTCATCGACTCAACCATGGTCAGAGTTTGACCTGCGGTATGTTCTAATTGACTCAGATGTTTTTGCTCATCCGCTGTAATGTGGCGTATTGATGTCACCAGCTGTTTTAACTGCTCGTTATGGTTGTGTGACTCCTGTTGTTGCTGCTTTAAGGCAACAAGCCACAGATTAAATTGCTCCCGAACCGGCGCTAAATCTGAATTGTTTACTGCACTTAACTGCAGGCTCAGACTTTTTTCTTTTACAGAACGTTGGATCAGCAGTTGTTGTTCTGCGACGAAGCTTTGATAGCTGTGTAAAGCTGTTTGACTCAAGATCCATTGCAACACTAAAGTCGTCGCTATCACTAAAGCTGACCAGAGCCAGTGTTGCTCTGCTAATACAGTGAAAACCAGCAGCATACCTACCAAAGTGGTGATGCCTGACAACATAATTTTGGTCCGCGCAGACCCAAATTCAAACAAAGCCATAACCTTACCCCTGAATCACTTCGCACCAGCGGTCGAAGTAGAATTTATTATTGTAATAATGAAAATTGGCAGGCAAAACCAAACCAAATCTGTTGCTGAAAATAACAGATATTGATGGAAGTTTTTATCAGATTTTGCGTTTTTTTTGATAAATAAATACGGCTTTTGATGAAAGGCATCAGCAGTGGTGAATTTAACTGAACAGGTTGTCTGGGCAGGGGCGGATGGTTGTATAAAAAAACGGCACCTAAGTGCCGTTTTGTGCAGTTTTCAGAACTGGATATTACTTTTGCTGAGCGCGTTCAAATGAACTGACGATTTCAGCTTTGGCTTCGGCTTTATCGCCCCAGCCAACAACTTTCACCCATTTGCCTGGCTCTAATTCTTTGTAACGTTCAAAGAAGTGCTGGATTTGGTTTTTCAGCAGTTCTGGCACGTCATTCAGATCATGAATGTTGTCGTAAATTTTAGTCAGTTTGCTGATTGGCACAGCTAATACTTTAGCGTCTTCACCTGATTCGTCTGCCATTTTTAATACGGCAACAGGACGGCATTTGATCACGGCGCCTGGCACCAATGGGTAGGGTGTTGGCACTAATACGTCAACCGGATCTCCGTCTAACGACAGGGTATGGTTTACAAAGCCATAGTTGCAAGGATAGAACATTGGAGTCGACATAAAACGGTCAACCCAGACAGTGCCTGTGTCTTTGTCTACTTCGTATTTGATTGGATCGGCATTGGCCGGAATTTCGATGATGACATTAATTTCATCCGGCAGATTTTTACCTGCGGCAACCTGACTTAAGCTCATAACGCTTCCTCTGTGCTGAATTGTGGTGCTGCATTATAGCAGCGGCCGTAAATATGGCTATACCCGTTGTACTTGAAGCTGCAGCTTTGTTGCCTGTGAGCTTTCGCCCGACATCAGTTTTACATTGGGACGGGCGCGGGTAAAACACGCCCCTACAATTTTCCTGTGCTTCAACATCGATTTTACATCGGGACGGGCAGGGATAAACCCAGTCCCTACGCCTTGTGATACTGCAGGCAGCTTTCCACTTCGTGTTTTGAACCTAAAATTACCGCCACACGCTGGTGAATATCGACAGGCTGAATGTCCATAATACGTTCTGTGCCTGTGGAACTTGCGCCACCTGCTTGTTCTACCAGAAAACTCATTGGATTGGCTTCGTACATCAGTCGAAGTTTGTCCGGTTTTGTTGGGTCTTTTAGATCCCGTGGGTACGCAAAAATACCACCACGGCATAAAATTCTGTGTACGTCACCGACCATAGCGGCAATCCAGCGCATATTAAAGTTTTTACCACGCGGGCCTTCTTTGCCTTTTAGCAAATCAGCCACGTAGTTTTGCATTGGAACCTGCCAGTAGCGCTGGTTCGACATATTAATAGCAAATTCTGCGGTGACGCCCGGAATGGTGACTTTTTCCTGAGTCAGCAGGAAACCACCATAGGTTTTATCCAGCGTATACATTTTGGTGCCTTTGCCTGTGGTCAAGGCCATCATGGTAGACGGACCATAGAGTATATAACCTGCAGCGATCTGGTTTGTACCAGGTTGCAGGAAAATAGCTGGATCGGCAGGGTCTGCGCCTTTGGGGGCGGGCAGAATTGAAAAGATAGTGCCAATTAAGCTGTTGATATCTGTGTTGGACGAGCCATCCAGCGGGTCAAAGGTGACCAGGTATTTACCTTGAGGGTTACCTGCAACTGTGCTGTCTTCTTCTTCAGAAGAGATAGCCATGACAGAACCTGTTTCGAGGATCAGATCTTTAAGCAGCTCATTGGAGATGACATCGAGTTTTTTCTGGGTTTCGCCCTGAACGTTTTCATTCAGAGTGGAGCCCAACACATCTGAGAGTTCACCTTGCCCGACACGAAACGAAATTTCTTTGCAGGCAGCTACGATGCTTTTAATCAGATCTATCAGGTCTGCTTCTGCACCATCAAGACGCAGGGCTGGAGCCAATCGACGCATAAAACAATCCTTTTTTTGTGTAGGTAGAGGAAGCTTTGACCGCAGAGTTAATTTTGATTGGAGGCTGTCGGCCACAGCGGCTGCTATTTTAATCAAGTTCAGGCTAAATTGCAGGTTTATGCTGGTTTTATTTCAGCTGTTCTGCAGAGTCCTTTGCTAGAATGGCCGCAGAACCCGTTTTACAGGCAGTAAGGATGCAGTATGCATATTCATATTTTAGGCATTTGTGGCACTTTTATGGGCGGTATTGCCGCTATTGCAAAAAGTTTGGGGCATAAAGTCACAGGCTCTGACGCCAATGTGTACCCGCCTATGAGTACTCAACTGGAGCAACTGGGTATTGAATTGACTCAGGGCTATGATCCGGTGCAGCTGCAACCTGCCCCTGATCTGGTGATTATTGGTAATGCCATGTCACGGGGCAACCCTGCCGTGGAATATACGCTGGATCAGAATATTCCTTACAGCTCAGGCCCACAGTGGCTGGCTGAACAGGTGTTGCATCAGCGTTGGGTGCTGGCGGTGTCTGGCACTCATGGTAAAACCACCACCAGCAGTATGCTGGCCTGGGTGCTGGAGTATGCGGGTTTAAAGCCTGGCTTTTTAATAGGCGGTATTCCACAGAATTTTGACAGCTCAGCCCGTTTAGGCGACTCGCCGTTTTTTGTTATTGAAGCCGATGAATACGACACTGCTTTTTTTGATAAGCGTTCCAAGTTTGTGCATTACAGACCCCGTACTCTGGTGATTAATAACCTGGAATACGACCACGCTGATATTTTCCCGGATTTAGCCGCTATTCAGCGTCAGTTCCATCATTTGCTGCGTATGGTGCCATCCACTGGCCTGGTGTTAAGCCCGGCCCGTGTTGACGCTGTGGATCAAACTTTAGCTATGGGCTGCTGGAGTGAGCAGCAGCGTTATGGCAAAGACTGGACAGTGCAATTAAAACAGCCAGATGGCAGTGTGTTTGAATTGTTTTACATGGCGGTATCACAAGGCACCTTACACTGGGATTTATGTGGCAACCATAATGTCGAAAATGCGGTCATGGCGATAGCTGCTGCCCGTCATGTCGGTGTGCCTGTGGCTGTGTCTATTGAAGCTTTAGCCCAGTTTGTTGCGCCAAAACGTCGGATGGAACTGAAAGGCACTGTCAAAGGCATTGCTGTGTATGATGATTTTGCTCATCACCCAACAGCTATTGAAACCACCTTAGCGGGTTTAAGAGCTCGTGTCGGAGAGTCTAAAATCTGGGCTGTGCTGGAGCCAAGATCCAATACTATGCGGATGGGCGTGCATAAATCTGCTATTGCCGATTCTTTGCATGATGCCAATGATGTCTTGTTGTTTGAACCTGCTAATTCTGGCTGGTCTTTGGCTGGCGTGGCAGAACAAATGCCGGGCAGGGCTGCAGTTTTTCAGTCAGTGGAATTAATAGTGGCGGCTTTGGTTGAAAAAGCGGCCGCAGGGGATCATATAGTCATTATGAGCAATGGCGGTTTTGGTGGCATACATCAAAAGTTGCTGGATGCACTGTCTTCTGATTAAACAGCTTTCTTTAAAAGAGAACTCCATGACCCAAGAAGTCACCTTAGCTTTTACCGGCGCTTCAGGCGCTGGTTATGGCTGGCGTTTGCTGGAAAATTTACTGGCGCAACAGGTCAAAGTGCATCTGTTAATTTCCAGCGCAGCCCGCGTGGTATTTGCCACTGAATATGATTTAAAACTGCCGGGCGGCCCTGAAGCCTGTCGCGATTTTATTCTGGAAAAAACCGGTGCCAGCAAAGAGCTATTAGCTGTGTATGGCAAAGATGATTGGTTTTCGCCTTGTGCTTCAGGGTCTGCTGCGCCTAAACAGATGGTGATTTGCCCATGCTCTACCGGCACAGCAGCAGCTATTGCCCATGGTATGAGTGACAATCTGATTGAACGCGCAGCAGATGTAGTACTGAAAGAACGCGGTCAGTTACTGATAGTGCCACGCGAAACTCCGCTAAGTACCATTCATCTGGAAAACTTACTGGCTTTGTCCAAAGCTGGCGCTGTGGTAATGCCGGCTGCGCCTGGTTTTTATCATCAGCCTCAATCTGTCGATGACTTAATCGACTTTATGGTGGCACGAATTCTTGACCATTTAGGTTTAAAGCAACAGTTAGTCAGCCGTTGGGGCTATGGAGATCCGCAGTGACCTTAGCGTTAGAAATTAAACAGTTACACAAGGTGTATAAAAGTGGCACCGTCGCTTTAACTGGTATTGATCTGGAAGTGCAGCAAGGCGACTTTTTTGCTTTATTAGGCCCGAATGGCGCAGGCAAAAGTACCAGCATTGGCATTATCAGTTCACTGGTGAATAAAAGCAGCGGTACGGTCAAGGTGTTTGATTATGACTTGGACACTCACCTTGAAGATGCCAAAAGCCAATTAGGTTTAGTGCCGCAGGAATTTAACTTCAACCAATTTGAAACTGTGCTGCAAATAGTGCTAAATCAGGCTGGTTATTATGGCGTGCCACGTTCTGTCGCCATAGTGCGGGCGGAAAAATACTTAGGGCAGCTTGGCTTGTGGGAAAAACGCCATGCCCGTTCGCGTGAGCTCTCTGGTGGTATGAAACGCCGTCTGATGATAGCCCGTGCTTTAATGCATGAGCCTAAGTTATTGATTTTGGATGAACCTACAGCGGGCGTTGATATTGAGCTGCGCCGTTCTATGTGGGAATTCCTTAAAGAAATTAACCAGCAGGGTGTGACCATTATTTTAACCACCCACTATCTGGAAGAAGCTGAATCTTTGTGTCGCAATATCGCTATTATCGACAAAGGCCAGATTGTTGAAAACACCAGTATGAAAAACCTGTTGAGTAAGCTCAATAAAGAAACCTTTTTACTCGATATAGCGCCGACTGAGGCCCTGATCACTCTTGATGGTTATACATTCCGGCAGAAAGACAGTCATAGCCTGGAAGTAGATGTGGTTAAAGCTCAGGGGTTAAATGGCGTATTCAGCGCTTTAACAGCGCAGGGCATTCAGGTGCTTTCGATGCGTAATAAAGCCAACCGTCTGGAAGAGTTGTTTGTCAGTCTGGTCGAAAACGGACGCGGAGCCAAAGCATGAGTTCAGGTAATTTAATAGCACTACAAAGTATTCTCTACAAAGAAACTAACAGATTTATGCGCATTTGGGTGCAAACCCTGGTGCCACCTGCCATTACCATGACTTTGTATTTTGTCATCTTTGGCGCTTTGGTTGGCTCACGTATTGGTGATATGGGTGGCTTCAGCTATATGGAGTTTATTGTGCCTGGCCTGATTATGATGTCAGTGATCACCAACTCCTACTCGAACGTGGCTTCGTCCTTTTTCAGTGCCAAGTTTCAGCGTAACGTCGAAGAGCTGCTGGTCGCTCCTGTGCCTAACTACATCATAGTGTTGGGCTATGTTGGTGGTGGCGTGGCACGCGGTATTCTGGTGGGTTTAATAGTGTCTTTGTTATCGCTGTTTTTTGTTGATATCAAAGTGCATCACTTGTTTATTCTGATGTCGACCGTGGTGCTCACTGCCACTTTGTTTTCGCTGGCCGGTTTAATTAACGCTATTTATGCCAAGACCTTTGATGACATCAGTATTATTCCAACTTTTGTGCTGACGCCTTTAACCTATTTAGGTGGGGTGTTTTATTCACTGAGTTTATTGCCACAATTCTGGCAATACGTATCGCAGGTCAACCCTATTGTGTATATGGTCAACGCCTTCCGTTACGGCTTTTTAGGTGTCAGTGATGTCAATCTGGTGTTTGCGTTCAGCGTGATTATTGGCTTTATTCTGGTGTTTTTTAGCTTTGCTATGTACCTGATTAATAAAGGTACTGGCTTGAGAAGTTAGACAGAAGCAGTCTTTGAGCAACAGAACAGGAAGGGCGCTTAGACAGCGCCTCTTTTTTTAGATCATACCCCTTTCGTAATACCGCAATGGCACTGGGGCCGCAGGGCCAAAATAGTACCCTTGTGCATAGCTGATACCGCAACGTTCCAGTGCATCCAATGACTGTTTACTTTCCACCATCTCAGCGATGATCAGCAGTTGGGTTTGTTTGGCAAAAGAACTGATATGTTCAATAAACAACTGAGCGTCCTGATCTGAACTTATCATCTCAATTAAGCTGCCATGAATTTTTAAACCATCCACATGCAATTGCAATAAATCCGCCATACCTACACCACTGGATACTCCAAAATCATCCAGCAGCACTTTGGCTCCGGCCTTTTGCAACGCAGCTATGGCTTCTCTGCAACGGTCAAACTGGGGCAATACCCCGGCTTCGGCCAGTTCAAAATACACTCGCTCTGGTTTAGGGTAATGCTGCAGGTAATCAAGGAAAAACTGCTGTAAATCATCGTCCAGCAAGTCGCGGCAATTGACATTAATAGACCAGCTGATCTCTGAAGTTGCAAACTGACTGGCGCTTTTGATAAACATCATTTTGGTCAGTTCTGTATCCAGATGACTGCGGTTAATAATGCTTAAAAATTGATCCGGAGTCAGTATGCTGCCGTCACTGCGTAATATGCGGGCCAGGCATTCATACTGGAAAATTTCGCCTGTGCTGATCTGCACTACAGGCTGGAAGTAAGGCACTATTTGTTCATGGCCTATGGCTTCACGTACTTCCTTCGCCATTTTGATATTGGTATGCAGATGTTGTTTCAGTGCCAGCAAATTGTCTGAATACACCACTAAAGATTGTTGTTGCAAGCGGGCTGTATTAACGGCAAGGGTCGCGTTTTCCAGCACCACAGTTTGGGGCGACAGGGCGACACCTAAAGTCACAGTAAAAAGCAGGTAGGGGTCGTTCAGTACCGGCTGAGTGAAATCAAAACTCTTTAGTTTGTCGTGCAAATCATTATCCGAAATAGCAGCAACACGGCGGATCGCCAGCTTTTCAAACGACAAACGGTATAAACGGAAGGAGCGGCCTAAATGCAGTTGTAACTGCTGAATAAACTGATTAAAGGCTTGTTCTGCAATAGGAGTTCCATACAAGTGACTGATTTCCTCCAGATTGTTCACTTGTAGAATAGCGAGTTGACTTAAGCCGCCAGTTTCATGCCGCAGATGAGCTTCTAAAGCTAAGGCATTACGTTTGCCTGAACTGCGGTCTGTGGTCAGATTATGCCGCAGCACCATGGCATAACTTAATGCCAGCAGCAACGCCAGACCAAAAAACACTGTGCCACTTAAAACAGACTGCTGCATGCTGGCCATCAGCCATTGATCCAGATCGGTAATGGCAATATCGGCTCCGGCTAAATACATGGTGCCGTCTGAGCTTTGATAAGGCATCAGCACTGAACGGAAATGACCAAACTGATCAACAGACTCTTCAAACACTGGGGTTAAAGAAGCAAAAGCTGCTTTATTGGCTTCTGTTGCTTCAGGGTAATAATCGTAAAAATAACTCAACTGGCCACGTAACAAGTCATCTTCGGTATAACTGGACGCAGTGAAGTGCACTTTGCCATCCACTTGAATCATGCTGTAAAGGTACTGCAGTTTTAAATCTTTGGCATAAAGACTGAGCTTCTTTGCCAGTTTCAGATAGTCGCTGCGGGGGATATGCTGTGGACCACTGATATTGTTATGGTAGTCATCACCCAACAGATAAGGCACAGCTTTCACTGCATTCACCAGTTGCAAGTCAACCTGAGCCAGTTTGGCCTGATAGGTTTGCTGGTACTGGTAATACACATAAGCAGCAATAGCGAGCAGGTACACCACCAGGCTGATAAGAATAAAATGTGCTGAACGGATCCGTAGCATGCAATGACTCGTAAAAAAGAGACCTGAAAACAATACCTTGATAGCTTAGCTGATTTAATTCGGGCTGACAGCTAATACTTTAATCTGAATTCTGATATGGCGTTGATGGATATTTTCTGCAATCAGGTGGCTACAATCAGTAAAAACGCAGACTTTATGCGGTTCTTTGCTGCAAGTTACCGCAAGATGATGCACAGATGAAATTTTTTAAAGACATTTAAAGGGGCTTTTAGTACAGTGACTTCCTTTTTGACTTACTGATTTTACGGCCTGAAAACACAAAATAAGAAGCCGATAACGCGACCCCGGTGAGACAGGATACGAATGACAGAATTAAACAAACGTCAGGCTACAGCTTCTGAAGAAGCTTTGTGGCGGATATTTACTGTGCCAGAGGCTCCGGACTCGACTTTAAGTATCATCGAACAGAATATTTCGCAGAACCTGGCCGGTTTTTTACGCGAAAGCATTGTTGCTGTGGAAAAGCCTCTATGGCAAATCGAGCGCGATTTTCAGGCGCATCAAATCCCCTCTGAACCTAAATTTGTATCAGATTATGCCGAGCAAATGATGGAGAAGCTGGTGGCGCATTCAGTGCATACCGCTGCTCCCAGTTTTATTGGCCATATGACCTCAGCTTTGCCGTATTTTGTCTTGCCGCTGTCAAAAATGATGGTGGGGTTAAACCAGAATCTGGTGAAAATCGAAACCTCTAAAGCTTTTACTCCGTTAGAGCGTCAAGTCATCGGCATGATGCATCATCTTGTTTATGGCGAGGGTGACAGCTTTTATAAAAAATGGATGCACAGTGCTAACCATTCACTAGGGGCTTTTTGCTCAGGTGGCACTATTGCTAATATCACTGCACTCTGGATTGCCCGCAACCGTTTATTAAAAGCCGATGGTGACTTTAAAGGCGTCGCCAAAGAAGGCTTGTTCCGTGCTATGAAATATTATGGCTACGAAGGTTTGGCCATTTTAGTCTCAGAGCGGGGTCATTATTCTCTAGGTAAAGCTGCTGATATTTTAGGTATTGGCCGTGAGTTTTTGGTTCCGGTAAAAACCGATGCCAATAACAAAGTGCAAAGTGATGAAATGCGTCGGGTCAGCCGAGAGCTGAATGACAAAAACATCAAAGTAATGGCGATAGTGGGCGTGGCTGGAACTACTGAAACCGGCAACGTTGACCCGCTGAACGATTTAGCCGATTTAGCTGCTGAACTGGGTTGTCATTTCCATGTGGATGCCGCCTGGGGTGGTGCTACTTTATTGTCCGATAAATACCGTCATTTATTGAGCGGCATAGAGCGTGCTGATTCAGTGACTATAGACGCACATAAACAAATGTATGTGCCTATGGGCGCCGGCATGGTGGTATTCAAACATCCGTCCTCTGCTCATGCTATTGAACACCATGCTGAATATATTTTGCGTAAAGGCTCCAAAGATTTAGGCAGTCAGACGCTGGAAGGTTCGCGCCCCGGTATGGCCATGTTAGTGCATGCCTGTTTACAGGTGATTGGCCGTCAGGGTTATGAAATTCTGATCAACCGCAGCTTAGATAAAGCCCGTTATTTTGCCGGTTTAATTCAGGATCATGCGGAATTTGAACTGATCACTGAACCTGAGCTGTGTTTATTAACCTATCGTTATGTGCCCTCTGAAGTTCAGCGTGCTATGGCAAAAGCAGCGCCAGAAAAGCTACATAAGTTTAACGAACTGCTGAACGGCTTAACCCGTTTTATTCAGAAAACCCAGCGTGAAGAAGGACTGTCTTTTGTCTCCCGTACCCGGATTAAACCGGAACGTTATCAGCGGCAGGATACCGTGGTGTTTCGTGTGGTGTTGGCAAACCCGCTGACCACAGATCAAATTCTATTTGATGTGCTGGCAGAGCAGCAACAGATCGCCGCGCTGGATAAAGAGTTTCTGCCTAAGTTATTACAACTGGCAAAAGACAGCGCTGCCTGATCTGCGTTTATGCAGCCGCCCCCGGCTCATTCTATTTAAAAAGCCCAATCTCAGCAGTGTGATTGGGCTTTTTGTATTCAGTGCCTTGCTAAGATCAATAGCGAATGAATCAAGGTTCGATCGCCATGCCGAGCAGGCTTCGGCCATCTGCTAAAGTCCCCAGCTTTTGATGTTTTCCAGTCTCTAAATCCAGCTGATAAAGAGTGCTGGCCGGTTCGGCTTTTGTAGAGACGGCAATAAAACTCAGATTGTTCAGATCTGAGATATCAAAAGACACCTGATCCAAAGGTGCAAGTTCAAGCTTAGCTACAGTAAACAGCAAACCTGTATTGGGTGAAACCGCTGGTGTTACGCCTTCTTTGCTGCCTTGAGTTACCAAAGCACCAGTGGTTTTGTCTATCGCATAGTTAGTAGTCAGCGTACTGTCTTGTTGATTGTAAGTGTAGGCAGCAGCTACTACAGCGGGTTTTTTGCCGTAGTTGCTGTCATTTTCTGCATAGGCAAGCTGTGGGTCTACTGAGGCTAAAGCTGCAGTCTCAGGATGCAGTCTTAAGTTTTGTCCCTGCTCATTCACCACCCGGATCCTGTCAGCCACAGGGTTAAAATCAAAACCATACTGAGCTTTTTTCAAGGTGTCTGCAGCGAGTTGCGGGCCTGCTGCTGTGAGTTTTCCTGTACTGGTATCTATTGTGTAGAGCTGACCTTTGTCAGACAAAGCAAATAAAACACCATAAGCAACCCGGTAATCTATCCCCAGTAAGTATTCATCTTTGGCCAGGCCTGCCAGTGGCTTTTGTTCGACTATTTGGTTGGGTGCTGTCACTTTTACTTTCATCAGTTGATGCGCTTTGTCCACCAGCCACAATGTTTCATTGCCTTTTAATGCAGGCATAGTGGCGGCACTCAGTCCTGTTGAGAGCCCTGCAGACAAAAGGCCAGTTAGAGTCAGCAGGGCAGAACCGAAAATCTGCTTGGTTATTTGCATAAATTCTTTCCTTTGTTGTTTTATACTGCCCCTGTATCGGGCCTGTTGTCTCATTAAACAGAGCTATAGCTCTGTGACTTGTTACCATAGTGCAGCCTGACGGCCTTACAAAAGATACGCATAGGAACGAAATTCGATCAACTGTGTCAGGCAAAGTACATTTCAACGGACTGAAGCTAAACATAGTTCCTTACATTTGCAGGCATTGCATCACTGCTGTTGCGGCGGTACTTTAGGCTCCTGAGTTCAAAGTAAATTAAGAGGGAATAACTATGTCTGATAAAACCTTAGCTTTATCCAATGACAAGATGATTGCAGGCGTTTGTGGTGGTATAGCCGAGTACTTTGGCTGGTCCAAAGGGGGTGTGCGTCTGGTTTATGTGTTGCTGTCTGTGTTGTCAGCAGCTTTCCCTGGTTTGTTTGTCTATATCATTTTATGGTTGTTGATGCCAAAAAAAGACAGCATCTGAGCTGATATCAGTGAAGCAAAGGGTCAATTATGTATTCAGGTCAATGCCTTTGTGGCGCTGTAAAAATTGAAATTCGTGGTGCTATTACTGACATTATTCATTGCCATTGTTCCTTGTGCCGCAAATCCAGCGGCACAGCCTACGCGACCAATGGTTTTGTTATAAGTGCTGAATTTAGTCTGGTGCAAGGTAAAGAACTGCTCAACGCGTTTTCGTTAAAGCAAGGCAGGCAACGGCATTTTTGTTCCCGCTGTGGCTCACCTGTATATAGCTCAAACGCTGCAGATCCGAATCGGATCCGCATTCGTTTGGGCATACTGGATTCCGCTATTACTGAGCGGCCCATAAGCCATAACTTTGTGTCTTCCAAAGCC
Source organism: Rheinheimera sp. 1928-s (assembly GCF_029269265.1). Lineage (GTDB taxonomy): Bacteria > Pseudomonadota > Gammaproteobacteria > Enterobacterales > Alteromonadaceae > Pararheinheimera. Next base: position 516,725 of record NZ_JARIXP010000001.1, read on the forward strand.
AACTGGGAAAACCTGGATGCAGATTTGCCCCGCTATGATGGCCATGAACCAGGCAGAATCTAGAAAGGTCAACAGGCTCTAAGGCTTTACTGGGGTTCAGCTGCGATACACCAGACTAACAGATGGTGTTTCGCATCCAGTGGTAATTGCAGTACTCCCTCGTTGTAATACTGTGGATCAGCAGCTATATCTTTGCCATCTAAAGTGACTGAAGCTGCAGACTGATGTTGCTGCAACTCCAGTTGATAGACTGTACCAGCAACAGACAAGCTAATGCTAAAGCCCGGCCAGGCCGCTGGAATACAAGGCGCAAACTGCAGCCATTGGCCTTTGCGGCTCAGGCCTAAAATAGCTTCAATACCAGAGCGGTACATCCAGGCGGCAGCTCCGGTGTACCAACTCCAGCCACCGCGGCCGTTATGAGGCTCAACTGAATAAATATCGGCGGAAACCACATAAGGTTCGGTTTGATAACGAGCCACAGCTTCTGGTGTCAGCGCATGTTGAATGGGGTTCAGCATCTGAAACAGCTCAGTGGCTTTTTCCGCTTGATCCAGCTTAGCAAAGGCAAAAATAGCCCACATGGCAGCATGACTGTATTGACCACCATTTTCGCGTAAGCCTGCCGGATAGCCTTTGATATAACCGGGGTTGGGTTCGATATGTTCAAAAGGCGGGCTGAACAATAAGGCCAAACCTTGTTCTGTGTTGATTAAATGCTGACCGACTGAAGCCATGGCCACTTTGGCTCTGTCGGGGCGTGCAGCTGCAGACAACACAGCCCAGGACTGGGCAATAGAATCAATTTTACACTCAGGCGATGCTTTGCTGCCAAGCCAGCTGCCTTGATCAAAAGTCGCTCTTTTATACCATTCGCCGTCCCATGCATGTTGCTCCAGCGCTTGCGTTAATCTTTTGGCATACTGCTGCCAGCGACTGGCTCTGTCTCGTTCTTCATCGGGTACAAAAGGCAAAAACAGTTTAATGCTGGCAAGTACTAACCAGCCCAGCCAGATACTCTGGCCTTTACCTTCAGCCCCCACTAAATCCATACCATCATTCCAGTCGCCAGAGCCCATCAAGGGCAAACCCAGCTCCCCAGTAAGAGCTATACAAAGGTCCAGGCCTCTGGCGCAATGCTCAAACAAAGACGCGCTATGATCCGACGGCATAGGCTGATAAAAAGCGTCGTGTTGATCGGCCGTCAGCGCCGGGCCTTGCAGAAAGGGCAGCTGCTCTGCCAGCACAGCCTGATCGCCAGAGCTTTGGATATAACTGGCACAAGCAAAGACTAACCAGACTTTATCGTCAGAAATCCGGCTGCGTACACCGGCGCCTGAATGGGGTAACCACCAATGCTGCACATCGCCTTCAATAAACTGTCGGCCAGCGGCTTTTAACAAATGTTGACGGGCAAAAGCAGGATCGGCAAAACTCAGCGCCATGCTGTCTTGTAATTGATCGCGGAAACCATAAGCGCCGCTGGCCTGATAAAAGGCCGCTCTGGCGTAGAGCCGACAGACGATGGTTTGATACAGCAACCAGCCGTTCAGCATAATATTCATGGCCGGATCCGGTGTTTTCACTTGCACAGCGTTTAGTTTTTGTTGCCAGAAATCCCACACTTGCTGGTATACATTGTGTAAATCCAGCTGCTGATATTGCCGTACCAGAGCAGTTGCACTCTGGCTGTCAGCCGTTTGTCCCAGTAAAAATACCAGTTCACAACTTTCTCCCGGTGCCAGACTGAGTTCGAGTTGCAGGGCGGTGCAAGGGTCTAAAGCTGCACCACTGCGTTTGGATAAAGGCTGTGCGCAGGTTAAAGCCAATGGGCTGGCCAAAGAGCCATGCCTGCCAATAAATTCGGTGCGATCCGCTGTCCAGCCAGACAGCAGATCGACAGAACCAGGAGTGGTGTTGTGACGGCTGAAGGCGGCAAAAGCGATACGACCGGCAAAAGCTGTATTCCATGGATTAGACACCAGCATGGCCTGACTGTCCTGATGCAAAACGCTTTGTAAAAAGCCACTACTGGCACTGCGGTCTCTGCCCAGGACCCATTCGGTATAGGCTGTGACTGTTAAATTTCGTAGGGTAGCTGATGTATTGGTTAGGGTTAAACGCGATATCTTCACGGGGTCGGCCACTGGTACATACTGCAGTAATTGCATGTCTATACCTGCTGCCTGATGGCCGAACTTACTGTAACCGAAGCCATGGCAGGCCCTGTACAAACCGCCGTCATTGATTGGCTGTGCTGTTGGGCTTATCAGTTCAGAGCTGCCTTGATCCTGTACATAAAAAGCTTCACCACAAGGATCGGTCACTGGATCGTTTGACCATGGGGTCAGCTGATTTTCCCTGCTGTTTTCCGACCAGCTATAACCACTGCCCAAAGTCGACACCTGAAAACCAAAAGCCGGATTGGCAATCACATTGATCCAGGGCATAGGAGGGCGTTGATGCTGTTGCATATGAGTATGGTACTCGCGACCATCTGCGCTGAAGCCCCCTAAGCCATTAAAAAACTGCAGTTGTGGCTCAGCCTTTTGCTCCTGTTCAGGCTGTCTTCTGGCTGCTTTAGCAGTGCTGATCCTCAAAGGTTCAGCTGCAGCAGCAGGGATCCGGCTTAACTGAGTGGCCAGACTTCCGCGGTTTGCGTAAAGCACAACACGGGCCACGGCTGCTAACAAAGCCCTGGATTCGACTGTCATTAAATCTGCGCGCAGGCAAAATACACTGCCTCCGGCTAAACGTAAGCCCAGATTGGGTTTACTTTGGCTGCTGCGCACCTGAGTTTCGATAGCAGATTGTAATTCCTGCACATAAGACGCTGCTCTTTCATTGATAATAACCAAATCCACAGCCAGCTGTTTCATGCGCCAGTATTCGTGGGCTCGCAGCAGTTGCTGTACCACAGACAAGTCTTCGATATCGTCAATATGCAGCAGCACTATAGGTAAATCGCCGGAAATGGCGTGTTGCCATAAACCGGACTGAGCTGCTGCCCCTCTTGTAATAGTGGCGCCTGAAGCTCTGAAGCGCCGATCATTGTATAAAAGCGGGCCTGTCAGGCGCTGAAAATCAGCAGCTTCGGCGACGCTGATGGCCAGATGGCGCAATTGCACCTGAGCCTGAGTCCAGGCCAAGGTACAGGCTCTGTCATAAGCGCTGCGTTCATTATGCTGATCCACCAGATCCAGCAATTCCTGCCGCGATGACGCGACTAAAGTCCAGAACGCAACACGGCAGACCTGACTGGGGGCAATACGCACCGACTGACGCAAAGAAAAAATTGCGTCCAATACTGTGCCGCTGCTGTTGGTCAGCGCCTTGTGTTGCATGGCCGCTGCGTCTTCCAAATAATGGCCCTGACCAAAGAATAAAGCCCTGTTGGTTTCGTATTGTAAGGGTGCACAAATCTCACCTTCTACCACAGCAAAATGCGCGGCAAACACAGCAGTTTCATCGGCTGAACGCAAACGGCGAGTGGCAACTAAAGCGCCAAACTCGGCGACAAATTCGGTCTGGACAAACAATTTGGCAAAAGCAGGATGGGCATTGTCTGTGCTGACAGGGGCTAACACCACTTCTGCATAGGAGGTTAATTCAATATCCCGGCTGAATTTACTGTGATTGATCAGCGAAACCCTTCTGACTTCGCCATGATGTTCGGTGGAGACGACCACTTCGACAGTGCAGGTCAGATCATGATACTGACGGCTGAATTCGGCATGATCTTCGCTGAAGATAGCAACAGGTGCAGTGTTCTGGCTGAAGGTGGAGTGATCAGAACTGGCGAGAGCCGGTAGCTCTGGCGTCAGGGTACTGGACCAGATCTGCTCACTTTGCTTATCCCGCAACAACACAAAAGCTCCCCAGGGATCTCTGCTGCTGTCTTCGCGCCAACGGGTGATGGCTATATTGCCCCAGCGACTATAACCAGCGCCTGCAGCTGTTAACATCACGGCATAACCGCTGCTGGATAGCACATGACTGCACGGAGGGCCAGAAGCCTCTGCATGCATTCTGCGTTCTGTCAGTTGCTGTGCTGCAGCAGAGTTGGCTGCAATACTGACTTCTTCGGCTTTGGGGTGAGCTATGGCGACATAACGTGGCAATCGCTCCTGCAATAATAACTCACAAGCCTGGATCATAGGTTCACGGTGGAAGCGGCCACGCATCAGGCCCTGTTGCAAGGTATTGGCTATGGCCACTATCGTCATGCCCTGATGGTGTGCCATAAAACTTTGCACTAAAGCGAAAGAGGTGTCGTCTGGTAAGCGGGAAGGGGTATAGTCTATGGCTTCAAAAAAGCCATAATCGGCCAAAGCGCCTGACTGTTTTAACAACTCAAAATTGGCGCAGGCGGCCACAGGATCGACCATAGTGGCCAATGCCGTAGCGTAGGGCGCTATCACTTTGTTTTCCGCCAAACCACGTTTTAAACCAAGACCCGGCACACCAAAGTTGGAATACTGATAGGTAAATTCCAAATCTCTGGCATTGTAAGCCGATTCGGAAATGCCCCATGGAATACCCAACTGGCGGCCATAACTGATTTGCCGTTCAACAATAAGTCTGTTGCTTTGCTCCAGTAAACTGCCTGCAGCTGCTCTCATCACCAACGAAGGCATCAGGTATTCAAACATAGAACCTGACCAGGATAATAAGGCTGAGCCATAACCCAAAGGGGTAGCGCTGCGGCCTAAACGGAACCAGTGTTTGCTGTCTGCATCTCCTTTGGCTATGGCAAATAAACTGGCAAGCCGGGCTTCAGAGGCCAGCAGATCGTAACAACTGGTATCCATCCGGTTTTCTTCCACTGCATAACCTATGGATAATAAATTGCGCTCCGGGTCGATAAAAAAGGCGAAATTCATCGCCATGGCAAATTGGCGCGACTCTGTTGCCAGCTTCTGCAGCTGCAGTATTTGCTGTTGTTGTTCTGCTGCGGGCAAATGCAGCTGCGCCAGTTGTTCCGTCAGAGCCTGTTGTAATGCTTGTAAATAAAAGATCAGGCTATGCTGAGCTGACACTTGCTGATCTGTGTCGCGCTGAAAGGTAACACTTTGTCGTGCACTGGCAATCAGCGTGGCTTGCTGGCAGAGTTCCGTTAATTGCTCTGGCTGGTGCTGTAGGCAATCCGGCAGCTGCAGCACTACATTCAGCTGACTCAGAATGGCCTGTAGCTGCAAACCACTTTGGCTTTGCAGCATGGCTTCAGGAGCTTGTTGCAGGCTAAGCTGAGCTAAAGCTAAGTTATCGCATAAACCTGTTCTGGCAGTAGGGCTACAGAGCTGCTGTTGCCATTCATCGCAGGCATTGGCCAGAGCAATCAGGTGGCCAGCCAGATTGCCGCTGTCGACTGAGGAGACATAAGCGGGTTCAAGTGGGCGTAAATCACGGGTATCGTACCAGTTAAACAAGTGACCATGGCAGGTACGCAGTTGTTTCATAGTCGCAAAAGTAGCTTCCAGTCTTTGTATCGCCTGGCCTGTTGTAAGCCAGCCAAAATCCCGTGCTGCCGCCACAGATAACAAATACATACCTATGTTGGTTGGCGAAGTGCGGTGGGCTATTGCAGGTTGCGGCTGTTGCTGGAAATTGTCCGGTGGCAGCATATGATCTTCTGCTGTGACAAACCGCTCGAAGTACCGCCAGGTGCGTCTGGCGATCAGGCGTAGTTCAGTTTCCTGCAAGGGTGACAGCTGCAAAGCGGCTTTGAGGCGAACCGCTTTACTTAAGGCTAAAGCCACAGCAGGAGCTGCACACCACAGCAGTAGTACAGGTAAAAACAGTGGCCAGTTGGCCGGATTCAGCCATAGCAGAAAACCAAGGCCAGCACAGGCCAGCAGTACAGCTGGGCCCATCAACAGATAATATCGGGGCAAGGTTAAGCTGGAATCACGCTGGTTTTGCGCCGCAGTGGTCCATTGCAGCAGATGTTTTTTACTGACCAGCAAACGATACAAGGTAATGCCAATAGCATGCAGCATGCGCCAGCTATGGTCGGCCAGAAACACCAGATTCAACAGACCTGTACTCAAGGCCAGTTTGAAATCTGTCAGCAGGTTATTCAAATGGTTTGGCCATTGAATACCTTTGCGGTGTGGTAACAGATTCAGGCTGCAGGGTAATAAAGCGGGCAGCATCAGAGCACAACCAATCAACAGCAAAGCAGCAAGGGCAGCAGAAAATGGCAATAGCACAGATAACAACAGCAAAATAAAGCAGGCCGGTTGCACTAAAGAACGGCGTATATTATCCAGCATCTTCCAGCGTCCAAGCGGCGGCAATGGGGGGGGCGTTGATGATGGGCTTTGCTGCTTCGGCGGGCGACCTATCAACCATGGCAACAGTTGCCAGTCACCCCTAGTCCAGCGGTGTTGGCGTTTGACCGCAACATCGTAACGGGCGGGGAAATCTTCGACCACTTCAATATCAGAGACTAAAGCAGCACGAACATAGATACCCTCGAATAAGTCGTGACTGAGCATAGTATTGTCAGCAACGCGGTCGGCCATAGCGGCGCTAAAGGCATCCACATCATAAATACCCTTGCCTGTGAAAGAGCCTTCAGCAAACAGATCCTGATACAAATCCGATACTGCTGCGGCGTAAGGGTCTAAACCTGCAGGGCCTGAATACAGCAGCTGGTAAGCCGAACCTTGTTGACCACAAGTCAGAGCTGGTGTCACTCTTGGCTGCAACAGGCCATAGCCGCTGATCACCCGTTGCTGTGTCGGGCAAAACTGAGCCTGGTTTAACGGGTGAGCCAGCTTGCCCACCATCCGCAGTGCAGCATCTCTGGGTAATTGCGTATCGGCGTCCAGGGTAATGACATAACGGACGCCGCTCGGAACAAGGCTGGATAGCAGAGGATATTCAGCAGAGCTATCCATAAAGCTGGTGGTGGTTGCACCACGAAGCAATTGATTAAGTTCCACCAATTTGCCTCGTTTTCGCTCCCAACCCATCCATAGCTGTTCTTTTTCGTTCCATAAACGGCGGCGATGCAAGAGTAAAAATGCCGGACCGGCAGGGCCTGATGGGTAGCGTTGATTCAGCTGCATGATTAGCGTGCTGGCAAGCTGCAATAACGCTTGATCTGTGGGCTGTTCCTGCTCTGCTGCGTCCTGACCGTCTGTTAATAACGCAAAGCTTAAATCACCAACACCACAAGAGAGATAATGTACTTCCAGCCGGGAGACTAACTCTTCTACATCCGCTTCGTTCGTCAGCATGCATGGCACCACCACTAAAGTGCGCAATGCTGTGGGTACCCCAGAGGTTAAATCTAAAGCAGGTAGCAAAATTGGGCTTATAGAGCGGGTAATACAACACTGGAGCAATGCGCTTGCAAGTTCGCTGGCAGGTAATACAGCCAGAGGAATCAGCATCAACCACCACAGAGTGTAATCAGCCTGCTCAGAAAGAAAGACTGCTGCTACAGCTAAAAAAGCCAGAGTAAGCAGAGCCAAAGTTGTCAAATAACCGGCCAGTCCTGTCGTGGCCAAAGCTCTGTGCAGTGTTAAGCCCCTGCCAGGCTGAAAGCCAATACGATGTTCAAACTTCAGACGACCAGCGCCAATCAGGTAATAACCGGGGTCCGCTTCGCGTGCTTGTTGTACCGGATCCTCCCCAGCTTCTGCAGATAAAGCTGCTTCTACTGCGGCTCTGGCCACATCAAATTCAGGCAAGTCAGCGCCACGGGCCAATTGTTCGATGGCACTGCGGTATAAATTTCTGCTGGCAAAGTCCATTGAGGCAAAGGTGCTGTGTTTCGATGGCTCCTGACAAGCAGCGCTCACGCTATGCTGGCACAAATACCGGTCGACCAGACTGACTTGCTCAAATAATTCAGACCAGTCTATCGCGGAGATACGTCTCATGCTGGTCATGACATTACGCACACTGACATTGGAAGCGCCCAGCCTTTGCTGCGCGTACAACACCACCAGTTCAATACTGCTGTGTTGTTGCAGTAGCCGTTGTTCCAGCCAATGCAAAGCCGGGGTGCTGTGAGGGTCTTGTCCTCGTAAACGTTTAGCCAATTGAGCCGCAAAGGTATGGCTTAATGCTTTGTCCGCCAGAGTGTGGATATAAGAATGCAGTGCCTGTTGACTGGTTTCGGGTTGCAGCAACTGGTCGGCAAGCTCGTCTGCTGCAGTTCTGTCTGTTAAACCCAGACTGATTTGGTCTGTTAAGCGGCGTAAGTTTTCAATCAGCACTATGCGTAAGGTAATAGCGACAGCCCATAATTCGCCAATAGTCAGTACATCCACTTGCTGATAAGCATTTAAAAAGCGTTGCAAAATAACGGGGTCAAAGTGACTGTCGGTATGGGCAATAAAAGCCCAGGCTATAGCAAAAACTCTGGGGTAACCGACAAAAGGGCCTTGTTGTAGTTTGGGCAACTGCCGATAAAAACCTAAGGGTAGATCGTCATAAATTTCACGGATCTGTTGGTCGACCAGATGGTAGTTGTCCAGTAACCACTCGGCGGCCGGAACTATAGCGTGACCTGCTGTAAGTTCTGCGGCACTGGTGCGATAGGCTGCCAGCAGCACAGTTGCATTGCTATCCAGCCTGGTATGCAAAGGGCTTTGCCAGTCACGCCAGCCTGAAGCACTTTGTTTTTTATTGAGGATCCGCTGTTCTGTAGCCAGACTGACTGCATGTTGCTCCAGCCGTTCAACACTAAAAAGCTCAGCGCGAACCGGGTTTTTGTCCTGCCAGACTAAAGCATTTTTTTCAGGCCAAAAGAGTTGGGCATAACCAGAGGCTGTGTGGAGAAATGAATTCATAAAGCTGGAGCCTGCTTGGGAAGTAGGCTAACAGGCTAGAATACCAGCTGATTTTTCTCAGTTCGCTGTCGTACAGACTGGGAGCTATAAGAAGCCAGAGCCTGGGCTCTGGCCCACAGATCGTTTTTCTGAGAATCAGGCTTCGATATTATCAATCAGACGGGTGTTGCCCAAAGCAGCAGCAGCCAGTATGACCACGGCAGTTGTTGTATCTGTCGCTGGTACTAAGGTTTGGCGATTGGAGATATTAATGTAATCCGCTTTAAAACCTGAGGCAGCAAGCTGCTCTTTTGCTTGTTGCTCCAAAGCCCGTAAATCGCTGAAGCCTTGATTTAACTGCTGTTTCATCCACTGCAAAGTGCGGTACAAAACCGGTGCTGTGGCACGTTGTTCTGCTGTCAAATAACCATTGCGAGAACTTAATGCCAAACCATCTTCAGCTCTGATTGTTGGCACCCCAATGATTTCAATCGGCATGGACAAGTCAGCCACCATCTGGCGGATAATAGCCAGTTGCTGATAATCCTTCTGACCAAAACAGGCGATATCAGGCTGTACCAGATTAAACAGTTTGGTGACTATGGTGGATACGCCCCTGAAATGTCCGGCACGACTGGCACCACAGTGATAATCACCCAATAGCGGTACTTCAACAAAAGTCTGCACATCCAGACCACGTGGATAGATCATTGCAGGTGTGGGGGTGAACACTGCATCAGCACCATGTTCAGTCAGACCCTGGCAGTCCTGCTCTAAAGTGCGGGGGTATTTGTCTAAATCTTCATTGGCACCAAACTGCATCGGATTGACAAAAATACTGACAATGACTCTGTCGGCATGTTGCTTCGCCGTATCGACCAGTTGCAAATGGCCCTGATGCAAGTTGCCCATGGTGGGCACAAAAGCAATACGTTCGCCCGCCTGACGCCATTGGCGTATTAAAGCACGTAGCTGGGCTATATCCTGAATCATTAACATAGGAAGCTGACCTTTAGAAACTATGTTCCGGACCAGGAAACTGGCCTTGTTTCACGTCCTGAATGTATTTGCCGATGGCTTGTTTAATTTCACCGGTTTCCTGCAGGAAGTTCTTGGAGAATTTTGGAATATAGCCAGAGCTGATGCCTAATAAGTCATGCATCACTAAAATCTGACCATCCGTTTCTTTGCCTGCACCTATGCCAATCACCGGAATAACCAGTGCTTTGGAAATACGTTCAGCTAAAGCAGATGGAATGCATTCAACCACCAAAAGCTGAGCGCCTGCTTCCTGCAAGGCAATAGCCTGTTGCACCATTAGATCTGCGGCCTGCTCATCGCGGCCCTGCACTTTAAAGCCACCAAATACATGCACAGACTGCGGAGTTAAGCCTAAATGACCACAGACCGGAATACCACGTTCTGTCAGAGCTTTGATGGTGGGCAGTAAGAAGTCACCGCCTTCGAGCTTGACCATATTAGCGCCAGACTGCATCAGTGGCGTGGCGTTTTGCATCGCCTGTTCCACTGTGGCGTAACTCATAAAAGGCATATCGGCAATGACAAAAGCCAAAGGCGCACCAGCGCGGACGCAGCGGGTGTGGTACGCAATTTCGGCAGTGGTGACTGGCAGCGTATCGCTATGGCCCTGTAACACCATACCCAAAGAGTCACCGATCAGAATGACTTCTACACCGGCATCGGCAAACAATTTAGCGAAACTGGCATCATAGGCCGTTAAGGCGGTAATTTTTTCGCCTTTTTGTTTCAACTTCAGCAATTGAGCAGTGGTAATTTTTGCCATTTTTCTCTCATCCGACCACAAGGGAATAATTCGGGGCGCACCTTGGCATAAAACCAAGTGTTGCGCAAGTTATCAGAGACGACTCAGGCCATTGCGCGGCACTGTGGCCAGTAATTCTGTAAGCAAAGTGCCATCAGGTAACACCAGGCTTAAGTTTAGTTCTGCCAGCGGATAAAGCACAAACTCACGCACCTTCATGCCGTAATGTGGCACTGTTAAACGTTCTGTCTGAATCACTTCATCACCAAACAACAGAATGTCCAAATCCAGAGTACGAGGCCCCCAGCGTTCATCTTTGCGCTGCCGGCCTTGTTCCAGTTCAATTTGTTGTAACTGAGTCAGCATGTCTTCGGCAGATAAGCAGGTACTCAGCAAAGCTACTGCATTGACGTAATCCGGCTGGTCTTGTGGCCCCATAGGTTTGGAGCCATAAAAACCAGAGACCTTTACCAGTTCAGTATCTTTGATGTGCTGCAAGGCCAAAACAGCGCGTTCTAACTGCTGCACAGGCTGGTTTAAATTCGCACCCAGTCCGATATAGACCTGAGTACCAGAAGCCTGCATACAAACAGCTTGTGTATCAGCCATTCGCTGCAGGGCCAGGTGGGCGGCGTTTAGTCGGCGGGCGACGACGGCGTGGCCGACGTTCAATGCCTTCTTTGCCGAGGTTTTGCACTAAAATTTCACGACCAGCTTCGTCATCCTGTTGGAAACGTTGCCACCAGTTGGCCAGTTCCAGCAGTTCGCCGCCTTCGGCTTGCGCACGCAGTTGCAGGAAATCGTAAGCACCACGGAATTTCACCTGTTCCATCAATTTAAAGGCACGACGGCCAGCGCGTTTGCTTAAACGGCTTTGTAGGAACCAGATGTCTTTAATGGTCAGGCTAAAACGTTTTGGAATAGCGATAGAACGCTGCACTTCGTCCAGCACTTCCATCATGGCAATATTCAGTGCGTCGACTTCGTTTAAACCACTTTCAACCAGTAATTTTTCTGCGCGTTGTTCTACCGGATACCATAACAAAGCGGCAAAGGTGAAAGCCGGAGTCACAGGTTTATCAATGGCAACCCGCTGATCTGTGTCCTGCATGGCTTTGGTGATCATGTTAAAGACTTTGCCATTACTGTCTTGTTTTAACACCTTGGCCAATTGTGGCAATAGCTGTTTGATAATGCCTAAGTCATTCAGCATCACAAAGTTATCAAAGGCTTTGCCCGCCATAAATAACTTGAGGAATTCTTCAAATAAACGAGCGGCCGGAATGTTTTTTAAAAGCACAGCCAGCTCTTTAATCGGCTCTTTGCTTTCTGGCGCTATATCCATATTCAGCTTGGTGGCAAAACGCACAGCACGCAGCATCCGCACCGGATCTTCCCGGTAACGGGTTTCAGGATCGCCAATCAGCTCAATTTTTCGCTGCGCTATAGCTTCAATACCATTAGCGAAGTCGTAAATGGCAAAGTCAGCGACTGAGTAGTACAAGGCATTGATGCTAAAGTCGCGACGTTCTGCGTCTTCTTCAATAGTGCCGTAAACATTGTCACGTAAAATCTGGCCTGCATCACTTTGGCTGGCTTTAGGGCTGGTTTCATCATCCCCTGTATGGTGGCCACGAAAGGTAGCGACTTCAATTACTTCACGGCCAAACACCACATGAGCTAAACGAAAACGGCGGCCAATCAGGCGGCTATTTTTGAACACCTGACGCACTTGTTCAGGGTGAGCATTGGTCACCACGTCAAAATCTTTTGGTTTTAATCCAAGCAGAATGTCACGAATACAACCACCGACCAGATAGGCTTCATAACCTGCATCTTTTAAGCGGTATAACACCTTGAGTGCATTGGGGCTGATGTCTTTGCGCGACACAGAATGAGCATCACGTGAGATTTTTTTCAGCTCAGGCAGAATGGACTGACGGCTTTTTTTGGGTTGAGCAACGCTCTCAACGCTTTTGCTGCCAAGGGTGCGGCGGCAAAAATCCAGGACTCGCGAAATAATGGCAGTACTCCTTGTGAGCATCTATAAATGAACTCGATGAAAAAAGCGGCTAATGATACCGCAGCAGCCAGAAAAATAGAACGTGCGGCCTTGTGCTTTATAAAAAATCTGTAGCTTTTTGTTCAGTTTGGCTGGGTATTTGTCTGATTTGCCAGTGAGAACCAGCCCAGGCCAGTAATTCTCTGGCATCTGCCCCAGCTAATTCTACTGGTGGCTGATGACCCAAAAAACGTAAAACAGCAGTTAAAGTTTCACTGACAGGCCAGAATTCGACGCTCGGTGCGTGGTTTTGTTTACTGAGTTTAAAGCCAGGTTCAGTCACAGCCAAGGGCAAATGCAGATAATCAGGTGCTGCTGCGCCAAGTAAATGAAACAGCGATTGTTGTCTGGTGGTCAGGTCAATTAAGTCTGCACCTCGCACCACTTCAGTAATGCCCTGATCCATGTCATCCACCACCACCACTAACTGATAGGCAAATAAGCCATCACGGCGTTTTAAAATATAATCTTCAGCGGCAAGAGTGGCCGGAATTTGTATTTCCCCTGCCAGTATGTCGATAAAATTTGTGTCTGTGGCAGGCGCTTTTAAGCGCCATGCAAGCGTACCTTCAGCCAGGTTTTTGTCGCGGCAAAACCCATCATAACCTTGCCCCAGGCTTTGAATACGGGATCTGTTGCAGTTGCAGGCGTAGGTGAGTTGTTGCTGTTTTAATTGCTCCAGTACCTGCTGGTAGCGGTCTAATCTGTTGCTTTGCACCCAGACCTCGCCATCCCATAACAACTGATAACGCTCTAAAGTACGTAAAATACTGTCGGCTGCACCAGCTTGCATACGGGGTGTATCGATATCTTCCATCCGCACCAGCCACTGGCCTTGTTGGGATTTGGCTTGCAGATAGCTGCCCACAGCAGCAATGAGGGATCCAAAATGCAAAGGGCCGGATGGCGATGGCGCAAACCGGCCCCTGTAAGCAGGAGGTACAACAGGCATCATTAACCGCCCAGTTGTTTTTCCTTGATTTCAGCTAGTGTCTTGCAGTCGATACACATATCGGCAGTAGGACGGGCTTCTAAACGTTTGATACCAATTTCGATACCACAGGTGTCGCAGTAACCAAAGTCTTCGTCTTCGATTTTCTGCAGAGTTTTTTCAATCTTTTTCAGTAATTTACGTTCGCGATCACGAGCGCGTAATTCCAGACTGAACTCTTCTTCCTGAGCAGCACGATCCACTGGGTCCGGGAAGTTTGCTGCTTCATCGGCCATATGGTTTTTGGTGCGATCCACTTCTTCACGTAACTGTTGACGCCATGCGTCCAGAATGCGGCGGAAATGGTCCAGCTGTTTTGGGTTCATGTATTCTTCGCCTTGCGCGGCCTGATATGGCTCTACGCCAGCAAGGGCTAACAGTCCCAAGGTTTTTACGGTTTTGCCTTCTGGCATGATCATCTCCTGTAAAACAGTGCCAAGCAAAAAGTTGGCGGCTAGTGATAGCAGAAAAATATGACAGCTGCAATCACTATTAAAAAAGCCGCCGAAGTATACAGAGCAGAACCGCCTCCGTCACCTTTTTTCCTGCAGTCCACAAATTTGACTGCGTTTAAAAAAAACACACTCTAAACCGCTGAAACACCTGTTGGGAAGCATTGTTCTGCTCTACCTAAACTAACTTGTTAAAAACTGAAGATTTTTACCACTTGTCTTTGTTAAAGTAAGGCTCTTTTTCTGACCAAAAGGCAGGCTGATATGGCCATTGAATGGATTGTTGCTTATTTGCTGCTGGGTGCCGCTGTAGGGTTTTTTGCCGGATTATTAGGGGTTGGCGGTGGCGGTATTATGGTGCCCGTACTGACAGCTTTATTTTTAGCCCAACAATTTCCTGCTGAATTATCTGTGCATATGGCACTGGCCACTTCGATGGCGGCTATTATTGTCACTTCTTTTTCCAGTATGCGCAGTCACCAGCGGCATGGTGCTGTGTTATGGCCTGTGGTCTGGAAATTAACTCCGGCTATTTTAATAGGCACAGTGGCTGCTGCTTATCTGGCAGCTGCTTTATCTTCTTTGGCTTTGGCGATATTTTTCTGCTGTTTTATGAGCTATGTCGCGCTGCAGATGCTGCTGAATGTCAAACCCAAAGCCAGCCGACAGCTGCCCGGACTGGTTGGGTTTAGCCTTACAGGTCTGGTCATTGGTGCGGTATCGGCTTTAGTGGCTATAGGCGGTGGCTCTTTGACTGTGCCTTTTTTAACCTGGTGTAATGTCAAAATTCAGCAGGCCATTGGCACTTCTGCCGCAGTGGGTTTACCTATTGCTATCAGCGGTACTTTGGGGTATTTCCTCGCTGGTGCTTCGACAGATGCTGTGTTGCCAGACTACAGTCTGGGTTATGTCTATCTGCCAGCTATGCTGCTGATAGCTTCCGTCAGTTATTTTACTGCGCCGCTTGGCGCTTCGTTGGCGCACCGTTTGCCAGTGGCCACCTTAAAGAAAGTATTTGCCGCTTTGCTTATCGCATTAAGCGCTAAAATGTTACACAGCGTCTTAACCTCTTAAAGGGCTGTGAAGGCCTGTGATACACTCGGGCCTATACGTTATCCGGACTTTATAGCCAGAAATGAAGAGAATAAAAACTATGTCTGACCTGATCCAAATTCGTTTAAGTAGTGCTGTTGCAGATGCCAAATGGGGCAAAAATGTGCTGCTGACACCAGACGCAACTGGCTATCAATTGCATGTCAAAGTTGCTGATTTACGCTCTGTGCAAAAAGCAGGTCGTCAATTAGATGCTTTAGGTATTCAGCAATTTCAGCTGTCAGGTGATGGTTGGACTGTCGACAGTCAGTGGGCTTTGTATCAGGGTTTTTGTAACGCGAAAAAGCTTGGCGCTATCGGCTGGACAGGCACTGAAGCAGAACAGCAACAGTTGCAGCAATTGCACCAGACCTTTAGCTGGGCTAAAGCCATTATTAACCAGACGCCTGAAGATTTAGCTCCTGTGGCTTTGGCTGAGCAGGCTGTGGCTTTTATCAGCTCAATTGCACCAGTAGGTACAGTGTCCAGCGAAATTATTGAGGGCTCTGCCTTGTTAGAACAGGGCTGGGTAGGTATTCATGCGGTTGGCCGTGGCAGTGAGCGTGCTCCTGCCATGTTAGTGCTGGATTACAACCCAACAGCTAAAGCTGACGCACCGGTGTTTGCCGCTTTAGTAGGTAAAGGCATTACCTTTGATTCGGGTGGTTATTCGATTAAAGCCAGCGAAGGCATGGTCACCATGAAATGTGATATGGGCGGTGCAGCCACTGTCACAGCCGCTTTAGCTTTGGCAATTTTGCAGGGCTTAAACAAAAGAGTGCAGCTGATTTTATGCTGTGCCGAAAACCTGATCTCAGGTGGTGCCTTTAAACTCGGTGATATCCTGACCTATAAAAATGGCGTGACAGTAGAGATCGTCAATACGGATGCTGAAGGCCGTTTAGTGCTGGCTGATGGTCTGCAAAAAGCTGCAGAGTCAGGTACCGGATTGATTATTGATGCAGCCACTTTAACTGGTGCTGCGATGAATGCTTTAGGTTCTGACTACAATGCAGTGTTTGCTTTAGATAAAGACTTAGCACAACGTGTGTTAGGTTATGCCGAACAAGTGCAGGAAGGTGCCTGGCAATTGCCGCTGGAGAAATGGCATCAAGGCCAATGTCCTTCACCTTATGCTGATACGGCCAACAGCCGACCGGTGAAAGGCGGCGGTACAGGTGGCGCCAGCAATGCCGCAGGTTTTTTAAGCCGTTTTGTGCCTAACGATGGCAAAGGCTGGGTGCATTTAGATTTAGCTGCAGCTTTCCATAACTCAGCTAATGGTTTCTGGGCCGCTGGCGCTACAGGTATGGGCATCCGTTTAGTGGCTCAAACCCTGACACAGGAATAGTTTTCTGATATTTAGGTTCACCTTAAAAAGCAGCTAAGATAAGGCTGCTTTTTACTTTTTGTTTTTGTTTTTAGCGAGACGTGATTTGTTACCTGTTGCAGAGATTTGCCCAGCGCTGATCCAGAGCCTGAAGCAGCACAATAAACTGATTTTATCTGCACCGCCCGGTGCAGGTAAGTCTACCTATCTGCCGCTGTTTTTATTAAAACATGCCGATTTTTCCGGAAAAACTATTCTGCTGTTAGAACCCAGGCGATTAGCGGCTAAAAGTATTGCCTGTTATCTGGCCAGCCAGCTCAATGAAGCTGTGGGTCAGCAGGTGGGTTATCAAATCCGCCATGAAAAAAGTGTCAGTAAAAATACCCGACTGTTGATAGTCACGGAAGGTGTGTTGATCCGGAAAATTCAGCAAGACCCTGAGCTTGCAGGCATAGACCTGATTATCTTTGATGAATTTCATGAACGTTCCCTGCAAGCGGATTTGGCATTAGCCCTGGCATTAGAAGTACAGCAACTGAATAGCGATTTACAGCTGCTGATTATGTCTGCGACTTTAGATCAGCAAAAACTTGCATTAGCTTTGGATGCACCTGTGCTTAGCAGCGAAGGTCGCAGTTATCCTGTGGATGTTGTGTATCAGCCGCCGACATCCGAACCTATCTGGTTACAAAGTGCCAGATTAAGTCTGCAAGCCAGCCAAAAACATCAGGGCAGTATTCTGACCTTTTTACCGGGGCAGCGTGATATTAATCAGGTAAAGGACTGGCTGCTGGAGCAAAACAGCGACAGCAACTTAGATATTTATGCTTTATCCGGTGCTTTAACTTTGGCTGAGCAACAGCAAGCTATAGCACCAAGTCCTGCTGGGCGGCGTAAACTGGTGCTGACCACTAATATTGCGGAAACCAGTCTGACTATTGAAGGTATTCAGGTGGTGGTGGATTCAGGCTGGTGTCGTCAGGCTGTGTATCATCCGAAACATGGTTTAACCAGGCTCGACACTGTTGCCGTCAGTCAGGCCGCTGCTATTCAAAGAGCGGGCCGGGCCGGGCGTTTATCGGCTGGGATCTGTTATCGCCTTGACAGCGCTGAATTATGGCAACGTCGTATTGCTTTTACCCCAGCTTCTATACTGCAATCGGATTTAACCTCGCTGCTATTGGAAATCTCGGCCTGGGGCTGTTCAGCAGAGCAACTCTTCTGGTTGGATCAACCGCCACAAGCCAACCTGAAATCAGCAGCCTGGGTGTTGTTGCAACTGAAAGCCATCACTCACAAAGGCCAAATTACCGACTTTGGCAGGCAGTTGTTAGCTACAGGTACTGAACCCAGACTGGCGGCTTTAGTACTGTATGGCAAACAACTGGAACAACAAGGTGAGCAAGGGGCTGGCTGGCTGGCCGTGGTGCTGGCTACTTTGCTGGAAAACCCGAATCGCAGCCGGGAGCAGGATATAGACCAGTTGCTGCAGCAACCCTTGTATGGCGCTTTACTGCAACAGGCAAAACAACTGGCGCAGCAGAATCAAGTTAAAGTTTGTGCATTTTTACCGCAACATTTAACTGCGATGTTATTAAGCCGGGCTTTCCCTGACAGAATAGCGTTGTTAAGAGGCAAAGGTTATCTGCTGACCAACAGCGCCGGAGCTGCGTTGTTTCCGGATAGCCCTTTGTCTGGCGCTGAAGTGCTGGTGATCTGTGATTTGTATTTTGGTCAGAGTACTCAAATTAGTCTGGCGGCCCGATGGAGCATGGCAGAGCTGGTAAAGGAGTGGCAGGCTGATTTACAACAACAGCAGTATGTGGGTTTTGATGCTCAGCAGGGGCGTTTTATCGCGGAACAACGTTTAACACTGGGCAGTTGTGTGCTGGAACGTAAACCGCTGAATATCAAACTAACAGAAACACAGCAGCAACAGGCCTGGCTGGATTGGTTAAAACAACAAGGTTTGCAGGCTTTAGCCTGGACAGAGCAAGCCCTGCAGCTGCGGTACAGGCTGCAGCTGATGCAAGTTTATATGCCTGAACATCATTTGCCCAAAGTGGATGAAGATAGCTTGTGGGCTGATGCTGAAGTCTGGTTAGCGCCCGCTTTGGGCAAATTTACAAAGTTGAATGATTTGAATAAGTTAGATCTTTACACTTTATTGTGGCAACGTTTAACTTATAAAGAGCAGCAGCTGTTAAATAGCTGCATGCCAGACAGTTGGCGTTCAGCTGTGGGATCTATGATCCCTGTTCACTACAGCGACGAAGGAGAAGCCATTTTGTCGATCCGAATTCAGGAAATGTTTGGTCAGCTTGATACTCCTGCTGTAGCAAACGGGCGTTTAGCCATGAAAATTCATTTATTGTCGCCAGCGCGTCGCCCTTTACAGGTGACGCAGGATTTAGCCAGTTTCTGGACCAATAGTTATGCCGAAGTGAAAAAGGAAATGAAAGGGCGTTATCCAAAACACTATTGGCCAGACAATCCTGCAGACGCCATGCCGACCAATAAAACTAAAAAAGCTATGCAAAAATGACTCAAAAACAAAGCCGTACCCCAAGAAAAAAACCAGCCGCTAAAACTACCAAAGGCTCCCAGTTTGCCCGGCAAATGCTGTGGCTTGGGCTGAAAGTAGGGCTGGTGCTACTGCTTACATTATTTATCTACCTGATTTATCTGGACAGCAAAATTACCACTTTGTTCTCTGGCCATAAATGGCAGTTTCCGGCTCAGGTTTATGCCCGTAGTCTGGAGTTAATACCAGGTAAAAGTCTGACACAAAAGCAATTAATCAGTGAGCTTGATTTACTGCAGTACAGAGCTGTGGATGCAGTCAAAGGTCCAGGGCAATACAGTCAGAGTGGCGATAAAGTGGTGGTGTTTCGCCGTGCTTTTCAGTTTGCCGATGGTTATGATCAGGAAGAGGCTTTTACTGTGTCTTTTGCCGGTCAAAGAGTGCATAACATTTATGATCATCAGCTGAAAAAGTCGGTACAAAAAGCCCGGATTGAGCCTCAACTAGTGCAGCATTTGGTCTCTTCCGAACAAGAAGACAGAGAAATGGTGTTTTTGGCTGATCTGCCTGAACATATTAAAGACGCTTTGCTGACGATAGAAGATCGTGATTTTTATCAACATCATGGTGTATCAGTCTGGTCTGTAATCAGAGCGTTCTGGGCAAATTTGCAAGCAGGAAGAACAGTACAGGGCGGCTCGACTTTGACTCAGCAGCTGGCAAAAAACATGTATCTGACGTCTGAACAAACACTGATCCGCAAAGTAAACGAAGCACTGATCGCGCTGATCCTTGATTACCGCTACAGCAAAGATCAAATTCTTGAAGCCTATCTGAACGAAATATTTATCGGCCAGTTCCATAACAATGCAGTGCATGGTTTTGCTTTGGGCAGTAAATTTTATTTTGGCAAGCCGTTGAATGAGTTATTGCCGGAAGAATATGCGCTGTTGGTGGCTATTGTAAAAGGCCCCTCTTATTACGACCCACGTCGTTTTGGCGCCAGAGCTAAAAGCAGGCGTGATCTGGTGCTGAAAATGCTGCATAACGAAAAGTTATTGTCAGAGGCTGAATATAAGCGTGCTGTCAGTAAACCTTTGGCCGTGATCCCTATGGGCCATCATTTAAAAGGCCGTTCACCTTCTTATCTGGATGCAGTAAAACGTGAACTGAAGGATTTAGTGACAGATCCGGCTACCATTGAAAGCGGTATGAAAATTTTTACTTATATGGATCCCCAGGCTCAACTGGCAGCAGAGCATACAGTGAAACAACGTTTGTCTGAGCTGGATAGCAAACTGGAAGCTGCTATGGTGGTAACGGATTATCAGGCCGGTGCATACAAAGCCATAGTGGGTGGCAAAGCCGTGCATTTTGCTGGTTATAACAGAGCCTTAGATGCCCGTCGTCAGATTGGCAGTATAGTAAAACCTGTATTGTATTTGCAGGCGCTGGCGAAACCTAATCAGTTCAGTCTGGCCACTATGCTGGATGACAGCCCTATCCATCTGAAAGGTAATCCGAAGGGCTGGAGTCCACAGAATTTTGACAAGAAATTCCGCGGCCAGGTCACCTTGATCCAGGCGTTATCAGAATCACTCAATGTCCCTACAGTGCGTTTGGGTTTAAAGCTAGGTTTACCTGCATTGCAGGATGGCTTTCAACGTTTAGGGCTTGAGCGTGAATTGAAACTGCAGCCTGCAGCCTTTTTAGGAGCTGTAGAGCTGACTCCTGCTGAAGTGGCGCAGCTGTATCAGGTTATTGCCAATAAAGGCCGTTATATAAAATTAGCCAGCATAGAGTCAATTACTAAAACTGACGGTACTATGCTTTATCAGCGCAGAAACATTGTGCAACAAAGAGTTACAGAAGAAGCAGACTACCTGTTGCAATATGCGATGCAGCAAAGCACCCGCAGCGGTACTGCAAAAACTCTGGCAAATCAGTTTGCAGGTATACGTTTTGCGGGAAAAACCGGCACCTCCAGTGATCACAAAGACAGCTGGTTCACAGGTTTTGAGCATGAAAGCTCGGTCACCATCTGGTTAGGACGAGATGATAATAAATCTATAGGTTTGACAGGGGGATCGGGTGCTTTAACCTTATTTAGTCAGTACTTCAGAATGGTGCCTCCGAACTCTTTGTTCAGAGCTGTGCCACCAGATGTCACTTTAGGGCGTTTTTCTGCCAGCACGGGCAGGGCTTTAGCCGAGCATTGTGGCGGAACTCTGTTATTGCCAAAAGTTGTCAGTGCGACACTACTTACGGAATGCGAATAAACGGGAATTATTGACTTATGTCGTTCAGGCCAGAGAAGCAGTTAAAAGTAGAAGAGTGGTGGTATTTGCCGCAGCTGGATAAGCTGGCAAAGCTAAATGACAGAATGGAAGTCAGTGAAGTGGCTGATCTCGATCATTTGTGCCAAAGCGTATTAAACTTTTTCCTACTGAACTCAGGCCGTTTGATCAGTAAGGAAGAATTACTGAGAGAAGTCTGGCGAATGACCTCTGTCACTGATGGCCGTGTTGCCAGGGTGATCAGTATTCTGCGTGATGTGTTGGGTGATGACGTAAAGTCGCCGCGTTATATTGAAACCATTCCAAAGCGCGGCTACCGCTTTATCGCTAAAGTGATTGAGCAGGAGCAACAAATCGCTCTGGCTTCCGATGGTCAAGATGAACCTCAAAGTGCAGCGGAACGCAAAGTCAACCGCATCTGGTGGGCAGCTCTCACTGTATCTACATTGCTGTTAGGCCTGTTAGCCAGTTGGATCTTCTGGCCTTCCAGCTCAGCTGTGGAAGAGCAAGCCCCTTTTGTGAACTGGAGCCCGGTGTCTTCGCTGGATGGGTTTGAGTATTATCCTGCTATTTCAAATGATAAAAACTTTCTGGTTTATAGTTATCAGAAAGATAAAAATCACTCTAATGTACTGATGCTGCAAAATTTGCAGACGCATCAGACTCAACAATTAACAGATAGTGATTCCCACGACTTTGGTGCCAGTTTTCGGCCAGATGGCAAAGCTATTGCCTATCAGCGAATCAAATACAGAGAACTTTGTGAAATTCGCTTATTGAGTTTTGCCGAAGACTCTGCTCAGTCTGTTGTGGAAGATAAATTGCTCACTTCATGTGGCCTCGATGGTACTTCTACTCGCATCTCTTGGGCTCCTGATGGCAGGTCTTTATTATTCGGTAGCAATGAAAACAACGCCCAGCGTATGAGCATTTTTTCATTAGATATAGCTTCAGGTACTAAAACGCAACTGGTTTTACCCAGCAACTCTGGCATAGGAGACTTTACTGCCCGTTACTCGCATGGTGGCGATAAAATAGCCTTTTTGCGGGATGTGGCCAGCAACTCAGTGCAAATTTGGATTATGGATTTAAATAGCAGAGAAACTTCGTTGTTGCTGCATCTAAAGCATAGTTATCCGGGAGATTTGGCTTGGAGTCATAACGATGAGTTTATTTATTACCCTGCCCGTAAATGGAATATTGAAAGTGTGAATATCAATACAGCTGAACAACAGACTGTGGCCTTAACCAATAATCATGCTTATGAAATTGCTTTAGGAGGCGACGGTGAGTTTTATGGCTCGATAGGGCGTTATGGCAATTATTATATTAAAAAATTTAATAATCCTATAACGAACCCAACAGCCTCAGAAGAAATAGTATTTAAGTCCAATCGCAGCGAACGCCTGGTCGAGGCTAACCCTGCTGTAGACGGACCCACAGCAGCTGTTTCTATGCGAACTGGTTTGCCGCAAATCTGGTTATTTTATCCGAATGGCAGACAAGAGATGATTAGTCAGTTTGAAAGTTCTGTGGTGATTTCTGATATGGAATTTTCAGGAGACGGCAAGCAGTTGTTGGTGCTGATTGATCAGGAGGTCTGGCTATTTAATTTAGCAGGCAAGTCTAAAAAAATCAGTGCAAAAGGTGAAGTGGTTAAAAATTTAAGCTGGGGTCAGCAAACCAATAACGTGTTTTATACGGTGAATAATAAAGGCAACTGGCAGGTTATGTCTTATCAGTTGGATAAGGAGAGCCAAACTGAGGTTTATCTGAATGGTGTGGATTTATTTGTTCAAAGTAAAGGTAGTGATCACCAGTTAAAAAGACTTGCCTTGACAGGCGATTACATTCTGTTCAGCGGTGAAGGGGAGGTGCTTTTAAACGCAAACACTCAAGATTTGATGTTTGCTGAGTCTTCTACTTTTGTACTTCGCGAAAACGGCATTTATTTTTCAGCCGTTAATGATAAGCAACAAAGTCAGTTATTTTTTTACTCCTATAAAGAGAAAGCAATATACCCTTTAGATCTTGTTTCTGATTTATATTCGTCCAGATTCTCTTTAAGCCATGATGGCCAATATATTTATATGGTGATAGGTGAAAGTCAGGATTTGGATATTGCCAAATTTGAGTTAAAAACCACAAATTAATCATTAATTTATAATCATTTCATCAGTTTATGTTTTTTAATGGAACCGATACTTCAGTGGTCAAATTCAACCACTCAACATTGGAACTCTATTATGAAACTGATTAAATTTATCGCTGCCGCTGCTTTAATTGCTTCAACTTCTTTAGTTTCTGGCGCTAACCCTGCGCCTGTTAGTGTGGCACCAGATACAATAGCTGCTTGCATGAATTGGCCATTTTGCCGTGATGTGGAAATTTCTGAGCAAACAACAGAGGTGAAACAATATATTGCTTATTGCATGAACTGGCCATTCTGCCGTGATGTTGAAGTGACAGACCAGGTGCTGCCACAACAACTGCAAACAGAAACAGTTCGCAAAGCCGCATAACTCCCGCTCTACTTTTCGCCTGAATTGGTTATAATCCGCCTACTTGTTTATGTAGGCGGATCCTTATGCAACATACAGCAGACTACCTGACCTTTGGTCAATGGCGGTATCTGCGTACCATTGGTCAATTACAGCCTCTGTCAGCGTCCGCTGATCCGGAGGTGCTGACATTGGAACCCCGGTTGCATAAGCTGCTTAATTTTTTCCTCGATCATAAAGATTTGGTGGTCAGTCGCGAGCAAATTCTGTCCGGAGTCTGGGGAGAAGGGCTTGGATCGGATGAGTCGTTAACCCGAGCCATAGCTGCACTAAGGCGTGCTTTACAAGACAGCAGAGTGGAACCGACTTATATCGCAACCTTGTCGAAAAAAGGCTACTGCTGGCTGGCTCCTGTGGCAGCGGTTGATTTGCCTCCAGTCAGTCATACTGCAGAACCAGACACGGCGGCTCCTCTGGATTTGCTTAGCACTCAACACGCCATAGACAGCTGGCACAGTGGTAAAAAGAGTAAACTAAAACGTATTCGCTATATCTGGTTCAGTACCTTAGTCTTGTTACTTTTTAGTCTGAGTTTTGCTTTGCTGGTCATTAAAATGAACGAAAAAGCAACCTTACCCCGTTACTTGCAAGTCACGCCTGTCAGCGCTTTGGACGGTAAAGAGCAAACGCCATTATTATCCAGTGATCAGTCTTTATTGCTATTTCAACATCAGTTGCCCAATGAATCCAATTGGCGCTGGGTGGCGCAACAATTACCTTCGATGCAATCCCGCCGTGATGAGCAAACTTTTCAGCAGCTTTCTCAGCCTCATTGGGACAAGGCAAATCAGATTATATTCCGCGCTCAGCAGCAACAGGATTGTGTGTTCTGGCGTAAAACTGTTAAACCCCAGTTTTCGGCCGCTACTCCGTTGTTTTCCTGCCATCAGTTTATCGCCGCAGGGCAAGCCATAACGGCCGATGGCCTCTATTGGCTGGATTTAGATCCGGCTACCGGACAAAGCCAACTCTGGCTGTGGCAGCAGGACAGCTCGCAACGCTTGTTGATGCAGTTTCCAGCCTGGTGGCGCGGTGTCAGCCATTTGATTGTCAGAGATAAAACCGCTTATGCCTTAGCTCAGTTAGGTTACAGTCGTTCTTCGCTGATCGAACTTGATTTGACAGATTCGGACTGGAAACTTATTGCGGACTTTGACTTCTCGGCGAATCAATTAACCTGGTGGGGGGAGCATGACTTGTTGGTGAATAAGTCTGCTCACCAGCTTCAGGTGTTGTCGCTGCGTACAGGCAACAGCAGGGTCTTTGGTGAAATGACCTTCAATCTGGCCGATAGTTCTGTATGGAAACAGTCTTTACTGGCAGTTTATCCTGCGCAAGCTGTGACGGATTTACGTCAGTTGCAATGGCAGGAGCAAAGCAGTCATATAGTGGCTCTGCCTTTTGTGGAAAGTAATAGATCCGAATCTTTATTACTGGTGCTACAGGACCAGTATTTCTTTGTATCAGACCGCTCAGGTTTACCCCAACTGTGGCGTTCGGACGGGCAAAACACACAGCAAATCAGCCATTTTAAAACACAGTTGGCGATTCAGCAGCTGTTATGGTTTGGCGGCAAATTGGTGCTATTGATTGATAGACAACTCTTTGAGTATTCATCAGCGCAAGATGAGTTGTTGCCTTTGACCGAAATATTGCCAGGCAGTGAACGTTTTGTCGTCTGCAATGACGCTTTGTACTGGACGTCCTATGGTCAGAAAGGCTGGGCATTACATCAGCTAGAGCAAGCTAAGGTGAGTCAACTGTTGACGGATATAGTGAATGTGCAGTGCGGACCGGATCAAAGCCTGGTTGTGCAGCAGCAGGATTCATCTTATCTGAAACAATGGCAACAAGGACAGCTTATGACACTGCCAGTGCAAATCAACTGGCGGACAACGCCAGCAGAGGCATGGGCCAGCACTGAAACCGGTTTGTATTGGTTATCTGACAAGGGATCAGAGTTAAATTATTACGACTGGAATACTAAACAGCAGCAACAATGGCCGCTGTCAGAAGCGGCTCATGCCTTGATAGCAGGGAAGGGCGCTTTGTTTACAGAGCAATTCAGGGTTCAGGACACAGACATTGTCTGGCTGCATCCTGAGCCTGATTTGTGATAGCGAAGACTTTAAGCCTTCAGTTGGATAAAAGCTTTTTTGGCTGCAGCTATGGTGTAGGCCAGATCGTCATCTGTATGAGCGACAGACAAGAAACCCGCCTCATAAGCTGAAGGGGCCAGATAAACGCCCTGGTCCAACATCAGATGGAAAAAACGCTTAAAGGCAGCGATATCACACTGAGTGGCTTGCTGATAGTTGGTGATTTGCGCTTCATTGCTGAAAAATACCCCAAACATACCACCGACCTGAGTGGTCGCAAGTGGAATGCCCACTTCCTTAGCCGCTGCTGCTAAACCTTCAATCAACTGCGTGGTTTTGGCTGTGAGTACATCATAAACACCAGGCTTACGGATTTCTGTCAGTGCAGCTAAACCAGCAGCCATAGCTATAGGGTTACCTGATAAAGTGCCCGCCTGATAGACACCACCTAAAGGTGCGATGTGCTGCATAATGTCGCGACGGCCACCAAAAGCGCCAACCGGCATACCACCACCTATAATTTTACCTAAAGTGGTCAGGTCAGGTTTGATGTTGTAATAAGCCTGAGCGCCCCCTAAAGCAACCCGGAAGCCTGTCATCACTTCATCAAAAATCAGCACAGCACCGTACTGGTCACAAAGGGCACGTAAACCTGCTAAAAAGCCTGGGGCAGGCGGAATACAGTTCATATTGCCTGCAACTGGTTCGACAATAATACAAGCCAGATCAGCACCTTGTTCGGCAAAAATCTGTTTCACCTGCTCTAAGTTATTAAACTCTGCCGTCAGAGTGTATTTAGCAAAATCAGCTGGTACGCCAGGTGAATTCGGTACACCCAAAGTTAAAGCGCCAGAACCGGCTTTGACCAATAAAGAGTCGGCATGACCGTGGTAACAACCTTCGAATTTTAAAATGCTGTTGCGACCGGTAAAACCACGGGCTAAGCGAATAGCGCTCATAGTGGCTTCTGTGCCTGAGCTGACCATACGAACCATTTCCATGCTGGGCACTAATTCGCAAATGGTTTCCGCCATGGTTATTTCAGCAGGGCAAGGTGCACCAAAACTTAAGCCTTTTTCAGCAGCTTTAATCACAGCTTCGCGGATAGCAGGGTGGTTGTGACCCAGCAACATGGGGCCCCAGGAGCCTATGTAATCGATATATTTTTTGCCATCGACATCATATAAATAGGCACCATTGGCGCTGTCGATAAAAACCGGTGTGCCGCCGACGCTTTTAAAAGCACGAACTGGTGAATTTACACCACCAGGAATAGTTTTTTGGGCTTGCTGAAATAACTGCTCTGACTTGGACATAGAAGATCCTTAAAACGAAACCTTTAAAAGAAGGTCGGGCACAAAGCCCGACTTAAAGATAATTTTGTTGTAGCTTACTTATTACTGTACCAGGGCACTTCACGTTCGTATTTACTAACCAGTTGATCCACACCTAAGGTCAGAGCAAACAAGGCCATACGTACTAAAACGCCGTTATCTGCCTGACGGAAAATCGCCAGATGAGGGTTCAGGTTTAAGTCGTTGTCCAACTCATTGGCTTCGATACGGGAATCCCGTGGCAGCGGATGCATAATCACGGTGTTGGATTTACAGTGCTTGGTATAAATATCCTGATTTAAGCGAAATTTACCACGGTATTTATTCGCTTCTTCCTGAGACGGAAAACGCTCTTCCTGAATACGGGTTTGATAGACAATATCAGCGCTTAAGTTACCGGCCAATTGATCCGTCACTGTCACTCTGTGACCAGCATTTTCGATCAGGGAAACAATATCATCCGGCATTGCCAGTTCGTTCGGCGCTATCAAAGTGAACTGAATATTTTTATACAGCGCCAGTAACTTTGATAGCGAATGAACGGTACGGCCAAACTTTAAATCACCAATCATGGCGATATGCATACCATCTATAGGTTGCTGAGACGCAGCCAGTTCTTTTTCAATGGTGAATAAATCCAGTAAAGCCTGAGTTGGGTGTTCATTGGCACCGTCACCACCATTGAGTACAGGCACCCGGCTGCCCTCGGCAAATTCTGCCACTGAACCGGCTTGTGGATGACGCATGGCGATGACATCACTGTAACTGCTGATCACCCGGGCTGTATCAAACAAAGACTCGCCTTTGGATAAAGCTGAGGACTGCATACCTGTAGTTTCGCG
Organism: Rheinheimera sp. 1928-s; assembly: GCF_029269265.1. Taxonomy (GTDB): domain Bacteria; phylum Pseudomonadota; class Gammaproteobacteria; order Enterobacterales; family Alteromonadaceae; genus Pararheinheimera. Next base: position 544,881 of record NZ_JARIXP010000001.1, read on the forward strand.
AACTTCGCCACCCAATAAATTAAAAGCGCAGCCAAAGCTGACACGGGTTCTGGTGCTGGGTTCAAAAAACAGATTCCCTAAAATCGCACCTTCCAGCACTGTAGTGCGCTTCTGGCGTTTGGCATAAGGTTCCATGCTGCGGGCAATATCAAAAACCTGCTGAATTTTGTCGCGGTCAAACTGTTTGACGGAGAGGATATGTTCGCCTTTAAAGCTCATACTGGGTGCTCATCTGCTAGAGGTTGCGGGGGCGCCGAAACTGGCTGAAAGTCGGCGCGTATCATAGCAAATAAGCCGCTTAAAATCAGCCTAGAGCGGCTTCAAAATCGCCAGAAAAATAATGGCAAAAAGCAACAGTACCGGGAACTCATTAAAGAAGCGGTAAAACCTGCTGCTTTTGCTGTTTTTGCCCTGTTTAAAATCGCTTAACAGCTTAAAACAGTAACCATGATAGATATAAAGCAAAATCACCAATATGAGTTTGTAATGCAGCCAGCTACTTGCTGCAAACCAGGCTGCACCATACAGATGGATCAGCCATAGCCCAAACACCAGCGTCAGCACCGCAAAAGGTGTGACAAAATACAGTAATCGCCTTTCCATCACCTTAAACTGCGCATCGACGGCTGGGTCTTTGGTTTCGGCGTGATACACAAAAAGCCGCGGCAGATAAAAAATTCCGGCAAACCAGGCCACCATAAAACTGACATGCAAGGCTTTAATGACAAGTAGTGTATTCATCAGATCAAATTATTCTGTTTAGTTAAAAGGGCGCGGACCTGTTCCCAGCGGATCAGACCCAGCAGTTGTTGGGGTTGTTGTGGGTCGAAAATATACACCACCCCACCTTTTTGTTCGTCCAGAAGGGTATGGACTTCAGCCATAGTCGCCTGATGACTTAACCCCTGTATTGGCAGATGTAATAAAGTCGACTGACCTGTCATGGATGCGTCCAGATCATAATCGATCAGCAGGAAAGGCTGTTCTGGATTACCAGTGTATTGGATCAATAGCTGGTGAGCTTCTTTTTCCGTCAGTTTTTGCTCAATCTGTTGCTGCTCTGCGGCTGTGATCAGCAAATAGTCTTTATCCAGCATCGCCAGCACACCAACCTTTTGCAGCACATCGTCGGCTGGTGCCAGTTTATAAGGCAGTTGTTGCAGTTCTAACTGCAGCACAAAAATGGATTTGTTTTTAAACAGCTGCACTGTGGTGACATAAGCACAGGTAATCACCAGCATGGCGGGCACTATAATATCCGGGTTGTAAGACAGCTCCATCACAGCGACTAAAGCGGCCAAAGGCGCATGTAAAGTGGCCGCCATAAAACCCGCCATACCTAAAGTGGCATAAGTGCCGGATAAGCTGGCATCGCCCGATACAAACACAGGTAAAAAGGCCAGTAAAGTACCAGCCAGAATGCCTATACCAAAAACCGGACCTATCACACCGCCTGGTACAGCCAGACCTACTGCGACTATGGTCAAAAGAAATTTCGCCAGCAAAATAGTCAGCAATAACCAAAATTCGGTGGATGCAGTCACAGCATAAAATATGGCCCCTGTTTCAGCGCCCATGGCCTGAGGAACCAGATGACCCACAGCTGCTGTAATAGCTGCAGCGAGTAATAACTTCAGCGCTAAATGCCATTTCTGAAACCATTTTAAAATACGCCAGATGCTTTGATTAAACACATAAGCTGCAGCGCCTATGGCGATACCGCAAAGCACCAGATAAGGCAGATGCCAGCCACTGATAGACACAATCTTTAATGCCGCCAAATCATTGCCCATACCAAACACACCACGGGTCAACAAAGCGCCCACTACTGATGCCAGCATCACAGGCACAAAGACATGAATTCGGTATTCCCGCAGTACCACTTCCATCACAAAAATTACTGCAGCTAAAGGCGTGTTAAAAGAAGCTGAGATTGCCGCTGCTATGCCACAGCCGGCCAGAATACGAATACTGTTATAAGGCAGGTGGAAATATTGTCCAAGCAAACCGGCACCAAAAGCACCTAAATGCACCGAAGGACCTTCACGTCCAACAGAGAAACCACTGGTCAGGGCGATAATGCCACCAAAAAACTGGTTAAAGGTATTCCAGAATGGCATCACCCCATAGCGGGTTTTTATACGGTGGATCACATAGGCTATACCCATACGATAGTGAGAAAGCCCCACCAGCATAGCCATAATACTGATCAGAATGGCAGCAATAAAAGGCAAAGCCCAACGATAACCTTCAGCTATACCTGAAAAGTCATCTGTGCGTTCTAAAAAGAAACTTTGGATGCCGATAATAGTCAGACGGAACAGCAGAATAATTAATGCAGCTAAAAAACCTGCCACTATAGCCAGTAGGCAGAGTTGTACTGACGTAAGAGGGAAAGCCAATCGAAGTCGTAATTTTGCTTGCCAGTCCGCTGGTAGTAACATGCTATAGTGTCTGAGTCCGCGATAGGCAAAGTGTAACATAACTATTTGAGTAGGTTGATGAATCGTATGCAGTTTATGCTCTGGCTCAAAGGCAGTTGGAGACAAGTATTGGTAACCGCAGGTCTGATGGGGCTTGCTGCTTTGGCCGGACAGTTGTTTGGCAATTATTATTATGTGAAACAAGTGAATGTGCTGTCGTCCAAACTGGAAGAAAGTCAGAAAAAAACCAACAGTCTGACAGCGAGTATGAATGAACAGTTAAAACAAAATGACTATTTAACGGCTGAACTTGCGGTAGAGAAAAGTGCCGGGCAGTTGATCCAGCAAGAACTAAAAGCCGAACAGCAAAAATTGTTCGATACCCGTAAAGAACTGGCTTTTTACCAGCGTATTATTTCCCCTGAATTACAGGCCGATAGCCTGATTATTGACAGCTTCAGCATCAGTCCTGGCGCTTCTGCCACTAAGTACAGATTTAATCTGGTGCTTATTCAGCAGGATAAACAACGTAATTTTGCCAAGGGTACAGTCGATTTAAAATTACATGGGTTTAGCGGCGATAAACGAGACAGTATCGATTTGTTGCAATTGGCCGGATTCAGCAAAAGTGACAAAGCTTTTAGCTTTAAATATTTTCAGATCATCGAAGGTGAGTTTTCTTTGCCAGAAGGCTTTAAACCAGAAAAAGTGGATGTGGCACTCAAGGTTGCCGCAGCCCGTTCGGCCAAGTCAGCTAAGGTCGATAAGAGCTTTTTCTGGCCTGCTGAACAGCCCGGCGAAATACTTGAATAAATTAGTCAGGTATTAGATAATCCGCGCCCAGTTATACCGGAGGACATATGTCAGAGTTACAGCTTCCTATTCAGTTTACCGACGCCGCCGCCAATAAAGTATTGGCCCTAGTCACCGAAGAGGAAAACCCTGAGTTAAAACTGCGGGTTTACATTACAGGGGGTGGTTGTTCAGGCTTCCAGTACGGTTTTACTTTTGATGAAAAAGTAAACGAAGGTGATCTGGTTGTCGAAAAAAATGGCGTGATTATGGTGGTAGACCCAATGAGTCTGCAGTATCTGGCAGGTGGCGTGGTGGATTACACTGATGGTCTGCAAGGTAGCCGTTTTATTGTGCAAAACCCCAATGCAACTACAACCTGTGGTTGCGGATCCAGTTTCTCCGTTTAGTCCATTCAAGTCAGTGCGACTTAGAAAGAGGCTTCTGCAGTGCAGAGGCCTTTTTAATTTTCACTCCTTACAAAACTTCATTCAGCTGCCAGTCAGACCTGTTGTGGAAACATAGCTGATAGTCGTTTGCATTGGTTGCTATGCCTTATGCAAAACCCTTTGTTCCCTTTATTTAACTGGAACGATTAATCGACAAAAATCAGAGATAAGTGGCTACTTTTTCAACCATGCAACTATACGCTCTGAACAACCTATGGTTTAATGAAATGCTTTTTTTGCTTATTGGGACATTCTCATAAGCTTTTGGATTTTTTTTGGCAGGAAGTTTAAGTCGTAAACAGAAGGCGTTCGCACGCCGGGAGAACAACAAATGAAAGGTACTAAAAGCGTTATTTCAGATGAAAATAAAAGATTGTGTGTATGGCTGAAGCGTCAGCGTCAGGAAAAAGGCCATACCATGCGTAGTTTGTCTGAAATTTTAGGCACTCCGCATTCTTTTATCGGTAAAGTGGAGAATCAGGAACGTCGTCTCGATGTTGTTGAATATGTTCGTTATTGCCAGGCCCTGGCCATAGATCCTATGGATGGGTTAAAGCAAGTTCTGATTGAAGCCTAATCCGCTTTCATCTGAAAAAAAACGCCGCATTAATGCGGCGTTTTTTTTATCAGTATCAAACAAAGCACTATGGCGGGTAATCCCATCAGTGCTGTCATGATAAAAAAGGCCTGATAGTCCATCACTTCTACCCAGCCGCCAGAAAAGCCGCCGAGGAACTTAGGTAATAACAACATCAGGGAACTAAACAAAGCATATTGTGTTGCAGTAAAGGCCAGGTTTACCAAAGAGGAGAGGTAAGCAATAAAAGCACTGGTCGCTATACCAGCGCTTAAATTATCAGCAGAGATCACCGCGACTAACAGTGGAATGTTGTGCCCTTGGGTACTCAGGTAACAATAAAGCAAATTGGTACATGCACTGAGCAGCGCACCCACTAACAATATTCGTAAAATACCAAAGCTGTTGATCAGCAAGCCACCCAAAGCTGCTCCAAGCAAGGTCATCAGCACACCAAATATTTTCGACACGCTGGCTACTTCTTCTTTGCTGAATCCCATATCGACATAAAACACATTAGCCATTACCCCCATCACCACGTCTGATACGCGATAACAGGCGATTAAACTTAAGATCAATAAGGCATTCAGACCATGGCGGGCAAAGAAGTCGACAAAAGGACCGACTACGGCCACCTTGAGCCAGTTCAGTAATTTTTGGCTGACAGAGCTCTTTGTTGTCTGGATATGGATTTGTGGTTCAACAACAGGTTCAGGAGAGAGCAGGGTCGTCAATAAACCTAAAGCCATACAACCAGCCATCACCAGATATGTAGATTGCCAGGCATTCAGATCATAACCTGTTTCAGAACTGCTGAATAAAGCGGCTATCCATAAAGTACCAGCAGACGAGAAAATCATCGCCAGCCGATAACCAGCCAGATAAGCAGCTGCCAGTACCGCCTGTAAACGCTCTGGTGCCGCTTCAATCCGATAGGCATCTATAGTGATGTCCTGTGTAGCCGAGGCTATGGCCAGTAACACAGCACACAATGCCATCCATTTCAGCTCTGTTTGTGGGTCCATACTGGCCATTAAAAGTACGGCCAGAATGATTAGACTTTGCGACAAAATCAGCCAGCTGCGCCGACGTCCCAGCCAGCGTTTCAGGCCTGGTAAACTTAAGTGGTCTATCAAAGGAGACCAGATAAATTTGATCGCATAGACCATAATCACCCAGCTGAAGTAACCTATTTGTTCACGGGATACTCCGGCCTCTCTGAGCCAGAAAGACAACACTCCAAACACCAGCATTAACGGCAGACCACCGGAGAAACCCAAAATAAAGATGGTTAATACCCGGCGTTGGCAATAGAGTTGCAAAGAGGAGAAAAACGTAGCGATGGCAGACAAGACAGCAGTCCGAGCAAAAAAAGATGAAACCAGCTTACAGCTTCAATAAATTAGATCAAGGCCTTACCCCGACACAATAGTAAGGCAGTTGGCCGTAGCCATGTAAAAAGCTCAAACAATACTGTAATTCGCGCCGTACTCTGAGGTTTTGTTTCAGTTCTGGCTCCGACCAGTATTCAATCTGGTACAGCAAATGCCAGAACACCTGTTCACGCAAAGTTTCAGGCCGCCAGCTTCTGACACGAAGCTGTGACCATTCTTCCAGCGTATCCCAGACAAATAAATGCAGTTCTCTGTGCGGCAGACGGCCACGCAGGAAACGGGAAAGGTAAAAAATCAACTGTCGTGATTTTTGTTCAATAAAGGGCTCTAACATAGGTCTGATCCCTGTCAGAGCTGGCACCACGCCAGCTCTGTGCGCTCAGGGCAAGTATAGTCGGGCTTTATTGTTCTGGCTGTAAAATCACTTGTTTTAAAATGATGGGCTGTTTAGGCACATTTTGCCAGCCTGTTTTTTCATCGGTATGGGTTTCCAGCAGCTTTATTTTTTCAAGCACTTCAAAGCCATCCTGGATTTGACCAAAGACTGTGTAACCCCAGTTTCTGCCAGGATCTAAACTGGTATTGTCATTGAGGTTAAAAAAGAACTGACTGGTCGCACTGTGTGGATCGTTGTTACGAGCCATGGCTATACTGCCCAACTGATTTTTTGCGCCATTACCTGACTCATTAAATACAGCCGGAAATTCGTCTATGGGCGCCAGATCAGGTTTATAACCGCCGCCCTGTACAACAAACTCAGGCTCAAGACGGTGGAATACCGTATTGTCATAGGCTTTGATATTGACGTAGCTCAGAAAGTTATTCACCGCCAAAGGGGCTCTGGTTCTGTCCAGCTCAACAGTGATATCGCCCACTGAAGTGACCAGCTTTACTTTAGGGAACAAATTATCTTGCTGCACATATTTGCCAGTTGGTTTTTTCATATCAACTGCAGCCAAAGCAGATACAGAAAACAGCGCAAGCAAAGTGAAAGTAACCAGGCGCATAGCTTAGCCCTTCACGTAAGAATGCCAACTGCTGTCGTTCAGCAATTCAGCCAGCACTTGTTCAGTTAATACACGTAACTTCACTTCGGCCGCAGCGTTGTCTAATTTAAATGGGCCAGAGAAGCTACTTTTGCCTGCATAGACTTTATCAAAAGAGCCATTGTGGTTTTGAATAGCGATACGCAGTTCCACATCGTTTTTCACCACGTGCTCTACTGTACGTTGGTCTGCATCAGCGGACAGTTTCAGAATTTGAATGGTCATGGTGGTAACGCTGCTGGACGTTAATTTAGCGCCTTGAGCCGTCATCGCGTCTGTTAATGTAGATTCGAGCTGTTGAGCCAGGTTATTGCTGGTCGGCATGCTGGTGACAGCAGTGCCTTTGCGTAAAAACAAGGTTTGATCAGAAGGGCGCTGATCCACCACTGTTAATACAAATTCGGCACCAGACAGTGCTTTGCTTTGATTCCAGAACACTTGAGGTGTGACTAAAAAAGAAGACGAAGTGCTGCTACAGGCGGCTAAAGCCAGACTGAAAGCTAATAAAACCGGACGCATAAGAGAAGCCATAGTTATTTCCTTTTGGTTGATTCGAGGATCACAAATTTATTATTGCTGGCAATATGGCGGCAACCGCCCAGCAGTACTGTCATTTTTTCGTAATAAGGCAAATGTCTGTTGGCCACGATACGTAGTTTGCCACCGGCTTTCAAACAACGCTTTGCGTCATTAAACATCTGCCATGCAATATGTTCTGTTACAGCCTGCTGTTGATGAAAAGGCGGATTACAGATCACATAGTCCAGGCTCTGATCGGCCTGAGTGGCTAAACAGTCGTCTGTTCTGAACTCGGCCTGAGCTATTAGTTCAGGTACATTCGCTTCGACAGAGGCTTTGGAAGATGCCACAGCCATATAAGAGTCATCAGTAAATATTACTTTGGCTTCAGGCTGTTGTTTTAACAAAGCAATGCCAAGCACACCGTTGCCGCAGCCTAAATCAGCCACTAAAGCGCCTGCATCAAGCACAGGTAAATGTTCCAGCAGGAAACGCGCGCCTATGTCCAGTTGCTCTTTGGCAAACACATTGGCATGGTTCACCAGTGTTAACTGATAATCAGGTAATTCCCATTGAATAGGGTAAGTAAAAGCACGGGCTTCACCGCGAGGCTTACAATGGATAGTTCGGCATTTTTTCTGTGCCAGAGAAGCCTGAGTTGCGCCTAATTCCTGCTCAAAAATAGCCAATAAGTTTTTATGAATATCTTTGGCTTTGGCTGCAGCGATAATGATGGTGTCAGGCCGAACCACCTGACTCAATTGCTGCAACATAAAACGCAGATAACCATGGTTGTTGGGTACTTTTAACAGCACCAGATCCAAATCGGCTGGTAAAGCCGTAACACTGTCCAGAAAGCTGACGGCATCGGCAGACAAGCCGTTTTGTTGTCTGTTATGAACAGTTGCTTGCTGGCTTAGTACTGAATCGTTTTGCTGACTGTGTGGGTAGTTACCTAAAGCACAGGACAAAGCGCCAAACAAATCGTGCATCACTAATACCTTTAAGCCGGCGCGTTCATTGATCAAAGGCAGCGCTTGTTGCAACAGCAACTCATCGGCTGCATCCCAGGCTTGTAAGCTGCGATTACTTTGCCCCAGTGGTAATCTGTCCAGCTGCAGTTGCTTGTCAGCGACGGTAAAAATAGTATTCATGCCATTCAACTTAAAGAAGAGAAGGTTGTATTTTGACACGAGCACACCAGAGCGACAACCATGGATCGTTGCAACACTTTGTATTACCGCAAGCAGAGTTGTTATTTTGGCCGAAGTGGCTCTCGCCAGAGCAGGCAGAGCGCTGTTATCAGCAATTGGTGCAGCAATTAAACTGGCAGCAGCCAGCGATAAAAATCTTTGGCAAAGCCGTGCTTATTCCAAGGCTGCAGGTATGGATGGGCGATCCGCACTGCAGTTACAAATATTCAGGCGTATTATTTGAGCCTGAACCCTGGCATCCGCTGGTAAAGCAATTAACAGACAGGGTAAATCAGCTGTGTCAGACGCGCTTTAATTCGGTATTGCTGAACTGGTACGCTGATGGACAGCAACATATGGGCTGGCATAGTGATGACGAACCGGAGCTGGGTGAAAATCCACACATTGCGTCGTTAAGCTTGGGGCAGCAGCGATTTTTCGATTTAAAACACAAGAACTTAGGTACACTGCTTAAGCTTGAGTTGGGGCATGGTTCTTTATTGTTGATGACTGGTCAATGTCAGCAGTATTGGCAACACAGAGTTCCTAAAATGGCTGCGGCAACACAAGGTCGCGTAAACCTGACTTTCCGTGAAATCAAGCAAAAAACAACTTAATTATATTTTCTCTATGGCAGCAGTCGCTTAGCGGATTTTCCTTCACTTTCGCAAAAAATCGGGCTGACAAGGCGCATTGCCTTAACTAGAGTAGAGGTGAGGGAGCAATAAAGGGGTTCAGCTATGTTGGTTCATACCGCAATAGAACAGAAGTTATTGAGCGCATTTGATCCTGTGTTCCTTGACGTGGTCAATGAAAGCCATATGCACAGTGTGGCACCGGGTTCTGAATCACATTTCAAAGTCGTGATAGTAACAAATGCCTTTGATGGCATGAGATTGTTAAACCGCCACAGAGCAGTCAATGCCATAGTGGCCGAGGAGTTAGCCGAAAAAATTCATGCTTTAGCCTTGCATACCTATACGCCTGGCGAATGGTACGAGTATTACGCCGAAAAACCACCGGCTTCGCCTAAATGTTTTGGTGGCAGTAAAAAAGAAAAAACTGCCTTGCCGGAGTCCTGAGACCCTACTTAGTCAAAGCGTCGTAAGACGCTTTGACTTTATCCGCTGCTTTATTTTATTTTGTGTTTTTCATCCAGCTGCAGATGTGACTAAGTTCTTGTTTTTGAATGCTCAATGCTGCTATTTTTGCTGATCAGACCTGTTTTTTAAGCTAACGGCTTAAACTAGCTGACAATTTTCAACCAACAATAGGTTTTGTTATGGTTATCCAACCTAAAATTCGTGGTTTTATCTGCACTAACGCCCATCCAGTCGGTTGTGCGGCTCATGTGCAAGAACAAATTGATTATGTCAAAGCCAAAGGCCCTGTGGCCGGCGGTCCAAAAAATGTATTAGTTATTGGCGCTTCAACAGGTTATGGCCTGGCCTCCCGTATTACATCAGCTTTTGCTTCTGGCGCTAAAACCTTAGGGATTTTTTTTGAAAAAGAACCTACCGAAGGAAAAACAGCTTCAGCCGGTTGGTACAACACTGTAGCTTTTGAACAGGCTGCAGCAGCTGAGGGCTTGTGGAACAAGCACCTGAATGGTGATGCTTTTACTGACGAGCTAAAGTCTCAGGCTATTGATTTAATCCGCAGTGAAATGGGCAAAATTGATTTAGTGGTTTACAGCCTGGCTGCTCCACGTCGCAAAGACCCGGTAACAGGCGAAGTGTACAGCTCAGTTTTAAAGCCTATTGCTCAGGCTTATACCGCCAAGACGTTAAACACCAGTAAACGTGAAATTGAAAGTGTTTCTGTTGAACCTGCATCTGATGAAGAAATCTTCAATACCGTCAAAGTCATGGGGGGGGAAGACTGGGAACGCTGGTTGGATCAGCTGCATGCTGCAGGTGTTTTAGCTGAGGGTTGTCAAACCGTTGCTTACACCTACATTGGTAAAGAGCTGACCTGGCCTATCTATGGCAAAGCCACTATCGGCAAAGCGAAAGAAGATTTAGACCGTGCTGCTACTGCGATCACGCAAAAACTGGATTCGGTTGCTGGTCACGCTTATGTGGCTTCCTTAAAAGCTTTAGTGACTCAAGCCAGTTCCGCTATTCCTATTATGCCGCTGTATATCTCTTTGTTGTACCGGGTGATGAAAGCTGAAGGTACGCATGAAGGCTGTATCGAACAGATTTATGGTTTGTTCCAGCAAGCTCTTTACAACAACAGCCGTACTTTAGATGAAGGCGGTCGTTTGCGTATGGATGGCAAAGAATTGTCTGATCATATTCAGTCTGCGGTAAAAGACTTATGGGGACAGGTGACGACAGAAAACATTGATGAGCTGACCGATTACAAAGGCTATCACAATGAATTCCTGCGCTTGTTTGGTTTTGGTTACAACCATGTCGATTACGACGCCGATGTGCCGGCCTTATTGCCACTGAAAAATCTGGTGCAGTAACTTTGAAAAGCCGCTTCATGCGGCTTTTTTTTAATCATTCTTTGGTTTTTGGCCAAATTAACTGAATTTGAAAGCATTGAAGCTGCGGCAAAAGGCAAAGTTAAAAAACTTGGCTACACTGAGCTTCAGTCGGCTGAAATGCCGGATAATTTTGTTGATTAACATAGATAGCACTTATGTTTAGTGCTAGAATCCGCGACTTTGGTACGAGTGTCCGCCACCTGCAACAGAGGTTAGGCTGTTGAGGTCCCGGATGCTACGCGCGGCGAGCAGCCGATTAAACCAGGCCCTGTTTCTTCCCGTTAAAAAGTGCAAGTACGTATGATAAAAATCAAAAAAGGATTGGACATTCCCCTCTCGGGCAGTCCCAAACAAGACATACATGATGGCCCGGCCATCAAACACGTTGCTGTACTAGGCGAAGAGTACGTCGGTATGCGTCCTACAATGCTGGTAGAGGTTGGGGACCGTGTGAAAAAAGGTCAGGCTCTTTTTGAAGATAAAAAGAATCTTGGCGTGTTTTTCACGGCGTCTGTTGCCGGTACAGTCAAAGAAATCAACCGCGGTGCTAAGCGTGTGTTGCAGTCTGTTGTGATTGAAGCTGAAGGTGACGATTCTGTTACTTTTGATTCCTTTACCGCTGCAGAACTTGCTTCGTTAACTGTTGAACAAGTGAAGAAGAACTTAACAGGTTCAGGTTTGTGGACTGCTTTACGCACCAGACCATTCAGCACTTCACCAGCTGTTGACAGCACGCCACGAGCTATTTTCGTCACTGCTATGGATACCAATCCATTAGCTGCTGATCCGACAGTAGTGATAGCGCAGCGTAGTGCTGACTTCAGCAATGGTTTAACAGTGTTATCCCGTTTGTCTGATAAAGTCTATTTGTGTAAAAAAGCGGGTGCCTCAATTCCTTCAGTTCCTGCAGTGCAGGTTGAAGAGTTCGACGGTCCACACCCTGCTGGTTTACCAGGCACTCATATTCACTACCTTGATCCAGTCAGCATCAAAAAAGTGGTGTGGCATATTAACTATCAGGACGTCATTGCTATAGGCGCACTGTTCACTTCAGGTCAACTGAATGCTGAACGTGTGATCTCTTTAGCCGGTCCTGTAGTGAAAAATCCACGTTTGCTGAAAACTATTGCTGGTGCATCTCTGGCTGAACTGACCGCAGGTGAGCTGCAGGAAGGTCAGAACCGTATTATTTCCGGTTCTGTATTAGCAGGTGCGGCAGCCACTGGTGTTCACGGTTATTTAGGCCGTTTCCACAATCAGGTGTCTGTGTTGGCTGAAGGCTACGACAAAGAGTTTTTAGGCTGGGTTATGCCTGGTTCTGAAAAATTCTCAGTCACCCGTGCTTATTTATCGCATTTAAATCCAAAGCGTCTGTTTAACATGACCACTACTACCAATGGTTCATCTCGGGCTATGGTTCCTATTGGAAACTATGAACGTGTGATGCCACTGGATATTCTGCCTACTCTGCTATTACGTGACCTGTTGGTTGGTGATTCAGATGGTGCAGTCTCTTTAGGTTGTTTAGAGCTGGATGAAGAAGATTTGGCATTATGTACCTTTGTTTGCCCTGGTAAATATGACTATGGCGTAGCATTGCGTGAGTGCCTGACGACGATCCAGAAGGAAGGCTAAAAATGGGTTTAAAGCATTTTTTAGAAAGTATTGAGCCGCAGTTCGAGAAAGGCGGTAAGTACGAGAAGTGGTACGCTTTATACGAAGCCGTAGCTACAGTTCTGTATACCCCAGGTCTTGTGACCAAAGCGGGTACTCATGTGCGTGACAGTATCGATCTGAAACGTATCATGATTTTTGTCTGGTTAATGTTATTCCCTGCATTGTTTTTTGGCATGTTCAATATCGGTCATCAGGCGGTTATCGCGCTGCAGGCTGGTTTTGGTACGCCTGACACCTGGCAGGTGGCTTTGTTCCAGTTACTCGGTGGTGAACTGAGTGCTGAATCTGGCTGGGGCAGTAAAATGTGGTACGGTGCTGTTTGGTTCCTGCCTATTTACGCCACTGTATTTATCGTCGGTGGTTTCTGGGAAGTATTGTTTGCTTCAGTGCGTAAGCATGAAGTGAACGAAGGCTTCTTTGTCACCTCTATCCTGTTTGCCTTAATTCTTCCTGCTTCTATCCCTCTGTGGCAAGCCGCTTTAGGTATTACCTTTGGTGTGGTTGTAGCAAAAGAAGTCTTTGGTGGTACAGGTCGTAACTTCTTAAACCCGGCGTTAGCTGGTCGTGCTTTCCTGTTCTTTGCTTACCCTGCACAGATTTCAGGCGACAAAGTATGGACAGTGGCTGATGGCTATTCAGGTGCAACCTGGTTGTCTAAAGCAGTGAATGGCGAAGTGTCTGACTGGTCTATTAATGCCCAGTGGTGGGATGCTTTCTATGGTTTTATCCCAGGTTCAGTCGGTGAAACATCCTTCTTAGCTCTGATGATCGGTGGTTTAGCCTTAATTTATTTCCGTATTGCTTCATGGCGCATTGTGTTGGGTGTATTAGCTGGTACTGCTTTATTTGCCACTATGTTCAATATGATTGGTTCAGAAACTAACGCTATGTTTGCTATGCCTTGGTACTGGCACATTGTTCTGGGTGGTTTTGCTATTGGTATGTTCTTTATGGCAACTGACCCAGTCTCAGCGTCATTCACTAATCCTGGAAAATGGGCTTATGGTTTCCTGATCGGCTTTATGGTGGTGATGATCCGTGTGGTCAACCCTGCTTACCCTGAAGGCATGATGTTAGCTATTTTGTTCGCTAACTTATTCTCCCCATTGTTTGACTACATGGTGGCTCAGGCGAATATCAATCGGAGGCTTGCCCGTAATGTTTAGTAATAACGATAGTATTGGCAAAACCTTTTTTGTGGTGATTGCTTTATGTTTAGTCTGCGCCATTTTGGTATCAACAGCTGCTGTTCAGCTGCGGCCAAAACAAGTTGAAAACAAGTTACTGGACTCTCAGAAAAACGTTCTGGCAGTGACAGGCTTATTGAGTGAAGGCAATATCAAAGAGTTATACACCAAACATATTCAGGAGCGTTTAGTTGATCTGAATACGGGTGAATTCGTTGATATGGCTCCTGAAAGCTATGATTACCGCAGAGCAATGAAAGCACCAGAAACCAGCATCAAGTTGGAAGGTGCTGATGACAAGGCTTCGATTAAAAGCCGTGCCAATGTTGCTCCTGTGTATTTTGCTTATAACGAAGGCGTTGAGTCAGGCAAGTTGTCTGCCATTGTGCTACCGGTACATGGTTATGGCTTGTGGTCAACTATGCATGCGTTTTTAGCTTTGGATAATGACGGTAATACCATCAAAGGTATTAACTACTATGAACAAGGCGAAACGGCCGGTTTAGGTGGTGAAGTGCAGAATCCAAAATGGACAGCTCAGTTCGTTGGTAAAAAGTTGTTAGATGAGTCTGGTGCCCCAGCCATTAAAGTGATGAAACCAGGCAACGCCAATCCAACTTCAGCTTATGAAGTAGATGGTCTGTCAGGCGCCACTTTAACCAGCAATGGTGTGCAGAATACTTTCGATTTCTGGGCAGGAGCCAAAGGTTTTGCACCTTTCCTGACCAAAGTTCGTGACGGAGCATTAAACAATGGCTAGTGCAAAAGAAATTAAAACCGTTCTGTTTGGCCCTATATTTGCCAACAACCCTATAGCTTTGCAGGTTTTGGGTATTTGTTCTGCTTTGGCAGTAACAACCAAAATGGAAAAAGCCTTGGTTATGGGTATTGCACTTACTGTGGTAACTGCATTCTCTAACCTGTTTATCTCCTTGATCCGTAACCATATACCTTCCAGCGTTCGTATCATAGTTCAGATGACTATTATTGCGTCCCTGGTTATTGTGGTGGATCAGGTGTTAAAAGCTTTTGCTTATAATGTGGCGAAAGAGCTGTCGGTATTCGTAGGCTTGATTATCACCAACTGTATCGTGATGGGCCGTGCTGAAGCTTATGCGATGAAAACAGGTCCTGGTATGAGTTTCCTGGACGGTATTGGTAATGGTCTGGGTTACTCGGTGCTGTTGCTGATTGTTGCCTTTATCCGTGAACTCTTTGGTTCTGGTACTTTATTTGGTGTGGAAATTCTGCCTTTAGTCAGTGCCGGCGGCTGGTATCAGCCTATGGGTATGATGTTGATTGCACCTAGTGCGTTTATCATTATTGGCTTGTTGATCTGGATACTGCGTGCTTTCCGTCCAGAACAAGTTGAGAAGGCATAAGGGGCTATCGATGGAACATTACATTAGTTTATTTGTCCGTGCTGTCTTTATCGAGAACCTGGCTTTGGCCTTTTTCCTCGGTATGTGTACTTTTATTGCAGTGTCTAAACAAGTCAAAACGGCGTTCAGCTTAGGTATTGCTGTCACTTTCGTTTTGGGTTTATCTGTGCCTGTGAACAACCTGGTTTTCCATAACCTGTTAGCTCCTGGAGCTTTAGCCTGGGCTGGTTTTCCTGATACAGATTTAAGTTTCCTTGGCTTTATCACCTACATTGGTGTGATCGCGGCTTTGGTACAAATCGTAGAAATGTTCTTAGACAAGTACGTACCTGCTTTGTACAACGCCTTAGGTATTTTCTTACCTTTGATCACCGTAAACTGCGCGATTTTTGGTGCTGTAGCCTTTATGGTTGAGCGCGACTATAACTTCGGTGAAAGCGTAGTCTTTGGTTTAGGTAGTGGTGTTGGCTGGACTCTGGCTATCACATTAATGGCCGCCGTCAGTGAAAAACTGAAATATGCCGACATGCCAGCAGGCGTGCGTGGTTTAGGTTCACGTTTTATCATGGTTGGTTTAATGGGCTTGGGCTTTATGTCCTTCTCAGGCGTTTCACTGTAAGCAATTGCTGTAAAAGGAAAGAACAATGCAAGAGATATATCTTGGCGTTGGGATGTTCACCCTGCTGGTTGTAGCCTTAGTTGTTATGATTTTAGCTGCTAAAGCCAAACTGGTGTCTTCAGGTGACATTACCATTGGAGTGAATGGCGACCCTAAGTTAGCTATTCAGACAAAAGCCGGCGGCAAATTACTGAACGCTTTAGCTGACAGAGGCATTTTCCTGTCGTCAGCTTGTGGTGGCGGTGGTTCTTGCGGTCAGTGTCGTGTTCATGTTCATGCAGGTGGCGGCGACGTTTTACCTGTGGAAATGGGCCATCTGACTAAAGGTGATCGTCGTGAAGGTTGTCGTTTAGCTTGTCAGGTCAGTGTAAAAACTGACATGGAAATTGAAGTTGAACCAGAAATCTTTGGTATTAAAAAATGGGAATGTACTGTTATCTCTAACGATAACAAAGCAACCTTTATCAAAGAATTGAAGCTGGCTATTCCTGACGGCGAATCAGTACCTTTCCGTGCTGGTGGTTACATTCAGATTGAAGCCCCTGCGCACCATGTGAAGTATGCTGATTTTGATATTCCGGCTGAATACCGCGGTGACTGGGAACGCTTTAAGTTCTTTACGTTGGAGTCCAAAGTAGACGAAGAAACTATTCGAGCTTACTCTATGGCGAACTATCCGGAAGAAGAAGGCATTATCATGTTAAACGTGCGGATCGCGTCTCCGCCGCCAAATAACCTGAGCTTACCTTGCGGTAAAATGTCTTCGTACATCTGGAGCTTAAAAGCTGGCGATAAAGTAACGATTTCTGGTCCATTTGGTGAATTCTTCGCGAAACAAACTGAAGCAGAAATGGTATTCGTAGGTGGTGGTGCTGGTATGGCCCCAATGCGTTCGCACATTTTTGACCAGTTACGTCGTCTGAAATCCAAACGTAAGATGAGCTTCTGGTACGGTGCCCGTTCTAAGCGTGAAATGTTTTATGTTGAAGACTTCGACATGCTGGCTGCCGAAAATGAAAACTTTGTCTGGCATACAGCGCTGTCTGATCCGCAGCCGGAAGATAACTGGACTGGTTACACAGGTTTTATTCACAACGTATTGTTTGAAAACTACCTGAAAAACCACAAAGCTCCGGAAGACTGTGAGTTCTATATGTGTGGTCCACCGATGATGAACAAAGCGGTGATCAACATGCTCAAAGACTTAGGCGTAGAAGACGACAACATACTGTTGGATGACTTCGGCGGTTAAGCCAAAGCAAATTGAGAATGGGGTCCCTGGGACCCCATTTTTATTTGTCTGCTATTTGTTTTTACTTAGGGTATGTGGCCGAAACTTGTTACAATAGCGGCCTGTAACGGGCAAGCAGGCAGACTGTTTGTTCAGAACTTCTAAGTTTGATGAGGTTGCTATGGAAGTTTTTATTTTTACTTTTGTCATCCTGATAGTTGTAGTTGCTGCTATGGCTATCGGCTATATGGTGCAACGTAAAACCATAGCAGGCAGCTGTGGTGGTTTAGGTGCTTTAGGTATAGAAAAGGCCTGTGATTGCGATACGCCTTGTGAAAAACGCAAAGAGCGGATGAAAAAAGAGCAGGAATGGCAGCAGAATAAAATTATCTGATGCAGTATATGTTCATCTGTTAAATGTCCGTCAAGCCAGCTTTAGCTGGCTTGTCAGTTTTTAGCTACAAGCCCTGTACCTCTCCTCATTTCGCTCTATTGCCTCAAAGCCCAACCTATTCAATAATGCAGCTCATTTTTTTCCTGAGGTCATCTTTATGTCTTATCCTGTCGCTGTTGCTATCTCTTCTGTTCAGGCTGCACTGAATGACACCCAATGGGATGCACTGATTATTGTTGCAGCCGGTTTTACTGCGGTGACTGAATTACAGTCTGAAATCGACGCTGCTGCAGCGATCGACAGTCGAATTGGTAAAGAAACTGTACTGTTACTGTCAGGAAAAGCGCCGGGCCAACGTCTGGTGCTTTCGCCTACAGGCCCGCTGGACAGGGATTATGATGATGTCCGTAGCTTTTATGATGCAGCGAAGCAGGGGATTGCTCAGGCTAAAGCTGCAGGTGCTAAATCTCCTGCTTTATATGTGATAGCGCCAGACTCTGATGCTTATCAATATGCAGCTGAAGTGGCCTATTTAGGTGCTTGTCAGGCCTTATGGCAGCCTTTAGAGGGCCGTGAAGCCCGTGGTGAAGCAGTGCTTGAACCTGTTATCCAGATTGGTGTGATTGGAGTATCGGAACAGCAAGCCAGTTATATGAGTGCTGTGGAAGCCGGGAAGCGTGTCGCCCGTGACTTATGTGGTACTGAGCCTGAACGTATGGCTCCGCGTCGTTTTGCCGATTATTGTGTGGAAGCTTTTGCGGGTACTGATGTTCAGGTTTCGGTAGAAACCAAAGTCGACGTGTTGCAAAAAGACTATCCATTGCTGATGGCCGTAGCCCGTTGCTCTTTGCAGGTGGACCGCCATAAACCAGCAGTGATCCGGTTGGAATATCAGGGCGAAGGCGAAATCGAACAAACCCTGTTATTTGCCGGCAAAGGTCTGGTGTATGACACTGGTGGTGCCGACTTAAAAATCGGCGGCGGCATGGCAGGTATGAGCCGTGACAAAGGTGGTGCTGCTGCTGTGGCTGGTTTTCTGAAAACTGTAGCTTTGCTGAAGCCTAAAGGGTTAAAAATTATTGCTGAAATTGGCGCTGTACGTAACAGCATAGGTGCAGATGCTTTTGTGCCGGATGAAATTATTACCAGCCATGCTGGTATGCGGGTACGTATCGGTAATACGGACGCTGAAGGCCGTCTGGTACTGGCCGACTTACTATCGCATTTACGTGAAGACGCCAAAACTGCGGTCAATCCGACCTTGTATTCGATTGCGACTTTAACAGGCCATGCTGCACGTGCTGTTGGCCCTTATACTGCTTTGGTGGAAAACGGTGCCGCCCGTCGTATAGCTTTGTCCGCCGATTTAGCGATGATTGGTGATTTATGGGCAGACCCAAGCGAAATATCCCGCAGTCGTCGTGAAGACTTCAGCTTTATCAAAGGCCGCACTTCTGCCGATGATTTATTAAGCTGCAATAATGCTGCTTCTTCGGTAACTCCTCGTGGCCACCAGTTCCCAATGGCGTTTTTAGTGGCTGCTGCTGGTTTGGATCAACATGGATTAAATGCAGAACATCCACTGCCTTATTGTCATATTGATATAGCGGGCAGTGGTGTGGACGGCGGCGACTGGCAACATGGTAAACCATCAGCCGCACCAGTGGCTGCTTTGGCCGCTTACTACTGCCTCTAAACTAAAATTTGCTTGGCTGTTTAAAGACCCGGGGCTATGCTTCGGGTTTTTGCTTTATAGATCATGGCACATAGGCAAGTGACAGATTGGCTTTTCACAAATGGATAATTCTTTATGAATTTTATAGATCGTTATTTTGAGCTGACGGCGCGCCAGACCAGTATCAAACAAGAGCTGATCGCAGGTTTAACCACTTTTATGGCGATGAGTTATATCCTGTTTGTGAACCCCAGTATGCTGGCGCAAACCGGCATGGATCACGGCGCTGTTTTTGTTGCCACTTGTCTGGCTGCAGCTTTTGGTTCTATTGCTATGGGCATGCTGGCGAATCTGCCTGTGGCTTTGGCTCCGGGTATGGGGCTGAATGCTTTTTTTACTTATGTGATAGTGCTGGAACAAGGTCATAGCTGGCAGACGGCTTTAGCTGCAGTATTTTGTTCAGGTGTTTTGTTTTTATTGCTAAGCATTTTTAGAATTCGCGAGTGGATTATTCAAAGTATCCCTTTTGCGTTAAAGATGGGTATAGCTGCTGGTATAGGTATGTTTCTGGCGCTGATTGCATTAAAAACGGCCACTATTATAGTGGCTAGTCCTGCCACTTTGGTGACTCTGGGGGACTTACATGACCCTAAAGTGCTGCTGGCCATCGCAGGTTTTTTCCTGATTTTTGCACTGGCGCATCGTAAGCAACATGCTGCTGTGTTTATCAGTATTTTAGTGATCACTGCTATAGGTTGGTGGCGGGGCGATACAGAATTTAATGGCATAGTGGCTATACCCCCTTCTTTAGCTCCTACTTTTTTGCAGCTGGATTTCGCCTCGGTGCTGCAATTGGCCATGATTCCGGTCATTTTAAGTTTGTTGTTTTTAGACCTATTTGACACCTCAGGCACTTTGGTGGCGGTCAGTCAAAGAGCGGGTTTAATGAAACCCAACGGTGATATCCCCCGTTTAAAAGATGCTTTATTGGCCGATAGTTCTGCCACTATAGCAGGCTCTTTATTGGGTACCTCCACTACCACCAGTTATGTGGAAAGCACCGCGGGTGTCAGTGCAGGAGGGCGTACTGGGTTAACTGCAATAGTGGTTGGGCTGGCCTTTTTAGCTGCACTTTGGTTATCTCCGCTGGCGGCTATGGTGCCAGCTTATGCCACGGCAGGGGCACTACTTTATGTTGCCACTCTAATGCTGAGCAGTTTGCAGCATGTAGAGTGGAATGATCTGATCGAATCTGTGCCAGTGGTCGTAATCCTGATAATGATGCCGCTGACGTTTTCTATTGCCGATGGTATAGGCATGGGCTTTATTACCTATGCGGTTCTGTGTTTGGTCACAGGACGTTTATCGAAAACGACCTTGAGCGTCTGGGTGTTAACCGCAGTTTTTGCTGCGAAATTTTTCTTTGCATAAGGAAGGGTATGAAAAAAGTAACGGTTTTACTGGCATTGATGTTATCCGCTGCTGTCACTGCTCAGGATAAAGTACAGGTCACAAGCACTGAATTAGCACCGCATATATATATGATTAAAGGGGCTGGCGGTAATATTGCTGCTGTTGTAGGGCCACAAGGTGCGCTGGTGGTGGATTCACAGTACGAGCATATGGCAGCTCAAATCAAGGCTGAGCTTGAAAGCAAACAAGCCGGGGTGCAGATCAAGACTCTTATCAATACCCATTTTCATGGTGATCATGTCAATGGCAATGCGGCTTTAGCTTCTGGTGCTGAGATTATTGCACATACCAATGTATTAACCCGGTTAAAAGCGGACAGCAAATTCCCGGTGGCAGGTTTGCCTACAGAGACTTTTATCGGTGAAAAACAATTAAGCCTCAATGGCGTGAATTTAGAGCTGGTAACTATGCCTGTTAGTCACACCGATGGTGATTTGGTCGTCTGGTTTAAAGAGGCCAATGTGTTGCATTTGGGCGATTTGTTTTTTGCTGACCGTTTTCCTTTTATTGATCTGAATAGCGGTGGTTCAGTTGCGGGCTATATTAGCAACGTCAAACTGTTGCTCAGTCAGATTGATGACAAAACCAAGCTGATACCAGGCCATGGTGATTTGATGGATAAGGCTGGCTTACAGCGCTTTTTAGCCATGATGGAACAGACGCTGGCTGAAGTGAATGCGTTAAAAGCTGAAGGAAAAACCGAAGATCAAATAGTGGCACAAGGGTTATCAGCACAATGGAAAAACTGGAGCTGGAACTTTATTACTGAAGAGCGTTGGATCCGTACGCTATTTAAAGCTTAGTCTTGTAGTTCGTTAGCGCTCTGGTTATGCTTTGCCACATCATTGAGCGCTTTTAGGGCATAAACCAGGATCTTCATGAGGTTACGTGAAACTTTAGTAGTCTACATGCTGCCGATCCTGGTCTTGCCTTCATTAATTCTGGGTTATTTGTCTTATCACTTCAGTGCTCGCTATTACGAGCAGCAGCTTTTTCTACAGATTAAAAATGAGCTGGTGCAAAGGCAACAGGATATAAGGCTGAAGTTATCCTCCTATCAGCAAAGCTTACAGATTTTATCTGCTCAGCATCTTGTTGCACGTTTTATCTCAGGCGAACTGCAGCCAGCTTCAGAGTTGGTGCATGAGTTTGAGCGTTACCTCAGAACCGATCCGGAAATTAGCTCTGTTAAGTTTATTCGCTTAAATGGCGACTATCAGTTGACCATCCCTTTACAGAAAAAGACAGTAGAGACCAGCAGGTTCAGGAAGCAGTATTTTTCTGCCTTGCAGTCTATGCTGGATGACAATGGCTTTTTTCTGTCCAGTGAGCAAGGCTCCAGTCAGGTTAATTTGTATGTTGCTCAAAAGCTCTACTTATCGGGGCAGTCGCCCGGTGATATCAAACGTTTGTGGGGATACGTGGTTCTGGTGATAAAGCCTGAACTTTTCCGGACTGCTATCACTGAGTTAGCTGGTGAGTTTAGGGCTCCTCTGGTTGTGAGTCAGGCCGCTACAATAGCTTTCTCCGAAAATACTTTACTGATGGGCAGTGCATTTTCTCCGGTTCATTTCACTGAAATTCAGGCCAGTGTTGACCAACATCAGTTTGTGCCAACCTTGTTACTTGGCCAGTCTATGCTGGTGACTGGAGTGTCTCTGGCCGGACCTTATCAGCTAGTGATGGGGATCCAACCTGCATTGTTAGCCAGAAGTATGGAGTATAAGCCTTCATTAATTGCTTTGTTTTGTGTGCTGTTTTGTATAGGTTTGCCGGTATTGATTTACAGGGTGCTGGCCCGTTTTGTGTTGACGCCAATACGAGAACTCACTGCTGCTAAAACTGCGGTAGGGCGAGGGGATTTATCTACAGTACTGACCGTCAAAAAGCAGGACGAATTAGGTGATATGTTTGCTGCGTTTAATGTGATGGTGCGACAGCTGCGAGTGTACCGTGAACGTGAGCGGGCTTATCAGCTGCAGTTAGAAGACAAAGTCGCGGCCAGAACTCAGGATTTAGCCAATGCGAATCAGCAACTGGAAGATGCTAATCAGCAATTGATCCTGGCTCGCGAAGTGGCAGAACAAGCCAACCGATTAAAAAGCGTATTTTTGGCCAATATGAGCCATGAAATTCGCACACCTTTGACCGCTATTATTGGTTTTAGTGAGCAGGCCATTCATGAAAATGATCCTCACCGCCAACTGGATTACCTGAGTCGGGTGCTGCGTAGCGGTGATCATTTGCTGGCATTGATTAACGATATTCTCGACTTGTCTAAAATCGAAGCCGACAAGTTAGAGTTGCTGACCGAGCAGGTCAATCTGTTAGCCATAGTGGATGATATTTATCAGCTGACTAAACAACAGGCCGAACAAAAAGGTCTGCAATGTCTGCTGGAATTAAGCTATCCCTTGCCTCAGTTTATCTACACCGACACCTTAAGATTCCGCCAGGTACTGCTGAACCTGAGTTCTAATGCAGTGAAGTTTACTCAAAAGGGCAAGGTGGTGATTAGTATTTCCTACCAAACCCCGGAAGAAGTGCTGCGGATCAAAATTAAAGACACAGGCATTGGCATTACCGATCAAGAATTAAGTAAGTTGTTTCAGCCTTTTGTGCAAGCCGATGCCGCTGTCACCCGTAATTTTGGTGGTTCAGGGCTTGGCCTTTGTATTTCAAAAAAACTGATGGAGCAGATGAAAGGCGACATTCAGGTAGAGAGTGTCAAAGGTATTGGCAGTTGTTTTGAGATTGTGATGGCTTGTGAGCATCAACATATTAGTCTGGTGCACAGTTATCAGCGCACTGCTGCGGAAACCCCGGAAGTCGAAGCGCCGACAGACTACCACAAGCTCAAATTGCTGGTGGCCGAAGACAATCCTGACAATCAGCTACTTATTCAGGTGTTGTTGCAGAAGTTGGGTATTCAGGCTGTAATTGTGGAAAATGGCCATAAAGCCGTTGAGCGGGTGCTGCTTGAAAGTTTTGATCTGGTCTTGATGGATATGCAGATGCCGGAAATGGGTGGGGAAGAAGCCACAGCCTTGATACGCCATGCCGGCATGGACTTACCTATAGTGGCTCTGACTGCCAACGTGATGAGTGAAGATCAAAGCCGTTATCTCAAAGCTGGCTGCCAGGCCGTTTTATCTAAACCTATAGTGCAAAAAGAGTTCTTAGCTGTGATACAAAAGTTTTGTCAGGCAGGCACCATGCTGGATGAACAGCTAGAGGCACAACTGGCATCTGATCCTGTCATTATTCAGCTGAAAAAAGACTTTAAGCTGGCGCTGCCGGCCATGCTGAGCGACTTTCAGCTTTGGTTGTCTTCAGCCAACTGGAGTCGTATGCAATACGAAGCTCATAGTGTCAAAGGCAGTGCCGGCAGTATGGGCTATCCGAAGTTAACTGAATTGATGTCAAAACTTG
Organism: Rheinheimera sp. 1928-s; assembly: GCF_029269265.1. Lineage (GTDB taxonomy): Bacteria > Pseudomonadota > Gammaproteobacteria > Enterobacterales > Alteromonadaceae > Pararheinheimera. Next base: position 568,841 of record NZ_JARIXP010000001.1, read on the forward strand.
AACTGGCAGCGCAAAGTGCCAATTTCGAGCAGGTGAACCAGCTTATGGCTGAATTTGCGGCTTTGGTGTCAGCAGATCAAGAGACAGAACAGGAGGTGAGTAGTGAGTCATCATGAGTTTAAGCTGGCGTCAGAGCTGGAACGCGATAGTATCTGGTTAGCCGATTGGCCTTTGTGCCAGTTACGAGTGCAGAACGATGCCAATTACCCTTGGTTTGTTTTGATCCCAAGGCGTTTGGACATGGTTGAAATTATTGATTTATCAGCAACTGAAAGACAACAGCTGTGGCATGAAAGTATGCATTTGTCGACATTTCTGAAAGTGGAGTTTCAAGCCAAAAAACTGAATGTGGCGGCGCTTGGCAATATGGTACCGCAGTTACATCTGCATCATATAGTGCGTTATGAAAATGACAGTGCATGGCCAGCTCCGGTTTGGGGTAAAGTGCCGGCCAGAGCTTATAGTGAAACCGCCTTGCAACAGTTAAAACAAAAGCTGGCGTTATTAACCTCACCCTCATGACGGTTCCGGCCTAAACTAGTAGAATTAGCGCGTTGTTTGTGGTGTATCTGAGTGAGCATCAAGCCTTGATTGTCTGAAATTTATTGTTGTAAGGAACCTTGTTATGTCGGCTGAAAATGCCTTATTGACCATATTGGTTGAGAAGATCCGCACAGATATGCTGGTGCTGCCAACTTTACCTGAAATGGCTATTCGGGTCAGAAGAACTGCAGACGATCCAGACAGCAACCTGCAAATGATGACGGATGTCATAGCACAGGATCCTGCTTTAGCTGCCCGTATGATCAAAGTGGCCAACAGTGCCTTTATGGGGCGCTCTATTAAAGTAAATTCGCTGAATCAGGCGATCACTCGTATAGGTTTAAGTCAGGTAAAAAATATCGCTACGGCTATGGCGATGGAGCAACTTTTTGTCTCTCAGCATGAACAAATCAAAGAAAGGATGTCACAGGTCTGGCGCGATAGCGTGAATGTCACCAGCATAGCCCTGGCTTGCTTAAAGCTGTATCTGGCAGAGAACAAACACTGCAATTTAAATCTGGACGTGATGACACTGGCTGGTTTGATGCACTTGATTGGCGCTTTGCCTATTCTGACTGAGGCTGAACGTTATCAAACCGTGTTTGGCGATCCGCAATTTTTAGAAAATGCCATCAGCACTTTATCTGGTCAGATAGGGTCCAGCATTATGCGGGCCTGGGACTTTTCAGATACTTATGTGCAAATAGTATTGAACTGGAACAATTCGTCCTATCAGGCTGGTGAGGTCAGTTATATAGACTTTATCCGGCTTGGCGCTCTGGTGCAGAGCCCATTGGAAGGAACTGCCCGTTTGCAGGCATTTCAACCTTATATTGAGCGCAATATAGTACCGGATGCTAATTTTATGGATATCGCAGAAATTCGTCTGATTTCTCAGGAAGTAAAAGCATTATTTAGCTAACTAAGTGGCGGCAAATGAAGCCCCGCAGCAATGCAGGGCTTCTCAGCGAGACCTTTACTGAGCGGCGATATTGGCTTTCAGTGGCAGCAAAGCGTGGCGCAGTGCGTCTGTCATCAGCAATAAATCTGCGTCTAAGCGACCAATCACATCATCCCACCCCATTTCTTCGTTGGAACCCGACAGCAAGTCGTGGAATTTCAGACGTTTAATACTGCCATCTTCACAGATCAAAAAGGTGACCTTTTCGTCTTGTTCTAAGGCCAGCTTAGTCACCAGTTTATCCTGTAAATGACTTTGTACTTCATCTGCACTCAACAAGTGGTTGATAAAGCGTACTTTAGCGCCTTCTTCATCCGGTGCTTTTAATTCAGCTTCGGCACCTAACTGAAAACCTTCCGGTAATTCTTTGCCTTGCAACCAGAAATGCAGTTGCTGATTGAGCTGATGATTATCCAAAAGTGGCATCGCAGGTAAGGAACCAAAAGCTTTACGTAATAAAGCCAGTAGTTCCTCAGCTCTGCTGGCGCTGCTGGTATCGACCAGTAACCAGCCTTGCTGTTTGTCATACAAAGCGGTAGTCACGCTGGATTTGCTGAAAGCACGGGGTAACAGAGTTTGGATCAGTTCTTCTTTTAACGCCTGCTTTTCTTTGCGGCTTAAAGGACGGCCTTTTTCCTGCTCCATTGCATCAATTTTTGGTGCCAGCTCTTCATTGACCACTGAACCTGGCAGTACTTTTTCCTGACGTTTCACCGCAAATAACATCACGTCATTGGTCTGGTGGCAATATTGCTTCAGGCTTGGATGCAAAGGGCTGGTGAAGCCCATTTTAATGGCTTCCTGTGAGGTGCAAGGGGTAAATTTGAATGCAGCTAAGGCCTGCTCTAATTGATCCTGGTCGGTGTTTAGGTTTTCGGTGACTTGATACAAACGTAAATTTTTAAACCACATAATTTGACTACTCTAGCTTGAAGAATTGCGGCTTAGTATACAGAGTTCAACTGCAGGATTTTGACTTTTTCCGCTGAAAATAATAAAGCCCGGTGCTTTAGACCGGGCTCTTTAATGATGGATCAGCGTCAGGAATTACGTTTTAAATTTTTCGGGAAACGAATATGGTAACTCAGGCCATGACCAGGTTCGCTGCTAACCTGAATTGAACCGCCCAGCGTCTGACGGACCAGATTATAGGTAATATGAGTACCTAAACCGCTACCGCCCTGATCTCGTTTTGTGGTGAAAAACGGATGGAACAGTTTTTCCAGCTGCTCCTGGGTCAAGCCCCGACCATTGTCGGAGTAGGTAATATCGACCATTTGCCCTTCATCCAGTACAGTAATACGGATATAACCTTCTTCCAGCTCTTCAAAACCGTGAATTAAAGAGTTCATTAAAAGGTTAGTAAAAATCTGTGAAATAGCACCGGCAGGGCAGCTGAGCATCAGGCTCTCGGGGCAGTTCACATCAATATGATGGCGGGTTTTTTTAAAGTTTGGCTGCAAGGAACGAATGACTTCGTGCAGGTATTCGGCCAGATTAATGGTACGAATGGCATCACTGGTCTGATCGACCGCTATTTGTTTAAAGCTGGCGATCAGCTCAGAGGCGCGGGTCAGGTTGGACTGCAGCAAAGAGGTACTTTGTTTGGCTTCTTCAATAAAATGCTCCAGCACTTTGGGTGACAAGGTTTTGTCTTTATAGGCCAAATCCAACGCAGCCAATTTTTCTGCCAGAAAACTGGTGGCTGTAACGCCAATGCCTACCGGAGTATTCACTTCATGGGTAATACCAGCGACAAAACCACCTAAAGCCGCCATTTTTTCCGACTGCACTAAGCGATCCTGAGCCTGCTTTAAATCATCCACAGTTTTTTCCAGCTCGCTTTGTTTACCACGCAAGGCTTCTTCACTATGGCGGCGGCGCTCTATTTCTTCCCGTAAGGCTTGTTGTTTAACTTCCAGCTCTTGTTTTTGCTGCTGTAAATCCATCATGGCCTGACTTAAGCCTGAGGTTTTACGTGCAACCTCCTGCTCCAGCAGCAAGTTATGCTGATCGAGTTTTTCATTCGAATGCAGCAGCTGTTTCTGCGTACTTTCCAACTGAACTTTATAATCCTGTACACGAGCGATCAGGCGGTTAAAGGCATCCGCCATTACACTGAGTTCATTGGCTTCGTCGTGGCGCACTTCAACTTTGGTGCCTTCCAGATGATCCAGCTCCAAATCTTCAATTTGTTGGGTCAGTTCGCTCAGAGGCAAGGTCAACTGACTGCGGAAAGCCAATAAAAACAAAATAATTAAAAAGGTGGTTTTTAATACTGCGTTACCGACCAGGAAATAAATACCAATTTTAATCCGGTCAAGCACCACAGCGCGGCTGGAGAACAGCGTGACATCGCCCACTTGAGTCGCGCGGCCGGAGAATTCAAAGATAAGCGGAAAGGTATAACCGAATAACCCCGAGTTTTGTTCTGTTAACCGAATACCTTCCTGCACCAACTGATTGCTGTAACGTTCACTGATATCGATATAACGACCCAGTTGTGTAATAACAGCGCCACTATCATCCCTTACTATAATGCCTTCAATAGCAGGAATGGCCAGCAAGCCATCAGCGATAATCAATGCTTGTTGGGTGTTTAGCTCCCAAATAGCCCGGGTCAGACTGCCGGAAAAGGTCTGTTGTAATGTCGCCAATTCACCATTGATATGATCTTTGGTGTTGAAGTACTCCGCAACAATCTGGCCTAAAGTCACAATAAAGGTCAGGATAAAATACACTGACAAAACTTTAGTCAGCAGCTTACGCGATAAACTTTTCTGCTGCATGAAACAACCTTGTTTGGTTCGGCTTAATGATGAATACCATTGAAACACTAACTTATAGAAGATCTGTTTAAATGAAAATACTATATGTAATAAATAACTTAGAGACTAGGCAACAAGAGCTGCTTTGGCAACACACTGCTGCAAATTGTTAGATTAGGGCAAAAGACGCATTTAATGGTGTTCAATTGCAGTGGCATTCAGTATGGTATCGATGTCCAATAATTGAACTGTGCGCTTCGACGTGAAAACAAATAAAACCATAATAAAGAGGCTGTGTTAATGGCGTTACCCGTATTAATTTGTGACGACTCTTTACTGGCACGAAAACAAGTGCGTAAATCTTTACCTGAGTCTTTTGATGCCGATATTCTGACTGCTGGCAATGGTGTGGAAGCGTTAGCTATTCTGCGCAGCCAGGAGATTGGCTTAGTATTTTTAGACCTGACGATGCCTGAGCTGGATGGTATAGGTGTGCTGGAAGCCATTAAACAGGAAGGTCTGGATTGTTTTGTCATTGTGATTTCGGCTGATATTCAGCCTGAAATGCAAAAACGAGTGACAGAACTGGGGGCTTTGGCTTTTGTCCACAAACCCGTCAATCCGGAAAAGCTTGTCGTGATTTTGAAACAATATGGATTGATATGAGTACAGTATTCTCTGAAGAACAAAGGGATTGTTTGCAGGAGCTGATCAATGTCGCTATGGGCCTGGCCAGCGACAAACTTGCCCGTTTTTTAAATACCTTTGTGCATTTACAGGTGCCGGCCATTGAGTTGGTAAGCTCGGCGCAAATTCCGGCTCAATTTGAAGCTCGTTACAGCAATACAGAAGCGGCTTTAGTTAGTCAGGGCTTTTTAGGCAATGACGGCTTACGAGGCGAGGCGATAGTTTTATACCAGTTAGATAACGCACATCGAATTGCTGCTTTGTTGGGATATGACACGGACAGTGCTTCTGAGCTTGAAATGCTGACGGACATCAGTTCAATTTTAACCACCACCTTTTTAAATGGGCTGGCCGATCAAATTGATAACGCACTGTCCTACAGTGCGCCGCGGGTTTTATCGTCACGGCAAACGAATGTGAGCCAGGCTTTGCAGGAAACCGCTTTCCACTGGGAACTGGCATTAAAAGTAGACATCAGTTATCAGTTAATCGATCATTCTTTTAATTGCGATATGTTGTTGTTAATTCCAGGAGAAGCTGTGTCAAATATACAGCACATTCTGGATCGGATTTTGGAAGAGTATTGATGTCTGAAGACTGGTTAACCGGCCCTGTATTAGAGCAACTGAATAGTGGCGTGCTGGTGGTCGATGAACACTTACAGCTGGTGTACCTGAATAGCTTTTTACAGCGCCATAGTTCAGTGCAGCTGTCTGAGGTAAAAGGAAAAAGCTTATTTCAGGTATTCACCGATGTACCTGAAGCCTGGCTCAGACGTAAGTTTGCCTCAGTACTGGAATTACAAAGCCCGTCGTTCAGCAGTTGGGAGCAACGCCAATATATTATTAAGCTGCCGCACCTGAGGCCCGTCACCAGTTCCAGCCAGTATATGGCGCAAAATTGCACTATGTTACCGCTGAAGGATCCGGCTGGCCGACGTTACGTATGTTTACTGATTGAAGATGCCACAGATGCTTTTGTCTACCAGCAACATTTACAAACTACCTTAGAAAAACTGGAACTCAGTAACCGCATTGATGGTTTAACTCAGGCGTTAAACCGACGTTATTGGGAAGAGCAACTGAAACTGGAAGTGCAACGCTCACAGCGCTACCAGCAGCCTTTGTCGCTGTTATTGTTTGATTTGGATAAATTTAAGCAGCTTAATGATCAGTATGGCCATTTAGGTGGAGATTCTGTGTTGATTGAGTTAACGGCGCGGGTAAGAGCTTTATTGCGTGATACGGACTGGTTTGGTCGTTATGGTGGAGAAGAATTTGGCGTAGTGCTGACCAATACTGCTTTGGCTGGTGCTATCGAAGTAGCTGAACGTATTTGTCTGGCGGTCAATAGTACAGCTGTCACATTCCATGAGCAGTCTATAGCTACATCAGTCAGTATTGGTGTGGCGCAACTGGATGCTGAGGGAGACAGAGCGCACGAAGTATTGATAGGTCAGGCTGATATAGCGCTTTATAACGCCAAAAGAGAAGGTCGCAACAGAGTGGTTTCTTTTAGTGAAGGCGAAACAGAGTTTCTGCTGAAGGCAAATTAAGCCTCAGCGCATTTTAGAATAATCTAAACATTTAGATTGACAGACGTCTAAAACTTTGAGCATATAGACAGTATGAAAAAGACACAAATCCGCAATACACTCACCATTATTATTACCACCAACCCTGCGGGGTAGGAGGTCGGCGGCGTATTGTTTTCAAAAAGGCCCGTGACCTCCCTGTCACGGGCCTTTTTCGTTTAGCAAGGAGTAAAACATGAGGGTGCTTAAGTTTGGTGGTTCGTCTCTGGCGTCGGTAACCCGCTTCCTCGAGGTGGCGGATATAGTGCAACAGCAAATTGGCAATCAGAGCGTAGGCTTGGTGTTGTCTGCGCCGCAGGGCGTCACCAACTTACTGGTGGAACTGACGGATCTGGCTTTTTTAGGCTCGGACTATCAGCCGCTGTTGCTGCAGTGGAAGCAGCGGCTGGCTCAATTAGTATCGGAAGCCAGTTTACGGGTAAGTAGCGAGCAGTTAAAAGCAGTGCAACAACTGGCTGATGAACAAGAGCAAAAGCTGACTGAACGTTTGCAGGGCATCAGTTTATTAAGTTATTGCCCCGATCATATCAAAGCGCAAATTTTGGGTATGGGCGAGCAGTTTAGTGTTTGCCTGATGACAGCGTTGTTTAAATCCCGTCAGGTCAATGTGGTGCTGCTGGACTCAGTGGCTTTAGTAAAAAGTCAGGGCGATTATTTAAATGCCGTGGCCGACATTCCTGCTTCTGAACAAACTTTTGCTGCAGCTTTGGCCAAACAATCGGCGCAGGTCTATGTAATGGCCGGTTTTGTCTCCAGCAATGCGCAGGGTGAGCTGTGTTTATTAGGCCGCAATGGCTCAGACTATTCAGCTGCTATTGTCGCTGCTGCGGTCAAAGCGTCAGTCTGTGAGATATGGACTGATGTAGATGGCGTCTACAGCGCCGACCCACGTCAGGTGAAACAAGCCAAACTGATTGACCATTTATCTTATGATGAAGCTATGGAGCTGTCGTACTTTGGTGCCAAAGTGCTGCATCCAAAAACCATTGGGCCTCTAGCTCGTTTTCAAATTCCTTGTTATATCAAAAACACCTTAAACCCTGCAGCACCAGGCACTTGCATTGATGCCGATAATAACGGTGACTCGCTGGTCAAAGGCATTTCCAGCCTTGAGCATCTGGCGCTGATCACTGTCTCTGGCCCAGGACTCAAAGGTGTGGTCGGTATGGCCTCCCGTGTGTTTGCCACTATGGCGCGTGAGCAGGTATCGGTTAGTTTAATTACTCAGTCGTCTTCTGAATTTAGTATCAGCTTCTGTGTGGCGCAGCTGGATTTAGCTTCGGCGAAAAAAGCACTTGAGGCTGAATTTGAACTGGAACTGCAAGGTAAGTTATTACGTCCGCTGCAAATATTATCCGATATGGCGATAGTCAGTTTGGTCGGCGATGGCATGCGCCAGCACCGTGGTGTAGCAGCTAAGTTTTTTGCCTCTTTAGCGCAAGCTCGTGTCAATGTGGTGGCTATAGCGCAGGACAGCAGCGAACGTTCTATCTCAGCTGTAGTAGAACAAAAGGCCTGTCAGAATGCGGTGAAGGTCTGCCATGAGAACTTCTTCAGCCATATCCCAAGCATCGATGTATTTCTGGTCGGTTGTGGTGTGGTGGGTAGTGAATTACTGGCACAGTTCCAGCGTCAGCAGCAGTTTTTGCAGCAACGTAACGTCAAGCTGAAGGTGTATGGTATAGCCAATTCCAAAGCTTTGTTGCTGGATGAAAAAGGCATAGATTTAAGCCAGTGGCAACAGCAAATGCAGCAAGCCAAAGCGCAGTTTTCTGTGGCGGATTTAAGCCGTTTTGTGCAGGAACAGCATTTAACCAATCCGGTACTGATTGATTGCAGCAGTGCAGAACCTGTGGCTAATTTGTATGTTGATTTCTTAAAAGCCGGTTTCCATGTGGTCACGCCCAACAAAAAAGCCAATACGGGTTCACTGGATTATTACCATCAGCTGCGTCAGGTGGCACAGCAGCATAGACGTCGTTTCCTTTATGAAACCACAGTTGGCGCAGGCTTGCCGGTGATCGATACCTTACAGGGCTTGTTTAATGCCGGTGACGAGCTGGTGGCTTTTGAAGGCATTTTATCTGGCTCTTTATCTTATATCTTTGGATTGTTGGAGCAGGGGCAGTCGTTATCTGAAGTTACTACTAAAGCCCGTGAACTGGGTTTTACCGAACCCGATCCTCGCGATGATTTATCCGGTATGGATGTGGCGCGTAAGTTATTGATCATGGCGCGCGAGTCTGGTTTGATGCTGAACTTAGCCGATGTCGAAGTGGAAGGTGTATTACCTGCTGATTTTGCGCCTGGCACAGATGTACCAACTTTTATGCAGCAGTTGCCAGAGCTTAATCAACAATTTGCAGAACGAATTGCAGAGGCTAAAGCCAAAGGTCAGGTGCTGCGTTACATTGGCGAAATTAACGAAGGTCGCTGCAAAGTAGCCATTAAAGCTTTGGATCTGGATCATCCGCTTGCCAAAGTGAAAGACGGTGAAAATGCCTTGGCTATTCATACCCGTTATTACCAGCCTATTCCTTTTGTGTTGCGTGGTTATGGTGCTGGTGCTGCGGTCACAGCAGCCGGTGTGTTCAGTGATGTAATGCGGACTTTGTCCTGGCAGCAGGAGATGTAATATGAAGTCGTATTTTGCGCCTGCGTCCACAGGGAATTTTTCTGTTGGATTTGATTTATTAGGTGCTGCTTTTGAACCAGTCGATGGTTCTTTATTTGGCGATGAACTGCGTATTCACTCTGAGCAGGCTGAACTGAGTTTGCAACTGACCGGCCGTTATGTGCATCAGCTGCCAAAAGACACGGACCATAACTTAGTGCTGCAGTGTTTTTACGCCTTTGAAAAGGCGATAGGGCGAACTTTGCCACGACTGCAACTGGAGCTGGTGAAAAACCTGCCGGTTGGCAGTGGTTTGGGTTCCAGCGCCTGTTCTATTGTCGTGGCCTGTTATGCCTTTAATGACTATTTCGGTAAACCTCTGGATGACTATCAGTTGTTGCAACTGATGGCGCAACTGGAAGGTGGCGTTAGCGGTTCAGTGCATTACGATAACGTGGCTCCGTCCTTTTATGGCGGCTTATTGTTGATGTTGCCGGATAGCCCCTTGTTATGCCGGGCTTTACCCTGGTTTGAACACTGGCAAGTGGTGCTTTGCTACCCCGGTACTGTGCTGTCGACCAAAGAAGCCCGCGCTGTATTGCCACAGCAATTGACGCTGAAGCACAGCATAGCTTTTGCCGGTATGTTAAGTCGTTTTATCAGCGCTTTGTATGCCAAAGATGAAACAGAAGCTTTTGCCGCTTTACAGGATTTAATAGCCGAGCCTGCCCGTCAGCACCTGATGCCTGAACTTTTGCCTATACGTGAAAAGTTAACAGCACAAGGGATTGGCCATGTAGGTATTTCCGGCGCTGGCCCTACTATTTTTGCGGTCTGCCAGAATGATACTCAGGCCCAATTTGCCGCTGATTATTTACAACAGCATTACGCTAAAAACTCAGATGCCATGACTACTGTATGTCGTTTGGCGAGACAAGGCGCACGTGCGCTGTAGGATGTAAAAATGCAATTAACAAATACGAAAGTCGCTTCACAACAAGTCAGTTTTTTAGATGCTGTCCGTATTGGTTTGGGTGATCAGCAAGGCCTGTTTTTCCCAACTCAGTGGCCAACCCTGGATATAGAAGCTTTATTGGAGCTGCCTTTTGTTGAGCGCAGCGCCAAAGTACTGGAAGCTTTAATAGGTGATGAGCTTTCTGCTGAACAAATCCATCAGATGGTAAGTAACGCTTTTCAGTTTCCGGCGCCTTTAGCGCAAGTGACAGAGGATGTGGCTTGCTTAGAGTTATTCCATGGTCCCACTTTAGCTTTTAAAGACTTTGGTGGCCGTTTTATGGCGCAGGCGTTAATTCAGGCGCAAAAGCAGCAGAATGTCAGTAAAACTACTATTGTCACTGCCACTTCGGGTGATACAGGTGCGGCTGTGGCTCATGCTTTTTATCAGCAGGCTGGTGTGGATGTAGTGATTTTATTTCCAAAAGGAAAAATCAGCCCACTGCAAGAGAAGCTGTTTACTACTTTAGGTCATAACATCCATACACTAGCGGTAGAAGCAGACTTTGACCAATGCCAGGCGCTGGTGAAAGATGTATTTAACGACCGGGATTTGGTCAAACAGCTGAATATCAACTCAGCCAACTCTATTAATATCAGCCGTTTATTTGCTCAAATCTGTTATTACTTTGAAGCTGTGGCTCAGGTGCCAAAAGATAAGCGTGATCAAATTGTCATTGCTGTGCCTAGTGGTAATTTCGGCAACCTGACTGCAGGGTTAATTGCCAAGGTGTTAGGTTTACCTATCAAACGTATGATTGCCGCTACTAACTTAAACGACACTGTGCCGCGCTATTGGAAAGATGGCCAGTGGGCGCCCAACAAAACTATCCCCACTTTATCTAACGCCATGGACGTCAGTGCGCCGAATAACTGGCCACGGGTCGAAGCTTTATTGGCGCAAGGCAAAATTTCCCGCGACGATTTAGAAGCTGTGATGGTTGACGAAGAAGATACCCAGGTCTCTATGCGCTTATTGGCGCATTTAGGTTATGTCAGTGAGCCTCATGCTGCTATTGCTTATAAAGCCTTAAAACGCAGCCTGCAGGACGGCGAATTTGGTATTTTCTTAGGCACAGCTCATCCGGCTAAATTTAAAGAGCAGGTCGAAAACATTCTTGGCAGTCCTATTGCCTTACCACCTGAGTTAGCTGCTGTGGCATCTGAGACAAGTTTAAGTGCAGATATGGCGCCGGATTTTGTACAATTACGCCAATTCTTACTGACTCTGGATGAATAAACTGTGTCTTTAAACTGGCAAGACGTGATTGGGGCTGAAAAAAATCAGCCCTATTTTCTGCAAACTATGGATTACTTAAAGCAACAACGTGCCGCAGGCCAGGTGATTTATCCACCTGAATCCCTGGTGTTTAATGCCTTTAAGTTAACGCCTTTTTCAGAGATGAAAGTGGTAGTCATAGGGCAGGACCCTTACCATGGTCCGAACCAGGCTCATGGTTTAAGTTTCTCTGTGCCTGCAGGAGTAGCTATTCCACCTTCGCTACGCAATATCTACAAAGAGCTCGCGCTGGAGTATGTGGATTTTCAAACCCCAAAACATGGGTGTCTGGAAAGTTGGGCAGAGCAGGGCGTGTTGTTACTCAATACCGCATTAACTGTGGTGGCCAATGAAGCTAATTCGCACCGTCACTTAGGTTGGGAGCAGTTTACCGATCAGGTGATCCGGGCTATCAGTGCTAATGCAGAAGGCATAGTGTTTTTGTTATGGGGCAGCCACGCGATTAAAAAATCTCAGCTGATCGATAAAACCAAACATCATATTCTGACTGCACCTCATCCATCACCTTTGTCAGCGCACCGCGGCTTTTTGGGCTGTGGACATTTTGCAAAGGCAAATGAGCTATTGCAGCAACAAGGTAAAACCCCAATCTGCTGGCAAGTTTAAATACCGTCGATAACGGGCGGGTGCAAGACCCGCCCCTACGTTAGATGACTGTAAAATAAAAAGCCCCGACATTGCTGTCGGGGCTTAATTTAACTTAATTCGATGTCTACTAATTCAGGTTCTATGGTCCAGTCTATATCTTCTAGTTCTCGTTTTAAGCGCTGGCGTTCTTTGACTGCTTCAATTTCCCGCCACTTGCGTTTGACTGCACGGCTCTTCGTCGCAGGACGTTCCAACATATTCAGTAAGTCTTCGAAGCTTTCCATGGTTGCCCCTCTGAGTTGTTGTTATTTTCAACAAATTAGTACCACACTTTGTTTAAAAATAAAATAACTCTTTGACACAAATATGAACGAAAAATGAATGTTTTTCGTTCATTCAACAGGTTAGCTCAAGTTCAACTGCTTAAATTTTGCGATAAGTGCCTCTGTGGACGCATCAAAGCTGTTTTTTTGTTGATCAGATAACACCTGATAAATAGGCGTCGACAGCTGTTTACCCAGCTCCACGCCCCACTGATCAAAAGAGTTGATATTCCAGAGCACACCCTGACAAAACACCTTCTGCTCATAAAGCGCTATTAAAGCACCTAAGTAGTAAGGGGACAGTTCTGGCAGCAATAAAGTGTTGCTTGGCTTATTTCCAGGTGACACTTTATGTGGTGCCAAAGCAATAGCTTCAGCTTCGGATGCACCGCTTGCTAAAACTTCAGCTTTGGCTTCTTCAAAAGTTTTGCCTTGCATCAGCGCCTGAGTTTGGGCAAAGCAGTGCGCTGCTAATCTGTGGTGGTGATCGCCAAGCTCGTGACTGACTTTGGCAGGCAGAATAAAGTCTGACGGCACAGCCAGTGCACTTTGGTGTAATAACTGATGGTACGCATGTTGACCATTGGTACCTGCATCACCCCAAATCACCGGCGCTGTGGCATCTGTTAGCGGCTTACCGTCAACATCTACCCCTTTACCATTACTTTCCATATCCAGTTGCTGCACGTAAGAGGGCAGGAAACGTAAATAATGGCTGTACGGTAATAAGGCTTGCGCCTGACAACCTTTGGCATTGATATACCAGACGCCAAGCAATGCCAGAATCACAGGCATATTCTGCTCAAGCGGGGCATGGATAAAATGCTGGTCCATATCGCGGGCGCCTTTGAGCAGTTGTTGGAATTGCTCCATGCCCAATTGCAATGCGACCGGGAAGCCGATGGCAGACCATAACGAATATCGACCACCGACCCAGTCCCACATCGGCAGAATATGTTCAGCCACTATGCCAAACTCGGCTGCGGCTTTGATATTGGACGAAGTCGCCCAGAAATGCTGAGCTATAGCGGCTTTGTCTGCACCTTTGTCGGTGAACCACTGACGCACAGCCAAAGCGTTTTGTTTGGTTTCTTCAGTACCAAAGGACTTAGAGGCTACAAACACCAGCGTAGTGGCAGGATTTAAGTTTTTCACCACATCAGAGACGACGGCGCCGTCGATATTACCAGCAAAGTGAATACGCACAGGGCTTGTATTAAAAGGCGCTAAAGCTTCACAGGCCATTTGTGGGCCTAATAACGAGCCACCAATACCAATCCAAATCAGATCGGTAATGGCATCGCCCTGATAACCTTTATAGTCGCCTTGATGCAACTGGCCAATCAGTTCTGCCATTTGCGCATGGCAGGCCTGAATTTCTGGCTGTAAATCAACACCATCTAGCACTAAAGCAGTTTTTGTATCTGCACGTAACGCCATATGCCAGACGGCACGTTGTTCCGTGTTGTTTATTTTGTCGCCATTAAGCATCTGCTGAGTTTTGCTGTGGATCTGGCTTTGTTTTGCCAACTCCAGCAGCTTTTGCCAGATGCCATCTGTGATCAGGTTTTTGGCAAAATCCAGGTGAATACCACAGGCATTAACCTGAAATTTTTCAGCACGCTTTGGATCTGCGGCAAACTCTTGACGCAAAGATAAAGGCTGTTGCGCCAGCTGTTTTAACTCAGCCCAGACTGCAGACGACATCATATAAACTCCTGTAGTGATCCGATGGTGATAAAGATTAAGCCTGTACCAGTTGTGTAACTAGGCCTGTAATTGGGCCTGAATTAAAGATTCCAGCTTACGTTGGTCTACGGCAAATTTACGGATACCTTCCGACAGTTTTTCTGTCGCCATTGCATCCTCATTCAGTGCCCAGCGGAATTCTGCTTCAGTTAAAGCCGCAGTTTCTTTGGCTGTAGCACCCGTATCTTGCAGATGAACTGTTAAGGTGCCTTGCTGCTGGCTGAGTTCTTCCAGTAAGCCTGGGCTGATGGTTAAGCGGTCACAGCCTGCTAAAGCTAATACTTCGCCGATGTTACGGAAGCTTGCACCCATCACCACAGTTTTATGGCCATAGCTTTTGAAATAACGATAAATCTCACGCACTGAAACTACACCAGGGTCAGTTTCTGCTGTGTAGTCTTGCTTGGTGTTGGCTTTGTACCAATCCAGAATACGGCCAACAAAAGGAGAAATTAAGAATATGCCAGCTTCTGCACAAGCACGGGCTTGCGCCATATGAAACAGCAGCGTCAGGTTACACTGAATACCTTGTTGCTCAAGATGGCGTGCTGCCTGAATACCTTCCCAGGTTGAGGCTATTTTGATCAAAATGCGATCTTTACTGACGCCATTTTCTTCATACAAAGCAACCAGTTGCAGTGCTTTAGTGATGCTGGCTTGGGTATCAAAAGATAAACGGGCATCCACTTCGGTAGAAACACGGCCTGGTACTAACTTGCTGATCTGAGTGCCGATATCGACTGCAAACTTATCGCTGGCTATGCTGATCTGTGTCGCCAGATCTGAGCTTTTGCTTTTGGCATAAGCCACGGCCTGAGCTAATAACGGCTTAGAAAACTCCAGCTGACTGGCGTTTAATAATAAAGAAGGGTTTGTTGTCGCGTCTACAGGGCGGAATTGTTCAATGGCGCCTAAGTCACCACTGTCGACTACGACTGTAGTCACTGCTTTTAGCTGTTCAAGTAAAGTGCTCATATTGTTTTATTACCGTTTTTCTGATCACAAGTCAGTGATGTGGGGCTTAATACTAAATAAATGTAGGAAAATTACAACACAAAAGCAGGCTTTTGTGGCAAGTTTCTGACATTCGGAATTCTGTTTGTTTTGCTGCTCATAGCCTTATTTTATAAGGTCTCTATAGTGTTCAGAGCTTACCATGAAAAAAAGTAAAAACCATGTCTAAGCCCCGTCCGTATTGAGTTTTGTTATCGAGCTCTGCCATAGTTTTTGTTATAGTCGCTTTATCTTGCTGTATAGGAAACCAAAACCCATGTTGATGGTGATATCACCCGCCAAAGATTTAGATTACCAAAGCCCTTTATCCGTCACTGCATTCAGCCAGCCTGCTTTGCTGGATCAAAGCCTTGAACTCATGCCCTATTGCCGCGAGCTGACGCCAGTTCAACTGTCAGGCTTAATGCATATCAGTGATAAGCTGGCTGGCCTGAATGCGGCGCGGTTTGCACAGTGGTCTACACCTTTTACGCCAGAGAATGCCCGTCAGGCTCTGTTTGCTTTTAATGGGGATGTGTATCAGGGCTTGCAAGCGTCCAGCCTGAAACAAAAAGATCTGGACTATGCTCAGCAGCATTTACGCATTTTAAGTGGTTTGTATGGGGTGTTACGGCCTTTGGATTTGATGCAGCCTTACCGTCTGGAGATGGGAACTTCGTTAGAAAATGGCCGTGGTAAAAATTTATATCAGTTCTGGGGCGATCGCATCAGTACTGAATTGAATCAACAGCTGGATCAGTTAAATTCAGAGATGCTGTTGAATTTAGCTTCGCAGGAATACTTTAAAGCTGTGGACAAAAAAGCGCTGAAGGCCAAAGTGCTGAATGTGGAATTTAAAGATTTCAAAAATGGTCAGTATAAAATTATCAGCTTCTTCGCCAAAAAAGCCCGAGGCCTGATGGCGCGTTATGTCATTGAACAGCAAATTGACCAGGTCGAAGGCTTAAAGCAATTTAACAGTGCCGGTTATCAGTTTAGCAGCGCCGAATCGAAAGCCGATAAACTGGTGTTTACACGAATGCAACAACAAGACTAATACTTCGTCTTCTTTAGGCGAAGTAAGCTGAAAAAGCCGCATAAAACTGCGGCTTTTTAGTGCGCTTTTTTAATTGGCTTTTGCTAAAATGCGCGGCTCTATTGATCCGAGTGTTGCCCTATGAAATTCCCTGGTCGTCGTAAACTCAAACATTATTTCCCAGTGTCTCAGCCTAAGCTGACTTTACCCAGCTACGAAGTGCGGCCTGAGCTGGACACTTATATTGTGGGTTTGGACCAAACCATAGTGGATGTGATTGCCAATGTCAGCGACGAATTTCTTGAAAAATACGGCATAGGCAAAGGCTTATCGAACTTAGTGGAACATGGCAAAGCGGATCTGATTTATCAGGAGCTGGTGGGTTCTAATGCGATTTCTGATCACTTTGCCGGCGGCACCATAGGCAATACAGTACATAACTATTCTGTACTGGCTGACGATAAATCCGTGTTATTAGGTGTGATGTCAGCCAATATTCAGCTGGGTTCTCCTGCCTATCACTACCTATGCCATACCAGCAGTAAAGTAGATATGAACCACCTGCAAGGCGTATCAGGTGATATAGGCCGTGGTATTACCATGATTACTCCGGATGGCGAACGCACCTTTGTGATAGACCCGGGTGATATGGACGAGCTGGCACCAGCTTATATTCCTACGGATATTATTTCTAAAGCTGCCGCCATTGTGGTCAGTGCCTATCCGCTGCGTGCCACCGATCAGCCTATCCAGCAGGCGATGGTTAAAATGTTATCCGATGCTAAAGCTGCAGATGTTCCTGTGGTGATGAGCTTAGGCACTAAACATTTAGTGGAAGAGCACAGGGAGCTTATTCAGCAAACGCTGGCTCAGTATGTCAATGTGCTGGCGATGAATGAACTGGAAGCTGAAGCTTTAACTGGTTTTTCTGATCCATTGCTTGCGGCCGAAGCTGCGCTGGATTATGTCGATATGGTGCTGTTAACCGCAGGCCCTGAAGGCTTGTATTTGTGTGGATACACAGACGCATCAGCCAAACGTGAAACCACCAATCCAATTAAATCTGGTGCTTTGGCTGATTACAACGAGTTTGAATTCAGCCGTCCTATGCAGAAAAAAGACTGCCAGCAGCCGGTTAAGGTGTACTCGCATATCGACCCCTACTTAGGCGGGCCTGAGCGGATAAAAAATACCAATGGCGCAGGCGATGGCGCTTTAGCTGCTATTTTGCATGACATAGCGGCTAATCATTTCCACCGCCAAACTTTGCCTTTATCCAGTAAACACGAGCAGCCTTATCTGGCTTATTCGTCTTTTGCTCAGATCTGTAAATACGCCAACCGGGTTAGTTACGCCATTCTGGTGCAAAATGCGCCACGTTTATCCAAGGGTTTACCGGAAAAAGAAGACTCTCTGGAAGAAAGTTACTGGGACAGGTAACCACAGTCTGTAGAACGGCAAAGACGAGTAGGGCTGAACTTGGGATCAAAACCTTTGAACTGATGGCTCTGCAAGTGATCGGATCTTAGATCAGCTTCAGCCCGATCAGGCCGCAGGGCTTATGACGACCAGGGGCGGAACCGATGCTGGGCAGATTGACACAGTTGCCGGAGGATTTCTGCCCTGTCTGGATTTGTCAGTAAAAGCACTGCCTGCAGAGCGCAGAGATAAATTAATTCGGCTTTATCACAGTCTATGTTGTTGAATTAATGTCGCAAAATCACTTTGGTCCGCTATGCTTTATAGCTTGTTGGCAACAAAGGTGGGCTCTGGATGCGTGTCTGTTTACTGCTGGTTGTATTCTTGATGGCACCTTGGCAAGCAAGGGCTATTGATGTTGATTTTCAAAGCAAAATGCCACCTGGTTGGCTTGATTCAAAGCCGCCTGTCGATGAGTCACTAGATAAACAGCTAATCCGCAAAATATTGCTCAGCGCAAAAGGGCTCAACTATAACTTTGTGCTGATTAATCATACCAAAGCTATGCAGTTAACTTTGCAGCAGACGAATAGTTGTATGGCTGGCGTGTTAGCAAGCCCTGAGCGACGTCAGCTTTATCACTTCAGCAAAGCTTTTATCCTCGTGCAAGGTATGCATCTGTATGTGCTCAAAGGCAGCGCCTGGCAGAAAAAACTGACGGCAATGCAGAATGAAGGAAAAGTCAGTATTCAAAATAGTTGGTCCAAAGACGCCCGCGCTTTACTGGGGCTGGATTATGAGCGCTCTTATGGTGCTGAATTGGACCCTCTGGTGCGAGACCCTGCAATGGCCAAGTACTTATATCAAAAACAAAGTGGCGTTGGTATTGGCGAGCTGTGGCCTATGCTAAAACAAAAACGGGTTGATATGATTCTGGAGTATCCATTTTTATTGCCTGCTGACTATGAAACGCTGGTGACAGGTTATCCTGTTGCGGAAGCTGAACCCGACACTGCTGCTTATTTTGCTTGTCACAAAGGCCCTGTAGGAGAAAAAATAATCAAAAGATTGAATGACGCAATAACTGAGTTGGTTATGGACGAAGAATACCTGCGGGTCCAGCTTGAACAAGTGGAACCGCAGTATCACAGAGCGTTTTTACACACTTACCATCAACTAATGGCAGAGCCTTAACACTATTAACCTTTGGCTTTGGCGGCTTTTTTCAGCGCTTTTTTCTTGGCTGCTGTTTTAGGTTTTTTCTGTTTAGTCGGCGCTTTGGCTTCTTTGTGTTTAGGGCGCATACCTTCAATAAAGCGACGTTTTAACGGCTGCTCTGTATAACGCTCCACTTTACCTACTACGCCAATATCGTGAGCTTCCACTAACGAAATTGCAGTACCTTTTTTACCGGCTCGGCCGGTACGGCCAATACGGTGCACGTACACATCGGCAGTACGTGGCATATCGTAGTTAATCACATGAGTAATATCGTCTATATCCAGACCACGGGCCGCTATGTCGGTGGCCACCAGAATACGCACCTGATTGTTACTGAAACGAGCTAAAGCAGTCTGACGTTTGTCCTGTGCCATTTCACCCTGTAACCAGCAACATTTTAAACCTGCGGCTTCAAGCTGACCTGTTAAGGTGGCTAAACGCTCACGGGTCTTCACAAAAACAATAACTTTGCTGACGTCTTCTTGTTTCAGGATATGGATAAGCAGCGCCAGTTTATGATCGGCGTCGTCAGCAGCGTGCATCCACTGCAGAATTTTGGCTTTTTCGCGGCGTGGCGGTGTGGCTTCAACCAGCACTGGTTCACGTAAAGCTCGTTCAGAAAACTTGTTGACGCCATTGCCTTCCAAAGTCGCCGAGAACAACATAGTCTGACGGCGACGTTTAGCTTCCAGAATAATGCGGTTCATTTCACCAACAAACCCCATATCCAGCATACGGTCGGCTTCGTCGAGGATCAGTACTTCTACTTCGTCAGCATGGAAGCTTTCGTTATCCAGATACTCAATTAAACGACCTGGTGTCGCTACCAGAATATCGTTATTTTTTTCTAAAGTTTCTTTGTGACTGCCGTAGTTGATACCGCCGGTGATCACACCAGCGTGCAGGTCGGTCAGCATAATCAGCTGTTGTACCTGTTCAAAAATCTGATAAGCCAGTTCACGGGTAGGCGTCATGATCAATACACGGGCGAAACCCGGATCACGGCGCGGAAAATCCAGCAGGTACTGAATAGCTGGCAATAAAAACGCCAGCGTTTTGCCTGTGCCTGTAGGCGCACTGGCCAGTATGTCGCGGCCTTCCAAAGCCACAGGAATAGCCAGTTTCTGAATGCTGGTCGCTTCTTTAAAACCCGCTTTACTCAGGGTTTTCTCTAAGCTCTCATCCAGTTGAAACTCAGCAAAGGTCATTTTTTCCTGTGCAGTGTTAATTTCGCTCACGCTGTTCTTACCTTCTGTTTAGATAGTCCGGGGATGCTGTCTGTCAGTGACAGAACTTCTAGCATCTTTTACACTGCCACTCTTTTGACCTTAGTAAGTAAGGACAGTAGTGAGCGGCTTTTGGTGTAAAGAATTTTTTGTTGGCCACGACCGCTGTGCGATGAAAGTCAGCACTGACGCCTTCCTGTTGGGCGCCTGGGCAACTTTACCCAAGGCTGGCACTGCACTGGATATAGGCGCAGGTAGTGGCATTTTGTCTCTGATGCTGGCGCAGCGACTGCAAAAATTGGGGTTGAACCCTATGGTTTATGCAATAGAGCTGGACCAGGATGCGGCCTTACAGGCGCAGGATAATGTGGCGGCCAGTCGCTGGGCGGCACAAATCCAAGTCATTCAGGCCGATATTCTAACCTATGCGGCGACGGATAACCAACCAGAGCATGGATTTGAGCTGATTATCAGCAATCCTCCCTATTTTCAGCAGAGTTTAGGCGCTTCAGATCCAAAGCGGCATCAGGCCCGTCATACCGATCGCTTGTCTTTTACTGATTTGGCTGTTGTTGCCAAAAAGCTTGCTACAGCTGATGCACATTTTTGCTTAGTGTTGCCTGCTGATGCAGATTTTGTCTCTGTCGCAGAACAGGCTGGCTGGACTTTACAGCGGCGTTGTCTGGTTAAAACCGCTGCGCATAAAGCGGCTAAGTTACAGCTGCTGGATTTTAGTGCCAGTGCCGTATCCAGCCAGGTTGAACAGACAGAACTCTTGATACAGCAAAGCCCAGGACAGTACAGTGATGACTATCGAACCCTTCTGGCCGATTTTTATTTAAGGTTTTAACTTATGACTGCTTCCTGCCCCTTTAGCCCAAAAGAGTTACGCCAGTTGGTGTTACAGCACCAAGGGTTGCTTCAACCAGCGTCAGGCAAAGCAGCTGTGGCAGAGGTTCTGAAGCAAATTAGCTATGTGCAGCTGGATTCTATTTATGTGGTGGAACGGGCGCATCATCATGTGCTGTATAACAGAGTAAAAAACTATCAGCCGAAGCTGCTGGACAAAGCGCTGGAGCAAAAACAAAGTTTTGAATACTGGTCGCACGCCGCTGCATTTTTACCAGCCGAAGATTATCGTTTTAGTTTGCAACGCAAACTCTTACTGCAAAACGGCAACAACCACTGGTTTAACCCTGAACAGCAACTGATGAATGAAGTGCTGGCCCGTGTTGAAGCCGAAGGGCCGCTGAAAGCCAGTGATTTTATCAGCTCTGGTCAGAAAAACGGTGCCTGGTGGGACTGGCAGCCGGCTAAACAGGCGCTGGAGCAGCTATTTATGCAAGGCAAGCTAATGGTGGCCAAAAGAGACAAGTTCCAGAAGGTCTACGATCTGGCGGAACGGGTTTGGCCTGATCATCATCAACATCAGCCACCTACAGACTCTGAGTTTGCTGATTATTTAATAGAGCGTTGCCTGCAAAGTCAGGCCGTGGCGACAGTGCAGCAGATAGGTTATCTGCGTAAGAATATGCAGTTGGCGTTAAAGCAGCAGCTAAAACAACAACTGGAGCAGAGCAGGCTGCAGACTTTTCTGCTGGATGGAAAAACCTGGTACTACAGGCCTCAGTTAGCGCTTACTAACGGTTTGCCTAATAAAGTGCCCAATAAAGTCTGGTTCTTGTCGCCTTTTGATAATTTAGTGATCCAGCGCGACCGGCTAAAGCAGCTGTTTAATTTTGATTACCAGATTGAAGTTTATGTGCCCGCCGCCAAACGGAAGATTGGTTATTACAGCCTGCCCGTGTTGTATAAAGACCAGTTTATAGGCCAGGTCGATGTTAAAGCAGACAGAGCTAGCAAAATCTTGTTGCTGCAGCATTTAGTGTTGGATGAGCAGGTGAAACTGACGGATGCATTAAAAGTGGCTTTGACCAAAGCTGTGCTGGACTATGCCGCTTTTAATGGGTGTGACTCCTGGCAACTGGTGAAAACCAGCGCCAGAACCCGCGACTGGTTTGTCGGTTAAAGCCGATTAGAGTTTTGTTCTGTAGATATACCTGGCTAGCGGATGTTGTTGTTTCTGTAGTTCCTGTACAAAAAGCTGAGCCACTTTAGAGGCTCCTTGCACTGACAAATGGGTGTTGTCGGTTTTGCCATCCGGGAACTTCTGATACAAGCCAGCTGGCACCTGAATAAAATACGGCTGACTGCCAGCAGGGCCTAACTCTTGCCATAAATCGCAGCTTTGCTGCTGTAAATCAAAAAAGTCGATTTGTGCCAATGCAGCTTGCTGTTTAGCTTGGGCTGCATAAGCTGCTAAATCCCGCTCTAAAGTTTTACCTTTAAAATTCCGCCTGCAGATAGAACTGGCAAGTAGTGGAATGGCGGCTTTGGCTTTGACCTCGCGGATAAACTGCTGCAGCAGCTCTGGGTAACGCGTATTCACTTCGGCATAACGCTTAGGGTCGTCTTGTTTTTGATCGTTATGACCAAACTGGATCAGCACATAATCACCAGCTTGCAGCTCATCGAGCAGCATTTGCCAGCGACCTTCGTTTAAAAAACGTAAAGTGCTACGGCCATTGGCCGCTAAATTGATGACTTGCAACTGCGGCAACATAAATTCAGGTAATAACTGACCCCAGCCACGCTCCGGATAAGCCAGGTTGGTTTTATCCGACATAGTGGAATCACCGACCAGATAGAGTTTGGCAGGCATAGGTTGAGCTTTGGCTTTTAACCAGCTACGGATGGTTTTTAACAACAGTTCTGGTTGCCACTGACCCTGATAGACCCAATCTTCGGTGATCTGAGATACTGCTTTAGGCCAGTTGTTTTGCAGCCAGCCGTAATTGGCACCACTAGACCCACTAAAATAACTACGCTCGCCCCATAAGTTAGCCCTGTCGCGGCTGGGTTCATCCGGATAGGTTTTACGGAATATAGGCTTATCCGCCATCAAGGGGGAATACTGATTATTCTGCAGGTAAAACTGGGCGTCATAATGACGACGGCCGAGTAAAAAGCCCTGAATACCAGAGAGCTTCGAGTCTGTGACCACTAACTTCGCGTTATGATCCAATTCGCCATCGTGCCAGAGTGAGGCTTCGGTGGCCTGACTATAAAACTGGCTTTGCTTAACCCAGGCTGTGCCGCGTGGGCAAACATAATCGACATGGCCTTCAAAGTAGCAGTTGCTGTGGTAATACAATCCTTTTTTATTCCATAAGCTTAAGCTGTCGGCGCCACCTGCTATCACTCGGCATTGGTCTGTGATGATACGGCTGGCTTGCTCAAAACCACGAATGGCAAACTGATGATCATGATCGCCATAGACTGCGCCGTAGCTGTTAAATACAGTTAAATCTAACAGCACTATATCCGAGGCTTTGATATTAACCACGGCAGAACCCCAGTCGTCTGAGTGCTGTTTTAAATAGTTTTTACGAAGTTCCGGAAATTCTATAGTGGTGCTGGTTTTGCCGCTGCCCGCCAAAACCACTTTGTCGCGATTAAGGTAGAGCTTTTCTTTATAAATACCGGGGCCAATCTCTATCAAAGCCCATTCTTTGGTCGAAGGTAAGGAGTCCAGCGCCTGTTGAATGGAGTTAAAAGGCGCTGAGCCATCTAAAGCCACCTGCAGGCGCAGTGGTTGCTCACTGGCGTGCAGGTTCAGGCAAAGCAGGTACAGCGCCAGTGCACTCAGCCAGGCAGTAATAAACTTCATCAGTTTAGTCTTTTAACAGCTGTGCCATTTGCACACCAGCCATAATAAAAGGCCCTGTGCCTTTGCTGTCGTTGCGGTAGATAGGCTCACTCATGTAATAATGATAGCTACCGTCGCGACCTGCACCTAAACCTGCGACCTGCACCATAGTGGTCAGGCTGATGCTGCCATCCGGATGCACCAGTACAAATTCATTTAACAGGCCTTGCCAGGCTTTTTTACTGATCTGCAGGTACTGCTCTTTTGGCAAATAACCTTTGTTGATGGCTTTAGCATAAAAATAAACAAACATGCTGCTGCCGCTCGATTCCAGATAATTACCACGCTCACCGGCTTTATCCATAATCTGATACCACACGCCCGTTTCGGCATCCTGATACTTGGCTAAATCTGCTGCCAGTTCGGTGACCATATTCAGCAGTGGCTGGCGTAATTCGGTGTTATCCGCTGGTATATAATCCAACACATCCACCAGTGCCATAGCTAACCAGCCAATAGCACGACCCCAGAAGTAAGCGGAGCGACCTGTTTCTTTATCAGCCCAATCCATTTGTTTGGATTCATCCCAGGCATGGAAATACAGGCCTGTTTTGTCGTCGCGTAACTGCTCCCGGGTCACGACAAACTCATGCACGGCTTGATCCAGGCTGGCACCTTGCTCAAACAGGCTGCTGTAATATGCTAAAAACGGCATGCCCATATAAACCCCATCTAACCACAACTGATGCGGATAAATATTTTTATGCCAGAAAGCGCTGTTTGAGGTTTTAGGATGATGCTTTAACTGCTCACGTAAGGCTTGAGCTGCCAGTTGATATTTGGGCTCTTTTGTTTGTTCAAATACCCGCAGCAGCAGGTTACCGCTATTGATACTGTCGATATTAAATTTGCTGGCGTCATAGCTGTGAATGCTGCCGTCTTCGGTGACAAATGTATCTGCCATTTTACTGATCACGGCCTGATAAGCTGGATCTGCGGCGTATTTATTTAAATCATCAAAAGCCTGGATCAATAAGCCTGTGGTGTATTCAAAGCTGACAGGGCGATCTCGCTCAGTGTCCCAACCACCCCAATAATACTGGCCTGCCTGACGATTCAGTTCAGAGTTAGCCAGTTGCTGGCTCCAGTATAAAGCCCGTTCGCTGGTCAGAGGCTGACTGGTTTGGGCTTTGGTAAGTTCTGTTTTTAATCTCAGGCGCGGCGTTAGAGTTAAACGCTCCACTTCCTGCTGCAAATACTCAATAAACTGTTGTTCGTTAGTAATGCCATTCAGCTCATGTTGCCAGGCACCTAACAGGTAATACTCCAGATGTTGCCCAGATACACTCATCACAGCTACATGGTTATGTTCGTCTGTAGTTAATTCTTTGAGCTTGCCGCGTTTAAATAAAATCGCCATGCCCAAATTGGCGCCATCCAGACTTTGTTTGCCATAAGTTGCCAGGTAAGTGTAGGTATGGCCGCTGCTTTCCAGTGTGCCTGTTAACAGCTTAGTGTCAGGGAGTTTTACTATACCCAGCGCCAGATTATCCAGTGGCTGGCTTAAGGTCAGACGATTTTGCAGCAAACGGCTGCCTGCTGTCATGGATAAATGTGCTCTGATATCCAGAGTTTTACCGGCAATTTGCCAGTTTTTGTAGTCTATGGTCAGAGCTGAATACAGAGCGCCATTTTCGATAATATTAACAGTATGGCCGTCCAGCTTGGAGACTCGTTCTACTTTGCTGCCATCCCAATAGCCAAAACCACCGGCGCCTACAGCTTTGCCTACTTTCAGTACATCCATGCCCCAGTCTGCTGGTTCATGGTAAGACTGGTAGCCGTCTAACCCCACTTGAAGCAGCACAGGCTGACCGGTTTTATTGCCAAAAATATCAAAGCCATTACGCCAGTCGAGATAAATACGATAAGCCACTTTATCGGATTCAATGCCCGGGCCTTCGTAACGGATAAATTCACTGTGATCGGTGTACTGTGGCGGGGGCGTCAGATGCTTTACATTTTCAAAATGGCCACCTATATATTTTTTGTCTTGCCACTGCCCGCCGGTTTTTTGCGAAATTTCAGCCTGAGTTTGTTTTGGCAACTCTGTGGCTGTGCCTGCAGTGATTTGCAGTGCTAAGGTTTCACCAGCGCTCAGAGTAGGGCTGATAAGTAAGGTATCTTTTTGACCATCAGCGTTGCGGTCAATCCACTGTGAAGGCAATGGGCCTTTTGCACTGGTAGCAATAAAAGCCGAATTCTGCACTGTGCTTTCTGTTAAACCTAAATCTGCAGCAGAAACATAGATGGCTTCTTGCACTCTGGCGAAATCAGAGGGGTTATGAATGCTTAAGCTGGCGACAGATGCGGTGGTAGCAGGCTGAGCAACCACTGCCAGTTGTTCCGGTGCTGGGGCTGGTTTACCGCAGGCTGCTAAAAAACTTAAGGTGAGGCTGGAAATCAGCAAAGGTCGCTTCAAGACATAGATCACGGCTAGTACCTATTGTAAAAGTAAAACAAAATCGTGACTTGCAGCAGAGCACCACAAGTCACGCCAAAGCCGCCATCCCTGGCTAAGCGATGAGATTCTTATCCAAAACTGGATTAGAACTTGTATTGAGCGCCTAAGTAGTACTGACGACCCGTTTCATGGTAGTAAGTCAGGCGGTCACCCGCTGAATCTACCCATTGGTCATCTACTTCGTCGGTCAGGTTCAGTGCTTCAAAACTGATTTTCCAGTTGTCGTTTAACGCATAGGAAACCGATGCATCCACGTTAGTGGTGGCGTTGGTGCCTTCCATATCGTTGTTATCACGACCTACTGCTGTGGTCAGGTATTTACCACGTTTCGCCATAGAGACTCGGGCATTTAAAGCTTCATGTTCGTAGTAAATAGTGGCGGCAGAGGTATTTTTTGACAAACCATTTAAGTCACGTGTGGCCTGTACTACACCGGCTGCGTTGATATAATCCATCTGCGCGTCGACATAAGTGTAGTTAGCAATAAAACCAAATCTGTTCCAGAACTCAGGCAAGAAGGTGAAAGGTAACTGGTAGCTGACTTCCATACCTTTTAAGTCACCACCAGGGCCGTTCAGTGGTGTAGTGACTTGCCAGTCTACATTTTCATTACAATCTGCATTGTAACCAGGGCCAGCAGTACAGGCGTCAATAGCAGCCTGAATAGGTAAACCCGTTTCAGTAAAGGCTTTGGTTTCACGTAAAGTCTGGACATGGCTGTCGATATCTTTGAAGAAAAATGCCACACCCAACATCGATTCGTCAGAGAAATAAAATTCAAAGCCTAAATCGTAAGTGCGGGCTTTGGTTGGCTCCAGTTGTGGATTACCACCACCTACAGAACGACTGCCGCCTGATACAGAAACCGATACATCAGGACGAATAGCACCTAAACCAGCTCGTGCCATTACTTCTGCTGCGCCAAAACGTATGATCACATCTTCCCAAGGCTCTAAAGCCAGGTTAAGGGACGGCAATACTTCGTTGTAATCATGTTCTGCAGTGATCTGAGTTGGACTGGCTGCAATTGTCGCCCAGGCTGTCGATTTCTGGTCTGATTTGACATGACGTACACCTATATTACCCCGTAAAGGCATATCAGCAATGTCTGTATCAAAACCTAATTGCAGGTAGGTACCTAAACTTCTTTCGTTGGCTGAATAGTTATCAGGACGACGGAAGTCTGCACTAACGGCAAACTCGCCTGTGTTGCTATAAATATCATACTGGGCATCAATGGCCGCAAAATCAGGCACTAACCAGACCGGCTGGCTGCCTAAACCTGAATCATGTTGTTTTAACAAATCCGGGGTATAAACAATACCTGCACCATTTTCAGATCTGCGACGGGCTTCGTAGGTTTCAAAGCTAAAATCTTTGTAATGCAAACCCGCTTTTAACGTCATATTGTCGGTGAGCAAATAAGTAAAATTCAGCTCAGCCGTATCAAAAGTATTTTCTGCGCCCAGTGGACGTAAACGTACACTGTTGGAGGTCCAGCCATTTGGATCAAATACACCGGCGCCATAAGTCAGAGCCGGGCTTTCTCTGTTACTGCCACGATAATCATATGCAAATTCAACACCTGATTTCTGTGCTACCAAAGTGGTTTGTACCGGGTTGTCAAATTCTGAAGTTGCAGAGCCTACCATGGCATCCATGCTCAGGTTATCTGTCAGGTGTTGCTTCAGCGTCACGTTGTACTGCAAAAATTCAGTGCTGAGTTCGTCAAAGCGGTTTTCGGCACGGATAGTGGCATTTTCAAAACTACCGTAAGTCATGGTATTGGTATTATCGATAAAATAATCCAGCACATTCATACCACCTGTAATGCCTGATGGTGGTACGTCTGGCCCGGTGATGTTTGCCCCGGCGTTTAAAATACCCTGTAAAAATACTTCGTTACGGCTTGCATCTGTTTTTGCATACAAAATATCTACATCAATTTTAGTATCGTCATTCAGTCTGAACTGAAAAGACGAACTTAAGCCCAGGCGGTCCATATCATGGGTGTAGGAGTCATAACGTGGTAAACGTGGTCTTGCAGCGGCGTTAATTTCAGCTAATTCCGGAGCATCTGCATCACCTTGATAACTACCAAAGTCATTGACACTGTTCCAGCGTACTGTACTGGCACCCTGATCTTTTAACTGACGTTCTGAATAAGAAGCGGAAAATAAAGCGCCAATTTTACCGTCAGCAAAAATATTGCTGACTAAAAATGAGGTTTTAGGATCAGATTTTTCCGACAAGTCGTTGTAACCCATCTGGCCTGATGCTGCAAAAGTAAAACCATCGTAGTCAAAAGGCTGAGCAGCTCTTAAATCAACAGTGGCACCTAGTGAACCTTCTTCGACATCAGCTGATGCTGTTTTACGCACGGTCAAAGAGCTGAATAAATCTGAAGAAAAGGTATTGAAGTCAAAACCACGGCCACGGTTGGCGCCACCAATCTGGTCTGTACCACCACTGGTCGACACTGCTTCCATACCGTTGATACGAACACGGGTAAATTCAGGGCCCAGGCCCCGCACTGAAATTTGACGGCCTTCACCTGCTGCACGCGAAATAGCAATACCTGGAATACGTTGTAAAGATTCGGCCAGGTTTAAATCCGGGAAGTCGGCAATATCTTCAGCCAGAATGGCGTCGATGGCACCATCTGATTGGCGTTTTTGATTTAAAGCGTTGGATAACGAATCGCGGAAACTGCCTTTCACTTCGATCACTTCAATTCTTTCTTCTGCTTGCGCAGTTTCAGCTGTTTCTTGTGCTGATACAGAAAATAGTGAAGTACAACCTGCGATAGCTAAAGCTAAAGCAACTTTATTCGGGTGAAATGGCGTGTTGGTTTTGGCCATGATCTCTACCTCGTCCTGTCTGGTTCAAAGCGTTCAGCCAGTACATGCCAGCTGTATTTTTAATAATGGAAGACGCTTTGTGCGACTCCCTGTTGATTTTGTCTACCGGTGGCAAAAAATGCTTGCAATTTTGTGCCACCGATGGCAAAAAGCTAACACCAAGCTTAGATTACTGTCAAACGTCGCACAAAAAAAAATCAATGATGTTCTGAGGTTTTATTTAGTGTTGATGGTTAACTTGTTGTTTTGTATTGATAATGTTGCACATTTTTGAGCGGGATAAAATAGGTTTTGTTCCAGATGTGAAATTAATTCTGATTGGACTGAACTTCACGGGCATTTTGAGCATTAAATGTGCAATGGTTTAGCAAAGAGTTTAGCGAACGGTTAGGCAATAACCATGCAGTAAAAAAATGCAGTGCTTCAGACAAAAAAGGAGTCAAACAATGTCGGCTTTATTTTCGTTACAAGGGCAAACAGCTTTAGTTACAGGTGCCAGTCGTGGCTTGGGCAAAGCTATTGCACAGGCATTGGCGCAAGCCGGCGCTTCAGTGATTTGTTGCAGCTCTCAATTAGACGGAGCCAGCGCCACAGCCAATCAGATTAAAGCTGAAGGTGGGCAGGCTTTTGCGCTGGCTGCTGATTTGTCTGATTTGGAACAGGTGCGTGCACTGGCACAAAGTGCTTTGGCATTGGGCGAAGTACATATTCTGGTGAACTGCGGAGGCACTATTTTCCGTGCTCCTGCTGTGGATTACCCGATGGAAGAGTGGCAGACGGTGATGCGGGTCAATTTGGATTCGGCATTTTTACTCAGCCAGTTGCTTGGCGCTGAAATGCTTCAACGTGGCAAGGGCAAAATTATCAATATTGCTTCTATGTTGTCCTACAGCGGTGGAATTACCGTGCCAGCTTACACCGCCAGTAAACATGCCATCACAGGGTTAACCAAAGCTTTGGCGAATGAATGGGCCGCTTCTGGTTTAAATATCAATGCGATAGCTCCGGGTTATTTCCGAACCGACAACACTTTTGCCTTACAGCAAGATCAGGTTCGCAATCAGGCTATTCTGGCGCGGATCCCATCTGGGCGCTGGGGAGAACCTGAAGATTTAGCAGGCGCAGCTGTGTTTTTAGCAAGCAGCGCCAGTAATTATGTCAATGGCCATGTGTTGGCTGTAGATGGAGGCTGGCTGGCCCGTTAAGGCTTGCCATAGCAGGAGAATAAAATGAACGTAATTTTTGAAAACCGTTTTGCCACAGCACCCTTGGATGTCAAACACTACGACACCGAAAAGCTACGGCAAAACTTTCTGATCGACAACCTGATGCAGGCCGATCAACTAGTGTTGTGTTACACCCACTACGAACGTTTGATTGTTGGCAGTGCTGTGCCTGTTCAGGCTCCCGTCCTGTTGCAAACAGTGGACGCGCTGAAAGCTGAGTATTTTCTGCAACGCCGTGAACTGGGTGTGATCAATGTCGGTGGCACTGGGTATGTGGAAGTCGATGGCAACAAATACGAGCTGGCGAACAAAGAGGCGTTGTATGTCGGTATGGGCTGTAAAAATGTCAGTTTCCATAGTGTAAACAGCGAAACTCCGGCCAAATTCTATCTAAACTCCACTCCTGCACATCATGCTTATCCGGTCCAGCATGTGCGGATGGCCGATTGTAAAAAGCTAGAGATGGGCGCTTTAGCCACCAGTAACGAGCGCATTATTTATCAGTTGATGATTAAAGAAGTAGTGCAAACCTGTCAGTTGCAAATGGGCTTAACAGTGTTGAGTCAGGGTAGTGTCTGGAACACCATGCCTGCGCATCAGCATGACAGGCGGATGGAAGCCTATTTCTATTTTGATCTGACCCCAGGCCAGGCTGTGTGCCACTTTATGGGCGAGCCTAAAGAGACCCGCCATTTGTGGATGGGCAATGATCAAGCTGTGGTCTCTCCACCCTGGTCTATTCACAGTGGTGTGGGTACAGGCAGCTACGCCTTTATCTGGGGTATGGCTGGTGAAAATCTGGATTATCACGATATGGATAAATTTGGCCCTGATCAATTGAGATAAGGACCACGAAGCCCTGGGGAGGGCTTCGTTTATCAGTAATAGCTTAGTAAAACAGGGCAGCAATCACTGCAATAGACAGTGTGCCCTTCGACAGCGCCAGCCTTACGAGCGCTGACTTATTATAAAAATGCAAAACAGGCAGGTTAGACGATGAAATCTTTTTCACTGCGCGGCGTATTGCTGTGCTGCGGTTTGGCGACTCTGCTATTCACTACAGGTTGTCAGCGCCAGCAAGAGCAGATCACCTTACGCATGGGCCATTCACTGGATCAGGAGCATGTGGTTCACAAAGCTATGGTCCATATGGCAGAACGGCTGGAACACTACTCCAAAGGCCAGATGCATATTCAGATTTACAGTGGTGGGCAGCTTGGTTCAGAACGTGAGCTGATTGAACTGCTGCAGATTGGCAGCCTGGCTTTAACGAAAGTGTCGGCCAGTCCGCTGGAAGGTTTTGTGCCTAAGATGCAAGTATTCAGTGTGCCTTATGTGTTCAGAGACAGTGCGCATTTATGGGCTGTACTGAATGGTCCCATAGGCCAGGATTTACTCAATTCGATGCAAAACGCCCGCTTGCATGGTTTAGGTTATTACGACGCGGGCAGCCGCAGTTTTTATACCACCAACAAAGCTGTGCATCAGCCTTCTGATTTAAAAGGTTTAAAGTTCCGGGTGCCTAATAGCCAAACTGCAGTGCAGATGGTGCAAACCTTAGGTGGCGCTGCGACTCCTGTTGACTGGGGTGAGCTCTATACCGCATTACAGCAAGGTGTAGTGGATGGTGCTGAAAACAATCCGCCTAGTTTCTATTTATCCCGTCATTACGAATTATCCAAATACTACAGTCTGGACGAACACACTTCAGTGCCAGACGTGATTTTAATAAGTTTACCTGTCTGGAAAAGCCTGAATGCGCAGCAGCAAGGCTGGGTGCAACAAGCCATGAATGATTCAGTGCGTTATCAGCGCGAGTTGTGGCAAGAGGCCAGTGATGATGCCTTAGCGAAAGTCAAAGCTGCTGGTGTGGAAGTGATTTATCCGGACAAAGCCGCTTTTGCCGAAGCAGTACAGCCACTGCATCAATCGCTGCAAGGCACGGAAGTGGGCGATTTGATGGCGGAAATTGCGTTGATCCAGGCTGAAACAGCAGGAGCGTCCAATGACTAAATTAGTGTTGTGGGTAGATTGGTTGTTAAAGCGCAGTTTAATGCTGCTGATGGCCACCATAGTGCTGGTGGTGTGCTGGCAAGTGTTGTCACGTTTTTTACTGACCAATCCCAGTTCAATGACCGAAGAAATTGCCCGTTGTTTATTATTGTGGATTGCCATGTTAGGCGCAGCTTATGCCTACCGGACAGGCCAGCATTTAGGTCTGGATATAGTCACCAGCCGGATGCCATCTTTGTGGCAGCACCGTATCGCTTTTGTGTTAACTGCTGCTGTGGTGGTGTTTGCGTCCATAGTGATGGTGTGGGGCGGTGGTGAACTGGTGTGGCTCACCTGGGAGCTGAACCAAATGTCAGCAGCACTGGGTATCCGCATGGCCTGGATCTATATGGTCTTGCCTTTAGCCGGGCTCTTGATCGCTTTTTATGGGGTATGTCAGCTACGTTGTCTGGCGGAAAAGATTCAATTAGTCCCGGCAGAGGAGGCTGAATAATGGAATGGTCTGTACTTATTTTAATCTCTGTATTTTTTACCTTGTTGTTACTGAATGTACCTATTTCATTTTGTATTGGTTTAGCCACTTTATGCACCATGTTGCTGTCGATGGATTTGCTGCCAGCTGTCACTACCCTGGCGCAGCGGATGGCGGGTGGTTTAAATAGCTTTGCCTTACTGGCTATCCCGTTTTTTGTGTTATCAGGACTCTTGATGGGGCGGGGCGGTATCGCCAAACGATTAATTGAAGCAGCTATGGCTTTGGTCGGCAGCTTGCCAGGTGGCTTGGCGCTGGTGAATGTATTGTCCTGTATGTTATTTGGCGCTATCTCAGGTTCGGCAGTTGCTGCGACTTCTGCTATAGGCAGCTTTATGGTGCCTGAGATGAAAAAGCAGGGCTATGATGTCAACTACAGTGCTGCTGTCACTGCCGCGGCTGCGACCACAGGCATGTTAATTCCCCCTAGTAATATTATGATTGTTTACGCCATTGCCAGTGGTGGTGTGTCTATTGCCGCTTTATTTGTGGCTGGTTATTTACCGGGCATTTTGTTAGGTACTGCTTTAATGCTGGTTTGTGCTGGCTACGCCAAAATGAAAGGTTATCCGCTGGCGGCCCGCTTGCCTTTGTCTTTAACCTTCAAAAAGCTGGCTGCAGCTATTCCTAGCTTGTTGATGATAGTGCTGGTGATCGGCGGCATTATCAGTGGTGCTTTTACTGCGACTGAAGCTGGTGCAATAGCAGTGGTTTATTCATTTATTCTTGCGGTCTGTGTGTATCGCGAAGTGAAAGTGAAAGAACTGCCGGCTATTTTACTGAAGTCTGCTGAAACTACAGCCATAGTGATGGCATTAATCGCCACCTCTGCTGCCATGTCCTGGATATTATCCTACGAAAACATTCCGCAAACTGTCAGTCAGGGTTTACTGACCTTAAGTGAAAATCCGCTGCTGATTTTATTGTTAATCAACATTATTTTGTTGGTGGTAGGTGCCTTTATGGATATGACGCCAGCAGTGCTGATTTTCACGCCTATCTTCCTGCCAGTGGCGGTGGAGCTGGGTATGAGCCCGCTGCACTTTGGCATTATGATGATTTTGAACCTGTCTATTGGTTTAGTTTCCCCTCCTGTTGGTAGTGTGTTGTTTGTCGCTTGTGCTGTGGCCAAAACCAAACTGGAAGCATTGATCAAGCCGCTGCTACCTATGTATCTGGCTATGGTGGTGGTGTTATTGCTGGTGACTTATGTGCCAGCCATCAGTGAATTCTTGCCTAATCTGTTTGGGCTATAGGAGCTGTTATGACCAGTTATTTGATCCCAAATCTTGCCAATGCCTGCCGCATGATGGAGTTAGTGGCGGCATCAGGTTCTGGTTTAACCTTATCCCAGTTGGAACAGCAACTGCAGGTACCCAGAACCAGTGCTTTTCGTATTTTACAAACCCTTTGTCAGCAGCAAATGTTGTACAAAGAGGGCAAAAAATACCGGGTGGGCAGCAGTTTATACAAGATGGGGCTGGATTTATTGCAGCACCATCATTTGCATCAGTTGGCTGTGCCTGTGCTGCATAAATTGACGATCAGTACAGGACTCACCAGCCACCTGGCTTTGCCTCGGCCCGATGGTGCTTTAATAGCCGAAGTCTGTGACAGTCCAAATCCCAGCCATCTGGCAGCCAGACCGGGTTTTTTAGCGGATCTGCATTGTTCTGCCGGTGGCAAAGTGTTTTTGGCTTTTAACTACTTTGATCAACTGGCTACTTTACCGGGGTTGCAGCAAATGAGCGCCAGAACAGCACAAAGCATTACCGATCTCAATCGCTTGCGGGTAGAATTGCAAAGCGTTTTGGGCCGGGGTTATGCACTGGACGATCAGGAGTATCAAGCCAACGTACGCTGTATTGCAGTGCCTATCCGCAATGCGCAGGGCATAGTGGTTGCTTCTGTTGGGGTGACAGGTTTAAGCAGTATTTTATGCAAACAACGTCTACCTTTGTTGGTTGCTGCCGTAAAACAAGCTGCTATCGATATTAGTCTCGCGTGCTACAGGCCTGCTTTGCTGGCCAATGATAAATAACAGGACAAGTGGATGATACAAAAAAGTTCGACCATTAATGATGTAGCCCGTTTGGCTGGTGTGTCCAAGCGCACAGTGTCACGGGTGATTAATGGCTCTTTAAGTGTGGGAGACAGTACCAGAGTCCGGGTCGAAAAAATTATCGCTGAACTGAATTATTCGCCAAACACTCAGGCTCGTGGCCTGGCCTCAAGCCGCTCGTATTTATTAGGCTTAATTTACGACAACCCGGATGCTTTGTATCTGGATGATGTGCAACGTGGTGTGCTGGAGATTTGTTCTACGCTGGGCTACGAGCTGGTGGTGCATCCTTGCCGTTATCGCAGCGAAACTCTGGTGCAGGATTGTCTGAATTTCATCAACAGATCCAAGCTCGATGGTGTCATTGTGTTACCTCCGGTTTCCGAACTTGAGTCTTTGGCTGAAGCGCTGAAAAACGCAGGACGGCCTTATGTTCGCCTGACTTCTGTGGCAATAGACGAACCGCAGCATATAGTGGTGTCGGACGACCGCTCTGCTGCTGCCGAAATGGCGCGTTATTTTGCTCAGTTAGGCCATCAGGACATAGCTTTTATCAGCGGTCCACAGCGTTATAAGTCGTCGACTGAGCGGATGGAAGGGTTTAAATTGGGTTTATCTGCTTATGGTATAGCCCTGAAAGCCGATCGCATTATGGAAGGTAATAATACCTATGAAACCGGTATTGAATGTGCCCGTAGTTTGCTAAGCCAAAGCCCTTTACCAACAGCAATTTTTGCCAATAACGATCAAATGGCCGCTGGCGTGCTGAAAGTAGCGCATCAAATGGGGATAGCTATTCCACAGCAATTGTCGGTGGCTGGTTTTGATGACAACTTACTGGCGTCCAGAGTAATACCTGCTTTAACTACAATCAGACGTCCGGTACGACAAATGGCGCAGCTGGCGACCACCAAAATGATTATGGTGATTGAACAAAACGATAAAGCAGCACAACAAGTCGCAGCGAAAGTTGCACCGACTCTGGTTGTGCGGGAATCCACAGCCCAGGTTGCAACAGCAGTTTCTTCATAAGTTCAGATGAATTTATAGTTTTTTAGTTTTCCCGGTCAAAAAAATAGAGTAAGGTAACTTTATTAGAAAAAATGAAACCATCTTTTGACTGGGATGGCGCTGATGTCTATTTTTGCAGAATTTATCAAAATATTACCTAACAAAAACTTCAGTGGCATAGTCACTGTACTTCTACTACAGCTTTTTTTGGTTCTGCCATTTTCTGCCACTGCCGCAACAGCGGCTTTAACGGATTACTTTCGCGAAAGCTGGAATACCCGCCAGGGCTTGCCCCACAACACTATTAACAGTATTAGTCAGACTCCGGATGGTTACCTTTGGTTTGCTACCTGGGAAGGTGTCGCCCGTTACAATGGCCGTGAATTTAAAGTGTTTGGCCGTGAACAACAAACCGGGTTGCCAGACTCTGGCATCCGGGCTTTGCATCTGGATCCCAAAGGGCGTTTGCTCGTTGGCGGATCCCGTGGTGGTTTGGCTTTGTTACAGGATCAGCAATGGCGTCCAGTGGATGCCGTATCTTCTTTAGTCAATGAAGTTAGAGGGGATGCCAAAGGACAGCTATGGGTGGGTACTGAAGGCGGAGGTTTGTTTTGTTTGCAAACGGACGGCTCTCGCCAGCAATGGACGCGGCACCATGGTTTACCCAGCAACACCTTGTACAGCCTGCTGCATGATGATAACCAAGGGCTCTGGATTGGCACAGCCGAAGGCTTAGCTTATTTGCATCAGGGCAAACTCAGTACTGTGGTCAGTAGCCCAAAACTTCCGGTGTTCGCTTTGGCTTATTACCAGGGAAAACTTTATCTCGGTACTGAACGTGGCTTGTATCAGCAACAAGAGAACGACTTTGTCTTAGTGCTGCCTGAACTGCATCAAACCGCCATCTCCAGATTATTAGTCGATCATCAGGGGGATTTATGGATAGGCACAGTCGAAGAGGGCGTGTTTCGCCTGAGTAATTATGGTTTAGAGCAACTGACAGCGCAGCACGGCATGCCGAATAACAGGGTGCTGGCAATCTATGAAGATAATGAACACAGCATCTGGCTCGGTACCAATGGTGGAGTGTTCCGTTTACGGGATGCACCTTTCACGACCTTAAGTACTGAACAAGGCCTGCCAGATAATTTTGTCCGCACCGTATTACAGCATTCGGATGGCAGTATCTGGATTGGCACAGCGCGTGGAGTGGCGCGTTACAAAGACGGCCGATTGCTTGCTGAAACTAATCTGTTGCCGGAGCAGTCGGTGTTAAGTTTAGCTGAAACACCAAAGGGAGATGTGCTGATAGGAACCTACTCTTCAGGAGTCTTTCACTATAGCCATGGCACCTTGACCAAATTGCTGGACCGCAATTCAGGTTTATTGTCCAACGAAGTCAGGGCCATTTTACCTTTGACTGATGGAGATATTTGGCTCGGGACAGCGCAGGGACTCAACCATTATCAGCATCAGCAGATGCGCAGTTACACCACTCGCGAGGGCTTGCCTGCAGATTTTGTGATAGCGCTGCACAAAACAAAGGATGTGTTGTGGGTGGGGACTGGCACTGGTGTCACCCGTCTGGTGAATGGCAAGTTTGAGCCTTTACCTTTGTCGGTTTTAGATCAGGCCGAGTATGCTTTTGACTTTTATGAACAACCTGACAAAAACTTGCTATGGCTTGCGACAGACCGGGGCTTGGTGCGTTATCGATTAGATACAGCAGAGTTGGCAATGGTAGGGCGTAAAGCCGGTATGCCTTTTGATAAATTTTTTCAGGTGCAGGCGGACTTGCATGGCAACTTCTGGTTGAGCAGCAACAGAGGCATTTTACGTATCAACCGTCAGGACGCGAATGCGGTAGCGGACGGCACCTTAGCTAATATTTCCTTTGATTTGTATGGTGAAAGTGACGGCATGCTCAGTGCGCAAGCCAATGGTGGATCAAACCCTGCTGCTATGATGGCAACGGATGGCGCTTTATGGTTTGCCACTGCTTCAGGTGTCAGCCGGGTGCAGCCCAGCCGTTTGGCTGCATTTGCTGAAGCTATTCCTCCTGTGGTTCTGGAAGAGCTGCTGGTGAATGGGGTTGCGAAAAAAATCAGTGGCAGCATTGAATTACCACCGGACAGTGACAGGGTGGAATTGCATTTCGCTGGTTTAGGTTATGTGATGCCGGAACGTATTCAGTACCGCAGCCGTTTAGTTGGGTTTGATGCTAACTGGCTGGACAGAGGCAAACAGAACTTTGCTGAATACACCAATCTGGCGCCGGGTCGTTATGAATTTTTGGTGCAGGCAGCAAATTCGGGTGGTCCTTGGAGTGAAGCTGCCCGCATAGAACTGATTAAACATCCACACTGGTGGCAAACCCGTCATTTCCAGTGGTTGGGCACCTTATTTACCATAGCAGTGTTGTTGTTGCTGCTGTATTGGCGTATGTCCAGCCTGCGCAATTCAGAGCAGCGTTTAAAGCGTCAGGTTGCAGAAAAAACGGCAGAACTGCAGCAAAAAGCCAATAGTCTGCAGGCTGCAGATGAAGAAAAATCAGCTTTGTTGGCTCAGTTACACCAGCAGACTTTAGCTTTGGCTTTGCAAGCCAGGCAGGATGGTTTGACTGGGCTTGCTAATCGCCGTGCTTTTGATGAGGTGCTGAGTAAAGAATTTATGCGTTCACAACGATTAAAGCAGTCGTTGGCTTTGGCTTTTATCGACATTGATCACTTTAAACAGATCAACGACACCTGGTCTCATAATGCCGGTGATTTGGCATTAGTGGCCATAGCAGAAAAAATCCGTCAGCACTCCCGCTCCGTCGATTGTGCTGCCCGTTGGGGGGGCGAAGAGTTTGCGTTACTGATGCCATCGACCAGTCTGGAACAAGCACAGTTAGTATGTGAACGGTTACGACTGGAGATTATGGCACTGGACTGGCTGGATATAGCCGAAGGTATCAGTATTACCGTCAGTATAGGTATTGCCATCAGCGACGAGCTGAATGACGCTAAACAACTGCTGTTTTTAGCCGATCAGGCTTTGTATCAGGCCAAACAACAAGGTCGTAATCGCGTCTGTGCAGCCTGAGTTTAAGGCTTTTCCCTGCCTTTTGGGTTCAATAATGGAATCTTGCCTTTGAAGTTCTCTGACCAGTTGCCATCGGTGGCAAAATTTTTTGTCAATCTCTTGCTACCGGTGGCAAATGCGTTATTATGCTTTTTAAATAAGCATAAAGCAGAAGAAAACCCATCGCTTTATGCAGAAAAAGGGAAAACTAATGCTGATACCTGATCTGAAAAAACGTTTTTTACTCAAAGCTTGTGCTGCTTCGGCGGTACTGCAACCTTTGTTAAGTTTTAAAGTGACGGCTGCTGCACCTAAAGTTGTGGACCCTGTCTGGGCTGTGGCTGAACAAATACTGCGGGATATAAAACTTACATCCTTTGCACAGCGGGATTTTGTTATCACTGCTTTTGGTGCTGAAAAAAATCAACGTTGTGATTTAGCTATTAAAAAAGCCATAGCCGCTTGTCATGAAGCTGGTGGTGGTCGTGTGGTGGTGCCTGAAGGTGTTTGGTCCACTGGTCCTGTGCATTTAAAATCCAACGTGAATTTACATCTGCAAAAAAATGCAGTCTTGTCTTTTGTCACAGACCCACAAGCTTATTTACCGGAAGTCTTTACCCGCTGGGAAGGGGTGGAACTGATGGGGTTTTCACCGTTAATTTATGCTTATCAGCAACAGAATATAGCGGTGACAGGTGAAGGTATTTTGGAAGGCAATGCCAGTAGTGAAAACTGGTGGCCCTGGAAAGGGGTATGGAAACATACACCATGGAAGCTGGACCCTGCAACGGACCAAAAACCAGGCCGTGATCAGCTGTTTGCTATGGCTGAAGCTGGTGTGCCGGTTGAAAAACGTTTTCTGGACAATAACAGATTAAGGCCACCTTTTATTCAGCCTTATGGCTGTGAAAGGGTATTGATTGAAGGCGTCACTATTCGTAATTCACCCTTTTGGCTGATCAACCCTGTGCTATGCAAAGACGTGGTGATCCGGGGTGTGAACTGTGTCAGTTTTGGCCCCAATTCCGATGGCTGCGACCCTGAATCCTGTCAGCGTGTGCTGATCGAAAACTGTTTGTTTGACACAGGGGATGACTGCATCGCTTTGAAATCTGGCCGCAATGCGGAAGGCCGCCGTTTAGCCAATCCTATACAGCAAGTGGTTATTCAGGATTGTCTGATGAAATCCGGTCACGGTGGTGTAGTGATTGGCAGTGAAATCTCCGGTGGTGCTAAGCAAATATTTGCCCGCCGTTGCCGCATGAGCAGCCCGGATCTGGAGCGGGGTTTACGCATTAAAACCAACTCAGTGCGGGGCGGCTTAATTGAACAAATTGCGGTAGACGATATTGAGATTGGTGAAGTGAAAGATGCCATTGTGATCAACTTCTATTACGAAGAAGGGGATGCAGGCAACTTTTTACMTGAAGTCAAAGATCTGAAGATCAGTAACTTCAGAGTGAAAAAAGCCCAGCGTGCTTTTGAAATTCGTGGCTTACCCCGTGCTGGTATCAGCGGTATTCAGATGACGGATGTTAGCTTTGAGCAAGCAAGCTTAGGTGTATTAGAACATAGCAGTGATTTTAAACTGGAAAACGTCAGTCTGAATGGTAAAGCACTCACTGCTGCTCTGTTAAAGCAGAGCAGCTAGTGTTTTTTTAAATTCAATTTGCCACCGATAGACAAGCTATTTAGCAGGTTAAACATGACAGAACAAACAAAAGGTTGTAGCCCACATATTGCCGACCCCGCGGCTATTCAGCTGAGCCTGTTACAGGTGCATCCACGCGATAATGTGTTGGTGGTGTTGCAGCCTTTGGCTTCAGGCCAATCTTTAATTGAACCCTGGCACGAAGTACAGGCAAAAGAAGATATTCAGCCTGGTCATAAAGTGGCATTGAAGTTGATTAAAAAAGGCGAAGCTGTGATCAAATATGGTTACGCCATAGGAGTCGCTCAAGAAGATATTCCCTCTGGCAGTTGGGTGCATTCACATAATCTGAAAACCTTATTGTCCGACCAAATTGACTACCAGTATCAGGGCTGCAACGCTGAAGATTTAGCTTTCCCAGCCGAATTGCCAACGCATTTTATGGGCTATCGTCGCGCCAATGGCAGAGTGGGGACCCGCAACGAACTGTGGATCTTAAATACTGTGGGTTGTGTCAATCGGGCTGCAATGAAAATTGCCGAAAAAGCCAATCAACAGTTCTCCGGTTTAACGGACGGTGTCTTTGCTTATACCCATCCTTTTGGTTGCTCTCAGTTGGGTGACGATTTAAACCATACCCGCGCCGTATTGGCTGGGCTGATGCAAAACCCCAATGCCGGTGCTGTGCTGGTGCTGGGTTTAGGCTGCGAAAACAATCAACTGGCGGCTCTACTTAAAGCCTGCCCTGAGTTGGATCAAAGCCGTTTACGTTCTTTCAATGCTCAGCAAGTGGAAGATGAATTAGAGCAAGGCCTGGAAGCCGCAGCAGAACTTATTCAACTGATGCAACAGGACCAACGCACTGCCTGTCCTGTGTCCGATTTAGTGGTTGGTATGAAATGTGGTGGCTCAGATGGTTTAAGTGGGTTAACTGCTAATCCGCTGGTGGGCCGTATTGCCGATTTAGTTTGCGCTGCTGGTGGCAAAGTGGTGCTGACTGAAACCCCTGAAATGTTTGGTGCCGAACAAGTGCTGATGAGCCGTGCTGTCAACGAGGCGGTGTTTTCCGACATAGTCAGCTTGGTGAACGACTTTAAACAGTACTTTATCGACAACAAACAGCCTGTGTACGAAAACCCAAGCCCGGGCAATAAAGCCGGTGGTTTAACCACGCTGGAAGAGAAATCCTTAGGTGCCATTCAAAAAGGCGGTTCAGCCAAAGTGACACAAGTGATCCCTTATGGCGCTTTAGTGCAGCAACACGGCTTAACTTTACTGCAAGGCCCAGGCAATGATGCGGTGTCGTCCACTGCTTTAGCAGCCAGCGGCGCGACAATGCTTTTGTTTACCACAGGCCGTGGCACACCGCTGGGGTTTCCTGTGCCTACAGTAAAAATTTCGTCCAACAGCGATTTAGCCAAACGTAAACCTCAGTGGATAGATTTTGATGCCGGCGCTTTGTTGCAACAAGGCCAGAATGCGCAGGATTTCTCTTACCAGTTTTTCCGCTACCTGATCGATATAGCTTCAGGTAAGCCCACGCAAAATGAATTATCAGACAACAAAGAAATTGCCATTTGGAAAAATGGCGTGACCCTGTAAGGAATTTATATGGCCAACTTTAAACCTTTAGTACTTGATCAAGACAGATTATTTCCGGCCGATCCAACAGTTCGCGCCATAGCCCGACGTTTGTATGCCGGCATTAAAGACTTGCCTATTGTCAGTCCGCATGGTCATACAGACCCAAGCTGGTTTGCCAGCAATGCCAATTTTGACAATGCCACCAGCTTACTGCTGCTGCCGGATCATTATGTGTTTCGCATGCTGTACAGTCAGGGGATTTCGCTGGAATCTTTGGGGATCCGCACTAAAGACGGCACGCCGGTTGAAACGGATTACCGCAAAATTTTCCACACTTTTGCCAAAAATTATCATTTATTCCGTGGCACACCTTCACGCATTTGGCTCGACAGCGTATTCCATGACGTCTTTGGTTTGGAGCACGCATTAAACAGCGATACCGCCGATTTGTATTACGACAGTATTAACGAGCAGTTGGTCAAACCTGAATTTAAGCCCCGTGCTTTGCTGGACAAATTTAATATCGAACTGATTGCCACTACCGAAGGCGCAGTCAATTCGTTAAAACACCATGCCGCCTTAAAAGGCACAGGTTATGAAAAACGGGTGATCACCACCTTCAGACCTGACGATGTGATAGACGCCGACCGTGCTGATTTTCTGAGTAATATCAAAAAACTGGCCGAACAAACAGGTCAGGACACGCATAGCTGGCATGGTTATTTACAGGCGCTGCGTATTCGTCGACAGTTTTTCCGCGACCACGGCGCTACGGCGACAGATCACGGTCATCCAACAGCCAAAACAGCCAATTTATCAGAGCATGAAGCAAGTGCTTTGTTTCAGCTGTGTTTATCAGGTACTGCCAGCAAAGAGCAAACCGAGTTGTTCCGTGGCCAGATGCTGACGGAAATGGCTGGTATGAGTAGTGAAGATGGCATGACGATGCAAATTCACCCTGGTGCGTTTCGTAACCATAACCCATCTATTTTTGAGCGTTTTGGTGCCGACAAAGGCGCCGATATTCCAAGCCCGACTGAATTTGTCAGCAACTTAAAGCCTCTGCTGGATAAATACGGTAACAATGCCGCTTTGAAAATTATTCTGTTCACCCTGGATGAAACTACTTATGCCCGTGAACTGGCGCCTTTGGCTGGCCATTATCCGGCGTTAAAACTGGGTCCTGCCTGGTGGTTCCATGACAGCCCTGAAGGTATGTTGCGTTTCAGGCATCAGGTCACTGAAACCGCTGGTTTTTACAACACTGTAGGCTTTAACGACGATACCCGTGCGTTTTTGTCTATTCCTGCCCGCCATGATGTGGCACGCCGCATTGATTGTCGCTTTTTAGCAGGTTTGGTGGCTGAGCATCGCTTAAACGAAGATGAAGCCCATGAACTGGCACAGCAGCTGACCTATCAGTTGGTAAAACAAGCTTATCAGCTGGATTAAAAGGACAAAAAATGAGCATCGATATTCCTCGTTTAGAGCCGGCTTTACTGGAACAGCTGCAAGGCAAATTGAAGCTGCCAGCTTATGACCCAGCGACTACTGGCATTGGCATAGTGCATATTGGCCCTGGCGCTTTTTTTCGCGCGCATCAGGCCTGGTACACAGACCTCGCGCTGAAATATGGCGGTGACTGGGGCATTTCTGTAGTGTCGATGCGATCGAACGATTTAGCCAAAGCTCTAACACCACAGCAGGGTTTATACAGTCTGGTATTACTGGATAAGACAACCGAATATCAGCTGGTAGGGTCTATTCGTGAGCTGCTGGTTGCGGCTGAGCAGTACGAGCAGGTGTTGCAGCGTTTAGCTGCGCGAACCAGCTGTTATGTGACTTTAACCATCACAGAAAAAGGTTACTGTTTAAATACCTTGGGTGAGCTGGATTTAACTCATGCCGATATTCAGCATGATTTAGAAACTAACGTCAAAGCCCGCTCTGCTATAGGTTTAT
This sequence comes from Rheinheimera sp. 1928-s, assembly GCF_029269265.1. GTDB lineage: Bacteria > Pseudomonadota > Gammaproteobacteria > Enterobacterales > Alteromonadaceae > Pararheinheimera. The sequence continues at coordinate 613,078 of NZ_JARIXP010000001.1, forward strand.
TAGTGCAGGCGTTGGCTTTGCGATTCGCTGCCAATGTACCTCCTTTTGTCGTGCTGAGCTGCGATAATCTGACTGACAATGGCCATAAATTACGTAATGCGCTGCTGACTTTTGCCCGGCAAAAACAACCTGCTTTGGCCAACTGGCTGGAACAGCAACTGTTATGCCCTTGCACTATGGTCGACAGCATAACCCCTGCCACAGATGAAGAATTGCCAAAACAGCTGGCAGCAGAACTGGGGTATCAGGACAACTGGCCTATTAAACGCGAAAAATTTTGTCAGTGGGTGATTGAAGATATTCTGCCGGCCCACAGACCGGCCTGGCATCAGGTGGGTGTGACTTACACTCAGGACGTCAAAGCTTTTGAAAAAGCCAAACTGCGGTTACTCAACGCACCCCATTCGGCTTTGGCTTATTTAGGCTCTTTATGTGGTTTGGAAACTGTGTTTGATGCGATGCAGCAAACACAGCTGCGCAATTTTGTGCAAAAGCTGGCACAAGATGAAATTATTGGCTCTTTTCATGCACCGGCCGAATTAAACCCGGCAGAGTACAGTGGCGATATTTTCCAGCGTTTTGACAACCCGGCCATCCGGCATTTGTTGGCTCAAATTGCCTGGGATGGTTCACAAAAATTGCCGATGCGGGTATTTCCGATCATTTTGGATAACTTAGCCAGCGGCCGCTCTATTCGCTTATTAAGTCTGGTGGTGGCCAGTTGGATGCTGTTTATCCGGCTGCGTTATCAGCAACAACCTGATACGGCTTTGGTTGATCCGTTAGCCATAAGCTTATTGGATTGCGCTGCAGCTTGTACTGGTGATGCACAAACTGACACCACATTATTTTTAGCTCTGGGTCAGGTATTTCCCGCGGCCTTGCAGCAGTCAGATGCTTTTAAAGCTGAATTAACTACTGCTTACCAGCAGCTTTGCCCCTTACTTTTATTACTCAAAGGCACTGACGTTGCCGCTTTTTTACAGGACCTCGTTGAATGACCTCTTTATCTTCCTTACTCAAAGGTGGCTTGTTGTTACCTATCATTCAGGCCGATCAACCAGCCCAGGCTGTTGCAGTTGCCAAAGCGATGCAACAAGGTGGAGTCACAGCTGTGGAAGTGGTATTGCGCACAGCTGCAGCATTGGATTGCATCAGCGCTATTCGTGCTGAAGTACCAGAGCTTTTAACTGGGGCCGGTACTATTTTGTCGGCCAAAGATGCCACGAATGCCAAAGCTGCGGGCGCGCAGTTTTTGGTCAGTCCAGCCAGTACGCCTGATTTGCTCAAAGCTATGATCAATACCGAACTAGCCATAGCGCCAGGTGTGGCTACGCCTTCTGAAATGGCGATGGCGCTGGAATTAGGTTTAACAGAATTAAAATTTTTCCCGGCGCATTTAGCTGGCGGCATAGAAATGCTGAAAGCTTTGTCTGGTATTTTTCAACAGGTTAAATTTTGCCCTACAGGTGGTGTGCAGCTGAATAATCTGGCAGAGTTTTTGACTCTACCTAATGTGTTTGTTGCTGGTGGTTCCTGGTTGTCACCTAAAGATTTGGTACAACAACAAAACTGGGCTGCCATTACTGAATTGACCCGTCAGTCTGTGACTGTGGCAGAGCAAAGCCGTGTTCGGCATAGCTGCGTTGCCTGAGGCAAAACTTAAGGATTGATCCATGAAACAAGTGATAATTTTTGGCGAATGTATGGTCGAGTTATTCCAGCTCGTGGATAACGTTTACCATCAGGCGTTTGCCGGAGATGTTTACAACACTGCGGTGTACTGCAAACGCAGCGCACCACAGCAGCTGAACCTGAAGTTTTTATCCGCAGTGGGCACTGATTTAGTTAGTGACAAACTGATAGCCCAACTGGAGCAGGAAAAACTCGATAGCTCCTTGGTGTTGCGCAGCAAAACAGCCCGCCCTGGCTTGTATATGATCAATACCGACTGTTTTGGCGAACGTAGTTTTGTCTATTGGCGTGACAGCTCAGCGGCCAAACAAAGCCTGGCCTTGTTTCGTCAGCAGGGCTCAGTGGCGCAATTATTACCTGCAGATGTATTTTATTTTTCTGGTATTAGTCTGGCGATTTTATCGCTGGATGATCGCAGCTATCTGTTTGCGCTGATCAAAGAGTTAAAAGCTCAGGGCGTACAAATCGTATTTGATCCAAATTACAGGCCCGCACTCTGGCCTGATGCCGAAATTTGCCGTGCTAATTTTGATCAGGCTTATGCGTTGTCAGATATAGCTTTGCCAGGGCTGGATGACCATAAAGTGCTGTACGGCAGTACCTCTGCCGCCGATGTATTGGCGCAACTACAGAAGCTGGGTGTGAAAGAAATTATCGTCAAAAATGGCCCGGCAGGTGTGTTGGGTTATAGCGATGGCAAGAGTTTCCAGAGCCCTGCAGTGCCTGTTAAAAAAGTGATAGACACCACAGCCGCAGGAGATTCCTTTAATGGCGGTTATTTGTCAGGTCGTCTGAATGGCTTGTCGCCTTTAGCCTCTTGCCAGTATGCCGCTGCTTTGGCCAGCTTTGTGGTAGAACACACCGGAGCTATTGTGACCAAAGAGCAATTCCGTAGTTTTTCCGGTCGTTTTAATTTGAGTACATTTAGCTAAAAGGAAATTTGTCATGTCTGCTGATCTGTCTTTGTATTTTCCAACGCCTGCTGAGATCCCAAGCCAATGGCAACTCACAGGTCCGATAGAGCAGCGTGACTATTTACTCAATGGCACCCTCTGCCAGTGGCAGGGAGATTTAGCTCCTGTCTACAGCCCGGTCGCGCTTCGCAACAGTGCAGGTGAACTGACACCCACTTTATTAGGCGCAACGCCTTTAATGGATGAAGCAGCCGCCAAAGCTGCATTAGACGCTGCGTTAAAAGCTTATGATTTAGGCCGTGGCGTCTGGCCTTCGATGGCCGTGATGGAACGTGTAGTGGCGGTGGAGAAATTCCTTGCCGCTATGCTTTTGCAACGCGACGCAGTGATCCGTTTATTAATGTGGGAAATTGGTAAACCTTTGCCGGATGCAGCCAAAGAGTTTGACCGCACCTGCGATTATATCCGCGATACGATACAGGCTTTAAAACAGCAAGACCGCAGTGCCAGTCACTTTGTGATAGAGCAGGGCACTTTAGGCAAAATACGCCGGGTTGCTGTGGGTGTGGCGCTTTGTATGGGGCCTTTTAACTACCCGCTGAATGAAACCTTTACCACTCTGATCCCGGCTTTGATCATGGGCAACACTGTTATTTTTAAACCTGCTAAATACGGTGTGTTGTTAATCCAGCCGCTGTTAAAAGCTTTTGCAGAGTCTTTTCCGCCCGGTGTTATTAACGTGATTTACGGCCGTGGTCGGGAAACTGTGGGTGCTTTAATGGAAAGTGGCAGTGTCGACTTATTTGCTTTTATCGGCACCAATAAAGGCGCCAGTGATTTAAAAAAACTGCACCCACGACCACATCGCCTGCGTGCAGTACTTGGATTAGATGCCAAAAACCCGGCCATAGTACTGCCGGGCGCTGATTTAAATTTAACTATCAAAGAAGCTGTAGCTGGTGCTTTGTCCTTTAATGGCCAGCGCTGCACTGCGTTAAAGATCTTTTTTGTGCAGCGTTCAATTGCAGACGCTTTTGTCCAGCAATTGTCGGACGCCATCAGTGCCTTGCAGCTGGGGTTACCCTGGACCGACAAAGTGCAGATTACGCCTTTGCCTGAACCTGGCAAAGTCGACTTTTTACAAGGCTTAATAGCGGATGCTATAGAGCATGGTGCACAGGTGATTAACCCTGAAGGTGGCCAAAGCGCAGGCTCGTTAATGCGTCCTGCTTTGCTATATCCGGTCAACAGCCAGATGAGGTTGTATCAGGAAGAGCAGTTTGGACCTTTAGTGCCGGTAGTGCCTTATGACGATATCAGTGAAGTGATCCATTATGTGATTCATTCTGATTTTGGCCAGCAGCTGAGTATCTTTGGTCAGGACGCGCAACAAATAGGTGAGTTGGTGGATCTATTTGCCAATCAGGTGGGCCGTATCAATATCAACAGCCAATGCCAGCGCAGCCCGGATAGTTTCCCTTTTACCGGCCGGAAAAACTCAGCCGAAGGCACTTTGTCGGTGGAAGATGCCTTACTGCAATTTTCTATTCCCACCTTAGTGGCTTGTAAATACAATACTGAACAAATAGCGCTGATGAAAGAGATGATCAAACAAGGTTCATCACAGTTTTTAGCCACAGATTTTCTGTTTTAATAGAGTGGAAAAATACGATGAGATTTGAGCATGTGGCGCTAAATGTCGCCGAACCTAAAGCCATGGCTGCCTGGTATTGCCAGCATCTGGGGCTGAGAGTCCGGCGTGCTTTAGCTGATGACGCTCAGACACACTTTCTGGTCGATGATAGCGATCAGATGATGCTGGAGATTTATTGCAATCCAGCTGATCAGGTGCCGGATTATGCAAAGATGCATCCCTTGTTATTGCATCTGGCGTTGGTCAGCACCGATCCTTATGCCGATAGCCGCAGGCTGCAACAGGCAGGCGCGCAACAAGTCGATGAAGTGAATTTAGCTGATGGCTCTTTGCTTCTGATGTTACGTGATCCTTGGGGATTGGCACTTCAGCTGTGCAGACGTGGTGCAACTCTGAATCAGACTTAAGATGTTTAGGCTGCGCATGGCGCTACTGGCTTTGAGTCTTGTTGCAGAAGTCTTAGTAGCAGAACCACTTAGCAACTCCTGGCGGGAGCAATTGACTACGGACCCAGAGTGGCAGCTGTATTTTTTACGCTCAACACAGTTACAACAGCTGGATCAGCAACAACTGGATGATGAATTGAGTCAGTTGCCCCAAACAGCCCCGACCTTGCCAGCCAGACATCTGAAGTTTGGCTTTCCGACTGAGCCCGACAGTGCTTTCTGGTTATCCGATGAAGCATCCCGTATTGCGAAGGTTGTTTTGTCTTTTCAGACGCCTTCAGGCGGCTGGAGTAAAAGAACGGATATGGCCACTCAGCCCCGGGAGCCTGGTCAGCTGTATGGCACCGAAGCTGGCTATATTCCGACATTTGACAATGACGCCACCAGCACACAAATTCTCTGGTTGAGCGCTTTTTTGCCTTATGCCAGTGAGGCTATGAGGCCTGAGCTGCAGCAATCTATTGAGCGGGCTATTCGGTTTGTGTTGGCAGCGCAATACCCCAATGGAGGTTTTGCTCAGACCTACCCGCTGCGGGGTGGTTACCACGATGCTATTACTCTGAATGACAATGTGATGGTGCAGCTGTTGAGACTTTTACAAAAGGTAGCCACAGAGCCGCAATTTGCTTTTGTCGAAGCCGATATAAAGCAACAAGCGCAGCAGCAGTTTTTACGTGGCATAGAGTTATTGTTAAAAGCTCAAATCAGACTCAAGGGTGAACTGACCGTTTGGGCTGCCCAGCATCATCCGCTGACACTTTCGGCTGTAAAAGCCAGAGCTTATGAGTTACCAGCTTTGGTCAGCAGTGAAAGTGCGGAAGTCACCTTGTTATTGATGCAGTTGCCAAAGCCATCCAGAGCAGTGATCCAAAGTGTAGAAGCCGCAGTTGCCTGGTTTAAAGCCAAACAAATCCACAATACTGAAATGCAGCGCAGCGATAGCGGAGTACGTTTTTTCAAAAAAGCTGGCGCTAGGCCGCTATGGGCGAGATTTTACGATTTACAAAAGCAGCAGCCACTCTTTGTCGATCGTGACGGTACTATAGTTCGCAGCATGGCAGAGCTTTCAATTGAACGACAAAAAGGCTATGGCTGGTATCAATCTAATGCTGACGCTGTACTCAAAGCGTATCCGGTCTGGCAAACGAAGCTTGGCACTCAGAGGTAAAAAAACGAAGGTGTTGCTGTCTGTACACAAAAGCCCGGCGAACTCACCGGGCTGGCCTCTTCATTAAAAGTTATCTTTTTTACTTGCGTCTTTGGTGATTTTATCCAGATAACCCATAGCAAAAGCGGATAATACAAAAGTCAGGTGGATCAGCAAATACCACATGATTTTATCGTTCGGGATATTTTGGGTATCCATAAAGACTTTCAGCAAATGAATAGATGAAATAGCCACAATAGAAGCTGCGACTTTATTTTTCAGTGAGTTGGAGTCGAGCTTGCCTAACCAGCCCAGTTTATCGCCGTTGTCATTGATATCCATTCTGGAAACAAAATTTTCGTAGCCAGAAAACATCACCATCACCAGTAAACCACCAACCAGCGAAATATCTATTAAAGACAGCACCACTAAAATCAGGTCTACTTCTTTCATGCTGAAAATGACTGGCACTATATGCAGCACTTCCTGAAAAAACTTAATGCCCAAGGCCAGCAGAGCTAAACTCAACCCAAGATAAATAGGCGCCATCAGCCAGCGGGTGGCATACATTGTTTTTTCTATTAGCTGTTCCATTATTGCTCCCGTCTCATTATTGACATCACTTTATGGGGTAAATACTACAGAAATTCAAGCGTCTGGCCGTTTTACTTTGCTGTAAAATATCGCACAATGAGCGCCGTTACCCGAAACAGCATGCGCACTGAGCATTGATGCTGTTAGTTTGTCTGGGCCTCTATGCCAAGGAATTTCCGAATGAAAAAAACTCTGCTTGCGCTGGCTTTGTCTGCCGCTGCTTTTGCCCATGCCGACGAAGGTATGTGGCAACCTCATCAGTTACCTGAACTTGAACAACTCCTCAAAGAAAAAGGTTTAGAAATTGATGCCAAAAGTATTGCCCAATTAACAGCATTTCCAATGAATGCTGTGATTAGCCTGGGCGGATGTACTGCCTCTTTTGTCTCAAATCAGGGCCTGGTGGTGACCAATCATCACTGTGCTTATGGCAGTATTCAGCACAATAGTACAGCAGCGAACAATTTGCTGGCTAAAGGTTTTTTAGCCAAAGATTTAGATGAAGAATTGCCGGCAGCTCCGGGTTCTAAGGTATTTGTCACTCAGGAAGTGACCAATATCACTGCGCAAATTAACCAGGAGTTGACTCCTGCGCTTAAAGGCAAAGAGCGTTTTGAGCGCATCAGCGAGTTGCGTAAAGAACAAATCGCCGCTTGTGAAACGCCGGGCTACCGCTGTGATGTCTACAGTTTTCACGGTGGTCTTGAGTATTACCTGATCAAACAAATGGAAATCCGTGATGTACGTTTAGTGCATGCGCCTGCTTCAGGTGTGGGTAAATTTGGTGGTGATATCGACAACTGGATGTGGCCACGTCATACAGGGGATTATGCGTTTTACCGCGCTTATGTTGGCAAGGATGGTCAGCCGGCAGATTTCGATGCTGAGAATATTCCATTTACCCCACCTTCTTATCTAAAAGTGTCAGCAAAACCACTGAAAGAAAACGATTTTGTGATGGTGATTGGTTATCCGGGCCGCACCAACAGATACAACACGGCCGCTGAAGTGGAAAATCAGTTCACGCAAGTTTTGCCTTTATCCAAGGCCTACCGTGAAGAAGCTATTGAGGTCATTAAACAGCATTCAGCCGAAGGTTCAGAAGAGCGTATTAAATACGAAAGCATTCTGGCGTCTTTGGCGAACTATGCGAAAAACTTTGAAGGCATGATCCATAGCTACAAAACCGGTGATATTCAACAGCGTAAAAATCAGTTTGATAAAGCACTGAACCTGTGGATTAAATCCAGCCCGGCTCGTCAGGCAAAATATGCGCCAGCTGTGCGCAGTCTGCAGCAGTTACTGACAGAAGAGCAGGAAAATCAGCAACGAGATCTGATTTTAGGTTACTTAAGTTATGGTCAGCTGTTTAGCACGGCCAAACGCTTATACCGCTTAGCTCATGAACAGCAAAAACCAGATGCAGAACGTGAAATGGGGTATCAAGAGCGCGATTTAGAACGTTTTTCTGCCAGCATGAAAAGATTATCCCGCAGCTTCGATGCCAAAGTTGAGCAAGAGCTGATGCTGCATTTCCTGCAACATTACGCAAAATTGCCAAAGGAGCAGCGGTTAAAAGCACTGGATGGTTATTTTGCTATAGGTTCTGGTGAGCTTGAAGTGGCGGCGCTTCGCAGCAAACTTGAGGGCTTGTATCAGGCCACTAAGCTGTCGGATGAAGTGGAACGTTTAGCCTGGATGGGTAAATCAGTAGACGATTTTAAAGCCAGTGAAGATCCACTGATCCAATACGCTGTGGCTATGTACGACACTGATATGGCATTGGAAACTGCTGACAAAGAACACAAAGGTAAACTGGCCGTCGCTCGTCCACAGGTGATGGAAGCTATTATTGCCTTTAATAAAGCCAATGGTAAGGCAGTGTATGCCGATGCTAACAGCACGCTGCGTGTGACTTATGGTTCTATCAAAGGCTACCAGCCAAAAGATGCGGTGTCTTATCAGCCATTTACGACAGCTGCTGGTATTTTACAGAAACAAACAGGTATAGACCCATTTGATGCACCACCAGCTCAGGTTGAAGCCTTAAAAGAGGGCGACTTTGGTATTTATAAAGATGCGGTCTATAACAACCTGCCGGTGAATTTCTTAAGTACAGTAGATACCACAGGCGGAAACTCAGGTTCACCCACACTGAATGGTAAAGCCGAATTAGTAGGTTTGTTATTTGATGGGGTGATTGAAGGCATCATCGGCAACTGGGACTACGACCCGGCCACCAACCGCTCTATCCATGTCGACAGCCGTTATATGCTGTGGCAAATGGAGAAAGTAGACGGTGCTACCAACCTTCTGAAAGAAATGACAATAGTAAAATAGCCCTGTAGGGGCGGGTCTTGTACCCGCCCGTCTCAAATTCAAATCAAAACCGGGGACAGTTGCTTTAAGGCGTTACAGTAAAACTAATAGCCCCAAGCAATTGCCCCGAATCTGTCACTACACGAATTTTCCACTGACCTACAGCATGTTGCGGAAATTGTTGTTTGCGAGTCCAGGCTCTGTAGCCTTGTTCCCGTCCGCCGGAAATATCCAGTCGAATGCGTTCTACTGACTTACCATTGTGAACCCATTCATGATAAATCTGTTCTTTCAGGCCTCGTGGTGCCCGCACTGAGGTATAGGCATATACGCCTTGTTGCAATTGTGACAGGGTCAGCTCTGTAAAAGTTGAACCAGGTAAACGTTGCTCATAATCCAGTTGCTGACTCAATTGAATGTCGTTTAAGCGCAAGACAGGAGCGGGGATCAAACTGCGGCCAAACCATATGCCTGTGACAAGTACAACTAATAACAGGGATAACACAGGCAAGCGCCAGCGGCCTGGTTGCGCCAATAAAGGGCGGATACTGGGAATACTCAGCAAAGCAGAAATAATCAAAGCCAGACCCAGACTCTGGGTGGTGGTCATAAAAAATAACAGTGGCAATACCACCATCAATACGGCAAATAAAGAAAAGCAGTGATAGACCAGAAACAAGGCTCGTCGTCGGGTCAACAGTTTGTTGTACACCGGGTCAATGACCGCTACCACAGCACAAAGCAATAGCAATGAGGTAAAAAGAGCCTGAGGTTGGTCCCAGTCGGTGGCCGCCAGAAAAAAGGGTAAGGCAAAAAACAAACTTTCCTGGTGCAATAACTGGGTCACAAAGCTGGTTAAATCTTTGGATAAACTTACACCGAATTTTTTTAATAATCCTTTACGCAGCCAGTATTCGCCTGTCAGCCATACCCAGCCAACAACCATTAAAATGGCAAAAAACTGAGCGAACTGCTCACGCTGCTCCACTTGCCACAAGCTGAATAAGCCAGTGCAAAAACCAAATAAGGCCATCAGGCCGGAGTATTTTTTTGTTAATTCAATAATCCAGACAAAAGCACTGCTTATTTTATTCATCAAGCCCCCAACAGTATTCATCCCTGTCCTTCTGCGGCGGTTTGAATTTATGCTGCCGCACTATACGCTGTAATGACCCTGAAAAGCTGTTTTGGTTTCAGATTGACGGTGCTTGCTGTTAATTTCCATAATCCACAGCTAAAACCGCCTTTTTCTGCTCCAGCTATTCTTAGTAACCCTGCTTTTGCAGTAAGATACGCTTCGTTTCGTGACCATGTGGGTTGCGACTGCAGAAGTGACAGAAGGGTTAACGTTCGTGGATCAGAAAGTTCAGGTAAAACTTATCATACGCCGGGTGCCGATGCAGGCCGCTCTGTCATGGCTGAGCAAAGCCTGGGAATTATTCCGTCAGGCGCCGTCCACTATGATAGCTATGGTTGCCTTTATGACGGTGCTGGGTTTAGTCGCTCAGTTTCACCCTGTACTTGGCGTTCTGCTGGTGCTGGTGAATCCATTTTTAACGGCCGGTTTTTACAAAAGCATAGTGCTGCTGCAACAGCAAAAAGAAGTGAATTTCCAGCTGATGTTTAGCGTCTTTAGCGAAGCCCGTTACCGTCGTACTTTTATCCGGCTGGCTGGGGCTAATTTACTGGCGAATATTCCGTTAATATTGCTGATGGATCAGTTAATGGAACAGACACAGGCTAAAGCGGTTGAGCCGTTGACGGCTTTGTTCTTTGTGGCCGCACTGAGTTTGGTGTTTATGTTATTTGCTTATGCGGTAGCTATAGCTTATTTCCTGAATGAACAACGTTTACAGGCCATTTTAACCGCCAGTCTGACGGCCTGCTGGCGTAATGTCGGCGCCTTAACCTTGTTTGGTATGATGGCTGTGGCACTGGGACTCTTAGGTATTGTTACTTTTGGTTTTGCTTTTATTGTGATTGTTCCTGTGCTGCAAATCGCATTCTTTTTATCCTTTAGTGCTTTTTTTGCCCTGCAGCTGGATGATTCAGCACCTGCAGTGCTGGAAGTATAAGCATGACAGAGCCCGAGCCTTCGCAAGAGCCAAAGCTTCTAACAGAGCAGGAATTGCGGCAATGGCTGTTGGGTTTGTTGTCACGCCGTGAATACAGCGCACTGGAGCTCAAACAAAAGCTCAAACAAAAAGGTGCTTCGGCAGAACAAATTACTGAATTACTGGACTGGGCACAGCAACGGGATTACCAAAACGAGTTGCGTTATGCTCGTATGCAGGTCAATGCAAAGTTGCATAAAGGCTATGGATGGTTTTACATTAGCCAGTTTTGTGCGCAGCAGGGCATTAAAAAAGAACTACAACAGCAACTGCTGGAAGAATTAGACATCGATTGGTTTGAGGTCGCCTCACAGGCGTACCGGAAAAAATATGCTGATAAACCCATAGCGGATTATCAGGACAAACTTAAACGGATGCGTTACTTACAAAGCCGGGGCTTTGGCAGTGACACTATCCAACTTGTATTTGCAGAGCTTAAAGAAGAGTAAGATATGTATATGACTTCGGCACAACTTCGCCGCGCTTTCCTGGACTTTTTTGCCAGCAAAGGCCACCAAATCGTTAGCAGCAGTTCGCTGATCCCGGGCAATGACCCGACTTTACTTTTCACCAACGCAGGTATGGTGCAGTTTAAAGATGTGTTTTTAGGTCAGGACAAACGCAGCTACAACCGCGCAGTGACAGCACAACGTTGTTTACGTGCCGGTGGTAAACATAACGATTTAGAAAACGTAGGCTATACAGCCCGTCACCATACCTTCTTTGAAATGCTGGGTAACTTCAGCTTCGGTGATTACTTCAAACAGGACGCTATTCAATACGCCTGGGAATTTTTAACTGAAGTGGTCAAGCTGCCAAAAGAAAAACTCTGGATCACTGTCTACGCCACAGACGATGAAGCTTTTGATATCTGGACCAAACAGATTGGTGTGCCAGCTGAGCGCGCTATCCGCATTGGTGATAACAAAGGCGCACCTTACGCCTCTGATAACTTCTGGGCTATGGGCGACACAGGTCCTTGTGGTCCTTGTACTGAAATTTTCTACGATCACGGCGATCATATCTGGGGTGGCCCACCGGGTTCACCAGAAGAAGATGGTGACCGTTTTATTGAGATCTGGAACAACGTTTTTATGCAGTTTAACCGTCATGCCGATGGCCGGATGGAACCACTGCCAAAACCAAGCGTAGATACAGGCATGGGCTTAGAGCGTATTGCTGCTATTTTGCAAAACGTGCACAGCAACTACGAAATCGACACTTTTGCGGCGCTGATTAAGGCCACTGCAGCAATCACAGGCGCTACCGACTTAAACGACAAGTCGTTACGTGTAGTGGCTGACCACATTCGCAGCTGTTCATTTTTAGTGGCTGATGGGGTGATGCCATCCAACGAAGGCCGTGGTTATGTGCTGCGCCGTATTATTCGCCGTGCTATCCGTCATGGCAACAAGCTGGGTGCTAAAGGTGTGTTCTTCAGTAAATTGGTTGGCGCTTTGGCAGAACAAATGGGTGAAGCTTACCCTGAGCTTGTAGAAAAGCAGGCCGTAATTGAAAAAGTGCTGGCATTAGAAGAAGAGCAGTTTGGTAAAACCCTGGAGCGTGGTCTGGGTATTCTGGAAGAGGCTTTAGCAGAGCTTAATGGCAGCACTGTTATTCCGGGCGAAGTGGCCTTTAAGTTATATGACACTTACGGTTTCCCTTTGGATTTAACCAGCGATGTGGCGCGTGAGCGTGGTTTAACTGTGGACCAGCCAGGCTTTGAAGCCTCAATGGAAGCACAGCGTAAACGAGCTCAGCAAGCCTCTAACTTTGGCGCTGATTACAACCAGGCTTTAACTTCGACGCAGTGCACTGACTTTACTGGCTACACCCAAATTCAGGGCAAAGCCAAAGTGGTCGAAATTCTGCTGGAAGGCAATGCGGTTAACTCATTGACCGATGGACAACAGGCGCTGGTGATTTTAGATCAAACCCCATTTTATGCCGAGTCTGGTGGTCAATCCGGTGATGCTGGTGTATTAACACTGGCCAATGGCGCTGTGTTTACTGTGGCGGACACCATCAAAGTGGGTAAAGCTTTTGCCCATAAAGGCAGCTTAAAAGGTACTTTGGCTATAGGCGATTTAGTCGATGCGGCCATTGATAATACCCGTCGTGAAGCTATCCGTAAAAATCACTCTGCCACTCACTTATTACATGCCGCACTTCGCACCGTCTTAGGTGAGCATGTGACGCAAAAAGGTTCTTTAGTAGGTTCAGAGCGTTTACGTTTTGACTTCTCGCATTTTGAAGCGGTCAAAGCGGACGAGATTCGCCGTATCGAACAAATGGTCAACGAGCAAGTGCAACAAAACCATGAAGTGCTGACCCGTCTGATGAATGTCGATGAGGCCAAAGCTGCAGGCGCTATGGCGCTCTTTGGTGAGAAATACGATGACGAAGTGCGTGTGCTGAGCATGGGCGACTTCTCTATTGAACTCTGTGGTGGTACTCACGTATCGCGCACTGGTGATATCGGCTTATTTAAAATTGTGGTCGAAAGCGGCATAGCTGCCGGTATTCGCCGTATTGAAGCTGTGACAGGCGAAGGCGCTTTAGCTTTTGTACATAAGCTGGAACAGCAGGCTCAAACTGTAGCTTCCATGCTGAAGGGCGATGTATTTTCTATTGCTGACAAAGTACAGCAAGCGATGGACAGCCGAAAAGCTTTAGAGAAAGAGCTGGAACAATTAAAAGCCAAGCTCGCCAGCGCTGCCGGTGCTTCGTTATTGGATCAAGTACAAGTCATTAATGGCGTCAAAGTCTTGATTGCAGAACTGAAAGGCGCTGATCCAAAAGCTTTCCGTACTATGGTAGATGAGCTGAAGAACAAATTAGGTTCAGGTATTTTGTTATTGGCAACAGCTGCTGATGGCAAAGTGAGTTTAATTGCCGGCGTGACCTCAGACTTAACCGCCAAAGTTCAGGCTGGCCAGTTAATTGGCTGGGCTGCAGAACAAGTAGGTGGTAAAGGTGGTGGTAAGCCGGACTTAGCTCAGGCAGGTGGCACTGATGTGGCAGCTTTACCTGGCGTGCTGAAAGCTGCTGCCGACTATATTGCGGCTAAGCTGTAAAGCTCAGTGGCTTTATATGTACAAAAATTCGGGGGTACCTCAGTCGGTACCCCCGAACGTATCGAAGCTGTGGCAGAGCAGGTGATTCAAACTGTGCATGCCGGTCATAAAGTGGTTGTAGTGGTGTCTGCTATGGCAGGCGAAACCAACAGGCTGCTTGGGCTGGCGCATCAGATTGATAGTCGTCCTTCGACTCGCGAACTGGATATGCTCGCCGCCAGCGGTGAACAGGTCAGTATTGCATTGCTGGCGATGGCGCTGATTAAACGGGGTCATCCGGCCGTATCGCTGCTGGCCGATCAGATTGGTATTCTGACTGACAATAAATTCAGCCGTGCCCGTATTTTATCTGTCGGCACTGAGCGTTTGTGGCAGGAGCTGGAGCAGGGCCATATTGTGATCGCTGCTGGTTTTCAGGGCAGAGACATTGAAGGCAATATCACCACCTTAGGCCGTGGCGGTTCTGATACCACAGCAGTGGCTTTAGCCGCCGCTTTAAAAGCTGACGAATGTCAGATTTTTACCGATGTCGACGGTATTTACAGTATGGACCCGCGTATTTGTGCTGAAGCGTACCGACTGCCTTATGTCGACGCGTCCAGTATGCTCGAGCTTGCCAGTTTAGGCGCCAAAGTATTGCACTCCCGTTCTGTCGAATACGCAGCTATGCATCGGGTGCCGGTACGGGTGTTATCTAGCTTCAGGCCCGATCAGGGAACTTTAGTGTGTTATGAGGACCAGAGCATGAGTGTACCTGCAGTAACAGGGCTGGCATGCCAGACCGGCGAAGTCTGGTTGGAGCTGAATGAGTTAAGTAGTGAGCTGCATATCGCATTACTGAAGGAGTTCGCCCGTTTAGCTATTGAGACCGATATGTTAAAGGTGCAGTATGCGCCGTCCGGTTTAGTGCAGATGCAGTTCAGTTTGAACCAAAATGATCTGAATACTGTAGAAGATATTTGTAATGAACTGAAAAAGAAGCAAAATTTTACGCTACAAAGCAGGAAGTCTTTGGGCAAGTTATCTATAGTAGGGATAGGGCTGAAATCAAATCCTGCCATTACAGCGACAGTATTTGAACAATTGCAGTTATTAACAGTGCAGGTTATTGCTGTCAGTTGTGCCGAAATTAAATTATCAATAGTAGTGCCAGAAGCTGAATTGAATAAAGTGGCAATCACTTTACATTCCGCCTTATTGGGTTCAGTTAATTAATTTCAAGGTTTTCATAAATTTGTCGGCTGAGTTATCATAAGGCTGACAGGTCTGCGCAGTACGATCAAACAAGCGCAACCATTGGAAGCTGGGATCATACAAAAGGAGCAAAGAATGCTTATTTTAACGCGTCGTGTTGGTGAGACACTGATGATCGGTGATGAAGTCACGGTCACGGTTTTAGGCGTCAAAGGAAATCAGGTTCGTATCGGTGTGAATGCACCAAAAGAAGTTTCTGTGCACAGAGAAGAGATTTATATGCGTATTCAGGCTGAAAAAGGCACCCCTGGTGGCTTTAGCGGCGATGACGATCAATAAGTTATAAGCTTTATTATTTTTAGAAATTGTATATTTTTAACGCTTTGTAGCGAATATTTAGTCGAATTGTTTAAAAGGTCAGCAAACGCGCTTTCCAGCTCCAAAAATTGTTTGACTTATTTTCCTGAGACATTAATATACACGCCGCAACGTAGTGCGGAGAAGTGGCCGAGTGGCTGAAGGCGCACCCCTGCTAAGGGTGTATAGGGGAAACTCTATCGAGGGTTCGAATCCCTCCTTCTCCGCCAGTTGTACTGTTAAGATTGGATGCATAGCTCAGCTGGATAGAGTACTCGGCTACGAACCGAGCGGTCGGAGGTTCGAATCCTCCTGCGTCCACCACTTAACTACAACGACGATGTGAAAAAGAAAGTACCAGATGGATGCATAGCTCAGCTGGATAGAGTACTCGGCTACGAACCGAGCGGTCGGAGGTTCGAATCCTCCTGCGTCCACCACAACTAAACCTGCTAAGTGCAGGTTTTTTTGTGCCTAAAATTCAGCTAAATAGATCGGCGATGGTGGACGCAGTAGGTGAGAACCTCCGTCAGGTTCGACAAAATCGCCGGGAGCGATTTTGGACGAGCGAAGCTCGGCCCGCAGGGCAAGGGGCAGGACGCCACTTGCAATCCTCCTGGGTCCACCACAACTAAACCTGCTAAGTGCAGGTTTTTTTGTTTTTCGCATCCCTGCGAAAAATCCCTTCGGGACCCGCCGTGCGGCGGTCCAAAAACGCTCCAGGCGTTTTTGTGTATCTAAAATTCAGTTAAATAGATCGGCGATGGTGGACGCAGTAGGTGAAAACCTCCGTCAGGTTCGAGCCATTTGCCGGGAGCAAATGGCGACAGCCGAAGGCTGGCCCGCAGGGCTCGTGGCAGGACAGCCACGAGCAATCCTCCTGCCGCGAACTATTCGCTTCAACAGTTTCTCTTTTGCTCTTTCGAGTTCCTGCAGAGTTAAACCACCAAACCCCAACCAACTAAGCCGCTCTCTCCCCCCCAAAACAGTCCCCAAGCGACGCCTCAAGAGCTCTAACCACTTGACCTCTATTCAGTACCCCAACCACCACGCCATTTTCAAGCACAGGCAACTGATGTAAATGCAGACTGGTAAAGATCACTGCGCTATCCACCACGCTATCGGACGCAAGTACTGTCACCACCTTCTTACTCATCACTTGCGCTATGGTGTTGTGCAGGCTACAAAAATAGCTGGCATGTAACATAGCGGCTAAACAGTCCTGCTCAGACAAATAACCGACCAGGTTATTGTCTTTATTAAACACTGGTGCGCCAGTCAGGTTAAACTGTCGCAGTTGCTGCACAGCCTGAACTATCGTATCGTCTTGTTGCAGGCGTGGAAATTCGCGTTGGTATATATCTTGTACTTTGCTCATGGTTTTTCTCCTTTGAAGCTATGGAAGTAGCATAAGCTCGATAAATGCTTCGATGAAAACGAATTAATAAGCTTGTCAGTATCGTAATTTTTGATTAGAAAATTGGATAACAAGTGGGGAAGGGGCCTTAAAGGAATGAAACGTATGTTTTATGTGCAGTTAAATCAGTGCAGACAGATTTTTGCTTTACCTTTGATGCCTCTTTTGTATAATGGCGCCTCCAACGCTAGGGGCATAGTTCCAATTGGTAGAACAGCGGTCTCCAAAACCGATGGTTGGGGGTTCGAATCCCTCTGCCCCTGCCACTTCATTCTGATATGAATTCTTTATCGTCTAAGCAGCAACTGCTGCACTTACTCCAGATACAACCACTTGAATTACATCAAGAGTTTTCTGCTATGGCCAAAACGCCTGAAGCTGAAATTGGTGTGCTGGCAGAAGCTGTTGCTGATATAAAAGCTGTAGTTGAAGCTGTCGAACCAGCAGTGCCTGTTTACTCTGAACCTGACGCAGAACTGACCTTATCCAAAGACGTCTTCATGGCACTCAGCGAGTATCAACCAGAGCTGCAGTGGCGGTTAAACCCGGCCAGTACTGAACCTATGTTGCAAAACGGACTCTTAGTAACACCTTCGATTGAATTATTACAGTCAGCCCAGCAGAAAAAGCTGCTCTGGTTGTGCCTCCAGCAAGAGAGCTGATGCATGCCGTTAATACGTAGTGCCACCCCTGCCGATATCCCTGCGATGCTGCAGATAGAACAAAGCGCTAATAGCCATCCCTGGTCGGAAGGCACCTTTCACACCTGCTTTAGCGAGCGTTATTTTAATGCAGTGCTGATGGATGATAACGACGCTATTATAGGTTTCTACATAGGCGAAAAAGTCGCAGTAGAAGCCAGTTTATTTAATATTGGTGTGGCGCCAAAAGCGCAGGGCCAGGGTTATGGCCAGCAACTGATGCAGCATTTTATTGCGCAGGCTCAGGATTTAGAGGCGCTGGACTGCTGGCTGGAAGTACGCCAATCCAATGCCAATGCCATTAAGCTGTATGAGAAATGCGGTTTTATTCAAACCGGTTTACGCCCCAGTTATTACCCAACAGCCACTGGCCGTGAAGACGCCATTTTAATGGCTTTGCCCTTAGGCTAAGATTAAATCATCTCCCCCGGAAAGATAATTTCCAGAGCAAAGTGGCTAAATTCTGTGCCTATGCTCTGCTTGCTGCTATAATCGCGCGAAATTTCCCTTTATACCCAAGTAACCCAAGCCCACTCTGCTTCTTGGCTATGTTGTGGGCTTCGTTTATTGATCAAGTTGGATGGCATGACTACCGAACTGTTTTTAGAAGAAATTAACAAACGCCGCACTTTTGCGATCATCTCTCACCCGGATGCCGGTAAAACCACTATCACTGAAAAAGTGTTGTTGTTTGGACAGTTGATCCAAAAAGCAGGTACGGTCAAAGGTAAAAAGTCTGGCCAATACGCCACCTCCGACTGGATGGAAATGGAGAAAGAGCGGGGCATCTCGGTCACGACTTCTGTGATGCAGTTCCCTTATGCGGATTGTTTAGTCAACCTGCTGGATACTCCAGGTCACGAAGACTTCTCGGAAGATACCTACCGTACTTTAACGGCGGTAGACTCCTGCTTAATGGTCATCGACGGCGCTAAAGGTGTTGAAGACCGGACCATTAAGCTGATGGAAGTCACCCGTTTACGTGACACGCCTATCATCACTTTTATGAACAAAATGGACCGGGATATTCGTGATCCTGTTGATTTATTAGATGAAGTAGAAAGCGTATTAAAAATCGCCTGTGCTCCTATCACCTGGCCAATCGCCTCGGGTAAAGAGTTTAAAGGTGTCTATCACATTTACCGTGACGAAATTATTTTATACAAGTCAGGTATGGGCCATACCATTCAGGAACTGGATGTGATTAAAGGCATCAACAATCCTGAACTGGATAAAAGAGTGGGTTATTACGCCGGTCAGTTGCGCGAAGAAATGGAACTGGTCAAAGGCGCAAGCCATGAGTTTGACTTAGAACTGTTCCGCAAAGGTGAACTCACCCCGGTGTTTTTTGGTACAGCCTTAGGTAACTTTGGTGTCGATCATATGCTGGATGGTTTAACCGAATGGGCGCCTGCACCACAACACCGTGCCACCACCAGCCGTGTTGTTGAGCCATCAGAGCCAGCCTTTACCGGTTTTGTTTTTAAAATTCAGGCTAATATGGACCCGAAACACCGTGACCGCGTGGCCTTTTTGCGCATCTGTTCAGGTAAATATGAAAAGGGCATGAAAATGCACCATGTGCGTATTGGCAAAGATATGCTGGTGCCACAGGCTTTAACTTTTTTAGCGGGCGATCGTGAACACGTCGAACAAGCTTTCCCAGGCGATATCATAGGTTTACATAACCACGGCACTATTCAGATTGGTGATACCTTCACATCAGGTGAGAAGTTTAACTTCACAGGTATTCCAAACTTTGCGCCTGAATTATTCCGCCGTATTCGTTTGCGTGATCCACTAAAACAAAAGCAGCTGCTCAAAGGTTTAGTACAGTTGTCAGAAGAGGGCGCTGTGCAGGTATTCCGTCCGCTGGATAACAACGATTTGATTGTAGGCGCAGTGGGTGTGTTGCAGTTTGACGTGGTGGTGCATCGCTTAAAATCTGAATACAGCGTCGATGCGATTTACGAAAGCGTCAACGTGACGACTGCGCGTTGGGTTTATAGCGACGATCACAAAGCCATGACTGAATTAAAGAGCAAAGCCAGCATGAACCTGGCGCTCGACGGTGGCGATAATCTGACCTATCTGGCTCCTACTATGGTCAACCTGAACTTGTCGATAGAGCGTTATCCGAAGATCAAATTCCATAAGACCCGTGAACATTAATTCAGGCTCGAGCAAAGGTTTGTTATGAATATCAAAGAATTATTATCCGCAAAAACTCAGGCCGCTATGCTGGCTTTAGGTTTGCCTGCCGATACCAATACAGCTGTGACCATCAGCACTAAAGTTGAATTTGGTGACTACCAGATCAACGGTGCTATGGCGGCTGCCAAGTTATTAAAAACCAATCCCCGCGCTTTGGCGCAGCAGCTGGTGCAACAACTGGATTTAGCCGATATGGCTGAAAAAGTGGAGATTGCTGGCCCAGGTTTTATTAACGTCACTTTACGTAAAGACTGGTTAGCAGCGCAGTTAGTTGGAGCTTCACAAAACCCACGTTTAACTTTAAGCGCTAATCCAGCCCCGCAAACTGTAGTCGTCGATTACTCAGCGCCTAACCTGGCTAAAGAGATGCACGTTGGCCATTTGCGCTCCACCATTATTGGCGACGCCGTGGTGCGCTGTCTTGAGTTCTGGGGTGACAACGTCATTCGTCAGAACCATATGGGCGACTGGGGTACGCAGTTTGGTATGTTGATTGCGCATCTGGAAGACAAGCTGGCAGCTGGTATAGACTTAGAGCAAGTAGCTTTAGCCGATCTGGAAGACTTCTACCGCGAAGCGAAAAAACGTTTTGACGATGAAGCAGGTTTTGCCGATAAGTCGCGTGACTATGTAGTGAAACTACAAAGTGGCGACGCCCACTGCCAGAAGTTATGGCAGCTGTTTATCGACACTTCTATTAAGCACAGCGATGAGGTGTATAAAACCTTAAAAGTCACGTTAGGCCATGAGCATATCAAGCCTGAAAGTGCCTATAACTCTATGCTGCAGCCTATAGTGGATAGCTTAAAACAGCAGGGTTTAGCTGTGGAAAGTGAAGGCGCTTTAGTGGTGTTTTTACAGGAGCTGGCGGATAAAGAAGGCAATCCTTCGCCTTTTATTGTGCAAAAAACCGGTGGTGGTTTCCTCTATGCCACTACAGATTTAGCGGCTTGCCAGTACCGTAGTGTTGATTTAGCTGCGGATCGCATCGTGATTTTTACCGACGCCCGTCAGGCGCTGCACTTTAAACAAGTGGAATTAGTGGCCCGCAAAGCTGGTTTATTAAAAGATCATGTCGCTTATGATCACTGCCCCTTTGGCACCATGATGGGTGAAGACGGTAAGCCGTTTAAAACACGTACCGGTGGCACTGTTAAACTGGCTGAGTTGTTAGAAGAAGCCGTAGTGCGTGCTCAAGCAGTGGTAGAGCAAAAATCATCAGACTTAAGCACCGAAGAAATGGCTGAAGTGGCGCGTAAAGTAGGTATAGGTGCAGTGAAGTTTGCTGACTTATCGAAAAACCGCACCAGCGATTATGTGTTTAGCTGGGATGCCATGTTAAGTTTTGATGGTGCCACAGCCCCTTATCTGCAATACGCTTATACTCGTGTCAGCGGTATTTTGCGCCGCGCTGGTATCGATGAGAGCTTTGTGGCTCCGCTGCAACTTCTGGAAGAGCAGGAAAAACAGTTAGCCGTCAAACTGTTACGTTTAGAAGAAACGCTACAGGCCGTGATGAAAGATGCGGTGCCTAACTTGCTTTGTAACTACTTATACGAGTTATCCAGCCAGTTTATGAGTTTCTACGAAGCTTGCCCTATTTTAAAAGAAGGCATTGAACCAGATTTAAAAAACAGCCGTTTAATGCTGAGTATTTTGGTGGCCCGTACTTTAAAACAAGGCTTAGACTTATTAGGTATTGAGGTAATGGAGCGGATGTAATCCGCTTTGCCCCAGTCGCGTCTTGATCTGAAAGGACAAACTGATGAAAATTGCTGATATTCGCCGCAGTTACAGCATGGACAAACTGGATCTGGATAAGCTCAATGCCGATCCTTTTCTGCAGTTTGAAGCCTGGCTGAAAGATGCGGTAGCTGCTGAATTACCCGATCCAACAGCTATGTGTGTGGCCACAGTGGATGCGTCAGGTCAGCCATCACAACGTCTGGTGTTGCTTAAAGATGTCAGCAGCAAGGGGTTCGTGTTTTACACCAACTTAGGTAGCCGTAAGGCTTCTGAGTTGGAACATAACCCTAAAGTCTGTCTGCATTTCCCATGGCATCCGCTGGAGCGTCAGGTCATTGTTTATGGCACTGCTGAGCGGGTTCCGACCAGCCAGGTGATGAGTTACTTCTTGTCCAGGCCTAAAGAGAGCCAGCTGGCGGCATGGGCTTCAGAGCAAAGCCGTCCTGTGTCAACCCGTCAGGTGTTGATGCAAAAGTTTGCTGAAATTAAACATAAATTTGAGCAAGGCGAAGTGCCGGTTCCTTCCTTTTGGGGCGGCTTTTTAGTCAAACCCCATCAGATTGAGTTCTGGCAAGGCGGTGAGCACAGGCTGCATGACCGCTTTATGTATAAGCAGCAAGCAGACAGCAGCTGGGCCATAGAGCGTTTATGTCCATAGTCCCTCCTTTACAGGCCGCCGATACGCGGCCTGTATTATTTGATAGCCACTGCCATCTGGATTTGCCAGAGTTGTTGCCACAACTAGAGTTGCATCTGGCGAACGCCAAAGCTGTGGGCGTTGAAGGCTTTTTAGTGCCTGCAGTGCAATCTTCAGCCTGGTTGCCTTTGCTGGCATTAAAACAACGTTATGGTTTTTACATTGCTTTGGGTGTACATCCCTGGTGGGCCAGCCAATCGGAGCTAGAGGCTTTATCCGGACTTGAGGCTTTAGCGGCTTTACCCGAAGTAAACGCCATAGGTGAGATAGGGCTGGATTTTGCGTTGGATGAACAAAGTTTCGCTTTGCAACGGCAGTGTTTTGAGCTTCAGTTGCAGCTGGCAGGCCAACTGAAAAAGCCTGTGGTTTTGCACCATCGCAAATCACAGAATGAATTACTGCAGGTCATTAAACAACAGCAGTTTAGTCAAGGCGGCATTTTGCATGCGTTTTCGGGCAGCTTTGCCCAGGGCAAAGCTTTTATAGATATGGGTTTTAAGCTTGGGATTGGCGGTACTATTACTTATGAGCGCGCTGAGAAAACCCGCAAGGCAGTAAAACAGTTTCCGCTCGATGCTTTAGTGCTGGAAACCGATTCCCCTTCGATGCCGCTGCATGGTTTTCAGGGGCAAATCAATACACCAGCCCAGTTGCCTTTGGTGCTGAAAGAGCTGGCGGGGTTAAGAGGCGAAGATCAGCAGCCGATAGCACAAATACTGTTTAACACTACGGTTCAGTTGTTCCCAACCTAAAGCAAATTCGCCGCATCCGCTTGTTTATTGCGACGCCATTTTTGCCATTGATGCACAATTTTGCTCCAGGTGCCGCGCAGCATAAAAGCCACTACCCCAGCGAGTAATAACATCCAGAATACTTGTCGCATCAACTGCTGCCAGGCTTGAGTCACAGGCAACAAGCTGGCATCAAGTTTCATACTGATTTTGATATAACCAATGACCCGATCGTCCTGCGTAATTTCCTGCACCATAGCAAGCAAAGCTTGTTCATGTTGAGGTGCATACAACAACTGAGCTGCGGCAGTACCTTGTGAAGCAGATAACTTCACGCCGTTGGCGTCATACACCACTACATCCTGCAGATAAGGTGTAGCGGCAATATTGGTAGTCAGTTGGTTTAAGCTTTCCAATTGGTCGTTGTTTATGAGATAAGCTGCGGTATGAGACAAAGCCACCAGAGTCGAACGCATCAGTTCGGCACTTTGTTGCTGGAACAAAAGTTCACCTTGCTGGTTACTGTTCCACCACCATTGTGAGAGCACCCAAATACCCAGCAATGCCAGCAACAGCTGGGCCAACCTGAAGTATTTTGAATTTTTGTTGTGCTGATATCCGCTTAATTGCATTAATTTGCCTGATTTTTACACTGACAATGGCTTAAAAATGTCGGTAGAATGCCACGGCAACAGAATGAAGTACAGGTGGCCCTTTGAGCTTTTATTATAAGATTGACCCAAACTCCTTTGCTGACAACAGTTTAATTCAGTGGCTGACGGCGCAAGGCGAAACACAAGGCGCAATAAAAGGCGCAGTACAAATGCATGCCTCCGGCTTTTATCAAAGCGAACGTGAGGCAGCTGGTTCGGTCTGTACGCCAGAATTCTGGTCTGGATTAGTTACAGGGCAAAGTACCGCCAGCCTGAGGATTTTTTCCGGAAGTTTCACGTTACAGCAGCTATTTGCTGTGTTGCAGTTATTGCCTGCTGATGCGGCTTATTCCTTAAGTTTGTATCGTCCTCACGCCGATTTAGCTTTGGCGGTGCGTATCGATTTACCTTTCGCCTTAAGCACAGCGCAAATTCAGGCCTTACGCCAGTTGAGTGAGCCCTGGGCTGCTGAATTGGTCTATCTGCCAGCGCCGGTGTTTTTACAGCAACCTGGCGTGCTGGTGATGGATATGGATTCCACTGCTATTCAGATTGAATGTATTGATGAAATCGCCAAATTGGCCGGTGTTGGTGAGCAGGTCGCTGCTGTGACTGCCCGAGCGATGAACGGTGAACTGGATTTTGCCCAAAGCTTACGTCAACGTGTCGCCACCTTAAAAGATGCCCCTGATACAGTGCTGAAGCAAGTGCTGGATGCTGTGCCGCTGATGCCGGGGTTAGAAGCCTTAGTGGCATTCTTACAGCAACATCAATGGCAAGTGGTGATCGCATCCGGTGGCTTTACTTATTTTACTGAAGCCTTAAAGCAGCGTTTACAACTGACGGCTACTTATGCCAATCAGCTGGAGATTGTTGATGGCAAGCTGACTGGCCAGGTGTTGGGGGCTGTAGTTGACGCTCAGACCAAAGCCGATGTGGTGCAGCAGATTGCCAGTCAATACCAGATCCCAACCAGCCAGACAGTGGCTATTGGGGATGGCGCCAACGATTTACCTATGCTGGCTGTCGCAGCCCTTGGTGTAGCTTTTCATGCCAAACCCAAGGTACAGGCTCAGGCCAAAGCGGCGATACGGCAAGGTTCGTTATTGCAGTTGCTGTATTTACTGGAGAGCTGATGCAACACCAGCAAAGCTCAGAATGGCTGACGGTCGCTGATTATCAGCTGCATTTGCGGCAGTTGACACCGGATCAGGCAGAGTCAGCTTATCCAGTGCTGATGCTGCATGGCGCTATTGAAAACAGCCGGATTTTTTACAATGAAAAAGGCCGGGGTTTGGGCTGCTTTCTGGCCGATCGTGGTTTTGCTGTCACTTGTGCTGATTTCGCAGGTCGTGGTTTATCCAATCCTCAAGCCAGCAGGCGTTTTAATCACAGTCAGCAGCAACTGATTTGCCAGGACATTCCAGCTTTAATTCATCATCTGTACGAGCAGCATCAGCAGCCCGCTGTGGTGATGGCACATTCCTGGGCTGGTGTGGTGTTGGCGGCAAGTTTAGCGCGTTTTCCAGAGCTGCTGCTGAAGGTCAAAGCCATCATCACTTTTGGTACCAAACGAGTGATTAGCGTAGGTGGTTTTAAAAAACGGCTGCATATTGATTTGGTCTGGAACAGGCTTTCGCCGCTGCTTTGTCGTTTTTATGGCTATTTACCGGCCAAACAATGGCGTTTTGGCGCAGACAACGAACCTGCGCAGTATTTGCTGGATACCATTGGTTGGATCCGTGGTCAGGCTTTTGTTGATCCAACTGATGGTTTTGATTATGCCGCGGCTTGCACTGATGTGAACTGGCCGGTCAGCTGGCATTTTGCCGCTATTAACGATCAGCTGTTAGGACATCCGCAAGATGTGCAGGCTTTTCTGGCAGAAACAGGGTTAAACTCAGGGCGTTATAGCTTGCTCGGCAAAGCGCAGGGTCATCAGCATGATTATGATCATATTTCCATGCTGACTCACCCCGGTGCCAGTTCAGATCATTTTTCCGAACTGCTGTTGTGGCTGAAACGGATTTAGCAGGCCGAATTTAAACAGGTTGTTTGAGACTGGCCAATAAAGCCAGCCGTTTGTGCTGTTGCTCTGCTATTTGTTCGTTGCTTAAGTTAAAACGCAGTAAAACTTCATCTGTGATATCTACGACATCACCTACGCCCACCACACTCCAAAGTTCTTCTTCGAGTACTTTCGCTTTATGAATGGCGTAAGTGCTGACATAACCCAGCTCTTTGGCAATATGTTCTGTATCAGGCCGGCCTGTGCGGGATAAAAAGATCTTAAAAGCAAACAGCAGATCGGTACTGACCACATCATCGACAAAAGCTTTTTTCGCACTATGGAGCTGGAAATCAAAATCAAACTTTGTTTCAAAGCTATGTTCTGTATTGTCCTGATCCGGCGTAAAACGCAAAAAGACTTCGTAGCTAAAGGGGATCTCCTGGCGCTTCATTTTTTTCAGCTGATTGGCAAACTGCAAATTGGTGGCATTGTTTTTCAGTAGTGGCAACATAGTTATAGAATCAGCTTCTTCACTGAACTGAGCCAGTAACTTGTGCAATGCACTGGGTTTAGCACCCAGTGCTACTACGTCCAGATTGTAACGGACGCCCTGACGATGCACATAAAAGGCGAAGGTGTCCAAAGCTTTAACGTACATATTACGCAAGGCAGGGCCCAGGCCCGGAAACTTAGGTGTCTCCTCGGCCATCGTCAGTTTGCTTCTGTTGTTATTAATGAGCTGCTGAAAGAATATTTTGCCTGGATGATCGTTGGTTGGATCTATCACTCTCATATTCATAATCAGTTTGTTTTTACTGACCGCCATTACTTCATAAGGCAGGCCTGAGAGCTGATGCTTAGTGGTGATCTTTTGCAATTCAGGCAAGCTGATTTGTACTGTATCGCCTTTTGAAAAACTGACAGGTTCGGCACATTCCAGTTGAATGCCCTTACTGGAGAAATCGCGGCTAAAGGACTGAATATCGCCGCCTTTATCCCTTTCCAGCAGTACTGTGGTTTTATATAAAAACCGACTTTCAGAACGTAAATTAACATACTGCACTGAAGCACTTTCAATAGGCGGGATCTGTTCAAGTTTGGCATGTCCAAACACTTTCAACTGATTCAACAAAGCCGCGTCGTAGGTCATGGCTTTATACAGACTGCTGCTTTGGGCCGTGCTGATATCGGTCAGCGCCACTATATAGCGCAAGTTGCGAATGAAATTTGCGATCAAAGGTGTTGGTGGTTGATTCAGCTTTTGTACTTCCTGATCCGCAGTAGCGGGTAATGACAGCGGAATATGGGCATGAGCAGGTACAGTGCGTAACACCGACATACGGAATGCGCGGAAGCTGGGTTTGGCTGCACCAAAACCGAAGAATACGGCTTTCAGTTCAGGGTGTTGCAGTAATTCTTCTGTCGTAGCCGAA
The DNA here is from genome assembly GCF_029269265.1 of Rheinheimera sp. 1928-s. Taxonomy (GTDB): domain Bacteria; phylum Pseudomonadota; class Gammaproteobacteria; order Enterobacterales; family Alteromonadaceae; genus Pararheinheimera. The sequence continues at coordinate 640,192 of NZ_JARIXP010000001.1, forward strand.
TAAAAAAACAATCGGCCTTTGGCCGCATGGGTAAAGGTATAAAGTACGGTGCTATTTTCATTGGCCTCTTTAGCCAGACATTGTTTTAACCGTCGCACGTGCAACAGTTGTGGCAAAACATTCTGCTGACGTTCATCCTGAAAATAGTGCATCAGGTGCCTGTTGTTTTCAGTGGTTAATACACAGGCGGGTGAGGCCTTGCCGTCGTTAACCGCCAGAAATACCGGTAGAGAGCTGATGCGGGGTAAATAAAATTGCTCATAACCTTTGATAAACACCGCTTCGTAGGTGTTATCCAGATTCACTTTGTAGCGTCTTTTATTGCCATGAATAAAATTTTGCAGGAAATCTGAAAAGCCTTTTTCATCAGCTAAAGGCAAGCGTTTTAACCGCACGTAATAACTTTTGTCGGCAGGTTCAACATCAATTACCTGATAAGGGATGCCGTTATTGATACCAAGGGCAAACTCCTGCTCTAAGCCGCGGAAAAATATGGCAACTTTTTGCCCGGCTGTCATTTCTATTGCCAGCGGGATTTTGATTTTACAGCCGGATACGGATAGGTCACTGGTGGTTGCAGGAAAACGTTCTTCATCCTGCAATACCACTTCAATATCGATAGAGAAATTCATTCGCTCTTCACGGCGCACGCTGTAACCGGCAAAGCGGATCAGTTGAGCTGCTTTGTAGTCATTGGCCGTAGCATCCAGATCTGAAGGAATAGCGGCTAAGTCTCTGGTGTCAGAAACTTCTCCTGATAATACGTCCTGCAGCCTTTTATTGGTTTCTTGCTGATGCCGCACTCTGAAGTTGTTATTGGTATTGGTAACGTCTTCAAAAATGCCAATAGTGTATTGGCCGTATTGCTTCAGCCCTTTCTCAAAGGTTTGGATCGCAAGTTCATCCAGATAATGGGTTTGGCCTTTATGCTCAAAAGGGCGAACTTCGCCGTCGACCCTGCCACGTAAATCGATATAATAGGTGCATGGCTGCGCCAGACGCTTTAATTCCATTTTGATCAGAAATTGCTGCGATTTGGCTAAGTCGCCGGTCAATAGCCGAAACTCCTCATCAAACAATTGAGTGTTGATAAGGGGTTTCAGACGTTCCAGGACGCTGCTATAAGCTTGTAAGTCGTTTGTTGTCATGCTCGCTTAAACACTGACAGGGGAGTGGCAAGCCCTGTATGAATAATTTGGGTTAGAGTAAAACCAGTACGATGTAAAAGCAATAATCGTGCCTTTTAATAAGAAGAGATAAAAAATGGCTAAAACTAAGAGCGCGTACGTCTGTAATGACTGTGGCGCTGACTTTGTGCGCTGGCAGGGCCAGTGTACTGAGTGTGGTACCTGGAATAGTATCAGCGAAGTACGTTTGCCCAGTGTAACAAAACAACAACGTTTTGACGGTTATGCCGGAGCCACCGCCGCTAAAGTGATTCGGTTGGATCAGGTTGACTTGCAGGACGTGCCACGTTTTAGTTCTGGTTTTGCTGAATTTGACCGGGTGTTGGGCGGCGGTATAGTGCCGGGTTCAGCGATATTGATTGGCGGTAGTCCGGGCGCAGGTAAAAGTACCTTGCTGCTGCAAATTATGTGTGGACTGGCAGTAACAGACAAAGCTTTGTATGTCACAGGTGAGGAATCGCTGCAACAAGTGGCATTGCGAGCCAACAGATTGGGCTTACCGACACAAAATTTAATGATGCTGGCTGAAACCAATGTTGAAACTATTTGCCAGCTGGCACAGCAAGAAAAACCGCGCATTATGGTCATCGACTCGATTCAGGTGATGCAGATGTCGGATATTCAGTCTGCTCCAGGCAGCGTATCTCAGGTACGGGAAAGTGCGGCTTATTTAACCCGTTTTGCTAAACAACATAATGTGGCTGTGATTATGGTCGGTCACGTCACTAAAGATGGTTCTCTGGCTGGTCCTAAGGTACTGGAGCACTGCATCGACTGTTCTATTTTACTGGATGGGGACACCGACAACAGATTCCGCACTTTACGCGGCAATAAAAACCGTTTTGGTGCTGTCAATGAGCTGGGCGTTTTTGCGATGACAGGCCAGGGTATGCGGGAAGTGAAAAACCCTTCCGCTATATTTTTAAGCCGTGGCAAAGAAGATACGCCAGGCTCTATTGTGATGGTGTTATGGGAAGGGACCCGACCTTTGCTGGTTGAAATTCAGGGGCTCGTAGATTATTCGCCATTAAATAATCCACGCCGGGTTACTTTGGGCATGGAACAAAACCGTATTTCGATGTTGCTCGCAGTATTGCACCGTCATGCTGGTATTCAAATGGCCGATCAGGATGTATTCGTCAATGTGGTGGGGGGCGTGAAGGTGAATGAAACCAGCGCTGACTTAGCTACTTTGCTGGCGCTTGTGTCGAGCTTTAAAAATAAAGCCTTGCCCAATGAGCTGGTGGTTTTTGGTGAAGTGGGGTTGTCCGGTGAGATTAGGCCTGTACCCAGTGGTCAGGAACGTTTAAAAGAAGCAGCAAAACATGGCTTTAAACGTGCCATAGTGCCAGTGGCCAATGCGCCTAAAGAAGCGATACCAGGTATGACAGTAGTAGCAGTCAGTAAGTTATCAGAAGCTTTGGATGCGTTGTAAATGCAAAGTTAAGCATAAGCAGAAATAAAAAAACGGCCTAAAAGCCGTTTTTTTATTTCTGTTTTTATACCCTAAGTCATAGTACGACTAGGATATTAATTCAGAGCGTTAGGAAAATTCAGTAATAACACAGCTTTGGCATCATCACGTAATTTCACTAAACCTAATTTGTCATAGCTTTCGACCATAATAACCAAGGCTTGCTCTACCTGAGGCGAATCACGGTAATACTCGACAATGTATTTACAACGGTTGGCTGCCGCTAAATGAGCGCCACGACGGACGTAATAATCAGCAACCAGTAATTCGTAACGTACCAGTCTTTCTTTAATGGCGAACATACGCTTTCTGGCGTCATCGGCGTATTTACTATTTGGATAAGTGCTGACCAGTATTTTAAAGTCATCAAAACCTTGTTTGGTGCTGGACATATCTCGGTCGGCACGGTCTATACCAACAAATTCCTGAAAAGAGTTTTCGTCAGCTTTAACGTTATTTAAACCACGCATGTAGTAGGCGTAGTCTAAATCCGGGTGGTTTGGGTTCAGACGAATAAAACGGTCTATGCTGGCTAAAGACTGAGTGGTATCACCGCTTTGGTAATAAGCGTAGATCAGATCCAATTGCACCTGACGGGACAAAGGACCAAATGGATAACGGCTTTCCATGCCTCTTAACAGCTCAATAGCTCTGTTATACAGACCTGAATCCAGCACATTTTTGGCTTCTTCATACATTTGCTGAGCAGACTGGTTGGTATTGACCAGTTCTTCTTCGGCTTTTTTGTTCCCCGCACAGGCGGTTAGTGTTAAAGCTAGGGCGATTATGGCTAAAAAATTCACTTTCATTTAAAAATCCGCTACTACTTAAACCTATTGGCTATTTAGTCTGGAGTAAAACCGTTAAAATAACCTTTTATGGCCCGATTCTAACCCAGACAGTTCGGGTATGCACACAGGATAACTGGTTCCGACATGACAAAACAGATAAAACTTGCAGAAATTGTACCTGACCATCTATTTGGTAAACGCTTAGATCAGGTATTGGCCGAAATGTTCCCGGACTATTCGCGTTCCAGAATAAAAGAGTGGATCTTAGCCGATTGGGTTCAAATCAATGGCCAGCTCTGTAACACCCCCAGAGAAAAGTTACTGGGCGGGGAGTCTGTGTTGATCCAGGCCGAGTTACCGGATGATGAACGCTTTGAAGCTGAGCCTATAGACCTGAATATTGTTTACGAAGACGAACATATTATGGTGATCAATAAACCTGCGGGTTTAGTGGTGCATCCTGGTGCGGGTAATGCCGACGGTACTTTGTTAAATGCCTTATTACACCACTGTCCTTCTATTGCTGAAGTGCCAAGGGCCGGTATAGTGCATCGTCTGGACAAAGACACCACAGGTTTAATGGTGATAGCCAAAACTATCCCTGCTCAGACCCATTTGGTAGAAGCTATGCAGGAGCGGGAAATTACCCGTGAATACGAAGCGATTTGCCACGGCACTATGACAGCGGGCGGTACAGTGGATGAGCCTATAGGCCGTCACCCCACCAAACGTACTCATATGGCGGTGACCAGTTCAGGTCGCCCTGCCGTCACTCACTACCGTGTGATGGAAAAGTTCCGTGCTCATACCCGTTTGCGTTTACGTCTGGAATCTGGCCGTACTCACCAAATTCGTGTGCATATGACCTACATTAACTATCCGCTGGTGGGTGATCCTGTGTACGCAGGCCGTCCACGCCCTCCGCGTAAAGCGGATGAAGCGCTGTTAACTGTATTACGTGCCTTTAAACGTCAGGCGCTGCATGCAGCTATGCTGCGTTTAGCTCACCCTATTACCAGTGAAATTATGGAATGGCATGCGCCAATTCCTGACGATATGGTAGAGCTGACTCAGGCCTTACGTGAAGACACTGACATTCACGGTCTGGATTTCGCCTGATGTTCAAAGCTGACTGGCCTGCGCCTTTGCATGTAAAAACTGCAGTTAGTACTCGGGAAGGTGGTGTGTCCTTGCCACCTTACGACGGGTTGAATTTGGGCAGTCATGTCAATGACAGACCTGAAGCTGTGGCGCAGAATCGTCAGCTTTTCAAACAACAGGCGGGGATGCCTGCTGAACCTTTATGGCTCAATCAAGTGCACGGTAAAGAGTGCGTCCTATTGGAACAGACTGATTTTTCAGTGGGTCCTTTTACAGCCGATGCCAGTACGACCAAAACCAAAGGTGTGGTGTCAGTGGTTCTTACCGCTGATTGCCTGCCGGTGTTGTTTTGTGATGCAGCTGGTACTCAGGTGGCTGCAGCTCATGCTGGCTGGCGTGGTTTAGTCGATGGCGTGCTGGAACAAACCCTGACACAGTTTACTGATCCTAGTCAGGTGATGGCTTGGCTAGGCCCAGCTATTGGCCCCACAGCTTTTGAAGTGGGGGATGAAGTACGGCTGGCTTTTATGGCAAAAGATGCCAAAGCTGACGCAGCTTTTATGGCTGTTCCGAATAAAACAGGTAAATGGCTGGCTGATTTATATCAACTGGCGCGTTTGCGTTTGAATGCTGCCGGAGTCTCACAAGTTTACGGTGGCGGTTTTTGCACTTACACCGACTCACAGCGTTTTTATTCCTATCGTCGTGATGGCCAAACAGGCCGGATGGCATCCTGTATCTGGATTGACTGATCTAAGTCAATTTTTTGACGTTTATCGCTTGATAATTAACCTGCTCTGCCCCATCTTAATGCCAACAGCAGTTTGATGTATGCGGAGATGTTATGAGACTCGACAGATTTACCAGTAAATTCCAATTGGCAATTGCCGAAGCTCAGTCTATGGCTTTAGGCCGTGATCATCAGTTTATTGAACCCATTCATTTAATGCATGCTTTGCTGAATCAGGAAGGTGGATCCACCAAAGATCTGTTCAGCAAAATTGGCATCAATACCAATGAACTGCGTTCCAAATTATCCCAGGCTTTAGAGCGCTTACCCAAAGTGGAAGGTGCAGATGCTAATGTGCAGCTGTCTGCTGCCACTATTAACCTTCTGAATCTGTGTGATAAATATGCGCAAAAACGCAAAGACCAATATATTTCCAGCGAGTTGTTCGTGTTGGCTGCCTGTGAGGACAAATCTGAATTAGGCCATTTATTACGCCTGCTGGGTGTGGATAAAGCTGTGGTAGAAAAAACCATAGAACAAATCCGTGGCGGCCAGAATGTCGATGACCCTAATGCCGAAGATAGTCGCCAGGCACTCACTAAGTACACTGTCGATTTAACAGCGCGGGCTGAAGCTGGCAAGTTAGATCCGGTCATAGGTCGTGATGAAGAAATCCGCCGTTGTATTCAGGTTTTGCAGCGGCGCACTAAAAACAATCCTGTGCTGATTGGTGAACCTGGTGTGGGTAAAACCGCCATAGTCGAAGGTTTAGCGCTGCGTATTATCAATAAAGAAGTGCCGGAAGGTTTAAAAGACAAACGTGTTTTGTCTTTGGATATGGGTTCTTTGTTGGCTGGAGCTAAGTATCGTGGTGAATTTGAAGAGCGTTTAAAAGCAGTGCTGAACGAGCTTTCTAAAGAAGAAGGCCGGGTTATTTTGTTTATCGACGAAATTCATACCATGGTCGGTGCAGGCAAAGCCGACGGTGCTATGGATGCCGGCAATATGCTCAAACCTGCGTTAGCGCGGGGCGAGCTGCATTGTTTAGGCGCCACCACTTTGGATGAATACCGCAAATACATTGAAAAAGATGCGGCGCTGGAGCGACGTTTCCAGAAAGTCATAGTGGATGAGCCTTCAGTGGAAGACACTATCGCTATTTTACGGGGTTTAAAAGAACGCTACGAGCTGCACCACGCGGTAGAGATTACCGATCCGGCCATAGTGGCGGCCGCTACTTTGTCGCATCGTTATGTCAGCGACCGACAGCTGCCGGATAAAGCCATTGATTTAATTGATGAAGCGGCGTCCAGCATTCGGATGCAGATGGACTCTAAGCCAGAAGAGCTGGACAGATTAGAGCGGCGTATTATTCAGTTGAAGCTGGAAGACAATGCGCTGGCGAAAGAAACAGACGAAGCGACCAAAAAACGCCGTGACATGATCCAGGAACAAATCCGTGAACTGGATTTGAAATACAACGAGCTGGATGAAGTCTGGTCTTCAGAAAAAGCGGCCTTACAAGGCACACAAAATATCAAAGCCGATCTTGAACAAGCCCGGCTGGATATGGAAGTGGCGCGCCGTGCCGGTGATTTAAACCGTATGTCGCAATTGAAATACGAACGTATTCCTGCTTTAGAAAAACGCTTGGATTTGGCGTCACAAGTGGAAATGCATGAAATGACGCTGCTTCGAAATAAAGTGACGGAGCAGGAAATTGCCGATGTGTTATCCAAAGCGACGGGAATTCCGGTCAGCAAAATGCTGGAAGGTGAACGCGACAAACTGCTGCGTATGGAGCAGGAACTGCAAAAACGGGTGGTAGGCCAGGCCGAAGCCCTGGAGGCCGTGTCGAACTCCATCCGTCGTTCCCGCGCAGGTTTGGCCGATCCGAATAAGCCTATAGGTTCATTCCTGTTTTTAGGCCCTACAGGTGTGGGTAAAACCGAGCTGACCAAAGCCTTAGCCCAGTTCCTGTTTGATACCGAAGATGCGTTAATTCGCATTGATATGTCGGAATTTATGGAAAAACACACTGTCTCGCGTTTGGTCGGAGCACCGCCTGGCTATGTGGGTTACGAAGAAGGCGGTTATTTAACTGAAGCTGTGCGGCGTAAACCTTATTCTGTAGTGTTATTGGATGAAGTGGAAAAAGCGCATCCAGATGTATTTAATATTTTGCTGCAAGTACTGGACGATGGCCGTTTAACCGACGGGCAGGGCCGTACAGTCGACTTTAAAAACACTGTGATCATTATGACCTCGAACTTAGGCTCAGATTTGATCCAGGAGCATTACCAACATCAGGATTATCAGCAAATGAAAGATATGCTGATGGACGTATTGAGCAAGCACTTCAGACCTGAGTTTTTAAACCGGTTAGATGAAACTGTGGTGTTCCACCCGCTGGACAGCGCGCATATCCGCCATATAGCGTCTATTCAGTTGCAACGCCTGCGTTTGCGTTTGCAGGATAAAGGCTTTGGTTTGTCGGTGACAGATGCTGCTTTGGATCTGTTGGCAGCAGCTGGTTTTGATGCAGTCTTTGGCGCGCGGCCGTTAAAAAGGGCTATTCAGCATTATATTGAAAACCCGTTGGCTCAAACCTTACTGAAAGGTCAGATTAAGCCAAATGCAATAGTGTCAGTCGATGCCAAAGCAGGACAATTTGTGATTGAGTCCGGACCTGTTCAGTAAAACTTGTGGTCACTAAAAAGCCCGCAGCTGCGGGCTTTTTTATAGCCAGAGGTTACTGGTTAAAGGTCTTACTCAAATTGGCAATCTCAGCAGCTTGCTGGTGCAGACGTTGGTTGTTGTCGGCGACCAGTTGCATATTGCCTAAGTTTTCATCTGCAATATGCTGAATATTTTGCACATTGCTGGCCACTTCACTGGCAACCTGTCCTTGCTGAGTCGCAGCGGTCGCAATTTGCGACGATAAATGATCGATGGTATTGACCATAGCGACAATTTCCGATAATTGCTCTGTGCTGTGAGTGGTCTGGGTCACACATTCTTCTACCTGTTCACGGCTTTGCGTCATGGTTTTGCCCCAACTTAATAGAGTTTGTTGGATTTCACCAATAGAACGTTGAATTTGCTCTGTAGCTTTATGAGTGCGGGATGATAAAGCCCTTACTTCATCAGCGACTACGGCAAAACCACGGCCATGTTCGCCTGCCCGAGCCGCTTCAATGGCTGCGTTTAATGCCAGCAAGTTGGTTTGATTAGCTATACCCTGAATTTCTGTCATCACAGCGCCAATACGTTCAGCTTCTACTGCTAAATTATCTGCAGTGCTGGCCGCACCTTGTACTTCTACAGCCAGTTTTTTTACTGTGTTGGCGGTTAATTGCATCACTTGTTCTGCCTGCTGGCAAATCTGCTGAGCTTCGCCCACTTTTTGGTTGGTTTCGCCTGTGCGTTCGGCGATATCCAGCACTGTACTGCTTAATTGCTGGGTGGCTGTAGCAATAGAGACTAATTCCTGACTTTGCTGATGAATGCCACGTTGTGTTAAATGAACGGCCTCTTCCAGCGTGTCGGCAATGCTGGTTAGTTTGTTAGTGCTGTCTTTGGTACGCCCTAATACGGTTCGCAAGCGGGCCTGATGCATCTGATGGCGGAAGTCTGCTACTGAAAATGCCGTTTTACCGCTATAGACATAACGGGATACAGAATCGAAGTCCTGACGCATTTTGCTTAACTGAGCCGGAATATCTACTAATTCGTCATACATCAGCACAAAGAAAATAGCCGGAATAAGCAACGCCAACCATAACGCATGAGACCACAGCAAAGCACCTGCCGCTATTAAAACAAAGCTGCTAAGCAGTGCAATAAGACGACGTAAATTGCTGTTACCATTCCACTGGCTGATGGTTTTACCTGTATTGATCGCCTGGTAACAGCGATCGGCTTTTTGGATTAAATCCGGAGTTGCTTTTACGCGTACTGACTGGTAGCCCACCAGTTGCTGCTGCTGATAAATAGGGGTGACAAAAGCATCCACCCAATAATAGCGACCATCTTTGCAACGATTTTTCACCATGCCACGCCAGGATTGTCCTTGCTTTAAGTGACTCCACAGATCAGCAAAAGCGGCGGCCGGCATATCAGGGTGGCGCACCAGATTGTGGTTTTTACCGACCAGTTCGTCTTCTGTATAACCGGCAACCAGGCAAAATGCAGGGTTGGCATAAGTGATCACCCCACGTGTATCTGTAGTTGAGACTAACTCTTGTCCGGCGTCGTATTGAACTTCCTGGTCAACAAGGTTCTGGTTGCGGCGGTTCATGCTTATTTCCTTTTTATTTATCATTCAGTTAATCTGAATCAAAGCGGCGGCATTATTTCAAAGATCTCTCGGATAAGCGAGCTTAGGAGCATTATGCAAGTATCTGCCATTATGACCAGAAAATTGACGATGGTTGACCCGGATATGAGTTTGTCTGCGCTAAAAGACATTTTTAATCAGTCTAAATTTCAGCATGTGCCAGTGATTGATGCCGGGCGACGTTTAGTAGGTATAGTTTCCGTCAAAGATTATTTCAAAGCATTGGCACCTGTGATGGATGCGGCCTCAGAGAAAACCTTGGATATTTTTGTCACCAGCCGCAAAATTAAACATGTAATGAGCAGTCCAGTGATAGCGGTGCCTGAAGATTATCCAGTGGTCAAAGCTGCAGCCTTGTTGCTCAAACATAATATTGGCTGTTTGCCGGTGACGGATCAGGATAATGTGGCTATAGGCATAGTGTCGTGGAAAGACATTATGCGAATAGTGGTGTTGCAGGCGGCGCGCAAAAGCAGATTGGCATATGGCGCTACTGCTGAAGAAGAGTAGAATACAGCGTCAATTTATCTCACAAAACTTAATTTCTGGACACTCTTGTTTTTTAATTTGAGTCGCCCCATTTTAACGTTTGCTCATTATCAGAAATAAGGGATCAGCTTGAGTCATTTCCTCGAACAACGTCTGGCTGCGCTTGGCACCACGTCATTTCAAACTGCAATTAAAGGTATCAGACGGGGTATTGAGCGGGAGACATTGCGGATTAAGCCGGATGGTCATCTGGCTCAAACTGGTCATACAAAAGCTTTAGGATCGGCTTTGACTCACCCTTTAATCACCACAGATTTTTCAGAGTCTCTGCTGGAGTTTATTACCCCGGCACAAACTGATATTGATGTGACTTTAAAGCAACTGACTGATATTCATAAATTTGCGTTATCTCATATAGGTGAAGAGCGGCTTTGGGCTGGTTCTATGCCTTGTTATATCGATCATCAGGATGAGATCCAACTGGCACAGTACGGTAGCTCCAACGTCGGAACTATGAAAACTGTTTATCGCCAGGGCCTTAAAAACCGTTATGGCAGCATGATGCAGGCCATCAGCGGTGTACATTTTAATTTCTCTATTCCAGAAGAGTTCTGGCAGCAGTATCAGCAGTTGTTGGGAGACTCGGGATCCTTGCAGGATTTTATTTCTGCTCAGTACCTTCACCTTATTCGCAACTACAAAAGATATGTTTGGCTGGTGGTGTATTTGTTTGGTGCATCCCCTGCTATGTGCAGCTCGTTTTTACAAGGCCGCGAACCTAAGTATAAGTTCCAAACCTTGGGCAAAGGCTCTTTATACTTACCTTATGCCACCTCTTTACGAATGAGTGATTTGGGCTATACCAACAGTGCACAATCCAGTTTAAATATCAGCTATAACAATTTGCCGGATTATATCGAAGGTTTACGTCAGGCTATTTCGACGCCTTCTGCCGAATACGCTTCCATAGGCGTTAAAGTCGACGGGCAGTACAAGCAGCTCAACAGCAATATTCTTCAAATCGAAAACGAATTTTATTCGACCATACGGCCTAAACGTACCACGCAAAGTGGCGAGCGCCCAACCTGCGCTTTAAAGCGCCGTGGTGTGGAATACATTGAAGTGCGGGCTTTGGATGTCAATCCGTTCAGCGCTGTGGGTATTAATGCCGAACAAATGCGTTTTCTGGATTTGTTTTTGATCTACTGTTTACTCGAAAAAAGCCCGGATTTATCGGCTGACGAACAGGCGGTGACAGAGCAAAACCTGCGTAAAGTGGTAACCGAAGGACGCAAACGTAACCTTGATCTGAATGAGAATGGCCAGCCTCGTTTAATGTTGGATTGGGCTGAACAGCTGTTCGCTGATCTGATGCCTATAGCGAACTGGATGGACGCAGCTCACAGCGGTGATTCGTACAGTGCTGCTATCAAAGAGTTTTATTTAGGCTTGTTAGACCCGAACCAAACCTATTCGGGTAAGTTATTAAGCCGTTTAATAGCTCAGCAGCAGGATAGTCCTTATTACGCTTTGGCTTTGGCTGAGCAGTACAGGCAGCAATTGGCTGCAATGGACTATCAGCTGTATACCGAAGCCGAGTTTGAACAAATGGCTACGGTATCCTTGCTTGAGCAACAGAAGATTGAACAGGCTGACTCGGTGAGTTTTGATCAGTACCTTGAACAGTATTTTGCTGATTTATAAGCAAAAAGTTGGATACTAAATCCGGCTTTTTAATATCCACTAAAACTCAGACATAAAAAAGCGGCCAGCAAGCTGGCCGTGAAAACTAAGGATAAGGATAATCCAGGGATGAAAAACAAAAACTTGGTTGAATCCATTCGTTAGGTTAGTCTGAGTTGTGTTTTGAAAAGTTCAGCGTGTTATGAAAAAAATTAAAAAAACTTTACTCTTCTTATCGCTCGCTACTGTATTAACAGGCTGCGCTACAGCCCCACCTAAAAACAGCTCCAATTTATGTGAAATTTTCCGCGAACATGACGACTGGTATGATGCGGCATCCGATATGCGTGATAAATGGGATGTGCCCATTCATGTGCCTATGGCAATGATGTATCAGGAAAGCAGTTTTAAGCATAATGCCCAGCCGCCTATGGAATATTGGTTTGGTTTTATTCCAGTCGGTCGTGCCAGCACAGCTTATGGTTATGCTCAGGTCAAAGACGAGACATGGGAAGACTATGGCCGTGAAACGGGCAGCTATTTTGCGGCACGCTCAAACTTTGATGATGCTTTGGATTTTATGGGCTGGTATATCAACAAAAGCAGCAAAATCAATAAAGTGGCAAAATCTGATGCCTATGCTCAGTATCTGAATTATCACGAAGGTTGGGGTGGTTATAAGCGCGGGACCTATTACAAAAAACGCTGGCTGATGGAGACCTCCCGTAAAGTACAGCAAAGAGCAACTATGTATCAGAAGCAATTGCAAAGTTGTGAAGAAGAATTTAAACGCGGTTGGTTTTTTGGTTTGTTTGGTTAACTGGATAAAGACAGATGTAAGAAGGGCGCCGCAGGGCGCCCTTTTGCTTTTATGCTTTTTGCAAATGCGGCATTAACCGCACTGTTTTAATCATATTATCCTGCACTTCGATAATCTCCATTGGGCACCCTGCCAGAGTCAAACCTAAACTGGCTTCAGGGATCTCTTCCAGATACTCAAGCACCAGACCATTTAATGTTTTAGGCCCATCCGTTGGGAAATTCAGTTGCATATCCCGGTTTAAATCCCGTAAGTTGATACCCCCATCGACCAGGAAGCTACCGTCAGGCTGAGGCTGAATTTCCTCGCTCTGGTGATCTGTGATATCAGTCGTGAAATTACCTACCACTTCTTCGAGTATATCTTCCAACGTCACCAGGCCCTGAATATCACCGTATTCGTCGACTACCAGACCTATACGCTCTTTGGAGCTTTGAAACTTATGCAGCTGGGTATTGAGTGGGGTGTTTTCCGGAATAAAATAAATTTCCCGCACTGAACGTAATAAAGATGCTTTGTTCAGTTGTTCTTTTAAAGCCAGACGGGCCAGATCACGGCTGTGAATAAAACCTAATGCATCGTCCACGCTGTCGCGATACAACAAAATGCGGTTATGCTGACTGTTAGACAACTGACGAACAATGTCTTTCCACTCGTCGTTGATATCAATGCCCACCAACTCGTTGCGTGGGATCATAATATCTTCCACTGTGGCTTTTTCTAAATCCAGCACGCCAACCAGCATACTTTGGTTGTGCTCCGGGATCAGAGCGCCAGCTTCATACACTACAGTGCGTAATTCTTCGCTGCTTAAGCTGTTGCCATGATGTTGCTCAGCACTGACGCCAAGCCAGCCCAACAGGGTGTTACAGATTTTGTTCAGTAACCAGACCACAGGATAAAGCAGTTTCATCAGAGGTTTGAGGACAACCGAACTTGGAAACGCAACTTTTTCCGGGTGCAAAGCCGCCAGAGTTTTTGGCGTCACTTCACCAAAAATAAGAATAATCAGGGTAAGAGCTATGCCCGCTATAAGGATACCGTAATCACCATATAGCCTCATACCTATCAGTGTCGCAATAGATGATGCGGCCACATTTACCAGATTGTTACCGACCAGAATTAAACCAATCAGCCTGTCGCGGCGTTCCAGCATAGCGGTTACACGCAAGGCAGCTTTATGCTGTTCATTGGCAAGATGTTTAAGCTTGTATGGGTTCACCGACATCATGCCGGTTTCAGAAGCTGAGAAAAATGCGGAACATAACACCAGCAGTCCCAATACAATAAAGAGGGTGCTGGTTGAGATCTCGTCCAAAAGTAGTTTACCTGTAGGGCTAATCGAAGCTATTTGATATTACGAACAGCCAATCAAGTCAAGACTTAATGGGCTATAGCGGGAAAAAGCTGTTATCCGAGCCGGTCTAACACCACTTCACGGACAAAACGGCTGCCAAAATAAGCAAGTGTCAGCAAAATGCTGCCAGTAAAGGTTAAGGCTATGGCCAGACGACCACGCCAGCCTAATTGAGCATGACCCCATAACAGCAGTACAAAGACCAGAAAAGCGATGGAACTCAGTATATTTTTATGCAGGTTTTGCGCTGCCAGCCAATTGTCAGTAAAAGCGGCACCACTGAATAAAGTTAACCCCAGCAACAAAGTACCAAGCAGCAAAACTCTGAACTGCAGCCGCTCGACCTGAAGCAGCGGCGGCAAAAACTGATTGCCCAGCATAAAGTCTTTTTGTTTCAGTTTTTTACTGATGTAATGCACTTGCAGCGAATGCAAAGTGGCCACTATTAATAAGGTGTAAGCAACGAATGCAACTATGATGTGCATCAGCAAAATAGGACTATGCTCAAAGTGCTGCATTTGCACTTCAGCAGGCAACACTAAAACGGCTAGCTGAGTCAGAGCTGAAAAACCATAAACTATAGGTAGCAATAATACGGTTGGGGTGCGAAGTGCCGTAATAGTAATTGCAGTGCTGATCAACCAGCACACCAGCGAAATGACGTTTAGCAAGCTGAAGTTCTGACCCGCGTCGGCAAAAATAGAATCAGCCAGAAACAGCATATGGCAAACAATAGCTAACAAGGCCGCACTGAACATTAATTTATAGTTAGGGCCTTGTGGATGCACCAGACGGGACAATACCATACCGGTTGCCAGCAAATAACCAACCAACGCCACACCGGGTAACAGCTCAACTAACATAAATCAGATCCTGTTGATTCGTGAAGATTTAACATTCTATTGCAAATTACTCGCATTTGACAGCTCAAGCTCGAGGAATTGCAGTGACAGCTTCAGCTAAGATGGCGGCTGACTCCTTACTCGCTCTGGGGTATAATCCGGCCATATTGTATATCAGGTGCTAAGTTATGTTTGAAAACCTGTCGGACCGCCTAACCAAAACGCTGAAGAACATCAGTGGTCGTGGTCGTTTAACTGAAGATAATATCAAGGAAACCTTACGTGAAGTACGGATGGCTTTATTAGAAGCCGACGTTGCTTTGCCTGTGGTGCGTGACTTTGTTAATCAGGTCAAAGAGCGTTCTGTTGGCATTGAAGTCAGCAAAAGTCTGACACCTGGTCAGGAATTCCTGAAAATCGTCCGCAAAGCCTTAGAAGATGCGATGGGCGAAGCCAACGAAGAGCTGGCACTCAATGTTCAGCCGCCAGCCGTTGTTTTAATGGCGGGTTTACAAGGTGCGGGTAAAACCACCTCTGTGGCTAAACTGGCGAAATTCTTAAAAGATCGCAAAAAGAAAAAAGTATTAGTGGTCTCTGCGGATATCTATCGTCCGGCTGCTATTAAACAGTTAGAAACGCTGGCTAAAGAAGTCGGCGTAGAGTTTTTTCCAAGCGATGTCAGTCAGAAACCTATCGATATAGTGAACGCTGCTATAGCGCATGCCCGCTTACAAATTTTTGATGTGCTGCTCGTCGATACCGCAGGTCGTCTGCATGTTGATGAAGAAATGATGGGCGAAATTAAAGCTCTGCATGCAGCGGTCAAACCTGTCGAAACTTTGTTTGTGGTCGATGCCATGACAGGTCAGGATGCGGCCAATACGGCTAAAGCTTTTAATGAAGCTTTGCCTTTAACTGGTGTGATCCTGACGAAAGCCGATGGTGATGCCCGTGGTGGTGCTGCTTTATCTATTCGTCATATCACAGGCAAGCCGATTAAGTTTATCGGTATGGGCGAAAAAATTGATGCCTTAGAGCCGTTCCATCCGGATCGTATTGCCTCCCGTATTCTGGGCATGGGCGATGTGATGAGCCTGATTGAGCAAATCGAGCAGAAGGTCGACAAAGAACAAGCTGCTAAAGTCGCTGCCAAAGTGATGAAAGGGCAGGGCTTTAGTTTAGAAGACTTCCGTGACCAGCTCGTGCAGATGCGTGGTATGGGCGGCATGATGTCGATGCTGGACAAACTACCAGGTATGAAAAACTTACCTGCTGGTGCTATGGATCAGATGGGCAATAAGCAGTTCAATAAAATGGAAGCCATTATTAATTCCATGACGAAAAAAGAACGTTTATTTCCTGATTTGATTAAAGGCTCACGCAAAAAACGTATCGCTGCAGGTTCAGGTACTCAGGTACAGGATGTGAACCAGTTGCTGAAACAATTTACCCAAATGCAAAAAATGATGAAGCAGATGTCGGGTAAAGGCGGCTTAATGAAGATGATGCGTGGCATGGGCGGTAAGTTACCACCTGGCCTGTTACCTCCACGTTAAGTCCAATTCCAGCCTGCCGTCAGTGGGTTTTGGTAAAAGCTGAAATATGCGGCCAAAGCCCGAAAAACCTTGCAATGCAGGCAAAAATCCGTACAATTCACCGACCCCACGGTCTGACCGCGGGGTTTGTTATTTTTTTAAATCCTGAACGATTATTAGAGGACGGTATGGTAACTATTCGTTTACAACGTGGTGGCGCGAAAAAGCGTCCATTTTACCAAGTTGTGGTAGCGGACAGCCGTTTTGCCCGTGATGGCCGCTTCATTGAGCGCGTGGGTTTTTTCAACCCAATCGCTAGCGGTACTGAAGAGCAAACGCGTATTGACTTAGAGCGTATCAACCACTGGGTATCGCAAGGCGCTTCTTTAAGCGACCGCGTTGCTTCATTGGTGAAAGCTGCTAAGAAAACTGCTGCTTAATAGCTAAAATAAATAAAGGTCGGAGTTTCACCTTGAACGGTAAAGATTTAGTTGTCTTAGGTAAGTTTGGCGCTGTTTACGGCATCAACGGGTGGCTAAAAGTAAACTCCTATACCGATATCCCGGAAGGGATTTTTGATTACACACCCTGGCAAATTCAAGTGCAGGGTAACTGGCGTCAAATGCAAATCTCCGGTAAAAAACGGCATGGCAACGGCCTTATCGTAAAACTGGCAGACGTGGCTGACCGCGACCAGGCTCAACTCTACGTAAATGCGGATATCGCAGTAGAGCGTTCTGCATTACCCCAGCTTGCTGAGGGTGATTTCTATTGGCGTGACCTGATGGGCATGGCAGTAGTGAACGAGGCTGGTTATCACTTAGGTGAAGTGGTCGACATGATGGAAACTGGCTCAAACGACGTTCTCGTTGTGAAAGCCAATAAATCCGATGCATTTGGCAAGACGGAGCGTTTACTCCCTTTCCTGACTGACTCTGTCATTAAGGAAGTGAATAACGCTGAAAGACGTATCTTAGTAGACTGGGATCCGGACTTTTAATGTCGCAGCAAGCTGGTTTGTGGGTTGGGGTTATTACTCTGTTCCCGCAAATGTTTGATGCTATTACAAAGTTTGGTGTAACAAGCCGTGCTGTAAAGCAAGGGTTGTTGCAGGTGGAGTGCTGGAATCCGCGGGATTATACTTCGGATAAACACAATACCGTCGATGATCGCCCTTTTGGTGGTGGTCCCGGAATGTTGATGATGGTGCAGCCGCTGACCGACGCTATTCGCGCCGCCAAGCAAGCTGCCGGAGGAAATGTACATACGGTGTATTTGTCGCCGCAAGGCCGCAAATTAGACCAAAAAGGTGTACAGGAACTTTCACGTTACCCGAAACTGCTGTTAGTGGCAGGCCGTTACGAAGGCATTGATGAACGCGTAATTGAAACCGAAATTGACGAAGAATGGTCAATTGGGGATTACGTGCTGAGTGGAGGCGAGTTGCCTGCGATGACGCTGATTGATGCGGTATCGCGACTAGTACCTGGCGTACTGGGGCACGAAGAGTCGGCAGAACAGGATTCGTTTGCAACTGGTTTGTTAGACTGCCCACACTACACCAGACCTGCGGTGTTAGCAGACAAAGAGGTTCCACCGGTGTTGCTGAGTGGACACCATGAAAATATACGACGCTGGCGTCTGAAACAGGCTCTTGGTAGAACCTGGTTAAGACGGCCGGATATGTTAAATGCCCTGGCTCTGACTAAGGAGCAACGCAAATTACTGGATGAATTCCAATTGGAACACCAGGCGTTGCAGCAACACGATAGTTAATTCCAGGTAAAGTGAGATTGTTATGAGCAAAGTTAGCCAAAACATTATCAAGCAACTTGAAGACGAACAGTTAAAAACTGACGTGCCAGCATTTGGCCCAGGTGACACTGTAGTTGTTCAGGTTAAAGTGAAAGAAGGTGACAAAACCCGTCTGCAGGCTTACGAAGGCGTAGTTATCGCCAAACGTAACCGTGGTCTGCATTCAGCTTTCACAGTTCGTAAAATTTCCAACGGCGAAGGTGTTGAGCGTGTATTCCAGACGCACAGCCCTATGATTGACAGCATTACGCTGAAACGCCGTGGCGCAGTCCGCCGTGCCAAGCTTTACTACTTACGCGATCGTTCAGGTAAATCAGCGCGTATCCGCGAAAAGCTTAACTAAGCGACTGGAAAGGCTGACCTTGTGTCAGCCTTTTTTTATTCGCAGCCATCCCTGGCGCTCACCCTTTGGGCCAATGCTTCGCATTGTTAAAAATTGATCCTGACAATTTTTTATTCGCAGCCATCCTTGGCGCTCACCCTTTGGGTCAATGCTTCGCATTGTTAAAAATTGATCCTGACAATTTTTTGGTCTGTAATGTGACTATGCATACCGAACTGCAAGCCGATTTAGTTACCGCACTCGAAGCTTTCCTGTTGTCCAGACAAGGAGAGATCAGCGAGCAGGAATTGCTGCACCAATTAAAAGCCTTTTTTCCTGAACCCCGCACTCTCGCTGTCGACTCTTTGTTATTCCAGCAACACTTTATTCTTTATCATCATTTATTTGTACTGCAGGCGCAGTGGCAGCAGGAACAGGTAGCCTTATTGCATATTGGTTACGCCAAAGTGATGGTTTATACCGTCACGGCACTGCCTGATAATGCGTTGGCGTTGTGGCAAGAGCAGCAGGAGAAAGCGGCTTATTATCTGGATTGGCAAAATATGCGGGCTATGACGGATGATAAATTGCAGGCTGTTTTGAATGAGTTTTGGAAAAAAATGGCGTTGTATCGGCAAAATAAAGCGCTCGATACAGGCCTGCTGCAACAAAAGTGGCAGTTAACCCCACCCTATTCTGTGGCTCAGATTAAAAAAATCTACCGACAGCAGGCGCTGCGTTTACACCCTGATAAAGGCGGAGATGCCGCCGCTTTTCAGCTGTTGCAGCAGGAATACCAATGGTTGCTGGCTGAACTTTCTTTGTAAACAGCATAGCTAACTTAGCGTTTATCAATCACTTAGCAATATCCTCTTCTATCCTTACTTTATAAAGCCCACTACAATAGCTGTATTGTGTTGCAACGCGACAAGGACCCTCAAGTGGATTCCGCCAGTTTTATTGAAAAACGCCGTTTTATCGTCAAGCTTGGCAAAATGCTGCATAAGTTTGGTACCCCTGCTTATCGTTTGGAGGCGCACTTACAGGAAGTGGCACAGTTGCTGAAAATTGGCGGCTCTTTTGCTATTACGCCTACAGTGCTGACTTTTGTGCTGTGGATCCCAGGTGATGAAAATGAATATACTCATGTTGCACGAGTCTTACCCGGCGAACTGGATTTAGGCTCCTTATCGTACACAGACGAGCTGGTGGATGCGCTTGCCAGCAGCAAGCTGACCTTGCAGGATGTGGATCAACGTCTTGATCAAATAGCAGCTGCGCCGAACCCTTATTCCCGTTGGGCGACATTAGCTGCTTTTGGTGCCGCAGGCGGTGCTTTTGCCATGTTAATGCGGGCCAGCTGGCACGATGTATTCTGGGCAACAGTGCTGAGTCTTATTGTGTATTTGTTTGTGCTCTGGTCTGTGAGGTCGCGTCGCGTGGCTCATATGCTGGAGCCTTTAGTTGCTTTAGTCTCTGCGTCACTGGCCACAGCTGTGGCTGTCTATATTGACCCGATGATCAATGTGCCCTTGGTGATATTGTCTTCCATCATTGTATTTATTCCTGGTTTAGCTTTAACCCTTGGATTAGCTGAGCTGGCGGCCCGTCACTTGGTATCAGGTACTGCCCGGGTGATGGATGCAGTCATGCTGTTGTTTAAGTTGTATTTTGGTGCATTTTTAGGTGTTGCTTTAGGGCAAGTATTATTTGGCCAAATTCCGCCACAAATTGCACCTTCAGTGCCGCAGTGGACCAGTTGGCTGGCTGTCTCGATTTTATGTGGCAGCTTAGTGGTGGTATTTAAAGCCAGGCTGAAGCATGCACTGTGGGGCTTGCTCTCAGGTTTTATTGCCTATGCCGCCAGCTTAATAGGCGCCTATTATCTGGGATTAGCATTAGGAGCTTTTGTTGGTGCTTTCGCTGTGGGTTTATACGGCAACTTATTTAACCGACTGATGAATGCACCTGCCAGCATCGTCTCTTTACAAGGCATGATAGTACTGGTGCCTGGCAGTAAAACTTATATGGGTTTAAATGCTTTTGTTTCAGGGCAACAGATGGTATCCACTGAGCAATTAGGTCAGCAAACCTTTCTGATTTTTATGTCGCTGGTGGCAGGCTTTATTTTTGCCAACGTGGCATTGCCACCGAGGAAGGCGTTGTAGAAAATTCGATTTTCACTCACATCGTCCATGATGCTCGCCTTCGGCAGCTGAAGCTGTGAAAAACGGCTATCTTGCCGTTTTTTTTAACATTGGAGCGAAGCGACGATGGCCCGTCAGGGCGAAGCCAATAAAAGCATTGCCAACAGTTTGGCAATGCTCGGGTGAGCGCCAGTGGCTCTGCCCGCTGGCCGGAACATTTTGCAGGACAGCAAAATGTAAAAAAGCTGCGATTAACGCAGCTCTTGTAGTAACTTCTCTAAGCGGTCTTTTAAGTCGCTGAACAGCAGTGGTTTGCGCATCAGTTGGACTGAATCCGGTAAACCGCCACCAGAGGCAATTTCTGCATCTGTTAAAGCAGTCACCACAATAATTTTCATATTCTCGTGGCGAGGAGATAACTTCAGTTCACGGATCATCTGAAAACCATCCAGTTCAGGCATTTGCAAATCTGAGATCAGAATTTGTGGTGCCCATTCGCCGATTTTTAATAAACCAGCTATACCGTTGGTAACTGATTGCAAACTGATAGGTAAACCCCAGGATTCAATTTGCAGACTATAAAGTTGTTTGAGTAACTCATCATCTTCCGCCAAGAGAATGCGAACTGAATTATCAACAGGTTGAGTTTGATTTTTCAGCAGAAGGCGTTCGACAGAAGATTGAGTGACGCGACGATGACCACCAGGAGTTTTCCAGGCGTCCAGAGCACCTTTCTCCACCCATAACTGCACGGTGCGTAAAGAAACACCAAGTAAATCAGCAGCTTGTTGAGTCGACAATAAAGGTTCTGTGTGCTTACTTTTGTTCATACGGGGCTAATGGGTATCATATTTTGTATTTTTATCAATTCTAGACGAGAACACAGGTCGCTGTCACTTTATTTTTTGTGATTTTAAACCGCTTTTTTTTCACTTATCGCTCCTGACTCTTTGACCTGAAAGGCAAAATGGTAGCACAAGGCTTTTTCGGCGGTTTTTGCGGCGCGCATAACTGCTCCAGGGCATCCTGCATCCGGCTCATTTCTGACAACATGAGTTGATAGGCTCTGGTTAGCCGGACCAGAGGCGCTTTATATCTTAACTGTTCTGACTGCAGCCTGAACAAGGTTTGTTGAATAGCTTTTTTCCCTTTGTCATCACTTTGTGCATCGATCAGTTCTTGATTTAATTTTTTCTGTAGTTCATCCAGCGCAGCCGGATTTTGTTTTGCCATGCTAAGCAGTTCATCAAAAGCGGGCAGTGGTGAATAAGGGGGCGCAGCCATACGCAAGCCTGTACAGAGTTTGAGTGGACTATGTTTTAGTGTAGACCATCCAATTCAGAGCGTTGTTCCTGTGATTTTAATACTCGCAACAGGTAGAAACCTGAACTATTGTGCCCATCGTTCTAGGGTGTAACTCTAAGTGTACGATTGGCTTTTTGTCATATTTTCCATAATTATCTTTATTTGTTTGGCTTTAATGGTTGACTTGTGGGCCTTTGGTTTTTAATATGCCTGAATTCGTAATTAATTAAATACGTGTTGTAAATATAAGTTTACTGGTGTTCTGCTTGCATTTATCAAGTAAAAACCGGCGCTTTGGCAACGCATGATGCAAACAGGAACATTTAAATGAGCAAGATTGTTGACGATTTACGTATAGTCTCGGAGCAGCTATTAAGCCCGCCAGCGGTATTGAAGCAGGCTTTACCTTTATCCGGTGCAGGTTCTGACTTTATTCAGAAATCCCGCCAGGAGATTGCAGATATAGTGCATGGTCGCGATCCGCGTTTACTGGTGATCACTGGTCCTTGCTCTATTCATGACCCTGTGTCGGCTATGGATTACGCCCGTCGCCTGAAACAGCTGCAACTGCAATACAAAGATACGTTGTACATTGTGATGCGGGTGTACTTTGAAAAACCCCGCACTACAGTCGGCTGGAAAGGTTTTATCAACGATCCTCATCTGGATGACTCTTTTGATCTGGAAACAGGCTTAACCAAAGGGCGTCGTTTACTGTTGGATTTAGTGGAGATGGAATTACCTGCGGCAACTGAAGCTTTGGATCCAATCAGCCCACAGTACCTGTCTGATTTAATCAGTTGGGCAGCCGTAGGTGCCCGTACTGTGGAATCACAAACTCACCGTGAAATGGCCAGCGGCTTGTCGATGCCTGTTGGTTTTAAAAATGGCACGGACGGTAATTTAAATATTGCACTTAATGCGCTGCAATCAGCTGCCAGTGGCCACAGCTTTATTGGTATCAACCAAAAAGGTCAGGTTTCTCTGGTGCAAACCGCAGGTAACCCAGACGGTCATGTTATTTTACGGGGTGGCACTAAACCTAACTATGACGAAGACAGCGTGCAAGCTGCTTTAGCTGCGCTGCGTAAACATGGGTTGCCAGAAGGTTTGGTGATTGACTGCAGTCATGGCAATTCCAGTAAAGATCACAACAGACAAGGTATTGTGGCTCAGTCAGTGATTGAACAGCGTATCAACGGCAATAAAGCTATTATAGGCATTATGCTTGAGAGCCATATTCATGCTGGCCGTCAGGATTTAGTGGATGGTAAAGCAGAACTCTATGGCGTGTCTGTGACGGACGCCTGTATCGACTGGGCAAGTACAGCCGGATTATTGGCTGGCCTGGATCAACAGCTGTCGTCCCAAAGATCGTCAGAACAATCATCACGTGAAGTTGCAGCCTGAGAACAGCAAATGAATGATGTAGAAGTTCAAGACCCAATGGCTGCTCTGCTGCCGCTGCGTCAGCAAATCGATCAGTTGGATAGCCAACTGGTCGAGTTATTGGCCAAAAGAGCCGCAGTAACGGCAGAAGTAGGGCGGGTGAAGCAGCACTATGCTTTGCCTTTGTATGTGCCAGAACGTGAGCAAGCCTTAATTAAAGCCCGTCGTCAGCAAGCGGAAGATGCAGGGGTTTCTGCTGATCTGATTGAGGATGTATTACGTCGTGTGATGCGTGAGTCTTATCAGACTCAGGAAGCAGGTTTTGTTTGCTGCCGTAACACCGGTGATAAAGTGGTGGTAGTGGGTGGCGCAGGTGCTTTGGGCAAACGTTTTGTCAGTTTATTTCAGCGCTCTGGTTATCTGGTTGAAGTGCTGGAGCAACGCAACTGGCATCAGGCTAAAGATTTGGTGCAGGGCGCGGCTTTAGTGCTTATTGCAGTGCCCATAGCTGTCACTGAACAGGTGATAACGCAATTGCCTGAATTGGATGCCGATACTGTACTGGCCGATTTAACCAGCACCAAAACCGGGCCTCTGAGCGCTATGCTGGCGAAACACAGTGGTGCTGTTGTTGGGTTACATCCTATGTTTGGCCCTGATATCAGCAATATAGCCAAACAAGTCGTAGTGCTTAGCCATGGCCGTGATGCTGAAAAGTATCAGTGGCTCGTTCAGCAATTCAAAGTATGGGGCGCTGTACTGACAGAAAAATCTGCGCAGCAGCATGATGAACTGATGCAGCTGATTCAGGCAATGCGCCATTTCAGTTCTTTAGTCTACGGCGTGCATCTGGCAGAAGAGCAGGCAGATTTAAAGCAGTTGCTGGAGTTGAGCTCACCTATTTACCGGCTGGAGCTGGCGATGGTAGGCCGCTTGTTTGCGCAAAATGCTGAGCTGTATGCCGACATTATGTTGTCTTCCAGCGCTGTCACTGGTTTATTGCAGCGGTATCAGCACAGGTTTAATCAACTATCGCACTTGCTCGCTGCGCGGGACAAAGCAGGTTTAATGGCCGAGTTTGCCAAAGGTCAGCAGTTTTTTGGACCCTTAGCCGAACAATTCTTACAGGAAAGCCGTCGTCTGTTGCAAAAAGCGTCGGATGAACGCAGTTAAAGTGTCGTGTTCCCCCAAATGATTCCACCTATATACCCAAAGCAATTGGAGTTGCAGTGCGGCGACCAGTGAGCGAGACCCCATGAGCATAGATACACTATGCGATTGGGGCGAGTAGCGCCGCCAACAATGCTGCGACTTCAAGTGTGAAAGGTATACAGTAACTAATGCTGGCTCATTTTGTTATGTCGCTTTACACTCAAATTCCAATAATGCTGACACTTATCTGGAAAGTCTTTGATTTCACTTTGGTTTGGTAAATTTCTAAAGCTTATTAAATACCTGATTGTTCTGGCTTTAAGCTTGGTGCTTATCTTTGCTTTTGTGCCAGTCCCTGTCACTGGAGTGATGATAGAGCGGCAAATTCAGGCGTTGTGGAATAATCATAAAAGTTATGAATTGCAGCATGACTGGGTGCCTTTTGAGCAAATTTCTGCCGCTATGAAACAAGCTGTAGTGGCTGCTGAAGATCAAAAGTTTCCGGAACATTACGGCTTTGATACTCAAGCTATCGAAAAAGCTTTGGAGTACAACAGCAGAGGCCAGAAAGTGCGTGGTGCTTCCACCATCAGTCAGCAAACAGCAAAAAATGTATTTTTATGGACGGGGCGCAGCTGGTTTCGCAAAGGACTGGAGCTGGTGTTTACCGGTCTGATTGAATTAGTTTGGGGTAAAGAACGTATTTTAGAAGTGTATTTAAACAGCGTGGAGTTTGGCCCTGGGGTATTTGGGGTGGAGGCCGCCGCACAGAAGTTTTTCAAGCGGCCAGCCAGTAAGTTGAGTCGTCATCAGGCGGCCTTGTTGGCAGCTGTGTTACCTAATCCGCTGCGTTTTAAAGTACAGTCCCCATCGCCTTATATGTATAAACGCCAGCAATGGATTTTAAAGCAAATGGGACAGTTGGCTCCTATTGAACAACGTTTAGCTGATAATTAAACAAGTGTGACTTTTTTATGACTCAGGTATGACTGTTCGATGAAGATTTCTGATTTTTAACGCTTTTTCGATGCAAACTTTGCTCAGGCTGTTTAGGATCCGGCGCAACTGAAGAGTTGAAGCGGAGTTTAATCATGGGCAAAAGAACATCTGAATTTATGCGCTCTGTGCATATAAAAACTATCCGGGCCGGTTTGTTGCAAGGTGAAACTATAGAGCAAGCAGAACAACATTTACGTTTTGTTGGCGTTTGCGAAGAGGAGCTGGCGGATTTGCTGCTTGAAGCTGGTTACAGCCCTGATCAACATGCTAACCAAGTCTCTTCAGAGCACTGCGGAATTTGAGCTGCAGTTTCCCATTGAGCACATATAAAAATGCAAAAAAGCAGGGACTGCATGCAGTCCCTGAATCGCAAGGTATAGAACAGGAATAGAGCTGCGTCTTGCTGCAGCCATGGCTAAGATGGCCAAAACTTGTGTCAGTTCTGTGACAATTTCTAATCCACCCCCTGTGAATACGTATTCAAGTTGTGATTTCAGCTCAAATTCGGCTGATTTACGATTTTTCTGCAGGAAAAACAGGTCGGATTAGAGGAATTTTCTGCAAAATAAAGTATTCTTTGCGCACTTTTAATCGGCTTGGGGTACTCCATGCGTTTTTACTTTCCTCTGATCATCATTGATGAAGATTTCAGAACCGAAAATACCAGTGGTTCAGGTATTCGTGAACTGGCTGCAGCCATTGAAGCTGAAGGCATGGATGTAGTGGGGTACACCAGCTATGGTGACCTGACCTCTTTTGCTCAGCAACAAAGCCGGGCCGCTGGTTTTATTTTGTCTATTGATGACGAAGAATTTGGTGGTGGCTCTGCAGAAGACAGCCATTCCGTACTGGCAAACTTAAAAGGTTTTGTCGATAAAATCCGTCATCGCAATCCGGACATTCCAATTTATCTGTATGGTGAAACCCGTACTTCACGCCATATTCCTAATGCTATTTTGCGTGAGTTGCATGGTTTTATTCATATGCACGAAGACACGCCGGAGTTTGTGGCGCGGCATATTATCCGTGAGGCGAAAAGCTATTTAGATACGCTGGCTCCACCGTTTTTCCGTGCTTTAACCAACTACGCACAGGACGGTTCCTACTCATGGCACTGCCCTGGACACTCAGGTGGTGTGGCCTTTTTAAAATCGCCTGTAGGTCAGATGTTCCACCAGTTCTTTGGTGAAAACATGCTACGTGCAGACGTCTGTAATGCGGTTGATGAATTGGGGCAGTTATTGGATCACACAGGTCCAGTGGCGGCGTCTGAGCGTAATGCGGCTCGTATTTTTAACGCCGACCATTTATTTTTTGTGACTAACGGCACTTCAACCTCCAACAAAATTGTCTGGAACTCCACTGTAGCGCCGGGTGATATCGTAGTGGTTGACCGTAACTGCCATAAATCTATTTTGCACGCCATTATGATGACGGGCGCTGTACCGGTATTTTTAATGCCAACGCGCAACCACTACGGCATTATTGGTCCTATTCCTCGTAGCGAGTTTGAACCTGCCACTATCCGTAAGAAGATGATGGCAAACCCATTTTGCCGGGAAAAACTGGAACAAAATCCAGATGTGAAACCACGGGTTCTGACTATTACTCAGTCGACTTATGATGGCGTCTTGTATAACGTCGAAGAAATTAAATCCATGCTCGACGGCGAAATTGAAACTCTGCACTTTGATGAAGCCTGGTTACCTCACGCTGCTTTCCACGACTTCTATGGCGATTACCATGCGATAGGTGAAGGCCGTCCGCGTTGCGAAACTTCGATGGTGTTCTCGACTCAGTCGACGCACAAACTGCTGGCCGGTATCTCACAAGCTTCGCAAATTCTGGTGCAGGACGCCAAGCAGAACAAGCTGGATCAGCATTTGTTTAACGAAGCCTACCTGATGCATACCTCTACCAGCCCACAGTACGCCATTATTGCCTCCTGTGACGTGGCTGCGGCCATGATGGAAGCGCCAGGTGGCACAGCCTTAGTGGAAGAGTCACTGGACGAAGCACTGGAATTCCGCCGTGCTATGCGTAAAGTCGACGACGAATACGGTGATGATTGGTGGTTTAAAGTCTGGGGACCGGATGATTTAACTGACGAAGGTTTGGATCACCGCGACGCCTGGATGTTAAAAGCGGGCGAAAGCTGGCATGGTTTCGGTGATATTGCCGAAGGTTTTAACCTGCTTGACCCAATCAAAGCGACTATTTTAACGCCAGGACTGAACGTAGACGGCGACTTTGATGATTCAGGTATTCCAGCTGCTATCGTGGCTAAGTACTTGTCTGAGCACGGTGTCGTCATCGAAAAAACTGGTTTGTATTCGTTCTTCATTATGTTCACCATCGGTATTACCAAAGGCCGCTGGAATACTATGGTGACAGCGCTGCAGCAGTTTAAAGACGATTACGATAAAAATGCGCCATTGTGGCGCGTGTTACCTGAGTTTATCGCCAAGTACCCTCAATACGAGCGTATTGGTTTAAAAGACTTATGTGATCAAATTCACCAAATTTACCGTGAAAACAACGTCGCGAAGATGACCACTGAGATGTATTTATCTGAGTTGGTACCAGCGATGAAACCATCCAAAGCCTTTGCTGCTATGGCACATAAAGAACTGGACAGGGTGCCACTGGATAACCTGATAGGCCGCATTACTGCTGTGATGTTAACGCCTTATCCACCAGGTATCCCACTGTTGGTGCCGGGTGAAGTGTTCAACACTATTATTGTGGATTACCTGAAATTCGCCCGCGAGTTTAACGGCCGCTTCCCAGGCTTTGAGACTTATATTCACGGTCTGGTTTGTGAAGAGCGTAATGGTAAAAAAGAGTACTTTGTTGACTGCGTAAAAGCTCAATAAGTTACAGGGTCAGAGCCTTGGCTCTGACCCTCACATTGAATTCCGCGACCTGATTTGCGGGTCAGAGCTGATAGCTCTGACCCTTAGTTACAACTGATAACAATGGCAAATCGCTTGCCAGGCTTGTTCCGGTGTATCGACAAATTGGATCAGCTGCATATCTTCCGCTTTAATCAATCCTTCCTCGACCAGTAAATCGAAGTTAATCAAACGGCTCCAGAAATTTTTGTCATACAGGATCACTGGTACTGTATTGGCTTTGCCGGTTTGCAATAAAGTCAGGGTTTCAAACAGCTCATCCAAAGTGCCAAAACCACCAGGAAAGGCGACTAAAGCTCGGGCTCGTTGTAGGAAATGCATTTTACGAATGGCAAAATAATGAAAGCGGAAACAAAACTCTGGAGTGATGTAAGGGTTAGGCTTTTGCTCGTGCGGCAGTACTATATTCAGGCCAATACTTTGCCCACCCGCCTGATAGGCGCCTTTATTCGCAGCCTCCATGACACCTGGTCCACCACCGCTGATAATCATCAACGAGGTATCGGGGCAACTTTGACTATGCTCTGTCACAATACGCGAAAACTTCGCCGCCGCTTCATAATAGGCACTGTTTTTGAGCTGACGTTGTGCCACTTTCAGCTTTTGCTGCAGTTCCAAAGCTTCAGGGTATTGTGTCAATTGAGTAGTGGCTTCGGCTACCATTTGCTCTGCCTGTTGACGCGATACAAAGCGGGCGCTGCCAAAGACTACCACAGTAGCTTTGATCTGATTTTGTTCAAGGATCAGCTGAGGTTTCAGATACTCCAGTTGCAAACGTACATGCCGCAATTCGTCCTGCATTAAAAAGTCGTCATCGGCAAAAGCCAGTCGATAGGAAGGGTGTTCGAGTAAATCCTGACTTTGTTGCTCCGTCGCTTCGCGGGCTGAACTCAGATGGCGTTGATATAAGGGGTTGTCACCGGACATAAAAGAGCTCCATACAAAGGAAAGCTGAATAAACTAACATGTTGTTTGATATAGACTAATCTTTTAACACTTCAGTTCAGTTATAACATGGACATAACACCACCACAGCCAAGAAGAAAGTCGGAGTGTACCCAATGCCATTAGATGCCAGTTTAACCTTTTTAGGGGCTGCCGAGCAGGTCACAGGCTCTTGTTATCTGCTGAAGCTGCAAGACAAACAAATTCTGCTCGACTGTGGCATGACCCAGGGCGAAAACCAAATCACCGAATGGAATAAATTCCGTTTTGCCTTTCGCCCCAAAGATATCGATTACGTGATTTTATCGCACGCTCATATAGACCATAGTGGTTTATTGCCATTGCTGGTGGCTAAAGGTTTTCAGGGCAAAATTTATTGTACTCAGGGTACGGCCTTATTGCTTGGCGTGTTATTAAAAGATTCAGTGCACCTGTATTTAAAAGATCTGGAATGGCAAAACAAGCAGTTGGCCCGACAAGGTAAAAAGCTGCTGGACCCTGTGATGGCGGTACAGGATGTAGAGCAGGTGCTGGAGTACTGTCATCCGGTCGGGTACAAGCAAAAAGTAACGGTCTGCGAAGGGCTGGAGCTGGAGTTTCTCGACGCCGGTCATATTCTGGGGTCTGCTATAGTGCAGCTTGCCGTCAAACAAGGCAAGGCGATGCGTCAGTTAGTGTTTTCCGGTGATTTAGGCAACCCGGCTACAGTGCTGATGCCAGATCCAAGCCCGGTCAAAACAGCCGATCTGGTACTGATGGAAAGTACCTATGGCGATCGTAACCACCAGCCATTACAAAATACCTTAGAAGAGTTTGCCACTGCGCTGGATGAAGCCCACAAAGCGGGCGGCAATGTATTTATTCCGGCTTTTGCCTTAGGCCGTAGTCAGGAAATATTGTATTACCTCGGACTCTTGTACCATCAGGGCAGGCTGAAACAAAAAATGGTGGTGCTGGATAGCCCTATGGCGATAGAGATCACTAAAATTTATAGTGAGCTGATGGCCGAGTTTGATCGCAAAGACACCAAAGTACTGCATGGCTACGGTGCCCGTGATTTGCAGTCCTTTTTGCCTATCTTACGGCTTGCATCCAGTATGGAAGAGTCTATGGCCATGAACCGCATCAGTGGCGGTGCTATTGTGATTGCAGGTTCTGGCATGTGTAATGGTGGTCGTATAGTGCATCACTTAAAACACAACTTATGGAAAAGTAGCAACCATCTGATTTTTGTTGGTTTTCAGGCTAAAGGCACTTTAGGGCGACGACTGGTGGACGGCGAAAAACGAGTGAAATTGTTTGGTCAAAATGTAGCGGTTAAAGCCGCTATACACACCATAGGTGGTTTTTCCGCTCATGCAGGGCAGGATGAGTTATTAGGCTGGGCTAGAATGATAGGCGGTCAGCCACGGTTCTATCTGGTACATGGTGAGCCTAAAGCTCAGGTAGCGCTGCAAAGCCGTATGCTGGAATACGGCCTGCATTGCCAAATTGCTGAAAAAGGTCAGCAAATTAAATTATGAAGTCTGTTGGTTCACCACTGTTGGACTGACATCCTCACTTGGATAACAGCCCAACACTTTGACAAAACGGGTGATGCGGTTCAGTTCATCCAAAGCACGGGTCATAGCGTAGTCATCCAGATTGGCGAACACATCCACATAAAACATCTCTTCCCATGGATTACCGGGAATAGGGCGGGATTCGAGTTTACCCATGCTGATACCATGTTGTTTCAACACAGTTAAGGCATCAACCAAAGCACCAGGTTGCTGGCCTGTGTACATAATGAAAGTGGTTTTGGCCGGTATGGCTTTCGCCACATTAATAGCCTTACGCGCCACGACAATAAAGCGGCTGGCGTTGTCTTTTTGATTGGCTAAACCCCGGCCTAATACTTCCAGGCCATAGAGTCTGCCACCTTCTTCACCGCCAATGGCGACCACAGATTTATCCTGAGCTTTGCGTACCCGTTCAAAAGCATCAGATGAAGCATCACAGTATTCAATTTTGACGTTGGATAAACCCTGTAAATAGTTACTGCACTGAGCTATCACCTGAGGGTGAGCACAAATCTGGCGGATTTTACTCAGCTCTGTACCTTCCACACCTAACAAACAATGTTCAATAGGGTGGGTCAGCTCGCCTACGATCGACAAACGGGTATGCTGCAGTAAGTCGTACACTTCGTTGATACTGCCGGACGATGTATTTTCAATAGGCAATACTGCATAGTCGGCATGACCTGTTTCTACTGCTTGTACTATTTCATTAAAACTGTCGCAGCCAATTTCAATCAGCTTTTCAGCACGACGGGTGAAGTACTTTTGTGTTGCCCAGTAACTGTATGAACCCTGACGCCCCAAAAAGGCGACCCGGCAAACCGGACCATTGTCACCATTCAGCTGGCCTTGTACTTTGGCTTGCTGCTGCAATACAGAGTCTTCAATAATCACATGGTAAATTTTAGTGACGTACTGAGCGTCCAGTCCCAGTGTTTTGCCGCGTTCAATCAGTGACACCAACAACTCTTCTTCCCGCTTTTGATCACGAATAGGTTTGTTTTGCGCCAGTTTGGCGTCGGCTACGCTTAAGGCGAGCTGACGTCGGCTTGCCAGTAATTGCAGCAGATCTTTGTCCGTACTGCTGATCTGCTGGCGAATGTGGTCTAAATCTATGCTCATAAAAGCGTCCTTTAAGCTAAAAAAAAACCTCCCGATGCTGGGAGGTTTTTTGGTTTATCACGCGCGCGCGACTTACCGCCTCCCCGTTGGGGTGGTAAAGAGGCGAAAAAAGCGAGCGATCTGAATTGGTTTCATGGCCACCACAATAGTAAGTCTGGACGTCTAAAGTCAAGCTTTAGGTTGCAACTTCAGTAAGTATTTTTGCTCACCAGGTAAAAAGCCTAAAGCCTGCTCCTTTAACCAGAAGTCGTGGTCCGCATCATAAAAGGGGGATAACGGATGGCCTGACTGACCTGCCGGTATCACTAAAATACCTTCAGCTTCTTTGCCTGGTGACACCACCATACGTTCTGACTGGCCATGCACTCTGTTTTGTACTCTTGGCATATGACTGTCACCATTCATCGGCATTGCAGGCATATTCAGCCAGTCGCCGAAGAAAGGTACTGCAGCTGAGAGTGGATGCACTATAGAGCTTTGATTGATGTTGCCCCAGCTTGCGCTGGCTAAAGAGCCATAATCTGTTTCCAGCTTTTGTTTACTTTGCAGAACGGCTTGTTGCAATAAGCTGC
Organism: Rheinheimera sp. 1928-s; assembly: GCF_029269265.1. GTDB lineage: Bacteria > Pseudomonadota > Gammaproteobacteria > Enterobacterales > Alteromonadaceae > Pararheinheimera. The sequence goes on from NZ_JARIXP010000001.1 coordinate 672,785, forward strand.
GCCAGGAGCTGAATGTGGCAGGTAGGGTGTCAGTTCGCTGTTGCTGCAGCATTGCCCAGCCTGCAGTCTCCAGAGAGTATTTCAGGTCCCGCCCTGATAAGTTATTTTCCTCCAGCAGAGCCGTTAAAGGCGCAAAGCTCAACTCCAGTGTTTTGGCCCGAAAAGAGCGCAGCAATGCGTAGCCCACTGAGCCAATACTGGCATGGCTGGCATCTTTCATCACGTAATCCAGATAAGACTCTAAGTTATGTTCTGCGACAAAGTCTTTGGTCAGCACTGTGTCTAATAACAACTGTTGCCAGCGGGCCAGCATTAAGGCGCGGTGATCCAGCTGAATGTCATGCAAACTTTGTTCGGTATGCAGGGCTGTTGCTGTTAAGGCATCACGGATTTGCTGGCCACGGGCACCTAAGTCGTAACCGCCATTACCAATCAATGCTAAGTCTTTGCCGCCTATCACTCTGCTGTTGGCTGTCCAGAGCTGACCGGATTGCGGCTGGTAAATTTGTGGGGAACGGCTTTGTGACAAATAACCTGTCCATTGATTCTGGCCATTGCTCCAGTCCTGAGGCGTATCCATGTGCTGCACTTTACGTTCTGGTAAAGCACCGATCAGAGTCCAGCCTATGGCGCCGTCTTTATCTGCTACCAGTAAATTTTGAGTCGGCACACCGGCACTGGCTGCCAGTTTTAACGTTTCACGTACGCCCTGACTTTTTTCCAGTGCTAATAAATTAAAGTTGGCACCTTCCACATCATGAGCCACCCAACGATAGGCATAGTTCTGAAAAGGCGGTGGCAACACCGGGCCCCAAATGGTTTCTTTTTGCAGCACCAGTTCATCCGGCTGGCCTTTGACTTTAAACACTTCATTCTGGTAACTGAATTCCTGCCAGCCATCAGTGGTTTGATACTTTTCACCTTTTTCATCCAGCTTCAAGGCTATGACATCAGACCAATCTGCTGTGCTGTTGGTAAAACCCCAGGCTATATGGCCATTGCTGCCTGCAACTATAGCCGGAGTGCCAGGTAAGCTGACTCCTGCAACTTCAAACGCCTGCTCGTTTTCTGTCCATTTCAACTGAGCTTTAAACCAGGTGCCTGGTACACGGATCCCCAGGTGCATATCGTCAGCCAAAATAGCACGGCCATCTTTGGTTCTTTGGCCGGACACTGCAAAGTTATTACTGCCAATGTCGGCACTGTCATGCAAAGAACAGTCAGTGCAGGCGGTTTTTTGTCCTGCCAGCAGCGCCGGATAGGGTGATTTTGGCATAGGGATAAGACTGACTTTGCTGTTGTCCATGGCAGCTTGCCAGTCCGGGCTGTGCTGGAATAAAAAATCGTACCAGTCTTGTGGCAGTTTTTGTTGCATCAGGCCCATTGCCAGCTCGTCTTTGCCCTCAGAGCCCTGTAAATCCAGATACATGCTATAGAGTGCCAAAAAGGAATCCGCTTCCACCCAGTTTCGTGGTGTTTGTGCTAATAAACCGTATTCAAAGGGCGGCCAGCCTAACTCGGCCAAACCTGCATTGACTCCGGCTGTATAGCGCTGAAGCAGTAGCTTTTGCTCTGCAGGTAAATGGGCAAAACCCCGCTGCGCTTTGGCTCTGAATCTGTGAATACGACGTTTTTTATCCAAATCCAGCGCCATTTCACCAAAAAGTTCGGACAACTCTCCGGCTGCATTACGGCGCAATAAATCCATCTGGAAAAATCGCTCCTGAGCATGGACAAAACCTAAGGCATAAGCCACGTCATTGCGATTTTGCCCTTTGATGCTGGCATAGCCTTGCGCATCCCGGCTGATTTCAACCTGTTGTCTGACTTCCGCAGGCAATTCGCCTTCATAGGCTGGTAAGGTGCTACGCAGAGCAAAATATAAAAAACCAGCGACCAGCAGGATCAGCATCAATAAGACAATAGAAATCCGTTTGAACCAAAGCATAGGTTTTTGCTTCCAATGGGGTAAAATCAATAACTTATCATAATAGAGGACTGAGAAAAGATGAAAGTGATTCAGTTATGGGATAAAGCCATACGATTTTACCACTGGAGTCAGCTGCTGTTATTGGCTGGCTTATGGTTTACCGCTGATCAGGGTTATCTGGTGGTGCATCAGGTTTTGGCGTATTCACTTGCTGCTATTTTACTTGGTCGCTTGATTTGGGGTTTTGTTGGCAGCGAGACTGCCCGTTTCAGTCATTTTCTGCAAAGCCCGTTTCAGTTAGTACGGATGTGGAATAAAGCCAAACATGGCATTGGTCACAGAGGCTTGTCAGGTTATATGAGTCTGGCTTTGATGACGCTGATTTTGTTGCAGTTTATCTCAGGGTTAATGACCACTGATGATGTGATGACAGAAGGACCGCTTTACGCTTCAGTGTCGTCTGACTGGTCTTCTTTTGCCTCCTGGTTTCACCATAACAATTTTGATCTGTTGCTGATACTGATTGCAGTGCATGTGGTTGCAGCGCTTGTTCACGGGGTGAGAAAAGATGGGGTCTTAGGTGCTATGTTGCATGGCAAACTGAACACGGACGCACAACAACCTGTAATCAAATCATCGCGTTGGTATTTGCTGTTGGTGCTGGTTTTTGCCGGGGTTTTTGCGCTGTGGCAAGGGCTGTCTTTGTATCAACAGTGGTAATGTGCCGTAGGGGCGGGGCTTGTCCCCGCCCGTCACTAAGGAGATCAGTCGGCTTTGTATTGGTCGTGACAAGCCTTGCAGTTTTTGGCGAAATTGCCAAAGGCTGGTTTAATAGTAGCCTGGTCGCCTGATTTAGCAGCAGTTTGTAGCGCTAAAGCATCAGTTTGGAATTGCTGGGCTTTTTGTTGAAAATCCTGCAGGTTTTTCCAGATATCTGCTTTGGCTTCACTTTTTACTTTATCAGCTCCAGCTACTTCAAAGGCTTCCCATGGTAAGGTGGTCAGGCTTGCCAGTGCATCAGCGCGTTTTTCTGCGCGTTTAGCATCAAAAGGCACTTTCCCGCGCATCATGTCGCCTAAATCGACGAAATTATGTCGGATTAATTGGAAACTGTGTTGACGGTAAGTGACCGCGTCTTCGGCGTCGGTAAAGGCGCTGCCTGCGATAGCACATGCAGAAGACAATCCTAAAGACAGTAAGATAAACAGATTTTTCATTGGCTTAATTCTCATTTGTTTGATTTTGATGCAATAATGGTTTGATGCTTTTGTGTGTCACAATAGCATTACAACTGAACCCCGTCGCTGTCAACTCAGGAAATCATGTGAAGGACGTTAATTTTCACAAACCTACAGGTATGAATTCCCTTAGCATCAAGTTTGCGCTACTGGTGTTTATGCTGACTGTAGTTGCAAGCGCAGCCATCGCCTATGCTGTATTAATGCTGCAACAAAATGTGCTGGTTCAACAAGAGAAACACGAATTAAAGCGGCAATCTGAAAAATATGCCCGCGAACTGGATGCCGATTTTTTAACTCGTGAGAAAAAGGCCATCAGTGCCAACAATATAGTAGTGCGCTACTTAAGCAAAACTACAGCCTCATCTCTGGAGTTGCCAGCGGTTCTGCCAGATGGCAGTGTACGTATTCAGGATGACTTGTCTGCTGCTTTTATTCCTCAGTCAAAATTAGATCCTCAGCAAAGTGCCTGGTTAATGCAAACTGAAGAGTTATGGCAGCAGTTGGCTCCTCTGATGCTGGAGGAGTTTTTTAACTTTTATTTTATTTCCAAGCAAGGCCTGATACGAATAGCGCCGGCAGACTGGGCGCTGGAAGTGCCTGTCACTCATGATTTCACCAAAGATATCTTCTTTGATATTGCCACGCCGGAACAAAACCCCAGCCGTTTACCACGCTGGACTCCGATTTATTACGATCCGATCTGGCAAAAATGGATGACCAGTCTGGTGATCCCAGTGTATGCCGCAGATGAGTTTTTAGGGGTGACGGCTAGCGATTATATTCTGGATGAATTGTTTCTTGATTTAGCCAGCATTGAACAATCGTCCAGCGGCTTGCGCAGTATGTTGTTTGATCCTCAAGGCAATTTATTACTCGATGGCAAAAAACCTGTGCCGCTGCAAAAAAGCGGACAACAAAACTTTGATGCCCGCTATAGTTCAGTGGCACCAAGACGACCTGAGCTGGCTGCTTTTATTCAACAAGTCACAACCAACCCAACAGCGTCGGAGTTGCTGCAGGCCGATTTAGCCAACTATCTGGTGTCAGCCGCCAAAGTGCAACGTTTGGATTGGTATCTGACCTTGTATCAGGATAAACAGGTGGTCGTTAGCGGCCTGCAGGATTTTCGTGACAATGTGATGCTGATTTTTCTGACTGTTGCAGTCGTGGTGGCATTGTCTCTGCAGTTTTTTATTTACCAGTTTATTTTAAAGCGCTTAACCCGTTTGTCTTCTGCCGTGCAACGGATCAGTAGGGGCGATTTACAGCAACTTACTCTGGATCAGAATGACGATGAAATTGGCATGCTCAATCGTGCTTTTAATGGCATGGCTGAAGAAATCCATCAACTGATCTCCGGGTTAAATACTCGCATAGGCGAAAAAGAAGAAGCCGAACGAGCTACCCGTAAACTGACCAAAGCCGTAGCCTTTTCCAGTTCGGGTATTTTGCTGACCGATAAAGAGTTGCATATCGAATACGTGAACCCTTTTATGCTGGAGCTGATGGGCTGCACAGCCGAGCAGATGATGCAAAAGCCATTGTCGTCTTTATTTGCCGCTGAGATGTTTTTTGTTGGAGAAGAAATCAGCCAAACTCTGAAAGAGCGCCATCACTGGCGTGGCGATATGCTGTTGCAACATGTGCTACGTAAAATTTGGGTGTCATTGGCGATAGCCCCTATCCGCGATGAAAAGGGAGAGGTCAGTAACTATGTCTGCGCTATGCAGGACATCTCTTTTATCAAAGAAAGTCAGCGAAAAATGGAGCAACTGGCTTACTACGATATGTTAACTGGCCTTGCCAACCGCAGTTATTTTCGTGACCAGTTACGCAAAGCTATTGCGATGTCGTCCCGTGGTTATTACCACTTTGCGTTGTTGTATTTTGATCTGGACGAATTTAAACGCATCAACGATACACTGGGCCATGACGCCGGCGACGAACTATTGAAAGAAGTAGCACGCAGGTTGATTAGCCGTTTACGGGAAGAAGACACCATAGCGCGTTTGGGCGGCGATGAGTTTGCAGTGATTTTAAGTGGTATTAAAGACAGGGCTCACGCAGCCTTGATCGCCGAAAACCTGCAGCAAAGTTTTGCAGCTCCGGTAAAACTGACTGGCCAGGAAGTTGCTATCAGCGCCAGTATCGGCATCACTATAGCGCCTGAAGATGCGGCCGATGAGGAACTGCTGCTCAAACATGCCGATTTGGCCATGTACGAAGCCAAGGCCCGTGGTCGCAATACCTATCATTTTTTCAGTCAGGATTTAAACGACGCAGCCAAAGAAAAACTGCAGATAGAAAACCATTTGCGTGAAGCCATTCGTGAACATCAGTTTGTATTGTATTACCAGCCGAAAATCGACATTCGTACTAATGTGGTGATTGGTTATGAAGCCTTATTGCGCTGGGTCCGGCCGGACGGTTCTATGATCCCGCCACTGCGGTTTATTCCTGTGGCGGAAAGCACGGGGCTGATTGTTGAAATAGGCGAATGGATTATCTGGGAGGCCTGTCGTTTTATCAGTCGCCAGCAATCCAGAGGCCATGATGTGACTATTTCTATTAACCTGTCGGCACGGCAATTTACCGATCAAAACCTGGCTGAAGTGGTGGAGCGGGTATTACAACGAACTGGTGCTCAGCCAGACAAACTGATCTTTGAAATTACCGAGTCGATGCTGATGGGGGACACTGATGCGGCTATTGCCCAGTTAAATGAGTTAAAAGGACTGGGGGTGACTTTATCTATTGATGACTTTGGTACAGGCTATTCATCGCTGAGTTATTTAAAGCGATTCCCGGTAGACGAGCTGAAAATAGATCGTTCTTTTGTCAAAGATATTCCGGCAGACACCAACGACATGGACATAGTTGCGGCCATTATCGCTATGGCGCAAAAAATGAACCTGCGAGTCGTGGCTGAAGGCGTTGAAACCATAGAACAGATCGAATTCTTAAAAAACAATGCTTGCTATCTGGTACAAGGTTATTACTTCAGCATGCCAAGGGCAGAGCAGGACTTATATAACCTGAGTTATCAACCATTACTAATAGGGGCTGCTTCACTGTAACCTGCTGTTGGGAGTACGCCAGCCCCGCTGAGTGCTTTTCTTCATACAGTTTACAGGGCGACACCCCAATAAAACCAGGAAACATCCATGATCAAACTAAGACTGTCCTTGTGCAGTACGGCAATGCTTTGCGCTTTATTGCCCGCTGCTTCGGCGGATCAAACCACGCCGGTTCAAGGGATCCGTGATAAATCACCACAACTTTATGCCTTAACGAATGCCACTGTGATCACTGAACCAGGCAAACGCCTGGACAATGCCACTGTACTGATTAGCAATGGAAAAATCAGCAAAATCCAAAATAAAGCTGATGTGCCAGCTGGCTATCAGAGCATAGATGCCAGTGGTTATTTTATTTATCCGGGTTTTATCGATTTATACAGTCAGTATGGTCTGCCCAAAGCAGAAAAAGACGCTAAAGCTGGCTTTGGTCGCAAGCCAAATTACAGCAATGATCGCAAAGGTGGCAACGCCAGTAATGCGGCTATTCATGCCCGTCAGCAGTGGGTTAATGAATTTAAACCTGATGCTGAACAAGCAAAAAACTATCAGCAACAGGGTTTTACCACAGTTCAATCGGCCCGTTTTGATGGTATTTTCCGTGGTCAGGCTTTTGTTGCGTCCTTAGTCGCAGGTTTACCGAACGAAGCTGTATTACGTGCTCAGGCCAATCAGTTTATGGCCTTTAGTAAAGGTACTTCAGTTCAAAGTTATCCATCTTCTTTAATGGGCAGCATAGCCCTTATTCGCCAGACTCTGGCCGATGCCAACTGGTACAGTCAGGCTTATGGCAAAGATAACTGGCGTTTTTATAACCAGCCTATTGAATTTAATGCTGATTTAGCTGCTTTAGCCCAGCTGAAAACTCAGGGGGTGGTATTTGAGGCGGCTGACGATCAGGCGCTGTTGCGTGCGGATAACCTGTTAAAGGAATTTGGACTGGATAAAGTGACATTGGTGGCTTCTGGCTACGAATACAGTCGTATTGAACAGGTCAAAGCGACTGGCCGTCCTCTGATTTTACCGCTGGCCTTTCCTGCCGCTCCTGCTGTGCAGCAGTTAAATGATCAACTGGATGTCGAGCTGGCTGCGTTACGTCACTGGGAAAGAGCGCCATCCAATGCTGCGGTATTGGAACAGGCTAAAATTCCTTTTGCCCTGACTCTGCATAAATTGGAAAAACCAGAGCAGTTCTGGCCGAATTTACGTAAAGCCCTATCTTATGGATTAAGCCAGCAAAAAGCTTTAGCAGCGCTGACCACAGAGCCGGCAAAATGGTTAGGTATGGACAAACAGATCGGTAAAATTGCTGTGGGTTATCAGGCCGATTTAGTGGTCAGTAAAGGTGATTTATTTGCTGACGGTGAAATAGTTGCGACTTGGGTTCGTGGTCAACAGCAGCAATTTACCGCCATGGATTTACCAGCCTTTGCCGGTACTTATCAGTTGAGTGTGAACGGCAGCAACTTGCCACTAGAACTGACAGATAAAAAAGGCTCAGTGGAAGGTTCGGTTAAACTGGGCGATAAAACCAGCAAACTGAATCATGTGGCTGTGCAAAAAAATCAGCTGCAATTTGCATTGGATTTAAAAGCGCTGGGACAAGGTTCTGGTGTGGCGCAGTTTAGTGGTGAACTTAAAGGCAAAACCTTGCAAGGTAAGTTAGTCACAGCAGAGGGCACTATTGTTGCCATCAGCAGCCTGCAACAGCCTCTGGTTGCTAAAACGGATCAGAAAAAGGCGGCGGAAAAGCCTGTTCTGCTGTCAAAAGTGACGATGCCAAATCGTGCGTTTGGTGTGACACAACAAGCAAAGCAGCAAAATGTGCATATTAAAAATGCCACAGTCTGGACTTCAGCAAAGGCTGGTAAGTTAGAAAATACGGACGTACTGGTGAAGGATGGTAAGTTTGTCAAAATTGGCAAAAACTTATCTACGCCTTCAGGTTATCAAGCCATTGACGCGACTGGCATGCACCTGACAGCTGGTATTATCGATGAACACTCGCATATTGCTATTGACCAGGGCGTCAACGAAGGCTCTGATGCCGTGACCTCTGAAGTGCGTATTGCCGATGTGTTAGACGCCGATGATATTAATATTTACCGCGGTTTAGCTGGTGGTACTACGACAGCTCAGTTGTTGCATGGCAGCGCCAATCCTATTGGCGGCCAGGCACAAATTATTCAGCTGCGCTGGGGCGATAGCTCAGATCAACTGAAATTCAAAGGCGCACCAGAAAGCATCAAGCTTGCTTTAGGTGAAAACGTCAAACAATCCAACTGGGGCGAAGATTTTGTCAGCCGTTACCCACAAACCCGCAGTGGTGTCGATACCATTATTCGTGATGCCTTCCAGGCCGCCAAAGAATACAAAGCGCAGTGGGCTGAGTATGAAGATTTATCCAGCTCTGAACGGGCAAAAACTGCACCGCCGCGGGTGGATTACCGCATCAAAACTTTGGTCGAGATTTTAGACAAAGAACGCTTTATCCATATTCACTCCTATGTGGCATCAGAAATTCTGATGATCATCAAATTAGCCGACGAAATGGGTTTTAACATCACTACTTTTACGCACATTCTGGAAGGCTACAAAGTAGCAGACGAGATGAAAGCGCATGGTGCCAGTGCTTCGAGCTTTGCCGATTGGTGGGCTTATAAAATGGAAGTGCAGGATGCTATTCCAACCAACGTCTGTTTAATGCAACAACAAGGTGTGTTGGTCAGCATCAACTCAGACAGTCCGGATTTGCAGCGCCGCCTGAACCAGGAAGCCGCTAAAGCTGTGGTGTATTGTGGCATGGATGAGCAACAAGCCTTGAATATGGTGACTATTAATCCGGCCATACAGCTGAAAATAGACTCTAAAGTAGGTTCAGTGGAAGAAGGTAAACAGGCTGACTTCGTCTTATGGTCTGCCCATCCATTGTCTGTGTACGCCCGTGCTCAGCAAACCTGGATTGAAGGAGCACCTTATTATCAGCTGACTGCAGACGAACAGTTACAACTGCAGGTCAAAAACGAAAAACAACAGCTGATCCAGAAGGTGTTACAGGCTTCTGACAGCGAAAAAGCAGGTTCTGGTGCGTCATACAAAGCCAATAACCCGGTTTGGCACTGTGAAGATAATCACGACGTGTTATCTGTTGCTTTTGGTCATCAGCATTAATGGAGTCATCAATGAAATTCTCTAAACTTTTTTTACTGGTGACTGCAGCGCTGAGCCTGACTGCACAGGCGAACGACATAGTGCCAGCACCTAAACAAACTGCAGCCATTTTGTTACAGGATGCCACAGTGCATACAGTGACCAACGGCGTATTAAAAGACACAGATGTATTGCTGGTGGACGGAAAAATCAGTGCTATAGGCACAGATTTAGCAGTACCTGCTGGTGCTCAGGTGCTGTCTTTACAGGGCAAGCAGTTGTATCCCGGCTTGATTGCTCTGGCGAATCAGCTGGGTTTAACTGAAATTGAAGCGGTGCGAGCCACGGACGACAGCACTGAAGTCACTCAGACCAACCCGGATATTAAAGCTCAGGTGGCGTATAACGCGGATTCTGAAGTAGTGCCTACTATTCGTGCCAATGGTTTTAGTTACACTTTGGTGTATCCAAATGGCTCTTTGATTATGGGGCAGTCCGCTTTTATGCAACTGGATGCCTGGAACTGGAAAGATGCCACAGTGGTGGATTCAGTGGCTTTGCATATCAAATGGCCACGAGCTGACGTGATGCCTCATCCATGGCGTCCACAAAAGCCTGAAGATATTCGTAAAGCCAGCCAAAAAGCGATGACTGAGCTTGAAGGCTATTTCAAAACAGCCAAAGCTTATGCGCAAGCTGTCGGCGATGGCGTGAAACTGCCAGTGGATTCACGCTGGCAGGCGATGATCCCGGTATTTAAAGGTGAGTTGCCGGTATTTGTGCATGCCAATGACGAGCGTCAAATTGAACAAGCGATGAAGTTTGCCCAGCACTATGGTTTTGCCCTGACCATAGTAGGTGGACGTGATGCATGGCGTATCGCACCGCAACTGGCTGCGGCCAATGTGTCGGTTATTTATACTTCGCCTTATGGCATTCCTGAACGTGCCGATGAAGCCAGCAGCCAGTCGTTCCAGACTCCGGCTCAGTTGGCTAAAGCAGGGGTGAAATTTGCGTTGTCTCTGGATGGGTACTGGGATACCCGCAATGTGGTATTTGCTGCAGGACAAGCCATTAGCTATGGCTTAAGCCCGGAGCAGGCGTTACGTTCTGTTACACTTGATGCCGCAGCTATTGCTGGCGTAGCTGATAAAATCGGTAGCATCGAAGTGGGTAAGGCTGCCACTCTGGTGGTGTCTGATGGTGATATTTTTGATTATCTCGGGCACAAAGTACGTTATATGTGGATTGATGGCCGTGCTGTTGATTTAAATAGCCGCCACAAACAACTGCATGACAAATACCAGCAGCGTTATCAGGCTAAAAACTGAGTAGTCAGGGGCGAAAGCCCCTGAATTTTTTAAGGAAATACTATGAAACTGATGTCAATCAGTGCTTTATCCGCCATGCTGGTGCTGGCGGGCTGTCAAAGTACCCCAACACCTTCTTCTGTGGCTGCGTTGCCAAAAGCCAGCGCCAAAGCCATTGAAGCTCATATGACGTTTTTAGGCGATGACAGCCTGGAAGGCCGGGATACCGGTAGCCGTGGTCATCAAATTGCGTCGAATTATATTGCCACTCAACTGGCTGCTTTAGGTTTAGAGCCGGCTGGTGAGCAGGGCTATTTCCAGTCTGTGCCTTTACGCAAAGCTATGCTGGTACAAAGCAGTGCCAAAATGTCGTTGACGAAAAATGGCAAAACCACAGACTTTGAGTATCCAAAACAATTTTTTACGGGTCCAAGCACTTTGCATGCGAAAGCCGATGTCACAGCGCCATTGGTCTTTGTCGGCTATGGCCTGGTCTCCAAAGAGTTTAATCTGGATGACTACGCCAATCTGGATGTGAAAGGCAAAATAGTGGTGATGTTGGGTGGTCGCCCTAAATCTTTACCCAGTGAAGAAGCGGCTCATATCCAAAGTTTAAAAGCCGAGAATGCTGCTGAACGTGGTGCTGTGGGTATCCTTACCCTGCATACTCCTTCAGAAGAGAAAGTACGGCCTTATGCCAATAGCCTGATGTATTTAACCAGCCCTCGTATGCGCTGGCTGCATAAAGACGGTAAAGCCGAAGGTGAATTTGAGTCATTACTGGGTGGTGCTTACTTACATCCTGACGCTGCCAAAAACCTGTTTGAAGGGGCCAGCCGTTCTCTGGACGATATTTTTGCTGACTTAGCCGCAGAAAAAGTGCCTACAGGTTTTGCCTTAGAAGGTACTGTTAATTTAAAACGTGAATCCACTATGGAAGATATCACCAGCCCGAACGTGGTTGCAGTATTGCCAGGTTCTGATCCGGTGCTTAAAGATGAATATGTGGTGGTGACGGCTCACTCTGATCACATTGGTTTTTCCAACGATGTACGCAGCAAAGATAAAATTAACAACGGCCTGATGGACAATGCCGCTGGTGTCAGCATTATGCTGGAAACTGCGCGTTTATTTGCTCAGCAGGCAGAACGGCCAAAACGTTCTATCTTATTTGTTGCTGTAACAGGTGAAGAGAAAGGCTTATTGGGTGCTGACTATTTTGCTCATAACCCAACCCGTCCAATCGACAAGCTGGTGGCGAACGTCAATATCGATATGCCAGTCTTGTTGTATCCTTTTGCTGACATAGTGGCCTTTGGAGCTAACCATTCCAGTTTAGGTGCAACAGTGGATACAGCTGCAGCTGCAGTGGGTATTAGTCAAAGCCCGGATCCGATGCCGGAGCAGGCTATTTTTACCCGTTCAGATCACTACACTTTAGTGCAGCAAGGTGTGCCATCTGTATTTCTGATGACAGGCTTTACGTCTAAAGATCCTGCTCAAAAAGGTGGCGAAGTCTGGGGCAAATTTTTTGCCAAGCACTACCACAAACCGACTGATGACAAGGCGGGTTTAACGGCTGACTTTGGTGCTATTCGTTACGATGCCGGCGCTACTTTCGCCGACATTAACTTCGGTATTACCACTGAGGTCGCGAACAACCCACAGCGGCCAGTCTGGTTAAAAGACAGTTTCTTTGGCAAGATTTTTGGCAAAGACTACAACCAACAGAAGTAGTTGATGCGGGTCAGAGCTTGCGCTCTGCCCCATCTTCTTTTTAGTGTTCCATAATGCGGCTTAATAAAGCCCGCACTGTTTCAGGTTCAAAAGGTTTATCACACAAGGCATTGACGCCCGACTGCGCAATATTAGCTAAGTGTGATTCATTGGCCTCACTGGTCACCATCAACACCGGTATATGGCTTTGCTGGCTATGTTCACGGATATACTGGGTTAGCTCCTGACCGTTCACTTCCGGCATATTAAAATCCGTCACCACCAAATCAAACATGTTGTTTTGCAGCAGCTCAATGGCTTGTTGTCCATCTTCGGCTTCGGTTAAATGCTGAATGCCCAGATTTTGCAGTACACGTTTAATATGGTTGCGGGCCAGGCGACTATCGTCTACCACTAACACTCGTACGTCATGCACATCAAATAAACTCAGTTCCAGCTCAGCCGGACTTAACAAGTCGATGGCCGCATTTAAGGCTTTGCCCAACTGAATTGAGTTAAAAGGTTTAGGTAAAATGGCCACCACACCGGATTGCTTAAACTGTTCCAACTGAGCCTTTTTGGTTTCAGAAGAAATTAATACAAAAGGCACTTCAGCTAAATCAGCGTCGTTTTTTAGTTTCGCCAGCAGTTCCAGACTAGTGCCTTGTTCAAAGTACAAACTACTGATCACTAAATCGGCTTTGTGTTGCTTCAGCTGCACCATGGCCGTGGCAATACTGTCGGCTGTGCTGACTTGAGTTGCGCCTTCTTCGGCCAGTTGTTTGATAATAATTTTGCGCTGAACATCAGAAGGTTCAATCAGTAGAATAGATAAATCGGCAGGGGAGAGTTGTTGCATCAGACACTCGCTTGATGATGGGGTGACGGCTTAACCACCAGCCCATTTATGTTTATAACCTAGTTTGGTTAACTCCTGCTGCACCAGTTCGCGTTGATCACCCTGAATTTCAATCACGCCATCCTTGACCGAACCGCCACAACCACACTTTTTCTTTAATAAAGCCGCGATTTCTGTCAGTTTTTCTGCGCTTTCAGCAAGGCCAGAAATAGTGATCACGGCTTTGCCATTGCGGCCTTTGGTTTCACGTTTTAAACGTGCGTGGCCATCCGTAAAACTTTGAGCCACAGCTTTTTGCTGTTTGGGTTTATCAATACGGCCTGAATCTGTACTGTAGACCAAATCATCTGCTTTTGCTGCTGTCGCAGCTTCAGCAGGTCGCCCCAATTGTTGTTGCCAGTCGGCTAACGAGATTTTTTTGCCACTCATAAAACAATCTGTGTAAGTCCTCAGAAAGCGCACGATAAACAACAAATGAATAAACAGCAAGCTTGAAAATAAGGAGGCAAAAAAAGCCATTGGCAAATAAAAGGCTTCTGGTAAACTACGGCTAATTTTAGAAATCTGGATGGCTGAAGTGTCTATTACCTTATATCTGGAACAGTCTGGGTTAGCGGCCGTATTGCAAGGGCAAGAAACGGCTATAGAGCAGGCAGTTACCGCATTAAAAAAACAACTTTCTATCGCAGCGGCTCCTGCTGTCACCTGGTCTTATCAGGTGCCTGAATTAGGTGAAGGTGGAGCTTGTTCTTTGTTTGGCCAACTGGCTGATGAACCTTACGACCTGGCCGCCACTATTGGCCAAAGTGAAGTAACAGCTGCAGCTTTAGCTCAGCTCACTGCGGTGGTGCAGAACTATCAGCAAACCAATGACAGTGATTGGTTTGGTATTTACCAAAAACGTCAGAACCCTCAAGGTGAAACCGTACTGGTGAAACTGGCCTATTTTGGAGCTGCTTCCCGTGCTGAGTTTCCGTTAACGGTTGAATTTGCAGCTATCAGCAATAACAGTACTGTTGGACTGACTGGCAAAGCGAAAGTGATTAACGATGTTACAGCTTATTTAACAGCGGGTGGTGAATATTACACCTGCGATCCGAAGGTCTTATCCGAAGCTTGTTTGCCTTTATTTAACGGCAAAGGTGAACTGGCAGGTATTATTGACGCTGAGGCTTTTAAACGTCAGGCCTACCATACAGAAGCGCTGATCCGCTTAGTCGCCATTTGTCTTGTGCTGCCGGGTCTGTTGCCCGCATGATAAGATGAAACCGAATTGATTCATTAACACCGCAAACTAACAGGTAATTACTATGTTTTCGCACTTACAGCCAACCCCTATCGATCCAATTTTAGGTTTAATGGCCGCTTATAAAGAAGATCCAAATCCATTGAAAGTGGACCTTGGGGTGGGTGTCTACAAAGACGAGCAAGGCCATACGGCTGTGCTGGATTGTGTGAAAAAAGCCGAAGCGCTGCGTTTAAAAAACGAAGACAGTAAAACCTATATTGGTATGGCAGGTGATTTATCTTTTAACAGCCATATTGAAAAACTGGCCTTTGGTCAGCACAAAGTACTGTTATCAGGCCGTGTCACTACAGCTCATACTCCAGGTGGCACAGGTGCTTTGCGGGTGGCTGCTGAATTTATTAAAAAAGCCAATCCGGACGCTACAGTCTGGGTCACTAACCCAACCTGGGCCAACCATATCTCCTTGTTTCAGGCCGCGGGTCTGAAAGTAAAAGAATATGCTTACTACGACTGGGATACCAAAGGCTTAAAGTTTGACGCCATGTTGACTGAACTGGCACAAGTTCCTGCTGGTGATGTGGTGCTGGTGCACGCTTGCTGCCATAACCCAAGTGGTATGGATTTAAACTTTGAGCAGTGGAAACAATTTGCTGACTTAGCCAAAGAAAAAGGTTTTACCCCGCTGGTTGACATGGCGTATCAGGGTTTTGGTTTAGGTCTGGATGAAGATACCCAGGGCTTACGCTATTTAGCGGATCAGGTTGAAGAGATGATCCTGTGCAGCTCCTGCTCGAAAAACTTCGGTTTATACCGTGAGCGTATTGGTGCCTGCAGCATAGTGGCAGCCGACAGCAAAACAGCAGACATAGCTAAATCTGTGCTGTTGAGTGTAGTGCGCAGTATTTATTCTATGCCGCCTGCCCATGGCGCTATCATCGTCAGTCATATTCTGGACAGTCAGGAATTAACGGCTTTATGGCATCAGGAACTGGCTGTGATGCGCAATCGTATCAATGACTATCGCCAGCTGATCATCGACAAATTTGCCGCTGAAGGCATCACACAGGATTTCAGCTTTATCACTAAACAACACGGTATGTTCTCTTTCCTTGGTATTAACAAAGAGCAAATTGAACGCCTGCGTCAGGATTACAGCATCTATATGGTTGGCTCAAGTCGCGTAAGTATTGCGGGTTTAAACCACAGCAATATTGATTACTTCGCTAAAGCCATGGCGCAGGTGTTAAAAGGTTAATAGCTTAACCTGCGTACAGAGGGCGGCGATAGCTGCCCTTTTTCATAGAGTAAAAAATCAGCTGTTGTCAGGAAAGCTCAGGATAACTAAGCTAGGATAGACAAAGTTTTGTATGCAAAGTGATCTGTCAAGCTGGAGTTGGGCTGTGAGAAAAAGCTTAGTGGTTGTGCCGTTGTGTTTATTTTTCACCTTCACTGTACATGCTGATGGTCCTGCGCTGAGAGTAGTGACTGAATTATCGCCCCCTCATCAGACAATCAAAGACGGCAAAGTGGATGGGCTTAGCACTCAGATTATAGAAGCGACGCTAAAACAAGCCGGGCTGCAAAGCCGTATTGAGGTTTATCCCTGGGCCAGAGCTTTTTATATCGCCAGCTCTACACCCAATGTACTGATTTACAATATGGCCAGAACACCGGAGCGGGAAAACGAGTTCCACTGGATTGGCCCTGTGGCCAAATACCGATTTGGTTTGGTGCGGTTAACGGATCGTACTGACTTAAGCCCAAACCATATCAAAGATTTAGGTTCTGCTGTTATCGCAGTACAACGAGGTGATTTTTCGGGGCAATGGCTTAAACAACAAGGCATGAAAGAAGGCAAAGAACTGCAGTTGTCGGCTGATATTCTGGAGTCCTGGCGTTTACTGCTCAAAGGCAAAGTGGACTACGTGATCGATGATCAAGCGGCTTTACCTTCTATGGAGCAACAATTAGCTCTGCCTGCAGGCATCACAACTTTTGTATTGGCTATTCCGCAACTTGAGCAACAAACCTACCTGGCCGCCAGCAAAAACAGTGACGCAGAGCTGGTGAAGAAGCTACAGCAGGCCCATCTTGAAGTGCAAAAAACTCAGCTGTATCAGGACGTGATGACTGGGCGCTTTTAAACTCTCTATGTTACAGGGCTATCAACTCATTCATCAGTTGAGTTAGCCATTGATCCAGGCGCTGATCGGTTAAATCGTATTGATTCTCTTCATCCAAAGCTAAGCCATAAAACCATTCATTGTCAGCCGTGACTGCTTTGGAGGCGATAAAGTCATAACCTTCAGTCGGCCAGAAACCAATACGACTACAGTCTTGTGGCGCTATGGCCTGATGCAACATACCTACAGCATCCTGGAACCACTCGGCGTAGCCCAGCTGATCGCCCATGCCATAAATAGCCACAATTTTGCCGCTTAAATCCACTTCAGCGATATCATCCCAATGGGCTTCCCAGTCTTCCTGCAGTTCGCCAAAGTCCCAGGTTGAAATACCTAAAATAAGCAGATCATAGTCAGCCATCAGTGCCAGAGGCTGATCTTTAATATTATGAAGTGTTACACTGCTGCCATCCGGCAGGCTTGGGTCAGCACTTAACAGTGCCTGAATTTTTTCCGCCACTATTTGGGTGTAGCAGGTGGTGGAGCCGTAAAAAAGACCAATTTTCATCTGGCGGGACTCAGCATTTTCGGTGGGCGGCAGTGTAGCAGAACAGCGCAAATCAACAAAGTCAGACAAGGTAAATTAACCAGGGAGCAGCAAGTGGCAGCAGTGTTGGCCATCTCAGAACAACAGCTTATTAAAGCCTTTTTAGACCAGCTCTGGCTGGATAAAGGCGTCAGCGAGCATACGCTAAGTGCTTACGGTACAGACCTGACTAAATTCGCGTTATTTTTGCAACAACAGGGCCAGCAACTGACGGCTGTGGATCAAATGCTGCTGAATAGTTATTTGGCGTTTCGGGTGGATCAAGGCTTTAGTCCACGTAGCACCTCAAGAACTTTAAGCAGTTTGCGACGTTTTTATCGTCATCTGCATAAAACCCGGCAAATCACCGAAAACCCGCTGTCGGACGTATTTAACCCTAAAATTGGCCGCTCTTTGCCTAAAACCTTGTCCGAGCAGGATGTGGATTTACTGCTGTCTGCCCCGGATGTCAGCGATTTAATTCAGTTTCGCGACAAAGTGATGTTAGAAATTCTGTATGCGGCCGGTCTTCGAGTATCGGAGCTGGTGGGTTTAACCTTACAGCAAATTAATTTGCGGCAGGGTTTAGTGCGGGTCACAGGCAAAGGTAAAAAAGAACGGCTGGTCCCTTTAGGCGAAACTGCGGTGGAATGGTTGGATAATTACCTGAAGCAAGGCCGTGCTTTGTTGCTTGATGGTCAGAGTGATGTGGTGTTTCCAAGCAACAGAGGCCAACAAATGACCCGACAAACTTTCTGGCACCGAATTAAGTTTTATGCCAAAGTGGCGGGCATTAGTGCAGAGTTGTCACCGCATACGGTACGGCATGCTTTTGCCACCCATTTATTGAATCATGGTGCAGATTTGAGGGTCGTACAGCTGTTATTAGGGCATAGCGATTTATCGACCACCCAAATTTATACTCATGTGGCGCAGGCGCGTTTGCAAAGTTTACATCAACAACATCATCCCAGAGGCTAGCTTTGGGTGCAGGAAATACAGATGAAGAAGTTTAGCTATCTCGCCGTTATGGCAACCTTTTTAAGTACTGGTTTAACAGCTCAGGTGAGCTCACCTGAAGTGAACAAAGCCTTTTCAGACATTGGTTTAAATGTTAAAGCTGTGGCAGATTCTGCAGTACCTGGCATGCTACAAGTGCATACCGACAAAGGTTTATTCTTTATTTCGGACAATCAACAGTATTTGTTTGAAGGCAATATTTACGATTTAAAAAATAAAAAACTGGTCAATGAAGACATTCTGAAGGATATCCGTAAAGCGGGCGTCAAAGAATTTACCGACTCAGCGATCGAGTTTAAAGCTGCTGATGAAAAATACGTGGTGCATATATTTACTGACACCAGTTGCGGTTATTGCCGTAAGTTACATAACGAAATGGCAGACCTGAACAAAGCTGGTATTACAGTGCGTTATCTGGCTTTTCCGCGGGGTGGCGTGCAGTCTGCAACTTATGATGAACTGCAATCCATCTGGTGTGCAAAAGACACCCAACAGGCGATGACAGACGGTAAAGCCGGTAAAGCGGTAAAGCAGGCAAGTTGCAAGAACACTGTGGCTCAGCAGTATGAGTTAGGCCAAAGTTTTGGTATCACTGGCACTCCGGCACTCATTTTACCTGATGGCCGTTTAATTCCTGGCTATCAACCAGCTGCCGCTTTAGCTGCCGCCTTGAGCCAAAATGCGCCATAAGCAGGTTTCAGTTTGAGTATTATTAAAGCATTACAACGCCGGCCTGTACCGGCTATTTCATCGGAACTCTCCCAATACCATCCGGTGATCCAGCGTATTTATGCCAGCCGTGGCATTGATAGCTCGCTGCAACTGGCCCGAGGTGCCGCTCAGTTACTGCCTTTCACTTTGCTCAAAGGTATTTCTGCTGCTGTGACTTTGTTGATTGAGGCGTTGCAGCAGCAACAGCATATTGTCATAGTCGGCGATTTTGACGCAGATGGCGCCACCAGCACAGCTACTTTGCTGACCGGTTTAAAAAGCCTGGGTTTTAAGCATGTGGAATATCTGGTGCCAAACCGTTTTGAATACGGTTATGGTTTGTCTGTCGAGATGGCAGAAATTGCTGTGGCTCAGGGCGCTCAGCTGATAGTCACAGTCGACAATGGCATTTCAGCCATTGACGGTATAGCGCTGGCGAAAAAAATGGGTGTCAAAGTGCTGGTCACAGACCACCATTTAGCTGGCAACGAGCTGCCGGATGCTGACGCTATTGTTAATCCAAACCAGCCAGGTTGTGATTTCCCCAGTAAACAGCTTGCTGGTGTCGGGGTGGCGTTTTACCTGTTGCTAGCACTGCGTGCTGAACTTCGTACTCAAGGTTATTTTACTGAAGCCTTTCCTGCACCTAATTTAGCGGATCTGTTGGACCTGGTGGCTTTAGGTACGGTAGCTGACGTAGTTCCGCTTGATACGAATAACCGTATTCTGGTGCATCAGGGCTTGCAGCGTATCCGCAGTGGCAAAGCAAGGCCAGGCATTCAGGCGCTTATTGATATTGCCAACCGCAAAGCGGAAAAGTTGACGGCGCAGGATTTTGGTTTTGCTTTAGCACCGCGCTTAAATGCAGCAGGGCGTTTGGATGATATGGGACTTGGCATCAGCTGCTTATTAGCGCCTGATTTACCCCGTGCCCGCATGTATGCTGCAGAGCTCGATAGCTTAAACGTCGAGCGTCGTGAAATAGAGCAGGGCATGCAGCAGGAAGCGCAAGCTTATCTGCAGCGGTTGTCTTTTGCCTCTGAAGAGCTGCCGGACGCTTTGTGTTTGTACCAAAGTGACTGGCATCAAGGCGTGATAGGTATTTTGGCTGGCCGGATTAAAGAGCAATACCACAGACCTGTGTTGGTGTTCGCACAAGGCGACGAAGGCGAGCTGAAAGGTTCTGCCCGTTCTATTCCAGGCTTACATATCCGTGATTTATTAGATGAAGTCTCTACTCAATACCCAGGCCTGATTAAAAAGTTTGGTGGCCACGCCATGGCGGCGGGTTTAACTATTGCCGAAGAGCGTTTTGAAACCTTTAAACTGGCACTGAATTTTGTGGCCAAAAAGTACCTGACGCCAGAGCTGTTGACCGCAGTGCTTTATACAGACGGCGATTTGAGCAGTGATTGTTTATCTGTACCTTTTGCCCAGCTGTTACAACAGGCTGGCCCCTGGGGGCAGGCCTTCCCTGAACCTGTATTTGAAGGCGAGTTTGTCATACGCCAACAACGTCTGCTGGCAGATAAACACCTCAAACTGATGTTGGAATCGAGCGATGGCGCTCTGGTCGATGCCATCTGGTTTAACGCTGACAACAAAGCCTGGCCTGATGCCAACGTGAAAAAAATCCGCGTCGCTTATCAGTTGGATATCAACGACTACCGTGACCAACAATCGGTGCAGTTGATTGTTCGGCTGATTGAAAAAATCTGTTAGTTCCATGCTAAACGGATCCTGCACAGCTTTTGTTGAAAAGTCAGTGCAGGATCCTGTTCAACTCTTTCAATAGAAAATCGTCGGGATGGCTGCATGTCTGCTGAAATATTGCTACAATCGCCACCAATTTTTTCCTAAGCGCCTTAAATCATGTTTGAAGTAAATCCGGTATACAACGCCATTAAAGATCTGACTGAACGCACGAACGTGCTTCGGGGGTATCTTTGACTACGACGCCAAAAAAGAAAAGCTAGAAGAAGTCAGCCGTGAGCTGGAAGATTCTGCCGTCTGGAACAACCCCGAAAATGCACAGGCATTAGGCAAAGAACGTTCAGCGCTGGAACAGATTGTTGGCACCATCGACAAGCTGGATCAGGGTCTGGAAGACGTGGCTGGCTTAGTAGAGCTGGCAGTTGAAGCCGAAGACGAAGATACCTTTATCGAAGCTCAGACTGAACTGGCCGACTTAGAATTACAGCTGGCTAAGCTGGAATTCCGTCGTATGTTTTCCGGCCAAAGTGATCCGGCCGATTGTTACCTGGATATTCAATCTGGTTCTGGTGGTACTGAAGCTCAAGACTGGGCCAGTATTTTAATGCGTATGTATCTGCGTTGGGGCGAAGCCAAAGGCTTTAAACCTGAGTTATACGAAGTGACAGACGGCGACGTGGCTGGTATCAAAGGCTGTACCATCAAATTTACTGGCGAATATGCCTATGGTTGGTTACGTACTGAAACCGGTGTGCACCGTTTAGTGCGTAAAAGCCCGTTTGACTCAGGCAACCGTCGCCATACCTCTTTTGCGTCAGTTTTTGTGTCGCCAGAAGTGGATGACGATATTGAAATCGAGATCAACCCGGCCGACTTACGTATAGATACTTACCGTGCTTCAGGCGCTGGTGGTCAGCACGTTAACAGAACCGACTCAGCGGTCCGTATTACTCACTTACCAACCAATATTGTGGTGCAGTGTCAGAACGACAGGTCACAACATAAAAACCGTGATAACGCCTACAAGCAGTTACGCGCCAAGTTGTATGAGTTTGAACTGCAAAAACAAAACGCCGAAAAACAAGCACTGGAAGACACCAAGTCGGACATCGGCTGGGGCAGTCAAATCCGCTCTTACGTGCTGGATGACTCGCGTATTAAAGACTTACGCACAGGCGTCGAAACCCGCAATACCCAGGCGGTGTTGGACGGCGATTTAGACAAATTTATTGAAGCCAGCTTAAAAGCCGGTTTGTAATTTAGCTTACTATCAGGAACTTACTATGTCTGAACAGAACACTCCTATTGAAGAACATCAGGACGTTAATAAACTGATTGCTGAGCGTAAACATAAGCTGGCCGGATTACGTGAACTAGGTAACCCATTTCCAAATGACTTTCGCCGTGATGCCACTTCCGATCAGATCCATGCTCAGTACGAGCACCTGAGCAAAGAAGAGCTGGAAGAGAAAAAAATCCGTGTCACTGTGGCAGGTCGTATGATGCTGCGCCGTATTATGGGTAAAGCCAGCTTTACTACGATTCAGGACGTGGGCGGTAAGCTGCAGTTGTATGTAGCACGCGATAGTCTGGCAGAAAATGTCTACAACGAAGGTTTTAAAAAGTGGGATTTAGGTGACATAGTCGGCGGTAGCGGCGTGTTGTTTAAAACTCAGACCGGTGAGCTGACGGTCTGGTTAGACGAAATTCGTTTACTGACCAAAGCGCTGCGTCCACTGCCGGACAAATTCCACGGTTTAACCGATCAGGAAGCTTGTTACCGTCAGCGTTATTTAGATTTGATCGTGAACGACCAGTCACGCAAAACCTTTTTAATCCGTTCAAAAACTGTGGCTTATATCCGTCAGTTTTTTAACAGCAAAGGCTTTTTAGAAGTAGAAACCCCAATGCTGCAAAGCATTCCAGGTGGTGCTTCGGCCCGTCCGTTTGAAACACACCACAATGCGCTGGATATGCAAATGTTCCTGCGTATTGCACCAGAGCTGTATTTAAAACGTTTAGTGGTGGGTGGTTTTGAAAAAGTATTTGAGCTGAACCGTAACTTCCGTAACGAAGGCGTTTCAACCCGTCATAACCCAGAATTCACTATGCTGGAATTCTACTGGGCTTATGCTGATTACAACGATTTAATGGATATCACTGAAGAGTTATTCCGTGGTTTGGCGCAGTCTGTGCTGGGCACGACTGAAGTGCCTTATCAGGGTAATCTGTTTGACTTCGGTAAGCCTTTTGCCCGTATGTCAGTGACTGAATCTATTCTGCACTACAACCCGGAAGTTAAACTGGAGCAGTTAACGACTCGTGAAGCTGTGGCTGAATTGGCCAAGTCGTTAGGTATTGAAGTCAAAGCCAACTATGGTCATGGTCGTATTCTGATGGAAGTCTTTGATGAGCTGGTCGAAACCAAGCTGCAACAACCTACTTTTATCACTGAATACCCGGCCGAGATTTCTCCGCTGGCCCGCCGTAATGACCATAATCCGGAAATCACTGACCGTTTTGAGTTCTTTATCGGTGGTCGTGAATTAGGCAATGGGTTCAGCGAATTAAACGATGCTGAAGATCAGGCTGAACGTTTCCGTGAGCAAGTTGCGCAAAAAGAAGCCGGTGATGATGAAGCCATGTACTACGACGAAGATTTCGTCACAGCACTGGAACATGGTTTACCGCCAACAGCAGGCCAGGGTATAGGTATCGACCGTCTGGTGATGTTACTGGCCGACGCGCCAAGCATTCGTGATGTCATTCTGTTCCCGCATATGCGCCATACCGATAAACACGGCTCATAAGTTTTGAATTTAAAAGGCAGCGCAAGCTGCCTTTTTCTTCTGCGCTCATGCAAAATCAGCGCCTTTCGCTGCGCTTTGCTGATTTATTATTTTTTTATCCTGCCTTTTGATTGAGCGGCAAGCCGCCCTTTGTTATAATTTTCACCCGTCCTAAGTTCGTAAATTCTTTATTGCCAATGGCGTCTCAGGGGTCTCATGACTACAAGATACATCTTCGTGACGGGTGGGGTTGTCTCATCCTTAGGTAAAGGCATTGCTGCTGCATCTTTAGCTGCTATTTTAGAAGCCCGTGGCCTGAAAGTGACCATCCTTAAACTGGATCCGTACATCAACCTGGATCCGGGCACCATGAGCCCAATTCAGCACGGTGAAGTGTACGTCACAGAAGACGGCGCAGAAACCGACCTCGATTTAGGTCACTATGAGCGGTTTATCCGCACCAAAATGACCAAACGTAATAACTTCACCCAAGGCCGCATTTACTCAGACGTATTACGTCGTGAGCGTCGTGGTGATTATTTAGGTGCCACTATTCAGGTGATCCCTCATATCACCAACGAAATCAAAAGTCGTGTGATTGCCGGTGCCGAAGGTTATGACATTGCCATAGTAGAAATTGGTGGCACTGTAGGTGATATCGAATCCTTACCATTTTTAGAAGCTATTCGTCAGTTAGGCACTGAACTTGGCCGCGAACGCGCCATGTATATGCACCTGACGTTGGTGCCGTACCTGGGCACTGCTGGTGAAATCAAAACCAAACCTACTCAGCATTCTGTCAAAGAACTGCGTTCTATTGGTATTCAACCGGATATTCTGGTCTGTCGTTCAGACCGCGCTATTCCGTCGAACGAGCGCGCTAAAATTGCCCTCTTCACCAACGTGGAAGAGCGTGCTGTTATTTCGTTAAAAGACGTGTCCAGTATTTACCAAATTCCTGCGCTGTTAAAATCCCAGGGGCTGGATGAATTAGTGGTGCGTCGTTTCCATATTACCTGCCCTGAAGCAGACCTGACCGAATGGGAACAGGTGTTGTATCAGGAGTCCAACCCTACAGGTGAAATCACCGTAGGTATGGTGGGTAAATATGTTGAACTGCCGGACGCTTATAAATCAGTGAACGAAGCCTTAAACCATGCAGGTTTAAAAAACCGTTTAACTGTGCATATCAAATACATCGACTCGCAAGACGTAGAAAGCAAAGGCACAGATATTCTGTCTACTGTGGATGCGATTCTGGTACCAGGTGGCTTTGGTGAGCGTGGCGTGGAAGGCAAAATTTTAGCGGCCCGTTATGCCCGTGAAAACAAAGTACCATACCTCGGTATTTGTTTAGGTATGCAAGTAGCGCTGATCGAATATGCCCGCCATGTGGCAGGTATGAAAGACGCACACTCGACCGAATTTAATAAGAATACGCCTTACCCTGTGGTGGGTCTCATCACAGAATGGCTGGACTCTGATGGTAATGTTGAACAGCGGACCGACAGGTCTGATATGGGCGGCACTATGCGTCTGGGCAGCCAAAACTGTAACCTCAAAGCCAATACAAAAGCCCGCGAGATCTATGGCAGCGACATCGTCAGCGAACGTCATCGTCACAGATACGAAGTGAACAACAACTATGTTGCTCAGCTCGAAGAGGCTGGCTTAAAGATCTCTGGTTTGTCGGCGGACAACCAGTTGGTTGAAATGATTGAAATACCTACACACCCATGGTTTGTGGCGGGTCAGTTCCATCCGGAATTTAACTCAACACCACGTGACGGGCATCCGTTATTCCAGGGCTTCGTGGCCGCCGCTTATAAATATCAGAAACAGCAACTCGTATAACCAGTTGCAGCCGGGCTATTAGTCCGGCTTTTTTATGCGACAAATAGAAGGGGATTTACATGTCTGAGATCGTCAATATCATCGCCCGTGAGATCATGGATTCACGCGGTAACCCAACAGTAGAAGCCGACGTTTTCCTGGCCAGTGGCGCTATGGGTCGTGGCTGTGCGCCATCTGGTGCTTCTACCGGTACCCGTGAAGCTTTAGAGCTGCGTGACGGCGACAAAAGCCGTTATTTAGGTAAAGGCGTGCGTACTGCTGTTGCCAATATCGATGGCCCAATCAAAGCCGCTTTACTGGGAAAAAATGCGTATAAGCAAGCTGAAGTGGACCAGATCATGATCGATCTGGATGGCACTGAGTCTAAATCTAAATTAGGCGCTAATGCTATTCTGGCTGTGTCTTTAGCTGTAGCCCGTGCAGCTGCGGCTGACAAAAAAATCCCACTGTATCAGCACATTGCCGACTTAAACGGCACACCAGGTGTGTACTCCATGCCAGTCCCTATGATGAACATCATCAACGGTGGTGAGCACGCGGATAACAACGTCGATATTCAGGAATTTATGGTGCAGCCTGTTGGTGCCAAAACTTTCGCTGAAGCTCTGCGTATGGGCGCCGAAATTTTCCATCAGCTGAAAAAAGAACTGCACAGTCAGGGCTTAAACACAGCTGTAGGTGATGAAGGTGGTTTTGCGCCGGATCTGAAATCAAACGAAGAAGCTTTAACTGTCATTTCTAAAGCTGTGGCTTCAGCAGGTTACGAGCTGAACAAAGACATCACTTTAGCCTTAGACTGCGCTGCATCTGAGTTTTATGTTGATGGTAAATACAAACTGTCTGGTGAAGGCAAAGAATTCACTTCGTATGAGTTCAACGACTTCCTGGCTGGTTTAGCAAGCCGTTTCCCGATCATTTCTATTGAAGACGGTTTAGACGAGTCGGATTGGGATGGCTGGAAAGACATGACCAATAAAATGGGCGATAAAATCCAGTTAGTAGGCGACGATTTATTTGTCACCAACACCAAGATTCTGACCCGTGGTATTGAGCAGGGCATTGGTAACTCTATCCTGATCAAATTTAACCAAATCGGTAGCTTAACTGAAACTTTAGCAGCTATTAAAATGGCAAAAGACGCGGGTTTCACTGCAGTTATTTCACACCGTTCAGGCGAAACTGAAGACTCCTTTATTGCTGACTTAGCTGTAGGTACAGCTGCTGGTCAAATCAAAACAGGTTCTTTATGCCGCTCAGACCGCGTGTCTAAGTACAACCAGTTACTGCGTATAGAGCAGGAATTAGGTGCTAAGGCTCCGTACCGTGGCCGTGTAGAAATTAAAGGTCAGGCGTAAGCCAGGTCAGATAAACCAATCAAGGGGTCGAGTACAGACCCCTTGATTGGTTTTGCTCCCTTGATTACCATCAACGGATGAAAAAACATTCAGCCGATCAACATCAGCTGTGGCATGGCCCGGCGCAGGACCTGACTTATACAGAGCTTTGTAATGCTTTGTATGAACGGGAGTTGATGCGTTATGCCAAAATGCCGCCCGAATTTTTAGCCAGTCTGCAAAAACGATTAGCCAGTTTACCTTTTTATATCCGCCGCGCTGCCAGCAGTATTTTGTCGCATAAATCCCCACTTGAAATTGATAGTCAAAATGCCAGTTGGATGGGACGTCAAAGCCCACAATGCCCGGCCAAAGAGCAGGGTATAGAACAAATTGAACAGTTTTACCTGAAACACAACAAACTGGCCTTATTAGTGCCTGTGTACCAGAACCAGCAGTCTCTGGAAACCGTCTGGCTGGATTCAGTGGATGAAATTGATTTGCCAGGGCAGAGATTACACTGCAATGAACATGGCTGGTTTAGTTTTAACGGCACCCCTCTTACCGACGAAAACAGCGATAAATTCCTGCTTAAGCCAACCAAAAGCCTAATGACGGCTGCTTGTTGTGGTCATCAATGGCTTAACAGCGAACGCAAAACCCCACGAGTCTTGAGTTTAAGAGAGTTATTGCTGGCAAGCCGACTGAATTGGCAGAACTTTGCTAAGCCTTTTCAGCCTTAAGTGGCGTTTTTGTGCAGCACGCCTTTATTTTCGGCCTTATTAGGGCTTTCCAGTCCGGCCGATAAGCTTCATAATACTTTCATCTCTTTATTTTTTGGTTCGATATGCGCCTGTTAGTTTTATTGCTTCTTACGCTGCTTGCAGCACTTCAACATCGCTTATGGCTTGGCCAGCACAGCGTGATGGAGTATTGGGCACATAAAACTGAACTCGCCAAGATGGAACAACAAAATGAAGTGCTGACTAAACGTAATAAATTGCTCAAAGCCGACGTCACCGACCTGCAAATAGGTTTGGATGCGATTGAAGAGCGAGCCCGCAACGAGCTGGGTTTGATTAGACAAGACGAAGTGTTTTTCCGGATTATTACCCCGCTGGACAAAAAATGACCGCTATTCCTGCTATTGCGACTGTGATCCCGGCCGCTGGTGTTGGCAAACGAATGAAGGCGGATAAGCCCAAACAGTACCTGCAGCTTTGTGGTCTGACTGTGCTGGAGCAAACTCTGCATCGCTTAAAACAAGTTCCTGCTTTACAGCAGTTTTATCTGGCGTTAAGCCCGGACGATCCTTATTTTCCCACATTGCCTTTAGCGACTGATTCAGACATTCAACGACTGGATGGTGGTGCTGAACGTGCCAACTCGGTGCTGAATGCTTTAGTGCAGATTGATGCCAAAGCCTTTCCATGGGTGCTGGTGCATGACGCTGCCCGCCCTGTGGTGCGGGTTAGTGATATCGAACTTTTAATTGATAGCTGCATCGAAGCTGGTCAGGGTGGCATTTTGGCTACGCCTGTGCGCGATACCATGAAACGCAGCTCTACTGCCGTAAAACAGACTGTCGACCAGACTGTTGATCGAGCCAATTTATGGCATGCCTATACGCCGCAATTGTTTCCGACAGCTTTGCTCAGAGATGCACTGCAACAGGCTTTAGCCCAAGGTGTGGCCATTACCGATGAAGCCAGTGCTATGGAATGGGCAGGATTGCCTGTACTTTTAGTACAGGGGCATGCCGACAATATCAAAATTACTCAGGCTGAAGATTTAGCTTTGGCCGCTTTTTATCTGGAGCATTCTGTATGATGCCGTTTCGTATTGGTCATGGTTTTGACGTACACGCTTTTGGTGGCGAAGGCCCCATCACTTTAGGTGGCGTTAAAATTCCTTATCAGCAAGGTTTGCTGGCGCATTCAGATGGTGATGTGGTGTTGCATGCTGTATCAGATGCGTTGTTAGGAGCTATGGCCTTAGGCGATATTGGCCATCATTTCCCCGACACAGACTCAGCCTTTAAAGGTATAGACAGCCGTATCTTATTGCGCAAAGTGTTTGCTGATGTCAAAGCTTTAGGTTATGAAGTAGGCAATCTGGACGTGACTATTATGGCGCAGGCACCAAAAATGGCTCCTCATGTCGATGCGATGCGTGCCTGTATTGCCGAAGATCTGGTCTGTGGTTTATCGCAGGTGAATGTAAAAGCTACCACTACTGAAAAACTGGGGTTTGTCGGGCGCAAAGAAGGTATTGCCGTAGAAGCCGTAGTGCTGTTGGTGAAGTCCTGATGCAAAAAAAAGTGGAGCTGCCAAAACTAAGTTATTTATACGGCCAGCCTGAAACTACAGCCTTATTGCGTGTACAACCTGATGATTTTATTGTGCACGAAGAATTGAGTTTTACGCCCACTGGCGCAGGCGAGCATATGTTGTTGCTGGTGGAAAAAATTGGTCAAAATACTCAGTATGTCGCCAAGCTGCTGGCTGAATTAGTCGGCTGTAAAGCCCGTCAGGTCAGTTATGCCGGTTTAAAAGACCGACACGCTGTAACCCGTCAGTGGTTTTGTGTGCCTGTACCAATCAAACAACAGCTGAACTGGCAGGAATGGAATATCGAGGGCGTTAAAATTCTCGACAGTATTCGTCATCAGCGTCGGTTAAAGTTGGGCTCGATAAAATACAACGAATTTACCCTGACGTTACGGGATGTCAGTGATATTCCTGCGCTTTTAACACGGTTAGAGTTAGTGAAACAAGGCGTGCCGAATTATTACGGCGAACAACGTTTTGGTATTCAGGGCGGTAATTTAGCTTTAGCAGAGCAGCTGTTTTGTGGTGGTGGTATTGAAGATCGGAAAATCCGTGGTTTAGCTTTATCGGCAAGCCGTTCTTTTTTGTTTAACTTGCAGGTTGATGCGCGGGTCAAAGCTGGTACTTTTAACCAGATTTTGTCAGGTGAAGTGGTGCAATTGGATGGTTCTGGTTCGATTTTTAAAGTCCCAGAAGTGGATGATACCCTGCGCCAACGTTTGTTGGAGGCTGACATTCACCCAACTGCTGGTTTACCAGGCTTAGGTGAGCCGTTAATCACGGCCGATGCGCTGGCTTTTGAACAACAAAGCCTGCAGCATTGGCAGCATTGGGTCGACAAACTGGCACAACTGAATGTCAGGGCCGAACGCCGTGCTATCCGGGTTCTGCCCGCAGAATTAAAGGCTGAAGTACAAGGCCAGAATGTAAAAATAAGCTTTAAACTCTACTCCGGTTGTTTTGCTACCTCCGTATTACGGGAGCTGGTGAATTATCAGGATGTGCAACGTAATTACGCCACACTGGATTAAGTGATTTTTGGGCTAGGGCGGGGTGTTGAATGCGGATTTTATTAAGTAATGATGATGGCGTTTACGCCAAAGGTATACAGGTTTTACAAAAAGCCTTAGCAGAAATTGCAGAGGTGACTACCGTTGGGCCAGACCGCAATTGCAGTGGCGCCAGTAATTCGCTGACGTTGCTGAATCCGTTGCGTACACAGCAACTGGAGAACGGTTTTATTGCGGTCAATGGCACACCCACCGACTGCGTGCATTTAGCTATTAGTCAGTTATTGGCTGATGCCCCGGATCTGGTGGTGGCTGGTATTAACCACGGCGCTAATTTAGGCGACGACGTGTTGTATTCAGGCACTGTGGCTGCAGCTACCGAAGGCCGGCATTTAGGTTTGCCTGCTATTGCGGTGTCTTTAGCTGGACGGGATGAACAACATTTTGCAACAGCTGCTTATGTTACAGTGCAGGTGATTAAAAAGCTGAAATCCCACCCTTTGCCTGCGGATCAGATTTTGAACATTAACGTGCCAGCACTTCCTTTAGAGCAACTTCGAGGCATTCAGGTGACTCGCTTAGGGCGGCGGCATAAAGCGGAAACCATGCAAAGCTCGACTGACCCATGGGGCCGGCCTATTTATTGGTATGGTTCTTTAGGACCAGAGCTTGATGCCGGGCCAGGCACAGATTTTTATGCCATAGCTCAGGGCTACGCTTCTATCACACCTTTGCATGTGGATATGACAGCCTATCGCAGCATGGAATTATTAACAGACTGGTTAGATGGAATTGAGTGTTAAGTTATGGCAGTAGTCACCCATCGTAGTGCCGCAGTATTGGCGCAAAAACTTCAACAAGATGGGATTAAAGACAGCAAAGTCTTATCCGCTATCGCGCAAACGCCGCGGCATTTGTTTGTTGAAGCTGTGTTAGCTCACAAAGCTTATGAAAATACCGCCTTGCCCATTGGGCAAGGACAGACCATTTCGCAGCCTTATATAGTGGCGAAAATGACTGAGTTACTGCTGCAATCGCCGCAGTGCCAAAAGGTGCTGGAAATTGGCACTGGTTCTGGTTATCAGACTGCTGTATTAGCCCGGTTGTTTTCACAGGTTTGTAGTGTAGAACGGATAAAGTCGTTGCAGTTTCAGGCCAAGCGACGCTTGCAGCAGCTGGATTTACACAATGTGTCAATGAAGCATGGGGATGGCTGGCTCGGCTGGGCCAGTAAAGCACCTTTTGATTGTATTATAGTCACGGCTGCACCGCACGAAGTGCCACAAGCCCTGCTGCAGCAGCTCTCTGAAGGTGGCCGTCTGGTGATCCCAGTTGGGGCTCAGGAACAGGTACTAAGAGTCTTTACCCGTGTGGGTGATGAGTTTGAACAAAAAGATGTTGAGGCGGTGCGTTTTGTGCCACTAGTGCCGGGCGAGCTGGCTTAATCAAAAGGATAAAGTAGTTGAAAATTTTTCAATGGATGTATGACAAAGCGCTGGTCTGGGCCAAACATCGCTACGCCGAACGTTACTTAGCGGGGTTGAGTTTTACTGAATCTGTTATTTTCCCTATTCCGCCTGATGTGATGCTGGCACCTATGGCTTTGGCTCAGCCAGAAAAAGCCTGGCGCTTTGCCTGGGTGACCAGCTTGTTTTCGGTATTAGGTGGTATCTGCGGTTATTTTCTCGGCATGTGGTTATACGAGCCCGTAGTATTGCCTGTGGTTGAATACATGGGATATCAGGAGACTTTTGCCAAGGTCGAGAATTGGTTTGTTACCTACGGAGTTTGGGTGGTATTTATTGCCGGATTTTCACCTATCCCCTACAAATTGTTTACTGTAGGTGCAGGTTTAATGAGCATGGCATTTCTGCCTTTTGTGATCGCTTCTTTTGTCGGTCGGGCCAGTCGGTTTTTTCTGGTGGCAGGAT
Source organism: Rheinheimera sp. 1928-s (assembly GCF_029269265.1). GTDB lineage: Bacteria > Pseudomonadota > Gammaproteobacteria > Enterobacterales > Alteromonadaceae > Pararheinheimera. The sequence goes on from NZ_JARIXP010000001.1 coordinate 704,718, forward strand.
TGATGTACTGGGGCGGCGAAAAAATGCAGCAAAAACTGCGGGATATAGTGGACTGGCTAGGCTGGGGTACAGTAGCCCTTGGCGGGATTTTATATCTGGTGTATCGCTAACTAATGAAACTCTTTAGTGTGTTTTGTCTGGTGTTTATCTTAAGCGCTTGTAGCTCAAGAGAATCACCAGCGCCTGTTACTACACTAAATGACATCAAAAATTATTATAAAAAGTACCCTCAAGGTGAGCCTGGCTCTGGCCATATAGTTCAGCCGGGCGATACCTTATATTCCATAGCATTTCGGGCCGGTATGGATTACCGTCAACTGGCAAAACAAAATAATATTGCACCCCCTTATCGTATCCTGGTTGGGCAGAAGATACATTTCAATAACAATTTTTTATCATCCTCTGTGACAACGAAGCCAAATTTGACGGTCAAAGGCCAAAAAAACGCGACCAGTACTGTAAAGACTCCGACACAAAGCCAAAGTAAATTAACAACTGCTAACAAAGCTGTTGCGCGCAACAATCAAACGGGTTATGTTCAGAAACAGACAGTAAAGGAAAATGCGACTTCAGCAGCAAATTCTGTTTCCAGCTCTAAAGTGCGTTGGGCATGGCCAGTTCGTGGACCGATATTGGCGGGCTTTTCCAACGCTGAACATGGCAACAAAGGGTTAGATATAGGAGGAAAAGCAGGTACTCCTATAAAGGCAGCAGCAGCAGGAGAAGTAGTGTATGCGGGCAACGCACTAAGAGGCTACGGCAATCTGGTGATAATCCGTCACAATGACGACTTTTTAAGTGCTTATGCACATAATCGAAAATTACTGGTGGAAGAGCGTGATACTGTCGTAAGCGGACAAACTATAGCCGAAATGGGTAATACAGATGCACCTTCTGTCAGGTTGCACTTTGAAATCCGCTTCCGTGGTAAGTCTGTAGATCCAAAACGATACTTAAAATAATGAAATACAATAATAATAAATATCACCCCGAAAGGGCGAAGAGGTAAGGATACCAGGCAGTTCAGGTGATACCCAAAGCTTGTAGAAGTGGGAGAAGGATATGGGCCATAAAGATGATGACGATGTAATCGAATTTAAAGAAACTGAATTAACGGATGACGTTATTTTATCTGATGATGATAACGCCGAACCTGATTTAGCCGCTTTAGCAGCGGAAGAAGACAATACCCCTGACGACGTGTTTACCGCCAATGATAGCCAGCGCGCTATGGACGCCACTCAGATTTATCTGGGTGAAATTGGTTTTTCCCCTTTATTATCTGCCGAAGAAGAAGTGTATTTTTCCCGCCTTGCCCTCAAAGGCGATAAAGCCGCCCGTAAACGTATGATTGAAAGTAATTTACGTTTAGTGGTGAAGATTGCCCGTCGGTATATTAATCGTGGTTTAGCGTTGCTGGATCTGATTGAAGAAGGCAACCTTGGCCTGATCCGGGCTGTGGAAAAGTTTGATCCTGAACGCGGTTTCCGTTTTTCAACCTATGCGACCTGGTGGATCCGTCAAACCATAGAACGGGCCATTATGAATCAAACCCGCACTATTCGTCTGCCTATTCATGTAGTCAAAGAACTGAACATTTACCTGCGGGCTGCCCGTGAGTTATCGCAACGCCTGGATCACGAGCCAACACCGGAAGAAATTGCCGCAGCTTTGGACAGGCCTGTTGAAGAAGTACGTAAGATGTTGAAACTGAATGAGAAAATTACCTCAGTGGATACGCCAGTTGCTGGTTCTTCAGAAAAACAATTGCTTGATGTATTGGCAGATGAAAAAGAACTAGGCCCGGAAACTGAATTACAGGATGCAGATATTCGTCAGCATCTGGTGATTTGGCTGGACGAGCTGAATCCAAAACAACGTGAAGTCTTAGCCCGTCGTTTTGGTTTATTAGGCTATGAGCCTTCCACACTGGAAGATGTAGGTAAAGAAATAGGTTTAACTCGTGAACGAGTGCGGCAAATTCAGGTGGAGGCATTACGCCGCCTGCGTGAAATTGTCACTCACCAAGGGCTGAATATCGAAACTCTTTTCCAGGAATAACAGACGTTATTCTGCACGAACCACAAAAACCTGTTGCCTTGTGTAACAGGTTTTTACTTTTCTGCTTCTGCTTTTAAGGCTATTGCTGCTCAATCTTCTATAACTTAGCGTTCCTGAGACTAAACTTCAGTTACCGAACTTTATTGGTGAGGATAGCCGAATAAAATCCCTGCAAATGAGACAGCGAACACTTAAATTGAGATGATCTCTATTGCAATTGTTGGCCGTATTCATTTTTTTTCATGTCAGATTTGTTGTTTTTTTGAGAATATTCATTTAGGTTAATTTAACAAGATCATTATTGCGGTTAGATTTTGGTCATGTTTGAACTATAAGCGAGTTGTATCGTGGCTTCTGTTCAAAAAATCCATCCAGGGATTACATTAAAACTAAAAGAGAATATAAAAATGCAAAAAAAACACAACTTAAGCAGCCTCACACTTGCAATGTTGCCGCTCTTAGTTGCTCCTTCGGTTTTGTTCGCTCAAGATCAGGAAGCAGCAAGCGCCTCTGCGGAAGAACAGGAAATGGAAGTGATTACGGTCACATCACGGAAACGGGTGGAGTCTTTAATTGAAGTTCCAATGAACGTCACTTCCGTCTCTGCGATTCAAATTTCAAATCGTAACCTGATTAACAAAGATGACCTTTACAGGACCCTTGCGGGGGCCGCTTCACCAACTGGTACCTTAATTTTGCGTGGTTTGTCTGGAGGTAACGGTGCTGCGCCTTCTACAACATCTTCATTTACCGATGATATTCCGTTTAACTTTGTTGACTTGTATGACATCGAAGCTGTTGAAGTATTACGTGGCCCACAAGGTACTTTATGGGGCTCAAATGCTATAGGTGGTACAGTAAGGGTTATTACTCAAAAACCAAAACTGGATACGGTTGAGTTTACCTCTGCATTACAATCCAAAAATACAAAAAATGTGGAAGGCCTGGATTTACAAGGCTGGGCTGCAGTGAATATTCCTTTGATTGAAAATGCTGTGGCTATGCGTATTACGGGGCACAGCTCCAACAAACCTGGCTCAATTATTAACGCAGCAACAGGCGTACAACGAGAAGTAAAAGATCAGTATTTACGCACTCAGTTTTTGTGGCAGCTCAGTGAAGACATCAGTTTTAACTTAGGTTATTACAATGTCACCAATCGCACTGTAGGAACACGTTTCGCAGATTTGTCACGTCCTAATGGCAGGACATTTGCTAACACTGTTGAAAACCCGGATTCAAACTACGGGTATGACGTAAGCTACGGCTCAACGCCTTGTACTGAAGGACAGACCCGTGCAGCCTGTTTTGGCAATGTTTCCAACGTACCTGTTGGCAAATACCATATTTGGGAAAGTTTGGATGGTTGGTCTAAAGACAATACAGAACTTGTGACCTTAACGGCTAACGTGGACGACCTGATGGGGTTTGCAGATTTTGCCTATTCAGGTTCTTACCGTACTACTCAAAGTGATTCTTTGGATAACTGGTCACGTCTGGATATGGCTGATTTAGTCAAAACCTGGATTATTAACTACGACAAAACTGCACGAGTAACTCATGAGTTCCGTTTGCAGGATAAAGGCAATCTGGAAAACTTTACCTGGACTGTCGGAGCTTTTTACGACAAAGGCTGGCGAGGTGATATCCCAAATGCACAGTTTCAGTACCATGAAAGCGATGATCGCAGCATAGCTGTTTTTTCTGACTGGAATGATTGGGTGGATTGGGACGATTATTGGGGCGAAATCGGTATTTATAACGTAGGTCAGCTTGGTGAAGCCTTATACGGCGATAAAAGCAAAAACTACAATTTATACTATGATGGGGCACATAATACGGAGTTAGCATTCTTTGGTGAAACGACCTATACAGTTGATATGAAAGCTTCGGGTAGTTTGGAATTTACCGCAGGTATTCGTTATTACGATCTGGAAGATTACGCTTCATTTGGTTACAGCGGAATTTGGGAAGCCAGAGAAGGCCGGACAGCCCTGAGTGAAGGTGACGAATCCGGAAATCGGAAAAAGCTCAGCGTGGCCTGGATACCTGAATCTAAAGATATGTCAGTTTATGCTTTATATTCAGAAGGTTACCGCCCTGGTGGTAACAATACACCTTTAGCTGCTGCATGTCGTGATGATGAGTATGCATCGGGTCATACCACCCGCTATACAAGTGACAGCATTGACAACTATGAAATTGGTTACAAAGCCAATATGGGCAACCTGAGATTTTCTACAGCTGTGTACCAGATTGACTGGGAAGATGTCTGGGCTTCGGTCTATATGCCTACCTGTGGTTTCAGCTACACCGCAAACGCTGCGAAAGCACGGTCTCGTGGTATAGAGTGGGAAAGCAGCTACAGCTTTGAAAATGATCTGGAGCTGATCCTGAACGCTTCGTACACTGATTCTGTGATGTTATCAGATGTAGAAGCTTTGGGAGCTAAGTATGGGCAGGATATGACGCAGGTGCCTAAGTACAATGCGTATGTAGGCTTGGATAAAGGCTTTACCTTTTTTAATAAGCAAACCAATGTCCGCTTAGATGTTGAAGCTTATGGTGAGTACAGATCTCACTTTAATGCACGGGACGATGGTTCAGACACAGCAGATGCTTACCGTCGGGTCAATCTGTCATCACGTATTGAGTTAAACGACAATATACGTCTGTCCGCTTATATTCATAACTTGTTTGACTCTGAAATTGAGCAATTTAAACAAGCTCGTACCCGCGCAGGCAGTACAAATAACCTGAACGTGTTGTATGCGCCTGAGCGTAGTTTGACCTTAAGAGTGGATTACAGCTTTATGTAAAAGCTATGGTTCTGAATACAAAGCCCCGCTTTTTATAGTGGGGTTTTTTTTCGATTTTATTTCAGAGCATTAAAGCTCATCGCGTTCAAAACTTTGCTTCCTCAGTAGTTCAAGCCAAGGCTGTTTTTCAAGACTAAAGTAAGCCACGTAGCTGGTTGTTGTCGTCATCCCGAACTCATTTTCCGCACTGGCATAACCCTTGCTCTTTTCTGATACAGAACTAAAAAAATAAGCCTTGAACTGATGGTGTTCGGGTTGTATCGGACGGGAAGGAGTCGCCAATGGGTGCAAAAAGTTTTGGGCACTATCAGCAAATTGACCAGTGTTTTGATGAGCTGGTGCATAAGGACGGACAAATACGGACCCCTGCTGCGGCTATAGCCCGTTTTATTGACCGACATGGTTCAGGCGAACTTATTCAAAGACAAGAGCAATTAAATCAAACGATTAGCGCTATGGGTGTCTGTTTTACCTTGTATTCAGATGGTAATAATATTGACCGCTGCTGGCCTTTGGATGTGATGCCACGCACTATCCCAAGCTCTGAGTGGCAAAAAACCAGTGCAGGTCTCAAACAACGTTTAGCTGCTTTAAACCTGTTTATTGACGATTTGTATCATGATCAGCGCATCCTCAAAGACGGCATAGTGCCGGCTGATTTAGTGCTGGATTCGCGCAACTATCTTGCACCATGTAAGGGCATTTCGCCCCGTTATGGGGTGTGGGCCAATATCTGCGGGACTGATTTGGTGCGTGATGGCTCTGGCAAGTTTTTAGTGCTGGAAGATAACTTGCGAGTGCCGTCCGGTGTGTCTTATATGCTGGAAAACCGCACTGTGATGAAGCGCGTATTTCCGGAGTTATTTGCCGATTCCTTTATCTACCCTGTTGATGATTATCCACATCAGTTGTGGCGTATGCTGGCATCTTTATCGCCTCGTCCTGGTGATGTGCCTTGCATCGTATTATTGACACCTGGGGTTTATAACTCTGCCTATTTTGAGCACAGCTTTTTAGCTCAGCAAATGGGTGTAGAGCTGGCGGAAAATACTGATTTACTGGTGCAGGACGACATTGTTTATTTAAAAACTCTGCATGGCTTGCAGCGGGTGGATGTGATTTACCGCAGGGTGGACGATATTTTTATCGACCCAGAAGCCTTTAGACCCGATTCAGTCTTAGGCATTCCGGGTTTGATCAAAGCATGGGCCAAAGGCAATGTGTCTATCGCTAACGCACCTGGTTCCGGTGTGGCGGATGATAAAGTGATTTACGCCTACGTACCTGAAATTATTAATTATTATCTGGGTGAACAACCGCTGATTGACAATGTTCCTACCTATTTGTGTCTGGATAAAAAACAACGGGACTATGTGCTGGCCAATCTGGACAAACTAGTGGTGAAACCTGCCAATGAATCCGGTGGCTATGGCATTTTAATAGGCCCGCGCTCGACCAAAGAAGAGCAACAGCAAATGGCAGAAGCTATTAAAGCGAACCCGCGTAATTTTATAGCTCAGCCGACTCTGGCGTTGTCTACAGCTCCTACTTTGTGTGATGGTGTGTTGGAGCCACGGCATTTGGATTTACGGCCTTTTATTTTGCAGGGCAGAGATTTGTATTGCACCACAGGTGGTTTAAGCCGGGTGGCGCTGAAAAAAGGCTCTTTGGTGGTCAACTCGTCGCAAGGCGGCGGTAGTAAAGACACCTGGATCATCAACGATGAGGTCTGATCTATGTTATTAAAATCTTTGGATCATATATTCTGGTTAGGCCGTTATCTGGAGCGTTTGGATGACACGGCCCGCTTAATTAATGCCACCAGCCATTTACTGATCGACAGTCACAAAGACAGTCAGTTCAGCTGGCCTTTATTACTGGATGTATTAGGACAGAATGGTGCCGAACTCTTGAGTCAGTTGCCCGCAAGTGATTTGACGGTGGAGCAGCAGGTGATGGGGTATTTAATCACTGATGTGGACTGTCAGGTGTCTATTCGTGCCGCCTGTACTGCATTGAAACAAAATGCCAGAACAGTTCGGCAACTGATCCCACGTGATATGTGGGAAGAGTTGAATTCACTGGATTTATTTTTGCAGGAACATTGCCAGCAGTTACAAGGGCGTCAGCACAGATACCGTTTAATGACTGAAGTCAGCCGTCGTTGTCAGATGGTGGTGGGTGTGCTGGATGGTACTATGTTGCGTAGCGACGCTTTTGATTTATTTAATATTGGCCGACATATAGAGCGGGCTGATATGACCACCCGTATTATGGATGTGATGGTGTTGCAGCAGTTGCAACCGACGGATATTAAAAGACCCCGTTTCCGCTGGACCTCCATTTTAAATGCCTTGGGTGGCGTGGAGTCGTATCACTATTATCTGGCACATCAAAACACAGAAGTGGATGCGGTGGATTATTTGCTGACTTACGCTGACTTTCCACGCTCCATTGCGTACTGTTTGCATAGAGTGGCTGCATCAGCTAAAGGTTTGCCCCACAGTGCTGCTATATTGCAACGAGTATGGCAGTTACAGGACTTATTAAAAACGCAAAACTTATCAGAATTAACCACAGGTCAGCTGCATCAGCTGATTGACCAGTTTCAGACGGGGATTATTGAATTGCATCAGGTGATTAGCACGCCAAATCTTGAGTTTTCCAAAGATCTCAGCCAGCAAATGTCGGCTTGATCTATGGCCACTGTGGTGCAGGACATAGTGCAGGACGCCGCACATCATTCAGAGCAACAGCTCTGGACTGAGCTACCTCAGTGGCAGCAGTTGCAGCTGTGGTGGCAACAACAAAGCCAACAACATCTGCTGGAGTTGCATACCGATTTACAGCATCAGTTACGGGAAAACGGTGCTACTTTTGATCCCTGGCTGGAGCAACAACGTCAGCTGGATTTAATGCCATGGCTGATTAGTGATAGCCAGTGGCAAGAGTTGCAGGCCGGTGTCAAGCAACGTCAATTGTTGCTCTCGATGGTGTTGCAGGATTTGTATGGTCCGCAGTTACTGATACAACAAGGGCTGCTACCCGCTGAACTGATTTTTCAAAACAAAAACTACTTATTGCCTTGCCATCAACTGGTGCCTACTCATCAGCAGTGGCTAAGTTTGCTGGCGGTGGATATAGGCCGCGATGCTAATGGCAACTTTTGTGTTTATGCCGATCAAAGCCAGATGCCGGCAGGACTGGGTTTTGTATTAGAGCATAGGCTGGCCTTTAATCATTGTATTGGTGAGCTGAATCACAGCATTGGCAAAAGCCAGCTGGCTGGGTTTTTCCGTAAATTGCAGCTGGTGTTTGCACAGGGTACTGGCCACACAGCTGAAGGGCGACGACCGCTTTGTGGTTTATTGACTCATGGCAAACGCGACGCCGCTTATTTTGAACATGCCTTTTTAGCCAATTATTTAGATATAGCTTTGATGCACAGCGCCGATCTGATGTTTAAAGACGGTGCGTTGTGGTTAAAAACTGTCACTGGTTTACAACAGGTTGACAGCCTGATGCGTTATTTACCCGATGCGCGTTGTGATGCGCTGGAGCTGGATCCCGATTCAACGGGCACTGCAGGTTTACTGCAAAGTATTCGTCAACAGCAGCTGTTTTGCGCTAATCCGCCAGGAGCTGCATTGCTGGACTCCGGCGTGTTATTGCCTTTTTTACCAGCGCTCTGCCGTGCGCTATTAAATGAAGAATTGCAATTGCCCACCACTGCCGCTTTTTGGTGTGGTAAGCCTGAGCAGTTGCAACAGGTTTTATCTGAAGCCACTCATTATCGGTTCCGCAGGATCGACACTGCAGAAAGCTGGCTTTGGGCCGAACTGGACCCGCTACAACAACAGCAGTTACAGCAGCAGCTTTTGGCAGAACCCGGGCTTTTTATCGCCATCCGCTTACTGCCCTTAAGTTCTGTTCCCTGCTGGAACAGCACTCAAGGCAAACATCAACAGTTTGGTGTGTTGCGTTTATTTGGTTTGTTATCCGAGCAACACACACCAGCTGTAATGCCCGGCGCTCTGGCTCGTATCAGCGCTGATGCGAACAGTTTGCAGCATCAGTACAGCATGGGTTTTGTGGCCAAAGATGTCTGGGTGCTGGCGGATCAGGATCATGCGGTCAGCTTGCTGCAAAATACCCAAAAGCGGATTTTGTTATCCCGTCACAGTGGTTTATTGCCAAGCCGCGTTGCCGATCATTTATTCTGGCTGGGTCGTTATAACGAGCGGCTGAATTTAGTTTGTCGGGCTTTACGTTACACAGTGCCGCTTTTAACCAGTTTCCAGGTGACCGCCAGTCAACAAAATGACAGCAGAGCTTTAGTCCGCTTTTGTTTGCAGGCCAATGGCACTTTGCCAGACAGTGCAGCTTTGAGTTCGTTGCAACAAACCAGTGCCTTGCAGCAGGCATTAAGTGAATTGTTTTCACTGCAGCATCCGGCAGGTTTAGCGCAGGTGCTAAAAAATTTATTGTTTAACGCGCAGTCGGTGCGGGAATACTTTAGTGAAGACACCTGGTATGTGCTGGATAAATTGCAGCTGGCGCTGACGCAATGGCCTCATCCGCTGAACTGGCAGCAGCCGCAACAAATGGTGCGTTTGCTGGATGAAGTTATATTATTGCAGACCGCTATTTATGGTCTGAATAACGAAACCATGAGCCGAACCCAAACTTTAAGGTTTATGGATTTGGGTCAGCATATGGAAAGGGCATTACAAAGTGTCACTTTATTGCAGGAAGTCTTTGTGTTTGATCAGGGCCGCAACTGCAGCGCTTCGTTGATGGAGTCGGTACTGCGTATGACAGATACTTTAATGACCTACAGACGCCGCTACAAAACTGAGCTGCACCCGCTGGCGGTGATTGACTTACTGCTTTTAGATGACAGCACGCCACGTTCTGTGGGTTATCAGTGCGCCCGTCTTGCCAGTCAAATTCAGCAACTACCTAAACCCGGCGCAGCTGTGGTGCTGAGTCGTGAGCAAAAACTGGCGGTGGAGCTGGTATCTTTACTGCAACTGGCTGAACCTGAACAATTATTTGATGATCAGTTGCAGGCAACACCAGAGCTGGGGCTTTTACTACAGCAGTTGCATGCCGTGCTTCGGCAATTGTCCGACAGCATTACCTTATCGTATTTCAGTCATGCGGAAGCGGGCAAATCATGGCAGAGTTTTTAGATGGGCATTGATTTGAATTTCAGGGGGACAAGCCCCGCCCCTACAAGGCCAAACTTATGAAGTACCAAATCCGCCACCTGACCCGTTATTGTTACCAGCATCCTGTGGCTAACAGTTACAATTTGGCTTGCCTGCAGCCACGTCGATTGCCGACACAGGAGCTATGTAGTTTCTCCTTAGAGGTGTCGCCAACGGCCTCTTCTGTCTATGCCAGAACAGATACTTTTGGTAATACCCAGCATTTTATCCACTTGCAGCCACCGCATCAGCAACTGGCTGTGACGGCTTACTCTGTGGTTGAGGTTTTGCCACGCCAACAGAGTCTGGCTTTGGATTTAACTCAGCCCTGGCCACAAGTTGCCGCATTTTTCCGCCAGCAACAAGGTTATTCGCCAGAGCAACTCAAAGCACTGCTGTGCACTGGTCCAAGCCGGATGATCCCTGTGCTGGATGAAACAAAGGCGTTGATCCAGAGCATAGCTGACTCAACCTTGACCGTATTACAGCTGGCGCAGCAACTGACAGATCTGATCTTTCAGCAGTTTGAATACGACCCTGAATTTAGCTCTGTCGTTACGCCAGTGTCTGAAGTGCTGCTGCATAAAAAGGGCGTTTGCCAGGATTTTGCCCAGCTGGCTGTCAGTTGCTTACGGGCTTTAGGTATACCAGCGCGTTATGTCAGTGGGTATCTGGAAACCTCACCACCGGAAGGGCAGCCACGTTTAATAGGAGCTGATGCCTCTCATGCCTGGTTTGCTGTGTACGATCCTGAACTGGGTTGGGTCGATTTTGATCCAACCAACAACCTGATGCCGGCAGAGCGTCATATCACCTTAGCTTATGGCCGCGATTATGCCGACGTGGTGCCGCTGAAAGGCCTATTGCAAGGCCACGGCGTGCATCAGTTAGAAGTGGAAGTGGATGTGGTGCCGATTTGATGTTGGGGTCAGATCATCATTTGCGAAGCAAATGTGCTCTGACCCCTTAGATTTTCAATCACAATCCCTACTACTGAATAGTAGTCTTGCCTTGTGCTGTATCTTTTTGCGGCGTCAAACCAAACATCCTGCTGTATTCACGGGTAAATTGCGGCACGCTTTCGTAGCCTACGGCAAAAGCAGCGCTGCCAGCTTTTAAGCCTTCAGCACGCATTAAACGCCGTGCTTCTATTAACCGTAATTGCTTCTGAAATTGCAGCGGTGACAACGAAGTCACAGCGCGAAAGTGCTGATAAAAGGACGAAGGGCTCATGCCTGCAATGGCAGCCAGTTGCTCCATCTGCAGTGGCTGACGAAAATCTGCTCTGAGTACAGCCACAGCTTTGGCTATTTGCCGGATATGACTGTCCTGATAGCCAAGCCGCTGAATGGCAGCACCATGGCGTCCAGCTAATAACCAGTAGTGCATCTCCCGCACCAGTTGTTTGTGCAGCACAGGCACTGATTCTGGTCTGTCTAACAAGTTCATCAGGCGAAGTGCTGCGTCTGCAACTTGCTGGTCAGTAGGTTGAATCTGCACAGGATCCTGCGAGCTTTGTTTGGGCTGCACCATTTGTTCCGTTAATTCGGCTATCACGCTCAGATCCAAATCCAGTACCAGCGAGATATAAGGGGTATCAGGGCTTGCTTCGGTAATTTGGCTGATGGTGGGTACATCGGCACTGATCAACAAAGAATCACCGGCACTAAAGTCAAATACCTCTGAGCCCATCACCACTTGTTTCTTGCCCTGCAACACCAGACAAACCAGCGGGCGCGAGATGGCATATTCGAGCCCACTTGGGGTATGCGAACGGATAGTGGTCAGGCCGGTAATGGGCGTTTGTGCAAGGCCATATGGGTTGGCATAAGCCTCAACATAACGGCGTACAGTGTTTAATAGCGTATCTTTCATGGCTGATACTCTAGGCTACCAGAATTGATCTTCGCAAGAGCTTTGGAGAATTAAGCAAAAAATGCGGATCTTCGGGTAAATACCCGGAAGTAGCTTTTCTTTAGTATGCAGGGGTCTTAAACCACAGGAGAAAACGCATGACTAAAATCGCTTTAGTAACAGGTGCCAGCCGCGGCCTTGGCCGTAATACCGCACTGAATATTGCCCGTCGTGGCGCAGATGTCATCATTACTTATCAGAGTCGCGAGCAAGAGGCGCAAGCTGTAGTGACAGAAATCCGTGCTATGGGCCGTAAAGCTGTAGCTTTGCAGCTGGATACAGGCGCTGTTGCAGGTTTTGTCAACTTCGCAGCACGGCTGCGCACTTTGCTGGCCGATATCTGGCAACGCGATACCTTTGATCATTTGGTAAATAATGCCGGTCACGGTGACTATGCGCTCATTGAGCACACCACAGAAGCTCAATTTGACCAACTGGTGAATGTGCATTTTAAAGGCGTATTTTTTCTGACCCAGACGCTGTTGCCTTTATTGGCCGATGGAGGACGCATTGTGAATTTATCTACTGGTTTAACCCGGGTATCAGCACCTGGCTGGGCTGCTTATGCTGCAGCCAAAGCAGCAGTGGAAATGCTAACCCTCTATATGGCAAAAGAGTTTGGTCCACGTGGTATAGCGGTCAATACAGTAGCGCCAGGTGCTATCGAAACCGACTTCTTTGGCGGCGCAGTGCGTGATACGCCTGACTTTAACAAGTTCTTCGCGGATATGACGGCGTTAGGCCGGGTCGGAGTTGCTGATGATATAGGCCCTATGGTGGCCAGTTTATTGTCGGAAGACCAGCGCTGGGTCAATGCCCAGCGTATTGAAGTCTCAGGCGGGCAGGGGATTTAACAAAGTTACAGCTGCACCCGTAAGTTAAGCGGGTGCAGCTGTTGTATCCTGATGGGCCAATCTGCTACAAACTATAATCCTGCGTCAGTTCATCATCGCCTTTTTCCAGCTCAAAACTCACAGTGTCACCATCAGCGCAAAGTTGTTGAATTTTGCAGGGCACACCTTCAGCGGTCAGCTCCAATAAACCTATGCCAGCAGCATTCACCAGGCGGCGGCCTTTGGTTTCACCTATGGGCTTGTGGTGAGTGATTTTCATCCGGCGTCTTTTGGTAAACCAGTTCAGTGGCGAGCGGGAGGCGTAAAGCCAGCGGTTGGCTGTATCCAGAATGGCCAGTAGCCGGTGTGGAAACTCATTTTTCAGGCCACTGCTGGTAATTTGCCAGATAGAGGGGCTTTGCTGTTTGTGCCGTAACGCTATCTGAAATACAAAGCTGTAATGCACATCGCCGGATAAAATGACAAAGTTGCGCGGAGTTTTTGGATGACGGAATAAATTCAGCAGTGCATAAGCTGAACCCGGATGCGTCATCCAGTTTTCAGCATCCACCATCAAAGGTTTGCCGAAGCTGGTAAAGATACGCTGAATAGTTTCAATTAATTTCACGCCAAATACAGGGGCAGGGGAGACCAGCAATACAGCTTCATGCCCCAGTAGTTGTTGTTGTAGCTCAGTGATAGATTCCCAATCCATTAAACCTGAAGGCTTTTCCAAAGAAGTTTCTGAACGCCAGCGCTGAGTACGGGTATCGAGCACTAATAACGGCGGTTGGGTCGGCCAGCTGTAATGCCATTCAGAGAATTTGAGCAGGCTGTTGATGCATTCATCATGCGTTTCAGTGCCGGGTTGACTCAGAGCCTGTTGGCATAAAGGCAGCAGCTTTTGTACTTTTTCCGGCGCATTACCAAAGCCCTGAAACAGTAAGTATCCCATTAGCGCATTGCCAATAATACGGCGGGAAAACGGGTGCTCGTAGGCAGTCTTTTCCCACTCTACAGTTAAATTCCAATCGTCGGTAATGTCGTGATCATCAAACATCATGGCGACTGGCAGGTGAGCCATTAAACGTCTGACCTGGCCTAAACCTGCTTTAAACTCTGTCAGGTTTTGAGTGTAGCTGGCACAACGCTGCTGTCGCGCTGGACTAAAACTTTTCAGCAGTCCTTCCGGCACCTGCAAGTCGAGGCCTTGCCATGGCGCAGGCGACCAGACCAGCAGGTACATCGCAAACACTTCAGCCATAGAGATCAAATGGTTGTGCGCGCTGTCTGTGGTAAATACCGGCTTTTTTGCGCCTTGGAACAGCTGTTTTAATACCTGATAGCTGGCCTCGGTAGCAGGCAGAAGTTTCTCGCGTTGGTAATAAAAGGGCGTTTTGCTGTGAAGTTCGTGAGCAGAACTTAAGGTAGAGCAGGGGAGTTCTTCGTCAGCAAAATCCAGTTTGGCTATCAGTTGATGAATAGCATAAAGCGTAGGGGCTGCCACGTCGTCAGTGTAGACCTGATCACCACTTAGCATCAGTAAGGACGGCCATTGCTCCGGTGTTGTGTCTTCTAATTGCTGATCGGCACGGACTAACGCATCACCTGAAGTAAAATGTGGTTTACGACAGGAACCATGCAATACCGAATGCACTTTGGGTTTGAGAATAAAACCAGGCAAATCCCGTCCGGGATAAACTAAATCGTCCGCCCACTGCCGCCAGTTTTGCCAGTCGCCTGTGCTGGTTTTTAACTGCAGATCATAACTAATCCAGCATTCGGTTGGCAGCGCTTCATTCAGTTCCACATCCAAAAAATACAGATAGAGTTTGCCGGCAAGCTGAAGTTGTTGCACAAAAGGCTGCAGCTGTTTTGCGTCAAACTCTAGTGGTTCACCTTGTTCAGGTTGAAGCTGAAGTTTCAATGCCACTGGTTCACAAGTGGCTAACCAGATACATAGCCGCTTTGGTGTCAGGCGGCGTAGCATAGGGCCAACCCAGACTAAGGGAATACAACTGGCTGCTTTGGACAAACTTAGTTCAGAAATACCAACACTCCTTTTTCAACCCCATTTTTACAAGCTGGCTTTAAGCTGATACAACAAATCCAAAGCCTGACGGGCTGACAACTGATCCGGATCCAGTGTGGCCAGTTGCTCCAGTATTGGATGAGGTTCGGCTTCGACAAATAATTGCTGTTGCAGCGGCTCTGCTGTTTTAGCAGTTGCTGGTGCTTTGGCACTGACAACCGACTGTTGTTCCAACTGAGCCAGTTTTTGTTTGGCTTTTTGGATCACCACCCGCGGCACACCGGCCAGTTGAGCGACCTGTAAGCCATAACTTTTACTGGCTGCGCCATCCTGCACCTGATGCATAAAGACGATATGCTCGTCGTGTTCCACTGCATCCAGATGGATATTGGCTAAGCCCTGTAACTGGGATGCCAGTTCTGTCAGTTCAAAATAATGGGTGGCAAATAAGGTCATGGCTTTCAGTTGCTGCGCCAGATATTCAGCACAGGCCCATGCCAGCGACAAACCATCATAAGTACTTGTGCCACGGCCTATTTCATCCATCAGCACTAAACTCTGCGCTGTCGCATGATGCAAAATAGTGGCAGTTTCTGTCATTTCCACCATAAAAGTAGAACGGCCAGAGGCCAAATCATCGGATGCACCAACACGGGTGAATATCCGGTCGACCGGGCCTAACAAAGCGCGCTCTGCCGGTACAAAACTGCCTATATAAGCCATCAGGACGATCAGCGCGTTCTGACGCATATAAGTCGATTTACCGCCCATATTCGGGCCTGTAATCATCAGCATGCGCCGCTCTGGCGAGAGCTTAAGTGGGTTGGCAATAAAAGGTTCAGTCATTACCTGTTCAACCACAGGGTGACGGCCGGCTTCTATTTGTATACCCGGCTCTGGCGTCAGCTCTGGTTGATGGTAGTTTAGCTGTTCAGCGCGCTCTGCGAAGTTGGTCAGTAAATCCAGCTCGGCCAAAGCAGCTGACAGTTGCTGCAATTCAGCGAGGTAAGGCGCTGTTAAATCAAACAACTCGTCATACAGCTGTTTTTCCAAAGCCAAAGCTTTGCTTTGACTGCCAAGCACCTTGTCTTCGTATTCTTTTAACTCAGGAATAATAAAACGTTCATTGTTTTTTAAGGTCTGGCGGCGAATATAATCCGCCGGAACCTGATCGGCAGCGCTGCGGCCGGTTTCAATGTAATAACCAGCGACTCTGTTAAAACCAACTTTGAGTGACGCTATACCTGTACGCTCTTTTTCACGTTGCTCCAACCGCTCCAGATAATCCGTAGCACCTGTCGCCAGTTCACGCCATTGATCCAATGCGGCGTTGTAGCCTGAAGCTATCACACCACCATCGCGAATAAGCATAGGCGGGGTTTCGACTACGGCACGCTCTAATAAATCACAAAGCTCTGGCAACGGTTGGCATTTAGCAGCAAGCTGCGCCAATAAAGGGCTGTGTAACAGAGTCAGTTCAGGTGACAGCTCTGGTAATAACTGCAGAGCAGCACGTAAACGGGAGAAATCACGGGGACGAGCACTACGCAGTGCTAAACGGGCAATCACTCGTTCTGTGTCACCCACTTGTTTAAACAGGGGCTGCAAACTTTGGTGGTGTTGCTGCAATTCAGCCACGGCCTGATGACGACCTGACACCAAGGACTGATCGCGCAGCGGCGCATGGATCCAGCGCTTCAGTAAACGACTGCCCATAGCGGTCTGACATTGATCCAAAACAGCTGCAAGGGTGTGGTCAAATTGGCCTGCTAAGGTTTGGGTCAGTTCTAGGTTACGCCTTGTTGCCGCATCCAGAACTATGCAGTCCTGGTTGCGTTCAAGAGCAATAGAGCGGATATGCGGCAACTGAGCGCGCTGGGTGTCTTTGACATAACCCATTAAACAGCCTGCAGCCATCAGCGCAACCGGGGCTTGTTCCACACCAAAACTTTGTAAGTCGCGGGTACCAAATTGTTGGGTCAGTAAACGTTTGGCATTACTTAGTTCAAATTCCCAGACAGGGCGGCGGCGCACCCCTTTGCGGTTAATGACGCTATCCGGCCAGTCCTGCTCTTCAGCATATAAAATCTCTGCCGGATTTAAGCGCTGTAATAACGCCAGCAAATCATCCAGGTGGGTGACTTCGTTGACTAAAAAGCGGCCGCTGCTTAAATCTAAGTACGCAAAACCATAACTGCCTTTTTGCTGATACAAAGCCGAGACCAGGGTGTCCTGACGTTCATTCAGCAGCGCTTCGTCTGTGACAGTGCCTGGCGTGACAATACGCACCACAGCGCGTTCAACCGGGCCTTTGCTTAACGCCGGATCGCCGATTTGTTCACAAATAGCGGCAGATTCACCCAGTTGCACTAAACGGGCTAAATAGCCTTCAATCGAATGATAAGGCACGCCCGCCATAGGAATAGGCTGGCCCGCCGACTGGCCTCTTTTAGTCAGCGAAATATCTAACAGGGCAGAGGCCTTTTTGGCATCGTCGTAAAACAGCTCGTAAAAGTCACCCATACGATAAAACAGCAAAATATCAGGATGCTGGCATTTCAGGCCAAGGTACTGTTGCATCATCGGAGTGTGCGGGCTTAGGGCTTGCCCGTCTTTCTGTTCTGGCGGCATAATGGCTTAATAATTCCTGCGTTGGACCAAAGATGACAATTCCAGTAACCACCTACAACTTGGCGGCGGATCTCGGAGCGCTATTATTGCGGAAAAACTTCAGTATCACCACAGCAGAATCCTGCACAGGCGGTGGTATTGCTTATGTGTTGACCGCAGTACCCGGCAGCTCAGCTTATCTGGACCGCTCTTTTGTCACCTACAGCAATAAATCCAAGCAACAGCTGTTAGGTGTAAAAGCCGAAACTTTGTTGCAATACGGTGCTGTTAGCAAAGAAACAGTATTGGAAATGGCAGTAGGGGCAGCCAAAGTAGCTGGGGCTGAAGTGGCGGTAGCAGTGTCTGGTATTGCCGGCCCTGATGGCGGTTCTGCCACTAAACCAGTGGGTACTGTGCATTTTTGTTTTGAAATTCAGGGCCATCAGGTATTGTCGCACCGCATCTTTGATGGCGACAGAGCGACAGTACGCCAGCAGGCGATCGATTTTGTCTTGCAGCAGCTGATCTTGTTATTGACAGACTAAAGCAAAAAGACTACTGTATGAGCATACAGCACTTTGAGTGCATCCAAGAATCCACCGGAGAGAGCAATGGACGACAATAAACAAAAAGCACTGACCGCAGCCTTAGGTCAAATCGAACGCCAGTTTGGTAAAGGTTCCATTATGCGTCTGGGCGACAGCACTGCGCTTGATATCGACTTTATCCCTACAGGTTCGTTAGGTTTGGATATTGCGCTCGGCATAGGCGGTTTGCCTTGTGGTCGTATTGTTGAGATCTACGGTCCTGAATCTTCTGGTAAAACAACTTTAACTTTACAAGTTGTCGCTGAAGCTCAGCGCATGGGTAAGACCTGTGCTTTTATCGATGCTGAACACGCGCTGGACCCTGTATACGCGAAAAAATTAGGCGTAAACGTCGACGATTTATTAGTGTCTCAACCGGATACAGGTGAACAGGCACTGGAAATTTGTGACATGTTAGTACGTTCTGCTGCGGTAGACGTGATCGTTGTCGACTCAGTAGCTGCATTAACGCCTCGCGCTGAAATTGAAGGCGATATGGGTGACAGCCATGTAGGTTTGCAGGCACGTTTAATGTCTCAGGCGCTGCGTAAACTGACAGGTAATATCAAACGTTCAAACACTTTATGTATTTTCATCAACCAAATCCGGATGAAAATTGGTGTGATGTTTGGTTCACCAGAAACCACCACTGGCGGTAACGCTTTAAAATTCTACGCTTCAGTGCGTTTAGATATTCGTCGTACTGGTTCTGTGAAAGATGGCGACGAAGTGACGGGTAACGAAACCCGCGTCAAAGTAGTGAAAAACAAAGTAGCACCGCCGTTTAAACAAGCCGAATTTATTATTATGTACGGCGCTGGTATCAGCAAAGATGGCGAGTTAGTCGACTTAGGTGTGTTGCATAAGCTGATCGATAAAGCCGGTGCCTGGTATGCCTACAAAGGTAACAAAATTGGTCAGGGTAAAGCCAACGCCATGAAGTACCTGCAGGAAAACCCTGCTGTGGCCAAAGAAATTGAAGCTGAATTACGCCGTATGCTGTTACTGGAACCTTCGAAAGGTGCTCCGTCACCAGCAGAAGATTTTGGTATGTTGCCAGCTGACGCAGAAGCTGATCTGTAAGCTGCATTAGCCCACAGTTTAAGCTTAAAGAGTAAGTGCAAAGAACAGGCGTAAAAATTAAAACAAACCCGGCTCAGGCCGGGTTTGTTGTTTTTAACTGTACTGCATATGAGAAAACATAGATTTTATTTCCTGTCCTGCCTGGCTATTTTTAACATCAAAAGCTGATGATGCTGAGGCCTGAACAACTGGTATTCATTCATCGGCCATCTTTATTTTTATTTAGACGTCTAAACGTTTAGAAGTTGACATTTCCGCAGCTTTGAGCCAGAGTAACCTCATTTTTCAGCCTTGTCGGAGATGCTATGCCTATTAAAGTCATTGATCAGTTACCTGCTGTGGAAGCTCTTTCTGCGGAGAACGTTTTTGTCATGACTGAAAGCCGGGCTTTATCGCAGGATATCCGGCCGCTGAAAATTGCCATTCTGAATTTAATGCCGAACAAAGTCGCGACTGAAATCCAGTTATTGCGCTTGTTAGCCAATAGCCCGCTGCAGGTGGATGTGGAGCTGATACGACTGGATAATCATGTCAGCAAAAACACACCACAAAATCATCTGGACTGCTTTTACCGCTATTTTTCTGATGTGCAGCAGCAAAATTATGATGGTTTGATTATCACGGGTGCGCCTTTAGGTTTAGTAAATTACGAAGACGTTAGTTACTGGCCTCAACTGGCAGAAATTCTGACCTGGGCTGATCGTCATGTCACCTCCACTTTGTTTTTATGCTGGGCTGCTCATGCGGCTTTGTATCATTACTATGGCTTGCAGCGCGAAATTCGTGGTGAGAAGTTATCAGGAGTGTACTGGCAAAATGTCTCTCAGCCTTTAAGCCCATTAGTACGGGGCTTTGATGATGAGTTTTTAGTGCCACACTCGCGTTATGCTCAGGTGCCTAAGCAAAAGTATCAACATCACCCAGATTTGCATGTGTTGGCCGAAGCCGATGCGACAGGGGCTTATTTATTGCAAAACAGTACAGGCAGCCGGGTTTTTGTCACTGGTCATCCTGAGTATGATTTGACCACCTTAAATGATGAATACCAGCGCGATCTGGCTGCAGGTCTTGAGCCTAAAATTCCAGAGAACTACTATAAACAAAACGATCCGGCTAAAGGTCCACATAAGTTATGGCAAAGCCACGCCTTTTTATTATTCAGCAACTGGCTGAACTATTATGTGTACCAGGCCACACCTTTTGATATTCAGCAGATAGGGCATTCGTCATGACCAATCGTAGTGTGTTAACTCCAGACGACCTTCGTGCGTTGTTGGCGGAACGTATTCTGGTGTTAGATGGTGCTATGGGCACTATGATTCAACAATACAAATTGCAGGAAGCAGATTACCGCGGCACTGAATTTGCCGATTGGTCTACTGATCTGAAAGGCAATAACGATTTGCTGGTGCTGACTAAACCACAATTGATCCTGGATATTCATCGCCAGTATTTAGCTGCTGGTGCTGATATTCTGGAAACTAACAGCTTTAACGCCACGCCTATTGCTATGGCTGACTACGATATGTCACATTTATCAGCGCGCATCAACCGTGAGTCGGCAGCTTTGGCGCGTCAGGCCTGTGATGAATACAGCACGCTGGACAAACCACGTTTTGTTGCTGGTGTATTGGGCCCAACCAACAGAACTGCTTCTATTTCACCTGATGTAAACGACCCGGGTTACCGTAATGTCGACTTTGATACTTTGGTCAGCGCCTACTCTGAATCCACTCAGGCACTGATTGAAGGTGGTGCCGACATTATTATGCTCGAAACCATTTTTGATACGCTCAACGCCAAAGCCGCCGCTTTTGCGGTACTGAAAGTTTTTGATGAACTGGGATTCAGTTTACCTGTGATGATTTCCGGCACCATTACCGACGCTTCAGGCCGTACTTTATCCGGCCAAACCACAGAAGCTTTTTACCATTCATTAGCTCATGTAGAGCCTGTCAGCTTTGGCCTGAACTGCGCTTTGGGCCCGGATTTATTGCGGCCTTATGTCGAGACTTTGTCTGGTATTTCAGAATGTTATGTCTCAGTGCATCCAAACGCTGGTTTACCTAATGAATTTGGTGAATATGATTTAGGTGCAGTAGATATGGCCAAAGAAATTGCCGATTGGGCAGAGCAGGGCTTTTTAAATATTGTCGGTGGTTGCTGTGGTACTACACCTGAACATATCAAAGCCATCAGTGATGTAGTGGCCGGTTTACCTGCGCGTCAGCCGAAACAGAAAACGCACCAGTTTCATTTGTCTGGTTTAGAAGCTTTTGGTCTGGAGTGGTAATGCGACAACAAGCCCGTTTTATTAACGTTGGTGAACGCACTAACGTCACAGGCTCAGCCCGTTTTAAAAAGCTGATATTAGAAGGCGAATACGAAAAAGCTTTGGATGTTGCCCGTCAGCAAGTCGAAAGCGGCGCTCAAATCATCGATATCAACATGGACGAAGCCATGCTCGACAGCAAGGCGGCCATGGTGCGTTACCTGAATTTGTTAGCATCCGAGCCCGACATTTCCCGTGTGCCTATTATGGTCGACTCGTCCAAGTGGGAAGTGATTGAAGCGGCACTGAAATGTATTCAGGGTAAACCTGTCGTCAATTCGATTTCGCTCAAAGAAGGCATAGAGCCGTTTTTATATCAGGCTAAATTGTTACGCCGTTATGGTGCAGCAGTAGTGGTGATGGCCTTTGATGAAAAAGGTCAGGCTGATACTAAAGCGCGTAAAGTCGAAATCTGTCAGCGAGCTTATGACATTCTGGTCAATCAGATTGGTTTTCCGCCAGAAGATATTATCTTCGACCCGAATATTTTTGCGGTAGCGACCGGCATCGAAGAACATAACAATTACGCGGTCGACTTTATTGAAGCCACCCGCGAAATCAAACGCTTATGCCCTTACGCCAAAATCTCTGGTGGTGTGTCCAATATCTCCTTTTCGTTTCGCGGCAATGACCCGGTACGTGAAGCCATGCACTCGGTGTTTTTGTACCATGCCATTGGGGCTGGTATGGATATGGGCATAGTCAACGCCGGTCAGTTGGCGGTGTATGACGATATTCCAGAGTTATTACGTGAGCGGGTTGAGGATGTGATCTTAAACCGACGCGAAGATGCCACAGAACGATTGCTGGACATTGCGGCCGAGTTTAAAGGTGATGGTTCTGTTGCCGTCAAAGAAGACGAAGCCTGGCGCGCCTGGCCCGTCAATAAACGGCTTGAGCACGCGTTGGTGAAAGGCATTACCGACTTTATTGATCAGGACACTGAAGAAGCCCGCTTAACGGTAGAACGGCCTTTGCATGTGATTGAAGGTCCGCTGATGGACGGCATGAACGTGGTCGGCGACTTGTTTGGCGAAGGTAAAATGTTCCTGCCTCAGGTGGTCAAATCCGCCCGAGTGATGAAAAAAGCAGTGGCTTATTTACAGCCTTTTATTGAGCTGGAAAAAGCCGGTACCGGCGCCCGCGCTCAGGGCAAAGTGCTGATGGCGACAGTCAAAGGCGATGTGCACGACATAGGCAAAAACATTGTTGGCGTCGTGCTGCAATGTAATAACTATGAAGTGATCGACCTTGGTGTGATGGTGCCTTGTGCGACTTTGCTGCAAAAAGCCAAAGAGCTGAATGTCGATATTATTGGTTTGTCTGGCCTGATTACGCCGTCTTTAGATGAGATGGTGCATGTGGCGAAAGAAATGACCCGCTTAGGTTTTGATATCCCGTTGCTGATAGGTGGTGCTACGACCTCTAAAGCTCATACCGCGATCAAAATTGCACCCAATTACTCGCATGGTGTGGTGTATGTACCAAATGCTTCGCGCAGTGTGTCCGTGGTGCAGTCGCTGATCAGCAAAGAGCATAGACCAGCCTTTTTAGAGCGGGTGAATGATGAATACGACAGAGCCCGCGACCAGCATGCCCGCAGTCGACCAGGTGAAAAACTGCTGACTCTGGAGCAAGCCCGCGCTAATAAATTCCAGCTGGATTTAGCCAAAGTAGCTCCCGTGCCTAAACAGCCTGGGGTGCATTTATGGCAGGACGTAGATTTAGAAACGCTGCGCGATTACATCGACTGGACGCCATTTTTCCTAACCTGGCAATTGTCCGGTAAATATCCTGCCATTTTGAATCATCCTGAAGTGGGCATGGAAGCACGTCGTGTGCACAGAGATGCCAACGCTATTCTGGATTTAATGATTAAGCAGCAAAAAGTGCAGGGCAAGGCAGTATTTGGCTTCTTTCCTGCCAATAGTGACGGCGACGATATTATTGTTTACACCGATGAGAGCAGAACTACAGAACGTTGCCGTTTGTTTAACTTACGCCAGCAATTGCAGCTGCGTAACGACAACCCTAACTGCTGCTTAGCTGACTTTGTGGCTCCTGTGGATTCCGGCATTGCCGATTATATTGGTGGTTTCGCTGTTAGCACTGGTTTTGGTGCTGATGAGCTTGCTGCTGAATTTGCAGCTCAGCACGATGATTACAACAGCATAATGGTCAAAGCATTAGCTGACCGTTTAGCTGAAGCATTAGCCGAATATCTGCATATGAAAGTACGACGTGAATTCTGGGGTTATGCGCCGGATGAGACATTGGATAACGAGCAGCTCATTCGTGAGTTGTATCAGGGCATACGACCAGCGCCTGGTTATCCGGCTTGTCCTGAGCATACAGAAAAGGGCACTTTATGGCAGTTATTGGATGTGGAAGCCCAAACTGGCATCCAACTGACTGAAAGTTATGCCATGTGGCCAGGTGCCGCCGTCAGTGGTTGGTATTTTGCTCATCCGGATAGCAAGTACTTTGCAGTGAGCAAAATTGGTATTGACCAAAAAGATGAATACGCTACGAAAAAAGGCTGGAGCGAAGAACACGCGGAAAGCTGGTTAGCGCCGAATTTGGGATGAAAATGGGGTCAGATCACATTAGTAAACAACGTTAATGTGATCTGACCCCATTTTAACTAGCTGGCGATAGCCGGGTCGACGATAAAACGTTGCAGCATTTTAGCGACCTGTCGCTCCGGTAATTCAAACTTAATACCTAAAGACAGCTCCTGTAATTCCAGATGGCAGTTCATAATTTCGCCTGGGATCTGAATTCTTTCTTCTTCACCCGGTACCAGAAGTTCCATCAAAATTTGTACCTTGTTAATCTGACTGGCTTCCGCATGCAGCTTCATTGAAAAACGGCAGCCACAAGGTGATATATCAATGACAAAGCCGTTATAAAGGGAAAAGGTTTCTGGCAAGGCCCCTTGTTCCACTGGATTGACATAGGCCGGAATAAAAGCCCGGATCCGTTGTTTGGCCCGTAAAGATCGGTTTTCAATCTGCTGAGGATACTCCAGAAATAATAAATGCACCGGATGATGAGAAATGGTTTTTATCATGGCTCTGAAGGCAATACATTCACCTAAATCGCCTTCCAGCAGGCAACGCACAACCGTCATATTGCCTTCAACAAACACATCTTTATAGCCACCATCTATCACTTGTTGTGGTAGCTTCAACACCAGATAGCGATTTTTTTCATAACCAATCAAAGAGGTTCTGATCCTTAAACTACTGGGTTGTGAAAACTGTAAGTCGACTTGAGAGCCTGGATGCAAGTGCCTGATTTTTTCATGCACCACGGGTGAAAGTAACGACTGTTCCATCGATAGTCACTCCTGATTAAAAAGTGAACAAAAACGCATCTTTGATTAATAGTGCAAATATGATAAAAATGCAAAGTTATTTTCTGTTTTGGAGACTGATTTTATCAATTACGCCAAAGGGTGAAAAAACGTGATGAAATGGTATGCGAAAACATCAATTGTGGATAAAACTACCCTATAGTTTAACAATGAAAAACTAATACAGATGACGGCCATGAAACTTCTTCTGCCCATTGGTTTGGTGGTGTTTTTAACCGCATGCCAGCAAAACAACATTCCAACTACAACACCTGCTAGTCTGCTGAATGACGCTTTGTTTAATCCTGTCGATGTCGTTATTGAAACTCCTGAACAAATTTTTGCTTTACCTGAGCAAACCAAAGTGGATATTAGGGACTTAACTCGTGCTGCAGATTCACCTCGGGTGAAAACAGATTTGTTACTGAATTATTTGTTTGAGAAAAAAGGCAACAGCTTACTGTATCAAAATGATGCAACTCTGACCGCAGCGGAAACCCTGGCTGCCCGCCAGGCGAATTGTTTGTCTTTAACGATCTTGTCTTACAGCCTTGCACAGGAAATGCAACTGAATGCAGAATTCCGTGATATAAAAATTCCGGAATATTGGACTCAGAACAATGGTCAAAGTCTGTTGAATGGCCATGTGAATTTGAATATTGTTGGTGGTCAAAGTATTGGAAAAGGCGGGGGAGTACATTACAGTATTTTCAGTTATGTGGTTGATTTTGATATGCAAAGCAACAAAAACCATTTCCCTTCTGCTGTGCTGGATCAGCAGCAGATTGTAGGCCTGTTTTATAACAATAAAGCTGCTGAAGCTATGGTGTATGGCAAAGATGATCTGGCTTATGCTTATCTGAAGGCAGCAATTTCTGTTGACCCTCGGGCTGAAGAGAGCTGGAATAACCTTGCAGTGTTATACAGACAGAAACAGCAATTTGAGCTGGCTGAAAAAGCCTACCTGTTATCGGCACAATTGGCTCCTGACCAACTTAATTCAAAAGCAAATCTGGCTTTACTTTATGAAGTGATGGGAAAAACCGAACAGGCTGCTCAGTTAAGCGCTATGGTTGCGGCAAAAAGAAACCAAAACCCCTATTACCATATGATGTTAGGGAATGAGTCATTAACTTCTGGTTCTGCCCATAAAGCGATAGAGCATTATAAAAAGAGCCTTACATTAGATAAAAAGTTGGCTGAGGCTATGTTTGGCCTGGCTAAAGCCCATTTGTCATTGGGACAAACAGACAAGGCACAGCAATACTTACAGTCTGCTGAGAAGTCTGCGCCAAGTCGCAGTGAACGTGCACGTTATCAATACAAACTAAAACTGCTGACAGCTGCCGCTGTGCAGCATTAAGAGGCTTAAATCAGTGCTGTGTCGTGTTGTTTTTTCTGCGTTGTTTTTGTTCAGCACTGTTGCTGCTTTTTTTCTGCAGGCTCAATCAGCTTTATTACATGATATTCAGCAGTTATCTGATGATCGTATGAGTGGGCGGGAAACTGCTACTCATGGCTCTGAGCTGGCCCGTAATTACATCCAACAACGCTTTGCCGATTTAGGTTTGACCGCGCTGAAAGATAATTTTCAGCACCCTTTCAGCTACAGATCCGGTTTTTCTGACAAGCATGGTATTAACCTGATTGCTGAATTAAAAGGCTGCTCTCAAGCAGATACTTACATAGTGATGACAGCGCATTACGATCACTTAGGCATAGTCGCTGGCAAAATATACAACGGGGCTGATGATAATGCTTCTGGTGTTGCGGCTATGTTGGCGTTGGCGGAGTTGCTGAAAGCTCAGTCTTGTCCTCGTTACAGCTATCTTTTTGTCGCGACTGATGCTGAAGAAATCGGGCTCTATGGCGCGAAAGCTTTTGTCGCGTCACCGCCAGTGGCCATACAGCAGGTTGTGCTGAATATTAATCTGGACATGCTGAGCCGGGGAGAACGCGCGAATCAATTGTATCTATATGGCGCGTTTTCATTGCCCGGCATGGCGGATTATGTAAAAACTCAGCAGTTTGCGGTCAAGCTGAAATTACGCAAAAGAGGCCAGGGTTTAAGAGGAAAGCATCAGTTGGATTGGGCTAACGCCAGCGATCATGCGCCGTTTCGGCGGGCCGGAATTCCTTTTTTGTTTTTTGGCGTCGACTCGCACAAAGACTATCATACGCCACAAGATGATTGGCAGAGAATTAACCCTGCTTATCTGCAACGTATGTTTGATAGTCTGAGTCAACTGGTGTTATGGCTGGATCAGCAACCGCCTGAATGGTATCAGGCGGCACGAAAAACGAGATAATCTACGTTAAGTGTCAGATCAAGGTGCAGGGATCCATTCCGCATCGTCAGTCAAACGAGGAAAATTGCCACTGTTCCATTCTTCTTTCGCCTGAGCTAAACGCTCCGGACTACGAGCTACAAAGTTCCAGTTTAGCAATACTGGATCTTCCACCTCATCGCCGCCTAACACCATAAAGTGTGCTCCATCATCGCCAGCGACCACTGTTAAATCCTCTGTCATGACCAGCATTTGACCTGCACTGAGCACTGGTTCTTTCAGTGAACCAGCGGCCAGATAAATGGCCAGTTGCTGCTCAGATTTAGGCAAAGCCAGACTACTGCATGGATCCAGTTTCAGTTCGGCATAACAGCAACGCGCAGGGAAGCTCACTACGGATGTCTGGGAAAAATATTCACCTAAGAGTACACGTATCTCACTGCCTGGCACCTGAATAGCCGGAAATAATGCGGCAGGGTAATGCTGGAAAGCAGGTTCTGATTCGGCTTCATCTTCCGGTAAAACTAACCAGATTTGCATACCTTCCACTTTCACCTGTTCAGTACGGATATCTGCAGGAATACGTTCGGAATGGGCGATACCGCGACCAGCGCGCATCAGATTGACAGCACCAGGTTCAATTCGTTGATTATTGCCAAGAGTATCGCGATGCTGCATAGCTCCGGAAAACAAGTAGGTTACAGTCGCAAGACCAATATGTGGATGCTGGCGCACGTCACCTTCAGTGCTATTTGGGGTAAAAGTAGCAGGGCCCATATGATCCACAAAAATAAAAGGACCAACACGGCGCTGCACTTTGGCCGGTATCAATCGTTTGATGATAAAGCCAATATCACGTTCTTGTGGCTGAATAATCAAAGGTTCTGCCTCACTTGTTGCTGCTGGTTGTGCTTTCAGGCTGGTGTGCACTTGCACTTCGGTTTGAGTCATCAGTTTGTGGATAGGGCATTTGTCAGCAATGGCCAGCAATTGCTCCCGTTGCTCTGTGGTTAATTCACCAATTAACTCCAGACTGACATGCAACTGATACAAACCTTTTGCTTCAGCACTGTCATCCCGACTGATTTCAACTTTGATTTCTTGCAACGGGATATTTTTGCGTTTGGCATAAAGCTGTAGCGTCATGGCTTTGCACGTGGCCAGTGCAGCATCAAATAAATCATGTGGATCCGGTCCTGTCGCTGAGCCACCAGCAGCTTCTGATGCATCAGCATTAAGCTGATGACTGCTGATCTGGATGGTCTGACGTAATTGACCCGGTGTATGTTGGCTGACAGTAATGGTCATAAATAAATCCTTTTTAAGGTAACTGAACTCAGCATAACCTAGATAGACCTACCAGTGCTTTATTCGTTCAGATCTAAGCTCAACTGTCCTGCATTACCTGCAGATTTAACACTGCGTCCTGTTGCTCTTTTTCGGCTGGCATGGCGCTGTACCACTTGCCGTTTTTGTTCACGCCACCACTGCGGGTCTTGCTGTTGTTTGCATTCAGTGATGCGCTGTTTTGCCAATCGCATGGCCTGTTGCAAGTCCACAACTGGCATAGGGTAATCAGAGCCCAGCACGCATCCATACTGGCGCTGCAAGGATAGTGGCATGAGCCAGGGTTGATGCAGCCAGCTATCTGGCAGCAGCCTTAATTCAGGACACCAGCGTCTGATAAAGTGCCCTTGTGGATCTTTTTGCTGACTTTGCAGCACAGGGTTGTACATTCGGTTTGGATTGATACCTGTA
Organism: Rheinheimera sp. 1928-s; assembly: GCF_029269265.1. Lineage (GTDB taxonomy): Bacteria > Pseudomonadota > Gammaproteobacteria > Enterobacterales > Alteromonadaceae > Pararheinheimera. The sequence continues at coordinate 733,606 of NZ_JARIXP010000001.1, forward strand.
GTACCAGCTTGCATTTGAATTTGTGGGTAATGAATGCCTGGCTCATAATCAACAAAACATTGCGCCAGATGCAAAGCCACAGGTCGCCAGTCCAGCCATAAGTGGTAGCAAGCGAAAGCCACTAACATGGCCCTGGCACGAAAATGTAACCAGCCTGTCGCCAGCAACGCTCTCATGCAGGCATCAATCAATGGATAACCTGTGTAGCCATTAGACCAGGCCCAAAACCAATCCGTATCAAAACTTTGTTTACGTAAGCGGGCATAACCCGGATGCAAGGCCTCAGTTTCAATCAGCGGGTCGGATTCAAGCTTCTGAATAAAATGGCAATGCCAGCGCAATCTGCTGTAAAAAGACGACAAACCAAAGCTTAAAGCTGGTTGTTGTTTAATCTGCCTTAAGGTCTGTTGCTGCAAAGCTCTCAGGCTGAGTTGGCCATAAGCCAGGTAAGGACTCAGGCGTGAGCTGCTGTGTTGCGCTTTTTCGGGCAACGAAATATGTCGGCTGTAGTCTTTGGCTCTGTAGTTAAAAAAGCTTTGTACTGTATCGGGTAGGGTGAATGCGGTTTGCCCTGAACTGCAGACGGGCAAATCCAAAGCCCTCTGTGGCCTAAAAGACTGTAGCGGCTGCCGGCCATGGCAGAGAAAAGCCAAAGCTGTTGGTGTTTGGTACAAAGCACCGGATAAATACAGATCCGCTTGTTTAGCCCACGAGTCGCGGTCTTTTAAAGCCCTAAACACAGCGTGTTGCTGGAATTGTCGCCATGGGATGGCCAGCTCTTTCAGTAGATGTTTTACCGCCAGATCACGCTGGAAAGTCCACAAGTTGCCGGTTTCTTCGTGGCTGAGGACCTGGGCGATCGGGAACTCCTGACACAACTGTCGAAGTACTTGTGTTGCAGGACCTTTGAGCACCAACAAAGGCTGACCTAAGGTGGTTAACTGTTGGTCCAGCAGCTGCAGGCTTTGTTCGATAAAAAGCCATTGCCGCACTGAGGTATCAGGCTGTTGCCAGTAATCAGGTTCAATAATATACAAAGGCAATACAGCACCTTGTCGTGCCGCTTCTGCCAAAGGGCCATGGTCATCAATACGTAAATCACGCTTAAACCAGACCAGACTGATCATGGGGTTGCCGTCAGTTGCTGTAGAAAAGGCAACCAAAAATCCTGCACAGGCACTTGCGGGGCGGGCAAATGCACTAAGGTGCCAACTGCTGTTTTTTCCGGTAGCCAGCGACGGACAAAGTCACCTTGTGGATCATGAGTTAAAGCTTGTTTGATTTGATTAAATTGCCGGGCACCACTATTACCGACCCCAGCTATGTAAGCCCAGTTACACCAGTTACTGGCACAATCATAATCCAGCAAATGATGTTCAAAAAAAACAGCGCCTAAACGCCAGTCCTGCTGTAATTCAAAAATAAGATAACTGGCGACATTCTGCCTGCCACGGTTTGACATCCAGCCTGTGTGTAACAACATCTTGATATTGGCATCGACAAAAGGCAGGCCTGTTTGGCCTTGGCACCAAAGTTCAAAGCGTTGATCAGGAACTGCTGCAGAGAAATCCAGCGGCGGACGAAAGGCATTTTTACTAAACCAGGCGCTGCTGTGCTGTCGCATTTGCCAGCGAAAATACTCGCGCCATAGCAGCTCAAAGCGGATCCAGTAGGTGGACTCGTTGTTGATCTGTTGTTGTTCAAAATCCAGTACCTGCTGCCAGGCATAACAAGCGGACAAGCAGCCGTTGGCCAGATAAAAGGACCACAAACTACTGTTCCATTCACCATCCAAAGCATCGCGGCTTTGTTTGWAGTGGCGGACTGCTTGTTGTTGCCAGATAAACTGCATCAGTCGCTCTAATGCTGCTGCTTCGCTGAGCAAAGCTGCTGCTGGATTGTGATACTGGCTGATAAAGTCTGCTGTGGCAGTATCTAAAGCCTGTTCAGCTTCGCCGTAAAACTGCGGAGAAACAGCGTAATGCTGTGGCTGTTGCACCAAAAGCTCTGGTTCACGTTCTCGTCTGAAGGCAGAGAAGCTTTTTGGCAAAGTGGCCAGCTCCGGTCTTAGCTGATGCTGTAACAAAGAGTTGATATCGTAAAGCTTTAGTTTCAAGCCTGTGTGCTGCAGTTGCTGGTACTGCTCTGGTGCTGTAGGTTCAGCTGCAATCAAGCTCTGTGCCTGATACTGCTCTGCTAACTGCTGCAGGCAGTTGGAGGTGCTGCCAATGCGAATATGCAGCAGCAGTTGTTTTTCCTGCCATTGCTGTTGCCAGTCCAGCATGAGCTTTAGTTGAGCCTGCAAGCGCTGCAGGCCGGCGCGGCGTATACCGTATTGCGTGCTGAGATACTCAGCAGGGTCTAACACCAGAACTGCGATCAGTTGGTCAAATTCTGCTTGTTCTGACAGCAGCCGATTATCGTGCCAGCGCATGGCTTGATTAAATAGCACCAAAGCCCGTTTCATAGCTGCTCCAGATGGATTAGCAACTGCTGAGCTTTTTCATTGATTTTTAAACGTTCTTCATCTGATTTACGAAACCAGTTCTGATAACTCAGCTGCATTCTGGCATTACCGGATAACAACGCCTGATTCCGTTCGAGAAAATTCCAGTACAAAGCATTAAAAGGGCAGGCTGTGGGGCTGGTGGTTTCACTGACATCGTAAGCGCAACTTTTGCAGTAATTGCTCATACGCTGAATGTATTTACCGCTGGCGGCATAAGGTTTAGACGCCAGTACGCCTTCATCGGCGAATAACGCCATACCGAGCGTATTTGGCAGTTCAACCCACTCGTACGCATCCGCATACACAGCCAGATACCAATCGCAGATTTCTTCGACGGACAAGCCCGCCAAGAGTGCAAAATTACCGGTGATCATTAAACGCTGAATATGGTGCGAATAGGCATGGTCAATAGTGTGACTGATGGCTTGTTGCATACAGCGCATTTTGGTTTCGCCTGTCCAGTAATAGGACGGCAAAGGGGTGTGAGCTTGTAAAAAGTTACGATTTTTGTAGTCTGGCATCAGTAACCAGTACAAACCCCGCACATATTCGCGCCAGCCAATCAATTGACGAATAAAACCTTCGGCGGCATTCAGTGGCACTTTGCCTTCTTTATAAGCCAGCTCCACTTTTTGGCACACCCAGCGCACATCCAGCAGGCCGCAGTTTAAGTACATAGAGCAAATGCTATGAAACAGATGAGGCTCATTCAACTGCATCGCATCCTGATAGTCGCCAAAGAGTGGCAACTGATGCTCAACAAAATGCAAAAACGCCTGACGTGCCTGCTTGCCTGTGACTGCGTAACTAAAACTGTCTGCATGCCCCATATTGTTGGCAAACTGCTGTTTCACTAAAGCTATGACTTGACTGGTTATTTCGTCGGGTTCGAACTTGAGAATGTCTGGTAACTGTTGCTTAGCCGACATGGCTTTTCTGTTGCTGGCATCAAAATTCCACTGTCCGCCTACAGGTGCTCCGTCTTGCATCAAAAGACCGGTATAGCGGCGCATTTCACGGTAGAAATACTCCATTCGATACTGTTTTCGACCTTGAGCCCAGTGCTGAAACATGGCTTTTGTGGCAATAAACCTGTCGTCTTCCAGCATCAATACAGGACGTTGAAACAAGCCCTGCCAGCTTAGAATTTCCTGCTCTAACCTGTATTCGCCACATTCAGTAATACAAATTTGCTCCAGCTCTGGATAGCTCGCCAGTTCTATGGCCACAGCTTCGGTCAGGCTGCTGACTTTTTGCTGGTAGTCTATATAGCTGACGTGGATCCCTTGCTGCTGCAGCACTGCAGCAAAATGGCGCATTGCACTGAAAATCAGAATAATTTTTTGTTTGTGATGGGGGGTATAACTGGCTTCACTGGCTACTTCAGCCATTAACACTCTGTCTTGAGGTTGCACGTCACGTAAAGATGAAAGCGCAGGACTGAGCTGATCACCTAATACCAGAATTAATTTCGCCATTCAGCTTTGCCATTAGTTTGCTTTTTGATACGGCAGGGACTCTTAATCAGATCAATTGGAATTTCGCAGGGCTGATACCGTTGGATCTACAAAAAACTGCGGCAAAAAGCCAAATCAGACCGCTTATACTAAGGGGGCTGAGGTTATGATAAAGCAGAATTTTTTGCTTTGGAGTGGGCCGTGATGAAATCAACAACAGTGAATACAAAAACAATAATGTCAGGTTTGCTTCTCAGTGGTCTGTTGACCGGCACTGCTGTGGCTCAGGAACACCATCATGAAGAACATGGCAGTCACACTCACGGTCAGGCAACTCTGACTTTTGTGCTGGAAGGCAATGAGGCAGAGCTGGCTTTTGCCACTCCAACCGCTAACGTTGTGGGTTTTGAACATCAGGCGACAGATGATACACAGCGCCAGTTAGTGCAGAAGATGATTGCAGACTTTACCTCGGCCAACTGGTTTAGTTTTGATGCTCAGGCACATTGTACAGTCACGGGCACAGATATCAGTTCTGACTTAACTGCGGAGCGTACCACTAAACCACAGCACGCAGATTTAAATGCCAATTACACCCTGGTTTGCCAGAATCCGGCGCGTTTACAGGCATTGACGCTTGACTTAGCAGCTATCGCCGCTGGTGTGGAGAAAGTCACAGTACAGTGGATTGTAAATGGTGAACAAGGGGCCGCAGACTGGGCCGCGGGATCAGGCGCTTTGTCTCTGACAGCGCAGTAAGCCAACAAAGCATTCATCACCAATAAAAAAAATCGGCAAAAGCCGATTTTTTTTATTTTGGGTGAAAGAAATCACTTACTCATAGGTATATTCTTCAATTTTATCGGCTTTCATAGAGTAGGCTGATTTTGCTAAATCATGACTCATGGTTTCAGTGGTTAAAGTGCCGCTGATCCAGAAAGGCGAATAAATCATATCACCCTGAATTTTTTGCTTGTTGGTGACAAAAATAATCTGGTTTGGTGGTGGTGGTGGCACGTGGATACAAGCACCAAAATAAGGCACTAAAAAGAATGCAGTGACGTTTTGGTCTGCATCGTATTCCACTGGCACAATAAAACCAGGAACCCTCACTTTTTTATTGTTCAGCTCGCCTTTGACATTGGCAGACATCAACACTTCATTCCAGGCCGCTGCGGCCGGGTCCTGATTACCAAAAGCCTGATTTAATGCACCTCCAGCTGGAGATTCGCCACCTTCATGGCTGATTTCCGGCAGTTGTTCCATCTTTTTTAAATCTTCTTCTGGCAATAAATCTGTCCATTCCAATGTCTTGTAGTCTTCAGCTTTTGCCGGTAACGCAGTAAATGCGACCAAAGTCAGAATTAACGCCATGTATAACGATTTAACCATTGGAGCCTCAGCCTCTGCTTATGTTATAAGGTCTCAAAAGAAGCCGTATCATAACATGAGCATTGTAATGTCAGCGCACACAGACCTGAAAATTCCGGCACTTGAACTCAAATCTTTGGTGTTCAGTTGGCCGGGTCAAGCCGCTTTATTGGATATACCGCAACTGAAATTAGAGCAGGGCCAGCACTTATTTATTTATGGCTCATCCGGCTCAGGTAAAACCACCTTACTGAATTTGTTGGCCGGGATTTACCCTTGTAAGTACGGTGATATTTTGATCGCCGGTCAGTCCATGGCTGAATTGTCAGCGGCTAAACGGGATCAATTACGAGCCTCTTCTATAGGGGTGGTATTTCAGCAACTGAACTTAATTCCTTATTTGTCAGTGTTGCAAAACGTCTTGCTGGTCAGTGCTTTTGCTAAAAAAATCCCACAGGCAGAACAGCGAGCTCGTTATCTATTACAAAAACTGGGTTTAGAGCAGCAGTTGTGGCAAGCGCCAGCCAATCAATTAAGTGTTGGCCAGCAGCAGAGGGTGGCGATAGCCCGTGCTTTGTTGAGTCAGCCGGCTTTATTGATTGCCGACGAACCCACTTCAGCTTTGGATCATAAACACAGAGACAATTTTATGCAGCTGATGCTCAGCGAAGCTGAACTTTGTGGCACCACAGTGGTGTTTGTTAGCCATGACCCTGCTTTGCGTGCGTATTTTAAGTTTGAACTGGATATGGAGCAGTTACATAAAGGAGTTCAGCCATGTTAATGCAGTTGGCAAGAGCCAGTTTATGGAACCGTAAAGGCACAGTGCTGATGACGGTGATTTCGTTAACTATCAGTATCGCTTTGTTATTGGGTATCGACCATATACGTCATGAAGCCAAAAGCAGTTTTACCAGCACAGTGTCTGGTACCGATTTGATTGTTGGCGCCCGTTCCAGCCAGTTGAATTTATTGTTGTACTCGGTGTTTCGTATCGGCAATGCCACCAATAATATTGGCTGGCAGAATTATCAGCAGGTAAAAACTCATCCGCAGGTAGCCTGGAGTATTCCGCTTTCCTTAGGGGATTCCCACCGCGGTTATAGGGTCATAGGCACCAACGAAGACTATTTTAAGTTTTATCAGTATGGCGAAAAACAGCCGCTGAAACTGGCACAAGGTAAAGTATTTGCTGGGGTGTATCAGGCCGTTTTAGGTTCTGTCGTTGCGCAGAAACTGGGTTATCAGTTGGGTGAGCAAATCATTTTGTCGCATGGTGTCGGTAGCATCAGTTTTGCTCAGCACAAAGATAAGCCTTTTGAAGTGGTTGGTATTCTGGCACCGACAGGTACTCCTGTGGATCAGAGTGTACATATTCCACTTGAAGGCATAGAAGCTATTCATTTGGGCTGGCAAGGCGGTGGTATGCCAGCGCCAGGCAAAGGCATTAGTGCTGAACAAAGTCTGGCTATGGATTTAGAGCCTAAAGTCATTACCGCTTATATGCTGGGGCTCAAATCTAAAATGGCGACTTTTGCGGTGCAACGGCAGTTGAATGAATTTAAAGGCGAGCCACTGTCCGCCATTTTACCTGGCGTTGCTTTAGCAGAGCTGTGGCAAATGCTCAGTATGGTGGAGAATATGCTGCTGTTGATCACCGTATTAGTCATAGTGGCGACTCTGGTCGGTATAGTCACAACCTTATTGGCAGGGTTAAAAGAACGTCAGCGTGAAATGGCAATATTACGTGCTGTAGGGGCTCCGGCTTCCACTGTATTTTTACTGATAGAGCTGGAGTTACTGCTGATGGCGTTATTATCCATTGGCTCTGCATTTGTTATTTTAGTGGCCGGTCTCTGGGGCTTCCGCGAATTATTAGCCAGTCAATACGGGCTTTTTATCAGCATCAATCCTTGGCATGACCAAACTGGTTTATTGCTTGCTGCTGTGCTTGGCCTGACTTTGTTGCTGGGCGCTATTCCGGCCTTTTTGGCCTATCGCCGAGCCTTAGCTTCAGGATTAATGGTCAGGTTATAACTGATTTGGGCATATCCGTTTTGGGATATGCCCAATTTTTGTTGTTGTTTTAAGCACATAGCACACAAATTTCCTGGCAAATTTGTATTTCTCACTGGGATTTGTTTAATCATTTGTTATAGTAGAACTGCACCTACCATCGAACAATGACTGAGCATGACTGCAGAACAATCTAAATTAGAGCAACAACTGGCTAAGCTTCACCATCAATATATGGAGCGCTTACAAGCCGATATTCCTGTTTTAGCCTCTCAGGTAGGTAGCCTGGTTACCTTATCTGCTCAGCCAGACTGGCGTTCTTTGGTTACGACTCTTAAACATAAATTCCATACTTTAGCCGGTTCTGCCGGCACTTTCGGCTTGCCGCAACTGGGCAAGCTGGCAAAAAATCTGGAGCTGCAACTAAAAGACTGGTTAGCTGAAGACTCTGTGCCTGATCTTGGCAAAATTAATAGTTTTATGACCAGTTTCCAGCAAGTGCAGTATGCCCATCAAAGCGGCCATCAGGTGATGAACCTAACGTCTGCCAAACTGGATCTGTTGCATGATCAAAAAGCGACCATTTACGTACTGGAAGATGATGAAGAAATAGCCAATCATCTGACCCTGACGCTGGCCACTTTTGGTTACCAGATCCAAAGTTACAAGCGGATTGCCGAATTGGATCAGGCGCTGAAAACGCAGTTACCCGATGCTTTGATCCTGGATATTTCCTTGCCTGAAGAAGAACAAACAGGTTTGGATTACATTGCTGGTTTTCAGCGCAGTTTAGCTGAGGCTTTGCCTGTGCTGGTGTTAACCAGTCATAACAGCTTTGCACATCATTTGCAGGCTGTGCGTATAGGTGCCCAGGGCTATTTTGTTAAACCTCTAAACACCACAGCCCTTGAAGCCCGTTTACAGCGTTTATTGGCAGTAAGGCGGCGTGAAGCCTTCAGAGTGCTGATTGTGGATGATGATCAGCTTTTAGCAGAACATTATGCGCTGGTGTTGCAAGGCGCTGGCCTGCGTGCAGAAATTTTACTGGACCCTTCACAAATTTATGATGGCCTGAGCCGTTTCCGCCCCGATGTTATCTTGCTGGATGTGCTGATGCCTGATTGTTCAGGGCCTGAATTGGCTCAACTGATCCGGTTGCAGGATGAATGGCTTAGCGTACCTATTATTTACCTGTCTTCGGAAACAGACGGTGAACGTCAACTGGCAGCTCTGGTAAAAGGGGGTGATGATTTCCTGACCAAACCTATTACTGACACTGCGTTGATAGTGGCTGTTTTTGCAAGAGCGCAACGCGCCAGGCAACTGGCCGATATGATGACAAAAGACAGCTTAACCGGCTTGTTGCAACATGCCAGAGTAAAAGAGCGACTGAGCCATGAGTTGCAACGCAGTGAACGTACTGGTGAGCCTTTAAGTGTGGTGATGCTGGATATTGATCACTTTAAAAAGGTCAATGATAACTATGGTCATCTGACAGGGGATCAGGTGATTAGCAGTTTAGCCAACTTAATAAAGCAGCAACTGCGTAAAACCGACATTATTGGCCGCTATGGTGGCGAAGAGTTTTTACTGATTTTGCCTGATTGTAATCAACAGCAAGCTTTTGGCCTGGTAGAACAACTCCGCCAGTCTTTTGCCAGCTTACCTTTTAGTTTTGACTACCAGAATTTCCAATGTACTTTCAGTGCTGGTATTTGCCAGGCTACAGCGACAGATCAAACCGATCAATTGATCGATCAGGCTGATAAAGCCTTGTACGCGTCCAAACATGCAGGGCGAAATCAAACCCAGCTGTATCAACCAGCTTCTTAACACTCATTAAACTAAACAGCCTGACGAGACTGTTGTCTCAACAGGCTGAGTTTCAGCTTTAGCTTGCTACTGCAACGGCGGCAGTAAGCTTTTTAACTGCTGTAGTAACGCAGGTAAGTCGATTCTGCTTTTTGCTAAGACTAAATCCACCTGATGCCGCTGCGCCTGATTTAACTCCTGAGCTGACCAAATCACCACAGGAGTCTGTGGCTGTCGAACCGCTAATTCAGGCAACAACTCCAGGCCTGAGCCATCAGGCAAGCCAATATCCAAAATCACTAAATCAAATCTTTGGCTATTTAATAGTTGCAGAGCCGATTTGACACTGGTGGCTTGTACTGACGAAGCAAAGTCAGCCAGATGCATGGCCAATATTTGGCCTAAATGGGGGTCATCTTCCACATGCAGAATTCTGATGCTCTGGTTTTTATCTGCTCCTAATAACAGCTCCAGTTTTTCAAGCAGTGAAGAGGGCGACACAGGTTTATCCAGCCAATCCAGAGCGTGGATCCCACCTAACAGCTGAGTGTGATCATCTTTGGATTCGGAGCTGACGATCAGTACCGGAGTGGTCTGGTAGTGGCTACGGCTGCGCAATTCTGCAAAAAGAGCTGAACCATGGCCATCAGGCAAGTTCAGATCCAGGGTCACAGCCTGATATAAGTCCTGATCTAAAGCAGCTATTGCATCTTTTAATGTGGCAGCGCAGTGGCTTTGGTAACCCTGGCTGTGCAGCAACTGCATCACAAAGCCTGCGACGTGAGGATCATCTTCCACCACCAGTATTTTCGGCTGGATCAGGCTGGCTTGCCTGGCTTGAGTAAAACTCAGATAAAAACAGCTGCCTCTGGGGCTCAGGTTGTAAAAGCCAACTTTGCCTGCCATATGCTCAGCCAGCTCTTTGACTATAGATAACCCCAGGCCTGTGCCTTCGCTTTGTCTGCTGTCTGCACCATCAGCCTGTGAAAATTTCTCAAAGATAAAAGCTTTAAACTCATCTGTGATACCCGGACCTTCGTCTTCCACTTCAATCCGGACCTGACCCTCGTCCAGCACAGAGCGTACTTTAACTATTGAACCACCAGGTGAAAATTTGGCCGCGTTGGATAACAAATTCGCCATAATTTGCTGAAATCTCATCGCATCCACCATCACCAGGGCGTCCGCTTGTTCACAGAGTTGCAGCTGAACTCCATATTTATCCGCGTAAGGCTGATTGCTTTGGACTGCTTTTTCCAGCAGATCGGAAATCAGGCATAGACTCATTTCAAAATGCATTTTTCCTGCGACCAACTTATCTATATCCAACAGATCATTGATCAACTGGCTAAGTCTGGAGCTATTGTCCTTGGCGATATCGAGCATCGGTATCATAGCCGCTGGTACAGGGCCCAACACACCGCCAGTGATTAACGCCAAAGAGCCGGAAATAGAAGTCAGAGGGGTGCGCAGTTCATGGCTTACCATAGAAACAAACTGATTTTTCATCTGCTCAATACGGCGACGTTCAGTAATATCCTGAATAATGGACCAGATTTGCTGTTCACCTTCGTGATTTTTAATCAGCACTCCTGTGGCGGACACAGGTACCTTGTGTCCGTCGTTATGCAGCAATTCATGCTCCAATGGGCCATAACGGCCATTATGTTGCAGCTGCATCATCGGCTCGGTTGCCATAGTGGCATCATCCACAAATGATGGCCTCTGAGTCATGGCTCCGGCATTCTGGTACCCCAGCATGCGGTAAAACTCGGGGTTCGCTTCAAGAAAAACGCCATCACTAAAACGGTTCAGCACTATAGCCAGTGGTGCCATCTGATATAAAGAGGACAGTTTTTGTTCGCTTGAGCTTAAGGCCAGCAAGGCTTCGTGTTGCGAAGATACATCCCAGATAAAGCCATCTATATATAACAGTTCACCTTGCTCATCAAAAACACCCTGACCCAGTTCCTGCACCCAACGCAAGCTGCCATCTTGGTGATAAAGCCGGTATTCCACATGAAAACGTTGTTTATTAGCCAGAGCCTGCTGCACTAACGTATTGGCTTGTTCTGCATCGTCCAGATGATAAAGCCTGGAAAAACTCATTTCTTTGCTGCGGATTAGTTGCTGGGCTTTATAACCCGTCAGTGCAAAAACCTCGTCACTGATAAAAAGCATGGTCCAGTTGGCGTCATTTCGGCAGCGATAAACCACACCAGGTAAGTTATCCAACATAGAACGGTAACGTTGCTCACTCATCAGTAAGGCATGGTTTAAGTGTTCCAACTGCGTAACGTCAATAGCGACTCCCAAAAAGCCACGGATATTGTTTTGTTCATCGCGCATTGCAGACACGCTCAGGCGTACTTGTTTTCTATCTCCATTTTTACAGATGTAGGTCCATTGTCTGGTTTCGCTTTGACCTTGCTTTGCCAGATAAACAAAGACGTCAAAGCCCTGAATGCTTTGCTGATGATGTGTACTCAGTAGCTGGCCGTGAGCTTCCACTTCTGCCGGGTCGTGAAACAAGGCTGGACTATGTTGACCAACCAGTTCGTCTGCGCTGTAACCCAGCATACGTTCAGCTCCTGTATTAAACAGCTGAATAGTGCCGCTTGGGTCAACAGAAATCAGTGCTGCTTCTGTAGAGGAGTCAATAATGGCTTGCAGCCAGGAGCGGGTTTGCAGTATTTCAGTTTCTTTTTCTAATGCCTGAGTAACATCGGTGTGGACACCAAACATCAGTAGCGGCTGACCATCGCTGGTCCAGCTCATCACTTTACCTATGGCATGGATCCATACCCAGTGGCCATCCTGATGCCTCATTCTGAATTTTGTGTCGTAATATGGGCTTTGCCGGGCGAAATGCTGGCTCAATAACTTTTTTGACTGAACTAAATCGTCTGGATGGGTGAGCTCAGCCCACAAGGTAACCGAAGTGCAGCTCTGCTGTTGCAGGCCCAGTAGCTCAAACCAGCGTTGATTGTAAACAGTAGTTCCGGTTTGGACATTCCACTCCCAGGTACCAAGGTTGGAGCCATTGATAATGGCGTCCATTCTGTCATGCTCCTGCTTGATCTGGGCTTGTTGCTGATGCACTTCTGTGACATTGGCTGCAATAATCAAAATGCTTTCCACTTCAGCACGTTGATTTTTTTGGGGCACAAAGTTGACTTCAAAAACCTGCCCGCTGGCCGGTTTTGCATAAAAGTGTACTTGTTCCCCGCTCAGGCAAAGTTCCAGCGAGGTTTTAGCTTCAGCAAAAGGGGCTTCGCCAAACACTTCAAGAATAGTTTTTCCCAACATCTTAGTGGGTTCCAGCTCAAACCATTCGGCATATTTGTGGTTACAAAAAATGTAGCGAAAATTCGTATCGACCTGACCTAACAGCAAAGGGGCATTTTCAATGACAGTGGTTAAAGTGCGTTGTTGCTGATAATAAAGTTCAGCCTTTTGCCGCGCTTCCAGCAGCTGTACCGCTTGCATGCCTAGTAGTGTCAGGCTCTGTTGTTGTTCAGGTGTCAGCTCTCTTACTTTGGTGTCCACCACACACAAAGTACCTAGCGCAACACCATTACTTAAGGTCAGCGGGGTGCCGGCATATAAACGTATACCTTGCGGTTTGATGACATCAGGGTTGTCGGCAAAACGTGGGTCTGCGCTGGCATCTGAGACATAAGTCAGGGTATTTGGAGCTAAGATGCTGTGAGCACAAAAAGAGACGTCTCTGGTGGTCTGATGATGATCAAAACCAATCTTCGCTTTAAACCATTGCCTGTCTTTATCCACCAGCGTCATCACTGCATAAGGGGTTTGGCAAATATGACTGGCTAACTGTACCAGCGCATCAAAGGCCGCCTCAGGTGCTGTATCAAGAATATTCAGCGAATGTAGTGTTGCTAAACGTTGTACTTCGTTGGGTGGAAAAGCTGCCCGCATACCAAATTCCAGACAAGAGATATGAATTGAGTGTAACTGTAAATTTAGAAGCTTTTAAACAAAAAGCAGAAACAAAGCAGGTATTTAGCAGTTGAACAGAGCAATAAGTGTAAAGATTTGCCCTGACTCTGGTGTTTAAGCTGGCTTGTTGTATTTAAAGGGAATGACCGAACTCGCCTGTGATAAGCCGTTTGACTGACTTTATTTTTGTCAAAGCAGAACATTTTTAACGTGCATATAACCCACTTTGCCGTGGCTTTGGCTGAAATTGCAGCAAAGTAACATGACAAAAAACAAAAAGTCAGCGAGCATGGGGTAAGGGGTAAAATGGGGAGCGCAGGCTTGTCGAGCCTGAAATCCTGCGGCGTAATGATCAAAGGGAGTTTTATGTTCTGCAGACTATTATTTTTATGCACTTTGTTGCTGGTGAGTGTTGCGCAAGCCTCAGAGGCGCAGCTGTTAAGGCAAGATTATCAAAGTACAGTAGATGGCTTAAAACGGCAGTATTTTGTTTATTTGCCTGCGGGCTATGATCAAAAGGCTGCACAAAAATGGCCGGTGTTGTTGTTTTTGCACGGTAACGGCGAACGTGGCAACGGCCTGGATGAGCTGGATTACACTATGGTTCACGGCCCTTTATACGAGGCCTGGGTACAAAAACGTGACCTGCCTTTTATTATGATAGTGCCGCAATTGCATATGTTTGATATGGGTAAACTGCCTTATATCGCCAACCGCAGCAAAGCTGATATTCCCAAGCGCTTAGCGGATGGCGTACCGCCACGCCCTGTGATGTTCCCATCCGATAAAACCATAGCGCCAGCTAAGGTGGTCACTGATATGTCGAAAGTGCCTGTGTTATTGCCAGATGGCTGGGAAAGGGCAGAGCAGGATCTGTTAGCGATGCTTGCGACTGTGCAGAAAAATTACAACACAGATACCAAACGGCTTTATATCTCTGGTATTAGCTACGGTGGTTTTGGCACCTGGTATATGGCCAGCAAACACCCGCAGTTATTCGCTGCCGCTGCCCCTGTAGTGGCTTGGGGTCATCCGGATCTAATGCCGCCTATAGCCAAAGCTAAGCTACCACTCTGGGTAATAGCTGCAGGCCGGGATTCGGCTATCAATAAAGACAATTTATATCCAGGCATAGAGACACTGCGCCAGTTAGGCCATACCAATGTACGTTTTAGTATGCTGGAACAAGCCGAACACGACGCCTGGCGCCAGGTGTATGAAGGCTGGGATATTTATGGCTGGTTGCTGGGGCAGGGGAAGTAGGGTTTTGATGATGTCTGTAGCTAGTACACCAAAAAGCCGCCGTTAGGTAGCTTCTTGGTTTACTAGACGCTCAATTGAACCTTAGTAACTTGAAGCGAGCTCTAAAAGGTACTGTTTCTTGCTATTACCGTTTTAGCTTTATCTGTTTGGCGCAGGAGGAGGAGGCGGCGGCGGCGCAGGACGAGAAAAGGCAACAGGCCTATTATTGGCTCCATTTCCTGTTAGCTGTGAAGGTGTAGGGTTAGATTGTTTTTTCATCTATGTTCTCGCTATGTTTCCAAGACGCTTCACTCATAAACTCGACCCATCGTACATCTTTTGCGTCTATCAGTATAGACTCTACTTTCGACTGAATCCCCACGATTTCTTGGGTAGGATCTGTAATCCAGCTGTAGTGGATCAGTAAAAAATGCCCAGAATCTGGTTGAGAAGGCCACTCTATCGGCCACCCCATTAAGCGTCTTTCATCTTTAAAATGTAATACAACAAAAGTTATTTGCTTACTAAATGCGCTAAACCATTCCGACGGGTAGGATGTGTCTTTTGTTATTTTCAAAAATCTCAGACATTTATGTAGTTTGTCTGAATTCGCCAAATAGGTGAAAAGTAACCCTAGGGTTAAAGCTACGATTAGGGACGTTAAATGTCTTTTGTCACTGTTCCATATGCCAAATGATTTGTAGTGGCCTATAAGTAAGAACAAAGATTCTGCAAGATAGGTTACTGCTTGAACAAATAAAGTGAAAATTAGTGCCTGTACAACACGCTCGAACTCAGACTGCTTAGCATAAGAGGTCAAAGCATAAAATACCCAAGCCGTAACAAAACCAGGCAACAGAAACTGGAGTATTTCGATCACACTTGACTCTAGATTTCCCATAATCTAAAAATCCTTAACTTTGCAGGTTTTATCATTAAAACGTCTCTCGTTTTTGCTGCTCTTGACTAGCATATTCAGTCATAAAATCTTCAGTAACTGCTGCGCCCCGAAGAAAAAATGAATCCCAGGTATTTGCTATAGGCGTAAGGATGCGATCTTGCCCAACAACCCGAACATAGACTTTTTCCACTGTCTCTGGGAAATGAGTTTCTACTGGCAGGCTAATGATCTGACTGTTGTTATGTTGAAAGACAGTACCTGTTTTCATTATGTGTTCTCCATATACTGATGATGAAAACATATACCCGAATGCTTAGGTGCTCAAGGTATGTAACTGTTTTAGTATAAGTCTTAAAGCGGCCACCTTGCGGTGGCTGGATAGTTGGGGGGATTTATTCGCGGCTTTGCCGCTCACCTCTCGTTTGGCAACGAGAGGCCGCCCTTTGGGCGTTGTCTACACTTGCTGCGCAAGCTCCGGCTGAACCCCTAACGGTGCTTCGCGTCCACCGCGAAACCACAATAAAGCAAAAGGCCACCTTGCGGTGGCCTTTTGCTTTATTGGTGGAGCCGGGGGGATTTGAACCCCCGTCCGAAAAACCTAGATCGTCGGTACTACATGCTTATCCAGTTATTTAGTTAACCCTATGAGCGCCAGCTGGCAGGCTATCGTCGGGCGAGTCTGATTGGTTTTAGCATCTTGGCTCCAGACAAAGCCGCCATGCGATCCTATTAGGGGTGATCTTCCAGAGTCTCAGCTTATAGGCATGCGTGAGGGGAAGAGCGCTCTACTGCTTATTAGGCAGCGAGTGCGTATGTTTCGTCGTTTGCGACTACTAGTTTGCGGCTTTTTTACGAGGCCTACCGCACCTCGGCATGCACCTAAGAGTTCGTGAATCCCGTCGAATCCAGTATCGGCCCCGAATTCTTTAGTACTTCTGAACACTTCTGTGTTGAGCGCATTCTACGCTCTGCAGTTCAAGGCAGCAAGGTAAGAACTGGTCTTTTCTTGCTGCGTTTTGCTGTTATTACTCTATATGGTGATGAATTGAGCAATATCAAGCTGAAGTGGGCAAGAACCCGGCTTCAATTATCTTTTGCTGTGCTTCATCATGCGTTCTTTTTCACGCGACCAGTCTCTGTCTTTGATGTCGTCACGCTTATCAAAGTGCTTTTTACCTTTGGCCAAGTGGAACTCTAATTTCACCCAACAGGCTTTCCAGTACATGGAAGTAGCTATTAAGGTGTAACCGTCCTGCTCTTTTTTACCGACCAGTTTGTTCAGTTCACGTTTGTTCAGCAACAGCTTGCGCGAGCGCTCTGGATCACAAACCACGTGAGAAGATGCGCTGTGCAGCGCCTGAATTTGTGCACCAATTAAAAAAGCTTCGCCATCTTTGAGAATGACGTACGAGTCGGACAAATTCACTTTGCCTTCGCGGATACTTTTTATTTCCCAGCCTTGCAGACAGAGGCCTGCTTCAAACCTTTCTTCCAGGAAATAATCGTGTCGTGCTTTTCTGTTCTGGGCTATGGTGCCGCCCTGATTTTTGTTGTTTTGTTTTTTGCTCATCTTTGCTAAACGAATTAACTCTGTAAAAGCCAAGGAATTTTATGGCAAAAGGCTTGCGCCTGGGACATTGAGGCTACGGCCAGATCTGTTACAATCGCCGCCTGCATTAAGGGGAGAGAGTATGCCACAAATTGAGCGCAGCGCACTGGTTTTTTACAGCGCGCGCCAGATGTTTGAGCTGGTGAACGATGTACCACGTTATCCGGAATTTTTACCCGGTTGCGCCAAAGCACAAATTTTACAGCAGTCTGCAGATCAGATGCTGGCTAAGTTACAGGTGAAAAAAGCCGGTATCAGTCAGGAGTTCACCACTCGCAATACCCTGGTGACTGACTCGCAAATTCAGATGCAATTGGAGTCTGGCCCTTTTAAAGCTTTATCCGGTGGCTGGACCTTCGTTCCACTGAGTGATGAAGCTTGTAAAGTGGTGCTGGCATTGGATTTTGAGTTTTCCAATAAAATAGTTGAATTTGCTTTTGGCAAAATTTTTAACGAGTTAACAGCGGCCATGGTCGGTGCTTTTACCCAAAGAGCGAAACAGGTATACGGAGAACAACATGGCTGAGACTAAAGCTGTCGAGCTGGCTTATGCCACACCAGCGAAACAAAGTTTGTTGAGTTTAACTGTTGATGCTGCGGCTACGGTGGAGCAGATTATTCAGCTGTCCGGTATGCTTTCTTCTTTTCCTGAAATTGATTTAAGTCAGAATAAAGTAGGGATCTGGAGCCGGACCTGCAAACTGAATGAAGTGCCAAAAGCAGGTGACCGAATAGAAATTTACCGGCCTTTAATTGCTGATCCGAAAGATATGCGTCGTCGCCGTGCTGAAAAAGCCAAGGACGAAGGCAGGGCAAATAAGACAACGGGTGGTAGGCAGCAACAGAGTCAGAGTGCTGACTCTGACTCACAATCTGACAGCTGATAAATAAGCAGAAAGATTACACTGAAGTAACGATGACATGACAGAGTCAAAGCTGAAGCTCTGACCCTGCAAAACATTATTGATCCAGCGGTGTATTAAAGTTGGCTGGTTTGGTGAAATCGCCACTGATATCAACCAACTTGTCGTCTTTAAAGTTAGCAATTAGTTGTTTTTCAAAATCTTCGCCACGACCACTTTTTAATGCATAAAAATAATGCCAGATGTCGTCGTCAAAAGCGTTCTCTGCAACTGGATTGCCTAACACAAAACGAACCTGCTCTTTGGTCATTTGAACACGCAGTTTGTCGATGTCTTTTTGCTCCAGAAAGTTGCCTTGTGGCACGTCAATCCGGTAAATCCAACTGCTGCAAGCACCCAGAGTCAATGCTGTGGCCAACACAAGGGCCGTTTTCACTACTGCTTTCATCTGTCTCTTCATCTGAATAAGTCTGTCGGCATCATACCGCAAGCACGGGCTGAAATTAAAGCCTTAATCAGACCTAAGTGTGTTGGCTAAGTTCGTGCCTGTTAAAAATAATTGATTGAAATCCGTTTTAAGGGGCACATAACAACTCTCGGGCATTGGCAATAGCGTTGGCGCTGACGTTTTCACCAGCCAGTAAGCGGGCTATTTCCTGTACCCGCTCTTCGTCTGCCAGTTCGCGAATTCGGGTTTCTGTGGCTATGCCATCTGTGTATTTTTCAACAAACAACTGATGATGGCCCTGACTGGCAACTTGCGGTAAATGCGTGACACAAATCACCTGAGTCGATTCACCTAACTGACGTAATAATCTGCCTACACCAGCGGCAACAGGGCCGCTGATGCCCACATCTACTTCATCAAAAATCAAAGTAGGAGTCGTGACTTTGCCTGCCAGTATCACCTGAATGGCCAGGCTGATACGGGATAATTCACCGCCTGATGCCACTTTGTGCAGTGCCTGTAAAGGTTGGCCCGGGTTGGTGCTGACCAGAAAGTCCACCTGATCCCAGCCTGTTGCATTGGCCTTATCTATACCAGCACTTTCGACTGCTATGTAAAACTTACCGTTAGCCATACTTAACTCAGCCATGCTGCGGGCAATTTTATCGGACAGCTCCAAAGCGGCTGATTGACGTAGTTCAGAGACAACTTCAGCGGCCTGACAATACAGCTGCTGCGCCTGCTGTATTTCCAGTTGTAACTGCACTATGCGATCATCATCGCCAGCCAGTTCAGACAGCTGTTGAGACAATTGCTGGTGAAACAGAGCCAGTTGATCGTGCGGAATTTGATGTTTACGGCTTAAATTCAGCCACAGGCCTAAGCGTTGATCTATCTCAGCTAAACGCTCCGGATCGACATCAACTTTTTCGCTATAGCGGCGTAATTCGCGGCCTGCTTCTTCAATTTGTACTAAAGCTTCTGTCAGCATTTGGTGAATAGGGGCTAAAGCCGGGTCTACTTCTTTATAGTCATCCAGTTGCTGGCAAGCATGGCTTAATAAGCGGTAGCTGTTGGCCTCTTCATCGTCATAGGCCAGTTGCAAGGCTTGCTGGCTGGCTTGGATCAGGCTGTGACTATTGCTTAAACGCTGATGCTCGCTTTCCAGTTCAGCAAACTCATCAGCACCAGGTGCAAATTGATCGAGCTCTGCCACCTGATATTCCAGCAACTGACGTTGTGCTTCACGTTGCTGCTGGTTACTTTGCAGTTCGCTGTATTCTTGTTTCAGTTGCTGCCAGGCTTTCCAGTGTTGGCGGCAATTGGCTAAAGCAGAGTGGGTGTTGGCATAAGCATCCAGCAATTGGCGCTGGTGATCAGATTTTAATAACAGTTGATGTGCATGCTGGCCATGAATACTTAACAGATGATGACCTAAAGCTTTCAGTTGTTGAGCTGGCACCTGTACGCCATTGATATAACCACGGGAGCGGCCTTCGCTACCCACCACACGGCGCACTATGCATTCGTTGCCCATGGCGAGGTCTTGCTCAGCCAGCCAGTGCTGAGCTGCAGCCAATTGACTGATATCAAAAGTGGCGACTATGTCGGCTTTGTCACAACCGGGGCGAACCACTAAACCATCGGCACGTTCACCTAAACATAAAGACAGCGCATCTAAGGCTATAGATTTGCCTGCACCTGTTTCGCCGGTAATGGTGGTCATACCGCCGCGCCAGTCGAGTTCCAGCGCGCGTACTATGGCAAAGTTGCTGATATGCAGATGGTTGAGCATGGTCCAACTCCCTTATACTGAATAACTGTTAATTTATACAGTAATTCGGTTTTTAGCAAGGGAGTGGCAAAGAGATTTTTTAGTAGAGTTTACTGCCCCAGCCGAGCTTGTTACGTAGTACGTTAAAGTAGCTGTAGCCAGGCGGGTGAACCAGTTTAAGCGGCTTAGGGTGTTTACGAATACGGATTTCATCACCTGGCATGACGGCTAAAATCACATGACTGTCGCAGCTGACCTGTAAATGTGCGTCGTTACTTGGCGATACTTTTAATACTATTTCACTGGTACCTGAAACCACCAAAGGGCGGCTGCTTAAGGTATGAGGAAACATTGGCACTAAACTCATCGCATCCAGCTCAGGGGTCAGAATAGGGCCGCCGCCTGATAAAGAATAAGCGGTAGAACCTGTTGGCGTGCTGACAATTAAACCGTCCGAGCGCTGACTGAAAACAAATTCGCCATTAATATGAGCTTCAAACTCAATCATATGCGCCACTTTATCAGCGTGTAATACGGCTTCATTGACAGCGCTGTTACTGCTTTTTACGCAGTCATTCCGATACACTTCCACTTCCAGCAGATTGCGTTTTTCAGTGACAAAATTACCTGCTAACACCGCAGCTAAAGGAGTTTCAAAATTTTCCGGTGATAAGTCGGTTAAGAAACCTAAGTTACCCCGGTTTACGCCCAGCACAGCGACACCAAAACGCGCCAGCACACGGGCTGCGCCCAGCATATTGCCGTCACCACCTACCACTATGGCCAGATCGCAGTTTTTACCCAGCTGAACTAAATCCATCACTTGCACATCAGGCAAGCCCAGAGATTCTGCCACCTTTTCTTCGACATAGACTTTTAACTGCCGTGCCGTTAAAAACTGATACAAGCTGATAAGAGTGGTGTTGGCGCCCGGATGATTTGGTTTGCCAATGAGGCCAATGGTTTGAAATGCGCTGCCAGGGTTTTGACTCATGAGTGTTCCTTTCAAAATGCCGTTTGAGTATACCCATAGTTTCTGATAGCGAACAGCTTTGTGCTCGTTGACGCACTGATAAAGGGCAAGGCTTGAATTTTTAATTAAAGACCCCACAATACATAGCAGTATAAGTCGGCAGTATTCACGCTTAGTATTTTGTGCAGTCTTTTTAACCGGAGTAACAACTGTAGTGGTTCAGTTAAGCAGACCAGAACTGATATTAAAACTCATTGTTGAGCAGTACCTGACGGACGGCATGCCGGTGTCGTCTAAGCTGTTATGTGAGCAGTCAGAACTTAGCGTCAGTTCTGCCACAGTGCGTAACACCATGATGTTGCTGGAGCAGCAGGGTTTTATTCGCTCTCCTCATACGTCGGCAGGCCGGGTTCCTACAACCTCGGGTATTCGGCTCTTTATCGATAAAATGCTGCAACTTGAGCCTTTGTCAGGACGTTGGCTGGATGCGATTCAGCTGAATCTTCCACCGCAATTACCCGTTTCTTTATTATGTCAGCAGGCAGGACAGTTATTAGCCAACTTAACAGGTATGGTCAGTATTGTCAGTGCGCCTAAAAGTCAGGGCAGGGTGATTCGGCAGGTGGATTTAGTACGTTTAGCCACGCAGCGACTGTTGCTGGTGGTGATAGACGAAGATGGTGACATTTTGCACCGGGTGCTGTTTCACGACGATTTAATTGATAATCCAACTTTAAGTCGTGTCTTGTGTTTACTCAATGCAGCTTTGTGTGGTCAGGATTGGTTGGATGGTATTTCGCGTTTAGCTTTAATAGCCAAGCAGGAATGCGGTACAGTGCAGTCTTTGGTGAAAACCGCTATGGCGCAGCTGAGTCTGGATGAGATGCAGCAGCATCAGCCCTTGATTTATGGTCAGCATCAATTAATGCAGGCGAGCGACTATCACCGCGACCCGGAGTTGCAGCAAGTGATAGAACTTTTAGATAATCCTGCCTGTCTGGTGAAATTATTAACGCCTGTCACTCAGGATCATCAGCCCAAATTAATACTGGGACGTGAGTCTGGTATTGAACCTTTAGCCAAGGTGAGTTTGATTTGTGCACGCTACCGTTCGGAGCCACATGGCTTTATTGCCTTGCTTGGACCACGCCGGATGAACTATGGCCGTTTTGTGCCTTTAGTTGAAGCTGTAGCACAACAAATGTTTTTTAACTTGAATCATCTTAATCAATCCCCATAATAAGCCAACCTATGGTGGAGTAGTAACTACAATGAGCGAGCAAGATAAAGTGCAAACTGAACAACAACAGGCTGCGGAAGCAGCGGCAGAGCAAGAAGTCGTAGAACTGACGCCGGAGCAGGAACTTATTGCAAAGCTGGATGCAGAATTACAGCAGGCAAAAGCCCAGTTGGCAGAGCAGCATGATTTAATGCTTAGAATTAAAGCTGAAGCAGACAACAGCCGTCGTCGTTCAGCCATGGATGTTGAAAAAGCCCATAAATTTGCGCTGGAGCGTTTCGCTGGTGATTTATTACCGGTGGTGGATAACCTCGAGCGTGCTTTAACCTTCTTAAATCGTGAAGACGACAGCCAGAAAGCTCTGGGTGAAGGTGTAGATTTAACGCTGAAAGGTTTACTGGATACACTGGCGAAAAACGGCGTGCAGCAAATTGACCCACAAGGTCAGCCGTTTAACCCTGAATTCCATCAGGCCATGTCGATTCAGCCAAGCGCTGATGTGGCGCCAAACACTGTCACTTTTGTGATGCAAAAAGGCTACGAGCTGAACGGCCGTTTAGTACGTCCTGCTATGGTGGGTGTCTCTAAAGCTGTTGAATAAACGGCGTCTTTGAAATAGGGGGTAGAAGCATGGGAGATAAGCATCTCATGACTCTGCCCCCTTATTTTTTACTGGGCTTTCTCCTTGCGGGCTTTTACAATAGCTTTATCGCAGTATAGGCATTTGCAAAGGAATCTTTTTGTCTGATCTGGAGTCTGGTAGAGCGCCCACGGCGCAACCTGTTACCGAACTGGTGCTTTGTCGCCACTGCGATCTATTGCAACAATTGCCGCTGTTAGCCATTGGTCAGGAAGCCGCTTGCAGCCGCTGTGGTTATTTACTGGATATGCGACAAAAAGATCCGGTATTACGTCCTGTGCTCTATGCCATAAGCTCACTGTTTATGCTGATTTTGGCCAACCTCTTTCCTTTTATTGGCATGGATGTGGCGGGTAACATCCACATCATGAGTTTTTTTGATACCTCCTCTGTGTTATTTGATGAGCATCAGCAATGGTTGGCTGTGCTGGTGTGGTTATTTATTCAGGCGATACCGGCTTTCTGTATGCTGGCCGTAATTTATATCAAGCTCGGCATGGTGCGCCGGGTGAGGGGCTTAGTCTGGACTGCCCGTGTGCTCTATATGCTCAAACCCTGGAGCATGGTGGATATTTTCCTGATTGGTATTCTGGTCGCTTTTGTCAAACTGGTGGTGTACGCCGATATTTCTGTGGGCATGAGCTTCTGGGCTTTTTGTTTATTTTGTCTGCTGCATTTACGCACTTTCCAGGTGATAGACCGTCATGCCTTGTGGGAGTCTATAGCGCCGGCACCTCAGCCCGTTGCCGCGCATTTTGCAGGAAAAACCGGTGTTTCACTGAATTTAGCCAGTTGCAGCTGTTGCACTGCTATAGTGCCGCTGGAGCAAAAATATTGTGATCGCTGTGGTACTAAAGTCACAGCCCGTATTCCGGCCAGTTTGCAGAAAACCTTAGCCTGGCTGATTACCGCTACTTTGTTGTATATCCCGGCTAACTTACTGCCTATTATGGAAACTGTGTCTTTGGGCAGCAGCATTCAGTCTACAATCATCAGCGGTATTATATTGATGTGGCAGGACGGGGCTTATCCTGTGGCCATAGTGATTTTATTAGCCAGCGTGGTGGTGCCCGTCGTGAAAATAGTAGTGATGTTCTGGCTCTGTTATCTGGCCAGTCACAGTGGGCATAAACGACAGCTGCTGTCGACCCGGGTGTATTTACTGGTCGACTGGATAGGGCGCTGGTCTATGGTCGATGTGCTGGTGGTCGCTATATTGGCAGCTTTGGTACGGTTTGATTTATTGATGGGTGTATATCCTGGTATGGGCGCTATTATTTTTGCGACTGTGGTGATCACTACCATGCTCGCCGCTATGAGTTTTGATCCACGTTTGTTGTGGGACCAACGGAATAAAAAAGAGGAGCTGCGACGTGGCTAAGATGCAGGGCCGGGTGGCCGCGGTGAAAAAGATCCGACAATTGTCACCCATTTGGATAGTGCCAGTTATGGCTGTAGTGATTGGCATCTGGATGTTGTATTACACCCAAAAAAATCAGGGACCAGTGATCACGCTGGTCACTCTGAATGCTGAAGGCATAGTGGCAGGTAAAACTCAGATCAAAAGCCGCAGTGTGGATATAGGCCGGGTTGAATCTGTGCAGCTGTCGGAAGACTTAAGCAAAGTATTAATCAAAGCCCGCATGGATCCTGGTCTCGAAGGCTTGCTGAATGAAGACTCACAGTTGTGGGTTGTCAAACCTACAGTTGGCCGGGGTGGCGTCAGCGGTTTAAACACGCTGTTATCCGGCGCTTATATTGAGTTACAGCCGGGCAAAGCCTCAGTACAAAAATACTATTATGAATTGCTCGACAGCCCGCCTATAGCGCCGGCGGATGCACCAGGGGTTCGGGTTACTTTATTAAGTGACGATGCGACAGCTTTGGCTGTAGGCGACCCTGTTTTGTATCACGGCTATGCGGTAGGTACAGTAGAGACCAGCAACTTTGTCGCTGAACAAGGCCATATGACCTATCAGTTGTTTGTACGTGCGCCTTATGATTCCTTAGTCACAGAAAACGTACGTTTCTGGCAAGCCAGTGGTATGGCTTTGGACGTGTCTGCGCAAGGGGTGCGGGTTGAATTAGCTTCTGTTGCTACATTACTTAGCGGTGGGGTGCATTTTGATGTGCTGGATGGTTGGCCTGCAGGCGACAAAGTGGCCAGCAACAGCGAGTTTCAGCTATTTAAAAATCAAAAAGCCATCAAAGAAGGTTTGTACACTGAATACAACGAATACCTGATGTTTTTTGACGAGTCGATCCGAGGTCTGAGCGCCGGTGCGCCTCTGGAATACAAAGGTATACGTATTGGTACAGTGGCTATGGCACCGTACTTCTTTAATATGGATAACCCTTTGGATGTTGCTTTTAAACGAGGCATTCCAGTGTTGGTACGAGTGGAAGCTGGCCGTCTGGCTGGTGAGATGAGCCTGAAAAAGCTGGCGCAGGAATTAGAAACTGCGGTGCAACAAGGTTTAAGAGCAGTACTGAAAACCGGTAGTTTATTAACAGGGGCCTTGTATATAGAACTGGTGCAAACCGATGCACAAATTGAAACTCCTAAAGTAAAAGTAGATGTGCCAGCTCTGGCTGATGCAGACAACTCTGAAAAAGTGCAGGTGGCAACAGCCCAGCCGTCAGCGTTTTCCAGTGAAGGTTTTGTTCCAGCCCCTTTTGCTTTGGCTGATCATGCTGGTCTGAAAATAATGCCAACAGCTCCCAGTGGTTTAGCCAATATTGAACAAAAAGTGCTGCAGGTGCTGGATAAGGTCAACCGTTTGCCTGTGGAAGATGTGTTGGCGCAAAGCTCTGCAACTTTGGCTCAAAGCGAAAAAATGCTGAAAAATGCAGAGCAATTGATCCAGTCTTTGGATCAATTTGTGAAGCACAATGCGGTACAGCAATTGCCTGCCGATCTGCAGCAAAGTTTGCTGGAACTGCGGAAAACTCTGGCTGGCTTTTCGCCGGGTTCACCTGCTTATGAGCGCTTAAATGGCAACTTACAGTCGATGGACCAATTATTACGTGATTTGCAGCCCGTAATTAAAACTATGAATAATCAAAGTAACTCACTGATTTTTAAAGCCGATCTGCCTAAAGATCCAGAACCTGAGAAGGGCAACTAATGCGTTATTTAGCTTTTGTATTCTTAAGTCTGGCCCTGGCCGGTTGTGGCAGTTCTCCGTCTGAACTGCAGTATTATCGCCTGCCTGCTGTTGCAGTAAAAGCGCCACAAGGCGACAGCAGCAAAGTACTGGTGATAGAGCCTGTCATGGTGGCCAGTTACTTAAACAGCAATGCTCTGGTGTATCAGAACAATACTGTGAATCTGCAATT
This sequence comes from Rheinheimera sp. 1928-s, assembly GCF_029269265.1. Classification (GTDB taxonomy): domain Bacteria; phylum Pseudomonadota; class Gammaproteobacteria; order Enterobacterales; family Alteromonadaceae; genus Pararheinheimera. The sequence goes on from NZ_JARIXP010000001.1 coordinate 759,763, forward strand.
GACCCGCACTCACCAATGGGCTGAAGCTTTGGATCAACAACTGACCCGCAATTTGCAGGCGCATTTATCCGCAGCTTTAACCGATTGGCGTGTAACTCAACAGGTGAATAGCTCAGCTGACAACCGCCTGACAGTGCAGGTAACTCAGTTTCATACCACAGCTGAAGGTCTGGTGCTGATCAGTGGTCAGGCTCATTTGCTGACAGGGGCTGTCGTCAAACAAATGCCTTTTGAGTTGGAATTACCTATTGCTGATGATGGTTATGACGAAGTAGTCAAAAGCCTGGGCGAAGGCTGGAGTCAGGTTGCCAGCCAGATAGCGGTGATGATTACAGAAAGTCCTGCTGCTTAGTTTTTCTAAGTACAGATACCGGCTTTGCCCGGTTTCAACTGAATAACGAGCCCCGCCTTATTGGTGGGGTTTGTTTTTTTACCTGCCTGATCACGTTCTGCGCCTACCTATGATTTCAGTAGATGTTTAGATTCTTAGCTGTCTAAATGGCCATTTCTTGCCTTTGTCAATAGAGTTACGTATAAGTTGTATAAATAACAGGCATCAATCAAAGTGATTAAGTAATGGCTTATGTTATTTAGAGAAAACTGCTATTAATCAATACAACTAATTTACGGAGAGGACACAAGATGGACGCGGAGCAACAAGTCAGTGTTTTACTGTTGGATGCAGCTGTGTTGATGGTCGTGGGCATGGGCGTTGTATTTGGTTTTTTGATGGTATTGGTTTTTGCTGTTCAAGGCATGTCCAGATTACTCCGGCATTCGAGTCCAGCTTTACCTGCAGCTGTTGCAACAACACCACAAGCTGCTATTTCTCCTTCTGTTGTTGCTGCTATCAGCGCTGCTATTGAACATCATCAAAAACAAAATAAGGGATAAAAATGAGCCAACCATTATTACTGACTGAGCTGGTGCTCAGAGACGCCCATCAATCCTTATTAGCCACTCGCCTGCGTTTAGAAGATATGCTGCCTATCGCAGCCAAACTGGATCAGGTGGGCTATTGGTCGATGGAATCCTGGGGCGGTGCCACCTTTGATGCCTGTATCCGCTATTTAGGTGAAGACCCATGGCATCGCTTGCGTGAGCTGAAAAAAGCCATGCCGAACACTAAACAACAAATGCTGTTGCGTGGTCAGAATTTATTAGGTTATCGCCATTATGCCGACGATGTAGTGCAAGCCTTTGTCGAACGCAGTTTTGCTAATGGCATAGACGTATTCCGTATTTTTGATGCGATGAATGACGTGCGTAACCTGCATACGGCTGTAGCTACTGCTGTCAAGGTCGGCGCTCATGCTCAGGGCACTTTGTCTTATACCGTCAGCCCTGTGCATACCATTGATGGCTGGCTGGATATGGCGATGCAGCTGGAAGATATGGGCTGCCATTCTATTTGTATTAAAGATATGGCGGGTTTACTGAAGCCTTATGTGGCGGAAGAGCTGATCACCCGCTTAAAGGAACGGGTCAAGTTACCTATAGCTATGCAGTGCCATGCCACCACAGGGTTGAGTACAGCGACTTACCAGAAAGCTATTGATGCTGGCATTGATATGCTCGACACCGCTATTTCGTCTATGAGTATGACCTATGGTCACAGCGCAACTGAAACTATGGTGGCTATCACTGAAGGCACAGCGCGCGATACCGGACTGAATTTAGTCTTACTGGGAGAAATTGCTGCTTACTTTCGTGATGTACGCAGCAAATACGCTCAGTTTGAAGGTTCACTCAAAGGGGTTGACGCCCGGATTTTATTGGCCCAGGTACCAGGTGGTATGTTAACCAATATGGAAAGCCAACTGAAAGAGCAGGGCGCTTTGGACAAAATGGATTTGGTGCTGACGGAAATTCCTAAAGTACGCAAAGAGTTAGGCTATTTGCCTCTGGTCACTCCCACCTCACAAATCGTCGGCACTCAGGCTGTGTTGAATGTGCTTTCGGGCGAACGTTATAAAACCATCACCAAAGAAACTGCTGCTGTGCTCAAAGGGGAATATGGTTCAACACCAGCTCCTGTTGATTTGGCATTGCAACAGCGGGTACTGGCTGGTGCTGCAGCTATTGTCTGTCGTCCTGCCGATTTATTGCAGCCTGAGCTTGATACATTAACCACTGAGCTTGAAAGTAAAACTCAGGAGCTGCAACTGAAGCTGACAGAAGACAAAATCGATGATGTGTTGACCTACGCTTTATTCCCACAAGTTGGCCTGAAGTTTTTACAGCACAGAGGCGATGCATCGAAGTTTGAACCAGCACCTGGCCAACAAAAACCAACAAACCAAAGCAACACTCAGGTGGAACAGAGCAACAGCACTGTTTCCGGAGTGGGTGTTTACAGTGTCAAAGTGGATGGCAAGCTGTATCAGGTTGAAGTAGGACCTGCTGGTGCAGTGCAACAGATCAAAACTGTAGTGGGGGAAACTATTCCGCAATCGGCCAGTATTCAGCCCGCCAGCAAGCTAAATTCACCTTTGGCCGGCAATATACTGGCGCTGAAAGTCAGTGTGGGTCAGCAGGTAGAAGCAGGGCAAGTGGTGTTGTTAATGGAAGCTATGAAAATGGAGACGGAAATTCGTGCCAGCCAGGCAGGTACTGTCAGTCAAATTCATATCAGTGTTGGGTCTGCAGTCACTACCGGCGATCTGCTGGTCAGTTTTGCCTGAGGATAGATCATGGACGTTTTGTTAACACTGATTGATTCTACCGGTCTGGTGCATTTGACCTGGCCAGCTCTGGTCATGATGGCGGTTGGTTTTTTGTTATTGTATCTGGCCATAGCTAAAGGTTTTGAGCCTCTGTTGCTTATTCCTATTGGCTTTGGTGCAATTTTAACCAATATTCCTCTGGCTGGAATGGGCGAACCAGGTGGTTTGTTGTATTCCATTTATCAGGTTGGTATTGAAAGTGGCGTCTTCCCGCTGCTGATCTTTTTAGGAGTCGGGGCTTTAACTGACTTCAGCGCTTTAATAGCCAACCCTAAAATGTTGTTATTAGGCGCTGCTGCTCAGTTTGGTATTTTCTCGACTTTGTTGGGCGCTATAGCTCTGAACTGGGTACCGGGTTTAAGTTTTTCTATGCAGGAAGCAGCAGCTATCGCCATTATTGGCGGGGCTGATGGCCCTACCGCTATCTTCTTAGCTTCAAAACTGGCGCCTGAGTTGTTGGGTGCTATAGCAGTAGCTGCTTATTCTTATATGGCGCTGGTGCCTATTATTCAGCCGCCTATTATGCGGGCTTTAACGACAGTGGAAGAGCGCAAAATTAAGATGGCGCAGCTGAGGCAAGTCAGTCAGAAAGAAAAAATCATCTTTCCTTTGCTGGTGCTGATTTTAACCTTTTTGTTTTTACCTACCGCAGCGCCGTTAATTGGTATGTTTTGTCTGGGCAATTTAATACGTGAAGCTGGTGTGGTGGAGCGTTTATCTAAGACTGCACAAAACGAGCTGATTAATATAGTAACCATCTTTTTAGGTTTAGCTGTAGGCTCCAAGTTAAGTGCAGATCAATTCCTGACCACTCAAACCTTAGGTATTTTGTTATTAGGCGCCGTGGCTTTTAGCATAGGTACGGCCTCAGGCGTGTTGATGGCGAAGCTGATGAATAAACTATCCAAAGACCCGGTGAATCCACTGATAGGTGCAGCTGGTGTGTCAGCTGTGCCTATGTCGGCCCGTGTCGCCAATAAAGTAGGGTTGGAGGCTGACCCTCATAACTTCCTGCTGATGCATGCCATGGGGCCTAATGTAGCAGGTGTGATAGGTTCGGCCGTAGCTGCAGGTATTTTACTGGCATTGGTTAAATAATTGCTTGAATAGAAAAAACCGGTGTGGGGTTTAGCTAACAGCTAAACTCCGCGCCTAATACCACAGCTTTACGGGCGCCTGTAACTTCAGGAATATTACCCGGAATTTTGTGATCGTAGGCATAAGCCAACCAGGCAAAAGCCATAGCTTCCACATCATCTGCTTTTACACCTAAATGAGCAGTTTGTTCTAGCCGCACTTTGGGGAATAATTGTTGTAAGTCGTCCATCAGCACTTGGTTATAAGCACCACCACCACAAACAAACAACTCATCTATGGCTTCATTTGCTAAGGCAATTTTTATGCTTTGTGCGGTAAAACGGGTGAGGGTTCGCTGCACATCAGCTGCAGCGTATTTTCCGCTTTGTAATTTTTGCTCTAACCACAATCCGTTGAAATACTCTCTGCCTGTGCTTTTCGGGCCTTGCAATTGAAAGTAGGGGTCTGATAAGAGATCTGCTAATAAATCCTGTCGTATTGCACCAGAAGCGGCATACTGACCGTCTTTGTCGTATAAACCTAAGCCTTGTTGCTGGATCCAATTATCCATCAGTCCATTGCCCGGGCCTGTATCAAAACCCCGCACTGGATGATCAGGTTGCAGCAAAGTGACATTGGCTATACCCCCAATATTTAAAATGGCGCGGTAACTGCTGTTGGCAAAAACTGCCTGATGAAAAGCCGGAACTAAAGGTGCACCCTGCCCACCATAGGCCATATCTTTACGACGAAAATCAGCAATAACCCGAATCTGTGTTTCAGCAGCAAGGCGGAACATATCGCCAATCTGATAGGTAAAAGGAAATGCTGCGTAAGGGCGATGACGGATGGTTTGGCCATGGCAGCCAATAGCGCTTATCTGCTCAGGTGTAACTTTAGCTTTAGATAATAACTGCTTCACCGCATCGGCGTATGCTAATGCCAGTTGTTGCTCTGCTAACCCCATCAGCTCAAGCTCATCCGGGCCGGACTGAGCCAATTGGCTAAGCTGCAGGCGCAACTGTTCAGGGAAAGGACAAAGCAGAGACTCTAGTAATTCGGGCTGAAGTTTTACAGTAGGGGACTGACCAAAACGAACCAGCACCAGATCGATGCCATCGAGACTGGTGCCGGACATAATACCTATATAAAGGCTGGACATTACTCAGCCGCAGCTACCGTGATCCGTTCATGGCTTTGCATTTGTGCTATTAATTGCTTAGCGTGATTAACGAATGCAATACGTTCGCTTGGTGACAAAGCCTGTGACTCAGGTAACTTTACAGTACGAGGATTGCGGTGTACGCCACCAACCACAAATTCATAATGCAAGTGAGCGCCTGTCACACGGCCGGTAGCGCCTAAGCGACCAATCACCTGACCCTGACGTACATTTTCGCCTTGTTTCACATCGCGTTTGGACAAATGAAGGTATTTAGTCACTATGTTGTTTTTGTGTTTAATAAACACATAGTTACCATTCACACTGTTGCGGGTTGAAGCAATAACTTTGCCATCACCAGCCGCCATAATAGGAGTGCCTACAGCAGCAACGTAGTCCACGCCATTATGAGGGCGGACCTTCTTTAACACTGGGTGTAAACGGCGCGGATTAAAGTTGGAACTGACGTACTGGAAAGCGACAGGGGCGCGTAAAAAGGCTTGTTTAGTGCCTTTACCATCCGGTTTATAAAAAGCGCCGTCTTCGTGACGAACAGCCTGGTACACCTGACCCTGGTTAGTAAACTGTGCTGCTAAGATATTGCCGTTACCGACAAACTGGCCGTCGGCATAACGTGTTTCAAAAATTACGCTAAAACTGTCACCTGCTTTGATGTCTAAACCAAAGTCGATATCGTAGCTGAAAATGTTGTTGGCTAGGGTCRGCATCTGAGCTTCAGTTAAACCAGCTTCCAGACCTGCGTTCCAGAACGAACCGTTGATCACGCCGCTGACGACTTCAGTTCGGGTTTCAACTTCCTTTAACAACTCTTCAGCCGCAAATTCGCCATTGGCGGTGCGTTGTACACGTAAAGTTTTCAGGTTGTTGATTGGATAACGGATTTCTTGCAATTTGCCCTGGTTATCTAAACCAAATTCAATTTGCTCGCCTGGGAAAATTCGGGTTAAGGTTTTCACTGGTTTACCCAGTTCCAACACTTCCAGCATTGTGGCCTGATCTAATTTAGCTTTGCGAAAAATTGCCGACAGAATGTCGCCTTTTTTCACATCAACTGTCACCCACTCCAGTGAGTTGTCTTCGTGTGGCAGAGTTGCAAGCTGCGAAGCTGCAATTTTCTCTTCCACCAAAGGAATATCAATACTGTATCTTTTTCCAACTTCCAGCTCAGATGTTTCTGTAGTTCTGGAGGCTGAAGCTTGTTCTGACGGGATCAACAGCATAACGGCAACAATGCCGCTTAGAGCGCCGATTAATAACCGATGTTTGATAGGCAAAGAAGAAATCATAGAAAGCGCATCTCTTATTATTATCAGACAAACCAATAAAAAAATGAGCATATAACGATTTTTTGTGCGATGCCACACTTTTGTTGGTTTGATCTAAAGAAATGTTTCAGTAGAATGCAGACTTGGAATTTTACCGAATACAAAAGAAGTAGGAGTACACCATGGCTCACTGGGAGCAGGCGCTGGCTGAGATAAAACGCGGCTGCGAAGAGATTTTGTTAGAAGAAGAGCTGATTGCTAAGTTAAAGGAAGGAAAACCTTTAAAAATCAAAGCAGGTTTCGATCCAACTGCACCAGATTTGCATTTAGGTCACACGGTTCTTATCAACAAATTACGTACCTTTCAACAGTTGGGTCATGATGTCATTTTCCTTATTGGCGACTTCACCGGCATGATAGGTGATCCAACGGGTAAAAACGTAACGCGTAAGCCGTTAACCCGCGAGGATGTGTTGGCCAACGCACAGACCTATAAAGAGCAAGTATTTAAAATTCTTGATCCGGCAAAAACCCGTGTGGCTTTTAACTCCGAATGGATGGAAAAGTTAGGTGCGGCCGGCATGATCAAGCTGGCGGCTCGCCAGACTGTGGCCCGTATGCTGGAACGTGACGACTTTAAAAAGCGTTACGCCAATAATCAGTCTATTGCTATTCACGAGTTTTTATATCCGTTGGTGCAAGGCTGGGACTCTGTTGCTTTAGAAGCCGACATTGAAATGGGCGGCACTGATCAACGCTTTAACCTGCTGATGGGACGTGAGCTGCAAAAAGACGAAGGTCAGCGCCCACAGACCATTATTATGGTGCCATTGCTGGAAGGTCTGGACGGTGTGCAAAAGATGTCCAAATCATTGGGCAACTATATTGGTATCACCGACACGCCGGGTGAGATGTTTGGCAAAGTGATGTCGATCAGTGATGAGCTGATGTGGCGTTATTACGATTTGCTGAGTTTCCGTCCTATTGCCGATATTGCTGCATTGAAACAACAAGCTGCAGATGGCCGTAATCCACGTGATATCAAAATTGAACTAGCGAAGGAAATTATTGCCCGTTTCCACGATGAGGCATCAGCAGATGCGGCGGAACAGGATTTTATCCAGCGTTTTCAGAAAAACGCCTTACCGGACGATATCCCTGAACTGACTTTGACCTTAACTGCTGACAGTATTCAGATCGCCAACTTATTAAAAGAAGCGGGCTTAGTTGAGAGTACCTCAGAAGCTTTGCGTATGATTAAGCAAGGCGCTGTGAAACTGGACGGTGAAACTAAAGTGGAAGACAGCAAAATGGAATTTGCCAAAGGCAGTTGCCATATCTTCCAGGTGGGCAAACGTAAATTTGCCAAAGTCAGTTTGGTTTAACTGCTGATTTAACTGAAAAAACCGGCTTTGATGCCGGTTTTTTTATACTTTGTTGTCAGTTGGCTTGTTGTAAGCGGGCAAAAAGCAGCTGCTGTAATGCTGTTTTAAACTGCAAAGGTTCAAAGGGCAGTCGTAACCAAATCACCTCTATGGCCAGCTTTGGCTGTGGATCTTCGACAGATAACAATGCCAGTTTCATCTGGTGTTGTGTCAGTTCCTGTTGCAGTAATGGCATATCAATACCTTGCTGATCAGCAGTCATCAACACCAGTTGCGGTTTCTTCTCGCCCATCATCAGCAGTGCGTCAACCGCGTTTCGTGCCTGCTGTAGTTCCACCGGGAAATGCCATTGCTGACATAAAACCTCTAATAATTTGAAAAAATCTGCATCCATGTTCACACAAAGCACATGAGTTAATGGATGTAATCTTTGTCTTTTATGCAACAAACCCAATAGAGATTCCTGCACTATACGCCGGTGTCCACCTGGCGTTTTCCAGGCCCTGAGCAGGCCTTGCTCAACCCACAGCTGTATAGTACGTACCGAAACACCTAAAAGTGTAGCCGCTTGTCGGGTGGAAAGAAGTTGATGTTGCTCTGACATAATAACTTTTTTGATTTGATTAAATTTATCATATTTATCAAATGGGCTAGTGTCAATGAAGTCATTTGTTTTTGCTGCTGATTGCCTGATTTTTGTACTTTTTCCTTGCATTTATTTTAAATGAAGCTAATTTGATATTAATTTGATATCAAATTGAGGGGAAAGGAATGAAAGAATATCTGGCAACAAGCCGCAGTGGCTTAATGATGTTAGCTGTGCTCCCGGCAGCTTTTGTTGTGTCCGGTTTGGCCCTGCTGGCTTTAGGTGGCCCGTTGAAACTGGTGGCAATACTGGCGCTGATTTTGGTGGGTATAGGTTTTTTTGGCTTTTATATGGTGCAACCAAACCAATGTGCTGTTTTACAGTTGTTTGGTCGTTATGTCGGTTCCGATTTACGAACAGGTTTACGTTGGGCGAACCCCTTTTATAGCAAACAAAAAGTGTCACTGCGGGTACGCAACTTTGAAAGTGGCAAACTGAAAGTGAATGATCACAGTGGTAATCCGGTTGAAATTGCGGCTGTTGTGGTATGGAAAGTGGTAGATAGCGCTGAAGCTGTGTTTGAAGTAGAAGATTATGAAAACTTTGTCAGTATTCAAAGTGAGGCAGCACTGCGCTTTTTAGCCTCAAGTTACCCTTATGAAGCTGCTGAAGATGGGGATATTAGTCTGCGCAGCAATGGCCCTGAAGTCACAGACTTACTCAAAGGCGAAATTCAGGCCCGTCTGGAAAAAGCTGGTGTTGAAGTACTGGAAGCCAGGATCAGCCATTTGGCTTATGCACCGGAAATAGCCAGTGCGATGCTGCAGCGCCAGCAGGCTCGCGCTGTGGTGATGGCCCGTCAGCAATTGGTTGAAGGTGCTGTGGGTATGGTGGAATTAGCCTTAGCCCGTTTGTCGGAAAAAAATATGGTGCAATTGGATGAAGAGCGCAAGGCCGCTATGGTCAGTAATTTGTTAGTGGTGCTTTGTGGTGATCATCAGGTGCAACCTGTGATTAATACCGGCACTTTGTACTAAGCGGGGACTATGTGGTGTCGAAAAAAGCCTTTGCGTTGCGTATTGATGAAACAGTGTTGCAGGCCTTGCAACACTGGGCTGATGATGAGTTTCGCAGTGTAAACGGCCAGATTGAATACCTAGTGCGGGAGGCGTTAATTCAGACCGGAAGGCTGAAGAAAAAACCTCCGGCAGAGCCCACTGCAGAACCAGATTAACTCAAGGCTTTAAGCAATAAACGGGCTTGTTTTTTAGCATGCTGAGCGACAGCCGCATCCGCATGCAATAAAGCCATACTGATGGCCCCTTCTTTTAATAACATCAGTCCGTCCAGCAATAAAGACTGGCCTTCCTCTGTCAGATGATAGCTCTGAAGGTGAGTGTTCACTAAGTGCTTCACCTTGAGTTTATGCTGAGCGCAAAGCTCTAATACCGCACTGTCAGGTCCATGATATTCGGCAGCACAGTTTTGAAAATAACAACCAAAAAAAGGCCCTAACAGGGTAGCCTTACCTTCAAACCAAAGACTTAATGCATCAAATAATGTATCTGCCGGATTTGCCGGATCGGCACTATTCAGTTGCTGTTCGAGCCACTGATAAAAACGCTGATGCCGAAGCTCCAGTGTCGCCATCAACAGCTCGTCTTTGCTGACAAAATGGTGATACAGCGTTTTTTTGGCAACAGCAGACTGTTCTAGAATCTGATTAATCCCTACCGCATGCACACCATAGCGGTAAAACAAACTTAAAGCTGTTTCGACAAGCTGTTGTTTTTTATCCTGTTCCATAAAAGTCCTCAGCAGATTGAACGCTTAGCTTGACATGGGTAGACCACTCTGTCTACCATGTGATTAATCAGTAGACAGAGTGGTCTACCTTGCTGAGGTGATACGGTGACTGAACATAAAATTTGGGTGCAAGCTGTTCTGGCTGGCTGTGGTGCGGCTTTGGTGATGGCGTTGTTAGCTTTGCTGCAACAATGGCAGCAGTTATGGCTGGTGGCACCTTTTGGTGCTACCGCAGTTATTTTGTTTGCCTTGCCGGGGAGCCCACTTGGTAAAGCAAAAAATGTGATAGCCGGGCATTTTTTAGCAGCGTTAGTTGGCCTGATTTTTGTGCATGCTTTTGGTTTGACGGTGTGGAGCTTGTCCATTGCAGTGGGATTATCTATAGGCTTGATGGTATTGTGGAAAATTACCCATCCACCGGCAGGCGCCACTACTTTACTGATTATGCTGACAGCGCCGGATTGGTGGTTTTTATTAAATCCCGTGCTGACAGGTTCTGTGCTGATGGTTGTGGTGGCTCATTATTATCATCAAAGCCACAGGAAAGGACATCAGCACCTTGTTAAACGTAAAGCTGCAGCAGCCAATACCAAAGTGGAAGACTGATAAAACTCAGCAGTAAACCCAGGCCTACCAAAGCTGGTACTAAACGCAGTGCCAGCCCAGCCCCTATAGCTATAGCTCCGGCAGACACCATAGGTGGCATAGCCGCTTCAAACACCACAACCTTCAGTAGTAATGGATCCGGCTGGAACAAGCTTAAAAATCCTAAAGCCAATACAGGCATTAAAAACAGTTTTACTCCTAACGCAAAAATCAGCGGTTTAGCTTCTTTATTGTCCAGCTGCAACCTGAATTGAAAACCTACTGCAATCATAATGACCGGCACCAAGGTAGCGGCAAGACTGTCGAGTACCAGACTGAAAAATGCTGGGTAAGGCACTGATTTCATACATAACGCCAGCAAAAGTGCAATAAAAGAAGGGAAGGTCAGTACACGTTTAATAATTTGACCGGCGCCAGGTGTGGCTGCATTTGGGTTGTACCAGGCCGCTAAAATAGTGGAGTAAGTCGCCAGAGCTAAAAAGGATCCAGCCTGATCGTAAATCATGGCATAAGGTAGCGCCTGATCACCAAAAAAAGCCTCGACCATAGGGAAACCTAAAAAAGAGGTGTTACCTAAAGGTAAAACCACCAGCAAGGCGCCGACTACAGTTTTTTCCCAGTGCCAGATTTTACCAGCCAGAATAATTAATCCGGCCACTATCAGCAGCAACACCCAAGGCGTAATGGCAGGTAACCACAGCTGGTTGGAGAATTCTAATAGCGGAATTTTTTGCAACACTAATGCAGGCAGCGCCACAAAAAGCACAAACTGATTCAGCACTAAACCTGTTTCTTGTGGAAACTGCGGTAATTTACGTAGCAAAGCGCCTATGCACAAATACACCAGAACTAAAGCAAAACTTTCCATGGTTACTCCTCTCTACAGAGCAAAGTCTAATCTGAAGCGGGTTCTGTGCCTATGCGACTTTCGCCTGATAGCTGTTCAAGCAGGTTCAGCTGTTTGGCCGCTTGCTTTAACAACAACTCTTTGTCGTTTTTTGTCCACTGTTTCAGCTGATATTCCAGTTTGCTGGCTGAAGATCGGCAGGGCATAGCGTACCTGAAGGCTAACTGCAGTGGGCCTTTGCCTTTGAGCGCTTTAGCGCCTCCTGTTAATTCCCCACTATGCTGGCGTAAACGCCGTTCAGGATTGGTAGTGATGCCTGTGTATAAAGCGCCTGCTTTGGTGCGTACCATATAAACAAACCATGGGGTTGATACTGCAGTCATGCCTTGTCCTGTTGATTCTGCTACACTAGCGCTGTTTTATAGCCGTCGTCCTTGAAGCTGCAGCTTTGTTGACTGCGCCATCTCGCCCCAGTCACATAGGACAACTATGCTCCTGGGGTCTCACTGGCTTGTCGCCTCGCTGCAACTCCAATGACTTAGGCTATATACCCTTTGTACCTGAAGCTGCGGCTCCACTTACTTTGGGTAAAGAGGTTTGAAAGTCGCTACTTTAAAGGAAATTGCATGTCATTTGCCACGCTTGGTTTAGATCCCCGTATTCTTTCTGCTGTGACCGCACAGGGTTACCACACCCCAACCCCTATTCAGCAGCAAACCATACCTGTGATCTTAGAAGGCAAAGATGTACTCGCTGGTGCTCAGACCGGCACAGGTAAAACTGCTGCTTTTACCTTGCCAGTTTTGCAATTGCTCAGTAAAAACACCAGCAAAGTAAATAATCTACAGGTGCGCTGTTTAGTGCTGACGCCTACCCGAGAACTGGCGCAGCAGGTGGCCGATAGCGTCAAAGCTTATGGCGCTGATTTACCGCTGAAATATGCAGTGTTTTATGGCGGTGTGTCTATTAATCCTCAATACGATCAAGCCAGCCGCGGCTTAGATATTCTGGTCGCTACACCTGGCCGGTTATTGGATCATTTGCATCAGGGCACTGTCAGCTTGTCAGAGTTGCAAATTCTGGTGTTGGATGAAGCCGACCGTATGTTGGATATGGGCTTTATTCACGACATTAAACGTATTATGGCGCGGTTACCCAAAGAGCGGCAGACACTGTTTTTCTCCGCCACTTTTGCCAAAGAAATCAAAGAGCTGGCAGATACTTTATTAAAGTTTCCTGTATTGATTGAAGTGGCTAAACCAAACAGTACAGCAGACAAGGTAGAGCAACTGGCGTACAGAGTGGATTCGCAGCGCAAACGCGAGATGTTGTCTTATCTGATTGGCTCGCGGCAGTGGAAACAAGTACTGATTTTCAGTCGCACTAAACATGGTGCCGACCGTTTAGCGAAGCAGTTGCGGCTGGATGGTATAGAGGCCGGCGCTATTCATGGCGATAAAAGTCAGGGTGCCCGCACCAAAGCGCTGGATGATTTTAAGAACAACAGATTAAGTGTGTTAGTGGCCACTGATATCGCAGCCCGCGGTCTGGATATTGAAGAGCTGCCTATAGTAGTCAACTACGACTTGCCGCAAGTGGCTGAAGATTATGTGCATCGTATTGGCCGTACCGGCCGGGCTGGCAACTCAGGTATGGCCATTAGTTTAATTACGCCAGATGATCTGGTGATGCTGCAAGCCATTGAAAAACTAACAAAACAAGTGATAGTACAGCAGGTTATTCCTGGTTATGAACACGACCCGAAAATGAATCACAGCAGTAAAAAAGCCGATGCTGAAGAAGAACGGGTACAAAAAGTGGCCAGCCGCAATAAACAGCTGGCTAAAGAAAAAGCCAAGTTACGTTCGCAGCTGGTGAATAAAAAATAACTACTATAGATAGTCAGAACCTAAAAAAGCAGCGCAAGCTGCTTTTCTAATGATGGGATATCAATCGTCTTTGGGATCAAGCGGAGTCGCCAGCGTCAGCTGATAAAAAGCTAAATCCAGATAACGACCAAATTTAAAGCCCGCCTGAGTGATAGTGCCGCTGTGGCTAAAGCCATGTTTGGTATGCAAGGCAATGCTTGCTTCGTTGGCTGCATCTATACCCCCAATCAGCAGGTGATAATTCTCCAGTTGGGCCTGCTCGATAATTTTTTGCAGTACCAAAGCACCATACCCTTTACCTTGCTGATCCGATGCCACATACACCGAATGTTCGACTGAATACTTAAAAGCAGGAAACGCCCTGAATGTGCCATAACTGCCAAAAGCCACCAGCTGATCCTGCTCGTTCAGCAGGCCCAGCACCGGGAAATTTCCCGCTGTTTTGTTCGCAAACCATTGTTGCATAGTCGCCATAGTGCGGGGTTTGTATTCATACAAAGCTGTGGTATTCACAATGGCGTGGTTAAATATTGCCAGAATAGCTTCGGCATGTTCGTCATAACTGCAGTGCACAAAACGCATCGGTTCTCCGTTCACTTATTCTGTCAGCTTCTGTACAGGGTTTTAATCAGATGATAACCAAACTGGGTTTTGATGGGGCCATGTACTTCCAGCACTGCTTTTTTAAATACCACTTCATCAAAAGCCCTGACCATCTGGCCAGGTTTAAACTCACCTAAATCACCGCCTTTTTTGCCCGAAGGGCACAGAGAATGCTTTTTAGCTAAATCATGAAAACTGGCGCCTTTGGCCAGTAGTTGTTTTAATTTTTCTGCTTCTGCAGCAGTTTTTACCAATATATGGCAGGCGCAGGCTTTGGGCATGGCGTTTATCCAGTCTGAACTAAATTGTAGTGCTAGTTTAAACAGCCCGGGCTGCATTGCCCAGATGATATAGAGCTTTGTAAGCATATAAGTAACTGATGAATAAATATCGTGCTCAAAGTTTGCGTGTCTGTAAACTCCTGCTAACACCAATGCAAAAGCGTGTGACAATCATGTTTTGATGTGTTAATTAATGTAATTGAGGTGTGCGTGATAAAAGTCATAGAACTTGAAGTGTACCTAAAACAATAAGATGGTCCAGAGAAATACATAACATCCTAAACGGAGATTACATGAAACACATTGGAAAAACAGCGCTGGCTTCAGCTATAGGCTTGGCATTATCTTGCGGTGCAACAGCTGCAACATTTGAACAATATAAAATGGGTACGCAGTCAGTTAAAGATTTGTTGGCTGGCAAAGAAGCAAAAGGCTCCATAGCTAAAAATCAAGCTCAAGGTATTCCGTCTTCCTATTATGTTGTTTTAAAACAAGCGGGTTTACAGGATTTAAGAAGCTCAGATCCGGCGTCTATACGAGCGGCCTCAGCAAGTATTGCTGACTCCGTACAATCAGTAACTTCCGCCTTATTAACTTTAGATCGTAACGCTCAGGTACTGGCTACTACAAAAAATCTGGCATCAGGTTTAGTGGTTCGTGCATCAGCCGATGCGTTGCAAACACTTCAGTCAAATCCAGCTGTCGCCTCTATTTATCCTGTTTATGACAGCAAACCAATGGCTGCTGACAGTGCTGTTTACATGAAAGCAGATGCCGTAGTCAACGCTGGCATAGCCTCAGGTAAAGGTATTACTGTTGCTGTGCTTGATACTGGTATCGATTACACTCACAAATCAATGGGCGGCGCAGGTACTGTAGCGGCCTATAACGCTGTAGACCAAAGAGCTATGCCAACCTGGCCTCAAGGTAAAGTGTTAGGTGGTTACGACTTCATTAATAATGATCCAAACCCTATTGATCCTCGCACTGGTGGCCATGGTACTTTTGTTGCCAGTTCAGTCAGTGCCATTGCACCTGACGTAGAGTTTTACGGTTATACCGTCTGTACCGGAACTTGTCCTGGTGCCGCTCAAATCGGTGCTTTAGATGCCGCTTTAGATCCAAATGGTGATGGCGATATTTCTGACCGTGTGGATGTGATCAATATGTCATTGGGTGGTGACGTAGGTACTACAAACGCCACCAGCGGTACTCAATTCTTAATCCAGAAAGCGGCCACTCTGGGCATCAATATGGTGATTTCAGCCGGTAACGATGGCCCGAATCCATTTATTGTTGGTGGTCCAAGTACTACACCAAACGCTTTATCTGTGGGCGCTATGACGCACCCGACCGGATCTTCACTTCTTTTCGAGGCTACCGAGATTGATGGCAAAGAAATTGAAATGATCCCATCTGGTTTCAACAAACCCGGTGTATCTTTTAGCTTTAACAATACAGCTAACCAATTAGTTTTTGTTCCGACTAATGCTCAAGGTTGTACTGCTTTTGAAGCTGGTTCATTAACAGGCAAAGCGGTGCTGATTGACCGCGGTACCTGTAACTTCACAGCAAAAGTGATTAATGCTCAAAATGCTGGCGCAGTTTTTGTGCTTATTGCTAATAACGCTAATGGTTTAGGCCCTGTGAATGCGGGCGGTGCTGATCCGGCCGTAGCTATTCCATCTGTAGGTATTTCAAAAGAAGATGGCGATGCGATTAAAGCTGCATTGGTCAACGGTGATGTGACTTACAACATAGTTGCGAACTCTATCAGCTCTGCCGGTGGTTTGGCGACTTTCACTTCGCGTGGCCCTTCTATTGAAGGTTTATTAAAACCAGAAATTACCGCTCCTGGCACTAATATAGTGATGGCAGCTGTAGGTACTGGTGATCAAACGGCCTTAAACTCAGGTACTTCATTTTCTGGCCCTATGACTGCTGGTGCTGCGGCTCTGTTGCGTGAAGCTATGCCAAACCGCACAGCTCAGGAAGTGAAAGCTACCCTGATGAATACCGCGGATATGGACGTTTATACGCTGCCAAAAGCGCACCCTGATGCTGAATTAGCGCCTATCTCTGCTATGGGTGCTGGTTTAGTCAATGTTGAGAAAGCAGTAAATCTGCCGGTTGCCGCTTGGGTTGAGGATCCGAAATTTAATACTGCTCAGGCTGCCTTGTCTTTTGGTCTGAATACTCTGACTGAAACTATAACTCTGACTAAAACGGTCACGCTGAAAAACTTTGGTACAGAGCCAAAAACCTACAGCCTGAGCATTCAGGATCGTTTTGCCGCTGATACTGAAACCGAAGCCTTAAGCTGGGTTATTCCTGAAACTGTTACTGTTGCGCCTGGTCAGTCGACTAATTTTGATGTGGCAGTGACTATTGATCCAACTAAGTTACCTGAGTGGGAGCTTGCTAATACATCAGTATTAACAGAGAAAAACGAGCAGCTGACGACAGTTGAATACGATGGAGCGTTAGTTTTTAACGATGCAAGTACTGAAGCAACCAATGACTTACATCTGGTTTATCATATCCTGCCAAGAGCTAATGCGGCTTTGGAACTGAGTAGCAAATTTGTTGATGATACATCAGTAAAAGTAGTGAAAAACGTTGGAGCTGTAGCTGCGGATATTTTTGCAACTCAGTTAGTTGGTACGTCTGAGAAAGATGAAAGTGTTGCGTACGATTTACGTGCGGCTTCTCTTGATGTGGTTCAGGTGCCAGCAACGTACTGTACTTCCGGCTTAATGCTGGCTCCTACTTTAACTCTGGAGAATGGTTTAAGTCATCTTCAGCAAGTGAACGTGGGTGTGGATTTAGATATCGATAATGACGGTGAATACGACCATCAGTTGAACAGCCTCTTGCTGACTCGTTTAGGTACTAACTTCGCTGCTTTCCCTGCTGTAATGGGTACTTTTGTTACACCATATGGCAGCTACAGTGGTTCTGTAATGGATTTGTTCCATTCAGTGGGTCAACGTAGTGTTACCTTATCCGCGTGTTTTGAAGATATTGGTTTGTCTACAGCTGATTTAGGCCGCACTATCGGTACGCGTTATCGCACCATTAATGATGGTAATGCTATTGGTGCAGATTGGGGTCCTGAACTGGATGATTCTATTGAAGCTTCTGCCCGGTTGGTTGCAGCTCCAACAGTCACTTTAGTTTCAGTAAGTGCAGATGTTGAGCCTACTTCTGATAGCGCATCACCTTCTGCAATAGGAGACGAGTTAGATAGCCTGGCACCAGGTCAGGAAGCTCAAATTGTGATTGAGGGTGCTGGTGGTGCTGGTGTAGTGCTGTTATCTGCAGTAGGTGATGTGGCTTTTGCTGCTGAAACACCATCGTCAACAACGGCTCCAGTTATGGCTGAAACTGTTGACTACAGTATCAACGAAAATAGCCCAGCAGGAACAGTATTAGGTCAGTTGACTGCTGAAATTGGCTTACTTGACCCTGAGATCGCAGAGTTCCTGGTTGCAGGTAGTTCAAGCCAGGCTTTCAATGTTGAGAAAAATGGTACTGTAACTGTAGCTAATGCCTCTTTACTGGATTATGAAGCTGGTTTTACCAGTGCTCAAATCTCTGTTGTTGCAGTGAACCAGGCGGGTAACATCTCCGCACCAGCTACTGTAAATATCGCAGTGGCTAACGTGCCTGATGCACCTCCAGTAGTTACTGCATCTGCCGCTTCTGCGAACGTAGTGGCAACAGTAACTGCAGCTGGTACTATGGTAGGTAATGCAGCGGTAACTATTAACGAAGCTGGTGCGACTCTGGATAAAGTGACAGTGACACCAGCTCTGTTTGCACATACAGATGGTAAAATTGTTCTTGTTCGTAAGCCGAACGCAGGAGAGTCAGGTACTGTGGCTGTGACTGTAGTTGCAACTGACAGTGCTGGTTTAACTTCTAATACGGCTACATTCAATGTAACCATTGCTCCTGAGCCGAAAAAATCAAGCGGTAGCTTAGGTTGGTTATCTCTGATGTTATTACCTCTGGCTTTATTACGCCGTCGTCGTAAATAACCGAACTTTATAGTTCAAGTCAAAAACCGCCGTTTTATCGGCGGTTTTTTTATGGACGCTATGCCGCAACTGTCGGGAACCTTGTTACGACTATATTGTTACGACTATGTCGCCTCAGATGCACCGGTGATGCAAGCCATAAAAAACGGGACTTGAAGTCCCGTTTTTCTTTGCTCACTTTAAATTAAAGTGAAATCAGGCTGGTTGTTGCTGGGTAATACAATGCACGTTACCGCCACCTAATAAAATCTCCCGACCAGGCACAGTGACCACCTGATGCTGTGGAAAGAGTTTCGTTAAGAGGTCGATCGCAACCTGATCATTGGCATCGTCAAATACCGGCAGCACCAAACCCCCATTGCATAAATAGAAGTTGATGTAAGAACCGGCTAAACGGGCTTCAGATTCACGAGGTACTGCTGCACCTGTTAAATCCACAGTAGCGTATTCGTCTGCTTTGGCCAGCATAGGAGCGGGCACAGGCAGCTTGTGTACTGTGAATTTACGGCCTTTGGCATCAGTGCTGTTTTCCAGAATTTCTAAAGCTGCGCGTGAACGTTCGTACTGTGGATCGTTTTTGTCGTCAGTCCAGGCCAGCAATACTTCAGCCGGGCCGACAAAACAGCACATATTGTCGACATGACCATCGGTTTCGTCGTTAAAAATGCCTTCTTTCAGCCAAATGACTTTATCAATACTTAAATAGTCCGACAGCATCTGCTCGATTTGTTCGCGCGTTAAATCCGGGTTACGGTTTTTATTCAGCAAACACTCTTCAGTGGTTAATAAAGTGCCTTCGCCATCGACATGAATAGCACCACCTTCCAGCACAAAGCCTTCAGTGCGGTAACGTGCTGTGCTTTCTATGTTGGCAATTTTTTGCGCAACCTGATCGTCTCTGTGCCATGGGAAATATAAACCACCGTTTAAACCGCCCCAGGCATTAAAGGTCCAGTCCACCGCCCGCACTTCTTTGCCATTGGTGACAAAAGTAGGGCCTGTGTCACGGCACCAGGCGTCGTCTGTTGAGGTTTCAACCACACGAATTGGGTGAGTGGTTGGCTCTAAGCTCAACTGCGCCTGAGCATTGGCAAACTGAGCAGCAGAAGCCAATACAGTCACAGGCTCAAAACGGGCAATAGCACGAATGACTGCACAAAAGGCGTGTTGCGCTGGCTTGGCGCCTAAACGCCAGTTGTCGGTGCGCTCTGGCCATACCATCCAGGTTTGTTTATGCGTGGCCCATTCGGCTGGCATAAAAAAACCATCGGCACGAGGTGTACTGTTTAAGGTAACAGCCATCTTAGTTGTTACCTTCAGTTGGGGTAGTTTTGCCGTCTTTGGTTAAGATAGCACCGTATAAGTCGATACGACGGTCACGGTACACGCCCCAGTTACGACGGTTTTTCGCTGTTTCGTCTAAATCGAAAGTGTGAACCAACACAGCTTCGCTGACTTCGTCGGCTTCTTCTACTTTTGCACCAAACTCGTTGGCAATAAAAGAACTGCCGTAGAAGGTAATAGCAAAGTCGTCTTCGGTTTCACGGCCAATACGGTTCGATGCAATCAATGGCACTAAGTTAGCAGCTGCATGGCCTTGCTGAGTACGTTGCCAGTGTTCACGCGAATTGACTGTTTCATCATGAGGTTCAGTACCAATAGCAGTAGGGTAGAACAACAGTTCTGCGCCCATTAATGCCATGCTGCGGGCACATTCAGGGAACCATTGATCCCAGCAAATACCAATACCAATTTTGGCATAAGCTGTATCCCAGACTTTAAAGCCTGTGTCACCTGGAGTGAAATAGAACTTTTCGCTATAACCCGGGCCATCAGGAATATGGCTCTTGCGGTATAAACCTAAGTTGCTGCCGTCGGCGTCAATTACAGCTACAGTGTTGTAGAAGCAGTTGCCGGCTTTTTCATAAAAGCTGATAGGCAGCACCACATTCAACTCTTTGGCAATTTTGCTGAAGTGTTTAATAGCCGCGTTGTCTTCGACACTAGTCGCGAACTCTAAATATTCATACTTTTGTTTCTGGCAGAAGTAGTTACGCTCAAACAGTTCCTGCAGCAGGATGATCTGGGCGCCCTGTTCAGCGGCTTCACGGACTAAGCGCTCACCACGGGCAATATTTTCTTCTACATTCCAGCCACCAATCATTTGGGTGGCGGCCACAGTTACCTTACGCATGCAAAGTCTCCTCAAGCCAGAGCTATAATTCAAAATAGAATTCAAAACAGAATTCAAATAAAAAGATGCAGCTACTCTAGTCAGTTTTGCCCTCAAGGGCAACCAAAAGCCAGGGCTGCAAGGGCGCGCAAAATGCCGTATTTTTGCGCGCTCGTCAATGAGTTTTACAGTGTTGGGGCAGAGTTTCAGGGCAGTTCGTGCTGCCCTGAATTAACTATGGGTGGATATGCATAAATACTGGGTTTTTAGTGAATGTATGTAGCTTATTTGCTTTCTTTGGCCAAACGAGCCGCCAGCAGCAACAGCTCAGGCTGCAGGCGGACTTTGTAATTAATATGTTGATAGCTGTACTGCACTAAACCCTCTTTGTTCAGGATATAAACAGCAGGCACGGGCAATACCACTTTGCCGCTGCTTTGTTCTTTATTCAGATTCAATTTGTAGGTGTTTAAATAGGTGGCACTGGTTTTTTCATCCAGATAATAAGCTACTCCAAAAGCAGAACTTAAATTGAACTGACTGTCCGATAACAAGGTATAAGTAATGGCAGCATCTTTAGTGTCTTTTAAACTGGCCTGAACTGCCGCCGGACTGTCTGGTGTGACGGCTATCAACTGGTAACCCAGAGCTTTGAGTTTAGGTTCAATCTCACGCAAAGCAGCCAGTTGCAGGTTGCAATAAGGACACCAGCCACCGCGGTAAAATACCAGCACTGTGTCTTGCTGCTTTAACACTGAATTGAATTCTACAGCTTTGCCTGTCGCATCCTGCAGACTGACCACAGGCGCCTGCATGCCATTTAATAAGGGTTTAATATCTTCAGGGCTTTGGGCAATACGGGGTTCTGCCAACAGGCTAAAACTGAAAAGGCTGAGGCTAAGTAACAGAATATGCTGAATTTTCATTTTGGTTTTTCCTTAAGTGATATGAGCTTATATACCGGAGTTGTCTGGATATTCTTTCAGCGGCTGCTGAATAAATGACGAATAATTGCTGATATAGCGCAAAGTAAAAATCGAAAAGCAGGGTAGAATGTTCTGAAGTGAGCAGGAGGTTGTTGTGCTGGATATATTAATTGTAGGTGGTGGTATGGTGGGCGCTTCAGTGGCGCTGAAGTTAAGTCGTGCTGGTTTACAAGTGGGCTTAATTGAAAAACAGCCTGTCTCAGCTTATGACCCACAAAGTACTGTTGATCTTCGTGTATCTGCTATTAACAGACGCAGCGAACAGTGGCTGACGGATTTAGGCGCCTGGTCTTTACTGCAGCAATGGCGTTTATGCCCTTATAAACGTTTACAGGCGTTTGAAGGCGAACAGGCTGGACTCACTTTTCATGCCGATGAAGTAGCACTGACCCATCTGGGCCATATTGTTGAAAACAATCTTATTCAGCAGGCGCTGTGGGCCAACTTTCCTGCCAACTTGCAGTTGTTTTGCCCAGCCACTGTGACTGGTTTTGAGCAGCATACTGACTATGCCAGTATCAGCACAGCAGAATTTGGTGAGCTGAACGCTAAACTGGTGATAGCCGCAGACGGTGGGCAGTCGCAGCTGCGCCAGTTAGCACAAATTGCTGTGTCGGGCTGGCAGTATCAGCAAAGCTGTTTAGTGGTCATAGTCAATACAGAGTGCGAGCAGCAGGATATGACCTGGCAGCAATTTAACGAATCAGGCCCACGGGCTTTTTTACCTTTGCCAGGTAAGCAAGGCTCTTTAGTTTGGTACGACCATCATCATAAAATTAAACAGCTGGCGGCATTATCTAAAACCGCTTTGGCTGAACAGATCCAGCAGGCTTTTCCGGCCAGGCTTGGCAACATTACTGTAGAACAAGTGGCCAGTTTTCCGTTAGCCCGGGTGCATGCGAAGGACTATGTCAAAGGACGGCTGGTGCTGGTAGGGGATGCAGCTCACAGTATTAATCCGCTGGCAGGCCAGGGCGTGAACTTAGGTTTTGCCGATGCGATGCTGTTGTCTGAGCTGCTGGAGCGCTCTTTTGCACAAGGTCAGGATTTAGCAGACCGTACTTTGTTAAAGCAGTACCAAAGCACACGTCAGCGTGAAAATGCGCTGATGATGTCGGCTATGGATCTGTTTTATCAAAGCTTCAGCAGCAGCTTGCCCCCTGTGCGTTTTTTACGTCAGTTGGGTTTAGCTGTGGCAGAAAAGGCTGGCCCGTTAAAGCACTGGGTCAGCCGTTATGCGGTGGGCATCAGTTAAGCGATAACTTCAGCAAACGCACCTGATAGAGTCCACCGGCGATGCTGCCGGGCTTGGCGACAAATTTGATCCTGAAATGATCGGCATTTTTCGGCAGCAAATCATTCGGGATTGGATAATCGACACTGTACCAGTCCGGCCCCAGGCCGCTTTTCAGCTCCACGTCGGTTAGCTTTTTATCATCCAGCCAGACTTCAAACGCTCGTCCGCCATCCAGACCAAAATACTCCAGCCTTAAGGTCAGATTTTGCTGGCCTTTGTGGCTTAACTGATAACTAAACCAGCTTTTACTGTGCCGCCAATGTCGGCCCAAATTGATACCCGCTTCGCTTTGTTCACCCTGATAAAAATGGTCCGATTCAGGCTGCTGTTCGCCTGGATAGACTTTATCCAGCGTTTGTTGTTCCAGTAAAGCTGCGGCTTTATCTTGCTGTTCTTGCGCTGTTTTTTGTTGTTGCCAGCCTTCAAGACTAGTGTGCTGAAAGTAAATTTGGTATCTGCTGTCATGCAGCCGGAAAAAAGGGATCAGCTCTGGCTGACCTTGTAAAAAGCCCTGGCCAGTGCTGAAGCTCAAGGGTTGATTGGGCAGACGCTTTAAACTGGCGAGGAAGTTTTTTGTATCGCCGATATAAAGTGGGGCAGCGGAGACAGGGCAGGTTGGGCCCGACGCTATATGGCCCATACGGCTGTCATCACCGATAAATTTTAAGCTTTCGTTTTTAAAAGGGGCACTGCGACTGGCAAGCACTATAGGGCCGTACAATACCGCATGATAATCAGGCTTAGCTGGCATAGGGTCCAGATTTAACTGCATCGGCAGCTCAAGTTTCACTTTGTCGCCTTGCTGCCAGGGGCCAGCAAGCAGAATATGTTCACCGGCTTTGGCGGTCAGCTGAACGGCTTTACCATTACGCCAGACTTTAACGGCACCAGCCCAGGATGGATAACGCAGCTGCAGGTTCAGTTCGCTTGCTGCGTCAAATACCAATTCAGTGCTGTTTTCATCTGGAAACAAGGTCTGCTGGTGCAGTTTTATTTGTGGAGTGTTCATGCTGGATGCTATCCACAAATTCACTTGCAAAGCGTTGTTATCAAAACTGTAAATAAATTCGCCATGTTTGCTATGGCTTTCTATGCCTGATCCCACACAGCACCACATGCCTTGATCCACTTTGGAATAAACCCGGTAATGTTGGGGCCGCATCGGGGTAAAATAAACAAAGCCGCCATGCTCCGGATGCTGGCTGGCCAGAATATGGTTCCACAAGCTCCGCTCATAATAATCGAGGTATTTGCTCTGGCCAGTCTGACGGTACAGCAGCATGGAGAGTTTCAGCATATTGTAGGTATTGCAGGTTTCAGGCCCTTCCACTTCATTTAACATAGGGTTGAAGTCGTCTTTGGGATGAAAATGCTCCCGCACGCTATTACCACCTATTGCGACAGTGCGCTGCTCTACCACTAAAGACCAGAAGTATTCAGCGGCTTTTAACCAGTTTTTATCGCCGGATAGTTCGGCAATACGGGCAATACCTACCACTTTAGGAATTTGGGTGTTGGCGTGCAGACCTGTCAGCTTATCTTCGCCTTTCAGCAGTGGTTCAAGAATACGTAATTCGGTAAAGTCTTTGGCTAATGTCATATAGCTATTGTCATCAAAAATGACCGCCATATCAGCCAGTACTTCGTTCATGCCACCATGTTCGGTCAGCAGCATTTGCTGTATCTGGGTAGGATTTAAATTTTTGACCAGACTTTTCAGCCAGTTGCCATAATTCAGCAACAGGGTCTTGGCGCGCTTATCGCCGGTTTGCTGATAGATATCCCGCAGGCCAGCGAAAGTTTTATGGATATTGTAAAAAGGCACCCAGTGTTTATTCAGGCTAAATAAATCGGCTTCAATCTGGCCTTGCTGAATTTGTTGCCATAAGGCTTTACTGCCGGGCACTCCGCCTAAATATCCCTGCTGTGCCTGCTGGATTTTCTCAAGTTCGGTTAGTAAGTAATCCAGTCGGGCTTTGATCTGCTCATTTGTTGTAGCGCTAACCATAAAAGCCAGAGCTGTTAAATAATGCCCCAGCATATGACCGTCTAAACCGGTATTTTCCCAGTTGCCATAGGACTCCACCTTGTTTTTAATACCAGCTTCACGGCGCAGTGGTGCCAGTAATTTGTCTGCATCCAGCGCCAGTAAGTACTTCAGATTGGTTTGCTCTGAATGCAAAAAGGGGCCGTCGGTCAGCTTTACTGCAGACAAAGGCAAGGATTCTACGGCAGCCAGCGATAAAGTTGTAAAGCAGAGTAGGGCAGTAAATAACCTGATCATCATCAATCCCCTAAAATTAGGGTCAGATCACATTGTTAACAGTTAACAATGTGATCTGACCCCATTTTCATTCTTGTAAAGAAGGGCGGCCAAATACCGGCATACCCTGATCATCCCAACTCAGCGCTTTAACATAGGTATGGCGGTTTGGATCCCAAAGTGGATCGCCAACTATTTCAGTGTAAGTGCGGGCGTGATACACCAGTAAATCGGTGTTGCCATCAGCCGATACTGTAAAGCTGTTATGGCCTGGGCCATAAACTTTATGCTCAAAGCAGCTTTGCAGCACTGGCTCTGGCAATTTATGCCAGCTCTGTGGGTCCATCAGGTTGGCATTTTCATCGGCCCACAATAGCCCCATGGCATAGTTTTCATCTGTGGCACTGGCGGAGTAGCTGATAAATACTTTGCCGTGACGAATCAACACGCTTGGGCCTTCATTAACCCAAAAACCACGGGTTTCCCAGTCAAATTCAGGTTTACTCAACAGCACAGGCGCGCTGCTGATGTTGTCCGGTGTATCCATAGTAGCCAGGTATAAATTGCTGTTGCCTTCAATCTGGTTATCTTTTTGCGCCCACAAATAATACAGCTGGCCTTGGTGCTCAAAGGTGGTAGCGTCCAGACAAAAGGTATCGATACCTGTATCTATCTGGCCTAAAAACTGCCACTGCCCTTCAATAGGGTTAGCGTCTTTGCAGCACATCACATACATACGGTGCTGAAACAGTTTATTTTTAATCTCGCGACTTGGGGCCGCTGCAAAGTAGATATACCAGGCACCCTGACGAAAATGAATTTCCGGCGCCCAAATAAGCTCAGAATAAGGGCCTGACTCTGGTTTTAACCAGGCAGTGATTGGAGTGGCCTGAGGCAGCTCTTCAATAGTACGGGCGCGGCGCAACTCAACTCTGTCATAGGCCGGCACAGAGGCGGTGAAATAATAATAACCATCACTATGACGATAAATACAGGGGTCGGCCCGCTGTTCAATTAAAGGCGTTAACAATCGCATAAAAACTCCAGTGCGCTATTTTAAAAGTGTTATTTGGCATTGACCAGCTGGACTGCCGGTGTTGCCGGCTCAGGCTTTGGGCTTTGAATGTGGCCTGCCACCATGTCCTGATAAAAGTTGTCGGTAATTTTGTATTTGTACATCAAAAGGCCCATGAGCAAATGGAAGAAGCCAGGGATCACCGACAACATCAGTGCTATACCCAATAAACTGAATTCGCTTTGCACTTGATCAGGTTGATAATCAAAGAAGGTTAATAAGCTACCCACCACAAAACCAGCTATGCCCATGCCTGCTTTCTGGCAAAACGAAATACCACCAAAAGCTAAACCTGATACGCGCTGACCGGTTTTGTGTTCGCCGTAATCTACGGCCTCAGCTATGGCCGACCAGAACACAGGCGCATGCAAATCCACGACAAAAGAGAGTAAAAAATACAACACAAAAGCCAGCCATAAATCACCGGGTTTCACCAGCACAAACAGCAGCACACTTAATACTGCTACCACAATCTGGCTTGTACGGAACAGTTTTACTTTGCAGTAATGTTTGGTGATCCAGGTCGATGCCACCATAGCCAGAATGGCGGCGACCACACCGGTAGATAAAAAAGCCGACAGCATAGTGGCATCACCACCCAGATAATATTTGGCGTAATAAGCAGCCACTGAGCCACGAATGACATAGCCAATAGTGCCTGTGACACAAACAGCACATAAAATCAGCCACTGATCATTTTTAAGCAACAGCTTTAGCTGACTGAAAAAAGGTTTGGTTTCCACCTGATGCTGCAAACGTTCAGTGGTATTAAAAAAGCAGAATAAAAACAATAAACTGGCCATAGCGCCCATCAATCCCATAGCGGCCTGATAACCTGCTGCCAGTTGGCCTTCGCCCCACTGTGCTGCTAATACTGGCACTATAATAGTGACTAAAAAGGCGGCAATTTTGGCGAAGAATAAACGGTAACCATTGGCGGATAAACGCTCCTTTGGGCAGTCGGTCAAAACGCCAATAATGGAAATATAGGGGATAGTGACAGCCGTAAACATCAGGGTGATGAAGATGTAGGTGGCATAAGCCCACACCAGCTTACCGTTGTAATCCAGATCCGGTGTTGAGAAGGTCAAAAATACCGAGATGCCAAAAGGGATGGCCATAAAGAGGAAATAATGCCGATAGCGACCCCAGCGGGTGGTAAATTTATCGGTTAGCATGCCCATCAAAGGGTCGGTCACTGCATCAATCAGTCGCACCACCAAAAATAAAATCGCAACGTCTGAGGCTTTTAAACCAAAGATATCAGTGTAAAAAAACGTGATGATCAGCATCATGGAAGAAATCACGACATTGACGGCCATATCGCCGGCGCCAAAGCCAATTTTCTCCATGACAGAAAGTTTATAACCTGCCATTCGACTCCCCTGTGGTTTACATCAGTTTTATGCTCAGTTTTTCTCATCCGTCGTTAAAACGCGGTTGGATCCTGATGCTAAAACCTAATTTATTTGGTTTATGATCTTATAGTATTACTATTGAATTCGGCTGGCAAGCCAGAAAACAGATTGAAGGCTCTGCCGAATGATAGTAATTATCTATTTGTTTTATATGGTTATTTTTAGAGTTTTCTTGTTGTCTTCAGCGCAACTTAAAGCAGTGGTGTTTCTGCCCGTTATTGCTTGCTGCGTTGAACTTATGCTATTTGTAATACAAATTCAACTAAAACAGGATGGACGACATGAGCAAGCTTAATTTCAGAGCTGCTGCACTTAGGTTGGCACTTTTTAGTAGCACTATGCTTTTGGCAAACCCATTACAGGCTGAACAAGTCAGTATTCATGATCCGGTAATGGCCAAAGAAAAAAGTCAGTATTTTTTATACAGCACAGGGCCAGGCATTACCTTTTATCAATCCAGTGATTTAAAAAACTGGCGTTTAGGTGGTCGGGTGTTTGCGACTGAGCCAGACTGGGCAAAATCTGTTTCGCCAAGCTTTGATGGCCATATCTGGGCGCCGGATATTTTTCAGCATCAGGGTAAGTTTTATCTGTATTACTCCATCTCCGCTTTTGGCAAAAATACCTCGGCTATCGGAGTCACGGTTAATACTACTTTGGATCCACAAGATCCAAAGTATCAATGGGTGGATCAGGGCATAGTGCTGCAGTCTGTGCCACAACGTGACTTATGGAATGCGATAGACCCTGCCATCATTCTGGATGAACAAGGCCAAGCCTGGATGAGTTTTGGCTCCTTTTGGGGTGGGCTGAAATTAGTGAAGCTGGACCAAAGCCTGACCCGTATAGCGCAGCCTGAACAATGGCATACACTGGCCAAAGCAGAGCGGCCAGCATTTTTAGATGATGCCGAACCAGGCCCTGCTGAGCTGGAAGCGCCTTTTATCTACAAAAAAGATCAGTTTTATTATCTCTTTGTTTCTTATGGCAAATGTTGTCGTGGTAAAGACAGCACTTATCATATAGTGGTCGGGCGCTCTAAAAGCTTAACCGGGCCTTATCTGGATAAAGAGGGCAAAGATTTAGCTGCTGGCGGCGGCTCTGTATTGCTTAAAGGCAACAGCGACTGGCCAGGTTTAGGCCACAACTCAGTATACGGCTTCGACGGCAAAGATTATCTGGTGTTTCATGCCTACGAGATGGCTGATAACGGCCTGCAAAAGTTGAAAATCACCGCCTTAAACTGGGATAAAAACGGCTGGCCGCAGGTTGATGACAAAGACTGGTTGGGTTATCAGAGTCTGTTACTCAAAAACTGATTGCTGCACTTCTTCGGCAATCAAAAGTTGCATTTGTGAATTTCTGTTCTAGTTTATTTAGTTGTTATTGTATTACAAATAACGATAACCACTAAAAATAATGATGACGACAGACAAGGACATACCTATGCAACATACAAAAAAATGGCCGTCAGGCTACTGGCGATCCGGCCTGCTGGGCCTTTTGAGTTTATTCTGTGCTGCTGTACAAGCTGTGACTATTACAGGAGTGCCTAACTCCCACGACCCGGCTGGTCTTATCAAAGACGGCGACACTTATTTTCACTTCACTACAGGGCAAGGGATCTGGTATTCCACCTCTACGAATCTGACCCATTGGTCTGCGACAGCCAGCCCTGTGTTTCCATCTGGCTGGCCTGGCTGGATCAACAGCGCTGTGCCAGGCTTTGCCGGTGCATTTTGGGCGCCTGATGTGATTCAGATGAAAGGCTATTATTACCTGTATTATTCGGTGTCTACTTTTGGTAGTTCGCGTTCTGCTATTGGTGTGGCGCGCAGTGTTTCGCTGAAAAATCCAAACTGGGTGGATTTAGGCATGGTGGTCAGTTCCAGTGGTGCCAGCACCGATATTAATGCGATAGACCCTGCCTTGTTTCGTGATCACGATGGCCGGATTTATATGAGTTATGGCTCCTTTTTTGGCGGTTTAGGGCTGGTCGAAATCAATCCAGCCACAGGCAAAACTCTTGGCAATGTGCAGCATATTTACGGCGGTAATCATCAAAGTATAGAGGCTCCCTACATCAGTCGTCAGGGCAATTATTATTATTTGTATCTGAACCGCGGCGCTTGTTGTCAGGGCAGTAACAGCAGTTATTACATTCAGGTTGCGCGCTCTACCTCAGTCTGGGGGCCTTATCAGAACGAGCGCAGTTTATTGCCTAATCAAAGTGGCAATTACAAAGGGCCAGGCCATGTCGGAGTATTAAAAGACAGCGGTTGCCAGTATGTGTCCACTCACTATTACGACTTAAACGACGCTGGTAATGCCAAGCTGGATCTGCTGAAAATGAGCTTTAGTTCGGGCTGGCCAAGCTTAACCCGCAATTTCAGTGTCACCAGTTGTGGTGGGGTCAGTGAAGGCACATATCGTATTAAAGCCCGTCATAGTGGCAAGTATTTGTCGTTAGACAATGCCTCAACCGCCAATGGTGCCATGGTGGAGCAGTACAGTTTAGGTTCGGGCTTACATCAGCAGTGGCAATTAATTAGCCTGGGCGATGGCAGTTATAGTTTGATCAATAGCCACAGTGGTCAGGCGCTGGATGTTTGGGAATTGTCTACCGCTGCAGGAGCCAGCATAGCGCAATGGCCTTACTGGGGTGGTGCCGGACAAAAATGGTTGATTGAAGATGCTGGTGCCGGTTATAGCCGTATTCGTTCTGTGCTAAGTAATCATGTACTGGATGTCAGTGGTGCCAGTACAGCCAATGATGCCAAAGTGCTGCAATGGACAGTCACAGGCGGCACCAATCAGCAGTGGCTGCTGGAGAGGTTGTAAGTCTGGGGGCGGATAGCAAACACAACTGTCCGCCCCTGTTGTTTTCGGCGGCTTTTCGTTTTAGACTCATAAAGTCTTATTGTAATACAAATATAAAATCAACAGACCAGACAGGGTTAGCTATGACTTTTAAAACCAAGCCTTTACCCGGCTTAAAAGGGTACTGTATGCCATTGGCGATCTGCTTACTTAGTGTGTTGGCTGCGTGCTCGCCAGAACAAAAAAACAGCGATGTAGTTTCAGTCGCTGCCGCGCCAGTTGAAGCGGCTACAGCAGCAATTGAAGACCAAAGTTTTACTAACCCTTTGTTTGCTAACGGCGCTGATCCCTGGCTGGAATACTGGCAAGGCAATTATTACCTGACCACCACCACCTGGACTTCTCAGCTGGTGATGCGTAAATCGCCAACTCTGGCCGGTTTAGCTACGGCCACCCCGGTGAATGTCTGGTCTGAAACCAACCCAAAAAGCTGCTGCAACTTCTGGGCTTTTGAATTTCATCGTTTGCAAGGCCCTGATGGTCCACGCTGGTACATGATGTATACCTCGGGCAAACAGGAAAATTTAGATGGTCAGCATTTGTCTGTGCTGGAAAGTGCTGGTGACGATCCTATGGGGCCTTATCAGTACAAAGGTTCTCCTATGCCGGATAGCTGGAATATTGACGGCAACTATCTGGAGCACAACGGAAAATTGTATCTGTTGTGGTCGGAATGGGTCGGGGACGAACAACTGAATTGGATCAGCGAAATGTCCAATCCCTGGACTTTAACCGGCGAGCGCATGGTGTTATCCCGCCCTTCATTGCCCTGGGAGCAATCAGGCCGTAAGGTGAATGAAGGCGCTGAAGTATTGAAACGCGATGGCCGGACTTTTGTGATTTATTCAGCCAGCTACTGTGACACACCGGATTATAAACTGGGCTTGCTGGAACTGGTGGGTGACAGTCCTATGGATGCCAGTTCATGGGTGAAAGCAGAGCAACCTGTGTTTGAGCGGGGGAATGGCGTGTTTGGTCCTGGCCATAATGGCTTTTTTACCTCACCGGATGGCACAGAAAACTGGCTGGTGTATCACGGTAATAACAAAGCAACCGATGGCTGCGGTGCCAGCCGTTCAGTAAGAGCTCAGCCTTTCAGCTTCAAGGCGGATGGTACACCGGATTTTGGCACTCCGGTGCCTGAAGGCCAGACAGTGGCAGCGCCTTCCGGCGAAAATGGTCCTCTGACCGTGGTACCACAAGGTGTGAAATGGCAGTTAATCAATCGCTCTAGCCAGCTATGTCTGACGCCAGCGGAGCAAGGTTTGACAGAACAAAGTTGTACTGAGCAAGGCCACTGGATTATTGATCCAACCACCAAAGGCCGTTATCGACTAGCTGATGAGGCTGGTTTATTTATTGGGGCAGAGCGCGAATTGTCGGCCTGGGTCAATCAGCCAACACAGCAATGGCAGTTGAAAGCGGGCACTGATGGCTACTATCAGTTATTAAATGCTGCGGAACAAAAGGCATTAAGCTCAATGGCCTGTAAAGCAGGGGATGAAGCAGAGTTATGTGACGACTGGTTATTGTTACCCACAGGCAACACTGTGCTGAGTAGCAGGCAAAGTGGCAAAGTCTGGAGCACTCAAGGCTGCAGTGCACAGAGCGGTGCAGCAGTGACTCAACAAAATTGGGTTGATCAAAGCTGTCAGCAGTGGAACTGGAAAGCGGGGCAACAAGGTTTTGTTCAGTTACAAAACAGCCAAAATCCAGAACTTTGTGTTCAGGTTAAAGAGGATGCTTTAGCCTCAGGGGCCGATCTGATACTAGGAAACTGTGCTGCCAGTTCCAGCCAGTGGGCTTTGCAACTCTTAGCCAATGGTGCCTTGTCTTTATTATCCCAACACACAAAACAAGTGGCTGACTTGCCCAGTTGTAGCTTGCAGGATCAGGAAAAGTTAAAACAGGCCCCGGCTTTGGCTGATGTTATATGCCAGCAATTTCAGCTGAGGACAGCAGACTAAGCGGTAGGACATCAAAGGGAAGCCAAATAGAGTACGGCTGCGCCATTGGCAGCAGCCGTAATTTTTTATTGCTGAACTTTTTAGTTTCAGAACTCTTTATTCTCTAAACTCTTTACTCCCTGAACTTGGACGACACAGTATTCAGTTCCTGAGCCAGACCACGCAGCTGGTCTGATATATCAGCCACTGTATTTTGCACCTGAATAGTTCTGCTGAATGAGTCGGCCATTTGGTGGGTATTGTCCAGCACTAAACTGGCCACCATAGTTTGCTCTTCAGTGGCCGTGGCGATTTGGGCATTGACCATATTAATTTTGTCAATTTCCTGATTAATCAGTTCGATAGAGCTGCCAGCTTCAGCTGTCAGCACTGCGCTGTTATTGGCTTTGTTCACTGCCAGATCCATTAAACGCACGGCGCTGTCGACGTTTTGTGTCAGTTTGCCAAGCAAGTCGCGAATAGTAGTAACTGAAGAGGCTGTGCGCGACGACAGTAAACGTACTTCATCTGCAACCACCGCAAAACCCCGGCCTTGTTCGCCAGCACGCGCCGCTTCAATAGCAGCATTTAATGCCAGTAAGTTGGTTTGGTCGGCAATATCGTTGATGCTTTTTAAAATACCACCCACTTCCTGAGTTTGTTTTGCCAGTTCAGTGATCACCGCGCTGGTATGGGCTATTTCGCCTGCCAAATCTTTAGAAGCCTGCACAGAAGAGGTGGTTTTTTCATACCCCAGTTTAGCCAAACGGCTGGCATCATTGGCACTGCCAGAAGCTGCATTGGCGGATTGGCTGATGTCCTTGACGCTGCTTTGCATTTCTTCCATGGAATGGGACACTGTATCAGCGTCGTTTTTCTGCTGACCTGTCATGCTATCCAACTCTTTCATGCCTTTGGCCAGGGCATCAGCAGTGCGGCTGACCGGATCCACTAACTGGGCTATGGCGACAAAGGAGCTTTGCAATAAGGAAATAAATTCGTTGAAGTTGCGGGCCACGGCGCCAAATTCATCTTCAGAGTCGATAGAAAGACGACTGGACAATGAACCTTTGCCTGAGGCTAACACCTGTAAAGAGCTGGCCAGGTTATTGGCTGTTTTGCTGATGTTTCTGCCTATCACATGGCCAACGACGGCCATAATAATCAACAAGACAGTGCCGCATAACACAATGATTAATACAGAGCGTTCTGATGAGGCCGACATATCCACCAGAATTTGCTGGAAGTTATCATCGGTTTGTTTTTCGTAGGCAACAAAACCACTTTTTGCCGTTTCATACAAAGTGGTCTTATTTTGAATAATGCTTTGGGCTGCACTCATGTCTAAAGTGCCATCTATCATCGACTGAGCAATTTCTGCAGCGGCTTTGGCATAAGCACTAAAGTTTTGCTCCAGCGTTTCCAGCTGTTTCAGATTGGCTGTGTCCAGTTGTTTTAGTTTGGCCAGATTAGCGAGCACCCGCTCTTGTGTTGTTTTTGCTGTGCTGAGGATATCCGGATCTGACAATGAAACAGACTGAGTAAAAAATTCTTCGACCGCATTAAATTCCACCACCATTTGGGAGGCAAGTTTAGAACTGTCATACATTTTGTCTTTAATCAGCACAATGCTGTCAGCATTGCGGGCCGTAAAGTAAATAGATGAGGTCAGTACTATTAAAAAAGCTAAGATTGCGATGGCAATAATAAGCCAGATTTTTTTTAGTAAACTCAGGTGTTTCAGCATAAGTAGTATCCAGAATAAGGCTTACAACAAAGGCAGGTGAGTGCGTCACCTGCCTGGACAACCTCTAGTTCAGTGTTAAGGCAACTTTGACACCGCCAGTTACTGCGCCCGCACTGACGTAACCAATAGCTGCAGGGTTTTTCGCCACTGCATCCAGCACTTCCTGTTCAGACGCCATTTCTTTAGGTGGGGTGCCTTTACCAGTAAATACCAGTTTAGACCAATAGGCTTTCATTTGGCTGGAAGAACGGCCCAAAGCTTTTTGGTCGAAGTCAGCTCGAATTGCAACGCCTTCGGCCAGATTCACTGGTTCAGCAGCTTTGCCATCGGTAAAACTTTTGGCGCGACCGGTAAATAGTTTATTGATGTCATCCTGCGACAAAGTCGCCGCATTGGATGGGTGAACTATCACTGCAACATTGGCAAAAGCCATAAAGCTCAGAGTCAGGGCAGGAATTAACAGTAATTTTTTAAACATAAGTGGATTCCTTAAAACACCAAATCTACGCCAACAACCAAGACGCTGTCTTTGCGATCAGCCGTTTTATTGTCTGCGTTGGTATATTGAGCTTTAAATGCAGCTGAAGGGTGGAAATCATAACGCACACCGACGTTGATGCTGTTACGTTCAGTCTCCATTTGGTTCACCAAACCAGCCACCGGACCAAAAATAGGTGAAGCTGTCGGCACACCAGCATAAATTTCAGTCTTGGCATCATTGTCTTCTTTTTCAAAAGACACATAAGGTGTGATGTTGTCAAAGCGGTGACCAATAGAAATGTAGTAGGATTCCTGATCAGAGATAAAGGAGTTATCTACTGAAGCTTTGGTGATTTCCGACACCACCAGCCAGTCATTTTTATCAATGTTAAAACCAATACCGGCAAAAGAGCTCGACTCATCTACTATATCCAATTCACCTGCCAATGCACCTAAGCCAAAAGCTCTTAATTGGGCATATAAACCTGTAGCGCTGTTATCCAGTTGGTCAACATAGAATGTGGTTTTACCGACCAGGTAAGCCATACGGAATGAATATCCATCCTGGCCCAGTTCCCAGGCTATACCTGTCACATTATCAATTTGGGCTTCTGCTGCTGCATCACCAATGGCGGCATCGCCGTCATAACTGCCGACAATTAACTGCAAGGATGAGTCAAAATTACCCAGGGTAGTCGTATGGTATAACGAAGCGCCTTCGATATTATCAAAGCCTAAACCATAGACACTTTGTGGCACGCGTGACCAATCGTAGGCATAACCCACATCACGGAAGTCTGAGTATTTGTAAAACGGAGTTCTTAAACGACCTGCGTTCACACGCAGAGTATCGGTTAAATCGTAACTTAAAAAAGCCCATTCAAATTTAACGTCCCAGTCGTTAGCGCCACGGCCTAACAGCTGAGCAGTGATCGATAGTTTATCGCCTAAATCTGACTTGACCTGCAGTGCTGCCAGACTTTCATTTTTAAAGCTGAAGTCATCGTCGTAGCCATACAGCTCGTCGCCACTGCCAAGTGCCATACCGCCTTTGATCGACGCAAAACCATTAATGTCTACTGCGGCCTGACTGGTGCCGCACAAAGTTGCGGCAATAGTTGCTGCCAGTAATTTACGTTTTAACATAGGGTATCCTCATCGATTTTATAGTGTAGTACTTCATCAAAGGCCAAATGATGTCAGCCTTCTTAGATATCTGCAGTCAACCTTGACTAAGTTTTTGGTTTCTATAAGGTATGCGACCTTGCTTCAGGTGAGGTGTCCTTGCCTACTTTGACTGAGTTAAGCCCTTGTACCTTTTTACAATTGCATTAACCTTTGTCGCACGAATTATACAGCTCGCCGAATCGAATTACTAGTTTTTTCATATTTATCAATTTTAGCATTGTGATTTAAGATAAATACGCAGCTATGGCCTGTTAAACATAGTCAAAGACAGTGCTGTAGTTGATCTTTTTATTTGATTTACAACACCTTTAGTTGTAATTGATAGCAGTTTGTATCCACTGCGAAGGGCTGATGGCTGGTGATGATCAAAATGTGCTGATGACAACGACGGCGAAGGTTGTGGATTAATTGCTGTGCGGTGGTTGGGTCCAGCCCGACGAAAGGCTCATCAAGCAACAGGATGCTGGTATTTTGTAATAACAAACGGGCTAGCGCTATACGTCTGGCTTGTCCACCAGATACAGCAACACCATATTCGCCGAGTTCTGTTTCAAGCCCTTGCGGCAAAGTGGTTACCCATTCGCTTAATACAGTATCAGCTAAGGCTTGGCGTAATTCTTCGTCACTGGCTTCTGGTTTCGCCAGACGCAAGTTAGCCGCCAGTGTCATATTAAACAAGCTGATATGCTGAGACTGCAGGCTGATCTGTTGCCTTTGAGTGTTGGACCTATACTGCTGTAACTCTGTGCCATTAAGCAAAACCTGGCCCGACAAAGGCGGCAGCCACCCAGCCAGCGTGCTGAGAAAAGCTGATTTCCCTGCACCTGATGGGCCTTGCAGCCATAACAGATCACCTGCTTTTAACTTGATCGTCAGTGGTAATGTGTGTTGCACAGCCCCCGGAAAACCCACAGACAGCTGTTGCAGCTCTAATCGCAAAGGCCCTTCCACAGTGCTGAATCTGCCGTTTTCGGTCGCTGGTTGAATTTGATTTAAGCGTCGTTTTGCCATCTTGCTGTCGGCCAGATGGCGATACAAAGTGGCCAGCGGTAACCAGATCTCTGGTAAAGCCATAGCCGACATCAGCAGAGCCACCAAAGCCGCTATGCTGATCTGTTGGTGTTGTAACAATGGCAAAGCTGTCACTAACAAATGAAAACTCATCAGGGCAATAGCGCTGAGCAGCAAAAACTGGCAAAACAAGTCCAGCAATTGCTGACGCCATAACAACGCTTGGTACTGTTGTTCTGTGTGTTGCCATTGTTGCTCTGCGCCTGACCAACCCTGATGCAGTTGCAACATAGTTAAAGCGGATAAAGGTTCCAATAACTCGTGTCGGCGCTGTGATGCCAGCTCAACTAAAGTACAGGCTCTGTGATAACCCAATGCAACTCCAAGCACTGGCACACACAGCAACACCAGCAGATAAATCCAAGCGATCTGAGCCAGTTCTGCTTGCCAAAACCAAAGCGCCGCCAGCCAGCCAGAGCTGATAAGACAAGCCCAGAATACCGGAGCGACTACACGTAAAGGCCATTGATCCAGTCGGTCTATGTCAGTGATTAGCCGTTGCAACAGATCCGCTGATTGGGTATCAGGCCTGAAACTGCTGGCTAAAAAGCGCCGCATAAACCAAAGTCTTAATTGTTGCAGCAATAACAAAACAGCCTGATGCGAGCTTAAACGTTCAAAATAACGGCTGGCTGTCCGGCTGATGGCAAAAAAGCGGATCAGAGCTCCAGGGCTAAAGTAGTTAAAAGTGCCTGCACCAGCAAGCTGTAAACCTGCCGCTGCAGCTGCTGTAATAAACCAGCCAGACACTGTCAGTAACCCCATCACACTGCCGAGAGTAACAGCCCCTAGCGTCAGGCTAAGTAACCACCAGCGCCAGTGCTGGCGCATCAAAGCTGAAAGCTTCAGTTGATCCTTCATGTTGATTCCTGGCTGTAGCTGGCCTGATACAGAGGGTGAGCCTGAATGTCTGCCACAGAACCTGTGGCAATAATCTGGCCCTCATTTATAAGCCACACTTGGTCCAGCCACTGCAGGTGCTGCAATTGATGTGTCGCCAGCAGTAAGGTTTTGCCACGGCTTAACAGCTCTAGTTGTTGAAAGTACTGCCTTTGTTGCTCAACGGGCAGCATAGACGCGGGTTCATCCAGCAGCCAAAGCCAGCTTGGTTTTAATAAGGCTCTGGCAAGCGCCAGACGCTGTAATTGCCCCCCTGAAAGGCCTATTCCGCCTTCTGTCAGTTCTGTGTCCAAAGCTTGAGGTAAAGCAAACACAAAGTCGGCACAAAGCGCCTGTTGCAACACCTGCTGCAGTTCTTGCTCTGTCGCTTGTGGTTTTGCCAACAGCAAATTGCTGCGCACTGTGCCACTTAACCACTGGCTCTGTTGCGACAAATACAGCAGTTGCCGTCGCCACTGGGTTAAATCCAATTCTGTCAGGTTGTGATCCGCAATCCGGATCTGACCTTGATCCGGCTGCTGAAAAGCCAGTAAAGCTTCCAGCAGACTGGTTTTTCCTGCACCGCTTGGGCCAATAATGCCAATACGTTGCTGAGGTTGAACTTGCAGCTGAATATCCTTAAGCAGTGCAGCTCTGTGTTCTGACCCCAATAGACTTAGGTGCTGAAACTCAATAACCACTGGCTCTGTCGGGGCCTGAGTATCGCCTCCAGTGCACACAGGCAGAGCCCAGATCGGAGCCAGACTGGCAAAAGCGGCTTCGGCCTGAGCTTTGGCATGATAATCAGCACCCAGTTGACGAAGTGGTGCATAAAACTCTGGTGCCATGAGTAAGATAAAAAGTGCCGGTTGATAAGAAACCGGAATTTGCGCTTTAGCCCAGGGCAACTCGCCAAGTAAACCCAAACCTAAATACAAAGCGACCAAGGCTATAGCTAAGGACGCAAAAAGCTCCAGTACAGCACCGGATAAAAAGGCTTTGCTCAGCACTGACATGGTGCGGCTTCTGTACTCTTCACTGGCATTGTTTAACCGGTTTAACACCAGTGGCTCGGCTTGCAATTGCCGGATCAAAGCAGCACCACGTAAAAACTCCAGAAAACGCCCGCCCAATAAACCCAGAGCCTGAACTTGCTGCTGACTGGCTTCTGCTGCTTTTTTACCCAACAAAATCATAAACAGTGGGATAAGTGGAGCTGTGGCCAATAGCAGCAGCGCGGCTAACAGGCTTTGACTGGCTACAGCGACAGAGATAAACAAAGGGCAGAGCACTACCAGATAGAGCTGTGGGTAATAACGACTGATATAAGGGTCCAGCGCGTCTACCTGTTCTAATAAGCGGGTAGATAAATCACCGTCTGCAGCAATACGTTGCCGCAGCGGTCCTGCCTGACTGATGATGCCAAGCAACTGATACCGGACAGCGGTGCGCAGCTTTTGGCTGGCAGCAAGCCCGAGTAAATCTTTGGCGGCCAGTAGCACAGGCCGCAGCAGCCAAAGCACTAAAATATGCAGCAGCAGATCGGCAGGGATCTGCTGCTGATGTAACGCCAGATTGCATAAAGTAGCCAGTAACCAGCATTGCCAGATCATCAGCAACGATGCCGTTGCACCCAGCGCTATAGCAAGGTGCAGACGGTTTCTCTCTGACTGGACTAATTGCCTTAATGACTGCATGGGCAGGCTGTCCTTAGTTACTCTGATGGCTTATCCTCTTCGCCGGGATAGCCATTAAACTCCAGCCACATCGCGTTAATAATGCCAAAAGAGCAGGCCAGTAATACGCCTAAAATCCAGGTGAAATACCACATAACTCTGCTCCTTAATACAATGAATGGCTGTTGCTGCTGATGGAGTTGCGGTTTAAGCGGCCCCACATTTTCCAGTAACACCACAAGGTGTAACCCAGCACTATAGGTACAAAAATACAGGCCACGACAAACATAATTTTTAACGTCAGCTCACTGGATGTCGCGTCCCACATGGTCAGGCTATGATTGGGCATGCTGCTGGACGGCAGAATAAATGGGAACATAGACACTCCTGCAGTCATAATGACCCCTGTGATGGCGAGTGATGACGCAACAAAAGACTGCCAGCCTTTGGCCAGTTTGCTGAAAAAAGCTGAGAGCAGGAAGGCAGCTACACCCAACACAGGGAAAATCCACAGCAACGGATAACTTTCATAGTTACTGAACCATGCGCCTGAGTTGTGTTCCACAGTTTTAGTCACAGCACTGTTAATCGCATTGCTGTCAATCACACTGGTCACTTTATAGCCCATACCTGCAGCAGCCAGCCAGACACCAGCTATAACAAACAGTAGTGCGGCCAGAGTTGCGCAGATCATTGATACAGCCTGAGCGCGCTGGCGCAGTGGGGCTTCGGTTTTCATTTGCAGATAACAAGCGCCCTGATTGATAAACATCAGCAAACTCAGTACCCCGACCAGCAAGGCAAAGGGGTTTAATAATGCCCAGAACGAGCCTGTGTAATAAATCCGCAGCAAGTCGTCAAAGTGGAAAGGAACACCTTGCAACAGGTTGCCAAAAGCCACACCAAAAATAATCGGAGGTATGGCAGAACCTGCGGTTAAAGCCCAGTCCCAGTTGCTGCGCCATTTGGCATTATCCAGTTTAGAGCGGTAATCAAAGCCGATAGGGCGTAAGAATAAAGCCGCCAGTGTCAGCATCATGGCCAGATAAAAACCACTGAACGCTGTGGCATACACCGGGGGCCAGGCCGCAAACAAGGCACCACCAGCGGTGATCAGCCACACCTGATTGCCATCCCAGTGCGGCGCTACTGCATTGATCAGAATACGACGTTCAGTATCGTCCCTGCCTATGACTTTTAACAGCGCACCTACACCCATATCAAAACCATCAGTCACTGCAAAACCAATCAGCAATACACCGACCAGCAACCACCAGACAAAACGTAAAAATTCATAATCCATGTTAAACCTCCCGGGCCTGTTCGCCGTGATACTTACCGGTATGAATAGACGCAGGGCCTTTACGGGCGAAATGCTGCATCAACCAGACTTCGATGATCAAAAACACTGTATAAAGCGCGGTAATAGCCAATAAGCTGATCCAAATTTCACCTGCTGTCAGTTGAGACGCGGCCATATGAGTAGGTAATATTTCACCTACAGCCCAGGGCTGACGGCCGTATTCAGCGACAAACCAGCCTGCTTCACAGGCAATCCATGGTAAAGGTAGGGAGAAAATAGCGGCCTTTAATAACCAGCGTGGTTTTTCCGGTGTACGTTTGGCACTGTGATAAAAGGACAATGCAAATACCAGCAGCATAATAAAGCCTGCCGCCACCATAATACGGAAGGACCAGAACAGCGGCGCTACTTTGGGAATGCTGTTTTGTACCGCTTGTTCAATCTGTTCAGGTGTAGCATTGACAGGATCTTCTGTGTAAGCCATCAGCAGTAAGCCATAACCCAAATCATTTTTTACTAAATCAAAAGCAGCGATATTTTCCGGCGTTTTTTCACCGGCCCGCAGTTTTTTCAACAGGCCATAAGCGAGCTGGCCATTGAGAATTCGTGCACGGTGCAGCTCTTTCAGTTCAGCCAGCCCCATCACTTCTTTATCCAGAGAACGTGTGGCTATCAGGCCCATAGCGCCAGGTATTTTGACGGCGTAGTCTGTGGTTTGAGTTTCTTCATTGGGCAGACCAAACAAGGTAAAGTCTGCTGGTGCCGGATGCGTTTTCCACTCAGCCTCTATAGCGGCCAGTTTTACTTTTTGCACATCACCCAGCTCATAACCAGATTCGTCGCCTAACACAATCACAGATAAAATACTGGCTAAACCAAAAGCTGAAGCAATGGCAAAACTGCGGCGGGCAAAAAGCTAAATCACGGCCTTTGAGCATATACCAGGCTGAAATCGCCAGCACAAACATAGCGCCTGTGACATAACCTGCAGAAACCGTATGCACAAATTTCACCTGAGCGACCGGGTTCAATACCACTTCGCTGAAGCTGACCATTTCCATTCTCATGGTTTCAAAATTAAATTCAGAGCCAACCGGGTGCTGCATCCAGCCGTTGGCAACTAAAATCCATAAAGCTGATAAGCTTGAGCCCAGAGCCACCAGCCAGGTCACCGTCAAATGCTGCACTTTCGACAAGCGGTCCCAGCCAAAAAAGAACAAGCCTACTAAAGTGGATTCAAGGAAAAATGCCATCAGGCCTTCAATGGCCAAAGGTGCACCAAAAATGTCGCCGACATAATGCGAATAATAAGACCAGTTGGTACCAAACTGGAATTCCATCGCTATGCCAGTGGTGACCCCCAAAGCGAAGTTTATACCAAACAGCTTGCCCCAGAACTTCGTCATATCGCGGTAAATTTCTTTACCTGTCATGACATAAACTGACTCCATAATAGCCAGCAAAAAGGCCATGCCTAAAGTTAAGGGCACAAATAAGAAGTGATACATTGCCGTAGCGGCAAATTGTAACCGTGATAGTTCTACAACATCCATTCGGATTGCTCCTCGATCTGGAACTGTGGGCCTGGTCTGGTGCTTAGAATGCAACACCAATAAGTTGCTAAAACTCATACATCAGCATAAGTGAACACTAAGCTACGCTTTTTGTCTGTCTGTTATGTTGATGCGGATCAATAAAGATCAGTGTGTTAGCGGAAATTACTTAAAATTTGATAAAAGTCGCAGTAGATATTCTGTTACCATCAAATTCATCAGTAAGTTTGGGAAGGTGTCAGAGATGAAAATTTTAGTGATAGGTGCAGGCTGGTTAGGGACTCAACTGGCAACCCGACTCAAGGCTGACGGGCATGAGTTATGGCTCAGCAGCCGCAATATCACCAAATCTTCAGTGGTTGCTGAACAGTTTGGTCATTTTGTTTTAGATTTAGCCCAATCCGTCAGGCCAACAGCAGAGCTGGAAAGCTTATTTAAAGACGCCCTTATTATTTGTACTGTGCCAGCCAGCCGCACCGACGGCGAAGGGTACAACAGAGCTGTTGCCCAACTTGCGACCCTGATGAAAAATTGTGGCTCTTTAGCTTGCATTCATTTGAGCAGCACCGGGATCTACGAAGGTTTAACCGGAGAAGTGGACGAGCAAACTGAGTTGCAACTGGCCGACGCACGTATAGAAGTATTGGCTACTGCGGAACAAGTGCTGAACAAGGCTGTCCCTTGTTGCACTTTACGCCTGGCAGGTTTAATTGGCCCTGGCCGTCATCCGGCACGGTTTTTATCCGGTAAACAGGCAGGTCCAGCTGATGTCGCTGTGAATATGGTGCACAGCAGTGATATTTGTGCCGCCGTCTCTGCCATTGTCCAGCAGCAGTTATGGCCAGAGCTGTTTAACTTATCCAGCCCTGTCTTTTGTTCCAAAGCTGAGTTTTACCTGACGGCCTGTGAACTGGCCTCCTTGCCTGCTCCGGAGTTTGAGCCAAAAACTACCACTGCTACACCAGGCAGAAGAGTATTGAGTACAAAATCGCAAAAAATTGCCGGTTTTTCCTATCAGTTTGAATCCGCTTTAGCTGCTTTGCCTTTTTGTAGCTGAGCAGCCAGAGCGCCATTTTTAGTCGCTCAGAGTAGCCGGGAAACCGGCTTCATCCAGAGCTGCAATCAGATCTTCTGTTGCTAAAGAACTTTCTACCTGTACCTGCTGCAACGCCAAATCTACTGTCACTTTGGCATCGGCCTGTAGTTTTGTGATGGCTTTGTTTACCAGGCTAATGCAGTGATTACAGCTCATGCCTGTTACTTTCAATTCTGTCTTCATTCACTATTTCCTCTTTGCGCTCTTTGTGAGTTCGCGAACATGATGAAAGCTTCTGCTGTGGTAAGGTCAAGTCTTACTATAAAATTTATTAAGTTGACCTTACCCTGAGGGCAAGCTTTAGCCTTATTCATATCGGGCCTTGGCCCTTCTTGTCCGGAGTCATATTATGTCTGAACAAATCCAACTGAGCATCAGCGGAATGAGCTGTGCTTCCTGTGTTGGCCGTATTGAAAAAGCTTTAGCTAAAGTCAGCGGCGTACAACAAGCCAGCGTGAATCTTGCCACTGAAACTGCAACAGTCACAGGGGAAGCGCTTGCACCACAACTGCTGATAGCCGCAGTAGAGCAGGCCGGATATCAAGCTGGTTTGCCGACAGAAACCCCAACAGCAGCAGTCACTACAACTGCTTTTTACCAACAAGAGTACTGGCCCGCTATCGCAAGTATTGCACTGACCTTGCCTTTGGTGTTGCCGATGTTTGGTTTGCTGTTTGGACTAGATTGGATGTTGCCATCTTTATGGCAATGGCTGCTGGCGACACCAGTGCAGTTTTATTTTGGCGCGCGTTTTTATAAAGCAGGCTGGGCAGCATTAAAGGCGGGCAGTGGCACTATGGATCTGCTGGTGGCTATTGGCACCAGCGCCGCTTATGGCTTGTCGTTGTATTTATGGTGGAGTTTTGATGCATTACATGGCCAGCATGGCGAGCCCCATTTGTATTTTGAAAGCAGCAGTGCGGTATTAAGTCTGGTTTTACTGGGTAAATATCTGGAACAGAAAGCAAAACGACGTACCACTGATGCGCTGCGGGCGCTGGAGAATTTAAAACCTGCTGTGGCTACTTTGTTTCAAAACGGGCTTTGGCTTGAAGTCAAAGCGCAAGTGGTAAAGAAGGGTGATCTGGTGTTGGTCAAACCTGGTGAACGTATCCCAGTTGATGCTTTAGTTGAACAAGGCCAAAGTCATGTCGATGAAGCGCTGATCAGCGGGGAGTCTGTGCCTGTCAGTAAAAGTCTGGGCGACAAAGTCACAGGTGGTTCTGTCAATCTGGATGGGGTATTACAACTCAGAGCGACAGCGGTTGGAGCTGAATCAACCTTGTCGCGTATTATTCAACTGGTGGAGCAGGCACAAGGCGCTAAAGCACCGGTGCAGGCCTTAGTGGATAAAATCAGCGCCATTTTTGTGCCTGTGGTGTTAGTCATTGCTGTAGTGACTTTACTGGGCTGGGGGTTGATCACCGCAGACTGGGTGGCAGGTATTTTAAATGCAGTGGCTGTGCTGGTGA
The DNA here is from genome assembly GCF_029269265.1 of Rheinheimera sp. 1928-s. Taxonomy (GTDB): domain Bacteria; phylum Pseudomonadota; class Gammaproteobacteria; order Enterobacterales; family Alteromonadaceae; genus Pararheinheimera. The sequence continues at coordinate 804,563 of NZ_JARIXP010000001.1, forward strand.
TTGCCTGTCCTTGCGCTTTGGGTCTGGCAACACCTGTAGCTATTATGGCAGGCACAGGCTCAGCAGCACGCTCTGGTATTTTGATCAAAGATGCCAGCGCTTTAGAGCAAGCCAAAGCAGTGACCTTAGTAGTGTTTGATAAAACCGGCACCTTAACTCAAGGCAAACCCGAACTGCAGCAATTCAGCACTTTTGTCGATGAGCCCAACCTTTTACTTTGGGCAGCTTCGTTGCAGCAACACAGCGAACACCCTTTAGCCAAAGCTTTGCTTCGTTATGCCACTGAACATCAGGTGACTGCTGTTGAAACAGAGCAGTTTCAGGTGATTGCAGGCAAAGGTGTACAGGGCAAGGTGCAAGGGCATCATTTAGTGCTTGGCAGCAGTCACTGGATGCAGCAACTTGAACTGGAGTTACCTCTTGAGCAGGTCCACACCAGCGGCGCTTCAGTGTCCTGGTTAGCAAAACAGCAAGGTAAAAGTTATCGCTTATTGGCATTGTTTTGTTTTACCGATCAGCTAAAGCCTGATGCGCTGCACGCTGTTCGTTTATTAAAACAACAAGGCATTACTGTGGCTATGTTAACAGGCGACAGTAAGGCCAGTGCTGCTTTAATAGCGCAGCAACTGGAACTCAGCGACTGGAAAGCAGAAGTGCTGCCAGCAGAGAAAGCTGCGGCCATTGGGCTCTGGCAGCAACAAGGTTATAAAGTGGCTATGGTCGGCGATGGCATTAATGATGCACCTGCTTTGGCGCAGGCAGATTTAGGTGTCGCTATGGCCAGTGGTACCGAAGTTGCTGTCAGCGCTTCGGCTATCACCTTGATGCGAAGTAAGCCAGTTCTGGTCAGTGCAGCCTTGCAGATAGCGCGGCTTAGCTACCGCAAAATTCAGCAAAACCTGTTTTGGGCTTTTATTTTTAATATAGTGGGCATACCTCTTGCTGCCTTGGGTTACTTAAATCCGGTGATCGCAGGTGCAGCTATGGCCAGCAGTAGTTTGCTGGTGATCAGCAATGCTTTGCTGCTACAGCGCTGGAAGGCTAAGGAGTGAAATGATGAATACTTTAGTCAAAACCTTGGTGACAATAGGGCAAGCCGCAAAGCAGACAGGGCTTTCTGCCAAAATGATCCGGTATTATGAAGAAGCGGGCCTGTTGCTGAAAGCCAATAGAACGGACGCGGGCTACAGATTATATAACAGTCAGCAGTTGCAACAGCTGGGCTTTATCAAGCAGGCCCGGACTTTGGGATTTTCTATAGCACAAATCAGCTCTTTGTTAGGCTTATGGCGCGATCCAAACCGAAGCAGCAGAGAAGTAAAACAGCTGGCTGAAGTACATCTTGATGAAATAAAACAAAAAGTGGCTGAATTGCAGCAGATGCAAAAGGTGTTACAGCAATTAGCTGACAGTTGTTGCGGTGACGATCAACCCCAGTGCGCTATTTTGGATGGCCTGCAAAAGTAAGTTCCTGAGAGTTGAAAAAAGAAGATCCCGGCAGATGCCGGGATCTTCACCTAAAAGCCCAGGGATTAAGGCTGATAAGACGTCGTTAACGTTACACCTGATACCGCTGTATAACCACGGATACCAATATGGTAAGTGGCTGCAACAGGGTTATTGAAGGTACAGCTTTCATTATTTCCATTCAGGTAAGGGCGGCAATCGTAAGCAGAAGTGGTAGGTTGTGAACCACGACGTACATACAAGTCAGCATCTCCAGAACCACCAGAGGTGTTCACTGTCAGCACGCTCATGCCAGCCGGAACTGTCACTGTGTAGTATCTCCATGCGTTACGCGCCACACTGATATTGTTGACTGTCGAGGTTGCGCCAGTGCCACCGCCGCCGCCCGTACCAGACGCAGCAGCTACAGCAGCAGCTGCATCAACAATACCAGTACCGCAGTTGTTACAGGTAGCAGGGAATGAACGGGTTGTGGTTTTCAGAATAGTTTCAATTTCATCTGGTGTAGCACCAGGTTTTTTCTGAGCAATTAACGCTGCAACACCAGCGACATGAGGTGCTGCCATTGACGTGCCCTGACTATAACCATAGCTGTCTGAACCAGGCGTTGTAGTACCAGTGTTATAGGTAGATAACACACCATTTGGATCGTTGGCTGAGTTCATGGCACCACCTGGTGCTGCCACATCAATTGAGGTGCCGTAGTTAGAATAATAAGCGCGACCACCATTGCGGTTGGTTGCTGCTACGTTCACTACACCAGCACAGTTACCTGGGTTGAAGTTGTTGGCGTTAGCATTATCGTTACCTGAGGCAATAACTATCACTGAACCACGTGAACGGGCTGAGTTAATAGCAGCCTGAGTGGTAGAGTCACAGGCTCCTGAACCGCCTAAACTCATATTGATTACTTTAGCCGGGTTAGCGTTGGCCGGAACACCAGATACGGTGCCGCCTGATGCCCAGATGATACCGTCAGCTATATCTGAGGTGTAACCACCACATTTACCCAGCACACGTACTGGTACTACTTTTGCACCATAAGCCACACCAGCGACACCAGAACCATTATTGGTTACAGCGGCAACTGTGCCGGCAACGTGAGTACCGTGCCATGAAGAATCCTGAGCAGCGTGTGTGCCACCACACTCGTTTGCTAAAATCCAGTCACCCGGATCACGGGCATCTGAATCGCGGCCATTGCCATCATTACCGACAAAGCTGTCTGAAATCATGTCGTAACCAGGCAGAAGGTTAGCGTTTAAATCAGCATGTGGGCGGTAACCAGTATCTAATACGGCAACCACTACACCTGTACCTGTAGCATTGTCCCAGGCTGTGTTCGCACGTAAACCACCAGTGGATTCATAATAATGCCATTGGCTGGTGTACTGAGTATCATTAGGTACAGCTGCAATTTGCAACATACGGTCTTCTTCAACCGATTCCACCATAGGGTCCTGAGCTAACAACTCGATGGTACGCGCTGTTTCAGCTTTAGACAGACGACGTTCGGCTTTCACTACATGGCGGTTAGCCACCGCTAAAGAACGCACAAAGCTCATAGGTTCACCAGCACGGCTGGATAATTCAGAAGCTGCATGAGTTTTTAACTGATTTACTGAGCTGGCTGCAGCACTGGCCAGACCCTGAGCAGATAACGTAGCTGCGTTTTTATATTTCACGATAAAGCGGGTTGGTGGTTCCACAGCTTGGGTTTCCTGAACCTCTAAAACTATGCCTGATTTTTGCGGAGCAGCCTGTGCAGCAGTAGCCAATAAGGAAAGTGCGGACAAGGTAAGCAATGAGACTTTGGATAGGTTGAATGTTTTATGTTGCATTTTTTTCTCTCAAATTATTGTTATGTGAATTGCCTCATCCGTGGAAGCCCCTGTCCCTTATTTAGTTAATGTGTTGGGCAGGCGGTATGATAATTGGTCAATATATTGTTAATGTAAATAGGTTTATATTTATCAAATTTAATCTTTTGTTTTCATTTTTTCGTGTTTAGATATTTTTTTTGCGATGAGTTGCGCTCTATGAGCGGCTAAAATGCTGGGTTTGATTACATTTGGTAACAGGTGTGTTATTTTTGTTTTGGTTATTAGGTATTTCTAAATGATATAAGAGGGGCGCGAATAGTTGTCATGATGCTGTTTTTTTGTACAGAAGTTGGCCAGAAAAACGTTTTTTCCAGAAACCTCAGCCCGGAAAGTGTGGGCTGAGGTTTCGCAGATGAAAGGGTAGTGAAAGAAGCAACTGGATCAGTGGTGGTGATGTGCACCAGGTTTTTTCACTTTCAGCTCCACAGTTGCTTCTGCAGTTTCAGCTTGTGCAGCAGTAACCTGTGGTACTTCTCCTGTCCATTCCTGTGCCACTGTGCCGGCTGGGTGTTGATACCAGCCCGGATCTTTATAATCACCAGGAGTCTGATCTTTACGCACTTTAAATACGCTGAACATGCCGCCCATTTCTACCGAGCCAAAAGGGCCATCACCAGACATCATCGGCAGGGTATTAGCTGGTAATGGCATCTGCATTTCGGTCATATCGGCCATACCCCGTTCGCCCATCACCATATACTCCGGTACCAGTTTATTGATTTTTTGCATCAACCCACTGTGATCCACCCCAATCAATGTTGGCACATCATGGCCCATGGCATTCATGGTGTGGTGCGATTTGTGGCAGTGAAAAGCCCAGTCACCTTCTTCGTCGGCAATCAGTTCAATCTGGCGCATCTGGCCTACAGCCACATCTGTAGTGACTTCAGGCCAGCGTGCTGAAGCAGGCACAGGGCCGCCGTCTGTGCCTGTTACGGTAAACTCATGACCATGAATATGAATAGGGTGGTTGGTCATCGTCAGGTTGCCGACCCTGATCCTCACTTTGTCGTTTTTGCGCACCACTAAAGGGTCTATACCAGGGAATACCCTACTGTTCCAGGTCCAAAGATTAAAGTCGGTCATCGTCATAATTTTGGGGGTAGCGCTGCCGGGTTCAATATCGTAAGCGTTGAGCAGAAAACAGAAATCTCTGTCCACTTCATCAATATGCGGATGCGCCTCTTTAGGGTGGGTGATCCACATCCCCATCATTCCCATCGCCATCTGCACCATTTCATCGGCATGAGGGTGATACATAAAAGTGCCGGGACGACGGGCAACAAATTCGTACATAAAGGTTTTACCAGGCTGAATAGCGCGCTGATTTAAACCTGCCACCCCATCCATACCGTTAGGTAAACGCTGACCATGCCAATGCACTGAAGTATGCTCCGGTAACTTGTTGGTGACGAAAATACGCACTCTGTCACCCTCTACCACTTCAATAGTAGGACCAGGCGACTGACCGTTGTAGCCCCATAAATGCGCTTTCATGCCGGGCGCCAGTTCACGCACCACGGGCTCTGCCACTAGATGGAATTCCTTGACGCCATTGTTCATACGCCATGGCAAAGTCCAGCCGTTTAAAGTGACCACAGGGTTGTAAGGCCTGCCAGTGTTTGGCATTAACGGATCCATAGTATCGGCGGATTGTTGAATAACAGGTTCAGGCAAAGCCGCCATTGAGCTTCGACTAACAGCAGCCACACCTACAGCAGCTGTAATGGTACCGACTTTTTTTAATAAATCACGACGGGTTAACATAACATTCTCCTGTTAGTGGCCAGCTGCAGAGGCAGCGCTGTTTGTGGTGTCAGTTTCTGTCGACAGTGGCAGGGAAGGGCTGCCCCATAAGGCTTGTTGCAGGCGCAGTTCTGACAAATAAAAATCCCGCTGTGCCGTCATTTGTCCTGTGACTGTTTCTACCTGAGCCTGGGTATCAGCAATCAGCTCAAATACGCCAATTAACATACCATTGTAACGCAGCACATTTTGTTGATTAATTTTTTGCGCTAAAGGCACTAATTGCTCCTGATAGTGCCGGGCTATCTGATACGAACTTTGCTGTAAAGAATAAGCCTGACGCACTTCAGAGCGGGCTTTTTTCTCCAGCGATTTGGCCTGCCACCAGGCTTGTACATACTCTGCTTCAGCCTTGCTGATGCGGGCTGAACCTGAATCGAACAAAGGCAGTTCAACACCTAATGCCAGTTCCCGTTCTGCGCTGTGCTGCACTGATCCTGCAACTTCAGCGGACAAACCCCGGACAAAACGGCTGTTTTTCTCTAATCCCAGCTGCAGTTCCAGTTGAGCTAACTTTGCTTTGGCTTGCTGTAGATCCAGTCGTTGTGTCAGCGCTTGTTGTTCCAGATCGTCCTGAAGGCGCAAAGTGGCTGGAATTGCAGGCAAATGGGCAGGTAATTGCAGTGCTGTATCTGAGGCTGATAACCCGAGCAGAAGGTAAAGTTGTTCACGGCTTTGTTGCTGTTGTTGCTGAGTTTTGGCCAATTGCAGGCGAATTTCCGCAGCAAATTTTAGCTGCCTGGCTTGTTGCAGTTCACTGTAATTGCCCACCTGATACATACGGTTAGCCAGTTCTGCTGACGCATCTATGGCTTCCTGCACTGTCTGCAGATAACTAAAACGCTGCTCTGCCACTACAGCTTCTATAAAAGCGCTGCGGCTTTTTGTCAGTAAATCCATCAGTTGTAACGCGACTTGCTGCTGTTGCTGATGTGCTTGTTGTTGAGCAATAGCTTTATTTTGGCTCAGAAAAATCAGGTTAAATAAATTCAGTGAAAAATCGAGCTCTGTGTTGTAACCCTCTTCTGAGCGGCTTCGGGTTACCCGAAAACCAGGATTTGGTAATAACCCGGCCTGAGTTAATTGTGCTTTGCTAATGGCCAGCGATGATAAAGCGGCCAGAAAATCCGGGTTATTTAATACCGCAATACGGCTGATAGTTTGCTGCGTTAAAGGTTCTGCCAGCAGCAGGGCAATTTCCTGCTCTGCCTCAGTCCTTAATGCAGGATCTATTGCGGATAGTTGCACCTGCTGCACAACAGCTTGTTGTTGCACCAAATCCGTTGTATTAAGTCCTGAAGTTCCGGCGCAGGCACTCAGCAGTACCACAGCCGCCAGCGGGCTCAGTTTAGTGATGATGCTCATGTTCATCTCCTGTTTTAACGGGTTGTGGCTTTGAGTGCTTTGAATGATCCTCAGGCATAGAATGCTGCGAATGATCCCCATGCTGCTGGTGATGCTTTGAATGATCCTCAGGCATAGAATGCTGCGAATGATCCCTATGCTGCTGGTGATGTTTTGAATGATCCTCAGTCGTAGAATGCTGTGAATGATCCCTATGCTGCTGGTGATGCTTTGAATGATCCTCTGGCATAGAATGCTGTGAATGATCCATTTGTTGATGCTGCTTATGATGGTGTTGTGAATGATCGACCGGCATCTTGTGCCCGGAATGATCCATCATTGCCCCTGAACCATGCTGGGAGTGATCCATGCCCTGATGAGCTCCCGCCTCACTGGCGTAAAATTGCCAGCCACCCAGTTCGGCAACTTTTTGATTGGCTTGTTTCCAGTCTGTAGTGTGGTTTTGCATGACCACTGAATGCAGTGGCTGAAGCTGTGTTTGCTCTTTTTCAGAGGCCATTGCTGGTTTTGTATAAAACAACGCCAGGGCGCCAAAAAGCGCCGGATAAATAAGCTGATACATAAAAAAATCCTGTTTAGTGAAGCTGAAAAGTCACACCAGATAAAAGCACTAAAACGGGCTTTTGATGGTGCAAGTAGAGAGATCAGCTGTATAAACGGGGAGGTCGTTCCAGGCCAGAACCTGTCAGAGGGAAAAGGAAAGGGGTGAAACTCACAATACGTTCGTTTTGTACCGGGTCAGCGATAAAATCCGCTGGATTGACCATCAGCACAGCCGCGGCACAACTGACAGCACAACCTGAGCAGGATAACTGATGCATATCCATCATCATCTGGTCGTCCATTGTCTGAAGTTCATCCATAAGCTGGTGATCTGAGCCATCCGGCATACTGTTGTGCTCAACTGCCGCAGAGCGATGGCCGTGATGCTCCATCATGCTGTGATCTGTATCTGAGGATAGCGAATGACTGGCGGGGTGTACTGAATGATCAGGGCCACAACATAACATAGCGGCAGCTGCCACTCCTTTAAACAGGAGTAAGCTGATAAGCACTATTAAACTAACCCAGGATACCTGACCCCGATTTCTGTTCATGCTGTTTTGCTTGCCAGTGTCACCAAAAAATACTGCCGCCACCCTAATACAAACAACCTTAAAACTCAAGCCAAAGCAGCTTAATACAAAGCCTTGACTGGGTGACAAAGGCGCGTCATTGTAAAGATTATTTAGCGATATCGGAGCTCTCTATTCATGTCTTCAGTTAAGTCTTCAACGGCAGAGCAAGCCTACCATCTTGAGATCAAACAAGCGCAGCAGGCACGGCACGAACAATTATGGCCACAAGCCTGGTTTCATTTAGAACGGGCTCATATTCTGGGTCAACACCATTTCGTGTTGCATCTGCAAAGCCACTGGCTAATGCTGAAGCTGGCAGCGGATCAAACAGACTGGCCTGAAATTAGAGGTCAATTGCTACGTATTGTGCTGACCCCTCTGGGTCATTTAACCGGGCAATTACCTTTGGGCAATCCTGGCTCCAGTCGCTATCCTGTATTACAGGCTCAGCCTGTCCCTGATGACTTAGTGCATCTGTTGTCTGAAGCTAAGGATCCGTTGTTATAAGGTACAGATTATCAATCTTGTGATATGTTTTAAGACTTAACTTTTGTGATTCAGTGGCTAAGGAGTGCATAGATGCAAGGTGCTGTAGTTCCCCATAATGAACAGGACAGACTCAAGGCGCTGCTTAAGTTGCAGATCCTGGATACCGAACCCGACGCTACTTTTGATGCTGTTACTTCGTTAGCCGCTACTTTATTCCAGGTGCCTATAGCACTGGTGTCTTTAATTGATGAACAGCGCCAGTGGTTTAAAAGTAGACAAGGGCTGGATGTGTGTCAGACCGATCGCAAACTGGCTTTTTGTGCCCATGCTATTTTACAGCCCGATATTTTTATTGTTGAGGATGCGTCGCAAGATGAACGTTTTGCTGACAATCCTTTAGTTTGTACTATTCCAAATATTCGCTTTTATGCAGGTTGTCCGTTGATCAACGAGCAAGGTTATGCCTTGGGCACCTTGTGCATCATTGACCGTGTACCAAGGCAAATGACGGAGCAGGACAAAACTGTATTGCGTAAGCTGGCCGCTTTAGTGATGGAGCGCCTGAACGAGCATAAACAAAAACTGCAAACCGAGCATAAACTGCAATTGTTGGACTTGTTACTTGATTCCATTCCTGACGCGCTGGTGGCTTGTGACAGCGAAGGGCAACTGGAACAGTTTAATAAGGTGGCACGCGACTGGCACGGTGTGGATGTACGCCAATGTGATTCAGAGTTGTGGAGCCATTATTACGATTTATATGAAGAGGATGGACACACTGTTTTGCCGGTGGAACGAATTCCTTTGCTCAGGGCCTTCCATGGCGAAACTGTGCTAGGGCAGGATATTTGTATTAAAGCGAAAAACCAGGCTCCGCGCTGGGCGCGTTGTCGGGGAGAGCAACTGAAAAGCCGTTCAGGTCAGCTATTGGGCGCTTTAGTGTTGATGCATGATATCAGCGAACAAAAGCAGCTGGAGCAGATGAAAACTGATTTTATTTCAACAGTCAGCCATGAACTGCGTACTCCCATTACTGCTATTAGCGGCGCCTTGGATCTGGTGACTAATCAGGTATTGGGTGCTGTGCCTGAAAAAGCGTTGGCCATGCTAAAAGTGGCCAGTCAGAACAGCAAACGCCTGCAACTGCTGGTGAATGATTTACTGGATATGGAAAAACTCAGTGCAGGCAAAATGGACTTTTATTTGCAACCTTGTGATTTAGCGCAGGAGTGCCAGCAGGCGATCAGCCAAAATCAGCCTTATGCCGACAGGTTTACAGTGCAACTGTCTTTACTGAACAACGAATCCTTAATGATGCAGCTGGACAGCCATAGACTGCAGCAAGTGCTGAGCAATTTATTGTCCAATGCCATCAAGTATTCAAAAAGCGGTGCCGGGGTTTTTCTGAGTTATTACCGGATAGACAACACAATCCGTATTCAGGTCGAAGACAAAGGTGAAGGGATCCCTCTGCATTTTCAGGAAAAAATATTCCAGCGCTTTGCCCAGGCCGATGGCTCAGATACCAAAGCCCGTTCAGGTACAGGTCTTGGCCTGGCAATCAGCAAAGCTATTATTGAGTCCATGGGCGGAAGCATTGGCTTTCATTCTGTACCAGGACAGGGCACAGTGTTTTTTTGTGACTTTCCGTGCTCTGACGGCCATTAGTCCGCTTTTTGATAGCTCGCCAGAATATGTGAAGCAGCTACAGCGGGCTCAAAATACTGTTGCCGTATCGCCAGATAATCCGGGTGGCTAAAAAAGTTATCCATCAGTTCCTGACTGGCAAAATAAATGGTGAACACTCTGTTGATTGCACTATCCGCAGGTTTCAGGCTTTGTTGCACCATAAAATCACAACCAAAACCCCCCTGATGCTGATGCAATAAAGGCGTCATCTGACGGCGATACTCAGCATAAAGTTCTGGGTTGCTGATGTGCAAGCCCACTAATAATTCAACGGCCATTGATGTGTCCTCTGTCTGAAACTGCACCAATTTAAACAGCAATCATCTATAGAACAAGCTGCTATTCGTCGGTATCAGCCAAAAGGCCAAACAACACCGCGATAGAAGGTGCCTGAATTTTTACTACACAACTTTGGGCTAAAGCAAAAAAATGGGCCTGCACCAGAGCTGTCAATTCCGGCAGTCCAATCAGCCGCAATGGCGCTGGCAAAGAACTGTGGTCTGGTTTTAGCTGATACAGCAGATAAGCCTGACCTGTGGCATCAATCAGCAGATCATCCGGCGTTAAATAAGGCTGTTGTAATTGATACTGCTGCTCGAAGCTGCAGGAGTCGGCCAGATAAATCAGTTCATCCTGACCTGCGAACTTAAAAATGGCGGGGTAGTGGATCATCATTAGCGCTCTTTAACTCTGTTATGCCATTGTATCTGCAAAGTAGCTGAAGTTTGAAAGATCACGGCATAAAAAAGCCCCTTGCGAGCAAGGGGCAAAAGGCGCGGATGGGCCTATGGGTTAAACTGTTACTGTGAAATTCAGCGGGAACTGTCACAACGAAGACAGTTATACGCTCTTTACTTTGTCAGTAAAAATCGAATATAACTGCCAATATGTTCGTAAATAATTGAGCAAAGATGACTCCTGTTAATTACAACCAACTCTATTATTTTTATCTGGTGGCCGAACACGGCAGTATTGCTCGTGTCAGCGAGCTGCTGCATATCACCCCCCAAACCATCAGTGGCCAAATCAGCGTTTTTGAACATGGTATAGGCACCGCCTTGTTTTCCCGCCAGGGCAAACGACTGATCCTTACTGAACTGGGAGTGGTGGTGCAACGTTATGCTGCTGATATCTTTCAGTTAGGAGACGAGCTGAAAGCTGTACTGACCCGTCAGCACAGCAGCTGGCAAAACTTCAGTGTGGGTATTACCGACGTACTGCCGAAGGCTTTTGTCTACGAAATGCTGAAACCTGTTCTGCAGCTGCCTATTAAACTGATTTGCCGCGAAGGTGAGCAGGCTGGGCTTTTGTCCGAATTGGCCATTAATAAACTGGATATGGTGTTGTCTGATCAGCCGATACCGCCTGGCAGTCATGTCAAAGCCTACAGTCATTTAGTCACAGAATCCCCTATGGCGGTGTATGCCTGCGAGGCGTTAGCAGGGCCGTTAAGTTCAGATTTTCCGCGTTCTTTGCACGATCAGCCATTTTTATTACAAGGTAAAAAATCCATTATTCGTCAGCAGTTAATGGGTTGGTTTAATGAAGTGGAGGTGCAGCCTGATGTAGTGGCTGAATTTGATGACAGTGCTTTAATGCAAGCTTTTGCGCAGCAAGGGCTTGGGGCTTTTGCTGCCCCTTTGCTGTTGGAAACTCAGTTGTTAACCAACTATCGTCTGTTAAAAGTAGGAGTGATCCACAGGGTGACAGAGCGTTTTTACGCCATATCACCCGAACGTAAATTGACTCACCCTGCTGTGTTGCAGCTGGTTAAAGCGCTGCAACAGGACAATAGGATTAATGATGAGAAAACAAGTAGTGAAGTAACTGAATAAGCGGCCATAGTTCAGGCCCCTGTATTGACGCATAAAATTTAACAATATATAAATAAGTAAATTCAATTTAGGTACGCAGTGCCTTGGCAAGCCCTGTTGAACAGTTGATGAGGTTCTTTGCCTGTTGATTATGTACATTTTTAACAAGGAGCGTTGGAGTGAGTATCATTTATAAGGCGGCATTACTGTGGCTTGTTGTGGTGTCTGGTTTTTGTAGTTTGTCTGCAGAAGCTGATACTGACCCTTGTTTTCAAGCGGTTCATCAGAACAAGGTGAGCTGTCAGATTTATAAATACGATAAGGTGAATTTTCACTTTCGTGACCGCATGGATGTTGAACAAAAAGTGCTGGCAAAGCGGGTATGGTCAAAACAATCGGGTAAGTTACTGCATGTTGATTATGACTTTGAAGTGCACTGCCATCCTCAACTGAATTGTGCGAATACCAACAGCCTTACGACCACAGTCTTATGGGCTTTTCGCAATGCTGTTCTGGAAAACCTTTTATATACAGCGACCTATTTGCCATGCGATCCCTTGGATGGACAGAGCTGTTTGGATGCGGGTAAGGCACAACTCAGTGCAGCTTCTGAAGTGGCTGAAAGCACTTTGGCAAAACAGTCAACTCACCGTAAAAAAGAGAGCTCTGTGAATAAGACGGAGTTAGTAACCACGACCCTGGATGAAGTCATGCGCAATTCCAGGAATGGTTCTGAGTTTCTGCAACAGAGTACAGAGCGGGTCTTTGTCGATATGCCAAAATTTGCCTACGCTGAGGCCAATACTGGCAGTTATATAGTATGCCAGTTGCTGGAGTCCGGGAGCTGTCAGCCAGTTAAAGGACGTCTGACCTATTCTGGTCGTTCAGGTTATGCTGAATTTAGCCATAACCAAGGGCAAGATTTTAATAAAGGCCTGCATAATTTTCTGTGGAATTTTTTTGTGGAAAACCGTGCAGCTATCTGCTCTGAAGAAATGAAATGTGATTTTGATAAAGGTTGTTCAATCCATATGAGTTGCGAAACACCTTAATGGTGTTTCGCAACTTTTTAGAAAGTCCCGGCAATAAAAGCTAAGCCGCTGAAAAAGGCTGCAGTTGTTGTTGAGTGCGTTTAGTGCCGGACAATAACTGCTCTGTGGCCTGATCGATAGCGGCCATTTGCTGATACGCCAAATTGGTCCCTTGTTCTATTTCGGTCAGATGATGATGGTTTTGCTCTGAACTATGCGCCAGTTGCTGCACATGCTGCTGAATATGGTTCAGCTGTTGCTGGGCATTTTTCAGTTGTTGCTCCAGTTGGCTGAAATCGCCACTGGTGTGTTGAATTTGCTGCTGAGCTTCACCAGCCTGCTGTTGCAGCTGTTCTGACTCATTTTTAGTGTCCCTTACCAATACATCCATTTCATTCAGAAAACCTGAGATCTGGCCTGTTGCGCTATTGACCTTGGCGGCCAAAGTACGGACTTCATCTGCCACTACGGCAAAGCCACGGCCAGCTTCACCAGCCCGTGCTGCTTCAATAGCCGCATTCAGCGCCAGCAGGTTGGTTTGATCAGAAAAGTTTTCCACCATCAATAAAATCTGCCGCACGTTTTCGGCGTTTTTCTGCAAACCTGTGACAGTGCCGCCAAAGTTCGCCAATAACTGCTCAATTTTATGCAGTTGTGTGGTCAGTTGGTTCAGTTGAGTGCTGGCTGTTTTCGCGTTGTGTACGGTGCTGCTGGCTACCACTATCACCTGATCGTTACTCTGTACTATCTCTGCCAGACGTTGTAAAGACTGATCACTTTGGGCACGGATCTGTTGGCTGCTTTGCTCGGCACCCTGCAATTGTTGTCTGGTGCTGTGCACTGCTTCTGCCACTTGCTGGTTGACATGAAAGTTACTGGACGCTTGCTGATGAATGTCCCGCAGCATGCTGGACAGTTGATCAACAAATAAATTGTATTGCTCAGACAAGGTACGGAATTCGTCAAAAGTAAAAGCAGGTAAACGGGTTTTTAAATCGCTGCCGGCCTGATTCGCTTGTTGCAGTGCATGCACCAAAGCTTTCACTGGCCGCACTATTAAGTGCATCAGATACCCTATGGTAAAGATAAAAGCCCCGGTGCCGAGGATCAGGATCCACCACCAGCTTTGTCCCGGACTACCTTCAGCTGGGTAAGCTGCAAACATCGCCAGCCAGAAAATCAGCGTTAAAAAGCCAATATTGCCAACAATTTTTAATGTCAGGCTATAAAAAAACTGTCGCTCGACTGCATTGTAAATATCGTTAAATAAGCTCATGTACTGACTCTCAGTCTAAGTTCCAAACCCAATTGCTGATGCTGAACTATAACCCACTGTTACAGATGGTTTATTGTTCTATGTCATACCATAACCAGTTTTTAACTGTTTTTTAAGTGCATCATGCTGATTATTTTCATACAATGAATATATATAACGTATATAAAGTGTATCTATGGGCATAGTAAAAATATCGGACGATCTACATGACGATCTGCGCGAAGCCAGTAAAGTGATGGCCCGTTCGATCAATGCGCAGGCTGAATTCTGGATCCGAGTGGGTATGCTCGCTGAGTTGCATCCGCAACTCAGTTACCAACAGTTGTGTCGTAAATTACTAAAAAATAAATCATCTACTTTGCAGGACTTGCTGAATGAACTCGATCCATCTGAAAACCCAGGCTGAACTGGATATCCAACACAAAGCCGGACAGTTATTGGCACAAGTTTTTCTGATGCTGGATGATTTGGTCAAACCCGGTATCAGCACTATGCAAATTAATGATGCAGTCGAAGCTTTTATCCGTGGACCTCTGGGGTCAAGGCCAGCCAGCAAAGGACAGTATGATTATTTGTATGTGCTGAACAGTTCGATCAATGAGGTGGTGTGTCATGGCATGCCTAAACAGACGGACATTCTCAAAGAGGGCGATATTGTTAATCTGGACATTACGCTGGAAAAAGAGGGTTTTATAGCCGATTCCAGCAAAATGTATTGTATTGGCAAGGTCAGCCCGCTGGCGCAAAAACTGGTGGATGTGACGTATCAGGCGCTGTGGCAGGGCATTTATCAGGTGAAACCCGGTGCTCGTTTAGGAGATATAGCCGCAGCTGTGCAACAGTGCGCTGAACAGCATGGTTATTCGGTGGTGCGGGAATACTGTGGTCATGGCATAGGCCGTGAAATGCACGAAGAACCACAAATTCTGCATTACGGCAAAGCAGGCACTGGCCTGACATTAAAACCCGGTATGGTGTTTACTATAGAGCCGATGATCAATCAGGGCGACAGGCGCATTAAACAAAAATCCGACGGTTGGACAGTGGTCACCAAAGATAAAAAACTCTCTGCACAGTGGGAACATACAATAGCAGTCACAGACACTGGTTTTGCTGTGCTGACGTTAAGACCGGAAGAGCAACATTTGTTACAGCGGGCTTCTGCATGACGAAAACCCTATTGATTACAGGTTGCTCCGGCGGCATAGGTAAAGCTCTGGCTTTGGAAGCCAAACGCCAAGGCTACCGGGTATTTGCCACAGCACGAAAAGAGGCCGATTTGCTTGCTTTACAGCGACATGGATTCGAGACCATTGCACTTGAAATGACGGATCCGGATTCAGTGCAACAGGCTGTAGCACAGCTGCAACAGCAAGCAGGCCAACTCGATATTCTGATCAATAATGCTGGTTTTGGCGTGATTGGGCCTGTGCTGGATGCTGGTGCTGAAGCTTTGCGCCAACAGTTTGAAGTGAATGTCTTTGCTGTAATGGATTTAACTCAGGCCTGCTTGCCTTTGCTTATACAAAGTAAAGGGCTAGTGGTGAACATTGGCAGTGTGTCTGGTGTATTAACCACACCTTTTGCCGGAGTGTATTGTGCATCCAAAGCGGCTTTGCATAGTTTGTCTGATGCGCTTCGGATGGAATTAGCTCCTTTGGGAGTCAGAGTACTGACAGTACAACCTGGAGCTATTGATACAGGTTTTGCCCGTAGAGCCAGCAAGGAAGCTGAACAACTGTTAAAACCAGATTCTCTCTGGTGGCCCATGCGGGAAGGTGTGATGTTGCGCGCCAATGCCAGTCAGAATCAGCCTACGTCAGCAGAAAGCTTTGCCAAAAGCTTCATGCAACAGCTACATAAAAAAGATTGCAGCGGTGTAGTGGCTATAGGTCATGGGGCTGTAACTTTGCCTTTATTGGCGCGGCTGGTGCCACAAAAATGGCTGGATAAGCTGCTGAGTCGAAAATTTAAGCTGGCCAAATAATCAAAAAAGGGATCTTGTACCGGATCAATAGCTTAGAATTTTTTTGAAAAATTGTGCAAATTTTCGTCGAAAATTGCTTGCCTGCTGGCTGATATTTCACCACTATGACAGTCGCTTTTTCTTCAGGGAGTGACTGCCATGACATCCAACTTTATGCGTACTGTGCATTTAAAAACTGCACAACAATTCAAAGAGCAAGGCCATGATTTGCAGTATGTGGTAAAGCATTTTCACAAAGTAGGCATTCCGGAAGATGAAATACCGGAGTTATTGCCTCTGCTGGGTTTTGGCCTGAACGCCGACCCTTTGGCCTTACGAAATAAAAGCCACAAAGACTAACTTCAAATTAAAACGCTACCTAAAAGGTGGCGTTTTAGTCTGTTTAGCAAAGGTATTGTTGTATTAAAAAAAACAGGCCCATTTGGGCCTGCTGTTTAGAATGTAAGCCTTTATGATCAAACAGCTTTTCTATTTTTTATCCTGTCGTGAATAAAAGAAGCGGCAACATAAAACACCACCAGTGGTAGCAAGCCAAATAAGATACCTTGCTGTAAGTCTGGCAAGTAAGCTTCTTTTAATGCCACAGCGACCAGATACCAGGTGTACGCAATATACAGCAGCATAAATAACAAACCTTCAATGCGGTTCAGTACAGAGCCGATGAAAAACAGTGGTACACAAAGCACTGCCACACCCACCATCACCGGAATGTCGACCATGGCCATTTGCTCGCCTGCCAGCAGTGGGATAGGAGAGACAACACCTGCAATTCCTAAGACACAAAGGATATTAAAAATATTACTGCCAACCACATTACCTACGGCTATATCACGTTCGCCTCTTAAAGTAGCAACCACAGAAGTCACTACTTCTGGCAGGGAAGTACCAGCTGCAATAATAGTCAGGCCAATAACGGCTTCATTAACCCCTAAAGCGCGTGCAATTTCTACGGCGCTGTCGACCAGAAAACGTGAACCTAAAACCAGCAGCGCTAAGCCACCTATTAATAACAACAGGTTTTGCCAGGTTGGAACTTTGGCTTTAAGCATTTCTTCCACTTCTTCATCCGCGGTGTCCACACCCTGAGCTTTACCCTGGCGGAATAAAAACCAGGTGTAGCTAACTAAACCCAAAGCCAGAATAGCGGCTTCAAAGCGTGTGATAGCGCCGTCAAACGTCATCCACATGGCCAGGACTGAGACTAAAACCATGATTGGCACGTCCTGGCGGATCAGCTGGCGTGAAATAATTAGAGGAGAAATCATCGCTGCAGCGCCTAAAATAAACAGCACATTAAAGATATTGCTGCCAACAGCATTGGCGATAGCCAGTTCAGCCTGTCCGGAATAAGCAGCTTTCACGCTGACTGCTAATTCTGGCGCACTGGTACCAAAAGCCACTACTGTTAAACCAATAACTAAAGCCGGTATACCAAAAGAGCCCGCCAAACGAGCAGCTCCTTTTACCAGTAAATCTGCGCCAACGACCAATAACACCAGGCCGACCACTAACAAAAACCAGGTCATGCTGTACTCCATCTGATTATTTCAACTGGGCGCTAATTTAAAGGAAAAACAAATGACAAGGAAGGGCGACGCCAGATTAAAGTAAGGTGGATAGCCCGATCATGGCTGGAACCTCCTCAATCGAAGATAAATAAAAAGACCCGTTGCTCAGGCGGGTCTTTGCCACAAAGTCAGTTTGACTTTTAGTATTGCAGACTGATTTTATAACCTGTTTCTGTGTCCGGGTCTTTTTCCGCCACCAGCAGGTAAGTACTACCCTGAATAAATTCAATTTCAGCAGTCTGTGCCAGCAAGGTTTTGTTGTTGTTTAAATCTTTACGAACCAGCAATACGGTATAGCTGTCCAGAGGTAAGGTGATGCTTGCACTGGTGGCGTCATTGATACTGCTGATGTAGTAAGCCGTAGTTTCCATAGTTTTGCCTGGTGGTACAAAATAAATGCTGACGTTGGCAAAGTCGGGTACCACATTTACCACGTTAAACACAAAGTCGTATACCTGCGGAGTGTCGCTGTCCGTGACGGCTAATACAGTTGGCTGATCATTTTCATCCCGATAAAACACCAGGCTTTTGCTTTGGCCCTGATTTAATGTCAATAAACCATTAGGGATTTGGCTGGCTCCTTCGTTTGCAGTTAAGGTCACTCTGTAATCGCCATGTGGAATTTCGACATAGGATGTCAGGGTATCAGCGGCCAGGTCGGTAAAAATTGGCGTGCCACTGGTACTGCCAACGAAAATCTGGGCTGGGTCTAAATCATTCAGGCTGTTGTATACGCGAAACTGAGCATTGCTGTTGACATCTTCAAGCGGGTACACAGTAGTAGTATTGCCTATCACATCCAACGCAATCTTGCGTTTTAACGGGCCTGCATTATCCCGCAAAGCCAGAATGTATTCGGTTTCGTAACTAAAGCTATAGACAGGGCTTTGTAATATAACCTCCTGAGTACCGGCATCTGTTAAATACAAAATATAGTTGCCGTTATCAAAAGTCATAGCTTCACTGAACCCATACTGAGCTGTGGTCGCAACAAAATCTGCATCAGAAAAATCTTCAGTAGAGCTACTGATATACAGGTCCATACTTTTGTTTTCTGCCAGAAGGTTGGCAAAGTAAATTTTAAATTGATCGTCCAGCTCATCATCCCGCACAAAACTTAAGTTCAGTAATTTTGGCGCTTCGTAGCTGTCCACCATAAAAAGCACAGTCTTCTGACTGGTCTTCATACTGACCTGATCTTCCAGTACGGTCTGAACATCGCCACTATTGTCGGTATAAGTGAAGGCCAGATCATAGCTTTCGTCGCTTACTGTGACCAGCGAGGTGCTGTCGCCAAAAGGAGCTGAACCCAGAGTACTTTCAACCTCATCGCTGTCGGTTAAGGTCAGGGTCGTGGTGGCACTGTTGGCCGAGCCGTTATAAAACTGCAGATAACTGCTCGGATAGGTATCGTTGCCTTCAGACGAACTGCTGCCGCAGGCACTAAGTAACACCAGGCTGGTGATAGGAAAAATAAACTGACGTAACAACATAATGGTTTTCTTGTCCTGTGATGATAAATACCGTCATCAGAACAAAAAAACAAAGCCGGGTTCAGCTCTTTACCCGGCATTTACTCTGCTTAACTTATCTTAATTTTTGCTTAACCAGGCTTTACTCCGTTTTGGGGTTTGCCTCTTGTTGTTTGGCCCATAACTGTGCATAGAGCCCTTGCTGAGCCAGCAATTGCTGGTGTGTGCCGGCTTCGGCCACTTCGCCTTGTTGCAATACTAAAATGGTGTCTGCATCAGTCACAGTAGATAAACGATGCGCTATGACCACAGAGGTATGGTGTTTTGCCAGTTCACGTAAAGCTTTTAAGATGGCGGCTTCTGAATGAGAATCCAGCGCTGAGGTGGCTTCATCAAATATCAGAATAGGCGAACCTTTTAGCAACACCCTGGCTATGGCAATACGTTGTTTTTCACCGCCTGATACTTTTAAACCACGCTCACCCACTAAGGTTTGATCGCCTTGAGGCAAACTTTGAATAAAGCTGTCCAGATGAGCCAGCTTAATCACTTGATCCACTTCAGCTTCGCTGGCCTCAGGTTTACCGTAGCGAATGTTTTCTCTGATGCTGGTATTAAACAGCACCGTATCCTGCGGTACTATCGCAATGCTTTGGCGTAATGAGCTTTGAGTCACATCACGAATATCCTGACCATCAATACAAATGCTGCCATTTTGAATATCATAAAAGCGGTATAAAAGCCGGGCTATGGTACTTTTTCCTGCGCCAGAAGCCCCTACTATCGCCAGTTTCTGGCCGGGTTCGACCACAAAACTTAAGCCGTTCAGAATAGAGCGGCCAGCCTGATAACTAAACTGCACCTGGTTAAATTCAATACGGCCTTGCTGTAATTGAAGTTCTGGCGCATCGGCTTTGTCTTTAATCAGTGCTTCTTTTTTCAACAGCCCCAGCATGTTTTCCAGATCGGTTAAAGATCGGCGGATTTCACGATAAACAAAGCCTAAAAAATTCAAAGGGATAAATAGCTGCAGCATATAGGCATTCACCATCGCCAGATCGCCCAGCGTCAGCTCTTTGTCGAGCACACCCTGTGCTGCCATCCACATCATCAGGGTAATAGCGATGGCAATAATCAACGCCTGGCCTGAGTTTAACGCTAACAACGACATACGGTTTTTCAGTTTGGCCTGTTCCCAGTTGGCTAAAAACTGATCGTAAGTACGCTCTTCATAAGCTTCGTTATTGAAGTATTTGACGGTTTCGTAGTTCAGCAGGCTGTCGACTGCTCTGCTATTGGTGGCCGAGTCGGCCTGATTGGCTTCGCGGATGTATTTATTGCGCCACTCAGTGACATAAAAAGTGAAGGCCACATACAAAGCGACAGCAACAAAAGTTAAAACGGCGTACCAGTACGAAAATAACAGCGCAAAAATCACGGCGACCAGCAGTATTTCCAACAGGGTAGGCACTATATTAAACATCAAAAACCGCATCAGAAAACTGATACCGTTGGTGCCTCTTTCTATATCGCGGCTTATGCCACCGGTTTGGCGGTCTAAATGAAAGCTCAGTTCCAACTGGTGCAGATGATTAAATACTCTGAGCCCCACTTTACGCATCGCATGTTCTGTCACCCTGCTAAACAAGGCATCCCGCACTTCACCAAAAAAAACAGCGCCAAACCTTAAGAAACCGTAAAAGAAAAGAAACGCCAGTGGCAAAGTTAATACGGAGTTTAAGCTGGGATCTAAGTCGTCTATGATGAGTTTTAAGGCATAAGGCAAATACAAAGTGGCAGCTTTAGCGGCCAATAGCGCGGCCACGGCCAACAACACCCGGCTTTTAAAGGCCCAGATATAGGGCCACATATACTGTACTGTTTGCTTTAGATTAAGAGCTTCAGTTTGTTTAGGCGCATCTGCTCTTTTGGCTGCTGTTCCCATACCACGCATACATCAGTTTTCCCTGAAAAGGCGTGTCGGATACACACCTTATTGATAAGTGCAGAGATAGGCGGTGTCGGTTTCAACTTTGAGTTGAAACTTCGCCTGGGCAGGCACTTCAAACACAGCTCCGCTTTTGAAGCTTTGCCACTCTGTCTGGCCCGGCAATAATACGGTTAAAGCGCCACTAATCACAGTTAAAACTTCATGCTGACTGGTACCAAATTCGTACTCACCTGGTGCCATTACACCGACAGTGGCTGGTAATGCTTCACCCTGAAAAGCGATGGATGTCACCTTGCCGTCAAAATAGCTATTTACTTTAAACATCTGATTTATGCTCCTGAAAGATTTCAGGACCAGTTAACCCGATTTTAGCTGTGAAATAAAGAGATTTCTGGGTGTTTAGATGTCTATAGCTAAAAAGGGGAAGTTGCATAGGCTGCGGGCTTTTTTTGAAACTCTTGCTATACCTTAAAAGCTAAAACAATGAATTTAATCTAAGTGATTGAATTTAATTCTTAATCGGCATTGGAGTTTTTATGCGGATGTTAAAAAAATTCGGTGTTCCCGCTCTGCTTATGTTGGTGCTTAGCCCGGCAGCTCTGGCGAACTTAAGCTCTACAGTGACTCTTACGTCCAACTATTTATTTAACGGTATTACCTTAACCGAAGATGATCCGGCCTTGCAGCCAAGTCTGGACTGGGTATCTGATTCTGGTTGGTATGTCGGAACCTGGGGATCGAACGTCAGCTTTGTCGAAAACACGGATTTTGAAGTTGATTTTTATGCGGGTTATTACACCGATTTAGGTAACAACTGGGCTTTGGATTTTGGTGTGGCTCATTACACCTATTATGGCAGCAGTGAAAGCAGCGCTTTTGATTATCCTGAAGCGTACATCAAAGTGTCTTATGAAAACACCAAACTAAGTTACTGGTATGCCAAGGATTATTTTGGTGCTGGTGGCGGGCATTACATCATTATGCTGACTCAGACGGTTCAATTGACTGACCATCTGACGCTGCTCCTGTCTGGCGATCGATCCACCTCGACAGACACAGACAAATTTTTGCGCGACACAGACGGCAGTTATCATCACTGGCGTGTGGCTCTGGTCAGTGAATGGTTAGGCGCAAAATGGACAGCTGCTTTTGATGACACCGATCTGGCACTGGATGATTTAGGCGAACCCACTTTTTCGCTGTCTGTAGCAAAAACCTTTAATTGGCTTTAGGTGAATATTATGCAGTTGAATTCATTACGTTTTAAACTCACTTTTGGCGTTGCTGTTTTGCTGTCGATCAGTATCGGCAGCATGGCCTTTATTGGCTGGTATTCCATGACCAGCAGCAACGAATCTGCAGTAAATCGTTTGACTCAGTCGGTACGGACTTTAGCTGAACAAATTCTGACTGAAGCTGCTCAGCGTACCGCACTGGAAACCAGCGCTGTGCTGGACCGTAATTTTGATACGGCCAAAAATTTTGCGGCAGTGTTATCCGGCTCAGCTTTGGGCAGTGGTCAAACGCCCTACAGCCGTGATCAGGTGAAAGTGATGGCTGGCCATATTCTGGGCAGCAACCCTGGTATTTCGTCTTTATTTGGTCAGTTTGAACCCAATGGTTACGATGGTGCTGACAGTCAGTATTCCATCGCTAATGATCACAGCTCTAAAACCGGTTCTATGGAAATTTATTGGATCCGTGAGCAAGGCCAGCTCAAATTTGTGCAAACACCAGATCCGGCCGTGAAATACAAAGAGGCTAAAAATGAATATGGTGTGCGTGAAGCTGAGTGGTATTTGTGCAGCCGTGACAGCAAAAAAGCCTGCCTGATGGAACCTTATTTATGGGAAATCACGCCGGGCAATCAGGTGCTTTTAACCTCGCTGGTTTATCCGGTCGTGACTCAGGATCAGTTCAGAGGGGTGTCAGGCGTCGATTTAAACCTGCCCGTATTACAAACCTTATTACAGGCCCAGGCTGATTTACTCTATGGTGGCAAAGCTGAACTTTATTTGATTAGCAAATATGGCCTGGTGGTAGCCAGTAACAAATATCCTGATCAACTGGGTCAGTCGATTAAAGCGCTTGATGCAGATTTAGCGGCGCATTTGCAGCAGCAACAAGCGGGCGTCAGCTTATACAAAGATTCCATGCTGGTGACACAACCGATAAAACTCGACAGCACAGAGTCGGACTGGAAGGTTGTGGTGGCAGTGCCTGAAGCGACAGCCCTGGCCATGGCGATTCAACTGGCCGATCAGCTCAATGCAGACTCAGCCCAAACCACTCAAAGTATGATTGGTTTAGGTCTGGTGTTACTACTCGTTTTTGTGGTGTTAATGGCCTTGGGTTTAAAAAGCGCCACAGCTCCTATTTTGCATATGAGTGTGCTGATGAAAGAACTGGCAGGCTCTGAAGGCGATCTGACCCGGCAATTAAAACAAAGCCAGCATCAGGAGTTAAATGATATGGCGGATGGTTTTAACCTGTTTACTGCCAAATTAAAGTCGATGATCAATAACTTAAAAGAATCCTCTAAGCTGATGCAATACCAGTCAGAACAAATGGTAAAAACCACAGATCAAACCAATAGCTCAGTCAGTATTCAGGCCAGTGAAATTCAGAATGTGGCTTCTGCTATGCATCAAATGTCAGCTACTGCACATGAAGTGGCTAATCTGGCGGGCAGTACTGCGCAAGGTGCTCAGGAATCACTGGCCGCCTTAACAGACGCCAATCATTTGTTTCAGAATACGGTTGAGGCTTTTAAAACGGTGTCTGTTGAATTTAGCCACACCAGTCAGGGCGTGAATGAAGTGGCGCAAAGCAGCCAGAAAATTAATGGCATTATTGATGTGATCCAGGCCATAGCCGAACAAACCAACTTATTGGCACTAAACGCTGCGATTGAAGCGGCGCGGGCCGGTGAACAGGGGCGGGGTTTTGCTGTGGTGGCCGATGAAGTGCGGTCATTGGCAGCCCGCACTCACAGCTCAACAGATGAAATTAAAAATCTGATCCATGCGTTGCAACAACAGGTCGCAGCGGCGGTACAACAAATTCATACCAATACCGACAAAGTCACCAGTACTTTAAAAGAAGCCGAAAGCTCCTATGAAAAGCTCTCTTTGGCCACAGCTGGTATTTCCAGCATAGCGGATAATGCTTTTCAGGTGGCTTCAGCTGCGGAGGAACAAAATCAGGTCAGTGAAGAAATTAACCGCAATATTACAGCCATAGATGATGCCACTAAGGCATTGCATCAACTGGCTAAACAAAACCTGTTAATCAGCAAGGAAATAGACACTATTACCGGAGCCATGGACGCTCAGTTGGCGCAGTTGCGCTGCTGAGGAAAAGTAGTGAAGAGTTACCTTGGCTGGTTATGCCTCTGGCCTTTGTTCGTTCAGGCTGAGCAAGCTGTCAGGTTGGCCAGTTTAGACTGGCCGCCTTACACTGGACATCAACTTGAGCAGCAGGGGGAAACCACTGTACTGCTCAGGCAAGTATTCGCCTCTATGCAACTGGAGTTGCAGACGGAGTTTTTACCCTGGTCCAGAGCCATAAGAGCCAGTGAAAAAGCTGGTGGGTTGTACTCAGGTTATTTTCCTGAATATCAAACTTACAACCCTAAGTTTATTCTGTCGGATAGTCTTGGCGTTAGCGAACTGGGTTTTGTTGAAGCCACAACAAAGCCACTGGGCCAGCTGAATGTTGCTTCGTTAGCGCAGTTTCAACTGGGAGTGGTGCAGGACTATGTCAATTTGACACTCGTTGATCAGATGATTACCAGAGGGCAACTGAAACCACAGCTGGCGTTGTCTGACAGGCAAAATGTTTTGAAAGTGGCGTTGGGCCGTTTGGACCTGGCGGTGATAGACCGCAGAGTTTTACTCTATTTGCTGGAGCACGATACCGAAGTAAAGCGGCTGGCGACAGATAAAGTACAGTTCAATAGCAGCTTCACTGAACTGAAAACTTTACATCTGGCATTGCGACGTGAACCAGCGCATCAGCAACTGATAGAAAAATTTAATCAACATTTACAAAAAGTTAAATCTGGATCTGCTGCAATACTTCAGGCTTCCGATTAAGTTTTGTTAATTTGTTACAAAGGTTAATCTGCTCTTGCGCTAATGCAAACAACCTCTAAACTTGTGCCAACTATGGAATTTTTCTTGCGGCTCACCCGGAGTCACCTGAGCCATAGGGTCATCATTCGCCTGAACGGAATCGGAGTCTGTTATGAACACAAAATTTGGTTTAGCCGCTCGTCTGTCATTCTCTTTTGCTATCCCTTTATTGCTGATGTTGTTGTTAGCCGCCACAGGCTTGCTGGCAATGAACAGCATGAATCAGGGGCTGAAAACTGTTTATCTGGACAGAGTGGTGCCATTAAAAGGCTTAAAAAATATCGCGGATTTATATGCGGTTTCGGTGATTGATGCGGTGAATAAAGCTCAGTCAGGCTTATTAACCTCAGAGCAGGCGATTGAACAAGTGCAAAAAGCCCAACAACAGATCGATGTTGAGTGGGCAAGTTTTATGGCTACAACTCTGACGACACAGGAGCAACAGCTTGCTGCCCAAGCTTCCGTATTGTTTAAAAATGCTGATGCTGATATCAAGCAACTGGTGCTGTTTTTGCAGCAACAAAGCGGTGATATCAGCGGCACTTTGCAGGACTTTAATGGCCCTTTGTATCACAGCATCGACCCTATCAGCGAAAAAATCACTGAACTGGTGAACTTGCAATTGCAGGTGGCAGAAACCGAGTTTATTGCCTCTGAACAGTTGTATAACAAGGAAGTCTGGTTGATCAGTATTTTGACTTTAGTGGCTGTGTTGGCGGCAATCACTGCCGCCAGTTGGATAGTGCGCCACACCCTTGGGCATTTGGGCGGAGAACCGGAATATGCCGCCATGATAGTGCGTAAAGTGGCGGCCGGAGAGCTGGATATTCAAATTGAATTAAAACAGCAGGACAACTCCAGTTTGTTGCATCATTTGCGCGCTATGGTAGCGCAGTTATCCGGCATAGTGGTGGAGTT
The DNA here is from genome assembly GCF_029269265.1 of Rheinheimera sp. 1928-s. Taxonomy (GTDB): domain Bacteria; phylum Pseudomonadota; class Gammaproteobacteria; order Enterobacterales; family Alteromonadaceae; genus Pararheinheimera. Next base: position 830,533 of record NZ_JARIXP010000001.1, read on the forward strand.
AAAACTGGCATCTGGCGCTTTGGATCAGGCTGCTGACGAGTTGGCTGTTAGCAGTGAAAAAACCACAGATCAGTTGATTTTGCAGCACCAGGAAATAGAAATGGTGTCTACCGCTATGAATGAAATGAGCACTTCAGTGGCTGATGTAGCGCAAAATGCAGTGAGCGCAGCGCAAAAAACCAATGAAACTGAAACCAATCTGAAATTAAGTGACGAGGTGATGGCAAAAACTATCGCCTCTATCCAAGCTTTGTCCAAAGATGTCAGCCAGACCACCAGTGTGATAGAACAGTTATCAGCCCAAAGTGCTGAAATAGGCCAGGTGGTGGAAGTGATACGAGGCGTGGCAGAACAAACCAATTTATTGGCACTGAATGCCGCTATAGAAGCCGCTCGGGCAGGTGAACAAGGCCGTGGTTTTGCGGTAGTGGCGGATGAAGTTCGCACTTTAGCCAGCCGTACTCAGGATTCTACCCAAATGATCCAGGCCATGATCAGTCGCCTGCACGACGGAGTGCAAGCTACTGTCAGTGCTATGGCTGGCAGCCAGAAACAAGCTAGTCATACAGTGGATTTTGCGGCTGGTGCTCTGGAATCCTTCAGTAAAATCAAAGGTTTTGTGAATTTGTTAAATCAAATGAACGAGCAAATCGCCAGTGCGGCCGAGCAACAAAGCATAGTGGCCGAAGACATTAACCGCAATGTAATGCAAATTAAAGGCGCAACAGAACAAACCGCCAGCGCCGCCGATCAGGTCGCCCGCTCCAGTGTAGAGCTGAAACAAATTGCCAGCCGGCTGGCAGGCCATGTGAATTATTTTCGTTTAGCCTGAAAGTGAAAGCATCATCAAAGTGGAGCAGTCCATGGATATTGATGAAGATAAAATAGATGAAGCGGCGCTGGCGTTGCTTTATCTGACCTTGCATGAACAGCGCCGGGCATGGAAGCAACTGGATTGGGATGTGACAAACCGGCTTTATGAAAAAGGCTTTATCCTCGACCCGATAAGCAAAACAAAATCTGTAGTCTTTACGGATGAAGGTTTGAAAAAGTCAGAAGAGTTGTTTAAAAAACTGTTTTGCAAATAGCTTTAAAGCGTCAAACAGAAGTGGCCTTTACAGGCCACAACCTTCGTTCAAAAAGCGGTGATAGCAGTAGCTTCAACAGTTGGAATGTTCGATCTGACGAAATTTTCAATAATGCCGCAAGCAAGAAAAAATGAACGCTGCGTGATGTGGATAGTGCAGCGTTGTCCCGACACGGAAAATGTGCCCGCCACAGTGCCAAATACAGGCACTGGGACTGAGAAAGTGCCGCCACTTGGACCGCCTGAAACACTGCCGCCGTGTTGGTGGATTAATGCTGATATTTTGTTGAACAGATCTTGGGCACTGCCATGGAAGTCAACGCTAAACGGATCGCACGAAGCCATAATATAGTTCCTCATTTGAGAAGCCCGCAGCTTACATCTGTAAGGCTTACCTGCCGCAGGCGTAAACAGGTGCCTGACATAGTAAAATCCAAGAGAGAGCTATCACTGCATTGACCATCTTTGATTTTATTTGTCCGTACCTAAAATAGCATTTACCTAAAAATGATCCAGTTTTTTGGCTAAAATATGTACAAAAGTATTGAAAGGGAAAGCGTTGTCCCTTTGTATGTTGTAATCAGTGATGCTTCAGGCGGATCCCAAAGCTTACTTAGCGCTGGTTTACCTATTTAGTTTTTTGGGGATCTGCGCAAGTGCAAACGAAAAAGGCGCCAGCGGCGCCTTTCACTCAGAAAATAACGAACAACTCACCACATCAAAACTTCAATACCACAGACTCCAGTGGCGCTAAGTCGATTTGCACTGAAGCCTGATCACCTGTCACCTTTAGCGAAGCTTTACGCTCAGATAACAGATCTTTTAGTTCATAGCCGCTACCGTTTAATTTCCATTGTTGCACTAAATCTGCCGGCAGTTTTAATACAAAACTGGTGGCTGTAGTCGCGAAGTTGCTGGCTACTATCACTTTGGTTTTATCGTTAAAACGGGCAAAAGCGTAGGTTTTATCGCTGTAACCTTTTGTGGTTTTATTCACTGTATGCAGCTCTTGGTAAGCACCGTTAAAGACTGCTTCTGTGGCTGATAAGGTCATTAATTTTTTATAAAACTCACGCAGTTGCTTTTGTTCTGGCGTTAATTTTCCGCCATCGTATTTACCGTCGTTTAACCAGTTTTGATGAGCTGGCACACCAGCGTAATCAAAAATACTAGTGCGGCTAGGGTCGCCAAAACCTGAATCTAAAGCGCCTGCTTCACCGACCTCCTGACCAAAATACAACATAGTTGGCGAGCTGCTGATTAAGGCCGACACCACCATAGCGGGTTTGGCTTTATTGGCGTCACCGGCAAATTCAGGGGCGGCGATACGCTGCTCGTCGTGGTTTTCTAAAAAGTGCAGCATATGGTGTTCAATATCTGCCATGCCGTGTTGCACGCTGGCGATAGCATCAGTGCTGCCAGTGCCTTGCATTACTAATTTCAGGCTGTCGTACATTTCTACTTTGTCGTACAGATAATCCATTTTTCCGAGGCGAATATAGTCGCGGTACAAGGCCGGGTTATAGACTTCAGCCAATAAAAAGGCATTTGGGTTTTTGCTTTTAATGCTGGAGTTTAAAAAGCTCCAGAATTCCACCGGCACCATTTCGGCCATATCAAAACGGAAACCGTCTACGCCTTTATCCAGCCAGTAGAATGTGATATCACGGAATTTCAACCAGGAGTTTGGTACGTCTTTGCCCTGCCAGAAGGCGGCATGTTCTTGTACTGATTTAGTGGCGTAGTCGGCAGGCAGGCTGTCAAAGTCGTAACTGCCATCTGGTTTTACACCGTAGTTTACTTTTACGGTTTCATACCAGTCGTTAAAATCCGGCTGAGCTAAACGAGAGCCATTGCCTGTCCATTTCGCCGGGTTTTCTTCAAACTTACCGTCAGACAGTGGATGCGCTTCGCCGTCCAAAGGCTGGTAACCGTTTTGTGGTGTTGGCACCTGAAAAGGCTGGCCCACCACGTAATAGAAGTTGTTATCGCGTTTGTATTCCACACTGGTGTCGTCATTGGCACCAAAATCTTCAATACCTTCGGGTTTATGCAGTGAGTGGTAATGACGTGCCACATGGTTTGGCACTATATCAATAATGACTTTTAAACCTTCGGCATGAGTGCGCTGTATCAGTGCTTCAAACTCTTCCAGTCGTTTGGCTGGGTCTATCGCTAAATCCGGGTTCACGCTGTAATAGTCTTTGACTGCATAAGGAGAGCCGGCGCGGCCTTTCACCACATCAGGGTCGTCATGGCTGATGCCATAAGCGCTGTAATCACGGATCACCGCATGGTGCAAAATACCTGTGTACCAGACGTAGCTTGCGCCCAGCTCTTTAATGCCTTTCAGCGCGGCTTCGTTAACGTCATTAAATTTTCCGACACCGTTTTGTTCAATAGTGCCCCAGGGCTGATTGCTGCTGTTGGTATTGCCAAATAAGCGGGTAAACATTTGATACACCACCACCTTACCTGTTTGAGCTTCGGCTTGTGGTTTTACTGGGGCTGGTTTTTCTGCCGCTTTTTTGACTTCTGTGGCTGGCGTCTGGTTTTGCACTGGAGCCTTACCGCAGGATGCTACTAAGGCCAAAGCGAAGGCGCTGAGCAGCCAGGCTTTTTTGCGGCTGCATTTGGAATAAATAGAAAGATGCATTTTCGTCTGTATCCATATCGTTTTTCCTTATGCTAACACAGGCCATCGGCTCTGAACTCAGGCTGCATACGTTTGCAGTTGTGGTCAGACTTATTTGGCCTCTATACGTTTTAAGCGCTGGATAAACTGTTCTATATGTTCTTCATCTTTTGCATCTATATGATATTTTTGATGAAAACCTAAAGTGACAGTCACCTGATCAGCCACAAAATATAAATCGTAGCCATCAAAGCCGCTGGCAATAGTCATACCGTCCAGCTCAAACCCTTTGCCAAAAGGCGTGTCCACTGGCTTGCCCTGTTGTTCCACTTTGCTGAATACTTTCATCAGCAATTTTGCATCTATTAAGTTTTGCATCCGATTTTCCTGTTGTTGTGGTGCTTTGCGTTTTTGCCGTTATTAAAGGTATAGTGCGGTGACTAAAAAAGGAGTCCACTGATGCACATAACTAAAAAAACATTACTTATCAACACCTTTACCTTAGCAGCCACTTTTATGTCTTTGTCTGTTGCTGCGGCACCAAGTCCGGCACAGCTGCAGTTTTTTGATCAATTAAAATCGCTTTGTGGTAAAGCTTTTGCCGGTAAAACCACGCTGGATAATCAGCCAAGTGCGGCTTTTAGCGGCGATATGGTGATGCATGTGCGCGACTGCAGCGACACACAAATTCAGGTGCCTTTTGTGGTGGGTGAAAACCGTTCACGCACCTGGATTATTACTAAAACTGCTGATGGTCTTCAATTACAGCATCAGCATAAACATGAAGATGGCAGCGATGACATCTCCACTATGTATGGTGGCCATACAGACACTCCGGGCTGGACTGAAGCTCAAAGTTTCCCTGCTGATGATTATTCTAAAAACCTGTTTATCAAAACTAAAATGCCACAGTCTATCGGTAACACCTGGCATATGTATTTATACCCAAATGAAAGTTTTAGCTACCGTTTAACCCGCGAAGGCCGTGAATTTCGGGTCGACTTTGATTTAACTAAAGCCGTCGCCTTACCAAAAGCGAACTGGGGCGCGGCTAAATAAGCTGTTTTAACGCCATTCGCCTTTAACGGGGCAAAAGCTGCGACCACTGATCTGGTGTGTCGCAGCTGTCTTGGTTAGTATCGAAGAGTCCGTTTATATAGATAAACAAAACAATAATAATCCGGGAGTGTTATGAGACCACAATTTTGGTTTTCAGCCACAACGCTGACCATGATGGCCGCTTTAACCTTAACAGCTTGTTCTAAACCAGCTGAACCAGAGCAAAGCGCGACCACTGCAGCAGTTGAACCAGCCAAAGCCGCCAGTGCTTTGATGGGGACTGAGTTTAACTCAGCGTACAAAGACTACTTAAAAACTCTGGCTTCTGATGAATTTCAGGGCCGTATGCCTGCCACGCCGGGCGAAGAAAAAACTATTAACTATATCTCAGAGCATTTTAAGCGCATTGGCTTAAAGGGCATTAATGGCGATAGTTACCTGCAGCCTGTATCTTTAGTGCGTATTGATCCTAAAGAAGTGTCTGGCATGCAACTGTCGGGCGACAAGCTGAACACAGAGCTGAAATACAAAGAACAAATGATGGCCTGGACCACGCAAGTGACTGAACAGGTTGAAGTAAAAGACAGTGAACTGGTGTTTGTCGGTTACGGCATAGTGGCACCGGAATACAACTGGAATGACTACGAAGGCCTGGATGTCAAAGGTAAAACCGTGGTGATGTTTGTGAACGATCCTGGCTTTGCCACTAAAGATCCAAATCTGTTTAGTGGCAATGCCATGACCTATTACGGTCGCTGGACTTATAAGTTTGAAGAAGCGGCCCGTCAGGGTGCTGCTATGGCGCTGGTTATCCATGAAACTGAACCTGCCTCTTATGGTTGGCAGGTTGTAGCAGGCGGTTCACCTACGAAGTTTGATTTGATTAATGCCAATAAAAATATGGATAGATCAAAAGTAGAAGGTTGGCTGACCACTGAATCGGCTCAACAACTCTTTGCTGCTATGGGCACCGATATTGACACTATGCGTCAAAAAGCGCTGAGTAAAGACTTTACAGCTGTGCCTATGGGAGTGAAAGCTTCGGTTTCAGTGAAAAATAATATCAGTGAACTGACGTCCAACAATGTAATGGGTTATATCGAAGGCTCAGAAAAACCGGACGAAGTGGTGCTTTATATGGCGCACTGGGATCACTTAGGGGTGGATTTCTCCAATCCAAAAGACAAAGTGTTTAATGGTGCACAGGACAACGCCAGTGGTACAGCCGCCATCATGGCCTTAGCTGAACATTTTGCGAAAGCGCCTAAACCAAAACGTTCAGTGGCTTTCCTGGCTGTTACGGCTGAAGAGCGTGGTTTATTAGGTTCTGCCTGGTATGCACAAAATCCGGTGTTCCCACTGAACAAAACCGTCGCAGGCATCAATATGGACGTGATGAACGTCTATGGTCCGATGAAAGACATGGTGGTGGTGGGCTATAACAACTCAGAGCTGGAAAGCATTCTGACCAAATACACTGAACAGCAGGGCCGTTATGTGGCACCTGAGCCAAGTCCTGAGCATGGTTCTTTCTACCGCTCAGACCACTTCAATCTGGCCAAAGTAGGGGTGCCAATGCTGTATGCGAAAGGCGGCATCGACAGCTTTGAACATGGTAAAGAGTGGGGCGCTGCTCAGAAGAAAGAATACAACGTCTGTTGTTATCACAAAGCCGCTGACGAATTTAACGACAGCTGGGATTTACGTGGTGTGCAGCAGGATATGAATGTGTTTTATCAGGTAGGTGCTGATCTGGCGAATTCAGAACAGTGGCCAAACTGGTTTGAAGGCCGTGAGTTCCGTGCAATTCGCGACGCGTCTCTGGCAGCGAAATAAGGTTAGTAAAAGACCATAAGGCAGAGCATTGACTCTGCCTTATTTTTTTAAAAGGAAATCTATGAATAAGTTAATAAGTGCTCTGGCGTTGGGGCTGGTTTTTAGCGCCGTTGCCGCAGAGCCTGCATTAGTACAAACCGACTTTAACCCTAACTTCTCCCGCTATTTTGAAAAGTTAGCGTCGGATGAAATGCAAGGCCGGGCTCCTGCCACTGAAGGTGAAAAGCGCACAGTGGCCTATCTTGAAACTGAGTTTAAGCGTTTAGGTTTAACTCCCTATAAAAACGGCAGTTACCGCCAGGCTGTGCCTGTGGTGCAAATTGACCCTGTGGCTGTGTCTGGCATGACTTTAACAGGGGATAAAACTGCGGCTACTCTGGGTTATAAAACCGATATGATGGCCTGGTCGACCCGTATGTTGCCGGAGATTAAGCTTGAGAACAGCGAAATGGTATTTGCCGGTTACGGCATAGTAGCCCCTGAATACAACTGGAACGATTACAAAGATTTAGATGTAAAAGGCAAAACAGTGGTCGTGCTGGTCAATGACCCGGGCTTTGCCACTCAGGATGCCAAGCTCTTTACCGGCAACGCCATGACGTATTATGGCCGCTGGACTTACAAATACGAAGAAGCGGCCCGTCAGGGTGCAGCTATGATACTGATAGTGCACGAAACTGAAGCCGCCAGTTACGGCTGGAACGTTGTTGCAGGCACCAGTCCTATACGTTTTGAACTGGCCAATGCCAACAAAAACATGCACAAAGCCGAAGTGGAAGGCTGGTTATCACTGGACGCCGCCGAGCGCTTATTTGCCGCCAATGGCAGCAGCTTAAAGCAGATGAAAGAGCGTGCTTTAAAGCCTGACTTTAAAGCTATACCACTGAATGCCAAAGCCAGCATCAGTATCAAAAACAACCTGCGCGAAATTGATTCCAACAACGTGATAGGTTTTATTCCGGGCAGTAAAAAGCCGGATGAAGCTGTGATTTATATGGCGCACTGGGACCATTTTGGTCTGGATTTCAGCCGTAGCGACGACAAGATTTTTAACGGCGCACAAGACAACGCGGGCGGTGTGGCGGCTTTATTAGCGCTGGCTGAAAAGTTTAAGCAAGGCCCGGCACCAGAACGTTCTATCGCCTTTCTTGCGGTCACAGTAGAAGAACGTGGCTTATTGGGTTCCGCCTGGTATGCAGAAAACCCGTTGTTTCCGGTGAATAAAACTGTGGCCGGTATCAATATGGACATTATGAATGTCTATGGCCCTATGCGGGATGTGATGGTGTTTGGTTACGGCAGCTCAGAGCTGGAGCCTATACTGGATAAATACGCTAAACAGCAAAACCGTTATATTGCCCCTGAACCTACACCACAGGATGGTTTTTATTACCGTTCAGACCATTTTAATCTGGCGAAAAAAGGTGTGCCTATGTTGTACGCCCGTGGTGGCATCGACAGCGTAGCCCATGGTAAAGACTGGGGCTTACAGCAACGTAAAAACTACGTCACAGATTACTACCATAAGGTCAATGACGAGTTCGATCCTAAATGGGATCTACGAGGTTCACAGCAGGATTTATTTCTGTTTTATCAGGTTGGCTTAGAAGTGGCAAACAGCCAAAGCTGGCCCAACTGGTTACCTGGAAAAGAATTTAAAGCCATCAGGGATAAATCGCTGCAGTAGTGATTTGTTTTTGTTAACAAAAGCCGGCCTTAGTGCCGGTTTTTTGTTAAGACTTACTAACTACTATCTACAGCGCGATTGAAAATACGTTAGCATGTAGTTAGTTTTATTTTTTAAGCTATTTGTAAGTTACTGATCCAGTGAAACTAAAGAGGTGTGTATGTCGTTGTTCTGGAAAGGAGTCTTAGTGGTTGGATTGTTGAATTTATTTATTGCGCAGTCATTTTCTGCAGAAGTTCAACGACAGACCGTATTCAATGCTAGTGATATTGATGGCTATAGCCTGACTCAGGCTAATCGTCTTTGGTTTTTATCAAACAATAAGTTTATGGAAACTGAGTTTGTTAACGGCCAATGGGTGAATCTTCGCTTTATCGTGCCCGATGACAGTGAGTTGCCGTCGAAGTATATTTATGATTTTGCCGTGACGGGTCAACATTTATGGACGATCGAACAGGACAAAATTACCGCTTTTGAACTCTCGGAATCTACTCCTTATATAAAAAATGCGGTAGAGCTGCCACTGGCTTACTCTGTGGGTGAACGTGCAAATATGGTCGCTGCGCTTGATGATTCTGGTGTTGTAAGTCATGGAGCAAACCAATATGTAAACACTGTATCGGTTTTCACTTTAAGTGACGGTCAAATCAGACTTCAGGAGCTGGATCCTCCGCGTTGTGGTTTTCCAACAAACTTTCTTATGACCAGCCAATGGCTGGTCGTGGACTGTGGGTCGAATGAAACTGCAATTTACCGTAAAAATGGTTTGAATTACCAGTTCGAGACAATTCTTGAGGTCGAACCTCTTTATTTAAATCCAGATAGCTCAGCTTTGGTTGTGTACGATGCTGGATTATTCAAAATGATCACCTTAGATCTATCAACTCTGACAGAAATTAGCTCAGTTTCTTCAATTGCAGCGGTTTATCAGAACTCCACAGATTCGTTGTTTCTGGTTGATAAATATGAAAATCAAGAGCCCTCAGCTACCAGACAGGTTATCCGTTTGGACAGCAGTGGACATCTGATTGAGCAATTTAAGTTTTCATCTTTTAATAGAGCTGTCGGGTTAATCGACTATAAAGATTTTTCATCTTTTTTACATAAAGTCGGTGACAGGATCTTTATCGGTTTTGATGAATGGTTGAAAGCCCCTGATTCAGACCTTTATGACTTCAGAGGAAACAGCTGGCAGCACAAGTTGGGAGTCTCTAATCATGTGTCTGAATCCTTTCCTGAAGTAAATGCTGTTGTTTTTGGTGGATTCACTAAACAAATCTGGTTGAATGACTCATCCAAAATGCCTGTTGTTCGTGGTTATGCGCAGTTAATGACTGCTGATTATGAGCAAGTGAATATTGCTGCAACTGCTTATCATCAATACAACTGGTGGTTTGCAGGTATTCGTCACAATACTTTGTACTTGGGGTTATGGACTCCGGAACAGCAGTTCCGACAGATAGAAGTGCCATACCCCCATGGCTTTAGCTCCAGTATTTACGACATGAATTACTTCGAACTTGAAGATACATTACTGCTGCACACTTCAGATGGGATTTTCATAAGTTGTTCAAATGTCAGTAACTTTGAGGCATCTAAATGTCAATCGCTACTTTTGCCGGAGCAGATGCAATACAAAGTGGCAACTAAACATGGTTTGCTGGTTTACCAAAAAGAAGCCAGCGAACCAAGGTTTACCGCTTCTATGTTCGCTTTAACTTCTTCTGGCTTACAGCAAAGCTGGAGTGTTGCTCTGACTGAGAAACAGTTTGAAAGACCACCTCTTTTTTATGTGAAGGATAAAGACCTGGTAGTGGGCCAGAAAGCTCAAATACGACTATCTGATGGAACCGGAACTTTTGTGGAGACTTCTTCAAGCCCGAATTTATTCGGCGATTGTCTTTTCCTGGGGCGCACAGATATTTTATGCCACAGCAATGGTTTTGAGTTCTTCAGATTTAACGAAAACTATACTATTGCTCTTGCCATAAGACCAGGCCAAAATTCGTCACTCGTAAATTTGGGAGGTTCTTTACGTCATGCGACTCAAGACGGTTATGTATTGACGTCATCGGAGGACGAACTCGTATGGCATCGTCTGGATCTGCCGGAGATTTATTTCACCAGTGATGACATAGTGGTTGACGCCATTCAGGGCGAGAAAATTACATTAGATTTGAACAATCATCTGACATCGTTAACTGGGTTCGTTGTAAATGCAGATGAAACAGCCATTCCTAATCTGGGCAGTCTGCGTTTTCTTGAGCCTAAAACTGGTGATGCACGCTGGCCACTGAATACATCAAACGATTTAGCTCTTTATAATCCAAAAATCTATCTGAATTTCACCTTCAGCAAAGATATGTGGGATTTAAGTCTACCCTATGAATTTTCTTTGCGTAATGTAAATGATGCGCCAAGAATTAAATCGGGGCAGCTGATTAATAATCTCGATATTGGAGACATTTATGTCCTAGATTTTTATGAAGTATTTGAAGACATCGACAGGGATACTTTGAGCTATCAAGTGTCTGAATTACCAGTCGGTTTTATCCGTGAAGGAACTCAGATTATGGCTACACCTACTTCGCCGGGAAGTTACAAGTTTTCTATTACTGCTACAGACCCTGCTGGTTTATCTGTCAATGCGGATTTTTCAGGGGTTATTAAAGGTAAAGAAAGTAATAACTCAGCTGATAGCTCAGGTGGAGGGGGATTCGGTAGTTGGTCTGTTTTATTTCTCTGTGCTTTAGTATGGATAAGACGTTCGACGATGAAGTTTTGATCACTGCATTACGCAAGAGTTAAGTCAGATTAACCATCTTTTGCCAATGAGATCATCTGACCCCATTTGTTTAGGAAAAGAGTTTAAAGCGATACGTGATAAATCGCTGCAGTAGTAAGTTTTGGTCTAACACAAGCCAGCCTCAGTGCTGGCTTTTTTATGGACTTACTCAGCCCAATCTGCAAAATGTTGCACTAAATAATCAATAGCCAGCCTTGCCCGCAGCGGTAGAAATCGTTTGTTTTGGTACACAATCCAGCTATTGGCGCCTTTGCCCCAATATGCTTCCAGCACAGGAACTAAGCGGCCTTGCTCCACTGCAGCTTTAAAGCTACTTTTGGGCATATAGGCAATACCTAATCCCCGCTCTACAGCCATTACAACGGCGTGCGCATTATTACTGCGCCAGCGTCCGCTGACTTTGATGCTTTCCGCAGTGCCGGCATTATTGAACAGCCAATGATCATTGTTGGAAATAATGCATTGATGGTTTTTTAAATGAGCTGGTTCTGTGGGGACACCATGTCGCTGCAGATAATCCGGGCTTGCGACTGCCATCATGGGCCTGTTGGCCAGTTTTCTTGCTACCAGATTAGAGTCATTTAACTCGCCATAACGAATAGCAAAATCAAAGCCGTCATCGACAAAATTTACCATGCGGGTATTAAAATCCATTTCAATGGTCAGGTTGGGGTGTTGTTCGGCAAAAGACATTAATACCGGAGCGACAAATTGCTCGGCAAATGGCCCGGCACCGCTGACTCGCAAAGTACCACTGACCTGAAATTGCTGGGAGCTTACCTGTTCATTGGCTTGCTCCAGCCCATTGATCAAATCTTTGCACTGCTGATAGTAGGTCAGTCCGGCTTTGGTTAAGCTGATTTGGCGGGTAGTGCGGGCGAGCAAGGCTGAGCCTAAACGCTGTTCAAGCCGGGATACCTGACGGCTGACATGACTGACACTGCATCCTAGCCGTTTTGCTGCGCTGGAAAAGCCCTGCCCTTCAGCCACAGCCACAAATTCAATTAAACCTTCAAAGCTATCCATTGCTGGCTCCTCGTGTGGTGGTTCTTTATTGTTGCTGTACAGCAAAGATGATTTGCCATATTACCTAATTATCATCTTATGGGAAAAGAAATAAACTGCTTCCGTTGTCAAAACATCAACTGTTAAACAAAGGAAATCATCATGAAAAAAGTACTGATAGTTGTCACTAACCATGCCACTTTGGGCACCACTGACAAAGCCAATGGCACTTATTCCCCTGAACTGACGCATGCTTTGCATGTGTTTATGCAAAGTGGGCTGGATTATGAAATTGCGTCTATTCAAGGTGGCAAAGCGCCGATTTATGGCACTGACATCGAAGGTGATGAAGTGAATAGCCAGATTCTGAGTGATGTGAATTTTCAGAATCAGATGAATAACACTGTGCCTGTGCATCAGTTGAACATCGAAGACTACGACGCCATTTTTTACCCTGGTGGTTTTGGCTTGTTATCGGATCTGGCCAGCAATGAAGAGTTCGCTAAGCTGGCCGCATCTCACTACGAGAAAGGCGGGTTGATCGGTGCCGTATGTCATGGCCCTGCAGCTTTATTGCCAATTACCTTAAGTTCTGGTGAAAAATTGCTGGCAAGTCACATTGTCACTGGTTTTACCCGCGAGGAAGAAATCGACTACGGCACTATTAATGATATTCCATATTTAATGGAAGAATCTTTAACTCGCGCTGCTGCGCAATACCGCAAAGTGCAGCCTTGGCAGGTGTTTGTGATTGAAAGTGGCCGTGTTATTACAGGCCAGAATCCGGCTAGTGCTCATGATGTAGCCAAAGCCATGGTTAAACAATTAAGTCATTAAATGATCCGAGGTTCCGCAGCTTAATTGACGCGGAACCTCCCATTGAAACCTGGAGTTTAAAGTCATGGCGAGCAATTTGTTGTTTCCAACCCTGATGCTGACAGCTGGCATAGGTATACCAGTAATGGCGGCGTTAAACAGCCATTTGGGGGCTAAGCTTGGCAGTTCTGCATTGGCGACTGCATTGTTATTTTTTGTTGGTTTTACTCTGTCATTTGCGTTTTTGTTAAAAACAGAAGGTGTTTCAGGCAACATATTTCGCGCCAATATCCCCTGGTATTTTTATCTGGGAGGATTGCTGGTGGCCTTTTATGTATTAAGTGTCACCTGGGTGGCCCCTCAGTATGGCGTAGGCAACGCTATTTCTTTTGTGCTCTTGGGGCAGTTGATTGCCATTAGTTTAATTGATCATTACGGGCTTTTGGGGGCGCAGCAATCCTTGTTAGACGGCAAGCGTTTACTGGGTTTAGCCATGATGGTGTCTGGCGTGTTCTTAGTGATAAAACGTAGTGCCTGAGGTTGGATTCTGCTCAACAGAAAGGCAGCCTGTTCCATGCAAAACCTTAGTGTTTTACTAGATAGTTGTGCATTTTTAAGGAAGTTGAGATGACAAAAGTTTATGTCACGGCGGAGTTGTTCGTTCAGCCCCATTGCATTGAAGAAGCGAAGTTACTTTTAAGCCATTTGGCTACTAACTCTGTGCTGGAGGATGGCTGCGAAAGTTATGAAATACTGGCCTGCACCACAGATCTGAATAGATTGTCTACCTGTGAGTTATGGTCAGATAGCCTGGCTGAAACAGCACATTGGCAGACAGAGCATGTGAAAACAACAGTAGAGCTACTACAGGCTTTGTTACAGCAACCTGCTGTCGTTAAAAAATACAGCCGGGTGCAAAATAGTGTTGCTGCCATTTTACTATGACAGTTGAAGGTAAGCTCACTTACTGTGCTGCGAGATAGCGGCGGAGTCGCTCCGCTGCTATCGGTATCGCATTTCCCCGTGTTTTCCTGAGTTTTATTCCCCCTTTTTCTGATATTCCCGGAAATTGAACCGCCAGTTTTTTCTTCATCTCTTAGTTGACAGTCTATTAATCATACAATAGCATGATTTGAGAAATGATAAAAAAAATGCCTCGAAGGTCTGTTGTGTTTTGACCGGGAAGGTGTAATAAAACCACGACAAGGGGAGAAGAAGCTCATGTTTAAGCGATCCGTCTTAAGCAGTGCGGTGTCTATGGCTATTGTTCTGATAAGCCAGTCAGTTACCGCAGCGCAAGAAGATAACAAAGTAACAGAAGTAGAAATTATTGAAGTCAAAGGCATACGTGGAAGTCTGAATAAGGCTTTGGGCGTAAAACGTCACAACGAACAAATAGTCGATGCCATAGTGGCTGAAGACATAGGTAAGTTTCCGGATAATAACGTGGTTGAGTCCTTGCAACGTGTTACCGGTGTGCAAGTAACCAATCGTGCTTCAGGCGAAGTAGCTGCAGTCTCAATCCGTGGTTTAAGTGATATCACCACGACGGTCAATGGCCGCAATATTTTTACCGCCTCGGGCACAGCTGTGGCTTTGCAGGATATTCCTGCCAGCTTGCTGAAGCAGGTTGATGTGTATAAAACCCGTTCTGCCAGTCAGATTGAAAGTGGTATTGCAGGTTCTATTGATGTAAAAACCCACAGACCTTTTGATTTTGACGGTGCTAAATTCATTGCCAATACCCGTGGTATTTATACTGAACAAAATGACAAAGTGAACCCAACCTTCAGCGCGTTAGCCAGCAACAACTGGCAGTTGGATTCAGGCCATTTTGGTGCTTTGGTGAACATCTCTTATTCCAAAATGCAGTACCGTGACCAAAGTGTCACTGCAGGCGCTATGTTGCCTTTTATGACGGCAAACCCCACAGCACCTTTTACCCCTTATGAGCGTATTTTTTTAGATAAACCTGGTGTGGCCGAAAATCCAATTTGGCAACCCGGCTTGTTGGCAGGTTTACCTTCCAATGAAGGCGCCACTTTGGATATTAATGGTGTGGCGACCCCTTATATGCTGAGCCGTGACGCGGTATTCCAAAGCGATTACACCGGCAAGCGTGAGCGTCCTGCTGCGAACATTTCGCTACAATTTGCGCCCAATGAAAAATCAGAATACGTGTTTGAGTCCTTTTATAACGGTTTCCGTAATGAAGGTTTTAACAGTCTGCTGTTTTCATTTGCCGACTGGTGGGGCGGTTATGGCGGCATGACACCAGCTCAGGCCGCTGCTGCCGCTAATGTGCAGTTGCATCCAGGCACGAACATAGTGAAGTCGCGTTCTGTGAACGACCCATGGGTCTTTACCAGTGGTGATTTAGCCACAGGTAAAACCGACAGCTATTTGCATGCTTTGGGTGGTAAATGGGAGTTGTCAGATTATATGACGTTGAAATCTGAACTGGTGGTTCAGGACAGCGAATACAACAGCGATTTTTTTGCGATGCGTTTTGTTCGGCCTGGTAATAACTACAAACTCAATGTCGACTTTAATGAAAGTGGTGGTATTCCGGGTTTTAACTTTGAAGACAATCCGGCGACAGCTGGCATGGATGAATCCAGTATGGCTGATCCATCTGCTTATCTGACAGACGGTATGTACGACAATGCCAATAAGGATGAAGGTGATGCGGTGACCTTTACCTCAGATTTGGTGTATCGACTGGATGGCTTCTTTACTACAATGGAAACCGGTGTGCGTTATGACAAACGGGGTGCAACCACCTCGTTCAGTCGTCAGGACCGTTGTTGTGGTGGTGCTGTCAATGTTGGAACTCTGGATGGTTTGGCTTCGATCAACAGTGGCTTTATGGATGGTGAAGCCAATGTCCCTACATCCTGGGTAGCTGCTAATGGTCATCATATTCGTAACAATGCCGACCAGTACCGTGCTATGTATGGCATGAATAAGCTGGATTTACAGCGTTCTTTTGATATAGACGCCACCACTTTGTCTTTGTATTTGCAGGGTAAATTTGAAACCGAAGTCGCAGGTCGTGCATTAAATGGTGAAGTAGGAGCCCGTTATACAGGTATAGATACGGATTCCACCTTTTATCAGGAAACTGCACCGGGCACAGTACAAAACACCACGGCGGGTGAAAGCAAAACCCGTAAAATTCTGCCAAGCTTGTCGGCCCGTTATCAGTTGACCGACGACGTGCAGGCCCGTGTTGCTTACACCGAAACTTTACGTTATCCGGGCTTTGGTGATTTAAACCCGCTGATTATCTATAACGAAGACGTCACAGGCATAGGTTATGGTACTGCTGGTGGTGGTAATCCTGATTTAAAACCAACAGAATCAAAAAACTACGATCTGTCGCTGGAATGGTACTTTGCCGACTCCAGTTCATTGTACGGTACAGTATTCAGACGGGATATTGATGGCTTTGTTGTAGGTTTCCGCCGTTCAGTCACAGCGCCAAAATCTGCTACTGATCCAACACCTTACAAATTTGTATTAACTCAGCCGTACAATGCCTCTGAAGGTGAGTTATCTGGTGCTGAAATTGGTTTGGTCTGGTTCCCTTCCTCTTTACCTGAAGCTCTGGATGGTTTTGGTGTGCAGGCCAGTTATACCCGCTTGTCTTCCTCACAAACTACACCTGATACCAACAGTGAAGGTGAGATCACAGGCTACAGAGATACTGACCTGTTTGGTGTGTCTGATTCGTCCTACAGTGTGGTGCTGGCCTATGACAAAAATGATTTAGGCATGAGATTGTCGTATTCATGGCGTGAAGGTTTCTTATCGAACTATGAAGCCGCATTGTTTGCTAACCCGCTTGAGATGCGTCGTAAAGCAGAAGCCAGTATGGACTTTCAGTTAAGCTACAAACTGACAGAACAGTTTGAACTGACACTGGATGGCACCAACCTGACCAATGAACTCTATCAGAGCTACTACGGTAATAACGCCACTACAGGTAACTTTGGCACCTCTTTATACAGCCGTACCTTTGCCTTAGGTGTTCGCTACAGCATGTAATTATCGACGGTTAGCTAGACTTCAAAACACCGGACTTAGTGCCGGTGTTTTTATTCATGCAGGAAAGCGGTGAAGCCTTTTGCCTAACAAATTAACTACGCCTTGACTGTATTAATTTGTAATCAGTCTGGTATTCTGGACGTCCGGCCTGTTGTTGCAGGTTTTATCGTTTTACTGGGAAATGATAGCAGGATGCTGGTAATACAGAGACAAGGCAGAATATGAAGCAGTGGACCTTATTCAAATTTGCAGCGGGCTCTGATATCACGGCTTTAACTGCAACACAGCTAAAGCGACTGAAACAAATTGTCTGGATATGTTTGCTTGCAGTGATCTGCGGCTCGGCTGTTTCTGGCCCTAAATCGGCCACTATTTTGCTGGCGACTGCGGTAGGCTTAGTCTGTATTTTAATCTTGTTGCAACAGCGAAAAATCCGTTTTGCCATTGGGACCTTGTTGTGGCTGCTGACTTTAATGATCTGCAGCTTGATCAGCATCAACTCAGGTATTTTTGATTTGATGCTGCTGGGCTATCCGCTGGTGCTGGCTTATGCGGCTATGTACAGTGGCCGGCGTTTTTATCTGCTGTTATTTGGTTTTATTCTGCTGTTTTGCTCTTTTCTTGCTTTGGCCTCTTTGTATGGCTGGATCTATTTCAGGCCTACAGTGCCCACGCTGAATACCTTTATCACCTTAAATCTTTTGTTGTTAGTCAGTGGTTTTACCATGAGGCTGATAGCTCGTGATACCAAAGATGTGCTGCTGCAGTTAAAACAAGAAAATGAACGGGTGGTGAAATCTCAGCTGGAAATTCAGCGTTTGGCTCAGCACGATCCGTTGACGGGTCTGGTGAACAGAACTCAATGCGAACTGGGTTTTCAGCGTGCTGTGGCGGCCAGTCCACTGCAGTCCGTGGCTTTGTTATTTATTGATTTAGATAATTTTAAACCTATTAACGACGCCTTGGGTCATCAGGCTGGAGATGAAGTATTAAAGCAACTGGCTATTTTGCTGCAAAGCCAGTT
Source organism: Rheinheimera sp. 1928-s (assembly GCF_029269265.1). Lineage (GTDB taxonomy): Bacteria > Pseudomonadota > Gammaproteobacteria > Enterobacterales > Alteromonadaceae > Pararheinheimera. The sequence goes on from NZ_JARIXP010000001.1 coordinate 848,538, forward strand.
GTCAGAGCAGGATGTGCTGAGCCGTTTTGGTGGTGATGAGTTTGTGGTGATTATAAGTCAGTGGCAAAGTCCGGCAGAGCTTGAACAACGCATTCAGAAGTTACTGCACAGTTGTCAGCAGGAGTTTGTAGTGCAGCAGCATAACGTCCAGTTGTCAGCTTCTATTGGCGTCACCAGAGCTCCGCAAGATGGGACTGACTTTCATCTGCTGTGCAAAAAAGCGGATACGGCTATGTATCAGGCGAAAAAGATGGGGCGTAACAGATTTTGCTGGTATCACGCTGACATGGAGCAGCAGCAGTTGGACAAATTCAACCTGATGATGCGCTTGCGTGTTGCGGTAAAGCAGCAGCTGTTTACTGTGGCTTACCAGCCAACCTATGACTTAAAAACCAATCACATCAGTGGGGCTGAGGCTTTGTTGCGCTGGTCTGATGCTGAATTAGGAGTTGTCTCTCCTGATGTATTTATTCCTCTGGCGGAAGAAACTGGGTTAATTCAGGAACTAGGGCTTTTTGTACTGCAAAAAGCCTGTGCTCAGGTAAAGCTATGGCAAGATTCAGGTTTTCTTTTAGGTATAGCGGTGAATATCTCTGCCATGCAGTTTAAACAAAGTGATTTACCTGCAGTAGTGACACAAGTGCTGGCAGATACTGGTTTAGAGGCGCATTGGCTGGAGTTGGAACTGACCGAGTCGGTGCTGATTGATGATACTGCTTTGGTGAAACAACAAATTGATCAGCTGTCTGCTTCGGGTGTGCGTTTTGCCATTGATGATTTTGGCACCGGCTATTCCAATCTTGGCTATTTAAGCCAGTTTAGTCTGAACAGTTTAAAAATTGACCGCTCTTTTGTTGCCCGTATTGGTCACAATGAAAAAGACTTAGCGCTGGTCAACGGCATTATTCAACTGGCAGCCAGTTTAGATTTACATACTGTGGCCGAAGGGGTAGAAGACAAGCAAAGCCTGGTGTTGCTGCAGCAGGCGGGTTGCCGTTGTGCTCAGGGCTACTTATGGTCAAAAGCTGTATCAGCACAAGAATTTGAATCGCTGTTAGTCCAATAAAAATGGGGTCAGATCACATTAGTTATGCGTAACTAATGTGATCTGACCCCATTTTCATGTTTTGATTTTACGCTGGTTTCACCTGATGATCTTCTTCATCATCTTCGTCCATCACCTTGTCATGGCTGTGATCTTTGGCAATCAGCATATAGACCGAAGGTAAAACAAAGAGTGTCATAAAGGTACCTATGGTCATACCTAGCACCAATACTATACCTATGGAATTACGGGCTTCAGCGCCTGCACCTTCAGCAAATATCAATGGTGTGTGACCGGCAATAGTGGCGAAGCTGGTCATCACTACAGGGCGTAAACGCAGCACTGAAGCTTCACGAATCGCATCTAGTTTACTCCTGCCTTGTTCTTGCAGTTTGTTGGCAAATTCCACCACCAGAATACCGTTACGCGCTATCAAACCCACCAGTGTGACTAAACCCACCTGCGAATAGATATTCAGCGTACTGGTAAAACCGTCGGTGAAAAATGGCATAGGAGCCGGGATTTTCAGGAAGGTGAAGACCAGCGCACCAAACAGAGCCAAGGGCACTGAACCTAACAGAATGACGATAGGATCGCGGAAGCTGTTGTACTGAGCCGCCAGCACCAGGAAAATCATAGTCACAGCCAAAGTAAAAGCGGGCAGGAAGGTATTGCCTTCACGTTTTAACTGGCGCGATTCACCGGTGTAATCAATAGAGTAACCACTTGGCAGTAACTTCTTCGCTTCAGTTTCGAGGAAGGTTAAGGTTTCATCCAACGGCTTTATCGTCACACCACTGATTTTGACGGCGTTGAGCTGCTGCATACGATTGATGCTGCGTGGCACAGTGCTGTGGCTCAGGCTGGCGATTTGATCGACTCTGATCATCTGGCCTTCAGGGCCTTTGATATAGAGGTTGGTTAAATCATCCGGCGTTAAGCGCTCCAGACGTTTCACCTGTGGTATCACTTTGTAGCTTTGGCCCGACATATTAAAGCGGTTCACGTAACCGCCGCCTAATAAGGTGCCCAGGTCCTGCACTACATCGCGCATATTCAGGCCTAAATCGGCCACTTTATCGCGGTCAATATTCAGCTGATACTCGGGCTGATCTACTTTCATATCAATCAGCTGGAACGGGAACATACCACTCTCACGCATCACTTGTTCCAGCTTCAGCGCATAGTCGTAAATCTCTTTTGAATCCGCAGTAGAGGCAATCACAAATTCAACCGGGAAGTTACCACCGCCTGGTAGGGCAGGAGGAGTAATAGGTAAGATCCGCACACCGGAAATTTCCGCCAGTTTCTGTTGCACTTCAGGCATCATTTCAAAGACGGTACGTTCACGTTCAGCCCAGGGTTTAGTCACCATGCCGCCAAAACCACCAGTCGGGAAAGTGATTTGGAAGGTAAAGTCGGTTTCTGGCACAGACATAAAAGCTTCGTTGACGTATTTGCCATAATAAGACGACTGATCCACTGTAGCATTGGCAGGCGAGTCGACTATGCCAAAAATAACGCCCTGATCTTCTACCGGCGCCAGTTCTTTCGGTGACATGCTGTACAAGGGTACACAGAGAGCCATAATGCCAAACCAGAACACATAGACGCCAATTCTGTTGTTTAAGGTGCTTTCGAGTTTACGGCTGTAAAAACCCTGGAATTTATTAAAAATACCATCCAGCGGTGCTTTGTTGCTGGTATGAGGCTTTAACATGCGGGACGCCATCATGGGCGACAGCGTAATAGCCACCACAGCTGAAATAGTCACAGCGCCAGCCAGGGTAATAGCAAATTCGCGGAATAAAGTACCGGTTAAACCGCCTTGTAAACCTATAGGCACATAAACCGAAATCAGCGTCACTGTCATCGCAATAATAGGGCCACCTAATTCACGGGCTGCGACTAAAGCGGCTTTAAAAGGTTTCAGGCCATTTTGAATATGGCGCTCAATGTTTTCTACCATAACGATAGCATCATCGACCACCAGACCAACAGACAGAACTATCGACAATAAGGTCAGCAGGTTTAAGGAAAAGCCAAAGACTTTCATAATAAACATGGCACCAATCAGCGACAGCGGAATAGCGATGATAGGAATAAGCACGGAGCGACTGAAGCCTAAAAACAGGAAGATCACCACTACAATAATCAGCAGGGTTTCGGCCAGTGTTTTCACCACATCGTCTATAGCGGCTTCAATGTATTTAGTGGCGTCGTAAGAGACTTCACCAGTTAAACCGCTTGGTAATTCAGCCCGGATTGCCTCCATCTCTTTGGTGACTGCTTTAATCACGTCCAGCGAGTTGGCATTGGGTGCAACAAAGACGCCCATAAAGACGGCGGTTTCGCCTGAATAGTTGACGTCTGTATTGTAATCGTCTGCGCCAAGTACAACGTCGGCTACATCAGACAAACGCACTATGCCGTCGCCATTCTGACGTAAAATCATGCGTTTAAATTCGTCGACGCCTTTCATGTCTGTGTTGGCGCGTAAATTTACCTGAGTGTAAGCACCACGGGTTTGACCAATAGTGGCCTGCACATTGTTATCGGTCAGTGCAGTACGTACATCAGAGGCCGTGATGCCTAAAGCCGCCATACGCTCTGGTTTTAACCAGACTCGCATAGCAAAAGTACGGCCACCTAAAATGTCGGCCTTTTGTACACCACTAATGGCAATTAAGCGCGGCTGCACAGAGCGGCTTAAAAACTCAGTGATCTGGTTCTGCTCCAGAATATCCGAACTGAAGCTTAAATAAGCTGCTGCGAACTGACTGTCCGCCGCTTCAATGGCAATAGCAGGTACTTCGGCTTCAGGCGGCAAATCACCGCGCACCTGATTCACCTTGGCACTGATTTCCGTCATGGCTTTCAGCGGGTCATAGTTCAGATGCAAATGCGCTGTCACTGTCGACACGCCCATAGTGCTCTGAGATTCGATGTAGTCGATACCACCGGCTGAGGCGATAGCACGCTCTATAGGCGTGGTGATAAAACCACGGACTAAATCAGCGTTGGCACCTATATAAGCTGTGGTAATTTTTATCACAGCTATGTCTGAACGTGGGTACTGTCGTACCGTCATATTGCTCATCGACTGGAAACCAGCCAGCAATATCAGCAGGCTGACCACTATGGCCAGCACAGGCTTTTTAATAAAAATATCGGTAAAGTTCATAATCTGCTCATTGTTAATGGCTGGTGATCAATGATTTTGGATATGGCGTCACATATCAGGTATCAGCTGGTGTTGGCGCAGCTTTAAATTCTGGTGGCTGAGTTTTACTCAGTACCACAGACTGGCCATTAAACAGCTTAAATGCACCTGCGCTCACTACCTGGTCGCCGGCTTTTAAGCCATCAACCACTTCAACAAAATCGCCACGTGCTTTGCCTAAACGGATAAATTGCTGGCGAGCTTTCAAACCACCTTTATCATCTTTTTCCACTACAAAGACAGTGTCACCAAAAGGAGCGTAAATAATGGCTGTGCTAGGCACCACCAGTAGCTGATGAGGCTCTGTTAAGGTCACAGTGGCAGAGACTGCCATACCCGGGATCAGTACATCAGTGCTGTTGTCTAAAATCGACTGCACTATGACATTACGGGTGTTGGTATTAATTTCTGCACCAATGGCACTGATTTCACCTTTGACTATCACTGCGCCGTCACCCACAGACACTTCTACAGGTAAACCTTTAGTAATTTGCGTCAGCCAGTTTTGTGGCACTGGGAAATTTACCCGCACTTTGTTGGTCGCTTGCAACGACACTATGGCGGTGCCTGTTTGTAAGTCAGTGCCTAAGTCCACCTGACGAATACCAATGCGGCCATCAAAAGGGGCACGAATGACTTTTTTCTGCAAAGTGGCTCTTAAGTTGTCCACTTGAGCAGAGGCGCTGTCGAGTTGTTGTTTGGCGTTGTCTAACTCACTTTGAGTCGCGATATTAGTGCGGCGTAACTGCACCAAACGGTCATAACTTGTTTTGGCTAACTTTAAACTGGCTTCAGCTGAGCGCAACTGAGCTTGCTCGTTAGTGGCCTCCTGCTCAATCAGCACTGTACCTGCAGTGACTTGTTGACCATTGCTGAAGCTGATTTTTTTCACCCGGCCCGGTACTTCGGCGGCAATAACAATACCTTCGTCGGCCAGCACAGTACCTATGGCGTTGTAGGTATTAGGCCAGCTTTGTTGTTCTACACTAAAAGTACTGACATATTCTGGTGGAGGTACAAAAGTTTCGCCTGATTCGATCATGGCTGCAATCTGACCACCTTTGACCCCTGCAAGTACCATAAACACGCAGATCAGGCCAAGAACGGCAAATAAAATGGATTTAAATCTTTTCATAACAGTGACCAGATTAAAAAGTTAATAGAGACCCAAAAGTACAGCTTTCAGTTTACGGCTTTACTGCACTTTTAGATTAGAACCATCTACAGGTAAATTTCAGATCATGGTTTTGATCTGAAACTTTGTTCATGCCTTTAGCAGGCTGGCTAGTTTGCCATGTTTTTTTGAATTTGTGACGATTAGTCATAAATTAATAAAAATTTAAGAAAAATGAAGCTGTTGATCCCAGGTTTTCTTGTCAGAAACTGCTTTTCCAGAGACGTTTACGCTTGAATTCACAGAAAAACTTCAGCTACTAGTGTAGCGATCAAAAGTAGTTTCAACTATCGAATAGTGGTAGAAAATTGTAACCAAATGACGGGAATGTTAAGGAGTTACAGGGACTGCTGCTACGGAGTAAAATACATTATGCGTCGAAACTATGAAGCGGTAAGGCCACCTGACAGGCAGCCTTACCGCTTTAGTTCTATTACAGGCTGATTTTCTCTACTGGATAACCCAGCTTTTCCAGTTCAGGAGCTAAGCTTTTAGCGTCACCCACCACCAGAATACTCATTTCTTTGGTATTCAGGTGTTTAGCAGCCAAGGCATTAATCTGCTCTTTGCTGATGCTGGAGACAATCTGATTACGCTCACGAACAAAATCCGGAGTTAAATTAAACTCCAGAATTTGCGCCATAAAACTTAACTTCGCATTAGGTGTTTCATATTTCAGCGCATCCGACTGATTGATCGCCAGGCGCATAAAGGCCAGTTCATCATCCTTAATGCCGTTCTGTCTGAACGCGTCAATTTCATTAATAAACTGACGAATAGAATCGACTGTGGCATCAGCTCTTACTGCTGCAGAAGCAGTGTAAGTACCTGTAAACTTGTCGGCGTTAAAGCTGGCACGGGCACCGTAAGTGTAACCTTTATCTTCACGCAGATTCAGGTTAATACGGCTGTTGAACGTGCCGCCTAACACAAAATTCATTAAGCCGGCCTGATAAAACTCACCCGTGATGTCCTGTGTCAGTGAACGCTTACCAATGCGAATTTCAGACTGAGGAGCATCAGGCTTATCCAGCAGATAAATAGTACCAGGCTTAGCTTTCATGTTGCCTGTATTCACCTGTATGGACGGACCTTTGCCTTGCCAGTCAGACAACTGATTTTTCAGCTCTGTAGCTACAGTGTCCTGAGGTAGATCAGAGACAACAATCAACTGACCACCTGCTGGTTTGAAGTATGTCTGGTACCAGTTCTTCACATCATCCAGAGTTAGCTTACTGACCGACTCCAGAGTGCCTTCGTTTGGTATCGCAGCAATACTGCCGTCGTACATCATTTTGTTATAAGCCGTTGCTGCCAAGTAAGCGGGGCTGGTGGCGCTGTGCTGAATACCCTGCAGGGTTTGTTGTTGCAAGCGGCTGAAGTCTTCGGCTTTAAAACCCGGATTGCGTAATTTTTCTTCCAGCAACACTAAGGTTTGTGGCAGGTTTTTACTTAAGCTGGACACAAACACGTTTATATAGCTGTCGCTATTGCTGATACTGATGCTGCTGCCCAGTTTTTCCAGCTCCAGGCTCATTTGCTCAGTGCTGTAATTTTGGGTGCTTTCGTTCAGCAGAGCAGCCATTAGAGCGGATACACCGGCTTTATCTGCTGTTTCATAATAACTGCCAACAGGAATTTTCAGTAATAAAGAGGTGGTTGGTGTTTCTGTGCTTTGGCTGCCCAGCACTTTAATACCGTTACCCAAATCTGTGGTCCAGGTGGCAGGCAATTCAACAGCTGGATTCATACCGGCAACAGGTTGCTTGCTGCGATCAAAATTATCTACGGCTTTACGTACCTGCAGATCTTCAGCCTTGGTGGTTGAAGGGCCACCAAAATCATGTTGCACCGGCTTAAAGTTATCCGCTTTGGCAATCAGCTGAGTTTGGCCTCTTGGTACCACACTCATCACCACAGAGTGCTGATTTTTGATGTAAGTGTTGTACACCCGCATTACATCGTCTTTGGTTACCGCGTTATAACGGGCGATATCGTCGCCAATAGTGTCAGGCTTACCTAAAAAGGTCTCGCTGGCGGCCAGTTGACTGACTTTGCCTGAAACACTTTGCAGGCCAAAGATACTGCCGGCTTCAATTTTTGCTTTTACTTTTAACAGGTCGTCGTCTGTCACACCACGTTGTTCAAATTCAGTCAGGCTGGCGCGGATAATTTGTTCTATATCGGCCAGGTTTTTACCCGAAGTTGGATTTGGCAAGGCATATAACGAAAACTCGCAAGCCAGTTCACGGCAAGGGTGAGATACAGCAGCCTGCACTGCCAACTGGTTTTTCACCAGATTCTTATACAGCAGTGAGTTGTTACCACCGCCTAAAATTTCTGCCAAAATATCCAAAGCTGCTTCGTCTTTGTGATGAGCATAAGCTGTTGGATAAGCGATGTAGACCAGTGGTAAATGCACATTGTCTTCCATCGAGATATAACGGGTTTCAGGCAGTTTGACGAATTTTTTCTCTGCATTGATCACTTCAGGACCACGAGGAATAGAACCAAAATACTTTTGTACCATAGGTAACATGTCTTCGGCTTTAACAGCGCCACCAATAGTTAAAGTCGCGTTGTTTGGGCCATACCAGCGCAGAAAAAAGGCTTTCACGTCATTGACGTTGGCGCGGTTTAAATCGTCCATGTAACCAATAACTGGCCAGGAATACGGGTGGCCGTCAGGATATAACGCCTGAGACACTCGTTCATTTAAACGACCGTAAGGTTGGTTATCAACTCGCTGGCCACGTTCGTTTTTCACTGTCTCGCGTTGTACTTCAAACTTCTTCTCTGTGACAGCGTCCAGTAAAAAGCCCATGCGGTCGGCTTCTAACCAAAGCATTTTCTCAACCTGATTGACGGGTACAGTTTCAAAATAGTTGGTGCGATCGGAGTTGGTGGTGCCGTTTAACGTACCGCCTGCTTCAGTGATGATTCGGAAGTGTTCTTCGTCACCGACGTTTTCAGAGCCCTGAAACATCATATGTTCAAAAAAGTGGGCAAAACCTGATTTACCTAACTCTTCCCTGGCTGAACCTACATGATAAGTCACATCCACATGCACCATTGGATCGGAATGATCTTCATGAACAATTAGGGTTAAGCCATTGTCCAGCTGATATTTCTTATACGGAATATGGATACCTTGCTGGGGTTTGGATTGTTCAATCAGTTTGATGCCAGCAGGTAAGTTCGTTTGTGTCTGTGTGCCACAGGCGGCTATGGTTAAAGCAAAAGCTATGGCTATTGTCAGTTTAGATTTGTTCATATCGTCCTCCTTGTTAAGCACCCGATTAAAGCACGTTTCCTTTAGGTTAAAAAGATACAATTATGTAACAAAGCGATACAATGCCAATGACACAGGCCCAAAAGTACTGGCCTGCTTTGGGTTTTAGCGCCAGACTAATAGATTGAATTCACTGACGATTCAGCCAAAGGGCTTAAAGTGAAATGAAGCAAAAAGGGGATGACGTGATAAAGGCTGGTTCTGGCGTAAAAAAATCAAGGTCTTGGTTAAAGTGGAATTTGCTGCTATTGCTGCTGGCAGGCATGTTGTTTGCTTTTATTCAGCTGCATTACTGGTGGAACCTACTGAACCCCAAATGGCAAGGCCTAGATTTATCCTGGGGTCAGGTGCGTGTTGAACAGCTTTCAGTGCAACTGCCGTTTTATGGCAATCAACAGCTGCAACTGGAACAACTGGAGCTGGGGTGGACAGGCTGGCCCTGGCCTTTAGAGCTGGTGCAGGCTCAATCGCTGAAGGCTCAACTGGATTTGCAACTGGCAACTGCTGAAACCCAATCCGAAACAGTACCAGAAACAGAGGGGGCGACTCTGCCTGTTTTGCCATTGTGGTTGCCACAAGTGTTAGTTTTTGAACAGATTGAGATTTCGTTACCTTGTGCCCGTCTAAACAGCAAGCTGAGCAACAGTGTTGAAAACTCAGACTGTTTGCTGCTGGGATCCTTAACCTACAGCGAACAAAGCCAACAAATACAGCTGCAACTGGCCAATCAACAAGCCGTATCTGTTGAAGGCATTGGTGATGTAAAGCTGGCCCTCAAAGCTTTGATCCAGCCGACGGCTGAGCAACTACAAATTCCTGAGTTTGAACTGAGCCTTGCAAGCAGCCAGTTAAACTGGCAGCAGCATCAGTTCTCTGAGCTTGATTTAAAGCTCAGTGGCAAGGCTGTCTGGCAAAACAATCAACTGAACTTTGAAGCGACTAAGCCCCTGCAGTTGAAATCTGGTTATCAGCACCCGGATCTGAACATACAACAGCTGGTGCTGGAGACTAAGGATTTGAAGCTTAAACTGGACCCGGCGGAACCTGCGAATGCTCAACTAAAAACTGAACTGAAACTTGAAGTAAAACAGCTGCAGCATGCTCTGGTAAAAACGCTGGACTGGAACTGGGCAGGAAAAGCCTCGTATCAACAGCAGCAGGCCGAGGTGGACGGTCGGTTGGCGAACAGTCAATCCTTGGCGTTGGAGCATAAAGTCAAACTTGCGGAGCAGAAAATCAGCCTGAACTGGACTTTGCCTGAACTGTTTTTTCTGGCGGGTAATCCATTACAAATTGGGCCTTTTTGGCCTGAACTTTTAACATTGCAAAAAGGCAAAGCATCAGGCAAAGGTCAACTGACGTTTGATATGGCCAGCATGGCGCTGATAAAACAGCAAACAGAGCTGGTAGTGCGCGATTTAAGCGGCATCTACGACAGAACTGTATTTAATGGTTTGACTACAAAGTTAACCTTGTTCAGCGAAGGTGCGGCATGGACTGTTCAGACTAATGACTTGAAACTACAGCAGGTGAATCATGGCCTGTTGTTTGGGCCTGTAGAGCTTCAGGCCGTTTACAAAACCAAAGCGCCAGACTGGTTTTCCGGACAGCTTGATCTAAAGCAACTGCAACTGGCTTTGTTTGGTGGTCAGGTGAAAGCGACGCAGCAGAAGATCGATTTAAGTAAAGATGCTAAAGTCTTGCTGCAACTGGATAAATTACAGTTGGCAGAATTACTGAAGCAACATCCCAGCGCCGATATGACAGGGCAAGGAACTATATCCGGCACTTTGCCTTTGAGCATAGAACAAGGCAAGCTGACGGTAGCTCAGGGCTCAGTGGCCGCTTTAGAACCTGGCGGCAAGATTGCGTACCAGTCGGATAAAGCCCAGGCTATGGCTGCCTCGAATCAGGGCATGAAGATCGTAATGCAGGCGCTGCAGAATTTTCATTTTTCAGTGCTGTCGGCTGGAGTCAGTTACAGCAAAGAAGGACAGTTATTACTGGCACTGAAACTGGAAGGCAATAACCCCGATTTTGAAAAAGGCCGGGCTGTGAATTTCAGTATTAATTTAGAAGAGAATTTACCAGCTATGATCACCAGCTTGCAGTTAAGCGGTCAGGTCAGCGAGTTAGTGAAAAAAAGGGTTCAACAGCGTCTGGCAGCCCAAAAAGCCAAAGACGCCCGCAAGGAGTAATAATGAAAAATTGGCAGGATAGACAATTTTCACAGCCGCAGGCAGCCAGCCAGGGTGCGGCACAGCGAGGTGCCGCATGAACCGAGGTTTAAGCCTTTGTTTGGCGATCTTAGTCAGCGCAGCCTGTACCCCCACAGTGCAGGTGGCTATGCCAAATGAGCCAATCAATATCAATCTGAATGTTAAAATTCAGCATGAAATTTTGATAAAAGTGGATAAAGAACTGGACGAATTGATCAGTGATTCCAGTGGTTTATTTTAAGGAGAGCCAAGATGAAAACTGTACATAAATTACTGCTATCAAGTGTGTTTGCTATCAGTTTGCCTTTGCTGGCGATGGATTTGCAGCAAGCCATGTCTGCTTTGGGGCCTGCGAAAACTCAAGGTCTGGTAGGCGAGCAACCTAATGGCTATTTAGGTGTGGTCAGCCCCTCTGCTCAAGCCAAAGAAATAGCCGACTTAATTAACAAAGCCCGCAAAGCCGAGTATCAGAAACTGGCCGCGAAAAACGGTATTCAGTTGTCAGATGTCGAAGCAATTGCAGGCCAAAAAGCCATAGAAAAAACCGAAGCTGGTCAGTTTATCCAACTGAACGGTCAGTGGCAGAAAAAATAAAAATGGGGTCAGATCACATTAGTTACGTATAACTAATGTGATCTGACCCCAATTTAATCTTTAGCGTATGGGGATTGTGGCGTCATGACCCACTACCGTATGCCATGGCAGGATACGGTAGCTGCTGACCAAGCCGTTGATCACGTAGGGATCCGATTCGGCAAAGGCTTGAACCTGCGCCGGATCTGCTACGTTAAACAGCAATAAAGCGCTCTCTATTGGCTCACCTACAGCTCCACCTAATACCAACTCACCTCGCTCTGCGGCCGACCAGGCCAGCTGCAAATGTTCGGCACGAAACAACACCCGCTTTTCCAGATAATCTGCTGATGTTTGATACTGCAATAAATAATGCATTTTTACTCCTTCATTTATTTATGTCCGCTGTCCGCTTGATTTGTGCGGACACTTTATCTGTCCGCGGACAGTTTTAATTAGTCAGTGGTTTTCGGTTTTTTCATTATAAAACAACGGCTTAACTTTATTCTTTGCGGTGGCACGTTCCCTGCTATATCTGGTTAATCAGATGATGGAGAACAGCGATGATCCAGGGCACAGAAAATCAGGATATTCAAATCCAACCGAACAAAACCAGACAGTGGCGTCGCCCTGTGTTGGCCACTTTATTTATGGCTGGTGTTTGTTATATCAGTTATAGCCTGTTGGCGGCCAGCTCGGCTCAGGCTTCTTTGGTCTTGCCTAAAGATCAGGTGCAACTGGCTATAGTGGAGCGCGGCAGTTTTACCCGTGATTTATCGGTGCAGGGCAGGGTAGTGGCGGCCAATGCGCCTACTTTATTTAGTCAGGAAGCAGGCCAGGTTCAGTATCTGAAACAACCAGGCGAAGCTGTACAACTGGGGGATTTATTGGCTGTTGTATCAAGCCCAGCGCTGGATAACGAACTGGAGCAACAACGTGCTTTACTCGCCAGTATGGAATCTGATTTTGAACGTTCAGCGTTGTTAGCACGTGAACTGCAGCTGGATATGGAGCAAGTGCAAAACACAGCTCAGGTCAACTTAATAGCCGCCAAGCGTGAGCTGGCCCGTGCTGAGCAATCAATTAAAGTGGGGGTCATTCGCCAACTGGATTACGACGTGGCGAAAGACAATCTGTTGCAGGCCGAGCTGGAGTTTGACCACGCCAAACGTAAGGTCGCACTGGCTTCAGATAAGCTGAGTTTTGAAAAAAAGTCTGGTCAGTCCGCTTTAGCCCGTCAGGCTTTGGTTGTGGCTGAACTGGATCGAAAGCTGGCGGCACTGCAAATTAAAGCTCCTGTCACAGGCCAGGTGGGTAACTGGCTGGCAGAGCAGCAAAGCCATGTTCTGGCGGGCACAGGTTTATTAACAGTGATCGATTTAAGCCGCTACGAAGCAGAGCTTTCGGTGCAGGAAAGTTATATCCGCGATTTAGCTGTGGGTATGCTGGTCGAAGTGAATTTAGGCAATCAGCAACTCAAAGGTGAACTGAGCCATATAGCCCCTGAAGTGAAGGACAACTTAGTGACTGCACGAGTGCGTTTTTCTCAAAACGACAGCACCAGCTTACGTCAGAACCAGCGTTTATCTGCCCGCGTTATTATTGAGCAAAAAGACAATGTGCTTCGCATCAAAAGGGGCGACTTTGTCGGCTCAGGTGCCAGCCGTATTGCCTATCAGGTGACGAATAATCTGGCGGTGAAAACCTCAGTGGTATTAGGTGCGTCATCAGTACAGTACGTCGAAATTTTACAAGGTGCCAAAGAGGGTGACCAATGGGTTATCTCTAATCTGGATGAATTTAAACAACAAGACAGAGTTCAATTGAACTAAGGCTTTCACAGGAATTGAGGGCTTGGGCCCTACAGGAGCAAACCATGATTAAAATTAATAACTTAAGCAAAATTTTCCGAACCGATTTAATTGAAACTCATGCCCTGCGACAAATTAATCTGCAGGTGAATGAAGGTGAATTTGCCGCTTTAACTGGCCCATCAGGTTCTGGTAAGTCGACTTTACTTAATGTGCTTGGCACTTTAGAAAGTTTTGATCAGGGCGATTATTTGCTGGATGGCCGTTCAGTCAAAGGTTTATCTGACCGTGAATTATCAGCTCTTCGAAATGAGAAAATAGGTTTTATTTTTCAGGGCTTTAACCTGATTAAAGATTTCAGCTTGTTTGATAATATCGAGCTGCCACTGCGCTACCGTGGTTTCAGTTCAGCCGAGCGTAAACGCCGGGTTGAACACGCATTAGAAACCGTGGGTTTAGCAGCGCGTCGTGATTATCACCCAAGTCAGCTTTCTGGTGGTCAGCAGCAACGTGTGGCTATAGCCCGTGCTATTGCCGGTGAGCCGCGTATTCTGCTGGCGGATGAACCTACAGGTAACCTGGATTCGTTAATGGCCCGCCAGGTCATGGAACTGCTGGAAAAAATTAACCAGCAAGGTTGCACCATATTAATGGTGACGCATGACCCGGATCAGGCCCGTCGTGCCAATCGACATATTCAAATTGTGGACGGTCAGCTCAATGACTCCAGTATGTACGAACCTTTAGCAGCAGGAGCTTAAGATGGAAGCTTTAATTCATAATCTGAAGCTGAGCTGGCACAGCATTAAAAGAGCCCCTTTGCCTTATGCATTAACCTTGCTGATTTTAAGTTTAGGTTTAGGCACTTTTTTCAGTAATGCCACTTTGTATTACTGGATGAACCGAGACCCGATACCAGAAAAAAGCCAGACGCTGTTTATGGCGCGGATGAATTCGACACCAGGTGATTGCACCGACTGTTTTGAACCACCGAGAGTGATAAGTTATATGGATGTGCAAAAAATGAGTGGCAGTGGCATTACATCAGCCGAAGCCGCTATGTACTCCAGCAACGCTTATGCCAAAACTGTGGAAAACCAGCAGGCTACACCCAGTCAGGTGGAATTGCGTGTGACTCAGCGCGACTTTTTTAAATTGTTTAATGTACCCTTTTTACAGGGTGAAACCTGGCCTGATAACAAAGCCAGGATGGAAGTGGTGATTAGCAAAAATACAGCTATTAAATTTTTTGGCCGCACTGAAGTGGTAGGGCAGGACATGCTGATTGATGATCAGTTGTATAAAGTCATTGGGGTATTAGATGACTGGAGCATGTTGCCCCGTTTATATGATGTCAATGGTCGCCGTTCGGCTGAGCCTGTCGAGGATATTTATATTCCGCTGGAAACCGCTTACGATTTAGCTATTCAGTCTAATACTCAAAATTCATTCTTTGATGTGGACTGGGACGGCGATATGGCCACCTACCCACAAATGGCCAGAACCAACTTTGTGAACCAATTACAGTTTTGGGTGCAATTGGATAGCCCGGAAAAAGTTCAGCAGTATCAACAGTATCTGAAAAACCTGGTACAGGATGAAAAAGCAGCAGGCCGTCATACCAGACCAGAAGGCAACAAACTGGACAATATTCTGAATGTGCAAAAAGCCTTGCGTGCAACCAATGATCAACTGGATGCTTTTGCTTTGGTTGCTTCATTATTTCTGCTGGTTTGTGTGGTCAACGCTAGCCATTTGTCACTGAACCGTTATATGGCCAACCAGTATGAATTTAGTTTACGCCGTGCTTTAGGTGCCAGTCGCTGGCAGCTGCAAAGCCAGATTATGGCCGATGTTTTAGTCAGTTCTGCTTTAGCTTTTGCCGCAGCCTTGCTGTTTGCCCAATTGGGCTTATGGACCATCAACTCGTTATTGCCTGGAACCCGCGCTTTGGCCAGTTGGGATTGGCAGATGCTGAGTGTGATGGCGCTGTTTGTAATGCTGATCAGCTATCTGGTGACCTTGTACCCGGCATTAAAAACCTCATTTAGCCCGCTGAATCAGCAGTTGAAACAATAAGGAGATCACCATGTCTGTATTTTTAATTATTAAATCCTTATTGCGCCGCAAAGTGGTCACAGCTTTGTTGTTGCTGCAACTGGCCGTTACTTTAGGTTTGGTAGTGAACTCCTTGCTATTGGCAAGCGCAGCTAAAGAATTGGTCGATCAACCTACAGGATTAGCGCTGGATCAAATTCTGACGGTGTGGGTAAAACCAACCAGCAAAACACTGCGCCTTCAGCCCGCTTTAACAGAGGTGATTTCACGACAGTTGACTGCGGTCAGACAAATACCGGGCGTGGAAGCAGCAGACTTTGTTAATCAGATCCCGTTGCGGCAAGGCGGATCAAACTGGAATATTTTTGAACGTGACCGTCAAGACGAAAGTAATGTGGATTCAGTGCCTTATTATTACAGCTCAGAGCAAATTTTCCAGGTGCTTGGTGTTCAATTAATCACAGGCCGTTTATTAACCCAACAGGACTGGGGGATTGATAATATTCTGCTGACTGAAAAGCTGGCTAAACAACTGTTTGCTGAACAAAACCCGATAGGTAAAGTGACCAACAATGGCACTGTGGTCGGGGTGGTGTCGGACTTTTATTCACAGCGTTACGCCAGCCATCCATTTTATGGTCAGATTATATTTGGCCCTCTTCACAGAGCTGAACAAGGTTATCATTTAATCGTCAGAGTGGAACCAGGCCAATCCGACGCTGTGCGTAAACAATTAGCAGAAGTGATAAGAAATGCTGAACCAGAAATAGATATTGGCACTGTACTGCGGATGGACGAAAACCGTGACGAAGTGTTCCGTTCAGAAATAGGTTTGGCAACATTGCTGGCGGTATTAAGTGGTTTGATGTTACTGGTTGCGATGATTTCTGCCTACAGTCACGCTCATTTTCATGCGCTGCAAATGCAAAAAGAAGTGGGCATCAAAAGAGCTTTAGGGGCCAGTAAAGCCCGTGTTTTGCTGGATGTACTAAGTGAAAGCTGGCTGACCACAGCCATAGGGGCTGGTTTTGGTATTCTGGTCTGTTACGGTTTAAACATCAGTCTGGCTAAAGTCATTAGCATACCTGCAGTACCAGTCTGGCTGCCGCTGCTGACTATGCTGTTACTGCTGCTTTGTGTCACGCTGGCCACATGGTATCCTGCCAGAATAGCAACACGGATATCTCCGGCCACAGCAACTAAGACCTTATAAACAATGAAAAAAATACTGGTCATCGATGATAACGAGGCGGTCTGTACCGCCCTGATGACCCTGTTTCAGTTGCAGGGGTATCAGGTGTTTATGGCGCAGCAGCCTGGTGTGGCTAAAAGCATTTTGCAGCAGCAATCTATCGATCTGATTTTGCAGGACATGAACTTTGCTCAGGGTGAAATGAGTGGCGCTCAAGGCAAAGAGCTGTTTTATCAGTTGCGCTCTGATCACCCGAGTATTCCTGTTGTACTGCTGACGGCCTGGACTCATCTGGATATGGTGGTGGAACTGGTGAAAGCCGGTGCCACCGACTATATCGCCAAACCATGGGACGATCAGCGTTTGCTGACCACTGTTGCCAACACACTAAAAATCAAACAACTGACTGAACAAAACTTAAAAGCCGAGCGCAAACAGCAGGAAAGATTGGGCCTCTTTGCAGGCAAAGATTTATGTGGCTTGGTGTTTGCCAGCACTGCTATGGAGCAACTGCTGCAAATGGCATTGCAACTGGCTCCAAGTAACGCCGCAGTTTTGATTACGGGGGAAAATGGTTCTGGCAAAGAAGGCATAGCTCAGGTGCTGCATGCCAATTCCAGCCGTAAACAGCAGCCTTTGATTAAAGTAAATATGGGCGCTTTACCGGCCGATTTAATGGAAGCAGAACTCTTTGGTGCCGAAGCCGGTGCCTACAGCGGCGCGACTAAAACCCGTATTGGCCGCTTTGAAGCTGCAGATGGTGGTACTTTATTTCTGGATGAAATAGGCAATCTGTCGTTATCTGGCCAGATGAAGTTACTGCGCGTGCTGCAAACCGGAGAATTTGAACGTTTAGGCTCCAGTCAAACCCGCAAAGTGGATGTGCGTATTATCAGCGCGACCAATGCTGATTTAAGCCATGCCATTAACGCAGGGCATTTCCGCCAGGATTTGTATTACCGGATCAATGTGGTACAGCTGCATTTACCATCCCTGAAAGACAGAGTGGATGACATTGTACCTTTGGCGCGGCATTTTCTAGCAGGTCAAAAAAGCCTGACTAAAAAAGCCGAACAGGCGCTGCAAAGTTACAGCTGGCCGGGCAACGTGCGTGAGCTGCAAAATTTATGTCAGCGCGCTTTATTATTGACTTTGGCTGATGAAATTGATGCTGGCGATTTGGGCTTGCCTCAGGAGCAAAGTACAGTTAAAAAAACGCTGGATGATTTGGATAAACAGCAGATAGAGCAGGCGCTGCAGCAGGCTCAGGGTGTGGTAGCCCGGGCAGCTAAGCAATTGGGTATTAGCCGACAGGCGCTGTACCGGAGAATGGAGTTTTATGGCATTGAACCAGTGTAAGAGCTTATGCAACTGATCCGGCGTTTATATCTGCTGGTGCTGGCCTTATTAGTGCCGGCTTTTTTGTTGTTGTCTTATCTGGAGGCTGAACCGCTTTGGTATGGGCTCTTTGTGGGCTTTGATGTTTTGGTGTTGCTGGTGCTGCGTTTTGCGTTAAAGCCTTTGCTGCAGGAAATTGAAGCGCTGAATTTACATGCTCAGAACTTACAGGACGGTAGTTTTAATGTTGATGCTAATCGCCATCTTTTACGTGAACTTAAACCTTTAGCTGAAGTGTTGCAGCAAATGTCTGCACAATTACGGCAAGAACGCGCCACTTTGTATCAACGCGAACTGCTGCTTGATACGGTTTTACAATCCAGCCCCAGTGCTATGGTGTTAACCGATCAAAGCGGCAGGGTGCTGATGAGCAATCCGGCGGCCAGGGTACTGCTGTATCAGGGCCGTAAGTTTGAAGGTTTGCTGTTTTCTGAAATGACGGCAGAGCTGCCCGAACTGGCTTTGGCTATTGAAAGTGGACAACAAGGGTTATTGCATCTGGGCGAACCCGCATCGATTTGGCATTTGTCTGTTAGTTTTTTCTCGCTGAACCAAAAATCGCATCAGTTGTATCTGTTAAAACCTATGACCCGCGAAATCCATCGTGAAGAAGTGAAAGCCTGGAAAAAACTGCTGCGGGTTATTGGGCATGAACTGAATAATACGCTGGCGCCTTTATCTTCATTAGCTTACTCCGGTAAGTTAGTGGCGACAGAGCTGCAGCATAAACAGCTGCAACAAATTTTCCAGACCATCAGTGAGCGTCAGCAGCATCTGAATCAGTTTTTACAGTCTTATATCCAATTTGCCAAATTGCCGACTCCCGCCTTGGCACCAGTGCACTGGGCCAGGCTGATTAATCAGTTGCAGGATCAATATGAGTTTGAGCTGGAGGGTGATTTACCACAGCGTATCTGGTTGGCGGACCCGTTGCAGTTGTCACAGTTGCTATTAAATCTTTTGAAAAATGCTCACGAATCCGGATCCAGACCAGAGTTTATTCAATTAAGTTTTACCGAATTACCGGATCAATTGCTTATTCGTATTCAGGATGCAGGCGGCGGTATGACAAGCGAAGCCTTAGCCCACGCCATGGTGCCTTTTTATACCAGTAAGGAAAATGGATCGGGCATAGGTTTAACCTTGTGCCGGGATATAGCTGAAGCTCATGGCGGCAGTTTAAGCCTGCAAAATCAGGACGCGGGCTTATTGGTCAGCCTGATACTCCCTGCCTCTGGGGCAGTCTCTGGTGCTGGCAATTCTGTTAGTGAACAGGCATGATAAAGCCTGAACTAAAACAGGGTGTTATAGCTGTGTCGGCAATAGAAAAACCAAAAAAATTAAATCTGAAAACCGTGGCTTCTTATCTGGGGGTTTCGGTCGCTACTGTCTCCAATGCCTATAACAGACCTGATCAACTTTCTCCTGAATTACGCCAGCGTATTTTGCAGCAATGCACTGAACTGGGCTACGACGGCCCTAATGCCGCAGCCCGCAGTTTGCGTACAGGCCGCTCTGGCATAGTGGCGGTTTTATTGTCAGACACGCTGGAATATTCGGTCAGCGACCCTGTTGCCAATCAATTTATCAAAGGGGTGGCTGAAGTGCTGCAGGAACATGGTATGGATATGCTGTTGTTATCCGGCCGCCATAACACCAGCAGCAGCAGTGCTGAAGCTGTGCCCGACGC
Organism: Rheinheimera sp. 1928-s; assembly: GCF_029269265.1. Lineage (GTDB taxonomy): Bacteria > Pseudomonadota > Gammaproteobacteria > Enterobacterales > Alteromonadaceae > Pararheinheimera. The sequence goes on from NZ_JARIXP010000001.1 coordinate 868,213, forward strand.
CTTTATTTTGTATGGTGCGCCGAGCAACCCTGAGCAATTGAACCGCATTGTTAAAAGTGGCAAGCCGCTGATCACAGTGGATTGCAATCTGGATAATGTGGTGTCGGTGAACGTCGATAACTACGCTGCAGCCCATCGTATTGCTGAGCATGCCTTTGCTAAAATGCAGGGCAAAGTGGCGGTGCTGGGTTTGCGTTTAATTGAATCAGACAGAGTGTGTCGTATTCAGCCGCACGAGCTGTACAGCACAGAACAAGCCATTTCCCGCCGCCGTTTGGACGGTTATTTAGCTGCTGCTATAGAACAAGGCCGCGATTTACCCGCAGATGCGGTCTGGCATATTCCGTTGAATACCCATAATTTTGCTTTAGTGGCAGCCCGTGAAGCTTTAACTCAATTTCCACGACCTCAAGTGTTGCTCTGTATGAGTGATCGTATTGCATTGGCTGCTATGGCGGTGGCGCGTGAGCTGGGCATTAAAATACCGCAAGATTTAGTAGTGGTTGGTTTTGATGGCATTGAAGAAGCTGAACGTTTTTACCCCAGCCTGACCACTATTGCCCAGCACAGCGACGAAAAAGGCCGCACTGCAGCCCGTATGCTGTTGTCCGGTGATTTGGCTGCAGATTTGCTGATGCCTTCAGAATTAATAATTCGGCAAAGTTGTTAAGGTAGTTTTAGAGCTTCCTTTCATTTTAATAGGCTAACTGCATGAAATTTTTGCTGCTTATGTTATCCCTGCTGGTCTTTCCTTCATTGGCACAAGCCGAACAATTAAAACTAATGAGCTACAACATTCGTTGTGGTTTATGTGAAGCTGAAGGGACGCCGCAGTATTGGCCTGAACGCAAGTTCTTGCTGGCGCATTTAATTCAGACTCAACAACCAGACCTGATTGGCTTGCAGGAAGCCGAACTGTTTCAGGTGACTGATTTAGTGGCTATGTTGCCGCAGTATCAATGGTTTGGTGAAGGTCGGGACGATGGAAAAACCAAAGGCGAAAGCACGGCTGTGCTCTATCGCAAAGATAAATTACAGCTGCTGTCAGCAAAAACCTTATGGTTGTCAGAAACGCCAGAACAGGTATCAAAAGGCTGGGATGCAAACCTGAACCGTACTTTCACGAAGACTCAGTTTAAAGAGTTGAAATCCGGCCAGAGTTTTTATTTTCTGAACACGCATTTTGACCATATGGGCCAGCAGGCTCAGCAGCAAAGCGCTTTGCTGCTGAAAGCCGAAGTGGAGCAATTACCCAAACAGAGCAAAGTGTTGCTGACAGGGGACTTTAATGTCGAACCTGATAGCGCGCCTTACCAGGCTTTAAGTAAAGTTTTACATGACAGTGCTTTGGTGGCGAAAGATAAGCTTTCCAAAAATGCTGGCACTTTTAACGGTTTTGGCCGCGAGCCCAATAGCCCAAGCCAAACCATAGATTTTATTTTTGTCAGTAAAAACCTGCAGGTGCAAAGTTATCAGGTGGATAACAGAAGATACAACGGCTTGTATCCTTCTGATCATGAAGCGCTGGTGGCGGTCATTGATTTAAAAGGGTCATTGTAAAGCGGAACAGGATGGCTGCAGATATTGGCCTTCGTATTGGCGTTAGTATTGAAAAATCTGCTTGTTTTCAGCGCAATAACTATGCTGGACAGGGTGGATCTGGCTATGTTAAAACAAATAAATGTTAACTAAATAAGCTAAAAATGAAACGGATTTCAATTTTTATTCTGGCTGTAGTGGCGTTACTCTTTTGGTACTTCAAGCCAACAACAGAGTTAACTTCTGATATTTCTGCATCTGCCAGCATAGAGCCTCACCGAAATCTTACACAACGAACGACCGATCAAAGCTTGCCTCTGCCAAAGCAAATTAAACAGTGTTACGCAGAATCAACGCAAATCAGAACAACAATCTCGGATTTTGAACAACAGGTGAAAAAAGAGCTCGTGGCCGCCTTTGAACAGGGTCAGCTGATCGAAACATTACTGAGTTATGACAGCCAGAACAGCCTGAACAATTACCACTATAGTTCCATGGTGTTTGAAGCCGCAGCTCATTATGCTGGAAAAGAACTTCAGGTGGCGCAACCGGAGCACGCAGAGCAACACGTTGAACAATTCAATGAGCTTGCAGAGTTAGGTAAAAAGGAAATTGCTGAGGCTGCGGTGCAGCAAGAAACTTTTCAGCTTTTTTATCCTATAGCCCCACTGAGGATCCACGGAAGTTTTGTTTTTTCTTATTCTTTGTTGTTGCTGAATGTTGCATTGGAATTGCCTGAGACTGAGTTTGCTGAACTCATTCAGGGGAAAAGGTTTTATCCTCACGAAATTGCTCATGCGATAGACGTTGGGCTGCCGGCTGGGCATATAGCTTTGTTAATCCGCAACAGCATTACACTGCAAGGAGTACCTGCTTTTTACACCCTTAGCAACTCCCCCTTTGGTGCACTGAATCTGGCGGATGTAGCTGCGGCCAGATGGCGTACTGATGTGCTGAAGCTGTTGAAAGAACAGAATATAAAACCTACCAACATAGACGGTATGGTGACAGGACTGGATTATGCTTTGTTTAGCAGCCCTGCAACAGTGGGCACTGATACTCAGGTGCAGGTGGTGCAGTACCTGATTGCTGAAGGTTATAAAACCCATCTGCAACCAGTAGAAGAAGATTTATATGAAGTTAGCAGCGAATTTTTATCAAGCAGAAACCTTCAGGATCCAAAACTACTGGCACTGATAAAAAATCAGTTAATCAGCCCCTCAGCTTATGAAAAAACTCAGCCACCTGAAGCATTAAAAATGCTGTTTCGCAGCATCAGTGAGCAGGGAAAACTGCTCACTGCAAAACGACAACAATGTGATCAATTGGAACATCAGCGGAAGAAGCATGCTGAGTTGTTGTCCCGCGATGAAATCTCAAGTTTAATCAGAACTTCATCTTCAGAGCCACAAGGGAAAGTCTCGCTGGCTGAACTGCATCAGCTTGATCCTGCGCTGGTGGATCGGTATCTGACTTCTTTTTACCATACTGAGAGACCTCGTCAGGACGTTGAGCAGAGCCTGATCACATTAGCCGGAGACGGCTATGCACTGCAGGAGTTTACTGTCCGAACAGCACTAAATGCTGCTGAGACTGCTGTGCTGCTAACTATAGTCAGCAATAATTTAGCGCTGCTACCTGCCTGGCAATTCAGAAAACACCCTGTCGCTCCCACTGATTTGATGGCGTTTTACAACAAACCAGCGGTGTTTTGGTTGCAACTTCAGCAATCAAAATTTGATCTCCATCTGCTGGATAGTCAGGATCAGAATTTATATCGTATGGCATTTTCAAGCTCTGTCGAAGCGGTCGAGCTATTGATTGAACAAGGCGTTGATCCTTTACGTCCGCAATTTGGTTCGGATGCTTTGGATTATGTGCTGGATCACAGTTATATCAACGCCACTTTGCATCCTGTGTTGCCGAAGATCATTGAGTTTGTGCAACAGCCTGAACCCAGCCACTTGGCCAGAATGAAGCGGCTGCAAAAGTTTCAGCCAGAGATTTATCAACACATTATTCAGCTAAAGCCTGAGTTAATACCAGAGGACAGTCAACAAATGAACAAGGTATTAAGCAGTCCACGACTGTCTGGCCCAGAGTAGTTTTATTTAAAAAAAAGGAAGTTGTAGTGAAGACATCGATGTTGTTCATTTTATTAATCGCAGGGGTTCATCTGCCTGCTTTGGCTGAAGCAACAAGTACAGCACCAAAGGCAAAAGCTCCGGCCCAAACCGAACTCTTTAGCACTGCGGCCAGTTTGCAAAAAAGCCGTAGCTGTTTTGGCGGGCCTTTTCAAAGTTACGATAGCTACATTGCTTTCCGGCTCAAAATGGCAAAAAAACAGCCAAACTTTTCCGAAGCCAAACTACGGGCTCAACTGCCTCAGGCTGATTATGAAGGTTTCATACAGACTCTGGATTGCCAGGACTTTGTTTATAGAGTCGGGGACGTACCTGTTCGTGGTTTTATGATTAAACCTAAACAGATCAGCGGTAAAGCCCCTGTGGTGATTTATAACAGAGGCGGTAATGCCGGTTATGGTCAGTTGGTATTTGGTTTTGTAATGCATGAGCTGATGCCGATAGCTGCACAAGGTTTTGTCGTGATTGCCAGCAACTATAGAGGGCAACATAACTGGGGGAAAGCCGCAGTGAGCAATGCCGGGTTTGATGAATTTGGTGGTGCTGAGTTAGAAGACGTAAAAGCTTTAGTGCCTATAGCTCAGGGAATGAAAGACGTAGATGCCAACAGAATGGCGATGTGGGGCCAAAGCCGAGGTGGCATGATGACTTATATGCTGGCCAAATCTATGCCTGAACTGAAAACCATAGTCGTAGCAGCTGGTGCTACCGATTTAGCGAAAGAGCTGGAAATTCGTCCGGCCATGGAAAAAGTGTTTGAAGCACGGATCCCAAACTACAGCAGCAATAAAGTTGCAGCTTTGGCTGAGCGCTCAGTGTTGTTATGGCCTGAACAGTTACCGGCAGACATGCCAATTTTGATCCAACACGGTGATCAAGATAAACAGGTGTCGGTTCGTAATGCAGAACAATTAGCCTTGAAATTGAAGGAATTAAATCACCCACATCAATTGTTGATTTATCCGGGCGCTGATCATGGTTTTAACCCCGTGCGGGCCAAAGCGCGGCAGGATATGATCAACTGGCTGAAGCAATATTTAGGCTAAGCTGTTTTAGTCCATCGGCAGCATAAGGTTAAAAGGGGCAATGATGTTTAAAACTACTTTATTGATTATGCTGTGGTTTATGTCCTTTTACTCCTTTGCTGCCAAGGCGCAGCAACTGCTGATTAAATTACCACAACAAGAACACAACTGGACTCTGGCGGACATTAAACAAAAAGTACCAGTGCAGCACATCAAGCTATTTGACCCTGTCTACAACAGCGAAAAAAGCTTTGAAGGCGTGTCTTTACTGCAACTGTTAAAAGCTGCTGGTTACAAGCTGGGCCAAGCTGCAGATGAAGTGGTGCTGACGGCTTCTGATGGCTATGCGCCCAGCATGCCACTTGATTATTTGTTGGATGACCAGGCTGTACTGGTATTTGCCGAAACCGGCAAAAAGGATTTTGATTTTGCCCCAGTCGCCCAGGGCAAAGCTATGGTGTCGCCTGCACCATTTTACTTAGTGTGGAAACAAGGCAAAGCAGTAGAAAAAACCAGACCCTGGCCTTATCAGTTGGTAAAGCTGGAGCTGGTCAGTTTTCAGCAACAATACCCCAAACTCTATCCAACCAACGCGACACAAAACTCAGCGGCATATCAGGGCTTTTTGCTGTTTAAACAAAGTTGCATCAGCTGCCATTCCATCAACCTGCAAGGCGGCGAATTAGGCCCGGAGCTTAACGCGCCAAAAAACATCACCGAATACTGGACAGAGGATCACTTAAAAGCCTTTATCCCGAATGCATCAGGTTACAGATACAAAAGCAAAATGCCCACTTTTCCGCAGTTTAGCGCAGAGGATATCGACCACTTAGTGGCGTATTTAAAGCATATGAAGGATTATAAAATTCAGTTGCCTTAGTGGCTTAGCTGGCGTGTTAAAGATCCAACCTTTGTGTAGCAGTCAGGTAGCGGCGGAATGTGCATAGTCTACGCAGACACGCCGTAAACCCATCCATGGGGGCTCGCCTTTCGCTATCCCTGCGAAAGACGGTGTGCTTGGCACTTTGCCCATCCTCGCTTTGGCGTAGTGCTGTTTTGTTCGTCAAACTGGCTTTGGTTATATCTCTGGATTAGTACAGAGTGTTATTTGCTCTAATCTTAAAACAGCTAGGCTTTGAGCGAATCAACAGGTACATCTATTTGTTGCTGAAACAGGAAAATCGATCTAATTTAGAGACTTAGCGTGGATCGACCTAAAAATAACAGGCCAGAGAAAAGAAATAACGTGCCAGCACGCTTTGGGTCTCAGCTAGTAGTGCTAGGTTGCGATACGTTTTTTTTTAATAAGTTAACGCTGGTTTTTCTTCTGGTAGAACCAGAGAAAGTGTGCCGGCACAATATACAAATGTTAGGGTTCTTATGCTAAATCCAGTTGCAGTTAATAACCTTGAAGCGGAGTGCCAAGAACTATTTTCAAAACTTTCATCGCTTCAAAGTGAAATTAAAGAAAAAATGTCAGCCTATTCTGATGGGAAAAATCTCAAAGGAAATGAAATTGTTGGCTGGCTTGGCGAAATCTATGGAAAGCTTCTATTTGACGGAAAGCTTGTAGATGACCAAAAAGAACACGATTTTGTTTCAGCTTCTGGCTCTCTCGTATCAGTTAAAACAAGAAAAGGCTGGGCTTCTGGATGGAGAAAAACCAGCGCCATTCCAAAGATCGAAGGCGTCGAATGTCCCACACACCTGCTGTTCATCCATTTAAATGATGATTATTCAATTGACCTAATGTGGATGTTTGATTGGCATAAAATTATTTCAGAAGATCGCTTTAAAAAACACGTAGTACGAGGTGAGCAGCGCTCATTTACTTTTACTATTAATGAGGCAAAAGATAAAGATCATGTCATCTATGCTAAAAAACCCTAACAAGTGGTTCAAGCCGTTCGCTTCGCTCACTCGGGACGAGCTAAAGCCCGCCTCTTAACCAAGCGTTATGAGTTCTAGGGTTCTAAACTTTGAGAGGAAATAATATTTTGAGTTATAAGATTAGGTTTGAGGCTGCTCTAGGTAAGACTAAAGAGTTAGGTTTGATGTTTCAAGGTGTCCAATACCCTTTTCAAGCACCATTAAGCTTTGAAGTAAAGCGTAAAGTACTGCAGTCATGCGTAGATGTCCTATTCGCTCATGGCTACCAGAATTCGTCAAGTTTAGCTGGGAAATGCACACCAATTCATTTAATGATGCACCGATACTTAAAAGATGAACTAGGTATAGATAGTTATATAACAATAGGGGATTATTATTGGAATGATTATATCTACTGTGAAATGTCATATGAAATTATTAAATCCGAACTGACACAGCTTGATATTACTAAACCTCTTAAAGCACATGTTTGGTTGACTCTTACTGATGGGACAATAATTGATTGTACTCTCCAAGGTCATGCTGATTTGTTATTTAATCGAGGGGATTTTCCAGTAGAAAAATGTCTCACGATCGTTGAGATCAATAGCTCAGAAGATGAGGTGAGTGGCTATCATAGACCTTACTTAGTTGGTTCTGATTTTCTGATGAAAGCATGTGCTATGTATGTGATGTAGGCAACTCAAACGTATAACAAACGCCAGCACAACGAACCTTTGGCGATCGACTCACAACAAATTGCTCGCGTGTGTGACGTGCGTTATGTACCAGGGGGCCAAAGTGTTTAAATTCTGGTTTATTGCTATTTTTGTCATTTTCAGTAGCGAAACTCTCGCTTGCAGTTGCATCGGTTATGACATTGAGGAAAGCTACAATGAATATCCTTACGTATTTGTTGGTACTGTTGAAGGAATTGAAACTATTGAAAGAAGGGAACCCGGTTCATGGTTTAGTTATTACGAGTTGAGGCAAGTGACGCTAAAACTGGATAAGGGTTACAAAGGAAACTACGACAAAAAAATAGTAGTTACAACCCGGCCTGGTAATGGTGCCTGCGGCTTCCCTTTTAAATTAAATGTGCAGTACGCTGTGTTTGCTTATCAGGATAAAAAAGATCTAGCCGTAAGCTCCTGCAGTCCAACTATCCACACAGAAAAACGTGAGGAATATTACGAAAAAGAGCGGTTAACAGTATTAAACTTTTTAGTTCGGCAAAATGGTAAATAACCATCGCCATCAAAAATAGGCCCGTTGGTGCTGGACTCGCAACACATTGCTCGCGTGTAAGACTTTGGGGGCAGGTCTCGCTGCTTGCCACAAAATAATTTTTTTGATGTAGTTTCAATGAGTTTAACGAAAATAAAAGCGGAAAAAGCGAGAGAAAATAGCTATCAGATCTGTCCTTAATATAACGGGGCAAGATGCAAGACCTGACGCTGAGGGCACTCGCTACGCTCTCAATTTTACGGTGAGCAAGGCGTTATGTGCAGAGCGCTAGCCAATAGAACAAGGAAAGTCCATGAAATTACTAAAGTTTATTAGAGAAAAAGCATTTAACGTTCTTGCTTATGTTTTCTTTAACAGAAAGCACTCATTGATCTTCTGTATTACCTTTTCATTTCTATCTCTAGCCACTGAGCTATTTGCGAAAATACCTGCCTTATTCTCATGCTCAGGCGCGGTCATCACAATCGCCGGCCTGTTTCTCAATATCAAGTACAGCTTAAATTTCCATCTAAAAATCCCTAAGATAAACCTCTACAACAAATTATCCGGCGCCGGAGTGTTTGGCACTAAATTTATGACGCCAGAACAAGAACACTGGGTCGACAACATAATATCTGACGAAGTATTTGGAGTTTCGTTCATGGTTGTAGGAACCATAATATGGGCATACGGCTCGTTCTTTATTGAGCTTCTGTAATACACATCACAACTGGTTCAAACCGTTCGCTTTGCTCACAGGGACGGCTAAAGCCCGCCCCTTAACCAAATGTTACATTTCAACGATGGATCAAGCTCAATGCAAACATTAGAAGATGGGTATGAACTGATATGCAAGTTTTTATCTCACGATCAACTCGTTTCCATAAATAGCGAAATTCAAAGTGTTGTATTTCCAGCTAAGGCTGGCGGTATCAGAAATGCAGAGAAAAAGTTTTCTTCTATTCGCGAGCTTGCGAGTTCGGAACAACTAACCGCTCAGGCTGCAAAATATCTTTCAGGCAGTGCAAGTTTAGTTCGGGCTATTCAATAAAACAAAAGATAATAACTGGCTGGTGACATGGCACCAAGACAGAACCGTAGCAGTATCCGAAAGATTCAAAAAGCTTGAATGGGGGCCTTGGAGTTTAAAGGATCAAGTCCACCATGTTCAGCCCCCAGTAGATGTGCTAAATCAAATGGTAACCTTTCGAGTTCACTTAGATGATACAAGTCTAAAAAATGGCTGCCTAAAAGTTTTTCCGAAAAGTCATAAGTTAGGCATTCTAGATCCCGGTTCTATTCGGGCATATGTACAAGATCATGAAGCTGTAGTTTGTGAGGCGCCAGCGGGGTCCGTTTTGGTAATGCGTCCGCATATACTACATTCATCTAGCAAGGCCGAAACTCCATCACAACGCCGGGTTTTGCATCTTGAATACAGTAGCTTTAAATTACCTTCTGGTGTCGCATGGGCGTAAAAATGTAACAAAGAAAAACCTCAAGGACAGGCCTGAACTTCGGGGTCGGGTCTTGCACCTTGCCCCAAAATACTTTATTGATTTAGTTTCAATGAGTTTAATGAACATAAAAACAAAAAAGAACAGAGAAAATTGCCAACAGACCTTTCCTTGATAGAGTTGGGCAAGATGAAAGACCTGGCCCTGATAGGTTTGTACCAACACTTTAGGCTCCGCGTAAAGTCAAAGGTTTCACCACCAGATGAATGCTAAATAACAAACTGAATTAAAAGGAAAAAATAAGTGATGGATCGTATTTGTAAGTTAGTTATTTTGCTGCTTTCTACACTCACTATGAGTAGCAATAGTTATAGCCAAGATGAATTTCCTGCACTCAAAGGCCCTTACCTGGGGCAAACCCCACCGGGTTTAACCGCCAGGCCCTTTGCACCCGGTGTTGTGAATACAGAAGAATGGGGGGACGCTGGTGGTTTCTCCCCAGACATGAACGAGTTTTTTGTCACCAGATGGAAACACTCTCGTGACGCCAGAGAACCGGAATCTGTCATTTTTAGAAAGGCGGGCGATCAGTGGCAGAAGATAGCGGTGCCGGCTGAAGAGCGCAGACCCTTTTACGCCCCAGACGGCAAAACCCTGCATTATGGTGCCAACTATAAGCAGCGCACAGCTGACGGTTGGTCAGAGCTGAAAAGCCTTGGTCCTGCTTTTGAAGCAATACAGATTATGAGCCTTGCAGCGTCAGCCAAAGGTACCTTAGTTTTGGACGAAAGAGGCAGTTCAGCCGGTGATGGAATTCTTCGGTATTCAAGGCTCGTGAGTGGTAAATGGCAAGACCCGAAGCCGCTGCCGAAGGAGATCAATACCGGCATATGGAATGCCCATCCATACATCGCCCCTGACGAGAGCTACCTGATGTGGGACGGTGAAAGAGAGAGCGGGTATGGCGACGCTGACCTCTATATCAGTTTCCGCCAGAAAGATGGCGCCTGGGGTGAAGCTATTAATCTGGGGGACAAGATAAATACAGCAGCTGAAGAGAGGGGCGCACAGGTCACACCTGACGGTAAATATCTCTTGTTCAATAGAATGGTGCCAAATGCAAACGGCAAGGCGGGCACTCAATCAGATTTATACTGGATCGAAGCGCAAATCATCGAAGACCTGAGACCCAAAGAATAATCCATATAACAACCGCAGAAAGTGCGATGCCAAAAGATGGTGCGCCTTCTGCGGGCGTTGAGGCTTTTAGGGAGAAATAATGGAAAACTCAATAAATGGTGAATGTCACTACAAAGCTCCAATTTACGCATTAAGCGAGCTTTGGTGTCAGGTTTTGCATCTTGCTCCAACTACCGCAAGTTGCGGGCTTTAAAACGAATTGTTGTCACGACTTGATAGGGTTATCCGGCTTGAACACATCGAAACGCCCAGTTTGGCTTATAAGAATCATCTTGGCTATCGTTGTAATAAGCTGCGTGGTGATATTCGTGCCTTGGCTTGCCGCCCGTGCTTATTTAGCTCCATTACCAGATACGGTTCAACAGCAAGTGGATGATGCTATTCATTATGACCTGGATGGCATTGTCCTGTATGTGGATGTAAAAGGTCAGGCTCCTCAGTTTTATGCTGCAGGCTGGAAAAATAGAAAGAATAAAGTGCCTGCGGATCCACATGCTTTGTTCAAGATTGGCAGTATCAGCAAGTTATATATTGCTGCTGCAACAGCCAAATTAGTCAGGTATCAGCAGTTATCCTTAGATGACACTCTCGCAAAACACCTGCCGGAACTGGAAGGACGAATAAAAAACGCAAACAAGATTACCCTTAAAATGCTGTTACAGCATCGTAGTGGCATCCCCGATTGGATTGACGACCCTGAGTTTCCATGGACCACATCATTGAAGGATGTGAATGAATATCTTGAATTGGTACTCGATGAACCCGCGGAATTTGAGCCGGACAGTTGTTACGACTATTCCAATACGAACTACCTGTTGATTGGTCGTATTCTCGACAAAACGTTAGGCTATGGCCATCAAGACTATATCCATAGTGAGATTTTGGCTCCTCTTCACCTGTCGCACACCTTTGGAGTATTGAGTGATGTAGACCTGAGCAAAGTCTCCAGTGGCTACTACACGGATTATGATGGGGACGTGAAAATGCTGGATATTTTAGTACCCGGTGGTTCTATGGTAGCGACAGCGGAAGATACAGGAATATTTCTTCGGGCACTGAATGATGGAACTTTATTCGATGATGTGGAGCAGGGCATTTATTCTTCCATCTACCTGTATGAGCATACGGGGTTGTGGCCAGGATATTCGAGCATTGCACGCTACCACAAGGATATTGACGCAGTGGTTATTCAGTTTGTTAACACAAGCGGTGGAAACTCCTGGATGGTGTCAGAAATAGTGTATGACCGCATTGTCAAAATTCTACACAAGCATTAGGCATTTGTCGGTTATGTCAGCTGTTGCTATAAATTCAGGCAGGTTTCTGAGCTGCTAATCAAAAGGTTGCCGTCGCACGTGAGGTTGTTGCGAAATGGACAAAGTCTGACCCTTAGGTGCTCACTATAATTTTTTGCATCTCAGTATATTGGTCTGGCTCAACTTCTAATGACTAAAGCTCACCCTGCAGTAACTTAGTGCGGATTTCTGCTAACTCTGCCCTGCGTGCATCAGTGGTTTCTGGATAAGCTAAATCCAGTTTGGCCAGAGTTTCGTTAATAATGGCGGAAATGATTAAGCGGGCATTTTTCTTGTCATCGGCCGGTATCACATACCAGGGCGCAACTTTGGTGCTGGTATTGCTTATACACTCGGCATAGGCACTCATGTAACTGTCCCAGTGTTGGCGCTGTGCTGTGTCGGCTTCGGAGAACTTCCAGTTTTTGTTGGGGTTGTCGATGCGGTCGAGGAAACGGCGGCATTGTTCTTCTTTAGACAGGTGTAAAAAGAACTTGATGACTTTAGTGCCGTTGCGCACCAGATGTGCTTCAGAGCCAACAATAGAACGGTAGCGATCTCGCCAGAAAGGCCCGGAGTTCAGGTTTTTGTACGGCAGTTTTTGCGCCTCTAATAGCTGGGGTTGCACCTTTACAATCAGTACTTCTTCGTAGTAAAAACGGTTGAAAATACCTATTTGCCCACGCTCAGGCAGGGCACAGTGGCTGCGCCAGAGAAAATCATGATCCAGTTCGGTGGCACTTGGGTGCTTGAAACTGTGTACCCGGCAGCCTTGTGGGTTTATGCCCGACATCACATGGCGAATAGCGCCGTCTTTACCTGCAGCATCCATCGCCTGAAAGATAATCAGCAGGGAATAACTGTTGTCGGCATAAAATAATTCCTGAGCTTTTTTCAGTTTGTCGGTGCTGGCGCTCAGCTGTTTTTTATAATCTTTTGAGGAGCTGTAGAGTGGTTCAGCCAGCGTGGCGTGCTGGTGCAAATCCAGTTTAGTGCCTGGGGCTACGGCATAATCGGCACTGCTGATCGTTGGCTGTTTTGTCATTTGTTATCACTCGCTGTAGGTAAATTGGCGTACTGATCTGTATTCAGGGTTTTCGTCAGATCGGCCTCTGGGTCAGGTTTTGTAACGCAGGTCATTTAGGCCCTCCGCTTTGAGTGTCGATTGAGCAGACCCATTTAGATAGCCCCCAATGGTGATAACACATAGCAGCCGTGACTGCCACCACATCTTTAAGCAGATAAACGATAAACAGAGCAAAACAGCTATCTCAGGGGCTTGTGTGTCACTAACGGGCTGGTTTGATTACACCTGCTTAGCACGACCATGCACCAACCCCTGTTGAAATAAATTTACGCCATAGTTGAATTTTTATATTGCCACTTAAACGATTAAGTTGTAGTTTTAAAGCATAAATAAAAAGTAATAATCTGACATGCCAGATGACGTTGTCATTGAGCCCTGGGGAGGGTAAAGCGTGCCGGGTACCATGGAAGCCGACTACACTCAGCATTAAGCTGATTGGGGCGGTATTTCCTGATAAAAATCAGCATCGATAAAATCGAATGCGTTATGACAGGGTAGACCCATGCAACAAGTTCAAACTTTAAATGCGAGTTCGCCACCTTCATCCACAGCACCGCTTTCGCCCAGTGCTTTTACGCAGGTGAAGTGGATGACTTGCCTGATGTTTTTTGTCTTCGCTATGACCACAGATGCAGTGGGCGTCATTATTCCGCAAGTCGTCGCGCAGTTTCAGTTAAGCCTGACCGAAGCCGCAGCTTTTCATTATGTGCCTATGTTGTTTATTGGTTTATCCGGTTTGTTTTTGGGCCGTTATGCCGATCGCTTTGGCCGGAAAAAGGTGATCCTTGCCGGTTTAGCGCTTTACGCTATAGCTTGTGTGGCTTTTATTTTTGGCGAAAGCTTTTTGTATTATCTGCTGCTGTTGGGTGTCAGTGGTTTAAGCATAGGTTTATTTAAAACCGGCGCTTTGGCTTTAGTGGGCGATGTGAGTCCTGATGCCAACAGCCACACCAGACTGATGAACAGAGTCGAAGGTTTTTTTGGTTTAGGTGCGATATTTGGCCCTGCTTTGGTTGGCTTATTAATTGCGGCCTCCTTGGATTGGACTCAGCTTTATCTGTTGGCAGGGCTTATTTGTGCCCTGTTATTGGTGATGGCGTTACGACTGGATTACCCGGCTTATCAGCCACAACAACAAAGTTCAATTTGGCAAAGTCTGGCCTTGGTGAAAGATAAACATGCGCTGGGGTTTTCGCTGGCTATAGCTTGTTATGTGGCCACCGAAGTCGCCATTTTTGTTTGGTTGCCTACCTTGTTACAAAGTTACGATGGCAACTTCACTGTGCTGGCCGCCCACGCCATTACAGTGTTTTTTATTCTGCGCACAGCGGGTCGTTTTTTGGCCGAGTGGTTGCTGCTGCGTTTTAACTGGACAGCTTTATTAGCCTGGTTTGGCAGCGCTATTTTTATCTGTTTTGCGCTGAGTATGTATTTTGGCGTCGCTGCTGCTTTATGGCTGATGCCGCTGTCAGGGCTTTTTATGTCGATGATGTACCCTACGTTAAACTCCAAAGGCATCAGCTGTTTTCCACGTCAGCAGCACGGCGCAGCTGCAGGTTTAATTCTGGCTTTTACCGCCTTGGCTGCAGCTTTAGGGCCTTTGCTGATGGGGCTGGTTGGTGATGCGATGGGTGATGTACGTTATGGTTTTTATCTGGCGACAGGTTTTGCTTTGCTGTTAATGCTGGGGCTGTGGTGGAACCATTTTGTGCAACCTGCTGCCAGACGATTAGCGCTTGGGCATGATTAAGGTGTAAGGGCTTTGCACAAAACAAAGGCAGCCTTGGCTGCCTTTGTTGTTTTAGCTTAGAGCGGGGCGGCTTTACAGTATTGGTCTATATACTGCTGGTGAGTCGGTAAAGATAAAGCCGCAGCCTGCATCGCCTGACTGAGTTTAGCTAAGCGCTCTGCACCTTCAATGCTGCGATACGCCAGCACCGCATCGGTTTTTTGTGGGGTATTAAACTGGCCTATATGCACGGCCAACCAACTGGTGTTGCCAAATAAATCCATTTCACCCGGAATTAAACGGCCCTGACGTTTAAATTGCTCTATCCGGTAATGTAGTGAGTCTGGCACTGGCATGGCGGCACAGTAACGCCATAATTCGCTGTCATCCCGCTCTGTCAGCTTGTAATGCAGAATAATAAAGTCGCGGATATTTTCTATTTCGCGAATAGCTACTCTGTTGTATTCCTCTGTCAACAAAGGGTCAAAATCTTTATCTGGAAACAGCGCTAACAGCTTGGCTATACCGGCCTGAATTAAATGAATACTGGTAGATTCCAGCGGTTCTAAAAAGCCACTGGCAAGGCCTATGGCCACCACGTTTTTAGTCCAGAACAAGTTGCGTCGTCCTGTAACAAACTGCAGCATTCGGGGTTCAGCTAAGGCCTTGGCTCCGAGGTTTTGCAGCAGAATATCCTGAGCTTGCTGCTCACTCATAAAGTGGTTACTGAATACATGGCCATTGCCGGTGCGATGTTGCAGCGGAATACGCCATTGCCAGCCAGCCGCATGAGCTGTGGATTTGGTGTATGGGGTAAAGTCGCCACGTTCACTGGGTACTGCCCATGCTCTGTTGCATGGCAGCCAGTGTGACCAGTCCTGATAACCGGTTTTTAATGTGTCTTCAATCAATAAACCCCGAAAGCCGGAGCAATCGATAAACAGCTCACCTTCCACCAACTGACCGTTATCCAACTGCACTGCTTCAATAAAACCTGAAACAGAGTGTTGTTTTACCGCACTGATTTTACCTTCGATACGCAGCACGCCTTTGGCTTCGGAGTACTGGCGTAGATAGCGGGCATAAAGGCCAGCATCAAAATGATAGGCATAATCATGGGTAGATAATACATGGCGAGGATCTGTGACTGGGGGGGCGAAACGGCCCTGCTGTGCTGCCACCCAGGCCATAGAATACTGATCAAAAGCTTCGGCTTTACCCTCACCCTTTGCCTGTAACCAATGATGATGCAGGCTGACCAAATCAAACTGGCGGCCATAACTGCCAAAAGGGTGGAAATAACTATAGTTTTGCCGCCCCCAGTTGATGAACTGAATGCCTAATTTAAAAGAGCCCTGAGTGGCGCGGATAAAGTCGTTTTCGTTTATGCCCAGGCTTTGGTTGAATAAGCGAATGGGCGGAATAGTGGCTTCGCCCACTCCTACTGTGCCTATTTGCTCAGATTCAATCAGCGTGATCTGGCAGCCTTGTTGTAATGCATTACTTAAGGCAGCAGCTGTCATCCAGCCTGCTGTGCCTCCGCCCACTATCACTATTTTTTTTATGCTGTTGTTTTCAGAATAGCTCATCCGGGCTCTCCGCTAATAAAAGGCTGAGGTTCAATATCAAAGGCCAGAGTTAAACGTTCACCCGACTCAAAAGGTACTGTGTTATGCCATAAGATCGACGGAAATAACACCAGAGTACCAGCTTGTGGTTGGTGCTGCAGTTGAGGGTCTAATGGCAGCTGAAGCTCAGTTGGTGGCGCGCCAAATTGCAGCCAGCCAGCAGGTGCTTGCCCCAGCTGTTCTGCGGCTGGGATCTCAAGGTGCAAAGCTGCACTGATCCAGCCGGATGGATGGGTGTGGCTGACATTAAAGCCCTGAGTTTTTAATAAAGTGGACCAGCTGCCGCTAAAACGACTGCGGCCTTGTAAAGCCCGATCGCGTGTTCGTCCTAACAAAGGATGTGTAGCTACTGTGTCTGGCAGTTGCTCTACGTAGCTTTTTACTGCGGCTTTTAGCTTTTGTTTTAGCAGCTGCAGCGGTTGTTCATGGCGCAGTAGAATATTTTGATCAGTTTGGGTTCCACCACGCACGGATTGCTGGGCAAAAGGCGCTTTGGCTTTATGTAAGGAGCGCAACACAGAGCACAACACAGTTAATTCAGTAGCGCTTAACTGCAAATCAAAGGCTTTCACAAACATAGGTTCGGTGTCCAGCCACTTGGCTTTTTGCTCACCTGATTGAGCACCCAACAAGCGCCAAATCAAAGAGATATAAGGCCAGAACACAGTGGCTGATGCAGTTTCAAGCCAGGGCAGGGCACTTTGCTCTGCAGCTTGCACATCGCCATGGCGCAGCTGAAATCGGGTTAACGCCATAGCCCGCAGCGGATCTTGTACCTGACTTGTTTCTGCAAATAACAAGGCCGCTTTTATGCTGTCGCCTGATTCGGCTGCGACAAAAAGCCTGGCTAAGGTTAGTTGCAATTGCTGACCACAATGCTGTTCGGCTAACCCTAAAATCTGCTCACACTTTTGCCATTGTTTGAGCTGAGCATAACAGCGAAACCAGTCCAGCCAGAGTGTCAGGTTTTGAGGTTGTTGCGTGCAGGCTTGTTGATAACTGTCAGTAAAATGGCCCGCATCACCTGATGTAAAACGCATACTGCTTAGTAATTTATGACCATCCAGCCACAGCGGATGAGCCGCCAGATTTTGTATTAAAAGTTGCTCTGCCAGTTGCTGTTCACCATCAGCGGCCAACGCCAAAGCTAAGCCACGGTAGGCATGTAAATCACCCGGAGTCAGAGTGGTGAGCTGATAAAAATGATCGACAGCAGAGTAACCTGCAAAGAAGCGGCTTTGCGCCAACGCCATCAGGGTTGAGGCATCGGATGGTTGCAGAGCTGCGGCCTGACTAAAGGCATGCACTGCTTCTGCTTCATATTGTTCTTCATGCCAGGCAAAACCAGCTAATTTCCAGGCGATAAAATCGTCCGGCACCAGCTCCAGATGCTGACGCAGCAGCGGTAAGGCCAGATCGGCCCTGCCTTGTTGCAGATGCTGTTGTGCCAGTTGAACTCTGGTCATGCAGTGTCCTTGAAGCAAGTTAAAGCAGTAAACTGAAAAAGCTGGCAGAGTAAAACTTACTTTGCCAGCTTTTTTTCAGTGTTGTCTTAACTACAACTTAGAAAGTGACAGTCACTGAAGCTGTGGCTGTTCGGCCAATCACAGGATTACCTGAAATAACAGTCGGACTCACTGACGCGTCTGCCAATGCGCCATTACCACGAATATCAAACTCGTCTGTCAGGTTGTACACCTGAAAGCCAAATTCCAGATTATCAGTAGGGCTGTATCTGATGCTGCCCCCTAAAGTGTAGTTATCAGGATATTCGTTACCGGCACCGTCAATAGCTGTTGTCTGGCCTGTGATATTTAAACCCGTCACCCACTGATCATTAATATGATAGTTGGAGGATAAGGTATAAATTAAATCAGGAATACCGTCAGCCCGGGTCCAATTGGTTGCGCCTGCCGACAGTTTTTCTGCATCCGAATAAGTGGCATTACCCACCAGTGAGAAATCGCCAATCCGCACTGTACCTAGAATTTCAGCACCCTGAGATTTGTATTCAGCGTCAATAACACAACCACCTGCCACACCACCACAACGGGTTGCAGACAACTCATAGGTGCTTTGTTTAAAGTCACCTTTAAGTAAAGTCAGCTCAAAAGTGTAATAGCCATCCATCACTTCACCGCGGCGTTTTACACCCAGCTCGTACTGATTGACAAAGTCGACGGCTGAAGTTAACCCTTGCTGATTCAGCGAACCATCGGCATTAATTTTGCCGCTGACAGTCTGGCGGTCACCATTAAAACGGCCACCTTTGGAAGCTCTGGTAAAGAGGCTGGTGTCTTCGTTGAGTTTATACAAGCCACCAACTGTCCATGAAGTGTAGCTGACAGAGTAGTTCAGGTTTTCACGGGCACCATTGGAGATCAGGGTTGGAATAGCAACACCATCAACCACAGTGTTAAATACTTCACCGCCCGCTGCTGTCCAGCCTGAAGCGTCGACTGTATCGCGGCGTACACTGGCATCCAGCGTATAAAGATCAGTGTCAAAATCCAGCGCCAGATAAGGGGCTGTATCTGTGTAGGCTAAATCGTAATCACGGGCGTTGGCACTGCCCCAGTTGTCGTTAAAGCCTGCAATACCATTGGCTGTCAGTTGATTGCCTGCGTCATCAAATAAATCCAGCATTGCCGGGTTATCGCCGCTGAGTTCAGAATAAGTTCTGTTGGTATGCCAGTCGGCAGCCACATTCTGATTCATATAAAAATAACCAGCCCGGGCGGTAAAGGTGTTATCACCTATAGCAAATTCTTTAGAGATGGCTAAATCGTTGACAAAACTGCCGACATCACGAATGTTGGTGTTTACATTGGTGTTGTTGTTCAGATAAGCCGAATCGTAGAGCTCGCCTGCATTAGGGCCGTTAGCAAAACGAATACTGTCGACTACCGCACCATTGACGGTAGAACCTAAAACACTGGCTGTGGTGGCTGCATTAAAGAATGGCGAGGTGAAACCACCGCTCATATCAGTCCAGCGCATTTTATTGTCCAGTACTATTTCGTTTTTAAATTCGTAATGCAGTTCATTGCCCAGTGAAAACGACTCTGTGGTAATGCCTGACATATCCACACGCTCTGTTACACCGTCACGGTTGACGATCAGAAACTCCTGATTGTGGATAGAGTAGTTCGATTGATTACGGCCATCAAAACCAGGGTAGGGGCGTAAATCCGTGAAGCTGTTGCCATCATAGTTGGCCAGGGCAGGAGCTCCGGTGTAATTTGGTTCCTGAGTATCTGCAAATTTGACCAGTACTCGGAAATAGCTGCTTTGGTCTTCAAAAAACTTAGTGACGTTGGCTTTTACCTGTGCACTTTCGCTGACATTAAAAGCCGCGTCCAGTGGGCCTTTGCCTTGTTTCACATAACCACCGACATGGAAATTCACACTGTCACTGGCTGCACCACCATAACGGAAATCAACTTTTTTCTCGTCATGACCTACGCCAGTATTCAGACGAAGTAAACCACCATCTATGTCACCATAATTACTGATGTAGTTGATAATGGCACCTGGTGACTGAGAGGAGAAGGTTCCGGCCGTACCACCACGCACCCCTTCAACCCTGTCGACGCTGGAATCAAAGCGGGTCCAGTAGTCGTTATTACCAAACTGCAAGTCACCAAACAGCACTGTAGGTAAACCATCTTCCTGAATTTGTACAAAAGGCGAACCACCAGTAGCTACTGGCAAACCCCGCACCGCAATATTGGAATTACCACCAGGACCGGCAGTACCAGCCACCTGAATACCAGGGATCATGCGGAATACTTCAGCTTCTGAGCTGGGCTGGAAATCTTTGATCATCTCTGCATCGACGCTGGTGACCGCAATAGCAGATTCAATCTGGGTACGGCCCGGCACACTGCCTGTGACCACTATGGTTTCAAAGGCTTCGGTTTCAGCTTTTTCTGTGCTTGCAGCTTCTGTAGCTGCAGTGCTTTGTGCCCACAAAGGGCCAGCTGCAATAAGTGAAGATGCGAATAATACCTGCCGTACTGCAATTGAAACTTTCTGTTGCTTGAACATTGTATTTGCCCCCTGTCGGGTAGTTACTTAATCGATTAAGTTATTTTTTTATAAAAAAGCAACTGCCAGCTTTTTGCTATAGAGTCGCTTTTTTGAATCATTGGATGAAGTTTTTTAATTCATCTCTTAATCGTTTTACTTCCGAATTAAACTGATGTCAAGTCTGTCCATAAAATAATCAATGTTTAAGCGGGAGTTTGCTGCAGAAAAATACCAGTGACGAAAGGCCGGGGATGGAGCCCCCGGCTTTACTGACTGCTTTTACAACTTATCAGATCAGGCTAAAAGCGTGCTGAGTGCACTAAAACCCTGACGAATGGTTTCCACTCTGTTGTCGGTTTGGTCGCGCTCGACAAAAGCGTGTTTTAAACCTGCCTGTTTAGCTTTAGCAAAAATAGGTTTGAAATCAATCACGCCTTTGCCTACATCAGCAAAACCACCGGCTTTGTCCATGTCTTTGACATGCCAGAGCGGGAAACGGCCTGGTTGTCTGGCGAATAAATCCAGAGGGTTCAGGCCAGCTTTGACCACCCAATATAAATCCAGCTCCATTTGCACCAGTTTGGCATCTGTCTCATTGAGCAATACTTCGTAGGGCACCTCGCCGGACAGTTTAAAGAATTCAAAATCATGATTGTGGTAAGTCAGCTGCATACCTGCGGCCTGAATTTTCTCGCCCGCTTTGTTTAAAAACGCTGCTAAGGCTTTGTATTGGTCAATAGTTTTGCGGTCTGTGTCCATCAGATAAGGCAGTACCAGATATTTGTGACCCACTACTAAGGCTTGCTCAATCACCTTATCCAGATCTTTTTGCATCACATCCAAAGGCACATGAGCTGAGGGAGCGCTCAAGCCTTCGCTGTCCATAATCTTCTTCAGCTGAGTTGCGCTTTGATCGTAATAACCTGCAAATTCAACCTGGGTATAACCCACACCAGCCACCAGTTTTAAGGTATCGGCCACACTTTGTGACATCAAATCGCGCAGTGTATAAAGCTGCAAGCCGGGTACTACTTTAGCTGGCGTAGTTGCAACTTTCGTTTCTGCTGAAAGCGGCAACGAGGCCAGGCTCAAACCTGCCAGGCTCAATGCACTGAGTTTCAGAAATTTCCGTCTTTGCTGATCCAGCAATTCTGGCTTTTGTTTGAAGATCGAATGGTCGTATGGCATGTGTAGCTCCTGCTCTGGTGGCGTCAGCCAGCCGGTTAGATAAGGTCAGCTGAACCCTGCCGGAGCAGGACCTGTGCTGGCACGTTGAATAAGGTCAAAAGGTAAAATGACTTTAGGTGCTTTACCCAAACGACCTTCGAGTAAATCTATTAACAAAGTAACTGCTGTACTGCCAAATTCTTCTGCGGGCTGAGCTATGGTGGTCAGTGGCGGATCAGCAAAGGCAGCAAAAGAAATATCATCAAAACCTGCCACAGAGATATCACCAGGGACTGCAAAACCTTTTTGCTTAATGCCTTGTATAGCCCCTATTGCCATTTCATCGTTTTCACAAAACATGGCCGTAGGTGGATTGGGTAAGTTCAGTAGTTCAGTGGCAGCTTTATGGCCGGATTGCAAAGTAAAGTCGCCTGGATAAAGCAGGCTTTCATCAAAAGCGACACCAGCTGCATCTAAAGCATCCCGATAACCCGCTACCCTGTCACGGGTCAGCGGGCTGCGTGGTGGGCCTTTGATCATGGCTATACGTTTGTGCCCCAGTTGCAGTAAATGTTCCGTCATAGCACAGGCTGCAGCTCTGTTATCCAATAACACAGTAGGGCAGGCGATACGGTCCAGCACTTCACAGGCATTGACCATAGGCAATACAGTGCCGGTTTTCATTTCCAGCTGAGCAAAAGGATTATAAGCCCGAAGTTGAATTAAGCCGTCCGCTTGTGAGGTATGCACCATACGGGCATAACTTTGTTCCATCTCCTCGTCAGCAAGCGTATTGCATAACAACAAGGAATACCCTTTATCGTGGGCAGCCTGCTGCATACCGCTGATCACCCGGGCAAAAAATACGTTGGCAACAGTAGGCACCAATACCACCAGATTACGGGTTTTGCCTGAGCGAAACTTTACTGCCATCAGGTTTGGCTTATAACCCAGCAGTTTGACAGCTGTCAGCACTTTGGTGCGGGTTTTTAATGACACCAAATCAGGCTGTTGCAAGGCTCTGGATACTGTGGCGACAGAGACACCGGCTTGTTGTGCTACATCACGAATAGTGGACATGAATACCTTTCATCTTATGGGTTTGCTCCGGATTTTATCTGGATATTCAATACTGTGCATCTGTTTAGCCTGCGAAACTTCAACGACTGACTTTTTATAGGATTGTTGATGTAACCGATTTCATTTATAAATCACTTTTTTGCAAAAGTGAAGACGATTTTGACAAATGCTGTTCGCTAATTTAGTGCAAATGCTCTTATTTGGTGCGGTGTTTTTCTGCTTTTGTCTAATTAAAGTGCATGATTTGCGACAAATAACGGATTTTCTATTGACGACACAAAATGTAATCCGTTACATTTTTTACAGCTTCGATTTTTGATCTACAGTCTGATTACATCAGGTCCTGTAAACCACAAGGAAAAACCATGAAAGCCCCAGGCAAGCAAAAAATCCGTATGGGTATGGTAGGAGGCGGAGAAGGCGCCTTTATTGGTGCTGTGCACCGCCATGCAGCGGCTTTAGATGGCCAGATTGAACTGGTATGTGGCGCTTTTAGCCGGGATGCCGCTAATAACCAACGTACAGGTGAAGAGCTGTGTATCAGTCCAGACCGCCTTTACAGCGACTGGCAACAATTACTGAAGCAGGAAGCGGCGTTGCCGGAAACTGAACGCATGCAGTTGTTGGTGATAGTCACGCCGAATCAATTGCATGTGCCCATCAGCCGTGCCGCTGTAGCCGCGGGTTTTCATGTGTTTTGTGAAAAACCAGCTGGTGTCACGCTGGCTGAAACTCAGCAACTGGCGGTGGATTTAATTTCCGGCAACAGCCTCTATGGTTTGGCACACACTTACCTTGGTTATCCTATGGTGTGGCAAGCCAAAGAGCTGGTGCAAAACGGTACTTTAGGCACTATCCGTAAAATTTTTGTCGAATATCCACAAGGCTGGCTGACCGAAGATTTAGAAAGCAGTCAGAACAAACAAGCGAGCTGGCGTACTGATCCGGCTCAGGCCGGTGCCAGTGGTTGTATGGCCGATATTGGTACTCATGCTTTTGGTATGGCGGAGTTTATCAGTGGCCAGCATATCACCGAACTTTGTGCCGAACTCAAAAGCCATGTACCAGGCCGTCGTCTGGATGATGATGGTGCAGCTTTATTCCGCACTGATGGCGGTGCCAGTGGTGTGCTGCTGGCCAGCCAAATTTGTGCCGGTGAAGAAAACGCACTGAAAATCCGTATTTATGGTGATAAAGGCGGGCTGGAATGGCAGCAAATGGAACCTAATACGCTGATCATTAAACCTCACGGTGCGCCTGTGCAGGTATTGCGTGCCGGAGCTGGTCAGGCGGGTTTAGGCGCAGAAGCTTCACGCCGCTGTCGTTTACCTGCAGGTCATCCGGAAGGTTACCTGGAAGCTATGGGTAATTTGTACCGTGATTTTGCTGCTGCTATTCGCGCTGGTGAAAAAGGAACTCCAACTGGTGTACCAGGTATTAAGGCCGGTATGCGTGGTATGGCTTTTATTGAAACTGTCAGCAGAAGTCAGAACAGCAATGAAAAATGGCTGTCTTTACCTGTCATCGACTAGGCAGCTTTTCACTCACTAAGCAGAGTTCAGTTTTTGATTTGCCAGAGTGCTGGCCCAAGGAATACGAATGAATAAGATGAAAGGTCCGGCCATATTTTTGGCTCAGTTTATGGGCGACGAAGCGCCGTTTAACCATGTGGTTAGTATGGCAAAATGGGCGGCAGATTTAGGCTACAAAGGCATTCAGGTGCCGACTAATAATCCGGCCTTTTTTGATTTGGAATTAGCAGCCAGCAGTCAGGCCTATTGTGACGATATTCAGGCTCAATGCCGCGCAGCAGGTGTTGAAATCACTGAACTGTCGACTCATTTGCAGGGCCAGCTTGTGGCTGTGCATCCGGCTTATGACGAGTTGTTTGATAACTTCGCACCAGAAGCGTTGCGCGGTAAACCTGCAGAACGCACCGAATGGGCTGTGAAGCAACTAAAACTGGCCGCTAAAGCCAGTCAGAATTTAGGCTTAAAAGCTCATGCTACGTTTTCCGGCGCTTTGCTCTGGCATTTAGTTTACCCATGGCCACAACGTCCTGCGGGTTTGGTGGAACAGGGTTTTGCTGAACTGGCTAAACGCTGGTTGCCCATTCTGGATGCGTTTGACGAAGCAGGAGTGGACGTCTGTTACGAAATTCACCCGGGCGAAGATTTACATGATGGTGCTACCTTTGAGCTGTTTTTAGATGCCACCAACAACCATCCGCGCGCCAATATTCTGTTTGACCCAAGCCACTTCGTGCTGCAACAGCTGGATTATTTAGATTTTATCGACCGCTATCACAGCAGAATCAAAATGTACCATGTCAAAGATGCTGAGTTCCGCCCTAATGGTCGCAGCGGTGTGTATGGTGGCTATCAGGATTGGGTCAACAGACCAGGGCGCTTCCGTTCTTTAGGTGACGGCCAGGTAGATTTTAAAAGTATTTTCAGCAAGTTAACCCAATATGGTTTCGACGGTTGGGCTGTGCTGGAATGGGAATGTTGTTTAAAAGATTCAACCCAGGGCGCACGCGAAGGGGCTCCATTTATCGCGTCTCACCTGATTGAAAAAGCGGGCAGAGCCTTTGATGACTTTGCCGGAGCAAAAACAGACGAGGCGCGTAATCGTCGGATTTTGGGTTTAAAGCCGTAATCGCATAAAAAAATAACAAGCGCAGCACTTACATAACGGGGAAGACAAAGATAATGAACAGCATAAAAATACGCTTATGCAGCATGATGTTTTTACAGTTTTTTATCTGGGGTGGCTGGTTTGTCACTTTAGGTACTTTTTTAAGCCAGAACCTGCAGGCCACTGGCCCGCAAACCGGTATGGCGTTTTCTACTCAGTCCTGGGGCGCCATTATTGCGCCCTTTATAGTCGGCTTGATAGCCGACCGTTTTTTTAACGCTGAGCGTTTATTGGGTGTGCTGCATTTAGCCGGTGCTGTTTTACTGTACTTTATGTATCAGGCCGCCGATTTTACAACCTTTTATCCGCTGGTTTTAGGTTACATGCTGGCTTATATGCCAACGTTGGCGCTGGTGAACTCTGTGTCTTTTGGCCAGTTAAAACAACCAGAACTGGAGTTTGGTCAAATCCGCGTGTGGGGCACTATTGGCTGGATAGCTGCAGGTTTAGTGATTAGTTACGCTTTTGGCTGGGATGCTCAGCAGGCGATAGCAGATGGCGCACTGAAAAACACTTTCCTGATGTGTGCAGTGGCTTCGTTAGCTTTAGGTTTATACAGTTTTACCTTACCAGCGACGCCACCTGCTGGTCGTGGTCAGCAACTGAAACTAGGTGAGTTACTGGGACTGGATGCCTTGGCCTTATTAAAAGATCGTAACTTCGCCTTGTTCTTCTTAGCATCAGTGCTGATTTGTATTCCGCTGGCCTTTTATTACCAGAATGCCAACCCTTTCCTGACCGGTATAGGCGTGGAAAATGCCACAGGAAAAATGACCTTAGGCCAGGTGTCTGAAGTGTTATTTATGCTGGCATTGCCGCTGTTTCTGAATCGTTTTGGCATTCGCTGGACTTTATTAATTGGCATGGCTGCCTGGGTATTACGTTATATGTTGTTTGCTTATGGTGATGCAGGGCAGGGCTTATGGTTACTGGTGATTGGTATAGCGCTGCACGGTATTTGCTATGACTTCTTTTTTGTCTCAGGTCAGATTTATACCAACAGCAAAGCGGGCGCAAAAATTCGCAGTGCTGCTCAGGGCCTGATCACACTGGCGACTTATGGTGTGGGTATGCTGATTGGCTTTAGCGTTGCAGGCCAAATTACTCAAGCCTACAGCAGCGCTGAAGCAACAGACTGGACTTCTATCTGGTTGTTCCCGGCAGGTTTTGCCGCTGTAGTGCTGGTGCTGTTTGCGTTGATCTTCAAAAACGAACCACTGCAACAAACAGAGGATAAACAGCCATGAGCCGTACTTTGCCCCGTCGTGAATTGTTAAAACAGCTGGCAGCCGGGGCGCTTGGCGCTTCGGTACTGGGTTCTGGTTTGGTGTTCAGTAGCTCTGTATTGGCGACACCTGTGACTGGCGGTGCCCTGAAAGGCAATATCCGTCATTCGGTTAGTCGCTGGACTTACGGTGATTTATCCATCGAAGAGCTTTGTCTGCTGGTGAAGTCTTTAGGTTTTACGGCGATAGATTTAATAGGTCCGGAAGACTGGCCAATCTTAAAAAAACATGGCGTGGACAGCTCGATGTGCAATGGCGCTGAGCTGAACCTGGAGGATGGCTGGTCGGATCCGAAGTTTCATCCAGAGCTGATAAAACGCTACTTAAAACACATAGATTTAGTAGCAGAGGCTGGTTATAAAAACCTGATTTGTTTTAGCGGCAATGCCCGTGGCATGGACAGAGAAACAGCCTTACAAAACGCAGTGAAAGGCTTAAAACAGATTTTACCTCAGGCAGAAAAACGTGGCGTGGTGCTGCAAATGGAGCTGTTTAACAGCAAAATCGACCACCCTGATTATCTGGCCGATGGTTCAGCCTGGGCCATTGAGCTTTGTAAGCGACTGAACTCACAAAACTTTAAGCTTTTATACGACATCTACCATATGCAGATTATGGAAGGTGACATTATCCGCACCATTAAAAATAACCATCAGTATTTTGGCCACTATCACACTGCAGGCGTGCCGGGCCGCCATGAAATTGATGACTCGCAGGAGCTGAACTATGTCGCTATAGCCAAAGCTATTCGTGATACAGGCTTTACTGGCTATCTGGCGCAGGAATTTGTACCAACACCAAAAACTAAAGAAGGCCGGGCGCAGTCATTGGCTCAGGCTATTCGTATTTGTGACGTATAAACCGGGACTAAGCAGCCTGACTGCTTAGCTATAAAAAATGAAAACAGGACCTATACCCTAGATGTTGAACTGAAAGGGTATAAGGTGCCGCCCAACAGGGGACAACAACAGATGACAGTTGCGCAGAATCATTACGACGCCATAGTGGTAGGTTCCGGCATCAGCGGTGGCTGGGCTGCCAAAGAGCTGACCGAAAAAGGCCTGAAAGTTCTCTTATTAGAACGTGGTCGTGACATTGAACATATTAAAGGCTACACCAATGCCTTTAAAGAAGCCTGGGACTTTCCACACCGCGACAGACCGACAGAAAAAATGAAGGAAATGCATCCGGTGTTAAAGCGGGATTACCCGCTGAATGAAAGCACCTATGGCATGTGGGTTAATGATCAGGACTCGCCTTATGTCGAGAAAAAACGCTTTGACTGGTTCCGTGGTTACCATATGGGTGGTCGTTCTTTATTGTGGGGCCGTCAGAGTTACCGTTTAAACGAAGCCGATTTTGAAGCCAACTTAAAAGAAGGCATAGCAGTGGACTGGCCTATACGCTACGCCGACATAGCGCCATGGTATGACTATGTAGAGCGTTTTGCCGGTATTTCAGGTAACAGAGATGGTCTGGATGTATTACCAGATGGTCAGTTTTTACCTGCTTTTCCACTGAACGTGGTAGAGCAATCAGTTGCTGCTCGCCTGAAAAAATCTTTTGGTGGTACTCGTCATTTGATCTGTGGCCGTTCTGCCAACATTTCTCAGCCTAAACCTGAGCAAAACCGCGTGAATTGCCAGTATCGCAATAAATGTTGGTTAGGTTGTCCTTTTGGCGCTTATTTCAGTACTCAGTCTTCTACTTTGCCTGTGGCGATGAAAACCGGCAATTTAACAGTACGGCCTTTTTCTATTGTCACGCAAGTGCTGTATGACAAAGACAAAAAACGCGCCCGTGGTGTGGAAGTGCTGGATAGCGAAACCATGCAGACCTACGAATTTACCAGCAAAATTGTGTTTCTGAATGCTTCAGCTTTCAACTCCACCTGGGTGCTGATGAATTCAGCTACAGATATCTGGCAAGGCGGTTTGGGCAGCAGCAGCGGTGAGTTGGGTCACAACGTGATGGATCACCATTTAAATGCCGGTGCTTTTGGTGAAGTAGAAGGTTTTGACGACAAATACTATTTTGGCCGTCGTCCAACAGGTTTTTATATTCCGCGCTTCCGTAACTGGGGCGGCGATAAACGTGATTATTTACGTGGTTTTGGTTATCAGGGCGCGGCCAGTCGTCAGGGCTGGCAGAGAAACATTGCTGAGATGGGTATAGGTGCCGATCTGAAAAATGCGTTGGCAGAACCAGGCCCATGGACTATTGGTATGAGTGGCTTTGGTGAGATTTTACCGGATCACAGCAATAAAATTTCGTTAGACCGCACTGTCAAAGACAAATGGGGTCTGCCAGTTCTGGCGATGGATGCTGAGCTCAAAGCCAACGAAATCAAAATGCGTAAGGATATGATGCAGGATGGTATCGATATACTGTTCGCTGGCGGCGCTAAAAACGTTCAGGGTTTTAATGAAGAATGCCATCCGGGTAAAGGTATTCATGAAATGGGCACTGCCCGTATGGGCCGTGATCCTAAAACCTCGGTACTGAATGGCTTTAACCAGGTTTGGGATGCACCCAACGTCTTTATCACAGATGGTGCGGCTATGACGTCAGCCTCTTGTGTCAATCCGTCTTTAACCTATATGGCGCTGACTGCCCGTGCTGCTGCTTATGCAGTGGACGCGCTGAAAAAAGGAGACCTGTAACATGGACAGACGTGATTTATTAAAAATGATTGCGGCCGCTACCGGTGTGGCTATGGTGGGTGGGGATTTATGGGCTGCCGACCTGAAATCAGCCGATGCTGGCAAAGCACTTTTTACTCAGTCTGATATTGCCTTTTTAGACGAAATTGCTGAAACCATTTTGCCAAAAACCAGCACTCCAGGCGCAAAAGATGCCGGCTGTGGCGCTGTGATGGCCGTCATGGTGACAGATTGTTATGAGCTGAAATACCAGACGGTATTTTTTGAAGGCTTAAAAACCATTAAAGCCCTGGCCAAAAAACAATTTGGCAAAGACTTTATGCAGCTGACTGCACCGCAGAAACATGAATTGCTGTCAAAGCTGGATCAGGATGCTAAACAAGCTGCTGGCGGCCCGCTACCGCATTATTTTACCTTGCTTAAACAGCTGAGTCTGATGGTGTTTTTCACCTCCAAAGTGGGTGCAACCGAAGTACTACGTTATGTCGCAGTGCCGGGCCGTTACGATGGCAATCTGCCGTATAAAAAAGGCGATCGTGCCTGGGCGACCAACTAAGCAACAGATAAGGCGGGTCTCCGCCTTTTTTAAGGTATTGATGATGAATTATGTATGGATTGGCGTTGCTTTATCGTTAAGCACAGCAGCTATGGCTGCAACTGATATCAGCAAATTAACAGACGCAGAACGCCATGCGTTAGCTGCTAAAACTGAAGTCTGGACTCCGGTGCCGCCTGTGGTCAGTGCAGCAGAAGGCAAGGTTCCTTCAGATGCACTACAGCTATTGGATAAAAACTTGTCGCAGTGGCAATCCGTCAATACTGGCGCTGCAGCCCAGTGGACTATGACTGACGGTGTGTTAACGGTCAAACCCGGTACTGGTGATATCCGCAGTAAAGAGTCGTTTTGCGATATTCAGCTGCATCTGGAATGGCGTGTTGGCAAAGATCGGATGGATAAAGAAGGTCAGCTGCGTAACAACAGCGGCATCTTTTTACAAGAGATGTACGAAATCCAAATCTTAGATTCGTACCAGAATGACACTTACCCTAATGGTCAGGCCGGTGCTTTGTATAAACAAACCATACCGCTGGTTAATGCGACCCGCCCAACAGGCGAATGGCAACATTACGACATCATCTATAAAGCGCCGCGTTTTGAAGGTGAAAAGCGCTTATCGCCGGGTTATGTCACAGTGCTGCACAATGGTGTTTTAGTGCAAAATCACACTGAAATTGCTGGTACCACTGAGTGGATAGGGGCGCYGCAAGTCAAAGCCCACGGCTGCTTACCACTGAAATTGCAGGATCACGGCGACAGCGTCAGCTTCCGCAATATCTGGGTTCGTAAGCTATAACCTAAAAATGGGGTCAGATCACATAAGTTACGCATAACTAATGTGATCTGACCCCATTTTTATTACTTCATCTCTGCGATGATAGCCTGCAAGCCTTTAAGTGACGCTTCAACACTTTGCATCGGTGTCATACCAGCAGGATAAGATTCCTGTTCTACCACCAGCCATTGAGTACCACCTATGGTTTTATTGGCGGTGATCAAGGCTTTCCAGTCTGTGGTGTCTTTGCCGATAATAGGATCTTCGGTATTACCTGGCTCAGGTGCTGACGCTTTGTAGTGAGTGGTCACAGTGCGGCCCGGATAGGCTTTTATAAAATCCACCGGATCTTTGCCAGCAACTTCAGTCCAGCCCACATCTTGCTGCAAAATCACTTTGCTGTTGGTGTTTTTGCCAATCACATCCCATGGCGTTTTACCGGTTTCTCCCAACATTTCTGGTTTGTGGTTGTGATAACCGACGTGCATACCTAATGGCGTTAGTTTTTCCTGCACTGCGGCTAAATCAGCAGCTACAGCTTTGGCTCCTTCGACAGTAAAAGCCCGCTGATCCATAGGAATAATTAAATAATGACAATCTATGGCCTTATAAAAAGCGACTGTGGCGTCAAACTGCTCCGGGCTGAATTTTTCAAAAGGCACATGAGCGCCCGAAGCTTTTAATCCCAGTTGGTTTAAAAATACTTTTAAACCAGCGGCATCATTGGCGTATTTGCCGAAAAATCCTGCAAACTCAACACCCTGAAACCCCATGGCTGCAAGCTTGGTCAGAGTACCTTCAAAATCTGCCATCATGGCATCTTTGACAGACCATAATTGCACACTCAATTGAGGTTCAGTCGCTGTAACCGCAATTGTATCGGCATAGCTATAGCCTGCAGCAGTACTGGCTAAAACCATACTCAGTACCTGCGCAGTTTTTGTCAGTTTCTTCTTTAAAAAAAGCATACCCCTGTCCTTGTTATTATCATTGGAAGCGGTTTCAGAGTGCGTTATTTTTGTACTCAGATCAAGCCTAAATGCGTTGATTGGCGGGTTCTCAAAGGACTAAATAAACGGACTTCTCTCAAGGAGGCCAACTTTGGTATAAGCCATAAAAAAAGCCCCTTTGCAGGGGCATCAAAAGTCAAACACTATGGGGGAGTGTTATCAGGGAATAGCTCAGGAATTTGCCGGTGTTAACCACAGCACCTGATACGGATCTAACTGTAAAATTCCGGCGGGCAAGGTTTTATTGCTTAGTTCGTCGTGCCATAACTGGCCTGTTAGTGAGCTGCAAAGCTGGGTGCGTTCGGTAAAGTTCACTATAGCCACTAAGCGTTTTCCATCCAGTTGACGCTGGTATAAAAACAGCTGCGGATTGTCATCGTGCAGTAGTGTGGTGCTGCCAGCACCCAATAATGGCAACTTAGCTCTAGTCTGGATTAAGTGCTGTAACTGCTGATAGATCCGGCCCGATAAGGTATCGGCAGAGGTTGCCGAAGCGAGTTGCTGATCAGTGACTGCCACTCTGTTCACCCAGCGGCTGTCGTCTTTTTTCGCCGGGTCCAGCACATAGCTGTAATCATTTTTTAAGCCTAGTTCATCGCCCATATATAACAGCGGCAAACCACCAATACTTAAAATGACCGAATTCAGCAGATAGATGCGCTGCAGAGCATGCTCCAGGTGTAAGGCATTGTTTTCGATTTCAGCTTTTTCCACTCCAACCAAAGACGACAACATACCAGCCACCCGGCAATCGCCGGTCACAGGGTTTTGCTGAAAAGGCACGCCAGCAGCAAAACTACCTTCAAACTGACCTGTGTAAAACTGATTTAAAAACTGGCGGTGATGATCAGGATTGATACCCAATTGCCAGGCAATACTGTCATCAAAAGTCCAGCCGATATCGTCATGGCAACGAATGTAATTGACCCAGCTGCAATTGGGGTCAATGGCAAAACGTTTGCGCAAGGATTCTTTTAATAATCTGGTGTTGCGAGTGGCTAAGCTATCCCACAACAGAGCCATCAACAGAGGGTTATACGACAACTGGCATTCTTCCGGTGCTATGTATTTTACCACTTCGTCCGGATGCACTATTGCTTCAGATTTAAACTGCAAAGCCGGAGCTGCAATACGGGCTACTGCATTAAACGCCTTAATTAAACTATGGGCTTTAGGCAGATTTTCACAGTTGGTGCCCGCTTGTTTCCAGACAAAAGCCAAAGCATCTAAGCGCAATACTGAAGCGCCCTGATTGGCCAGAAACAGCATTTCTTCAGCCATCGCATTAAACACCGCCGGGTTGGCGTAATTTAAATCCCACTGAAAGCTGTTGAACGTGGTCCAGACCCATAAACCAGACGTCTTGTCCTGAGTAAAACAACCCCGGCGAATTTCCGGGAAAATTTCACGCAAACTGGGCGCAAATTGATCGCGTTCCTGTTCTGTCAGGAAAAAATAAAACTCACGATACTCTGCATCACCGGCTTTGGCTTTTTCTGCCCAGCGGTGTTCGTCAGAGGTGTGGTTAAAGACAAAATCCAGCACAGGTTTAATACCTTGCTGATGTAACTGCTGCATCAAATCTGCTAACTGCTGCATTGAACCCAGCTGAGGCATAGTATTGCGATAATCAGATACGGCATAACCACCGTCACTGTTCGGTTCTGGCGCTTTAAACAATGGCATCAGATGTAAATAGTTAATACCGCTTTGCTTTAAATAGGGGATGCGTTTTGCAAGGCCTTGAAAATCTTTAGCAAATAAGTCGACATAACAGGCAGCACCTAAAGCGGCTGGGTCTTTATGCCAGTCTTGTGGCTCTGCATCTTCTTTGCGTAAATAGGCAGGACGCTGCGCCGAACTTTTAGCCAGCAGCTTTAGCAGTTGCTCCAAATGGTAATAGCAATCGTAGTGCTCACCGTATAAGCTTAAATACAATTCAAGCAAAGCGGGCAGCTGTTGCTCCAGCCTGGTTTTCAGCTCAGGCCAGCTGTCTTTTGCTGTTGTTTTTAAAGATTGACTTAATCGTTTAAGTGTCTTTTCGCTTTCAAATTGCAGCAGCTCTGGGTTTTCCAGCAACTGTGCTGTGGTTTTTTGCATATAAACTGGTCCGGATCTACGGTGTAATAAGCCTAATAGAACTTCATTTTCTCTGTTTTTGCAAGACTTTTAACGGTGAAATCTTTAAATTCAGTGTTGAATATTTACACTTCAACTTTAAATGGCTAAAGTTGATCTGAAACGTTTTAGTTTATGGCCTCATTGTGCAGAGGTACTTAAGGGGATAAGGCAGATGAAACCGACTCCGGTTTGTTGTTTTGGTGAAGTACTGATCGACTTTTTGCAGGATAAGGCTCAGCCGGGTCTGTTTCATCGTTTTGCTGGCGGAGCTCCGGCTAATGTGGCTGTGGCAGTGGCCAAATTAGGGGGCCAGAGCAAATTTATCGGCATGTTGGGCAAGGATATGTTTGGTGATTTTTTGCAACAGGAATTGCAAAGTTATGGCGTGGATTGCAGTGCTGTGCGCCAGACTATGGATGCTAAAACAGCTTTAGCTTTTGTAGCTTTAAATGAGCAGGGCGACCGCAGCTTTTCGTTTTATCGGCCGCCTGCGGCGGATTTACTTTATAAAGTGGAACATTGTCCGGCTGATCTTTGGCAGGACAAAGGTATTTTGCATTTATGTTCCAACAGTTTGACTGAACCTGAAATAGCCCAAACCAGTTTTGCTTTAGTGCGACTGGCGCAGCAACATGGCTGGCTGGTGTCGGTGGATGCCAATTTACGTCACAATTTGTGGAGTGAAGGCAAAGCCAGCAGAGAGTTGGTGATCCAATTGCTGGAAATGGCTGACTTAGTGAAATTAAGTGAAGACGAGTTAGAGTATCTTGCTGATGGCCAAAGCACAGAGAGCTGGTTGCCGCATATCCTGGCTTTTCGCCCGACATGGCTGGTGGTTACAGCAGGAGCAAATGAAGTACAAAGTTACAGCAAAACAGATTGGTTTTCTGTGCCTGTTTCTTCAGTTCCAGTGTTGGATACGACGGCAGCAGGCGATGCTTTTGTTGGCGCCTGGCTAAATCAGGTCGCTATGCAACTGACTCAGGGGCTAAACTTCGCTGATGTGCTCAACCACAAAGAGCTGCGGCAGCAGATCATTGAGAAAGCCATTAGGGCAGGCTCGTTAACCTGTCAGAAATATGGTGCTTTTGCTGCTTTACCTACAGCGCAAGAGTGGGATTAAAGGTATTTTTCAGAACGGGTTTATTAGAAAAGAAAAGGGCTAACTTGCGTTAGCCCTTTTTTATTCATACCGAGATGTCAATATTCTGACCCAGGTTGCCGACAGAAACCGGACTTGGCGACTGCAATGCCGGAGACGAATTTACAGCGCTTTCCAGCAACTGCATGGTTTGTCTCCCTTCCTGTTTTTGCTGGGATTTTGCCAGACTGGCACCCAGTAGTTCATAGCTCTGGCTAACTGCAGCTGAGCCTACGGATTGTGTCATAGTCACTCCCATGCCATATTTCCATACATCATATCGGCAAAAGGATCGCAGACTTTAGAATTATTTTCAGGATCCGGAAAAAAAATGAAGCCGCTCGTTGCAGCGAGCGGCTTCGGTCTTTAGGCGAGCGGAGTGACTTATGTTCCAAATGCCTGAAGTTGTTGAACTCTTTTCTACCAGTTCATGGTTTAGCAGTGTTGCTGCTAGTGGATCATGGCCGTTGATTGAGAACGAATGCCACGCTCCGGAATAATCGAAGGTAAAGTAGCTGCCTGAACCACTGGTTCTAAAGGGCGTATCGGCCGTGTCGGGCTTTTCTTCACTGTACCTTTTAATAAAGGCTCTGGTTTTAAACCACTCTGGCCAATTTTAGCAGCTAAACCTTGCTGGATATCAGCTATGGTATAACCGGCTTTAATTTTCATTCGTACGTAGGGAATGCCTGCAGCTTCAAACGCGCCGCTGACAAACCAGTCTGGCACCGCTTTATGGCCGTCTTTACTGTTGTTGTTGACCAGATCCACAGCAGCCACAATGCTCATATCGGCCGGATCACAGAGTACAAAATCCAGATACTTGGCATTCAGTTTTACTGAAGCCGCTATACGGGATTTGGCATCAACATTGCTTTTTAATTCAAGAATATCGGCCATTTTCACTCTGTTCATGACTTTGTACTTACCTTTAACGGCTTGTTCCAGCATGTTGAGGTAAGAGCGTTCGACCTGAGTAAAAAGGCTGCTTTTTTTACTAAATGGAAAAGGATTGCCGTGGCTTATAAAACGGCTGGCTAAAAAAGCTGCAACCACAACCAACACGGCTAATACTAAAATTAAAACTTCCATTAATGACCTCCGACAAACTTTTGACTCTGCAGCTCTGAATTGTTGGCTGCACTTAGGTTAAAGCATAAGGCGTGCCAATAAGTTAGTGTATATGCTCTAAAGTGTATAAGTTTGCTGAATGTCTGGCATATGGCCTATTGATG
This sequence comes from Rheinheimera sp. 1928-s, assembly GCF_029269265.1. Taxonomy (GTDB): domain Bacteria; phylum Pseudomonadota; class Gammaproteobacteria; order Enterobacterales; family Alteromonadaceae; genus Pararheinheimera. Next base: position 904,179 of record NZ_JARIXP010000001.1, read on the forward strand.
GCTGAAATGGTGGGGTTCGACCTCTGTTCGGCTTATAGTGAAGTGACTTCCTATTGCTACAGACAAGGAGCAACACAATGACAAGCAGCAACACTGCAGGATTAGACATCAAAGGCCGTTTACCCGCCGAATTCCAGACTATTTTAACGCCGGAAGCTTGCCGCTTGGTGGTTGAACTGACCCGCGAGTTTCGTCCTGCTTTAAAACAGTTACTGCAGCAGCGTTCAGCAGAGCAAGCGCGTTATGACGCAGGCGCTTTACCAGATTTTCGTGCTGACACTGCCAACATCCGTGCTGGTGACTGGACAGTAGCTGCTATTCCAGCTGACTTGCAGGACAGAAGGGTAGAGATCACTGGTCCTGTCGATCGCAAAATGATCATCAACGCTTTAAATGCTGATGTAAAAGTATTTATGGCCGACTTTGAAGACTCGCAAGCACCCAGCTGGGATGGCGTGATTGAAGGCCAGATTAACTTACGAGATGCTAATTTAGGCACCATCAGCTACAGCGACCCACAGTCAGGTAAACAGTATGCGCTGCGGGACAAACAGGCGTTATTGATAGCCCGTGTTCGTGGTTTGCATCTGTGGGAAAAACATTTAGAAGTGGATGGCGAAGCTGTACCAGGTTCGCTGGTTGATTTTGCTTTGTACTTTTTCCATAACTACCAAACCCGTTTAGCCAATGGCTCTGGTGTCTATTATTACCTGCCGAAGCTGCAAAGCTATAAAGAAGCGGCCTGGTGGGATGCGGTATTCCGCTTTACGCAAACTAAATTTGATCAGCCTGTCGGCACTATCCGCGCTACGGTATTAATTGAAACCTTGCCTGCAGTCTTTGAAATGGACGAGATTCTGCATGCGCTGCGTGAACATATAGTGGCGTTGAACTGTGGCCGTTGGGATTATATTTTCAGCTATATCAAAACCTTAAAGAATCATGCTGACCGCGTGTTGCCAGACCGTCAGGTGGTGACTATGGACCAGCCGTTTTTATCGGCCTATTCAAAACTGCTGATCAAAACCTGCCATAAACGTGGCGCTTTGGCGATGGGTGGTATGGCGGCCTTTATTCCGGCGAAAGACCCTGTTGCCAACCAAGCTATTTTAACTAAAGTGACTGCGGATAAAGAACGTGAAGCCAGCAATGGTCACGACGGCACTTGGGTGGCGCATCCGGGTTTAGCGGCAACGGCCAATGGAGTTTTTAATCAATACCTGACGGATGGCAAAACCAATCAGCTGCATATCAGCCGCGCTGACGATGCGCCTGTCACTGCCGCCGATTTATTGGCGCCAAGCAGCGGTGAGCGCACTGAAGCTGGGATGCGTATCAATATCCGTGTGGCGTTACAGTACATAGCAGCTTGGATCAGCGGCAAAGGTTGTGTGCCTATTTATGGCCTGATGGAAGATGCGGCAACGGCGGAAATTTGTCGCACCTCGATTTGGCAGTGGATTAAACACGGCAAAAGTTTAAACAATGGCCAACTGGTGACCAAAGACTTATTTGCCCAAATGCTACAGCAGGAAGCTGCTGTGGTACGCGAAGAAGTAGGAGAGGAGTTATGGCAACAACAGCAGTTTGAGCGCGCTCAGGCACTGCTTTTGCAAATTACCACAGCTGATCAACTGGTCGATTTCCTGACATTACCGGCTTATGAGCTGTTAACTGCTTAATAAAATTGGGGTCAGATCACATTAGTTATGCATAACTAATGTGATCTGACCCCATTTTAATGTCTACAAATGCAACTCGTCTGCTACTTCTGTAATTAAGCGTCGCAGCCAGATATGACTGGCATCCTGATGCAACAACGGACTCCAGATCATTTTCAGCTCAATAGATGGGATAGGAAAGGGTGGATCCAGCACTTTCATCGTCGCGTCATTCTGATATAAAAGCGCCGCCCGCAAAGGCAAGGTCGCAATCAAATCTGTTTCCACCGCTAAATGCATAGCCACATGGTAGTTACGGGTAAAGACGCTGATGGTGCGCTGTTTGCCGAACTTAGCTAGAGCTTCATCCACCCAACCCAGTTTTTGTACATCGGCCGGATCCATACCTACGCCTACACCAAAACCAGTTTTACTGACCCAGATATGCTGGGCTTTTAGGTAAGTGTCTAAATTAAAGTTGCCAAGGATAGGGTTTAAGCTATTGACCAGACAGGCAAAACTATCGCGCCATATGGTCTTCTGGTGAAAAGATTGCGGCAGTTGATCAAAGCGGTTGATGGCCATATCCACTTTGCCGTTTTCCACATCATGAAAAGTCACGTCGGATGGCGTCATAATATCCAGCGAGGTGCCAGGCGCCTGAGCGCGCAGCTTTTTCAATAAGGCCGGAATTAGAGTAGAGGCCGCATAATCGCTGGCCATAATACGAAACACTCTGTGGCTATGCTCTGGTTCAAAATCTTTGTTTGGCTGTAAGGTTTCTTCCAGGGTTAGCAAAATGCCCCGTACCACAGGTGCTAATTCCTTGGCTCGTTCTGTCGGCACCATACCGTCAGAGGTGCGAACCAGAATAGGGTCGTTCAGCAAATCCCTCAGCCGTTTTAGGCCATTACTCATAGCTGGCTGGGTGATATTAAGTTGATTAGCGGCACGGGTGACGTTCTTCTCCCGTAATAATACGTCCAGATACACCAACAAATTCAGGTCAATTTTACTGATATTCATCTGCTTCCACTTCTTATGGCTAATTCGCTGCTGATTAAGCGCTGATTGGATGTTTTATATATTCACACAATGAATGATGGGAATCAAAAAAATCAGCTATATGAATCTTCATTTTGAAACCTATAGTGAATGTCAACAGGGGCACTTACCAAATGCCGGGTAAACAAAAGACAACATAACGAGGATGCATCATGTCAGCTTATCAACAGATCATTAAACAACTGGAACAAAGCTGCAAAGCGCAAGGAACAGGCTGGGCCGCTATTAATGCGGAGTCTGCTGCCCGTATGCAGTTACAAAACCGCTTTAAAACAGGTTTGGATATAGCGCAGTACACTGCTGATATTATGCGTGAAGACATGGCAGCTTACGATGCGGACAGTAGTCAGTACACTCAGTCTTTAGGTTGCTGGCATGGCTTTATCGGCCAGCAAAAACTGATCGCCATTAAGAAACATTTTGGCAGCACCAAACGTAAATACCTGTATTTATCCGGTTGGATGATTGCAGCGCTGCGCTCTGAATTTGGTCCTCAGCCTGATCAATCCATGCATGAAAAAACTGCAGTGCCTGCGTTAATCGAAGAGTTATACACTTTCTTAAAACAAGCGGATGCCCGTGAGTTAGGTGGGTTATTCCGCGAACTAGACGATGCCCGTGCTAAAGACGATCAAGCCAAAGCCGCAGAAGTGCTGGCTAAAATCGACAACTTTGAAACTCATGTAGTGCCAATTATCGCTGACATAGATGCGGGTTTTGGTAATGCGGAAGCCACTTACTTACTGGCGAAAAAAATGATTGAAGCCGGTGCCTGCGCCATTCAGATTGAAAACCAGGTGTCGGACGAAAAGCAATGTGGTCACCAGGACGGTAAAGTCACAGTGCCACATGCTGATTTCTTAGCAAAAATTAATGCGGTGCGTTACGCCTTTTTAGAATTAGGTATCGAAAACGGCATTATTGTGGCGCGCACTGACTCCTTAGGTGCTGGTTTAACTAAACAAATTGCTGTCACCAATGAAGCTGGTGATTTAGGCGATTTATACAACAGCTTCCTGGATGGTGATTACATTCAAAGCGCCTCTGATATTCAGAACGGCGATGTGGTAGTCAAAGCCAACGGCAAGCTGTTAAAACCAAAACGTTTAGCCAGTGGTTTATTCCAGTTTAAGCAAGGCAGCGGTGTGGATCGTGTGGTGCTGGACTGTATTACATCCCTTCAGCATGGTGCTGATTTACTGTGGATTGAAACCGAAAAACCTCATGTTGGCCAAATCGCTGAAATGGTCAATCGTATTCGTGAAGTGGTACCAAATGCCAAGCTGGTTTACAACAACAGCCCGTCCTTTAACTGGACGCTGAATTTCCGTCAGCAGGTATTTGATGCATGGAAAACAGCGGGTAAAGATGTATCTGCTTATGACAGAGCCAAACTGATGAGCGCAGATTACGATACGACAGAGCTGGCGCTGGAAGCGGACAACCGTATCCGTACTTTCCAGGCTGACGGTGCCCGTGAAGCAGGTATTTTCCACCACCTGATCACTTTGCCGACTTACCATACGGCGGCTCTGTCGACTGACAATCTGGCGAAAGAGTACTTTGGTGCTGCCGGTATGTTGGGTTATGTGGCTGGCGTGCAACGTAAAGAAATTCGTCAGGGCATCGCCTGTGTCAAACACCAGAATATGTCTGGCTCTGATATTGGTGATGACCACAAAGAGTACTTCTCAGGGGAAGCTGCGTTGAAGGCCTCAGGGAAAGACAACACCATGAACCAGTTCTCCTAACCAACTGATTTATGGCTAAGTAATTGCTGAAAAACGTGGTCGGGTAATACTGACATTGGCAGCCGCAAGGCTGCCTTTTTTGTTTTACAGAGTGTCAACTGGGAGTTTTATCGCAACACCTTGATCTCACTTCTTTATTCTGGCAATTTTATCGACAGGAGCCGGAGCAGCTGTCCGCAATTGTAATGATTCAGGGAGATTTCTAATGATGAGTGCAGTACAAAACGCCAAACGTAACGACTTAAAAAGCACCTTAAAGTTTGTTTTTATTGTTTTGCCTGCTGTAGGAGTGATGTGTGGGGCCGCTTTAGGCGTAGGTTTGGGAATGACATTCCACACAGGCATATCCAAGTCACCGCTTTTTATTCCTTTGATTGTAAGTGGCATGGGATTGATGGCTATAGGTTGGCATTACGCTAAAAAAATCGACCAGCTGTAAAACTGCCGCAGCTAAGTTCTGCGCCAATAAAAAAGCCGCTTGATCTTAATGAAGAACAGCGGCTTTTTGCATTGATTTCAAACTATTACAAGGACTGTAAGAAAGTTTTCACTGCAGTACGTTGTTCAGCAGTTAAGTTTTCATAGAGGCTGCGGCTTTGAGTCGCTTCGCCACCGTGCCATAAAATAGCTTCATCCAGAGTACGGGCGCGGCCATCATGCAGATAACGCACTTTATCTTCGCCACCCTGCACATACTTCAGGCTGCCTAAACCCCATAAAGGCGCAGTACGCCACATAGAACCAGAGGCTTTACCCTGTGGCAGGTTGTCCGCTAAACCAGGACCCATATCGTGTAGCAATAAATCGCTGTACGGCTGGATTTTCTGGTTACGCAGTTCAGCCAATGGGTGAGTGTTGCCTGTGGTAAAGCTGGCGGTATGACAAGCCACACACTGGCTTTGTACAAACAACTGCTTACCTTGGGCTATCAGCTGCGGATTGACATCATGTTCAGTTGATACCCGAATACCATCAGGGTAACCGCTGCGCAAACTCCGCTGTGCCGGTACACCTAATAAACCCAGATACTGAGTTAAATGTTGTAACTCGCCTTCAGATATATGAGTAGTGCCTGACGGTTGCTGACAATCTTCAGCATCTTTTTGGCAAGAACGTTGTGGATACACAGGTGACGTCACACCTATATCCTGAACTAAAGCTTCTGCTGCCTGATGACGGGCACTGACTTTAGTCGCTTTCCAGCCAAAACGACCCAGCTGAGTTGCACCTGTTTCCGGGTTTTCTACCCAATGCACCACACCTTTAACGCCATCACCATTGGCGTCATTAATGTCGACATTGGCCAGAATTGCCTGCTCAGGAATAGCTTCCAACAAGCCCAAACCTATAACTTGTGGCGCCTGACGTACTGAAAACAGTTCTGGCACCGGACCTTTAAACTCATACAGAGGTTTTTGCAATTCGACTGCAGTACCATCCGGCAGCGTTTTCATTTCAGTCTGATAACCCGCTACTGATACTGAATAATCATCAGCATTAGCAGCTCTGGCTTTGGCCTGAATGGTTAAACCGTACAATGGGTCAGCTACTACTTTATCGTCCGCTAACATGCCGGTAAACACAGAGTAGGTATCGAGTTTAGCGCCAGCTTGTAATGCCAGGCTGCGGCCGTTGTTCAGGTGGCAACCAATACAGCGTTCGTTGTTATAACGTGGTCCTAACTGATTCTGGTGCTCAGAAAATACCGGGTTTTGGGTGGGGGATTCTGAGTGAATACCTGATGCAAAAGAGGTATGAAATAAACGGCGGCCTTTGGCAAATCTTAAGCTATTGCCTATACCAATATTGTTTGCCATTTGCTGGAACATACGGAAAGGTTCTTCCGAATAGTTGTACGACACGCTGGTTTCGCCGCCGAGCAGAGTATGGTTTGGCAGAGGTTCTGAATCCAGGTTCGGCGCTATACCGTACCAGGGTCTCATACCTACACCTACAATATACAACTGTTCAAAAGAGTAATACCGCTCACCACCACCGTCCAGCACTGGTGCTAATAAACGTGGCGCTGGTGCCAGTTCAATTTTGTCACCCACTTTCAGCGGGCTATGAGGGCTGGTACGCCAGTTTGAATTAAAGCTCATCATGCATTCACGTTTACCAGAATGACATAAAGGTTGACCGCCTTCATTTGGATTATTAAAGCCATAGTTCAGCGACCAGCCAAAATCCCGCACATTTGGATTTTCGATATTGCGGAATAAGCTGAAGGTGGTACCGCGGAAACTGCCTTCATTGACATGTAACCAGACTTCGATAGTGTTACCACCGGCTGGAATAGTGTCACGTATTTCTAAACCAAAAGTACGGTTCTGGAAATAAAAAGGCGGAAAGGTCAGGTAACGACCTGGTCCGGTATCAGGCGCGTCCCATGCTTCACCCCGTTCACGGGCATGACGCTCGGTTGGACGTGCCCCCATCAAGGTCACCAGCGTACCATCTGCTTCTTTGTACTGAATTTGCTCAACCACTTCGGTATTTTCAGGGAAGAGTGGCAAAGCACCTTCAGGTAAAGGTACAGGTTCTGGGCCTGGCTCTGTTGGATCCGTAGGGTCTGTAGGTTCAGTCGGAATAGTTGGATCGGCAGGGTCAGCAGGATCAGCCGGATCTGTAGGCTCAATGGGCGGAATATCGCCAGTCTGGCCAAATACTTCCAGCTCCCGAATAGAGTAACCCCAGGCATTGCCGGAGCTTGGTGTTAAAGCATTGATGCGGATGTAGCGGTAGTCACCAGACAGATCCCATCTGTCTGTTCTGTTACCAAACTCATCCACATAAGGAGTGGCTAAGGTAGTCCAGTTGCTATTATCCAGCGAGCCTTGCACTTCATAACTTGCAGCGTTAGCTGCTTCCCAATGAACTGCCACTTGCTGCACTGTGCTGACTGAGCCTAAATCGACCGACATCCATGAAGGCGATTCCTGGTGATTTGACTCCCAACGGCTGTCGGTATTGCCATCCACTGCTTTGGCCGAGGACTGCAAATGGCTGCTGGCATAAGTCGTTTTGCCTTTGGCTATATTGCTGCTGCCTGCTGGTGGAGCATCAGGTGATGTTGGTGCGCCTTCACCAGCCGTACCTATTACTTTCAGCTCCCAAATTGAAAAGCCATAGCCGTTATTAGCACTGTGTTTGGTCGCAAAGATACGCAGGTAACGATAGTCTGCATTCAGATCAATAGTATCTGTTCTGTTGCCTTTTTTACCGCCTGTCTGCACTGACAAGGTCGTCCAGTTGCTGTTGTCGTCCGAGCCCTGAATTTCATAAATTTCAGCATTGGCATCTTCCCAGTCAATTTGTACCTGGTCGATATGGCTGATGCTGCCTAAATCTATTGCCAGCCAGCTTGGAGCCACTTTGTGTGCTGACTCCCAACGACTGCCTGCATCTCCATCTACAGCTAGTTTCGCCCGACGTAATTCAGTGCTGGCTGTGACTTTCTTATTTAAGGCTAAGTTAACTGGCTCGGCATAGGCGGTGGAGCAAAGCGCTAACAGCAAGGCTGAACTCAGAGCTTTACGGATGCTTGGCAGCCCTGACCTCAAGCTGGGTTGTGTTCTGTATAGGATGGCCGGTTTCATCTTCATCTCCTGTGAGATTGATTGTGTGGGGGGTTATAACGCCAATGTACTGCTGTGACCTGTGTTTTGTTGTTAAAAACTGTACTGGCTTTCAAACGGCTTCTTTTAAAAAAAGCAATACAGTTCAAAGATAAAGCGGCATGTATTAAACAAAACTGAATAAATTATGTAGCTAATTTGGGGGTGCGCTACTGAGTGGATGATAAATAGGCACTAATGACATTTTTGTGACGGTAAACTCTGGTGTTTTCAGTAAGATTTGGTGTCATGGCATAGAAAGTTTATTTAGATAAAGTCGGTCTTTAAAAAAATGCCGACTCAATCGAGTGAGTTTGCGCAGATTTATTTTGTCCACCGGAGGAGCCTATGGCCCTGATGCTTCACTCTATACGTCATAAAATTATTGCTGGTTATGCGGCTGTGTTGTTGGTTGCTCTGGTGTCCGCTGCTGTGCTGCTGAGCAATAACCAGCAAATCCGGCAACGGGTAGATAGTTTTACTGGCACCACTTTACCTGTATTGGCTCAGCTGGATTTATTGTTATCCAATAGCAAGGAACTGGTGCTGGCAAGTTATTCTCTGTATGGCACCACGCTGGATAGTGATAATTTCGCGATCAGGCAGCAGCAACTGAAGCTGAATTTAAAGCAAGCTAATCAACTTTTAAGTCAGCAATTGCGAGTTTCTTTGGACACCGAATTGTCAGCGTTTCATCAAGCGGTCAATGACTTGAGCGAAGTGATGGCAAAACCAGACGTCAATTGGGATTTAGCTCGTGAACAATTGACTGCTTTAACGCAGCAAGCTGACGTGCTGGCGAAACGTTTAGATAAGCTGCGAAGCGACGTAGCAGCAGAAGCTAACGCTGGTTCTTTAGCCATAGCAGAGCAGCTGTCACTGAGTTTTATGGTGATCATCAGTTTGCTTTCAGTGCTGGTTCTGGTTGCGCTTGGCGCTTTTGTCCTGGCTCAGCGACAGATCGCAGTCCCCATTCAGCAGTTGTCGGCTCAAATTACTCAACTGGCACAACAGCGCGATTTAACGGTGCAGTTTAACTCAGAGCAGCAAGGGGAAATAGGACAGATGTCAGGCAGTCTGACCACGTTATTGCAGGTGTTCAGTGCGGGGATGCTGGATGTTCGAAGTGCGATTGGGCGTATAGGCCAAGCGGTGACCGAACTAAGCAGCAGTACGGATTTATCTGCTCATTCAGTACAACAATTGCAACAAGATATAGTGCGTTTAGTGGACTTGATGCAGCAGCTGGAGCAACAGATGCTGCAAAGTGTTGAGTATTCAGCCTCTGCTGCAACCCATGCTCAGCAAGGCGCTAATCAACTGGCACAGGCTCAGCTTGAGGTAAAACAAAGCTCTGAAAGTATTCATACTTTAGCCAAAGATATCGAAACTACAGCATCCATGTTGCTGACATTGCGAGTGGCCGGAGATCAGGTTTCTATAGTGGTAAAAACTATTGCTGACATTGCAGCACAAACGAATTTATTAGCATTAAACGCGGCCATAGAAGCGGCAAGAGCGGGGGAATCAGGCCGGGGTTTTGCCGTGGTGGCCGATGAAGTCCGTACTCTGGCAACCCGAACCCACCAGTCTACAGTACAGATCAACAGCATGTTAGAAACTATAGTGCGGTCAATTCAAGCGGCTGTGACTACTATGGGATCAAATCAGCAGCAGGCAGCACAATCTGTAGAGCTATCTTTGGCCTTGGTAGACAGATTACAACAAAGTCGCTCTGTCATTTTGCAATTGGCAGAAGTCAGTCAGCAGTCCGCTGCTATTGCCAGCGATGCGCAGCAGGATGTTGCTCATATCAGAGGGCAGGTACAGCAGTTCAGGCAGTTGGGTGATCAAGTGCTGTCGGGCAATACGCAAATTGGTCTGGCAGCCCAGTCAATGACTGAGCTGGCTGACCAATTAAGCACTACAGTGTCGCAGTTTAAAACCAAGGCTTAGATGCCTCTGAATTTAAGGCGCTACAACATCAGAGATAGATACTTTGGATCGACGTTCATAGGGAGCCAGCATATCGACTACTTTGTCTGCATTTGCATTGCGGGCAAAAGTAACTAATGGTTGTCCATTACAAACTACCTTGTCGACTGCTGCTTGTTTGGAGAGTCTGTTGGCTTTCAGGGTTTTATGCAGCCCTAAACGATCGTCGTTCTGAGCATGGTTACAGGTTGCGACCAAAATATTGTAAATATGCGGAGTAAAAGAGTGCTCAGCGCTGGCAGTGGCAGATAGGGTCAGTGCGGCGGCTGCAAAAACTAATGATACTTTCATAGTGCTATCCTCTGGGTTAATTATGGCTTTTGCCATAACTGTATTTTGATGCCCAAAGCCTTTATTTTCCTGCCTTCTGTGACCAAAGGAATAGTAAAAGTGACCGGAGGTGACAGCTTACTTCTTGTTACTTTCTGCATAAAAAAGATACAAAAAAGCCCGCCAGTTTCTGAACTTTGGCAGGCTATTTTCCTACATGAAAATACTATCGGGCGGGCAATAACTGCGCAGACCAATCTGCTTTAAAACGTCTGGATGCAGCAACAGTCTGGCCATTGGAAAGTAACAGCTGATAGTCGTTATTGTGAGGTTGCACCTTATGCACATGATGCAAATTGACTATGGTGGATCGATGCACCTGAGCAAACTGATGAGGTAAACGTTGCATCAGCTCCTTAATGGTTTCGCGGATAATCAGGTTTTCACTTAAGGTGTATACACACATATAGTTTCCGGCAGCCTCAATCATCAGAATATCTACATCATCGAGCAGCAAGGTAGATGCACCGGTTTTAAACGTCAGTTTGCTTTGAGGTATGGCTGCTGGCATATCCTGTTGTTTATCCAAAGCTGTTTTGGCATCCAGCAGAGTTTGAGCCAGTCGCTGACGGGAAACAGGCTTGAGCAGGTAATCAAAAGCAAAATGCTCATAAGCTGAAAAGGCATAGTTGTCGTAGGCCGTCACCAGAATAATTAGAGGGGCTGCCATGGCTGAGGATTTATTCAGTTGCTTTAATACTTCAATGCCTTTAATTCCAGGCATTTGTATGTCTAAAAACACCAGATCCACAGCATTGCTTTGTAAATAAGCCAATACTTCATCCCCATTATCAAAACAGGCATCGATCTGAATATTGGGGTATGTGGCCAGTTTGGCTTTTAAATTACTGATGGCTAACGGCTCATCGTCGGCTATCACAGTTTTAATCTGCTGCATGCAGTAACTCCAGAGGTAAAGAGATTTGTCCGGTAAATTTATCCTGCTGCTGACTGAAGCTTAAACTGGCTTTGCCATGAAACAGCAAGGTCAGACGTTCTGCCAGATTATGCAGGCTGCCAAAACTGGCTTGTTGTGGCCAACCCGCAGCTAACTGAGTACCGGGGCCATTGTCAGATAGCTTTAACACTAAGATTGAAGACTGTTGGCTTACTTCGACATCGATACAGGCATGACCTTTAAGTTCAGACACCGCATACTTGATGGCATTTTCAGCCAAAGGTTGCAGTAAGAGTGGTGGAACTTTTTGTTGCATGGCTTCTTCGTCCAATTGCCAGTTTATTTTTAGCCGATCACCAAAACGAACCTGCTGGATAGCCAGATAAGAGGCTAAAGCGTCGAGCTCTTCTTTTAAAGGTATTAAATGTTCAGTATGGTTTTTCAGTGAGTGCCGCAAGAAGGTCGAAAGCTGCAGGATCAGATTTTCCGCATCAAGTCCTTTGTGTTGCACTATTAAGGAGTTCAACGCATTCAAAGTATTAAACATAAAGTGAGGGTTGAGCTGATACCGCAGTACTTTTAAACGGGCCATCCGGGCCTGACGGGCTAATTCCTGTTGCTGCCGGAATTCTGCTCTGTTCAACAGATTAGCTTTGTAGACTAAAAACAACGCAAACCAGCCAGCTATTGGCAATAGCACCAGATTAAAAGCCAAAGCATAACGCAGCAAAGAATCGGTTTCGGAAGGCATCAGGGCGTAATTCATCATCAGATGCTGACGCACAGGGGTTAATACCAGCCAGAGTGGAATCAGCCACCAGGCCAGTCGTAATGCCTGTTGTTTGATGCTGATATTCAGTGCCAGCTCTTTTTGCCCCAGATAACCTGTCACTACAAAGTTCACCAGGCTAATCAGAGTGTAAATCATCAGGTAAGGAAATACATCTCTGTTATCCAAAGGAACCAGCACGGCTAAATGAATAAATTTGATCAATAAATAACTTAGCCAGAACACTAAATGCCAGTACCAGAATCTTTCTTTGTTGACCTCAAATACAGCCATTGAACTCATGCAGTTGCCCCTTGTAACGGCAGCTGAATACAGACCAGAAAGCCCTGTTGTTTTGCTTGAACCACTAAGCTCGCTGCTGCGCCAAAATGTTGGTTCAGCCGGTTTTTAATATTGGTTAAACCTACACCTGAGCTTTGCCCCATTTGCTTCATGGCATGCTCTCCTGGGCCGTCGTCTTCAACTTGCAGGCAAAGCTGACCATTGTGCTGCTGTCCGGCAATAGTAATAGTTGCACCTTGTTGCTGGGTGGCCACCGCATACTTAATAGCGTTTTCTACCAGCGGTTGCAGCAACAACGCCGGGATCAAGTGCTGGCGAACATTCTGATCAATTTTCCAGTCGACTTTGAGTTTATTGCCAAAGCGGGTTTTTTGCAGGGCGAGGTAGGCTTCTATGGCGGCCAGCTCATCTGCCAGTTGCACCAGGCTGTCTGGTGAACTGCTTAACGAGTAGCGTAAAAAAGAAGCCAGTTGCTCAGACATCTGTTCGGCGTCCTCGAAACGTTCTGCTTCTATCAAAGCGCAGACCGAGTTCAGTGCATTAAAAGTAAAATGCGGATTTAATTGATGTCTTAGCGCCTGCAATTCAAGTTGTTGTATTTTCTGGCTTAAACGGGATGATTCGGCCAGACGGAAATGCCGTTGCTGGTTCAGAATGTAGGCCAGATAAAGTGCAGTCCAGACAAAAAATGCCAGTGTGTTGCTGTCCAGATTATTTAACAAGAAACGGGGATCAAAAGGTTCGTTTTTCATTAACAGCAGCCAGAACGCATTTTCCAGAGGCACATAAATACAAGTGAGTAACAAGGCTGTCACTACGAAGTGCCATATCGCAAAATTGTGTTGGTTAATTTTGTATTGAGACCAGAGCAGCAAAGCTCCGGTGACCACCATAGCCGCGGCATCACTGATAAAACTCATGCCCAGATAATGCAGTGCTTCCGATTTTTGCCAGATTAAAAAATCCAGCGTCCAGCTCAAAACACTGAAAGCAAAAATAATAAGCCAAAACAGGCAGTGGTAGCGCAGTAAAGGCTTGATTTGAAAACTAAACACTGGCTTGCTCCTGTGGCGGTTGTTGTAGCCAGTATAACCAAAGTCAGCATGAAATCGACAAGGGCTTTGGCTCACCGGACCTAAAGTTGTGACCAAAGGGTTTTGTCTGCTTGTGCCCGCATCGTCTTGATAGCTATTGTGCCAGATCCGATAAAATAACAATGGTCCTGTGCTTTTTGCTGCGGTATCTTGTTGCAGTTAAGTAAAGTGTTGATCAAAACGATCAGAACTGCGAATTAACGCAGAACTCTGGTCAACCAGCTTGCTACCTAGCTATTCCGTTTTTGATATGGCAAATTATGTGGCGTTTTAAAAGTTAAACTCAGAATAATTATAAGGAAGGGAAATGGAAGGCTTTATTAGTACGCTAAACGGCATCGTCTGGAGCCCCGCGCTGATTTACCTCTGCCTTGGTGCAGGCTTGTTCTACTCAATTCTTACCCGTTTTGCTCAGGTGCGTCATTTCAAAGAAATGTGCAAACTGATGTTGAATAACAGTGAATCCGACAAAGGTATTTCGTCATTCCAGGCTCTGGCTGTGTCTTTATCTGGCCGGGTTGGTGTAGGTAATATTGCGGGTGTAGCTGCTGCTATAGGTTTTGGCGGACCAGGGGCTGTGTTCTGGATGTGGATAGTGGCCTTTTTAGGTGCCAGTACCGCTTATGTCGAATCAACCTTAGGTCAGCTGTACAAAGTTGAAGAAAATGGCCAGTACCGTGGTGGTCCGGCGTATTACTTCGAACGTTGTCTGGGTTGGCGCTGGCTGGGTATCTTGTTTGCTATTTCCGCCATTATCGGCTGCGGTGTCTTTTTACCAGGTGTTCAGGCCAATGCGGTAGGTAACGCTATTACCCAAGTTTTTGGTGAAGGTACGGCAGTGGTTACCAGCTTTGGTGAAGTAGGAAGTAACAAGTTAATAGGGCTTGCTTTTATTCTGATCATTCTGGCTTTTATCATCTTCGGTGGTATTAAACGCATCGCTAACTTTACCCAAATTGTGGTGCCTTTTATGGCTCTGGGTTACATAGTGCTGGCGCTGATTGTTGTTTTCCTGAATCTGGACAGAGTGCCTGCAATTTTTGGTTTAATCTTTAGCGATGCATTTACTGCTCAGGCTGGTTTTGGTGCAGCTATAGGTTGGGGTGTGAAACGCGGTATTTATTCCAATGAAGCCGGCCAAGGCACTGGCCCTCATGCCGCAGCTGCGGCAGAAGTTGATCATCCGGCTCAGCAAGGTTTAGTGCAGGCTTTTTCGGTCTATGTGGATACTTTATTTGTCTGTACCGCAACGGCGTTAATGATTTTGATCACTGGGCAATACAACGTACAAACTGAAGACTTTAATGCGGTCACAGGTGCAGGCACTATGATCATGCAGAATATTGACGCATCCACAGTGGTTGCTTCACCTGCCTTTACTCAAATGGCTTTGCATAGTGTCTTTGGTCAGTTTGGTCAGGTGTTTGCAGGTCTGGCAATTTTCTTCTTCGCTTTTACCACTATTCTGGCGTACTACTACATCACAGAAACCAACGTGGCTTACTTAAACCGTATATTAAACAATAAATTGCCGAACCTGCTCTTTAAGTTAGTGCTGATGTTTATGGTGGCCTATGGCACTGTAAATAGTGCTGGTTATATCTGGAATATTGGCGATTTGGGTGTAGGTTTTATGGCATGGGTGAATGTCGTTGGCATCTTGGTTATTTTCTTTATGTACAAGCCGACCATGCGTTGCTTACGCGATTATGAAGAGCAGAAAAAGAACGGTGGTCCTGTTACTTTTGACCCGGTGAAGTTAGGTATTAAAAATGCTACTTTCTGGGAAAAACGCCTGGAACAACAGCAGAAAGATCAGAAGTAACAACTGATCACAGTGAAATAAGGAGCCATTTCGGCTCCTTATTTTTTAACTGAAAAGGAATTTATGTTGATTTGTAAAACCGAGCGTTTAACTTTACGTGAACTTCAGCTAAGTGATGCTGAATTTGCCTTACGTCTTTATAACGATCCCAGCTTTTTACAGCATATAGGTGATAAAGGTGTTCGTACTGTTGAAGATGCAGCACAGAATTTGCAACAAGGTGCGATTACCAGTTATGCACAGCATGGCTATGGTATGTGGCTGGTTGAACATCAGCGTGGGCAGGCCATAGGTTTATGTGGCCTGATTAAACGTGACTTTTTAGCAGAAACCGATTTAGGTTATGCCTATCTGCCAGAGTTTTTTGGTATGGGTTATGCCTATGAAGCTGCTGTGGCTGTATTGGCTTATGCCGCAGAACATACTGATTTAAACACTGTAGTCGCTATAGTGTCACCCGCCAATCTGGCTTCTAAGTCTTTATTGCTGAAACTGGGTTTTGAGCAGGATGGTCAGGTGCTGGTGCCGGATAAAAATGAAATGGTCGATTTTTACCGTATTCATTTAACGAAACAGCCTGACCTTTAAAAGCCAGGCTGTTTTTCATAGATCAGGCTGTCTGAGTACTCAGTTTCTGATCCAGTTTGCCACTGATATGAGTCAGTCCATAAGCAAGCAACACTATCAAGGCTCCTATCCAGGGGGTGTACATTAAACCAAACTGACTGACCACTAAACCTCCAGCCCAGGCACCAAAAGCAATGCCTAAGTTAAAGGCGGCTATATTCAGACCACTGGCTACATCCACTGCTTTAGGAGTGTAAATTTCGGCCTGACGTACTACATACAACTGCAAGCCCGGTACATTACCAAATGCCACAGCGCCCCATAACAACACAGTCAAAGCAGCCAAAATCGGATGAGGTGCGGTAAAGCTCAACAATAACAGCACGCCAGCCAATCCTAAAAAGATCACTTTAAGTGCTGCTATAGGGCCATTTTTGTCAGCCAGTTTGCCGCCCCAGATATTTCCTGCAGCCACAGATACACCATACAGCAGCATCAATAAGGCGATATGATCTGTGTCAAAACCTGATACGTCCTGCAATATGGCCGCAAGGTAAGTAAAGGCAATAAAACTGCCGCCATAACCCAGTGCTGTTTTGGCATAAACCATCAGCAACCGAGGTTCGGTCAGTACCTGCAATTGCTCAGCGAAAGTGGCAGACTTTTGCTGTGGTAAGTTGTTTGGCACCAGAATGGCTGAACCTATCATCGCAATAAAACCTAAAGCAGCGACTGCATAAAACACCGCCTGCCAGCCCAGATACTGACCAACAAAAGTACCCAAAGGCACACCTGTGACCRAAGCAACGGTTAGACCAGTAAACATTAAAGCTATAGCACTGGCGGCTTTTTCTTTAGGCACCAGACTGGTGGCTATAGTGGATCCTATAGAGAAAAACACGCCATGTGCCATACCTGTCAGCACACGAGCGAGCATCAACGAATAATAATCCGGTGCCATCGCCCCCAGCAGATTACCCAGAGTAAAAAGCGCCATCAGCCCTATTAACAGAGCCTTGCGGGGCATTTTGCTGCTCAGAGCTGTTAGCACCGGCGCGCCTATAGCAACACCTAAGGCATATAAACTGACCAGCAAGCCAGCTGAAGGTAAAGACACAGCCTGATCGGCAGCAATCACAGGTAATAAGCCCACTATGACAAATTCAGTGGTGCCTATGGCAAAGGCGCTTAAGGTTAAGGCCCATAAAGCGAGTGGCATAACAGTTCTCCGTTCATGATCAGGTGAATTAAAGTGGCGGCAGTGTGCTGGAATTTGTTATTGTGAAAAATAGTGTTAATGGCAAATGTTTGTTGCTTTAGGAGCAATAATGGCGGTTCATACTGAACAGTTAGATACTTTTGTCACAGTTGTGAAAACCGGCAGTTTTACTGCGGCTGCAGACCAGTTGGGTCAAGCTACTTCGGTGATCAGCCGCAGAGTGAAACAACTGGAGCAACGACTCGGCGTTGCTTTGTTGCTGCGCACCACCCGCAGTTTACGACTGACTTCTGAAGGTGAATGGTATTATCAGCAGGCCTGCAGCATTTTGCGGCAACTAAGTCAGGCTGATCATTTTTTAATGGACCGAAGCCACAAACCTGCTGGCAAGTTACGCATTGATTCGGCGACACCTTTTATTCTGCATCAACTGGTGCCGCTGGTTTCTGAGTTTCTGGCGCTTTATCCTGAAATTGAGCTGACACTGGATTCCTCAGAATCTTTTATCAATCTGATTGAAAAACGGGTCGACGTAGCAATTCGTTTTGGTGAACTGACAGACTCCAGCTTAAAGGCACGTAAATTAGGTTCAGGCTTCAGGCGTTTATTGGCTTCTCCAGAGTATCTGGCTAGCTTTGGCACACCAGACACCTTAGCTGATTTAGCCACACATCGCTGTATTGGCTTTAGTTCTGCTGAGAATTTAAACCGCTGGCCCATTCGGGATAAAGACGGTGAACTGTATAAAATCAGCGCCTATGTTTCGGCAGACAGCGGTGAAACTATTCGGCAACTGGCGTTGCATGGCAACGGTATTGCTTGCTTGTCGGGTTTTATGACGCAGGAAGATATCAGGGCAGGGCGCTTAGTACCAGTGCTGGAACATATACGTGAGCAGGTACTGATGCCTGTCTATGCAGTGTATTACAGTGAAGGAGAGGCGAACCCCAGAGTGCGTTGTTTTATTGATTTTTTGACTCAGAAGTTGGTGTTGTAGGGGGCTGTTGCTGATTTTGTTGTTTTAAATACTCTTCATAAGTTCCGCCCTGACGTTCAAGACATTGAGCTTTAACCTGAGCCGGAAGCTGATTGCACTGAGAACGATGATCTCGTTGCATTCTTTCATACCACCATTCATCTGAGTTCCTGGGGCTGTATGAACAGGCACTTTGCAACAGAACCAGCAGCAGTAATATGGCAAAACGCATAAAGAGTCTCCAGTTCAATGAGTGAATAAAAGTATGCATGGCTTAAGGGCTGATTACCAGAGTTTTGTCCCAGCGCTCTAAGGCCATTGCTGTCATTAAAAGTTCATCAAAAAAAGTAAAACGCCAGCCTTACAACCTTTTATTCTGTTGATAATTCAATTCATTGGCTTTGACTGTGCAAAACAAAAGACAACGTTCTCTGTTACCTGAACTGATCCGGCTGGAGGCGCTGATCGACACTTTACCTGCCACTGTAAAAGCCACAGAACTGGCACGCTTTCAAGCTGGCCTGCATTCATACCCCAGTTATCTAATTGAATTAGCCACTTTTGATGCGACTAAACCTACGCTGTTGTTAACGGGTGGTGTGCATGGGCTGGAGCGTATTGGCTCTGCAGTGCTGATTGCCTTTCTGGAAAGTTTGCTGCAAAGACTGGAATGGGATCATGGGTTACAGCATCAGTTAAGCCAGTTGAATGTTTTATTTTTACCTATGGTGAATCCTGTCGGTATGGCGACTCACAGACGCAGTAACGGCAATGGTGTGGACTTAATGCGTAACGCACCAGTGCACTGTGAAGAGAAAGCGGCGTTTTTAGTAGGAGGACAGCAGTATTCAGCTCGCCTACCCTGGTTCAGAGGCAACCCGGAACAACCCGAAGCTGAAAATCAGGTGTTGTTTGAGCTGGTGCGGCAAAAGTTATTTCAAAGCTCTTTTAGCATGGTGCTGGATTGTCACTCTGGTTTTGGTCAGGTCGACAGGATCTGGTTTCCTTATGCCAAAAGCCGTAAACCTCTGCCGCATTTAGCCGAACTCTACCGCTTACGCCAGCTGTTGTTTGACAGCTATCCGCATCAGGCATACCAGTTTGAACCTCAATCGCTGCATTATTTATGTCATGGCGATTTATGGGATTATTTGTACGACGAGTCGTTGCAGCACAGCACAGTGTTTTTACCTTTAACTCTGGAAATGGGGTCATGGAACTGGGTGCGCAAAAATCCCTTTCAGTTGTTATCCAGTTTAGGTTTGTTCCATCCGGTCAAACCGCACAGGGTAAAACGGGTACTGCGTACTCATTTAACCTTATTTCATTTTTTAATAGCAGCCACAGCGTCACACCAGCAGTGGCGGCGGGTGATGCATCCACGCATGCTCAGGCAAGAGGCAATGGAGCTATGGTACTGACTTATAGTACTGACCAGATGGAATTAACGACAGATCAAACCCCAGTGCTGCTGCTACGTGGTTTATTGCGCGAAAGCAGGCACTGGCTGGATTTTCCGGCCTTGTTAAGTGAAAAACTTCAGCGGCCGGTTTTGACGCTGGATTTACCCGGTTGTGGGGTGTTAAACCAACACCAGTCTGCTACTTCAGTGCCTGCATTACGGCAACAACTGCAACACCAATGGGCAGAGCGCTACCCACAATATCAGGGGCAGCCGCTTCATCTGGTGGCTATATCAATGGGTGGCATGCTGGCGCTGGATTGGGCGCTTGATGCGCCACAGCAGGTGAAGTCTCTGTCGATGATTAATAGCAGCAGTGCCGGTTTAAGTCCGTTTTGGCACAGACTGCAGATGCGTAATTACTTCAAAGTGCTGCTATCTGTGCTGGCAGGCCCGATACAACGCGAAGAGCTGATATGGCAAATGACAGTCAGTTCAACACTGCAGCCTGAGGTTTTAAAACAATGGCAGCAATGGGCCATAGAACACCCCGTCAGTCGCATCAATGCTTTACGTCAGCTTTGGGCCGCCAGTCGTTTTCGCTCTGAGCTCAGGCCGCTATGTCCGGTGTTTATTGTGTCTGGTCTGGCGGATCAACTGGTGTCGCCACAGTGCAGCGTAGCTTTAGCCAATCAACTCAATGCACCTTTACTGACACATCCTACTGCAGGCCATGACTTACCTCTGGATGCGACCCAGTGGCTGGTCAGCGTTATAGATCAAAATTTAAATGAGGTTTACCGGCAATATAATTGCGCCTGAAGGTAGTGAAATAACCAGCTAAATCTTCACTTGCCTGTTGATCTCCGGCCAACTCCAATACGGCAATGCCAACTTCAGCAGTACAAAGCTGATGCTCATGGGCGGCTTCGCGCAACTGATACAAGGAACTTTTTTCTGGTTGAATGCCAAGCACAGGAAAACCATCTAAATATGGGCTTTTGCTGAACATCTTTTTCGCTTCACGCCAGGTTCCATCCAGCATCACAAAAAGCGGAATTTTATCGCCAGTCTTGACCCCATCAATACAACGTTCAGCCGCCGCGTATTGCTGAGGGAATACCACTATCGGGGCGTAACGGGGATTTTCCAGCAGAGCCAAAAGCTCTGGGTCGGGTTGGGTTCTGTCCCATACAAAAGCAAAGTTTTCCGGCGCTACATCGGCAATTAAACGCCCTGTATTGGTGGGCTTATAGGCTTCGCCTTTGTACATAACAAAACAAAAGGCACTGCGGCTGGATGGTTTGGGTTTGGCTGCGCAAATACAATCCGGCACCGGCAATAAACACAAAGGGCAGCGAATAACACGGCTACCACGGGCATTAAATACCCGGACCGTTTTTTGTAATTCGCGCTCTCGCAGCGCCATCACTGAATTGATATGAGACACAAACCGGATCCTTTATTACCGCCAGACACCATGCCGAACGGGCGGCGGCATTGTACTTAAGCCTTAGTCTTTTGCATACTCTGCTTCATACAAAGCTTTAAAGCGCTGGCTTTGTGGATAAGGAAATACATCTTCCACTATGCCATCACGAATGCGCTGTTGTTTCTCCTGCCAGTAGCTTGCATCCATCAGTTCAGGATGGCTTTGAATTAACATCTGGCGGATATCATTTTGTGCTGTGACATAAGTGGTAATTTGTTCAGGGAATACGTCACCAGGACCCACCGAATACCAGGGCTCATTGCTTAACATATCATCGTAGTTATCGGTTTTTGGAATAGTGCGGAAATTGACATCCAGCAGGTACTGCACTTCGTCGTAATCATAAAAAATCACCCGGCCGTGGCGGGTGACACCAAAGTTTTTCAGCAGCATATCACCAGGGAAAATATTGGCGGCAATCATATCTTTCAGCGCCTGACCATAATCCGCCATCATCTTCGCTTTTTGCTCATAGCTTGCCTGCTCTAAATACAAGTTCAATGGCAGCATGCGTCTCTCAATATACAAGTGCTTGATAATGACTCTATCGTCTTCGATTTGCATAGAACCAGCTATGCTTTGTTGCAATTCTTCCAGTAGTTCAGGGCTGAATCTGCTGAGCGGCAGGGCAACGTCTGAGTATTCCATAGTGTCTGCCATACGGCCCACTCTGTCGTGTTTTTTCACCAGCAGATAACGTGCTTTGACGGTGTCGCGGCCAAATTCTTTGGTTGGGGCAAATTTGTCGCGGATCACTTTAAACACATAAGGGAAAGAGGGCAGGGTAAACACCATCATCACCATGCCCCTGATGCCTGGCGCTGCGACAAACTGATCGCTGGATTTATCCAGATGCGTCAGCAGTTCACGGTAAAACTCAGTTTTGCCTTGTTTATGCAGGCCAATGGATGAATAGAGTTCGGCCAGAGTTTTATGCGGCAGCAGCTCTTTCAGAAAATGCACCAAAGCCGAGGGTACCGTCATTTCCACCATAAAATAAGCGCGGGAAAAACCAAAAATAATGGTCATTTGTTGTGGATCTGTGATCAGCGTATCGACATAAATACCCTGATCTTCCTCATGCAGCAGTGGAATAATAAAAGGCTGCTGACCGTCTGGAGTCACCACCCTCCCCACAATGTAAGCGGCTTTGTTGCGGAAAAATAACGATTTTAAAATATCAAAGCGCACCAAGTGCACAGGGAAATGACCATGGCTGGACTGACCGATAAAAGTGCGGACCAGCAGGCGAATATCCCGCTCTAAATCCACAAAAGGCGCTTGCAAATGAAAGCTCGCAACAATAGCTCTGATACTTTGTTTTAAGCCATATTGGGCCGGAAAATAACTTTCATACACCGAAGCTATTGGAGCGGGCAGGCGTTGTTTGCTTAAGGTGGATTCGACAAAAATATTCTGATTATGAAAATACTTGCGCTCGTACAAACGGCAAAATACCGAGTTATAAAAGGTTTCAGCCAGTTCAGCCTGAGGATGAAATAACAAATACTGCTGATACTGTTGCTTCACCTGTTGCCATAAACAGTCATTTAATTCAGTACCTGTCAGTTTTTGCTGCAGTAAAGCCAGGGTTTCGCTCACCCGTAAATCGTAATAAGAAATACGTTCTGAGCTGATACGTTGCAATTCCAGCCAGTTCTTTTGGGCATAACTTTGCTGGGCCAAAGCAGTAATTTTTTGAAACAAGCTAAAATGGCGTCGAAAGCCTTTTAAAATAAGATCTGCTATTTCTGTAGCTTGCAGCATAACCACATTTCCTGAAGTACCTTCCTTCAGAAATAACTGAAATCCGACCAGATATCAATTGTTGTTGTTTTTAAAGTCGCTGCTTTGAAACCAGTATCTGCTGTTATTTACCGGAGTATCAGGGCTTAACAGTGGGTTTGTAATACTGATCCATTGCTCTGTGGTTTTATGTTGCAGCGGAAATACATGGCGCGTCAGCTGTTGCTGTTGCATATGTTCCAGCAGTTCGCCGTCATCGATCATTTGTTCCAGCCCTTGTTCAATCCATAAAGCCAAAGCTTCGTTATTTTTATGGGTAAAAAAGTAGATCGCAAAAGGGTAGTGCAGCATCAATGAGTCATAACGTATCAGTTCAGGGTATAAAGTGTGGCGTTGTTCCAGCTCAATCACCCCTTCGTGTATGCCGCGTGGAAAATAGTCACAACGTTTCGCCACCATTTGTTTAAAGATGTTTTCGTACACAGGAGCTTCTTCTACTTTTAAGCCTGAGTTTCGCATAATGTCGACATCTGGCCAAAAAGCCCCCTGACAAGCAGTGAATTGTTGCAGCTGTTGCACGCTGCGGATCGTATTAAATTTTGCGACTGAGTCTTTATGCAGAATAAATTTACGAAAGCCCATTAAGCCACGTTCCAGCGGAATTCGGATAGCACGGAATTCCTGTTCTTTTTTCAGATCTGTGCCGACCCAAAACACATCCAAAAATTCACTTTTATCCAGCTCGCGCAAAGCACGGCCCTGTTCCATCACAAAAGTGGTTTTGAGTTCTGGAACTGTGCGCCCGGCAGCAGCTTTGCTCAGCGCTTTTTTTAATAAGCTGGTGTAGTACTGATGATTGATATCAAATTCTGAGCGGGGTTTTGGGATCAGGATTTCTGCAGTGGATGCAGCCATCACAGGCGGGGATACAAAGCTCTGCAACATCAGCAGGCTGACAATGACCATATGCAACTTCATCCGCTTTATTCTCTCCTGACAAGCCCAATTTTTTAGGAGGGGAACTTGCAACCAGCTATCAGCAATCGTATTCAATGTTGCCTTTTGTGCTTTAACTATAAACTATAAGGCCTTGTGTTCTGGCTACGGCAGATTATATATGCGTTCTCTGATTTTGTGGTTCATTTTGTTTTGTCATCTGACACCTGTTCTTGCACTGGCTGGGCCAACGGTCAGCTCTGGCACAGTGCAGCGACTAAAGGATTTTCCTTCTGACTATGTCCCTGACCGAACTGTCGATATCTGGTTACCTGAAGGGTATTCAGCGGAAAAAAAACATGCGGTGATCTACATGCAGGACGGGCAAATGTTATTTGACGCCAGCAACACCTGGAATCAGCAGGAATGGCAGGTAGACGAAGTCGGTAGTCAACTGATAAAGAAAGGCCTGGTGCAGCCCTTTATTGTAGTGGCCATTCATAACGCTGTTGAAAAACGCCACAGTGAATATTTTCCACAGCGTCCTTTTACAATGCTCACTGCTGCGCAACAACAGCAGTTGTATCAGCTGGAATCTGCCTCTGGAAAGAAACTATTTGCGGAACCTGTGTATTCCGACCTGTATCTGAAGTTTCTGGTAACAGAGCTGAAACCTTATATAGAGCAGAATTTTTCGGTGTTCCAGAGCAAAGAGCACAACTTTGTGATGGGTTCCAGCATGGGCGGCCTTATTTCCTTGTATGCGCTACTTGAATACCCTGAGCAGTTTGGTGGTGTAGCCTGCTTGTCTACTCACTGGCCTGGCGTTTTTGCCATTGAGGATAATCCGGTGCCTGAGCAATTTTTGGCCTATCTGCAGCAAAAACTAACCACAGAAAAAGGAAGCCGGATTTATTTTGATTATGGCGATCAGACGTTAGATGCCTGGTATCCCCCCTTGCAGGCCAGAGTGGATCAATTGATGCGAGACAAAGGTTTTACTGCGAAAATGTGGCAAACACAGTTTTTCCCGGGAGAAAATCACTCAGAGCAAGCCTGGGCTAAACGCCTGGATCGGCCTTTTTTGTTTTTGCTACAAGGAGTAAAGCGATAATTGTTAGCAAATTGATGGTTAAACTTTAATTTACTGATAAATGCGGTAAGCTATAAGCCATATTTAATTAGTTCATTCTTAAGGACAAGTTATGCTCGAAACAAACTTAATTGTCACTGCAGCGCTGGTGCTGGCTGTGTTAATACTGATTGGCAAAACTGTCGTAATTTTGCCACAAAATATGGCCTACATTATTGAGCGTTTAGGCAAATATTATGAAACTCAAACCGCAGGTTTACAGTTTGTTATCCCTTTTATTGATCGTATTGCCTACAAGGTGTCATTAAAAGAAAGCGCTATTGATATTCCAAGCCAATCCGCCATCACCAAAGACAATATCAGCCTGACGATTGACGGTGTGTTGTATATCAAGGTGATGGAGCCTTACAAAGCTTCCTATGGTATTGATAACTATGTGTATGCAGTGATCCAGCTGGCACAAACATCGATGCGTTCTGAAATTGGTAAGCTGGATTTAGATAAAACCTTTGAAGAGCGTGACAGCCTGAACGTCAAAATTATCCATGCTATTAATCAGGCCTCGGCGGCCTGGGGCGTGCAGGTAATGCGTTATGAAATTAAAGATATTAATCCGCCGGCTTCTGTATTGGATGCGATGGAAAAACAAATGCGCGCTGAGCGGGAAAAACGCGCTTCTATTCTGGACTCCGAAGGTAAACGCCAGGCCGCTATCAATATAGCCGAAGGTGCCAAGCAAGCGACAGTGCTATCGGCTGAAGCCGAAAGGGAGCAGCAGGTATTAAAAGCTGAAGGTGAAGCCCTCTCTATTACCTTAGTGGCAGAAGCTAAAGCCAGAGCATTAACTATGATAGGTCAGGCCGCCGCTACTACTGAAGGTCAGGCTGCCGTGTTGCTGGATTTAGCCACAGAGGCCATTGCTGCGAAAAAAGCCATAGCCCGTGAATCTACAGTGGTACTGATGGATAACGATAAATCTTCAGCTGGAAACACAGTAGCTGAAGCTTTGGGTGTGGTGGCTGCGATTCAAAAATCCGGGGTTTTATCTTAAGGGCTATCTAAGGACTATCTATGGAACTGAATCTGTTATCTGGCTTGTTACTTCTGGCTTTGTTGTGTCTGGCCTTATTGCCTTTTGCTATTCCGGGTGTGCTTGAAGTTTTGCTGTCTTTGGCTATTGCAGCCTTTGTCAGTGCCGCCCTGATGTGGTTTGGTTGGTTGCCGGATGAGACCAGTCTGGTGCTGTTAAGCTTGGCTATGTTAACTGCTTTGTCGGCTGTGTTGCTGTGGAAACCTTTGCGGAAACTGCAAAAAACCGGCATTAGGTTGCAGGAAGACAGCGCTATTTCTGATTTTGTTGGTACAGAACTGGTGCTGACAGAACAAGCCCACAAAGACAGTGACAGCCATATTCAGTTTTGTGGTCTGGAATGGCGGGTCAGATTGGATCCGGAAGAAACGGCTTTGGTGGTTGACCCCGGCCAGACAGTAGTGATCAGTTCCGCTATGGTTGGGCTGTTGCTGGTAAAAAGCAAAACCAGCTGATGCTGTTGTATAGTCTGACTTAAAGCTGATGCAGAGGCTAACTTATACCAGCCCCTGCATCAGATGCTGCCACGGGGCTGAGCTTAGGGACTTAGCTTAGAGGCTTTAGCTTAATCTGAAACCTTGCCGCTCAAAATCAAGCAGCCACTGGCTAAAAGTAGCAAATGGCATAGGTTTAGCCAGCAAATAGCCCTGTACCGCATCAGCGCCTAAACGCCTTGCAAACTCCAGCTCTTTTAAGGTTTCAACCCCTTCAACCACAGTATAAAGCTGCAAGGATTTACCCAGCATCACCGCGTATCTTAATACTGTATCGTCATTTAATCGTACCGCCTGACACAGCAAGTCCCGATCAATTTTAAGTTCACCCAAAGGCAAACCTTGTAAGCGGGCTAAGGACGATTGCCCTACACCAAAATCATCTAATGAGATCCGAATATTAGAACGCTCCAATAATTTAAGAGCCTGTTCTGAGTCCTGGACTAAATCAACAAAAGCCGTTTCGGTCAGCTCCAGTTGCAATGGCACAGTGGAATAACTGGTGCTTTTCACGGCCTCTATCACCCGTGAAATCAAAGCTGCATTACGTAAATCCAGCGGGGATATATTCATCGATAACCGCAAGTTTGCGCCAGCATCCGCCAGTTGTTTTTGCAGGATCAAGGTTTTATCCAGCACCCACTCGGTAACCTGACTGATCATGCCGGTTTGTTCGGCCAAAGGTATAAAATCAGTTGGAGATATTTGGCCCATTTTTGGGTGATACCAGCGGATCAACAGTTCAGCAGCATGAATTTTCTGCTGTTTCATATCCAGTATCGGCTGCACATACAGTTCCAGTAAATCATCCTGCAGTGCAATATTAAGCTCTGACAATAAGTGGATATGCTCCAGGTTTTGTTCCAGATACAAAGGCTCATAAGGCAGGTAGTCGCCAGCTCTGTCGGCATGTTCTATGGCCGCTAAAGCTAAATCCAGCGTATCCGCAGCTTTGGCGCAATCAGCCGGATAGTGTACGGAGCTGTACACAGTGCCTAAATCCAGTTGCAGATTGTCCACTTTTAGCAAGGCATCCAGTTGGTGACGTAATTGTTCAAACTGCGAGCGGAAATCTGTTGGGGCAATCAGTACCGCATAACTGTCACGTTCCAGCGCAAACAAGCTGGGGTAGTGCGATTCTGTCTGGCGTTGTTGCTCGCCCCAGCGCTTGAGTATTTTACTAAAGCCAATGATGGTGTGATTGGCTTCCTCCACCCCTAAAGCCCGTTCAATCTGCCGAAAACGTTGATGCTCAATCATCACCAGATAAAAATCGCTGTTTCGTTGTTGATCCAGCTCTTCCAGCCTGTTCAGCAGCGCCTGTTTATTCGGTAAATCAGAGATATGATCTTTCAGTGCCTGTGCCAGCGCTTTTTGCTGAATACTTTGAATATGCTGTTGCTGATCAAGAATTTGCTGCTGGAAGGCAATTTTTTTATTTTTTTCCAGATACAAATTTTGCAGCATCGCAAACACAAAAAACAGCGCAGCTAAGGCATTGCCTATTTCCATGGCTGAATTGGTAAGAACTACCGCGGGAAGGTAACCTTTGCTGCGCAGTATCATCATAGCGACACCTGTCAGCATGGTCAGTAATGCCATGGAAAGAAACAGAGCATTGGTATGGCGTTTATGCAGTAACCAGAAACTGGCAAGCAGCATCAAACCGCCTGTCAGAGCAGTCAGCTCTACCCCTATTTTTTTTAACCAATACGCGCCCAGCCAAGGGCTGGCCAGAAGTAACAAAACAGCAAAAACTCTGATCAACTGAAAAGGCCACATTAACCAGTTGTGGGTCAGGGTGTTGCGGAAAAACGACAACATAAAGGCTGATGCAAGCAAAGATCCCAGCACAGCGCCATATTCAATGACCAGGTTATAGTCCGGTGAGTTTGGCCAGACGTAGGCGAACAACAGGCCGTTAAGCTCCAGCTGGATCAATACAACAGTTAAAAACATGCCGGAAAAAGCCAAAAAATAGCCATGACGATAAATCAGATAAAGTCCGGCTGAAAGTGCAATCAGACACAAAAAAATACCGCTGAACAGGCTTTGAATAAACACTGACAGATGTTCCTGTTGCTCCATTTC
The DNA here is from genome assembly GCF_029269265.1 of Rheinheimera sp. 1928-s. GTDB lineage: Bacteria > Pseudomonadota > Gammaproteobacteria > Enterobacterales > Alteromonadaceae > Pararheinheimera. The sequence continues at coordinate 932,593 of NZ_JARIXP010000001.1, forward strand.
CACCATGCTGCTGCGCTGCAGCGGTAACATATTGGCACCCTGATTGGTCACTTTGGCAAAAAGCCATAAGTCTTCACTACTGGCAGGCAATGGAATAACAAAGTTCAGCGTGGGTAAAGGCCGCAGGCTATAGAGTTGCTGATCTCCGAGCTGATAACTCTGCAACAGGTTTAATTGTTGATCCACGACATAAAGCTCAAGTTTATCTAAAAAGGGCGCAAGCACAGACAGAGCTGTTTCTGTGTTGTTGGCAGCAAGCCTGGTTTTATACCAGTACGAACTCTGCTGATAACCCAGGCTGGCGATGGAGCTTGGCAGCAGTTGCCATTGATCGGCGGGCTGGAACATTAACTGCTGTAATTCTGAGGTTTGTTCAGTAACAGGAAAATAATGCAGTGTATTCAGTGGCTTTAATATGTGTTGTGGAACCAGGTGAACCAGCAGCAATGCGATGAGCAGCAGTCCACATAAGGTCAGAAAAAACAAAGTGTGGAACAAAGGGTTTTGGCGGAGGGTCATAACAGCTCAGACAGAATATACCTGATCTAACCTTAGCTGGCAGAATGGCAGATGCAACGCGCAAATTGACAAATCTACTAAATTTTCCACAGGTAAAAACTTTGTTCGAGTTTATTGAACAGCCTTATCAATTTTTATTGCTTTTTAATTGAGCAACTAAGGCTGATACTGTGCGCCACAGATTGATTGCAAGGTACAGATCCTTCTCCACTTCTGTCCGTATTATTTCAGGTAGCCAACTGCTGTCAGATTATTAGTAAAGAGGATGTTTATGCGAACCATTACCGGGATCAAAGCTGCAGGCTTAGCTGCATTAACAGGTATTTTGCTGCTGTCTTTAAGCGGCTGTTCGCAAAAGCAAGCCTTAACCTCAGTGGCCTGGCAGCAGCAATTGAATTTGCCTTCAGTATTGCATTCAGTTGAAGTGGCACAAAGCTTATCGCTGAATATCGACGAAATCAGTTTTGACTGGATGGATCAAAGCAGAGAGCGGATAGTACCTGCTTTACTGTTTAAACCTGCCCATCAGAAAAAAGCCAAAGCCTTAATCGTATTTTCCCATGGTTTAGGCGGCTCAAAAGAGCGTTACGCCTATTTGGGCCAGTATTGGGCTAGTCAGGGATATGCCAGTTTGCATGTGCAGCATGACGGTAGCGACCGAAAAGTATGGCGTGGCAACCGGCTGATGTTACCTTTTCGTTTAATGGATGCAGCGGATGCAAGCGAAGCTTTGGCCAGAGTGCAGGATGTGAAGTTTGCTTTGGATAAAATGCTGGCCTCTGACTATGCAGCAGATTTTGATCATCAAAATATTCTGATGGCAGGCCATTCCTATGGCGCTAATACCTCAATGTTGTTAAGTGGCGCTCAAGTGGAGCAAAACGGCGAATTAGTTAGCCTGAAAGATGACAGAATTAAAGCTGCTATTTTAATTTCAGCCCCGCCTTTTTATAACGATCAACCACTGGATCAGGTGCTGGCAGAAGTGACTATCCCCACTTTACATATCACCACCACTGAAGATGAAATTAAGGTACCGGGTTATTATTCATCTCCTGCAGACAGATTTGAGCTGTATTACGCTATGGCCAGCAGCTACAAAGTACTGGCGGTGTTCAGTTCAGGCAGTCACAACATTTTTTCAGGCTGGCGCCGCGATTCTGATACAGCGCCTCAGCAACAAGTGATTAAAGCTGCTACTCAGGCTTTATCCAGTGCCTTTATCGAACAAGTCACCACGGGAGATGGCCGTGCTATGGGCTTGTGGGCGCAACAACATCAAGCTGTGTTATCTGATTTCATTCGCTCAGATTTAGTGGCTGTGGTGAATTAAGAGTTGAATTTACCAATAGTAACCAAAAGAGAGGCCTACTTCGGTCTCTTTTTGCGTCTCCAGACTCAAGCGCAGATCCCAGTTTTTATGCTGGCCAAATCGGTTTAACCATTTGCTGCTAACAAACTTCTGTTGATGATCAGAAACATAATATCTGTATCCAAATTCCAATTGGCTGCGCCACCAGGGCGTAATATCAGTCACCAAACCTATTCTTGGTTCTGTGGAAACAACGCCTGTATTAAAACGATCCTGATGCAAACGGCCATCCAGCATAAAATACCAAAGTCCTGCATGCCCTTTAGCTGCTTTTCCTATGCCAGCATTGAATTGCAGGCTCTGACAATACCAGCAGCTTAAATTTTCTGGTTTATAAGCAAGATTCATTTTCCAGGCATATCCGCCGTCTGCTGGCAGTCCTGTCACGGACAAATTCATGTTTTCGATATGAAGTAGATCAAAACTATGCAAGTCCAGTTTGCCACCTTGCCAGCGTAACTTTAGATCAAACATAGATAATGCAGAGTAGGGGACTCTGGCTGTATCGCTAGTTAGCATATCGTAATAGGTAGCTCTGAACCTGAGTTGCAATGCAGCCTGCTGCTGATGGCTAACCGCACTGATTTGCAACAGAGAAGGTAAATGGCTTTGATGAGGTGCAGCCTGAGTCGTATGTTTTGTTTTTTCTGTAGCAGCGGGTAAGGCCAGGCGCGCCTTTAGCAGCTTACGTTTAGCTTGATCCGAGTAGAGTTCGTGTTTGCTGATCCGTAAAAACTCAAGATAATCAAACAGTAGCTCTAATACTTTTATTTTTTGCTTTGCAGGCAATTGCCGATAATCCTGCAATTCAGTGCTAAATCCATGTTGCACCATCGCAGCCACCAGCTCTTTTGTTGATTGTGGTAACTCAAGATAAGCCTGATGGAATCTTTGCTGTCTGGACGGATGTTGAATCACCTCGCTGACCAGAGGGAGTTCTTGCTGTTTTACCTCGGCGAGCTGATGGAAAATGGATACTGGCATAGCCCAAGGCTGGTTTTTATCAATGAGTTCAGCATTGATCACCAGTTCCAGTAATTCAGCCATACGAAATGCACAATTTTGTTTGAGAAAAAAGTACTGGTAGTTACGGCCTATAAGCTCCCAGGCATGCAAACTTAGGCTTCTGACTTGTTCTGGCTGAAGATCGAGTTTGTACTCCCACAGATCACGCAGTTCAGCTTCACCGTAACTTTGTATGTTCAAATAGAATAAACCGTGTGAAAACATCGCATCGTAACCACCAAACAAGCCTTTACCTATGTAAATCAGCGGGTTTTCCTGCTCGGGTACAGCAGCACCAAAGTTTAGGCTTTGCTGCTGAAGAATATTTTTTGTTTCAGATGAGCTATTAAACTTCAATAAAATGTGACCATAAAAAGAGGCTGGATTGCCCAGATAACCGCTGGCAAATACAGCACTGACAGAACTTACTTGCTCCTGATCTGTCCATTGTTCTAAAAGTGGACACTGAATTTGTGGAACTTTAGCCAATAGTTCTGGTAATTGTGTTTTTAACCATTGAAAGCGTGCCGGGAAGCGGCATTGGCTATGAGAGTTTGAGTCCTCACCTGAAGAGATGAAAAAGCTCTTTAAGCTGGCTTCAAGTTCGGCTTTGGCGGTTTTTTCTGTAGATGTTGACAGGAAAAAAGCAGGGTCGATGATTTCGCTGCTTGCAGTTGCTGTTGGCATATGCAGCAAGGCTAACCAATATTTCTGTGAGCTAAGTTCAGTGAGTTTTTTTTGTGTTGGCCAGACTTCATTGGCTTGGAGAGCTTCAGATACCAAACAAGATATCAGCAGTAAAAAAACATAAAATATGGAGCAGCGCATAGTAAGCCATAAAAATGAAGACCCGCTATGGAGCGGGTCTGAACAGCTGAAACAATAAGTTAAATCAATTTACACTGGGCAGCAAATTCACCTGATACTTTAGCATCGAGTTGCAGGTAGTAAGCTTCTGCTTTTGCGGTTTTCTCTTCGATATCCAGATCTAAATCTGTACGCACTTGATCAATAATAGCTGGATGAGCTTCAGCTTCACAGCCCATCATATTCAGCATAGCCGTTAAATGATCGCCACGACCTGTGACAGTTTCTTCTTCAATAGTCACTATAGTGTCATTGATAAACTGTGCTGCCGCGACACGGCTGCCTTTACAAGAACTATCAGAAGATATATTAGATGAAACCGCTGTAGTACCTAAGTCCCAAATGATGTTTGATATTGCAGCAGCTGTGCCGTTGTCATCAAAAATCATCGCGCCAATACCACAATGTTTCCATGGGTTGATCGAACCAGATTGAGCCTGAACTGAAGGAGTTGTGACTAAAGACAGCAGCACTGCAGAAGTTGCAGCAACCAAAATTAACTTCATAAAATCTCCGTATTTTAATAATTTATTACGCCTCAAAGCGCAGACAGAAATTACGATATCCTTAGGAGCAGGTCAATGGAATGTTGTTTTTTCTATGTTTTTTTTTAATTAAAAGTTTAATTTGCAGATGTTCTTATCGCATCCCCCAATAATTCAGCGCCTAAATGCCCCACTTTGACATAAATCAGTGCGCCTTCAGCACCAGTGAATGGCTGGTGTTTGCTCCAGCGTGGGCTGCGTAACCAGCTGCCTTTTGGATAACTGCCAAATTCGTCCTGAAACACACCTTCGAGTACATAAATTTCTTCACCCCCTGCATGCACATGAGGCTGGAATCTGGTGTTGGGTGCCCAGCGTACTAAGGCTGTGTTGATGCCATCAAACTGATGCAAAGGTAACACCTGTAAGCCAGGTACTAAACCAGGCAGCCAGTGCTGCTGTTCTGGTCGGATACACAGCTGCTCTGTGTCGCCTTGGCTGAATTGCCACAGTTTGACCAGTAATAAGCAACCCTCTTTGGAAAAAGGGGCATGTGAAGTGCCGGGTGGGTTACGTAAGTAAGTACCAACTGGGTAATCGCCGTATTCATCAGAAAAAGTACCGTCAAGCACAAGAATTTCTTCACCACCACCATGTTGATGATTGGCAAACTGACTGCCTGGTAAATAACGCACTATGCTGGTGGCTTTGGCTACTTCTGCGCCTATTCTGTCCAAAGGTCTTCTGTGAATATCTTTGGCAGGCGACTCGTACCAAAGCCCCTGCTCTGGCGTTTGCACTATGCGCTGATTGAAATCAGTATTTATTTCGGCGCTCATTTGAGTCCAGGGTAATAAGGTCATTGTGTTGATTTATCTCTTGTATTGACTATCTCTTGTATTGCGTAGGACAGTAGCCACGGTTAATTTCTGGCGATCGCAGCTTTAAATGTTTGGTGGTGCGCCCTGTGGTGCGTTTACGCCATAACTCAAAGCTGCTGCGTCTTAGCTCTTTACGCATAAGCTCAATCAACTGGTGCTGGTTTAAGCCATACAAATCCTCTATGGCTTCAAAAGGTGTTCTATCTTCCCATGCCATTTCAATAATGCGGGATAAGTCTTCAGGGCTATATTCAGTATTAAAAGTACTCACGCTATTGTTACTTCTGCTATCCGTCAGATATGTTAAATACGTTGCTTCGGGTTAACCGGACCAATAGGATTACCACTTGGCATAATGATCTTCTGCCAAGCCTTTTACAGCATTCAGTTGTAGTTTTGTGCCGTTTTTAAGTACAATAAAGCCCGTGTAAAGCCCAACATACTGACGGAAATTGCTGGCCAGTAAGCCGATATTGACCTTTTCCTGACGGCAATACAAAGGCGTAAATTCAAGCTGAACTTCTCCGCAGAGACTGCTGACTTGCCAGGGTTTTTTATCGTCTTTGCGATCAAAGACAAAAGTGGCTGGGCTTAAATGCTGGATTTGGCCATCAAACCAGAGTGCATTTTCACAAAGCCCTGTTTCGTTGACACCTGCTGCCATATTCAAACCAAAAGCTTTACCTTCGACTACGGCGTTGATACTGGCCCAGCGCCAGCTGGTTTGGCGGCGCATAAAACCTGCTGAAAAATCATAACCCGCTAAAGCCTGAGTTAAATCTAGTGTTTTGTCATGAAGTTCAACTGTACCAGATACCATCAAAGCGTTAGATTTTTCGGTGTAAGTAAAGCCGTTGTAGCCTGTCGGCGCACATAAAGCTAAAGGCATTTGGCTGGCTTTTTCTATGGTTAAACTGGCCTTTAATTCTTTGGTATCAATGTTTAATTGCCAGTTTGTTGCATTGGTTTTTATTGCGACTTTATAAGCTCCAAACTGTTGTTTGGCTTCGCCAGCTGAAGGGGAGTTACTCATTTGGCAACCTAAAGCGCCTGGCAATAACAGTCCTTTGCTGACAGCAAGGTTAGTATCAAAGCTATACAAATAAGCAAAACCTGAATTGGCATAACGAATATCGGCAATAGCCACAGCCAGCAACCAGTCTGCGCCTGTGACACAAATAAACTGAAACTGCTTGTAGTGAAAATAACGGGTTAGTGCGATGGCTTTGTTATCCATCAGGTTCTGATAAATAAAATCCTGCAGATTAAAATCCGGAATTGAGCCGTCGAATAAGCCAAAAGCTGGCTGGCCATTGCTTTGGATCAGTTGTGGTGGTGCTTTTGTCAGGAGTGGCTGGTAGTTGTTCATCGCAGTTTTTTATTGTTGTTTTGTTTTACTCTAACTGAAGTGAGGGTGGAGCTGGCAATAGTTTTTCGTTTTAGGCAGGGATAAAAACAAAAAGGGCATCAGTTTTAGCTGATGCCCTCGTTTTCAAAAATATTCTCAAAACTCTTAGCCAAAGTAATTGATGTTGCAGCTAGGCGACAAGTGCGCCATACCCCAGGAGCATAGTTGTACTATGTGACTGGGGCTGGCGTGCGCAGTCAACAACGCTGCAGCTTCAAGTATGAAGGCTTAAACCTGCAGGTAATCCAATATCCCCTCAGCGGCCTTACGACCCTGAGCTATGGCTGTGACTACTAAGTCTGAGCCTAAGACCATATCACCACCTGCGAAGATTTTTTGCTGGTTGGTTTGAAGTGGGTAAGTGCTTTTTTCGCTGGCCACGACGCGGCCTTTGTCGTCGAGCTCTACACCCATATCTTTTAACCACTGTGGTGGGCTTGGCTGGAAACCAAAAGCGACAATCACAGCGTCCGCTTCTAATACCTGCTCTGAACCAGGCACTGCTTCGGCGTTACGACGGCCTTTGGCATCGGCTGCACCCATAGCAGTAGTCACCACTTCGATACCACAAGCATGGCCTTCGTCGTTTAACTTGATGCCAAGTGGCTGCAGGTTAAACATAAATTCCACACCTTCTTCGCGGGCATTTTGTACTTCTTTGCGTGAGCCCGGCATGCTGGCTTCGTCGCGGCGGTAGGCCAATGTTACTTTGCTGGCACCTTGACGAATAGCGGTACGTACACAGTCCATTGAAGTGTCACCACCGCCTAATACCACTACTTTTTTACCGGCAAGGTTTACATACTGGTGTTCTGTCTGCCAGCCCATCAGATTATTGATATTACCAATCAGATAAGGCAGGGCTTCATAGACACCAGGGGCTTTTTCGTTGACCAAACCACCTTGCATTGGGGTGTAAGTACCTAAGGCCAGAAACACTGAATCGTATTCCTGCAGCAAGCTGTCAAAGCTGACATCCACACCCACAGTGGTATTTAAACGGAACTCAATACCCATAGCGGTGAAGATTTCACGGCGTAGTTTCAGTACGTCTTTTTCCAGTTTAAAAGGTGGAATACCAAAGGTTAATAAGCCACCAATTTCCGGATAACGATCGAATACTACTGGGGTAACGCCATTACGGATAAGTACGTCAGCACAAGCTAAACCAGCAGGGCCTGCGCCTATTACAGCAACTTTCAGGCTGGTTTTGACTACCGCTGATAAATCCGGCCGCCAGCCCATTTCAAAGGCTTTGTCGTTAATATACTTTTCAATAGAACCTATGGTGACTGCACCAAAACCTTCGTTGATGGTACAGGCGCCTTCGCACAAACGATCCTGCGGGCAAACCCGGCCGCACACTTCAGGTAAGCTATTGGTTTTATGCGACAGTTCAGCCGCTTCAATAATTTTGCCTTCGTTGGCCAGCTTCAGCCACTGCGGAATATAGTTATGCACAGGGCATTTCCATTCGCAGTAAGGGTTGCCACAGTCCAGGCAACGGTCGGCCTGACCTGATGCCTGGGTATCAGTCATAGGTTGATAAATTTCTACGAACTCGATGGTCCGCTCACGGTGTGACTTCTTTGGTGGGTCAACCCGCTTTACGTCGATAAATTGATAAACATTCTGTGCCATAGTTGCCTCCCTTACATCGCCTGAACCCGCAGCTCATCGGAAGAGCGTGCGCGGTGACCAAGCAAGGTGTTGACGTCACTTGTTTTGGGTTTAACCAGTTTGAACTTGCTTAAGTAGTTGTTGAAATCCGTCAGGATCCGGTGCGCTTTTTCGCTGCCGGTGGCCTCAACGTGTTGATGTAACAAGCTACGTAAGTGTTCCTGCAGAATTGGTGTGCTGACATCCAGCGCTTCCACCAGTTCAGGGTTCACCCGCAGGCATAAGTCATCCTGTTCATCTAATAAATAAGCAAAACCGCCTGTCATACCAGCACCAAAGTTGACGCCGGTCTGACCTAATACCATCACCACACCACCTGTCATATATTCACAGCAGTTATCGCCTGTGCCTTCTACAACCACTATGGCGCCTGAGTTCCGTACGGCAAAACGCTCACCGGCACGGCCAGCAGCGTAGAAACGGCCGCCGGTTGCGCCATATAAACAGGTGTTACCTGCAATAGTGGCGTCGTCTTTGGCATAGCTGACTCCCTTAGGTGGGAATATCGCAATTTGGCCACCTGTCATGCCTTTACCTACATAGTCGTTGGCATCACCTTGCAGAGATAAATGCAAACCACCAGCGTTCCAGACTCCAAAGCTCTGGCCAGCAGTACCTATGCAGTTAATCACAATAGGGTCGGTCGCCATGCCCTGATTGCCATGATGACGGGCAATAAAACCAGATAAGGCAGCGCCCACTGAGCGGTCGGTATTGCGGATAGGCACTGTTAAGCGGCCTCCGGTTTTATACTTCACCATATCGGCGCAGCGTTTCACCAGTTCCTGGTTTAAGGCGCCATCATCAAACGGGTCGTTATTTTGTACGCAGAACAAGGATTTATCTGATTTAACACCAGAGGCCAATAAAATCGGGCTCAAGTCTAATTTCAGTTGTTTCTGCGTCTGGCCTTCACGGATAGATAATAAATCAGTACGACCTATTAACTGTTCCAGTGAAGTGACACCCAGTTCAGCCATCAGCTCACGCACTTCATGCGATAGGAACTTAAAGTAGTTCATCACCATTTCTGGTAAACCAGTAAAGTGGTCGCGACGTAAGGTCGCATCCTGAGTGGCAACACCAGTGGCGCAGTTATTCAGGTGGCAAATCCGTAAGAATTTGCAGCCTAAAGCCACCATAGGACCAGTACCAAAACCAAAGCTTTCAGCACCTAAAATAGCGGCTTTGACGACGTCTAAACCGGTTTTTAAGCCGCCATCTACCTGCAGGCGAACCCGGTCACGTAAACCGTTTTCAACCAGGGCCTGATGCACTTCAGCTAAACCCAGCTCCCAAGGCGAACCGGCGTATTTAACCGACGTCAGCGGGCTTGCACCTGTGCCACCGTCATAACCTGAGACGGTAATTAAATCGGCATACGCCTTAGCCACACCAGTTGCAATAGTACCGACACCTGGTTCAGACACTAATTTCACTGAAATCAGTGCTTCAGGGTTCACTTGTTTTAAGTCAAATATCAGCTGAGCCAAATCTTCAATTGAATAAATGTCGTGATGCGGTGGTGGTGAAATCAGCGTGACACCTGGCACTGAATAACGCAGACGCGCAATTTCAGCTGTGACTTTTTCACCTGGCAACTGACCACCTTCGCCGGGCTTAGCGCCTTGGGCTACTTTGATCTGAATCACTTCAGCATTCACCAGATAATGCGGTGTGACACCAAAACGACCCGAAGCCACCTGCTTAATTTTGCTGTTTTTCTCAGTACCAAAACGGCGTGGATCTTCACCACCTTCACCTGAGTTAGAACGACCACCTAAACGGTTCATCGCTATAGCTAAAGCTTCATGCGCTTCAGGGCTTAAAGCACCAATAGACATGGCTGCGCTGTCAAAACGCGGATACAGCTGCTCAGCGCTTTGCACTTGCTCCAAATCGACCGGAGTGGCATTGGCTTTGTTTAAGCTGAATAAATCGCGTAAATGCGCTACAGGGCGCTGATTCACGAAGTCGGAATAGACTTTGTAATCTGCATATTTGCCACTGCGTACGGCTTTTTGCAGGCTTTGCACTACATCAGGGTTATAAGCGTGGTATTCGCCATCATGCACATATTTCAGCTGGCCACCGTGATTCAGTGGTTTGCGTTTTAACCAGGCGCTGTTGGCACGAATTTGTACGTCCTGCTGGAAGTCAGCAAAGTCGGCACCCTGAATACGCGAAGGTAAATCAGGGAAACACAGCTTCATCACATTCTGATTAATACCCACAGCCTCAAACAGGTTCGAACAGCGATAACTCGCTACAGTCGAAATACCCATTTTTGACATGATTTTGTACAGGCCTTTATTAATACCTTTACGGTAATTCAGCACGGCCTGACGGGCGGTCATATTCAGACTGCCTTTTTCCACCAACTGCTCGATAGTTTCATAAGCAAGGAATGGATAAATACCTGTAGCGCCTAAGCCTACCAGCACAGCAAAGTGATGTGGGTCACGAGTGGTTGCAGTTTCGATAATAATGTTCGAGTCGCAGCGCAGCTGGTTATCCACTAAAGCATGATGCACAGCGCCGACAGCCATAGCTGCTGGAATAGGGATCAGGCCTTGTTCGATACGGCGGTCTGTTAAGATCACCAGCACTACTTTATCTTCACGTACCACACGCACAGCTTCAGCGCAAACACGGCGCACTGCGGTTTCCATATCTTCGTCATTAGGGTCGAAGTTCAGGGAAATAGTGTGATGTTTGTAGTATTTCTCGTCAGCTGCTTTTAACTGTTTTAAATCGCTGTACATCATCACAGGCGATTCAAACTGAATACGGCGGGCATAACCTGCAGTTTCACTGAAGACGTTATGTTCACGGCCTATGCTGGTTGCCAGCGACATGACGTGAGCTTCACGTAATGGATCGATAGGCGGGTTAGTGACCTGCGCAAACAACTGACGGAAATAGTCGTAGAAAGTACGGGTTTTTTGCGACAATACAGCCATTGGCGTATCGTCACCCATAGAACCTACAGCTTCCTGACCGTCTTTTGCCAGTACTGTGACTACCTGTTCGATTTCTTCATAGCTGTAGTTAAACAGCTTATGGAACACCATCATCTGATCGTCAGTAAAGACCCGTTTGCCTATTAAGTCAGTTTCAAACTGCTCATAAGGTACTAAACGTTGCACATTGGTAGACAACCATTTGCGGTAAGGGTGGCGAACCATTAAATCCTGGTCAATTTCTTCTGAGCGCCAGATTTTTCCTGTCTGCGTATCCACAGCCAGCATTTCGCCCGGGCCAACGCGGCCTTTTTCCTGCACTTCATCAGGTGTGTAATCCCAGATGCCAACTTCAGAAGCCAGCGTGATTAATTTATCTTTGGTAATAACAAAGCGGGCAGGGCGTAAGCCGTTGCGATCTAAGTTACAGGCCACATGCTGACCATTGGTCATGACAATACCGGCAGGACCATCCCAGGGCTCCATATGCATGGAGTTAAACTCGTAGAAGGCCTTTAAGTTATCGTCCATCACCTTATTGCCTTGCCATGCTGGTGGCACCAGTAAACGCATAGCACGGAATAAATCCATGCCACCGGCCAGCAGCAATTCCAGCATATTATCTAAAGAGCTGGAATCTGAACCCGACTGGCTGACAAAAGGCGCAGCAGTGGGTAAGTCTGGTAATAAAGGCGACGAAAACTTGTACTGACGGGCGCGGGCCCATTGTCTGTTGCCTGTAATGGTATTAATTTCGCCGTTATGCGCTAAAAAGCGGAATGGCTGAGCCAAAGCCCAACGTGGCATAGTGTTGGTAGAGAAACGCTGGTGGAATACGCAAATGGCGGTTTCCATCCGAACGTCTGCTAAGTCCAGATAAAAACGCGGCAAATCTGCCGGCATCATCAGGCCTTTAAATACGGTCACCAGACAAGAAAAGCTTGGGATATAAAAATCCGCATCGTCTGTCAGCTGCTTTTCGATACGGCGTCTGACCATATAAAGGCGACGCTCTAAATCGTGTTCGTTCCAGCCTGGCTGGGCACTGACAAAAGCCTGCTTAATCTGAGGCATAGAAGTAAGTGCTAAATCACCCAGCACCGAGGTGTCTGTTGGCATATCACGCCAGCCGACTAATGTCAGTGTCTCACGGGTAATTTCCTGTTCAATAATAGCGCGAGCCAGTTCGGCCTTCACCGGATCCTGACTAAAGAAGAAGATGCCCACCCCATACTTTTTGCCCAAAACCCAGCCTTTCTCCTCTGCAACTGCTCGGAAAAAACTATCGGGTTTTTGCATTAACAGGCCACAACCATCGCCTGTTTTCCCATCCGCTGAAATTCCACCTCTGTGCTGCATGCGGTCTAAACCGCTGATTGCAGTGCGCACAATACGGTGGCTGGCGACGCCTTCTAAATGAGCGATCAGACCAAAGCCACAGTTCTCTCTTGCCTGACTGTGGTGATACAACGCCATGACTCTTCCTCCAACCTGTCCTGTATAAAATAAATATACCCTTAGTTTATGAAGCTGCCGCTTGGTTAACTGAGCTCTATCGCCCGAATTACATAGCTGGGCTATGTTGGTAAGAGCTCTATTACTGGTCAGTTAGCGTTAACTTCAATAAGTGCTGGGTAAAAATGTTAAATTTATGAATTATTATTCTTGTATTTGGCGTTTTTATCCCTGAAAGAAAACAACAGCTCTGCTTTCAGTCAGTTAGGTGGTCCGCATAGTTGTTTTTATGGCGTTTAGACGTCTATCCATAAATAGACGATTAGATATACCCAGTTCAGGCAGAAATTGCAAGACCAGTCTGGCGCATTTAACCGACTATTTTGTCTGAGGCTGTGAATAAGCAGGTTTGTAATTAAATTACAGAAATAAGGCTTTTTTGTGGCTTTTAGCTAGTGTGGAAGAAAAAAAAGGCCGCAGAAGCGGCATTTTTTTGTAATTTAAACGATATTTTTATGCGGAACTTATGCGTGATAACCGTTTGAAAGACCTTTGACCGTCACTGCAACCGCATCATGTGCATGCAGGGACTCGTAGTGGTTCACCCGCAGCCAGAAATCGTCAAATTCAGACAACTGGTTCAGGGCGTGTTTTAAACGACGGGCTGCATCTTCACAGAACATCAGGTTCTGACCGTTTAAGCGGGCAAACTCTTGCTCGTCAGCGCGTTTAACTGCGGCCTGTACCGGAGTCTGCAGCGCATCTTCAATCGCATCAATTAACGCTATCACAGGGAAGTCAGTGACTTTATGGTTCAGCTGTACTTTTATTTCAGCAATAGAGCGTTGGCTATGTGGTGTTGCCACTATACCCTGAGTGGTGCCTAACCAGTCTTTCACTTGTTCTGCATTCACTTGCTGGTGACCGGCAAATTTAGCCACAAAAGCTTCTTGAATAAGCTGACGGGCTAAAGCTGCTGAACAAGGACAAGTTGAAGAGTAAGGCACGTCGACCTTCATCTCTACGCCTAACTTGCCATCTTTCAGCTGGCCTGTAATAGTCACAGGGTAAGCTTTCCAGCCTTGTTTTTCGGTGATCAGCGCTTTACGGCGTAAATGCAGTTCAAAATCAAACTTCACAAAAGCATGAGTACTTAAATCTTCATGGCTGCTGATGAACTCGTTCAGCAGTTCGCTTAAGGTGGCAAAACTTAAACTGGATTCAATCGACAGCTGATCCAATAACAGGTAAAGCCGCGACATATGAATGCCTTTGGCTTTTGGATCTTTTAAGTTTACAAAAGCTTCAACTTTGGCGCTGACCTGGCGTGGTGCTTCTCCTGCCACACTAAACATCAGTGGCAGTTCAATATTGCTCATGCCAACCCATTCCAAAACACCTTCAGTGGTGGCGGAAGAATGGTTAGCTACATCTGGCATAGTGGTCGGCATGAATACTCCAATGTCGTCAAATGCTGAAATCATGTTCGACATGATCCCGCTAAAAATTTGGCGCACTTTATACCATATTTTGCTGCTCGGGCCGGTATAAAATCTGTGCTATATAAGCTGATTTTTTTAGAACAGCTTAAACGAAAAAAGCGAATACCCGACTAAATCTGTCGGATATTCGCTAAATTGGGATGCAGTCACGGAAAATCAACTCTTAACAACAGCTATTACTTTTCAAAAGTACCTTTTACCAGCGCCTTGCCGTCTTTTACCAATTGGCGACCTTTGGCAAAGACATCACGAATTGTTAAATCAGTTTTATTCAAAAGCACTAAGTCTGCGTCCATTCCTGCTGCAATACGGCCTTTGTGCTTCAATCCCAGCACTGCTGCTGGTGCTGCAGTTATAGCAGTGATGGCATCTGATAAAGGTACCTTATATTCAAGCACTGCCTGGCGGGCGACCTGATATAAAGTTTGTACTTTGCCTACTTCAAGCCCAATCAGTTCTCCATGGTCGTTATAGACTGGCAAACTGGCATTGCCATCTGAGCTTAATGTCAGATTCATTGCCGGAACACCTGCTTCTAAAGCTCTTGCTAAAGCTGCTGCAGCTGCTACTTCACCATGTTGTAAGTCGTAACTTGTGGTGCTGGTAGTAAAATCAATCACAGCTCCTGCTTTTGCAAGCTCAATACCGGCCTGAAACACAGCTTCATTGCGGTTGATATGAGTTGGGTAGAATTGGGACAGTTTAAGCTCTGTACCTTCTACAGCTTGCCACAATGGCTGTAACAACGACTCACCACTCCCTACATGCACACTGACTACACCAGCTTTACCTGACAAAATTCCACCCACTTTAGCCGCAGCTGCTACTTTACGGATTTCATCTAGAGTGGGTTGAGAAGAGCGGAAATCGCTGATGGCAATTTCGCCGACGCCGATAAACTTGTCGATGAGGATCAGATCATCCGTGATATTACCCATTAAAGTCCGGCACGGAATTTCGTAAGAACCTGTATGGCAATAAGTGCTGATACCTTCAGTTTCCAGCGCATGAGCTTTGGCTAACAGATTAGTTAAGGTTCTGGTGGTTGCGTCTGTGCCCAGCACGCCAATAGCTGTGGTGACTCCACCTAAAGTGGCATCTGTTAACTGCATTTCAGGAGTACGGCTGGCAAAACCACCTTCACCGCCACCGCCAATAAAATGTACTAAAGAATCAACAAAACCCGGCACTAAATAACAATGGCTGGCATCAATCACTTCAATGGGCAAATTACTGCTGCCAGCTTCAAAGCCAGAACCTAAAGCTGCGATTTGATTACCGGCTACCAAAAGATCCATCAAACCTAAATCCGTTGGGCTTACTATATGGGCATTTTTAAATAGTTTTATTGCGCTCATTTTATGTCCTTATTGATAACCAATGGCGACTGCGACCAGCACTGCTGTACTTGCAAGAGCGAAAAGCCAGAGCTGCAAACGCCAGGCAAACTTTGCCCATAACATCCAGTCAACCCGCACTACACCCAGGCAACCAATTAAAGAAGCGGAAGTGGGCACTATGCAGTTGGTTAAACCATCACCTAATTGAAAAGCTAAAACTGCTATTTGGCGGGACACTCCAACCAAATCCGCCAAAGGCGCAACTAATGGCATAGTTAAAGCTGCCTGGCCTGAACCTGAGGTAACAAAGAAGTTAAACACGGATTGGAAAATCAACATAAACCAGGCAGATACATAGCTGGATACACCATCAAAGCTGCTGCCAGCGTAATGCAATAACGTATTGAGAATAGAAGGTTCTGTGGCGTCGTCGCCTCCTAACAGCAGCACTATACCTTTGGCCATACCTACTATCATGGCGGCAGGTAATAATTCAGCTGCACCTTGTTTAAAGGCATCAGCAGCTCCATTCACAGTCATTCGTTTGCCAACAATACCTAAAATGGCTGTGGCTATACCTAAAGCAAAAAACTGAGTGGCAATTTCAGGAATGTAATAACCACGGGCCACTACGCCCCAAATTACCCAGGTAATACCGGCGACAAAGAGCAATAAAATGGCAGCATCTAAGGTACCGAAGCTGGTACTTTGTTGTTCTTGCTGTTGGGCGCGCAGTTTTTGATCTGAAGCAAAACTGACAGAAAGTTGTGGGTTCTTTTTAATTTTTGCCGCATAACGCATGGTAAAGATGATGCCGAAAAGGGTGAACACAACCCAAAGTGCAATACGATAGTCAGCCCCTGACATCAGAGGTAAACCCGCTATACCCTGAGCTATAGCGACACTAAATGGATTCATCCAGGAGGTTGCAAAACCAATCTGAGTGGCGATGTAAGTAACCAGCACAGTGGTAATAGCATCGTAACCTAAAGCCAGCATCAAAGGCAGTAAGACAATACAAAAGGCAATGGCTTCTTCACCCATGCCAAAAACTGCACCACCTAAAGAAAACAGCAAAAACATTAAAGGTATAAATAAATAATCTATATCTTTGGTTTTGGCTATTAATGCCAGAATACCGTTATTAACAGCTCCTGTTTTCATAATGATGCCAAAGGCACCACCGGTCAGCAGAATAAAGGCAATCACGCCTATAGCTGCGCCCATTTTGTCGCCAGAAACCATGCCCTCAAAGGCGTAGTTTAAAAAGCCAACCTGACCACCTTCACCAAACAAAGGCACTGCTTTGTTTTGTTCCTCAGCAAACTGGAAGCTGTTTGGGTCAATACGGGCTTTAACAGTTTCACCTGCGGCGTTTAGGGTTTCCGGTAACATCTGAAAATAACCAGCCGGAATAAGGTGGGACGCAATAGCTGCCGCTATCATCACAAAAAAAAGTATGACAAAAGCATCCGGCATGCTGACCGGTTTTTTGCTTGTAACTTGCATGAGATTTACCTGTTAAATGCAGCCGGGCTAAAAGCCCGGCTTCTATTATTCGCTTCGAGTGCTGTTAAAACTTGTGGCTTAGTGCAATACGGAAGCTACGACCTAAAGCATCATGGTTAATAGAATCAAAACCACGGCTTGAACCATAAGCTGTTGGTGGATCCCGATCAAACAGATTGTCGATATTAAAGCTGATCGTGGTTTGGGCAAAATCATATCCCAAATTCATTCGCCATGTAGTCCAGGACGAGACCTGACGGGTTCCATCTGCGTTTAATTGACCTAAGTCTTCCAGCTCGTCCAGTTCACGGCCACGCAGCCCTTCAATATCATCTTCGTAGGAATCCGTGTAATTCGCCGAAATGCTACTGAAGAAGTCACCTCTTGACCAGCTAAAGCGCACGCCAGCTACAGTTTCAGGGTAACGCCAGCTACCAATCAGCTCTTCGATTTCATCAGAGCCTGCTTTATTGCGCTCAAAAGATAAATAATGGGTGGCATCCAGGCTCAGGCCGAAGGTGCCAGCTTCAGTATCAAATCTGTGATCGTACGCCAGATCTATACCACTGACAGTTTGCTCACCGGTATTTTCCAGCAGCAATACATGGTCGCGGAACAGTGGTAACTCAGCAAAACGTGGGTCGTCGTAAGCTACCCAGGCATCCAGTATTTCTGTCATATTGGCGCCGTCTTGTTCGATAGTCAGACCTGCGTTGTCTGTTACATCACAAAGGGCTTCATCAAAAGAAATACCCTGACTACCTTCAGGTACTAAACCACAATGGCGTAAAGAAGCATCCCCAATAGCGCGGGCCAGAACACCAGTCATATTGGTATCGACCAGATTTTCATGTTCAAAGCGCCAGTAATCCACTGTTAATGTGCTGTTTTCTGACAAGCTTAAAGCAAAACCTAAACTGATGGAGTCAGACTCTTCTGCCTGCAGTTGTGGGTTACCCAACTCCAGCACATTGTTGCCACGTTCATCACCAAAACCTTCGCAGAATAAATCTGCAACGGCCTGGTTGGCACCACAATCAAAACTTGCTGTGGTGGTTCTGAGTTTTACTCCGGCCTGAGTTAACGAAGGTGCACGGAAGGACGTGGCGTAAGAAGCTCTGACGATCAGCTCTTCGACAGGACGGTAACTAAAGCCAATTTTTGGGTTAAAGGTGCCGCCAAAATCATCAAAGTGGTCATAACGTGCGGCAAGCTGCATATCTAAAGTACTGGCCAGCGGCACATTAAATTCAGAGAATGCCGCCCATTGAGTGCGTTCAGCTGCCGATAAACTGGAACCAAAACCAAAAACATCGACCAGATAACCGTTTTCAGCTCTGGCTATTGCATTGTCTGAAGGGGTATCAGTGATTTTTTCTTTACGAATTTCAAGGCCAAAAGCAGAGCTAATCACGCCATCGTTAAATTCCATTAAATCGCCATTAAAGCGCGCATCCCAACCTAGTACTGTACTTTTACCTTTGCGGTTTGGCATTTCCTGTGCAAGCGCCAGCAAAGCTTCGTTGCTGCTATCGTTTTGCAGGAAAGGGTTATAGATAGCGCCTAAAGAGCTGCTGCTGCAACTTAAGCTATCGTTATCAGCGTCATAGCTGGCAATAGTGCCGTTAGAGCAAAGTTCACCTGCTAAAGCGGCGTGGTATTTATATCTGTTGTAAACGCCTTTAGTGGCAACCTGATCAGATTTTGATTCAGAGTAAATAACAGCCGACTCCCAACCCCAATCACCCACTGAACCTGATAAAGCACTGACTAAACGCAAAGCGTCTGTTTCCACTTCTATAGTGCGTGGTGTACCAAAACGGGCATCAAAAGCAAAACCATAAAGCTCACGGCCAGCGACTGTATCAAAAGGGTCTATATACAATTGATCGAGTAACTCATCACGAAGGGCAGGGCCAAAAATATCCAGAGTGCTTTCGTCTGCAAAAGGGCCTTCACTGTCATCCAGTTGATTAATAGGAGCTGGGCTTGAGAGGGCGACAGATTTGGTATTGCTGAAAAACACATCGGTATTCCAGCTGATATCACCAAAGTCTTTCTGGAAAATAGCTCCAGTGGAGTAACTGGTTAAATCTGAGTTCAGTTGGTCATCTTCATTGGGGTAATAAGCGCAAATTTCTTCACCAAACTCTGTAGTCACAAGCTCGGTAGCGCAGCCTGGCGTAGCCAGTTCATTGCCCGAGCGTACAGAGTTGTAATAAATATTGGGTGTGTTTTTTGGCAGGTAAGAGTATGAACTTTGTAGCAGGGGAGAACGGGTAAAGTCTCTGTCCTGAGCACTAAAGGCGTTACGGTCAAGATAATCAGCGAATACAGTCAGTTGACCGCCAGCAACTTGCTGACCAAATACCAGATTCAGGTTGCGGCGGCTCTCATCACTGGACGCCGCACTGTCGCCATAAGAGGCATTAAGCTCCATGCCTTCATAATCTTTTTTCAGTATGTAGTTAATAACACCAGCTACAGCATCTGCCCCGTAAATGGCCGAAGCGCCTGTGGCTAAGACTTCAATACGTTCAATGGCAGCTAAAGGAATGCTGTTTACATCAACAAAATTCTGAGTGCCTGCCGCAAATGAACTGGCAGCAACACGGCGGCCGTTAATCAGCGTCAAAGTGGAAGCCGGGCCTAAACCACGCAATGATGCTGCGGCCTGACCTGCTGGCGTTGACGTTGAGGTTGCACCACTTTCACTGGTGGAAAAGGTGCCGTCACCGCCTCTCAATTGGCCTACGTCTTTCAATAAATCAAAAATACTATTAGCGCCCGATTTTTTAATATCGTCGCTACTGATCACGACCAGCGGCTGAGCACCTTCTAAATCAACCCCCTTGAGGCGGGAGCCTGTGACTTCGATTTTTTCTATTGAATCGTTTTCAGTTGCAGTTTCAGTTTGAGCAGATACGGAAAAGCAGCAAGCCGCAACGGCCAGCGAAAGCATAGATGGTTTAAACATTTTTTATTACCTGTTGCTTCATTACAGCACTGTCTGCTCTGGCAACCGGGTTGCAGAGTTATAGTCAGCAGGCTGTTAGTTGTTATGGTTTAGTTTTAAATAGCAAAACACCCAGCAGTGAGCTGGTGGTTTGGCTACTCGTTAAACCACTCCGACAGGTAGTAGGACGAGTAGTAATATGTTGAGAGCGAAACCGCTTTTTTAAGCATATTACTTTGCAGATGATTAAATTCAGATGGCTTTAAGATTTAACCGCTCTGTCATCTTCTGTCAATCATTCTTCGTTAGTAAAATCGATTTCTGGTTGAAAAATGCTCAACGCCTCAGATTTTTACCTGTTTTGGTTCAGCCGACAACAAAATTTAGCAGGACAAAAAGCTGCAGGATCTGGCAGACTTGCTGAACTAAAAGCAACAATACATCTCGGGTAGCTTACCCCTTGTTGTGAAGAATTTATTTTCAAAGGCAGATAATGCAGCAAAGTGTTCACCCGCTAGTCCGGCGTTTGGCTGGCTTCTTAAAGCAATGGGGCTGGTTACAGTGTTTTTGCCTGTGTTTTATTTTATTGCAGGCCTTAACCGGAGTCATTACAGGCTTATATAGCCTGTTGATCCACGATATGGTGCTTTGGTCCATGGTGTTGGGCGCTTTGCTGTTTTCCGCCTCCATAACACCAGCCTTTTTACTGAGTAGCTTTTATTTAGTTCGCCATCTGGATGAAGCGCTGTTTTATTTGCAGGATTCGATACGACAGGAAAAGCTGCTGAACCAGAATATGCAGGAAACCATTCGTCAGCTGAATTTTGAAATTGAAGAGCGGAAAAAAGCTTTCCAGGCCAAACGCCGTGCTGTAGACGAACTGCGCCGTGAAATTACTGAACGCCGCAAAACTCAGCAGGAGCTGGAAGAACAAAGTTTATTAATCCGCTCTATAGTCGACAGCTCTCCTGACTTATTTTATTACCGCGACGAAACCGGGCGTTTTGTCAGTTGCAATAAGATGTTTGAAGTCATAATGGGCAAATCGGCGAAAGAGCTGATAGGCCATTATCCGGCAGAACTATACGATGCTGAATCTACCCCTATAGCTATTCTGACCGATCAGGAAATCTCGGCCAGTCGGGTAGAGCTGACTTTAGATGTGGACTATCAGACCCCTGATGGCCGCATGTTATGGTTTGAAATGCGCAAAGTGCCGTTTTTTGATAAACAAGGCCGTTATATAGGTTTGCTTGGTTTTGGCCGGGATATTACCTCTCGTAAACTGGCTGAACAGGCGCTGGAAAAAGCTTATCAGGATAAAGGTAAATTTATTGCTACCTTAAGCCATGAACTGCGCACGCCGCTAAATGGCATAGTAGGATTAACCAGACGTTTACTGGAAAGTCCGTTGTCCACAGAGCAGCGCAGCTGGAGTAATACCATCTTCAGTAGTGCTGAGACTTTAGGTAATATTTTTAACGATATTATCGACTTGGATAAAATTGACCGGCAGGATTTAGATATTGTTTATCAGTCGGTGCAACTCAATGAATTTGTCCATGATATTTGCAATTTTGCCCATCTAATCTGTCAGCAAAAAGGCCTGTTGTTTATTGAACCTGAAGTTGTGCCAGGCCAGCTTTATGTTCGTCTGGATCCAACCCGAGTTCGGCAGGTGTTATGGAACTTAATTAATAATGCAGTGAAATTTACCGCTCGTGGTTCTGTGCAGTTGGATGTATCCATCACTACTGATAACCCGGCAGAGCTTTGTTTTAGTGTCACAGATACCGGCATAGGTATTGTTGAGGCTGAGCAGCAACGTATTTTTGATATGTACTATAAATCCAGCGACGGCAGGCGTTTAAGTATAGTGGGCTCTGGTATAGGTTTATCTGTGTCCCGGGCTTTAATCGAAGCTATGTCCGGTCAGATCAAACTGAAAAGCGAGCCTGGTCAGGGCAGTACTTTTACTATGCTTTTGCCGGCAGAACTTACTTGTGCTCCTGCTGCTGCGCCACAAATTGTGTATCCGGCTTTAACCATATTGCTGGTGGAAGACGTGCCTTTAAATGCTGAAATAGCCACTAACTTGCTGGAACAACGGGGTCATCAGGTGATCCTCGCTGAGACTGGCGAGGATGCGATGGCCTTACTGGAAACAGAGGACGATATAGATTTGGTGTTATTGGATATGCAGTTGCCGGATATGTCGGGTGATCAGGTTGCACGTTTTATCCGCTCTGAACCTGCTTTAGCCAGACTGCCAGTGGTGGTATTAAGTGCTAATGTGCGTAAAGCCGAGCAGCAGTTAAAGGATGTTCGGGTCGATGGTGCTTTGGCCAAACCTATTAATACCAATAAACTGGACCAGATTTTACATCAGCTGTTTGGCGCTCCTGCGCCTAAAGAGATCACAGCTGAAAAAGCCCATGAGCAGCAAATTCTTGATCAGCAAACTCTGGATGATTACCTGCAGTCTTTGGGTAAAAAGACCATGTTACGCAGTGTGCAGTTATTTACCCAATTGTTGCCAGGTTATATTAATAAAATGATGGAAACTGCAGTGCAGCAAGATGTCACTGAATTTCAGGAGGCGGCTCATAAGCTAAAAGGTGCCGCGGCTTCGGTCGGATTATTGTGGGTGCAACATCAGGCAAAATTACTGGAACAAAGTACAGAACTGCAAGGCATGGAAAAGCAGCTGATCAATTTCCATATAACAATAGAGCGGCACTTGGCCGCTCTAGAGGAGTATATCGAACAATCTGTTTAACCCGTCAGCATCCTATTGGAATTATAGAAGGACAGGTTGTACAGGATTATTTTTCTAGTTTGCCTACGAAGCGGTAACCTTCACCGTGAATGGTGCTGATCAGCTCTGGGCTTTCTACGTCGGACTCAAAATGCTTACGAATACGGCGAATAGTGACATCCACAGTTCTGTCGTTAGCTCTGAGTTCGCGGCCTGTCATATGACGGATCAGTTGTTCACGAGTGAAAATTTTACCCGGACTGTCCAGCATCAAACGTAAAGCACGATATTCACCTTTAGGTAAACGGCGTGACACACCTTCAGGTGACGTCAGGTTACGGCTGTTTTCATCCAATACCCACCCATTAAATTTCACCACACTTTTATGCTCTTCCACTACAGGTTGAGATACGGTGCGGTTTAACAGGTTGCGGGCACGGATAGTCAGTTCACGTGGGTTAAAAGGTTTGGTCAGGTAATCGTCTGCACCAATTTCCAGACCTAAAATGCGATCGACTTCACTGTCACGTCCGGTCAGGAAAATCAGACCTACGTTTTCTTTCTGGCGTAATTCACGAGCCAAAATCAGGCCGTTTTTGCCAGGCAGATTGATATCCATAACAATCAAATTGACTTTGTGTTCAGACAGTTTCTGGTTCATTTCTTCACCATTCACTGCTTCAACCACATCATAGCCTTCGCCTTCAAACAGGCTGACCAGATTCAGTCGTGTTACTTCTTCATCTTCAACAATCAGAATAACAGGGGTCTGCATTATGCTTAAACCTTATGTGAACTTAATTAAGTATTTGATTTGTATCTTTTTAGAAAGAGAGTGACCTATGGTCATTGTCTGAGCAATTATATAGACCACAGATTTTGTTAACAAGTTTATTTGTTAACAATTAGCCTAAGCTAATTTAATTAGTTGAAAAATATGTTGTTGTTCAGGTAGTTATCTTATTTAGGGATCACCGGAAAGTCGATTTGAATGTCGATGCCATGATCCAAAGAACTTTCTAGCTGAATTTTACCGTTTAGAGCCTGAGTCACCAGATTATAGACTAAATGCATACCCAGACCGCTGCCACCTTCACCCCTTTTGGTTGTGACAAAAGGATCGAAAATGCGTTTTTTAATATTCTCCGGCACACCGGCACCGTTATCCTGATAATGCAGGTAACAACGACTATTGGCCAGAGTCACACTAATGGTCATAGTGCCTTGTTCTTTATTTTCAAAGGCGTGGATCAGGCTGTTCATAATAAGATTAATCAGGATCTGGCTGATAGGGCCTGGTTTACTTTCCAGTTCTAAACTTTCATCACAATTTAGTATCACCTGATGCTGAGTTTTTTTCAGGTTAGGCCGCAGTGACAGCAGGACTTCATTCAGCAACTGGTGCATATTGAAGTATCTTCTGTTGTCGTTGGATTGGTCCACTGCCACTTGTTTGAAGCTACGGATCAGGTTAGCAGCACGTTCAAGATTACGGTAAATAATGCCAAGGTTTTCAGCGCTGTCGCTAAGAAATTTGGCTAACTGACTGGAGGTTAACTTCTTATCATCAAAAGCTTTTTGTATTTCTGCCAGCTTGTCCTGCATTAAAGTTGAAGCTGTCACCCCAAGCCCTATAGGCGTATTTACTTCATGCGCCACCCCAGCCACCATCTGACCTAAACTGGCCATTTTTTCAGTTTCAACAATTTGATTCTGATATTGGTGCAAGGTCGATAAGGTGTTCAGTAAATCCTGATTAGAGGTTTTCAAAGCCAGGGTTCTGTCACTGATTTTTTGTTCCAAATCCTGGTTAAGCTGGCGTATTTCACTTTCGGCGCTGCGCAGTTTAGTCATTTGCTGTTCAGTTCTGTCCAGCATAGTGTTGATTGCCCGGCCCAGGTTATGAAATTCTACTATCTCCATAGTGGGCACACGGATTTGATAATCTTTTTCTTTAGAAATTTTTTGTACTAAAGCCAGCAAGCTGTAAAGCGGTTTGGTAAAACGACGTTGTAATCTGTTGGCGATAATAAAAGCACCTATCAAGGAGCAGAGCGCAATTAATATGTCGAATAACACCCGGTTTTGCACATAACGGCTCAGTTCATCCAGACTGGCGCGTATATAGACATAACCTATTAATTTACCGCCAGATTCAATTTTTTTAGTCAGCTCCATTACCCCATCCCCTATGGTGGCATTTTGGTACTGTTCTACTTTGTTGAACTGAGTAGGATAGGGGCCAACATCTCTTCTGTTGTAACTGGCAAAAAAGCTCAGCTCGCCGTTTTCCTGAACTTTATAAATATGAATATTATGCAGACGGGATTCGGCAGTAAAAGACGCTATACGTTTGTCTTCAATTTCTGAATCATCTGTTTCGATAGAACCTACGGCGTTAAAGGCAATAATGGCGGCGTAAGAGTGAAGTTGTTCAGACAGGTTTTTCTTTTCAGCTTTAACATCTTGTAAGGTGGCAATGGTCAGGGACACACACAGAGTTATGCTGCAAATCAGCATGACAACCCATATTAGTGCGCTTTTGATTGAACTCGCTTTTAACGCTGGACCCATTAATCCTTCCGCCATCCGTCAATCTGTTATCAAAGCTATAATATTGAAGTTACACGCATTTGCAAACTTTCACCAGTAACTGCAGCTAATCCCCTGACAAAAAATAAAAACAGGTTTATAGTGATTGCACTTGTGGCGATGAGATAAAACCATGGACTTATGGGATAACTACAAAACGAGTGTTTTTTTGTGCCATCAACCCCTTGGCGATCAAATTAACTTTGCTATTATCAGTGCCCAAAACCCTTGTGGCCATGTACAAAACCCTTCCAGAAATTTATTGCTTGATAATCACTTTGCCAACACCCTCGACAGCATGAATGTGCCTTACCGTGAGATAGTCGGTTGTTCACCGGATTTAAGTTTTCAGGAAAAAAGCTGGGCTGTGCTTTGTGATAAATCCAAAGCTATTAAGCTGGCTATTATGTTTGAACAACATGCTATTTATTGGGTTGAGCAGGGTAAGTTATTTCTGGTACCGGCGCTGTTGCAACAAGCCGAAGAGTATTTGGGTGAGTTTAATCCACGACAAATTGTATTGAGCCAGTAGGCAGAGTCAGTCTCTTAATACTTGCAGGATCGGCTCAATTTTCTGACCTAAAGCGTATTCCAGCTTCAGGCGTTTCAGCTTTTGTTTATGAGCTTCATCTTCGTCGGCTGGCACCGTCAGGAACTCTTTAAAATCTGCTGCGCAAATACATAACATGCCGGGTTTTGTCATGTTCTCCAGTTGGCCAAGACGATAGATCTGATGAGGACAAGCTTGTGTTCTTTCCGGCGACTGAATACAGTTCGCCAAAGCGCCAGTATTGAAGGTTAATCCAGCCAGAACAACAAAAACCAGTCTCATCAGCAGATCCTTTTATTTGCGGTCTTTTTTACAATAATAAATCACAAAACCATCGCGGCGACCAAGCTCTTTTACCTGACCAAAGATTTCTGTCAACTGAGCCACATAAGGTAAATGCACGTTTGCTACTAAAGTCAGAGTGCCACCTGGCTTTAACTCATTAAAAGCATCCCGGAAAAACTGCTCACTGATATGATAGTCCGTTTTTAAACCTGTGTGGAAAGGTGGGTTACTGACAATATGGTCATAAGCCGCACTGCGTGACGGAATGCCATCTGCTGCTATGGCTTCGCCCGGCAGTTTATTCGCCTTTAACGTAGCAGCTGTGGAGCTGACTGCCAAAGTACTGATATCTGAAGCTGTTAGTTTGATTTCCGGATGTCTTTTCACTAAAAAGGCTCCGATAAAACCTGCACCACAAGCAAAATCCAGTACTTTACCTTGCTGAATATGGCCTAAATGTTCCAGCAGTAAGTTAGTGCCTAAATCCAGTTTGCCGTGGTTAAACACGCCAGGCAGAGAGCAAAGACTTAAGCTGATCCCCGCTTTTTCGATACTGAACTGATGAAACTCTGCAGTTTTGAGCTCACTTTGTAACAAACCATCCAGCTCAAACCATAAACAGTGTTTGGCATTGTCATGCTTAAAGGCTTTTAACCCCAGCTTTTCAGCCTGATTACCTAAGCTTTTAATACCACCTTTGTTATCGCCGACCAGATAGATTTCGGTTTTGTCGTTCAGTACTGTTTTAATTTGGGCTAAAGAGCTTTGCAGCTGATCTTTGCTTTTTGGGTAAAACAGTACCACCCGGTCCACAGTTAAATCAGCTGGCAAGGCATCACCCAAATAACAAGGGCTTTTGCTTTGCTGCTGCCAGTTATTGGCAACAGCAATGTTTGAGGTCAAACAAAACAGCTCCAGCTCTGGCGCTTTTTGTTTTAATTCAGCGGCCAGACGGTCGGCCATAGGTTCTACCAGCAGCACTTTGCCTGATAAAAAATCAATATTGCGCAGCAGCAGCTGACTGGTATTGTCCAACATATTAACTTTCCTTCCTGAACATCAGATCCCAAACGCCATGGCCTAAATTAACACCACGGTTTTCGAATTTTGTCAGTGGTCGATGTTCAGGGCGTGGCACGTAGTCATTGGTTTCTGACAGGTTGCTGTAACCTTCGGCAACTTTCATCACTTCCAGCATATGTTCAGCATAGTTTTCCCAGTCAGTTGCCATATGAAATACACCACCGACTTTTAACTTACGGCGTAATAACTGGGCAAACTCGGCCTGAACAATACGTCTTTTATGGTGACGTTTTTTATGCCATGGATCAGGGAAAAACAGCTGCACTGTACTTAAGCTGTTGTCTGCAATGGAGTCGTTTAAAATTTCGATAGCATCGTGTTCAAATACCCGCAGGTTTTTTACGCCTTCAGTTTCGGCTTCACCTAAACAAGCACCAACGCCTGGTTTATGTACTTCGATACCAATAAAGTCTTTATCTGGCGCAGCTTTAGCCATTTGCACCAAAGATTTGCCCATACCAAAACCAATTTCCAGTACTAAGTCGGCTTCACGGCCAAACACGGCTGTCATATCGTAAGGCGTGGCCTGATACTCAAGACCCATAGTTGGCCAGAATAAATCTAAACTGCGCTGTTGGCCTTTGGTCAGACGACCTTCCCTTAAAACAAAGCTACGAATACGGCGCAGGTATTTGTTTTCCTGAAGCTCATCGTTCTGTGGCTCTGTGTTTGGTTGTTCTGGGTGGGTCATCTTGGTCTCCAAAAAATGTGATGCAGCCTGTGTTTATAGCGCTGCGAATGCGGCGCACATTATCCTTGTTCTGCCGCCAATGCTCAACCGCTAATCTTGATTCAACAAAAACAGCAAAAATGCTAGGCTATGTATCGTTTTGAATCATTGAGCCTGAGTAGTGATAGCTGTGCTGACTTCTGAGTATTTAACTTGCCCTGATCTTTTTGCCGATACTGTTGTCGACTGGCAAAAAACCGATGGCCGTAATGCCTTGCCATGGCAACAAGACCCAAGCCCTTACCGGGTTATGGTCAGCGAGCTGATGTTGCAGCAAACTCAGGTCACTACAGTGATCCCTTATTTTCAGCGCTGGATGCAAAAGCTGCCTGATATTCATGCCTTAGCAGCTGCAGATACCGACACTGTGATGGCGTTATGGCAGGGGTTAGGTTATTACGCCAGAGCCCGTAATTTGCATAAAGCCGCTAAATACATAGTGCATGATTTAGGTGAGTTTCCTTTTGAATTAAATGACTTATTAACCATTCCCGGTATAGGTCGTTACACAGCTGGGGCTATCCGCTCTTTTGCTTATGATGCTTATGGCCCGATAGTGGATGGCAATGTCAGGCGTTTATTCTGCCGTTTATTTGGTATTGAAGGTGTGCCAACCACTTCTGCAGTGGATAAAAAGTTGTGGGCTTTGGCCGATTTGCTAACGCCAAAACAAAACAACAGACGTTTTGCTCAGGCCTTGCTGGACTTAGGCGCAACTGTCTGCAAACCCAAGCAGGCGGATTGTTTAAGTTGCCCGCTTCAAACTCAGTGTCTGGCTTTTAATACAGGCCGGGTAACAGAATTACCAACAGCTAAACCTAAAAAGACCACCCCAACCAAAGTAGGGCATTTTTTGTGGATAGAGCAAGGTGATAAGCTGTTGCTGCAAAAAAGACCGGACTCCGGCATCTGGGCTGATTTATGGTCTTTACCCCAGGTAGATGAAACAGCGGAAGCTTTGCAACAAGCCAAACTACAGGGACAGTTTCAGCATGTGTTTTCGCATTACAAGCTAGATGCTTCGGTCTGGCATCCAATGTCTGGTGTATCCGAGCCTGCAGGCAGCAGCTGGTATAACAAAGAGCAAGTGATGGAGATTGGTTTACCTGCTCCTATTCGTAGCTGGATTGAAAAGAACTGGCTGAATAAAAGCTAACTGCTTGCGATGAAGTCGTTTACAATATCGGCCTTTTTAAAAGCTAAGCATTGAGGTGAATAATGTCCCGTCAGGTATTTTGTGTTTATTTGCAAAAAGAAGCAGCAGGTTTAGATTTTCAGCTGTACCCGGGTGAGCTTGGCAAAAAAATCTTCGACAGTATCAGCAAAGAAGCCTGGGCTTTATGGCAATCGAAACAAATTATGCTTATCAATGAAAAAAAGCTGAATATGATGAATCTGGAACACCGCAAATTGCTGGAAGAACAGATGCAGCAATTTTTATTTGAAGGCAAAGAAGTTCAGATCGAAGGTTACGTTCCTAAAGCTAAATAATTCCTGTTAATCTCGAAGGCGTGGCTGGTTTAAAGTTGCGCCTTTCTTTATAATTCGCATTAGAAAAATTAATTCTATTTTACCTAAGGCTGCAAGCTATGGCTCGGCGCTTACCCCCTCTTAATGCGTTAAAGGCTTTTGAAACTGCGGCCCGTCATCTTAGTTTTACTAAAGCGGCAGAAGAGATGTTTGTTACTCAGGCTGCTATTAGTCATCAGATCAAAGCCCTGGAAGATCATTTAGGTTTAAAGCTGTTTATGCGGAAAAACCGCTCTTTGCTTTTAACCGAAGAAGGCCAGAGCTACTTTTTAGATATTAAAGAAATTTTCCTGCAGCTGCATGAAGCCACAGAAAAGTTATTAGCCCGCGGTGCTAAAGGTTCCTTAACCGTCAGTTTACAGCCAAGTTTTGCGATTCAGTGGTTGGTGCCACGTTTAAGTTTATTCAGCGAAGAACACTCCGACATAGACGTGCGGATTAAAGCCGTTGACTCAGACGAAGGCTCATTAACAGACGACGTAGACGTGGCTATTTATTATGGCCGCGGCAGTTGGCGGAATTTGCATGCTGACAAATTGCATACCGAATACTTGCTGCCGGTTTGTTCGCCATTGTTGTTAAACGGCAGCAAGCCATTAAAAGATGTAGCGGATTTACGCCATCATACGTTGCTGCACGATGGTTCACGTCAGGCCTGGAAAGACTGGTTTGTCAGTCAGGGTTTTAAAAACTTTAATGTGAATCAGGGACCAATTTTTTCGCATACGGCTATGGTATTACAGGCGGCTATTCATGGTCAGGGTGTGGCATTGGCGCATAACGTGCTGGCAAGGCCTGATATTAATTCAGGCCGCTTAATAGTGCCGTTTCACCATGTATTGCTGAGCAAAGACTCACATTATCTGGTGTGCCGTGAAAACCAGACTGAACTTGGCAAAATTGTCGCGTTCAGGCAGTGGATGGCGAAACAAGTAGAGCTGGATCAGCAGGACTTTGCTGAGCAACATTTTAATAATTCAACACCGGATTAATAAATGCCAGAGCAATTAGCCCAGAGTGTTCTTGTTAGAGCCCCAAAGCCTGTCGCCAGATTGCTGTTATCTCATGGCGCTGGTGCTCCGGTGCAATCGGAGTTCTGCCAGTTTTTAGCGCAGCAACTGGCAAATCAAGGTATTGAAGTCTGGGGGTTTAACTTTGTTTATATGCAAAAGACCCTTACTGGCAAAAGGCAGCTGCCAGCTAAAATGCCGGTATTAATGGCTGAACTTTTAGAGCAAATAAGCCAAATGCCGACAGATTTACCTTTGGTTATTGCGGGTAAGTCGATGGGCGGCAGGGTTGCCACTCTGCTTGCTGCATCTGATTTGTTACCTGAGCAAGTGAAAGCAGTGATAGCTTTTGGTTATCCTTTTCACCCGCCGAAAAAAGATAGTTGGCGAACAGCGCATTTTGCCGATTTAAAAAGGCCTGTATTGGTGTTGCAAGGGGAAAGAGACCCTTTTGGCAGCCTTCAGGAACTGGCTGGTAAAGGCTGGCCTTTGATAGATATAAGGTGGCTGGAAACTGGCGATCATGATTTTTCGCCGCTGAAGAAATCAGGTTTTAGCCAACAGCAGCTTATTGAACAAGCCTCTTTGCTAAGCAGGAGCTTTATTAATGAATGTATTCTGGAAAATTAACAGCAGCTTAGCGGCCTTTTATGGTGCCGTCACTGTAGGTTCAGCTGCTGCTTTAATGCATTTATGGCGTGGCACTATAGCTACAGAACAACTGGCTGTGCTTTTAAGCGCAGGTTTTATTTTAGCTTTTCATGTTGTGGCTTTATTGGCTTTATCTGCCTTTGACAAGCTGCAACAACAAAGCCCATGGCTAAGCCGTATTGCAGTAACTGCGATGCAAATTGGGCTTTGGTTATTTGTTTATACTCTGGTGGCTGGTGTATTTAAGCTGCCTTTACATTTTTCAGCATTGGCGCCTTTAGGTGGCCAGTTGCTTATTTTAAGCTGGCTGGCTTTGGCCATCAGCCCTTGGATCAGGAAATAACATGAAGCAACTTTTGCTGTACTGCCGTTCAGGTTTTGAAAAAGAATGTGCTGGCGAAATTCAGGATAAAGCAGCGCAGGAAGAGGTGTTTGGTTTTTGCAAACTGACCAAAGACGCAGCTTTTGTCATTTTTGAAGCCTACGACAGTGAGGCGTTAGCTGCCTTTTACCGTGACTACGACTTTACTAATTTTATCTTTGCCCGCCAGTGGTTTTTATTGGTGGAAGATATGCTGCAACTGGATCCGGCCGACCGTATTACTACAGTGGTCGAATCGGCAATAGCTGCTGAATTATCTGCTTTTGGTGAGCTTCGGGTCGAATACCCTGAAACCAACGACGGCAAAACTTTATCTACTTTGGCCCGTAAACTGACAGTGCCTTTGCGCCAGTCATTACGTAAAGCAGGCGTATTGCTGCAAAAAGAAAACTCCCGCGCCCCAGTACTGCATTTGTTTATGCAAAGTGGCAGCAGCGCTTATTTAGGTATTTCTTACCCTGAAAACAACAGCCCGCTGGAAAACGGCATTATGCGGCTGAAGTTTCCATCTGATGCACCTAGTCGTAGCACATTAAAACTGGAAGAAGCTTTTATTCAGTTTATTCCAAAAGACGAATGGGAAAAGCGTTTAACTTCAGGTATGAGAGCTGTGGACTTAGGCGCTTGCCCTGGTGGCTGGACTTATCAGTTGGTTAAACGCAGCATGATGGTAACAGCCATCGACAACGGCATGATGGCGCAATCTTTAATGGATACAGGCCAGGTAAAACATTTTCAGGTCGACGGTTTTAAATTCAGCCCGGACAAACGTAACGTGTACTGGCTGGTCTGCGACATGATTGAAAAACCACAACGTGTTGGCAAGCTGGTCTGTGACTGGCTGATCAATGACTGGTGTCAGGAAAGTATTTTTAACCTGAAACTACCTATGAAAAAACGCTACGAAACTGTGGTTGAAGTGCTGGATATGATGCAGCATAACTTCAACGAAGCAGGGCTGGACGTCGAAATTCAAGCCAAGCACTTGTACCACGACCGCGAGGAAGTGACAGTGCATGTGAGGAAGTTTTAACGCTGCTTAAACAAAGAGGGCAGGGATAAACCCTGCCCCTTAAATATCAGATATCCCATCAAACATAAGGCTTAACCAGCCCATCATAATCCATCACTTTTTGTACTGCAGGGCGGGCTAATACCTTTTGTACCCAGAGCGCTATAAAAGGGAAATCGCGGGCTTTTTTATCGTCAAAATGTCGGGTCCAGCGGCATAACATCATGGCGTAAATATCTATTAGTGTGAACTCTTCGCCTAAAAACCATGGGCTGCAGTGGCTGGCTAAATGTTTATCCATTTGTTCCAGTAGGCTTTGGGCTTTTAGCTCTGCATGACGTTTTACATCTGCTGCATTTTGCTCTGAACTCACCCAGCGATCCGCATAAAAATACACCACTAAAGTGCTTTGTAAGGTGGCAGATAACCAAATCAGCCATTTGTAAGCTTCAGCGCGTTGAAGAGTACCGGGGGCTGGGAATAAGTTCTTTTCTGGATGGCTATCGACTAAATGCAGGCAAATGGCAGCAGTTTCAAAAATAGCCTGACCACGGTCCACTAAAGTTGGAATAGTACCGTTAGGGTTTAACGCAAGATAGTCAGCTCTTTTATGTGAGCCTGTTGCTGTGTCTGTTAATAGCAGCTCGTAAGGAACAGCCAGTTCTTCCAGCAGAATATGCGGCGCCATACTGGCGGTGCTTGGTGAATAATACAGTTGGAACATCGATACTCTCCCTGAAATCAAAACTTATCAGAGCATAGTATTGTGAAGCGCAGATGATGGCAAAAAAATGGGGTCAGATCACATTATTCGCCAAACGAATAATGTGATCTGACCCCATTTTCAGTATATTACAAACGTTCCAGCATGGCTGCTGTAAAGTCTGTAGTGCCGTGGCTGCCACCTAAGTCGCGGGTGGTGCGGTCACCTGATGCAATCACATCAGTTAAAGCGGCCAGAATTTTTTCTGCTTTATCTTTCATGCCCAAATATTCCAGCATTTGGATAGAAGCTAAAATCACTGAGCTTGGGTTTGCCAGGTTTTTGCCTGCAATGTCCGGCGCGCTGCCGTGTACTGCTTCAAAAATAGCGCAGTCTTTGCCGATATTGGCACCTGGTGCCATACCTAAACCACCGACTAAACCAGCACATAAATCAGATAAAATATCGCCAAACAGGTTGGTTGTGACTATCACATCAAACTGTTGTGGGTTCATCACCAACTGCATACAAGCGTTATCAACGATCATCTCGCTGGCCTGAATATCAGGGTAACGCAAAGCTACTTCACGGGCAGTTTTTAAGAACAGGCCAGAGGTAGATTTCAGGATGTTGGCTTTGTGAACAATAGTCACTTTTTTACGGTTTTCGCGGCGAGCCAGTTCAAAGGCGAACTCAACAATACGTTCAGAACCTTCACGGGTCACTACGCTCATGGCTTCTGCCAGCTCGCCTTCGTTTTTCACGATTTGGCCAGCACCTGAGTACATACCTTCAGTATTTTCACGTACTGTAATGATGTCGATATTTTCGTAACGGGCTTTAGTGCCTTTGAAAGAAATTACCGGACGTACGTTCGAGTACAGGTTGAATTTTTTACGTAAAGTTACGTTGATAGAGGTGAAACCTTCACCTACAGGCGTAGTGAGCGGGCCTTTTAGGGTGATTTTGTTACGGGCAATCGCATCAAGGGTGGTTTGAGGCAGCAACTCGCCAGTAGTTTCTAACGCAGTTAAGCCAGCTTCAACATATTCGTAGTTAAAGTTACAGCCTACTTTATCCAGAACCTGGATAGCGGCTTCTACTATGCTTGGACCTATGCCATCACCTTTGATGACCGTAATAGTTTGTGAACTCATAACGTTCCTTTAATGACTTAATCTTACTTGGACTGTTGTACTAAACACAAAGCTGACGTTTATACATTCTTCTTATGACAGCTGTTGTAGCTGAGCTTGTGAAAAAACGCCGAAAATATACCAGTTTTGGTGTTTATTTTCCAGTTTATGCCGACATCTGCGACAAATCTGTCACTTCCTGCGGCATAACTTTAGAAAATGGAGAAATAAAACTACAACTGGCAATAAGTTGGCTGAATGGTTGGGTTTGTTCAATTAACAGCGCCTGCCAATCTGATGCAGAGCATAGCTGTGCTTCCAAATGTGGCTCTACAAATTTATAACTGTGATCCAGCCTGTTTTTATCGTCGCTATCGGAAAATACAGAAGCGGCCAGATCAAAAGTAAAAGCCAATACAAAGGCCATAGGGTAAGAATGCGTTGAGGTCGGTAAGGCTCGATAATGCAGGCAGGCATCTTGCCAGCTTTGATTAAACTGCAAATGTTTCAGCGTTTTTAGCGCCAGTTGCTGATAGTGCTCACTTTGCCACAACTGCTGTTTTAACCACGGGCTGATAAGACTGACGGGCTGTGTTGGATGCGACAAGGCTAAAAATCGCAGATCGGACTGTTGCCACAAAGGCCAGCATAAACACCAGGCCAAAAGCTCTGCTTGTTGGGACGTTAAAGCATAAAACTTTACTGGCTGAGTTAATAAATACAAAGCTTTGGCTAATACCCGTCTGAACTCCAGCAACCAGTTATGGAGGGGCTGATGTTGTTGCTGACAATGTTGCTCCAGCCAGGCTTGCTTTAACAAAGGCAGCAGTTGTTCCTGACCCAGCATGGCAATAGCATGTTGAGTGGACTGAATTTTTTGTTGTTGCCTGCTTTGTGCTGAGGCCTTTTCCCGCAGCTGTTGCATCAACCACGGATGTTGCTCTATCAGTTCTGCTTGCTGATTTACTTTGGCGGCATGGCTCAGTTGTTGTAGCCAGCTTAATGCAGGTAAATCTGCAGGTTCGGGCCATTGCGGCAGCAGTTTATTATCTTGTTGCCAGCCGTTAAGCCAGTCGTCCTGGTTGTATTGTCTGGGGTTTAATAACTGCCAGTCTGCTGCAGTTGCTGTTTGTGCTGGCAACAGTTGTTTTGTACTTTTGTCATACGGCTGGACTAACAGCTGCATCTGCTCTGTGCTGTTAACTTCACACAGCAACAGCGCAAGGTTAGCATCAGAGTCACGCCCAAATCGCCCTGTGCTGTAGCTGCTGCTGTTTAAACAAGACAGAGCCTGCCAGAACTGCTGCTCTGTTACAGTGGCTTGTGGCAGCAGCATAACGGCTATTTTTTCTAGTGCTATTAATTTGCCTGCTCCAGGTAACATCAAGCGTGTCAGCTGCCAGCAAAAACTAATCAACTGGCTGAAATAAGGGCTTTGCCAGGTCGCCAAGCCTTTGTTTTTGCCATAACACTGACGCAGCAGGTTGAATACGCCGGCTTTTTCCACTAATTCTTTGTGTTGTTTAATAGTCACTACTGCGGGGAACTTCAGCTGTTGTTGTTCTAAAACACTTAGCTCTTCAGCTTTGGCCGACTTTTCCAATAAAGCAGTGACAGACAAATGCTGCAGCAGGCAGCTTTTTAACAGCTGCACAAATAATTCTTCAGGCCAGCGCCCGGCCATAGCAATAGCTGTTAATAAAGCCGCTTCTTTGATAAAGAGTTTGCTTGAAATGCAACCAGTGGCTGGAGTCAGGGATAACTGAGATAACAGCAACAACGGAGATTGATAGGCCAGTTGGGCTGCAAGCTTGCAAATCTGTTGCAGCAATTCCAGTTGCTGCAGTGCAGTGAGCTCGTGCTTTTCTGCATAAAATTTAGTGCAGTGTTGATAAAGCCCTGTTAAAGATCCCAAAGTTGCCATCTTAATCCAGTTGGTTAAATTGCTCGACTGCGGTTTCACCTATAGCAATGAGTTGCTGATTTTTAAATAAAATAGCAGTGCATTCATCTTTGGTGGTAATGCCGTCAGTTTTTGTTCTGTGAGTGCGGTAATACAGTACCTGATAAACCTGTTGCTGGTGCTTTTTGGCTTCAGTAATGTCAGGTCCACCCAGAGAATCAATCACCTGATTTCGACTGATGGCTTTGGTTAAATCCAGTTTATAAATATATTTGGTGTTAAAGGCTTCTCTGTCCTGCCAGTTCATCTGATCAGGATCGTCTTTGTAAAACATCAGGGTAATACTGGTTAAACCGGCATACAGCACTAATCCTGCAAGTAAGAAGGCTATGGTTTTTACTTTCATCTTCTGCCTCAGCATGCTGTAAAACGTACTTGCTGTAAGTTAAGCCCCAACTGTAAATCAGTTCTCAGGCTTAAGATCTGCATAAATAGCTGCAGTTCTGCACGTGACGCCACAATCTTGTCTTTTAGTTTGGCCGGACAATCCGGATGAGCCAGAGCAGTTTTAATATCTGGCCCCAGTTTTAACAGTTCTGTTGCCGTTTTTGGCCCTATACCTGTCAGACCACTAATGTTATTCGTTTTATCACCCACCAGGCTCCAATATCGGACTAACTGCTCTGGTAACACGCCAAACTTCTGCTGCACTGTCTCAGCGCTATGCTGCTGGCGATTAAAATGGTCGTACACAGCCACACCTTCAGCTAATAAAGGTAAGTAGCCTTTGTCTGTCGACACTATAGTAACTTGCTGCTGATGTTTACGCATTGTCATAGCAAGGCTGGCTATCACATCATCAGCTTCCTGATCGGGCATTTGAAAGCTTTCGATGCCTATATCGGCCAGTTTTTGTTTAAGTGCAGGCAAAGCAGTTTGTAAATGCTCCGGCATAGGCAAACGATCTGCTTTGTAAGCAGGGTACAGTTGGGTGCGCCAGTTCAGATGCGTCACTTCAAAGACTGCCAGTGCATGGCTGGGCTTAAATTGCCGCGTTAGCTTGACTACGATTTGTTGCAGTTGCTCAGCGGTATTGTGCAGCAGTTGTTGGCCTGTAGCTTCGCTGTAAGGAGCAGGGGAGTTATGAAAAGGGCGTTCCTGTGCTGCGTATAAACGACGGACTAAGTTTAGTCCGTCGAGTAATAACAAATGTGCCATATCAGTTCAGAATTTGATAACAAGGCTCATATTTTGAACCAGGCAATTTCATCCGGCCCTGAGCAACAAATGCCTGCAGCAACTTATCCATCAGATTCATTAACGCAGGTTCGCCTGACAGCTTAAATGGACCATGTTGTTTGATGGCGCGAATACCTTCATCTTTGACATTACCAGCTACTATGCCAGAGAAAGCACGGCGCAGATGAGCTGCTAATTTGGCTTTATCCTGCTCCAGATGCAGATCTAAAGAGGCCATATTTTGGTGAGTAGGAGCAAATGGATGTTGGAAGTCAGGTGCTATATGTAAGGTCCAGTTAAAGTGATAAGCATCACCCGAACTCTTACGATATTGCCGTACTTCAGTACAACCTTGTTTCAGTTTGCGGGCCACTTCAGCCGGGTCATCTATCACTATTTCAATCAGATCCAGCGCTTCTTTACCTAAAGTTTGTTCAATAAAACTGGCCAGTTCAGCAAAATAAGCAGCGCTTTGTTGTGGCCCTGTCAGGATCACCGGCAGCTTCTGCTTTTTGTTTTTTTCGTGCAGCATAATGCCTAATAAATACAGCAACTCTTCAGCTGTGCCTGCACCACCAGGGAAAATAATAATGCCATGAGCAACCCGGATAAAGGCTTCCAGACGTTTTTCGATATCAGGCAAAATCACCAGCTCGTTGACTATAGGGTTTGGTGGTTCAGCGGCAATAATGCTTGGCTCTGTTAAACCTAAATAACGGCCTTTGGTATTACGCTGTTTAGCATGACCAATAGTTGCACCTTTCATTGGGCCTTTCATAGCGCCTGGGCCACAGCCAGTGCAGATATCCATACCGCGTAAACCCAATTGATAACCTACTTCTTTGGTGTATTTATATTCAGCTTCGTTAATCGAATGACCACCCCAGCAGACAATCATATTGGGTTCTACTGCTGAATCTATCACACGGGCGTTACGCAAAATGTCGTATACCGTATGGGTAATATGATCGCTGTTTTGTAAATCCAGTCTGTTGGCGTGGGTCAGCTGAGTATGAAAAAACAGAATGTCGCGCAACACCGCAAATAAATGCTCGTGAATACCACGGATGATCTGACCGTCGACAAAAGCGCTTTCTGGTGGATTAAAGAGTTCAATTTTGATACCACGTTCGCGGGCTAATAAATTCACGTCAAAGTTTTTAAATTGATCATAAATTTCACTGGAGCTGTCGGTATGACTGCCAACGTTCAGTACGGCAAGGCAACAATTACGGAATAAGCTAAAGGCGTCAGTGCTGGTGTTATTTTTCAGGCGGTCAACTTCAAGTTGAGACAAAAGCGCCATAGCGCCCAAAGGATTCAGTTGTACATGCATAGATTACTTCCTTATGACCCGGCTTGCGCCGTTATTCAGCTTTTCAGCACGACTCGATCCCTGCCTGCACGTTTGGCTTCGTATAAAGCTTCGTCTGCACGGTCAAAAGCTGCTCTGTTGTTGTCAGAGGTTTTGAGTTCAGTCGCACCAAAAGAAATTGAAATGGGAACGTTCTGGTCTTTGAATTTAAAGGGGATTTTCTTGATCCTCTCCCTCAGATTATCCAGAGGCTGTTTAAGTTCAGATAAATGTGTTTCCGGGAACAAAATAATAAACTCTTCGCCACCATAGCGGGCGATAAAGTCGGTTTCACGTAAGCTTTGTTTTAATGCCTGAGCTATGACTTTTAAGGTTTTATCACCAGCACTATGGCCATAGTTATCGTTAATTTGTTTAAAGTGATCCACATCAGCCAAAGCTATAGCCAGAGGTTTGCCATAACGCTGAGAACGGCGAATTTCCAGCTCAAAACGTTCGTCAAAAGCTGCTCTGTTAGGCAATTCTGTTAACGCATCCTGCAAGCTTCTGAATTTTTGTTCAGCCAGGCGTTTTTTAAATTGGGTCGCTTCCTGTTCCAGTTCTGACAGGCGGGATTCCATATGACGTAAGGTGGTGAGCATCAGCTCACGCTCATCTCTTTCCAATTGCTCTTTTTCACGCAAAGAATTGGTAATAGCACCCAGTTTAGTGCTGACCAAAGACTGCAACTGCTCCAGCGAAGTGGCTGATTTGGTATCTGCAGTTAAATTGGTGATTTGCAGCTCTATTTGCTGGTTCAGCAGCTGCATTTTTTCTTTGATGCTGTTGGAGCTATTTAGCGAAGAAACAACAGCTTGCTGCACCCCGGTCAGGGCTTCGTTTAGTTTTAGCAGGAAATGTTGAGCCGACTGACGCTCGTCAGTCACTGAAGCAATGATAATTTCAATAGTGCGTAAGCAGGATTCCAGCAGCGCTTCAATACTGACATCAGACAATAAAGTTAAGCGAATTCTTTCTATGTCCTGGCCATATTTACCTTCAAAAGCCAATTCGCTTAGCAGGTTAGTCAGTTCAATAGAAATTTGCCGGCAAATAGCCTGATACTTATTGTCATCAGCCGTGTCGCCTTGCTCGCTCTGCTGTTTGGTCGCTAAAGCTGACTGATATAATTCTGTTAAACGGGTGATATGAGGTAAAAACGCCTGCACTGTAGCAGAGGGCTCTTCTACTTTAGTCAGCAAATCACGCAGATCACGTCTTAACTGGTCTGGTAAACCACGTTGCTTTTGCAGTAGTTTACCTGCATCAGTTATGGTGCTTTGTGCTTTCTTTAATTCAGATTGCTGGCGTGATTCCAGTGTTTTCAGAGTTTCAACGGCGCTTTCTACTAAAGGCAGAATTTTTTCCAGATCTGTGCCTTTGGCAAATTCCTGACGCAAACGTGCCAGCTTATTATCCAGCTCAATATCTATGCCTTTACAGGTCAAAGATAACCTGGAGACAAACTGAGATAAAATTTTAAACTGACTTTCGTAGGTATCTTCCAGCTGCTTGCGTGCTTTTACTGCATTTGCCAGCTGTTGTCTTACATCACTTTGCTGCTCGGCCACCAGAATAATTCCCCAGGTACAAAACCCGCTCGGTTTGAGCTAAGTATATCTGCAATAATGATAAAAGCGACAGCATATTCTGGCAGGAAATGAAAAAAGCGGACTAAAAGTCCGCTTCAAATCAGCAATGATGTAGGGTATTTTTTTGTGATTACTTTTTGGTTAAATAGTAAGGTAACCAGCTTTGTTCTTCAGCAGAGGTCAGATAGTTCATCTTGTTCACTTTTAGTCTGAAGTTAATAGGGTTGTCCCTGTCAGGACGCTGTGCATTAAAGCAGAATTTGATCTGAAAGTAAAAGTTAAAATGTAATAGTACAAGGTGGGTTACATAATTTTGATCGCTTTTATCTGGCTTTTGGTGGTGTTTTATTCGCTATTTATTTGAATTTATGGTTGTTTTTCATTTTTGGTTTTGGAGGTTACAGCGTGAGTTTTCTGAAAGTTTTTTTTGCACTGATCATAATATGCAGCTCTGCATACAGTTGGGCACAAGTGGATTATCAAATCAGTATCACTGAACCAGAGCATCATTTAGCAAAAGTCAGAATGGAGCTGAATGTGGCAGAGGTCAAAGCTCTGACGTTGATGTTGCCTTCCTGGCGCAGTGGTAAATATAAAATTTTAGATTTAGCCAATGGCATCAGCGGCTTCACTGCTGTGGATGCGCAAGGCAAAGCGATCAGATGGCAAAAAGCTGAGAAAAGCAGCTGGACTTTAGAGCCTGCAACAACAGGTAAAGTTGTAGTGGAATATACAGTCTATGCCAATCAACTGGTGGAACGCACCCGCCATATTGATGAAACTCATGCTTATATCAACGCCAGCGCTTATTTAATGTTCAGCCAGCCACACAAAGCTGAAGCTGTATCAGTGCAGTTGGAGGTACCAAAAGGCTGGCGCTCTTTCTCTGGTATGGATAAAAAGGACAACGAACACAAATTTGTTGCCGCTAATTACGATGTGCTGGCCGATTCACCTATAGAAACAGGCATCAACCAGCACCACAATTTTCAGGTCGATGGCCGAGATTACGATCTGGTGATTTGGGGCGAAGGCAATTACAACGCAACACAAATGCAAAAAGATTTAGCAAAGCTGGTGCAGCAAACTGACTCTATTTGGCAAGGTTACCCTTACAGCCGTTATTTGTTTATTGTGCACGCCACAGACGGTGTTCGTGGAGCCACTGAGCATCTAAATTCAACTGTGATCCAACGCGACAGATTCACTTTTGCGCCCCGCGCGAATTATCTGGAGTTTTTAAGCACAGCGTCACACGAAGTAGTTCATACCTGGAATGTCAAAGCATACAGGCCCGCCGGATTGGTTCCTTATGACTATATCAATCCTAACTACAGCAGTCTGTTATGGATTTCTGAAGGCTCTACCAGTTATTTCCAGAATCAGTTGTTATTGCGCGCAGGTTTAATGACAACAGCTGAGTTTTATCAGGATCTGACCAAACGTCTGCACAGATTTATGCATACTCCCGGGCGTTTAGTGCAGTCGGTAGCCGAAGGTAGTTTTGATAGCTGGATAAGTTCTGGCGGAGATCATGGCGCTAACTTTAATGTCAGCATTTACTCAGAAGGTTATATTGCCAGTTGGCTGTTGGATGAATTAATTTTGCGGCAGTCAGGCCGCAAAGCCAGCTACCGCGAACTGCATAATCAGCTGTATCAGCGTTTCGCTAAAACCACAGCTTTTACCGCCGAAGACGTGATCCAGATTGCTTCCGAGCTGACAGGTGAAGATCAAAACTTATGGTGGCAACAACAAATAGAACAGCCGATGAAATTCGAGCCTGAACAGCTGTTAGCCAGCTTTGGTTTGCAATGGCAAAGGGGCAAAGAACGTGAACGTTTCGCAGGCATCACTGCTGAAAACAAAAGCGGTTTTGCGCTTGTGCAAAGGGTTGAACGTGATAGTCCGGCCTGGAAAGCGGGTTTTACCTCTGAAGATTTAATTGTTGCTATTAATGCTTTGCAGTTAAAGGGCGATTTGAGCCAACGTTTGCAGGATTTTAAAACAGGCGACAAGGTACAAGTCAGTTATTTCCGTCAGGGCAGATTACAGCATCAACAACTGGTGTTGGCTGATAAACCAAAAGGTATAGGAAAAATCGAGCCTGTTGCTAAACCAAGCCGTCAGCAAAAGGCTATGCATAAGGCGTGGTTGGGGGTGGATCTTTAGATATTGTAGGGCGGGTTTTGTACCCGCCCGTTTGGTATCAAAATCAGGAAAGTGCAGGAAGCATGTTCTAAAAGCCTAAGGCTGGACCAGCAGGGGCAATAATTGAGTGTAAAGTCACCCTTAAATAGCCAGAGCCTAAAGCAGATCAAAGGGTTTTCGGTCCAATAGACAGTCGATGAACGCACCGAGAAGGGCCGGTCTATGCTGTCTGCTCGGATAGTAGAGGAATAGCCCAGGGCGTGAAATTGACCAGTCTGCGAGTACTTGGACTAACCGTCCCTGCGCCAAAAGCTCACCCACGCCGTCTCGCTCAAAGTGATAGGCGATTCCGAGCCCGTTTAGCGCAGCAGCAATCCCGATGTCTGCATGATTGGTCACGACTGAACCTTCCACCGCAACTTCCAGTCGTTGTCCTTGCTTATTAAACTCCCAGCGGTAGTACCTACCGTCCATTTGTAGCCGCCAGTTTATGCATTGATGCTGATGTAATTCGTCAGGTGACTTCGGTGTTCCCCAACGCGCGAGGTAGTCCGGGGACGCTACAGCAACCATGTTCAAGTCTGGTGTGAGGCGGACGGCAACCATGTCTTTCTCCAGCTTTCCACCAACGCGAATGCCCGCATCAAAGCGGCCAGCGACAATATCAGTCAGCGAGTCGTCGACGACGATGTCGAGAATCACGTCAGGGTGTACTTGATGGAAGCGTGCAAGCCTGGGCGCAATGATAGTTCTCGCAGCTATCCCCAGCGTGTTGATGCGCAGTGTGCCGCTCACCTGTCCCGTTGCCTCACTGACTTCAGCAACAGCATCTGTCATCTCCCGAAACAATGGAGCTATGCGCATATAGAGCAGTTC
The DNA here is from genome assembly GCF_029269265.1 of Rheinheimera sp. 1928-s. Classification (GTDB taxonomy): domain Bacteria; phylum Pseudomonadota; class Gammaproteobacteria; order Enterobacterales; family Alteromonadaceae; genus Pararheinheimera. Next base: position 976,072 of record NZ_JARIXP010000001.1, read on the forward strand.
GCCACTTGCCGATGGCGCAACACTTCGGGTTGTGCGATTCAGAAGACGTGCGCCGATGCGGCCTTCCAGCTGTCGAATGGTCTGGCTGAGAGCGGAAGGTGACAGGCCCAGATGCTCTGCCGCTCTGGCAAAGCTCTGACGCTCTACGACCGCTACGAATGCCTTCAGCTCAGCAAAATCGGATCCACGCATTATATATTGTTTCCTACATAACCCATCCTGATTGTGCTGTATTCACTAATGTAATGCAAGGGAGCATAGTGTGAACTTTCCCAACCAAGGAGTTCATCATGTCAGCTTTAACTCTGCCCGAACCAATTGCCGCGTATTTTGCGGCCGAACACAACCCTGAGGCCTTGGCGCATTGCTTCACGGCGCAAGCCGTCATGAAGGATGTCGGTCACACCTACACAGGGATCAACGCCATCAAGACCTTTATGGCCGAGGCATCGGCCAAGTACAACGCGACGAGCGTGCCGTTTGCCATTGAGCGGAAGGACGGCTTCCAGCTCGTCCGCGCCAACGTCAGCGGCAACTTCCCCGGCAGCCCGATCGTTCTGTCCTACCGCTTCCGTCTGGAACGCGGCCTGATAGCATCACTGGAGATAACACTATGAGCTTCGATCTTCATCTGAATGGCCTTCGGGCAGTTGTTACCGGTGGCACGCTGGGCCTTGGCGCTGCAGTCGTGAAAACGCTTGTGGAGGCAGGTGCCCGGGTGGCGACATCCGCGCGCACTTTGCCTGCGCAGCCGGTAGAGGGGGTAACCTACGTAGCTGCCGACCTGTCGACGGCAGAAGGTGTGAGTCATCTTGCTCAGACTGTCCTGCAGGATTGGGGTGGTGTAGATATCTTGATCAACGTGCTTGGTGGCTCAAAGACTCCCGGTGGTGGTTTCGCTGCCATTAGTGATGAGCACTGGTTCGTCGAGCTGAATCTGAACCTGATGCCTGCCGTACGCTTGGATCGTGCACTTCTGCCAACGATGCTGGCTCAAGGCTCGGGTGTCATTATCCACGTTAGCTCCATCCAGCGCGTGCTGCCTCTGCCCGAGTCCACTACCGCGTACGCCGCGGCCAAGGGGGCTCTCACTACATATAGTAAGTCGCTGGCAAGAGAGGTGACGCCAAAGGGAGTTCGTGTGCTGAGCGTTGCTCCGGGGTGGATTGAGACCGAGGCTTCCGTCGTATTCGCAAAGCGGATGGCTGCCGAGGCCGGAACGGACTACGAGGGGGGCAAGAAACTGATCATGGACTGGCTGGGGGGGATCCCGGTAGGCCGACCAGCCAAGCCAAACGAGGTTGCCGATTTAATCGCCTTCCTGGCATCCCCACGATCCGCTTCTATCGCTGGGGCAGAGTACAGGATTGACGGCGGCACAGTTCCCACCCTATAGCCGACAACCGCTTGCGGCTACTCGATGGCAAGCCCTGGGGCTTGCCACTCTTCAATCTTGTAAGTCGTGCTTTTGTAGTCTGGTTTCACGAACGTGATGCACAAATCGCCCACTTACAAACTGTCATTGAGACAGTCGAGTGGAAAAATGGGGTCAGGTCTTGCCCTTTGCCCCGCTCTTTGAGAGATAGATGTGTTAGCAGTTTTCTATGGTTTTTTCTTTAAACTCACTGAAATTAAATCAATAAATTATTTTGGGGCAAGAGGCAAGACCTGAGCCTGCTGGCTGCTCAAGCATCAGTTTAAATGAAGTAAATGACTAAATTCTTTTGATTTCCCTCCCAATGTCATATTGATGTCGCATTAATGACGTTACCACGACGTTTTCAAACGATTAAAACGCTTCAAAATGATATCTTTAGCAACTTGGGAAGGTAGCGGTTCATGTACATGCAAATAAACAATAAAATCTTAATAGATCTGAGAAAAAAGCGTGCTTGGAGTCAGAGTGAGTTGGCTGAAGTAACAGGGTTAAGTTTGCGAACAGTGCAGCGAATCGAAAAAAGTGGCACAGCATCGCTGGAGTCAGTAAAGGCATTTGCAGCAGTGTTTGAATTAGCGCCAGAATCATTGCAGTTAACTGCAGCTACAGATGAAGAGGTCACGGATTTAAGTGAAAGCTCGAACAGTGTAATCCAAGCCCGCGTCAGGTTTAGGTTAAGCGGTCAGGCGCTTCAGCTCTCTTTAGCACTATTTTTACCGGCTTCAATGGTCATGCTGTTTATGTTGTTTACTAAAATCCCGAACGTAGACTGGATTCATACCACAAGGCTGACGTTATTTAGTGAAATTTTGCCTCAATGGATAAGCTTGATCATTAATCTAACCATAGCTTTGCTGCCGCTTCTTGTTCTCTCCACAATAGCCGGAGTTTGTTGGGATTTATATAAACGACAAGGGGTTTCGGACTTTATAAGGCAAATGCTCAAGAGACCTTTCCCCCTAAAAGCAATGTTAAGTAAGCTTCATACCAATTCGCGTCGAGCGGCCTTTTTGTTTAAGAAACCCGCTCTGTTCTCTGTTCTGCTATTAGTCCTGACGGTTAGTGTTATAGGTTTCACTATGGAGCCTTATCAGAAAGCTAATTTTAAACATTTCATTGCCCAAATTTTATATGCCAGCGACTAATAATTTTTAGTGCTAAAACTTGGTCGCGCATAAAAACAATCAAGGCCTGGAGGTTGATTGAGTCTAAGCGTCATAATAGTGCCGCCAGGTTTGGCTGTGCTTAGGCACTTTGGGGGGCAATAAAACTTACCCCCACTAATTACTGCCGTGTTAAGCGTAAGTTAGGCTGATCACAAGGTTCGCTGCTGCGTAGTGGGTTGATATCCAGCCCACCTCTTCTGGTGTAGCGGGCGTATACCATTAAAAAATCCGGCTTACACAAATTCCATAAATCCAGATAAATCCGCTCTACACATTGCTCGTGAAATTCATTGTGGCTTCTGAAACTAATCAAATATTTCAGCAAGGAGGCATGATCAATAGCTTTGCCTTTGTAATGAATATAAACACTGGCCCAGTCTGGCTGCGATGTGATTAAGCAGTTGGATTTCAGCAAATGCGAATGTAGCTTTTCGTCCACCAAAGCGCCTGTTGGGTTTAATTGCAGCAGCTCTGGTTTGTAGTCGTAATGCTCAACTTCAATATCTAAATCGTCAATACAACGGCCTGGTAACCAGGTGGGTTGAAAGGCCGTCAGCTCGTTGACGTTATGCAGAGTCACGTGCACAGGACCACCGGCACAGGCTGATAAATCGGTTTTCATAGTGCGGTACAGCTGGCTGATATCGGCAAATTTAGTTTGATTTAAGCTGTTTAAATAGAGTTTAAAGGATTTGGATTCAATCAGGTTCGGCGTATTAAAAGGCACTACAAAAGTAGCTAAAGCCACCATAGGTTTACCTTTAGGGCTCAGCCATGACAACTCGTAGCCATGCCAGGTGTCTTGACCAACAAAAGGTAATTCTTCGCCTAAACCTATAGCCTGACGGCCTAAAGTGCGCGGCACAGCCTGCAATAACTCAGGACTGTAGTGATCAATATAAGCAGTGGCCTGGCCAAGAGTTAAGCCGGCAAGCACCTCAGTTTGTATTTTTGTCATAACACCAACAACCAAGTTAGAATGGCGGCAATTTTAGCACAGAAGCGAATCACCATGCCGGACCAATTCCATCAGCAATTTGCACAATTTGTAGAGTCTTATCAAAAACAACACCCGACACTACTCAGTTGGCTTGACCCTGAACAGGATTCACCTTGTCAGTATGGTGAAGTGGTGGACGGTGAGGTGCATTGGCGTCCGGTAAAAGCTGAACCTGCTTTGGATTTATCCAAAACTCAGCAAGCTTTAGAGCTGGAGTTTCCTGAACAACTGACAGAGTTTTACACCAGCTATTTTGGTGGGGGTTTAAAGGTTCAGCACGAAAGGGGAGAGCTGGAGCTGTTGATGAGTTGGCATCAGGTTGATTTTGAGCGGTTGCAGCAAAATATCATTGCGCATATTTTGATGAAAAGACGTTTAAAGCAGCGTGAAACTGTATTTATTGCTGCCACCGACCACGACGATTTTTTAATATCAGTGCTGGTGGCGACAGGCGAAGTTTATCTGGAAAAAGTAGGGATGGAAGTCAAAGATTTGCTGGCACCGGACTTAGCCACTTTTTTACAGCAGCTAAGTTTCTGATCTGATCCAAGGCTCAGGGCTGGCAGTCAAAAGCTATATTGGATACCAACTGACAAGGTTCACAGCAAAAATCAAACAGGCCATGCCAGCTCTGACCAAGTTTCCAGTCAGAGCCACAAGATGGGCATTTTTTCTCTGCATCTAAAGCGCATTCCAGACTGCTGCCACTGTACAGATAATAATAAACCGGCTTGTTCAGCTCTTTGCTCAGCGCTCTGGCCTGTTTATAACCTTGTTGGTTTAAGCCACTGTAAAAGCCCTGCACACTTTGTTCTGCACTTTTAAGCAGCACTCTGGATTCCTGCATCTGAATTTCATCCAGCGCCTGATACTGCAATTGCCAGCGTACTAAAGGCTCAAAATCCTCACCTGATATTCGGCCCACTTTATACAAAGGCACTGGGGCAAAATGTTCAGCGCAGTACAGCACTGAGTTGGTGGCTGAAAAACTACAAAATAAAATCAAAGCGGAGTGATTGGGGCAAGGGTCGGTATGATTTGACATTAAATCATCGCCAAGAACCGTCAGCTTGGGATAACTTAAACCCACTTGCTGCAATTGGTCTAAAGCGTTGAGGCCTGCTGTGCTGTGTGATTTTTTGTCCAACGCATCAGCTTGTGGCAAGACAACACGGCTGAAAAAACTGTCTTTGGCCTGATAAGTCGGGAATTCACGACCTAAAATCTGGCCCTGAAAAATCAGTTTCTCCAGATAATGGCGAATACCCTGTTCCGCTTCATCAAAGCTGGTATCAGCAATAATTTTAAATTCCAGCTCTGCTACTAACATCAGATCCCCAGCTTTTTGATAATCAAATCAAGTTTGGCTTCAATGCGAGCCAAGTCTGCTTGCAGATCAGAGGGCTGTTCACTCACCGGCTGAAATGTTTGCTCTGACGTGTTTTGTACACTAACAGCGCCATTACGCCAGGCCTGATAGGCCTGCAATAAAGCTGGACTCATAGTGGCTATGCCTAAACGGGCTTTGACTAAAGCCAGGCTGGGTTCTTTACCTTCTTGCTGCAGTTGAGCTGCAATTTTTGCGACTTGTTGGCTTAGTTGTTCCATAAGTTTCTTTAGTTTCACTAAAATTTAGTGAAATTTACCACCTAAGTTATTCATATCACTAGCATGATTTTATAAGTTATTGTTATTAAACAACTTTAAAAGTTGGCCCCAGTTTTGCTTTTAAAAAACAACAAGTTAAAACTCTAAGGACAAGCAATGAACTATTTAAAGGTATTAACAGTAGCAACAGCCATGATGGCGTTATCTGGTTGTGTGGTGGCTATAGGCGGTAAGGATGAGAATGACAGCAACAATTCGTCCTGGAAAAAAACGCAAAAATTAAATAATCAGGTGATCAGCCAGTTAAATCTGGGCACTGAATTAGCTTCAGTCCGTGGTCAGTTAGGCACACCAGATTTCAGTGAGTCATTCCGTGAAGGCGACAATGAAACCGTAGTGCTGTTTTACCGCACTCATCATGAGCATAGCGACGGTGAAACCACGAAAAATGAATGCACTCCGTTGGTGTTTAAGAACGGTGTGTTAACTGGCTGGGGGGAAAAAGCCTATCGCCAGTTGTAACAATCCCTGGACCAGGGAGGTGTTGCCTGTACGGTAGCACTTCCCTTTATCCCGGTAATTAGTGCCTTAACTGCACATTTAACTGATCAATCACAGCGCTCCAGTCAGCATCCTGCCGCCAGTTTTCTTTAAGAAAATTGGCCTGAGCCTCTGTCCAGAACGATGCTTCAGATAAAGACAACTCAGGGGTAAGTTTATGATTAGCGATAAAAGCTTGAATATCCGACGGACTATTGTCTAAACCCAGCTGAGCAAAAAGTGTCGCCATATCGTGTGTGGTCATATCCATCATTGTAATTCCTTAGTGGTTTGTATTAAGTGTAGTGGTTCGATCGCTATGCTGCATTGGCAATCTGCAGCTTCGCTGCTATGTTGATACTCAAACTACAAGAAATAACAGGGACATATCATGCCAAATCAACCTGCTCTTGATCTAAACCAGCTTAAAGCACAGTTGTTAACCCCCGATGAACTGAAACTAGCCGCCTCCTTGTTATACCAGTCTTATCATGACGATCCAGTTTTTATGGATATTTTCCAGTCGGAAAAAAGCGACTATGAGCAACGCTTAAGAGCAGCCATCCGTGAAGAGTTGAATGTATTCTGGCAGGAAGAGCAGCCTGTGATTGGTATTTTTATTGAGCAGCAGCTGTTAGGTGTGGCTTGTGTTACAGAACCAGGTTCTAAATTGAGTGGTGACAGATTCTGGCATTGGCGGCTAAAAATGTTACTGACTGCAGGTTTTGTCTCAACCAAACAGCTCTTGGAAAAAGAACAACGAATTCATGCAGCTATGCCAGTAAAGCATTACCACATGTTGGCTTTTATCGCTATTTCGCCTAAGTATCAGCATCTGGGTTTAGGCCATTATTTAATGCATGCCGTGGATTCAATAGTAGAACAAAATCCGGCTTCTTTGGGCATTGGCGTTTTTGTGACTCTGGATAAAAACAAAGCTTTTTTTAGTTCGGATCATTATCAGCAGGTCACAGAGTTGAGTTTCAGCAAAGTCAAAGGTACTTTAATGTTCCGACCAAGGCAAAGCAGCCCTTTAACTCTGGTGGAGTCATAACAGATGTCTGGCTTTCGTAGTTTTTCTGAGTTTTATCCCTATTATTTATCTGAACATAAAAATCCAGTTTGTCGCCGTTTGCATTACATAGGCTCTACTTTAGTGCTGGCGATTTTGGCCACTTTGTTAGTTACAGGCTTATGGAGTTACTGGTGGCTGATGTTAGTGGCTGGTTATGGTTTTGCATGGGTTGGCCACTTTAAGTTTGAACACAATAAACCCGCCACCTTTAAATATCCCTTTTATAGTCTGGCAGCGGATTGGGTGATGTATAAGGATTTTCTGACCGGAAAGCTGGAGCAGAAATTACAGCAGTTGCCTTAAACTCTGTAGGGTGGCAATTGAAAACTCAGGTAACGCAGGCCGGATAAACGTAATTCGGCTTGATACCGACTTTCGCCATCGCCACTAAAATCTACCTGATAGCTGGTAAACCAGCGCCATCTGTTATCCAGTTTTGAAAACTGATGTTTGCCTCTGGCGCATTCCAGAAACTGTAATTCCTGTTGCTTACACAGATGTTTGGCGAGCTTCACAGCTGTTTCATCCTGCTTACGTTGCAGTAAAAACGCATAGACAAAAGCCATACCTAACAATAATAACCAGACAAAATCCATCACGACTCCTTTGTTATGAACAAGCATAATGGCGACGGGCAGGTGTTTTTGCAAGGCGGGTCTGGTGTTGGCTGTGATAAAATCAACCGGAATTTTCGCCGGACGAGCAGAATAATGTATACCCAAGTCGCCATATTGCTAAATCAGATTGAGGCAGAGTTAAAGTCTTGCGGGCTTTGGGCCTTAACTGCACCCAGTGTTGAAGCTATGCAAAGCACAGCGCCATTTTTTTGCGATACCATGCCATTGGAAAACTGGCTGCAGTTTGTATTTTTACCGCGTATGCGTGCTTTAGTGGAAGGGCGTTTGCCTTTGCCGCAACAAATTGCGGTCTGCCCTATGGCCGAAGAGGCGTTTAAACATTTAGATCATCGTACTTTGTTGCTGATTAATCGTATTGCGGATTTGGATGAATTATTAAGTGGTAAACGTGAGCAAAGTAGTGCCAGAGCCTGAGTTAATAGCAGTTCCTGTACTGACGATTTTATACCAGGATCAGTATCTGGTAGCGATCGATAAACCTGCTGGCATGCTGGTGCATCGCTCTTTTTTAGACCGACACGAAACTGTATTTGTGATGCAAACCTTGCGTAACCAGATAGGTCAGCATGTGTTTCCAGTACACCGGCTCGACAGACCCACCTCTGGTGTGTTGTTATTTGCGTTATCTGCCGATGTTGCCCGTTTACTGACAGAACAGTTAACAGAGCAGCACTGGCGCAAGTTTTATCTGGCGGTTTGCCGCGGCTTTGTTAAACAAGCGGGCATTTTGGATTATCCGTTAAAAGAGCAACTGGATAAAATTGCCGACAAACTCGCCAGCCAGGATAAAGATAAGCAAGAAGCAGTGACTGCTTTATGGCCTTTGGCACAGGTTGAATTGCCAATCGCTATAGGTAAATATCCGGTAGCACGTTATTCGTTGCTGGCGTTGCAGCCTCTAACGGGTCGTAAGCATCAACTGCGTCGGCACTTATCGCATTTACGCCATCCGATAGTAGGCGATACCACTCATGGTGAAAGCAGACATAATCGCTTATTTGCGGAACATTTGAATAGCCACAGATTGTTGCTTATCGCCAAACGACTGGAGTTAAAACATCCGGTAACGGGCATTGATTTAGTGATCGAAGCACCGCTTGGTGAAGTAGAACAGTTATTTACAGAATTCGGTTGGCCTGCGGATGACAACTGGTACAGCAATTTTTTTGAGCAGTCAGAGCTTAGTGTTTTGACGCCGCTATAAAATGACAGTTATAAAGCAGAGGATGTATGAAAAAAGTAGCTATTATGGTGGGCACGGTATACGGCGGTGCTCAATTTGTTGCCGAAGAGGCAGAAAAAGTTTTACAGGGCAAAGGCTATAGTACTCAGCTAAATGTCGAGCCTAAACTCAATGATGTATTAGCTTTTGCGCCTGATATCTGGTTGGTGATCACCTCCACCACAGGGCAGGGTGATATTCCGGATAACTTGCTGCCATTTTTTATCGACGTAAAAGACAGATTCCCATTATTAACAGGCAAACACTACGCTGTGATTTGTTTGGGGGACAGCGGTTATGGCGATACCTTTTGTGGTGCTGGTAAACAGTTTTCTGAACTACTGGCAGAGTTACAAGGCACAGCGTTAGCGCCGGCCTTAGAGATTGATGCAGGCGAAACCTTGCAGGCTGAAGACCTGGCCTTACCCTGGATAGAACAGCAGTTTTAACTAATTGGGGTCAGATCACATTGTTAACCGTTAACAATGTGATCTGACCCCATTTTTATCTTAGTCGATGCTGCGCAGCAGAGCGTTAATCCCTACTTTAGCGCGGGTCTGGGCGTCTACTTTTTTTACGATAATAGCGGCGTACAGGCTGTGGGTGCCATCTTTAGATGGAATTGAACCTGGTACTACCACAGCACCTGCTGGTACGCGGCCATAAGTAATTTCGCCGGTTTCGCGATCGTAAATACGGGTCGACTGGCTGATATACACACCCATAGAAAGCACTGCGCCTTCTTCGATGATCACGCCTTCCACTACTTCAGAGCGGGCACCAATAAAGCAGTTGTCTTCAATAATGGTTGGGTTAGCTTGCAGTGGCTCTAATACGCCACCAATGCCTACGCCACCGGATAAATGCACGTTTTTACCAATCTGAGCACATGAACCCACAGTAGCCCATGTGTCCACCATAGTGCCTTCACCGACATAGGCGCCGATATTGACGTACGAAGGCATCAGCACCACGTTTTTATCGATAAAACTACCTTTACGCACTGCGGCTGGAGGCACAACACGTACACCTTCAGCAACAAAACGCTCGTGCGTGTAGTCGGCAAATTTCATCGGTACTTTATCGAAGAAACGGTTTTCTGCGCCGTCCATCACCTGATTGTCATTGATACGGAAAGACAACAACACAGCCTTTTTCAGCCATTGGTGAGTGACCCATTCGCCGGCTATTTTTTCGGCAACACGGGCTTTGCCGCTGTCCAAAAGTTCAATGGCAGCAGTCACTGCAGCTTTTACTTCTGCAGTTACAGTAGCTGGCGTAATGGATGCACGTTGTTCAAACGCGGCTTCGATAACGGATTTTAAATCTGACAAAACTTTATCCCTCTGTCATATGAGTTAATTGTTCGACAAGAACACGACGCAGCTGTGATTGTTGATCGGCATCCAGCGCCTGATCTTGTCTCGTGGAAATCATAAAAAAGTCTTCGGCTTTTTCGCCTATGGTGGTGATTTTGGCGGCGTGAATACTGATTTCACATTGCTGGAATACCGAGCCTATATCAGCCAGCAATCCCGGCATATCCAAAGCTGTAATCTCCACCATAGTGCGGTGTTTATTTGAACCCGGAATAAAAACCACTTTGGGCGCTATATTAAAGGGCCGCATCTGACGGGATAAACGAGGTTTACCGCGTGACAGCTCCGGTTTGCCGCTAATATAAGTTTCTAATGCACGTTTGAGGCTTTGTAAGCGGGAAGGCGAGGTGACTGGCTCACCATTTTGCTCCAGCACCACAAAGGTATCCATCGCATAACCGTCTTTATTGGTCATGATCTGGGCATCAAAAATATTGACCTTTTTGCTGTCGAGCGCTGCCACTAAATGGGCAAATAAGTTGTCCTGATCCGGTGTATAAACAAAAACCTGAGTGCTGCCACGGAACGGCGTTTTATCGACCAGCACCAAAGGCTCATCCGGGTCTTTGTGGCGCAAAATATGTTCACAGTGCCAAACAATTTGTTTCGGGTTATAGCGGGCAAAATAATCCGCTTTGATCCGGCCCCATAACTGCAGCACCTCTTGTTCGGTAAAGCCTTGTTTTTGCAGCAACTTCATAGCTTCTGCCTGATTTTCGCGAATCAAATCGCGTAAATCCATGGGCTTCTCTAAGCCACGGCGAAAGGCTTTTTGCGTACCTAAATAAAGTTCACGTAATAATGAGCCTTTCCAGTCATTCCATAAATTGTCATTGGTGGCACGAATATCGGCCAGCGTCAGGCAATACAAATAATTCAGCCGGGTTTCATCCCGCACTTTATCGGCAAATTCAGCGATGACAGCAGGGTCGTGAATATCCCGGCGCTGTGCAGTGACCGACATCAATAAATGACTTTCCACCAGCCAGGCCAGCAGTTTGCTGTCAAAGTCACTCAACTTATGCAGCTTGCCAAATTCACGCGCATCCAAAGAACCTAACTCAGAGTGATCACCACCTCTGCCTTTGGCTATGTCATGGAAAACACCAGCCAGATACAGAATTTCTGGTTTTTCCATCCGTTTGACTATGTCAGTGCAGAGTGGAAACTCGTTTTCAAAACCTGCTTGTGAGTAGCGGTATAAGTTTTTCAGTACACGGTGAGTGTGTTCGTCCACTGTGTAGGCGTGGAATAAATCAAACTGCATCTGACCGACAATATTGCGCCAAGCTGGTAAATAGGAGGCCAAAATGCCGTGGCGATGCATCAGTGTAATGGCTCTGTCCATACCACGAGGATGGCGCATAATGGTCATAAACAGCTGACGACAAGCTTCATAATCCTGCAAATCGCCCATCAGACGACGCCTGACTAAACGCAATAAACGAATGGTATCGGAGTGAATGCCAGTGATATTAGAGTTATTGGCTATATGCCAGAACAAACGCAGAATATTTTCACGACGGGCAAAAACGGCATTGTCGGTGGCTCGGATTAAATGACCGGTCAGCTCAAAAAAATCATCCAGCTTTTGCTGTTTCAGTTTACTTTGGCTGTTCAGAATACTGCCGTCAAAATGCTGCAGCAGCATATCGTTTAGCTCAGCGACCCGTTGCACTGTCTGGAAAAAACGTTTCATCATACGTTCAACGGACGCTTTGCCGTCATCACCAAAACCCAGGCGTTTGGCGACGGCTGGCTGATAGTCAAACAGAATGCGATTTTCGTTACGGCCAGATTCTACATGCAGCGCAAAACGCATTTGCCATAAATAAGCTTCACACTCCATCAGCTCCTGATATTCATCTTCAGTCAGGTACTGATAAGCCACCAGTTCACGCATGGTTCTGGTATTAAAGTGCTTTTTTGCCACCCAGCCTATGGTTTGAATATCACGCAGACCACCAGGGTTGGCTTTTAAATTGGGTTCTAAGTTGTAGGCTGTGCCGTGGTACTGGGCATGACGCTGCTGTTGCTCGTCACGTTTGGCCTGAAAAAACGCCTGAGAGGTCCAGAAACTGTCTTTACAAACCTGCAGTTGCAGTTCATCAAACAGCTCTTTGCTGCCGGTCAGCAAGCGCATTTCCATCAGGTTAGTGGCAATGGTGATGTCTTCTTTACCCAGCGTGACAGATTCTTTCACGCTACGCACACTGTGGCCTACTTCTAAACGTAAGTCCCACAGCAAGGTAATAAACTGACTGATTTGTTCTTTTTGCTGAGCGTCGAGTTTGCTGTCGGTTAATAACAATAAATCGATGTCAGAGCAGGGGTGTAGTTCACCCCGGCCATAACCACCTACGGCTATCAGACTGATTTTTTTATGTTTATGCAGGTCAAAATGCTGCCATAAAGACACCAGCACCTCGTCGATAAAACGGGCGCGGGCTTTGACCAGGCTGCCGACTGTTTGATGTTCAAAGGCATTTTTCAGCCAGTCATTAAACTCAACAAAATGCTTTTTATAACTATCAAGAGTACATAAACCAGGTAAAGACTTATTAAACGCCAGAGCCATGTTCATTTGCTTTACCTCAGGTCTTAAGCGGCCGCCGCTGCTGCGGTATGGACTTATTCGGCCGTGACTATTCGTTCTATGGTGTCGTCGGATCGCAGAGTTAAAATTTCGCAGCCAGTCTCTGTGACGACAATAGTGTGTTCAAACTGCGCTGATAAACTACGATCTTTGGTGACAACCGTCCAGCCGTCTTTTAACAATTTACTATGACGCTCACCTGCGTTGATCATAGGCTCTATCGTCAAACACATACCGGTTTTTAAGGTATCACCTGTGCCTGGGCGGCCATAATGCAGCACTTGCGGGTCTTCGTGAAACACTTGACCTATGCCATGACCACAGTATTCACGCACTACAGAGTAGCTGTGTTTTTCGGCATGTTGCTGAATCACAAAACCAATATCACCTAAACGGGCGCCGTTTTTCACTTTACGAATACCCATATACAAGCATTCCTGCGTCACACGAATTAAACGGTCTGCCAGAATGCTGGGCTTGCCAATAACAAACATTTTTGAGGTATCACCGTGAAAACCATCTTTAATCACAGTGATATCTATATTGATAATGTCGCCTTCTTTGAGTTTTTTCTCTGCTGAAGGAATGCCATGGCAAATCACCTGATTGACCGAAGTACAGATGGACTTTGGAAAACCGTGGTAATTTAGTGGGGCAGGGATAGCCTGCTGCACATCCACAATATAGTTGTGGCAAATGGTATTCAGTTCTTCGGTGGTGACACCAGCTTTGACGTATGGCTCAATCATCTCTAATACTTCGGCTGCTAATTTGCCTGCCACACGCATTTTTTCGATCTGATCTGCTGTCTTAATAATCGCGGCCATGCCATCTCTCTCTGCTGTAAAAATACACATTTCATTGTGTTTCAAGGGTGTCTATGGTATAAAGCGCGCCGCGATTTGGCAAATCAGATTCTGCTAAAAACGCAAAACGCAGATTAAAACTGCAATTAACTAAACAACACACATACATCGACACATAATCCGGGGTGCTGCAACTCATTGAGTTACGGTCGGTTTTATGGGATGTATGGAGGCCCAACCCCATTACTAAGGAATATTTATAATGGCAAAAGTTTCTATGCGCGATATGCTCCAGGCGGGCGTACATTTCGGTCACCAAACACGTTACTGGAACCCAAAAATGAAGCCATTCATTTTCGGCGCTCGTAACCGTGTTCACATCATCAACCTGGAACAAACTGTTCCTATGATGAACGATGCTCTGGCTTTCATTCAGTCTGTTGCTGCTAAAAAAGGCAAAATCCTGTTTGTTGGTACTAAGCGCGCTGCCTCTGAAGCAATCAAAGAAGCTGCTTCTCAAGTTGACCAGTACTATGTAAACCACCGTTGGTTAGGTGGCATGCTGACGAACTGGAAAACTGTTCGCCAGTCTATCAAGCGTTTAAAAGACCTGGAATCTCAAAGCCAGGACGGTACTTTCGACAAGCTGACTAAAAAAGAAGCTTTAGACCGTACCCGTGAAATGGACAAGCTGGAAAAAAGCTTAGGCGGTATCAAAGACATGGGCGGCTTGCCTGATGTTCTGTTTGTGATCGACGCCGACCACGAACACATTGCAATTAAAGAAGCCAACAACCTGGGTATCCCAGTTGTATCTATCGTTGATACTAACTCTGATCCTAAAGGTGTTGACTATGTGATTCCAGGTAACGATGACGCTATCCGCGCTATCCAGTTATACCTGGGCGCAGTAAATCAGGCCATCACTGAAGGCCGCAGCAAAAACATCGAAGTTCAGGCTGAATCTGAAAACTTCGTAGCTGCTGAGTAATTGCATTGTCTCTGTAGCCTTGTAACCAAGGCTACATAAAGCAAGTTTAAACTTACAGGGGCATTTGCCCCTGTTTGTCCACGAAAAAATTTTGCGAGGAACTCCCCATGGCTGTAACTGCCGGTATGGTAAAAGAATTACGCGAGCGCACTGGCGCTGGCATGATGGACTGCAAAAAAGCTTTAGAAGAAACTGCAGGTGACATCGAAGGCGCAATCGAATTAATGCGTAAAAACGGTCAGGCTAAAGCTGCCAAGAAAGCTGGCCGTATTGCTGCTGAAGGTACTGTAATCACTCGCGTTGGTAACGGTTACGCTGTTGCAATCGAATTTAACTGTGAAACAGATTTCGTAGGCCGTGACGCAAGCTTCCTGGCTTTCTCTAACGCTGCTGCTGATCTGGCTCACGCCAACAAGCTGTTCACTGTTGAAGAGCTGTCTGCTGCGAAGCTGGGTGACACTACAGTTGAAGAAGCACGCGCTACACTGGTTACTAAAATCGGTGAAAACATCAACATCCGTCGTATCTCTGTAGTTCAGGGCGATGTGATTGGTCAGTACACTCACTCAGGCCGTATCGGCGTGTTAGTGGTACTGGAAGGCGGTAACGAAGATATCGCTAAAGACGTTGCTATGCACGTTGCTGCTAACAACCCTTCATTCCTGACTCCAGAGTCAGTGCCAGCTGAAGTTGTTGCGAAAGAGCAGGAAATCCAGATCGAAATCGCTATCAACAGCGGCAAGCCAAAAGAAATCGCAGAGAAGATGGTTGCTGGTCGTATGACCAAGTTCACTGGTGAAGTTTCTTTAACTGGCCAGATGTTCGTAAAAGATCCTTCAATCACTACTGGTGAATTCCTGAAGCAAAACGGTGCTAAAGCTGTTAGCTACATCCGTTTAGAAGTTGGTGAAGGCATCGAAAAAGCTGAAACTGATTTCGCTGCTGAAGTTGCTGCTCAAATCGCTGCTGCTAAGAAGTAATTTACGCTTTAGCAATGCTTTGAAACCAGCTAGAATAACCGCGACCTGACCTTCGTCTGTCGCGGTTTTTTTTGTGTACAGTTTAGGAAGTGCGGCTGATTGTGTTAACCCAACACGCTGTATGACCTGACAATATGCAAGTAATCGACAGTAAAGGTTATACCTTCCAGATAAATGAGGACCTCATGAGCAATCCAAAACTAGCCTACAGAAGAATTTTATTAAAACTCAGTGGTGAAGCCCTGATGGGTGAAGAAGGCTTTGGTATTGATCCTAAAGTGCTGGATCGTATGGCTCAGGAAATCAAAGAGCTGGTTGAATTAGGTATTCAGGTCGCCATAGTGATAGGTGGCGGCAATATTTTCCGTGGTGAAGGCCTGGCTAAAGCGGGTATGAACCGCGTGGTCGGTGACCATATGGGTATGCTAGCGACAGTGATGAACGGTCTGGCAATGCGCGATGCGCTGCACCGTGCTTTTGTAAATGCCCGTTTGATGTCTGCCATCCCTTTAAATGGTGTCTGTGACAATTACAGCTGGGCAGAAGCCATTAGTCTGTTAAAGTCTGGCCGCGTGGTGATTTTCTCTGCCGGTACTGGTAACCCGTTTTTTACCACAGACTCAGCCGCCTGTTTACGTGGTATTGAGATTGAAGCCGATGCGGTTTTAAAAGCCACTAAAGTAGATGGTGTCTATTCAGCTGATCCAGTGAAAGACCCTACAGCAACCCTGTACAGCAAATTAAGCTACACAGAAGTGTTGGAAAAAGAATTAAAAGTCATGGATTTAGCCGCATTTACGCTGGCCCGTGACCATAATATGCAAATTCGTGTATTCAATATGAATACGCCTGGCGCACTGAAACGTGTGGTGCTGGGTGAAGAAGAAGGCACAGTGATCGACCACGCTGAAAAATTACAGTAAACTAACTGCCACTTTTTTGGTGTAGCAAAAAAAGGATAGCCAAAGTGATTAACGATATTCTCAAAGACAGCAAAACCCGGATGGAAAAAAGCGTTGAAGCGCTGAAAGGCCAATTGTCCAAAATTCGTACCGGTCGTGCTCACCCAAGTTTATTAGATGGCATTCAGGTGTCTTATTACGGTGCGAACACACCATTACGCCAGGTGGCTAACGTGTCGGTGGAAGACGCCCGCACTCTGAGCATCAGCGTATTTGATAAAACTCTGGTGCAACCTGTTGAAAAAGCCATTATGCAGTCAGATTTGGGCTTAAACCCAATGAGCGCTGGTACTACTATTCGTGTGCCATTGCCTCCACTGACTGAAGAACGTCGTCGTGATTTAGTCAAAGTAGTACGTAACGAAGCTGAAGGTGCCCGTGTTGCTGTGCGTAACATTCGCCGTGACGCAAATGCTGAACTGAAGTCTTTATTAAAAGATAAAGAAATTGGTGAAGATGACGAGCGTAAAGCCGCTGATGAAGTTCAGAAGCTGACCGACGCCTTTGTAAAGAAGGTTGACGAGGTTTTAGCTGACAAAGAAAAAGAGTTGATGGAAGTTTAATCAACCCAGCCCTGATTAGGGAAATAGCGCCGTGTAGGGTATACTTCGCGGCGTTTTTTATTATTGTGACAAGGTCAGATTCAGATGACAGAAGTGCAAACCGCGTTACAAAACGCGTTGCCACAACATGTCGCCATTATCATGGACGGCAACGGACGCTGGGCTGAACGGCAAGGCCGACCTCGGGTATGGGGTCATAAAAAAGGCGTTGACGCAGTGCGTCGTGCTGTGAGCTTTTGCCGTAAATTAGGCATCCAGTCTCTTACCTTATTTGCTTTTAGCAGTGAAAACTGGCGTCGGCCTGAAGACGAAGTCAGCGGTTTGATGCAACTGTTTTTACTGGTGTTACAGCAGGAAGTGAAAACCCTGCACAAGAATAATGTACGGCTGAATATTATCGGAGACTTGTCTCCCTTTAGCGACAAACTCAAACAACATATTAAAGAGGCGCAACAGCTTACAGCTCAGAATACAGCTTTGACCCTGAATGTTGCCGCTAATTACGGCGGACGTTGGGACATAGTGCAGGCGGCACAGCAATTAGCTCAGAAAGTAGCTGATGGTGAGATGACCGCCGCGCAAATTGACGAACAATTGTTATCAGGCTGCATGCAAATGCACGACCAGCCGGAACTKGATCTAATGATCCGTACCGGTGGTGATGTACGCATCAGTAACTTTTTGTTGTGGCAAGCTGCTTATGCTGAGTTATGGTTTACCGAAACTTTATGGCCTGACTTTGATGATCAGGTGTTTTCGGAAGCTTTGGCCACCTACGCAAGCAGAGAGCGGCGTTTTGGTTGTACCGGAGCCCAAATCCGTGAGCTGGCAATGCGTCCGATACAAGGATAACCAATTTGTTTAAGCAACGAGTTATTACAGCCCTGATCATGGCGCCATTGGCGTTAGCCGCAGTTTTTTTTCTTCCTTTACACTATTTCGCTATTTTTATTGCTGCCGCTTTTTTGATCGGTGCCTGGGAGTGGAGTTTATTTTGTGGCTACAACACCAAAGCCAGCCAATACGGCTTTGTTACCGTTGTTGCTGCGAGTATGGCGCTGATTTATTGGCAACTGCCTGATACGACCTACTGGCCAGTGCAACTTGATGTGCTGAGCAATAGCCTGTTGGCGATGGGCGTGGTGTGGTGGCTGATTGCTGTACTTTTGGTATTAAGTTACCCACGAAGCAGTCAAAGCTGGGCCAAGGGGCATTTACGCCGTGCTTTGATGGGCTGGTTAACTTTGGTTCCTGCCTGGACTGCCTTGTTATTAATTCGTTCTGTTGATTTTCATCAATCCAGTTACACCGGCGCCTGGTTGATTTGCTTATTACTTGGGATCGTCTGGGCTGCTGATATCGGCGGTTATTTTATTGGCAAACCTTTTGGCAAACGTAAACTGTTGCCAGCTGTCAGTCCGGGAAAAACTCTGGAGGGCATGCTTGGTGGCGTGCTTTTTGTGATGTTGTTGGTCACTGCTGTAGCTTATTACCATGGTTTTCCAGAAGAGGTTGCCACCTGGTATCTGGCGGCTTTAGTACTGACGGTGTTATCTGTGTTTGGCGATTTAAGCGAAAGCATGTTTAAACGGGTAGCGGGCTTAAAAGACAGCGGTTCTATAATTCCTGGTCATGGCGGTATATTAGACCGTATCGACAGTCTGACAGCTACAGCGCCGCTTTACGCAGTCTTGGTTGCTCTGATTGGAGGTTTCGCGTAATGCGGACTCTGGTGATCCTTGGTGCTACGGGGTCTATTGGCTGCAGCACTTTAGATGTTGTGGCTATGCACCCGGATGATTATCAGGTGCTTGGGTTAACAGGTGCCACTCAGGTGGATAAGCTGTTTGCGCAAATTCAGCAGTTTAAACCTCGTTATGCGGTGATGACAGATACACAAGCCGCAGACCAATTACGTCAACTGGTAAAAGACGCTAATCTTTCCACTGAAGTCTACTCTGGCGCTCAGGCGCTTTGTGATTTAGCTGCTCACCCTGATGCAGATATGGTGATGGCGGCTATTGTGGGTGCTGCAGGTTTATTACCCACTTTGGCTGCGGTAGAACAAGGCAAAACTGTATTACTGGCAAATAAAGAAGCGCTGGTGATGAGTGGTGAGCTTTTTATCAATAAAGTGCAGCAGTATGGTGCGACTTTATTACCAATAGACAGTGAACATAACGCCATCTTTCAATGTTTACCTGCGCAATTACAACAGAACACAGCAACACAAAAATTGTCTGATTTTGGTATCAGTAAACTGTTATTGACCGGCAGTGGTGGTCCGTTTTTACGTAAAGACCTGACAGAGTTTTCCGCTATTACGCCAGCTCAGGCTGTGGCGCATCCAAATTGGGTGATGGGGCAGAAAATATCTGTCGACAGCGCCACTATGATGAATAAAGGCCTGGAGTTTATTGAAGCACGCTGGTTATTTAACTGTGCGGCAGACGATATTCAGGTGGTGATCCACCCGCAAAGTATTATTCATTCGATGGTGCAATACACAGATGGTTCTGTGCTGGCGCAATTAGGTCAGCCTGATATGCGCACTCCTATTGCTCATGCGTTGGCTTTCCCCAAACGTATTCAAACTCAGGTAAAACCACTGAATTTCTTCGAGCTGGCTGACTTTAGTTTCTCAGAACCAGAACCCGCGCGTTACCCGAATTTGTATCTGGCAATAGCTGCTTGTGGTTATGGGCAGGGTGCAACGACAGCGTTAAACGCAGCGAATGAAATGACTGTGGCAGCCTTTTTGGCCGGGCAAATCAGCTTTACCGATATAGCTCTGCTAAACGAAAAAGCATTGGAGCGTTTTGCCACAATAAAAGCGCCTGATTTAGAAAGCATTCTGGCTCTGGACCAAGAGGCCAGAATGTTCATGCAAGACCAATTGAGAAAGGTGAATTAATGTCGGGTTTTGTTTGGAATTTAATTAGTTTTGTGGTCGCTATTGGCCTGCTGGTGACAGTGCATGAGTTTGGCCATTTTTGGGTGGCACGTAAAAACAATGTACTGGTCAAACGTTTTTCTATAGGTTTTGGTAAAGCGCTTTACAGCTGGCGTGATAAACAAGGCACAGAGTTTGTGATTGCGATGATCCCGTTAGGCGGTTATGTTCGCATGCTGGATGAGCGGGTCGATCCTGTATTGCCACAGCATAAAGATCTGAGCTTTAACAGCAAAACTGTCTGGCAACGTATGGCTATTATTGCGGCTGGTCCTGTCGCCAACTTCCTGTTCGCTATTCTGCTGCTGTGGGGCATGTACCTGATAGGCGTGCCAAATATTAAACCTGTGATAGGGCAGGTGACGGCAGAATCCATCGCTGCTAAAGCTGGTGTACCTTCAAATGCGCAGATCACTGCTATCAACGGAGAACCGGCCGAAGACTGGCGAGCCATCAGCTTATTGCTGGTTGAGCAAGTCGGTAGTCCTGCAGTAGATATCACAGTGCAGCAACTGAAAGGCAGTGATCAAAGTTATCAGTTGGATTTAACCGAATGGGTATTTGATCCGGATAAACAAAGCGTCTTTGGCAGTTTAGGCTTAGAGCCGCTACGTCCAGAAGTTTTAAACGAAATCAGTCAAATTCAGGCTGGTTCAGCAGCTGAAGCCGCCGGCTTGCAGTTGGGGGATAAGTTGCTTTCCGTCGACGGAAAAACTGTAGCTGACTGGAATGCTGTGGTTGCCTTAGTACAAAACAGCGCAGAAAGGCCACTGCTGTTTGGTATTGAGCGAGCCGGACAAGCGATGGATATTCTGGTGACGCCACAAAGCCGCGAAACTGCGGATGGTTTTCATCAGGGCTACCTTGGTGTCAGTCCAAAAGTATTGCCCTGGCCTGAGCATTTATTGTTCACTCAGCAATATGGCCCTGTACAGGCGGCTTGGGTTGGGGTAGAAAAGACCTGGCAATTGGTGCGATTAAGCTTCTCAATGATTGGAAAATTCATTTTTGGTGATATTTCTGTCAAACATTTAAGCGGGCCAATTTCGATAGCGCAAGGCGCTGGAAGCAGCGCAGATATTGGCCTGATCGCCTTTATCTCCTTTTTAGCACTGATTAGTGTCAACCTCGGGGTGATAAATTTACTGCCTCTGCCTATTTTGGATGGTGGTCATTTAATGTATCTTGTGCTGGAACTAATACGCGGCAAACCTGTCTCTGAGAAGGCGCAGGAGCTGGGTTTCCGGATCGGAGCTCTGTTGCTGCTGACATTAATGGGAATTGCGCTGCTCAACGATATTTCTCGTTTGTAATAAACTAATCAAAAGTAGTCCAAAACAATGACAATTAAACGATTAGTAGCTGCGATGTTACTTGCTGGTTTAAGTAACTCGGTGCTCGCTGAACAATCATTTACAGTGCAAGACATTCAGGTTGAAGGCTTGCAGCGTGTTGCGCTTGGTGCAGCATTAAATAACTTGCCGTTTAATATCGGCGATACCATCACAGATACGACCTTATCACGCAGTATTAAAAGTCTTTATGCCGCGGGTCACTTTGACGACATTCAGGTGTTTCGTGATGGTAGTACCATCATCTATCGCTTAAAAGAGCGTCCAACCATCAACAGTATCGAGTTTGATGGTAATAAAGACATCAAAGAAGAGCAGTTGAACGAAAGTTTAGCTGATCAAAAAATTATTATTGGTGAGCCTTTAGATAAAACAGTGATCAAGGAAGTTGAAACTGGTTTAACTGAGTTCTACCACGGTGTAGGTAAATACAACGCTCAAGTTGAAATGAAGGTCACCTACCTGCCTCGCAACAGGGTGAACCTGAAAATCGAATTTGAAGAAGGTGATGCCGCTTCTGTCCGTCAGATCAATATTGTCGGTAACGAAATATTCGGTGACGAAGAGTTGCTGAAAAATATTGAATCACTGTATGACTTGCCCTGGTGGCGTTTCCTGGCTTCTGATCGTTACCAGAAACAAACCTTACAAGGCGACTTTGAAAAAATTCGTAGCTACTACTTAGACCGTGGTTACCTGCGTTTTAACATTGATGCCAATCAGGTGTCTGTCAGCACAGATAAAACTTCAGTCTACGTGACTCTGAACGTGACCGAAGGTGAGCAATACACTATTACTGATGTTGATTTTGTCGGTGATTTGATTGGTCAGGACGCTTTTATCAAGGCGTTATTACCGTTAAAAGCAGGTCAACTGTATAACGGTGCTCTGGTGACTTACACCGAAGAAAGTATTGCCAAGTTACTGGCTCGTTTTGGTTATGCCAACTCTAAAGTCCGTACTATTCCGAATATCAACGACGATACCAAAGAAGTAGCGTTGACCATCAGTGTCGACCCGGGTAAACGTGTTTATGTTCGTCGTCTTGACGTTACAGGTAATGCTTCAACTAAAGATGAAGTCATACGTCGTGAAATCCGACAAATGGAAGGCGCCTGGTTATCCAATGATGCGCTGGAATTGTCAAAAGATCGTATTCAACGTCTGTCTTACATTGAAAAAGTTGACTTTGAAACCAAAGAAATACCAGGTGTTGATGACAAAGTGGATGTCACCTACAAAATTAAAGAACAGCCTTCAGGCAACTTTAATGCGGGTATTTCTTACGGTGATTTCCAGGGCCTGCAATTCCAGATTGGTGTAGAACAGCAAAACTTCTTCGGTACAGGTAACTCTGCAGGTGTCAATTTAAGTACCAACAAATACAACAAACAAATTCAGTTTTCTGTTACCGACCCGTATTTTACCCTGGATGCGATCAGCTTGGGTGGCCAGGTGTTCTACTCAGATACTGACTATTCAAGTTTGTCGTCTAACTTAGAAGCCTATAAGCAGAAACGTTACGGTTTTGGTGCTTCCATAGGTTATCCAATCAATGAATACAACAGATTAAACTTCGGTACCAACTTTGCGGTGAACGAAATCAACTCCTTATCTGAATACGACCAGTTACGTCATTTCAGAGCAGTGTTGATGGATAAAAATGACCCGGATGGTGGTTATAAGTTTACTAACTATGAGTTGGTTGCCAGTTGGATCCAAAGCACGTTAAACCGCGGCTTATTTCCAACTGCTGGTCATGAAATGGTACTGAGTGGCCGTATTACCACACCAAATTCAGATCTGCAGTATTACAAAACCACCTTTAATGCCCGTAAGTATATTCCGCTGAGCAATGATCACCGCTGGTCATTCTTAAGTAAACTGGAAGTAGGTTACGGTAATGGTTATGGTGATAAAGACGGCTACGACTACACCTTGCCGTTCACTGATAACTTCTATGCTGGTGGCCAGAACTTACGTGGCTTTGAAGCGCGTATTATAGGTCCGCATGCGATTTATCGTACTGCGACCCAAGTGCCTGGCTTGCCTAATCCAATAGGTGGTTCAGGTTCACTTCCTACCGATCCGAGTTTTGACACTTATTTAGTGTCACCACGATCAACGGGTGGTAATGCGATGGCTATTGCTACCCTTGAATTAATCACACCAACACCTTTTGTTGGTGAGGATTATGTGAACCAGATACGCACCAGCTTATTTGTGGATGCGGGCAACGTCTGGGACACAGAGTTTGACCTCAGTCGTTACGACAACTTAAGTCCAGGTGCTAGTCAGGGATTCAACAGCCCTCCGTTGCTTGATTACTCTGACGCTGGCTTAATTCGTGTTTCGGCTGGTGTGTCTTTACAATGGATCTCACCTATGGGTCCATTGACATTTAGTTTGGCGAAAATCATCCGCAAAGAAGAGGGTGATGAGCAAGAAAACTTTAGTTTCAATATTGGTACTACATTCTAATTTTATGGGAAAGGGAAACACATGTTTAAGCAAAGCTTAGCAAAAACTGCATTGGTATTAATGGCTGGCCTGTTGATGGCTGGTACTGCTGCAGCAAAAGAAATGAAAATTGGTTTAGTGGACGTGCAAGCTATTGTTGCTCAGTTGCCTCAGACCACTACTATTCAAAATACATTAAAAGCTGAGTTTGAAGGCCGTATTGCTGAAGTGCAAAAGCTGGAAAAAGACATCGCTTTTAATCAGGAAAAATTAAAGCGTGATGGCGCGACCATGAATGACCAGCAGAAAAAAACTCTGCAAGCTGAAATGGAAAAGCAAATGCGCAGCTACGAGCAGTTAGCTCGTCCTTTGGATGAAGACTACCGTAATCGTCAGGCTGAAGAGCGTAACAAGCTGATGGCTTTAGTAAAAACTGCCATTGATGCTCTTGCGAAAAAAGACAACTACGACCTGATCTTAAGTGCTCAGGCTGGTGTGTTTGTTAAACCTGAATATGACATCTCTAATGCTGTTGTAGCTCAGGTGAGCAAAGCCAAATAATGGCGAAGCTTACTTTAGCTTTTATAGCTGAGCAGTTAAATGCTCAGCTAGTTGGAGACGCCACGGCACTGATTAGTGCCGTTGGTACTTTGGAAGAAGCGACAAGCCATCAGATCAGCTTTTTATCCAACAGCAAATACCGTAAATTTCTGCAATCGACTCAAGCCGGTGCTGTGCTGATTAAAGCTGACGATCAAAGCTATTGTCCGGTCAATGCACTGATAGTGAATGACCCTTATGTGGCTTTTGCCAAAATAGCTCAGTTATTAGATTCCACACCTGCTGCCGCTTATGGGCGGGGGCAGAATATAGTGATAGACCCTTCAGCAACAGTGCCAGATTCGGTCGTGATAGGCCCCAACGTGGTGATTTCCGCTGGTGCCGTCATTGGTGAAAACGTACAAATTGGCGCCGGTTGTTTTATTGGCGAACAGGTTCAGATTGCGGATGGCTGTAAAATCTGGCCTAACGTAACCTTTTACCACGGCGTACGGCTGGGTAAAAACTGTTTGGTACACAGCGGTGCCGTGATAGGCGCTGATGGTTTTGGTTTTGCCAATGAACGTGGCCGCTGGTTGAAAATTCCTCAGGTCGGTACTGTCATCATAGGTGACGATACTGAAGTGGGCGCCAATACCACCATAGACCGTGGCGCTTTAGGCGATACCGTCATTGGCAAAAACGTGATTCTGGACAATCAGGTACAAATTGCTCACAACGTACAAATTGGCGACCATACAGCTATTGCAGGTTGCACAGTAGTGGCCGGCAGCACTAAAATTGGCAAGTATTGTATTATCGGTGGCGCCTGCGCTATTAATGGTCATATGGAGATTTGTGACGGTGTGCAAATCACCGGCATGTCGATGATCATTAAATCTATTACCGAAAAAGGTATCTATTCATCCGGTACTCCGGCCAGCACTAATCTGGAATGGCGGAAAAATAGCGTCCGGTTTCGTCAACTGGACCAGATGTATCAAAAATTACGGGAACTTGAGCAGCAAATGGCCGCTTTGTCCCTGCCGCCTTCAAAAGACGAATAAAATATAAGAGGTTCACTTTGGCTAACCAATTGAATATCCTTGAAATACAGGAAATCATGGCCTTGCTGCCACACCGCTATCCATTTTTAATGATCGACAGAGTATTGGATTACACTCCTGGCGAATCTTTAACTGCTATTAAAAATGTCACTATCAATGAGCCGATTTTTACTGGTCACTTCCCTAATATGCCTATTTTCCCTGGCGTGTTAATTCTGGAAGCTTTGGCTCAGGCGACTGGCATTTTAGGTTTTAAGACGGTGACTGAACGCTCTGAAAATGAGCTGTATTTATTTGCTGCTATAGACGAAGCTCGTTTCAAGAAACCAGTAGTTCCAGGTGATCAAATGGTGCTGGAAGTGAAGTTTTTAAAAGAACGCCGTAATTTGTGGAAGTTTTATGGTGAAGCCAAAGTGGATGGCCAGGTCGTTTGTTGTGCTGAACTGATGTGTGCCAGAAGAGAGCTTTAATATGATCCATCCTACCGCTGTGATAGAACCCGGTGCCGTACTTGGTCAAAACGTCAAAGTTGGGCCATTTTGTTATATTGCCGCTAACGTGGTGATTGGCGATGACACAGTGCTTGAATCTCATGTGGTGCTGAAAGGCCCAACAGTCATGGGCAAAGGCAATCACTTTTACCAGTTCACCAGCATAGGTGAAGATTGCCAGGACAAAAAATACAACGGCGAACCGACAGAACTTGTCATTGGTGACAACAATGTGTTCCGTGAAAACTGTACTGTGCATCGTGGTACTGTTCAGGATAAAGGCGTGACCCGCATTGGCTCGAATAACCTCTTTATGAACAATACCCATGTCGCTCACGACTGCGTGATTGGCGATAACGTCATATTTGCCAGCGGCGCTCAGTCCGCTGGTCATGTGCATGTTGGAGATTGGGCTATTTTAGGTGGCATGACAGGTATTCACCAGTTCTGTCATATAGGCGCTCATGCCTTTATCGGCGGTGGTTCTATTGTGGTTAAAGACGTACCTCCTTACCTGATGGCGCACGGCTCACATGCTGTACCAGCTGGTTTAAACCTTGAAGGTTTAAAACGCCGTGGTTTTAGCAGCGATGCGATTCTAGAAGTACGCCGCGCTTATAAAGAAGTCTATCGTAAAGGTTTAACAGTGCAGGAAGCTTTGGATGCTCTGGCAGAAAAATCTGCCGAATTCCCGGAAGTAAAAGCCTTCACTGATTTTATCGCCAACTCCAGCCGTGGCATTATCCGCTGATGGCAGAGTTGCACTCCAAGATAAAAATCGCCTTAGTCGCCGGAGAACACTCCGGCGATATTTTAGGTGCTGATTTAATCCGTGCTTTAAAGCTGTTGTACCCGCAGGCAGAATTTTATGGCATAGGCGGTGAGCGCATGAAAGCCGAAGGCTTTAGCGCTTTGTTTGATATGGAAGAGCTGGCGGTGATGGGCATAGTGGAAGTGTTAGGCCGCTTGCCACGATTACTGCAGGTGCGTAAAGAGCTGCTACAGCATCTTACTGCCACAAAGCCAGATGTCTTTATCGGTATAGACGCGCCTGATTTTAATATTCCGGTGGAGCTCAAACTCAAAGCCGCTGGTATTAAAACTGTGCATTATGTCAGCCCTTCCGTCTGGGCCTGGCGGCAAAAACGTATTTTTAAAATCGCCAAAGCGACCAATATGGTGCTGGCCTTATTGCCTTTTGAAAAAGCCTTTTACGACAAATTTGAAGTGCCTTGCAGTTTTGTCGGCCATACGCTGGCAGACCAAATGCCGTTGCAACCCGATAAAGCTGCAGCTAGAACTGAACTGGGTTTAAACCCCGAAGCGCCAGTGCTGGCAATAATGCCGGGTAGCAGAACCAATGAAATCAAGTTATTAGCGGCAGATTATCTGCTTGCAGCGAGTGAACTGAAACGTCAGCAACCTGATTTGCAGCTGATTTGTAATATGGTGACAGAACAAAAAGCAGAGTTGTTCCGCCAGATCAAACAACAAGTTGCACCGGATTTAGCTGTGCAGTTAGAAATTGGCAAAGCCCGCACTACCTTAACTGCCGCTGATGCTGTGTTTATCGCATCCGGCACGGCCACCTTAGAAGCTATGCTGGCCAAAACCGCTATGGTGGTGGGTTATAAAATGAACTGGCTGACGCATCAAATTGCCAAACGTTTAGTGAAACTGAAATTTTTCAGCCTGCCGAATTTATTGGCTGATAAAGCTTTAGTGACTGAACTGCTGCAAGAGCAGGTGACAGTAGATAATTTAGTGAAAGCTATGGCGCCTTTATTACAAAATCAGACCGCTCAGCACTCTTGTGTCAGCTCTTTTACAGAGCTACATCAACTGATCCGCTGCAATGCCAGCGAACAAGCTGCTGCAGCAATAGCAAAAGTGATGGATGCACCCCTATGAGTTCTCAAGTCCTTAATGCCGAGACGTACCAGCGACCGCAAGTGCAGCTGATTTGTGGTGTTGACGAAGTAGGGCGTGGCCCGCTGGTTGGCGCAGTAGTCACAGCTGCGGTGATTCTTGATCCAAATAACCCTATTGTTGGCTTAAATGATTCTAAAAAGCTGTCAGAAAAAAAACGCTTGTTGCTTGCTGAAGAAATTAAAGTTAAAGCCTTAAGCTGGAGCTTAGGCCGTGCTGAAGTGCATGAAATTGACAGTTTAAATATTTTACACGCCACTATGCTGGCGATGACCCGTGCTGTGCAGGGATTACATATTAAGCCGGAATGGGCCTTAATAGACGGCAACCGTGTTCCTAAAGATATAGGTGTTCAGGCCAGCGCTGTGGTGAAAGGTGATGCTTTAGTACCGGAAATTAGTGCTGCTTCTATTCTTGCCAAAGTGGCGCGGGATGAAGAAATGCAACAACTGGCAGAGTTATATCCACAGTATGGTTTTGCTGGTCATAAAGGCTATCCGACTGCAGAGCACTTAGCTGCTATTAAAACTCATGGCGTGATCAACGAGCACAGACGCAGTTTTAAACCTGTCAGGGATGTGTTGGAGTCACTTACGGGGGCAGCGCATGGCTGATCCGGGTTTTATTCATTTAAGGGTGCACAGCGATTTTTCGATGATCGATGGCATCAAAAAAATAAAGCCAATAGTCAAAGCGGCGAAAGAGCTGAATATGCCTGCGCTTGCTTTAACAGACCAGATGAATATGTGTGGTCTGGTGCGTTTTTACAGTACAGCGCATGACGCTGGTATTAAGCCGATAGTAGGAGCTGACTTGTGGGTGCAGCATCCGCTGTTTCCGGGTGACGCCTGTCGTTTATTGATTTTGGCGGCCGACAATGCCGGTTACCAGAATCTGACCATGTTGCTGTCCAAGGCCTATTTACGCGGTCATGTGCACCATAGACCGCAGATTGATCATGACTGGCTGGTGGAATACAAAGAAGGCCTGATTGTCTTGTCAGGCGCTAAAGACGGCCCTTTAGGTAAAGCCTTAATTAAAGGCAATGCGCCCAGCGCTTTGGCGTTAGTGCAGTTTTATCGTGAACATTTCCCCAACCGTTTTTTTATTGAGCTAACCCGCACTGGCCGTCCTGACGAAGAAACTTATATTCAGGCAGCAGTGGAGCTGGCAGAACGTGAACAGTTGCCTGTGGTTGCCACCAACGAAGTGGTGATGTTAAGCCCTGACGATTTTCCTGCTCATGAAATCCGTGTTGCTATTCATGATGGTTACACCTTAGAAGATAAAAGACGGCCAAAAAATTACAGCGAGCAGCAGTATCTGCGCTCAGCAGAAGAAATGCTGGAGCTGTTCTCCGATATTCCGGAAGCGCTGCAAAACTCAGTCGAAATCGCCAAACGCTGTAATGTCACTATACGTTTAGGTGAATATTTCCTGCCAGCTTTCCCGACTGGAGGTTTGTCCGACGCTGACTTCCTCGTCTTAAAATCGCAGGAAGGTCTGGAAAAGCGTTTGTTGCAGTTATTTCCCGACCCGGAAGTACGTAAAGTAAAACGGGTTGAATACGACGAACGTTTAGACATTGAGCTCGGCGTAATCAACCAGATGGGGTTCCCTGGTTACTTCCTGGTCGTGATGGAATTTATCCAGTGGAGTAAAGACAACGATATTCCGGTAGGCCCAGGCCGGGGTTCGGGTGCCGGTTCTTTAGTGGCTTATGCCCTGAGTATCACCGACCTTGACCCCTTAGAATTTGACTTACTGTTCGAGCGTTTCTTAAACCCTGAGCGGGTTTCTATGCCTGACTTTGACGTTGACTTCTGTATGGACAGACGCGACGAGGTGATAGAACACGTCTCTGATATGTATGGCCGCGAAGCTGTATCGCAAATTATCACCTTCGGTACTATGGCAGCTAAAGCTGTTATCCGCGATGTAGGCCGGGTGCTGGGTCATCCTTATGGTTTTGTTGATCGCATCTCTAAGCTTATCCCGCCCACTCCAGGTATGACGCTGGAGCAGGCTTTTAAAGAAGAACCACGTTTACCCGAATTGTATGCTGCCGATCAGGAAGTAAAAGACTTAATCGACATGGCGCGTCAGCTCGAAGGTGTGACCCGAAACGCCGGTAAACACGCCGGTGGTGTGGTGATAGCCCCAACTAAAATTACCGACTTTGCGCCTGTGTATTGTGATGAAGAGGGCAATAACCCCGTCACTCAGTTTGATAAAAACGACGTGGAATACGCAGGTCTGGTGAAGTTCGACTTCCTCGGTTTACGCACACTGACCATTTTGCAGTGGGCTGTGAATATGACCAACGAGCGTCTGGCCCGTGAAGGCAAGCCGCTGGTGGATATCAATACTATTCCGCTGACAGACCGCAAGAGTTTTGACGTGCTGATGAAGGCGGATACCACAGCGGTATTCCAGCTTGAATCCCGTGGTATGAAAGACTTAATACGCCGTCTGCAACCCGACTGTTTTGAAGATATGATAGCCCTTGTGGCTTTGTTCCGTCCCGGCCCACTGCAGTCAGGCATGGTCGATAACTTTATCGACCGTAAACGGGGTCGGGAAGAAATCTCTTATCCGGATTCGACCTGGCAACATGACTCGTTAATCCCTATTCTGGAGCCTACCTACGGCATTATCCTGTATCAGGAACAGGTGATGCAAATCGCACAGGTCTTGTCTGGTTATTCACTGGGCGGCGCTGACTTATTACGCCGAGCTATGGGTAAGAAGAAACCAGAAGAGATGGCCAAGCAGCGCGATACCTTCCGTGATGGTGCCGTGGCCAATGGCGTCGATGCCGAACTGTCGATGAAAATTTTCGACCTGGTAGAGAAGTTCGCAGGTTACGGTTTTAACAAATCGCACTCCGCCGCTTATGCGCTGGTGTCGTACCAGACCTTGTGGATGAAGGCGCATTATCCGGCTGAGTTTATGGCCGCCGTCATGTCTGCCGATATGGATAACACCGACAAAATCGTCATTCTGGTGGATGAATGTGAGCATATGAAGCTCAAATTGATCCCGCCTGATGTCAATTCTGGTTTGTATAAATTCACCGTCAACCGGCAGGGCCATATTGTTTATGGTATAGGCGCTATCAAAGGTGTGGGTGAAGGCCCGGTTGAAGCTATTTTAGCGGCGCGCGCTCAACACGGAACATTCACAGACTTGTTCGACTTCTGTAATAAAGTTGATTTAAAACAGCTGAACCGCCGCGTGATTGAAAAGCTGATTTTATCCGGTGCTATGGACCAGTTAGGCCCACACCGTGCTGCCATGATGGCAACTTTAGAAGAAGCAATGAAAGGCGCAGAGCAGCAGGCTAAAGCCGAAGCTATGGGCCAGTCTGATTTATTTGGTTTAATGGCGCCAGAGCCTGAACACGCAGCCAGTGCCTTTAAACAAGTGCCGATTTGGCCGGATGAAGTCTGGCTGGAAGGCGAGCGCGAAACTTTAGGTTTATACCTGACAGGCCACCCTATCAACCGATATCTGGTGGAGTTACCGCATTACAGTTCTGGTCGTTTAGTCGATATGCAGCCGGGTCGTCGTGATCAGGTGGTGCATGCTGCAGGTTTAGTTTTGTCTGTGCGCACTATGATCAATAAAAAAGGAAGACGTTGGGCTATTGTCACTTTAGATGACAAATCTGCCCGCTTAGATGTACGTTTTTTCCCCGAACAGTTCGAAAACTTCGAGCATTTGCTGCAAAAAGACAAAATATTGGTGGTGTCGGGACAGGTCAGCTTTGATGATTTCAGTGGCGGCCTTACAATGTCCGGCCGTGAAGTAGTGGACATCATAGCTGCGCGGGAAAAATGCTTAAAATCCTTGACCTTAACTGTGCATCAGCAGCAAATGGGGCTGGATTATCTGCAAAAACTGCAGCAAGCTATGCACGAATTTAAATTAGGCACAGTGCCTGTGAAGCTGGTGTACCAGCGTGACGAAGGTCAAATCACTGTGGCATTGGGCACCGAATGGTGGGTAACACCTACCGATGCTTTGTTGCATCAACTGCGACAATTAGCAACAATACAACTGGATTTTCATTAATTAGGTAGTGACAGTCGATGATGCTGAATTATTTAGAGTTTGAGCAACCGATTGCGGAACTTGAAGCCAAAATAGAAGAACTTCGCAAAGTAAGCCGCAATGGCGAGTTTGATCTCGGCCTTGAAGAAGAAGTAAACAAGCTGAAGGAAAAAAGCTTAACTCTGACAAAAAAGATCTTCTCAGAATTAGGTGCCTGGCAGGTTGCTCAATTAGCCCGTCATCCGTTGCGTCCTTACACGCTGGATTACATTAAGCATATTTTCACTGACTTTGACGAGTTTGCCGGTGATCGTACTTTTGCCAACGATCCTGCTATTGTCTGTGGTACAGCCCGTTTAGGTGACAAAACCGTGATGGTGATTGGTCATCAGAAAGGCCGTGATACGTCAGAGAAAATCAAACGTAACTTTGGTATGCCAAAACCTGAAGGCTACCGCAAGGCTTTACGTATGATGGAAATGGCCGAACGCTTTAATTTGCCCATCATCACCTTTATCGACACGCCAGGTGCATACCCAGGTG
Source organism: Rheinheimera sp. 1928-s (assembly GCF_029269265.1). Classification (GTDB taxonomy): domain Bacteria; phylum Pseudomonadota; class Gammaproteobacteria; order Enterobacterales; family Alteromonadaceae; genus Pararheinheimera. Next base: position 1,008,427 of record NZ_JARIXP010000001.1, read on the forward strand.
TTGGCGCTGAAGAGCGTGGTCAAAGTGAAGCTATTGCCCGTAACCTGAAAGTGATGGCTGGTCTGAAAGTGCCTGTGCTTTGTACTGTGATAGGCGAGGGTGGTTCTGGTGGTGCTTTAGCCATAGGCGTCGGCGATCAGGTCAACATGCTGCAATACAGCACCTACTCGGTGATTTCCCCTGAAGGTTGTGCTTCTATTTTGTGGAAAAGTGCAGATAAAGCCCCTATCGCTGCCGATGCCATGGGTATTACAGCTCCACGTTTAAAAGAGCTGAACCTGATTGACGACATCGTCAGCGAGCCTTTAGGCGGTGCACACCGTAATCATGAGCAAATGGCGCAAAGCTTAAAACAGGCGTTGTTACGTGATTTGACCAAGCTGGAGAAACTCAGCATTGAAGAGTTGCTGGACAGACGCTATAAACGTTTAATGTCTTTTGGTTATTGTTAACAGAAAAATCGTATGTAAAGCTGTATAAAATCAGCGTGCATATTAGGTAACGGGCGGGGATAAACCCCGCCCCTACAAGCCGCCGCAAGGCGGTTTTTATGTCCATGGACGGACGGTATGTCGAAAATGCAGGGAGCACATTTTCGACGATGTGCATGGAAGGACGGTATGTCGCAACTGTCGGGAACGTTGTTGCGACGAATGTTTAGGGTCTTGTGTTAATGAGCTTAGAGTTCACCACCTCACTGCGTCAGCATATCCAACAGCTGGGTTTAAACCAGCTGGTGCTGGGGTTATCCGGTGGGCTGGATTCTATGGTGTTGCTGGAGCTTTGCCATCAACTCACTCAGAGTTGTGCTATAAAACTCAAAGCTGTGTATATCCATCATGGCTTAAGTGCCAATGCCGATCAGTGGGCAGAGTTTTGTTTACAGCAATGCGTTAAGCGCGACATTGCCTTTGAAGTGCAAAAAGTACAGCTGAATCCAGCTGGCAATATTGAAGCTCAGGCCAGGACTGCACGGTATTCTGCTTTGAGCGCTTTTGTCGTTACTCCCCAAACCGCTTTATTAACGGCTCATCATGCCGATGATCAGCTGGAAACTTTGTTGCTGGCGTTAAAGAGAGGGGCTGGTCCGGCCGGTTTATCAGGTATTGCCGCTTTGCAGTCTTTTGCTGCGGGTTGGTTGCTGCGGCCTTTATTAGAGTTTAGCCGTGAGCAATTGGAAGCTTTTGCCAAAGAACAGCAACTAGAGTGGATTGAAGACGAAAGTAATGCCGACAGCAGATTTGACCGTAACTTTTTACGGCTTCAGGTGATCCCTTTATTGCAGCAACGCTGGCCTGCTTTCCGGCAAAATGCACTGCGTTCTGTCACTCATATTCAGCAGCACCAGCAGTTTGTTGAAACACAGCTTGAGCAGCTATTGCCCACTGTCATGCATTGTGCTGAATTAGATTTAAAACTGCTAACGGCACAAGACTTCACCACACAAAAGCTGCTGGTGCGCCGCTGGCTGGCTTTAACAGGGCTGAATCCATCTACCGACTGGCTGGAACGATTTTTTGCCGAGCTGATTGGCGCTAAAGCAGATGCTCAGCCACTACTGGAGCTGGATGCTTATCAAATCCGTCGTTTTGCCGACAAGGCTTATGTCACGCAAGTTACAGAGATTCCGCAGGCTGGGGTTTTGCTTGAATTACAACCCGGGCAGCAACTGGACACTGTTGTAGGCCAGTTTCTTCTTAACAGTGAAGGCAAGGGCACGGCCTTGTTATTAACTGACGATCCTTTGTATCTGGTGTTCGGCTTGTTTAGTTTGCCTTTTAAACCAGCAGGTGAGCGGCAAAGCAAAGCGCTGAAACAATGGCTGAAATTATGGGCTATACCGCCATGGCAACGTTTGCAATTGCCTGTGCTGGTACAAAATAATCAGGTGGTGGCTGTGCTGGGGTTGGCGTCAAACGCAGCTGAAGATCAAGCCAATGCCTATATTGACTGGGACAAAGGTTTAAACTGAAACTACAGGCAAAAAAAAGGGCTTTTGGATCTTCCGTCCTTTAGCCCCAATGTACGACGACTAAAACCTGTGCCTGCTTAACTTAGGCCTGATTCAGCAAGGCGACTTTTACCGCGTTTTTACCTGCTTGTTTGGCTTGTGACAAAGCTTCATCAGCACGGCTGAATAACAAAGCAGTTTTCTGATCCGGAGCCAGATGCGCCAGGCCAGCGCTTGCTGTCACAGCAAACTGGTTACAAATATGATGCTGGTTAATAGCTTTTACCAGACGATGAGCGACCAGTTCAGCTGCCAAGGCATCTTCTGCCGTCAGCAATACAGCAAATTCATCTCCGCCGAAACGGTACAAACAATCACTGGCTCTTAAGGTTTGACGCATAGCGTCAGCCACAGCAATCAGCACATCATCACCAGCAGGATGGCCAAAATTATCGTTGGTTTGTTTAAAGTTATCCAAATCCAGCAAAATTAAAGCGCATGCTTCCTGGCGTCTGTTGGCCAGTTGCACAGTGCGTTCAAACTGATCGTCAAAATTACGTCTGTTACCCAAGTCGGTCAGGCTGTCTTTTAACGCCAATTGCTGCAAACGAACCACCACTAAGGTATTACGTAGTGGATACAGCCATTGCCGTTCCAACTGCCACAGCTGGTGCTGGATCATCGGAGTAAAAGCTTGCTCTGACTGATAACTTAACTCGGCCAGACATTGCTCGTTTAGCATCAACACACTTCGATGTTCAAAACTGCCTTCTTCTGACCCCGGAGCCAGGTATTTGCCTACTGCGGTTTGCAACTGAATGGAACGCAGAGGCAAAACTTTGCCTGCGGCCATTGAATAAATTTGTAGCTGATCAGCAAGATCCAGGCTGGTTTGTAACTGTTCAGGCAGAGTTGCCGGATCTGCAGACAAACCAGACCAGTGTGGCTGACTGGTGATGCCAGCATAACTGGTTCCACTTAATGTCATATCTTGTAAGCCAAATAATTCCACTGCCGATACTCCAGACAAGATCTAAGATGACTGGAATTTGCAGGTATTGTGCCAGTTTAATAAGTAGATGATCTTATTGATTTTTTCAATTATGCAGTTTGTACTGACGCTTTTTTGACGGCAAGGGCTGGCTAAAAATTGCCCTTCACTTTGTATTGAGAAAATCCAGTAATTCCGGCATTTGTTGCATCGCATCCTGATAGCCAATTTCAATGAGCCTTTTGGTGTAGGATTTCTCAAACAGCAGGTAGCTGGTTAAGCTCGACTCCGAATGCTGTGTAATACCTGTTAAACGCAATAAGCTACGAACCGCCATTGGTAATTGTAAAAAGTGCTGGCTGGCAATTTCATTAAAATTCACGCTGGGGTTGATTAAAAAGCTGTCGACCTTTTTCAGATCGGTAGGAATGTTATGTGCGTTTAGCGTATCAATGGTTTTATTGATCCTGGTCATTCGTTCTAAGTCGGCATTTAAGGTGTCCGAAAAGATGGTATCGAGCAAGTGACCAGCCACAGTGGCTAAACCCGGATGGTGAGGCATCGCATTACTTAAATCATGAGCGCGGGGTTGTTCTAAGCCGATGATCAGTATTTTATCCGCACCTAAATGAATAGGCGCGCTGAGCGGTGATAACTGATTGACTGAACCATCGCCATAATAATGCTGGTGAATACGCACTGAGGGGAATACCAGTGGTATAGAAGCTGAAGCCAATAAATGATGGATGCCCAATAAGGTTCTTTGACCACAACGTTTTGCTCTGCGCCATTCTTTGGCATCATTACCCTGGAAAAAGGTAATGGAATCGCCAGTGTTATAACTGGAGGCGGTTACAGAGACACTGGATAAATAGCCGCCCTGAATATTGCGGTCTATACGCTGCAAATCCAGAATATTGTGCAGCAGCAAACGCAAAGGTTTATTGTCCAGCAAGCTGACTGGCCTTTTATTGGCGTAGTCGGCCTGAAATGCACTTAAAAAACCTCGCAGTAAATGCCAGCCTAAACGCAGATAATCTGAGTAATACACTTGATGGGTATGGAAATTGCGCCATACCCATTCGATTTTTCTGACGCCTAAATGAAAGCATGAAGCATAGCAGGCAATACCTGTGGCATTGATGGCGCCCGCTGAAGTACCACAAATAATTTCAAAAGGAATTTTACTGTTGCGTGGGTAGTGCAAAGCCAAAGCTTTTAGCACACCAACCTGATAGGCGGCTCTGGCACCACCCCCGGTTAGCAGCAAGGCAACTTTTTTATTGGTGTTTTCACCTTTTTCGCTATCAGTCACTGAAACTTCTTAACTCTTTAGAGACTCTCTGTTTATATATTGCTGAAAAGCAAAATAAATGCAACGCTATAGCCAGTTTTTCAACAGCTTAAATATCAGTTATCCGAATTAGTGAAAGGAAAAAACAGAAATGACCGAGAAGGCTCCTGGCACAGGCCAGCAACAATATTATATAGGTTTAGCTGTAGTGGCTGTGACCCTGATTGCCATCGTCTGGTTTTTCTTCCGATCAGATAATGCTGTAGTTCCGGAACCAGAACCTACTCCAGTACCAACATTACAACAACCAGCTCCTGCTGATGTATTAACAGCGGATCAGGATCCTGTAGACAGCCTAACAGTGCAAGCTCAGGATGAAACTCCTTTGCAGGAAACTCCACTGGATGACGCAGTAGCTGTTGAACCTGGCGTAAAGTTACCCAGCCTGGATAATTCTGATGCAGAAGTGAAAACCGGTTTGTTAGGGTTGCGCTGGAAAGCTGGTTTAGCGTCGCTTTTTGTTACTGAAGATATGATCCGCCGTTTTGTGGTGAATGTAGATAATATAGCGCAAGGAACTTTGCCAAAAGGTCAGCCATTGTTTCAGCCTATAACTGTCAAGTTTGCCACTTTACCGGCAGAAGAGGGGGCAGTGCAGCTGGACCCGGCCAACTTTGAACGTTATGAGCCTTACCTGCAGCTACTGGAAAGTGTATCTGTGACTGAAGTAAAACGTCTATTTGAATACTACTATCCGCTGATGCAAGAAGCTTATGCAGAGTTAGGTTACACGGATGCGCAGTTCCGCGTGCGTTTGCAGGATGCAATCAAAGTGCTGTTAGCCACACCAGAAGTGGCACCTCCTATGACACTGGCTCGACCAAATGTTTATTACACTTATGCCGATCCGGACATCGAAGCTTTACCTTTGGCACAACGTCAAATGATCCGATTAGGGCCTGATAATCAGAAACGCTTAAAACGGGTATTGGAAGCCCATCAGTTGGTGTTAGCTCAGCCTTAATGCCTACTTTACCTGCGATTCCGGCTACTTTGCCACGTCGTTACAGCAACCGGGGTCAGAAACTTGGCCTCTGGTTGCTGAAACTGCTGGGCGGCTGGAGTATTCAGGGGGAAGTGCCTGCCCACAAAAAAATGGTGATAGCCGTTGCCCCTCATACTTCCAATCAGGATTTTTTTGTCGGTATAGCGGCAGCTCTCGCGCTGGATCTTAAAATTCGATTTTTAGGCAAACACAGTATTTTTATTTGGCCTGTGAAAAGGCTGTTGCTGTCGTTAGGCGGTATCCCTGTTGACCGCAGCCACCCGCATGGCGTGGTAGGGCAAGTGGTGGCAGAGTTTGAACAAAGTGATTCGCTGTTATTAGGTTTATCACCCGAAGGCAGTCGTAAAAAGGTGGAGCAGTGGCGCTCAGGGTTCTGGTTTATCGCCAAGCAAGCCAATGTGCCTTTATGTTTGATAGGGCTAGATTACCAGCACAAACAACTGGTGTTTGGTCCATGCTTTACTGCTGGCGAAAATTTCGACGACGATCTACAGCAAATGCGGATGTTTTTTCAGCAAATGGCTGCAAAGTATCCGGAAAACGCTTAAGTTCTTGCACAGAGAAAAGCTTTTCAGCATAATGCGCGCACCAGTTTGACTGGTACCTTCAATGGTGGCCTCATCGGTCCTCCCGCAATACTAATTCGTTCACCTGGTCAGATCCGGAAGGAAGCAGCCAAAGCGAATAACGTATGTGCCGGGATGTCGGCTGGTGAGGTCGCCACCCAAATTTTTCTGTCTGGATTGCCACAAGCTTTGTAATTCGTTACATTGCATTCTCACGTCATTTTTTTGTAATGGAATGGATTCTGTATGAATAACTTTCTTTCCGGTTTATTGCTGGCATGTGCAGTTTTACCTTTTTTATCTGACGCAACTGAAGACACCAAGACAAGCGTTTTGCCACTTGAGATGTTTTATCAGGGCGAGCGCATTGAACAACTCCGCTTATCGCCAAATGGAAAACGTTTGGTCGCGCTGAAAAACATCAAAGAAGACACGCTCATTCAACTGATCGATCTAACCTCGGGCGAGTCGGTCTATCTGGGAAGAACAGATAATAAGAAGTTTAAATTTGCCTGGGTGCGTTGGGCTAACGATACACATTTGCTGGCCAGCTTTCGATATGGCGACGTGCGGGGCTTGGGGACTAAAACCACTGAAACCCGTTTGTTCTCTATTGAAGCCAAGGAGGGGGCTCAGTTAGTTCCTATGGTGAGAGCTGCAAGGGACGGTGAGCATCAGAGCCAGTTTCAGGACGATGTAGTTAAGTTGCGTTTCCCGGATGACGATCATTTTTTACTTGGCATAGACCGGGAAATTCCAGGACATGACAGCCTGTTTCAGGTTAACGTAAAAACGGGGAAAACCACACTGATCCAGAGGCACAGGTCCAATGTTGCTTCATGGTTAGTTGACAGACAAGGGCAAGTCAGAGCCAGCACTGACTATAACCAGAAAACAACGGAATCCTCCGTACGTGTATTGCGTCCTGGTCAGACAGAGTGGATTGAAGCCTGGCGCTGGCCAGCGTTTTCTGAGCAAGCTATTTCCATTCTTGGTTTTGGTAAAGATCCAAAAGATCTTTATATATCAGCCAATCATGAAGGCCGCTTAGCCGTGTTTAAAGTGGATTTAAGCCAAGCCGACTTGCCCCGTCAGTTGATCTTAAGCCATCCTGTGTATGATATCGAAGGCTCATTGATTTATTCGGCTGCGCGTGATGAACCTGTAGGTATTTATTTCAGTGATGAGTCGTCCCGCAGTTTATTCTGGGATGAGGAATTTAAAGCTTTTCAGGCCGGTTTGGATAAAGTGCTGCCTGACACAGTGAACTACATTTCCAATTTAAGTTCAGATGACAGAACCTACTTGGTCTACGCCACCAATGCTACCAATCCAGGCGTTTATTTACTTGGTAACAGGGACGAAAAAACTTTAATGCATTTGGCTGAAACCTTCCCTGGACTGAATGAAGAAAATTTAGTTCATAAAGAAAAAATCTCTTACAAAGCCCGGGATGGGCTGACGATTGAAGGTTATGTCTCACTACCCAAAGGCAAAACAGGGCCTGGCGCTATGGTGGTATTGCCTCACGGTGGACCTTTTTCTCAGGACTCCAATAGCTTTGATTCTTTCTCAGCCTACCTGGCGAATAAAGGCTACATAGTATTTCAACCAAACTTCCGTGGTTCAACTGGCTATGGTCATCAGTTTCTGACTCAGGCTGTGGGTCAGTATGGTATGGCAATGCAGGATGATATAACAGATGGCACTGCGTATCTGATTGAACAGAAGATCGCAGACCCAAAACGTATTTGTATTATGGGTGCCAGTTATGGTGGCTATGCTGCATTGTTAGGCGCTGCCCGTACTCCTGATCTGTATCAATGCTCTATCAGTTTTGCCGGTGTTTCGGATTTACGTGAACAACGTAACAGTTACCGAAACTACACCAGTTACAATCTGGCGAAAAAGCAGATGGGTAAAGATAACGACCTGCTGGAACAAAATTCTCCGTTGAATATGGTCGAAAAAATCAAAGTACCAGTTCTGTTGTTACATGGCACTGAAGATCGCAGTGTGCCAGTAAAACAAAGCCGTATGATGGCGAATGAACTGGCTGATGAAAATAAGGTGTTCACCTATATTGAAATTGAGGACGGCACTCATCACCTGGATTATTTGCYGCATCGCAAGCAAACCTTTGAAGCTATAGATGCCTTTTTAAATAAATATTTACCACTTTGATACTCTGACAAACCGCATTGCGGTTTGTCAGTTACAAGATTTTTGATGAAAGTTTCGACAACTGGCAGCAAGTGCAGATGTTGTTCAGCACAGGGTATGTTTTCCCAGTTCTGGACATTTTTTGTTGCTTAATTTTACAAATTTCTAATAGAATCAAACTGCTTTTTAATAGGATCTCATTAGCTAAAAGGATTAAGCATGTCAGCTTTCTGCGCCCGCTTTATGGTTTATTTAGTTCCTGCTTTGTTTTTCTTTGTACCACACGCTTTTGCCGGGCCAGAGAATAAGCCAACACTTGAAACATTTTATCAAAGCCCTTTATTGCAAAAATTAAGTTTGTCACCTGATGGCAGTAAATTAGTTGCTCTGCGAAATGTAGGCGAGGAAACCTTTATTCAAATAATTGATTTGAATACAGATAAATCTATATTGCTAAGCAAAACTGACAATATCAAGTTCAGATATGCGTGGGTAGAATGGGCTAATAATTCGCATTTGCTGGTCAGTCTTCGTTTTACAGCTGTAAGAGCTGGTGGCATAAGGACAAACGAGACCCGTTTGTATTCACTGGCAGCAAAAGAGGGCGCTGAACTAGTGCAAATGGCTAAAGACAGACGTGATGCCAGATTCACCAGCCAGTTTCAGGATGATGTCATCAAGCTTCGATACCCGGATGATAATCACTTCTTACTCAGTATTGATCGGGATTTACAGGGACATGACTCTGTCTATCAGGTACATGTTCAAACTGGCGAAATGAGGTTATTACAACAGGCGCAACGTTCAGTACGCAATTGGCTGGTTGACCGTCAGGGCGAAGTCCGTGTTGGTTTTGGGTTCAAGGCTGGCAACGCAGAACATTCCATCCGCATTAAACCACCGGGTAAAGAGCAGTGGCTTACGGCCTGGAAAAATACAGTGTTGGATGAACCTGGTATGGCGGTGTTGGGTTTTGGTAAAGAAGCAAAAGATTTGTATGTTGCGGCAGATCATCAGGGACGTACAGCTTTATATAAAGTGGATTTATCAAAAGCTGATTTTCCAAAAGAGCTGGTAGTAAGTGACGAAAAGTATGATGTTTCGGGTTCGTTAATATACTCCAGAGCAAAGCAGGATGTAGTAGGGATTTATTTTAATTCTGACGCTTCAAGAAGCATGTTTTGGGATCCTGAATTTAAAGCGTTTCAGGCCGGGTTAGACAGAACATTACCCGACAGTCACAACTATGTGGTCAGTTTTAGCGACAACGCAAGGCGTTATATAGTGTACTCGTCCAGTGTTACTGAACCTGGTACTTATTATTATGGTGACAGGGACGAAAAAACCTTAGTGCCTTTAGTGAGTATATTGCCCGGTTTAGATGAAACCACTTTAGTGGCCAAGTCCAGGGTTGAGTATAAAAGTCGGGATGGTTTAGCTATCGAAGGGTATGTTTCAACACCCAAAGGAAAATCAGGCCCTTTACCCATGGTAGTTTTACCTCATGGTGGCCCTATGAGTCAGGACTCCAATAGTTTTGATCGTTTTTCTGCTTATCTGGTCAATAAAGGCTACCTGGTATTTCAGCCTAACTTCCGCGGTTCCAGTGGCTATGGGCGTGATTTTATGATCCAGGCTATGGGGCAATATGGCATGGCAATGCAGGATGATATTACCGATGGTGTAAATTATCTGGTTCAGCTGCAACTGGCGGATCCTAAAAAGATTTGTATTATGGGGGCCAGTTATGGCGGTTATGCGGCTTTATTGGGCGTAGCCAAAACACCGGACTTATATCAGTGCGCTATCAGCTTTGCTGGTATTTCAGATCTGGAAGAATTACGTGGCAGCTATCGCCATTTTGTAAACTATCAGGTTGTGCGAAAACAAATAGGTACTGATAACAAACAATTAGAGAAAAGCTCACCACTCTATTTGGCCGACCAAATAAAAGTTCCGGTCTTATTGATCCATGGCGATGAGGATTTATCTGTGCCTGTAAAGCAAAGTCGTGAAATGGCTGAAGCACTAAAAAAAGCGGATAAAGTTTATCAATACATTGAACTTGAGGATGGCTCTCATCATTTAGATTACTTGCCTCATCGCCAAAAGACCTTTGAAGTGATTGATGAGTTTCTTGATACGTATTTGCCCCTTTAAAAAGCAGAGGCGCTCTGGCGCCTCTTTTTTCTGAGCAAAACACGAGAAGCGTTAATCGTCCACCACTGAATTAGTGCCTGAATGCTGCATGCGGTCTATCACTATCACTGCAGCGAGCAATTGAGCTGTCAGTTTAGGATCAAAAATATCCACACCATAAGTATCTGACCAGCTAAACCAGGACTTTGACACTTCTGCCAGGGTTTTGCCGTTTTGACTGATTTTATATTCGTGTTGCCATAAATTACCCTGCATTTCCAGCTCACCTGCCGGACCTGTCACAGTAAAACGGCTGGTCCAGAAGGGCCAGAATCTTTTGCGAATAAGCCACTCACTGCCATCAGCACAAAGCAGCCGACAGGCTGGCATAATGGTCAGGTATTTGCGTTTTATTTTTAAAAGCTCAACACCACGACTGTCAAATAGGGTCTGGCTGCTGGAGATACTGAAAAACTTGCCTTTGACGCTAAAAGCTTCGTTGCCATTTTCATCTTCAATAGTAAAGCTGTCGGTCAGGCTGAATATCTTTTGTTTGATTTTATATTTCATCGTTGCAGCTCCTGATTTACATCATCTGTCGTTCATATCGCTCTTATGCTGCCTGAGTTTCTCAGTGGATCAAAGCCATAACATAATGATTTACAAAAAAGTGTTATGGTCGACGATCTGTAATTTGCGCTGCAGCGCATGCAGGTTGCAGGAATAAATAATTCCCACAACCTGACAATAAGAGGATATAAAGGGAAAGAAGGGATCAGCTTTTTTTCTGATGCCGCTGCCGTAGTACCTCAAGTACATCATGCAAAGCCAAATCCTGGCTTTTTAGTAAGACTAACAAGTGATAGATCAGATCTGCAGCTTCGTTTTTCAGCTCTTCTCTGTCGCCTACAGTAGCAGCCAGGGCGGTTTCTACCCCTTCTTCACCCACTTTTTGCGCTATACGTTTCACGCCTTTGGCAAATAAAGAAGCGGTGTAGCTGGAGCTTGGGTCGGCGCCGTATCTGCTGTGGATCACTTGTTCCAACTGATCTAAAAAGGCTAAGTCTGGCTGGTTAGCATCTTCTGCGTGCCAGCAACTTTCAGTGCCGACATGACAAGTAGGGCCTATCGGCAATACCAACGCCAGAATACTGTCCTGGTCGCAGTCCGCTGCCATGCTTTGTAATTTCAGCCTATGGCCTGAGCTTTCGCCTTTGGTCCATAAGCGGTTTTTACTGCGGCTGAAAAAGGTAACATCGCCGCTTTCCAGGCTTTTTTGCAGCGCTTCTTTGTTAGCAAAACCCTGCATCAGTACTTTGCCTGAACGGGCGTGTTGCACTATGACCGGCAATAAGCCATCGCCTTTGCTGAAATCCAGCTGGTCCAGGTTAGTTAAATTCAGTTTCATGGCCTGATCTCCAGCTTACGTTCTAATAAAAATGCTTTTAGCTCTGGTATAGGAATAATTCCTTTGTGGAACACCGAAGCGGCTAAAGCACCGTCGACATCGGCTTGTTCAAATACATCAGCAAAATGCTGCATAGACCCAGCACCACCACTGGCAATCAGTGGCACTTTGCACGCATTTCGCATCAGTTGTAACTGAGTTAAATCATAACCCTGGCGCACACCATCCTGATTCATACAGTTCAGCACTATTTCACCAGCGCCCAGCTCCTGCACCCGTTTTAACCAGTCCAGTGTTTGCCAGCGGGTTTTCTGAGTGCGGCTTTCATCACCGGTGAACTGATACACCTGATATTGGCCTGTTTCTTTATCAAAAAAGCTGTCGATGCCGATGACCACACATTGCTGACCAAAGCTGTGTTCCAGCTCGCTAATCAGTTCTGGTCGTGCTAAAGCAGGGCTATTGACAGAGATTTTATCTGCGCCCATCTCCAGAATCAGGCCAGCATCAGCGACAGATTTAATACCACCAGCGACACAAAAAGGAATGTCGATGACTTCAGCAATACGGCGCACCCAGCTTTTATCCACCACACGACCATCGCTGGAGGCGGTGATATCGTAAAACACCAGCTCGTCTGCGCCTTGTTCGGCATAGGCTTTTGCCAGCGGTACTATATCGCCAATGATTTCGTGATTACGAAACTGCACACCTTTGACCACTTTGCCATCGCGCACATCTAAACAAGGAATTATGCGTCTTGCCAGCATTGCATTGCCTCCTGTGCGGTGAACTTACCTTCCAGCAAGGCCCGGCCTAAAATCACTCCAGCCACGCCTGTTGGCTTTAAAGCAGTGATATCAGCCAAAGAGCCAACGCCACCAGAGGCTTGCCACTGAATTTGTGGGTACTTCCGCACCAGCTCTGCGTATAAAGCGACATTAGGGCCCTGCAAAGTGCCGTCTTTACTGATATCGGTGCAAAGCACATGCTTGGCGCCAGCGGCAATAAAACCATCCAGCACCTGCTCAAGGGTAATAGTTGATTCTTCAATCCAGCCGTGGCTTGGCAAAGTTTTGTCGCCTTTGGCATTGATAGACACATCAAGCGCCAGAACTATCTTGTCACCGCCATACCTACGTAACCAGCCTTGCACCTTTTCTGGTTCGCGAATAGCCACACTGCCTACGACTACGCGGCTGGCACCAGCTGCCAGTAACTGCTCTACATCAGCTGCTGTGCGCACACCACCACCTACTTGTACTGGCAGAGGCGAATTTTTCATTAAGGTCGTTAGTAGCTCAAGCTGGCGATCCGCAGCGTTTTTTGCCCCTGTTAAATCCACCAGATGCAAAATGCCTGCGCCAGCTTCAGCGTATAAGTCGCGCAGCTGCAATGGAGTTTGCTGATATTCAGTGGTTTTATCGTAGCTGCCCTGATAGAGCCGCACTGTTTTACCTTGTATTAAATCTATAGCTGGAATAATCACGTTCAGTCCTGTAACGGCAAGGCCGGATGAGAAAAATTAACCATTAAAAGCCAGAAAATTCTGTAATAAACGTGCGCCGACAGCACCTGAACGTTCAGGGTGAAATTGCGCACCAAGTTTATTGCCTTTGCCAATCACAGCGGCAAAGTCACTGCCGTAATTGCAGCGGGCTAAGGTGGTATCGGATGGCGCTACCGCAAAACTATGGACAAAATACACATAGTCTTTTTCGCCTATGCCTTTAAGCAGCGGGTGATTTTGCGCACTATCTTCCACCTGCAAAGTATTCCAGCCCATATGAGGCAAACGTAAATCACCGACTTGCATACGTTTGACCTGACCTGGTATTAAACCTAAACAGTCGACATCGCCTTCTTCGCTGCGGTCGGTCAACAGCTGCATGCCTAAGCAAATACCAAGTAGTGGCTGCTCTGCCTGTTGTAAGGTGGCAATTAAATCGCGTTCACGTAAATTTGCCATCGCCTGACGGGCTGCGCCCACACCTGGCACTAATAAACGGCTGGCGTTTTTAATCACGCTTAAATCGCGGCTGACTTTGGCATCTACACCTAAACGCTGGAAGGCGCAATACACAGAGCTGATATTGGCGCAGCCGGTATCTACAATCACTAGCGACATTAAAGCACTCCTTTACTGCTTGGCAGGGCTTCACCCGACACTTTAATCGCCTGGCCAAGTGCCCGGCCGAAGGCTTTAAATAAACCTTCGACCATATGGTGTTTATTGCCCGGGCTGACGGATAAGTGCAGCGTCATCAGCATGGCATCGCTTAATGAGCGGAAGAAGTGGTGCACCATCTCCAGATTCATTGTGCCTACAGAGCCCTGACCTAAATCGGCATCAAACTTCAGCAGCGGTCGGCCGGACAAATCCAGCACACATTCAGCGCGGCATTCATCCATGGGCAAAACAAAACCAAAGCGGGTAATGCCTTTTTTATTACCCAGCGCTTGTTTTAACGCCTGACCTAAAGCCAGCGCTGTATCTTCTACACTGTGGTGATCGTCTATGTGTAAATCGCCTTTCACTTTGAGTTGCAGGCTAAAACCACCGTGGGTAGCAATCTGATCCAGCATATGGTCAAAAAAGCCAACGCCGGTTTCAATGACGTTGCCGCCTTGTTGGTCTAAATCGACATTGACCTGAATATCGGTTTCGCGGGTGACACGATTGACGCTGCCTTTACGGCCTTTGCTTAACAGCTGTTTGGTGATTTCTTTCCAGCCTAAAGTGTCGCGGTCATAACGGAACGAAGGCAGTCCCATATTTTCGGCCAGTTGCACGTCAGTTAAGCGGTCGCCAATAACAAAAGAGTTGGTGAAATCTACTTTGCCCTGCTGCAGATAGTCTTTGACTAAACCCAGCTTCGGTTTACGGCAGCTGCAGTTGTCTTTATCAAAGTGAGGGCAAATCAGAATATCGTCAAAACGAATGCCTTGTGAATTCAACAACTGCATCATTTTTTCCTGCGGCGCATCAAAGGTATCACGCGGGAAACTTGAGGTGCCAAGGCCATCCTGATTGGTTACCATCACTAAGGAATAACCTGCGGCCTGCAGCTTTAATAATGAAGGCACCAAGTCAGGCTCGTAGGCTAACTTTTCCAGTGAATCCAGTTGTTTATCTACCGGAGGTTCTTCCACCATAGTGCCGTCACGGTCGATAAATAAAATAGCTTTGGCACTCATAAAGACTCCTGTTTTTCTGAATTTGGTGATAAAGAATAAGACGACATAATCTGTTGTAACTGCGCCATTTCATCTGGTGAACCAATAGACACCCGCACTACCTGGCCTAAACCCAGCTGGCTGGATTGGTTGCGAATCAGCACACCTTGCTCTGCTATGAAGCTGACCAGTGCAGCCGCATCAGGCACAGCCAGCAGCACGTAGTTGGCCTTGGATGGATATACAAAGCTGACATAACTCAGAGTCCCGGCAAAAGCGCTAAAGCTATCGCGTAAGCTGTTAATTTGTTCCACTGTGGCGCGCATCTTTTGCTGGCCTTGGGCTGATAACGCCTGCACTGCAATTTCAGCCACAGGAGCTGGCACAGGGTAGGGCGCAATCATCTGGCGAAGTGCGGCAATGACTGAAGGCTCTGCCAGGGTAAAACCACAACGCAGACCTGCCAACGCAAAAGCTTTAGATAAAGTACGCAGCACCACTAAGTTGCTGTATTGGTTTAATAAACCAGCCACTGAAGCTTCGGGTGCAAACTCAATATAAGCTTCATCGACCACGACTAAGGCCTTATCTTTGTAAAACTCCAGCACCTCGACAATTTGCTCCCGGGGTATTAAATCGCCTGTTGGGTTATTAGGGCTACAAATAAACACCAGTTTTACATTGGCTTTTTGTGCAAATAAGGTCGGCAGATCCAACGTCAACTCTTGAGTTAATGGCACTATATTGACATCCACCAACTGACTTTCGGCGCTGATTTTGTACATGCCATAAGTGGGTGGGCAAATGCTGATGGCATCTTGTCCTGGCTCACAGAAGCTGCGAATGAGAAGCTCAATCCCTTCGTCAGCGCCACGACTGGTCAGTACCTGATTGGTTTCTACGCCGGCATACCCTGCATAAGCGCTAATCAGCTCTTTTGGCTGACAATCCGGGTATCTGTTGTATTGGCCTGAAAGTGTATAGTTGGTTGCCATAGAGTTTTCGTTGGCATTCAGCCACACCGAGCCGCCGCTCATGCTTAAACGGGCTGAGGCATAAGGCACCAGTTGTTGCACTTTTTGCCTGGCTAAAGAACTGATACGGCTCATGAGCGATTTTCCTCTGAAATTTTTGCTGAAAGCTCTAACTCTGCTAACCGAAATGACACGGCGTTAGCGTGCGCATCTAATCCTTCGGCTTTGGCCAGTTTGACAATAGTTGGGCCTAAATCGCGCATGCCATCCGCTGTTAAGGTTTGCACTGTGTAGCGACGGTAAAAGTCGGCCAAACTTAAACTGCTGTGATTACGGCTGTAGCCATAAGTGGGCAATACGTGGTTGGTACCGCTGGCATAATCACCTGCCGATTCTGGCGTGTATGGGCCAACAAAAATACTGGCGGCGTTAGTCAGTTTGCCCAGTAAGGCCTGATCGTCAGAGGTTTGAATAATTAAGTGTTCAGGCGCGTATTGATTGCTGACTTGTGCCGCTGTTGCTAAATCCGGCGTTAAAATCAGTCTGCTGTTGCTCAGGGCTTTTTTAGCAATTTCAGCGCGGGGTAATAAAGCCGTCTGACGTTTTAACTCACTAATAGTGTTAACCAGTAAAGCTTCAGAAGGGCAGACCAACACCACTTGTGAGTCCGGGCCGTGTTCGGCCTGGGATAATAAATCTGCCGCCACAAACACCGGATTGGCGTTGTCATCGGCAATCACTAAAACTTCAGAAGGGCCGGCAGGCATATCAATAGCGGCGCCGCGGGCGTCTTGGCTGACTTGCTGTTTTGCTTCAGTGACAAACCTGTTGCCAGGGCCAAAAATTTTATCCACTTTGCCTATAGTCTCAGTGCCATAGGCCAAGGCGGCAACAGCCTGAGCACCACCTAAAGTATAAATCTCCGTAATGCCACAAAGTGATGCTGCATAAACAATCTCAGCAGCAATATCGCCCGCTTCAGGTTGGCCCGGTGGTGTGACTAACACCACACGACGGCAACCGGCCAGTTGAGCAGGCACACCCAGCATTAATACAGTTGAAGGCAAAGGGGCGCTGCCGCCTGGTACATACAAACCGACCTGATCCAAAGCGCTGTAATTCAGTTCACAGACCACACCGGGCTGAGTTTCAATACGGATATTTTGTGGCAATTGAGCGGCGTGAAAGGTGCGGATATTACGATACGCAATCTGAATGGCGGTTTTTAGCTCATCAGATAAAGACGCAATTAAGCCTTGTTGCAACTCATCAGCCAAACGCAAAGGGTTGCGTTGCAGCTTGTCGAATTCGCGGCTAAACCGCAGCAAAGCAACATCGCCTTCGCTTCGCACAGCACGAATTATATCTTTCACCGTCTGTTTTAAGCTGTCGGATTCCTGCTGCAGCGGGCGTTCTAATAAAGCCTGCTGCGCAGTTTTATCCAGTTGTTGCCAGTTGCTGATCTGAAACTGCATGCCTTACTCCATCATCTTTTCAATGGGTAATACTAAAATAGAGCTGGCACCTAAGCCTTTCAGTTGCTCCATGGTTTCCCAGAACAAAGTTTCGCTGCTGACCACATGCAAAGCCACTAAATCATCATTGCCAGCCAGCGGTAATAAAGTTGGATTTTCGGCACCCGGCAGCAGAGCTATCACTTCCTGCAAACGAGCCCGTGGCGCGTGCAACATAATGTACTTGCTTTCATTGGCTTGCATCACGCCCTGAATACGTGGCATCAGTTTTTTAATCAGTTTCAGTTGTTTGTCATCAGCCAAATCCCGACGCTGAATCAGTACAGCTTTAGAGCGGTAAATCACTTCCACTTCTTTTAAACCATTGGCTTCTAAAGTGGCGCCTGTAGAGACTAAATCACAAATGGCGTCGGCTAAACCTGCGCGCGGTGCTACTTCCACCGAGCCTTTTAAATTAACGATACGGCAATTGACGCCGTTTTGTTTTAAATAGCGATTCAGTAAACGTGGGTAAGTGGTGGCAATAGTGCGGCCTTCTAAATCTTTGATGGATTTATAGT
Organism: Rheinheimera sp. 1928-s; assembly: GCF_029269265.1. Taxonomy (GTDB): domain Bacteria; phylum Pseudomonadota; class Gammaproteobacteria; order Enterobacterales; family Alteromonadaceae; genus Pararheinheimera. The sequence goes on from NZ_JARIXP010000001.1 coordinate 1,026,191, forward strand.
CTTCTTCTTGCGGCACAGCGATAGATAAGCGACAGCCACCAAAGTCCAGCCGGGCCAAAACAGTGTAATCGTACGTTTCGTTGTCCATTTGACGTTGCAAGGAGACTTCTTCCAGCACGTTTTCGCCAACAAAACCTAAGTCACAGACACCATCCATCACTAAACCCGGAATATCGTCATCCCGCACCCGCAGTAAGTCGATATCCATGTTTTCTACATGGGCGATCAGGCGCTGTTCGCGTAAATTGATTTTTAAACCGCAGCTGGTTAAAAGTGCCTGAGAGTCTTGCGACAGGCGACCTGACTTCTGAATGGCGATACGTAATCTGTTGGTAGTGACTGTCATGTTATTTATTACCTTATAAAAATCGTAAAACAAAAACCCCGGGATTTTAGCCCCGGGGTTCAGTTGGAATTGGTTTGCACTTTCTCCACCGCAGGCTGGTTATAACCTAGCCTCCAATGTCAACACGGACCGGCTAGTCGGATAAATGATGGTGATGATGCCAGTGAATGTTGATAATCATGAAAGTGACTCCTCGTTAATATGTATACAAGCTAACGGCTTTTTGTCATTCAGGCAACAGAATTTTTTGCTTCAGCTGTATTTTATTTTAAGCTTGTAATTATGTTATCTAATTGTTTTCATTCTTTTATTTTGTTTTTTATACAATTATTTACGATAAGAACTGAATAAGTTATAAAAAATAGACTCTAACAAATTGAGTGAAAATTACTCAGGTTGTATAGATAAAGTTATTTAACTCACTGCCGATAACAAAGCAGAGGAGGAGTTTATGGACGTTTTATTTCCCTATTTATATCGACCACCAGGTACACCGCCGGGTCAAGCCGGACCTATGATCGCGCCTGTGTTTAAAGATGCCAAAATCAGCGCTTATGAAAAAGAGGAAAAACGTTTTCTGATTTTGTTAAAAGACCAGCAAAAAAAACGTCAGGACAGACGCCGCTCTGACGACTATCCGCCTGCACCTGAAACTACACCTGAAGAAGAGCAGCATGTAGATGATGAAGGACACTTAGATATTTTTGTCTAGCCAAGGCATAATAGCGCAAATTCTTGCCGGGCCTTGTTTATGCTGTTGTCTGCTGTTTCATCCTCCATCTCTGTCTTGTCTTTTTGCTTATGCTAAAACAAGTGCAGCAGGCTTTTGCCGAACAAGGAGCTTTATCCAAAGCTATTGACGGTTTTAAGGCCCGGGAACCGCAAAAGCTGATGGCGGCTTCTGTGACCAAATCCATTGAAAACGGCAATGCGTTATTGGTCGAAGCGGGCACTGGTACAGGTAAAACTTACGCCTATTTAGTACCTGCGTTGTTATCTGGCAAAAAAGTTATTTTATCTACTGGTACGAAAAACCTGCAGGAACAGTTGTTTTTCCGCGATTTACCTACAGTACTCAAAGCTTTGGCTTTGCCGGTGGATACGTCTTTACTCAAAGGCCGTTCCAACTATTTGTGTTTATTCCGCTTAGATCAGCATTATCAGCATGTGCCTACTGCAGATGCGGCTGTGATCAATGATTTAAGCCTGATCAAAAAATGGTCTAACGAAACCCAGAGTGGTGATATCGGCGAGCTTACTTATATAGCCGAAGACTCCAAAGCTTTGCCTCTGGTGACCAGTACCACCGACAACTGCCTCGGCAAAGACTGCCCTTCTTATGAAGACTGTTATCTGCTGAAAGCCCGTAAAAAGGCGATGCAGGCCGATTTAGTGGTCGTGAACCATCATTTGTTTTTTGCTGATATGGCGCTGAAAGATACGGGTTTTGGTGAGCTGCTGCCGAATATGGATGTGGTGATCTTTGATGAGGCCCACCAAATTCCGGATATTGCCAGTGAGTATTTTGGCGAGACCTTATCCAGCCGTACTTTGCTGGAGCTCTGTAAAGAGCTGGAGCTGATTTGTAAAACTGAATTGCGTGACCATCCACAATTAAGCAAAACAGCAGACAAACTGGCGACTTTAGTGCGGGACTGGCGCTTGCTGTGGTCCGATGAACCTGAACGGGGTAACTGGCGCGATAGCAGTAAAAGACCGGATGTCCAACTGGCGCTCACCCGGGTGTCAGAAGCTATGGGCATGTTGTATCAGGTGCTCAAAGGCAGTTTAGGTCGCAACGAAGTGGTGGATCACTGTTTTGAGCGCTTGGCTTTGGCTAAAACTCAGCTGGAGAAACTGCAGGATGTCAGCAAAACCGGCGTCAGTTTTTGGTATGAAACCACCAGACAGCATATCAGCCTGCACTTAACACCTTTAAGTATTGCCGATAAATTCCGCGAGCTGGTGTTTGCCGAAAAACGCAGCTGGATTTTCACCTCAGCTACCTTGTCGGTGGATCAGGGTTTTGCCCACTATATCGAACAAATGGGTTTGCAGCAGGCGGACACTTTGTTGCTCGACAGCCCTTTTGATTATGAACAACAGGCTATGTTGCTGGTACCTCGGTATTTACCTGAACCTAATGATGCCCGTATGGGCAAAGCGCTGCTAAAATTGGCGGTGCCTTTAATTGAAGCCAATCAGGGCCGCTGTTTTTTCCTCTTCACCAGCCATCGGATGCTGCAGTGGATGGCCAATGAGCTGCCCCAACATTTGTCTTTGCCTGTGCTGGTGCAGGGCACTACCAGTAAACGTTTATTGCTGGAACAGTTTGTTGAAACCAAACATGCGGTGTTACTCGGGACAGGCAGTTTCTGGGAAGGCGTGGATGTAAGGGGTGATACCTTAAGCTGCGTCATTATCGATAAATTACCTTTTGCCTCGCCTGACGATCCTTTATTGCAGGCGCGTAATGAAGATTGCCAAATGAAAGGTCTGGACCCTTTTGCTTTAGTGCAATTGCCACAAGCTGTGATCACTTTAAAGCAGGGCGTTGGGCGTTTGATCCGTGACGTGTCAGACCGGGGTGTCTTGGTGATTTGTGACAACAGATTAGTGACCCGGCCTTATGGCTCTGTATTTTTAAAAAGCTTACCGCCGATGCGCCGTAGCCGTGATTTGCAGGCTGCTGTGAAATTTTTAGAAGATTTACCCAAGTAATATAAGTAAAACAATCCGAATTGTAGAAAGGAGTAGCCTGTTGAAATTACTGGCGTTAGATACCTCAACCGAAGCGTGTTCAGTGGCTTTAACTGTCGATGGCAAGATTCTGACTTTAGATGAAGTCTGCCCGCAGCAACACAGCAAACGTATTTTGCCTATGGTGCAGCAACTGTTGTCTGAAGCTGGTTTAACTTTGCAGCAACTGGATGGTCTGGTATTTGGTAAAGGCCCTGGTAGTTTTACCGGTGTGCGTATTGGAGTAGGGGTTTGTCAGGGCCTGGCTTTTGGCGCTGAACTGCCGGTTTATGGTGTATCAACTTTGGCCGCCATGGCACAAGCTGCACACAGATTACATCAGGCTCATCAGGTGGTTGCTGCCATTGATGCGCGAATGAATGAAGTCTACTTAGCCAGTTTTCAGTTAGATGATCAAGGCATGATGCAGGCATTAAGCACTGAAATAGCGGCTAAACCGACGGCTTTACCTGCACCTGTGTTAAAAGGCCATATTTGTGCTGTAGGTACTGGCTGGCAAACCTATCCGCAGCAGTTGGAAGACTGGCATAAAACTGGCAACAGCGGAGCAGAGGATCTTGCTGTTGTTCATCATAGCCCTGTGATTCTGTACCCTTCAGCGCAGGATATGTTGAGTCTGGCGGCAAGTCCGTTCCGGCAGGGGCAATTTATTGCCGCGGAAACGGCAGAACCCACCTATGTCAGAGACGAAGTGACCTGGCAAAAACTGCCAGGCCGATAAACCCGTCGTCAGAGTAGCAGCGACGTAGGGTATGAAGATTTAAAAAAGCGACTTGGCGAAATTTTTTGCTAAGTTATACTGGCACTAAAGCAAGGCGAACGTTGAGCAGTTATGACAATAGCCGTTAGTCGTGATGTACCCCAAAGCCCTAGTGTTGGGCTGGTATTTCAGGGCAATAAAACCAAAGCCGTTGAGGCTGAACCACAAAGCAAAACCACACTGGTGCCATCGGGTTCCGGTGTGCGTGCTGACGCTGAAGCTTTGTCTATGCTGGATCAGCAGGAAGCACAAAAACGCACCACTTACGACCAGCCAAAACAGCGCAATCAACAAGCTTTAGATGCCTACGAAATGTTAGCCAATCAGGACAAGCGCGAAAAAATTCAGCAAATGTTTAGCCTGGATTTGTACGCTTAAAGCAAAATTCCGCTCCAAAACAATCACTTCAAAATTCATAACAACAAAATCAATGAAAGTGTTTTCATTGTGATTTATGCTGTCTTTCTAATAAGAAAAAAGGATGTCAGTGATGTTTGACAGCAAGGTATTCAGGCTTTGGTTTGTAGCGGCTTTAGCGGTATGGCTAGTGCTTTTTAGTCAGTTTAATCAACTCAGTTTTTTAATAGAGCATTGGTATTATCCGGCCATTATGGTCGCTGGTGCTTTTGTTGCAGGTGTGACGCCAGAAGGCGGTGGTGCTGTTGCTTTTCCCGTGCTGAATATTTTCCTCAATATTGACCGCACTATGGCGCGGGATTTCAGTTTAATGATCCAAAGTATTGGCATGACCAGCGCCAGTATTTTTATCTTAAGTCACAAAGCTAACCGGCTAAAAACCTACAGGCCTTTATTGGTCTTTATCCCTGTGGCTTTTGCTGGTTTTGTATTGGGGATGCAACTGCTACAACAACTGCCTGTATACATTATGCAGGCGCTGTTTTTAAGTCTGATCACCAGTTTTGCTGTGGTTTACAGCTTTGGTAAACACAGAGGCAGTAAAGCTTCTTTAGACTTAAATAAACCCATGGATTTTATGTTGTTGCTACTGATGTTGCTGGCTGGTGGCATGTGCGCCAGTTTATTTGGCACAGGTGCAGATATTATTTTATATACCCTGCTGGTGACCCGTTTTCGGATGCAGGAAAAAGTAGCGACTCATATGAGCATTATGTTGATGGCTGCGATCAGTGTACTTGGTTATGCCTACCGCCATTTTGTTGATCAGGGCTTAACTGGCTATCAGGTCCAAACCTGGCTTTGTGCTTATCCAGTCGTGTTGCTGATGGCACCTTTGGGCGCTTATGTGCTGCATCGTATTAATAAAGAAATTATGTTGTATGCCATAGCTGTGCTGAATATTGCTCAGTTATTGTATTTCCTCTGTTATAACCCTTCGGTGAATAAGCTGATCTGGGCTTCTGTGTTCACTGTAGTGTTGTCCACAGGCTTTTATCTGCTGATCCGTAACCTGAGCCGTAAAGCTGTGCTTGCCGAGGCGCCGAAGCTTGCAGTGTCGCACTAAAGGATCCAAAACACTGCTCTGAACGTATACACAAATATCCAATTCAGGAGTTTGTATATATGCCTCGTTATTGTTTAATTACAGGAGCCAGTTCGGGCTTAGGTCGCGAGCTGGCCATTCAATATGCTGACGCTGGCTGGCAAGTTATCGCTGTGGCCCGTTCAGTGAATGCACTGAACGAGTTGCATCAGAAACACAAAAGCATTCACGCTCTTCCTTTAGACCTAACCGACACGCAATTGTTTTCTGCCGCTGTAGATCAGCTTTCCCAACAGATCCCTGCTTTGGATTTGGTCATCCTCAATGCAGGCAGCTGCGATTACGTCGATGCGACCAATCTTCCTCTGGATATTTTCGACCGAACTCTTGCATTGAATTTCCAGGCCCAGGTGGCGGCTGTGAAGTTGCTATTGCCGCTGCTGCAAAAATCGGAGCAAGGTACTTTGGCTGTTGTCAGTAGTCTGGCGCATTTATTTCCATTTACCAAAGCAGAAGCTTATGGCGCCAGTAAAGCTGCTTTAAGTTATTTTGCTGACAGCTTAAGAGTGGATTTAACGGACTCTGCTGTGCGGGTCTGTCTGATTGAACCTGGTTTTGTTGATACGCCTTTAACCCAAAAAAATGATTTCAAAATGCCTTTTTTGCTTCAGGTATCAGATGCGGCAGGCCGTATTCGCAAGGGGCTTGATGCACAGCAGCTGCGCATTCGTTTTCCTAAACGTCTGGTATTTAGCCTGCATTTACTCAATCTGCTGCCTTATTCGTTGCGCTGTAAAGTTGCAGCAGGGATGCGCCAACCATGACAGCAATGAACTGGCCGGTTTTAATAGGCTTTAAATTAAGCTGGTTTGCGCTGGTGTTATTGCAGAACATGCTTGTTATTCCTGTGTTGTTATTTTTGCTCTGGTCCTTGTGGCGCATTAGCCCGTCCGAGCGTCTGGCCTGGTTGGTACTGGCTGCAGTGGGTATAGCTCTGGATTCTCTGTTGCAATACAGCGGTGTGTTAAGTTTTACCGGTTCCGTCTGGTTACCGCTCTGGATGTTAGTGTTGTGGCTGGTGTTTAGTCTGGTGGTGGTGCAGGTGTTTTCGGTGTTTTTGCAAAATTACTGGTTAGCGGCACTTATTGCAGCTGTGTCTGGTCCAATGGCTTATCTGGGTGGAGCTGCATTAAGTGGTCAGATGCAAATAAGTAACACAACAGAGGCTTACATAGCGTTGGCTTTGTGTTGGGCTTGTTATGGTGTGTTGTCCGGATGGAGCAGAAGATTTTATGCGTAAAATACTGGTTATAGCGACTATTCTGTGCAGCTTAGCTGCACAAGCAATGCCTGATAATGTCAAACTTGTGGGGCAGGGGCAGTTTAGCTATCTGTTCTGGGATTTATATCAGGCAAAGTTATATACGGCAGATGGCAGCTGGAACGATTATCAGCAGAGTTCGCCTGTGGTACTGAAACTCACCTACCAGCGTACTATCAGTAAAGAAGATTTTATTGAAGCTACGGTCGATCAATGGAAACATTTGCAAGGCAAGCTTTCTGCTCATCACAAAGACTGGGCGACACAGTTAGATAAACTCTGGACCGATGTTAAAAAAGGCGACGAATTAAGTTGTGTATTAGCGGCTGATGGTAAGGTGCAGTTTTACTTTAATGACGAACTGCTTGGAGATATCAGTGATCCTGCTTTTGGCCCGGCTTTTCTGGATATCTGGTTGTCCGAGAAAACATCAGCGCCCAAACTTAGAAAGCAGTTGCTGCAGCTTTAGGAGTAATAGCGGATCAGCGCTTCTGCAGCTCAACGGCTGAATGGTCAGTATGTCTTGAGCAAAATTTGCCGGAACCCTGTTTTCTTAATCAGCTAATTTAGCTGATGTTGTTTTTCATTTTATTTACTTAAAGTTTTTCCTTAAAACTGCTCGAGTACTGATTTTGTTTGTTTCTTCAGCAGTGGGCTGAAGGGCATAAATGTTTTTTTATTTAAATTATCTTTGTGAAACAACCCGCTAGGTTTTTTTGTCTGCTTTTTTTAGTCCTCACTTATTAAATTGACTTGTTTATTTTGTATACAAATTTTCATCTTGTTGATTTTTATCATAAATTTAACACCTGTGTTTTTTGCGGCAGATGCCCTTTAACCTGTGCTTTTGTGCGGCAAAAGCTGTTGACCCCGACAAAATATAACCTTTATCATCCGCCGCCGTTTTGGGATAACCCCAAAATCAGGTGTGTTGTAGCTTCAATCAACGCCAATGTTGATTGCCGTAAAAACAGAGTCACTACTTAGTGACCCAGGGAGACAAAATGTTTGTAAGTAGTAAGTTGTCAAAAGCAGTTAGTTTAGCTGTAGCTTTTGGTGCTGTGTCAGGCGTCACTTTTTCTGGTTCGGTACATGCTCAGGAAACGGATAGTGTTGAACGTATTCAGGTTACAGGTTCAAGTATCAAACGTACCGATTTTGAAGGTGCTTTACCGGTTCAGACTATTGACCGTGCCGCTATTGACCGTTCAGGTTTAGCAACAGCAGGTGACTTAATCCAGTCTATTCCGTCTATGCAAGGTTTCACTTCTGACGGTGATTCTGTCGGTGGTGGCGGTGGTGGTATGAAAACCGCTTCGTTACGTGGTTTAGGTGCTGAGTATACTCTTGTTTTGATCAACGGCCGCAGAATGGCACCACGTGGCTCAGGCTCGACTATCGACCTGAACTCTATTCCTTTAGCTGCTATTGAGCGTGTTGAAGTACTGACAGACGGCGCATCTGCTTTGTACGGTTCAGACGCTATCGCAGGTGTTGTAAACTTTATTACGAAAGACGATGCTCAGGGTGTGAATGTTACTGCCCGTTACAGCAAGCCAGAAGAGAAAAATGGTACCAGCGACAATTTCTCAATCACTGGTGGTTTCGGTAACTTTGATACTGACGGTTACAACGTACTGTTATCTTACAGCCGCGATTCTCAGGAACAGCTGAAAGCGACTGACCGTGATTTTGCTAAATCAGGCATCATCCCATTCAGCGTAAATAACAAAGATTATTACTATGTTGCAGGTTCGCCAAACGCTATCCCTGCAAATGCCCGTTATGTATACACAGACGCTGATGGTAAATCAGTAAACTCTGCAGCATTTAACCCGTACGCAAAACAAAACGGCGCTTGTGCACCGGATAACTTTGAATCTTCAGGTTTATGTCAGTATGACTACACAACTACAGTAGAAATTCTGCCAGAAAGTAAACGTGATTCACTGATGCTGGGCACCGATATTGCAATTAACGATGATACAAAGTTTTTTGCAGATGTGATGTATTCTGATTTCTCTCAGACTACCCGTATCGCACCTAACGCTACAGGTTTCTTCAGTCTGGATGCCGATTCAGCTTTAGCTCAACAATATGTTATGCCTTATGTTGACCCTGCTCATGTGGGTTCAGTGACTTCTGTGCAGGCGCAATGGCGTGCATTACCGCTGGGTGGCCGTGCTACTGAGTGGAACACTAAATCAACTCATATCGTCAGTGGTGTTGAAGGTGTGATTGATACCATCGACTACTCAGCTGCTTTTACGTATTCAAAAAATGACACTGACGAGAACATCGCTGGTGGCTACCCAATCTATGACAAGTTCATGGATGCCGTAGGTTCTGGTCTGGTGAACGTATTTGAAACTCCGGATAAAATCAGTGCAGCAGGCCTGCAGGCGCTGCAGGATTCTCAGTACTTCGGTAACTGGAGCAACGACACTACTGAAGTAAAAGGCTTTGATCTGAAAGCCTCAACTCCAGTTTATGAATTGCCAGCAGGCGATGTGTACATTGGTACTGGTGTTGAATTCCGTAACACAAACTACGTAAGTTCTCTGGCTGATGCGAACAAACAGGATCTGTTGTTAGGCGCAAACATTGGCTCTGAGTATGATTTAAGCCGTGATAACTACGGTGGTTTTGTTGAGGTGATAGTTCCGGTACTTGAAGATCTGGAACTGACAGGTGCTGTGCGTTATGACAACATCGGTGAAGTGACCTCTGATTTCGTTTACAACGAAGACGGTGTTGCCGGTCCTGGCAGCTACAAAGTAAACGATTCAATGAATGACACGACGTACAAGCTGGCATTGCGTTACAACGCAACTGAAGACTTGTTACTGCGTGCTTCAACAGGTACAGGTTTCAAAGCTCCATCTATGTTAGCTTTAGGTCAGCCTAAAGTTGAATTTGGTGTAACAAGCGGTGCCTACCTGTGTCCATTCGCTGGTACTACAGATCCACTGGCCGCCGTATGTAGCGTTTCTCCACAGCAGTTTGAAGCGTTCAGCCAGGGTAACCCTGGATTAAAACCAGAAGAGTCGAAGCAGTACACTTTAGGTTTTGTCTATGCTCCTGACAACAACTTCAGTTTCAGCATGGATTACTGGAACATTGAACTGACTAACCTGGTGACTTCAGTCACTGAGTCTCAGATCGTTGCAGATCCAGTACGTTACCGTGATTTGTTTACTACTAAAACAAACAAAGCCACTGGTCAGGAAGAACTGGCTATTGTATTTGCAAGCGTGAACGTAGGTCAGTCTAAAAATTCTGGTCTCGACTGGGATTTAACAATAGGCAATGACTTATCTTTTGGTCGTTTAAGCACTACCTTAGCTGGTACTTATGTACTGGACAGCGAATACACTCGTCCTGGTACTACTAATGACTGGATCAGCAGCTTAGGTCGTTTTGGTGATGACAACGCAGTTGTATTCAGAACTGTAGCTAAATTCATCAATACCTTAACCCATGGTGATTTCGCTCACAGTGCAACTCTGAATTACCGCAGTGGTTATCAGGATCAAGCGCAATCTGCAGCAAGCCGCTATGTGCGTTTAGGCTCTGTGAATGGTGTTGGTGTGGACATGCAGCTGAGTGTTCCTTCGTATGCAACCATTAATTACCAGACAAAGTATCAGGCTATGGACGCTTTAGGTGTAACCTTCGGTATCAATAACCTGGCAGATCGTGCTCCGCCATTATCATTACGTTCAGGTGGTGCTGGTCACCAGGTGGGTTTCGACCCTCGTTATACTGACGTTTATGGTCGCACTTTCTATTTAGGTCTGGACTACAAGTTCATGTAATCTGAAGAAATGTGAAGGGAGCAGAGCTAAAGTACCAGCTTTGTTTCCCCGACAAAATAAAAACCCCACTGCATGCAGTGGGGTTTTTTATTTGATTTTTAGTTTGCCTCAGGCTTGATCTGCGCCGTTGGAAAACACTATTTTTGCTGAATAAACTTGATTAACTTAGCGGCGATGTCTGTATTGTCCTGAAAACCGGCAAACTGCTGTTTATCAGCACCATAAGCCAGGACTGGCACATCGGCTGCTGTATGGCCGCTGCTGGTCCAGCCTGTGGAAGAATAGTGGTCTATACGCTGTTTTACGGCAACAGCTAAGGCTTTCTGCCCTTCAGTACGAGCTTTGCTCAACAGTTGTTGCTCATCAGCATTCAGTTCCAGACCGGTTAAACCTAACCAGGCCTGATACAATACTTTGTCATCTTTGAGTGCCAGCAATTGGCCAGCTATATAGTCACCTGTATGTTTTACCTTTTGAACTACATCCCGTTTCCAGCTGTAGTTGCCGTTGGCACCTAAAGACAAACCACCGGTTTCATGGTCAGCTGTGATCACTAATAAAGTATCAGGGTGGGCATCAACATAAGCTTTGGCCACTTTAATCGCTTCGGCAAAGTCGTGCATTTCAGCCATAGCACAGGCGATATCATTGGCATGACCACACCAGTCAATCTGGCTGCCTTCAACCATCACCACAAAACCTTTCTCAGCAGGAGACAACAGTTCCAGCGCTTTTTCTGTCATTTGTTTTAATGGCAGAGGTTCTGGATTATCTAAAGTACTGACAAAACCTTTAGGGGCAAACAAACCTAAAGCCGGCAACTTATTCAGTGATTTTAACTCTGTCCAGCTGTCTGTGTACTGGTAACCCGCTTGTTTAAACTCTTCCACCAGATTACGGTCTTTACGAATGAAATAGCTGGTACCGCCACCGAGCATTAAGTCTGCCACAATACGGCCATTCACTTTATTGTCGATGTAGTCGTCTGCTATCTGATCATAATTCTGGCGGCTCTTGTCATGCGCTAAAAAACCGGCAGGGGTGGCGTGATTAATCTGCGCTGTCACCACCACGCCAGTTTGCATACCCTTAGCTTTGGCAATTTCCATCATAGTGGTTAACGACTTGTGATCGTGATCTACAGCTATAGCTCCGTTGTAAGTTTTGTGCGTACTGGATAGTGCTGTCGCTGCTGCAGCTGAGTCTGTCACTACTGTGTCATCATCAGGGTATGTACTTGCATTACCAATCCATAACTCATCAAAAACGGTGGATTCCACTACTTTGGTGTCCGGGTTATCCATGTAATAACGGTAAGCAGCTAAATAAGCTGGGCCCATACCGTCACCTATCATATAGATAATGTTTTTTGGTGCGGCAATTGCACCTGCTGACACACAACTAAGGCAAGCAATACTGATTAAACTAAGTTTTTTTAACATAAAAGGCTCTGTAGATAGCTGGAAATCTGGTGTTACCAGAGTCAATAGGTAAGGATATCTTACGTCAGTGACTAATTTATGACAAAACTGTAAATGCAAAAAACGCGACCAACAGAGGTAAAAGCAGGACTGAAATGCCTTCTGGCTGAACTTCTTATATAAGTGTTGCAGAGCAGATCATGCATGGCTTAGAGTAATGATGGAACTAAAGTAAGTCCACCTTATCTAACAGGCTGTAAAGTTAACGAGGTTAAGAAGTCATGAGTAAGAAGTTTGCTGTTATTGCTTTGAGTCTGATGATTCTGGCAGGTTGTGCCAGTTATCCCGAACAAGTACGTATAGCCGATAATGTGGCGCTCACCAGCTATGAGAATGCTGCTCAACAAAATATTGATTTTGGTACGGCGCGATGGAGCGGAGTTATTGCTGAAGTCAGTAATAAAGCAAACCAAACCCGGCTGGAAGTGGTTTATTTCCCCTCAGGTACCAACGGACGTCCTCATGTTTCTGACCAAACGAAAGGCCGTTTTGTTGCCTATATCAAAGGCTTTTTAGACCCTATGGTGTATCAGCCTGGAAAGTCAGTCACAGTACTGGGTGAATTGACTCGTTCAGAAATAGGCAAAGTGGATGAATATGAATACCGTTATCCTGTGATCAAAGATGCAACTGTGTATCTGTGGCCAAAACTGCAGGATCGGGTTGAAGTCATTGAGACCTGGCCTATGATGCGCCCATATCCTTACTACTGGGGTTACGGCCCGGGTATACGTATCCGAACGACCACAAAACAACAATCGACAACACAAGGCCCAGTTCATGTTGACAATAATAAACAGAATAAAGTGCAACCTTAATGTAGTGCTGCTCGGAGCTGCGCTTTGTAGCGCAGCCGCTGTAGCCGAAACTCCCTCCGCTCCTGATTTAACGGCTTTAGCTGAGCACTCATTTCGTAGCGAGGAAGATAAAGCCAGGAACAAACATCGTCATCCGGTAGAGACGTTAAGCTTTTTTGGCATCAAGCCAACTATGTCTGTACTGGAGATTTGGCCAGCCCGCGGTTGGTATACCGATATTCTCGCCCCCTATTTAAAAGACCAGGGCAAACTGACTATCGCCAACTTCCGTGTGGATGATGGCACTATGCAGGATGACAGAAAAATATTCTGGAGTCGCATTAGTGAAAAGCTGACTCAGCGCATTCTGAAAAACAAAGAGCATTATGGCTCAGTTGAACAAACTGAATTTGATCCGCCAGGTTATATGTTTCTGGGGTTAACCCAGCAATACGATATGGTGCTGAGTTTCCGCAATGCTCATATCTGGAATGAACAAGGTTATTTGCTGGATGTATTTCGTTCCGTGTTTGATGTACTTAAACCCGGTGGCGTATTTGGCATTGTCGAGCACAGAGCAAGTCGGGTATCTGAAATTTCCAGCTCTGCTGTGGAAGGTTATCTGGACGAGTCTTATGTAATTGCGGTAGCAGAACATGCTGGTTTTAAACTGCTGGCTAAATCAGAAATTAATGCCAACTCAAAAGACACCAAAGATTACCCTAAAGGTGTGTACGCTTTACCTCCCACTTTAGCTATGGGCACAGTGGAGCGCGAGAAATACCTGGACATAGGCGAAAGTGATCGCATGACCTTAAAGTTTGTTAAGGCCAGCAGCGAATAATGTCGGCGCTGGTGTTTTCCTTGCCTGCCTTGTCGTTGGCTGGCTGGCAGCAAGGCTTGGCTTCAGCACGAGTTACTTTGTGTTTGCATGGTTGGCTGGATAATGCCGACAGTTTTTTACCTCTTTCTGTCTATTTGCCCCAACTGAATTTGGTGGCTATAGATTTGCCTGGCCATGGTCAGTCACAGCACCGCAGCTCTGATGCCCATTATCATTTTTTAGACTGGATCTACGATGTCGCTACCCTGATTAAAACTCAAGGCTGGCAGCAGGTGGATATTATCGGCCATTCGATGGGCGGTATGATAGGTTCAGTACTCGCAGCTGTTATGCCTCAGATGGTACGAAAGCTGGTGCTGATTGACAGTATCGGCCTGGTAACAGGTGAGGCCTGCAATACGACACAACAAGTGCGAACTGCAATCAGTCACAGATGGCAAAGCCCAAATAAACAAAAACCTGTCTACAGCGACTTACAAAGTGCCGCTTTGGCCAGACAAAAACAAAGTGATTTTGATATCAATTGTGCGTTAATTCTTGCCAAGCGTGGCACAGAGTTGTGCGCTGGTGGGTTGACCTGGTCTGCCGATATGAGATTACGTGAATCTTCCGCATATCGTTTAATGCAGAGTCAGGCCATGCAACTGCTAAACGATATCCAATGCCCCGTACTGGCTGTTCTGGCCAAAGATGGTCTGGAGATGATGCAAAAGGCAAAGCAGGAGTATCAGGCTCACTATAGGCAGCTAGAGTTGGTTGAGATCCAGGGGGGGCATCATTGCCATATGATGCAACCAAAAATAACAGCGGACGCAATTCGTCAATTTTTACTGTCCTGATTGTTTTTTATGCTCTGCAATCCTGCAGAGCACCCTTACGGGCCAGCTAAAGCTGTTAAAAATCGTTCCTGACGATTTTTTATGCTCTGCAATCCTGCAGAGCACCCTTGCGGGCCAGCTAAAGCTGTTAAAAATCGTTCCTGACGATTTTTTATGCTGTTATAGTCAATGCCAGAACTGCCGTTCTGCAGACAATTGTTAAATCTGAACAATTGTGGGATGATGCCGTATTAGAGTAAAAACTCAGTGTCCTTTGTGCCAGAATTAAACTATGTCTGTGCAAAGGGCCGAAGCACTAACTATAACTACTATAACTAAAAAATAATAAATACCACGAGGAGAGGACAGTGGATCGAGTCTGGTCAAAAAATTACCCTGAAGGCGTTCCGGTTGATATCAATGCCGACCATTACGCATCATTACTGGAAGTCTTTGATGAAAGCATCAGAGACTACGCCGACAGAACCGCCTTTATCAATATGGGCAAAAGCATTACTTATGCAGAGCTGGATAAGCTGAGCTTAAAGTTTGCCGCTTATTTGCAACAACAGTTAGGTATGAAACAAGGTGACGCCGTCGCTGTGATGATGCCAAACTTGCTGCAATACCCGGTTTGTATTTTAGGTATTTTGCGCGCTGGTTGTGTGGTGGTGAACGTTAATCCACTGTATACACCACGTGAACTGCAGCATCAACTTCTTGATTCTAAAGCTAAAGCTATAGTGATTGTCGAAAACTTTGCCCATACCTTGTCTGATGTACAAGACAAAGTGAAGTTGGATCATGTGATCCTGACGCACATGGGCGATATGTTAGGTCTGGTGAAAGGCACTATTGTCAATCTGGTGGTCAAGCATGTGAAAAAGCTGATCCCGGCCCACAACCTGCAAAAGTACATAAGTTACAAACAAGTGATAGCTGCTGGCGATGAAGCGGCTTATAAAAAACCAGTGGTTGTTGGAGATAATTTAGCTTTCCTGCAATACACAGGCGGTACTACAGGTGTTTCCAAAGGTGCGATGCTGACGCATCGTAATATGGTTGCGAACCTGGAGCAGGCCGATGGTTGCATTGGTCCTGTGTTAACCAAAGGCCAGGAGTTTATTGTTACAGCCTTGCCGCTGTACCATATCTTCGCTTTAACTGCTAATTTCCTGATGTTTATGAAATATGGTGGTACTAACCTTCTGATCACCAACCCAAGAGACATGCCCAATTTTGTCAAAGAGCTGGCGACCTATCCTTTTACCGCTTTAACAGGTGTCAATACACTGTTTAATGGTTTACTGAATACCCCTGGTTTTGCCCAGCTGGATTTCAGCAGACTTAAACTGGCTTTAGGTGGCGGTATGGCCGTTCAGCGTCCTGTGGCTGAGCGCTGGCAGAAAGTCACTCATACTCGCTTGGTGGAAGGTTATGGTTTAACAGAATGTGCGCCTCTGGTCACGGTCAGCCCTTATAACCTGCCAGCTTACAATGGCAGCATTGGTTTTCCTGCGCCTTCGACTGATATCAAGCTGGTAAACGATGATGGTGTTGAAGTGGCTGCTGGCGAAGCTGGTGAAATGTGGGTCAAAGGTCCACAAGTGATGAAAGGCTACTACGACAGACCAGAAGAAACGGCAAAAGTACTGAACGAAGATGGCTGGTTAGCGACAGGCGACATAGCCCGTATGGATGACGATGGTTTCTTCTATATAGTTGACCGTAAAAAAGACATGATTTTAGTCTCTGGTTTTAACGTTTATCCGAATGAAATTGAAGAAGTAGTGGCGATGAACGAAAAAGTGCTGGAAGTTGCCGCTGTAGGCGTTCCGAACGAAGCTACTGGTGAAGCCGTGAAGATTTTTGTGGTGAAAAAAGACCAGAGCCTGACAGATGCTGAATTAATTCAACACTGTAAGGAACGTTTGACGGGCTATAAAGTGCCGAAGCTGGTAGAATTCCGCACTGAATTGCCAAAAACCAATGTGGGTAAAATCTTAAGGCGAGAGCTGAAAGGTTGATCCAGAAAAAACCGGCGCAGGCCGGTTTTTTTATGCTTAAAAGTCAGAGACAGAAATAAAGAAAATCAAGGATATCAAATGACGTATCAGCTTATTACCACTTCATCTGCTTTAGCTGCTTTTTGTGCGCAAGCCGCCAGTGCTGAGGTGTTAGCTGTGGATACTGAATTTGTCCGCCAAACCACCTTATACCCCAAGCTTGGTTTAATTCAGCTGTTTGATGGCAAACAGCTGGTGTTAGTTGATCCTTTAGCTATTGATGACTGGAGCTCCTTGCAACAGCTGTTTGCTAATCCGTCGGTTTGTAAGGTCGTGCATTCCTGCAATGAAGATTTAGAAGCCTTAGCTACTAAAAGTTTATTGCCAATATTGCCTCTGATTGATACTCAACTGGCGGCAGAGCTGGCAGGTTGGGGTGGCAGTCAGGGCTATGCCAAGCTGGTGCAAAGAGTCTGTGCTGTGGAGCTGGATAAAAGTGAATCCCGCACCGACTGGATAGCCCGGCCTTTATCGGTTTTGCAGTTGGATTACGCCGCTAAAGATGTAGAGCATTTGCTGGACGTGTATCAGGCGCTGAAAGCTGAACTGGTCGCAAAAGACCAATACGAGCTGCTGCTTGCTGAAGGTGAACATTTAATAGCACGTCGCTCTTTTGGTTTACCTTTGTCATTTCGCCATCTGGAGCTGAAAAACAGCAATTTGCTGACGCCACGTGAGCTGGCTATTTTGCGAGAGTTAGTGATCTGGCGACAGGACTATGCGCAGCAGCACGATATGGCATTGGGTTTTATTTTTAAAGATCATCATTTACTGGATATTGCTAAACGCCGTCCCGGCAGTCTGGAATCGATGTTTAATATTCCTGAGTTACCGGGGCGTGAAGTGCGTCGACATGGTAAAACAGTGTTAGCTCTTATTGAACAAGCCAAAGCGTTACCGCTGGAACAATGCCCACAGCCTTTTTATCACACTGATGTGTTCGCTGGGTTTAAAGAAGAGCTGCAGCGCATTACAGATGCAATTAAAGCGGCGGCTAAAGCGTCCGGTATTCCGGCAGAATTTATCGCGGTTCGACGGCAAAGTACCGAGTACTTTAACTGGTGCTGGCGGGTCAGTGACGAAGACAGAGCTCAACTGCCTGTTCCTGAGTTTTTGCGAGGCTGGCGCAGGAATATTTTGCTTAAACACTTACCTGTTCCTGCCCACATTCAGTCACTGATCTGAATTCACTGATCATACGTAATACAGCCCTATTCACAGGATGGTTTAGTAGATTTTTTCGGCTAAACCATGCTGTTTTTTGCAAAAATCTGCGCTGATCCTGTTGAAAAACCATTTCGTAACTCTTTTGCTACATCAACAATCAAAAGGGTAAATACAATGAAATGGAGTAATAAATTAGTTGCTTTGACTATTGCGCTGCTGGCTATCGGCGGATGCAATGACTCAGACCCGGAACCAGTAATCCAGCCACCACCTCCTGTAAACGCTAATATCAAAGTAGTTCATGCAGTGTCAGATGCTCCTGATGTTGCAGTGAACGCTAACGGTAATGTTGCCGTAGCGAATCTTGCATTTGGTGAAGCTGCCGGACCACTTTCCGTGGCAGCCGGAAATTTCAATACGTCCGTTGATGCGAAACTGCCCGGCGATACTTTGACTACAGTGATCCCCCAAACCAGTCTTTCGCTTACTCAGGCCACAGACTACGTAATCTTTGCCACAGGGAAAGTTGCAGATGACAGTATTGAACCTCTGGTGGTTAATTTCCCACAAACCGCGGTGAGTAGTGGTAACGTGCGTCTGCGCGTCGTGCATGCTGCTGCGTCTGCACCCACTGTCGATGTGCATTTAACAGCTCCGGCTGATGCGTTATCTGCTGGAACTGTCGCTGCAACCCTGGAGTTCAGCGATGCAACAGGTGATGTGACTGTGCCAGCCGGGGATTACAGAGTTCGTATTACTCCGGCAGGTAACTTAACCACAGTGGTTTTTGATTCTGGCACCGTGGCTTTAGCTTCAGGAAGCGACTTAACTATTGCTGCTTTGGATAGCAGGTTCGCCGGACCTTCACCTGTGTCTTTATTAGCTTTAGTTCAGGGAGGTAACACAAGTCTTGAGCTGTTGGACACAGGTTCAGTCTCTGCTGTGCGTGTAGTGCACGATGTATCCGATGCACCTGCTGTGGATATCTTAGTGGACGACGCAGAAGCTATTAATGCACTCGCTTTCCCTGACTTTACTGGTTATGCCGAACTGGCCCCTGATACTTACAACGTGAAAGTTGCTGCTGACGCTGACAATTCCGTGGTGGTGATTAACGCCGATTTAGAATTAGAAAGCGGTGCTTATTACACAGTGCACGCGGTAGGTTCTTTAACAGAAGAAAGCATTGAACCTTTGGTTGTGATGGACCACCCGCGTCGCATCGCCACAGCAGCACAAATCCGCGTGATCCATGGTTCAAGTCTGGCTGGTCCGGTGGATGTTTATCTGACTGCGAACTCAGACATTTCTGCGGCCGCAGCGGCGCTGAGTAACGTGCCTTTTAAAGCGGATTCCGGCTATATTCAGGTACCAGCAGGGGATTATTTTGTCACAGTGACACCTACAGGCAGTAAAACAGCAGCTATAGGCCCAGTAGCAGTCACATTAGACGCCAATAGTATTTATACCGCAGTAGCTCGCGATGGTGAGGGCTTAACAACGGATCTGGGGTTGATCCTGATGGATGACTTTAGTAACTAAGAGTCGCATAAAAGAGGCAAAGTCACAGACTCTGCCTCTTTTCTTTACTACTTCTTATCGTCAGGAAAAGTAACGTTTAATTCCAGCACAGATAGTTCATCTGAGCTCTTTTCCAGTGATACCGAAACCTGATCGTCAGCTATATCCACATACTTGCGAATCACTGCCAAAATATCGCGCTCCAGTTGCGGTAAATAATCCGGGCTGTTGCGGCGGTTGCGTTCATGCGCAACGATAATTTGTAACCGCTCTTTGGCAGTTGAAGCGGTATTTTTTTTCGTTGAACGGAAATAATCCAATAACGACATTCGCTTAGCCTCCAAATATACGTTTCAGCAAGCCTTTTTTCTCCACGTTCAGGAAACGGAAAGGCACTTCTTCGCCAAGCAAGCGGGCGACCGTATCTAAATAGGCCTGGCCAGCATCGCTGTCTTCGTCCAGAATCACCGGAGTACCAGAGTTGGAGGCGTTTAAAACCGCCTGAGACTCAGGGATCACACCCAGCAGTTTAATCGCCAGAATTTCACCCACGTCTTCAACACTCAGCATTTCACCTTTGAGAACACGCTCTGGGTTGTAACGGGTTAACAACAAGTGTTCTTTGATGCCTGGTAAACCTTGTTCTGCACGGCGAGATTTGCTGCTCAGCATTCCTAAAATACGGTCTGAGTCACGCACTGAAGATACTTCAGGGTTAGTCACAACCACAGCTTCGTCGGCAAAATACAACGCCATCATAGCGCCTGATTCAATACCAGCAGGCGAGTCACAGATGATGTAATCAAATTCCTGTGCCAGCTCGTTCAGAATACGTTCTACGCCTTCTTTACTCAGCGCGTCTTTATCACGGGTTTGTGAAGCAGGCAGAATAAACAGGGTGTCGATACGTTTATCTTTGATCATCGCCTGTTTTAAATTCGCTTCACCATTAATCACGTTAACGAAGTCGTATACGACACGACGCTCGCAACCCATGATTAAATCCAGGTTTCTTAAGCCAATATCAAAATCGATAATGACGGTTTTGAAACCGCGCATGGCGATGCCTGTACCAATAGCCGCGCTTGACGTAGTTTTGCCTACGCCACCTTTACCTGATGTAACAACAATGATTTTTGCCATCGCAAAATATCCTTAAAGCAAATCTGCTAAAACCAACTTATCGTCCTGCAACCCAATGCAAGCCGACTTACCCCAATATTCGCCTTGCAGACTGTCACTTAACCAGTAACTTCCGGCTATGGAGATCAGTTCAGCTTCCAGCTTGTGACAAAACACGCGTTTTTGATTATCTCCGGCAGCTCCTGCTATGGCTTTGCCACGCAGCGTACCGTAAATATGTATATTTCCATCAGCAATGACTTCAGCGCCAGCACCTACAGTACCACGGATCACTAAATCTGCACCTTTGGCATAAATTTGCTGGCCAGAGCGAATATTTTGCTCCACCACTTTGGTTTCCATCACAGGAGCAGCAGTTGCTGCTTCAGTTTTGGCTTCAATTTCTTTTGTTTCTTTAGCCGGTGTTTTGCTTTTACTTAGCTGAAGTGCGGCTAAACCTGCGGCCTGAGCCACTTTTTTCAGTTCAGCTGAAGCACCACATACACCCACCAAGACCAATTCAAGTTCTTTGAAAACTTCAGCAATAGCTTCAAAATCAGGAGCTTGAGTAACAGACTCGACATTAATCACCACAGGCGCGCGGTAAAAAAAGGCAGGAGCTTGCGCCAGTTTTTGTTGCAGCTGAGTTTTTACGGCAGCAGCAGACAGGTCCTGACAATACAATACAGACAGTGGAAACAAACTGCCTTTTAATTCAAAGGAATGATCAGACATAGCTCAAAATGCGCACTTTATTATTTGTTTAATGACGGCAAAAATTCGTGTCAGCCTTTATTCGCTTGGTACGCAAGGCTGGTGCTTCATGTTATAGTTTGCGCCCCTGTTAGGCAAGTTAGTCAGAGTAGTTTTTGTCCTATGCTATGTGTTGTTTATAAAAGTCCTAAACTGGACCAAACCTATTTGTATGTATTGCGCCGTGATGATTTTAGCGCTGTACCTGAAGCTTTACTTAAAACCTTTGGTAAACCTATGCTGGTCACGCTGATTAATCTGGCGACCAAAAGCAAATTAGCCCATGCCGATATCGACAAGGTCAGACAACAGCTGACAGAGCAGGGCTTTTATTTGCAGTTACCTCCGCCGCCTGAAGATTTGCTCAAAGCACATAAAGAGAGCCAGCCCAACAAGGAGTAGTACATGAAGTTCACTCAAATCGCAGTTATTGTTGCCAGCAGCTTATTATTGGCTTGTACCACTACTGTCTCAGGCAAAGCTCAGACTGCAACTGAAGTCGTAAAAACACAAGCTGCCGCCACAACAGAAACTAAAGCACCAGTAAAGCCCCAAGCTAAAGCCGCCACTGCGGTAGCGACAGCTGAGCCTGCTCAGGCCGCAATCACCAAAGGCAGTTTTGAAAACTATGTAGCGTCTTTAAAACAAGAAGCCTTACAAAAGGGCTATTCCAAAGCTTTAGTTGATGAAGTGTTTGCCAGCCTGAAACATTACCAGTCTGCTGTGGTCGCTGATAAAAAACAGCCTGAATTTACTGAAACTTTAGATACTTATTTACCTAAACGTATCAGTAAACAGCGTATAGCGCTGGCTCGCAAATACTACAAAGAACATCAAAAAGAGCTTGACGCTATAGGCCAGAAATATGGCGTCCAACCCCGTTTTATCGTTGCCTTATGGGGGCTCGAAAGCAGCTTCGGAAAAATTATGGGCAACTACTCAGTGCCTTCGGCTTTAGCCACTATGGCCTATGATGGTCGTCGTGAAGCCTTTTTTAAATCCGAGTTTTTTCTGGCGCTGGATATTCTGCAGCAAGGCCATGTCAAATTAGCGGATATGAAAGGCTCATGGGCCGGTGCTATGGGTCAGAGTCAATTTATGCCAAGTGCTTTTATGTCCTATGCTCAGGATGGTGACGGTGATGGTCATATCAATATCTGGCAAAGCCGCTCTGACGCTTTTGCCTCTATTGCTAATTATTTAAAAACCCGGGGCTGGGACAATAGCCAAACCTGGGGCAGGGAAGTAAAAGTACCAAAAAACTTTGATTTCTCTTACGTGATCCCAAAAGGCAGCAAAGACAGAACTCAGTGGCTGCAGTGGTGGGCTAAATCTGAACGTTCTTTAGCGGCATGGCAAACTTTGGGCGTTCGCACCACTGAAGGCAAAGCTCTGCCCAAGCGAGATATCAAAGCTGCTTTGGTGATGCCGGATGACGAACAAGGCCGGGTGTATCTGGCGTACAGCAACTACCAGACACTGATGCACTGGAACCGATCTTATTATTTTGTCACCAGCGTAGGTTATCTGGCTGATTTAATAGTGGCTGAGGATTAAACATGAGTTATCAGCATAAAGATGTTCAGGGACAGGTTATTCAGCTGCCTTTAGGCAAAGTGCTTTGCATAGGTCAGAATTATCAGGACCATATAGCTGAGATGAACAGCAAAACAGCACCAGAAGCACTGTTTTTCATCAAACCCAATACGGCAGTGGTTGATATCAATCAGCCTTTTCTGATCCCGGACCAGTTAGGTGCGGTGCATAATGAAACTGAGCTGGCGGTGCTGATCAAAGCACCTTTAACCAAAGTAACTCCACAGCAAGTGCTGGATGCGGTGTGGGGTTATGGTCTGGCGCTGGATTTAACGCTTCGGGATCAGCAAAAGAAATTAAAAGAGCTGGGACGGCCCTGGGAAATTGCTAAAGGTTTTGATGGTGCTTGCCCTGTCTCTGGTTTTGTTCCCGCTGAGCAACTGGGTGATGTACAGCAATTACAGTTTAGCTTGATGGTAAATGGCGAACTGCGTCAGCAAGGCGATACCCGCATGATGATCCGTTCCGTGATTCAAATGATCAGTGAGATGTCGCAGTTTTTTACCTTGTTACCTGGCGATCTGGTACTCACCGGCACACCAGCAGGTGTAGGGCCACTTTATAGCGGCGATCAGTTAGAATTAACTCTGGCTAACAAGCTATATATTAAGACGTCAGTACGCTGACAGAGAGGTTGAAGTGTTAACAGCAAAATTCTGGGAAACCAAAAGCCTGGAACAAATGACAATAGAAGAGTGGGAAGCTGTCTGTGACGGCTGCGCCAAATGTTGTCTGAATAAATTTATTGATGATGAAGACGAAGAGGCTGAAGGCCCAACCGATTACATCAAGCCGGATGAACAAATCCATTTTACCAATATCGCTTGTCGTTATCTGGACAGTCACAAATGTGCCTGTACTGTGTATGAGCAACGTACAGTCTTGGTGCCGGATTGCGTGAAGCTGACGCAGGACAATTTAAAAGATATCTTTTTTATGCCAAACAGTTGTAGCTACCGCCGTTTGCATGAAGGTCGTGGTTTACCGTCCTGGCATCCGCTTCTGAATAACGGCAAAAAAAGCCTGATGCATAAAAAACAAATGTCAGTGCGGAATAAAACCATTTCAGAAGACGAGGTCGATATGGAAAAGTTTGAAGACCATATTGTGACCTGGGCTATAAACGATCTGGATTAAACATTTTCAGTCTAAGTTCAGTTGTACAAGGAAAAATAGCGTTTTTTGAAGAAGGGTGGTGATTGTGCAAGAAGCCATGCAGATTTTGCATCAGTTAAGACAGTTAATGGCCAGTTTTAGTCCGGCTATAGTGCAGATGGTGATCAGTGCTGTCATCATCCTGATTTATATCGTTTTAAGTCGCAGAATAGCGCCGTTTTTATACCGTACTATTGCTGCCAGCGTATTAAAAGATGAAATGAACCGCCGTGCTCTGGTGGTGTTTCATATTCTGCTGTTTTTATTGTTAGTTGTTATTCTGAGCGTGGTCTGGGGGATCGACATCAAAGGTTTGCTGGTTCTTGCCTCCTCAATGATAGCGGTGATAGGTGTGGCTTTGTTTGCCGCCTGGTCATTGTTAAGCAACATCACCGCCTTTTTTATTATGTTGGGTCAGCGTAACTTTGCGCCTGGTGCTGAAGTCAAAATTATTGATGGTGCAAACCATGTCGAAGGCAAGGTGGTGGAAATCAATTTGTTCAGCACAGTGTTGCTGACCAAAAACAACGAGCAGATTGTCTATCCTAATAACCTGATTGTGTCCCGCCCTGTGATAGTGCAACATCAGTTCAGAGCGGATAAAAACAAAATCGTAAACAGATGGCGGCGTAAATTCCCAGAACAGAGATAAGTTAAAATGGGGTCAGAACACATTAGTTACGCATAACTAATGTGTTCTGACCCCATTTTTATTAGTCAGGCAGGCGCAAGGCTTCTCTGAATTTATCCACCCACATGGCCGTAGCGCCACACACCGCCACCGGCATAATCAGTAAATTAATCAGCGGTACCAAGCTCAGTACATAGACAGTGATACCAAAAGCATAGCTATGTTTCCACTGCAGTTTTAACGCCTTTCTCATTGTAGTAAAAGGTACTTTATGGTTATCAAAAGGATAGTCACAGTACTGAATCGCCAGCATCCAGCTGCAGAATAAAAACCATAACAACTGGCCTATGCCCGGCAGGATAAAAAACAGCAGTAAAAAACCAATAGCGCGGGGCAGGCAATAGACAAACTTCTGCCATTCACGCCCCAGCATACGGGGGACATCTTTTAAAAAAGCGGCAAGGCCCTGATCGGGCAATGGCTGACCTGTTAAATGCAGTTCTGTTTTTTCTGCCAGCAAAGCATTAAAAGGTGCAGCGATAAAATTAGCCACCATAGTAAAAGTTAAAGCTAAACCCATCACAATAGAAAACAGCGCCAGAGGCCAGACTAAAAAGCCAACAAAGCCCAACCAGTCTGGCAAGGTGGCCACCACCTGATCAACCCAGCCGCCCAATTGACTAAATAAATAGCCAAAAGCCAGCGCAAACAGCACCAGGTTGATGCACAGTGGCACCACCACATAACGTTTTAAGCCTTTGACCCGAATTAAGTTCAGGCCTTTCATTAAATAATGCATCCTTTGAACTCCTGCAGGAACGAATGAGCCGAGCATATAGGCCATGTATCTGAGTCGCAAGAAGAAATCCGTAAGCAACTTTTTCAGTGTCCTGACACAAAGCGGCCGTGACAGCAGCCCTGCTGTTCTGTTACATTCACTTTTGTTAACAAAACCTCGGCCTTATTGTTCAGGGACAGATGCGTCTTAAGCAAATTAAATTAGCGGGTTTTAAATCCTTCGTTGATCCCACTCAGGTGGCTTTTCCTGCTCAGATGACTGCTGTAGTGGGACCAAACGGCTGCGGTAAATCTAATGTAATTGACGCCGTGCGCTGGGTGCTGGGTGAAAGCTCAGCGAAAAACCTGCGTGGTGATGCGATGACAGACGTTATCTTTAACGGCTCCACGCAGCGTAAACCTGTGTCTCAGGCTTCTGTAGAACTGATGTTCGAAAACACGCAAGGCCGTTTGCAAGGCACGCTGGCTGATCGCAGTGAAATATCCATCAAACGTTTAGTGACGCGGGATGGCCAGTCGAATTATTTCCTTAATGGCACTAAATGCCGCCGTCGTGATATCACAGATATTTTCCTTGGCACGGGCTTAGGCCCACGCAGTTACGCCATTATCGAACAGGGCATGATTTCGCGGCTGATAGAATCCAAGCCTGCTGACTTACGTATTTTTATCGAAGAAGCGGCTGGCATTTCCAAATACAAAGAGCGCCGGCGCGAAACCGAAAACCGCATTAAACATACTCGTGAAAACCTGGACCGTTTATCTGACGTGCGGGAAGAGCTGGGTAAAAACCTCGATAAGTTAAAACGCCAAGCTGCAGCTGCGGCACGTTTTAAAGAACTCAAAGCACAGGAGCGTAAGCTCAAAGCCGAATTGGCCTGTGTGAAATGGTTACACTTTCATGGCCTGCTGCAAAAAACCGAGTTGGACATTCAGCACAAGCTGACAGAAATAGAACAGTTTCAGGCGGCTCAATCCGGTGATCAGTTGCTGGTACTGCAACTGAAAGAGCAGCAACAGGATTTACGTACCGAACAGCAGCAAGTGCAGCAGCAGTATTATCAGGTCGGTAATCAGATCACCCGCCTGGAGCAGCAACAATTGCACCAACGTCAGCGCCGCCAAAGCCTGACTGATGAATTACGCTCCTTGCAGCTTACCTTGCAGGAAGCCGACTCTTATATGGCGCAGCAGCAGGAGCAACTGGCTGAACTCGAGTTTCAGCTTGAACATGCAGCACCGGATAGTGAACTGAAACAAGAGCAATTTGAAACTCTGACCGAACAAGCCGAGCAAGCGCAGGAACAGTTAGCCAGCGCTCAGCATGAATTACAACAATGGCAGCAACAGTTTTTTGCACTGCAGCAACAGCAGCAACAAAACAAGCTAAAAACCGAACACAGCCAGCAGCAGCAACAGCAATTACTCAACCGTATCAGCCAGCTCCAACAGGAACTGGGTCAACTGGACGCTGCGGCCGACTCGAAAGCCGCAGAGCCATTAGTGGCAAAGCAGCTGCAGGCACAGCAGCAACTTGAACTACTGCAGCAGCAAAGCTCTGATGCCGAACAGCGCTATCAGGATTTGCAACACAATGTGCAGGAACGCAAACAACAGCAGTTGGTGCAACAAAGCGAGCTGAAGCAGTTGAAGACTCAGCAGGATAAGCTCAACCAAATTCAGTTGCAGGTGAATCAGCAGCAACAACAACTGTTAAAGCAGCTTCAGATTGAAGCCAAATGGGCGAAGGCTGTGAGCTTGGTGCTGGGTGAATTGCAGCATGCTACAGCAGAGCAGGGCACTAAACAGGGAACTGACCAAAGTTATGTCTCACCAAGCCAGCTTGATGCTAAAATCGGTACTTTAGCAACAGTGATCCGTTCTGGCCTCTACCCGGACTCGTTCCATACTATTGTGCTTGCCGACAACCTGGAGCAAGCCAAAGCAAAACAACAGCAATTAGAGCCGCAGCAGTCGGTGATTTGTCCTGAAGGCATTTGGTTTGGCAGCAATTGGCAGCTCGTGCCCGGGCAGGCGGCTTCAGATAACTACTTAACACGGCAACAGCAATTGCTGGAACTGGCTGAACAAATTCAGCAGCTTGAACAGCAACTTTTGGCAGAGCAGCAACAGGCACTGCAATCCGACGCCGAACTTGCAGAGAGTAAACAGCAATGGCAGCAAAGCATTCAACAGTTGCAACAAGCTAAAGATTTACTGCAAAAAGTCAGCACTGACCTTTTATTACTGCAACAACAGCAGCAATTACAGCAGCAAAGACGTTTGCAGGCATCCGCTGAGCTGACAGCGCAGCAGCAGGATTTTGAGTTGTTAAGTCTGCAACTCGAAGAACTGGAGCAGCAATCTGAAGCATTGGACGAACAATATCAGACGCAAAAAGCCAAAGAATGGCAGTTGCAGCAACAACTCAGCCAGAGCCAGCAACAGCATCAACAACTGAAACAGCAACAGGATTTAATTC
The DNA here is from genome assembly GCF_029269265.1 of Rheinheimera sp. 1928-s. Taxonomy (GTDB): domain Bacteria; phylum Pseudomonadota; class Gammaproteobacteria; order Enterobacterales; family Alteromonadaceae; genus Pararheinheimera. The sequence goes on from NZ_JARIXP010000001.1 coordinate 1,053,889, forward strand.
GCCAACAACTGCAGCAATTGCAACTGGAACAACAAAGCTTAAGTAAGCAAATCACGTTCAGCCAGCAGAATTTACAGCGCAGCCAACAACAACAACAGCAACTGCAGCAGCGCCATCTAGTAGTGCAGGATCAACTGGCTGAAGTATCAGAACCCGATGGCGAACAACACGAAACTTTACAGTTATTGTTGGAACAACGAGCTGAAGTTGAACTTTTAGTGCAGCAAAAAGCCGAAGCTTTGCATTTGTTAGAAGAAAAGCTGCGTCAGGCCGAACAGGGCCATCAAGGTGTGGCGCATGTATTAACGCAAAAGCAAAAAGAGTTAGCAGATTTACAGTTAAGTGCAGAAGGCTATCGTGTGCGAGCCAACAATATGTTGGAGCAGCTGACAGAACTGCAGGTGAACTTTAAGGAGCTGAGTGAAACTCTACCGCCTGAAGCGAATGAGCAGGAATGGCAACAGCAACTGGAAAAAACGCAGGATTCAGTGTCACGCTTAGGCCCTATTAACCTGGCGGCTATTGAAGAGTTTGAACAGCAGGACGAGCGTAAGCAGTATCTGGATGCGCAGCATCAGGATTTAGTCTCCGCATTGGAAACTCTCGAAACTGCTATTCGTAAAATTGACCGGGAAACCCGGCAGAAATTTAAGGAAACCTTTGAACAGGTCAATGAAGGCTTGCAAACTTTGTTTCCAAAAGTCTTTGGTGGAGGTAGCGCCTATCTTGATTTAACCGAAGAAGATCTGTTAGAAACAGGTGTAACTATCATGGCGAGACCGCCAGGCAAAAAAAACAGTACAATTCACTTACTCTCGGGTGGTGAAAAAGCGCTAACCGCTTTATCATTGGTGTTTTCGATTTTTCGATTAAATCCGGCACCTTTTTGCATGTTGGATGAAGTTGATGCACCTTTGGATGATGCAAACGTCGGCAGATTTTGTAATCTGGTACGGGAAATGTCTGAAACTGTGCAATTTATTTATATCAGTCACAATAAAATTGCCATGGAAATGGCGGCACAATTAATGGGGGTGACCATGCAGGAGCCCGGTGTGTCCAGAGTTGTGGCTGTAGATGTGGAAGATGCCGTGAAAATGGCACAAGCCTAAAAACTAAAAGGTAAAAGAGATGGCTGAGGAATTACGTTTAGTCTTGATTGTTTTGGGTGTGTTGGGTATCAGCGCTTTAGCTTTACATGGCTGGTGGACAGTCCGGAAAAATAACAAGGACAACAGCAAATACGATGTAGACGCTGCTGCAAACTCCGGCCCTAAAGGCGATGGGTTTGATGAGTTGGGTATTGGTCGTAAGCGTGTATTGCAACCAGGCGAAAAGCCGCAACCAAAACCTGCGCCAACAGTGCCGCCAAAAGCCAACAAATTACGTGAACCGGTCAAAGTGCGTCGTGAGCCGGAATTAAATGAACCCTCTTTAGATATGGGCAGTTTTTCTGCTACAGACGAGCCTTATGCTGAAGCTGTTGCCGAAGAGCAACAAGCTGCCTACGAAGCAGAAAAAGATCAAAGTGCACAGGCGCCAGCAAACGAAGTGCTGATCCTGTACGTATTGTTGCCAGAAGGCGAAGAAATTAACGGCTCTCTATTATTGCCTTCGTTGCTGATGCTGGGCTTTAAGTACGGCGAAATGAATATTTTCCACCGTTTTCAGGACAATGCAGGTTCAGGCGAAGTGCTGTTTTCACTGGCCAACATGTTTAATCCAGGTACCTTCGATTTAGAAGAGATGGAAAAAATGAATACCCGTGGTTTAAGTTTGTTTATGACCTTGCCAGGGCCTGGCGAAGCTTTACAAAACTTCAACCTGATGCACAGTGCTGCAAAAAAACTGGCCGATGAATTCGGTGGCCAGGTGCTGGATGGTCAACGCTCAGTGCTAACAGTACAAACAGTACGGCATTATGTGGAAAAAATCCGTGAGTTCCAGCGTCAGCGCCTGATCCACGGTTAATGCATTACAGCTGTTAAACAGGCCCCGTCATCGGGGCCTAGTTATTTTAGAATTTAACATTTTAGAATTTAAGATTTCAGACTTTAAGTGTCCGGGTAAACCAAATGAACCAAGCTATCCAACAACGCCTGCAGCAGCTGAAAGATCAACTGGCTTTTCATAACCACCAGTATTATGTGTTAGACAACCCAAGTATTCCGGATGCCGACTACGACCAGTTGTTCCAGGAGCTACAGCAGATAGAGCAACAGCATCCGGAGCTGGTGACCGCAGATTCACCGACTCAGCGGGTTGGAGCTGCACCTTTAAGCAAATTTGGTCAAATCAGCCATCAGGTGGCTATGTTGTCGCTGGATAACGCTTTTGACGCCGATGACTTTGCTGCTTTTTACAAACGTATGGCCGACCGTATTGATGCCAGCAAAGATTTTGAATTTTGTGCCGAACCAAAGCTGGATGGGTTAGCCGTCAGTATTCGTTATGAACAAGGCCTGTTGGTACAAGCTGCTACCCGTGGTGATGGTTTTACCGGTGAAGATATTACCTCCAACGTCAAAACCATCCGTGCCGTGCCGCTGAAGTTACAAGGCGAAGTACCGGCTGTGTTGGAAGTACGTGGTGAAGTTTTTATGCCTCTGGCAGGTTTTGAGGCGATGAACGACAAAGCTCGCGTCGCAGGCGATAAAGTCTTTGCTAACCCACGTAATGCGGCGGCAGGCAGCTTACGGCAATTGGATCCGAAGATCACCGCGAGCCGGCCTTTAATGTTTTATGCCTATGCGGTAGGCGCAGTGGAAGATGCAGCTCAACTTTTAAACAGTAAAAGCCATTATGCCCGTTTGCAGCAACTCAAAGGCTGGGGTTTACCTGTTTGCCCGGAAATCCGCCATGTCACCGGCTTACAGGCTGCTTTGGAGTATCAGCAAAACATTCTGACTAAACGTGCTGTTTTACCTTACGAAATAGATGGCGTTGTACTGAAGGTGGATGATTTAGCGCAGCAACAGGCGTTAGGTTTTGTCGCCCGTGCGCCACGTTGGGCTATTGCCTTTAAATTTCCGGCTCAGGAAAAAACCACCACTTTACTGGACGTTGAATTCCAGGTCGGTCGCACCGGCTCTATTACGCCTGTTGCGCGATTAGAGCCCGTTATAGTGGGCGGAGTCACTGTCAGTAATGCGACTTTGCATAATCAGGACGAAATAAACCGTCTGGGCGTCAAAGTAGGCGATACCGTCATAGTGCGCAGGGCAGGGGACGTGATCCCACAAATTGTTTCTGTAGTGTTGGAACAGCGCCCTGAAAATGCGCGTGATATCCTGTTTCCAAGCCTTTGTCCTGTTTGCCAGTCCAGCATTGAACGGGTTGAAGGTGAAGCCGTAGCGCGCTGCACAGGCGGCTTGTTTTGTGCTGCACAGCGAAAAGAAGCGCTGAAGCATTTCGTTTCACGCAAAGCCATGGATATTGAAGGCTTAGGTGACAAAATTATTGAACAGTTGGTGGATCAGCAACTGGTAAAAACTCCGGCTGATATTTTCCGGCTGGATATGCCAGCTTTAGTTGGTTTAGAGCGTATGGGCGAAAAGCTGGCGCTTAAATTGCTGAAATCCATAGAGGATTCTAAACAAACCACCTTGCCACGTTTTATTTACTCTTTGGGTATTCGTGAAGTAGGCGAAGCAACGGCCCTTAATTTGGCCAGCCATTTTGCCGCTTTGGATGCAGTGCAGCAAGCAAGCATTGAACAGCTGTTAGAAGTACAGGATGTGGGTGCTGTAGTAGCAGGGAATATTCAGCATTTTATGGCGGAAGAGCATAATGCTGCAGTGATCCAGCAGTTAATTGATGCAGGTATTCATTGGCCTGAGATTGAAAAACAGCAACAAGGTGAACAACCTCTGGCTGGATTAACAGTGGTTTTGACCGGCACCTTAACCAGCATGGGCCGTGATGATGCCAAAGAAAAACTGCAGCGTTTAGGGGCTAAAGTATCTGGTTCTGTTTCTGCTAAAACTTATGCAGTCATAGCGGGCGACAACGCGGGCTCTAAGTTGGCTAAAGCCACTGAACTGTCGGTACCGGTCTGGACAGAGCAACAAATGCTGGAGCTGTTTTCACAGCATGGATTGAACTGATATGTCTGAATTTTATCCTCTGCTGGATAAGTATGGCCTGACCCGCATCCCTATGCGTTTTTATGCCGTGTTGTTGCTGGTGTTAAGGCCTTATCTGCTGTGGATTTTAGTGTTGACGATGCCAGAAGGCGGTGACAAGTTAATGGCCGCCGTCTATCCAAAAAGCAGCGATTTCTTAACTGCTTGTCTGATTTGTGCACCTTTGTTGCTGGTTGTGGCTGCATTAAGTCAGCGCAAGGATAAGGGGCATCAGGGCTGGTTTAAATTATGGCGGCAAAGTCGTTGGATTATGCTGACAGTTGTTGCTATAGATCTGGTGCACAGCCTGACTCACTTGCCCAACTATGTGATGCTCAAAGCACCCTGGTTACTGATATCACCAGCACTGCTGTTGCTTAGCTTATGGTGGCTGCTGAAGAACCCAGTGATGAAACAGGTTGTGACTGAATGGCCTTAACCCAGACTTAAATCGCTATTTTCTGCTGGCTTTGCAACTGCTGCCAGCGTTTTTCCTGCTCTTCATTCAGTTTGGCTCTCGACAACATTACTTCACATTGCAAACGCAATTGTTCAGTTTGAACGGAGGGATCAATGTTTTCTGTGGATCGTAATGACTGCAGCAAATTCAGCGCAATACCCACGTTACCGGGCATAATAGTAAAGGCCTGAATAAAAGCGCTCAGCGCCTGATGCAACTGGCCTTTTTCGTAAAGCAATACTGCGTTGTTGTTAAATTCCCTTGGTCCCATAGGTAAGCTTTCGCGTTCTTGCTGCTCTTGTTGCAAATAAGTGATAAACACAGGATCTGCATTTTTTAACTGATAGGCATCTTGAGTCAGTTGTTTAAGTAACTCGCGGGAACTGCTTAATAAACCTACTTCATGCAGAGCTTTGGCTTTGTCCAGAATATCTTCAGCCCCTTGTGTTACAGGTTTTTTCTCCAGTGCCAGCAACAGCTGCTTCGCTTTTTCTATCTGATCTTTTAGATAATAAATCCTCGCCTGCACCACCACTTGCTGCTCTTCTTTGCGCTGATCCGGAAACAATTGGCGCATATTGCTTAAAGTGTCATTGGCAACTTTAGACAAGCGATTAGTTTGCTCCTCTTCGTCCACACTTAAGGCGTAATCAATAGAAGCGCGAGCCAGATTCAAATACAAATCAGGCTGCTCATAAATAGAGAAACGGGCAAAACGCAGCAAGTCTTTAGCTGCTTTAAACTGATGTTCGTAGTCATGGGTTAAGCGGGACAGATGCAACAGCTTTTGCTGGCGCATTAAGTTGCGTGGCGCCATATCAGCCGCTTGTAGTAGTTCAGACTGGGCTTTTTTATATAGTTGCTGGTGCAGATGAATATCCGCCAGTAAATCCAAAGCCGCCAGTTTCATGTCAGCTTTATGCAACAGAGGTTGCAGCAGCGAGATGGCTTCAGGGTAACGTTCACGCTGAATTAAACAGCGTGCCAGCCCAAGTTTAACCCAGTGCAGATTTTCGTGATGAATAAGGCTGCTATAAAACTGCTCTGCTTCGGTCCAGCGACCGGCTTGTTGCAGTATCTCGCCCTTAATTTTCAGCAGCATAGAGTTGTATTTAGGCTGATAGCCTTGTTTCAGCCATTCATCCAGTTGCTTCAGAGCCGGATCAGTTTTTTTCTGATCCATCAGACTATACAAGGGGCGGAACAAGTTTTTACGCTGCACTGTGCGGTCAATACGGGATTTTAAGTCTTTAATGGCGTAGGGTTTCACCATAAATTCGTCAGGCTGTAACTCTAAAACGCTGTGCACCAGGCTAGGATCTGTCTCAGCGCTGATAAAAATGAAACCTGTGCAATGTCGAAATAAATTACGCGCTTTCAGCTCCTGATACAGCTGATAGCCATCTTTGCCATTCAAATTAAAAGAGCAAATGATCAAATCAAAAGCTTTGTCACGGCATTGAGTTAAAGCTATAGCGGAGTTTTCAGCGTAGTGGAAACTGGTGTAGCCCAGAGTTTCCAGAGCATAACGCAGATAATTCTGGGTTAACGGCTGCTCATCTACAACCAGAATTTGGATGTCTTTATTAAGTTTTACTGCCATAAATGAATCAGACACCTATTATCATTTCTATCAAATATAGCGACTAAACAGGTAAAAAGCTGCAAATTTTTCAAGTGAATTCAATGGCTAATATTTTTCTGATTTGGGAAAATTATAAATAAGTGAAAAAATGGTAAAAATATAATATGTAAGGTGATTAGAAACAAGAGGTTAGGGACTTTTGGTGCTTTCCGAAGGAGTTGTACGTTCGGTGTTTATCAAAGAAGTGGTGGATGCTACTGGGATTTAATTAGCGAGTCTTGGGTTTTGTTAAGAGAGTGATGCTTTTCTTTAAAGGGGATGGTGGATGCTACAGGGATCCAATTAGCGAGTCTTGGGTTGTGTAAAGAGTGCGATGCTTTTTTATCGAAGGAATGAAGGAGTGGTGGATGCTACTGGGATTTAATTAGCGAGTTTTGGGTTTTGTAGAGAGTGCGATGTTTTTCTTTAAAGGGGATGGTGGATGTTACAGGGATCTAATTAGCGAGTCTTGGGTTTTGTAGAGAGTGCGATATTTTTCTTTAAAGGGGATGGTGGATGCTACAGGGATCCAATTAGCGAGTCTTGGGTTGTTTAAAGAGTGCGATGCTTTTTTATCGAAGGAATGAAGGAATGAAGGAGTGGTGGATGCTACTGGGATCGAACCAGTGACCCTCGCCTTGTAAGGGCGATGCTCTCCCAGCTGAGCTAAGCATCCTGGGGTATTCTGTATTACATCACTTCTTAGAGTAAAAGTGAGGTGGTGGATGCTACTGGGATTAACCAGCCGCAGCCTCTTCTTTATAAAGGGTGGCGATGCACTCTTTAAAAAGATGGTGGATGCTACTGGGATCGAACCAGTGACCCTCGCCTTGTAAGGGCGATGCTCTCCCAGCTGAGCTAAGCATCCTGGGTGTTCACTATACCTAAGCATCGTAAGAGATGGTGGATGCTACTGGGATCGAACCAGTGACCCTCGCCTTGTAAGGGCGATGCTCTCCCAGCTGAGCTAAGCATCCTGGGCATAACAACATGACTACAACGATTTATCTTTTAAAACAACTGTACTAAAAGATGGTGGATGCTACTGGGATCGAACCAGTGACCCCCGCCTTGTAAGGGCGATGCTCTCCCGGCTGAGCTAAGCATCCATCGTGTGGTCGGCCGTCATTATAGGGGGCTCGGTTTTTGTGTCAATAATATTTTTAGCTTTGTGAACTGTATGCTGTAAAAGTAGTCAGTTAAATCTTTTCCTGCATCGCAGCTTCGGCCGTGCAATCACAGCTTCGCGTTGGTACAATAGCGCCCAATTTTTTGGCCTTCAGTGGATTCATTATGTCTATAGTTACTCGTTTCGCGCCAAGCCCTACAGGTTATCTGCACGTTGGTGGCGCCCGTACAGCGTTATACAGCTGGCTGCATGCCCGGAAAACCGGCGGTACTTTTATCCTTCGTATTGAAGATACCGATTTAGAGCGTTCATCGCAGGAATCTGTGGATGCCATTTTAGAAGGTATGGAATGGTTAGGTCTGGATTATGACGACGGCCCTTATTACCAAACTAAACGTTTTGATTTATATAAAGAAGTGGTTGCTCAGCTGTTAGCAGAAGGCAAAGCGTACAAGTGCTTCTGTACTGTTGAAGAAGTAGACGCTATGCGTGAAGCGCAAATGGCTGCTGGTGAAAAACCAAAATACAACGGTATGTGGCGTGATCGCACTGATCACCCAACAGACAAGCCTTATACCATTCGTTTTAAAAACCCGCTGGATGGCGTTGTGGTGATTGACGATTTAATCAAAGGCCGCATTGAAATTGCCAACGCTGAGCTGGACGATTTAATCATTGCCCGTAGTGACGGCACTCCAACTTATAACCTGACTGTTGTGGTAGACGACTGGAAAATGGGTATTACTCACGTTATTCGTGGTGATGACCATGTTAACAACACGCCACGTCAGATGAATATTCTGGCCGCTTTGGGTGCTGAACTGCCGAAATACGCTCATGTGCCGATGATTTTAGGTGACGATGGCAAACGCTTATCCAAACGTCATGGCGCTGTAGGTGTAATGCAATACCGTGATAACGGTTTCCTGCCTGAAGCTTTGATCAACTATTTGGTGCGTTTAGGCTGGTCGCATGGCGATCAGGAGATTTTCAGCAAAGAAGAACTGGTGCAGCTGTTTGACTTAAGCGACTGTAACCGTGCGCCATCTGCTTTTAACACCGACAAGCTGATTTGGTTAAACCAGCACTATATGAAGACTCTGTCACCAGACTACGTCGCCACGCATTTAGCCTGGCATGTGGCCGATCAGAAGCTGGATATCAGCACTGGCCCTGCCTTAGCTGATCTGGTGAAAGTACAAGCTGAGCGGGTGAAAACCTTAAAAGAACTGGTCGAAGTCAGTCGTTATTTCTACGAAGACTTCAGCGAGTTTGAAGAAAACGCCGCGAAAAAACATTTACGTCCTGTGGCTGCAGAACCGCTGGTTGCTGTTCAAACCAAGCTGGAAGAACTTCAGGACTGGTCGGTGGAAGCTTTACACAAAGCCATTAACGATGCTGCTGAAAGCTTAGGTTTAGGCATGGGTAAAGTAGGTATGCCTTTACGTGTGGCTGTGACAGGCGGTGGCAACTCACCTGCGCTGGATGCAACTTTGGCACTGATCGGCAAAGATCGTGTGTTAAAACGTATCAGTATGGCTTTGGACTACATCAGCAAAAGAGCTGAATAATCATCCGTAAGGGCGATCGCTCTGGTCGCCCGTCTTACGTCAAAATCAAATACCGTAAAAGTGATATTCAGTTAGTGCTCATCTGTCACTGACAGAATAAGCGTTAATTTTTTTAGAAGGGTTATACAACATGCGTTTAGTAGTCGCATTGTCAGCAGTACTGTTGTGTTCAGCTGTCTCGGTTCAGGCACAGGATTTTCAGAAAAAACATGGTGAAGAAGAAAGCACTATTCCGCCTTGGGGCGGTGATATCGAAGTGGGTGTAGTATTAAGCCGTGGTAACACCGAAGCCACTGCAGTGCGTACCAATGCCGAATTACAGCACGAGTTAGAGGATTTCCGTAACAAATACTATATACAGACCCTGTTGCAACGAAATACTCAAACTAACAGCGCTACAGGTGAAAAAGAAGACAACACTACAGGTCAGCGTGTAGGTCTGACAGCCCAAAGTAACTATAAATTTTTCCGTTCGGACAGCAGTTTGTTTGGCCGTGCAGCTTATTTAAATGACCGCTTTGGTGCTTTCCGCGAACAATCATCAGTTGCAGTTGGTTATGCCAACCGTTTATACGAAGAGGGTCAGAACTACTTAGATTTTGAAACTGGTCCTGGTATGGCGTATGACAGACCATCTGAGGGAGAAAGTAACTCGGGTATGATTTGGTACGCCGCAGGTAACTTTGAGTATCACTTCTCTGACACCAGTAAGTTTAAACAAACACTGGAATATGCGATTTCGTTAGATGGTCATAACACCAGCTATACCAGCCGTAGTGCAGTGACAGCTCAAATCAATAACCAACTGGCTCTGCGTTTAAGCCTGAATATCAAATACGATTCGGATGTAGGTGCGGATAAGAAAAGCACAGACTCAGAAACAGCCGCTTCAGTGGTGTATTCGTTCTAACAATGAAAATGGGGTCAGATCACATTATTTGCCTGGCAAATAATGTGATCTGACCCCATTTTGAAGAACGACGGGTGGTTAGTGCAGAACGCGGGCGCGCAAAGTACCTGGAATCGACTTTAACTCGTTCAGAGCCAGTTCGTGATCCAGTGAATCGATGTCGATCACCACATAACCAATCTCAGCATTAGTTTGCAGATACTGACCTGAAATGTTGATGCCGTGCTTAGCAAAAGCTTCGTTGATTTTGGTCAGCATACCAGGCTGGTTTTTGTGGATATGCAGTAAACGTGAACGGCCTCTGTGTTCTGGCAGCGACACTTCAGGGAAATTCACCGCTGACAAGGTTGAACCGTTGTCGCTGTATTTCACCATCTTGCCTGCTACTTCAAAACCGATATTTTCCTGTGCTTCCTGAGTAGAACCACCAATATGTGGTGTCAGGATCACGTTGTCGAATTCACGCAGCGGGCTGATAAATTCCTCATCGTTGCTGGTTGGCTCCACCGGGAATACGTCAATAGCAGCGCCAGCCAGTTTTTTCGCCTGCATCACTCTGGCTAAAGCGTCGATATCGACCACAGTGCCGCGTGAAGCGTTGATCAGAATGCTGCCTTGTTTCATCAGGTCCAATTCAGCTTCGCCAATCATATTTTTAGTCTGAGCTGTTTCAGGCACATGCAAAGTCACCACGTCTGAAGTTTTCAGCAAAGTGCCAAAATCAACCTGAGTAGCGTTGCCCAATACCAGCTTGTCTTCGATATCGTAAAACTGCACACGCATACCGATGTTTTCCGCCATGATACTCAGCTGAGTACCAATATGGCCGTAACCAATAATGCCTAAAGTTTTACCACGGGCTTCAAAAGACTGAGTCGCAGTTTTTTGCCAGACACCACGGTGGGCCGCTGCATTACGCTCTGGAATACCACGCAGCAGCATAATGATTTGACCTAATACCAGCTCAGCCACAGAGCGGGTATTGGAAAACGGAGCGTTGAATACCGGAATACCACGCATCAAGGCAGCATCTAAATCGACCTGATTGGTACCAATACAGAAGCAGCCAACAGCAGCCAGCTTCGTGGCAGCATCCAGCACTTTTTCGGTCAGTTGGGTGCGTGAGCGAATACCAATAAAATGCACGTCACGAATTTTTTCAATCAGTTCAGCTTCATCCAAAGAGGTTTTCAGATACTCAATGTTGCTGTAGCCCTGATTCTTAAAGCTTTGCACCGCACTTTGGTGCAAACCTTCCAGTAACAGGATCTTGATCTTGTCTTTGGGCAGCGAAAATTTTTCCATTTTACTTCTCTTTAACTTGTTGCAATTTAAATTCAATTAAGTACTAAAGTACCCTGAGCAGTGCCAACTAATACTATATCTGCCGCACGACGGGCAAAAATACCGTTGGTGACTACGCCAACCAGGTTGTTTATTTGTTGTTCTAATTCTTCTGGCTCTGTAATTTTCAGGCCATGCACATCTAAAATAATATTGCCGTTGTCGGTCACTACATTTTCACGCCATACAGGGCGACCGCCTAATTTTTCCAGCTCACGGGTGACATAAGCACGAGCCATAGGAATGACTTCAACAGGTAAAGGAAATTTTCCGAGCACATTCACTTGTTTGGTTTGATCGACAATACAAACAAACTTTTCGGCTACTGCTGCGACAATTTTTTCGCGGGTCAGTGCTGCGCCACCGCCTTTAATCATATGGTTTTGCGGGTTAATTTCGTCGGCACCATCTACGTACACACCAAAACTTTCGACGTCGTTTAAGTCCAGTACAGTTATGCCTAAAGCACGCATTTTTTCAGTCGATTGCACTGAACTGGACACTGCACCTTTGATCTGATCTTTGATAGTGGCCAGCGCATCAATAAAGTGATTGACGGTGGAGCCAGTGCCCACGCCGACAATAGTCTGAGGCGCTACATAATCCAATGCTGCCCAGGCGGCATTTTTTTTCATCTGATCTTGAGTCATAGGTCTACCGGAAAGTTTTTGAGCCACGTTTAGCCATACAGATGGATAGTAGCCGAAAAGGGGGATCCGGCAAAAGGGGCAAAAGAAAAAAGAACTTAAAGAATTTTAGAATTTACTTATTGTTCACTAAAACAGCGGAACTTGGTTGGAGTGCAGATCATAGACAACGGGATATCCCAGGCTTCGACTGGTACTGCATCCACTTGCTGGCAATCATGGGCTAAGCCGATGAATGCTGGTTTTTTCGCGCCAGAGCTTTTCGTATCAGAGCTAAGCTGGCTTAAGGTTCTGTCATAAAAGCCGCCACCCATACCTAAACGTTGACCTTGCAGGTCAAAGGCTACCAAAGGCGTAAAAATCAGATCCAATTGGTCGACAGGGCACAACAGACTGCAATTAAGCTTTGGTTCGCCTATGCCAAACTGATTGGGTTTTAATAAGGTATCAGGGGTATACAGCTGAAACACCAGATAACCAGATACGACAGGATGCAATAGCGGCAGGTATAAGTTTTTGCCTTGTTGCCATAAAGCTTGAATAAGCGGGCTGGTATCCAGCTCACCATCGTTGGTCAGGTATAAAGCAATGTGCTGAGCTTGTTGTACTTCAGGACGAGGCAGTAGTTGTTGCACTAAATCCAGACTGGCCTGGTGTTGCTGTGCTGCAGATAAAGACCGGCGCAAACTGCGAATATGCTGACGAAGCTGTTGGCGTGAAGTCAAAACACTGAACCTGAAGATTTAAAGATAAACCGGACTATAAAACAGAAAGGGTTAGCTGCAAAGCTGCGGTTTTAACAACGAAGGATTTATCCGATAAAATTGTTCTCCGAATTGCCGTGTCAAGTATCAGCCCTTGAACCTAAGGTTCAAGGCGGGAGTCAGTTTGTCACCGTAGGCTTCTCGGTACGAGCCGAGCCTGCACAAAAGCAACAATAAGGAGCCCCTAAAGTAAAACAATTATCGGCTCAGGGACATCTACCTAATCACTGACAACTCAGAGAACGCCGTAAGTATAACACCGGCTTTTTGATTATTCCGCCTTCTTTTTCACTTCTACGAGCTCATTGCATAAATTTAGCGCAATCATCAGCAAAACATCCTCGTTCATATGCACACCTGGTTTAAATTTTGTACTGGCAACCCGTTGTTCAAGCTCATTGATAGCATCTTGCAGTCGTTGTTCTTCACCCAAAGGGCAGGAAACTTTTAATACCCGGCCTAAAACCGAGATAGTCAGTTGCTTAGGTTTTGTACTGGCAGCAGGTTTTGCAGCTGGTTTTTTCACTACAGCTTCAGCTGGAGGTGGGTCAACAGGACGAAATTTACGTAAATGCATGATAGAGACCTCTGGGCCTGCGATTGGGGCGTCCATCTGTTGGCGGGTAGAACCAGCAAATGGTAGGATAGCTGCCTTGAAAAGTCGCTTGGGCCGAAAAATTATGACGACAGAAAGTTTTAAATCTTACGATCACTGGACCAGTTTGCTGGATCAATCTTACCTGATGGCGTCGGCCGCCGAAGTACATGGCTTGATCGCAGGTTTGCTAAGTGCCGGTGTGAGCGCAGAACCGGCGAAGATTTTACCAGTTCTGCACGACTTCTTAAATGACGGACAAGCCTTATCTGCCCCTGTTAAAGCAGATATTTCCGACTTAATTATGCAAACGTCCGAATCTTTGGCACACACCGACTATTCCTTTGCTTTATTGCTGCCAAGTGATGACGATTCCTTGCCTGAGCGCCTTGAAGCCATGGTGGAATGGACTCAGTCTTTTTTAGTCGGTTTTGCCATTCAGCAAACCGATTTATCCATTTGTTCGGCCGATGTAAAAGATGCGATAGAAGAGCTGACCGAAATCACCAAAATTGACGTATTTGCCATAGATGACAACAGTGCAGAAAGTAACGAAGAGTCGTACTTTTTAGTGTTGGAGCATATCCGGATGTTAGTGCTGACTTGCTTTAACGAAGTAGGGCTGAAATTCAGCAAAAACGAAGTTCAGAATAAGACGTTGCATTAAGAGCCTTTAGTAAATGACAGTGAACATCTATTCAAACAGACGTGAGCGCTTGCTTACCTCTATTTCAAACAACAGCGTGGTGTTAGTACCGGCAGCTGTGGAATTAACCCGTAGCCGCGACACTGAATACCCTTTTCGTCAGGACAGCGACTTCTTTTATCTGACTGGTTTTAATGAACCAGACGCGCTTTTGATCTTAAGCAAAGATAATTCTGGTAACACTGCTAGTCTGTTGCTGTGCCGCCCGAAAGACCAGTTGGCTGAAATCTGGCAAGGTCGGCGCTTAGGGCCAGAGCAAGCCAAAGCCGTATTGGGTTTGGATGCATTGCCTATTGCAGAGCTGGAAAACGAGCTTTTAAAAGCGCTGAATCAAAAAACTACGCTTTGGTATGCGCAGGGTACTTATGCTGAATTTGACGCCAAAGTAGCAGCCACTTTAGCCACCTTACGACTTTATCCAAAGCGTGGTTACGTAGCACCTACAGTGCAACAGGATTTACGGCCTGTGACTGCAGAAATGCGTTTGTTTAAAGATGAAGACGAAATTCATCAGATGCGTCAGGCGGGTTATATCAGTGCCAAAGCGCATAAAAGAGCAATGCAAGCAGCGAAAGCTGGTGTGTGGGAATATCAGCTGGAAGCTCATATTTTGCATGAGTTTGCCATGCACGGTGCACGTTTTCCTGGCTACAACTGCATAGTAGGAGCGGGTGAAAACGGCTGTATTTTGCATTACACCGACAACAGCAGTCAGCTCAAAGACGGTGATTTAGTGCTGATTGATGCAGGTAGCGAGTATCAGGGCTATACGGCGGATATTACCCGTACTTTCCCGGCCAGTGGCAAATTCAGCCCGGAGCAGGCCGCTGTGTATCAAGTGGTGCTAAATGCTCAGTATGCGGCTTGTGCCCAGGTGAAACCTGGCAATAAGTTTAAAGATGCGCTCGACGCTGCTTGTTTAGAGCTAACCAAAGGCTTACTGGAGTTAGGTATTTTACACGGCGAGCTACAACAGCTATTAAAAGACAACGCCTGCAAAGCTTATTTTATCCATGGTTTAGGCCACTGGTTAGGGCTTGATGTGCATGATGTTGGTGCTTACAAACTTGCTGGCGAAGAGCGGCCTTTTGCACCAGGTATGATTTTAACCATAGAGCCGGGTTTGTATATTCCAACAGGGTCGCTGTGCGATCCGAAGTGGTGGGGCCTGGCGGTACGGATTGAAGATAATTTGCTGGTGACAGTCGAAGGTCACGACAACTTAACAGAGTTAGTGCCCAAAGAGATTGCGGAAATCGAAGCTTTAATGGCGCAAGTTTCAGCCTAACTACAGGAAACTTTATGTTGCAGACTCATAGTACAGAACAACCACTGGATCTGGTGATCGCAGGCGGTGGTATGGCCGGATCTATGCTGGCTTATGTGCTGCTAAGTCAAAACCCTGCATTAAAGCTGGCTGTGATTGAGCAAAGTTCAGAACTGGGTACTGACGAGCAACCTTCTAAAGCCAGCTTTGATAGCCGCAGCATAGCGCTGGCGCATGGCAGTGTGGAGCTGCTGCAGCAATGGGGTTTATGGCAGGATCTGCAACAAAGCGGCTGTGCTATTAAACATATCCATATTTCCGACCGTGGTCATTTTGGTAAAACCTATTTAAATGCCGCCGATCATCAATTAACTGCTTTAGGTCAGGTGATTGAAGTCGAAGCTATAGGCGAAGTGTTGTGGCAAAAACTCAAAGCCTTCACAGCACAAGGCCGTTTAAGCTGGTTTTATAACGACGCAATTAGCGCGTTAAATCCAACCGCAGAGCTGCAGCACATTAGCCTGCAAAGTGGCGCTGTGCTGCAAACTAAGTTGCTGGTCATTGCTGAAGGTGGTTTATCACCCAGCCGCACTTTAGCTGGTTTTGAGCTGAAATCTGATGACTATCAGCAGCATGCACTGATTGCCAATATAGGTTTAGCGGAATCTCATCAACACAAAGCCTTTGAACGTTTTACGCCAACCGGGCCTTTGGCTTTATTGCCCTTAACCCGGCAGCGTTATTCACTGGTCTGGACCTTAACGCCCGAACAAGCGGCGCATCATTTAAACCAACCAGATCATGAGTTTTTAGCCGCGTTGCAACAAGCCGCAGGCCATAGGGCTGGTGTATTTAAATCGGTAGGTCAGCGCGTGGTATATCCGTTAAGTTTAAAGCGGGCCACTGAAGCGGCGCGCCATCGCACTGTATTATTGGGTAATAGTTTGCATAACCTGCACCCTATAGCAGGTCAGGGTTTTAACCTGGCCATCCGCGATATTTTTAGTTTAAGTTTATTGCTGCAAAAACATCAGGCAGATGCAGGTTGCTATGCATTAACCAAAGCCTATCAGCAGGCGCGTTTGCCTGATATGCAGCAAGTGATTTTGTATACAGACTCTTTAGTGCGGTTATTTTCCAATTCATCGCGCCTGATGGCGCTTGGCCGTAATACAGGTTTATTCGCGTTAAACCTTTGTCCTGATTTAAAACAAGCCGTGGCTAACCAGGCCATGGGTCTGAATTCTATTCGCCAGCTAAAGGCGCTTTTGACCAGCGCTTAATGGGATCTTATTACTTATGTTAGATCTGGATATTTGTATCGTCGGCGCAGGCAGTGCGGGTTTAACCCTTGCATTATTGCTTGCCGACTCACCGCTTAAAATTGCCGTGCTGGATAAAGAACCGGCGCCAGAGCTTATAGCTCCCAGCTTAAAACGGGTTAGCGCGCTGAATCAGGCGTCAAAACGCTTGTTGAGTCAGCTTGGTGTTTGGCAGGACTTAACATCAGCTGCGCCTTACACCGATATGAAGGTATGGGAAGCCGATAGTTTTGGCCGTATCGAGTTTTCTGCGCTGGAGCAAGGTTGTGACGAGCTGGGCTGGATCGTGGATAACGAACAGCTGCGTGCCGTGCTTTACAGCAAACTGAAAAGCAAAACCAATGTCAGTTGCCTGTTTCAAAGCACCATTTTAAATATCAGCAATAGCGAACAACAAAACCTGCTGACGCTGCAAGATCAAAGCCCAATGCTGTGCAAACTGCTGGTAGCGGCAGACGGCGCTAACTCTTTTGTGCGCCAGCAACTGCAAATGCCTATCGCGTTTTGGGATTACCAGCATCAGGCCTTAGTGGCACAAATCCGCACTACTGAAGCTCATCAAAGCTGTGCCCGTCAGGTGTTTTTACCGACAGGCCCACTGGCGTTATTGCCATTAGCTGACCCGAATCYGGTTTCTATTGTCTGGAGCACTAGTCCGGAGCAGGCCGCTGAACTGCAAGCTATGCCAGCCGATCAATTTAATAAAGCCTTAACGGCGGCCAGCAATTCGGTATTAGGTTTGCTCTCTATCGAGTCAGACCTCAATAGCTACCCGCTAAAAATGCGTTATGCCAGCGAATGGGTGCTGAATAAAACTGTGCTGGTGGCCGACGCTGCCCATACGATTCACCCGTTAGCGGGGCAGGGCATGAACCTGGGTTTAATGGACGTTGCCGCATTAGCAGAACTAATAAGTAAGCAAATCAGTGCGCAAAAGCCAATTAATGAAGAACGTATGCTGAGAAGTTACGAACGCTGGCGTAAAGCTGAAGCACAAACCCTGATCGCCGCTATGGAAGCCTTTAAGCAAGGTTTTGGCCGGCAAAACCCGGTGCTGAAATTAGTGCGTGGTATAGGAATGTCGCTGACTGACAAACTACCTTTCGTAAAACAAAAAATAATGGCTGCGGCTTTAGGTGATTCTGGCGATCTCCCAATAAGGGCGAGGCCTGCAGCCAAATAAGCAGCTGTTAAAAGGCCTAAAATGGCAGGGTTATATGCTGTAACCCTGCTATTCGCATTATTAAATCTAATCCAAAAGGGGCTGTTGGCCTCTGGCCCCATCGGTTATAATCCGGTTCATCTTAAAAATGCCATTCGGTTATAAGCAGATTTCTGTGACAAGCGAATGACAAGTTCCTGAGTAGTTTGAAGTTGCATAACGCGGCCTGAAAGCTCCAGCAGCACAGGCCAGAACTTATTGACTGCTTCGGCAGCGAGAAACTGGAAGAAATACAGATGGCCCAAAAAACAGTGTTATTCGCCAAGCATGTAGAATGTGGCGCAAAGATGGTGGACTTTCACGGCTGGGATATGCCGCTGAACTACGGTTCACAAATTGAAGAACACCACCATGTCCGCCAGGACGCTGGTATGTTCGACGTCTCTCACATGACTATCGTTGACCTGCAAGGGCCAAACACCCGTAATTTCCTGCGTTATTTACTCGCCAACGACGTCAACAAACTGACTGTGTCAGGCAAAGCCTTATACAGCGGCATGTTAAACGAAGCCGGTGGCGTAATTGACGATTTGATTGTTTACTTCCTTGCTGAAGACTTCTTCCGCTTAGTAGTGAACTCAGCCACTCGTGAAAACGATCTGGCCTGGATCAACAAACAAGCAGCCGAATTTAATGTCACTGTGACCGAACGCCCAGAGTTCGCCATGATTGCAGTGCAAGGCCCACAAGCCAAAGCCAAAGTAGCCACCTTATTAACAGAAGAGCAAAAAGCAGCTGTTGCTGGTATGAAGCCATTTTTTGGTGTTCAGGCCGGTTCTTTGTTTATTGCTACTACTGGCTACACAGGCGAAGACGGTTACGAAATCTCTTTACCTAACGAAGAAGCCGCTGACTTCTGGCAAAAACTGCTGGACGCTGGTGTAAAACCAGCTGGTTTAGGCGCTCGTGACACCTTACGTTTAGAAGCAGGCATGAACCTGTATGGCCAGGATATGGACGAAACTGTGTCTCCGCTGGCAGCCAACATGGGCTGGACTATTGCGTGGGAACCAAGCGACCGTAACTTTATTGGCCGCGCTGCCTTAGAACAACAAAAAGCTGCCGGCACTATGAAGCTGGTAGGTTTAGTGATGGAACAAAAAGGCGTATTACGTCACGGCCAAAAAGTTGTGACTGAAGGCGGCGAAGGCGAAATCACCTCTGGTACTTTCTCTCCTACTTTAGGTTTCAGTATCGCTATGGCCCGTGTACCAGCTTCGACTGGCGACACAGCCGAAGTGGATATCCGCGGCAAACTGGTTCAGGTGAAAGTAGTGAAGCCTAACTTTGTTCGTATGGGTAAAAAAGTAATTTAATAAATACAGCGGCTTGCTTTATCTGAAACGTTTTTGTCTAAGAAATAAACAGATAAGGTGAGCTGCCTTATGCTTGCGGCAAAAGCGTAGCTTCGCTATGTTGTTTGCCAGAGTCAGTCAGTAGACTGGCTGCGATCAAATAGCAGATGTTTAAACAGATAACTAAAAGCCACCAAGGTCTGATTTAAGGAATTTAAAATGAGCAACATCCCTAACGAATTAAAGTACGCTCCGTCACACGAATGGGTTCGTGACGAAGGCAATGGCGTTTTCACCGTAGGTATTTCTGAGCACGCTCAGGACCTGTTAGGTGACATGGTATTTGTTGAATTACCAGACGTGGGTGATGTAGTTGCTCAGGGCGACGACGTAGCTGTAGCTGAGTCTGTAAAAGCAGCATCAGACATCTACGCTCCGGTATCTGGCGAAATCGTTGCAGTAAACGATGCATTAAACGATTCTCCAGAGCTGGTTAACAGCGCACCATACGGTGACGGTTGGATGTTCAAAATCAAGATTTCTGACGAATCTGAACTGGCAGGCTTATTAGACGCCGCTGGTTACCAGAGCGTTGTTGACTCTGAATAAGTCGACGTTAAGTATCTAGAAAAGCCCTGTTTGCACAGGGCTTTTAATTTGTGAAAACATTTAGCGGGCAGGGGAAACCCAACCCAACAGGGATTTTACAAACAGCTGGGCCAAAACCCGACGCTGTGCGTAAAGATCCAGCATATTGTTAAGACCATTTAGGAACTTCAAGGCATGACCACTTCAGCTGTGAAAACCCTGTCGCAACTTGCGAACCATCAGGAATTTATTCAACGCCATATAGGCCCGGACGCTAACGAAACAGCAGCTATGCTGGCTGAATTAGGCGTAAGCAGCATGGAAGAGCTGATCGCACAAACTGTGCCTGCTTCCATTCGCCTGCCAAAGCCATTGGCAACTGGTGAAGCCACAACTGAAGCGGACGCTCTGGCGTACTTAAAAGCTGCTGCGAACAAAAACAAAATGTTCAAAAGCTACATTGGTATGGGCTACCACCCAACACTGACACCAAACGTGATTTTACGTAACGTGTTAGAAAACCCGGGCTGGTACACTGCGTACACCCCATACCAGCCGGAAATTGCTCAGGGCCGTTTAGAAGCTCTGCTGAACTTCCAACAAATTTCTTTAGATTTAACAGGTATGGAGCTGGCATCCGCTTCATTACTGGACGAAGCCACTGCAGCTGCTGAAGCTATGGCGCTGGCTAAACGTGTAGCCAAGAGCAAAGCCAATACCTACTTTATTGCTGACGACGTACACCCACAAACGGTTGACGTAGTGCGCACCCGTGCGGAAATGTTTGGTTTTGACGTGATCATTGGCAAAGCCACTGACGCAATCAACCACGACGTCTTTGGTGCTTTATTACAGTACCCTTCAACAACGGGTGAAGTGCGTGACGACAGCGCTTTAATCGCTGCCTTACAAGCGAAAAAAGCCGTAGTAGCAGTAGCCTCTGACATGATGAGCTTATTGTTATTAAAATCGCCAGGCGAATTAGGTGCAGACGTTGTATTAGGTTCTGCCCAGCGTTTTGGTGTGCCTATGGCTTTTGGTGGCCCACACTCAGCATTCTTCGCTACCCGTGACGATTACAAACGTTCTATGCCAGGCCGTATCATAGGTGTGTCGAAAGACCGTCGTGGTAATCAGGCTTTGCGTATGGCAATGCAAACCCGTGAGCAGCATATCCGTCGTGAAAAAGCTAACTCTAACATCTGTACTGCACAGGTGTTGCTGGCGAACATGGCCTCTTTCTTCGCTGTGTACCACGGCCCAGAAGGCCTGAAAAATATCGCACAACGTATTCACCGTTCTGCTGACGTATTTGCAGCTGGCCTGCAAGCCAAAGGCGTGTCTTTAGTTCATAACACTTGGTTTGACACTGTGACCTTTAAAGTGGCTGATCGCGGCGCAGTAGTAGCCCGTGCTATCGCTGCTGAAGTGAACTTACGTACTGATATCGCGGACAGCTTAAGCGTAAGCTTCCACGAAATGACAAGTGCTTCTGACATAGCTCAGCTGTTTGATATAGTCCTCGGCGCTGGCCATGGCTTAGACGTAACCAAGTTAGACGCTGACATCGTTGCTAAAGGCTCAAACTCTATTCCTGCAGATTTAGTTCGTACTTCCAAGTACTTAACGCACCCGGTATTTAACCAGTACCACAGCGAAACTGAAATGCTGCGTTATATCAAAAAGCTGGAAAACAAAGACTTAGCACTGAACCACTCTATGATTTCTTTAGGTTCGTGCACCATGAAGTTAAACGCTACAGCCGAAATGATCCCGGTGACCTGGCCAGAATTTGGTTCACTGCACCCGTTCGTGCCACGCGACCAGGCTGAAGGTTACTACGACATGATTGGCGAACTGGCCAACTGGTTAGTAGAAATCACAGGCTACGACGCTGTGTCTATGCAACCAAACTCAGGCGCACAAGGCGAATACGCCGGTATGATCGCCATTCGTAAATACCACGAAAGCCGCGGCGATTCACACCGTAACGTCTGTTTAATTCCTGTGTCTGCGCACGGTACTAACCCTGCAACAGCAGCTATGGCGTGCTTTGAAGTAGTACTGGTAGATTGCGACAAGAGCGGCAACATCGACATGGCCGATTTAAAAGCCAAAGCCGAAGCCGTATCAGACAAGTTAGCCGCCATTATGGTGACTTACCCTTCCACACACGGCGTGTTTGAAGAGTCTATCCGCGAGCTGTGTGACATAGTTCACGCGCACGGTGGCCAGGTGTATATGGACGGCGCTAACATGAACGCTCAGGTAGGTATTACCTCTCCTGGCTTTATCGGTGCTGACGTATCGCATTTAAACCTGCACAAAACCTTCTGTATTCCTCACGGCGGTGGCGGCCCAGGTATGGGTCCTATTGGCGTGAAGAAACAATTGGCTCCGTTTATGCCAAACCACGCAGTCGTTAAAATTGAAGGCACTGGCGCGGACAACGGTGCAGTATCTGCCGCACCATTTGGTAGCGCAGGCATTCTGCCAATCAGCTGGATGTACATCAAAATGATGGGTGGCGACGGTTTACGTCAAGCCACTGAAATGGCGATTTTAAGCGCTAACTACATGGCGAAAAAACTGGGCGACCTGTTCCCTGTGTTGTACGTAGGTACCAACGGCCGCGTAGCGCACGAATGTATTATCGACATGCGTCCACTCAAAGAAAAAACAGGCGTGACCGAAATGGACATCGCCAAACGTTTAATGGACTACGGCTTCCACGCCCCAACTATGTCATTCCCGGTAGCCGGCACGCTGATGATCGAGCCTACTGAGTCTGAAAGCAAAGTGGAACTGGACAAATTTATCACCGCCATGACTTCTATCCGCAATGAAATTGCCAGGGTAGAAGCAGGGGAGTGGACTGCAGACAACAACCCGCTGCACTTCGCCCCTCACACTATGGAAGATATTTTCGACCCAAGCTGGGACCGCCCATACGAGCGTCAGTACGCTGCATTCCCTGCACAGTACGTGGCAGAAAACAAATTCTGGCCAACAGTCACCCGTATCGACGACGTATACGGCGACCGCAACCTGATGTGTGCCTGCCCTAGTCCGGAAGATTATCGTTAATCGAAGGGGGTCAGATCCAACACCGCGCAGCGGTTTGGCTCTGACCCCAGTTTTCCAACTGGGGTCGGGCTTAGCTGATTGCAGGTGGTAGATGATTAGCTATTGATTTGCTTTGAAACCCGCCCTTTGAGGCGGGTTTTTTTATTACCTGTTGATATCAAAGATTGAGATGCACAATATTAGATGATGATAAGTTTCCCCAATCTCGAACAATTTTTATACCTTTACATCTTTCGGAGATGCTAATCTTAAATTTCGTATTTTATTCGTTAAATCAAAAGGGAAGCTTACCCTCAGTGATTTAGTATTGAGCCGTAGAAAGCGGTTCTATTTTATTTATAGGGAAATTCATGCAGCCGAATCTATTTCATTTTGCAACTTCAGAACTATCACAAGATGCATTTCTATGCTGGTTTTTGTCATGGGCGTCCGATCACAATAAAGATGCTAATGCACATCTGAATGACATCGCAAAATCCTTTATGGCTTTAATTTATAGTCGCGCTGAGCTGGACGTACCTGCTGTTTTTTCAACAGTTGAAGTTAAAAAGCAGGTAAACGGCATAGACATTCTTTGTATTGTCAATAATGACATGGCCATTTTGATTGAGGATAAAGTAGGTACAAAACAGCACTCCCAGCAACTACAAAGATACAAAAAATACTTGCTGGAAGACCTCGGTTTTACTTCTGAGAAAGTCATTCCTCTTTATATTCAAACTAGAGACCAAAGCGATTATCTAGAAGTTGAAGAGCATGGTTTTCATGTTATCCGACGTTGTGATTTGTTGGCGATATTCGAGGGTGAGAAAGGAATTATTGCTTGTGAAAAGAACGATATACTTCACGATTTCAGTGATTATCTGCGAGAGCTTGAAAACGATATACAAAGCTATGCAACATTGCCAATAAGTGAGTGGACTTGGAATTCTTGGATTGGGTTCTACTCAGAGATTCAAAAACATCTTCAATGTGGTCATTGGGGTTATGTCCCAAATCCGGCAGGTGGTTTTCTAGGTTACTGGTGGCATTCTATTGAAGCAGAGGGTTGCTCAGTTTATGCTCAGTTAGAGATGGAAAAGTTCTGTTTCAAAATATGCGTATATGACCACGAACAAAGAGCAGAACTTCGTCATTTATGGCATGGAAAAATTAAAGTTGCGAGCCTAAAACATGGTTTGAGATCGATGCGGCCTAAACGCTTTGGAAGCGGTGACTACATGACTGTAGCGATATTGGAGCAAGAGTATCGAGTAACAAACTCGGATAGCCGAATCAACCTTGTTGAAACACTAAAGGTTCTTAAAACTGCCCAACTTGTAATAGATGAATGCTTATCTTGATAACTGATTTTTAAAAAGGAATTAATTTCATGATTAGGAACGAATTTCAACGATTTATGCAGACATTACAAGGGGCAGGTGCAACGGACCCTGTCCGTAAACTTGCGAATACCGTTTTAGCTAATTTAGATGAAATAATTCCACTCGGTACTCATCAGGGGCAGCGCATAAGAAGAATAGTACAGTTGTCCCAAAATAATTGGGATAAAACCTCACCTGTTATTGACCCAATACCTGAAGGTATTGAAGACAGCGGCGTTAGGATATCCTCTCTAAAAAGATTAACCGTCGGTCCATTTAGAGGGTTTGCGAGGTCCGAGGTTTTCGATCTAAATAGCCGTCTCGTTTTAGTCTATGGGCCTAATGGAACAGGTAAATCTAGCTTTTGTGAGGCGCTGGAATACTCATTACTTGGAAATGTTGCAGAAGCTGAAAGCAAGCGTTTTAGAGATCAAAACGAATATCTTAAAAACGCATATGTGAATGCACTAAGACCGCCTCAAATTTTGGCAACCGATAGCTTTGGCAGTGATGTAAATATCGCGCCAAATGAGTCATTGTTTCGATTTTGTTTTGTTGAAAAAAACCGAATCGATAACTTTTCTCGTATTGCAGCCCAAGCTCCTGCAAGGCAAACAGAACTTATCGCAACGCTTTTTGGTTTAGAATCTTTTACTGAATTTGTTCGTAACTTTACGGCAGATATCGGTGGGCAATATATTGATCTGCAAGGTAAGCAAGCACTGTTACTGCAACAGAAGCAGCAAGCTCTTAATAGCGCTGTGCAACAGATTCAGGTTAGCACGTCAGAACTCCAGCGTATCACAAGGGAAGAACAAACTCTTTCCACCGCCTATAAGGGCGGCGTGACTTATGACCAAATGATACTTGAGCTGAATGGGTCAGAGCAGGCTTTAGGGCTAATTAATCAGCTAGATTCAGAGTTGCGCCAGCCACCACCACCTAGATCCAATTTAAGTAAAGCCATATTGGAAAACTTGGGTAGTGAGTTAGCAGTAATACTCGATGAATTAAAGAAAAAACAACAACAGCTTTCAGACGCGGGTCAGCAAGTATCATTCCAGCAGTTGTATGAAGCGGTGACGGCGGTTCAGCAAAGTAGTCCAGAATCATGTCCTGCTTGCAAAACGCCATTGTCTCATGTTGCCGTTAATCCATATTTGCATGCAGGTCATGAATTATTAAAGTTAAGGCAGTTAGCTGAACTTCAACAACATGAATTTTTGCTTCGTCAAAATGCCCATCAAAAGCTATTCAGCATCTGGCAAATATTAAATATATGTTTGCAGTTTTATCCACAAAACAACCCTTTGTCGGTATTGCAGCTCCATAACACTCCACCTGATTTGTCGTGGTGGGCACTGTTAATGGAGCAATTGCCTGATAATTACTTGCGATGGAATCATTTACAGGGTCAGGTTCAGCAACTTGAATTGCAAGATAAGGCAATAGATCAGGCTCTAGCTTTAAGAGACCGTAAGCAATTAGAGTTGAATCGACTCAGAGAATTTGAACGTCAAGTTTTGGTCTTAAATACACAAAAGAAGGCGGCACAAACCAATCAAGTTGAGGCTCAAAGACTGGTTGATACATTTCAAACTGAAAATGCTCAATTGATAGCGAGCGTAGAAACTGAAAAAGCTCTAATCGCCAAAAATCATGAAATCGTGTCGGCGTACAGCATATTTGTTCACAAACTCACAAGCTACAACAATCGATTACCAGCACAACTTGTAGAGGATTTGGGGGAGCTGGTCGTTACTTTGTATAACGCATTTAATCGTAACGATGCCCCAAACGAGTTATTAGCTAATGTTAGGCTTCCTCTGGCACAAAACCAGCGTTTGAGCATATCATTTCAGAACCAACCAGCGAATTCTTACGATGCATTACACATACTGAGTGAGGGGCACGTGCGCTGTCTTGGCCTCGCGATATTACTCGCCAAAAATCTTAAGGCAAACTCACCTGTATTGATCTTTGATGACCCAGTAAATGCGATCGATGACGATCATCGAGAGTCTATCCGCCGCACCTTATTTGAAGACAGATACTTTGCTGACAAACAAATAATCCTGACTTGTCACGGCGAAGAGTTTTTTAAGGATATACAGAATTTGCTACCAGTCGCAGAAGTGCAAAATTCTCGGCTATTTAGCTTCTTACCTAGGCTAGGTGAGCAGCACATACGAATTGATTTCAATTGTGCGCCACGGAATTACATTTTAGCCGCATCAGCTCATATTGACCGAAACGAGGTGAGGGATGCCCTCGCTAAATCAAGGCAGGCTTTGGAAGCACTCACAAAGCAAAAAGTGTGGAAATACGTAAGTCGATATGGAGACGGGAATTTAAGTATAAAGCTGCGCTCTGCGACATCTCCGATCGAGTTAAGAATGCTTACTGATCAATTGAGGAGCAAAATCGCAAAAGTAGATTTTGCCGATCAAAACAAGCAAATAGTTTACGAGCCTATAGATGCACTCCTTGGTATGAACGGGGAGAGCCGAGAATGGCGATATCTCAATAAAGGTACGCATGAGGAAAATGATAGAGCAGAGTTTGACCGACATACAGTGCAAACGATTATTGGATTGCTTGCACAGTTGGATGCTGTTCTCGGCTGATAACACTGAGGGATTCTTGTTTACACAATCAACATGGATAGTATTTCAATATGTTATCGACAAATGCTCGTTTTTCAATGTCACCTAGCAAGACATTGCATGCTTTAAGCGGCTCTTCTTTGTATGAATAGGATGCTAACGGGTTAAGTTTGGATTGAACATTGAAAATGAATTCAGTCTTAGTCGACAACAGCATAATGGAGGAAAAGTTTGTCGCATATCCTTGATATTTTTAAAGAAATGAGGCGTATATAGGGCGATTTATTCGTTTGTCGAAAGAACTCCTTTATCAAAGCGGAAGAAGAACTATGGAACTAAAAAAACAGAGTAATCCGTTTTCAACAGGAGGTGGCGGTGTCAATTTCGAAACAAGGGTTCAAGCGGCTTTTGCACTGTCAATATTAACTAAATCTTGTATTCCATGCTTGTCCAGGAAAATGAGAGCTAAGGAGCTTAAATTTCAGAACAAGTATGATGGAACAAACACTGATGATTTTGTCTTATTAGCCTCGGACAATGTTGGGCAAACCAGTAGTCTTTATGCACAAATCAAGCACCAGATTACTATTAGCGGAGATAAAGATTCTCTTTTTGCAGAGGTTATTAATAGCGCATGGAACGATTTTAAAAAAAGCACCTTCAATCGTGAACGTGACTATATTGCTTTGATAACAGGACCATTACCTAAATTAGATGTCAATAACACTCTACCTATTTTGGAGTGGGCTAAGTACTCGTCGAACTCAAAAGACTTTTTAAAAAAGTGCGAAACAGAAGGCTTCTCCAGCAAAGCAAAGATCCAAAAGCTAGAAATATTTAAGGCTCAACTTGCAAATGCAAACGGTGGATCTAACTTAACGGATGATGAGTTGTGGTTGTTCTTAAAAACATTCCAAATCTTACCTTTTGATTTGGATGCCCAGCATTCCGTTGTTGCTAATTTACTTTGTGCATTAATCGAGTGCTATTCTGATGAACCATCATCGCTGGTGCTGTCGAAGCTGGTTACTTGCGTTCAAGAATTTAATCAAAACGCGGGAATATTAACCCGCGATAATACTCCTACAGACGTAATACAGCTGTTTAGTAGCCCATGTAAAATAGACTTCGAAAATGACCTTAGAAAGCTCCAAGAGCGAAGCGAGCTTATTTTTGAAGGTATTTCGAACACAATAAAAGGTGTTCATATTGAGCGACTCGAGCAGTTAGCGAAAATCTCCGAACTTTATAATTCGAGTGACTTTTTGTTTGTCACTGGTGCAAGAGGAATTGGAAAGTCTGGAGCAGTTAAGGACTTCATATCAACTAAAAGTGATGATGTGCCAGTCTTCTATCTGCGGGCCGAAGACTTAGATAAAAGTCACCTTAACGATGTTTTTACATCCATCGGCATGATTTCATCATTAGGCCAAATTGAAGGACATTTTTCACTACTTAAAGAGAAGATTCTAGTTATCGAATCTTTAGAAAAAGTGTTGGAGCTTAATTACCCAGATACATTTAATGATTTACTTCAGTATGTAAAGAGACAATCCGGTTGGACCATAATAGCAACAGGACGAGATTATGCTTACCAGCAAATCATATTCACCTATCTACAACCTAGTGCTATTCAATTCAGTAGCGTGAATATTGATGAGCTCTCTGATGAACAAATTAAACTCGTTTTCGAACATTTCCCTGACCTAAAAAAATTGGCCTCAAATGACGCTTTACGTGGATTACTTAGAATACCGTTTTTTATCGATATTGCCGTCAGAGCTATTGTTAATGGTGCCGAATTTTCATCAGGCGATTCTGAAAAGGACTTCAAAGAAATCGTCTGGAAGACAGTAATTGCAAAGGAAGCGGATAGAAAGTTTGGGATGCCTGATAGGCGAAAACAGACATTCATAAATATTGCTAGAGAACGCGCCAAGAAAATGCTGTTTGGTATTCGAGCTAGTGGTTTTGACTCTGAAGTAGTGGCAAAACTTGAAGAAGACAACTTGGTTCTACGTGATGAAAGATCTTCTACTATCAGCCTAATGCACGATGTATTAGAAGACTGGGCGTTGGAAGAGTTTATTGAAGGTGAATATGCGGTAAATACAGGCGACGTAGTCGAGTTCTTATCAAATATAGGTAATGAGCCAGCTATGAATAGAGCGTTTAGATTATGGTTGTATAGAAAGCTTAAATCTAAAGATGACACAAATGAGTTTATAGAGAAGTTATTAATATCCTCTTCTATAGAAAGCTATTGGAAAGATGAGACAATCTCGGCAATTTTGCAATCTGAGTCGCCGGAAACGTTTTTATTCTTATTAAAGTCTGAACTCTTAAAAGACGATTGTTCTTTGTTGATCAGATTTTGCTTCATTCTCAGAATTACCTGCCAAAGGCCTAACCCAAAATACAACAGTTTATTAGTCAAAGATTCTAAAACAGGAATGCTAAAAACCCTCTTTTTGCAACCATTTGGGAACGGTTGGGGGGCTCTATTTAATTTTGTATTTCAAGTGAGAGAAAACTTAGGCAAAGCAATGACTACTCACCTAGTAGAAGTGATAGATCAGTGGTGCAGCCTTATAAATATATATGAAGATCTGCCTGATGCTTCGAAAACGGTTGGGTTATTAAGCTTATGGTTGTTAGATTCAGTAAAAGATTCATATCGCAAGGAAGAGAAAAGAAAAAAAATACTTAGTGCTTTGCTAAAAGTGTCAACTGCAATTGAAGAAGATTTTAATGTTCTAATGGAGCAAGATGTTTTTATCTCAAAGTGTTCACCCAGAAGACTTGGATATGTAGACCAACTCTCAAACTTAGCGCTTGTTGATACAGATGTAGCCATGTTATGTAAACGTAACCCAGACTTTGTCGTTAAACTCGCTTTGCATGAGTGGCTTCTAGAAGAACCCGAAGGTGATGAATTCGGGTTGAGCTCTTACGATAGTATGGATGTAGATGGGTATTTTGGGCTAGATCGAGAACGTGATTTCTTTCCTGCTAGTGGTGCGAAAGGGCCTTTCAAATATATTCTTCAGTCAAATCCCAAGCTGGGTTTAGATTTTATTATTAAGCTATGCAACATAACTGCACAAAAATATGCAGAGTCTAAATTCGCTGTCGCAGATGATAATGAACAGGAAACTTTTTATCCATATGAAACTGTAGTCAAGCAGGTAGTTATTCCGTTAAATGATGGATCTACTGTTACGCAGTATTGTTCTCCTCATCTTTGGAAGGGTTATAGAGCACTATCTACTTTACCTTATTTACTTCAGTGCTCACTCATGGCGCTCGAAAACTGGTTAGTAGATTACATAGATGAGTATGGTGAGAGCAATCAAATAGATTTGATCTTTGATTACTTGTTGCGTTTAAGCAATTCTGTTATGCCAACATCAGTGCTAGCATCTATTGCTACGGGCTTTCCAGAGAAAGTAGGAGTCGCGGCTTATCCATTATTAAAAACAACCAGCTTCTACTATCTAGATTTAATGCGTTCGTCTGAGGAAAGAGGGGAAAACGAGCTTCATTTCTTTAATTATAATCGAGACGTAATGTCTAAAATATATATCGAAGAGCGTAGGAGGGCTGCACTTAGAGCATGGAGAAACGAGTCTTTAGAAACTCTATTAACCAGGCTCCAACTGATCGCTAAGCATAGAGATTCTGCGTTAAAAATACTCGATGAATTAATAATTGAAGCAAACTCTAGTAACGAGAAAAGTCTTAGATATATGGTACATCGAGTTGATACTAGAACTTGGGAAGCTGTTGAGGATAAAGAAAAAAATAGAGTAATACTTCAAAGTACATCAGATCTTCCACAAGACTTAAAGGAAGATCAGCAACAGTTTTATGAAAGGAGTAAAGCGGATAATCAAGCTACCAAACTATACGTATGGGTTAACAAGTTATTCAATGACGGAGTATTTGAAAGTAATAACTTTGATTCTTATTCCAAAGCGCTATTAGCGGCTAAAGAACTACTTCAGTCATTACAAAATAATAAGCTTGAAAATTTTGCAGGCTTGGCAATTGGAACAATCACAAGAGTTGCAGCCGTTTGTATTCGCGATGCTCTTGAAAATTTGAGTAGAGAAGATCAAGATTGGTGCTTTGATATTATCTTAGAATCGATATTCATGCATGCCGATATTATCAACGGCACCACAACTCACGATAAGACTGATCATTACGGTGCAGGGGCATGTGCATTTGTTCTGCCGAAGTTGTTTGATTTAGAACTAGATTCTGAAAAAGAATCGAACTTGAAGTATGCATTAGCAACTGCCCTTACCCATGCAAACTTAGATGTTGGCCAAAATCTGGCCAAAGGAATAAGAGAATTTCTTTGGGCAAGAAACGCAAAACTGGCAACTAATTTTGTTATTGGTGCCATTGAATACGCTAAATTTAGAAAAGATAGCAGTCAACAAAGACAGTTTTACCACCTGCAAAATGGAGAGTTGCAAGCCGCTCTTGAGAGCTGGAACAATTTAGTCAATACATTTCGAGCTGATTTAATCGCAGGGAATCTGGAACAGTCCTTTAACACTATTAGTTGTGACAGTCATTCATCATGGTTTTTCCACTTGCCTATGTTAATGATTCCCCTTGCTCCTAAAGAAGACAAGTATATTCAACTTGTGAGTAATATAGTGATTTTGACTTATGAAAATGAGTATAAAGATCATCAGCAAAGCGATGATGAAAAAATTCATCATGACATTGTAAAGTCTATTAAAGACTGCTTAGTAGAGCATATTGTTCACTCTAGAAATAATGATTTTCTACCTTTTAAAGATCTACTTATATTAGGTTGCCGTAAAGCACCTAGTTTTATTTATTCGATTGTTTTGTCATTTAATGTGTTGGTAGAAAGAGAGGGGAATTATAATGAAGCATGGCGTCTTTGGTCTCTGCTGGAATCAGAGCTGCATAAGATAGCTATAAATGATATTGATGATCAGTCTAGCGATCGTTACCAAGGTGACCTTAATCGATTGTTAAGGGGAATGATGTATGCAGATACATCTTGGCAGGGAAATGAAAATGAAGAAATTGACATGAAAGCAGGAGCTGCTTATTTGTTAGGGTTTGCAAAGCGTTCTGCTAATAATAGTAATGTGTTCGAAGCATTAGCGTCATTGATCTATAACTTCTACAATGTATTTTTTGATGAAGGTATCAAAATTCTTGCTCAAAAGTACTCAGAAAATCCGCAATTAATTTCTAAGCAAATTAACACTTCCTTCTATTTGGAAATGGTTATTGGAAGATATTTGCAAATGGAAAATAGAGGAACACTCAGTAGAACAATGTATGAAGTTTGTCTTTCTCTGCTAAATGGCATTGTTGAGACAGGGTCAGCTAGAGCATATTATTTACGTGAGCACTTGATTCGTTCGAAGCGAATAAAGTAATAGAAGTCACTTGTTAGTTCTTTTAGCTAGTTGATATTTAATTACATGGACACTATGGAAGTCCCACGATCTTTGCTGGCTCTGGAAAACAGAATGGTTGTGTTTATTCCAAATTAAATAATTTTTCTGAAGGAAGTTTGGTGTTGGGTTTTGCCTCTTGCACCGATATTTAAGCGATGGAGCAGTTCATAGTCTATAAACTCTTTTGTCCGATGAAACCCAAAGATGTTGCCAACCAGCTACTTACACAACATCAAAAGGAATTGATAGTGCAAGACCAAGTAAAGCAAGCAGAGCCAACGCCAAGCTTGAGAAAGTTAAAAGTTTTTATGTTCGTGTTTACCGCAGCTTTTTGTATCTGGATGCTGTTTTATCCACGTTATGACTCTATGGAGCTGTTTGCCGGGCTGTTATTTTTCCCGGTCGCTGCAGTGCTTGCCTTTGCGAAACCAGAGGTTTTTGCACTGGATAAGCTTGAGCGAGTAACCACAGGGGTGAACCTGATCCTTCATATTATGGCGGTAGCTGGCTGTGTCACTTTAAGTCTTGTGCTCCGTATCAGGTTTTCAAACGAAGTCCTTTTGCTGCCGTTCTTTGTGCCTATGGCTTTGCTTTCGTCCTACATAGTCTGGGTGCTGGCGTATCGGTTAAGTTGGGCTTCTGTTGTTGTTTTAGGTGTGTTCTACACGCACAGTCTGATTATTTTGAGTAACGAGCTAAACCCGGCTGAAACTGAAGTTGTGATTAGCGGCCCTGTGGTAAGAAAGTACATAAGTACCAAGCCCCAAGCTCACATGTTGGTGATGCAGTATAGAAAAGAGAAACGACATATTCAGGTAGGCGAGGGGACTTACGAACGCACTGAAAAAGGTGATTTAATTTGTATTAAAGACAGAACAGGCTGGATTGGCCTTACCTCGGTTTGGTATGTGAAATGCCCTTCCTGAGTTGTTTATTTACTGGGGTAACGCCCGATTGAAGTTATTGTTGATAGAGCTGGGGGCTTGTTAAAAGTCCCTGATTGCCCTGAGATCGCACTTTTACCACTTTCCCGAAAACCCTACTAAGCTTAACTGATTGTTTTTTGTACCAAAGGTAACAGTTATGCTTGCATCAAAAGATCAGATTAAAGCCGACAGGCTACGAATGAATAACCCTTATGCTCATATGGACGAAGACGGCGGCTTTAGTGCTTTGCTGCCTGTTTATGTGGATAGTGGGAATCAGGATCCTTATTTATCGCTCAACAACGGCGATAACTCCGACGAAATCTGGCCACAACTTCCACTTACTCAAAGCATTTCGAGCGCGTTGGCGCAAGTTTCAGCAGCGCAAACCCCTGACTTGGCCGCTTCGAACTTCTACCAGCAGGGCAGTCAGAACCCTTATGCCGCCTACCATAATATGGATGACGACAGCGGCCCTGTTGCCCCACCTTTACCGCCTATTTTGACCTTTAGTCAGCTCACCAAAGCGGGCAATGGTGCTATTAAAGTGGCTGAAATTGAGGCTTTAGTGGAGCAACTTAAGCTGGCTATTTGGCAACAAAAGCATTTGTTATGGCCACAGGGTATTCCATCGGACCCCGTAGAAATGCTCGATCCTAAAGTCGCTTTGTATTTACTGGGTTATCAGGTGTATGAACGTCACACCCTCGGCGAGATTGAGCCCGGTATAGATGTGGCTGGCAGCATAGATAAAACCTCCAAACGAGTGGAGTTATCCAGAACCATGCGGCCCGAAGTGATGAACTTTACCGCTGCACATGAAATGGGCCACGCTGTGATGCATCAGCAAAGCGGCTTGCACAGAGATAAACCTTTGGATGGCAGTAATGCAGGCCAGCGTGATCAGATAGAAAAAGAAGCCGATAAGTTTGCGGTGCTGTTTTTAATGCCTGAAAAGCTGGTTCGAAGCCGCTTTGCTGAACGTTTCCCGCAAGAGGTACTGCAAGCCGAGGCTTTGGCTTATCTGCTGAACCGTTCAGGCGATCGCAAACTAGCGAAAACTTTGTCGAGCCAAAGAGGGTTGTCGCGCGCTTTGGCTGAACTAAGCAGCATTTCAGGCCAGCATGTATTGTCGCTGGCAGAGATGTTTAAAGTATCCAGAGAAGCTATGGCGATACGGCTTGAAGAGCTTAAGCTGGTGCCGGAGATTAAGTTTTAGAGCGGGCAGTTAAGGACAATGTTCTGGGCTGCACTGCAATAGCTGTTAGTTGTCTATAAACTCATAACGTTGATGTCGCCCCGTAAAGTCTGATCGGGGCGGCAAAGACCACCTTTATATCACTGCTATTGCTCCGGCTTCGCCAAAAACAAGGTAAAGCCGAGCCACTCAGGGCGTCCGGTTGTTGTCAGTACGGATGCCTGTTTTTAGTCAATCCGGGCTGAATAGATTTAGAAGTTTGTGATGGAAAGTAAAATGGGAATGCCAGCCTTGGTAGGCTCAAAAGCTGCCAGCGTATTCCTCCATAAGTCTTAATCCGGCCCATACACTCCAAAACCTATAAATGAAAGAACATCAAAACCTATAAATGATTGCAGGATATAGAACAAAATTTGGCGAAAACCAGATTCTGGCAAAATGCCGATCATAGCCGTTTAAACAAAGAGCAAATCAAAGTGCTGAACCGCTTGCTGGACGGCGACTTTGCCGACGGCATCAGCGGCAGCCAATACGAAAAAGTAGCCAAAGTAAGCCGCGCCACAGCCACCCGTCACTTGGTGCAACTGGTAGAGCAAGGTTGCCTGGTGCGTACCGAAGCGGGTGGGCGCAGTACCAGATATAAAATTGTGGGTTGAAGCTGCGAAATTGGGTCAGAATTAAAGACCAATCGATCAAAAGTAAGCTGTATTCAAGGCTCACTACAGAGGCAGATCCTATGGCAACTCAGAATAATTGGGCAGAAAGGAGTGTGAGTGTTTCGGCGCTGGCAAAAAATCCGCTATCTGCAGTAGCACAGGGCGAAGGTTTTGCTGTTGCTGTGCTTAACCATAATCAGCCAGTATTTTATTGTATGCCTGCGAAAGCTTACGAGGCGTTAATGGAGCTGGATTTAGCTGCTTTGCCACCATGCTGAAGCTAAAAGTGCCATTTGTTCGCAGAGCAAATTTACAAAAGAGCCCTGATCGAGCTCTTTTGGTGTTCAGTTGCCTGGCTAAACTTCTACTTTGGCTTGGCCTTTATCTGGATTGGACTTCAGCAAAAACCAGCAGACAAGTCCGACACCGAAAATTAACGCTGTTCTCAGTAAATCCACGTAAAGCTGTGGTATTTGCAGCTGTAGATTATCCATCAGCCCCTGTTGAATTGAATTGACTGTGCCATGAGCGAGAGCTGCCGGCCAAAAGCTTCCGCTTCTGATGGTAAGCCAACCCAAAAATAGTGAAGCGCCAATCATCTGCAATGGAAATAAAACTAAGGCTCCGAAAATTGGATACTCTGGAAAATTATATCCTAGCAGCAGGCCGGGCAAATGCCAGGCCCACCAAATTGCAGCCAGCAGCATGATGCCGGACAGAACGCCAAACTCGCGGGTAAGTTGGCCTTGTAAAAATCCACGCCATGCAAACTCTTCTCCGGTAGCCGCAACTAAGTTGAAGACAGAAAAAACGGTAGCGGTTAGACCTACGTTGACTAAAAACAAGAACCAGCCTTGCATTCCTTCACCCAATAGCCAGGCTTCTCCAGAGACAGTGACACCAGCAGTCTGAAAGCTAAACCAGCCAGAGCTGGCAAGCCCTGCTGCTACTAACAACCCAACTACAGCAAAACCTATAGCGGTTTGAACCACTATACCCAAAGGTAAATATCCGGGCTTACCCAAACGCCAGAGGACTTCAGACCGAACCGCCGGGGTACGTATGATGAAAACCAGTGCTAGTAGCGATGGCGACCACATAACAACTAAGAATATGGCTTTAGTTACAACACTATCCAGGCCAAAAATCAGAATGGCGGGGATTTGTCCACCCCAACTCAGTGCAAACGCCAGAGCAACATATAACGCGATAGCATTTCGGCTCATTGTGATATCTCCCGTACAGATAATCGGTTCAATAACGATGATTGGCTAAAACAAAGCAACTCTGAGCTTTGCCAAAGTTCAGGCTGCTGTAACAACTTACAGATCAAACGACTCACTTTTCTGACCGGCTTTTTGTGGCGGCACTCTACAACTCATGGTGGTGCTGTTCGGCACGAAAATGTAATGAGATCTGTGTCATAGAAGTTTTGGATGACTTGTAGAACGTATCGATAAAGCCATCTGCTGAGCTACAAAGATGTCTTCTGATTTCACAAGTCTTGGTGAAAATTCACACTTTCAATACTGATGAGTCCCCATGCTTTTTGCTATGTAGGAGTCGTGGATTGCGTCAAGTATCAAATACACCTTTGCAGAATGGAATTTGTTTTTCATCTGACGATGAACTTATCCGCAAGATCGGCACCGTGGCAGCAGCTATTGCACCGAAATGAGCTTCAGCTCTGGTTCGAGTCGTTAGTACGGAGTCTCTGTAGTGTGTCGTTTTGAGCAAAAGCGAAGCGGAGTGTCAGGAATGGATACTATCTTAAGAGATAATATCGCCCCCCAAATTTAAATGGCAATCTTGGCTCACTCGAGGCTGTGTTACAGAACGAGGTTTAGCTAAACGCAGTCCTGCATGGCATTCCAATGGTTGGTCCAAAGGAGCAAGGCCCGTGAGCAGAGTTCTGATAATAAACCGCAGCTTTTCAGGTT
This sequence comes from Rheinheimera sp. 1928-s, assembly GCF_029269265.1. Lineage (GTDB taxonomy): Bacteria > Pseudomonadota > Gammaproteobacteria > Enterobacterales > Alteromonadaceae > Pararheinheimera. The sequence continues at coordinate 1,090,693 of NZ_JARIXP010000001.1, forward strand.
AGGTTTTATCGGTATAACCGACGTTATTTTTATTCATGCCAAAAAGCCCAGGTTACGGGCACGAAACGCGCGAAATCGCACTAACGACAGCGAAATCCCGGCTTGAGCATTTAAGGCAGCGAGAGCGGGCAACACATGCAGATGTCGATATCCAGGCGATGGTCCATTCCTATCATCTGCTGCCTGATAAACCTGTCGTTGAGCATTAGATTGCAGCTGGTTTTGTAAAAAAGGAGGTTAAAAGATGAGAGTGATACTTGGTTTTATTTTATGTTTTTTAACCGCGGGCTCTGTTTCGGCAGACTCGCCGCCAGCTTATGAGCGGCTAAGGCAAAATGAAAACTGGTCTGCATGGTGTCAGGATAATCTTAATAGCGAATACTCATATAAATGTTTACGGCCGATAAAGGACAGCTTACTTAGTGTAGGAGGCGAAGGTCGTTGGCGATATGCGATTATGAATGGTGCTAATTGGCAGGATAAGACAGATGCCAGTGATGGTGCATTTTTCCAGCGCTATGTGCTTTTTGCGGACTTGCGCCTTTCTCCCTCGTTCCGGCTTTATACACAATTATACAGTGCGCTATCGTCAGGATTGGAACAAGGCCCTTCTCCCTTAGATGAAAACGAGTTGAGTTTTCAGCAGGCGTTTTTTCAGTTCTCAGGTGATGAGAGCTGGCAACTAACAGTTGGACGTCAAGAGTTGGCTTTGGGTTCTGGCCGTTTGGTTGACGCAAGGGAAGGTGCTAACGTCCGGCGTCGTTACGATTCTTTGCGTTTAGTGTTACAAGTTAAGTCCTGGCAGATCAATACTTTTGTTGGCCGTCCCTGGCAAACCTCTCAGGGAAGCTTTGATGACAGATTGGATCACAATCAGGCGCTTTGGGGCATTTATGCTGTGTCTAATGAGGATTCATGGCATAAATTTGATATGTACTACCTTGGCTACAGAAATAATGAAGCCCGCTATTTTCAGGGGGCAGGTGAGGAGCTCCGACATACTTTGGGCTCCAGATTGTGGGGAACAAGCGGAGATCTGACGTTAAATTGGGAAGCTATGTTGCAGTTCGGCCGATTTAATAACCAAGATATCCGGGCCTGGAGCCTTGCAGCTGATACGAGTATTGCATTAGAACTTTATCCATTTAGCAGCGCAGGCGTATCAGCCAATATCGCCAGTGGTGATAAAAATCAAGACGATAATAAACTCGGGACTTTTAATCCGATGTTTCCAAGAGGAAATTATTTTTCGGAGTTAGCGATCCTTGGGCCAAGAAATTTCTACAACATTCAACCCTATCTAAGCTTTCAACCCTATTCCGCTGTTAAGGTCACTGCAGCTGTGAATTTTTACTGGAGATTGTCAACTAAGGACGGGGTTTATGGTCCTGGCGGTAATTTGTTGAACACAGATAGCAGCTCTGATCGGCGCTATGTCGCGACAGAGTATTCTCTTAGTACAACGCTGAGCTTAACAAAATCAACCGCATTGACTCTGGTTTATGGCCGCTCTGTCCCTGCCGCCCTGGTGCAACAAACCGGTAGCCGGGGAGCAACGGATTATGTCGAGTTTACAGCCAAAGTGCTTTTCTGACAGAGAGGTGCTTTTCCATTTGATGACGAGGTTAGCCTGACAGTGGGCTCTAACCGAACGTTCGGAGTAAAAGAACATTAGGATGCATTTATTGCAATTTTTTTGAGTCTCAATGTGCCCTATAGTGCGAAACGTCGGTGATAGCACAGCTAGTGAAGGAGTTTCCAGCTGGTTGAGGTTGCTCGGAGTGATAAATACTGTGTTGCCCAAAATTCCCGCCCAATTGGTACTCAGCGATAAGTTTTCCAACCTGGTATCTGCAGAATTGAACCTGGCGATTCGCCTTAGCGAAATGAGAGGCAGCACCCTCAGTGGCCTTTTGTTGTCGGTGCTAAAGTTGGGTTTTACGCTATAAAAGCGTCATTCACAGCAGATATTGGCGGAAGAGGTTGTCGCCAGGGCTTCACCTTCATTTGTTGTGGTCTAAACATGTGCCTATAAGTCATCGTCTCAGGCGGTTCATCGATCAAGTGGCTGAATACTTCAGTAAGGGGTCAACCGCTATCTGAGAAGCGTAGCAACATAGAGCTTCAATTTATTAAACAGGAAAACACCCATATGCGACTATCTGCACAGAAGCCGGAGTATCTTTCTCTGGTCGCAGAACATTCATTTGTCAGAAGATTATTATTGCGGATTCCGCAACCTTTACATCTATTGAGCCAACAGAGATCACCAGGATGAGCCGTAATGCGATTGCTTTATATGTTTTCCTGGCCATAGCTTTAAGTTGGTGTGTGCAGATACCGGCAATCATGCTATTTGGATTAGACAGCGCGGTAATCAACAATATATTCATATTGATCATGTGGTCCCCAACACTGCTGGCAGTTGTTTTTATTGTACGTAGTCCTGTTGTACGTTTTCAGGTTCTCTGGCGTCTTGGGAAACTTGTGTATTTACCTCTGGGTGTAGTGGTGCAAACCGCTATAGGTTTTGCTGTGGTGGCAATACTGATTGCAGCAGGGCTGGCAACATCTGACTACTTTAGCTTCCAAACTACAGGAGTGGATGTTTCAGGTGCAGCCTGGCTGCTTGGTGACGGGACGCAAAGCTGGATATTTTTCTTAATTAACGTAACTAGTACTGCCATCGCCTTCTCTATACTGGGCCTTGTAGCTGCTACAGGGGAGGAGTTTGCATGGCGTGGCTTCCTGCAAGGGCAGCTTACCCGTCAGTTTGGTGTGTTGCCTGGCATTATGCTGCTTGCCGTCATTTGGTGGGCATGGCATTTGCCCGCCTTATTGATGGGATACAATTTTCCGGAGCATCCTTATATTGGCTCCTTTATCTTGTTCCCACTTCTAATGATCGGCGCATCCTTGTTTTTTGGTTGGCTAACAATCAAAAGTGGCAGTTTTTGGCCTGCAGCTCTGGCGCATGGCACAGTAAATTCGATCCAACAGGGCTTGATTGAAAATCTGCAACTGCAGTTGCCTCAGCTACAGGTAGATATACTCAGAACAGCATTGATACTGGGTGTTGGTATTATTTGCTTCTTCTTGCTTAGATTGGAGCAAAACAAAAAAGCCGGGTAGACCATACATTAAATTAAGCTTAATTCGAGAGTAGACATTTTGAACTAACGGCCCTCTGTGTGATCGGATCTTTCGACCAGGAACTACCCGATCACACAGAGGACCTATGCGCACGTTAGTGGAAGTTTTTTCTATATCTATGATTTTCTGCTGTTTTTATTCCTGACAGGGACAACACTCTGTTAACCGATGGCACACTTCTACGATAGATGATATCGTTATATTGACATTTCTAGATATAGTGATATATTAATTCCTATAGCAGCTGGGAAGTATCCAGGAAGGCGTAGGATTGAGCCAGTCGACGACGTCGACGTATTTGGCGTCACTGCAACGAGCAGGTCTTGTCACGTCCAAGCGGATGGGAGGATGGACGTACTACAAGCGAAATGAAGCGAATATCAAAAAATTGATAGAGCTCCTTGGTAAAGAGTTGTGATACAGCTCTTTTTTTGAACTCAATGCATCGATATATATCGATATGCAAATATATAGATAGGTGAGAATATGCGAGCGATGATTTTAAAGTCTTTTGGTGGACCAGAGAGTTTTCAGGAAGTGGTGCTGCCTAAACCAGTAGCGGGTGAGGGGCAGGTTTTGGTGAGGGTCCATGCGACTTCTGTGAACCCGTTGGACTATCAGGTTCGACGTGGTGACTATAAAGACTATGTGCCACTGCCAGCCATTACAGGACACGACGTGTCAGGCGTGATTGAAGCAGTAGGTCCTGGAGTGACGGCATTCAAGGCAGGTGATGAAGTGTGGTACACCCCTGAAATCTTCGTCGGTCAGGGCAGCTATGCCGAATACCATGTTGCTCATGAATCAATAGTGGGTCTGAAGCCCAAAGCACTGACACATCTGGAAGCGGCGGCACTGAGCTTAGTCGGCGGTACCGTATGGGAAGCACTGATTACGCGGGCCAATCTGCAGGTGGGTGAAACCATTCTGGTGCATGGTGGTGCAGGTGGTGTGGGTCATATTGCCATTCAGATTGCAAAAGCTACGGGTGCGCGGGTGATAACGACAGTGTCTTCGCAAAACGCAGAGTTCGTAAAAGGCTTAGGGGCCGATGTCACCATTGACTATAAGCAAACCGATTACATTGAAGCCGTGCTTGAAGCCACAGCTGGCAAAGGTGTGGATGTAGTGCTGGATACCATAGGTGGCGATACGCTGCAGAAAAGCCCGTTGGTACTGGCGCAACTGGGGCGAGTGGTCAGCATAGTCGACATAGCTACTCC
>NZ_JARIXP010000010.1 GCF_029269265.1 Rheinheimera sp. 1928-s
GGTAAAAGCGCTGTTAGCCAATGCACCCGGTGTGACCCTGATGGAAGACAACGCAGATTATCCGACTCAGGTAGGCAATGCTGCGGGTCAGGATGATGTGTTTGTTGGCCGTATTCGCCAGGATTTCTCCCATGAAAATGGGATTAACTTATGGGTTGTACTGCTGTTAAACCAGCTGTTTGCCCCGACTTGCGATTATATTATTGCGATAACTGTTATTTCGCAAGTTTAATTTTAAACTTTTTACCAACTATTTTTYAAGCTGTTGATTAGCTTGAATTTAAAAATAAAAAAAAGGGCCTAAAAGGCCCCTTCCTATCGCTTTAGTATTTATAGTTTTTTAGTTAACTGAGCTCTGAGCTCTATCAATTCCTGCCGTAACGCATGGATTTCAGTTTCCGCTAAACCACAACTTAACCCTACAGTACGGTTCACCTGCACTGCCTGCTCACGCATGGCCCAACCCGCTTTGGTTAAGCGAATTTCCAAGGTGCGTTCGTTTTGTGGATTACGAGTGCGGACCAATAAGCCCATAGCTTCCATGCGTTTTATCACCGGAGTTAAAGCACCTGAGTCTATGTGGAGTTGCTCGCCCACGTCTTTGAGCGCCAGACCATCGTTTTGCCACAAAATCAGCATAATTAAATACTGTGGATAGGTTAAACCCAAGGCATCAAGCAAAGGTTTATACATTTTGGTCATAGCTAAAGAGGTGGAATACAAAGCAAAACAGAGCTGCTGATCCAAATGTAATGCTTTTTGGCTGTTTGGATCCAAGGCTGTAGTGTTCTGTTCGGAAGAATTCGCCATGAGATAATTGCCTTTGCCAGAATAAATAAACCGCAAGGTTAATCAGCAAGCCGTGAAAGGTCAACTTCTTCTCTGTGTTTAGAGTTCAACTGTCATAGGTCTGTTGCCATATTTAACTGTCATACATTTTTTATCTTCCCCTCTTGAGATCCTGATTTCCATCACAACTTATGTACCACTCGTTACATAACCCTTGTTTATTAGCTTTCGCAGCGTGTATTAAGGCAGAACCTTTCATGAAAAAAATTTTATTAGTACTTAGTTTTTTAATGCTGAGCCTTCAGGTACAAGCTCAGGTTGTAGCTATTGATTTAGTCAAAGGCGAAGGTGAGGTTTTAGGATTGCGGCTGGGTTACCGACCTGTGGAATGGCATCTGGCTGAAATTCCGCTTTTAGGGGATGCCCAGCTTTATATGGAAGTCAGTGCTAATCTGTGGCGTTATGGTGAAGAGCCTGAATATGAAAGTAATCTGGCTGTTGCCTTGTCCCCTGTACTGGTGAAGCAATTCAGCACTTTGTACGACAGAGCTTTGTATTGGGAATTTGGTATAGGTTTTAGTTTACTCAACAAGCAACGTTTTGCCGGTAAAGATTTAGGTTCACATTACCAGTTTGAAGACCGTGTTGGCCTGATTTGGCAGCTGCACAGTAAAGCCCAGTTGGCACTGCGTTATATGCATTACTCCAATGCCGGGCTACAAAAACCTAACCCCGGTCTGGATTTTCTCGCGCTGTCTTATGCCTACAGGTTTTAAGCAGGAATTTTACAATCTGGTTTGAGCAGCCCTGGTCTGCAATTTCACACTAAGCCGCCGGTACAGCCGCTCAAACCACCATAATTGACCGTTTTTGTAAAACAGCTGCACCCACAAAAGTTGCAGTGCCAGAAAACTCGCGGCAATCACGGTCAGAGAGGCTCTGTCTAAAACGCCAAACCACTCTGGACAGAACCAGCGGAACAGCAGCACCATCGCCACAGACTGCCAAAGATATAAAGACAAAGAACAACGACCGCAGTATCTGAGCAGTTCAATGACTTTGGGAAAAGCAGGCGCAACCAGCATAAATAACCTGATGTAAATCAAGGCAAAACACAAGTCGGAGATCATTTGAAATGACAGAGGGCTCTGTTTTTCAACTGAGAGTCCGGTCCAGGCCAATGGCACTAAAGCGCAACCAAATGCAATCAGCACCAACTTATAAAAGTGCTTTTTTAATAAAGCCTGCCAGTCGGACTGCATGCCCCAGATCGCAAGTAGCATCATGCCACCAAACCACCAGTAACTGACAAACAGTAAATCAAACACCAGTAATCCAACATACTTAAATTGATGCCATAGCTGATCACTATAAGACCCTGTATACACAGCAAGCAGTTTTGCCGTCTCTGCCGGTTCTTCAACTTGCCCGCCTGGAGCCAGCCAGATCAGCGTTGGAAGAACCAGCCCTGCGGCCAGATAGTGCTTGGCATAACGAAGTTGATGATCGGGTGTCCAGCTCAGTGCCTGCTGCCATAACAGCCCTGATGCCACCACGGCATACATCAGCAGAATATCACCCGACCAGACAAACATGGCGTGGCAAAGCCCCATCAGCAACAAGGCTGACATTCTGGCTTTCAGCTTGATGGCAGACGAGCCAGATTGGTGCCACAACAGATACAAGCTGGCACCAAATAACAGGGTAAGCAGGCTGATAAATTTACCGCGGATAAATACCAGATACAGCTGATGCTGAACCTGCGACAAAACAGATATAGAGTCTGACAATCCAGCCTTTTCTGCCAGTTCCAGCGGATAAGCAAAGGCAAAAATATTAGCAAATAAAATCATCAGCACAGCAAGACCACGCAGTGCATCAAACTGATGCACTCGGGCTGAAAGCGAAGATACTGCGTCCATGCAAAGAACCTGTAGTTATACTTTGAAGCGCGTGACCAAGGCATTTAAATCCACAGCTAAGCGGGATAACTCATGAGCAGAAGCACTGGTCTGGTTGGCCCCTGCTGCAGTTTGTGCAGCTAAATCACTGATATTAACAATATTACGATCAATTTCCCGAGATACTTTGGCCTGTTCCTCAGCTGCACTTGCAATCACCAGATTACTGTCGCTGATTTTATTAATCCGCTGGGTAATAACAGACAGTGCCTGACCAGCAGCCTGAGCGACTGTTAAAGCATGGCCGGCTTTATCACTGCTGTGTTTCATAGCATTCACCGCATCGCCAGTGCCACTGCGAATTTTGGCAATCATTTCCTCAATTTCACGGGTTGAGGTTTGAGTTCTGTGGGCTAAAGCCCGCACTTCATCTGCTACCACAGCAAAACCCCGGCCTGCATCCCCTGCCCGCGCCGCTTCTATTGCAGCATTAAGCGCCAGTAAGTTAGTTTGTTCAGCAATAGCGCGGATCACATCCAATACTTTGCCTATGTCCTGGGATTGCACAGCCAGGCCCTGAATAAGCTCTGAAGTTAAGGCCACATCCTGATTCATATCGCGGATAGCAGTCACAGTTTCATCCACTTGCTGTTGACCTTGTACCGCCAATTTGGCCGACTCAGTGGATTGCTCCGAGGTTTGAACTGCGGTTTGCGCTACTTCATCCACAGCAGAACTCATTTCGGTTATTGCAGTTGCAGCTTGCTGAATTTCATCATTTTGCTGCTGCAAACCACGGGATGAATCTTCAGTCACTGAATTCAGTTCTTCCGCTGCTGATGCCAATTGAGTAGAAGAATTGGAAATATGGCTCATGGCATCACGAAGGTTATGCTGCATTTTTTGCAGTGCAGCTATCAAACGGCTGGCTTCGTCATCGCCACTATTGGTTATTTTTTGCGTTAAATCACCTGCAGCAACAGTTTCCGCAACGATCAGAGCCTCAGTCATTGGCGTCGTGATACTGCGGGTCATCCACAAAGCAACAAAAATGCTGACGATTATGCCCACCACTATAGCTAAAATCACCAAAATCTTACTGCTTTGGTAGCCTTCAGCTGAGAGGTCGGTCTGAACTTTAGAATAGTCGCGGTTTAGTTTTGCCAACTGAAGCAGAGCTTTCGTCATTCTATCTGAATGACTTGTTAACTCCTCATTGCTGATCCGGGTTGCCTCGGCTTTATTACCCGCGTCTAAGGCTTGCAATAGCAGGCTTTGTCCGGCGAAATAGCTTTGCTGGGCCGCTGAGAACTCTTGGTATACAGCCCTTTCGCCATCGATAGAAATCAGTTTTTCATACTGTTGCTGATTCTCAGTGACTTCTGAGCGTACTTTCTCTAAAGCCGCTCTGTAGTCTGCATTTTGTGTATCGTTTTCAGCTAACATCAGACGAAAAGTAAAAATTCGTACCCGCATCATACTTAAATTCAATGCTGCCAGATTATCCAGAGTTGGAATGGTGTTATCTTCAATTTCAGCTGTGGTAGTGCGCATTTGTGCCATATTCATAAGCGCCATGCTGCCCTGAAGCAGCACTAACAAGCCTAATACAGCAAAACCAGCTAATAAGCGGGCACCAATTTTATAGTTCCTCAACAACATATTTATCCCTTCCCTTGTTTGATTTTTATAGATATTTCACTCTCTGAGTCTGAAAGCATAGGCGACAAATTATAGAAAAACTTAAATTTTTACAGATAATTAGCTAAGAGTAACTGTACTTATATCGACTAAATAACTGCTGAGCCTGCCACCAGACGGGGCCTGGTTCTGCGCTGCCAATGGCCTTTCCATCCACTTCAATCACAGCTGCAACTTCTTTACTGGAACTGGTTAACCAGACTTCATCCGCAGCCAATACTTCATCTTTCGTGACAGCTCGTTCTTCCACTTCTAATCTGCTGTGCTGACGCAAAATACTCAGCAGCAACTGACGGGTTATACCGGGCAAAATCTGATGGCTTAAAGGCGGGGTGATCACAACGTCGTTTTTGACAATAAACACATTCGTAGAGCTGCCCTCGGTTAAAAAGCCTTGTTCATCAAACAAAATACATTCGTTTAACCCCAAAGCCGCAGCTTGCTGATGATGCATCACATTCCCCAGCAAAGCCGTGGATTTAATCTGGCAACGCTGCCAGCGTAAATCTGTGGCTGTCATCACTTTATAACGTGGCGCTTTGTCGATATCAGCTTCTGGCTCAGCAGCTATGTCAAAACAATAAGCAAAAATAGTGGGCGAAATATCCTGCGGGTAAGCATGGGCTCTTTTGCTGTCGGTGCCACGACTGACATGCAGATAAATACCCAGATTACCAGCACCATTTTGTTGGATCAGTTGCTGTACCAACTCTTTCCAGTCTTGTGCTGTGAAAGCACAGCGGATCTCCAGTGCAGCTAACCCTTGCTGCAAGCGCTCGATATGGGCGGCAAAGCCTACACAAAGCCCGGCATAAGACGGGATCACTTCATAAATGCCATCGCCAAATAAAAAGCCTCTGTCCATAGGCGATATTTTTGCGTCCTCTGCAGGCATAAATTGCCCGTTTAAATACACCACACTCATGGCTTTTCCTATCAATTCTTATTTCTTAAAACAAAGTTGTTGTAAGTCGTGGATCAATTGCATTGCATGCTCTGGAGGTAAACTGTCTTCTGTGATACTGGCAAGGCCTGTCACACCATCAACACAACCCCGCTTGACTAAATACTGTAAAAGCTCTGCAGGCTGGCAATCGAGCAACCAGCCCTCACCTGTTTCTGCATCTCTGATTAGTGATACCAAAGCCAGCAGTCCATAGGCAGCCCAGTTGGATACGTCAGCCAGCACTAATTCATCACAGCCAGTTACCGCTGGTGTAATAGCCAACTGCGACAGAGCCTGATAAAGATTTCCCATGCCAATCTCATTGCCACCATCCCCAATCGCTATAGTTGGGCAACTGGCCTGCTGAAAAAATACATCAAAGTTGGCACAACGGGCGCTGATATCCACTCCCCGCATATTGTAATAGCGACCATCAGCGGCCAAACCTGGTCTTTCTATTGAAATAATTAATTCAGGGGTTAACTGCTGCAAAGATTGACGGGCAAATGCTGCCGCATCAGCGCTGTTGACCGGCAACTCCAGGCAGGCATAGTCGTTTTTTAGCGCGGAAAATAATGGTTCACCACAGGCCAGCATAGCTCTGGCACCCAGTTTTTCGACAAGCTGATACAAAACAATAGCTCCCACAGGCCCGTCGGTTTCAAAACTATCGCCGACCGGAAAGCCTGTGCCTATCAGCACCAGCCCTTTTGCTTTTGCGATTAAACCAGCGGCTCTTAAGTAAGAACCTGTTTTCAGATAAGGCAATAAGGTCGCCATACCCCTTACATTCTGCCGTACCAGCATCTGCTCTATCTGTTGGCTGAGTGGTAGCAAATCTTTCAAACCAGACTCCGGAATTCCATAGCAAGCTCAGCCCAGTAACAACTTTGTTGCCTCTGTTCTGCTTCAAGCTGCTCTGGTGATACAGGGTAAAATCGGATCGGATGGCCTTGCTGACACTGAGCTAAAGCGGCCGCATGCCGTGCCAGAACAACGCCGGGTTTAGGATATCCCCCTAAGGTTTGTCTGTCGTTTAACAGCACTATAGGTAAACCATCAGGTGGCAATTGCACTGCGCCATAACAAATACCTTCGGATAACAAAGCTCTTGGCTGGTACAACAGCGGCTCACCTTGCAAGCGATACCCCATCCGATCAGACAAAGCAGACACCTGATAGTCGGTGCTGTACAGCTGCTGCCACTGAGACTCGCCAAACCAATGCTGCTGATAACCAGGTAGCAGGCCAAGTTCCAGCGGTGCAGAATAATCAGGCCAGAGTTTCTCAGGCAAAGCCCACAATAAAGGCCGGTAGACTGAAGCAGCAGGTAAAAACTGGCCTGGCTCTAATGCAGCTCCGCCAATGCCGCCGATTTTTTCCCGCAGCACTGTGCTGTTGCTGCCAAAGTCTTTTGGCAATTTAAAACCTCCGGCTACTGCCAGATAACAACGCAAGCCGGATTTGGCAAAACCAAGCTCAAGTACATCATCTTTTTTTATACGGTGAGTTTGCCATAAGCTTTTGGGCTGACMGTTTACTGTCAGAGGCATTGCTGCACCGGTCACACAAAACACAGTGTCTGTTAACGCCAGCAGGCTAAAACCACCCATTGCGATTTCAATCTGACAGCAGGGATTTGGGTTTTGCAGCAACAAATCGGCGATCCGATAACTGGCATAATCAGCAGGCCCACCCTGAGTTAATCCCAAATGGGCAACACCAAAACGGCCCTGGTCCTGCAAAGTGGCTAGTACTCCAGCTTTTAATACGACAAAAGCAGACATCAGCACAGCTCCTGCGGCAACTGGCCACCTAAAGCGAAGAACTCTTCTCTGCTGATGGATTGAAAACGCACTCTGTCACCCACGGCAAAAGGCATCAAGGGCTTTGCCGTACCTACATGTTCAGGTTCAAATAATGGCGTTGGACATAGACCCAAAATATTCCAGCCTCCAGGTGATTCAGCCGGATAGACAGCAGTTTGCCGGTCGGCAATAGCAACAGCACCTTTGGGCACTTTAGCCCGTGGGCTTTTTAATCGCGCTGTGGTAAGGCGTGCGTCTAATTCACCCAAATAGGCAAAACCCGGTGCAAAACCTATGGCGTACACTCTGTACTCAACAGACTGATGCAGTTCAATCACCTTCGCTGTGGTTAAGCCTGCCTTATGAGCAACATGGTCCAGATCCCAGGTATTGTGGTAATACACTGGCAAAGTCAGCAGTTGGCCTAGCGGCTCAGTACTGGCAGCGCAGAGTACAAGCTGTTGTTCCAGCATAGTTTTAATAGCCAGCAACCCTTGATGCTGAGGTTTGAGCACAATCAGCAATGACGCATAAGAGGGCAACAACTCCTGCAATTGCTTATCAAGCAGGCTGCGGATTTGGTGTTGCAACTGCTGAAGCTGTGAAAGATTCTGTGCCGAGATTTCTGCTGATAAATACAGGATCAGCGCATTTTCACCGGCCAGTTCCAGTTGGATCATGTTGTCCCCAGTAACTGACGAATAGATTGCACTAAGGCAAGCGCAGCTGGGTTGTCACCGTGTACGCACAAGGTATCGGCTTCAATAGCCACCAGTTCGCCTGTATCACTTTGTACTGTGCCGCTTTGCAGTAACTGCTGCACTTGCACTAAAGCGGTCTGATGATCCAGTACGCTGCCCGTCTGACTGCGGGGAGTTAAAGAGCCATCTTTTTTGTAGCACCTGTCCGCAAAAGCTTCAAACAGCAGTTCAAGCTGATATCGCTTTGCCAACAGCTTATGTTGTTTTGCAGCAGCTGTGGCCAATAACATCAGCTTTAAGGGTTTATGATAACTGGCAACCGCCTGCATCACGATTTCAAGCAAGGCTGAGCTTGCCATCATATCGTTATACAAAGCACCATGTGGTTTGACATAACTCAGCTCCAGCCCAAGGCTTTTTGCCACCCCATCTACTGCGGCTATCTGGTACCAGAGTAAATGCTTTAACTCATCAGCCGCCATTTTTACCGAGCGGCGACCAAAACCCTGTTTATCGTCGTAGCTAGGATGAGCACCAATCTCTACCTGATGTTTTTTTGCCAAAGTTAAGGTATTCACCAGTACTGTCGGGTCGCCGGCATGAAAACCACAGGCGATATTGGCCTGATCAATCAGCGGCATCACCTCTGCATCCAGCCCCATTTGATAAGCAGCAAAACTTTCGCCTAAATCACAGTTCAGTTTCATGACAGGTTTCATTAAAAACTCGCTAAAGAAGAATTTAAAAGATCGGTCACCAGCATATGACCAGGGCTGTGGGTAATACAAAAATCTGGTTTGGCTTGTTTAATCACAGCCTGAGGCGTGACACCACAAGCCCAGAATACCGGTACTTCACCTGATCTGATGCTGACGGCTTCACCATAATCCGGTGATCGGAGATCAGAAATACCAATAGCCTGCGGGTCGCCAAAATGCACAGGCGCGCCATGCACAGCAGGAAAACGACTACAGATCTGAATAGCCCGAATGGCATCTGCAGGCTTCATAGGTCTCATGCTGACCACCATGTTGCCAGAAAAACGTCCTGCGCTGGCGCATTGCAGGTTCGTGTTGTACATAGGGACGTTTTTGCCTTCGCTGATATGCCGGATTTCTAATCCGGCAGCAAGCAAAGCCTCTTCAAAAGAAAAAGAGCAGCCAATTAAAAAACTGACCAGATCATCCCGCCATAAAGCACGGATATCCTGCACTTCGTCCACCAGTTCACCTTGCTTAAAAACCCGGTAGGAAGGTAAGTCGGTGCGAAGATCAAGATCCTGTCCCAATTCAGGCAGCAAAAACTGACCAGGTTCAGACACAGCAACTAAAGGACAAGCTTTGGCATTACGCTGGCAAAACAGTAAAAATTCAGCAGCAGAGCTTTTCGGCAATATCGCCATATTGCACTGCACATAACCTGGAGCCAAACCACTGGTCTGGCTCTGAAACTGGCCTGTTCTGATCTGTTGGCGTAACTGGTAGGGCGTAAGCAAATCCATTTTGACTGCCTGAACAATGAGAAATAAGTTCATACTAGCGGATTTAATGCGCCATCCCAAGTCTGCCATAACCAAGGCAGACCAAAGCATTATTTAACCCGTTAAACAGAAACTTCAAAGGCCTGAAGCAAAAAAGAGCACCGCAGTGCTCTTTTCTTGTTAGCAGATTTATTTTGACGCTAATGGCACCTCATACCCCGTCGTCACAGCAGTGCGACGAAAGAATCTGGCTTTAAGTTTGCGCTTGGCTGTTTCCAGACTATCGTAGAAGGTAGGCACCACCAGTAAAGTCAGTACAGTAGAGGTGATAACCCCACCTATCACAGCTATACCCAAAGGTTTGTAAAAAGCCGAGCCTTCGCCGATACCAATAGCAACAGGCAACATACCTGCCACTAAAGCAAAAGTAGTCATAAGAATAGGACGTAAACGCTCACGACCCGCAGCTATTAACGCCTGTTCCAGCTCAAAACCTTCCCGTTCTTTTTTGCGGGCGCAGTCAATCAATAAAATGCCATTTTTCACTACTATGCCCATCAGCATCACTACCCCTATTAAGCTCATCAGGTTTAAGGTAGCGCCCGCTATTAACAGCGACAACACCACACCAATCAGCGATAGCGGTAAGGACATCATGATAGACACAGGTGCCAGAAAGCTGTGGAACTGCACTACTAAAATCAGGTACATCAGCATCACAGCTAAACCAAGAGCGCCAAAGATGCTACCAAAGACTTCTTCCTGATCCCGGCTTTGACCACCCCGAACTACGTCATAACCAGGTGGGAAAGGAATAGTACTCAGCAGTTTTTTAGCATCAGCRTCCACTTCACCAAAACTGCGGCCCTGAACGTTGGCGCCTACAGCCATCATACTTTGACGATCCAAATGTTCAATCACAGCTGGCCCTTTGCCTACAGTCACAGTCGCAATTTGTTCCAGTGGTATCATGGCACCGGTGCGGCTAGATAGCAGCGGTAGACGTTCCAGATCCTGCACTGTCATCCGCTCTTCCGGCCGGATACGCACATAAACGTTGCGGGTTTCGCCTGTTGGGTCAATCCAGTCACCAATTTCAGCACCAGCAAATGCCAGACGTAATGCATTGGCGGCATCATTCATCGACAAACCTAAGCTGGAAGCCAAACCCCGGTTAAATTCAATTTGCAGTTCAGGTTTAGGGTCTTGAGAAGACAAGCCGACATCGACAGCTCCAGGTATGGTTTTTAACTGCTCCATAAAATCCATCACCAGCCCTTCCAATACTCTGCTATCCGGGCCACGGAACTGGATTTGTAAGGCTTTCCCACCACCGCCGCCATTTAAATCAGCAGAGACTGTATATTCTGCGCCAACCAGTTGCTGAACTTTAGCTCGAAGTTCAGCTGCAATTTCACGTGAACTGCGGCTGCGTTCCATTTCTTTGGTCAATCTGACAAAGACCTGAGCTCTGGTGATATTGCCCTGAGTTCCGACTGTGGTTTGGGTGTACAGCTGCTCAGGCAACTGACGGGCTATAGCAGCAGCCTGCTCCGCTTTAATACTGGTGTATTCAATACTGGCCTCTGAAGGCGCGCGCACTGAAATCACAATACCACCGTCGTCTGTTTCCGGCAGGAAACCCGAGCCGCCATACATGCCTTGTAAAGCGATAGCACCAAAAAATGAACCAAAAGCCAGGATCCACATGGATTTGCGGTGTTTTAATGCCCAGCCAATCAGCTTGGAATAACGCTCCGCCTGATGATCAAACCAGATATTAAAGCCTTGCAGCACTTTACCCAAACCACGACGTTTAGCATTTTTATCATGATCCGGGTCGTGCCAGTAGGCAGACATCATAGGGTCAAGTGTAAAAGAGATAAACAAGGACACCAATACAGAACAGGCGACCGTCAGAGCAAAAGGTTTAAACCACTGGCCAGTAATACCATCCAAAAAAGCGATAGGAATAAAGACCGCGACAATAGACATAGTGGTGGCGATAACAGCCATGCCAATTTCGCGGGTACCATCACGGGCAGCAGTCATATTGTCTTTGCCCATTTCCATATGGCGCACAATGTTTTCACGCACTACTATGGCATCGTCAATCAGAATACCTATGGCCAGTGACAAACCTAATAAGGACATAAAATTCAGGGTAAAACCACAAGCCCAGACTGCAATAAAGGAAGCAAGTACAGAGGTAGGTAAGGCCAGTGAGGTAATTAAGGTAGAACGCCATGAGTTTAAAAACACAAAAACTGTCACTATGGTTAGCAAAGCGCCTACAGACAAGGCCTCTGTGACATTGCGCATACTGGCCGCAACATCWTCCCCCGAGTCACGCACTACCACCAGTTCAAAGTCGGCAGGTAAGGTTTTCTTTAATTGATCGATTTTGACTTTGATATCATCGGTCACACTAATAGTGGACGCGTCACGGGCTTTGACTACGTTAATACCTAACGAGGCCACACCGTTGAAAATAGATAAACGGCGCTGCTCTGCAGCACCATCCACTACATCGGCCACTTGGTCTAACCGAATAGCCTGATCGCCATTGCGTTTGACCACCATTTGTTCAAATTCACGCACATCCCGCAAACGGCCCTGAATACGAATGCCCTGCTCTTCCATGCCATTCACCACACGCCCCACCGGAGCGGCCACGTTTTGTGCACGCAGCGCACTGACCACATCCATAGCCGACACATTGGCTTCACGCATGGCATTTGAGTTCAGGAATATAGTCATTTCACGCTCTTTTTCCCCTTCAAGCGTGACTAAAGCAACACCTGGAACAGAACGAATTTCACGGGCAATCTGATGCTCTGCCAGTTGCGATAATTCAATCGGATCCATCGAAGTTGAAGACAATGCCAGCGACATAATAGGCTGAGCGTTTGGATCCTCACGGCGCAGGAAAGGCTCTTTCATTTCGGTCGGCAGTTTGTCGCGTACTACAGCGACCGCATCACGCATTTCCTGTGAGGCTTCAATCAGATCTTTATCAAATTCAAAAATTGCCACTATCACCGCATTGGACTCACGGGCATAAGAGCGCAGTTCGCGCATGCCGGTAATGGTGGCCATCGAGTCTTCTACCCGATTCAGTATTTCCCGCTCGACAGTTTCGGGGGAAGCACCAGGGTAAGGAATATTCATCACCAGCACAGGCGGCTGTACATCAGGAAATTGGTTGGTTTTTAAATTGGTCATCGCAAAATAACCAAAAATCATCATGGCAAGGGTCACTGCCACCACCACCATAGGGCGCTTGATACTAAAATCAGATAAAAACATGGTTTAGTTTCCTGTGCTGACTTTAGCTGATGTTTGTACAGATGAAACTTGAGGTGCACTGGCTAATTCAGCCTTGCCGCCGTCTGTTAAGGCTCCTTGTGGATGGCGTAAAATCTGAGCGCCGGACACTATGCCGGACAACACCTGCTGCGTGCCCCAACGTTCGTCTTTATCCCCCAATTTCACTTCGGTTTTTTTCAGCTCGTTGTTGGCAAACTGCCAGACAAAGTTTTTATCGCCTTCACGAATAAGAGCCGATTCAGGCACCATCAAGGCATCGCTGTTCTGCGCCTCAACATGACCTTCAGCATACAAACCTGCAACTAAGGACTGTTCTTTTAACTCCATAGCCACTAATAACTGCACCTGACGGGTGCTTTCATTGGCCAGTGGATTAATACGCTCTACTGTCCCCGTGAAAAACTGGCCACTGTAGCCATTGACCTTAAACGTAACTTTGTTGCCTACTTTCACCTGACCTACCCGATCCGCGGCCACATAACCTTCAAACCGAATACTGGCCGGGTCAATCAGTACCATCAGGCCCTTGCCTATCTGAGCTGTATCACCAGCTGACACTTTACGGGTAGCCACAACACCAGAAAATGGCGCTTTGACATCAGTTTTTTCCATCTGCTGACGGGCTTCAACCAAACGGGCACGAGCTGAAGCTAAATCAGACTGGGCCTGGTTGGCTTTGTTTTCAGCAGCTTCCAGCCCTTCCTGAGTCACTAAACTTTGTTTGGATAAAGACTGCATACGTTTCAGTTGGCGATTGGATTGCTCCAGAGTGACCACAGCAGAGCGTTCAGCTTCCTGAGCGGATAATAATTTGTCGCGGTAGGTGGTTTGGTCCAGCTTCACCAGCACATCACCGGTTTTCACCAAATCCCCATTGTCTTTGAGGACCTGCATGACGATACCTGAGACTTCAGCATTCAATTCAGCTTTCACCACTGGTTGCAAAGAGCCTGAGATCACAGGACCACGAGCCAGTGTACTTTCTGTTAACGTCAGTAAATCTTGCGACACCAATTGCAAAGGTTTTGCCGTAGCCTCCACTGTGGCAGCGACCTCTGGTTTAGAGCAGGCCACTAAAGTGCTGGTTATGCACAAAGCAATGAATGTCATTTTTATAGTTTTCATGGTCCAGACCCATCCGGTAATCAAGCAAGCTTAGATACTTTTTTATTCAGGTCACTATAAGGTAGTCAGAAGTTTCAGTCCTGCGTAAAGGGTAACAAGTTGTAACGGCTGAAAAGCAAAATACAGATCATGGACCTGTATTTTAATTGAGCAAAAGAAACAAGGTAAAACTTGAGGAGGCTACAAAGGAAAAGGCCGTTACAGCACGTAGATATGATCGGTTACATGCAACACGCCCGGTGTGCTCCAGACCGACACCAGCGCTTTATCATGTTCAGACCAGCTATTGACTGTGCCCGTCAGCACCACATCAGACTCGATCACTTCAACCACTATGGCGGACTCCATTTTTCGACTTTGTCTTGCCAGTGCGGTTTCTATATCTTTTTTGACCGTGCCAGCCAGATTTTTTGGCGTTAAACGGATCTGATTTGTGACACCACGCACACCAGCCAGATAACGCAAAGCTTCGGTTGCAGCGCGACGCTGGTAGTCGAAAGCGACCTCACCTGTTAAGTGGATCCAGCCCATAGACACAGTGAGCTCAATACCCTGAGGCGGAATATGACTGGACCATTGCAGCACAGCTTCAGCCACCCGGGTTAAATCAACGTCCTGATAGACATGCTGATGAGGCAATGACACTACAAGTTGGTTATCCAGTGACTGTACGCCATAGACTCTGTGCACAGCACACTGCACATGCCACAGCTCAGCCAGAGAAGACACTCTGCCCGATAAGGTCACAATGCCACCATGGACTAAAACACTAATAGAGTCGGTCTGCACGGCACTGTCCCACTTCAGCTCGGCCTTGATATCCATGGTTAATTGTTGATCTGATTTCATCGATTCCATTCCTGGTGCTTAGGTTAATTGTGCTGCTCCGGCAGCCCCCATAATAAGCTGGCCAGTTCATCGGCATGCTCTTCTTCGGTTTGTAAAATTTTCTGGATAAGAGCGGCACTGGTTGGATCATCATCGCCGATAAACAACAGCAATTCTTTGTAATGATCGATAGCCACCCGCTCTTCAATCAGATTTTCTTTGATCATTTCATATAAATTCTGGCCGGTGCCAAATATAGACTGACCCCGCTCTATCACTCCTTGTGGAGAAAAATCAGGCTCACCACCCAATTGCACTATGCGGGCGGCCAGCCAATCCACATGCTGTAATTCTTCATTGGAATGATCTAAAAATTCGGCAGCCACCGTATTGGCATGAATCCCTTTGGCTAAAAAATAATGACTGCGATAACGCAACACACAGATCAGTTCTGAGGCTAACGCCGAATTTAATAAACGCACCACATCATTGCGTCCGGCCTGATACCCTTGAGTGACAGCACCTGTCTCCACGTGTTGCCTGGCATGCTGGCGCAGTAATTTATGATCGGTAATAAGTGGACTCATCAACACTTCCTTTTGAATAATATGTAGTTAACTTACTGTACAAAAATCAGACTGAATGTGCGTTATCGCACTAATTTGAATAAAACGATGAAATAATCAGGCAGGAGAAACACAGAACTGATGTGCAGGGCTAATTCCACCCACACATCAGGTTAATCAGACTTATCAGGTGATAGCTGGTAGCTTTGTTTAAAGCGGTTGATTTGATGATCTGCCTGCTCTCGCGACAAGGCATAATGATCCTGCAATAACCGGCTTAGCCGGTGGGGCATGCCTTCTGATTGCAGCAAATCGGCTCGGGATAATTTGTTCCAGCACTGCTGCGCTGCATCCAGATTCAGCAGCCAGAATTGTTGCTGTTCAAGCAAAGACCCGGCAGCGGGTGTCGCTGCCGGTTTTTTTGGATTACTACGGGTTTTCATCAACAAAACTCCTGTAGTCTGCTAAAGACTAAAGTGGCGCTGCAGCTGTATTCGCAATAATAACTTCTACCCTGCGATTTTGCTGACGACTGGCGGCAGACTCATTGTCGCTGACTGGTGCATGCTCGCCTAAACCTCTGGCCGTTAAACGGTTAGAAGCAATCCCCTGAGCTTCCAGATAACGGCGCACTGAATTAGCACGGCGCTCTGATAACCCCTGATTGGAATCTGAGCTGCCAATGCTGTCGGTATGACCTTCAATCTGCACAGTACGATCCTGATAACGATTTAAAAAGGCCGACAGTTTCGACAAGTTATTCAGTGAACCTTCTTTGAGCTCAGCACGGCCTGTATCAAACAGCACATCACCCAAAGTCACCACCCAGCCTCTTTCGGTTTCTTTTGCATTCAACTCTGAAATTTGTTGCTGTAATTCCAGAGCTTGTTGTCTGGCCAATTCCGATTCGGCTTGAGCTGTTGTTGCATCCTGCCGGGCTAATTTGGCGTCATAGCGGGCTGCATCTGCTTCTTGAGTTCTGGAATCGAGGCGGGCATCGGCTTGTTGTGCACCTAAGGTTTTGTATTGCTCATCCAGATAACTGGTTTGCGCTACAGCTTTGGCTATTTCCACTTTTTTATCTGCCAGCTTGACTCTGTACATAGCCAGAGCTTTGTCTTTCGTTGGCTGCTCAGCGGCTAATACAGCGGTTACGGCCTGCTGCACTGGCAACACGGCTCTGTTCGCCAGATTCGGGTCGGCCTGCAAAGCAGTCAGTTTTTGTCTGACCGCATAAGAGCCCTCAGGTTTCTCCACCTTAGAACTACAGGCAGATAAGGTCATTACACC
Source organism: Rheinheimera sp. 1928-s (assembly GCF_029269265.1). Lineage (GTDB taxonomy): Bacteria > Pseudomonadota > Gammaproteobacteria > Enterobacterales > Alteromonadaceae > Pararheinheimera. The sequence continues at coordinate 16,466 of NZ_JARIXP010000010.1, forward strand.
GGCAACCAGCACAAGAATTGGGGTCGTCCTTGTTAAAATTTTCATTGCATTTGTCCTGTTTTACGTTGCATTTCCTGCCTTAACACATCGATATTTTTTTGCATATCATCAATCACAGCGCGGACTTTTCCTTCACTGGCACGGGCTGATGCCAGTTCAGCACCCGCTTTGGATAGCTCGGCATAACGGCTGGCCGCCAGCATGTCTTCATTCTGAACCGCAGTACGGGCTGAAACTAAATCAGCTCTGGCTTCCAGCAATTCTGGTAAGGCGTAATCGCTTGCTGTAATACGTTCAGCGGCAGCAATAGCTTGTTCTGCGGCCTGGATCTGGCCTACTGGTGCTTCTGGTGCTGAAGCGCAAGACGCAAGTACAGCTGTCAGGCTTAACATCAATACAGTGTTGCGGACAGATGGATAGCGGCTTGAGAAGTACGAAGATAAATTCGTGGATAGATACATGGTAACTCCCTGATCAGTAATCAAAAAACAACAACAAACAGCAAAGCTCTTCCTGAAACTCAGCCGATACGAGCCTGCCTGTTTTTGCATACTGAACCTTAAAATCACAGCCCTCGGTGCGCTGGCGCTCATATAGCACTGTTACTTTTCATGTGAAAAAGACAATAAAAAAAATTTAATACAAAGTTAATTAGCTACTTTGTGCTCTGACCCACATACAGAGCCGTTTAGGTGCTATAGTCTGGCCCTTCACTCTGAGCAAAAGGATTTGACGGTCAGATTTTTCAGGGACCAGATTGCCACCCACATAAAAGGATGTACTTATGCCCACTCGTACCGATGGCGCAGCTCAAAATTCAAGCCAGAACGGCCCGGCTTTAACCGATGAATTCCACAACTTTATTGCAGACATCGAAGATTTACTCAAAACCACCACGTCCTTAACCGGAGCGGAATTTGAGCAAGCCAAGAAAAAGCTGACTGAACGTGTGGCTACAGCCAAAGCGTCAGTGGAAGATATAGGCCAGAACTTTGCTGCCAAAGCCCGCCACTCTGCTGAAGTAACAGACCGTTATGTGCACCAACAGCCTTGGCAGTCTATTGCTGTCTGTGCAGCGGCCAGCTTCATATTAGGCGCTTTTGTCGCCCGTTGTAGCGGTTCAGGCTCTAAATAACATGACGTACACCGACCCTTTGCGGTCGGTTTTTTTAAATGGAGTTTGCATGTCGACACCTGAAATGGAAAATGCCAACAAAGGTTCTGTAGGTTTTGACCCTGCCCGCTGGCTCTGGTTGCTCGATAAAGCCAGCCCGCAACTGATCACACAGTTGGGTTTGCATGGGCAGTTGATGCATTTGGAATGGCAACAGGAAAAACGCCGTTTGCAATGGATCATGCTCTACAGTGTGCTTAGCATCAGTTTTGTATTTTTGGCCTTCCTGTTTGCAGGTTTCGCTTTGCTTTATCTGAACAGAAATAACGAGAGCTTTACCTTAGTGATCTGGACTTTGCCGGTGGTTTTTACTCTATTAGCCGCAGCCTGTTTTTTTCTCATCCACCGCTTAGGCAGTAAAGGTCAGAGCGCCTTTAACGCAAGTTTTCAAGAGCTAAAAACCGACCTTCAGCTATTAAGGCGTCAGGTATGACTACTGAAAAGCCGTTACCACTACAAGTCCAAATTCTGTTGTTACGTCAGAAAATGGCACAGCAACGCCTGTTGATCCAACAATACATAGGGCCACAGCAGCAACAGGACGCCGATCAGTTTCCCCGCAGCTTGGGCATGAGGTTGCTGCAGCAACAGTTATCCGGCGCAGCCCCCTGGCTGATGGTGCTGAAAAATAAACTGCATGGCAAAGAATCGGCTTTACTCTGGTCTGTTGCCTTAACTCTGGGCCAGCACTGGTTGCAGAAAAAACGTCAAACTCAGGATTAACAGCTGTTTAAATCTGTGGATCACAGATGAATTTTATTCGCTAAGACCTCTATGTACGACGACGTACAGACTTCAGCAGCAGAACCGCTGAAGCTGGGGTCGATCGGTCTCTACCTTAAATTTATACATGGAGTTTCAGATGCCTCATTTAAAAGGAGCGCAGCAAAACCATCTGCTGGCTGCCCTGCCTGCCGATGTTCAGGAACGATTATTACCCCATATGGAATGTGTTGAATTACCTCTGGGTAAAGTGTTGTATGAATCCGGTGATACCCTGCGTTATGTCTACTTCCCCACCAATTCCATCGTCTCCTTGTTGTATGTGATGGAAAGTGGCGCTTCCGCCGAGATTTCGGTGGTCGGCAATGAAGGCTTAATTGGTGTTGCACTCTTTATGGGTGGCGAAAGCACCACCAGCCGCGCCATAGTACAAAGTGCTGGCCAGGCCTACCGTTTATTGGGCCAACGCTTAAAAGATGAATTTAATCGCCATGGTGCTTTGCTGCATACCTTGCTGCGCTACACTCAGGCGCTGATCACTCAGATGGCACAAACAGCCGTCTGTAACCGCCACCACTCCATTGACCAGCAATTGTGTCGCTGGTTATTGTTATCACTGGACCGACTGGAGGGAAATAAACTGGTGATGACACAAGAACTGATTGCCAATATGTTGGGGGTACGACGTGAAGGCGTTACAGATGCGGCAGGTCGTTTACAACGCTTAGGAGTGATTGAATACCACAGAGGCCATATTCAAGTGCTTGATCGGGCCAAACTTGAAAGCTTAAGTTGTGAATGTTATGCCGTAGTACGCAAAGAGTCAGACCGTCTATTGCCATGGGCCAAATACACAGACAAAGTGTAACCTTGGGTTTCATACTTCGTTTTAGCTAAGTTTTATCCCTGGTGGCCCGGGCATTGTCAGCGGCTTCGTAATGCGTGTATCAGCTCAAGCTGAGTCATAGATGAACTGCCACTAATATGCTTTTTTCTGGCTTTTTTGCGCAGCACGTCAATGGGCTGCTGCTCCAATGCAGTGGGTTCAGCCAAAGCATGCGTATTTTTTACCGCATTTTTGGCTGAGTCTTTGCGCACTGTTTTTTTCTGCCATTCAGAAGTTGCAGTCCCCTCATTTGTGAGGTCATCAGCACCGGATTGTTTATTCTTCCCGGTCCGGGCTATATGCTCAGTTTTTTTATGTGAAACGGCTGCTTCCTCATCACTATCTTCTATGTATTTTGCTTTTCTTCGTTGCTCTTTGGTGTATTTATTTTCGCTTCCGATGGCCATCACATCCCCCTACGCACTCAGCTGTCCGCTTCAACACGGATTCAGTTTAACAATGATAAGACATCACCTGCCAACAGCTCTGGCTGCCAGCAGGAATGCTTGTAGTTATTCCTTGTCGTGTGTCGCGGCCAACTCTTTCGCCATTTTTAAATGATTTTGGAATTTAGGTAAGGTTTTAGTCGCGAAGGCTGCAATCTCAGCATCATCCGAGAGCGTGGCTCGCTGGAATAATTCGATAGTGTCTTCGTGTGCCTTGACCTGATTCTTTGCATAAGCTTTATCGAAGGATTCACCATCACGCTGTTCCAACATGAATTTTTTCGCTTTGTTGGTCAGTTCCGCCTCATCAGATACCTCCAGGTTTTTCCGGCTTGCAATACCTGCGAGTTCGGCGTTAGCAGCTGAATGATCAGCAATCATTTTTGTGGCGAAAGCTTTGATATCAGCAGAGCTTGATTTCTGTTGCGCCATTTTTGCGCTCTCTACTTCTGCAATACCTTTTGCAGATACTTCTTCGACAAAGTCGTCGGCATCGATTTTATCTGCTGCAAAGGCCAGGCTTGATGCTGCACCTAAGATACATACCAGAGCGCCAGTGGATAGAATTCTTTTCATGTTCATCATGGAATACCTCATTGGATTGATTTTGAATTCAAACAGATAAATCGGTGCCCGTTTAGCAGCCTCATGACTTACCTGCCGCCAATCGATAGTGGCGAATAAAAATGCACTGTTCGGTATGGTATCGAACACAGAAAGGTAAAAACCGCAGCATCTGAAGTGATGCAGAGCTGCTTGTTTTTCCTGATGATAAAATCCAACTTAACTAGTTGGATCCAAACTAATTTCATTAAAACAGAATTCTCTGTACGGCGGCGTACAGACTTCAGGTAAATAACAGCTGATGCTAATGCTGGTCAATGTCGACCCTAAGTCTATACATGGAGTTTTGGATGCCTCATTTAAAAGGCCCACAGCAGAATCATCTGCTGGCTGCCCTGCCTGCCGATGTTCAGGAAAGATTGTATCCGCATATGGAGTTTGTCGAATTACCTCTTGGCAAAGTGTTGTATGAATCCGGTGATACCCTGCGTTATGTCTACTTCCCTACTAATTCCATCGTCTCTTTGTTGTATGTGATGGAAAGTGGTGCTTCCGCAGAAATATCCGTCGTCGGCAAAGAAGGCCTGATAGGCGTCGCATTGTTTATGGGCGGTGACAGTACGACCAGCAGAGCCATAGTACAAAGTGCTGGCCAGGCCTATCGTTTATTGGCGCAACGCGTAAAAGATGAATTTCATCGCCATGGCGCTCTGCTGCACACCTTTTTGAAGTACACCCAAGCCCTCATCACTCAAATGGCACAAACGGCCGTTTGTAACCGCCATCATTCTATTGACCAGCAATTGTGTCGCTGGTTGTTATTGTCGCTGGACCGGCTGGAAAGCAATGAACTGAGAATGACGCAGGAGCTGATTGCCAATATGCTGGGGGTGCGCCGTGAAGGAGTTACAGATGCGGCAGGTCGTTTACAGCGCTTAGGAGTGATTGAATACCACAGAGGCCATATTCAGGTGCTAAATCGCGCCAAACTTGAAAGCTTAAGTTGTGAATGTTACGCCGTTGTGCGTAAAGAGTCAGACCGTCTATTACCATGGGCCAAAAACACAGCGAAAGTGTAAAGTCCTCTGCAGAATGAACCCATCAGCCAGTAACTGCTGTCGCTGTCTGATGTTTCTTTATGACCCGCTTTAACCGATTGCGAAGTTTCTGCATCAAAGCAGGGCTTAAACACAGGCTGTTTTTGTCTGTCCGCAAGGTGGTTACTTTTATCACTGGCGAAACTGCGGCTTGTTTCTTCACCTGCTCTCTTCCTTCTGTCAATTTTAGCCTCCGCCTTTTGCTGCATCACAGTTGCCATCTGCTGAAATGGATCAACCAAAAATACAGCCTGACACAATGCCGAAACCAGCTTCTGTGCGTCAGCGCTCTGACACTGGAGTTTGGTGCTGTGGCGAACAGAAATCTGTAGTTGAATCAAACAGACTGATGTTTAGTACTCTTCAACAAGGCGCGATCGATGCATACAGTCCTACCGCAAAACAAACTTTTGCAACAACTGTCTGACGAGGAACAACAAGCGATCATGCGGCACAGTAAAACCATCGATATGGAATTTGGTCAGCTGTTATGTGAAGAAGGAAAAAACTGCGGTTATGTTTATTTTCCTTTGTCGGGTTTTATCTCCATTCTGACCTCAATGCAACACAACCAGGGGTTAGAAGTAGGTTTAATCGGTAATGAAGGCATGCTTGGCGCTTTATCCTGTGTCGGCGTGCACACGTCGCCTGTACAGGCTGTAGTTCAGGGGAACGGCACGGCCTTGCAGATTGAAACCGAAGTTTTTGCCACAGAATTGAAGCACAGCCCTAAGTTACAACAGCTGTTGCAGCACTATCTGGCATTTTATGTGGTTCAGTTGACCCGTTTAGTCTGTTGCAATCATTACCACGAGACAGAACCCCGTTTAGCCCGCTGGCTGCTCATGACCCATGACAGAGCTGGCGGCGATCAGTTTTTTCTGACCCATCAGTATTTAGCGTCGATGTTAGGGGTCAGACGCAGCAGTGTGACCGAAGCTGCGGGTTCCTTGTTGCAAAAAAAAATCATTGATTATCACAGAGGCCAGATTCACATTCTAAATCGCGCTGCGCTGGAGAAAGCTTGCTGCAGCTGTTACCGCGATTTGCTCGACAAGCAGCAGCTTTTTTTACCTGACTTACCCTATCCAAACACTGGCTTTGTTCGTTGACGAACGGAACCAGGTGTTTGAACGGGGCAGACTCGGGGTCCGGTATGATGCCGCTGCGCCGGCAGCTCAGGCGAAAGCCTCAAGGAGTTCTCAGTGAATTACAACGATAAAGACCAATATGGCATTTATAAAACCAGTAGCCTGCTTGAAAACGGCAATCAAGGCCCAGGCCCAAGCCTGATGGGTGCCGAAACCCTGATAGGTAATGATGTCTACAATCACCATGAAGAAAAAGTGGGTGATATCAAAGAAATCATGTTGGATATGAACGCAGGCAAAGTCAGTTATGCCGTATTGTCCTTCGGCTCTTTTTTAGGCATGGGTGAAAAACTATTTGCAGTGCCGTGGAGTGCACTGATCCTGGATACCGAAAACAAAAGATTTAAACTGGATATCGATAAAGACAGGTTAGATAACGCACCAGGCTTTGATAAAGATAACTGGCCTGATATGGCAGACACTGCATGGCGTGAACTGATCCATAGCTACTACGACAGAACGAACTGATGAAGCAGCGCTTGATTAACGCGTAAAAGTTGTATTGCCGAGCTAAGCCCTGAACCCTATTTCAGGGCTTTTTCATTATAAGTACGCCAACGCACAGACCGCTAAAAAGGCTTCGCTCAAAGTAGGCTTTTCCTTAAATATATGGAGTAATTCATGTTAGAAACTATTGTTGCGGTGCTGGTGATCTTATGGCTTTTGGGCATGGTCTCATCCTATTCGTTAGGTGGCGCTCTGCACCTGCTGCTGGTCGTTGCTCTGGTGCTTTTTGTATTGCGTTTGGTGCAAAGACGTCGTCTCTAACCACAGAACTTCGGCATTACCCTACTGTTTTATTGACTCAGGTTACTCAGTGAACCAGCCCAGTCCCGGGCCTGTCCACAGTGATCTTTATTGGAGAATACCTATGACTATTAAACCATTGCTGCTGGCTACCTTGTTGGCAGTGACTGTACTTGGCAGCGTGAGCTGCGCGTCTACCCGTACCTCGGAAGGCACAGGCGAATATGTTGATGACACTGTGATCACCACTAAAGTAAAAGCCGCATTTTTAGGCGAAAAAGGCTTAAAAGTCGCGGAAATTAATGTAGAAACCTTTAAAGGCGTGGTGCAATTAAGTGGTTTTATTAACTCGCGTGCTGACGCGGACAGAGCTATTACTCTGGCCCGTGGCGTCTCTGGCGTGGTGTCGGTGAAAGATGATATGCGTATTAAATAAGCCTTTTCTTACTTTAGCGCGGTAACGCACTGAAGTGCGCTTTGATTCCTCCTACTTTAGTTAAGCGTCACCCCCTGCATGCTTTGCACTTTCGCTGAAGCATGCAGGTCAAGGAGAATACTAATGACTACATCTAAAGATAAAACAGCAAAGATCAGTCCTATTATTGCCGGCACACCTATGACTACGACCACAACAACAAAAGATCCAAAAACAACTAAAGCGTCAATAGCTGCAACCACACAAAAAAGCCAGGGCCTGACCAGCCCACAGCAAAACAAAACAACAGACGATGCCTGGAAAAAGCGTGTAGGCGCAGCCCATAAAGTATGGAGCAAACTGTCTGAAAGCGAGCTGAAAAAATCAGCAGGCGAACCGGCGAAATTAGCAGAGCTGGTGCAACTGCGTTACTCCATCAGCCGGCCGGATGCCGATAAGCAAGTAAAGAACTTTATCGATAATCGCAGCTAATGAAGCCAAGGAGAGCAACATGAAATTGATCCAAAAACCACATTCAGTTGCACTGGTGCTGATGTTAACCAGTTTGTCAGCCCCAGTGATGGCGCAAGGCAATAAAGCCAATCAGGATGTGCTTGATGCCAGACTGGAAAGCCAGATATTGACTACTTATCAGCTGAGCCCTTATTTACGCCACGATAACATCAGTGTCGCAGTGAAAGATGGGAAAGCCACTATCACTGGCAAAGTAGAAAGCGATGTCAATAAAGATCTGGCCACTGAAATTGCCCAAGGCGTAAAAGGCGTCAGTGATGTTGATAACAAGATGATCACCGAAGAAAACTACCAGACACCAGTGCGCACAGGCGAGTCAAGTTACGCCGAAATTATTGATGATGCCAGCGTCACCGCAGCAGTGAAATCTAAATTGATGTGGAGCCGTTATGTCGACAGCGGTAACACCAAAATCACCACCAAAAAAGGTATGGTGACGTTAACCGGAACAGCTGAAACGAAAGAAGCTATGGAACTGGCGGGTAATTTAGCCATGACCACCCGCGGCGTTATGTCGGTGGACAATAAACTGACGGTAGAAGCAAACCCGGATAACAAATCCAAACCAGGTACTGTGATGGCAGACAGCTGGATCACGACCAAGGTTAAATCCACGTTTATGTATTCGCGTAATGTCGATGGTTCAGACATTGCGGTAAACACCACCAAAGGTGTGGTTACTCTTGAAGGCCTGGTTGACAGTGGCTCTGAAAAAGCTCTTGCCGTGCAACTGGCTGAAAATATCAAAGGTGTGCAAAGCGTAAGGGCAGGCAGTTTAACCTTTAAATAACGTGTTTTAAGTTACGATTTTGCGGTTACAGCTGCTGATATGGCCCAAAGCAGCACCTGTGACAGCATGAATTAGCTAGTACTCTAATCCAGGTATTAGCTAATTTTTTTTTGATTTTTTCCTCGTCAAACCTCCTCTTTCGCATTTATCCAACAGATCCGAATAAAAATCAACCAACTAACCCAATAAAGACTTCAGCCGAACTGGAAAGCCACAGCTAATTGCTGCAGTATAAAAGCCATCATTTGCTTAACTCTGTATAAAGGGAAGCTACAGTGCCTGATAGTTTAAGTTTATTACCCGCCGTCGTCGCCATTGCTGTTGTTATTTGGCGCAAAGAAGTAATTTTGGCGCTGATCCTGGCCGTAGCTTGTGCTGAAGTTTTACTTTATTTAAAACAGCCGGAACTGAGTGTCTTTGGCGCTTTGTTGCATGGCCCAGTGCAAAGTTTAGAACGGATCATTTCTGTCACCTCTTCTGCCGATAACAGCAGGATTTTATTGTTTTCTTTGCTGATAGGCGCACTGATGGCCTATATGCGGGATTCAGGCGGCGTATCGGCTATGGTGGACTGGTTTATCCGCAAAGGAGTGGCCCGCACGAAACGTCAGGCCGGCTTTATCAGTTATGGCATAGGCATTCTGGTGTTTATTGAATCCAACCTGAGTGCTTTAACAGCAGGCATAGTCTCCCGTGGTTTGTACGATAAATTTAAAATGAGCCGCGCTCGTCTTGCTTATATAGTCGACAGCACCAGCGCACCTATTTGTATTTTGGTGTTGCTGAATGGCTGGGGTGCTTATGTACTTGGGCTGTTAAGCACCTACAACTTGCCGGAATCTGCTATCTCCGTATTAATTGGCAGTATTCCACTGAATTTTTATGCCCTCTTTACACTGTTGGTGGTGTTCTACACCATCTATACCGACAAAGTCTATGGTCCGATGAAACAGGCTGAGATTGATCTGAATACTGTCTCCAGCCACAGTGACATTGAGATTGCTCCTAGCAGTATGTCACTGATGCTGGTGCCATTATTGACCTTGGTGCTTGGTATGGTTGCCTTTATGTTGTGGACTGGTAACGGCAGTCTGGTCGAAGGTTCAGGAGCCAAAGCTGCGCTTTATGCTACAACCTTAGCTTGTGTAGTGGCTTATGGCCTGATGGCCTACAGCCGGAAATTTAATCATCAGCAACTGGTGACTATTGGCTTTAAAGGCATGAGTGAATTATTGCCTTTAGTCAGCATCGTTTTATTGTCGCTGGCTTTGGGCAGTGCCATGAAAGATCTCGGCACTGGGTTTTATGTCGCATCTTTTGTCAAAGAATCGACACCACTGGTGCTTATTCCCGCTTTGCTTTTTATCGCTGGCGCCATTATTTCTTTTACTACCGGCACTTCATGGGGAACTTTTGCCATTTTAATTCCTATTGGCATGCCACTGGTGGAAATGCTGGGCTTGCCCCCTTCTCTGCTGCTGGCGGCTATTTTAAGTGGAGGCATCTGGGGCGATCACTGCTCACCTATCTCCGACACCACAGTGGTCAGTTCCGTCGCCTCTGGCTGTGATTTATTAGAACACGTCAAAACTCAGCTGCCTTATGCGCTGTTTTGTGGCGCTTTGGCATTGATCGCTTTTTTAATCAGTGGATGGTTAATGATTGGCTAAGTATGAACGCAAGCCTGAATAAGCGTTGGACCAAGACTGGATAAACATTGGATGAGCATTAAATGAAAACACAAACCTTAGTTGTCTATAGCTGTTTTTTGCTGCTCTCCTGTGCCAGTAAAGTACAGCAACAAAGCCCAGCTCCAATCCCCAAAGTTGCAGCGGCTCCGACATTAAATCCGCAGGGGCCATTCCGGATTGAAACCCATAAACCTGCCGATGTAGTGAATATACTGACCGCCACAACCAAAGTTCAAATCACTATGGCTTATGCCGGTGACAACAACTTTACCGGCAAAGCAGTACCTGGATATCAGGCCAATAGCTGCTATTTAGAAGAAAATGCAGCACAAGCGCTGGCCAGAGTGGCACTGCAGGCCGAACGTTTAGGCTATGGACTGCAACTACTGGATTGTTACAGACCTCAGCGCGCATCCAGTCATTTTATGTTGTGGGTTGGCAATACAGCAGACCAAATCACCAAAGCGGTTTATTATCCGAACCTTGACAAAAGTCAGTTAAATCAGGGCTATATAGCTAATTTTTCAGGCCATAGCCGTGCCTCAACTGTGGATTTAACCTTGCTGAAAAAAAATGCAGCAGGACAGTGGCAACAGCTTGATATGGGGGGAACTTATGATCTATTTGACCCTGTCTCTCATTTAGACAGCCCTGCTGTTAGTCCTCAGCAAAAAGCCAACCGTTTATTGCTCAAAGACTTAATGCAACAACAGGGGTTTGCTGCTTATGCCATGGAATGGTGGCATTTTACACTGGCAAATGAAAAATACCCTGACACCTACTTTGACTTTCCGGTGAATTAACCGAGGAACTGCAATGCTGTCGTCGTTATTTAAATCTGTGCTCCTGCTGGCTTTAGCCTTATCCATTGTTGCCTGCAGCAGTCTATATCCGGATAAAAAGCTGCACACCCGGCAACACCAGCTGCTCAGTCAGTTATCAGCACAATTACAGGGCGCCGGCCTGCCTGCGGATGCCCTCGCCTTTACGGCCTATCCGCTGGACAATGCTGCAGAAAAAGTCAGCTATCAAGCCGAAAAATCCATGCAACCCGCTTCTACCATGAAGCTGCTGACCAGTATCGCTGCATTAGAACAATTAGGTCCGGCTTACAGAGGTAAAACTCAGCTACGGGCTTATGAACAAGCGCAAGAAAATATGCAGCACCCTTTAGTGCTTAAAGGCTTAGCTGATATGGATTTTACGCTGCAACAGCTGTGGTATTTACTGCAACAGGCGCATGATCAGGGCATACGTCAGGTACCCGCCATTCAGATCGACCGGAGCTGGTTTAATCCGGCCCGGCCTGAGCTGACCGCTTTACCTTTTGATGAAACCCCACGCGAATATTACAACCTGCTGCCAGACGCCTTGTTTTTACAGCGCAATATGCTGGGTATCAGGCTGCAGTCCACTGCAGATAGTATTTCAGGGCAATTTTACCCTTCGCTGCATGGCCTTGAACTGGTCACAACTCAGGTTCAGTTGACAGATATTCCCTGCGCCCAGTGGTATCCGCACCCACAACATATGGCCTTTAAGCGCCAGCCGCATGCTGTGCAACTGGTGTTGCAGGGCGAGTTTCCGAAAAACTGCCAGAAGCGTGATTATTTGCAACTGATCAACAGAGTGGATTTCAGCCGCTTAGCGGTTCAGCAACTGTGGCAACAGATCTCAGGACAAAAAGAAGTGCCGGTACTGGAGCAAAACGCAGCAGAAGCCACTGTACTGCTGGCAGAACATCAAAGCCGCACTTTGGCTGAAGTGCTGCGGGATATGAATAAAAGCTCAGACAATGCGGTCACCCGCCAGTTGTATTTAACCTTAGGGGCACAACAAAGTGCAGTAGAAACTCAGCTTACCGCTCAGAGCTCTGAGTTACAGATCCGAAGTTTTATCAGCAGCTTAGGTCTGGATCACAGCAGCCTTAGGTTAGAAAACGGCTCAGGTTTATCCCGATCCGAGCGTATCAGTCCGCAGTTGATGACCGCCCTGCTGCAGCATGCTTACCAAGCCCGTTATCAGCCGGAATTGATCGCCAGTATGCCGCTTGCTGGCGTCGACGGTACCTTAAAACGGCGTTTTACTCAGCCTCAGACCCAAGGCAAAGCACGATTAAAAACCGGGACTTTACGTAATGTGGTGGCACTGGCTGGTTTTGTCACCGACCAAAGTGGCCGCACCTGGGTCGTTGCCAGCTTTATCAACGATCCCACGGCAGGCCGTGGACGCGAGGTGCTGGATGGCTTGATTGAATGGATCACCAGACAACAGGACAAAAATAGTCTGCAATAGGCTAATGCGGCTGGTTTAGTGCTTTACTTCATGATAACCTTCTTGATAACTATTCTCATCTAAGTGTAATTAATGGAGTGTGTGATGAAAAGTTCTGCATTGGTCGTAGGTTGTTTTGTGTTAGTCGCCAGCTCTTTTACTGCCATGGCCTCTGATCGCCCGGATCATTTTAAAGGCAAAGAAGCCAAAACTCTGGCCGAAGCTGTGGTTAACTTTAAAGAAGCCAATCAACGCTTTGCTCAGTTACAGTCTGCTCAGCTTACGCCTGAAGCTATGGCGGAAATTCATCAGCTTACCTACAGCATGGAAGTGGCGCTGGAAAAAATCCATCAGGAAACGGCACAGCTCAAAGTAGTGCTGGAAGAAGTGCATATTGCGTCTGAAAAAATGGACACCACCACAGTGCAGCAGCAAGGTGCTCTGTATCTGAAAAATGCGACCACACTGGTGAAATAACGCTGACGTGACAAAAAAGGCATCAGTTTTTTCTGATGCCCTTCCTCACTACTTTTACACTTTTTAGACTTTAAACTTCGACAACACAGCGCTGAAGTTTTCCGCTATATGCTTTAATCCCCGACTGGAATCCTTGGTAGTCGAGCTGTGCACCGCATTTTGCTGCGCCGCTGAATGGATATGGTTGGTTTTCTGGTTAACACCGTCAGCGACATCACGTTGTTCTGCAGCAGCGGAGCTGATTTGCGCGTTCAGATGATTAATTTCTTCTATGGCTTTAAGCACTAAATCCATAGCGTGGCTGGCTTCACTGGCTTTTACTTCGTTATCTTTTACCGTCGCTTGTGCCGTCGAGTTTAACCTTTGCACTTCGTTTACTCCTTGCTGCAACTGTTCAATCATCCGCTTGATTTCACCTGTAGAGGACTGAGTGCGGCCCGCTAATAAACGAACTTCATCGGCAACCACACTAAAACCACGACCTTGCTCACCCGCTCTGGCCGCTTCAATAGCCGCATTTAATGCCAGCAGATTGGTTTGTTCAGCTATGGTATTGATCACCTCCAGCACTTTACCTATTTCCGTACTTGATGCAGATAAGCTTGCAATTGAGCGCTGGGATTGTTGGGAGTCCTGTAACTGCTGAGCTGCATTTTTAACTGCTGCGTCCAGAGTTTTCATCGCGCCCTGAGTCAGACGAGAGGCTTCGACACTGGCTTGTTCTGCCTGCTCTGCATTGTGGGCAACAACTGAAGCTGTTGTCGCAAGTTCATGAATAGAAGAGGCTGTCACTTCAATATCACAGGTTTGTTTCTCAACTTCAGCACTCGATTCTTCAGCCACATGCGCCAATTCCACCGAAGCCTGCACCAAACCATTCGTCATTGAGCGAAGCTCCACTATGGTTAAGCGTAATTGTTCAAGCAACTGGTCGAAACAACGGGCCATTTCGCCAAATTCGTCACTGCTGTAATTGGAGAAGCGTCGCGTCAAATCGCCCTCACCTTCGGTAATAGCTTTAATGGCTCTGATGGTATCGTTCACCCGGGTCACCACTATGCTATGGGTTAACCAGTACACCACTAACAATAAAATAGCTGCACCCACTGCTATAGCAGCCGAACTTTTCACCACATTGTCGCGTACAGCAGCACTTAATTCTGTATTGGAATAGGCCGACACAATCTGATAACCCCATGGCGCAAAAGCTTCGGTGTGAATAGTCCAGTCCGGGTTTTTAGTTTTCAGGATCTGCTCCAGTTCCTCTGGCTTGATATGGCTGGACTGAGCACGAATGGCTCCATTTCTGTCGAGCAAAGCGACAAAACCTGAGGTCAATAAACGGCTTGAAGCCAATAGCTGGCGTAAAGATTCTAAATCGGCTTTGTAACCAACATAGCTGATACCAACCACTTCTCCCTGCGCGTTGCTAAGTGGCTCGTAACCTGTCACAAAAGGATTACCCAAAATATCAACAGAACCATAAAACGCTTTGCCCTGACGGATGGCCGCCATAGCGGCTCCAGTGGGGGCCAATAAAGTACCAGTAGCCCGACCTGTGTCTGTGATTACATTAGTGGAGATCCGGACAAAATCATCACCGGTGCGGCTAAAAATAGTGGCGGTGCCACCCATAATGCTGGTCAGGTCATCAACCAACTGGTATTGATTGCCCTGCGCTGAAGTGCCAAGCAATAAATCAGGCACTTGCTGCTGACCAAAAGACAACAGCGGCCCCTGTGAAACACTGCCCAAAGCGGCAATACGCTGCCTTAACAGCTTCATGCTGCTTTGCACCTGCTGGCCCAGCAAACTGTCTGTAATAGTTAAAATATTAGTGATTTCACGATTTAATCTGTCTTTATCCGTATTTACCCCGGCTTCAATTTCCTGATATTTGCTGAATGAAATAACCACTATGGATCCCAGCATAGCCAGTAAAACCAGGCCGGTGAGTGTTAACATAAATTTGCGTTGTACCGACATAAAGATTCCTTGGTGGTTTTTAGCTACCTGATCTAAAGGCGACCCAGATCAAAGTATTACGTAATAAATTAGTCTAGCCTGTAGATTTATATTTCGCAGGCTAACCTATTTTGGGTAAACATCAGGCATAAGACGCTTATAAAAAAAGGCCAGTCCGTAAGACTGGCCTCGCAAACCCAATGGGAGAAGGGTTCTGCTGTTTCAGGACATTCATCAAGAATGCGGGTATACACCCAATTTTTCGCAACTCAAATCCGTTTTAGCTACGAACTATCTAGCCCGGTCGCACCCGGACTAAAACCATACAGAGCCACCTGAAAGTGGCTCTGTCAAAAGACAAGGACAAACAGCAACGGATGTTCGTGTTCACCATCTGTCAAGTTCACATTAACAATGTAACCGATTACAAAAACCTATGTAGTATGCCAGAATCAGAGCTGAAACAAAAAGCGAATTCTGTAAAAAGGGCAGAATTTAAGCAACAGCTTCCGCAGAATTCAGCGCTTGCCAAGCGATTTTGAATAAGCTTCAATGAGAGATGAAATCAATGAACTGGCCAACAGAGCCAGCAGAGGAACAATGACGTCCATTTTTTCACCTTTAGACTGGCTGATGTTTGTTGTTTATTTTGTACTGCTGGCCCTGACCGGCTGGTGGATTAACCGCAGTGGTGCGAATAACAGCCAGGAATATTTTATCGGCAGCAACAGCATGCCCACCTGGCTGGCAGCCATTTCTGTGTTGGCGACAGCACAATCTGCCGCTACGTTTTTAGGTGGCCCTGATATTGGCTACCGCAGCAATCTGACCTACCTTGCCAGCACTATAGGCGCTTTAATGGCGGCCTTTTTTGTCGGCTACTTTTTAATTCCGCGGTTTTACCGTTACAAAGTCAGCACTGTTTATGAGCTGCTTGAATTACGTTTTGGCAGCCAGGCTAAAAAACAGGCAGGTTTAATGTATTTATTTGGCCGGATTTTCGCCAATGGTGCCAGGCTTTATATGGCGGCTATAGCGGTGTCGATGATCTTATTTACCGATATAGCCTTGCTTCATGTGATCTGGTCTATCGCCCTGCTTTGTCTGGTTGCGCTGCTGTATTCGATTTTTGGTGGCATTAAATCGGTGATTTATGGCGATGCTTTCCAGTGTTTTGTTTATGTTGGCGCCGCAGTCTTGGTAATGCTGTATTTATGGCAGTCGATCCCAGCCGACTTTGCAACGGTGTGGCAGGCCTTAGAACATCCGCCTGAAAACGCTGCCAGTAAACTGCTGCTGATCGACACCAGCTGGGATTTCAGTTCGGCCAGTGCTTTTACACTCTATTCCAGTATCACCGGCCTGTTTTTGCTTTATATCGCCTCTTTTGGTTTGGATCAGGACCTGACCCAACGCGCTTTAACCTGTAAAAATGCCCGCCAGGGTTCGTTAGCTATCATCTGGTCTGTGATTTTAGTGGTGCCCGTTACCCTGGTGTTTATCGTCATTGGTTTTTTACTGCATATCTTTTACCAAAGACCCGATCTGATGGCCGGTTCTGGCGCTACGATGCAAAGCAGTCAGTTTAGCGGAGAAAATATCACTGTATTTATGTATTACGTTTTGCATGAAATGCCTGCTGGCTTACGCGGATTAGTCACTGTAGGTGTAATAGCCGCAGCCGTATCTACTCTGACATCGGGTTTAAATTCTATGGCTTCTGTGATTATTCAGGATTTATACAAACCCTGGCAGCAACAGCGCTCAGATAAAACAGAACAGCATTATGTTGCCGCAGCGCGCTGGTCTATGTTGCTCTGTGCTACTGCCTTGTCGCTGATGGCGATGCTGTGTTTTTACTGGCAACAAAGCAGCGATATGCCATTACTGACCTTTGCTTTGGGCGTGATGGTATTTAGCTACAGTGGTTTACTTGGGGTTTATGCCAGTGCACTTTTTAGTCAGCGTGGCAGTCCTGCATCCGTATTGGCCGCTTTAATAGCGGGTTTTGTCATCACCTTGCTGATGCAACCTTATATTCAAACTTATTATTTACCTGCCTACTGGCAGTTTGATTTAGCCTTTAGCTGGCAGCTTTGTATAGGTTTTGTCTGCTCTTTTGGCATTTGTCAGTTGGGTAAAAGTAGCGATACAGTGGCGCAAACAGAACTTAATGGAGTGCCTGCCTGATGCGCGCTTTCATTTTGTTGCTGGTCTGTTTCGCGACGACCTGCTTTGCTCAACACCAAGAACTACAAACTGGTGCTAGCCAGTTGGCTACACTCCCCGGCTCATCTCCTGTTGAATTAAAAGCAAAACATATAGGCCTGATAGTCAACCAAAGCTCGCTTGTGGGCGATACTCATCTGCTGGAGCTGTTGCTGCAACAAGGCCTTGAAGTCAAAACAATATTCTCGCCTGAACATGGTTTTCGAGGTACTGCAGATGCCGGCGCAGCAGTGGATAACAGCATAGATCCACAGACTGGTGTCGCTGTGCTGTCTTTGTATGGCAAAAACAAAAAACCAACGCCAGAAGCTCTGCAGGATATAGAGCTGCTGATTTTTGATCTGCAGGATGTCGGCGTGCGCTATTACACCTATTTATCCACTTTGCATTATGTGATGGAAGCTGCAGCAGAGCAGAATATTCCGCTCTTGGTGCTCGACAGGCCCAATCCAAATGGCACTTATGTCGACGGTCCTGTACTTGATAAACAGTATCAGTCTTTTGTCGGGATGCACCCTATCCCACTTTTGCATGGCATGACGCTGGGCGAGCTGGCTTTGATGATCAAAGGCGAAAGCTGGATTAATAAGGCTGAACAATTAAAGCTCTATGTACTGCCAGTAAAAAACTATCAGCGGGATATGCCGTATGAGTTACCGGTGCGGCCTAGCCCAAATCTGCCGAATGCTCAGGCTGTGGCTTTGTATCCGTCTTTAGGATTTTTTGAAGCCACACCTTTAAGTATTGGCCGGGGTACTGACTTTCCATTTCAGGTGCTGGGGTACGCCAACCCGCCTTTAGGAAATTTTGCCTTTAGTCCTGTCTCAAAAGCTGGCGCTGCCCTGAACCCTCCGCTGAAAAATCAATTGGTTTTAGGGCTGGATTTGCGTCAAGTTAAAGCCGGAGGTTTGGATTTAAGTTATTTAATTCAGGCGCAGGCGCTTTTTGCTAAACATCAGTTGAAGTTATTTAATTCGCCGGACTTTATGGACAAACTCTCTGGCACAAATAAGCTCAGAGAACACATTGAACAAGGCTGGAGCGAAGCTCAAATTCGCCAAAGCTGGCAGAGTGAACTCATACGCTTCAGGCAGCAACGCCAGCCTTATTTGCTCTATCCGGATCATCAGCTTTAATTCAAGCCGGAAATAGCTCTGCCATCTGCGTCAAGGTAGCACCAGTCACCCTATTGATGCGCCAGTCGTGCAGCATCACAGCACCTAAAAACTGATAGAAGTCGATAGCGGGCTGATTCCAGTCCAAAACAGACCATTCCAGACGGCCACAATCACGCTCTACCGCCAGCTTCGCCAGATAAGTGATCAAGGCTTTACCTACGCCCACACCACGGCAAGCAGGCTCAACAAATAAGTCTTCCAGATAAATTCCAGGCTTGGCCAAAAAGGTCGAGTAGTTATGGAAAAAAAGCGCAAAACCTACATCTTTGCCCTGATAATTCGCCAGCACCACTTCGGCATAGGCTTTGTAAGCAAATAAAGTGTCACGCAGTTTTTGCTCAGTCGCGACCACCTGATCTGACAGTTTTTCATAATCGGCCAGTTGCTGAATAAAACTTAAAATAGCAGGCACATCAGCTTCTGTCGCTAAACGCAGTTCCAGGCCATCAATGCGGGTTGAAATAATGCTCATCAGAACTCCTTAAAAAAGAGGTGGGTCAGAAAAATAACGGCATAAAAACAAAGGGGCCAGAGTCATTGATCCGCTATTCGCTTATCAATGGCTCTGACCCCTTGGCCGGCAACGAGCTAATTACTTAGCGCGGCTGCGGTATTCGTCAGTACGGGTATCGATTTCAATCTTGTCGCCGATTTCAACGAAAGCAGGAACCATTAATTCGAAACCTGTGTCCAGCTTAGCTGGCTTCATGACTTTACCTGAAGTGTCGCCACGGGCAGCAGGTTCAGAGTAAACCACTTCACGTACAACGAATGGAGGTAAGTCAACAGAGATAGCGCGCTCGCCGTAGAAAACGACTGAACACTGCATATCCGGAACCAGATATTTCAGCGCGTCAGTCATGTTGTCTGCTTCGATTTCGTACTGGTTGTACTCAGCATCCATAAATACATACATTGGGTCTGCGTAGTAAGAGTAAGTCACTTCTTTAGTGTCTAACATGACTTGTTCGAACTTGTCGTCAGCACGGTACACAGTCTCAAGACCGCCACCAGTTAACAGACCTTTCATTTTCATTTTTACAACAGCAGCATTACGGCCAGATTTGTTGAATTCAGCTTTCTGAACAACCATTGGCTCGTTGTTGACCATGATCACCTGGCCAGCGCGTACTTCTTGAGCAGTCTTCATCATAATTGAAATATCTTCTTGTTAGGAAAAATTGCGCGACATTATAAGTTTATTTTCAGCAAAACGCACGAGGTTGCTGGCAAGATCTTGCTGCTGAATTAAATATTCCTGCCACTTTTTGTTATGCATCTGAATTTGTTCATGAAAATTACTGAATAAAGCAAATTCTGCATTGATATCCTGCTCCAGATTCCAGGCCATATGCAGTTTTTTTATACAGGCTTTTTGTTCATCCGTTGCATGCTGCAGATACTTGTCTAAAAAGGCCTGCAGTTTGATTAAATGCGCCTGCTCTTCCTGTCGGTAAATTTGCCAGATAAAAGGCTTGCCAGCCCAATGAGCTCTGATCACCGAGTCTTCACCCCGGACAAAATTGATATCACAGCAGGCCAGTAGCTGGTCGTACATAGGCTGAGGCATAAAATCTAAAATGCGGATACTTAACGACTTATTGTCAAAACGGCCTGTTTTTAGTTCGGAGAAAAGTTGGGTTAAATCTGTCGCCAGTTGCCCTTGAGGCACCAACAATAAGGTTTTTTCTGTGGCACCAGCCAGCTGCTCCAGCCAAGGTTGAATTTCAGCCTGGCTATAAGCAAACAAGGAGATTTTTTGCTGATAATCCATCGCATCCAACAGACCAAGTTGTTGCCAAAACTGCTGTTGTAGCTCTGTTGAATCAGATAATTTCATCAAAGAATCAACCAGCCCCTGCTCTCTTAATAAGCCACCGGTTTGCTCAGTAAAACCCGGGAAAAAGAAATACTTTTGCAGCGGTAATTGTGGGTGAGGTGATGGTAAGGCATGACAGCCATGCACCCAGTCCTCTGCCGACAAGTATTCCAGATTCAACCACAAAGGTTTGTCAGTAAAAGCAGCCATCCACTGTAAATAAGAAGGCGGAATAGTGCAGGCTAAAGCTTCTATCACCAAATCGGGTCTGTCAGCTGCTGTAAGCTCTGGCAATACAGCAGTCCAATGCCTTACCAGCACATTATGTTGCAACTGACTGGCAAGCTTTGGGTTGACGCTGTGGCAAATTTTCTGAAAGCTAGCTAAATCGTCAACCCACAAGGTGACCTGCCATTGATGTTCATTTTGCAGTTGCCGGGCTAAACGCCAGCAAATGCCGATATCACCAAAGTTATCTACTACAGAACAAAACAAATCGCAGCGCATGCGTTACCTTTTAGCTATCAGATCAGTTGGCTAACCAAAGCTTTCAGCGCTTTGGCCATTAAATACAGGGTGGCGATACTAAGCAGCAAGCAACTCCAAAGCAAGGCCTGATACCATAATTTATGCGCTGCTTGTTTTAACTTATGCCACCAGCTTTGTGGTGTTTGCCAATCAGGCAAATGGCGAAATAATAATAACGCCAGCCATGCCAATAGCACCCAGCCGAGTAATACAACGGATAATAACAAGGCGACTTCATAGACCACAGACGGGCCTTGCAGCAGGTAATAGACGCCAAAACCAAGCGCATAAAAACCCAGAAACACCAGGCCAAAACGCCAGATATACAGCCTTTGCGCTAACTGCTGTGCCTTGCTAAGCAGATTCATACGCCCTTCTCTTTCAGGCTTGATGCTAAGGTGACAGGGTACAAAGGCACAAGTCCGGCTTGTCCCGTCATATCCGCAACCAGCCAAATCTGTTCAAACGGATGTTTTAGTGGAATTTGTAACAGATGCGGAGTTTGTTCCAGCTCTTGCGCATGCCAATCCGGATGAGCATTGCGGATCACCAGCCAGACTTTTTCGGAGTCATAACTTTTTTGCGCTTTATTGCTAATGAGTTTATCCAGCGCCTGCAATAAACGTTCTGCCACAGGAAATTGCGTCAGTGATTGCAAAGCGTCCAGCGTGCCGCCTTTAAGCTCCCGCCCCAGTATTTTCATCGCTTCGGCTTCGCTGCCATACAAATGAGCAATTTCCAGATCCAGCCGTTGCTGCTCCAGATAACAGGACACATCAGGCTTAGCTGGCTCGTTATGCCAGATATGCTGCATTTTGATGCCGAATTTGTGCTGGTACAGTCGCATAAAAAGTTTGGCGGCCTGATGTTCCAGCGCTATTTTTTCATCGATACTGCTTTTCATCACACCCAACAAAGTTGTGTTTCGTATAAGCTTGTATATTAACGAAAAAAGTCAGGTGGTTATGCATTTTTTATTCGCTGTGGTTTTATTTGTGTTGGTGGCTCAGCCCGCTGTTGCTACAGAGCCAACATGGACCTCATTAAAAACCAAAGCCGGGATCAGTTTGAGTTACCGATACAACCCAGAGCTTGAAGTCAAAGCCAGTGCCTTTTATCCGGGCAAACCAGAGAGCTTTTTGCTGTTACTCAAAGACACCAAATCGGTGCGACGTTGGCTGAAACAAAGCGAGGACGCAAAGCTTTTGGAAGGCAGCACAGAAAGCCACTGGAAGGTTTACACCCGCTTTCAATCGGTCTGGCCTGTTAGCCCACGGGATATGGTGACCTGTGCTGATGTGATCAGAAAAATGAAAAGCCTGTTGGTCCAAATAAGCGACTGCTCAGACTTAGTGCCAGAAACTAAAGACTATGTGCGCATTCGGGATGTAAAAGCAGTCTGGACTTTAACCCCAAAAGACCAGGGTTTTGACATGCAATATCAAGGATCTGCCCACCCAGGTGGTGAATTGCCCAAATGGCTGGTAAAACAACTGACGTTAAGCTCGTTACGCGCCAGTTTTGTGGCTTTTAAAACCGAATTAAAGCGCCCCGCTTACCAGGCCAAAACAACACAAGCTAATCGTTAGATTTGGGTTGTTTTTGTTTCAGCTGCTCATAAGCCCCTGCATTAGTTACATTGCTGTAGCCCATACTTGTTAAGGTTTCAAGCGCAATGCCAGAGCGGCGGCCACTGCGGCAATACAACTGAATATCTGCGGTTTTATCCGCGCTGATATCAGTGATCTTTTGCTCAATTTCATTATAAGGAATGTTGATTGCGCCCTCTAAATGCCCTGCTTTATATTCTTCCGCAGTGCGTACATCAATCCACAGGCTTTGCGCCAGCACCATTGGCGCCCACAACAAAAGTAATATCAGTACATTTTTCATGCCCAAAGTCCTTGTCCATTGAGTAACAATAAAAGCATAAAACAACACAGCGCTACCGACAATAAACGCAGCTTTTGCCAAAAACTTAAAGCAACAGCCAGAGCAATAGTACTGACAGCAGAAACTGCATCAAATAAGTTCAGCGCCAGACCAAGAGCTAGCCCGACAGGTAAAACATTCAGCAGCTTTAACAGAACCCACTGTTTTTTTGTACACAGAGAGAGCCAAAAATAATGCTGAGCCAACAGATGCTGTTGCCATAACTTCTGCTGGGCATAACATAAAAGTGCCAGGTTCCAGCTAAAAGCCGAATTTACAAATAGCATAGCTTCAGGCTTCAGTTGTTGCTCAAGCCAGTAGTACCATAAAGCCTGTACAAAAATGATCAGTAATAACATCGCTTTGTTTTGTTGCTGCCGCACAAACCAATACAGCCAATAACGAAACAGAGAACCCGCCGATAACTGCAGCCCCTGTAGCTTCTGCTGCAGAGTTTTCTCTAACAGCATCAAAGCCAATAAAGGCACACTCCAAAAACTGATGGCAGGCAATACAAACACTGCCAGCAACGCCAGCCAACTAGTCTGATAGGCTCTAAAGCTCAAACAGAGTACCGCCAGCACCAGCAGTAGTTGGATGGCGTCAACAGAGGCCATACTTTTACCGCTGAGCAGCAGATACACAAATGCCGGCAAGGTTAAGAACCAGAAGGGCAGCTGATTGAAGGTCGCCATCAGTTTATTGCTAAGCCAGGCAACGCGAGCAGAAGGTGCCAGACTTTCGACAAAATACTGCTGGGCCATTGGTTTTTGCTGCCAGGCGACACCACCTTGCCAGCAGAACAGGATCACTAATAACATCTGCAGATAAGGCCAGCGTTCGGTAGTACTCAGTTCCGGGTTAAACAACTGGAAGCCCAGCAACACCAAAGGAGCCAACAGCCCCAACAATGCATGGCCTGCGACCAGCAGCAATAAAAAGGAAAACTTCTGCAGCGGCGCAAAGGCGTTACAAGTCTGCTGCCAGAACAACTCAAAGCGAACTAAAAGATAAGTGCCCACCGGCCTTTAACTCCAGATGTTGATCGACTGCAAGCTCAAAACTTTCAGGGGATAAATGACTGGCAATCAGCACTAAAGCTCCCTCTTCTTTCGCCTTTTGCAATTGCGTGCAGCAATAACGCAAAGAACTCGGGTCCAAAGCGTTAAAAGGCTCATCCAGCAACAACAACTGCGGTTTTGCGGCCAAAGCCAAAGTTAAACTCAATTTTTTCTGCTGCCCTAACGACAGCACAGCCACTTGTTGCAGCAACAAAGGCTCAAGAGCAAAAGCTACGGCATAAAGCATCAACTGGTGCATCGCAATACCACGACAACGAGCCACCAACTGCAATACGCCAAGCACTGTATTATCCTGCAAAGGTGCCACTGCATCAGCACTGATACCTACCACTGCCTGATAAGCAGTACTGCCCACCAAAAGTTGGTTAAAGTCAATGCTGCCCTGCTGAGCTTTATCTAATCCAGCCAAAACCCGCAACAAGCTGGATTTACCACTGCCATTGACGCCACTTAACCAATGTAAACCGGATTCTAACTGCAGCTGTACATTTGAAAACAGCTGTTGCTTGCCATAACTAAAACTTAAATCTTTAATACTCAGCATCTTAGTTCATCCACTCTGAATAAAGCTCAGTCAAGACCGGAAGTACAGACACCACCAACAACATAGCCATGGCCCAGTTAAAAATACGCTGATACAAAGGTTGGTTTAATACGGAACGCAGCAAAGCACCACAGGTTAACCAGACGCCCACACAAGGAAAACTGACCAGCAAAAACGCAGCAGTGATTTGAGTGACATCCCACCAGGCATTACCTGCCACAGTGGTAAAAGCAGCCACAGCACCTGATGCCATAATCCAGGCTTTGCCATTCACCCACTGAAATAAGGCAGCTTGCAGAAAGCTAAAAGGTTTAGCATCAGAGCCTTCAATGCTGCTTGGCGTGCTGGAACCAATTTTCCAGGCCAGCCACAGCAGATACAACACTCCAATCACTTTGATCCAGATATGCAGCTGCGGGAAACGCTCAAATACCACACCAAAACCCAAACCAACCAGCAACACCATCAAAGGGAAACCAAAACAAATACCGAAAAAATGCGGCAGGCTGGCTTTAACACCATAGTTCACACCAGAGGACAACATCATGATGTTGTTCGGACCCGGGGTTACGGTAGTGGAAAAGGCAAAAAACAACACAGCAAAGAAAACGTCCACAACAACTCCAGAGGACAAAGCATTAATGCATTGAATCTAAAGCAGATCGGCTCTTAAACACAAGCGATAAAACCCAGGCTTTTGTATTTATTCTGAGGGTTTTAATCCAGCCTGTACCAGAGCACTGATTCTGCCAAAGGCGTTTCGGCTGGAAGAAAGGGATTATCAAGTTCTGCCAGCTTTCGTTCAGACAGTTTCATTTTTTTAAGATGGCTGACAAAATGTTTTTGAAACAACAGATCAAAACTACCGTCTTTTAATGCCAGCCTTAATCCTGTTTCTATGTGCTGTGCTAACTGAGGGTTTTTATTGGAAACAAAAAAGTACACGGCCCCGGGATAATGCAATACCCAGTCGGTTTCAATAGCCAAGCCCTGGTCTGCAAATTGCTGTTGTTCCGCCGATATCTCAAGCACACTGCGCGGCACCGCCTCGACTCTGTGGTGCAATAACATCTGGAACAAGATCTGGTAAGCTGACGCATCCAGTACTTTAAATTTATTATGGCGCAGCACCTGCGTATCAACCCAATCATGCACCTGCGCCATCATGAACTGCTTTAAAGCGGTTTCATCTTTCACAGCGCTGAATTTAGCCTGATCTTCAGCTCGGATAAGCAGCAAGCGGTAACTGCCAAGGCCTTTGTAGATAGGGATCCGGACTGGTAAAAAACGTTTTTCACGTTCAACAGAGGTCATGGTCCAGACCACATCCAGTTCAACTCCTATTTCGAGCAAATGCAAAGCGCGACTTCTGGACACTCTGTTAGCTGTGCTTTGAAGCCTTGCTGTACTCCCCGCTTTTTTAAGGGCAAGCTCAAGTAAAGCAATAGCATATACAGAACGATGATCAGTCGAATCTTCGATAGCAGGATAACGCACTGTGTCAGCAGCCAAAGAAGAAGTCAGACAAAGCGCCAAGCAAAGCAGCAGATAACAGCAAAATCTGTACATCAGGTATTTCCTGATCATTGAATTGCTTAGAGTCTAGAAGATAAATAAGGGGAGAGCCATTGGTTCTCCCCCTGTGATCGATGAAGCAACATAAATCAGGCTTCACCTCCCTAATTCGGGGCAGCAAAGCCTGATAAGTAAGTCAGAACCAAGGCTCTGACTTACTTTTAGTCTTCGAAGAAGGTATCGCGCAGCGCTACAGTACGGTTAAACACCAAATGATCCGGCGTTGAATCTTTGTTGTCAGCACAGTAATACCCTTCCCGCTCAAACTGGAAGGCTTTTTCTGCTTCAGCTGTTTTTAAGCTTGGCTCAACCCAACCTGTTTTCACTGTTAATGAAGCCGGGTTAATCACAGCTAAAAAGTCTTCTTCAGCTGCAGGGTTTGGTACTGTGAATAACTTGTCGTAAATGCGGAATTCAGCAGGCACAGCTTGCGACGCTTCTACCCAATGAATAACACCACGCACTTTACGGCCATCCGCCGGGTTCACACCTAAAGTCTCTGGATCGTACGAACAAATCAGTTCAACAATATCGCCCGCTTCGTTTTTAATCACTTCGTCAGCACGAATAACATAAGCACCACGTAAGCGAACTTCGCCACCTGTCACCATACGCTTGTACTTTTTGTTGGCTTCCTCACGGAAGTCCGCACGGTCTATATACAAAGTACGGCCAAACGGCACTTTACGGCTGCCCATGCTTTCTTCTTTTGGATGGTTATGTACTTCTAACCATTCCACATCAGCGGCGTTGTAGTTGCTGATGGTGACTTTTAACGGATCAATCACCGCCATAGCCCGTGGTGCATTGGCATCCAGATCTTCACGGATGCACGAATCCAACGCACTGATTTCAATCATATTGTCTTGCTTGGTTACACCAATACGTTTTGCGAATTCACGTAATGAAGCTGGGGTAAAACCACGGCGACGTAAACCTGCAATAGTAGGCATACGCGGGTCATCCCAACCAGCAACATGGCCACCTTCCACCAGAGTGTGCAGCTTACGTTTACTCATCACCTGATATTCAAGATTCAGACGGGAGAATTCGATTTGCTGTGGATGGCAAGCAATAGTGATGTTGTCCAAAATCCAGTCGTATAAACGACGGTTGTCCTGGAACTCCAACGTACATAACGAATGCGTAATGCCTTCCAGCGCATCAGAAATACAGTGCGTGAAGTCGTACATTGGGTAAATGCACCACTTATCACCGGTTTGATGGTGATGGGCAAATTTAACACGGTAAATCACCGGATCGCGCATACACATAAAAGCTGAGCTCATATCAACTTTAGCGCGCAGCGAACACTCGCCCTCTTTAAAACCACCGGCACGCATTTTTTCAAACAAGGCCAAGTTTTCTTCAGGTGAGGTGTCACGAGTTGGGCTGTTTTTACCAGGCTGAGTTAAATTGCCACGGTACTCACGCATTTGTTCTGCGTTTAAAAAACAAACATAAGCCAAACCTTTGTTAATCAGTTCAACTGCATAGCCATACAGCGTATCAAAATAATCTGACGAATAACGCACATTGCCAGACCAGTGAAAGCCTAACCACTGCACGTCCTGCTGAATCGAATTTACAAAGTCGATGTCTTCTTTTTCAGGGTTGGTGTCGTCAAAACGTAAGTTACACTGGCCCTGATAATCTTCCGCTATACCAAAGTTCAGACAAATAGACTTTGCATGACCAATGTGCAGATAACCATTAGGCTCTGGCGGGAAACGGGTCACAGTAGTTCTGTGTTTGCCCGAAGCCAGATCGGCATCGATGATCTGACGAATAAAGTTAGTTGGGCGATGTTCAACGTCCGCCATAAAATTCAAATCCTTATCTAAATGCACCGACAGCAAATTTGTCAGTWTGGACATATAAAATACCGAGGCATTATAACAGCTGAAATGCCGCTGACTACTGGAGTTTCACACAGAGGCCTGCAGCATTTCCATATACACCAGTTCCCAGACATGACCATCTAAATCCTGAAAACCATGAGCATACATATAAGGATGATCTTGGGGCTGGCTATAGGTTTTTCCACCGGCTTTTACTGCCTTTAGCACCAGTTCATCCACTTCAGCTTTACTGCGGCAACTTAAGCAGTTCAGCACCTGCGTCTGCTGATGGCTGTTGATTAAAGGATGTGGGCTAAAAGATGCAAACTTCTCTTTGGTCAGAAGCATCAGATACAAGTCATCACTCAGCACAATACAACTGGCGGTATCATCACTAAACTGAGGATGAAAACCAAACCCAAGTTGCAGAAAGAAGTCAGTCGAGGCTTTTAAATCGCTGGCAGCTAAGTTGATAAATAATTTACGGTTCATGCTGTTTCCTGAGCTACACAAGGTGTAGAGCAGAGTACTCCGGCACAAGCAAAATGCAATATGCTTGCTGTGACTTATGGCGGACTGCCTGCAGCGAGTCCACCCTACACCTATAGCCTTCATCTATAAAAAACGTAGGATGTATTCGACGCGAAGCGGCAATGCATCACTCTACAATCATCTTTATATACAACTCGCCTTACTTGAATTCTTCTGCTCCCGATATAAATACGAAGGCAACTGCACTAAAGCCAAAGCCTGCTTTTTATCTGCAAGCGACACAGCTTGATCGCTTAAATCAAGCTTTTGCTGTTGTGGCTGATAAATCGCAGCGACACTTTTACCATCAGGTTTGAGGATCACTAATTCCTGCTGCTGCGGCTTTTGCTGCATCAAGGCAAAGTAATTTTCAAACTGCAGTAAGGCGCGGCCGGGGCTGGTGTTATCCAGAGCAAAATCACGTCCTGTCATGGTATGGCAGCTGGATATACCCATCATAGATAGTAAGGTGGGCGCTAAATCAATCTGACTGGCGAGGGTTTTCAGCAGTTCTGGCTTTGTATCAGCACCTAAAATCAGCGCCGGAATATGGAACTTTTCGACCGGGATCAGGTTGTCGCCGAACACTCTGTTGTCATGATCGGCCACTATTAAAAACAAGGTATCCTGCCAATAGTCGCTTTGTTTGGCCTTTTCGAAAAACTGCCCCATAGCCCAGTCTGCATATTTCACCGCGTTATTGACGCTAGCTTTTGGCTCTTCATTTAACTGGATACGGCCATCCGGAAACTCAAAAGGCTCATGATTGCTGGAGGTAAAAATCAGACTAAAAAATGGCTTACCCTGCTGATGCAAAGCAGTTAATTGTTGGTGCGCAACAGTAAATAGATCCTCATCACTAACGCCCCAACTGCCGATAAACACAGGGTTTTGCATCTGGCTTTGATCCACAATCTGATCTACTCCATTACCGGTAAAAAAACTGCGCATATTGTCAAAGTGCGCTTCACCACCATACACAAACTGGGTGTGGTAGCCCTGGGCTTTAAGGATTGACGCTAGAGTAGTGAAATGCTGCTGGCTATTGGATAACTTCACTGTGCTTTGTGCAGGTGTTGGCGGGAAACCAGCCACTACAGCTTCAATACCACGCACAGAACGGGTGCCTGTGGCATACAAATTTTCAAACCAGATGCCCTGCTGTTTTAACTTCTCAAGCTCTGGCGTGACGGCCAAACCACCTAACGACTTTACAAAAGTAGCACCCAGACTTTCCTGCAGTACGATTACCAAATTCAGTGGCCTCGCGCGCTTGAACACCGCCTGTTGCCAATGCGCTGTAGGGTAATAGGGATTAGTAAACTGATAGCTTTTCAGCCAAGGCCAGTCCAGACTTTGCTTCAGCATTTGTTCTGTTGGCAATTTGCCATAGATCTCACTGGAGTGCGCTTCATGCTTCAAATTGTAGATGGCATAAAGCACTGAATAGGCTGAACTTAACACTAAAGAATTGACCATAGCGTCGGAGGTAATAGCAAATAATGCCGGATTAGCAGGCCTATGGTCGGTGCTAGAACGAATACCAGCAAAAAGCAGTACCAGCGCCAGACACCAAAGCACAACAGTTTTACCCATAGACCAACTAATCAAACTGCATTTACCAGAGCGAAAAATCCGCCGCATGAACCAGGTTAAAACCAAAGTCGCGACAACACCTAAAACTAAAGGCAAACGAAAGCCAAACCATAAAGTCGATAACACTTCTTTTGGGTACTTCAGGTACTCAACAAAAAGCCGGTTCGGTCGTACATCGTATTGCAAAATAAAAGCAGGTGATGCCAATTCCATAAACACCAGCAGCATCAAAGCACTCAGGCACCACAGATAACTAAACTGAAACCAGAGCTTGCCGAATCCTCGCACTGATGAGAGAGGAATAAGCAGCACAGGCACAACCAAGAGTAAGCAAATCACAATAATATCGGCCCGCAGGCCCTGCACAAACAACTGCATCAGTACATCAGTTTGCACAACTCTGTCGTATTGCCACAACACTAAAGCCAGCCTGCTCAGACTCAACAGCACCAGCCCCAACACAGCAGTGCGGATCAAGTAGCGATAAGGGCCTAAGCAAAAAAAATTGGAAAGTAAAGACGATTTTCCGGCGGTTACAGCAGACATAAACAGGCCTCAGTTTTTAGTTGAGGCCAGCATAAAAGTAGATACTTAAGGGAGGCTTAAGAGGACTCTGGTAAATAATAAGCTCAACGTAGAACTTTTCTCGTCATTCCAACCTCGTATTCTGACCAACACGATTTGAGGCGGTCTGCACGTACCTTGCCCTTATCGCAACAACAAAATGCAGCGACCTCTAAAACTCGTACTCCAACGCAAAACGTAAAGTGCGGTCTACTGTGTCGTTGTCTATGGCGACTATCACCGCCAGCTCCCATTTCAGCTGCTTTTGTTTATCAAACTTATGCACCCCCATTAAGCTTGGGCCTGCGCCTTTGTAGTTTTCACCGGCGTAGAGTTCGATGGCTGGTTGTACTGCAGGTAACCAGCGGTATCGGTATTGAGCGCGGAACTCGCCTTCCCATTCGGCGTCAAGTGTCTGACCCCACTCGTAGACAGCCAAGGCATTTAAGGTCAGGCTGGTTGGGCCGAATTCTTTTTCCATTAAAAGGCCAGTGGTGAATTCGTAGTTATCCTGATTATTTTGCCGCTCCAGTTCAAACAACATCCCCCAATCAGCGCTGTACTGGCCCTGCTCTGTCAGCATCCAGCGCAGCTCAAGCTCGTAGCCTGTTAATTTGTAATCTTCAGGGCTGATGCGATCTGCGATGACGTAAATTTCCAATGCTGCGCGTTCAGTCACAGAAAACCCGTAACCCAGTTTTTGCCCCATGGTATTGTTATCTGGATGATCGGCCTGACGCTGGTAAAAGTAGCGGTACTCAAATTCACGCTCCAGCGGCTGCACATAAGGGTGATACACCTTGTCGACCACTCGCCCATCCGCCAAAGCCGACATGCTGCTGCACAGACAAACCAAGCACAAAGCCTTCATCACCGCTTTTTTGCTGTAAAGCTTCATCTTTTTTTCTCCATCAAGCTGCAACACCAGAACAACAGACCAAAACACAGTAAATACAACAGCAGCTGCGACAGGCTAGGTGTGGCTTCATAACCCATCAGCGCCTGTAAAAAGAAACCTAATTCGGATTGCTCCGACAGTAGCTGTTCGGTTTGCCAAAGCTGTGGCCCTGCGGGGAGCCAATCAGACTGGAGCAATAAGGCTGATGCCATCATCACCTGACGAGCGCCGGATAATGACAACAGCAAAGCAAAACTGCTGATGCGCCACTGTTTCAGCTCACTAAGCAGGTAATACCAAAGCACAGCTATGCTGGCCCCTATACCTACTCCTAAGGCTGACCCTAACACCAAATCGGCCGGTGTGTTTTCTGCCTGTGTTGGCAACCAGATGTATAACAATAAGTTACTGCCACTAATACTAAACAGACAAGCTGCGGCAAGCGCTGAACTCAACAGCGCCCACTGAGCTTTCAGGGCCGACAAACAGAGCAATACAAAACAACTCAGATACAAGAAGCTATATAAAAGCTCCAGCCCAAGACCATCGAGTTGTTCTGAGACCCATACCATTTTCAGGCTGATAAGGCTTAGCATCAGCACTGAGGGCAAGGCAAAATACAAAGCAAAACTACGCCAGACAGTTCTGTGCCACACCAGCAAAGTCGCAAGCAGCAAACAAAGCGGTAACAACTCGCGTAAAAACATCAGCACCGTATTAATAAGCATGATTCGCCCTATGCCGTAGCCATTCATCTTCAGGCAGGGCTATTAACACACCTTGTGCGCTGTCTGGATTGTATTCGCCAAAAAACTGGTACTTGCCAGGCTGCAAAGGCCCAACAAATAAGGTGGCTTTGCCTTTGCCTAAAATCACTTTTTCGCGGTTTAAGCTAAAGCTTTCAAACTCTTCAGGCGACGGGTCCTGATTCAGCACCAGCAGCTTCACTTTTTCACCAGCGGGTACGTACAGCACAGAGGGTTGAAACAGATGATCTTTAATGTGCAGCTCAAATACCTTTTGCTCCGCTACAACAGGCAGAGTCAGCAATAACAATGCTGCAACGGGCAATGCCTTTTTACTGTTTTTTCTTAACTTTTTGTTTTTCAAAGCGGCAGCTCCACTGTCACTTTTAATCCGCTGCTAAAATCAGAGGCTCCAAGGCTGATGTTGCCCTGATGCAAAACCACTATATCCCGTACTATAGCCAAGCCCAAACCTGAACCTATAGTGCCGGATTGATGCCTGTCACCACCCACCCGATAAAAGCGGTCAAACACTCTTTTGTATTCTTCGGGCGCTATACCAGGGCCATTATCCTGCACCACAAGCATGGCTTTATCTTGGTCAGTAGACAGCTCCAGCTGGATAGAACCGCCGACTTGAGTGTATTTACTGGCATTACCCACCAGATTGCTGACTAATAAACGCAACGCAAAAGCGTCCCCTTTCAGTGACAAATGCTCAAGGCCCAACAGTTCAATTTGTTGCTGCTTTTTCTCAATGTGTGGATACCAGTCGGCCACCACCTGGCGGCATAACCCAGCTAAATCCAGCTGTTCAGTGCGGGCCTGAAAATGCTCTGGGTTAGTTCGGTTCAACAGCATAATTTGTTCGATCAAAGCACTCATGCGCTCTACACCAGCCTGCAAGGCCAACATAGAACCTTCAGGGTCGTTAATGCCACAACGCTGCCACTGCTGAGAAGCATTGTGCAAATTCACCTGCAATACGCTTAAAGGGGTACGTAGCTCGTGCGCTACATCAGAGGCAAAACGTTTTTCCCGCTCAAAAGCATCGGCTAAACGGGCAAATAACTGATTGGTGGTTTTTAGCATCTGATCCAGCTCTGCCGGTACCTGGTCCAACTCTACCGGGCTTAAATCATTGGCTTTTTTAGACGACAACTGGGCAGAAAAACGTTTGATAGGCGACAAAGCTTTACTCACCACCAACCATATCAATAAGGCCTGCAGCGGCAAACTCAGCACAACCGGATAAATAGAGGCTGTGATCACTTCATCCGCCAGTTGCTGGCGCTGTGTCAAGGGTTGTGCCACTATCACAGTCAACAGATCGGTAGGCGTCTGACGAAACACCCGCCATCTTTTACCGGCAAAATTATGCTCACTAAAACCTTCAGCGTCCGACATCGACGTTTCAGGTGCCAAAGCACTACGATACACCAACTTACCTTTTTGCCAGACTTGCAGCGCCAGCCCCAGCTGTTGCTGTGAACCGGCCTGATATTGCTGCGACAAACTGGACGCCAGGATCTGTAAGTCCTGATCAAATAAAGCTTCGGCCCTGCTGGCGCTTTGTTTATAGCTTTGCAAAGCTGCAACAAAGCTAATCAGCGTAAAAAGCGCGATCAGCACTGTGACTAAGTAGCGGCGCAAGGATCTCATAGCAGACTCATGGCTGGTTCATATAGTTAGGCTCATGCCGGGTTCACACTCACGCTATACCCCACGCCTCGCAGGGTTTTAATAAAATCTTTCGGCAGCTTTTTACGCAAATTGGAGATATGCACTTCCAGCGCATTGCTGGCCACTTCTTCACCCCAGGCGTACAAACTGGCTTCAAGCTGCTCGCGGGTTTTTATCCGTCCAGCCGACTCCATCAATTCTTTTAGCAGCATATATTCGCGGCGTGACAAGCCAACAGATTCACCTTCGACTCGGACTAAATGCGCGCTGGTATCCAATTCTACTTGTTGTAGTTTAATTAAATGCGTAGCTGCGGTGCCAAGCCGCCGCTCTATCACCCGCAAACGCGCGAACAGTTCAGGCATAGCAAAAGGTTTAACCAGATAATCGTCAGCGCCTAAATCCAGACCACGGATCCTGTCATCCACCCCATCGCGGGCAGTCAGCACCAGCACAGGTAAATGACCTTCTCTTTGACGGCTTTGTTTGAGTATATCCAGACCATCCATATCAGGCAGACCTAAATCGAGGATCACAGCATCGCAGTCTTTGGCTTTGATGCTGCTTAACGCATGTTGACCCAAACTTACGTGATTTACCACAAAACCCTGACTGGACAATGCCAGCACCAAGCCTTTGGCTAAATCTAGGTCGTCTTCGACCAGCAATAGTCTCATACATGCCCCTGTATTCGAACCTGAATATGAACTGGGATAACCCCTAAACAGCATCTGATTGAAATTTGATACGGGCGGGGGCAAGCCACGCTCCTACACGTTTTATTGATTAACGTTTTAGCTTTTTCGCTACTTTGGCTTCCAGTGCAGCGATGTCCTGCAACCTGCCCTGATCGGCTGTTGGGCGGTCAGGACGAGGTGCAGCCTGTTTTGCCTTTTCAATGTAACTCATGGCTGCTTTATAGTCGCGCTCTTCAGTTAAAAATTCAGCATAAAAATAATTGGGATCAATACCTTGAGGGTTAATCGTCAGGGCTTTTTCCAGCATCTTTTTGGCATTTTTATCGCTACCAAAGCCAATAGGCCAGCCTGGAACTTTGTAGTACAGCACACCTAAACTGGTGTACGCCGAACCTTGTAAGGCCTGGCTGTCGATTTTAAGTGCAGCCTCAAGATCAGCTTTAGATTCTTCTGCCAGTGACATAGCGCCTAAACCACCTTTTACCCCGGCATAACTAGATTTAATAATGCCACGCCAAATCAAGGCTTCGGCTTTGTCCGGATTGGCCGCAACCACTGCATTGGCTTGGTTGACCAGCTCTGGAAAGGCTTTTTCTTTTTGGTCTTCACTCATAGCGTAATTCACTTCAGCCCAGCGATCCTGCAAAGGTTTAATATCCTGCAGTACATCGGCCTGTGCTACTTGAACTAAAAACAAAGCTGGAATTAAAACTAATTTATTCAATACGTTATTCATATCTAYCTCGTTAGTGATTTTTGCCCACTGCAAATAATTCAATCAGTGTTAATTTACTTTTTAACCCCATATCCACCAGTGTCGGGAACACGGCGTTCAGGCGAACAAAAATCCGTTCAGGCCAACCAAGAAAACGGCGTAGCTCGTTCGACTTCAGCTGCTTAACAAGCTGTCCTGCCACCCAGTTCGGGCTATCCATGCTGTTGCCAAGCTGTTGATTTAACTGCACTACATCGCTGGAATTAATACTAGTTTCTGTCGCTCGTGGTGCAAAATACTTCACCTGCATACCGCTATCGGCCAGTTCACGCTGCAAGGCTTCGGTAAAACCACGCAAACCAAACTTGCTGGCGCAGTACCCAGTAAAGCCTGGGTGACCAATACTGCCAAAGGCAGAACCAACGTTAAGAATTTGGCCTTGGCGCTTCCGCAACATAGGCAGAAAAATCTGGCACAGTTGCATAGGCACCAGCAGGTTAATGCTAACCAGCTCACTAAACTGCTGTTGCTGACACAAGCCAAATTGACTAATACCAGCGTTGTTAATCAGCACATCAATGCCCCCCTGCTGCTGACAAAAATGCAGCAAACCTTGTTGCTCTGCTGTATTAGTTAAATCACAGGAGTAGATCAAAGTTTCAGCCGCCAACTGGTTTTGCAGCGCACGAAGTTTTTCAACAGAGCGACCGGTTAAAATCAACCGTGCGCCCTCGCCGCTCAACTGCCTGGCGACTTCAGCACCAATGCCACCTGTCGCCCCTGTCAGCAGCACAGTTTCGCCTGCTAACCCGCTCATGCTATTGCCTCATCTACTAACACTTTTTTAGTCAGGCCATGAGGTTTTTCCAGGCTACGGAATACGTCGCCGTATAAGTGAAAAAAGCGTTTGGCGCTATGGATAATCAGCGCCTGATCGGCAGGCTCTGTGATCTTATCCATCAGGCTTTCAAAGAACTTGATATGGTCCTGATCCAAAGCACCATGGGAGTTCAGGTAACTAAAAGCTTTACGTGGTAACTGCAAAGTACCGGCTATTTTACTGGCCGCCTGCTCGGCTAACGCGATGGAGGTCCCCTCAAGCACCAGCACCATGCCAAAAAAGCATAAAGGATTAACACGGCGTACCGAATCATAGGCATAAGACACCATCAGCTCTGTGGCAAAAGCCGGAGTGCTGGCCCGAGCCTGCTCTTTGTCATAACCACAAGCTGCTATGTCGTTTAATACCCACTCCTGATGGCCTAACTCTTCTTCAATATATTCAGCTACAGCTTCACGTAACCATTCTTTGGATTCTGGTAACAAGGCACCCACCGACATCAACAGCGGTATTGTGTGTTTGACGTGATGATAGGCCTGAGTTAAAAAAGCCACATAATGGTCAAGCGTAAAATCCCCGGCGAAAGTACGGCGGATCATGGGAGCATCCAGTAAATAAGCACGCTCTGCTTCAGTTGCATTAACCAGCGTCTGATAAAAACTCATAGGATTCTCCTGTTAGATCATTAGAAACAAATAAATTATTGATTTCGCCTTGGTATTTTTTAACTACTTCCGCTCGGCGTGGCCGACCATTGGCCGTTAAAGTGCCATCGACCACAGACAAAGGTTGAGTTAACAGCTGATAGGATTTGATTTGGGCATAATCCGGTAACTGCTGGTTGACCTGAGCCAGATAAGCAGGCAACTGCGCTGTCGCTTTGGCATCAGCCAGATACAACAAGGCAGCACAATAAGGCCGGGCATCACCCACCAGCACGGCCTGGCGGATTAAACCGCTTTGAGTCAATAACGCTTCTGGCCATTCAGGGGAGATATTGCGTCCCAGGCTTGAGATCAGTAAGTTTTTGCGACGGCCCAGAATACGTAAGCGGCCTTGTGTATCCAGCTCACCCAAATCGCCGGTAAAGACTTTGTCGCTTAGCGACGCCGCATCGCCCAAATAGCCCAGAAATGGCTGTTTCACTACTATTTCGCCATCGATAATTTCAATATCACGATGTGCTAACGGCATACCCACTAATTCCAGTTCTGCAGCCGTACTTTGACGTGCATCCACACTGGATAAAGCCACCACAGAAGCACATTCGCTCAGGCCATAACCCTGATACACAGGTAAGCCAAGACGTGCAGCCTGTTGCAATAAAGCGGCGGATACATGGGCACCACCTACGGCAATAAACTCCAGTGATTCTGGTGCTTGCCAGCCTTGAGCGCACGCCATTACCAGTAGTTGCAGCAGCTCAGGCACTAAAATTAAGCTTTTTGGTGCTGTACTGCTGATAAGCGCCAGTAAAGCCTGTGGATTGCTAAGCTGACTGCCGCTAAAACCACGTAATGAATCCGGAGCTACCAGCACTTCGCCACCTGCTAATAAAGGTGCATAAATACCGGCGATATTTTCCAGCAAGGTGCTTAAAGGTAATAAACACAGATGCTTAGGCGCGTCTTGGTTGATGCGCTCCAGCAGACTGTGCGCCACATCAAACTGACTTTGCGCTGATAAACAGACACCTTTTGGCTGTCCCGTGGAACCCGAGGTAAAAGTAATTTTCTGACAAGTAGCAGGAATAGCAGCGCCAGAGCTTTGTAACTCGCGCCGATACAGCAATAAATCGCCTACTTGTTCTAACAAGGTAAATTCTGCGTTTTTTTGTTCTTGGTCTGAAATATAGAAATCAGGCTCAAGTTGACTCATGACATGGGCAAACTGACTTTCAGATAAATAAGTGGGCAGCGGCACAAGCAGTAAATCCGCATCCAGGCAAGCTAAATCCAACAAGGCCCACTGCGCTGAACTATTCGCCGCCAACGCAATACGCTGTGCGCCGTAGCCCAGCAATAATTCTTGCCATACCCTCATTTGTTTTTTGATTTGAGCTTGTGAGTAAGCCAAACCTGTCGCTAAGTCGCGCAGTACCGCCGTTGTTGGTAATTCAATACCCATCAGCAGTCTCCTTGTGGTAAACGAGCCACTAACTGATGCAACTGCGGCCAGTGTTGATGGGCTAAAGCTGTTAATTTTTCATCACTGTGAATAAAGCGGGTCACGGCAGCTAAATCCATCACACAAACTTTGGGATTGGTGTCGTAGTAGCTGCCCCAACTGGCAGCATCTTCACCTAAAGCTTCAGCTTTTGCTTCGCCAAGTTCCGTCAGCTCAATGCCATGGCGGCTTAAAATACCGCGAACCTGGGTAGTGGCGGCACATAACAAATAACGGTAATTCAGTTGGTCCAGCGCATAAGCCATCAATACAAACAGCTGTAATAAGCTTTGTTTGTTGATGGCATATAAATGGCCAATTTCAATCAGTTGAGTACGTTCGGTCTGCATGCCATAAGTAGCAAGTAACTGCTCTACAGAAGCTGGTAAGTAGTGCTCGATAAATAAATCTGTATGAGCCGCACTGCGAAGTCCAAGCACGGCCTGCCATTCACCAGCTCTGTTTACGCCTAACAAATTTGGCATAAAACTATGCACATCGGCCTGATAGGCTTTGGCAAAACCTGATGCAATAAACTGCTCAACAGAAGGACGCTGCACATCTGATGCTTTCACCAACTGCAACAGCGGTTTGACATCCGGCACAGGCAAACTCACAGCGACTGACTGACCGAACTGATAAGAAGACAACATAAGCACACTCCCGCATATCGATTTAGCAGGCAGTGTGCGGGACTAAACTTAAAGAAAACTTAAGCTTTGTTAAGATCTAAACGAATTAATGATTATTTTTCCGCTGTTTTTACAATAGAATTTTTTCTGACCACCATGTATGCCCCCAAAAATCGTGCAGTACCTTAATTAATACAGAAAAAACACACAAAAATGTCGCACAACAGGTATCCTCATGAATCTATTTATAATTTATTGAACACCACCCTCTGCCTCACTCAGAATATAGTGCGCCAAAAACAGGGTTATCCCCAGTTCAATTTTATTAAAAACTTAATCATTTAAGTTCATATCCACCCAGCTGAAACGCTCAAACTTTAATCACGCCGCATTTTATAAAATAAAAACCCATTACTTAACAATAACTTAAAGACAATAAGTGAAATTTATTAACCTGATGGTTGATATTTATTCACTCTCCTAATACGCTCTTGAAAGCGCTTTCAGGTAGCGCTTTCATAACCATAAATGATCAGCTGCACTGATCAAAAAACAAACTTCCAATTGACAGGGCATTACACATGAGAAAGATAGCGACAAGCATCGCCATACTCTGCGCGGGCGTCACACTGACCAGCCTGCACGGATGTGGCGGTGGAGCAGAAACAAAATCAGATTTTGGCAAGGTTGATCCAATTCAGCCTGTCAGTGACTGGGTCATGGTGTGGAACGACGAATTTAGTAGTTCCGGCATAGACGCCACAAAGTGGAGTCATGAGGTGAATTGTACCGGCGGTGGCAATAACGAGAAACAATGTTACACCGACAGCGCCGACAACTCATTTATTGCAAATGGCATGCTGAACATAGTGGCTTTGCCTGCCGAAGCCAACGCTGAAAAGCCTTATACTTCAGCCCGTCTTGTCAGCAGAAACAAAGCAGATTTCAAGTATGGCCGTTTTGAAATGCGAGCCAAATTACCTTCAGGTCAAGGCAGCTGGCCAGCATTCTGGATGATGCCAACAGACTCAGTCTATGGCGGCTGGCCCAAGTCTGGTGAAATCGACATTATGGAAGCAGTGAACCTGAAAGTAACCAACGCTGAAGGGGTAACAGAATCTAATGTTCACGGCACATTGCACTATGGCAAAGAATGGCCAAATAACTCCAACTCAGGCAAAGCCTATGCATTGCCTGGCGGCGCAAACCCGGCTGACGATTTTCATGTTTATGCCTTGGAATGGCAAGAAGGAGAAATCCGTTGGTACGTAGATGGCTACCTTTATGCTACGCAGCGTCAATCCGATGTACGCTATAACGCTAAAGGTGAAGCTGTTGGCCTGAGACATCGCGGCTGGTTTAGCGAATACTTTGATCAGAGCAGTGGCGAATTAGAAACTCACTGGGACAAGACACCTTTTGATCAGAAGTTTTATATGATCATGAACCTGGCTGTAGGTGGCAATTGGCCAGAGAACGTCAACAATGGTGGTATAGACGCTACAGCTTTTGAAAATGGTCAAAGCTTTCTGATTGACTATGTGCGGGTCTATGAATGTGCATCCAATCCTGCGACAGGTAAAGGCTGCGAAACCATTCGCCCAGGTTACGATGATCTTAGTGATGGTTTAGTCGAAGGCAAAGCCCCTATCCCATCACCGCCTTCTTCGGGTATTCCACAGAATCTGACTATTTTCGACGGCACTCCAAATCCAAACTGGCCAGCCTGGGATTGTTGTGGTGGCAGCACTCCGGCCTTGACTGCAGACGCACAGCGAGGTGATGTGTACGAGTTCAGCGTAGGTGCAACTCCAACAGTCAATGGCTTTGTCAGCCGCGAGGCTTTTATTACCGATCCTGAAGGAAAACCAACTCCTTTTGATGCTTCCCCTATTATTGCTTCCGGCAGTATCAGCTTTGATATGCAGGTGGTTTCAGCACCAGCTAACGTAGCTTCTGTCTGGAAATTTAAAGTAGAAAGTTCGGAAGGATCGACTGCTGTTGAAATAGATTTAACTCAGGGTTCAGCTGGTGTAGCCCCGGTGACAGGGCAATGGCAAAGTTACAGTTTTCCATTACAGGCTCTGGCCGATGCCGGACTTGATGTGGCGGCTATTGATGTCCTGATGATTTTCCCTGCCTGGGATACAGGACAAGGTGCAGTGTACCGTATCGACAACGTTAAAATAGCTCAGCCTAATCAAAGCCTGCCCAAGTTGGTGTTGTTTGAAGATGGAGTTAACCCGGACTGGCCTATGTGGGATTGCTGTGCGGGCTCGACACCAACCGAAGAAATGGACGATGCAACCCATGGTATGGTGGCTCAGTTCAGCATAGGTGCCACCCCAACCGTCATGGGATTTATTACTCGTGCTGCCAATGGAGGCGCTGATACCCCTTTTGATGCAACAGCCCTGATCGATGGCGGTTTAATTCAGTTTGAAATGAAAGTGGTCAGTGCCCCATCCAGCCCGGATGCAAGCTGGAAGTTTAAAGTAGAATCGAACAATAGCGCTGAAGCTGTAGAACTGGATTTGAGCGCCAGCGTTGAAGCTCAATCTCCGGTCACAGGGCAGTGGCAAACTTACAGCTATAAGTTGTCGGACTTGGCAGCTGCAGGACTGGATCTGAGCGCCATTGATGTACTGATGATTTTCCCTGCCTGGGGCACTGGCGAGGGAGCTGTCTATCGTGTTGATAACGCTAAAATATTTCATCCTGATGGCGATGCACCAACAGCCAATGGCCTAACTCTTTTTGCCGATGCAGCTGCAGAACAATGGTCCATTTGGGATTGCTGCGGTGGTACTACCCCAACAGTAGAAGTAGATGACGCCAGCCACGGTAACACAGCTCAGTTTGTCATAGGTGCTGCCCCAACAGTGATGGGCCTGCTGGCGGATGATGATGTGTATTACGACGCATCAGCCCTGCTGGCCACTGGTGTTGTGCGTTTTGAAATGAAAGTCGTCAGCCCACCAAACAATGCTGCTGCAGCCTGGCTATTCAAGATTGAAGCCGGTGATGCTTCCTCCGCAGTAGAACTGGATCTGTCAGCCAGTCAGGAAGGAGCAGTTCCTGTGCCAGGCCAATGGCAAACATACACTTTCCCGCTGCAAAGCTTATTTGATCAAGGCCTTGATGTCAGTGCTATCGATGTGTTGATGGTTTTTCCTGCCTGGGGATCGGGCGAAGGCGCGGTGTATCGGTTGGATAACGTGGTGATTACCAACCCGTAACACAGCAAAGCGCCAATGCAAACAGCGAACAGCAGGAGACCTGGCAGGTTCCCTGTTGAAACAACAGTATTTGAATGAGTAGGTTCAACATGAAAAGGTTAAACTCAAATAAAAGTCATCTTGCGGTCTGTATTTCTGTCATTTTATCCGCCGGATCTTTACCCCAGGCGATAGCCCAGCAAAATGATGAAAAAGCAGAAGAAAAAGTAGAAGAAAAAGTAGAAGTGATCCAGGTAAAAGGTATACGCGGCAGCCTGATCCGCTCCATGGATATGAAACGTGAAGCCAACGGCGTTGTGGACGCTATTTCAGCCGAAGAAATGGGTAAGTTTCCTGATACTAACCTGGCAGAATCTTTGCAACGTATCACAGGCGTATCCGTCAGTCGTGCTAACGGTGAAGGCAGCCAAATTACGGTGCGTGGTTTTGGCCCGGAATTTAATCTGATCACCTTAAACGGCCGTCAGATGCCTGGCACAGGCTATACCCGTTCTTACAATCTGGAAAATTTGTCGTCTGAAGGAGTCAGTGCTTTAGAGCTCTATAAAACCTCCAGGGCAGATCTACCAAGCGGTGGTTTAGGGGCAATAGTAAATATTGCCACGACCAGACCTTTGACTCAGCCTGGCCAGCGTTACTCTGTATCAGCCAAAGCCATACACGACAGCTCCAATGTCGAAGGCGATGATGTAACACCAGAATTAGCAGCAGTGTACAGCAATACCTTTGCTGAAGACCGTCTTGGT
This sequence comes from Rheinheimera sp. 1928-s, assembly GCF_029269265.1. Classification (GTDB taxonomy): domain Bacteria; phylum Pseudomonadota; class Gammaproteobacteria; order Enterobacterales; family Alteromonadaceae; genus Pararheinheimera. The sequence goes on from NZ_JARIXP010000010.1 coordinate 59,183, forward strand.
GTAGCCTTCTCCTTTTCACATCAGGAACGTGATTTTCAGAAGCAACAAGCCAATATTCAGGGCTGGCAGGCCAACGTTGCGCTGCCCACTCTGGATGCCAGTAAAGTGGTAGACGCTCGAGCTGAAGATGCCGATGGGAATAAAATTGGTAATTACTTTTTCCCCAAAGATATGAACTACGGTATTGAAAATGTGCAGCGTGAACGCAGCAATGGCCAGTTTACGCTGCAATACGAACCCGTGGATGATTTTGTTGCCACTCTCGATTACACAGCTTCACGTGCTTTAACAGGCACAAACGCTATTGGCTGGGGGATCTGGAACGAATTTGGCGGCAATATCAATGCCTACGAGCTGGATGAAAATGGTACTGCGCTCTATGCCGATATTGGCGGTAATGACGGATCCTTTACTGCAGACAGAAATACCACTGAAGTTAAAGCTCAGTCTGTTGGTTTGAATCTGGACTGGAAACTCAACGATGACTGGCATTTTTCGCTGGATTATCACGACTCTAACAACAAAACAGACAATGGTGCAGACAAAGGTTTGGGCAGTGCTGGCCAAGTGATCTTAGGCTCGGACCAATTGCTGTCAAAAATTTATGATTATCGTACTGGTGATATTCCGCAAGCGATGATCTTATGGCGCAACGGTACCAACGAATTAACAGCAGCAGAAATAGACTCCAACTTCAGCCAGTTTACCCACTCACCGGGTGAATCGGAGATCCAACAACTGCAGTTAGACGGTACCTGGTTTAATTCCAGCTTTAAGATCCCATTGAGTCATATTAAGTTCGGCGCGGCAATGACCGAACAAACCATGAGTGGCTATTCGGCCTGGAGTGGTTTGCGTGGTGGTGCAGGTTTTAATCCGGCTTATCCACAAATTTTCCCGGACAGTATGTTTACCCGCCACTCTACAGCGAACTTTTTAGATCAGTTCAGCAGTGGCGGCAGCGCATTACAGCCACACTACTACTACAGCTACGATTTTGATGAGGCCGTAGCCAGGCAACAAGCTTTCCTGACCGAAGCCGTGATGGGTGGCGATGTCTATGTGCCAGATGCCTATTTTGACGGTATAGACAGCACAAGCCATGTCGCTGAAGAAACCAAGAGCGCCTACGTGCAATCGCAGTGGGAGTTCGATGTGGCTAGTTATGCTGTGCAGCTAAACGCCGGGCTACGTTACGAAGAAACTGAAGTACCTAACATAGTTCGTCAAACTGTGCCTTTACAGGTAAATTGGGAAAGTCCTTCCGAGTGGATCACACAATACCAACAAGATGGTGCTGAACAAACTCTCGATTTCACCGGGAAATACGATTTACTTTTGCCTATGTTTGACTTAAAAGTCGACTTGGCCGAAGACTGGGTTGGCCGTTTATCCTGGGGTAAAACCATTACCCGTGCACCTTTAGGTTTATTGGTCGGAGGCCGTAGTTTAAGTGGTAGCCCAAAACCTGGCTCACGCACAGGGGCTCTGGGGAATACGGGCTTACTGCCCTATGAATCCACTAACCTCGATCTGTCTTTAGAGTACTACTATGGTGAGGCCAGTTACGCCTCTATAGGTTACTTCAAAAAAGACGTGGATAATTTTATTCAAAATACCATTACTGAAACGACCATTGAGGGTTTGCACGATATTCTGAACGGCCCTCGCTACCTTGAAGCCGTTGCAGATATTGAAGCCAGAGGAGAACAAGCCACAAGCACAGCCATATTTGAGCAAATGCTGGCCAATGGTCACGGCAATGCTGAGGGTAAAATAGAACCCAATGCACAGGATCCATTAATTGTCTGGAATATCAGCCAACCAAAAAATACCGACAGTAAATCAGTGGATGGTGTTGAACTGGCAGTACAGCATTTGTTTGGCGGATCTGGTTTTGGTGTAGGTGTTAACGCCACTTTTGTGCAGGGTGATGTAGAGTTTGATACTCAAAGTCTGACTCAACAGGCACCATTGGTAGGTATCAGTGATTCAGCCAACTTCCAGATGTTTTATGAAAAAGAAGACTGGTCAGTCAAAGTCACGTACGCTTGGCGAGACTCCTACCTGATTGGCGTAGGACAGTCACAGGGCTCCTCCGATGCACCACCTCAGTATGCTAAAGCTTATGCTCAGTGGGACATCAACCTGAATTATGCCATCACAGATCAACTAAAAGTTTTTCTGGAAGGCATAAACCTGAACAACGAAACTGAAGAGGGTTACGGCCGCTACGAAGAACAGTTCCTGTTCGCCCGTCAATACGGCCCACGTTATACCTTGGGTATGAGATATAGCTTTAACTAACAGAGTTAGTCCTGTTTGATAGATAACACACCCGGCTCCATGCCGGGTGTTTTTCAGCTATTTGCTGGTAAGCATTTTAACTGATCAACTAACTACCGCTGTTTCAGCTTACTCAGCAGCATATCTCCATACTGAATATAATCTCTCACCGCAATCTGCTGTGCTGCCCCAGCCGGACTATGGCTTGTGTGAGTTGCCGTCACCACCACCAAAGTAGCGCCTGAAGCCAGTGCTGCTTTTATACCTATTTCAGCGTCTTCAAAAATCAGACAATCGCCGCAGTTGACGCCAAGCCGTTTTGCCGCCAGTAAATAACAATCAGGGTGTGGTTTACCCTGCTCTACATCTTCAGCACTGATCATTACTTGTGGGATCGGCAAGCCAGCTGCTTTCAGGCGGGTTAAGGCCAGTTGCAACGGAGCTGAAGTGACCACAGCCCATCTCGATACCGGAATTTGCTTTAAAAATGCAGCTGCGCCCGGAATTTCCTGAATGCCCTCCACTTCAGCTATTTCAGCTTGGGTAATGTAAGCAGCTTCTGTCGCCGCATCCATGCCGGGTAGATTTAAACCGGAGATAGTGTCTAGAGCTCTTCTGCCATGAATAGTGGGCAAAAAGGTTTCCAGATCAATACCATGAGCTTTGGCCCATTGAGCCCAAACTTTTTCTGCTGCAGCAATTGAGTTTAAGAGGGTGCCATCCATATCAAACAACATGGCAGCAAAGTGATTTTCAGGTAGCAATTCAGGAGATAAATCGGCAGTCATAACGCTGCTATTCCTCACTTAAATAGGGTTTAAAACTCAGTGAGTTACTTTGCCATAAAACCAAGATAGCCGAACAGAAAAAAGTCACAGCACTACGACTGATGGCTGTGACTTTAAAACGGCCTGCTTATAACAAAGATAAAGCGACTGCATCGGCACCTGCTGGAAAACGCAGTTGGCCACTTTGATCAGTGGCTGCATTCCATACAGCTTCGGCGACATCCAACTCCTTGGTAAATTGCTGCACCACAGTAAAAGCCTTAAATACGCTCTGAGCATAGTCGGCATAAACCGGAGGTATTAGCCCTTGCATACGAGCAGCCCCATTGCTGGTAAAACTTGTGGTTGGGCCATACCCTGGCTGAACCAATTTAACACCAATATTAAAAGGCTTTAACTCTAAAGCTAAAGACGAGCTAAAGCCTTCAATAGCGCTTTTACTGGCGGTGTACACAGCTACCAGCGGCATCGGCATCAATACAGCGCTTGACGTCAGATTGATAATAAGGCCAGATTTTTGTGCCCGAAATTGCGGGATCACCGCCTGAGCCATCGCAATCATACCCAAGGTATTAGTTTCAAATATTTCGCGCACAGTAGCCATTGGCGTTGCTTCACAGGCACCAAACAGTCCTATGCCGGCATTATTTACCAATACATCCACAGGGCCTGCCTGCTCAAGCGCCGTCTTGATACTTTCAGCCTGAGTCACATCCAAAGCTAAAACTCGCAAGTTGTCCGATTGAGGAAAATAATCAGCTTTTGGTGTTCGCATTGTTGCTACAACCTTCCAGCCTTTTGCCAAAAAATACAACGCAGTTTCCCGGCCATAACCCGATGAACAACCCGTGATCAGTACAGTTTTCATAGCATCTCCATAAGTTAGTTTCGCTGTGATTAAAGTAGCGAAAATTGGCTGTACTATCTATAATCGATAGTCCGCATTTCATTACATAGAGTTCAAAAATCATGGATCCGCTGACGGAAGTGATCAGCTTGCTGCAACCCCGTACTGTATTTTCAAAAGGCATCAGTGGCGCTGGCGCCTGGGCTGTACGTTATTCTGACTTTGGCCATCCAAGTTTTTGTGCCGTGCTGGAGGGCAGTTGTTTACTGGCTGTAGACAACCAACAACCTGTTACTTTGGCGGCAGGCGACTTTATTTTGCTACCCGCCACTCCGGGTTTTACCATGTCGAGTTTTGATGCCATCACACCGCAGCTGATTAATTCCCAAACTGCAGCTTTAGCGACTGGAGAACTTCGTCACGGCCGAACTGAAGGGCCTGCTGATGTACGTTTATTGGGGGGTTACTTTGAGTTCAACTCACCCGACGCTGGTTTGCTGGTGTCCTTAATGCCGGGCATAGTGCATCTGCGCCAAAGCAAAAGACTGCCTGTGCTGGTGAATTTGATTAATGATGAGTGTTTAAACCCGTTGGCTGGTCAGGATTTAGTTTTAAACCGCTTGGTGGAAGTGTTATTGATTGAAGCTTTACGCTCCACAGCAACAGACCAGGCGCCGCCTGGTTTATTACGAGGCCTTGCTGATGAACGAATAGCCTTAGCGCTTCGGGCTATTCACCGCGACCCGGCCCGTTCATGGACAGTTGCGGCTATGGCACGACTCTCGGCTTTGTCACGCACTGCATTTTTTGAACGTTTTGCTCAAACTTTGGGTTTGTTACCTATGGAATACCTGTTTCGCTGGAGAATGGCCATAGCCAAAGATTTATTAAGACGGCTGGACATTGGCTTAACAGAAGTGGCAGACCGCATAGGTTATCAGTCTGCCAGCGCATTCAGTACGGCTTTCAGCCGTCATACCGGCCAGTCCCCCAGCCGTTTTGCCAAAGAAAACAGGATGATAAAAACAGGGGCTGCCGAAGCGCCCCCGCTACCTTTTTAATTTAAAGGTAAACAATAACCTTATTTAGTGAGCCGCAGCTACGCCGTCTCGCCTGGAATCAGACCCCGCCACATAGCCTTTGTCTAATTTCATCACAGCTTGGCCACCACCAAATATCAGGCCTCTGCTATTACCAAGAAAAACACTTTGCGCTGTGGCCATAATTGGATTTTGTGGTGCATGCCCCATCGAAAATAATTCATCTACTGTGTCTTGAGGTATGCCTTGCTCAAAACTCACGCTGTTTTCTTCCCAATGCCGGAACCTTGGTGCGTCCATGGCTTGTTGCACATTCATATCAAACAGCACCATGTTCAGCAGCACTTGCACATGGGCTTGCGGCTGTTGCGGACCACCGACAATGCCATAGCTTAACCAGGGTTGTTGTTTACCTTCTGCATTTGTCTTAGTGACAAAACCCGGAATAATGGTATGAAACGGGCGCCTGCCTGGCGCTACTGTATTGGCTCTGTTCGGCTGCACTGACAGCCCTACTCCGCGGTTTTGTAACGCAAAACCTGTGCCTGGCACCACAACTCCTGAACCAAAAGATGCAGCTAAGCTGTTAATAAAAGACACCATGTTGCCTTGGCTATCTGCAACGCTTAAATAAGTGGTTTCGCTGGTTGTTAGGGAGGGTTCGGGATCTGCACTTGCCATGGCTTTAGCCGCATTAATTTGCGCCCTGCGTTTGGCAATGACCTGCTCTGACAATAGTTGTTCTGGCGTGATTTGCATAAATTCAGGATCGCCGACAAAGTATTCCAGATCGGCATAAGCCAGTTTTTTCGCTTCAATCAAATGATGTAGATAGTCTGCAGAATTGTGCTTCATGCCTGCTAAATCAAAGGGTTCCAGTATTTTTAACATCTCTAAGGCAGCAATACCTTGACCATTGGGTGGTAACTCCCACAATTGGTACTCTTTAAACGAAACAGATAGAGGTTCTACCCATTCTGCACTATAGTTTGCAAAGTCGTCCTGCGTTAAAAAACCGCCTAATTCCTGCACTCTTGTCGCAATCTTCTGACCCAGTTCGCCACCGTACAGCGCTGCGGGGCCTTGTGCAGCAATCAGCTTCAGGGTATTGGCATAATCAGGGTTAGTAAACCATTCACCGGCTTTTGGTGTTCTGGCACCATCCATTAAAAAAGTGGCTCTTGCACCCTTGTCCCAATTGATCTTGCTTTCAAACAGTCCCCATTCAGTAGCAGTGGTGTCCGAGATAAGAAAGCCTTTTTCTGCCAGTGCAATGGCAGGTGCCAGCGCTTCTGCCAAAGTGATAGTGCCATGTGCTTCTAAGAGTTTTGCCCAGCCCGATAATGCGCCAGGCAGAGTAATAGACTCAGGGCCGTCATCTGGCACACGACGACGATCGGCCATCTTTTCAAAGGTCATCAATGCGCCTGCGTGCCCGCTGCCATTAATACCGATCAGCCGCTGCTCTTTTTCCAGCCAAAGCATGGCGAACATATCACCACCAATGCCGGTCATATAGGGTTCAACTACACTTAAAACTGCCGCCGCTGTGACCGCAGCATCAACCGCATTTCCGCCATTTTTCAGCACAGTAAGACCTGCCTGACTAGCTAAGGGCTGACTGGTTGCAACCACACCATTGGGCGCATACACAGCTTTTGCCTCGAAAGGCTCTGTGGGTGAACCAAGCCCGGCCCGAAATGAAAAACCAGCCACAATGGCTGATAGCGCAACCAGCGTGATAATCGCCAGCATCCAAAGCAAAAACCGCTTGATCCCGTTCATATGATTTTATTTTCCTTAAAAATTAACTATGGCCTGATTTTTAATGTTGATTATCTGTCGCTGCGATAAACCGAAGGTAATTTTATGAAACCTATACAATTTTAGTCAGGAACTATATAACCCACTGAAAGTTCTGGGCTATAGTAGCGCGGTAAGCACCTGTGTTATTGAACGATATTGCGATTTTATGCAGAAAGCTCAAAAGTACACCCAGTACTTAAGTAACTTTGGCATGGTTCGATGTGGGTAAATTCAGGAGTACCGCAAGGATGGGTAACAGCCAGTGCTTGGTAAAGAGTTGGGTAAAAAGAGCGGCTGGCGAGACGGAACGCATCGAAGCTTGTTTTAGCGGGCTTGCTTATGCGCCGCATAGCCATGACACCTACACTTTGGCGTTAACAACAGCTGGCGTGCAAAGCTTTAATTATCGTGGTGAACTACGTCACTCCCTGCCCGGCGAGGTGGTGATATTGCACCCCGACGAAACCCACGACGGCCAGGCAGGAACAGATAGTCCTTTTGCTTATCGGGCAATCAGCATCAACCCTGTTGACGTACAAAATGTGTTGCAAGGCGTCAGCCTGCCCTTCTTACAAGGTGGAGTCACCAGACACCCCCACTTTATCCACATAGCCACAAGGCTGTTAGCTGAATTCAATCGTCCACTGGAGACACTGGAACAGCAGGATCTTATTTTTTCATTTGCCAGTTGTTTACAGCAGGTAACAAGCAACCGCATTCAACATACCAAAGCAAACTACCAAGCGATAAAACGAGTCCGTGAATATATTGACGATGTAATGACGGTTGATTCCTGTATGCCAATCGACATCACCTTGGATGAACTGGCCACTCTCTCAAACTATAGTAAGTGGCAAGTGACTCGCGATTTCAGATCCCTTTACGGCACAACGCCTTATCGTTACGTCACACTAAAGCGACTACAAAAAGCAAAAGCCTTGATTGAACGTGGCTTGCCATTAGTGCAAGTCGCTATCAGCAGTGGCTTTTCCGATCAAAGCCATCTGACCCGACATTTTAAGCAGTGTTTTGGCACTACGCCAAAAGTCTGGGCAAAACTAAATCAATGAAATTAGGAGCTGTTAGTTGGACCATTAGGTGTGCTGGTAAACCCAAGCTTGAACAGCTCGTTTGAGCGAATTTAATCAGTACAATCTTGTGGCCTATTGCTATCCCTGTGACCAAAAGCAGCGAGTGATACCTTTTGTTAGCTGACCAACTCTGTAATATGCAACAGTTCCCCCACAGGCCCCCACAGATAGAACACTTTCCCCCAAGACTCTTGCTGAATTGGAGTTATTTTTGTTTTGTGCTTTGATTGCGAGCAAAGACTGTACGCTGACTCTATATCTGACACACAAACCTGGAGCATAAAATTAGTGGCCAAATCTGCATTGAAAAAGCGTTGTAGGAAGAAAACACAGTCTCCGTTTTGAAAAAGCGTTAAGTCCTCAGAAACATACTCTGGTTCAAATCCGATCTCAGAATAGAATGACTTTGAAACCTCGTAGTCTTCGCTCGGAACAAAAGCTTTTATATCAATAACATCCATTGTTTTCTCCTTCCAATAATTCACTAGCTGAAGATCTGATTAAATAGTTGCCACCGAACTGGCTCAGCAGTGGCCTTACATTATTAAGATAATCATTTACCCAGATGGGTTAGTCATATTAGTTTCAACGATTAGAAGGTAGCTCACTCTATACTCCCGTTAAACTGCGACGAAAAGCGTAGCGATTTACCGTCAGCTAGAATCGCTTGTTAGTTGTTTTTAAAGCGTTTTTGTACCAAATAAACTTTCGAGCTGCCCTTTTTGTTCAGAGCTAAGCCCATTGATCGACTTTTGTGCATCTTCAAGTGCTGATTTAGCAGCATCCGTTAAATTAAAATGTAAGCAGGCTTTTATTAAGGCTATATGCGCGTTTAAAGATTGAGGATAAGTTGTTCGATTCCATCTAAAGAGTTCTAAGGCATCATCTTGACGGTTTAGATACTGCAGCCACTGCCCATACCCATTCGCTCTGTCTTCTGGGATCAGCATAGTGGTACCAATTAACTTAGATCGAGCACTAAAAATGGCCTGTAAGTCAGCTAATGTTTGCGGTGCGTCAGGTATCCCCCAATTTGGAAATAAGTGCTTTAAGCCATGATATTGTCCAAGCAATGTTGTTGAATTATGACTTTCATCACTAAAGGTTTTTGATGACACACTAAGGTCTGGGCTTGGGTGTTTTCTTGTTAATTCAACCAGCTTTTGAAAGGATTCAGTCATAGTTGGCTCTTCATTCGCTATAGAAATGAATAAACGCCCATGAAGAGCCTTCTTTTTCAGAGCATCTTCAGCCAGATCAAGAACTTGCTTGTCATTCCAATACAATGACGGGCTGATAGCAATGACGCCATCGAACAAATTGGGGCGCTTAATTAATGCATTGATTGCAAATTGACCGCCATGAGATGTACCTGATAATGCCTGGTAATCTAAAGTGCGATAGCGGCTTTTAATGAATGGGATAACCTCTTCTTCAATATAGCTAAGAAAACGATCAGAGCCGGCCAGGCCTTGAGACTGCCCATTATTTTTTTTAGCTAAGGTCAGTTCCTCATTTCGTTTATTTCCTGGATTGACTATACCCACCACAATCATGCCCGGTGCCAGATCAAACTTTGATAAATAATCGACAGTTCCTGCGGTATGTGCTCCCTGTATATCGCCGTCTGTAATATATAAAACAGGAAACTTTTGCTGCGAGTCTGCGTAGCCCGCAGGCAGGTACACTATCAACTGACGTTTCTCACCCAGGATCTGACTATTTACAGTAGTTTCTTCAATTTTTCCGACATTCGATGAAGCAAAAACACTAAATTGAATAATGCACATCAGCACAGCTATTAAACTTACAGTTATTTTTTTCATTATCTTCCTTTTTAATGAGTTACATCTTTATTTAAAATTAATATGGGAAAGACATCATAGAGCGCTAACGCCAAGTGTTGGAGTGGCGTGTCTTTTGCACCGTCCTAGCAGAAGGCGGCAACCACGCCTTGTTAAGTATTTTTGGGTAGCGCTTTATTCCATAGTTCACACTCAGATAATTGAGTGACTTCATTCATATACCAAGACTTTAATTCCTGAGCTGCGCATTTCTACCAAACTTGGTTCTTGGTTCTATAAACCATAAAGTCATTATTTAAAGCGTCAGACTAACAATCAAAGAAGTAGCGTAGCATGCCTTCTTTACCACTGCTTTCTGCGTTTCCATCTAGAACCATTAAAGCATCAGATACTTCGGCACAACCCTTAACTCCAGCTTGAGCTGCACACTGTTTTTGCGCGTTCGCCTCGAAGAGTTTGTTAGGGCACATCTTGGTTTTGGCTCCCGTGTTCAGCCCGGTCGATCGCAGCAGCATGAGAAAGGCCGGGCTTGCCAGATTTGACGCCAAGCACCTTTACGGCCTTACCTCTATAGAACGTGCCGGAATACTTGAACTGAATGCTATCTATTCGTCCCCGGAAGAACTCTATGTGCGCATTCTCTCTCTCGCCCTCTACATCGATCTTAACACTCACCAGTGTGTGCAAGAACTCATCGTTTGCATACATTTCTTTGTTTGGAACATAGAAGGGAGAGTAGAAACGTGGACGGCTAATCTGTCTGTGCGATCGTTGGACAAATATCTTCTGATTCAATTGAGCACGCAGCTGCTTTTGCATATCGTCTGGGAAATTCGCGATAGCAGCTTCGAGTACAAGTCTTTCGTGAGGTCGCAGACACCAAGTTCCTTCTCCAGACAAAAAGTAGAGTAGGTCCCAAAGAAAACTAAGGATTGCTCTCACGGGTATTCCTTCATGATCCCTAACGCCGTCAGCAAATACCGGTATACGCAGTGCGCAGATCCAGCCCACAGATTGTGCCTGGCCTTGTTAAATATTGACATACTAGTACACCTTACTCAGCTTGCCACCCTCAAAGGTAAACGTGACATTATTGACCATAATTTTATTGCCCTCTTCGACAATGAATGCATCTGGGTAAGACTGCCTTACCAAATGCAGAATATCTTTTTGGGAATATTCCTTGCCGCCTTTCACAACCAGCTCTCCAAGGAAGCGATGAGCATCGCTTAGATCGTCGAGGCTTACTTGCTGGTATGTATATGTAATGCCGGCATCAATTGCCGAATACAACCAAAACAGGTTGCTGCCCACCAGTAAAACAGAAGTTACGAAAAATGATACTTTCCATTTATTCATTTGATACTCAATGACATTTAACGCCCCGCGCATGCGCGCGAACTTGTGAGCGTCGCTGGGGCCGCAGGCCCCGAATGACGCGGCTTGTTAGGTGCTTAAGTTGCCACCTTAACATCTACCAAACCGATTGACTCAACCAAAACCACGTAATCGGCACCAAAAATTAAATAAGAGTCTAATGATGCATCTGCACGATATGAATCAAGATGAGCATAAAAACTGCGCCTGTAATTGGCTGAAGACTTCCAAATTAGAGATTCTTTTGCCCCCTTTTCCAGCGATACAAAGTCAACATCATTAGGCATACCCGGTAGCGGCGACAACTCGTAATTACTTTCTTCAACACAATAGAATGCAATCACCTGACTGAAGAAAACTTCAATTACCTGCGAGCGGAATGCTAGCTTTATGACAACACCACCACTTGCATCTGTTCGCACATCGACTTCAGGGTACAAACCCAAATTTTCATCAGTTAGAAAATACGGAGAAAACATCTGCGATCACCTAACGCCCGCAACAGCCGAGAGCGTAGCGAGTCGGCTGCTTGCGCTTGTTAGCGGCTTTGCCAAATGTTGCTATTGTGATATTCAATATATTCACTTTGAATTTTGTGATTTTCATGCGTGGTTACTTTTTTGATCTCTAGATTTATTACTCCGTAATCAAGCATTACATGGTGATTTGGACATAAAACTATGATGTTTCCTGCGACATCTGGGCCATTGTGCGTTTTACCTAGTGGCTTAATATGATGAGCTTCGGAGTAGCTCTCACCACTACTTAATGCAATAGACTTCCCACATATTTGGCATTTGTTTTTATGCAATAGCTTTATTTGTCGAGCTAGCCGCGTGTCTCGGAGTATTCGGTAAGTTTCTTGTGTCTCTCTCCGTGGTGTTTCATTACCACCGTCTTCTATATCTGATGCTTCTGGGGTATTGTGGATATATGACAGTAACCCCCAAACTCCAGAACCAAGTCCGTTGACTGAAAAGAAAATGTCATTGCTTTTGAACTTTGCAGAATCTGAGGAATTATTTTCAATTGTGCCCCTAATTGTTGCTTTAAAGCTAGACGGATATGGTCCTTTTCTAACCCTTTTTACTTCGGCATATATCTCAGAAAGTGATGCGACACCACCTAGGTTTTTCACAGCAAGTTCTATGTCTTCTGACCATGTACCCATGACTTTCCTTTTATATCGCTAACTTTTTAATAGAAGGTTTTTTGCCCGCAAGTCGAACATTTTTCCGCCCTCTTTCATGATTTTTACTCATACCAAATTAACGCTGATGTACCTCTATTTCAACAACTTTTTCTGAAATCAGTAAATTTATGCCCGACAAAATCTATACCGCCTGTACGCTAGTTGGTGGATTTTTTACTCAGGCTAAACTGCTGTTTTGTTTTTCGTTAATCCGATAGTCGGGCATGTACAAGACCAGTCCCTACCCTATATTTAGAACAGAGAAAAAATTGACATACCAAATTACCAGGAGCAATTTTGAACAATGCGAAGTGTTGGCCCGCATGGTGAGCGCCATGGATGGCGGCGAGTAAATAATCCACCTTCTGAAGAAGGTGGCTTTGTGTTAAGCCCCTAAAAGGGGCCCTTTGTCTAGTCTAGTGCCAATTCGGCCTGCTCTTGCCGTTCCATTTTTTCTTGGTGCCGCACATAGCGCCGAATTATATCTTCGTTTATTCCAACTGAATCTACAAAATAACCTCGTTGCCAGAAATGATTTCCCCACATTTTATTCTTTCTCAGATGAGGAAATTTGCTGAACAACTTCAATGCTATTTTTCCTTTTAACGCCCCCATTAAGCTCGAGATCRATATCTTCGGTGGGACTTTAATCACCAAATGAACATGATCGATCTGGACATTCAGTTCCACTACTTCACAACCCAACTGAGCACTGTAAACCTGAATACAACGCCAGACTTCCTTGCCTACATTGTCTTTCAGTATTCTAAACCGGTACTTCGGCGTCCAAACAATATGGTATTGACACCGCCAGAACACATGCGATGCTTGTTGATATCTACTCATGTTAATTACCTCTTTTGACTCTGCGAAAAATCAAAACGGCAATTAGCATGGGTAGGTCTTTACAGGCAAAGCCTTTTGGATGATAACCACCTACTGAAGTAGGTGGTTTAGGGCCGAAAA
>NZ_JARIXP010000011.1 GCF_029269265.1 Rheinheimera sp. 1928-s
GGTTTATAAAGAGGAGTCCGGCGAGCTACCAGGCTGTTCCATCTTCTAAACCCCAAATTTTTGATACAAAAAAACCGACTATTGAGTCGGTTGATTGTTGGTTGCGGGAGCCGGATTTGAGCTGATGACCTTCGCCCAGGGTTTATAAAGAGGAGTCCGGCGAGCTACCAGGCTGTTCCATCTTCTAAACCCCAAATTTTTGATACAAAAAAACCGACTATTGAGTCGGTTGATTGTTGGTTGCGGGAGCCGGATTTGAACCGACGACCTTCGGGTTATGAGCCCGACGAGCTACCAGGCTGCTCCATCCCGCGTCCGTATCTTAACACCGAGCAGTGTGTGTTAAGTGGGGTACTACATCTACATAACTTACTTAAGTTGGTTGCGGGAGCCGGATTTGAACCGACGACCTTCGGGTTATGAGCCCGACGAGCTACCAGGCTGCTCCATCCCGCGTCCGTATTGATAGTTGAGCAGTAACTATCAGGATTTAAAACAAACATCAGATTGGTTGCGGGAGCCGGATTTGAACCGACGACCTTCGGGTTATGAGCCCGACGAGCTACCAGGCTGCTCCATCCCGCGTCCGTGTTTGCGGGGCGCATAGTAGAGCTTTTGACATAGCAGCGCAAGGCCTAATATCAGTAAATTCCAAAGAAGCGAACTGACTGCACAATTATTAAACGCATAGGTCTTAAAGTAGGCGATAGTGGCTATTTCTGAAGTTTCATCGCCGCAAATCTTTGTTTTTTGAGCTGAAAAACATCCCAATGCTTTCGAAAGCGCTTCTGTTATAATGTGCGCCATTTTATTGCAGGGCAGATCATATGTTGGAATTCTGGGCCTTAACATCCAAAGGTGTTGAAGAGCTGTTGGCGGATGAGATCCGTCGTTATCAAGGCGAAATCATTAAATTAGGCATGGGCGTAGTGCGCTTTAAGGCTGAACTTAAAGATGCGTATCAGCTGTGCTTATGGTCGCGTCTGGCGACCCGTATTATGCGCCTGGAACAATCCATCGAAATTGATGCCAATTCAGATCTGTATCAGGTGGCTATGCGCATTAACTGGCCTTCCTTAATGCGGATGGAACAAAGTTTTGCTGTCGAGTGTGTGGGGAAGCACCCAACCATAGACAATACCCAGTTTGGTGGCATGCGCGTGAAAGATGCCATAGTGGATCAGTTCCGCGAGCGTTACGACGCGCGTCCAAATGTCGACCGTCTGGATCCGGACGTCCGCTTTCAGGTGCGTTTAGAACGTCAGTTTTTCCATTTCTTTCAGGATTTCTCTGGTCCTTCACTTCATCAGCGTGGTTATCGCAAAGAGCAGGGTGAAGCCCCACTAAAAGAACATTTAGCTGCCGCTTTATTATTACGCTCAGGTTGGAAAGCCGATCAGCCTTTATATGACCCATTTTGTGGTAGCGGCACTTTGTTAATAGAAGCAGTGCTTATGGCCCGTCAGTTAGCCCCAGGTTTAAAGCGGGAGAAGTTTGCGTTTGAACAATGGGGCGATCATCAGCCTGAACTCTGGCAACAACTGCGCGCTGAAGCTTTAGGCTCACGTCAGGCGATAGCTGAAGGTGTAACCTTTGTCGGTAGCGATACAGATGAGCGCACTTTGCAGAAAGCCCGTCAGAACGCTGCCCGTGCTGGAGTGGCAGATTTTATTGAATTTATTACCCAGGATGCGACACAAATTCAGTCTGCTGTATGCGAAGGCAAAGGCGTAATTATTACCAACCCACCATACGGTGAGCGTTTAGGGGATTTGCCAAGCCTTATTCCTATTTATGCTGAATTCTCCTTAGGCTTGAAAAAACATTATCAGGGCTGGCGTTTAGCCATTATTACCTCAAGCCCCGATTTATTGCGGGCGCTGAAGTTATCCAAAGCCAAAAGCTATAAATTCACTAACGGTCCGCTGGATTGTGAATTTACTATGTTCGATTTGACCGAACAGCAAGTGCAGGTCAATGCCAACAGTCAAAGTGCAGCTTTGTTTTATGCGGAAAGCGAATCTTTTGGCAATCGCCTGAAGAAAAACGTCAAGCAGTTAGAGAAGTGGGCGAAACGCGAAAACATCAGTTGTTACCGTATGTATGACGCCGATATTCCGGAATACAACGTCGCAGTCGACTGGTACGACGGTGAAGTGGTGATCCATGAATACGCCGCACCTTCTAATGTCGACGAGCAAATAGCGCAAAAACGTTTGTTTGATGTGGTGAACCTGGTGCCTAAAGTGCTGGGTATCAGCAGCGACAAGCTAGTGCTAAAAGTTCGCGAAAAACAAAAAGGTAAAGATCAGTATCAGGCGCTGGCCAAAGCCGGTCAGTACAAAGAAGTTACTGAATATGGCGCTAAATTTTTAGTCAATCTGCGTGATTATCTGGATACCGGTTTGTTTTTAGATCACCGCGTCACTCGTTTGGCTATTCAACAGCAAGCCAAAGGCAAAAAATTATTGAATTTGTTTGCCTACACAGGCACTGCTTCTGTGCATGCTGCTTTAGGTGGTGCTTTGTCTGTTACTACAGTGGATATGTCAAATACCTATCTGGACTGGGCAAAACGCAATTTCCTTATTAATGGTCTGGATGGCAAAGCCTATCAGTTTGTGCAGGATAACTGTCTGGATTGGCTGAAAGGCTGTAAAAACCAGTTTGATTTAATCTTTGTTGACCCGCCAACTTTTTCGAATTCGAAACGGATGGAAGATACCTGGGATGTGCAACGTGATCACGTCAAGTTGCTGACTATGGTAGGCCGTTGTCTGGCGCCTAATGGCAAAGTAATTTTTTCCAACAATAAAAGGCGCTTTAAAATTGACAAAGCAGAACTGGAAGAAGCAGGCTGGATCATCAAAGATATTTCAGCCCAAAGTTTGCCGGAAGACTTTAAACGTAACCCGAATATTCACGTGTGCTTTGAGCTGTTTAAACGCCTTGAAGAGTAAGTTTTCATGCAGATAAAGCTTTACAGCACCTGGGGTTGCCATTTGTGCGAGCAGGCCGAGCAGCTTTTGCTGCAGGCAGGCGTTGCAGGTGCTGTTGAAATTATAGATATAGTGGACGAACCGGCTGCTTTTGAGCGCTATCGTGTGCATATTCCGGTGTTAAAAGTGAATGAACAGGAACTGTTCTGGCCCTTTGAACTTGAACAGATACAACAACTGCTGCGTCAGCAGTCGTCAGGATTATAAAGAGTGGAATTATTACGTTTTCAGCAAGCCAGCCTTGCTTTTGGTACCCATCCCATTTTAGATAAAGTGGATTTCAGTTTATTTGCCGGCGAACGCGTCTGTTTGGTTGGTCGCAACGGGGCTGGTAAATCATCCTTTTTAAAAATACTGACCGGTCATCAAAATTTGGATGATGGCCAGGTTGTGCGGCAGAATAATTTAATTATCAGCCGCTTAGAGCAAGACCCACCAGCTCGTGTAGATATTAAAGTGGCAGATTTTATTCGTGAAGGTGCGGGCGATTTAGCTGAAAAACTGCAGCGATTTTACCATCTGGCCGATCATTTTTCGGATGCCACCGAAGCTGAACAACGTGAGTTTGGCACCTTGCAGGCTGAACTGGATACCCGTCATGGCTGGCAGTTAGAAAACCGCATTGAAGAGTTGTGTTTGCAGTTTGAAATGGACCCTGATACCACCCTAGCTTCTTTATCAGGTGGCTGGTTACGTAAAGCCGCTTTAGCCAAAGCTCTGGTGTCACAGCCTACCGTATTGCTGCTGGATGAACCGACCAACCACCTGGATGTAGCCGCCATTCAATGGCTGGAGCAGTTCTTTATGAACTTCAAAGGCGCGATCATTTTTATCTCGCACGACAGGGCTTTTATTCGTGCTTTAGCCAGCCGTATTATCGATTTGGACCGTGGTGAGCTGACTTCGCACCCAGGTAATTACGCCGAATATCTGGAACGTAAGCAAAAACTGCTGGAAGTTGAGCAACAACACAATGCCTTGTTTGATAGAAAACTGGCAGAAGAAGAAGTCTGGATCCGCCAGGGTATTAAAGCCCGTCGAACCCGTAACGAAGGCCGGGTTCGTGCCTTAAAAGAACTGCGTAACGAGCGTGCTGCCAGGGTAGAGCAAATGGGCAAAGTAGAATTTGCCATTGAGCAGTCGCAAAAGTCGGGCAAGCTGGTGTTTGAAACCAAAGATGTCAACGTCAGCTTTAAAGGCGAAACTGTACTGAAAGACATCAATATTTTAGTGATGCGTGGCGATCGTATTGCCTTGGTCGGTCCAAACGGTGTGGGTAAGTCCACCTTAATCAAAACTTTGCTTGGCGAATACAAGGCCGACAGTGGTGAAATTAAACGCGGCACTAACCTTGAAGTGGCGTATTTTGACCAACACCGTATTCAGCTGGATTTAAATGCCACAGTGCAGGATAACGTCGCTGATGGTAAGCAGGAAATTATTCAAAACGGTCAGACCCGTCACGTATTAAGTTACCTGCAGGACTTCTTATTTGCACCAGCGCGCGCCAGAACACCGGTTCGGGCTTTATCTGGTGGCGAGAAAAACCGCTTATTACTGGCGCGTTTATTCGCTAAACCAAGCAATTTACTGATCCTCGATGAGCCGACCAACGATCTGGATGTAGAAACTTTAGAGCTATTAGAAGATATTCTGCAGCAGTATCAAGGCTCTGTGCTTCTGGTCAGCCACGACCGTGAATTTGTTAATAATACAGTGACCAGTTCGCTGTATTTCGCTGGTCAAGGCAAGGTGGTCGACATAGCCGGTGACTATGAAGATGTGGTGGCTTATCAAAAACGGCAGCAAAACAATGTAAAAGCTGTTGAAATTGTGCAAAAAAGTGTAAAACCTGTCGAAGAAAAGCCTGTAGAGCTTTCATCCACAAGCAGTAAGAAGTTATCATACAAAGAGAAACGAGAACTGGAACTATTGCCCGCTTTAATCGAGACACTTGATGCAGAATTGAGTGGCTTGCAGCAGCAAGTAAATGATCCACAATTTTTCCGGCAAAGTGCCGATTACACCCAAAAAGCGTTGAACCAATTGCATGAGGCCGAGTCGAAGCTCGCGCACGCTTATGAGCGTTGGGAACAATTAGAAGCATTAAATCAGCAGTAACAGGGGACCTGAATGAGATTATCGCCCGTAGTATTAGCCTTATTACCCGGCCTGGCCGCCAGTTCAGCATACGCCGCTGTTTATCAGGTTCAGGAGTTGGCTGAGGTCACCACTGTCCAATCTCAGTTTGGCGCGGCTTTAAATGACAATGGCGACGCAGTTGGTTCTGGGTCTGTGATTTATAATTTCCCGATCGATATCAGCGCCATTGATTTCGAAAATGCCAGTTTGGTGGCAGCCTTAACGGCCGAACAAATAGAACAGATTAAGTTGGGTAACATCACTGCGTCCTCTCAGCTTGTTTTGGTCAATTACCTTAGAGCCAACAGCACAAACTATGCAATCCAGCGCTATGTAGAAGTAATGGGCTTTAACCTGGTGACTGGTGAACAGCTTAAGATCCGCGAGCAAGCAGCAACACCAACCAATAATGAATACCTGTACGATATTAATAATAGTGGAAATGCTATTGGTGTTGCGACAACCACCTACACCCAACAGAGTTTTACGCCTGAAGCTACTGAAGCAGTTCCATCGCCTGAGACTGTCAATTTATGGCTGCCTGCACCGGGTCATATAAAGTCTTATGTAGTCAATGGCAATAGCGTTACTGCATTACCTATTCCCTATGAAGAGTTTGGCGGTGGTTTCTCTGTTGCCATTAAAATCAGTCAGGACAACTACGTGGCAGGTTATGGCAGTGTTTCTATGCTGGAAAGCGTTCAGGAAACTATTGAAACAACCTGTACCGGAAAAACCAGACCTATAAGTCTTTGTCACGACCAATATAAAGATGGTTATGTTGAACGGGCATTAGTCTGGAAAATGAACGAAGCAGGGCAAATTTCAGCGCCAGTCCAATATGGCGTTTTAGGCCCTCTGATTGAAGATACGGCAGAAAATCTTTATTCCAGCCGGGCTTTATCTGTGAATGATAACGGTATAGCTGTCGGATATTCTACCTCTACTGATGGCAACCGTGCTGCATTGCATGCTAGTGTTTTTCATGAAGGTGAAGTGTCAGCCATCATAGATCCACTGGAATGGAATTCCAGTACTGCAGTTGATATCAACAATGAAAATATTGTCGTCGGTTCTGCAAGTACAACCTTTAATGGTATGTCACGCGACAGGTTATTCATTTTTGATTACAACACAAAAACCCTGACCTTTCCAAATGGCTTTTTTAATAGTTCTGATACGAACCCTATGGCCATCAACGAAAATAATATGGTAGTAGGTTCGGCTGAAATATTACCTGCTGATGGCACCAACAGGCGTATAGTGGCCTTTTTGTATGATATCGAAAACGATACTTTCACCGACTTAAATACCTTATTACCTTGTGATTCAGCTTTTACTTTGGCTGAAGCAAAAGATATCAACAATAACAACGAAATCATTGCCAACGCTGTAGTTTCTGTTGAGCAACGCGATAGCAAAGGGGAGTTGGTAAAAGACAGCGCGGGTAATCCTGTTATGGAGAATGTCTCCAGAGCTGTGAAACTAACTCCGGTTCCTAACGGTACAATCGACAGCTGCAAGATACCAGAAGACGAAACCTATGAGCGTAAAGGTGGTTCATCGACGTGGTATAGCTTATTGTTGTTGCCACTATTGTGGCTAAGACGACGTGTAAGCTAGTTACAGTTGTATATAGATGGCTAAATACAAACCCGCGAAAGCGGGTTTGTTCTATGTTGTCCAACCTAAATTTTGTTCTCTGCTATCCAAAATATTGCCTCTAAAATGACGTTACTCCGTAACGTTAAACAACAGCAGGAGAGCCTTTTTCATAGCTTTAGCTGCCGAAGGCGAACATCACGGACGATGTGAGTAAAAAAAGTCCAAGCAATTCAAAAAAAATAAATTATTTTGTCATCAAATCTTAAATAACTTCAGGTTCTTACTTAATGTCAATAGGGAAGAGCTAAGTTTATTAGTGGAACCTTTTCGGCATCTCAACTATCTATTAAGGTGCAACGTAAGTTGCTTGTTATTTATCAGATCGAGGAAGATTGCCTTATGAAAAGACAGAAAAGAGATCGTTTAGAACGTGCCCACGCTCAAGGTTATCGCGCCGCTGTCACAGGTCGCTCAAAAGAGATTTGTCCTTATCAGAATTTAGACACCAGATCGCAATGGCTCGGAGGGTACCGGGAAGCGATGGAAGACAAAGGGATTGGCCTGTTCGCCAGAGGCCAGTAATTCACGAATTCAGATAACAAGGCCCCGATAACCGGGGCCTTGTGCGTTTTCGAAGGCTCAAAATTAGAAGCGGGCTTTGATGCCTAAAGTGAAAGAACGACCTGGCAGAGGCGCATCTTCTTTGATAAAGGAGCTATGCACAAAACCTAATTCATCGGTCAGATTGTTGGCTTTGACAAAAGCAGTCAGATCCAGATCATTTAAATTAAAGTAATAACTAAAACTCAAATCGAGGATCTGATAGGAGCCTGTTGCACTTTCATCTGCTGCGACCCGGTTTTGCTTCATATAGTGAGTCCAGTCGATATTTGCTGACCAGTCCTCTGCTGAATAGCTATAACCTGTACCTACTTTCACAGGTGGAATACGCGGCAAATCACCGCCGTTGTCCAGCTTGGCTCGCACTGAGTCAATAAAAAACTCCAGTTGTTGTTCTGCTGTCAATTGATAAGCCATTGCAAACTCAGCGCCATATAAAGTGGCATTCTGCTGTTGATAATGGAATATTGAGAACGCTTCATCTTCAGCATGGCCGTGTTCTTCATCATGCTCTTCGTGATCGTCATGCTCATGGTCTTCATCTGCATGGGAGTGCAGGTCTGCCATAGTTAAACCTGAATCTCTCATATACAGGTAGTTATGTACTTTGTTGTAGAACAGGTTGTAAGTGAAGGTAAAATCACCGTCATATTTGCGTAACGTCAAATCGATGTTGTTCGCCACTTCTTTTTTGAAGTTGACATCAGACTCTGAAATTTCACCGTCTTGATCCAGGCTATAGGCCAAACCCAATTCATAAGTACGGGTAGCGATGTGGGCACCATTTGAGTATAACTCTGCAGCGCTCGGGGCTCGTTCAGAGCGGCTGACGGATAAAGCCGCGTTGTAACCCGGCTGAAAGTTCCAGACTAAGCCTGCCGACAGGCTAGACGCTGTAAAGTCATGTTTTACCTCGTCAGCATGATGTTCGTCTGTGTCTTCTTCCTCATGGTGATGTTCAAACTCTATGCCAGAGGCTTTGTAATCGACGTGCTCAATACGGGCACCTAGCTGAGCTGTAAAGTCGCCAAAACTGCGCTCTTCAAGCACAAATAAGGCGTGGGAATCGGTTTTGGTATCTGGGGTGAAGGCTTCTTCACCTATCGCCTGATAATCGCTTTGTTGCAGGTGATAACCAAAAACACCATGCCAGCCGGCAATAGTTTCATGCTCAGCAGCGAAGCGGCTCTCAAAGCTATCATTCTTAAAGGTGGTACCAATGACGCCTTCTTCTATTTCGTGATGCTGATAACGGGTTAGGGCGCTGCTGAAAGATAAGGTTTCAATGCCGTTAAAAGGTTTATACAGCTCGCCAGCCAGGCCGTATCTGTCTTGTTTTACTTTAGCAAATACAGCTTCTTCTGTATGTTCATCGTGGTTCTCGTCGTGGTCCTCATCATGTTCTTCATGATGATGGTGATGGCCAGGAATACCGTATTCACTGTCAATATGCCCTATGGAAAAACCAAGCAAGCCTTTATCAGTGATCCAGCTTAAACCACCATTCACCGCAGAATTATCCAGCCATGAATTTGCCAGTTGATCAGTGCTTTCGCCTTCATCATTGGTAAAATCTGGCACATCATAATTATCGGTTTTACGCTTAAAGCCATCCACATGCCAGGCGACTTGATCCTGACCGCCATCATGAGTCAAGGCGGCAGTTTTTTCATCTGCACCTGAGCTGTAGCGCGTCTCTATCTGGGTATTGGCGGGACGTAACTGTCGTGGCAATCTGTTGTCGACCACGTTCACGACACCACCTACAGCGCCACTGCCGTACAATAAAGTGGCAGGGCCACGTAACACTTCAATTTGCTCTGTGGTGATGGCGTCAGCACTGATGGCATGATCCGGGCCAATACGGGATACGTCAGCAGAATCAAGACCGTTACTTAATATGCGAACCCGTGGCCCATCGAGGCCCCGCAAAATAGGGCTTGAGGCTACTGGGCCGTAATAGTTGCTGTGTACGCCCGGCATCGACTTTAAGGTTTCGCCTATAGTAGGGGCTATTTTACGGCTGAGCTCTTCACCTGATAACACAGAAACGGGATTAGCCATTTCCAAATCGTATTGATGCAAGCCTGAAGCTGAGACCACAATACGTTCCACGCCACCAGACTGCAGTTGTACTTTAAGTTCGTTGCTGTTTGATAAGGTGACAAACTGATCGCCATAACCTTTGGCAGAGATATGCAGTTCAGCGTCAGCAGGAGCCTGGATAGTAAAGCGGCCATTTTTGTCTGCGTACACATATTGCTGACGGCCATGCACATGCACACGAGCCTGTTCAATGGCTTTGCCGTCATTATCCAGCACTACACCGTTCACGGTGATGCTTTGTGCGACAACCTGGGCTGAAAATGCTGAAACAACCAGCATGGCAACGGGAGTAAGTTGAAAAAGAGAAGGGCGCATCGGAAAACCTATTACAGTAATTAATGATTGTGATGTTATAACATTTTTGCGGATTAACGATTCAGACGCAAGTACTTTTGTGATGAAGTAACATTAATTTAAGATTTAGCTTCGACACTCTGAAGTCTAATGCTTTAATATCTGCATAATAATGTTTGAATAATCAAAAGGATAAGCTATGGATTTCTGGCCGGAATTTTTACTGATCGCGTCAGTTCATTTAGTTGCAGTAGCAAGCCCCGGCCCTGATTTCGCCATAGTTCTACGCTATGCAGTGCGTTATGGTCGTAACGTCGCGTTAGCGGCCAGTGTTGGCATAGGTATGGCTATTTTTCTGCATGTCTGTTATTCGCTGCTTGGCTTAGGCTTGCTGATTAAAACCACCCCCTGGTTATTTACCTTGTTCAGCGCACTGTCGGCAGCGTATCTGGCTTATATAGGCTGGCAGGCTATTCGTAGCGGCGCACCAACCAACACCACAGCAGAAATAGTCACAGAGCCGGTGACAGAGACTCCGTCATTACTCAAAGCCTTTACCTCAGGTTTTGTCACTAATGGTCTAAACCCCAAAGCGACCTTGTTTTTCTTATCACTTTTTGCAGTCATTATTTCGCCAGTTACGCCACTTTCTTACAAAGTGATTTACGGCGTTTATATGGCCGGCGCTACAACGGCCTGGTTTGCATTTTTATCTGTGATCCTAACCCGCGAAAAAGTAAGAGCTTTTTTGCTTATGAAAGGGTACTGGTTTGATCGTTTAATGGGTGCGGTATTACTGGCATTGGCTATGCATCTGATTTACGGTGCAATTCAATCTCAGCTACACTAAACAGAGGTTGTTGCCGATACCAACGAGGTGTCTGTATGCAAGTGATAAGCAAAGTAATAAGGCTGGATCTGAACTATGCGTCAGAGGCCAGTCATTTTTATCAAAAACGGACTTGTTATATAGCTCCTTATAAAACCGAGCTGGCTGAACATTTTGCCCGCCGTATTCTGGCTTATCTATCTTATTTCGAATCTTCTCCACAACTGGCTAAAATAGAAAGTGCAGGTAAAACGCCTGACTTGTATGTCAGTGATGCGGCTGAACACATCAAACTTTGGTGTAATGTTGATTTACTCAGCGAAAAACATATGCAACGCGCCAGCCATCAAGCGGATCAAGTGGTGTTGTTTCTGGATGAAACCCAACAGAAAAAAGTAAAAAGTCAGTACAAACAACACTTCAGCAATGTGCAGTTCCATGCGTTATCCCACCAACAGCTACTGGACTTTTGCTGCATGCTCAAAGGTCATATGCAGCTGGACTTGTGGCGGGAAGATGACAAGTTATTAATCACAGACGGTGAGCAAACCTTTGAGCTGGCCTTGTCCTCTGAGCCAGAACTCCGGCATTAAACTTGCCATAACTTGTTATTTCATTTTCACTAGTTATAATGCTCGCCCGTATTTTTGCCCCGGATTTACGGTCCGGTTTTGCAGAAGGTGAATCCAAAAATGTATGTTGTTGCTGCTTTATATAAGTTTGTCGCTTTACCTGATTATGTTACTTTGCGTGATAACCTCTACCAACATCTGGTGCTGAACAAAGTCAAAGGTACTTTGTTGCTGGCCGAAGAAGGTATCAACGGCACTATTTGTGGTCCACGTGAAGGTATAGATGCGATGTTGCAATGGTTTGCTGCAGACAGTCGTTTTGAAGCTATGTCTTACAAAGAATCTTTTGCTGATGAACAGGCGTTTTACCGCACTAAGGTCAAGCTGAAGAAAGAGATCGTCACTATGGGGGTTGAAGGTATCAATCCTGCTCATATAGTCGGCACTTATGTCAAAGGTGAAGCCTGGAATCAGTTAATCTCTGATCCAAACACTATAGTTATCGATACCCGCAACGATTATGAAGTGGCCATTGGCACTTTTAAAAATGCTGTCAATCCAAATACCACCAGCTTCCGCGAATTTCCAGAATGGGCAGAACAAAACCTGGACAAAACCAAGCACAAAAAAGTGGCGATGTTTTGTACCGGAGGTATTCGCTGTGAAAAGTCTACGGCCTTTTTAAAAGAGCAAGGTTTTGAAGAGGTCTATCACCTGGATGGCGGTATTCTGAAATACCTGGAAGAAGTACCAGAACCAGAAAGTCTGTGGCAGGGTGAGTGTTTTGTGTTTGACCAGCGTGTTGCGGTGAAACATGGTTTGGAACAGGGCAGCTACGATCAGTGTTATGCCTGTCGCATGCCACTCTCACAGGACGAAATGAAGTCGCCACTTTATGTGCAAGGTTTAAGTTGTCCGCATTGTCATGACAAAATTACTGAAGAGCAGAAAGCTTCTTTTGCTGAGCGTCAAAAGCAAATAGCCCTGGCTAAAGAGCGAGGCGAACAGCATATCCGTGACGGTAAAGTTGAATTCTAATTTCAGCTATATTTGAAAAGAGCCGTTAAGGCTCTTTTTTTTGCCCTTGTCTTTAGAGGTAATAGGTTATAGTTCTATTTATTAGAATTAAACGTGCTTAATTTTGCTATTTTAAACCAACTTCTGGAAAGATAAGCTGTGTATTAAGAGAGGAAGCTATGGCAACAGAAAATAAAGGTTACAGTTGGACCAGCATTGTATTGCACTGGCTGGTGGCCGTCATGGTCATTGGGCTTTTTGCCTCAGGCTTTTGGATGGTGGATCTAAGCTACTACAGCAGTTGGTACAGAACTGCGCCTTTTTGGCACAAAAGTGTTGGTGTGTTGTTATTGGCTCTGATGCTGTATCGGTTACTGTTTCGTGTGATTAAAGGAACTGCTGAGCCTTTATCCAGTCACAGTAAAGCCATACAGCGTGCCAGTCATGTTACCCATCTGACTTTATATGGCCTGGTGTTTTTGATTATCTGTAGCGGCTATTTGATCTCGACTGCAGATGGCCGGCCTATAGACGTATTTGGCTTATTTAATTTACCCTCAGCCGGAGAATTGTTTGCTGAACAGGCAGACAGAGCTGGACTGGTCCATAAGTTTGCCG
Organism: Rheinheimera sp. 1928-s; assembly: GCF_029269265.1. GTDB lineage: Bacteria > Pseudomonadota > Gammaproteobacteria > Enterobacterales > Alteromonadaceae > Pararheinheimera. The sequence goes on from NZ_JARIXP010000011.1 coordinate 12,804, forward strand.
CTTACGGCTTAATTGCGTTAGCCGTTTTACATGCAGCGGCTGCTTTTAAACATCACGTTTTTGATAAAGACAACACGTTAAAACGCATGCTTAAACCTTAAGACCCTAATTACTAAAGGAGATTGGAATGAAGAAATTACTAATTGCCGGTTTGTTGACTTCAATGTTAGCAGCACCAGCACTGCAAGCTGCAGACTACGAAATAGATACGCAAGGTGCTCACGCTTTTATTCAATTTAAAATCAGCCACTTAGGTTATAGCTGGTTGTATGGCCGTTTTAATACCTTTGAAGGTACATTCAGCTATGACGCTGCCAAGTTAACGGACTCTAAAATCCAGTTAGAAATCGATACCAAAAGTGTTGACTCTAACCATGCTGAGCGTGACAAGCACTTACGCAGCCCGGATTTCCTGAACGTAGACAAACACAGCAAAGCGACTTTTGTCAGCACAAAAATAGTACCAAAAGCAGGTGCTGATTTTGATGTAGTAGGTAACTTCACATTAAACGGTGTTACTAAAGAAGTTGTGATCAATGCCACTAAGCTGGGTGAAGGTTCTGATCCATGGGGTGGTTACCGCGCAGGTTTTGCTGGCACCACCAGCATCAACTTAGAAGATTTCGCCATTAAAAACATTCTTGGCCCGGCATCTGCCACTGTTCATCTGGATCTGACGGTAGAAGGTATTAAGAAGTCTTGATTCTGAATTGAGTTTCTAAAGACGACATTGCCCTGATGTATTTTTGATACTCAGGGCAATTCTATCTCTATATCTGTAACGGGAATACTGCAGCAAGGCAAAATTTCACCTGTTCGCACAAAAGCCAGCGGCTCGTTGATGTAGCTGACTGAACCTGACAGTAGTTTACAACGACATGCACCGCAATAACCTTCACGGCACTGATAATTCACTTGCTGTTTTTGTGCTTCAAGGGCTTCAAGCAGGGTGCGTTGCTCAGGCCCAAACTCCAGACTGAGCACATTTTTCACCACTACTTTAACCATGTGAATAGTCGCAGATCAGAGATCAAAATCGCCGAAGTCAGCGCCATCCATTTCGTTGTCGATTTGACCCACTAAATAGGAGCTGATTTCTGATTCTTGTGGCGCCACCTGCACATTGTCAGACACCAGCCAGGCATTGATCCATGGAATAGGGTTCTGAGTGGTGCTGAATATCGGTTTTAAGCCCACAGCCTGCATTCTGTTGTTGGTGATGTACTCAACGTACTGGCATAAAATATCTTTGTTTAAGCCAATCATTGAACCATCTTTAAACAAGAACTCAGCCCAGTCTTTTTCCTGCTCAGCGGCTTTACGGAATATCGCATAGGCTTCGTCTTCGCATTCTTTGGCGATAATGGCCATTTCCGGGTCGTCTTCACCAGCAGCCATAATATTCAGCATATGCTGAGTGCCGGTTAAATGCAGCGCTTCATCACGGGCAATCAATTTGATGATTTTTGCATTACCTTCCATCAGTTCACGTTCGGCAAAAGCAAAACTACAGGCGAAACTGACATAAAACCGGATGGCTTCGAGCACGTTTACCGACAAAATACAGATGTAAAGCTTACGCTTCAGATCATGCATGCTGATGGTATGAGTTTTGCCGTTCACTTCATGAGTGCCGACACCACATAAGTGATACAGGCTAACAGAAGTGATCAAATCATCGTAATAACGGGTCACGTCATCTGCACGTTCAACAATACGTTCATTTAGCAGAATATCGTCGAACACTTTATGAGGTTCGTTGGTGATATTACGCACTATATGGGTATAGCTGCGGCTGTGAATAGTTTCACTGAATGCCCAGGTTTCAATCCAGGTTTCCAGCTCAGGCAAGGACACTATAGGTAACAAGGCGACGTTTGGTGAGCGGCCTTGCACTGAGTCCAACAGAGTTTGGTATTTTAAATTGCTGAGAAATATATGTTTTTCATGTTCTGGCAACTGTTGAAAGTCGATGCGATCTTTACTGACATCCACTTCTTCAGGACGCCAGAAAAAGCTCAGTTGCTTTTCGATCAGTTTTTCAAAAATGCCGTATTTCTGTTGATCATAACGGGATACATTCACCGGATTGCCAAAAAACATCGGCTCTTTCATTTGATCATTGTTCGTACGGCTAAAGGTGGTATAACTCATCAGCAATTTCTCTGTGTTTTTATTAGCTATGCATACAAAAAGAGGGCTGCAATGCAGCCCCAGTCTTAAATTTTACAGGCGCCACCGGCACAACCATCGTCTTCCGGCGTCGCTTTGATGTCTTCCTGTATGTCGGAAGCGCCATCGCGGGTATTGTGGTAGTACATGGTTTTAACACCCAGCTTATAAGCCGTCAGTAAGTCTTTTAACAAGATCTTCATTGGCACTTTGCCACCTTCGAACTTGCCCGGATCGTAATTGGTATTGGCAGAAATCGTCTGGTCCACAAACTTCTGCATTATAGCCACCAAGCTGATATAACCGTCGTTGTTAGGCATGTCCCATAACAATTCATATTGGTTTTTCAGGCGATCGTACTCAGGCACTACTTGCTTTAAAATACCGTCTTTACTTGCCTTTATACTGATATGACCGCGAGGTGGTTCAATACCATTGGTCGCATTTGAAATTTGCGAAGACGTTTCAGATGGCATCAGTGCTGATAACGTAGAGTTACGTAAACCGTGTTTCACCACATCTTTACGCAGTTGCTCCCAATCGTAGTGCAATGGTTCAGCACACACCTTATCCAGATCCTTTTTATAGGTATCAATAGGCATAATGCCTTCTGAATAGGTGGTCTCGTTAAATTTAGCGCATGGGCCAAACTCCTGAGCCAATTTGTTCGATGCTTTCATCAGGTAATACTGAATAGCTTCAAAAGTGCGGTGCGTTAAGCCGTTGGCTGAACCATCCGAGTATTTAACGCCATTTTTCGCCAGGTAATAGGCATAGTTAATCACGCCTATACCTAAAGTACGGCGGTTCATGCTGGCGTGGTAAGCGGCAAGGATAGGGTAGTCCTGGTAATCCAGTAAACTATCTAAAGCCCGCACTGCCAGTTCTGCTAGTTCTTCCAGTTCATCTAAATGCTCAATAGCACCTAAGTTAAAGGCTGACAGAGTACAAAGGGCGATTTCACCATTTGGATCGTTAATGTCATTCAGTGGCTTAGTTGGCAGCGCTATTTCTAAACAGAGGTTGCTCTGGCGCACAGAAGCAAACTTTGGATTAAACGGGCTGTGCGTATTGCAATGATCGACGTTCTGTAAATAGATACGACCTGTGCTGGCACGTTCCTGCATAAATAACGTGAAGAGTTCAACAGCTTTAATACGCTTCTTACGGATAGAGGCGTCCGCTTCGTATTGAACATACAGCTCTTCAAACTTTTCCTGATCTTCAAAAAACGCATCATATAAACCTGGTACGTCAGAAGGACTGAACAGGGTGATCATTTCATCTTTAATCAGGCGTGTGTACATCAGGCGGTTAAACTGCACACCGTAATCTAAGTGACGTACGCGGTTTTCTTCCACACCCCTGTTGTTTTTCAGAACCAGCAAAGATTCCACTTCCAAATGCCACAGCGGGTAAAACAGCGTTGCTGCGCCACCACGAACACCACCCTGAGAGCAGCTTTTCACTGCTGTCTGGAAATGCTTGTAGAAGGGGATACAACCTGTATGGAAGGCTTCACCGTTACGGATTGGGCTGCCTAAGGCACGAATACGACCCGCGTTGATACCAATACCGGCACGTTGACTGACGTACTTCACGATAGCACTGCTGGTGGCATTGATGGAGTCTAAGCTGTCACCACATTCAATCAACACACAGGAGCTGAACTGACGGGTAGGGGTACGTACACCAGACATAATAGGCGTAGGTAATGAAATCTTAAACATAGACACAGCGTCGTAAAAACGACGCACGTAACTTAAGCGGCTGTCTTTTGGATAATTAGCAAATAAACAAGCGGCAACCAGCATATAAAGGAACTGAGCGCTTTCGTAAATCTGACCTGTGACCCGGTTTTGCACCAGGTATTTGCCTTCGAGCTGCTTTACCGCAGCGTAGCTGAAATCTAAATCGCGAGCATGGACAATGAAACTATCCAGCTGCTCTAATTCTTCTTTACTGTAGTCAGCCAGAATGTGAGCGTCATAACGCTTTTCTTCCACCATTTTGACCACATGGTCATACAGCTTTGGTGGCTCGAACTGGCCATAGGCTTTTTTACGTAAATGGAATACGGCCAAACGAGCGGCCATATATTGATAATCTGGCGTCTCTTTTGAGATTAAATCGGCAGCAGCTTTGATGATGGTTTCGTGGATATCGGCGGTCTTAATACCGTCGTAAAATTGAATGTGAGAACGTAACTCAACCTGAGACACTGATACGTTTTGTAACCTCTCAGCTGCCCAATCTATCACACGGTGGATCTTGTCTAAGTCTAATGGCTCGCGCTGACCATCTCTTTTGGTTACGTATAATGTTTGAGTCATATTTTTCCGCCGAAAATTCCATCTCAATTGTTATTATTGTGTGCACAGAATTTCTTCTGCGCAGCGAATTCACCCGCTTTTGGCTTCATTAGGTCAAACTCAATTGAGCGACACAACATCTAGGGGTGAAAGGAGAACGGATCACAAGATAGAGTGGATCAATAGCAATTGCAACCCCTGCTGACGGGCGAAAAAAGCAGCATGTTAGTGTCCGCTAACGTGCGAAATAGGCTTTTAAAAACCTCTGCAGGGAAGCAATAGTTTTTCAGTAAAAAATCTATTTTGTCTGTTCGGTTAAATTTTAAGTGATTAGTAAAATCACCCGCAAAGAGGTGATTTTTAATTGACCAAAAATATGAAAAAACTGAACTCAGTCGAGGTGTCGGATCAGGTCTGTGAAGTGGGAAATATGTAAATCTGCGCCCCAAAGTTCAGTTTTATCATCTGGCCCAACATAACCAAAATCACACATCACAGTTTGCATGCCAGCACGACGGCCTGCTTCTATGTCGCGCTCTGCATCTCCTATATACCAACACTGGTTTGCAGAGACCTGCATATAGTGAGCAGCCATCCATAACGGAGTTGGATCAGGTTTACGTTGTGCCAGGCTGTCACCGCCCAGTAACAAGCGGCTTTTTAATAAGGCAGGTAACTGACGTTGTACTTTGGCGGCGAGCTTATAAGGTTTATTGGTCACTATGGCCCAAGGGATGTTGCGTGCCTCAAGCGCTGCAAATAACTCTTCAGTGCCTGGAAACAAGCGGCTGTGTACGCCGCTATGCTCATGGTAATAATCCAGCAGGCTTTGGCGTGCTTTGCCAAAATCAATGTCTTTTAGCGCTTCACCAAAACCAAGCTGCAGTAGACCTTTGGCACCATGCGAGGCCATAGGACGATATTCTTCGTAGCTTTTTTCTGGCATACCATGCTGTCGCAGAACAAAATTCAGAGCTGCGCCTAAATCCTGTGCTGTATCGACCAGCGTGCCATCCAAATCAAATAAAATGGCGGCTGGTTTTTTAAGTGTAATGAGCTGTTGGGTCATAACGGCTTTTTCGCTACCACAAAATAATTTACATCCAGCCCAGGGCCAGTGCGGAAGGACTGATTAATAGGGTTGTAATGCAGACCAGTGGCATCGACCACCTGTAAACCCGCATCATCAATAAAACGCATCAAATCAGAAGGGCGGATAAACTTCTCAAACTCATGAGTACCTTTGGGGACCAGTTTGAGTACCTGTTCAGCACCGACAATAGCCATCAGATAGGCTTTCCAGGTTTTATTTAAGGTCGAGAACACCAGCGTAGCGCCGGGTTTGGCTAAATCAGCACAAGCCTTCACCACAGAAGCAGGTTCTGGCACATGCTCCAGCATTTCCATGCAGGTCACTAAATCAAAGGCGCCTTGGTTGGCTGCGGCAAAATCTTCCGCAGTGCTTTGCTGATACTGGACTGATACCGCAGATTCCAATGCATGCAATTTGGCCACGGTTAACGCTTCGTCAGCCATATCAATGCCTGTGACTTCAGCCCCGGCTTTCGCCATCGCTTCAGCCAAAATGCCGCCGCCACAACCTACATCTACAGCTTTTTTCCCGAATAAGCCTTGCACCTGATCACTGATAAAGGCCAGACGGCAAGGATTCAGTTGGTGTAACGGCTTAAATTCACCGGACGGATCCCACCAGCGAGAGGCGATTTCATTAAACTTGGCAATTTCGGCCGGATCAACATTGGAAGAGGGGTTCATAAGCGTATCCATTTAAAATTTTGCCTATTATAAGGCCTTGATCTGTTTGAGCAATGCTGTACAAAGCACAACAGAACTGGCAAGGTATTTTTTCTGTGGTAGAATCCGCCTTTGTCCCGCGACCCATTACAGTAAAAAACGCGGGTATCTTGTTGATTTAAGGGAAAAAAGCTTTTTATGACAAATTTGGCCAAAGAAATTGTTCCCATTAATATCGAAGAAGAATTAAAGAATTCTTATCTCGATTATGCAATGAGCGTTATTGTGGGGCGTGCCTTACCGGACGTAAGGGACGGTTTAAAGCCTGTTCACCGTCGCGTTTTGTTTGCGATGAAAGAGTTAGGCAATGACTGGAATAAAGCCTACAAAAAATCTGCCCGTGTCGTCGGTGACGTCATAGGTAAATACCATCCACACGGTGACAGCGCTGTATACGACACTATAGTTCGTATGGCTCAGCCTTTCTCCTTACGTTATATGTTGGTTGACGGTCAGGGTAACTTCGGTTCCGTAGACGGTGACTCAGCAGCAGCTATGCGTTATACCGAAGTGCGTATGTCGCGTATCGCAGGGGAATTATTAGCCGATCTGGATAAAGAAACAGTCGACTTTGTGCCTAACTACGACGGCACTGAAATGATCCCGGCTGTATTACCTACTAAAATCCCAAACCTGCTGGTCAACGGCTCGTCAGGTATTGCGGTTGGTATGGCGACCAATATTCCGCCACACAATTTAAATGAAGTGATTGATGCCTGTCTTGCATTGATTGCTAATCCGGATATCAGCATTCCAGAACTGATGGAACTGATGCCGGGACCAGATTTCCCGACAGCCGCTATTATCAATGGCCGTCGTGGCATCGAAGAAGCCTACCGTACTGGTCGTGGTAAGGTGTATATCCGCGCCAGAACTCATATCGAAACTGACGAAAAAACCGGTCGCGAGACTATTGTTGTCGACGAAATTCCTTATCAGGTCAACAAAGCCCGTCTGATTGAAAAAATCGCCGAACTGGTGAAAGAAAAGCGCATCGAAGGCATTTCAGCATTACGCGACGAGTCTGATAAAGACGGTATGCGTATTGTGATTGAAGTGAAACGTGGCGAATCGTCAGATGTACTGATCAACCACTTGTATACCCAAACTCAGATGCAAACCGTGTTTGGTATCAACATGGTAGCCCTGGATCAGGGCCAACCGAAGTTGATGGGCTTAAAACACATGCTGCAATGTTTTGTGTTGCACCGCCGTGAAGTGGTGACACGCAGAACAGTTTATGACTTACGTAAAGCTCGTGACCGCGCTCATATCTTAGAAGGCTTGGCTATTGCTCTGGCGAACATTGATGAAATTATTGATTTAATCAAAAACTCATCAAGCCCGGCCGACGCCAAACAAGGTTTAGTGGCTCGTGGCTGGCAGCTAGGTGATGTCAGCGCCATGTTAGAACGTGCCGGTGAAAACGCCGCCCGTCCTGAATGGCTGGAAGAGCATTTTGGTATTCGTGATGGCGAGTATTTCCTGACTGAACAACAGGCTCAGGCCATCTTAGATTTACGTTTACACAAACTGACTGGTCTGGAACATGAAAAAATTCTGGACGAGTACAAAGAGTTATTAGTGCTGATTGCTGAGTTATTACACATTCTGGGTAGCCCGGAGCGTTTAATGGAAGTGATCTGTGAAGAGTTAGAAGCTGCAAAAGCCCAATATGGTGATGCCCGTCGTACTGAAATTCAGGACAACTCGATGGATATCAACATGGAAGACTTGATCACTGAAGAAGACGTGGTCGTGACTCTGTCGCATTTAGGCTACGCCAAGTATCAGGCTCTGTCTGACTATGAAGCTCAGCGTCGTGGTGGTCGTGGTAAAGCGGCAACTACAGTAAAAGACGAAGACTTTGTCGACCAGCTTTTGATCGCCAGTACTCACGATACGATTTTGTGTTTCTCTAACCGTGGTCGTCTGTACTGGATGAAGGTGTATCAATTACCGCTGGCCTCCCGTCAGGCGCGTGGTAAGCCAATAGTTAACTTACTGCCACTGGAAGAAAACGAACGTATCACCGCTATTCTGCCGGTTCGTGAATACGAAGAAGGCAAGTATGTGTTTATGGCCACTGCCAACGGTACTGTGAAGAAAACCTCACTGACTGAATACTCTCGTCCACGTAGCAACGGCATTATTGCCGTGAACCTGAACGAAGGCGATCAGCTGATTGGTGTGGATATCACAGACGGCAACAGCCAGATTATGTTGTTCTCCGACGACGGCAAAGTAGTACGCTTTAAGGAAGATCAGGTTCGTCCAATGGGCCGTGGCGCTACAGGTGTTCGTGGTATTCGTTTACGCGAAAACGGCTCTGTGGTGTCCTTGATTGTTCCGAAGAGCGAAGGCGCTATTCTGACGGTGACTGAAAACGGCTACGGTAAACGTACCGCATTGCAGGAATACCCAGAGAAGAGCCGCGCTACTCAAGGTGTGGTCTCTATTAAAGTCTCCGAACGTAATGGTCTGGTGGTAGGTGCAGTACAAGTGAATGCGTTGGATGAAATCATGCTGATTTCTGACAAAGGCACACTGGTACGGACCCGCGTCAGCGAAGTATCACAAGTAGGCCGTAACACCGCTGGTGTTATTCTGATCCGCACCATCGAAGGTGAAAAAGTAGTAGGTGTACAACGCATCGACGAAATTCAGGATCAGGACGAAGTAGCAGCCGCAGAAGCGGAAGCTGCCGCATTAGCCGCACAAAATCCGACAGAAGATACTGTCGCGGACGGCGAAGAAGAGTAAGACTGTTAAGAAGGGGCCAGATCACATTACTTAAAAAATAATGTGATCTGGCCCCTTTTTTATTTCTGTCTTTTGCAAAGTGCGCTAAAGTAGCGGCTGTTTAAAAAGAGCCGTCCAGACGTCAGGATTATTCGTTGACAGCACTTTTCGTTATAACCCAAGGCCACAATAACAAAGATCATCCAAAGATGACCCAAAGCAGTTTTCTAATTTGTTTTTCATTCGATAAAGCGTTGTAACAGGAGCAAGAGATGACCACCTATAACTTTTGTGCTGGCCCGGCTATGTTGCCGGTGGAAGTGATGCAACAAGCACAGGAAGAGTTGATCAACTGGCATGGTCGCGGCTGCTCCATTATGGAGATGAGTCACAGAGGCAAAGATTTTATGCAAGTTGCGGCTCAGGCAGAGCAGGACCTGCGCGATTTATTGTGCATACCAGCCAACTACAAAGTGCTGTTTATGCACGGTGGTGGCCGCGGTCAGTTTTCAGCTGTACCACTGAATTTAGCCAAAACCGGTGTCAGTGCAGATTATATAGTTTCAGGCGCCTGGTCTAAGGCTGCGGTTGAAGAAGCAGAGAAATTCACCGCCTTAAAAGCTCAGGCTATTCAGTTTAAGCAAGATGGTCTTCGCACTTTAGTACCGGCATCCGACTGGCAGTTGAACGACAATGCCAGCTTCGTGCATTTTTGCCCGAACGAAACAGTGGATGGCATGGAGTTTATCGACTTACCCAGCACCAAAGTGCCTTTAGTGGCCGATCTGTCATCCACCATCTTATCGCGTCATATTGACGTCAGCCGTTATGGTGTGATTTACGCCGGTGCCCAGAAGAATATTGGGCCCTCTGGTTTAACGCTTGCGATTGTGCGCGAAGACTTGTTACCGGCCAAAGGCAGCAGCATTCCGAGCGTTCTGGATTATCGTTTGGCCGCTGACAATGACAGTATGTTTAATACACCTCCTACTTATGCCTGGTATCTGGCCGGTTTAGTCTTCCAGTGGCTGAAACGTCAGGGTGGTGTAGAGGCGATGCAGCAGCTTAATGCCGTTAAAGCACAAACCTTGTATGGTTATATCGACCAAAGCGATTTTTATCGTAATGACGTAGCGCCACAATTCCGCTCATCGATGAACGTGCCGTTTTTATTAGGTGACGAAACGCTGAATGACTTGTTTGTCAGCGAAGCCGAAGCCAATGGTTTGTTGGCATTAAAAGGCCATCGTATGGTCGGCGGTATGCGCGCCAGTATTTACAACGCTATGCCATTAGAAGGCGTACAAACTTTAGTGACTTTTATGAAAGAATTTGAGCGGGTGCACGGCTGATGAAAACCTTAACCTTAGAGCCTATAGCTAAAGTGGAAGGCGTGGTGCATTTGCCTGGTTCAAAAAGCATTTCCAATCGCGCTTTATTACTGGCCGCTTTAGCCAAAGGCACAACCCGTATTACCAATTTGCTCGATAGCGACGACGTCAGCCATATGCTTAATGCCTTAACAGCACTTGGCGTACAGTTTTCGTTATCTGCGGATAAAACAGTGTGCGAAATTACTGGTGTAGCTGGCGTATTTCAGCATAAAGAGCCGTTAGAACTGTTTTTAGGCAATGCCGGCACAGCGATGCGCCCCTTAACTGCAGCTTTGGCAGTATCCAATGTTGATGTGACCTTAACAGGTGAGCCACGGATGTACGAACGTCCTATTGGCCATTTGGTGGATGCCTTGCTGCAGTGGAATGCTGATATTGAGTATCTGCAGCACAAAGACTATCCGCCGCTGCGTATTCGCGGTCAAGCGCTGGCTGGCGGTAAAATCAGTATTGATGGCTCAGTCTCCAGTCAGTTTTTAACTGCTGTGCTGATGGCTGCACCTTTGCTGTCAGGTGACAGCGAAATTGTCATTAGCGGCGAGTTGGTGTCTAAGCCTTATATTGATATTACCTTGGCCTTGATGGCTCGTTTTGGCGTGGCCGTCGAGAACAAGAACTATCAAAGCTTTGTCGTCAAAGGCAATCAGCAGTATCAGTCACCAGGTGATTTTCTGGTTGAAGGGGACGCATCTTCAGCCTCTTATTTCCTTGCCGCTGCTGCTATTAAAGGCGGCACCATTAAAGTCACAGGCATAGGCAAAAATGCAGTGCAGGGTGATATTCACTTTGCCGACGCTTTAGAAGCCATGGGTGCAACGGTCGATTGGGGGTATGACTACATTTCGGTTACCCGTAACCAACTCAAAGGCATAGACCGTGATTACAACGCTATTCCTGATGCAGCCATGACTATTGCGACCACAGCATTATTTGCACAAGGTCCAACAGCTATCCGCAATGTGTACAACTGGCGCGTGAAGGAAACCGACCGTCTGAATGCTATGGCGACAGAACTACGCAAAGTAGGTGCTGAAGTGGAAGAAGGTGAAGATTACATATTGATCACGCCACCAGCACAACTGAAACATGCCAGCATAGCCACCTACAACGACCACCGTATGGCCATGTGCTTCTCTTTGGTTGCGTTAAGTGACACTGCTGTGACCATTGAAGATCCGGATTGTACCCGCAAAACATTTCCTCAATACTTTGAAGTATTTAGCAAGTTAAGTACTTTGGCTTGAAAATAACGCGTAACCCAAATGGTTACGCGCTCCCTTTGATTAAACCGCGCTTTTTGTCATTTATTTCTGTATAATGCCGCATCTTTTTGTGTGTTCGACTGTTTTGGAGGCAGAATGCAACAAGCGCCGGTAATTACCATTGACGGACCAGGTGGCTCAGGGAAAGGCACTATTTGCCGTTTAGTTTCCCAAAAACTGGGCTGGCATCTGCTGGATAGCGGAGCGATTTATCGTGTATTAGCTTTAGCAGCTATCCATCACCAGATTGACCCTTCTGACGAAGAAGCCTTACAGCCTTTGGCTGCTCACCTTGATGTACAGTTTACCTGTGACGAACAAGGCAATACCCGCATTACGCTGGAAGGCGAAAATGTCACTCATACCATACGTACTGAAGAAGTAGGTTCTGTGGCCTCTAAAATTGCCTCTTTACCACGGGTACGTGAAGCTTTGTTACGCCGCCAACGTGCTTTTAAAGAAGCTCCTGGCTTAGTGGCAGATGGCCGTGATATGGGCACTGTGGTGTTTCCACAGGCAGAAGTTAAAATCTTTTTAACAGCCGATGCGTCAGAGCGCGCCAGACGGCGTTATTTAGAGTTGAAAGAAAAGGGCCATGATGTTAACATCGGCGACCTTTTGAGCGAAATACAGGCCCGTGACGAACGGGATATGAATCGCGCCGTAGCGCCATTAAAGCCTGCAAGCGATGCATACATGCTGGATTCGACCAATAAATCCATTGAACAAGTGTTGGACGAGGTTCTCAACGTCTGTAAAAAGTTGAACCAGGCCTAGACCTTCACGTTGGACAGCTTGTCGCAAGGAAGATGACAAGTTAACTTAGCAACCCCATGACACAGGACTGTGCGTGGAGCACTTAAACTGAAAAAGTGAATATGACTGAAAATTTTGCACTACTGTTTGAGGAAAGCCTCAAGACTATCGAAACTCGCCCTGGTTCTATCGTTAAAGGAACCATCGTTGCTATCCATAAAGACGTAGTACTGGTTGACGCCGGTCTGAAATCTGAAGCAGCAATCCCGGTTGAACAATTCAAAAACCTGGCTGGCGAGATTGAAGTGAGCGTTGGTGACATCATCGACGTAGCTCTGGACGCGGTAGAAGACGGTTTCGGTGAAACCTTATTATCTCGTGAAAAAGCTAAACGCCATGAATCCTGGGTTCGCCTGGAAAAAGCTTGTGAAGATAAAGTTACTGTTATCGGTATCATCACTGGCAAAGTTAAAGGCGGTTTCACTGTCGAAGTCGATGGTATCCGTGCATTCCTGCCTGGTTCATTAGTTGACGTGCGTCCGGTACGTGACACATTACACTTAGAACACAAAGAACTTGAGTTCAAAGTAATCAAATTGGATCAGAAGCGTAACAACGTGGTTGTATCACGTCGTGCTGTGATCGAATCTGAAAGCAGTGCTGAGCGCGATACACTGTTACAAAACTTAGAAGAAGGCATGGAAGTTAAAGGTATCGTTAAGAACCTGACTGACTACGGTGCATTCGTAGATTTAGGTGGCGTTGACGGTTTACTGCACATCACTGACATGGCTTGGAAACGTGTTAAACACCCAAGCGAAATCGTCAATGTTGGCGACGAAATCCCAGTTAAGGTTCTGAAGTTTGACCGTGAGAAACAACGTGTTTCTTTAGGTCTGAAGCAAATGGGTGAAGATCCATGGGCCGCTATCGCTTCACGTTACCCAGAAGGTGCTCGCATCACTGGTCGCGTAACTAACCTGACTGATTACGGCTGCTTCGTAGAAATCGAAGAAGGCGTTGAAGGTTTAGTACACGTTTCAGAAATGGACTGGACTAACAAAAACATCCACCCATCTAAAGTTGTTAACTTAGGTGATTCAGTGGAAGTTATGGTCTTGGAAATCGACGAAGAACGTCGTCGTATTTCTTTAGGTCTGAAACAATGTAAAGCCAACCCATGGGAAGAGTTCGCTAAGGGCTTCAACAAGGGTGACCGCGTATCTGGTAAGATCAAGTCAATCACTGACTTCGGTATCTTCATCGGTTTAGACGGTGGCATCGACGGTTTAGTACACCTGTCAGACATCAGCTGGAATTCAACTGGCGAAGACGCTGTACGTGAATTCAAGAAAGGCGACGAAGTACACGCAGTTGTGTTACAAGTTGACCCAGAGCGTGAGCGTATCTCTTTAGGCATCAAGCAATTAGACGAAGACCCGTTCAACGGCTACCTTGCTGATAACAAAAAAGGTGCTATCGTTAAAGGCAACGTAACTGCAGTTGACGCGAAAGGCGCTACTGTAATGCTGGAAGGTGGTGTTGAAGGTTACGTTCGCGTATCTGACATCGCTCGTGAGCGTATCGAAGACGCTACTACAGTATTAAAAGTTGGTGAAGAAGTAGAAGCTCGCCTGATGGGTGTTGACCGCAAAAACCGCGTAATCAGCCTGTCAATCAAAGCGAAATTCGAAGCTGAAGAAAAAGAAGCTATGGATACGATCAAAAAGCAGGATGATACTGATTTTGGTGGTAACGCTATGGCCGAAGCATTCAAAGCTGCTCAAAAAGCTGACTAATTGATGCTTGTATAGAAGGGCTGGAGCATTTGCTCCGGTCCTTCATTCTACTGATACAGCGGAGGGTCCATGACCAAATCTGAATTGATCGAAAAACTGTCTACTGATTTTTCTCATGTCCAGGTGAAAGACATCGAATCTTCAGTCAAAGAAATTCTGGAACAAATGGCCACCTCACTGGCGAATAACGAGCGTATCGAAATTCGTGGTTTTGGTAGTTTTTCTCTGCATTACCGCGCACCTCGTGTAGGTCGCAATCCAAAAACCGGCGATAAAGTGGAATTAGATGGCAAATACGTGCCTCATTTCAAACCGGGTAAAGAATTACGTGACCGGGTGAAAACTAACACCTGATCTCTTTTCAGCTAAAAAACGGGGTTGACGGAGTTTTGACCAGATTTTTTTATGTTGTATTTATTATTGCCCTGATTATTTTCGGGCTTATTCTGGGTTCCCTCAATCAGCAAGTTGCTGAATTTAATTATCTTATTGCAAAATCAGAACTCAGAGTGGTGGATATCGCCGCTCTGTTTTTAGTCTCTGGTTTTCTGCTTGGCCTGAGTGTGTCTATGGCCTTTATCCTGAAGGCAAAAACCAAAGGTTGGTTTGCTAAATCTTCAGATAAAACCTGACTCCTATGCTGGAACTGTTATTTCTGTTACTTCCTGTCGCCGCCGCTTACGGCTGGTTTATGGGCCGCAACAGCGAAAAACAAAAAGAGCTTAAGGGCAGGGCTTCTGTTACCAAAAACTTATCTTCAGGCTTAAATTTCCTGCTGACTGATCAGGAAGACAAAGCTATTGAGCAATTACTGCAATTGCTTGATGTGGAAGCCGCGACTATTGATACCTACCTGGCATTAGCTAATCTGTTCCGTCGTCGTGGCGACTGGGATAAAGCCATTCGTATTCATGAAAAATTACATCAGTTAAAGCTGCCGAAACAGCAGGCCCAAAAGATACAATTTGAGCTGGCCAAAGATTACTTTAGTGCGGGTTTATACGATAGAGCCGAGCCTTTATTAAGCGCTCTGGTGCAGGCCGAAAGCATTCGCGAAGCTGTTTTAAAACAATTGTTTAGCTTATTTACAGCCACTCACGAATGGCAAAAAGCCATGGATTTCCGTGCTGTAGTAGAACAGACAGATTCCCGTTCCTTACGTATTGGTGTGGCGAATTTTAGCTGTGAAGCCTGGCGTAAAGAACCGGCACCCAGCGATGCGTATCGCCAGTTGATCCAACGTTATCCGGTGTCCTTAAGGCCTAAATACGAACTGGCAAAAAAGCTGATTGCAGAAGAAGAATTCACCGAAGCGCGTGAGCTGTTGCTGGCCATACTTCAACAACGGCCACAATGGGCTGCAGAGTTATTGCCTTTAGTGCAACAAACAACTCCAGAACCAGCCGAGTGGCAACAACTACTTACTGAGCTGAGCCGCAAACATAAAAACATCAGCGCTATAGCTGAGTTGGCAGAGTTTTATGCGCAAGGCGAAAACCTGCAGCAGGCTGAAAATTTGCTGACGGATAAACTCAGGCAGCAGCCGAATATCCGCTTATTCTTAAAATTCATTCAAATCAGACGGTTGCAAGACCCGTCTGAGCCACATTTGGCTGAAATAGAACAAATGTTACAGGCTTATCTGGATACCAAAGTGCTGTATCATTGCCGCAATTGTGGTTTTAAAACCAAGCAACCTTATTGGCTCTGTCCGTCTTGCCAGCAGTGGGAAACGGTGGAGCCAATGACCGGCATTGACGGTCGCTGATCTGACAATAAAGAGAATTTGATGAATAACACCAGTCCTATAGTGGTCGCATTAGACTTCGAACAAAAATCCGCAGCAATGAATTTAGTCAGCCAACTTGACCCGGCTTTATGTCGCTTAAAAGTAGGTAAAGAGATGTTTACTCACTTTGGCCCTGACTTTGTCAAAGAGCTGCATCAGCGCAAGTTTGATGTGTTTTTAGACCTGAAATTTCACGATATTCCAAATACAGTAGCCAAAGCCGTCAAAGCCTCAGCCGATTTAGGTGTGTGGATGGTGAACGTACATGCATCTGGTGGCAGTCGTATGATGATTGCCGCCCGTGAAGCCTTAGAAAGCTTTGGTAAAGAAAAACCTCTGCTGATTGCTGTAACCGTATTGACCAGTATGGAGCAAAGTGATTTAGTGGAGCTGGGTATTAATTTAACGCCACAACAGCAGGTACTAAGACTGGCAGGGCTGGTTGATAAGTCCGGTTTGGATGGCGTGGTTTGTTCCGCACAAGAAGCTGTTGAATTAAAACAGCAATTTGGTAAAGAATTCTGCTTAGTGACCCCTGGTATTCGCCCATCTTTTGCCACTGCTGATGATCAAAAAAGGGTGATGACTCCAGCTGATGCATTAAAGGCTGGTGTAGACTATATGGTGATAGGGCGCCCAATTACCAAAGCAGCCGATCCGTTATCCGCTTTACAGCAAATCTACCGGGAGATTTACCCCGCGCATTAAGAAAAAAGGAGCTTTTATTTGGATGCAGTGAATTTAACAATCCTGGTTGCAGGGGCTCTGTTTTTCTCCAGTATCGTTGCTACTCTGATCTCGGCGCGCTTAGGTGCGCCTTTATTATTAATTTTCCTTGTCATTGGCATGCTGGCCGGTGAAGACGGTTTGCTGGGCATCAAGTTCGGCAATCCTGATGTCGCTCTGCTGATTGGCTCTATAGCTCTTGTGATTATTCTGTTTGATGGTGGTATGCGTACTCATCCGGACAGAGTTCGGGTAGTCTTAGCGCCAGCAGCGGTATTGGCCACTTTAGGTGTAGTACTGACCTGCGGCATTTTAGGTGTCGCAGCTTCTTATCTGTTTAATTTGACCTTGCTTGAAGGCTTACTGTTGGGCGCAATCTTAAGCTCAACTGACGCCGCCGCCGTATTTTCTATCTTCCAGTCTGCCGGCTTAAATATTAAAGAGCGGGTGGCATCCACATTGGAAATAGAGTCGGGTAGTAACGACCCTATGGCGGTCATGTTGACCTTTACATTGGTTGGCGTTTTAGCGGGCCAAAGTGAATTGAACTGGTCCTTGTCAACGGTATTCTTTCAGCAAGCCATAGTGGGCGCAGCAGTAGGTTATGGAGCAGGGCGCTTCTTTGTTTTGCTTTGCCGTAAACTGCCATTAAGCGCAGCGTTTTTTCCTTTACTGGCCGTCTCTTATGCACTGCTGATTTATGGCTTAACCAACCAATTTGGCGGCAGCGGTTTTCTGGCCGTGTATTTAATGGGCTTTTTAATAGGCAACGCCCGTTTACCCCAAATTCAGCAGATTTTACGCATGCACGACGGTTTAGCCTGGCTCAGTCAAATCATTATGTTTTTGATGCTGGGCTTATTGGTGACGCCAAGCAAACTGATGGAATATGCAATTCCTGCGCTGATATTGGCATTGGTGATGATCTTTATAGCCCGGCCTATAGCGGTGTTTTTAAGCCTGGTGCCATTTCATTTTCCAAAGAAAGATCAGGTATTTATCAGTTGGGTAGGGCTGCGAGGTGCAGTGCCTATTATTCTGGCGTTATTCCCATGGCTGGCCGGCGTGCCAAATAAAGATTTGTACTTTAACGTGGCGTTTTTCGTAGTAATTGTATCCTTGCTTATTCAGGGCTGGTCTATAGCGCCGGTAGCGCGCTGGTTGAAGCTTGAAGTACCACCAGAGCCAGGCCCGGATCACTCCATGACGCTCGATAGCGTCGACAGCAATGATTTGCTGCAAGTGTTGTCCTTTAAAGTCGGCAAAGGTTCACCTATTGTAGACAGCGACTGGCAACAACTGAATATGTCTCCCGATGTCAGCTACTTAGGTGTACTACGTAAAGGCGAATGGATCAAAGCCGAGCAAAGCCCAAGCTTTCAACTGAACGATATGCTGCTGGTACTAAGCAAAGCCAAAGATGTAAAAGCCGTCAGTGACAAAGTGTCCACTAGCGCAGAGCAAACCTCGTTGGATAAACTGGACTTCTTCGGTGACTTCGTATTAAACGGCGAAATCACCTTAAACGAGCTGGATGGCTTCTACAGCATTCAATTCACTGAAGACCAGGACCCAACCCAAAGCCTGTCCGAATACATCACCGAGAAATTCCACAGACGTGTGGTGGTTGGTGATCAGGTGCAGCTGGATCAGTTAGTACTGACAGTACGTCAAATCGACGACCACGACCAGATACTGCAGGTAGGTATTAAATCGGCCTAATCTATAGAAATCAGCCTTATGCCGGATAAATGGATTAAATCAGGTATAAGGCTTCTTAATGCCCTTTTTTTCATTTGAATGTAGCAAGCTTAGTAAGGTAATCATAATTATCGAATTTCAGATTCATATCGTATTCTATGTATTCTATATCTTTTTTGCTTGGCGCCTCTTCAAATGCAAATACATGACTGTCATTTGGTAAGTCACCATCATGATTGATATAGAAAATTCCTGATGCGGGCCTGCTTATTGTGTAAAACGGCATAATTCACCTCTAAATGAAGTGCCGGATGTTCGGCACGCAACAATAGTAACATCTCTTTTTATTTAATCAATTAACACAAAAAATAGAATGATAGTTTTTTGAATGAACAAGTTCATCACCAGTGAATACAATATTATTTGCGTTTATTTTTAACGATCATTATTTTTATTTGTTGTGCTTATATTAAAGCGAATAACTCAATGATAAATATTATATTATTCAGTTTTGAATTCCGGAAAGCCCTCTTACAAATCTATTCAAATAGTCGGCAGTGTGAATTAGCATTTTCATTTTTGGATCAGACTGCATAGCTTCAACTTTCGATTTTAACTCTGCAACTTTTCGCTGAGACTGAGCAGCAGACCATTTAAAACGCCAGATCAATGCAACGTCACCAGACGTACAACGGCCATGGGGCGTATTTAACCAGCCTTCAGAATCGATATACATATCACGCCAAGAGGGATGATAAGGCAGAGATCCTTTACAGTGAACCTGAAAATACCGGTTCGCTGTTGCAAGGGGTTCTCCGTCATACCAGCGGCGGCTTAGCCAATCCTAGCTTTTAGGATCTGTATAGGTTTTAGAAAAGGAGCTCGGTTTATCATTACGCGGTGTACCTTCAAATCGAGGTATAAACTTAAAGTGTTGCAAACGAATACCTGTGGGAACGAATAGATCTCTAGGTGGACGAACTGCAGAGATGGCCTGAGCTACGATCGTAGGTAACTGTTGTTCAAACTCTTTACCCATAGTGCATGCGAAAACCTGTAAATTAAGTAGCTTTCTGTTTGCCACATCATGATTAAAACTTACTGTGCAAGACTTTCCTCTGTGGTACTCATAGAGTCGTACACGACGATGAATTTCATTTTGAAGCGAAGTGTTATAGACCTGCATAGCATTGAAGCTTTTGACCTCGACAGATTTTTTGTCTGGATTAGCCTTATGCTCATAAAGCTTTTTAGAAACTGGTTTATTAGGTTCAACAACGTAGTGTTGAGCGAATAAGGGGAAGGCCACCAAAGTCATAAAACATATAAGTGAGCGATACACGTCTAGAGTTCCTTTCATTGATACATGCATCACCAATTTACAGTCTAAACCCATAGCAGTGCAACACGAGTTTGAAGTCAGTAGTTAGCTTAACATATTCAATTTAACATAATAATCATTATGCGACACATGATGCATTAGAGGAAAAGGGGATATTTATATATTTATCAATCAGATATCAGATTTTCACATGACTGTTATTCTGCTGCTTATCTGTTATTACTTTCGATATAAACCTCTATTTGCAGCGTTAAACTCGTTAATTAGAACACATGCCTAAGCTAGACAGGAAACCATACACATCAACGTCTATGGTTTCCTGATCAAGATAAAGATTAATTCCGTGAAATTAGTTTAATACCGCCATCGTAACATTCCGTTGTTTTGCCTGAATCTGATATCACCTGGATATGATCAAAGCCACCAGCTGGCGCTGACTTCTCCAGCAAGTCGGTAAAATCATCGGCTATGTCGCTGATTTCATCACCTTTTTGTTCTAAAGCTGCGAAATGTGGTCTGTGGCGTTCTGTGATTTCATGAATTTCTTCGGCTAATTTGTGCTGTTCAGCCATTTTGACTTTATCTATCCGAATACTATGCTCATCTTCCTGATGCACAAGATCGGAAAGCTCAGCCATACGGTCGCTGTGTTGCTCCATTTCAGCCTCAAACGCTTTTAAAGGTAAATGCAGCTCTTCCATTTGTTGCTCAACAGCTTCTAAGCGTTGGTAAGCTGCGAATTCTTCTGTGGTCATAGCGCGCTGCTGTATCACTTTGCAGTTTTTAATAAAAGCGATTTGTGCCGGTTTTGCCATAGAGCTCGTTACTGAGGTTTCAGCTTGAGCTGTACAGCCAACAGTGATTGCAATAGCGATGGATAACAAAGTGAAGGTAAATGATTTTTGGTATTTCATAGCAAGCTCCTGTGCTTCAGTTATTACTAAGTCGGAGCTGTTGAATAAATAGTTGGAAGAAAAAACAAAAAAAGTTGGTTTAATCGCTAAGGCATTGATTAAACCAACTTTTTATTTAGCTGACTTGAACGAAAAACACAGAAAACTTAATGGCCGATTTTAGTGACCACTTACGCGTTTATATTCACGGTATTCTGGCTTCCAGAAATTGCGTTCAATTTTTTGCAGTAATTCATCGTCACTGATTTCCAGTGCCAAACCTTGCTTTTGTGCAATTTTAGCCACTTCGAAGGCGATTTTTTTACTCAGCTCAGACAGTTCAGACAAAGCCGGCAGTAAGGATCCCTGCCCTGTATTGGCTAATGGCGACGCTGCAGCTAAGGTTTCGCTGGCAATACGTAACATATCATCGCTGATACGGCTGGCTTTCACAGCAACTACACCTAAACCAATGCCAGGGAAAATGTACGAGTTATTACACTGCGCAATGTGGTAAGTCTGGCCTTTGTAAGTCACAGGCTTAAATGGACTGCCGGTGGCGATAATCACTTTCCCATCTGTCCACTTGATCACTTGTTCAGGTGTCGCTTCCACTTGTTTTGAAGGGTTGCTTAACGGGAAAATAATTGGCAATTCACAGTGTTTCTTCATTGCTGTGATCACTTGTTCAGTGAACAAGCCTGGCTGGCCAGAGACACCAATTAAGATATCTGGTTTAGCGCAATTCATCACATCCAATAAAGAAGCGTATTCGCCACTGTATGCCCAGTCTGCCAAATCTGATGTTTTCTGCATCAGAGCTTGCTGGAAATCACGTAAATCCGTCATGCCTTCGGTTAACAAACCAAAACGGTCAACCATATAAACTTGTTTGCGGGCTGTTGCGTCATCCAGTCCTTCGGTTTTCATTTGACTGATGATTTGCTCGGCAATACCACAACCGGCAGAGCCTGCGCCGACAAAGACAACTTTTTGTGAAGATAACTTCATGCCTTTGCTATAACAAGCGGCTAATAACGAACCTACAGTGACAGCAGCTGTTCCTTGAATATCATCGTTAAAGCAGCAATACTCATCGCGGTAGCGTTTTAAAATAGGCATCGCATTTGGCTGAGCGAAGTCTTCAAACTGCACTAAAGCCTCAGGCCAACGGCGTTTTACCGCTTTCATAAACTGGTCGATAAAAGCGTCGTACTCTTCGCCGGTAATACGCTTATGTTTTGAACCCATATAAACCGGGTCATTCAGCAGTTTTTCGTTGTTAGTACCTACGTCCAGCATCACAGGTAAGGTATAAGCCGGGCTAATACCACCGCAGGCTGTATATAAAGACAACTTACCGATGGAAATACCCATACCACCCACGCCCTGGTCGCCTAAACCCAGCACACGTTCGCCGTCTGTAACTACTATCACTTTTACTTTTTTCTTAGTGACGCTACGCAGTATGTCATCCATATGCTCACGTTCACTGTAGGAGACAAAAATACCACGGGCGCTGCGGTAAATTGCGGAGAAACGCTCACAGGCGTCCCCTACTGTTGGCGTATAAATCACCGGGATCATTTCTTCCAGGTGCTCTTTTACCAGACGATAAAACAAGGTTTCGTTTTTATCGTGAATAGCACGCAGATAAATATGTTTGTTGATTGGCTCAGCAAAGCTGGAGTACTGCATATAAGCACGTGCCAGTTGCTGTTCAATAGTTTCGTAACGTGGAGGCAATAAACCAATCAGGTTAAAGGCGATACGTTCTTCTTTGGTGAAGGCGCTGCCTTTATTTAACAATGGAGTTTCTAATAAAGCTGGACCTGCGTAGGAGGTATAAAGAGGTTGTTTTGTACTCATGGGTATCTCTCGAAACTAGCCTGCTGGCTCAAATTGCCGCCGATCATAACAGGTCTGACTAAAGCGGCAACCTCACATTGGGTAAAGTGTTGTTAAATGACGATCATTTAACGCTGGTCAGACCTGAAATGCAGTATTTTCAGCCTTATCTTTTGAATTTTGTCTCCAGAATGACTGAAGAATTGGTGCGCTCTACCCCATCCAGATTGCCTATTTCATCCAGAATATGGCTCAATTGTTCAGTGCTTTGCGCCTGCACTACGGCTATTAGGTCGTACTCACCACTGATGGCGTATAACTCGGAAATCTGACTGATTTGTTTCAGCTCAACGTTGGTTTTTGTCGTCAGTTTTTGTCGTACTTTAATAGCCACATGAGCTGAAACCAACTGGCTTAAAAATGCACTGCCATATTCCAGTACATAACCTTTCACCACGCCGCTTTGCTCCAGCCTGTGCAGGCGGTTTTGTACCGTGCTGCGCGACACATTCAAGGCTCTGGCCAGGTCTGAAATACTGGCTCTGGCGTTACGGCGCAACATACCTAATAGTTTTTCGTCATCAGAACTTATCACTTTGCTCAATTGCCTTATCAAAATGACAGAATTAACTGCAATATTGTTGAATATGCTACTGCATATTGGTAAGTCTGGCCAATATAATAAGTAGAAATCCTTAGTTACCCCGCCATATCAAGGGGTAATCAACAAAAAGCATAAAGGCAGAACAACAATGCAAGTCAGCAGATCCTTATTCGATGAAGTGATGGTACCTAATTACGCACCGTCCGCAGTGATCCCGGTAAAAGGTTTAGGTTCAAGAGTCTGGGATCAGACTGGTCGTGAGTTTATTGACTTCGCAGGCGGCATAGCTGTGAACTGTTTAGGTCATTGTCACCCTGCTTTAGTCAGCGCTCTGAAAGACCAGGCTGACAAGTTATGGCATTTATCTAACGTCATGACCAATGAGCCAGCCCTTATTCTGGCGCAAAAGCTGGTCAACGCTACCTTCGCTGAAAAAGTTTATTTTGCGAACTCGGGCGCTGAAGCTAACGAAGCAGCTTTAAAACTGGCGCGTCGCTGGGCTAAAAATGAGTTTGGTGATCACAAAACCCAAATTATTGCCTTTAAACAAGGTTTCCACGGCCGTACTTTCTTCACAGTAACAGTAGGTGGTCAACCCGCCTATTCAGACGGTTTTGGTCCTAAACCTGCTGATATAGTGCATGCTGAATACAACAACTTAGCGAGTTTAGAAGCACTTATCTCCGACAACACTTGTGCTGTGATGCTAGAGCCACTGCAAGGTGAAGGCGGTATCATCAGTCCAACTGCAGAATTTATTCAGGGTGTGGCTGCTTTATGTAAAAAGCACAATGCGCTGATGATTTTTGATGAAGTGCAATCTGGTGTCGGCCGTACTGGTGAGTTGTATGCCTATATGGGCTTAGGCGTAGTGCCTGACATTCTGACTACCGCCAAAGCCTTAGGTGGCGGTTTTCCTATAGGTGCTATGCTGACAACCACTGCTATCGCTAAGCATTTAGTAGTGGGTACACACGGTTCTACTTATGGTGGTAACCCGTTGGCTTGTGCTGTAGGTATTGCTGCTTTTGATACAGTAAACACGCCTGAAGTTTTGAATGGCGTAAAACAGCGTGAGCAGTTATTCCGTGACGGTTTAAAGGCTATTAACGCTAAATACAATGTGTTCAGTGAAATTCGTGGCCAAGGTCTGTTAATAGGTGCTGCACTGAATGACAAGTACCAGGGCAAAGCCCGTGATTTTATGCTGGCAGCTGCTGATGAAGGTTTAATGATGTTAGTCGCAGGTTACAGCGTCATTCGTATGACTCCGTCGCTGGTTATTCCGGAAGCAGATATTGCCGAAGGTTTAAAACGTTTAGAAAAAGCTGTCGCTAAGATGATCCAGGCTTAAAAGCCGTTGAAGGGAGTTCGTAGATCTCCCTTACCTTATCAAGCAGCTACTACGCAGGAATACTAAATTTATGTTGTTGATCCGTCCTATCCGACAATCGGACTACCCTGTGCTGATGCAAATCGCTATTGAATCAGGTGCTGGTTTTACCTCTTTGCCGGTCAATGAGCAAAAATTGCAGGCGAAAATTGCCCGTTCTGAGCAAAGCTTCGCAACTGCCGTTGAGGCCATGGGCGATCAGGGGTATGTGTTTGTGTTGGAAGATACCAGCACAGGCGAAATTGTCGGCACTTCAGGTATTGAAGCCTCAGTTGGCCTGGAAAACCCTTTGTACCATTTTCATAAAAGTACGGTAGTGCACCACTCCAAAGAGCTGGATGTATTTAAACAAGTTGAAGTGTTGACCATGTGTAATGACTACACCGGTGTCTCTGAAATTTGTACGCTGTTTTTACGCGAGCCTTACCGTCAGGGCTTAAATGGCCGCTTTTTATCCAAAGTCCGGTTTTTGTTTATGGCTGAGCACCCAAAGCGTTTCTCCAAAATGGTGATCGCAGAAATGCGTGGTGTGGCCGATGACTCGGGTTTACCACCGTTTTGGAAATGGCTGCAGTCGTATTTCTTCAGCATCGACTTCCCTACCGCCGATTATATGATTGGTGTCGGTAATAAAGGTTTTATCGCCGATCTAATGCCTCGTCATCCTATTTACGTCAGCTTGTTGCCGGAATCTGCCCAGCAAGTCATAGGTGAGGTGCATGAAAACACTAAACCTGCTTTGGCGCTTTTAGAAAACGAAGGTTTTTTCCACCGTGGTTATGTCGATTTATTTGACGGTGGCCCAACGGTCGAGTGCCAGTTAAAACAAATTAAATCAGTGCGCAACAGCCATAAAATTAAAGTGCTGGTGGCGCCTGTTGAAGGTAACGCAACCCTTGCTGTTTGTAATACTCAAACCGCTAATTTCCGCGCTGTATTTAGCAAAAATGCAGCACTGAATGACAATCATGAACTGGTGATTAGTCCTGAATTAGCAGAAGCTCTGATGGTCAGCAATGGCGATTTCGTGCGTTACCTTTCCTTAGAAAAGGCAGTGAAATGATAGAACTTACTACAAAAACAGCAGTGCAGTTTATCGAAGGTCAATGGCAAGCCGGTTTTGGTTTAGCGTTTCAGTCTGTAAACCCTGCAACGGGTCAAGTGATCTGGCTAGGCAACAGTGCTGATGAAGCACAAGTGCATCAGGCATTAATAGCTGCTCGACAGGCTTTTTATGGCTGGTCGGCGTTATCTCTTGCAGAGCGCCTGGTGGTGATTGAAAAATTTGCTGCCTTACTGCAAGAAAACACTGAAACCATGGCTCGTACTATTGCTGAAGAAACCGGTAAAGCCTTATGGGAAAGCCGTACTGAAGTAGCAGCCATGATAGGTAAAATTGCGATATCAAAACGCGCCCATGAAGAACGCACCGGCACAGTAGAAAACCCTATGCCTGGCGCCAAAGCCTTTATCCGCCATAAACCTCATGGTGTGGTTGCAGTATTTGGCCCTTATAACTTCCCGGGCCATTTACCAAATGGTCATATAGTGCCAGCGCTCATTGCCGGTAATGTTGTGGTATTTAAGCCATCTGAGCTGACACCAAAAGTAGCCGAATACACTGTGCAGTTATGGCAACAGGCTGGTTTACCAGCAGGTGTACTGACGTTACTGCAAGGTGAAGTGGCAACGGGCAAAGCTTTGGCTGCTCACCCTCAGTTAGATGGTTTGTTTTTTACTGGAAGCTCGGGCACAGGCCACTATCTGCATCAACAGTTTGCCGGTCAGCCAGGTAAAATTCTGGCTTTGGAAATGGGCGGTAATAACCCGCTGATTATCAAAGATGTGGCCAATGTAAAAGCAGCTGTGCATGACATTATTCAGTCGGCTTTTATCAGTTCTGGCCAGCGCTGCACCTGTGCGCGTCGTTTGTTTGTACCAAATACCGCCAATGGTGATGCCATTTTGGCAGAGCTGGTGGCTGCCACTAAAAATATCAAGGTTGCCGACCCTTTTGCCACAGAACAACCTTTTTACGGTGCTATGATTTCTGCTAAAGCCGCAGAAGGTATGGCCAAAGCTCAGCAACAGCTGGTGAGTATGGGCGCTAAAGTACTAGTCGAACTCACTTTGCCTGAAGCTCATGGTGCTTATGCCACGCCAGGCATTCTGGATGTGACAGGTGTAAACGGCATTCCGGACGAAGAACATTTTGGCCCGCTGTTAAAGGTTTATCGTTACGATGATTTTGAGCTGGCTATTCAGGAAGCCAATAACAGCAAATACGGCTTATCTGCAGGTTTACTGGCCGATTCAGCTGACGATTATCAGCTGTTTTTTAAGCAGATCCGTGCAGGCATAGTCAACTGGAACAAACCTATTACCGGAGCTTCCAGCGCTGCACCTTTTGGTGGTATTGGCGCCAGCGGCAACCACAGAGCCAGTGCTTATTATGCCGCCGATTATTGCGCTTACCCTGTGTCTTCAGTAGAAGCAGATCAGGTGGTATTGCCAGCAACCTTAAGCCCGGGTTTAGTACTGTAAAGCTGAACCAGATCAACATAATAAGCTGGCAAGCTCGCTACACTTGTCAGCTAGAACACCATAATCAACAGAGCAGGACCCGTTATGCATACTGATGTGAAAGAACTGTTTAACCAACTTTGGGCTAACTACTTAGAAGTCACTCCTTCTGCAAAAAAAATTCACGCTATTTTAGGCTCATCGCAACAGGATGATGTGATTAATGATCACATAGCTTTACGTACTTTTAATATCGAAAAAGTAAGCCTTGAAAAATTGGCTGCTCACCTGTTGGCTTTAGGTTATACCGAAGGCGGCGAATACCACTTTGAAGCGAAAAAGCTGTACGCCAAACACTTTGAGCATAAAGACCCAACTCTGCCGAAGGTCTTTATCTCCGAGCTGCTGTTAGAAAAATGCTCCGCGGAGCTGCAGAGCATAGTACGTAAACTGGTTGATCAAATCCCTGAATCGGCAGTGACCGCAGATAACTTCCTCTACTCAGGCCGTCACTGGACTATTGATCAGCAAAGCTATGAAACTTTGTTGGCCGAAAGTGAATACGCCGCCTGGATGTCAGTCTGGGGTTACCGTGCTAATCACTTTACGGTCAGCGTCAATGCACTGAATAACTATGAAACCTTAGAGTCGGTGAATCAGGCATTAAAAGATGCAGGTTTTCCATTAAACACCTCAGGTGGTGAAATCAAAGGCACGCCAGAAGTCTTGTTGGAACAGTCTTCAACTTTAGCAGACGAAGCACCGGTTCAATTCACTGATGGCACTCGCAACATCCCTAGTTGCTTCTATGAATTTGCCCGTCGTTACCCTATGGCCAACGGCCAACTGTACGGTGGTTTTGTTGCGGCTTCTGCGGATAAGATTTTCGAAAGCACCAACGTGCGTTAACAGGCTCTGTTCATTCTGACGACTAAAGGCTGGATAAGTATCCGGCCTTTATTTTTTCCCAATAGATCCCTGCAGCTTCAGCCCGATAACCTTGAGATAAAACATTCATAAAACCATGAGGATATGGCTCAAGGCTTTGTTTTACATTGGCTTTATCTGCTAATACACTCATCAGTTCCGACACTGAAAAATGTGTTTCTTCGGCAAATATCAACTCTGTTGGGTATAAAGGCTGAAGATGAGTCATGTGTCTGATTTGGCCGCCATAAAAACCAACACAATGCTTGATAGTTAAATGCTCCAGAATCAGATTCGCCCAGCAGGCTGCAGCACCGGCGCTAAAACCCACTAAAAATACCGGCCCTGTCTGTGCTTTAAGCACCTCGCCCACCTTATTGCAGTACGCCTCTATGCCGCCATGATCCAGAAAATACTGATAGGCCTCTTTGTCATCAGCGAACGCAGGAGGCTGATGTTTATAAGGCTGCACACAAATATGGGTGCAACCCAGCTTATCAAACTGCGAAAGAACTTCAGGTTGGGCACCAAAGATATCCGTCGCTATCACCAGTTGCATCTAGTGTCCTTAGCGAAACAAATTAACCGGAAGTTTTAAATACACAGTGCCATTATCTTCTGCCGCCGGGAACTGCCCTGCCCGCACATTCACCTGCACCGAAGGTAAAATCAACTTTGGCATGCTCAGGGTTTTGTCTCTGGTCGTACGCATAGTGACAAAGTCCTGCTGACTGGTGCCTTGTTTTAGGTGGATATTCTGCTGTTTTTGCGCTGCTATTGTGGTTTCACAAACAAAGGCATCACGCCCTGGCGCTTTGTAATCGTGACATAAAAACATCCGGGTTTGATCCGGCAGTTGATAGAGTTTTTGCACTGAATTAAACAAAGTGACTGCGTCACCGCCCGGGAAATCACAACGGGCCGAACCATAATCAGGCATAAACAAAGTATCGCCGACAAAAACCGCATCTCCTATGCAGTAACTGACACAAGCAGGCGTATGACCTGGAGTATGCAGTACAGAGCAGTTGATGGTTCCCAACATAAACTCTTCGCCATCAGCAAATAGTTTGTCAAAAGCTGAACCGTCTGTTTTTAAATCTTTGAGGTTAAATACCTGACCAAACAGCTGTTGTACTTCTGTGATACCTGAACCTATCGCAATACGACCGCCCAGCTGCTGCTTCAAAAATGGTGCAGCGGATAAATGGTCGGCATGGACATGAGTTTCTAAGAGCCATTGCACCGTCAGGTTATGTTCTTTCACCTCAGCTATGATTTGCTGTGCGAACTTAGTGCAGGTAGACCCTGAAGCTGCGTCAAAATCCAATACAGGATCGATAACTGCAGCCTCTTTGCTCACGGGATCCCAAACCAGATAACTGTAGGTAAAGCTTTGAGGTTCAAAAAAAGCATGGACAACAGGCTGTTGCATAAATCACCGCTATTCGTGGGCAGGCCAAATTCAGGCTTATAGTAGCAAAGCTTTTTCATTCCAGAAAGATATAAGCTTATTACCTAAAAATTTATACCTGCGTATTAAACAACCACTCACAGATCCAGCGTCTGATTTGTCATAATTTTGCAATCGCCCGTCTCTACTCTGCCTGTGCCTGAAACTTAGTGGAGATAGGAGTTGTATGAATATCGCCAGAAAATTAACCCTCGGAGCTGGTGTGTTGACTGTGATGGCGGTGATTTTATCTGCCAGCACCAGTGGTTTATTAGCTTTAAAAGATAGCTCTGACGCAGTACATCAAAGTGCAGAACAGCAATTTCAGGCCCTGGCAGCAAGCAGACACACCATGCTGCACACCCAACTCGACAGCCAACAGCAATTACTCAATGCACTGGCACATAATCGCCTGACACAAGAAGCTATTTACAGCTTTAAGAACCCTTTTGTGTCCTACCGTTATGAAGTTTCAGCCCCTAACCTGGATGGGCTGAAACAACAGATGGGCGACTGGTACAACACTAAGTATCAGCCTTATTTTCAGGCTCAAACTCAAGGCTTGTCAGTTAATACCAATGAGTGGCTGGAAAAATCCAAATTTGAAACCTTATTGCTGCAAAAATTCTATGTAGCCGAAAACCCACAACCTTTGGGCAAGCAGCAGTTGCTGGAGGATCGCAGTGATGGTTCTGTTTATGGTCAGCAACATAAAAAATATCACAGCAGTTTTAAAGAAATAGTCGACCGTTACGGTTTTCAGGATTTAATGCTGGTCGATGCCAACAGTATGGACGTGTTGTATAACGTCAACAAAGGTCCGGTGTTTGCCAGTAATTTACAAAGCGGTGCTTTTGCCAACACTGAACTGGCAACCTTAGCCAAGAACTTAAAACAAAAACCTAAAGCAGGTTTGCAGATCTCTGCTATCACAGCCTTTAGCGGCGCTTTTTCGCAACAAGTGTTGTTTTTTGGCGTACCAGTGTTTCATCCTAACAGTGCTGACACTCCAATCGGATTCTTAATAGCTCAGTATCCGGTCAGTCGTTTTACAGATTTGATGACCGGAAATCAAAAGTGGCAGGATTTAGGTTTAGGCGAAACCGGCGATTTGTATCTGGTTGACCAGGATCACAAACTGGTGACTGAATTAAGGCCTTATCTGACGGATAAAAGCCGCTTTGCTGCCGACTATCCGGAATTTAAGGCCGGACCTTATGGTTTAGGTGGTCATAGCATATTAAAACTGCCCCAAATTGACGCTGCGCTGGCTGGCCAATCCGGAGTAGCTGAAGCTGAAGATTACCGGGGTGTCGATTCATTAATCAGCTGGCGCCCTCTGCAGATAGGTCAGCAGCAGTATGCGCTTATTGTGCAGCAGGATTTATCTGAAAGTATGGCGGCCGTCAGTACCATCAGAACCAACCTGGTTCTGAGCACCCTGCTCTCTGTACTCTTGCTTGGAATACTGGTGGTGCTGCTGGTTTATGTCTTAGCGCGACGTTTTGCCAGACCTATGTTGGCACTGCACCAACGTATCGAAGCTTCTGCCCAGTCTCATGATCTGACAGTGCGCTTTGATTTACAGTCTAAAGATGAGGTGGCGGATATTGGCGCTGCGTTGAATACACTCTTTGGCGCTTTTAGGTCGCTGGTGGCAAAACTATCAAGCACCTCTGAACAAAGTGCTTCAGCGGCCACTCAAAATTTGCAAATTAGCCTGGAATGTCAAAACTCAGCGATGCAACAAGGTGCGGCTATCAGCCATTTGCTGCAGCAATCTCAAAGTCTGGATCAGCAACTGCAACATTCAGCGGAGCAGTTACGTCGTTCAGCCAGTCAGGCGAATCATGCCAACCAACAGGCTGACTCTGGTTATCAGGCGGTGGATCAGGTCGCAAGTTCAATGCGTCATCTGGCCGAGCAAGTCAGTTCATCCAGTCAGAGCATGGACCATTTACGCTCTGCCGCCACAGATATAGTGACAGTGCTTGATACCATCAAAGGCATTTCAGAACAAACGAACCTTTTGGCGCTGAATGCTGCAATCGAAGCTGCCCGGGCTGGTGAACATGGCCGTGGCTTTGCGGTCGTGGCCGATGAAGTACGACGTTTATCAGGCAGTACCCGTCAGGCCACAATGGAAATTCAACATATGCTGGACCGTTTAATGAGCACAGTAGATGAAACTGCGCTGGACTTAGCGAAAGAGCGACAAAGTGCAGAACTTTGTGTCACAGGCTCCGAGCAGGCGTTACATGCTTTAGAAGAGATTAAACAACTGATTGCAGAGGTCAGCACTGATACCACAAAGATAGCCCAGGCCAGTGAGCAACAATACCAACACAATCAACAAATGCGTGATGAACTGACCGCTGTGCAAGCTTTAGCAGCTCATACCGAACAAGCGATGGCCGAATTAAACATGACGGCAAAACAGCAGGAAAAACTGGCTGCTGAATTACTAAGTAACGCCAGAACCTTCCGGGTTTAAATCCTGAGCATGAAAAAAGCCCCTGTGGACGCAGGGGCTTTTTTATAACTATTTACTGATTAGCCTTCAAAGGAGCGGCTTTGTAGTGCATGAATACGTTTATCCAGCGGCGGGTGGCTCATAAAAAGCTCTGAAGCAGCTGGTTTAGTCGCCAGACCAAAAGCCGTCATTGAGCCTTGTAACTGACTTTCATGATTGCCCTTCAAACGTTGTAATGCGGCGACCATGTTTTCTGCACCTACTAAACGTGCTGCACCGGCATCGGCCTTATATTCACGTTGACGGGAAAACCACATCACAATGATGCTGGCCAGTACACCAAAGATCATTTCCAGTACAAACACAGTGATCATATAACTGATACCGCCACCCTGACTTTCTTCTTCATCATTGGAGCGGAAAAAGTTATCAATAATGCCGGCTACAACCCGGGCAAAGAAAATAACGAAGGTATTCACAACACCCTGAATAAGCGTCAGCGTCACCATATCGCCGTTGGCGACGTGAGAGACTTCGTGCGCTAACACAGCTTCGGCTTCCTGCTGTGTCATCGCATGTAATAAACCCGTACTAACAGCCACCAAGGCATTATTACGGCTCATGCCCGTGGCAAAGGCATTAATTTCCGGTGAGTCGTAAATCGCCACTTCAGGCATACCAATACCAGCTTGTTTTGCCTGACGTTGCACAGTGCTGACCAGCCAGTGTTCAGTGGCATTCGACGGCTCTGTGATCACCACAGCTCCTGTCGAACGTTTTGCCATCCACTTGGACATAGCTAAAGAAATAAAAGAGCCACCAAAACCAAACACAGCAGCAAATATCAACAAGCCACCCATGCTGCGGTTATCTATACCAAAAACTTTAAACACAATACTCAAAACGATACTCAGCACTAACATCACAGCTAAGTTCGTGATTAAAAATAGCACTATACGTTTCATACCAACCTCTGTAATTCGGAAAACTGCTAAGTTCAAAACGGTTGTTGCTAAAAAGGCCCCTGTTTCATTGCTGTAACAGAGGCAAAGGGCGGATTAATTACCACAACAAGTACGTATTGGTTCTGCCCACCCCAACATCAGCATTTCGGCTCTTTGCGGGGTTATTCAGGGAACGCTGAGATAATAAGCTGGACAAGATAGTAAGGTAAAATCGAATATAACTGCCATTATGGTAGTTTTATACTGATAATTATCAGGTTGCGGATTTGTTTATCAGACCAAACGAAAAAAGCCTGTCAGGAGCGAACCGGACAGGCTTTGGTATCATTAAAAATGCTGTAGTGTGGTTTAACCTAACAGGCTTCTGAGCATCCAGGCATTTTTTTCATGCACCTGCATACGCTGCGTTAATAAATCCAGCGTAGGCTCGTCTGAGGCTTTATCTGCTACAGGCACTATAGAACGTGCTGTCTTTGCCAAAGCTTCCTGGCCTTTCACCAGATCTTTGATCATGTCCTGAGCATTCGGAATACCATCGGCTTCTTTAATGCTGGTCAGTTTGGCGAATTCTTTATAAGAACCTGGCGCAAACTCACCTAAAGCACGAATACGTTCTGCAATTAAATCGACGGCCAAAGCCAGCTCAGTGTACTGAGTTTCAAATAAAACATGCAGAGTCTGGAACATAGGGCCTGTCACGTTCCAGTGATAGTTGTGAGTCTTCAGATACAGAGTGTAAGTGTCAGCCAGTAAAGTCGCTAAACCATGCACTATGGCTTTACGATCATCGTCTTCAATACCAATATTAATTTTCATAAGAAACTCCGTGTTGCTGAAATAACGCTGTAACCCTAACACAGATAAAGCGGAACGCTCAATTAGACAAAGGGTTAAGCTGTTATAGATCAATGGGATTGAATAAAGAGAAAACAAGGATACAGACCAAAATTAAGCCTTTAATCTGCATACCTGCTGTATCACTTTGCTGATTTCACCAGGCAAAACTGCTTTTGACCTCGTTGCAACAACCAGTACTGGTGATGCAGCGGCTTTATGTCAGACATCTTCATATCTAGTTGCATCACTTCACCATTGAGCCTTATGGCTTTGGAGCTCAGCA
The DNA here is from genome assembly GCF_029269265.1 of Rheinheimera sp. 1928-s. GTDB lineage: Bacteria > Pseudomonadota > Gammaproteobacteria > Enterobacterales > Alteromonadaceae > Pararheinheimera. Next base: position 46,813 of record NZ_JARIXP010000011.1, read on the forward strand.
AGTCTCTGGCTTTGCTTTTGGAAGAAGCCAGGCCTGCTTTTTGCACTAACTCCGAAAGTGTCAGGCTCCTTTCTATCTCAACGCAATGTAAAGCATCCAGTTCGAGTTGCTGCAATTCGGCTAAGCTCAGTTGCTGCGGCTGTCCTGTAAACAAGGCTTTCGTAATACGTTCTGCCGAGATCAGCCCTGCCTCGCCATGCACAAAGCGGGTCACCTGCTCTGCCAGAATACGTTGAGCCTGAGGTTTGCTGCCGGAGTTGCGGTCCGTTTGCTCCAGAGCAGTTATCTCGTCACAACTTAAAAAACTGTAGTAGCGCAGCAGGTTATACACCTCTTTATCGTCGGTATTTAACCAGAACTGATAGAAGCTAAAAGGCGAGGTTTTGTTTTTATCCAGCCAGATGGTGCCGGATTCGGTTTTGCCAAATTTAGAGCCATCCGCTTTGGTGATCAAAGGTAAAGTTAAGCCTTCTACTTTGGTATGGTTTAATCTGCGGCACAGATCAATACCTGCCACTATATTGCCCCACTGATCATTGCCCCCTATCTGCAAAGTGCAGCCAAACTTTTGGTTTAACATAGCGAAGTCGTAAGCCTGCAGCAGGCTGTAACTAAACTCTGTAAAAGAAATGCCCTGATCCGGCCGCTCCAGTCGCTGCCGCACTGATTCTTTACGCATCATGGCGTTGACTGAAAAGTGTTTTCCTACATCCCGAAAGAAACTAATCACATCTAATGTCGACAGCCAGTCGGCATTATTGACCAGTTGCAACGGTTCGGATAACACAGGTTGCAGCAGCGCAATGATCTGACTGCCAAGCTGCTCAGTCCAGGCTTGAATGCTTTTTGTGTCGTTTAAACTGCGCTCTGTGGCTTTAAAGCTTGGGTCACCAATAAAACCTGTAGCCCCGCCTATTAAAGCTATTACGTGATGGCCTGCATCCTGAAAACGTTTTAGCATCAACAAAGGCACCAGGTGGCCTATATGCAGGCTGCCCGCTGTAGGATCAAAACCACAGTACAAGCTTTGTCTGCTGCTCAAAAAGTCGCGTAAGAGTTCTGGATTTGAACATTGGGCTATCAGGCCACGCTGGAGCAAGTCGTCCACTAGCTGGGGTTTGCTCACTGCTGTTGTTGTCATTGGCTGCTCTCTTTGTGCATATAAAGTGAAAAGCAGCAGCTTAAAGCTCAGATGCAGAAAAAGGCATGTCCCTAAAGGGATAAGAAAGGCATTTTAGCTGGTCAGCAGATGAGTCAGAAACAACTGGAATAACTCGCTTAATGAGCCGATTTGCAGTTTAGCGTAGATTTTTTTGCGATGGTTTTTGACCGTGCCAGTGCTGATATGCAGCTGCTGGGCTATATCCTCTGAATCAAAACCCTGAAGTAACAAACAGGCAATCTGCTGCTCTTTATCAGTCAGTAACTGCTGGCCAAAACAGGAAAATGCCTGGCTCAGTTGGTGCTGCAAGCCAGTTTTTTCTGACGAAGCGTTGGATACGACAAAGCTGTCCTGACCCCAATGCTGGCGAATGAAAGCGCTGAGCAGGCCTTGCAGTTGTGTCAATTTTTCATAGCTGGTTTGATAACGAGCCTGGTTGGGTTCGCGATAACCGATAAACAGCACAATCCAGCGGTTTGGTCCCAGCTTAAAACTCAGGCAGAACTCATCATGCAGACCGGTCTTTTCGGTAAAGAGCGTCTGGTAGCTTTTACGGGCTTTAGCCGAATCAAACAGATCCTGCAAACGCCATAATCCGTCGTCAGTCGCTTGCTGAGCATGCAGATAAAAAGGGTCTTGCAGGTAGGAATCCATTAAATAGTGATGAAACAAAAACTCACGTTTTATATCTATGCAGTCGTACAAATAAATCGGATGTTTATCTGCTCTGCAGCCCAACAACAGCAGTTGGTCACAGTGCAACTCTGTTTTAAGAAAAGCCGCCAGCCGTTGACTAAAGTCCATGGTCCGGATGCTGCTAACGAGATCAGCCACTGTCTGCCATTCTGTCATTAGGGATAAGTCCTCGCCCAAAATGTAAAAAAGCCGGTGTTCAGACCGGCTTCTTAGCTTACAACATCAATACTGTTGTTACGAACGGGCAGCCAATTCAGCTTGTTGTACTAAATAATCTTCGTATGTACCAGCGAAGTTACGTACGCCGCTGTCCGTCATTTCGACGATACGGGTTGCCAGTGAAGATACAAACTCTCGGTCGTGGCTGACAAAAATCAGTGTGCCTTTGTACATTTCAAGCGCCATGTTCAAAGATTCAATAGATTCCATATCCAGGTGGTTGGTTGGTTCGTCCATGACCAGAATATTTGGCCGTTGCAGCATCAGCTTACCAAATAACATCCGGCCTTTTTCACCACCTGATAACACTCGTGTTGGCTTGGCAATGTCGTCTTGTGAAAACAATAAACGGCCTAAAATACCACGAATCGCCTGTTCATCATCTGAAGGCTGTTTCCACTGGCTCATCCAGCTAAACAGCGTCATGTCTTTTTGAGCGCCTTCAAACTCGTATTCATGGTCCTGAGCGTAATAACCAATATTGACGTTTTCAGACCATTTCACTATGCCTTTTTCAGCGGTTAATTCGCCAACCAGACATTTTAAGAAAGTGGTTTTACCAATACCGTTTGTACCGAGGATCGCCACCTTCTCACCGACTTCAATCGTCAGATCAAGGTTTTTCAATACGTGCAGATCATCAAAGCTCTTGTTTAACTCTGTCACTTCTAAAGCTAAACGGTACAGCTGCTTTTGCTGATCAAAACGGATAAACGGGTTCACCCGGCTGGACGCTTTTACTTCAGACAGGGTAATTTTATCAATTTGTTTAGCACGTGAAGTGGCCTGACGTGCTTTAGAAGCGTTGGCAGAGAAACGACTCACGAAGGTTTGCAGCTCAGCAATTTGAGCTTTTTTCTTGGCGTTATCAGACAATAAACGTTCACGCGCCTGAGTGGCTGCCGTCATGTATTCGTCGTAGTTGCCAGGGTAAACACGCAGCTCGCCGTAGTCTAAGTCAGCCATATGAGTACAAACGCTGTTTAAGAAGTGACGGTCGTGCGAAATGATAACCATAGTGCTGTTACGTTCCGCCAATACTTCTTCTAACCAACGGATGGTGTTGATATCTAAGTTGTTGGTTGGTTCGTCCAATAACATAATTTCAGGGTCAGCAAATAATACCTGAGCCAATAACACCCGCAGTTTCCAGCCTGGTGCTATAGAGGACATTAAGCCAAAATGCTGTTCAACCGGAATACCAACACCAATTAATAATTCGCCGGCACGGGATTCAGCGCTGTAGCCGTCCATTTCGCCAAAAGCGACTTCTAAATCGGCCACACGCATACCGTCTTCTTCGCTCATATTTGGATCAGCGTAAATACGGTCACGTTCTTCTTTCACTTTCCACAGTTCAGCGTGGCCCATAATCACAGTGTCAATAACACTGTATTGCTCAAAGGCAAACTGATCCTGGTGCAACTTAGCCACACGGTGGTTAGGTTCAACAAAAATGTTACCACCACTTGGGTCTAACTCTTTGCTGAGGATCTTCATAAAGGTTGATTTACCGCAGCCGTTGGCGCCAATCAAACCATAGCGGTTGCCGTCGCCGAATTTAACGGAGATATTTTCAAAAAGCGGCTTAGCGCCAAATTGCATCGTAATATTTGCGGTAGAAATCACAGTGTTTTTGATCCAACAAAGAGTCATATATAAGCCGCGCCGACAAGTTTAGCTCGCCAGCACAGCCCCAAAAATAGCGCGCCACTATACGCTTTTTCGACGCTAAACTCAAAGTATCTCTGTGTTTTATGACAAATTTGCCAGAGCTTTCTGCGCTTTAGCCAAAACGTCGACCTAAAGCTATGCAACCCACCACAGTCAAGGCCAATATCCAGTGGATCCACTGCAATGGCTCCGCCAGCAATAGCGCGCACAAGGCCAGCCCGCTAAAAGGCGATAACAGCTGCAATTGACTGACTTTAGCAATGCCGCCTATAGCCAAACCTTTGTACCAGCAGAAAAAGCCAATAAACATGGTAAAGACCGACAGATACCCCAGCGCCAGCCAGGAGCGCAGCGATACCGCCGCGTAATCCGGCTGATAAGCCCAAACCCAGGGCAGCAAGACTGGAATCGACATCACCAGTGCCCAGCAGATCACCTGCCAGCTGCCTAGCTCTTTGGATAAAATAGCCCCTTTGGCATAACTAAAACCGCATAAAAAACTCGCTAACACCAGATAACCATCAGCGAGCTGAAAAGGGCCAGTGCTGTGCTGTAACGCATAAAGCGCAACACAAGCGGCCCCCAGCAGTGCAAAAAGCCAAAAACCAATAGCTGGCCATTGTTTAGTTAAATAAGCGCCAAAAAAGGCGGTAAAAAGTGGCATTACACTGGTCACCAGAATGCCGTGACTGGCCCCTACCTGTTGCAAGGCCAAAGCAGATAACACCGGGTAAGCAAACACAGAACCCAATGCCACTAACGACAGCCCCTGCCACTGTTTTGCGCGAGGTAATTTTTGTCGTGTGATCAGTAGCAGTATCAAAGCCAGCATCGCCGCTATCAAAGCCCTGCCCGCACCAACAAAAACCGGCGGCATATCAAGCACAGCCATTCGAGTTGCAGGTAAACCCGCTGAGAACATCAGCATGCCTAAGCTGCCAAACCATAAGCCTTGCACCAGCGGCTTTTGCCAAAATGGCAAAGCGGTTGAGTTTTGCTCTGAAACAGAAACTGCGGACATAAAAGCTGCTCCCAAAAACTGGCTGGACAGTCAGCCAACTTCGGTTAGTATACAAAGCTAGAGACCATGACAATCAGGACAGTTAGCGCTAAAGCTCACTTGACTGTACAGGTGAAAATTCCATGACAATTGCAGTGACTCAGTGGCAGCTGGATAAAGCCAGCAAAGAAAGTTTTGGCAGTCAGCTTTATTTGCAGGCACAACAAGCCATTCAATCCGGACGCTGGACAGCAGGTGCCCGCTTGCCGTCGATCCGGCTTTTAGCGGCGCATTTAGAGATCAGTAAATTTACTGTGGCAGAACTCTATGAAAAACTCTCTGCCGCAGGTTTTGTCCGCTCTCAGCCTGGCAGCGGTGTGTATGTCAGTCGTTTAACTGAGCAGCAACAGCAACTGGAATCCAGCGCCAGCCAAAGCAGCAGACAACAGGATGTCGCCCTGATGCGTCAGACGCTGCTGCGCGAACCTCATTGGATCAAAGCATCAGCGGGTTGGTTATCGCCGGATTGGATGCCGGATCAGGAAATACGTCAGGCGATGCGGGATTTAGCCCGTCAACCTCAGTCTTTAACCGACTATGGCCCGGCTCAAGGTTATTTCCCGTTGCGCCAGTATTTCACTCAGCGTTTATCGCAGTTATCTATTGCCACAGAACCAGCCCATATTCTGCTGACCTACAGCGCCTCTCATGCCCTTGATTTGGTGTTTCGTTTACATCTGAAACCCGGCGATTGGGTGATGGTGGATGACCCGGGTTTTTATAACTTCTTCGCTTTGCTGCGTTTGCATCAGGTGCAGCTCTTGGTGGTGCCACGCACTAAGGAAGGTCCAGATTTAGCTGTGATGCAACAACTGGTGCAGCAGTATCAACCCAAAGCCTATTTAACCAATTCAGTGCTGTCGAACCCAGTGTCGTTAAGTATCCATCCGGCCCGTGCTTTTGCGGTATTGCAGCTACTGCAACAGCATCAGTGCTTGTTAATTGAAGATGATATCTACGCCGACTTTGAAACCCAGCCGGTATCGCGTTACGCTTCGATGGCGGGCTTTCAATCTCAAAATGGCTTTGAAACCATCTACTTAGGCAGTATGTCGAAAACCTTGTCCGCCGATTTACGGGTAGGTTTTATTGCTGCAGCCCCTGCCACTATTGCGGCCCTGACGGATTTGAAACTGATTAGCGGTATATCTACCTCCAATACTATGGAGCGTCTGGTATACGCGCTATTAACAGGCGGCGGTTATCGCCGTCATCTTGAACAGTTAAAACGTCGTTTACAGCAAGCCCGCAGTCTGGTGTTTTCGAAATTAAAGCAACTGGATTGCCAGTTATGGGCAGAACCTGCAGCTGGTTTTTTATGTTGGGTCAAGCTGCCAGAAGGCGTCAGTAGCAGTATGTTATCGGAGCGTTTACAGCAACGTCAGGTGGTATTAGCGCCTGGTTCGCAGTTCAGCACCCTGCCCGATGCCGATCACTACACCAGACTCAATGTGGCACAGTGCCTGGATGAAGAATTTTGGTTGATATTGGAAGAAGAGTTGAGCTTGCTCAAAGCAATGGCAAAGTAATAAGCAGATTATCGACTTAGGTCGCACTGACAAAACCGTTGTAATCTGACATGGTAAAGAAAAAGGATGCTGAATGGCCAAAACATCAGATAAATCGCCGGCAAAATCGCTGGACTGGAGTGCACTGCTGCAATCCGGTAATCGTATTTTTATTGGCTCACACGCAGCCGCGCCTCAGGCTTTGTTGGCCGATTTAATGGCCCGCAGTAAAAACCTGCATGATATTGAGCTGGTGCAACTGATGGTGCTGGCTGATAACTGCTGGGCAGAACAGCGTTACAGCGATTTATTTAAAATCAATGCGTTATTTATTGCAGGTGACAAAGTGCGTAATGCGGTCGCTGAAGGCCGGGCCGACTATACCCCTTGTTTTTTATCTGAAGTACCAGCGCTGTTTAAAAACGAAATTCTGCCTTTAGACGCCGCTTTAGTGATGGTCAGCCCGCCTGATGCTTTTGGTTATTGCTCTTTGGGTGTATCAGTTGATGCAGTATCAGCAGCTGTGCGCTCAGCGAAAAAAGTTATAGCGCAAATCAACCCCAAAATGCCACGGACCAATGGTTATACCTTTATTCATCAAAGCCAAATTCACGCTTTTATTGAGCAGGAAGAAGAGCTACCAGAACTGCCACCGCCAGTGCTGGATGAAGTCACAGAACGGATTGGCCAGTATGTGTCGATGCTGATTGAAGATGGCGCTACCTTACAGCTGGGTATAGGCAAAATTCCTGAAGCCGTTTTACGTTATTTAGGCAATCACAAAGATTTAGGCGTGCACTCAGAAGTGATTTCCGATGGTGTGATGGAGCTCATCACCAAAGGCGTGATTAACAACAGGAAAAAATCCTTTCACCCCGGCAAAACCGTCACCAGTTTTTGTATGGGCAGCAAAGCTTTATATGACTTTGTGGATGGTAACCCTCATGTTGAGTTTTACCCCAGCGAATATGTCAATTCCCCCACCAATATTGCCCGTAACGACGCCATGATCGCCATTAACAGCGCCATAGAAGTCGATTTAACAGGCCAGGTGGTATCAGATTCCATAGGTCACAGATTTTACAGCGGTATTGGTGGTCAGGTAGATTTCAGCCGTGGCGCGTCAATGAGCAAAGGCGGCAAACCTATTATTGCCCTGCCCTCCACAGCGAAAAATGGCACAGTATCACGTATTGTGGCCACTATCACTGAAGGTGGTGGCGTAGTCACCTCCCGTGGCCATGTGCATTATGTCGCGACAGAATTTGGTGTGGCGTCCTTACGCGGAAAAAGTATCCGCGAACGGGCATTGGAATTAATTCGGGTGGCGCATCCAAAATTCCGTAAACAACTGCTGGATGAGGTTCGTACCCGCTATTGGGTGCCGCATTATCAAAAAGATTACCCCAAAGATGTGACTGAGCTTGGCAAAGTGGGTGTGAAAACTTTAACTATAGCGGGCGAGCAGTTTGATTTACGGGCACTCAACCCGGCAGATGAGCGCCGTTTGCAGGAGTTCTTTTACTCTCATACCAAAGAAACCTTGTTGCTGCGCTACAACCACCACCCCAAACAAATGAGCAGAGAAAAATCCTGTACTTTGGTTAGTGTGGATCAGTCCCGCGATTTAGCGCTTTGTATTGTCAAACAGCAAGGCTCGATACTGGAAATTCAGGCGGTAGGCCGTTATTACCTGAACGAAACCGACAATAGCGCAGAAGTAGCTTTTGTCACCCGCGAACGGCAACATGGCAAAGGCATGGCCAAACGGCTGCTGGAAGAGATGATCCGAATTGCCCGTATGCGCGAACTCAACCGCATGATGGCGTATGTCCGGGCCGACAATAAGCCGATGCAAAAGGTGTTTGAAAAGGCCGGATTTAAACGCATCGCTAGTGGCGATCCGGATGAAGTGTATTTAGAGTTGCTGTTAAAGGCGGCAGAACCAGAGAAGCAGTAAATGAGTTTAGTGATATTCAGTCATGGTCGCTGTTTGTCTTACGATATAGGGCATGATCATCCGGAAGCCGCATCGCGAATACATGCAGTGCAGGACCAGCTATTAAGTTCGGGGCTGGAATATGTGGTGCAGCAACGGGATGCCAGCCCTGCCAGTCGTGAGCAGCTGTGTTTAGCGCATTGTCCGTCCTATGTCGATCATATACTTGATGTAGTGCCAGATAGCGGTCATATCTGGCTGGATGACGATACCCAGGCCAATGCTAAATCGCTAAACGCAGCGTTGTATTCAGCAGGCTCCGGTATCAATGCGGTAGATTTGGTGATGCAACAATCTGACGCACAGGCTTTTTGTTTAATACGCCCACCTGGTCATCACGCTGAATACAAAGCGGCCAAAGGTTTTTGTATTTTTAATAACATCTCCATAGCAGCGGCTTATGCTATGCAGCAGTATGGGTTGCAGCGTGTGCTGATTGTGGATTTTGATGTGCATCATGGCAATGGCACCGAAGATATTTTCCAGCATGATCCCAGAGTGAAGTTTTTCTCTTCCTTTCAGCATCCGTTTTACCCTTACACAGACCCTGTCAGTCATACGCCGTCTATCGTCAAAATGCCTTTAGCTGCTGGCACTACAGGCGCTTTGTATCAGCAGCGTTTTACCGATGAATGGCTACCTTTAATGCATGAATTTCAGCCTGAACTGATATTGGTCTCAGCTGGTTTTGATGCTCATATCGAAGATGATATGGGCCAGATGAAACTGACTGAGCTGGATTATTTATGGTTGGGCCAACAACTCAAGCAACTTGCAGACAGTTATTGCGGCGGTCGTTTAGTTTCAATGCTCGAAGGTGGTTATGAACATAGCCCGCTGGCGCGCAGTGTGGTGAGTTATCTAAAGGGGCAGTTATAACAACCCCTGTGGGCGGGGATAAACCCGCCCCCTACAGTTTCATTGAGCTGTCTATCTGTGTTGCAATCTTTCTTTATACAATCTTTATAACCTCTAGAGACCTAAAGCTATAAAATTTGGCTGTTGTTTCACGCCGGATCAAATTTTATGGCCGCCACTTTGGTGTTGGGTTCTGCAGTAAAAAACGCCAGTCGTTATCTGATGTACCGGGTGCTTGGGCATTTGTTATTGCTGTTGTCGGCGGTCAAGCTGGTGGCTATGGCGGTGTCTATTCTTTATAACGAAAGCAGTTTTTGGGTGTTTCTTGGCTCCGCACTATTTACAGCTTCTGTAGGTTATACGCTGGTGTACAAAGGCCGTGAAGCGAAAGATATTAAGCATCGCCAGTTGTTTTTACTCACCACCTTAAGTTGGCTGTCGCTTTGTGTTTTCTCCGCTATCCCTTTATGGCTGATTGTGCCCAATTGCACTTTAACAGACGCTGTGTTTGAAACCGTCTCAGCCGTCACTACTACAGGTTCTACAGTGCTTGCCGGATTAGATACCATGCCAAAAGGCATTTTATTCTGGCGCGCCGTGCTGAACTGGATAGGTGGTATAGGTATTATTGTGATGGCCATCGCCATTTTACCTGCACTAAAAATCGGCGGTATGCGATTATTTAAAACCGAGAACTCCGATACCTCAGATAAAATTCTGCCCCGCAGTTCTACTTTATCCGCTGCCATTGGCGTTGTTTATCTGGTATTAACTGTCTGTACTATGACTGCCTACTATCTGGCGGGCATGACAGGTTTTGACGCTGTCACGCATGCCATGACTACTGTGGCCACAGGTGGATTTGCTAACTACGATGCATCCTTTGGTCAATTCAAAGACATGCCGCAAATCTTCTGGTTAAGTAGTTTTTTTATGATGCTGGCCGCCATGCCTTTTGTGCTTTTTGTCAGTATCGCCAAAGGCGATAAAACCTCGTTGTGGCGAGACCCGCAAGTACGGGCATTTTTAGCCATAGTAGCATTTTGCAGCCTGCTGCTGACTGTGTATCAAGTGGTGCATAATGACAGAGCCGTATTTGATGCCCTCACCCACAGCTTGTTTAATGTAGTGTCCATTATTACCACCTGCGGTTATGCCTCAGAGGATTACACCTTGTGGGGCAATATGGCCATTATGCTGTTTTTCTACCTGACCTTTGCCGGAGCTTGTTCAGGTTCTACTTCGGGTGGTTTAAAAATATTCCGAATTCAGCTTGCTGCTATGTTATTGGTAAAACAGTTAAAATTGCTGGTGCATCCCAAAGCGGTCTGGAGCCAGAGTTATGGTGGTAAAAAAGTAGATGACCAGTTATTAGGCAACGTACTGGCCTTTTGTTTTATCTATTTTGCTACCATAGCCTTTATCGCTATGGCATTGTCTTTTTGTGAACTGGATTTAGTTACTTCAATCACTGGTGCCGCAACAGCTGTCGCGAACGTTGGTCCTGGTCTTGGCAGCATTATTGGCCCTGCCGGTAACTTCGCGACTTTACCAGATGCCGCTAAATGGTGGCTGAGTTTAGGTATGTTAATGGGACGACTGGAAATTCTGACTTTACTCATTTTATTTACCCCCTCTTACTGGCGCTATTGATATGGCAAAACCACTGCGTGTTTCGTTTTCTTATTTGCCGGAGCTGGCCGGTACTTTACTGGCACCGCTGCTGATAGTGCTGCTGTGTTTACCGCTACGAGACTGGATAAGCCCGACTGACGTTGCCATGTTGCAATTGTTATGGGTGGCATGGCAGGCGCAGCATTATGGCTGGCGCTGGGCCTCGCTGACCACTTTGGTGTCGGTATTAATTTTGAACTGGTGTTTTGTGCCGCCCTATTACACTTTTGATGTGCACGATGCCAGTTTCTTTATCAGCTTTGTGGTGATGGTGGTACTGGGGTTATTAATCAGTTTGTTGTCTGATCAGTCAAAACAGCAGTTAAAACGTTTGCGTTATGCCATGTCACAAACCCGTGGCATGTATATGCTGGCCAAAGGTTTGGGCCAACGCCAAAACTGGTCACAACAATGTGCTTACGCAGCTAAATTATTAAGTCGCCGCTTAGGCGCTACTGTTCAGGTTGTTCAAGAACAGGAACCTACAGCAGTTGCGGAGCAAGCGATTTTGGCTGTTGGATCTCCTGCTTCCGCCTGGATCCTGGTGCCTCCCTGCTTTTTATCAAGTCACGCAACTTTATTGCATACAGCTCAGTCTTTATTAGCGCAAAGTTATGCCCAGCTGGAATTGCGTGAAAAAGCACAACAAGACAGGGTTACAGCTCAACTGGAACAACAAAAAGCTATGCTGTTACGCTCGTTATCCCATGATTTACGTACGCCTTTAGCCACTATTATGGGCGCATCCAGTATGTTGGCAGACCCAGAGCTGCAACTGAGCACAGCGCAGCGTCAACAACAGGCACAGAATATTTACCAGCAAAGCCAGATTTTAAATCAGCATTTTGAAAAAGTGCTGGAGCTGAGCAAAGCCCAACTGACAGGGCATCAAATTCAGCTAACGGATTTCAGTTCAGACGATTTAGTGGCTGGCGCTTTGGCCAGACGAGGTGAAAAAGCCACAGAGTTAACTGCATCTTTGCACTGTAGCGCGGCGGAGTCTTTGTCAGGTGATTTGGAATTACTGGAAATTGCGCTGGCGAATATGCTGGAAAATGCCTTGTATCATGGGGCAGCCCCTTTCGAGTTGCAGATGGGACACAAAGGATCTGCTTTTTACATCCGGCTGACAAATGCTGTGAATGATCAAGCGCCGTCAAACCGGGATAAAGGCCATGGTTTGGGTATCAATATTTGCCGGGCTGTGGCTGGTTTGCATCAGGGTAGTTTTGAATTACAGAGCAGCCCGCAGCTACAGCAAATCACAGCTGTATTGGAGTGGCCACGATGAACAAAGGCACAGCAAAAGATCTCTCTGTCAGCCTGCTGGTGCTTGAAGACGACACCGGGCTACAAAGTTTCTTACAAACCCTGCTGGATAGTCAGGGCTATCAGAGTTTGATCACCGCTCAGGGTAAACAAGGCTTTGCTTTACTCAAGGAGCATAGTTTTGATTTGATTTTACTGGATTTAGGTTTAGCCGATATGGATGGCATTCAGTGGTTGCAGCAACTGCGCAGCTGGTCTGAAGTACCAGTCATTGTGATATCAGCCCGGGGCAAAGAGTTAGATAAAGTTCAGGCGCTGGATAGCGGCGCCAATGACTATGTCACTAAACCTTTTAGCTCAGCCGAGCTGTTAGCACGGGTTCGAGCCACACTGCGACAACAACAAAAAACCGCCAGGCCATTGGCTTTTGCCGACATCAAGCTGGATCCGGTGCAGCGCCTGGTGACCAAAGCCGGTGAAGCTGTGCATTTGACCAAAACCGAATACGATATCTTACTGTTGCTGGTGCGGCATTTAGGTTCAGCGCTGACGCATAACCAAATTTTGCAGCAAGTTTGGGGCGAACATTACCAGGACAGACCTGAGTATATTCGCGTCCATATGGCACAGTTAAGGCAAAAACTGGAAGATAACCCTTCAGCGCCACGGCATCTGAAAACCGAGGCTGGAGTTGGCTATAGGCTTTGTGAGTAGCGGCTCGTTAAAGTCCCTCATCCAGAAAAAATGGTTGCAGCAAAGTTAGTTTCTGGCTAGTTTAAATGACCCATAGGGTCATGACAGCAAAAGCTAAGGATAGTGAATGAAACAAAAGTCTTTGATAGTTTTCGTGTTTTCCATGCTGACAAGCATTCCGGTCAGTGCAATGAACTACGGTTATGTCCATTTAACTGAACTGCAACCTACGCCACAGGACGCTCTGTGGTCACGTATTAAACAAGTGCCCCCGGCCTACCCTGTTGAAATGGCGATGAAAGGCGCAGTAGGTTGTGGCGTTTTTAAAATCAGCTTAGATAAAGACGGCAAAGCTGAAAGCATTGATTTACTCACTTCAGTACCGGCGGCAGCTGAATTTAAATCAGCAAAAAAAGAGCTGAAGAAATGGAAATGGCACAATACGACAGGTAAACCTGACGCACCGGAGCAAAAAATTCTGCGACTGGATTATTGCATGGGTGGCAGTACCGAAGCCGAAGCTATTCAACGTTGTGAGTTACAAGCCAAGGCTGAATGTAAGTGAGTAAGTTGGTGTACATTTAGAGTAGTCAGCGCAGCATACTGACTACTTTTAACATCCGCCCCTATGCCCTTCTTACAAAGTGCCTTTTGTGTACTTCCCTTGCATAAGCCCACAGCTGGATTCAATGCCTGCAGCTTCATCAGCAGATCGTTTATAGTAAAAAAATACAGTTTTTGCGGTGTTTGAATTATCACATTTCGCCTGAAAAGGCACAGGACAGCTGGATAAATAAGTAATCTTGGCCGCTGGCCCGCCCATAGAGACCACAGCTTGTGATAACCCCTCACACTGAGCTTTAAAATCAGCGGCCGCCATTCCTGCATTTTGTATGCAGTCTTTAATATCTAATTTTACCCCCATAAAATCCGCATTGGTTTCAAGCAAACAAGCTTCATTAGCTAAGGCGTGATTGCTCGATAGTAAGAGCGCAAACATCGAGCTTATCAATAAACTTTTTGGCATAGTAAACCTCATCAATAGGACTGTTGATTGGTGTTCTTTGTACATACCCAGAGCCCAAAATACCAGACTGATTCAGCTTCCATGAGTTTGAGGTAAAAAACCAGAAATTTAACGAAAAATAGATCAGATATAGGAGCAAGACTTAAATCAAATTGTTCTCACAAGTCGGCGAACAAGCCGCTGCAGGCAGGTAAAATGACTGCAGCGGCTTGCTTTTAGTAGTGACTGTAGCCCACTTTTGAAACGATGCGCCAGCCTTCATCAAACTTGTACAAACTCAGATAATCCGTGTAAGCCAGTTTGTCGGCTTTGTACACATCCAGTTTGGACACTGCAACAGAACCTGTAACATCAAGCTGCAGAAATTTTCCGGTATAGATGATTTCTGGCGCTGCACCGGCGGCGTTTTCTACGCGCATTTTGGCACCGGCAATCCATTGAGCAATAGTTGTTTTCTCGATATTGCCGTCCTTTAACCGCAACACTTCAAATGATGGATGAAAGCCTTTCTCCATGGCAGAGATATCCACCAGATTCGCAAATCCGTCTATGTAAGCCGATTGGACCACTTGCTGAACAAGCTCTGCATCGGCGCTTTGTGCTGTTGCAGGAATTGAATGAAAGGCGAAAAGTAACGCAACAGAAAGAACTAGTGATTTCATAAGCTATCCTTATTTGTTATATGGTTTACTGCTTGGGTCTAAGAGTTTCAATAAATTGTGCGTCTACCCAGAATATGTCTACGTTTTCATGATTGCCCGGAGCCATATTTCGATTGAAAAAAAGATATTTACCATCCGATGTTACGCTGGCCATTGCTTCCCAGCCTTCGGTATTTATTTTGTCGCCTAAATTAATGGCTTCCCCCCATGTATCATCTTGCTGTCTATAGCTGATATAAAGATCTGAGTCGCCATAACCTCCTTCTCTTTTACTATCAAATATCAGATAAGATTCATCTGCGGCTATGAAGGGATGAAAACTTTTTCCACTATTGATTTCTTTCCCCAGCAGCTTGGGTTCTTCATGTTTGCCATCTACCAATCGTGAATATCGGATATCCCCGGTAAAATCTCGTTTGAATTCATCAAAAAAGTAAGTACCTTTTGAAGATGCTGTAAGGCGCATGATAGGCAATGTGTCGAAAGGAGCACCCAGTTTTTTAACTTCAGACCAGCCAGTCTCAGTGCGCTCCTTGTAACGCTTACCTAAATGCATGGTTTTACCATCTGGCGCGATCAAAGGGGTTCCCACTCTTGGCGAAAAAACTGATTCATGCCACCCATTATTGGTATTTATAAAAACAACCATTTCTTGCTTTTCGCTGACCTTGTTATCTCGAATGAAATAAAACTCATTGAGCTCAGGCGTGAACGCTCCACTAACTTCCCAACCTTCAGTAGAAACAATACCAGGTGCAAAAATTTCTGGCGTTGAACCGGGTGGCTTTTGCCCAAGGTAAGGGCCTGTTAGCACTGGAGATCCGTTTTCTGCATAACTTTCGCCAGCGACAAATAAAGCTGAAAACACCAGAGCCGCTGCCATATAAATACGCTTCATAATTTATCCTTATTAAAGAGCTCAACTTAACTAAACAGGCTTTAAAGTAGTACACATATCGCCACCGTATTGAAGCTTGTTTTCATACTGAGAGTTTCGTTATGGTTGCCCTGATTAAGATGAGCCGAGCTTGGGCCGCTGATGCTTGTGTCTCCAACCTGTTGTGACCAGAGGGTGGGTATTCGGGATAAAGCATTTCTTCCGGCTTGATGCCGTGCGACTATAGCGCCCAATAAATCCGCTTATTTCGTATTATCATTCCAGGGCTGGGGGGACACCCGAAAGCGTTTTATAGCGGCACCGCCAAGCATCCCGATAAATTTTGTTGCCAGGAAAGGAGACTATGCCTCACATCGAATTAGAAAAACCTATAGGGTCAAGTCTGAAAAACCTATAGGGTCAAGTCTTGCCCTGTGCCCCGTCAAATCAGAACCAAACAAAAATGTTCATAAAATCAAAAAATAATAGAAAAACATCACCAATTCATTCACAACTAATGATGTCCCCCTAAAAAATCGGGGCATGGGTCAAGACTTGCCCCCAATACTCTTAGCCGCCATTACGGTTGCCCCGACATAACACCTTGAATCCATTGTTTATAATGATTCAGTCGAACATTACAAGTGACTTGGCCGTATCGCCCTGGTGTTCTGTTCGTACTTTGCAGATCAGTCCAGGAAGTCAAACCGGCTAACAGCCATCCTGTTTTATCCTCAATCAAAACTGGTCCACCGCTATCGCCATTTCCTGATCCGCCTTCAAGAGGTAAAGCATCCACTGAGTTGTCAAACAGATAGCAGATCCATCGGCCATCCGCGCTCGTGACCTTATTGTACGCACGACGAAGTTCAGTACGATGTGGGTCGCTGAATTCATAACCACTCAAACCATTCCCTGTAGCGCCTTTTCCGATAACCTTAACTATTTGTCCGAACTCACTATTGCCACTAAAAATAGACGCAGGTACAACATCGGTGATGGGCTTTGCTAATTTCAGCAGAGCGATGTCATCCGACGAAGCGAGCAGAACCCTGAAAAGCGTCCAATCCCAGGTCGCTAGAGCTTGTTCGAGTAGTTGCTTTGGCGGCGCTTTATAACCGGGATGTATCTCAATACGCTCAACAACTCGAGGTGTACCGCCCACCATGACTTGTTTGATTTCAGCTTGCCATGTGATCGCATGAGCGGCGGTAATAATCCACTGTGGCGCAATTAATACACCATGCCCCTCAACGGGCATGTCCGCCAGAGCTGGAAACTCAGTTGCCTGAATTCGATACTTTGAATCGTCAACGTCGTGTCGAATCACAATGGCGTTTAGGCTAAAAGACAAAGCAAGCAGTGTGAAAAGCAAAACTTGAGGCATTTATATTTCCTTTGATGTTCCCTTCGACGGTTAACTTCTCAATCAGCCGACGCGTCAGCGGTCGGCTGCATTGAGTTGTTAGCATTAGTTGAACCACTCGATTTAAGCTCTTCTTTGACCTCTTCAGTGGCCGACTCTTCTTGTTGCTCAATAAATTGGGAGAAGTTCTCCTGACTAATGAATGGATTGATGGTTTTGTATTTGGCACTGATCCCGCGATTAGAAAACAAATTGTTCTTATGCGGATGATTGGATAGGTTGACTGTTACTGCGGGGCTTTGCGTTGCTATCTTCTTGATGCGAGCCATGCTAGCCATAAACTGCTTGGCAAGACCAGGTTTTTGGAAATTTGCTCCATGCCCACCAACTACAAACGCGCGATATTGCTTGCCTTTATCTTCCACGAAGAAGTCGATGGACAGGTCGCCCTCTGTATGTCCTGGCGTAATATAGAATTTAAACTCTGTATCGCCGACAACAATATTTGAGCTATCCTCGGCGTACGATCCTACAACTGGTGGTAAAAAAACCGCTTTGCCTTTGCTTTTCAGAGCTTGTTCTTTAGCTAATTCAAGCGCTTTTTCCGACATGATGACTTTGGAACCATACAGAGACTGAAGAAACTCTGCGCCACCAACATGGTCGGAATGCCCATGGGTTACAAAAATGTGAGTAACTTTCTTATCATTTAGACCTAGTTTTTTTAAATTGGCAGGTATCCACTTGCTAAATGGAAAATCAAGAGTATCTATGATGACCAAACCGGATGATGTTTCGACAGCATACGAGGAGACCCACTTATCTCCGACGTAGTACAGGTTGCCAAACATTCTGAAGGGCTCAACATACCCATTCTCACCCTTCATTTCTGGAACACCTGCGTCTGCCACAGCGTTCATTGAAATAAATAAGACGAGAAAAACAATATTTTTACGCATATTGACTTCCGAAATGCTAACGATGCGTTCACCGGCTTGTCCTGTGCAACGCTTTGTTAAGAGCCGATGCACCAGAACACATTTTAGCTACAAAGAATTCGATGAGGGAGCCCAGCAAGACCAGAAAGCCCAGCATTGGAACACCAAGAACGAGATACACTTCTGCCCAGTTCATATTCTTTAGTATATGAGTTGCGTCTAATGCCAAGAGCAGCCCATGCTGGAGTACAACTGGCATTTGCAAAATAATATATTTCCCTTTTGGATCACTGATGAACTGTGCCCAAATCACAAAGCCAACTGAAGCAATCAGGTAAAGAGAACAGAGAGCTATCCCTGTTTTGGTGATTCGCATACTTTCCTATTTCCTCTTAATGCAAAGCTTTGGGGCGGCTAGAGCGCAGCGTAAGCCGTCCCAGCCACGACGGTGGCGACAACAGCGCCTTGTTAAATTGTCTAACTTACTTGTGTGTAGCTTCGTAATTAGCCGTATTAAACTGGCTGTTATAATCTTTATTCAACGCTTTTGCTTTAGCAAACACAGCTTTCGCGTCTTCATAGTATCCGGCACTGAAATATCCATGTGCTAAACCATCATATACTTCAGCATGATCTGGATATTTATCAGTCAGGTATCTGAAAAAAAATATTGAATTCTTTGCTTTACCTGCCGCAATAAGTTCTCTGGCTAGATCTGTAATCGTCTTGCCCAGAAATGTTTGATAACCTGCCTTTTCGTAAACAGCCTCAAATTGCGTACCAAATAATTTCTCTCCCAGCTCCTGATATTGCTGATAGGCAAATAATGTTGCAGGCAACTGTACCCTGGCGTATTGCCCTGATACCGCCAAACTTCTTAATCTTGAAGAAAGCTCTTCTGCGACTAAACGATCTGTATTTGCCAACACTACAACCCAAATATCATTAACAAAATCAATTTCAACGGCAGTGCTTAAACCAACTCCACCACCAAATGCCAGCCACTGTCCTTGATCTTTCTGTAGCATTTTCAAAATTTGTAGGCTGTTGTCAGACAATAACTTTTTCTGATTGAATAATTGTTGGTAGACGGCGTAAAGCTCAAATACCGTCAGGTCACCTCCACCATCAGGTGTTTTGTGCTCAAGCATACTTGGATCTACTAACTGCCTTTTCCCTTCGTAATTGAAATGATAAGGAAATGCCGTAGGATCGTGACCTGATTGTCTGATTGCAAGCACGTATCGTGATGGCTGCAATACATTTTTTTCTAGCAGCGTCCAATAATCTTGCCTAGTTACTTTCTCGAGAACAGCGCCTAGTACTATGTAGCCGTAGTTTGAATATTTTCGTTCGGTGCCTGGTTCAAATAACAAAGGCTGGCGCCGCAAAATGTCCAGTTTTTCGGCAATATTAGTATATTTATTTGGGTTCTTCCGGTACTCAGCTGTGAATATGTCAGCAAAACCAGAGCGATGCTCCAACAATTGTTTAATGGTAATCTTCTTTGATTTTGTGTCTGTGAATCCTAAAGAAAACTTATCCAGCGTATCTTCTAAATCCAACAGACCATCGTCATACGCTTGCAGTACCAATATGGCAGTTAGATCTTTTTGAATCGAACCAATATCAAACCTTGTAAGTAAGGTCACTTCCTTTAACTTAACATCATCAGCATATCCTTGGGTTTCTGTGAATATTGGCTTGCCATTTTTTAGCACTAACACAGCACCCGAAAAGCCATAGTGCTGTTTATATTGCACGATAAGATCAGTAAAGCCTGTCTGAGATTCAGCTTTTGCAGTTGCCCAACAGGTACTCAATAAAAGAAGACACATTAAAAAAATTTTCATTACTATCCTTGTACTGATGGTGTTGGCAAAGCAATTTAACGCTTTGCTAAGCGGCGCGCTTTAGCGCGTCCAGTGGAGGCCGTTTTTTGGCCGGAACGAAGCTTGAGCAACTTGTTATGCCTCTTCTAATCTGGCTTTAACACGAACAGCCAAGGCCGCATAATCTTTTGCAATAGCTGTAGTAATATCAGCATCAGTTCGATGAACTGCGTCATTTCTAATACGTCTTAGCTTATCGAGCATTTCTATAATCCCATGACCAAGTGTAGCCACATCTAGATTGTGAAGTTGGATACTCTGAATTCTTTGATAAGGTGGGCTATGAGGGTTTTGGCTTTCAATTCCGTGCCGCCGCGCGTACTCATCCATTGCTTCCTCTATAGATAGCCACGAATCCAAGATCGCTCCTCGCGGGCTGTCCTCGGCAAGCCTTCCAAATCTTTCCTGTTCTGGCGTTTTCTCAGCGACTGATTTACTTAATATTTTATCCGCGCTTTTCACTGCATCACTGACTTCACCGGCAAGATCAATTTCAGAATCCTTATGTTTGATTTTTTTAATGCGTCCAAGCAAACTTGAAATTTCACTTCTCAATAAAATTACAATTACGATCGTTGCGATTGGCCACGCCAAAGCAGTAATGGAATTCGATATAAAAGTTAGATTATCCATACTTCCTCAAAGGCATAACGCAAAGCTTTGGGGCGTCTGGAGCGCAGCGTAAGCCGTCCCAGCCCGCGCAGCGGGCGAACAACATGCGTTTGTTAGCGCTCATGCCCAACCTAGCCATTTAACTAAACCGGCCGCGGCAACTACTGCGACTATACCGCCAACCCAGCTAACTACTTTTAAAGAAGGTGACCAACGATTGGCTTTGAACCCCGGCGGCCCTTTTATAAACGAGTGAGTTACATCATCACCAGCTCCGGCGATATCTTCCGGATCATAGCCGCCACCAACACTTACGAAAAATGCACCTGAATCTGAGCTATTCAAATGGTCAATTTTTTCGCGATCTTTTCTATTGATCTCGTCCCTCTCAACCTCGTCAGATTTTGCAGTAAGAATAATTTGAACTGAGCGGAGGGTTGTAGGTGAAACCAGATCATTGCCGGAGAAAAATGATACGCCCTTTTCGTAAGGTGTGATGAACTGACTATTCAGGTCATTTTTAGAAAGATCAGAGAATAGGACTCGACTCGATTCCTCAGACTCTAATTTCGCGATTACATGATAGAAAGTCATATATTCTTCCGTGCGCTAACGTTTGGTTAAGGGGCGGGCTTTAGCCCGTCCCAGTGAGCGAAGCGAACGGTTTGAACCAATTGTTAGGCTTAGGCTAAATTATTGGCTGGTAAGGAAAGTTCTTAAGCTCACTTTCTGTACATTGAGATTTTAGATTGATTTCAGGCTCTTGGTAACTGCCGCCGTCAAGAATTTCATACTTTTTCATGCTTATTAATGTGTTTTCTCTAAGGTTAACTAAAACCGAATATCCGGTGTTTACCCAGGCTGCAGGGTTGTATGTGCTGTCGTGAAATTTAATGCTCAAGTAATAAGGAAGATATGACTCGTCGTGATACCAAGAACCGGATGCTATTACAGTGTTGATTTTATTTGTTTTTAGAAGGCTGCTAAGGCACGCAGGAAATAGAAGGGATTTCCCACCGATGTGTAATTCTAGTTTGGCAACAGATGCGGATGCGCTCTCATTGGAGAATTCAATATTTAGCTTTGCTGCACCAAACTCTGGAGGTATTCCGGATATTGAGCCGTCAACACTTATCAGTAGTGAAGTGTCCTCGTGAGCTGAAGCAATGTTATTGAATATAAAAATTGCTATGAGGCTTGCGATGATTTTTTTCATAGGGCCTAACACCCCACTTAGGGGCAAAAACGCTTGGGCTAAAATACAAGCGAAGCGAGACAGCTCATGTGTTTTTGTCCCAGCGAACGCAGTGAGCGACTACAGTGGTTTGTTATGCGCTTCGTAAACTTTGTTCTGAAGGGCAGATTTAAAGGAATTAAAATCTTCCTCGGTTTTGAAACACCTCTTCGGGAAAATATGATACAAAAATCCGGATACTTGCAGTAATAGGAAGGGGCCAGCAATTGTGACTTTACCAAGACCTTCCCATCTATTAAGCGTCTCATTTGCTGTTGTTTTTTCAAATAAGCCTTCATCTCTGAGTTCGTATTCATGAACACCTAGAATGCCGTTTAAGGTATTCGAACGTAACAAAATTGAACCAATACAAAACAAGAAGTATATGCCGATTGCAGCAAGTCCAGATAGAAATGCACCGACAATAGAAATCATCCATTTCTCTTGTGTGTTTGGTAGACCTGCTTTCCAAAATACAATAGCTAATACAATAGCTACAATAATAGAAAAATATTTATACATGTAAGATGTTGTAACCATAAATCTTAAGTTGAACTTTAAAAGATCTATTCTCGAAATATCCGTCGTTACTCTCATATCATTCCTTTCGCATAACTTTTTAGCGTCTTATCCGGCGTTCACGACGGATAAGAGTCTGTTGAACGGTGGGTGCGCTCTTTATTGGTACATCTGATGCTAATGGAATTTGTATATTTAGGGAACAGCTGCTTGCAAGATTATTTTGGACAATCTGATGCAGTCTTTCACAGTGTTGCTGCCATTTCGTATCTGATAACCTGTTTATTCTATTGATCATTCGCCACTATTCAGATCAGTTGGCAATACGTTGCCGTCCCGACTATCAAGGCTGATATTTTCTCCGCAAAGAACCACCCTGCTTTCAACTATC
>NZ_JARIXP010000012.1 GCF_029269265.1 Rheinheimera sp. 1928-s
AATAGCCCAGATTATTACCAATCTGGTGTTCAATGCACTGATCCATGGTGTAAAAGACAGACCCGATCCGAGAATTCAACTTAGTTTTAGCCAGGAAGGACGAACCTTGATGATGAAGTTCAGTGACAATGGCAAAGGTTTGGACCAACGAGCCTTGCAGCATTTGTTTGAGCCTTTTAAACTGACAGTCACCAGGTTATAGACAATATGTGCTCCCAGTCCTGTGCCACCGTTATTGCGGTTGGTGGTATAAAAAGGCTCAAACAAATGCTGCAAGGCTCGTTGGTCCAAACCTTTGCCATTGTCACTGAACTTCATCATCAAGGTTCGTCCTTCCTGGCTAAAACTAAGTTGAATTCTCGGATCGGGTCTGTCTTTTACACCATGGATCAGTGCATTGAACACCAGATTGGTAATAATCTGGGCTATTGCACCAGGATCGGAATAGATCACTAGATTAGAGTCACACTGAACATCCAGCAGACAACCTGCTTTATGCAGCTGTGGTTTTAATGTCAGCACAACATCCTGCACATAAGTAGCAAGGTTAAATTCTCGTAAACTGACATTGGATTGATCCACTGATACTTTTTTGAAACTCTGTACTAAATCTGCTGCTCTGCCTGTGTTGACCTGCAAAATTTTCAGGCCTTCGCGCAAATGCTGTAAAAACCGCTGAAACTGGCTTTGTTGCAGCACTTTCTGATCAACAGCGTGCTGAACTGTGTCAAGTTCTGTCTGTAAATGACTGGATGCTGTAACACAAATACCCAGAGGCGTATTAATTTCATGAGCAACCCCAGCCACCAATGAGCCAAGTCCGGCCATTTTTTCCTGAGTGATCAATTGCTGCTGGGTTAATTGTAACTGCTCAAAGGAGTCAGCATTGGCCACGGAGATTGCGACATAGCTGGCTAAAGTGCGCAGCAGTTCAATCTGCGAATCAGAGTAAGCCTGTTCTTTTAAGCTTTGAACAGAAAACACGCCAACAGCTTTGCCGCTGACCGTCAGTGGGAAATACAGTACAGATTTAGTCATGACACCGTAGAGAGGCTCTGGGATCATAGGTAAATACTCAAGAAATTCAGTAGCTTCTCGAATAATCATTTCTCGTTGATTGTTAAAACAATACACCGCTGGGGTAGCGGCCTGCTCTAAATCAACATCAAAGCGTGGCGCCAGCTGGTTATCTTCCATCCAAAAAGCAAAGTCGAGTTTATGCTCTGTCTCGCGATAAATGCCAATCAGCAACACATGAGCATCCAGCATCTGCACCAAGTGAGAATGACAGCGAGTTAATACCTGCTTCAAATCCAGGGAGGCTGTGATTTCCCGACTAATTTGTTGCAGCAATGTGATGTCTTGATAGGAGCGTTGTAATGCCTGATGTTTTTCTTGTAACTGACTGGTTTTTTGACTGAGTTCCTCGGTGCGTAAACTGACTTGAAGCTCTAATTGGCGCCGCATCTCCAGTTGCCGTTTCATTTTGTGCTGAAACCAGGAAAAACAGCTAAACAGCACCAGAACGACCAGCGCAGTTCTGAACCACCAGGTCATCCACCAGGGCGGTAATACTTCAATAGCTAATGAGGTTTGAGTTTGCCAGGGACCTTCACCTATGCTGGCTTCTGCATGCCAAACATAATTGCCTGGTGGCAGGCGGGTGTAAGTCGCAACAGGCTGGCTGGCCTGGATCCAGTCGCGGTCGAAGCCATTGAGTTGATAGCGGTAACGCAGCGTTTCGGGCTGAATAAATTCCGGCACTGAGAAATGCAGGCTGAACATATCCTGCTGATACATTAACGTTAGTTGATCCAGTGCCGACAACACCACAGGCAACAGAGATTGGGTTCCTGGCCGTGCAGGCTGAACTGCTTGGTTAAACAAACTCAGACTGGTCAGTTTTAAGCTATTTAAAGGCCACTGCTGAGGTAACTGATCAATCTTGTAGAAATCCAGCCCTTCTTTACCGCCACGAAACAACCAGCCTTCGTGTTCAGCCCATGATCCTATCCAGGTCACACTTTGCACACCAAGCCGTTCATCCAGATTGAGGTAACTTTTCTGCTCCGGCAAAAAATGTTGACGATACAATAAACGAAACAACTGAGCTGAACGCAGCTCTGTATCATCATCAGCTGCAGTCAGATAAGGTTTAAAACCTTCAATCTGCGCTGGTGCATTTTTGGACCTCAATACACGATGACGTAAATTACCTGCATGTATCCATAACTGTCTATTCTCTTCAACCACCAGTTGAATGCCATTAAATTGCAGGCCATGTTGACTGGCATCCTTCTGTTGCCATTGTTGCAGCTTTCCATCCTGCTGGTTGTAAAGAAACAAACCTTGATCGGCACTACCAATCCAGATCAGACCAAAGCTGTCCTGATACACCAGGTTAATATCATCCACCGGCAAACCGGGTTTGCTGTATCTGTTCAGTGCTGTGATCTGTTGACCATCGGCACTGACAATAAAAACGCCGTGTCCACGTGTTCCTACCCACAGCTGCTGTTGGCTATCCGTAAACAATGATTTAATGACAGGTTGTGCTTGAGTATCGCCAAGCAAGGGCACTGGCTGCCACTCTTGTGTTTTGGGTTTGAACTGCCAAAGCCCCTGCTCGGAACCTGTCCAGAGAAGATCCAGTTGAGGCGCCCATCGAACCTGCCGTGCGCTGAAATCCAGGCTACCATCTGGCATAGGGATAGCTTCAAGACGGCCTTGTTGGGGATTAAATCGTAATAATCCACCTTGTCGATTAGCCAGCCAGACAGTACTGCTGTTAACTACTTCGATACCTAGTACATCACTGGCTGGCAATAGCTGTGGTTGATCTGTTGCTGTGGGTAAAGTTCGGATATGGCGGGCAAAGCGACTAATACCTGCCACACGCAACTGGTTGATAGTCCAGACCGTGCCTTGCTTGTCCAGCATCAGCGCATAAATACTGTTGCCGGGTAATCCCCCGCTGAATTGGCCCTGATGCTGGAATTGTTGCCAGCTCTGGCCTGCGTCCTGCTGATACCACAATCCCGCATTGTAACTGGCCAGCCACAAACCGCCGGCTTCATCCTGGAGCATGTCGGTTAATTGGGCCTGGCGTAATGTTGCAGGTTGTACAGGAATGGTCAGCTCACCAGAACTTATATCAAGCTGCAACAAACCTCCGCTAAAACTGGCCAGCATCAGATGCTGAGGACTTTTCAGGTGAAGTTTATTAATGGACCCTGCCGATTGCCCTTTATCAACTTTATGCCAGCCCTTCGCTGAGTTTTGCTCCGGATGCCAGGCAATCAGCCCCCCGCCCGTGCCGGATAAAGTCCGCAGAGGTGCGTCACCTGAAGCCAGATACAAGACGCCATCTGCCGCCATCAATAAATCGTTGATGTGGATACTGGAGACGCCATCCACACGGGCAGGTAATGGTTGAGCTGTCAGGCTTAGTTGTTGCGGTTCTAACAGAAATAAACCTGCCCCATAACTGCCAACCCAAATCCGCAGCTGCGGATCCTGATACAACACAGAGATTTCACTGGAACCATTGTTGATGGTTGCAGGCAATGCCACCCGGCTGAAGCTTTCTGAAGCGGCATTAAATCGGTTCACACCCGCGTAACGGGTGCCAACCCACAACACTCCCTGTTGATCGACCAGTAAACTACTGATCCAATCAGCGGACAACGAAGCAGGATCGGTCGCATCGGCTCTGAACACTGTGACTTCAGATCCATTCAAACGGTAAAGACCATGCTGAGTGCCAAGCCAGATTTGGCCAGCATGATCCTGCGCCAGTGCAGTAGAGGAGATATGAGCCTGGTTCTGTTCCAGAGCAACAAAGCGGCTATAGACCTGACGCACCTGTTCAGATGCATTAGCTACGTTCACCAGAAGCAGCACAAACCCTAGCAATAAGGACCAAAGGCCTTTTACCACAGATGTTCCCCAGCTATACCTCATTGTTTATTCAGTATTTACCGCTTTCACAATTTGAGCAAATTAACGAATTAAATCTAAGGGCAGGCCAATGGCAGCTTTTCTATGTAATAAAAGAGCCTTGCTGGGCAAGTCAGTCTGACTGCAACAATAACTCTTCCAGGCAATGCTGCTGTATGCCGTAAAAGCTTTTGATTTGTTGCACTTGAGAGAGCAGTTGTTGACGATTTTTGGGTTTCTGAGTTTTTACCGCCAGGATCATCTTATTTTTACTGGTGTGCTCCAGGGATATGAATTCGAACACCTGAGTTTCATAACCATAAGCTTCCAGCAGCAAAGCGCGCAGGCTATCGGTGAGCATTTCGGCTTGTTCACCTAAATGAATACCGTGTTTCAGCATAGGTTGCAGTAAAGGCGGGCTGATCAGTTGCGGCCGCAGCTGTTTATGGCAACAGGGCGAGCACATAATCATCGAAGCGCCGGTGCGAATGCCCATATGAATGGCGTAATCTGTGGCTATATCGCAGGCATGCAGGGCTATCATCACGTCTATGCCTTTGGCCTGGAAATGTTTTACATCGCCCTGCTCAAAACCAATACCCTGCAAATTTAAATCACAGGCGACGCCGTTGCATAAATCCACCAGTTCCTGACGCAGCTCCACTCCTGTTACTTTGGCATCGAGTCCCAACTGATGTGTCAGGTAATCATGCACCGCAAAGGTCAGATAGGCTTTGCCAGAGCCAAAGTCAGCGATATGCACTGCTGGCTTTTGTTTTAATCCGGTTTGACTTAAAGCCCGGTCGAATACTTCGACAAATTTATTGATTTGCTTCCATTTACGCGACATAGCCGGTACCAGCTTATGCTGGGCATCGGTGACGCCAAGCTGCTGCAAAAAAGGCCGCTCTAAAGTCAGAAACCGTTGCTTTTCTTTATCATGGCTTAAAACTGCCGAGCTGACAGCAGCTTGCTTAATAGCTTTGGTGCTGCTTAACACTTTGCCCTTTTTACTGACACTCAATTGAGTTTCGCTATCGGAAGCTGTGAAGTGAGCTGCTTTAAACTCTGAGCCTAAAAGATTTTGGATCTGTTGAAATCCTTCAGTCACGGCAAAGTTTTTGGTGATATCCCGGGTTTTATGCCGGTATAAAAAACTTAAATGCGCAACATCTTTTAAAACCACAGGCCGCACTTCAATCCGCACCAGGCTGCTATCCTCGCCCTGATAACTGCTTAACAGCAGCTTTTGCCAGCTGTTGTTTTCAAGCTTTTGCTGGAGGAGTTGGATAAAGGCGCTGAAATCTGAAGTACTCACTGAAATTCTCTGCAGTCAAAAAAGGCCGTTAGTATAAACCTTTGTTTCGGCGCCACTCCAGAGTTGTTTAGGGGGCCGACGAGGTTTTTGTCTCTGGTAAAGGCTCGCTATCAAATTCAATCTGAGACTTTTCGACAAAATATTCCGGCAGCTCAGCCTGAATAGCAGGAGTTAGATCTTTAAATTCGTTTACCTGTTTCACCAGGTTCGCCCTGCCCTTGTACAGCTGACTTTCGGCTGTCTCATAGGCTTCCTGCGCTTTGTTTAGGCTCTCTTTGACTCTTAAGAAAGTCGTCAGAAAGGTGCGTAGTTTGTTAAACACCGCATCAGCACGTTTTGCCAATTCTGCTGTATGTTTATGTTGCTCTTCGTAGCGCCACAACTGACGGACAATATTGAGGCTGGTCAATAAAGTGGTCGGGGTCGCCACCAGTACATTTTGATTTAGCGCTTGTTGAAACAAAGTTTCATCAGCTTTTAGCGCCTCCACAAAAGCCGACTCTATAGGCACAAACATAAACACCAGGTCGGGTGAATTCAGGCCCGGTAACTTGTGGTAGTTACGGTCAGACAGCTCTTTAATGCGGGCAGCCATCGAAGCCACATGCTCCTGCAAGGCCAGTTTACGCTCAATATCATCCTCTGAGTTGATATAACGGCTATAGGCATTCAAGGACACTTTGGCATCAATAATCAAATGTTTACCCTGAGGTAAAAACACCACTAAATCAGGCCGTAGTTTATTACCATCTTCTTGTGTGACTGAAAATTCACGCTGATAATCCTGACCCGCTCTTAAGCCTGAACGCTCCAGCACATTTTCCAGTACCAACTCCCCCCAATTGCCCTGAGTTTTTTTCTGGCCTTTTAAGGCCACAGCCAGTTGGTGTGCTTCTTCGGTGATCTGTTGATTGAGAATTTTTAAGTGCTGCAGCTCGTGATTGAGCAGCGCCTGCTGCTGGCTGTCTTTGAGGTGAATATCTTCCACTTTGCTTTTAAAGGCGTCCAACTGCAAACGGAAAGGATTCAATAAGCTGTTTAGGGCTTCCTGATTAGAAGCCTGAAAACGCACCGACTTATCTTCAAATATTTGCTGCGCAAGCTGCTGAAATTCAAGACTGAGTTGTTGTTTGCTGTTTTGTAATAACGCCTGTTGCTCGGCAAAATGCTGCTGCTTTTCTTTTAAACTAATTTGTAAAGCACTGTGTTCACGTTGCAACTGCATATAGTCTTGCTGCTGCGTCTGATGCTGCTGTTTTAACTCCGTCCAGAGCTCAAACACCTGCTGATACTGGCTTTGACTACGGGCTAATTCTGCGGCGTATTTTTGTTGCTGGTAACTTAAATCTTTAAAGTCATCCTGAGCCTGCTGCAATTGCAACTGATATTGTTGTAACAACTGCTGGTCGTGCTGGCTTTGCTGTGCCTGAAGCTGGTTTGTGGTTTGTTGCAATCCGAGTTGTTGTTGCAACTGAACTGCTTTGCTACGGAATAGGATCAAAGCCCAGACGCAACAAAGCAAAACCACAGCCAAACTACTACTTAACACAAACAAAGCTTCTGTGGTCATGGTTCTCTCTACATCATCCGGATAACAAAGATCAACTGGCTGGTTGTCCTATTACACATGTTTTCTCAACACAAGCACTCACTGGCGGCAGCAGCATCTGACAGGTAGACATTAAGCCAAGCTTTTCATTTTGCTGCTTTTTTAGCTTCTGGTAACGTTCATTAGTGTAGCTTAACATTTTTTCATCTGTATGCTGTGTGGAGTAAATCAGATACTGATCCGGCCCACCACAAGGACGAGCTCCAACCCCAATCACTTTACACTGATTGTCTTGTTCGCACTCTTTGTTTTCAGTTAACCGTTCCAGTCTTAATTGCAACTGGCGGGTGTCGAGCTGCAGCTGTGCTAAAGGGCCATCCAACTGGGTAGTCAAGCTGTCTTTATTTGCGGGAACTGTAGCGCAGCCTGCAAGTGATAATACAAGCACAGCCAGAGTTAACGTTTTTTTCATTTTTATCTCCTGAACAGCGTGATCACCAAGATGGCGAAAAGCCTGCAACGGCGCATTAACCGCCTATATTAGAGGTCCGAAGCGAAGGGAACAAGAGAGTTAAAGAAGAAATTTGTAAGCAATTTATTAACTTGAGTAAAGAGAGCCAGCCTGGCCCTCTTTACTCGATCAAAAGAGGGTAAAGGTTAAATTTTGGCTTCCAGCTCAGGCAAAATTGCGAATAAGTCGCCTACCAGACCATAATCAGCCACCTGGAAAATGGGTGCCTCTGGGTCTTTATTAATTGCCACTATCACTTTGGAATCTTTCATACCGGCCAAATGCTGAATAGCACCAGAAATACCCACAGCTATATACAAGTCTGGCGCTACAATTTTACCTGTTTGGCCTACCTGCATATCGTTCGGCACGAAACCCGCGTCTACTGCAGCACGTGAAGCACCAATAGCAGCGTTCAGCTTGTCTGCAATACCGTTTAATAACGCGAAGTTTTCGCCATTTTGCATACCACGACCACCAGAGATGATGACCTTAGCAGCCGTCAGTTCAGGACGCTCTGATTTCGTCAGTTCTTCACTGACAAAAGCCGATACACCTGCATCTTTAGCCACACTGATAGTTTCAATGGCTGCGTTATTGCCAGTATCTACCGCATCAAAAGCGGCAGAACGCACAGTCAGCACTTTAATAGCATCGCTGCTTTTTACCGTCGCAATCGCATTACCAGCGTACACTGGACGCACAAAGGTATCGGCGCTTTCAATGGCTATGACGTCTGAAATTTGTGCCACGTCTAATAAAGCTGCGACACGTGGTAAAAAGTTTTTG
Source organism: Rheinheimera sp. 1928-s (assembly GCF_029269265.1). Taxonomy (GTDB): domain Bacteria; phylum Pseudomonadota; class Gammaproteobacteria; order Enterobacterales; family Alteromonadaceae; genus Pararheinheimera. Next base: position 8,107 of record NZ_JARIXP010000012.1, read on the forward strand.
CCGTTGGTGGTCGCGCTGGCTACTACATGCTGATAATCCTTCGCCAGTTCAGTCACCAGCAGGCTGATATTTTCTGCCAGTTGATGCTGATACACAGCCGAATCGGCGTGCAGCACTTTTGTCACACCTTGTAATGTCGCCGCTTCTGAGGCCGCAGCAGCAGAATTAAAGCCAGCCACTAACAGATGAATATCACCGCCAATCTGGCTAGCCGCTTTTACGGCTTTATGAGTATCCGCCTTCAGGCTCTGATTATTGTGTTCCGCTATCACTAAAATGCTCATCAGATCACCTTCGCTTCTTGTTTTAATTTCGCTACTAACTCATCCACAGAGCTGACAATCACACCAGCCTGACGGGATGCAGGAGCTGTGACTTTCAGCGTCGTGACGTTAGAGCTTAAGTTCACACCATAGCTGTCTGCCGCTTTTACATCCAAAGGCTTTTTCTTAGCCTTCATAATGTTAGGCAATGAAGCATAGCGTGGCTCGTTTAAACGCAAGTCTGTCGAAACTACAGCAGGTAAGCTCAGCTCTACTTGCTGTAAACCACCGTCTATTTCGCGGGTGACTTTTACTTTGCCATCAGCCACTACTACTTTTGATGCAAAAGTGCCCTGACCCATACCAGTTAATGCAGCCAGCATCTGGCCTGTCTGGTTGTTGTCTGAGTCTATGGCTTGTTTACCTAAAATCACCAGTTGCGGCTGCTCATCAGCTACTACTTTGCTTAATAATTTCGCCACTTGCAGCGAATCTAAACTCAATTCGGTTTCAATCTGCAACGCTCGGTCTGCGCCTAAGGCTAAAGCAGTGCGCAGTTGCTCCTGCACAGCAGCAGGGCCTATAGAAACCACCACTACTTCTGTCGCTATACCTGCTTCTTTTAAACGCACAGCTTCTTCCACTGCAATTTCACAAAACGGATTGAGCGCCATTTTTACGTTAGCTAAATCCACTCCGCTTTGATCGGCCTTTACCCGTACTTTGACGTTGTAATCTATGACCCGTTTGACCGGTACTAAAATCTTCATAAAAACCCCATTCGGCCGCTATACTCAGCACTAAGTTGACGTTAAGGTAAAGCTGATTCTTTCCAGGTCATCAATCTACTTACTGTTGACGTTAACGTCAACCTGAAATACCCTAGCAAATAGCAGAAGTTATGAATTTTATGTCAAGTTAATCATCCATCAGCAGAACAAGGCTAAAAGCCAGACAAAAAAGATGGATAAGTTGAGGTTGTTGTGGTTGAACGTGAGTCGATGGAATTTGATGTAGTGATAGTTGGTGCAGGCCCTGCGGGTTTGTCGAGCGCTATCCGCTTAGCTCAACAAGCCAAAACAGCAGGCACTGAAATAAGTGTATGTGTTGTTGAAAAAGGCTCTGAAGTGGGCGCCCATATTTTATCCGGCGCAGTGTTTGAACCCCGGGCTTTAAATGAATTATTCCCTGACTGGCAAAAAATGAATGCGCCAGTGACAGCCTCGGTTACGCATGACCACATTTATCTGTTAAAAGATGAACAAAATGCGCAAAAGCTGCCGAATTTTCTGGTGCCTAAAACCATGCACAATGAAGGCAACTACATTGTGTCTATCGGTAATTTATGCCGCTGGTTAGCCACTCAGGCTGAACAAATGGGTATTGAGATATTCCCTGGTTTTACCGCCGCAGAGTTACTGATTGAAAATGATATCGTCAAAGGTGTGGTTACAGGTGAAATGGGTGTTGCCCATGATGGCAGCCAGAAAGACAGCTACGTGCCAGCTATGGAACTTCGTGGAAAATACACTGTCTTCGCTGAAGGTTGCCGTGGCCATTTAGGCAAAGAGCTGATTTCCCGCTTTGAACTGGATAAAGGCCGCTCTCCGCAACATTATGCCTTGGGTTTTAAAGAAATCTGGGACGTACCGGCTGAGCAACATCAACAAGGTTTAGTGGTGCACAGCGCTGGCTGGCCATTACAACAAGATACCAGCGGTGGCGGTTATTTGTACCATGCTGAAGGTCAACAGATTGTGGTTGGTCTTATTGTTGACTTGAACTATAGCAACCCACACCTGAGTCCTTTTGAAGAGTTTCAGCGTTATAAGCAACACCCTGTGATTAAACAATATCTGCAAGGCGGTAAACGTGTGTCTTATGGCGCCCGTGCTATCGCTAAGGGTGGCCTGAATAGCTTGCCTAAAATGACCTTCCCCGGTGGTGTATTGGTGGGTTGTGATGCTGGCACGCTGAATTTTGCCAAAATCAAAGGCAACCATACGGCGATGAAATCAGGCATGCTGGCCGCTGAAACTATTTTCGAGGCGTTGCAGCAAGATAAAACCGGTGCAGATTTAACTGAATTTGCAGCGAATTTTGAGCAAAGCTGGTTATTCGACGAGCTGTTCCGAAGCCGCAACTTTGGCCCTGCGATGCATAAATTTGGTTCGTTCTGGGGCGGTGCTTTTAATACGCTGGATCAGAATATCTTCRCAGGCAAACTGCCGTTTACGCTAAAAGATGACACTTTTGATCATTTGACGTTACGACCAGCGGCTGAAGCCCCCAAAATTCAATACGCTAAACCCGACAATAAATTCAGCTTTGACCGTTTATCTTCAGTGTATTTATCCAACACCAACCATGAAGAAGATCAGCCCTGCCATTTAAAACTGGCCGATGCCTCTATTCCTGTGCTGGTGAACTTAGCCTTGTACGACGAACCAGCACAGCGTTATTGCCCTGCAGGTGTTTACGAGATAGTGGAAGAAAATAATCAGCCACGATTGCAAATCAATGCGCAAAACTGCATTCACTGTAAAACCTGCGATATTAAAGATCCACGCCAGAACATCACCTGGGTCACACCTGAAGGTGCTGGTGGTCCAAACTACCCGAACATGTAATAGTCAGGGGGAGATGGGATCAGAAGCAAAAAACTAAAATCGACAGCTTCTGATCCCATTTATTTCATATCCTTGTCGGATTAATGCGATATTTTTCAGTTTTATTTTTCTGATTATCAAAAAGTTCAATTCTCTTTGATAATTTTGCTGTACTGTACTTCAAGCCAATTGTAATAATAGACAGCTAAGTCTATGTTTATGACTCAGATCGAAAGTAGCTCAGAACAATAAAAACAGCTTGGAAGGTTATCCATGAGTACAAAAGTGATAAAAAGCAGCGCCGGTAAAGACGATGTAAATTTAACAGTGCGTCCATTCTCCGCCACTGAAACTGAAGCTGACCTGAATTTTGGTTCTGGCCGCTATATGTATTTCACTGAACGCGACCTGAGTCGGATCCTGTCCAATCTGGATGCCTTGCGAAACAGCGTGTTCCCTATTCCCCCCTCAGAAGTTGAAGACGTTAACAGACGACAGCAACAGTTTCCTTCGGTTTGTTTAATTGGCTTAGGTCGATGTGGCTCTAATATAGCGCTTGATGTGGCGTCTCTTGTCTATAATGCCCGCAGCTTCTATATGAACGAATTTAATATTGAAGAACGTCAGCAAAAAGAAACCGAATACCGCCCTGTACGCTGGATCAAAAAAGGCCTGAATCTGGATAAGTCGCATCAGGTGAAACCGGTGTTTTTGATTGAGCCTTTGGTGATGCTGGGTGACCTGGATAAAGATATCGAAGGTCGTATTCGTTTTTCTCATAAAGGTGAAAAATCCAATTTCCTGCAAGACTATAACAAAATGAAAATTATGGACTTATCTGAAGTCCATGCTGGTGGTGCAGGTAACGCTCCTATTCTGGGTCAGTATTTAGCGAAAATCATTCTGAACAAAGACACACAGAAGTTTTCCAACCCGGACTGGAAATTTATCCACTCTTACCTGATTGACTCTTGTGGCATCAAAGCCAACCAATCCCGTCTGTATTTTTATATTTTCAGCGCCGGTGGTGGTACAGGTTCTGGTATGGCGTCTGAGTTTGGTTTGGCCCAGCAGTACGCTTATATGGCTAAAACTTTTGATACCAGGCCAGAAATGGAAAATGAAGCCAACGCTGGCCACTCTTTTGTATTTGAACCTATCTTCACCAGCGGTATCTGTATTCTGCCGAATATTACCGATCACGGCGTGGAGATGTCAGAAGCTCTGCATATCAACTCAGGCCGTTTGTTATGTAAGTATTTGGCTGAAGAATGGGATTTCTCGTACAACCTGGAAAATGAAGACAGCGCCGAATCCAGTGTGATGCACCGCATCCGTCCCTGGAACGCGATGATGCTGATTTCTAATGACATCATGCGTTATGCCGAAGAAACCGATGACGGTGAAATTCAGCATATTGACGTGAATGCCATGGAAAAATATGCCAACCAGTATATTTCCCAGCAGATTTTTAACATCTTAACAGCTCAGGCTGTGACCACAGATTACGACGAAAACTACTTCCGCCGTGCCGGTATCGACATTGGGGAAACCATACGTTTAGATGCCAACGACTTATTTATGAGTCTGGCAGGCCCTGTGGCTGTGGCTTATGCTGAGTCTGTGATCCCAAGTACTCCTGCTGCAGTGGATAAACTGAAGTTGTTTGATAAAAACAGCAACAGCGGTCTGAATATTGACGACCTGTTTTTCCGCTCCATTGACCTGCCCCACTTTAATAAAGTAACGCAGGCCATCGAAGGCATCAGTTTGTTACCTATCGAATCTGGCCGTTACCGTGACGCTTTAGCTTCTTATGTAAAAAGTGGTTACGATCCAAAAGACTTAAAAGACCTGCACTTCTTCAAGAACTGCTCGTCCGTTGTGTCTATTATCTCGTTGCCAAAAGACTACAAGCTGTCGTACATGGATTTAAATCGCCTGAAAAGCCATTTAAATACCTTGTTCCCGAACACGACGTTAAAGCGTTACGCGCTGGTGATTGGCGCTTCAGCCAATATCTCGCTGACCACTTTGATTGTTAAGAGTCCGTGTTTAAGTGATGACTTCCTGACCTTGATCGTGTCTTTTATCAAACGTTGTTTTGCCAAAGACGATTATCGTTTTAACGACTCACTGGACAAAGCCATGCTGGACTTTATCCGGGACGATCATTTTGATGAAGAACGTCTGGACGATATGCTGCACGAATTTGAAAACCCGGCAAAAATTCTCGATACCAACTGGTATGCTATTAAACCTATGTACGAGAAAAAATACCGTGAGCTTATTCGTAATAAAGACAAGTTTGTCTCTATTAATGACATTCGTTTATCCCGTGACAGTGTGAAAAAGTCTATTCACTATCTGCGTGAAATTTATCGTCATAAGATCAGTAAAACTAAGGTTATTTCACTGAATAACCTGTCCGATAAAGGTGCTAAACCTGAGCCTGGCGCGGATAAAGCCTAAGTCGCAAGCCTCCGCTGTGCGGGGGCTTTTTTTATGTTTATCTTTTTTCCTTATAACGGAGTCCTAATGAACCTCTCTCACTCCTTGCTGCTGGGCAGCTTTATGTTGTGCTCTTTTACCTTACAAGCCAACACTCACGACAATATGAATGCCACCTTGTGGTACCAAAGTTCTGCAGAATTTAAAGCCAGTGCTATTCAGACTTATCAAACAGCGGCTTTACAGCTGCCTTTGGCGATAGCGGATAAAAACTGGACAGCTTTGACAAACCAGAAAGAGAATTTCCAACAACTGCCGCCCGCTATTATTGTCGATATTGATGAGACTATTCTGGATAACTCCCCTGTTGCTGCACAAAGTGTGTTGTTAAATGCGGGTTTTGATCCAAAACTGTGGGACCAATGGGTCGCAATGGCTTCAGCCAAAGCTATACCGGGCGCGGTGTCTTTTGTCAACAAAGCTGAAGCAGCTGGCGTCAAAGTATTGTATATCAGCAATAGAGAGTGCGAAAAACGCACAGGGGTAAATGATAGCTGCCCACAAAAAAACGATACGCTGCGTAATTTAAAAGCTGTAGGTATAGAAAAAGTTGATGCTTCACAAATCTGGTTAAAGTCAGAACAGCCGCTCTGGAGCAGCGAAAAAGAAAGCCGCCGCCTGCTGGCTGCCAAAGACTTTCGCATTTTAATGTCGATTGGCGATGATTTTGGTGATTTCCTGCCTGACGTGAAGAAAAACATCACACCAGAACAACGTTCCACTTTGGTGGATACCTACCAGAACTACTGGGGAACAAAATGGTTTGTATTAGCCAACCCAACTTATGGATCCTGGCAGACTATTTTAGAACAACCTAATAGCCAGTATTTGCAGTCAGTACCATCCAAACAATAAACACATAATTGGGGTCAGATCACATTGTTAACTGTTAACAATGTGATCTGACCCCATTTTCATTTATGGTAAAACCTTACCTCTGGCTGCCACATAAAGTGCATACCAGTGTTCACGGCTTAGCTGAATAGTCAAAGCCTTTTGGCAAGCAGCGATACGAGCTGGTGAGGTGGTGCCTATCACAGGCTGAATGCCTGCCGGGTGTTTTAATAAAAACGCCAGCACTATAGCTTCAGGACTGGTTTGGTACTCTGCGGCCAATTGCGCTACCAGAACGGCAGTGGCCTGCTGAGCTTGAGTTTCAGGGCTACGGCCACCGCTAAACAAACCTTGCGCCAGACTGCCCCAGGCTTGCAGTTGCACTTTGTGCAACTGGCAATATTCCACAGTGCCATAACTAAAATGATGAGCCGCGCCATCCGGCATAGCGGTCAGTACGTTCTGCTCCAGCCAGTTTAAATCCTTCAGGCTCATTTGCAGCTGATTGGCAACCAAAGGCTCAGGCAAGGCTGATTGCAGCAACTGCAGTTGCGGCCAGCCAAAGTTGGATACACCAAAAGCTTTCACTTTGCCTTGTTGTTTCAGCTCTGCAAAAGCTTCAGCCACTTCATCAATCAACATCAGTTGATCCGGTCTGTGCAGCAATAAAATATCTAAGTAGTCGGTTTGCAGTCGTTTCAGTGACTGATGTACAGACTCAACAATGTATTTTTTGCTAAAGTCATAACGCCCTACCGCTGTATCATCAGCAAAACGTATCGCACATTTACTTTGTATGATCAGCTGTTCACGTAACCCGGAATGAGCAGCCAGATAGTCACCAAACACAGCTTCGGCTTTGCCTCTGGTATAAATATCCGCATGATCAAAAAAACGAATATTAGCGTCCAGAGCGGCATCTATAGCGCTAAAAGATAAGTCTCGTTGTTCTTGGCTGGTGGTGGGTTGATCCCAGCTACCACCCAGTCCCATGCAACCATAAACTAAGGCATCGGCTTGGGGGAAATAGTGCTGAATAGGTAACATCAGTGGTCCCTTCTGGATAATGAGCAGCAAGTGTACCTCATCCTGCTGCCTTGCCAATACCCGTCTTGTTTTCTGCTCTAAAATAAACAGCAGCCTTGCCCCTGATGCGTTGAGCACCTAAACTATCGTCCTTTTTCAACTGCTGGGTGTGAAGCTGTGGAGCAAACAACATTGTTTCGTTTAAATAAATTTATTAGTGACACAGGTTTTTGTTCACGCCGGGAAGCCGATAAGCTGATTGAACAGGGCCTGGTGACCGTCAATGGTCAGGTGGGCACGCTAGGCACCAAAGTCCTCGAACATGATCAGGTGCTGGTGCAAGGCAAACCGCTCAAAGCCAAACCTCGGCGGGTTTATCTGGCCTACCATAAAGCTGTTGGTATTACCTGCACCACAGAGCTGGATGTCAAAGGCAACATCATTGACGCCATAGGTTATCCCGAACGTATTTTCCCCATAGGCCGGTTGGATAAAGAATCTGAAGGGTTGATTTTTTTGACCAACGATGGCGATATCGTTAATAAAATTCTGCGCGCCGGCAACGAGCATGAAAAAGAATACGTAGTCACGGTCGATAAACCTGTTACAGAGCAGTTTTTGCGTAAAATGGCCTCTGGCGTGCCTATCCTCGAGACCATTACCTTGCCTTGTCAGGTGAAACAAATTTCCCGCCAAACCTTTAATATTATTCTGACACAGGGTTTAAACCGGCAAATTCGTCGTATGACGGAATTTTTAGGCTTTAATGTCACTAAACTCAAACGTGTCCGTATTATGAATGTACGTTTGGCTGAGCTAAAAGCAGGTCAATACCGTGAACTGACCCAGGCTGAAATGGCAGAACTGGAATCCAAGTTATTAAGCTCAAGCAAAACTGAAGAAGCCTCGCTTTTGGCCACGCCGAAAGCTAATCCAAGCCAAAGACAGAACTAATGAGCAAACAGCTGCGCTGGTTCCTGCTGCTTTGTGGTTATCTGCTGGTGTTGATGCTGGCGGCTTCTGCGGCGCAGCACTGGAATTACCGTCAGCTGACTCTGAAGGCTCAGCACCAAAGTGACAACCTCGCTGCTTTTATTCGTTATGAAATTGGCCGTTATGCCGATTTACCAGAACAAATTGCCAACTCCGGCTTGCTGCAATCTCTGTTGCTAGAGCTTCCTGATAGCAACGATCAACTGAATCAATATTTGTTTCAGTTGCAACGAAGTGCTGATGTGGCTGATTTATATCTGGTTAATCCTTCAGGAATTGTGATTGCGAGTTCGAATGCCCACGGCAGAATTTATTATCTGGGTCGTGATTTCGGCTTCAGACCTTATGTTCAGGATGCCTTGGCAGGCCAGAATGCGCAGTATTATGCACTGGGCCATACCAGTGAACGCCGGGGGTATTACTACAGCGTGCCTGTTCGTATACAGGGGCAGATCCTGGCGGTCATGGTGGCCAAAGTGGATTTGGAACCTATAGAACAACATCAGCAACAAATTGCCGGTTTAGCTGACAGCCACTTTATGGTGACAGGGCAAAGCGATGAGGTGTTTTTGTCCAGCGTGGCAGAATGGCGCTTAACCAGCCTGTCCGGCAAAGCTCTTAGTCCGCCTGAACAACAGCGTTATATTACCCAGGCTATCAAACCTATGGATTATGCCATTCGTTCCGCGATGCTGGCTTCAGGCTATCCTTTGTGGCGTCTGAAAATAGACGGAAAAGCCGCAAGTTTTTTACCCTACCAACGTGCTTTGCCAGAGTTTGGCTGGACCTTAACTGTGCTGGCCTCTCCTGCGTCCCATCGTACTTCGCTCTGGTGGGCATTTTTGCTGGTGACTTTATTCTACAGCTCTGCACTACTGGCATTTTGGGTTCGACGTGAACGGCAAAAACGTCATCTGCAACTAGTGCAACACAATCAACAGCTGGAACAACGCGTGATAGCCCGGACCAAAGATCTGGCTGAAACCAACAGCCAACTGATACGTCAGATCGAACGACGCGAGCAAACTGAAACAGAGCTGGCCCAAACCGAACAACAGCTGGTGCAAACCGCTAAACTTGCCACTATAGGGGCCCTATCAGCTTCTTTAAATCACGAGCTAAATCAGCCGCTGACCGCATTACAAAGTTATGCCCAAACCACAGAAAAGCTGATCGACAAAGGTTATCTGATTGACGCTAAAACGAATATTCAGGCGATGAGGCAGTTGATGCAGCGTTTAAGTGTGATAGTGGCGCAGTTTAAAGATTTCAGCCGCAAAAGCTCCGGCAAAAACCAACTGGTGCAGGTGAACAAACTTATTCTGGACGCCCTTGGTATAGTTAAGCATCAATGCCAGCAACAAGGCGTAAAAATCAGGTTGCAGCTGCCTGATCTGTCCCCCACAGTGTTAGCTGACCCTATTCAGCTTGAGCAAGTGCTGGTGAATATTCTGACCAATGGGGTGCAAGCAATGACGGGAGTGGTCGATGCTACTTTTCATATAGTGGTCAAAACTCAACAGCAGCAGGTCAGTATTCATATCCGTGATCAAGGACCTGGGATCGAGCCTCATCATTTAGAACGCATTTTTGAAGCGTTTTTTACCACAAAACAACGGGATGGATTGGGGCTGGGTTTGTCTATTTCGCAGCGTATAGTGCAATCTTTTGGTGGCCAGCTTGAAGTACGCAACGCCCCTACGGCAGGCGCTGAGTTTATTATTTCGCTTGCTATCGCAAAAACAGGATCTTAAATGGCGACTCTAGAACAACAGCAACCGGCTATTATTTTTATTGATGACGAAGCCGATATTCGCAGTGCAGTCAGTCAGCTGTGTAAACTCGAAGATTTGCCTTGTTTGACCACTGCCAATCCTGCTGAAGTACTAAAACAAATCAGCATGGGTTACAGCGGCATAGTGATCACAGATATGCATATGCCAGCACTGAATGGCCTTGAACTGTTGCAAAAAATTCATGCGATAGATGCCGAAATTCCTGTGGTGATGCTGACAGGTTATGGTGCCGTGTCTTTGGCCGTAAAAGCCATGCAACAAGGCGCATATGATTTTCTGGAAAAACCTTTTGATAACGATCATCTGGTGGAAGTTAGTCGCAGAGCTTTGGAAAAACGTCATTTAGTACTGGAAAACCGTCAGTTAAAAGCAGCAGTCGAACGGGAACAACAACCCGGCTTGCGTATTCTAGGCCAAAGCCCGGCAATGCAGCAGTTACGTCGCACTCTGGATGCGGTGATCCATGCCCCTGCTGATGTACTGATTTATGGTGAAACCGGCACAGGCAAAGAATTGGTGGCGCGCTATTTACATGAGCAAAGTGACAGACGCCAGCATAACTTTGTTGCTATTAACTGCGGCGCTATACCAGAGCAGCTGATTGAAAGTGAGCTCTTTGGTGCTGAAGCCGGCGCTTTTACCGGTGCAGATAAAAAACGTATAGGTAAATTTGAGTTCGCCAATGGCGGTACTTTATTACTGGATGAAATTGAAAGTACGCCCTTATCTTTACAGGTCAAACTGCTGCGGGTGCTGGAAGAGCGTAAAGTAACCCGTTTGGGTTCAAACCAGGCGATAGATTTAGATATTCGGGTGATAGCTGCCAGTAAAATGGATTTAAAACAGCTGGCAAGCACAGGAGAATTTCGCAGTGACTTGTACTACCGCTTAAGCCTGGTTGACTTGCACCTGCCAGCCCTGCGGCAGCGTAAAGATGATGTATTTTTATTGTTTTCACATTTTGCCCGCATCGCCGCGGCTCGTTTTCACAAAGAATATATTCCGCTGAAAAGCACAGAGTTACAGCAATTAGCGCAGCATCAGTGGCCTGGTAACGTGCGTGAGCTGCGCAACATGGCAGAACGTTATGTATTGATGGGTGCTCAGGTCGCTTTTAGCACGCAGCAACATAAAGCTGAAGATGGCATCACAGGCAGTATGAGCCTGCAACAGCGGGTTGAATATTACGAAAAAATGCTGCTGGAAGAGGCCTTAAATCAGCATAAAGGGGCAATAAAAGCTGTGATGGCCGAACTGGATTTACCCCGCAAAACCTTATACGACAAAATGGCGAAATACCAACTGACCCGCCGCGACTTTCTGGATAGACACGAAGACTAAAAAACACTTTGTGTGGATTAAGTGACAACAGCCTTGAAAGCTTATGCGGAAATCCACACACGAGTTCTCATCAATCGAATAACGCCTATTCAAATCATTGATTTTAAAGGATTATATCAAACCAAAAAAGCTGGCTTCCTCTTTGCTATTGACTGTCTGACAGGGAGATTTTCTCCATAACCAGAGAGACAATAACAATGAAAAACAGAGCCATAAAGCTGTTATCCAGCCTTTATATCCAGGTGTTACTCGCCATCAGTATAGGTATCTTTTTAGGTCATTTTTACCCGGAACTTGGCACTGCCATGCAGCCTCTGGGTACAGCTTTTATCAAGCTGATTAAAATGATTATCGCGCCCATTATCTTTTGTACCGTAGTTGTGGGTATAGCAGGTATGGAAGATATGAAAAAAGTAGGCAAAACGGGTGGTTATGCCCTGCTCTATTTTGAAATTGTCACGACCATCGCTTTAGTCATAGGTTTAGTGGTGATTAATGTCGTCAAGCCTGGTGTCGGCATGCACATAGATCCCGCCAGTCTGGATCAACAATCCATCAGCAAATACACTGCGCCGGATCAGATGCAAAGTACCACAGACTTTCTGCTGAATGTGATCCCAAGCAGCGTATTTGATGCCTTTGCCCGTGGCGATATGCTGCAAGTGCTGTTTTTCTCTATCCTGTTTGGTTTTGCTTTGCAGCGTTTGGGTGGCCGACAAAACCTGATTTTTGGTTATGTGGAAAAAAGCTCAGAAGTATTATTTGCCATAGTGCATATGCTGATGAAAGTCGCCCCTATTGGTGCTTTTGGTGCCATGGCCTTTACCATAGGTAAATACGGCATTGCGACTTTATGGTCGTTAGCCGGCTTAATGGCCACCTTTTACATCACCTGCCTGCTGTTTATTTTTGTTGTGTTAGGTGCTATTTGCCGCTACCACGGTTTTTCAATTACCAAATTTATTCGCTATATCAAAGAAGAGTTGCTGATCGTCTTAGGCACATCCTCTTCTGAATCTGTGTTGCCACGTATGATGGCAAAGCTGGAAAAACTAGGTGCGACTAAATCCACAGTAGGTTTAGTGATCCCAACAGGATATTCCTTTAACCTCGATGGCACCGCTATTTATCTGACCATGGCTGCTGTGTTTATTGCACAAGCTACCGACACTCCAATGGATTTAACCCAGCAGCTGACCTTGCTGGCTGTATTACTGGTGACATCCAAAGGTGCAGCTGGAGTCACTGGCAGTGGTTTTATTGTATTAGCCGCTACTTTAGCTTCCGTAGGTTCTGTACCAGTGGCTGGTATCGCCTTAATTTTAGGTATAGACAGATTTATGTCTGAAGCCAGAGCTTTAACGAATTTAATTGGTAACGGTGTCGCCACTCTGGTGGTGTCCAAATGGTGCGGTGAATTGGATATGCAACAACTGGATAAGGAGCTGGCTCAGGGAGCAACTCCTCAACAAACGACTCAGACAGTGACGACAGCTGAGGTGCAACATGGTTAAATCTTCTTTGCCTGCAGCTATCTGTTGCACTCTGGCTTTTGCAACCTCAAACGTCAGCGCTTTTGAATGGGATTGGTACGGTAAACTTGAATTACAGGCGCTGGATGTTGATAAAGGACTCTACCGCTATGCCGACCAAGGTCGGCAGATTGAAGCGCCATTTTCCCGCTTAGGCATGAAGGCTAAACATCAATTGACGGATGGGCTGGCCATTGTAGCTGTGTACGAGTGGCAGGTGAATGGCCTGGATGATGCCAACAGGGATCAGCGCCTGGGTTCACGCAACACTTACATTGGTGTCGCCGGTACCTATGGGGAACTGGTGTTTGGTAAAAACGACACCAAGTTTAAAAAGTCTGAAGGAAAAATCGATTTATTTAACGAAACTCTTGCCGATATGGCGCAAATTACGCCGGGTCAGGACCGCCTGGAAAATTTGGTGAGTTATCAGTCTCCAATCATTGAAGGTTTTAATTTATCAGCAACCTGGCAGACGGGTGCCAGCGACGAAATAGCCGGAGGTTATGATTGGGTGCTGGGTTATGGTGATCCGGCGTTCAAAAAATATCCTGTCTATCTGGCGTATGGCCGCACGGATGAACTGAATAATATCACCGCAGAGCGCTTGTTAGCTCAGATGCCTTTATGGCAGTTGGATGGCGCTGTGCTTGCCGCAGGTTTAATGTATCAGCACAGCGAACATCTGATACGCAACATCGAAGGCGATGCCTGGCTGGCGCAACTGAGTTATCAACGAGCTGATTGGACCTACAAATGGCAGTGGCAGCAAGATGATAGTCAAACCCGACATGCAGAAAAAGCGCGTTTGCATACTATTGGGGTTGATTATCAATGGCGAAAAAATTTGACGGCCTATCTACTTCTGTCCACACTCAATTTTGAAACCGATCATGATCATGCCGCCGCTCTAGGTATGAAGTTTTTCTTCTGATCCCACCGGAGCCTGGCTCCGGTTTCTTTTCATAAGGATTTAATATGTCGCCTTTTTCAAGCCGCTTACTACTACTCTGTGGCCCTTTATTACTCTTGCTGACTATTCTTTTACCTCCTCCCGCAGCACAAATGAGTCAACCCGCCTGGATGGTGACGGGTTTAATGGCTTGGATGGTGCTCTGGTGGATCACCGAAATAGTGCCTATCCCTGTGACATCCTTGTTACCTATGATTTTTATCCCCCTGCTTGGCATAGATAAGCTGGACGCCGCGACCTCTCCTTATGCGCATCCGTTGATTTTTCTGTTTTTGGGCGGTTTTTTTCTGTCCATTGCGATGGAAAAAACGGTATTGCATAAACGTATTGCTTTGAAAGCACTGTCGATGGTGGGATCTTCACCTGGTTTGCAAATTGCGGCTGTGATGGCTGTCACTGCCTTTTTATCGATGTGGATGTCCAATACAGCCACAGCTGTGATGATGCTGCCTATAGGTTTATCTATTATCGCTATGGCAAACGCCTCAACACAGGACCACTTTGGCAAAGCTGTCTTGCTTGGTATCGCCTATAGTGCCAGCATAGGTGGGATTGCCACCTTAATTGGTACCCCGCCGAATGCCTTATTGGCTGCTTATTTATCAAAAAGTTATGGTATTCAAATCAGCTTTGCCGACTGGATGATATTGGGTGTGCCTTTGGCTTTGACTATGTTGGTTGTGTGCTGGGTTTGGCTGACTAAAATCCATTTTCGTATGCCCAAAACTGATCTTGCTCAGAATGACACACCCGCTCAATTAAAAGCCTTAGGTGAGATGTCACGTTCACAAAAATTAGTGTTAATGGTATTCGCGCTGGCCGCATTAAGCTGGATCAGCCAGCAGTGGCTGGTGAAATGGACCGGCTTACCTGTCAGTGACACAGTGATCGCCCTTTGTGCTGCTGCTCTATTATTTGTATTACCAGGGGAAAAAGGCTCTGGCACCGCACTTTTAGAATGGAAAGATAGTCAAAATCTGCCATGGGGCGTGTTATTGCTGTTTGGAGGCGGCCTGAGTATGGCTGACCAAATACAAAAAACCGGTGTGGCTGAACTATTAGCACAACAACTGCAACTATTGGAAGGTGTACCTCCTGTATTGCTGTTGGTTGCAGTGACTAGTCTGATCATCTTTTTGACTGAAGTCACCAGCAATACAGCGACAGCTGCGGCTTTTCTGCCGCTATTAGGCCCTGTCGCTATGTCTATGGAGTTGTCTCCGCTTTATCTGGTGGTGCCAGCTGCACTGGCTGCGAGCTTCGCCTTTATGATGCCAGTCGCCACCCCACCTAATGCCATCGTCTTTGCCTCAGGCAAGCTGCAAATCAAGGATATGGTCAGAGCAGGTTTAGTACTGAATCTGATCGGTATAGTGACTATTAGCTTGTTTAGTCTGTGGTTAGGGCCACAGCTGGTGAGATAGGATTACCTGCAGTCTTTGTGAAGAAGCGGTCTGTGGCCGCTTTTTTAACAATAAATAACACGACCATAGTTTTTCAGAATCTAAAACGCAAAAAAGCAGCCCTAAGGCTGCTTTTTTCAAATTTGGAGCGGGCAACGAGGCTCGAACTCGTGACCTCGACCTTGGCAAGGTCGCGCTCTACCAACTGAGCTATGCCCGCTTAGGCACTTTGCAGATAACAACCTGCTTTGGTATTTGTTGTTCTTTAGACCATCCCAACATCTTATTATTGAGATGGTGCCCGGGGCCGGACTTGAACCGGCACGCCCTTTCGAGCGAGGGATTTTAAATCCCTTGTGTCTACCGATTTCACCACCCGGGCAAACACTTTTCTATTTTGCATTACAGCCAACAGCACTAAACCAAGTACAGCATTTAATGGAGGCGGGTCCCGGAGTCGAACCGAGGTGGACGGATTTGCAATCCGCTGCATGGCCATTCTGCCAACCCGCCATCTGGCGTACGACTTGGAGCGGGCAACGAGGCTCGAACTCGTGACCTCGACCTTGGCAAGGTCGCGCTCTACCAACTGAGCTATGCCCGCTTTTTACTGGCCATTCGCCGTAACACGAGACGCATTCTACTGGTTTATGCTTTTACGTCAACCACAAATTTATGCTTTTAAATTCGTTTGCTCAAAAAGTAGCTTCACTGCTGTTTTTGCAAACTTTTTCCGCTTATTTACTCAGCGCTGGCCAGGATGCTTTCAGATAAACCAACATAGACCAAACCGTTAATAAGGTCGCTATATACAACAGTGCCATACTTAAATCGGTCAGCCAACCCACAGGTTGCCAAATCAAGCCTATCAATGCCAACATTTGAGCAGCTGTTTTGTATTTGCCCACTTCTGATACGGCGACCTGAGCTCGTTGCCCTACGCCTGCCATCCATTCACGCAAGGCAGAAATTAAAATCTCACGGCTAATCATAATAAAAGCCGGAATAGTCACCCACAGCGTTTGCATATCGACGGCTATCAACACCAATGCTGCAGCCACCATTAATTTGTCTGCCACCGGGTCTAAAAAAGCACCAAAAGGTGTCATCAGCTGCATCTTACGCGCCAGATAACCATCTAACATGTCGGTAATAGCCGCAAACCAAAAGGCAAAAGCAGCAAAAAAACGGGCGTGTTCCAATTCAGAGTAAAAGCAGAATAAACAAACCGGGATCAAACACAATCGGAACATAGTCAACAGATTTGGAATATTCCACATAACACTACTTCTCAAAGTCGGCACAAATATTTAGTTATTGTGACATGCCTGGTAAATCTTTTCGGCCTGTTGCCTGGAAATTCCGGGTACTGTCGCGAGTTCGTCCACTGAGGCCTGCATCACGCCATGCAAACCACCGAGGTATTGTAACAAAGCTTGTCGGCGTTTCTCACCTACTCCGTCGATATTTTCTAACGGGCTTTTAATAATGGCTTTACCGCGTTTATTACGATGGCCAGTGATAGCAAAACGGTGCGCTTCGTCACGAATTTGCTGAATTAAATGCAAAGCTGGCGATTCAGCAGCAAGAGAAAAGCCTGCCGGGTTATCCGGCAAAATTAAAGTTTCAAGGCCAGGTTTACGACTGGTACCTTTGGCCACCCCAACCAATAATGGTCTTTTCGCAAAAGGCCAATCACTGAAAAAGTTAATCGCTTGAGTCAACTGCCCTTGACCACCGTCTATTAAAATCAAATCCGGGATACGGCTTTCATCGGTCAGCTTGCCATAGCGCTTATTCAGCGCAAATAACATGGCTGCATAATCATCGCCAGGCGTAATGCCTTCGACATTAAAACGGCGGTATTCGCTTTTATTTGGCCCCTGCCCGTCAAACACCACACAGGACGCTATAGTCGACTGGCCCATGGTGTGGCTGATATCAAAACACTCCATCCGATCGAGACGTTCAAGCTTTAATGTCTGTTTCAGCTCACGGTAACGCACCGCTACCTGCTCTTTGACGGACAACTTAGTGGCAGCAGCCAATTGCGCATTTTTTTGCGCTAAAGCCAGATAACGGGCTTTTTCGCCACGTTTGGCATAAACAAAACTCACTTTACGCTGCGCTAATTCACCGATCGCTTGCGCCAATTGCTCGTCATCTGCCACCTGCTCGCTTAGTACCAGCTCTTTCGGTACCATTTGGCCTCCGGCACCACTTAAATAAAACTGGGCTAAAAAAGACGGTAGAATTTCTTCAGGTTCAGAACCTGCCGGTACTTTAGGGAAAAAGTTCTTACTGCCAAGCACCTTATGATCACGGATAAACAGCACATGAATACAGGCTACCCCATGCGACCACTCCAGTGCTATCACGTCCATTTCTTCGTGATCACCGCTGACGTACTGCTGCTCCTGCACTTTTCGTAAGCTGATGATTTGATCGCGAAACTGAGCCGCTTTTTCAAAAGCCATTTCGCTGCTGGCTTTTTCCATTTGCTGCACCAGTTGTTCAATCAACTGCTGGCTTTTTCCGGATAAAAATAGTGAGGTATTTCTAACTTCAGCGGCGTAATCTTCATCAGAGATTTTGCCAACACAAGGTGCTGAACAGAGTTTTAACTGATACTGCAAACAAGGTCGGGTGCGGGCGCGGTAAAAGCCGTCTTCACACTGTCGGATAGGAAATACTTTTTGCAGCAGCTTTAAACTTTCCCATACAGCACCTGCGCTTGGATAAGGACCAAAATACTGACCTTCCACTTTACGAGGTCCGCGGTGTGAACTGATCCGCGGGTGTTTATGGTTGGTGATTAGAATAAATGGATAAGACTTATCGTCCCGCAGCAAAATATTGTATTTAGGCAGGTACTGCTTAATCAGGTTATTTTCTAAAATCAGCGCTTCGGTTTCACTTTGCGTAACAGTCAGTTCTACGCTGCGAATATGGCTAACTAGAGCGCGGGTTTTACTACCGGAAATATTCTGGCGGAAATAACTGGATAAGCGTTTTTTCAGATCTTTGGCTTTACCGACATAAATGACGGTTTCTTTCTGATCAAGCATACGATACACGCCCGGCATATGGGGCGCTGTTTTCAGGAAGCTCTTGGCGTCAAACATAAGGAAACAGGTTATAACTTCGCAATGTCGATCATGCCATGGCGTAAAGCTAAATGCGTCAATTCAACATCGCCGCTGATATCCAGTTTTTCAAACATGCGATAGCGGTAGGAATTGACCGTTTTTGCGCTGACATTCAACTGCTCCGCTATGTCGTTGACCTTCTGACCACGGGTGATCATCAGCATAATTTGCATTTCGCGGTCAGATAATTCTTCAAAAGGGTTCTGGTTACTGCTGGTCACGCGGCTCATTGCCATCTTTTGCGCGACTTCGCCGGAGATATACCGCTCCCCTGCATGCACTTTACGTATCGCACTGACCATTTCTGAGGGAGCTGCATTTTTGGAGATAAAACCTGAAGCACCGAGTTGCATCACTTTGGTTGGAACCGGCTCCTCACAAGAGACAGATAAGGCCAGAATTTTGATTTCAGGACAATAATGCAAAATACGTTTAGTGGCCGTCATACCACCCATGCCAGGCATATTCATATCCATCAACACCACGTCCGGTGTTTGCGCGCGACAAAATTGGATAGCGGCTTCACCAGAAATAGCTTCGCCTATAACCTTAATGCCACGTTCGTCCATTAGTATACGACTGATACCGGTCCGAACCAGCTCATGATCATCCACTAATAAAACATTAATCAATTTGATCTCTCCGGTGCCAAGGTGAACTACTCCAGTCTAGCTCTATTATGTCCGAGCATAAAGCAGAGACAGGCCAAAGCTCAAGC
The DNA here is from genome assembly GCF_029269265.1 of Rheinheimera sp. 1928-s. Classification (GTDB taxonomy): domain Bacteria; phylum Pseudomonadota; class Gammaproteobacteria; order Enterobacterales; family Alteromonadaceae; genus Pararheinheimera. The sequence goes on from NZ_JARIXP010000012.1 coordinate 27,255, forward strand.
ACTTCATCAGCGAATGCGATAAGTAACACAAATTTATTGGGGATAATACAGAAAAAACTTACAAACCAATAAGATAGGAAAATTGTAGATATAAAAAAACCACCTTGATGGTGGTTTTAATGGCGGAGGGGGAGAGATTCGAACTCTCGGAAGGCTATTAACCTTCGCCGGTTTTCAAGACCGGTGCATTAAACCGCTCTGCCACCCCTCCGCGTTGGACGTCATATTAGGGGTCTCGCCTTTTTTTGTAAAGTGCTTTTCTATCGCTTTTAATCCGTTTGCTCAGCATTTGTGCAAAGTGGTCACTTTTTGCTAATTTTCTCTGCTTTTTTATGCGATTCGGTATGAATTAACTGTATCAGTAAAGATTAAACCGAACAAAACCTGACAGCCCTGCTGCTGTTGATTACAATAGCCAGACAACAGATCAGGACCTTCTCTGTCATGAATAAAAAACGAATTTATGTCGCCTACACAGGCGGAACTATAGGTATGCAGCAATCCAGTAATGGTTTTGTGCCAGTGCCCGGCTTTTTATCCGATACCGTCAAAAGCATGCCAGAGTTTTACCGCTCAGAAATGCCGGAATTTGATATTCACGAATACCATCCGGTGATTGACTCCTCTGATATGACACCAGCGCACTGGCTGGAAATTGCCACTGATATTCAAAGTCATTATGCCGACTACGATGGTTTTGTCGTGTTGCATGGTACTGATACCATGGCCTACACCGCCTCAGCTTTATCTTTTATGCTGGAAGATTTGGCCAAGCCCGTCATTGTTACCGGCTCACAAATTCCATTGGCGCAATTACGCTCTGACGGCCAGGTCAATTTATTAAATGCGCTGTATCTGGCGGCTTATTACCCTATAGCCGAAGTGGCGCTGTTTTTTAACAACAAACTATTTCGAGGCAACAGAGCCACCAAAGCGGATGCAGATGGTTTTGATGCCTTTGCATCTCCGAACTTTTCCCCGCTGATTGAAGCTGGTATTCATATCAATTTAATTTCGGGTCATCTGGCCTCCACCGCGGTAACCAAAGCCTTAAAGATTGCGCAAATTACACCTCAGCCGATCAGCGTCGTGACTTTGTATCCGGGCATCAGTGCGGACGTGATCAGAAATATGGCCGCGGCGCCTATCAAAGCCTTGATCATTAAATCTTATGGTGTGGGCAATGCACCACAACAGCCCGAATTGCTGGAAGCCTTAACAGAAGCCTCCAAGCGCGGCACCATTATTGTCAACTGCACCCAGTGTTTTAAAGGCAAAGTGAATATGGGCGGTTATGCCACTGGCAATGCCCTGCGAGAGTGCGGTGTGATCAGTGGTTACGATATGACTCTGGAAGCAACCTTAACCAAACTGCACTATTTACTCAGCCAGCCTTTAAGCACTGAGCAAGTAAGGCTATTTATGCAACAAAGTTTGCGTGGTGAGTTAACTCTTTAAGCACCCAGTGTTTTACAGAGACAAAAAGCCAGCTTACGCTGGCTTTTCTCATCTAAACACAAGCTATGCGAATACTGCTCGTAAACGCTCAACTAAGCCCTGCTCTTCTGCTTTGACAGCGCCAAAACTTAACCAGCGTTTTAATAACGCATCCACAGTCAGGCTGTTACCTGAATTGTGTTTATCCGACAATAACTGCAATTGCACTTGTGCTTTATCTGCTGCAACACAGTCTTTACCACTGATCAGTTCAATAGCCGTCGTCAGTTGAGCACGAGTCAATTGGGATTCATTGGCTTTGGCAAAATCTTCCCGAAAACGAGCAGGAATAGCTTCTGCTGTCACATCAGTCTGAGCTAAAGCATCAAACAGCTGCTGGTAACTGGCGTTAAAAGCAGATTGCTCCAATGTCTCCAGCTTCTGCTGCACTTCTGCTAACAACTGCTGTTTTTGCTGCGATAAGGCCGATTTAATTGGTAAATCTAAGGCTTTTAATGCGCCTTGAGCTGTATGTAATTCCGCAGCTGTTGTCGCCTCTGCACATTGGGCTGCAACTTCATTGAATTGAGTTTCAGCTTGCTGTTGCTGCTCTGCCCATTGCTGGTCTTGTTGCTGTTTAACCGCAGTTTTATTAGCAAAAATCTGATCGCAAATCAGACGGAATTGTGACCACAGCTGCTGATCCGTTTTGCCGGCAAACCCAATTTGTTTCCAGTCTTGCTGTAATTTTTTAGCCCCTGCAACAGCTTCATCCACAGATAAAGTCAGCAACTGCTGCGCTTTTTCAACCAGTTGTTGTTTGTCAGCCAGGTTTTGTTCATGAAGTGCACGTACGCGCCCCTTCAGAGTATCGACCAGCGTCTTAAACTGAGCTGCCAATTCTTTATAAAGCGCTGATTCTGTTGGGCCACTTTCACGCCAGCTTTTTTGCAATGCCGTCAGTTGGCTGTCAAAGCCTTTATCCAGAGGTTGATCCAACAAGGCGGTTAAATCGGCCAGAATTTGCTGTTTAATCACCGCATTTTGTTTACGTTGCTCATCCTGCGCGGCGAAATAATCGCGGCATGGCGCAAAAGCCTGCTCACAGGCCAGATTAAAGGCCTGATTCAGCTCCTGCTCTACTGCTTCATCAGCTCGTCCCAAAGTCTGCCAGGTAGCACGGGCTAATTTTACCTGCTCTGCGCGCTCTGGCGCTTCAACGTCAGTGGCTTCTGCCAAAGCCTGCATTTGAGCAACCAGCTCTTGTTTACGAGGTGTTGCTATGTAGTTTTGCAGCTCGTTCAGTTGCTGCAGTTGCTGTTCAGCAGCCTGGTAATCTTTCGTCAGCTGTTGCTGCTGAGCTGGTGTTAATTCCGCAAAACTTTGCTGAATTCCTTTAAACAATCCAAACAGAACCTTATAGCGGCCTGCTTCATACAAACGACGGAACTCAGCAAGTTTAGAACGAACAGATTTCAGATTTTTATCTGCCTGACTGGCAAAACCTGTCATCACTGTCTGCCACTGTGCATTGAGTTGCTGTTGTGCTTCCGCCAGGCTGTCAGGCAACATAGCGCCTAAGGTCTTACGACCTTTATTCCATTCCTGCTGCCATTGCTGATATTTAGCTTCGATATGCTGAAATTGAGCCGCATCTGTTGGAATAGTTGCAGCAGACCAGTCAGCCAACAAACGAGTCAGTTTAAACAGTTGTTCAGCCTGAGCCGGTAATTGCTGCAACTGACGCTCAAAAGCCGTAATGGCTTTTTGCAAGTTGGTTTTTACCGCTGCGGCCAAATCACTTTGTGACAGCTGCTGTAACAAGCTTGTTGCTTTTGCTGCTAAGGGATCCGTTTCATCCAAGCGGCCTTCTGACATCAGTTGTGCTAACTCTTGTTGCAAGGCTTGCAGCTCTGTTTCAAGCTGTTGCTGCTGTTGTTTCAAGGCAGCTAGTTTTTGTTGTTGTGCCTGCTGTTGTTGCTGTTCTTTCACCAAAGGTGCCCAGACAGCTTCAGTGAGTAATTTGATCTTATTAAATTTTTGCGTCAGTTCGGCCGCATCATCCAGCAAGGCAAGCTCAGACTGAGCTGAGTCCCATTCCTGTTGATATTGCTGCCATTTTTGCTGCATCTGCGTTAAATCACCGCGCTCACGCACAGCGTTCAATTTTGCCAGCAGCAAGTTGATCACTTTACGCACCTGAACAGGTTTGTCTTTGGCTTGCTGCAGCTGTTGTAATTGCAGTTTTAATTCGCTGGCCAAAGGTTCTGCTAATTGTTTGCTGAGCTTTTCCAGTTGTTTTTGATCGGTGATCAACGCCAGTAACTGATGCTTTTGCTCCAGACTCAACAGGTCTTGCTGCAAGTTAGCTATTACCAGTTCAGTTTTTTTCAGCCGCATAATCAGCGAAAAACGTATATCCGCATCGACTTCTGTCAGAGCTAATTTCTCTAAAATGCTGCTTCTGTGACACTCTTCAATAAACTGACGTTTTAACGGTGCAGAAATGCGATTTTCCAACACCATTTGCACCAACTGACTTTCTGCATATTGTTTTAAGCGTTCAGCATTATCCTGCTTGCTGGCTTGCCACCATAAGGAAAACTCATTGAGTTTTTCCAAAGCTGCACGGCGCACAGCTTCGTGGCCATCATTAAAGGCAAGTTCATGCAGAATTTCTTTGTGCTGGGCATCCACATTTAAGCCAGCAATCGCCTGTTGCCGCACTGCAGCGTCTTTGTGTTGCCATTTTGGCGCGAACCAACGTTTAAAGATCATCATGCGCAAACCTTGCTATCGAAGAGTCCTGAGGGAATTGTTTTTTCATTTCAGCTTTGGATTTAGCCACCATCTGACCGTCTGCCCCTATAGTGTAGGGTTCAGTGGATTTAAGCACATAAGCCTGATAAGCCATCACCAGTTGCTGTGTATGAGCTTTTTGCATATCAGAGAGCACAACACCATCAGCCCAACGGCCTGTGGCTACTGTGTCTAACAAGGATTGATAGGTATCGGGCGACATTGCCAGTACAAGAGCTTTGAAATCCATATTACTTTTTTCGCTTCAGATAAATCAGGCGGGCTCTGCCGTAGATATACCAGAGAAAACCAGCGGCGATCATACCTTGTGACACCATGGCTTCATAACCATCCGGCTCTAAAGCCCAAAAGTACAGAAAACAGAAGCCAGCTAAAAACAGGATCAACGCCAACATAGACTGATTCAGTGCACTTTGGATTTTTTTATCCTGAGCCTCAATGGCTAAATGGTGTTTTCTTTCCGCTGACATACCGCTTAAATCCAGCTGACAATGCTGGCAGGTCTGACTTTTATCCGAAATCTTTTTACCACAACGTGGGCAGGAAATAATTGCCATAGTAAAACCCTCTGAAAGTTATGGCGCACTATAAAGCAAAAGAACAAGTTTGCAAGCCAGCTTAGGCTGACCTGCATCTTCTGTAGATACGGTCCGTTTATCGCAGTTGATCAACGACAGCACGTATTGCCACCAGGCTATCCTGTCCCAGCTTCATTGAACGTACATCAGACCAGCCATAGGCCAGATCCGGTAAATTAGCATTGTCTTTAAATGGCATCTCAAGGGTGTACGACAAGCACTTAAACTGCTCTGCCACCCAGGTGGACGCTATGGTTAAATTCGCCTGACCTGGTGCATCCAATTCATAACCAAATTCAGTCTGAAACTCAGGAGTGACCAACAACAGTGCATTTTTAAAACTGGTTTCTAACTGCTGCATTTTGCCATTGTACGAAGGCACACCTTCAGCGCCTGCAACAAAGTTATACGGCAGGTTTTCATCACCATGTACGTCCAGCAGCATATCCACACCAGTTTCCAGCATCTGCTTGCGCACTAAATAGACTTCCGGGCTTTTTTCCATGCTGGGGCTTTGCCATTCACGGTTTAAGTTCACACCAGCGGCGTTGGTGCGCAAATGACCACGAACGCTGCCATCCGGGTTCATATTAGGCACTATATAAAACACCGCTTTTTCCAGCAAAGTACGGGCAACACCGTCATCTTCATCCAGCAGTTTGTCTAATAAACCTTCGACAAACCATTCAGCCATAGACTCGCCAGGATGCTGACGGGCTGTGATCCAGATTTTTTTCTTACCATCAGCAGGCTCACCCACCACCAGCATACTCATATCACGGCCGTCTAAGGTTTCACCCAGCTCAACAATTTGGGCCATACCAGAGCTTTGAGCCTGATGCAGTAAGTCCATATGACGTTCGTAGCTGTAAGGCGCAAAGTACGCAAAATACACTGATTCAGCTTCAGGATAATGAGTAATCACCAGTTGTTCATTGACCAGTTGAGTTTCCACTCTGAACCAGTTTTCCCGATCGTAAGAGGCCACAGCCTGATAGTCTTTCCAGCCATCCGGATAAGCGGAATCTTTGACATTCACGATGCGAATAGTGTGAGGTTCTGTGCTTTGAGAATGTAAACGGAAATGGAACCATTGGTAGAAATCAGAATTGTGGTCTTTGCGGATCGCCAGCTGAATATCGGCAGGATGTTCGGCTTTGATCACGTCAATATTACCGCTGTCAAAATTACAGGTAATTTTCATAACATATCCACTTGGTTGGGTGACAGATGCTGCATTAACTTGCAGTCTTAACGGACCGGCATCATAGCATTAAATTTCTTTCTGTTCAGCCGAAGCTATAGCTTTGGTCACCTTAAATAATAAAAAAGGCCGCACTGAGGCGGCCTGTTTTCAGATCAATTTCTACTTGTTGACTGGCAAAGTTGGGTATTTAATTCCCGCCATTTCATTCATGACGCGAATAACCTGAGTACTGTAACCAAACTCGTTGTCGTACCACACATACAATACGCAGCGGTCGTCCTGCACTATAGTAGCCTGTGAATCGACCACACCAGCGTAACGTGAACCAACTAAATCGCTGGATACAATTTCGGTCGAACTGGTGAAATCAATCTGATCCTGCAGCTCTGAAAACAGTGCCACTTTTTGCAGATAATTGTTCAGCTCATCGCGGTTTGTTTCTTTGTTCAGGTTTAACGACAAAATTGCCATAGATACGTTAGGTGTAGGTACCCGAATCGCATTTCCTGTCAGCTTGCCTTTTAATTCAGGCAACGCTTTGGCAACAGCGCTGGCAGCACCTGTTGACGTAATGACCATATTTAGCGGTGCAGCACGACCACGACGTTCAGCTTTGTGGTAGTTGTCGATTAAGTTCTGATCGTTGGTGTACGAATGAACAGTTTCAACGTGACCATTTTTAATACCGTATTCGTCGTTTAAGGCTTTTAATACTGGCGTGATGGCATTGGTGGTGCAGCTGGCAGCAGACACAATTCGGTCTTCCGGCTGGATCATGTTGTGATTCACACCATAAACCACATTATGCACCTCACCCTTAGCTGGAGCTGTTAACAATACTTTGGCTGCACCTTTGGATTTAAAGTGAATCGACAATTCTTTATCGTCTTTCCAAATACCGGTGTTATCTACCACCAGTGCATCATGAATACCGTACTGGGTGTAATCCACCAGTTCAGGTGAATCAGCATAAATCACTTTAATAAAGGTGCCATTGGCTTTAATGCCAACGTTTTCTTCGTCCACCGTGATACTGCCATTAAATGGGCCATGGATAGAATCGCGACGTAGCAAACTGGCACGTTTTTCTAAATCACCTTTACGGCCGCCGCGCACCACAATGGCACGTAAGCGTAACTTGCTGCTTGGACCTGAACGCTCCAACATCAGACGGGCTAATAAACGACCGATACGACCAAAACCGTACAATACGACGTCTACCGGCTTAATTTGATCGCCACGGTGTAATATTTCAGACAGCTGACTATCTAAGTACTGCTGCAAAGTCTGACCTTCACCAGCATTTTTATATAAATAGGCAAAAGCCAACTTACCAATATCGACGCGGCCTGGAGCCAGTTCCATTTTGGAAATGGCTTCTAAAAGCGGAAAACTTTCTCTTAAACGCAGCTTCTGATGTTCAAAGCGTTCTACGGTTTTATGCGCCTTGATGATATCAATAGTGGTCGCATTCACTAGCGGACGGCCATAAACCACAACTTCAATGCCTTTATTACGATACAAACGACCTATAATAGGTTGCATGTTCTCAGCGTACTCCTGACGTTCCTGCCAGCTGCGTTGATACTGTTCTTCGTGTGATAGAGTCATGGTTTCGCCTTTTACGTCTTGTAGGTTCAGAGGTGTGCCTGTGGTCATCGCCACATTGAGGCAGGCGCATTGTAATTGAACATGTAATACTACGACAACAATTACAAAAAGATTTTTTCTGAATTCTTCGTTATGCTGAAGGCTTAAAGGACTGATGAGATAGATATGAAATACCTGCTGTTAACATTAAGCGTTGTGATGCTGGGCGCATGCTCAGAGGGCGAACTGACCTTACGTGCTGTCTGCGAAAAGGAACCTGGCTTATGCACGGACTTAAATGACGACTCCCATTGCAATATGCAGCGTCGAGATTTGATTATGCAGCGCTTTGAAGAGAAGCGTCTGCCGTCGGATAAAAACAAATATCAGTTATTGCTCGATTTTGAAAAATACTCAAAATGTATTGAACTTGCCGCTGGTATTGAACACATCAAACTAAAAGAAAAAACCAGTACACGCATGATTGGTTACCTGACAAGCTTGAGAGAAATCAAACGTTTAAGTAACGACACTGTCAGCTCAGACGATCCGCATCTGTTGTATTACCATTGGTCACGTAATAAAAGTGACAGCCATCTGCAACGTTTTTTACAAGCAGAACAAAATAATCAGTTGGAAACCCCTGCGCTGCAAATGGCATTGGTCAGTTACTACAGCAAAAGAGACAGAGAAAAAAGCATTCAGCTGTTACACCACGCTCTATCTCTTTATCCACCAAATCCAAAGGTAGACCCTGAGATTTATGCGTCTTTAACCAGTATGTTTTACAAAAAGAAAGACTACGCCAGCTCTTATCACTGGGCTTTGCTGGCACAACAAAGTGGGGCTTTTAATGTGGAATTGCAGGAACTGAAAATATATCTGGAACAAGCCCAGTTGGACCATGAAAAAATTAAAGAAGCAGCTGACCATACCTTAGCCCAGCTGCAATTAGGAAACTTTACTCCACCGAAATTTTAACGTCCGAATTAAATAACAACGACACTGAATTGACGCAATAACGCTGCCCGGTAGGTGCCGGGCCGTCGTCAAAGACATGGCCTAAATGAGCGTCACAGTGCTGACATAAAATCTCAATCCGATTCATACCATGGGATAGATCCCTTTCGTATTTTACCTGCCCTTCGATGGCTTTACTGAATGAAGGCCAGCCACAACCCGAATCAAATTTATCTGCAGAATCAAACAACGGCTGCTGACAGCAGACGCAGTGGTAGCTGCCTGTGTCTTTGTTATGCAGCAGAGTGCCGCTAAAAGGATACTCAGTACCCTTTTGTCGTGTCACTCTGTACTGCTCGTCAGTTAACTGCTCTCGCCACTCTTGTTCAGTTTTATTCATCTACTACTCCGGTTCAAAGTACAGGTCGCCGTATTTTGGCTGCTATGCCACAGCTTTTACCTAACAGCTGTACTCCTATACGTAAAAAGCTCCTTCCGGAGCTTTTTATTTACTTTATTTTTTGCATCGGCCTGTCGTTATGACTCCAGTCCACATGAAAAGTTTTACCTTTGGCTTTATCTGTGCGCTCAAAAGTATGAGCGCCAAAGTAATCGCGTTGTCCTTGCAACAAATTGGCAGGTAGCACTGCGGTACGGTACGAGTCGTAATAACTAAGCGCAGAACTTAATGCGGAGACAGGAATACCCGTCATAGCCGCTTCAGCCACGGCACGACGCCAGTTCATCTGATTCACCGAAATCTGTTTTGCAAAAAACGGATCCAGCAATAAGTTCTGTAAATCGTCATTACGCTCATAAGCATCGGTAATAGACTGTAAAAATACCGCACGGATAATACAGCCAGCACGCCAGATTTTAGCAATCTCGGCAAAATTCAGTTGCCAGCCATGTTCTGCAGCCGCGGTTTTCATTAAATCAAAACCCTGAGCATAGACACAGATTTTGGCGCAGTAGAGCGCGTCATGCAGCTGTTTAATCATCAACTCAGCGCTTTGGCTGGTGCAATGCTCGCGGACAGGACCTGCCAACAAGGTGGAAGCCAGCACACGCTGATCTTTTAAGGTCGACATGGAACGGGCAAACACAGCTTCAGCTATAGTAGGTGCGGGGCAACCTAACTCCAGACTGCTGACCGCAGTCCAAAGACCTGTGCCCTTCTGGCCGGCTTTATCCAGAATGACGTCCACCAGAGGTAAACCTGTTTCTGAATCTTTGGTCGCCAGCACCTCAGCACTGATTTCCATCAGGTAGCTATTTAAAATGCCCTGATTCCACTCTTTAAACACTTTAGACACTTGTTCTGCACTCATACCCAGTGCATCACGCATCACTTGATAAACTTCACAAATCAGCTGCATATCGGCGTATTCGATGCCGTTGTGCACCATTTTAACGTAATGACCTGAGCCACCCGGGCCAATATAGGTAGCACAAGGCTCACCTTCAGTCACAGGATTACCTGGTTCATGCCGCTCGAGCGGACGGCCTGTTGCAGGGTCTACCTTAGCAGCGATAGCACGCCAGATGGGTTCAATGCGAGTCCAGGCGTATGGGTCACCACTTGGCATCAGGGATGGGCCAAAACGAGCCCCTACTTCACCACCAGAAACAGCTGTACTGAAGAAAATAAATTTCCCTTCGTAGTGTTTTTCACGGCGTACTGTGTCAGTCCACAGGCTATTGCCTGTATCGACGATAATGTCATCTGCCTGAATACCAGCATCAATCAGCTTTAAGCAGACATCATCCACAGGTTTGCCGGCTGGCACAGATAAAATAACTAAGTGAGGAGAAGATAAACGCGACAGAAGTTCTGTATAAGAGCTGCAGCTGATCACCCGGGCCGGTTTGTCGCCCCGTTCGGCGTTGTCCTGCGCTATAACAGCTTCCAGTTTTTTATGGTCTAAATCAAAAGCGGCAACCCGATAACCGTGATCAGCCAGGTTTAAAATGAGGTTCTTCCCCATCACACCTGCGCCGACAAAACCTATATCACATAATACGGATGTCTCAGACATTTGATTTTCCTTTTAAAATCCGGCACTGCAAAAGTGGCCGCGATTATACTGGAAAACTTCAGATAAAGAAAAAGCTCAGCGGAAAAAACTCAACTCCAGATGGATAAAGATCGTTCACTCTGCAGATAACGGGTTCTGGTTGCTGTTTTTTCCAGCGGCTCACCTGTTTCAAACTGAGTATCAAGCAACAGTTGCCAACTTTTTTTCGGTAACTCGACCTGAAGTGGATGATCACTGGCGTTGATAATCACCAGCATGGCCTGATGATCTTTTAAATGTTCGATCACAAAAACACAGTTGGTTTTGTAGGGATCTGTCCAGTGTTCGTCTTGCTTTATACTGCCATCGGCCAAATACCAGCTCACCTGATGCTTATCACCATGCAATTGGTACTGATCATCCAGCAAAGAGAGCTGCTGTAAGCAACTGAATTGCTGGCGCAGCTGGATCATCTTTTTGACAAAAATCAAAAACTGAGTGGCCTGATAATCCAGTTGCCAATGCAGCCAGCTAATCTCATTGTCCTGACAATAGGCATTGTTATTGCCTTGCTGAGTTTGACTCAACTCGTCTCCGCCCAACCAATGCACTATGCCTTGGCTGAGCATCAGGCTGGCGACCAGATTACGTTTGTGCTGAAACCGTTTCTGCAGAATGTCGGCATCGCTGCTTGGGCCTTCAACACCGTAATTCAGACTTAAATTATGACCATGGCCATCGCGATTTTGCTCTGCATTCAGCCAGTTGTGTTTATCCTGATAACACACCATATCCTGCAAGGTAAAACCATCGTGGTAACTGATGTAATTTACGCTACAACAGGCTGGTTTATGATGTTTCTGGAAAATATCACGTGACCCCAGTAAACGAGTGGCAAATTGTGGCAACTGGCCTGGGTCTTGTCGCCAGAACGAGCGAAAAGTATCACGGCATTTGTCGTTTAGCTCCGACCAATGCGCCGGAAATTGTCCAAGCTGGTAACCAAAAGGCCCCAAATCCCAGGGTTCAGCAATCAGTTTGACCTGGCTCAACACCGGGTCCTGGGCTATAACCTGTAAAAAGGTGGCATAGGCATCAAAACGTTTATGCTCTCGGGCTAAGGTCACAGCCAAATCAAAGCGGAATCCATCGACCTGCATTTCTGTCGCCCAATACCGCAGTGCGTCCAGCACCAAACGCTGAGTCACAGGATGTGCCACATTCAGCGTATTGCCACAGCCACTGTAATTGCAATTTTGCTGGTAGTCGGTAATGTCGGCATGATTTTCAAACAGGTAATAATGTCTGTTGGCTAAGCCTCTGAAACTTAAACGGTATTCTTCAGCTTCTGCGGTATGGTTGAACACCACATCCAGAATAACTTCCAGTCCATGCTGATGATAAGTACGCACCAGCTCTTTGAACTCTGTCACCGCATCATCCACCTGATAACGAGCATCAGGAGCAAAAAAGTTTATCGGGTTATAACCCCAATAATTAGTCAGCTTCAGTTTTTCTAAGCGGGGTTCACTCATAAAGCTGGCCACAGGCAACAGCTGTACTGTGGTAATGCCCAAATCTTTTAAATGCTGGATCACAGCCGGATGACACATGCCCTGATATTTACCACGAAGCGCTTCGGGCACGTCAGGATGCAACTTGGTCAGCCCTTTGACATGGGCTTCATAAATAATGGTTTTTTCACGAGGTATCAAAGGCTTTTTACTGTTTTGCCAGTCAAACTGTGGTGCGGCCAATACGCCTTTGGGCACCATATAGTGACTGTGAACCTGATAGAGTCGTTCATTCCAGACTAAAGCCCGGTTCAGTTGCTTGGCATAAGGGTCTATTAACAATCTGTTGCGATCAAACACCAGGCCTGAACTTGCCTGACACACCCCTGCCGCCCGCAGGCCATACAAAGTGCCGTTTTCAATGCCTTCAATATGTAAATGCCAGACTTCTCCGGTGCGAGCGAAAAACTCTATTTCTGCCAGAGGTTCTTCAGTATCGGGGCAAAACAAACACAACCAGAGCGCAGATGCATCAGGTGCGTAAACGGAAAAGTTCCAGCTATGTGAACCTGTCTGGCTAGGGCCTGGAGGATAGGCAGTGCCTGTACTGCTTATCCATTCAGGGTTCTGCTCTGCTAAGGTATTCATTTTATTTTTCTTCTCAAGTACAGGGTCGACAAGGGCGGCAAATCCAGTTGAACCTTGTAATTTAAACCAAAATCAGCGGCGGGATGCGCCAGCAGATATTCACCCACAGGATAATTGCTGCCCCAATAATATTCGCTGTCAGTATTGAGGATCACTTCGTATTCTCCCTGCTCTGCCACAGACAAACCGAAACCACTTCTAGGTACAGGAGTAAAGTTACTGACCACATACACAGCCTGACCTTGCTGATCCAGACGGTAAAAGCTTAAGGTGCTGTGCTCAGCGTCCTGATAATTAATCCAGCGAAAGCCTTGAGCATCGTGATCCAACTGATGCAGCGGCGTGCAGCTTCTGTAGGTAAGGTTTAAGTCACGGAACAGTTGCTGTACCCCTTTGTGTTTTTCAAAGGACAATAAAAACCACGGCAGTTGTTGATTGTGATCCCACTCCGAACCCTGGCCAAATTCATTGCCCATAAAGTTCAGTTTTTTGCCTGGATGCGCAAACATAAAGGCGTAATAAGCCCTTAAATTAGCGGCTTGTTGCCACTCATCACCGGGCATTTTATTGATAATGCTACCTTTACCATGCACCACTTCGTCATGTGATAAAGGTAAAATAAAGTTTTCGTTAAAGGCATACACCATAGAAAAGGTTAAATCGTTATGGTGAAACTTACGATAGGCTGGATCTTTGCTGATATAACGCAGGCTGTCATTCATCCAGCCCATATTCCATTTGAAACCAAAACCTAAACCGCCCAAATCCACAGGCCGGGTGACGCCATTAAAGGATGTCGACTCTTCAGCAATCATCATGGCTTTAGGGTACTGGCTGTAGACTTCACTATTGAGCCAACGGAACAAGCTTATGGCTTCGTAATTATGGTTGCCCCCGTCTATATTCGGCACCCATTCACCGTCGCGGCGGGAATAATCCAGATACAGCATAGAAGCCACTGCATCCACCCGCAGCGCATCAATATGGAAATAGTCTAGCCAAAACAAGGCGCTGGCCACCAGGAACTGTCTGACAGGGTCTTTGCCGTAATCGTAAATGCAGGAATTCCAGTCCGGATGCCAGCCACGACGAGGATCTTCGTATTCGTATAAATGACTACCATCAAAACGGGCTAACCCATGAGCATCTTCAGGGAAATGCGCCGGAACCCAATCTAAAATCACCCCTATTCCAGCCTGGTGGCAGGCATCAACAAAAGCTTTAAATTGATCTGGTGTGCCAAAACGTGAGGTCGCAGCAAATAAGCCCAAAGGTTGGTAACCCCAGGAGCCAGAGTATGGATGCTCCATCACAGGGAGCAATTCAATATGGGTGTAGCCCATATCCAGTACATAAGGAATAAGCTCAAGCGCCAACTCGTTATAGCTCAGAGGTTCGCCATGCTGATTGTGTTTCCAGGACCCCGGATGCAACTCATAAATACTCATCGGCTGATGATAAGGGTCAAAATGACGCTGTTGCCATTCTTGGTCATGCCACTGATATTTACTGTGGTCGTAGACTAAAGAAGCATGAGATGGGTATTGCTCTGCAGCAAAAGCTAAAGGATCCGCTTTATGGGGCAATAAATTACCAAAAGCATCTTTGATCTCAAATTTATAACGCACACCAGCCCCAACTTCTGGTATCACCAGCACCCAATGACCACATTCAGTGCGCTGCATCGGATGACGACGACCATCCCACTGGTTCATATCACCAATCAGGCTGACGCTGGACGCATTAGGCGCAAACACAGCAAAACGAGTGCCACTGAGTTTCTTTTTACCCAGATTGAGTTCAACCAGTTGTGCACCGAGCTGTTTATAAAGGTTCTCTGGCTTGCTATTGACAAAATGCACAGCGTAATAAGCTTCATCTTGAAACTGATAAGGGTCTATCAACATATAATTATGGTGATGAGGGGTTTCTATCTGAAAATAATACGGGCTTGCTTTGCGTTTAGTGGGTAATTCCAGCTCAAATAAGCCATGCAATACAGCCTGAGCTGTCATCAAACCTAAAGATTTGCCAGTCGCAAAATCAAAAACCTCTACTTTGGCGGCATCAGGCAAGTAGGCACGGATCATTAAACCTTTGGTTGCACCTTTTTGCCAGGACAATACAGAGAATGGAGAAGAACAACTGGCAGAGGCTAACTGAGTTACGGACATGAACTATCCTTTTGATTTTTTTACCGTCTTAGTTTCTAAGATAACAAATTACACTAAAACTGCCATGGAGTTATGGCAGTTTTATAGCCAAATTATTTGAAGCCATAGCTTTAGCTCTTTGCCATGGCTTCAACAATTCAACGAGCAGTCTGTCTTTTGGGGTCCTTCAACTGCGACGAAGGCGCGTCAGATCCTGCAACAATTGATTGACGTTTTGCTGTTGTGTCAGTTGTTCCAGCGTCATGGTCAACTTACGTCGCCAGTTCGGGTATTCATCGCTGGTACCGGGAATATTGACTGGTTGCGTCATTTCCATCCAATCTTCCAGCTGCAAACACAATAACTGACTGGAGCCTTTGGCGACATGGCGCTGAATAGCATAACTCAGTTCTGTACTCATCCCCACCTGATCGACACTGTGGCTAAAGTTAGGGTCCAGCATCTGATGGCCATGCAAAGAGTTTAAGATCTTTTGCTTGTCTTCATGGCGGGACTGAAATAAAGCTGGCAATTGATGATCCTGATACAAGCCAACATCTTTGCCTAAACTTAAGTCTCCACAATGCCAGTAGCCTATTAAGGTTGGCATATCATGGGTCGTCAGAGTGGCCATGGCCTGCACTGGATAATGTCCAGGAGAGACATAACCACCATCTTCGGCTTTTTCAAAGAAAAATACCCGGTACGAATACATACCATATTCAGCCAGAATTTCGCGAATACCGTCTGGCACTGTGCCTAAATCTTCGCCTATTACCACCACCTGATGGCGCTGCGACTCAAGGGCTAAAATACCTAACAAATCCTGAATTGGGTAATAGATGTAAGCGCCATCCCCTGCACTTTCAGCCCCTTTCGGTACCCACCACAACCGCAATAAAGCCATGACGTGGTCAATACGCAGCGCACCTGAGTTCTGCATATTGGCGCGGAATAAATCGATCATAGGCCGGTAAGCTTGCTGGAACATTTGATAAGGCAACATAGGAGGTAAACCCCAGTTTTGGCCTTTAGGTCCTAAAATATCCGGCGGCGCACCCACACTGGCACCACGGCAATACAATTCCGGGTTACCCCAAATTTCAGTCGAAGCTTCACTGACGCCAACAGCAAGGTCACGGTACAAACCTAATAACATGCCCTGCTCTTTGGCAAAGGCTTGCGCCTTGGCCAGCTGTTCACGGGCAATAAATTGCAGATAACAATAAAAATCCAGTTCGTGGGCATGCTCTTTGGCAAAAGCCAGCACTTCTTCACTATCTGGCCTTTGCCAGGCTTCAGGCCATACAGGCCAGCCCCAGGCATGGATGTCTTTTTGGATCAAATGGGCGTGAATTGCATCGTACAGTGCCAACTGTAATAAACTTTCACCAGATTGTTGTTTAAATACAGAAAATGCCTGCGCCAGTTCAGTATGTTCTGCCTGATGCTCAGTAAACCATTGATACAATGCCTTTAACACAGGCAACTTCAAGCGAGTCACAGCAGTGTAATCAACCCAGTCTGCAGCCCGGGCAGCTTCGAGTTGTTGTTTAAACCCTGGCGCACTGACCAGCTGTTTTACTTGCTGGCATTGCTCAAAACCAATCATTTCTGGCACTGCTAAATAGATAATATTTAACCAGCGGCGAGATGAAGGACTGTAAGGGCTGGCGGATTCCGGCATGGCTGGATAAAGCGCATGGATAGGGTTTAAACCGACAAAATCGGCACCTTGTTTGGCTAAATGGCCAAGCAGAAAACGCAGATCAGCAAAATCACCCACACCCCAGTTTTGCTCTGAACGCACGCAGTACAATTGCACCGATACGCCCCATTGTTTTTGCTTCTTAAATTCGGCAGGTTGGAAACAGGCAGATGGTGTAATGATCAGCGATTGCACAAAGTCCAGCTCGCCTATAGTCAGACTTAAACTATGGTAACCCTGCTCCAGCAGCACTGGCAAAGTCCATTGATATTGCTGATATTCTTCAGCATCAAATACCATCACCTGATTTAACTCTGCATCTTCTGTCGCGGTCAGAGTGAAGTGATGAGTTTTTCCCTGTTCGGTGGTCAAGACCAGTTCTAATGCGGTATTGGCGAGCACTATAGGTAACTTCAGTTGGATCTGAGTATCCTGGCCGGACTTTTGCACCGAGACCGGATCCAATAATTGTTCCCAGTGGTCTTGTTGACGTTCCAACAATTGCTCACGGGCAAGGGCGTCATTGTCCACAGCAAAGCCTTGAGCAGCCAATAAAGTGAGTAAGTTTTTCTCTGCGACTTCTGATTGGTTGCCCCAAGCGTCGGTAAATTGTGTTTCTATGCCAGTGAAGGCAATCAGATCAGAAAGTAATTGTTTGTCCATAAAGGCTCCAGCGACCCGCTTTTTGCTCGGAAAAGTAAATGGTTAGGAAAAATTAACTACCACAGTCTACTCCAGATTCAAGGCCTGGATTAACAAAATACGAATGCATAACTTTTTTGCACTTGAAAAGAATGACAAAAAATGTAATTTTATTACAGAATTAAATTACAGTCTGGGGATAGGTTATGACAATTCGTGTAGCAATTAATGGTTTTGGCCGCATTGGCCGCAACGTTTTACGCGCTTTATATGAGTCAAAGAAGAATTATGACATCAAAGTTGTAGCCATAAACGATTTAGGCGATGCCGCTATTAACGCCCATTTACTGAAGTACGATACAGCTCACGGCATCTTTTTCGCTGACGTAGAACACTCAGACAAAGCTATTTTCGTAAATAAAGATGAAATTCTGACGTTAAGTGAGCGTAGTCCTGCAAAGCTGCCTTGGGCGGAACTCAATATTGACGTGGTGCTTGAATGTACAGGTCTGTTCACCAATCGTCAGACTGCTGGTGCGCATTTAACGGCAGGTGCTAAAAAAGTCATTATCTCTGCTCCGGCCAAAGATGTGGATGCCACTGTAGTTTATGGTGTAAACCATGATGTGATCACCAAAGACATGACCATCATCTCTAACGCGTCATGCACCACCAACTGTTTATCTCCTATCGCCAAGCCGTTAAACGACGCTTTAGGCATTGAATCAGGCTTAATGACCACTATTCATGCGTACACCAATGACCAGCGTTTAAGTGATGTGTATCACACAGACGTGCGTCGTGCCCGTGCAGCGGCCATGTCAATGATCCCTACTCAGACTGGCGCAGCAGCAGCTGTAGGCTTGGTAGTACCAGAGCTGAAAGGTAAATTTGATGGTTTAGCTGTACGTGTACCAACTCTGAACGTGTCTTTAGTGGATTTATCGTTCATCGCTGGTCGTCACACCACAGTCGAAGAAGTCAACGATATTATCCGTAAAGCTGCAGCACAAAGCCCGATGAATCAGGTACTGGCAGTGAACGACTTGCCATTAGTGTCCGTCGACTTTAACCACAACCCGATGTCCTCTATTTTTGATGCCAGCGAAACCCGTGTAAACGGTCGCCTGGTCAAAGTAATGGCGTGGTATGACAATGAGTGGGGGTTCAGTAACCGTATGCTGGACAACACTGTTGAACTGATGAAACATAGTCAGTAAGCTTCAGACACCCCACCAAGGCGGCTTTTTAGCCGCCTTTTCTTTCTGTTGAATTTAAGGATACAAGATGACCCCAAATGCTATTACTGCACACTCAGGTTTTGCCCATTTAAAGGATTTACCTTGTTATGTCTTAACGTGCGGCCAGGCTAAAGCTGTGATCAGTAGCTATGGTGCTCATCTGCTCTCTTATCAGCCGAAAGCTGACACCGAAGTCATTTATCTGTCACCAGAAGCAGAGTGGCAAGACAACACACCCATTCGTGGTGGTGTGCCTGTGTGTTGGCCCTGGTTTGGCCCTGCCGCCGCTGAACTTAATCCTGCACAGCAAAAACTGCCGAATCATGGGGTGGTGCGCACCGAACTATGGCAACTGGTGAAAAAGTCGGTGTCAGAACATGCTGTAATCATTGAATTTGGCATCACCACCGGCAGCTTACCTTATCAGGACGCTCCTGCTTATTTAAGCTTACAACTCACTTTAACTGAAACTGACTTAACCCTGACGCTGAACTCAGATCAGGCTGTGCAACAAGCTGCACTCCATAGCTATTTTGTGGTGGATTCAGTACATCAGGCTGTCGTTTGTGATTTAACAGGCAATTATCTGGATAAAGTCCAGGCAGGCAAAGAGTTTCATCAAACCACCGAAGAACTCAGATTCAGCGAAGAAGTTGATCGGGTCTATCTGAGTACACCAGAGCAATTAACACTCAAGGATGGCAAAGCCCGACTTCAGATCTGTCAGCAGGGTCATGATGCCAGCGTGTTATGGAACCCATGGTCAGAGAAAGCCGCAGTGTTAAAAGATTTACCGGATCTTGGGTATCTGGATTTTGTGTGTGTTGAAACCGCGCGTTTAAGCCTGAACAATAAAACACCACTGCAACTGGTGCAGCAGATCCGCTATTCAGGCCAGCTGGAGTAAAAAGGCAGCAGTAACAGTTTTTCCCCTTGGGTGACATGAAGCAATGTCAGTTGCAATTGCCATTTCATCCGGGGTTGACTGCACGCGCCCAATACCATTTCTGCTACATACTGCTGCTGTTGTCCCGTCACAGCTTTAAACAGCAGTGGTATAGTGCCCATACTCATCGACACCCCAACCACTTCGGCGTGTTTGATGTGCCAGCCTTCGGACAATTGCACAGACCAGGTTAACAGCTGCTCAACCGGAGCCTCGGCCGGGCTTAAACTTACACTGAGGTATTCATCCTGGTGCAATTGCAAGACAGAGGCGACTTTAGCTGGGGTTTCATCAGAACATCCAGACAGACAAAGTAAATAAAATGCCAGCAGCAGCAATCTCATCTGATCATTTTCCGTAGATAAAGGATGGCAAGTGTACCTTTATGCGTGTACCAAACGCAAAACACTGCTGCAATTGGTTATTTTGCGACCAGCAGTATTGTTCTACATCATAAAACAGGCTGTTTTGCCTATCTTTTTAGAGGTAAAACTCGTATTATTTCGCCCCAAAATGGTTAAGGGTATAGTTGCTTTGCACCTTACGGAGGCTGCTACACTGTTAATCAACAATAAGAAGGGTCACCTTAGGGTGAAATTTTAATCACTAGCAATAAACTGCAGCGGAACTCAACATGAGCCAGACCAAATCGTTAAATGTTGACTACAACTATACCGTTGTCCGCCTCTTTGCCGTCACCACAGTATTGTGGGGTATTGTCGGTATGGTGGTGGGTGTATTACTTGCGGCGCAACTCTATTGGCCCGCACTTAATTTTGACACGGCATGGTTAACATATAGTCGTCTTCGTCCTCTTCACACTAATGCGGTAATCTTCGCGTTTGGTACCAGCGCTCTGTTCGCCACTTCTTATTATGTGGTACAGCGGACTTGTCAAGTCAGGCTCTTTGCCGAAAAACTGGCGATGTTTACCTTTATCGGTTGGCAGGTCGTCATTATCGCTGCAGCTATTACTTTGCCTTTAGGCATTAGCCAGAGTAAAGAGTACGCTGAACTGGAATGGCCTATCGATATCCTGATCACCCTGGTTTGGGTTTCTTACGCTATCGTGTTTTTTGGCACTTTAGTCAAACGAAACACTAGTCATATTTATGTTGCCAACTGGTTCTATGGTGGTTTTATTATCACTGTTGCAGCACTGCATATTGTCAACAGCATGGTGATCCCTGTATCTCTGTTTAAATCCTACTCTGTGTATGCGGGTGCTGTGGATGCAATGGTACAGTGGTGGTACGGTCATAACGCGGTAGGTTTCTTATTAACCGCAGGCTTCCTGGGTATGATGTATTACTTCGTACCAAAACAAGCAGGTCGTCCAGTGTACTCCTACCGTTTATCAGTCGTGCACTTCTGGGCTCTGATTGCGTTATACATCTGGGCTGGTTCTCACCACTTGCACTACACTGCCCTGCCGGACTGGACTCAGTCTGTAGGTATGGTGATGTCAGTCATTCTGTTTGTTCCAAGCTGGGGTGGCATGATCAACGGTATCATGACGCTGTCTGGTGCCTGGCATAAACTGAAAACAGACCCTATCTTACGTTTCCTTATTGTGTCCCTGTCGTTCTACGGCATGTCGACTTTTGAAGGTCCAATGATGGCCATCAAGTCTGTAAACGCGCTGTCGCATTACACAGACTGGACTATAGGTCACGTTCACTCTGGTGCTTTAGGTTGGGTCGCGATGATTTCTATAGGCGCAATGTATCACCTGATCCCAGCAGTATTTAATCAGGGCCGGATGTACAGCATCAAGCTGATTAACACTCACTTCTGGTTACATACTATCGGTGTGGTTCTGTATATAGTTGCCATGTGGATCAGCGGTATTATGCAAGGCATGATGTGGCGTGCGGTCAATACAGACGGCACTCTGACCTACAGCTTTGTACAAAGCTTAGAAGCGTCCTATCCGTTCTACCTGATGCGCTTTATTGGTGGTTGTTTTGTCGTCACAGGTATGCTGATTATGGCCTATAACGTTGTGAAAACTATCAGAGCAAAAGATGGCGCTCTGGAACCAGTAGCTGAAGCAGCGTAAGGAGCTTATTGTGTCTAAGAACTATCATGAATTTTTCGAGAAAAGCGCCGGCTGGTTAGCCATAGGCACTGTGGTTGCAATCAGTTTCGGTACCTTGGTTGAAATCACTCCTTTGCTATTTTTAAAAGAAACCACCGAACCTGTAGACGGCTTAAAACCTTATACAGCACTTCAGCTGGAAGGTCGGGATATTTTCATTCGTGAAGGTTGTACCAACTGCCACAGCCAGATGATCCGCCCTTTCCGCCACGAAGTGGAACGATACGGTCACTACTCTGTTGCTGGCGAAAGTGTATGGGAACATCCATTCTTATGGGGCTCTAAACGCACAGGTCCTGATTTAGCCCGTGTGGGTGGTCGTTACAGTGATGACTGGCACCATGCACATTTGATGGACCCTCGTTCTGTTGTGCCTCAATCCAACATGCCGGGTTACCCATGGCTGGATGAAAATCTGTTGGATGGCGAGTTAACACCGAAGAAGATGGAAATCTTTAACAAGTTAACTAAAGGCAAAATGCATGCAAACGATGAAGATGGTGTGATGTATTCAGCCGAAGAAATTGCAGCAGCAACTGATTCAGTCAAGGGTAAAACTGAGATGCAGGCGTTAATTGCCTATCTTCAGTCCCTTGGCACGGCATTGAAGTAACTATTATGGATATGGCAACCCTACACAGTATTTTCACCGTGTTAGTGTTTGTAGGTTTCATTGGTCTTGTGGTCTGGCTTTTTGTGTTAAAACGCAAGCCAGACTTCGATGAACAGGCAAATTTGCCTTTTGCAGACGACCAGAAACCAAAACAACAACAGAAACAGGAGTCGGATCATGAGTAGCTTTTGGAGCACTTGGATCATTGTCTTAACAATAGCGTGTATCGTATTTTGCGCCGTTATTCTGACCTGGAACTTAAAAAACCATGTTGGTGTGAAAGAAGGCGAGTCCACAGGCCATGATTTTGATGGCATTGAAGAGATTAATAACCCTCTGCCAAAATGGTGGACCTATATGTTTTATGCCACCTTAATCTGGTCGGTATATTACTTTGCGGCCTACCCTGGTCTTGGCAACTACAAAGGCTTTTTAAACTGGACCAGTTCTAATCAGGGTATTAAAAACCTGGCTGAATCCAAAGCTGCTGTGGAACAAAATAAAGTTGAAGGTAAAAACGTCCAGTTGGATCGCGAATATGCGGCTGCCAACGAAACCTATGCCAAAGAGTTTGCTAAATACACCAACCGCGACATCATGGATTTAGCTTATGATCCGGAAGCCTTGAAAATTGGCCAGCGTTTGTTCCTGCAAAACTGTGCTCAGTGTCATGGCTCAGATGCCCGTGGTCAACGTGGTTACCCTAATTTGACTGACGATGACTGGTTGTACGGCGGTACACCAGACAAAATCAAAGAAACTTTGCTGTACGGCCGTAAAGCTGCAATGCCAGGTTGGGGTGATGCGTTAGGTGAACAAGGCATTAAAGAAATGACGGCCTATGTGTTAAGCCTGTCAGGCCGTAAGGTGAACGATAAAGAGGCCGCAGCCGGTAAAACTAAGTTTGGCATGTGTGCGGCTTGTCATGGTGCAGATGGTAAAGGCAGCTTAGCTCACAACTTGCCATTTGGTGCACCGAACCTGACTGACAATGTTTGGTTATACGGTGGTTCACACGGTGCAGTTGAAGAAACACTGGTTAAAGGCCGGAATGGTCAGATGCCTGCGTTTAAAGAGATTTTAGGTGAAGAAAAAATCCATATTATCTCTGCATACGTTTACCGTTTATCTCGTCCTGAAGAAAGCAGCAAGTAGTTTATTCTGCTGCTCAACTGTAAAATAAGCCCCCGCTTTGTGGGGCTTATTGCTATCTGAAAGAGGAATACCTGATGTTGCATGATACAAAACCCTGGTACAAACAGTTCTGGCCCTGGTTATTATTGGCTTTCCCTATCGTTTCCTTTATTAAAGGTGGCCATACCATCTACATCATGCAACAAAGCAACCCGGATTTGGTGGTGGACGACTACTACAAAGAAGGTCGAGCCATAAATATGAATCTGGCGAAGTACCGTGAAGCTGAATTGCGCAACTTGCACGCCAGCACTTTGATTGCAGCGAATCAGGTGATAGTGAGATTTGAGCAAAATAAGACTTTAGGTGAGCATCTGACGCTGGAGTTTTTCCACAACACAATAGCAGCCTATGATTTTGTTATCACAGCAGAGCGTAGCGGCGAAAATATGTACGTAGCGACCTTACCCACCCTCCTTGAAGGAAAGTGGAATCTGGTGGTGTCGGATGAACACAAGGACTGGAAGCTGCGTGCTACAGCTATGCTACCGCAACTGGAAGAGTTTAAACTGGGATATTAACAGTGTCGTATTCAGGTTGTTTTCACTGCAATGAAGTTATTCCAAAAGGTTCAGATTTTAGCCTGCAGATAGAGCAACAACAGAGGCAGTTTTGCTGCCCTGGTTGTCTGGCTGTGGCTGAAACTATTATCGATCAGGGGCTGGGTGATTATTATAAATTCCGAACTGCCCCTGCCAGTAAAGCTGAACTGGTACCCGGTCAATTGCAGTTGGTCAATTATGACAGCGCTGAAGTACTGGCCGACCTGACCCAAAACAAAGATAACCACACTCAAATTGAGTTATCCATCAGTGGTATCAGTTGTGCGGCCTGCGCCTGGCTGATTGAAAAACAACTGAAAAAGAATCCTACCGTCTACAGCGTCAGCGTCAACTCCAGTACAGCCCGTTGCATCGTTAGTTGGGATGTAAAACAACTTAAACTCAGCGATATCCTCACCAGCATCAGTCAGTTAGGCTATCAGGCTGCGCCTTTTATGGCGGATCAGGAAGAAGCTGTTCAGCAAGCCGAGCTGCGCCGTTTTTTAAAGCGTCTGGCTGTGTCCGGTATTATGAGTATGCAGGTGATGATGCTGGCCTTTGGCTTGTATTTTGGCGAATACACTGGCATAGAACCCCAATTTGAAGGTTATTTACGCTGGATCAGTTTGTTATTAACCACTCCTGTGGTGTTTTACAGCGCTAAGCCTTTTACGTTAAGTGCCTGGCGGGCAATCAAAGGCCGCGAGCTGAATATGGATGTGCCAGTGACGCTGGCCGTGTTTTATACCTTTATCGCTTCTGCCTACGCGACCTTATTTGGCATAGGCGAAGTCTATTTTGAATCTGTTTGCATGTTTGTGTTTTTGCTGCAGCTCGGTAAGTTTTTTGAATTCCGCGCCAGAGCTCAGGCCCGCGCAGCGACAGGAAATTTATTAAAAATAATGCCGGTATCAGCCCGACTGGTGCAAGGCGATGAACTTGTTCCTACCTCGGCCCGTCGCTTAGAAGCAGGTCAGATCATTTTGGTACAAGCCGGTGAAACCATAGCTGCTGACGGTGTTGTGCTTTCGGGCGAAAGTTCGGTAGACGAATCCATGCTCACTGGCGAATACAAGGCAGTCAGCAAAGCAGCGGGTGATACTGTGATGGCCGGCAGTATTAATCATGACGGTGTATTAAAAGTCACAGTGCATCAGGCTCTGGCGTCCTCCCGTTTGGGCCAGATCATTAGTCTGCAGCAACAGACGCTGAACCAAAAACCGCAAATCGTTGAAAAAACCACCCAACTTGCACGCTTTTTTATTCAGCGTTTATTGATCATCGCGCTGGCTACTTTTTTAGTCTGGTATTTCTGGCTGGATCAGGAAAGAGCCTTTTGGGTCACCTTATCCGTTCTGGTAGCCACCTGCCCTTGCGCTTTAACCTTAGCCACGCCGACGGCTATAACCTGTGCTTTGGCTCGTTTAAACCGCAAAGGCATTTTGATAAAAAACCAACAAGTACTGGAAGTTTTGCCACAACTGACATCGGTATTTCTAGATAAAACCGGTAGTCTGACCCAGGGCCGTTTTAGTATTTTACGCACCCAGCTGCATAACACTGCCTATGACGAAGCAACGCTGTTAGCGCTGATTGCCCGTATTGAAACCTACTCAGAGCATCCTATAGCCCGGGCCTTTAGCTCTTATCTGAACACAGAGATAAAAGTTGAGCAGGTACAAGTGCATGTTGGCTCAGGCTTATCGGCTCTTTGGCTGCAAAATAATGCTTCTTTGACTGTGAAAGTGGGCAGCGCGGCTTTTTGTGCTGTTCAGGACCAGACAGCTGCTGCCGTTTGCTGCACCATCAATAATCAATTGGTGTTATCCGTGGAACTTTCAGATGCACTTCGCCCAGAAGTCCCTGCCCTTATAACAGCTTTAAAACAACGTGGTCTGACGTTGTCTATGCTGACGGGAGACTCTTCCGCTCAGGTAGAAGAAGTGCAGCAGCAATTGCAGTTTGACCAAGTATTTAAAGGTTGCAGCCCAGAGCAAAAAGTAGAACATATCCAGCAGGCCGTCTCGCAAGGTGATAAAGTGCTGATGTTGGGCGATGGTATTAACGACAGCCCTTGTTTCCACGCCGCCCATGTTTCAGTGGCATTAGATTCAGGCACAGATTTATCAAAAAATCAGGCTGATGTGGTCTTGCTGCATAATGACTTACACTTAGTGCAGCAATTGATTGAAGGGGCCGTGCTTGCGCAGCGTATTGTGAAGCAAAATCTGTGGTGGGCCGTGGGTTACAATCTGGTGATCATTCCTTTAGCTGTAGCAGGTTTTGTATCGCCTTATATAGCCGTAATTGGCATGTCATTCAGTTCTATTTTAGTGGTGTCTAACTCACTGAGGTTACTCAAAACATGAGTATTATTTATGTGCTGATCCCTATCGCCATACTTTTTGTCTGCATTGGCCTTGGCATCTTTTTTTGGGCTGTACGTAGCCGCCAGTTTGATGATTTAAACAAAGAAGGCATGAGCATTTTGTTTGAAGAAGAAAAACAAGCAGCCCCTCAAAACGATAAAGACAAACTGCCACCTCAATGAACGCTGAACTTGCAGTAAACCTTTTTGCCGCTTTGAGTATTGGTTTTTTAGGCAGCAGTCATTGCCTGGTGATGTGTGGCGGTATAGCCAGCGCATTGCAGCTTTCTATGCCCGGCTTGAGTCTGATGCAGCAGCTGAAACTGCAACTGGCACTCAGCCTCGGCCGTTTAACGACTTATAGCCTTTTAGGCGCACTGACAGGGGCTTTTGGTGCAGCCGTGCTGGTCAAACTAGGTATTAGTTTATTCTGGCTAAAACTGCTTGCTGGTGTCCTGCTGCTGTTAATGGCGTTTTATGTGGCACGCTTGTGGTTTGCTTTGACTGTACTGGAAAAGTTTGGCTCGGCTTTGTGGCGTAAAGTTCAGCCTGTCGCCAAAACCTTGTTACCCCTTGATAGCAGCCACAAAGCCTTAGCTTATGGTCTATGTTGGGGTTTTTTACCTTGTGGTCTGGTTTACAGCAGTTTAGGCTGGAGTCTGGCCAGTGGCAACGCCTTACAAGGTGCTTTACTGATGTTGGCTTTTGGTGTCGGAACTTTACCAGCCATGCTGGCGGTGGGAAGCTTTGCCCGTCAGTTAAGTCAGTTTAAAAATAATAAACTGATCAGAGCCAGTGCCGCTTTTTTACTGGCAATCTATGCGTTGTACACTATAGCTATTGCATTAGCTCCACGACTTTTCTAAGCTGCGAAAGTTGCTTTAAAGGAATATCTATGTCCGGTTCAAATTTAAGTTGCCAACACTGCGGTTTTAGTCAGTTATGTCTGCCCTTCAGCCTGAGTAATGCTGAATTGGACACGTTGGACGATATTATCGAACGTAAAAAGCCTTTGCACAAAGGTGACTTTTTGGTGGAAGCCGGTACAGCTTTGCATTCTCTGTATGCCGTGCGTAGCGGATCTTTTAAAACCTTTACCTTAACCGAATCCGGCGAAGAACAAATTACTGGCTTTCACTTACCTGGTGATGTGATAGGTTTTGATGCGATAGGCGAGCAGCAGCATCCCAGCTTTGCTCAGGCACTCGAAACCGCTATGGTATGCGAAATACCCTACAGTCAAATGGACCAGTTGATGGGCGAATTACCCAAACTTCGTCAACAAATGATGCGACTGATGAGTCAGGATATTAGCGGTGATCAGCAAATGTTGTTATTGCTGAACCGTAAAAATGCTGAAGAAAAACTGGCCGCCTTTTTAACCAATCTGGCTCAACGTTTTTCTAATCGCGGTTTTTCAAAAAAAGAATTTCGTTTAAGCATGACTCGTGGCGAAATAGGCAATTATTTAGGCCTGACTGTTGAAACTATTAGCCGTTTATTAGGTCGATTCCATAAGGACGATTTAATACAAGTGGATGGAAAACTGATCAGCATCAGTAATCCGGACGCTTTAAGCAAACTGGCTGGTGGCTCCGCTATAGCACGCTGATCATACAAAGTATTGATCCAGCACAAGGAATTATCAGCCTACCTTCGCTACCTTGGCTACACTTACAGGGTAAGCCTTAGCTTAGCAGGAGCAAGATATGACCTTATATCCAAAAGTATTGGTAGTACTGGACCCTTCAGTGCTGGAACAAAAAGCCCTGAACCGAGCCGTTGAACTGGCCAAACTACAAGACTGCCAACTGACGGCCTTTTTATCCATTTACGATTTTTCTTACGAAATGACCACTATGTTATCCGGTGAAGAACGCGAGTCGATGCGTCAGGCCGTGATCAACGACCGTGAACTTTGGATCAGTGAACTGGTGGCTGTTTATCAGGAGCAAGGCCTGAAGATTGATATTCAGGTGGTCTGGCACAACAGGCCTTTTGAGGCCATAGTGCAGTCTGTGCTGGAAAAAGGTTACGATTTGGTGATCAAAGGCACCCATGATCACGACGTGTTGAAATCCATGATATTTACCCCAACCGACTGGCATATTTTGCGTAAATGCCCATGCCCTGTATTGCTGGTGAAAGATCATGACTGGCCGGAGCATGGCAATATAGTAGCCGCTGTCAATGCCGGTAGTGAGCAGAGCCATCACAGCTCACTGAATCAACGTATTATTCAGCAATCGAAACAACTGGCCGCTCTGCTTAACGGCAAAGTGCAGCTGGTGAACGCTTTCCCTGGTACTCCGGTCAATATTGCTATTGAAATTCCGGAATTTAATCCACAGGAATACAACCAGACCATGAAAAACCACCATCTGGACTCAGTACAAAAGCTGGCGCGAGAGTTTGAATTAGATGCCAGTCAGACCCATGTCCTTGAAGGTATGCCAGAAGATGTGATCCCAAAAATGGCGCAACAACTGGATGCCGAAATGGTGGTCATTGGCACTATAGGCCGAACTGGTTTATCAGCGGCCATTATTGGCAATACCGCAGAGCATGTGATAGACAGGCTCGATTGTGATGTTTTGGCTGTCAAACCTGCAGGTTTTGTTTGCCCACTGGCGAAACATTAAGTTCAGCAAGATCCAAAGCTACAAAGCTGGCGCTTAGTTGGTTATACTACGCGCCATTTTTATTTAGGGTCGTTGTTTTATGTCACATGCAGCCGAAGCCAAAGCACAATATAACCTGAACAAATTACACAAACGCTTGCGTCGTGGCGTAGGCCAGGCTATTGCCGACTTTAATATGATTGAAGAAGGCGACAAAGTCATGGTGTGCTTGTCAGGTGGTAAAGACAGCTACACTATGCTGGACATATTGCTCAACCTGCAACAATCTGCCCCTATTCAATTTTCTATAGTTGCAGTGAATCTGGACCAAAAACAACCTGGTTTTCCGGCCGATGTATTGCCTAATTATTTAAGCCGTATTGGTGTTGATTTTCAGATTGTGACTGAAGACACCTACTCTATTGTCAAAGACAAAATTCCTGAAGGCAAAACCACCTGCTCTTTATGCTCCCGCCTACGCCGTGGTATTTTATACCGCACAGCCAAAGAGCTGGGAGCCACTAAAATTGCATTGGGCCATCACCGCGACGACATGATTGAAACTATGTTTCTGAATATGTTTTACGGCGGGAAAATGAAGTCTATGCCAGCTAAGCTGATTAGTGACAACGGCGAGCATATCGTCATTCGTCCCCTGGCCTATTGCCGCGAAAAAGACATCGAAAAATACTCCATTGCCCGTGAGTTTCCGATAATTCCTTGTAACTTATGTGGCTCACAAGATGGTTTACAGCGTCAGGTCGTCAAGGAAATGCTGCAGGACTGGGACAAACGTTTCCCTGGCCGCATAGAAACTATGTTTCAGGCCATGCAGAACATTGTGCCCTCTCATATGATTGACAGATCTTTGTTTGATTTTGCTGGTATCAGTAAGGACAGCCCACTACCTTCAGAAGGTGATATGGCCTTTGATAAACCTGACGTACCTAAAGTACCGGTAGGTTTAATCCAGGATGAAGACGAACCAGCAACTGCAACGGTGCAATTTGTAGAGCTGACGTAGGGGCTGGGTTTGCCCTGCCCGTCTCATACATTTAGCGCTTGTTAAATTCATCAAAGAGCAGCATCAGCTGCTCTTTTTCATTGGGGTAACCGCTTTGTAGCAACAGTTCAATCACCACTTCCGCTGTACACAAAGCCCCTTCTTTTTGATTACGCCGAAGTCTATAGGATGAAGGCTGATCAGTTGCAATACCCAGCCGATAGCAGGATTGCAAATATGGGCTTTGCCTGAGCATTTTGGCGGCTTCCTGCCAGGTTGCATCCACCAACAGCCAATGCCTGACAGCTTCAGCCTGACGCAATGCCAGTTGATTAGAAGCAGTTAGATTTTGAGGCTGATACAGGCCCAGTTGCAACAGATAACAGGCTACAGGCGTTTCAGCCGTCATCAGCTCAGGTGACAAGGGATAAACTAACCCCAGCTGTTGCTGAGTTGCTAATTCTAACAGCCGTACATCAGGCTCTTTACGTTGCCATTCAATCAGTTCAACCCTGATCTTCAAAGATGCGGCCAAAGCCTGGAGCGCCAGAGCACCGGTATTGGTCGCCTTATGCAGTTCCCTGCTGTGGGTCAGCAGATAAAGTACCAGCTCCGGCATATGATTTAAGGTTGCTGTAACAAAGGCGTGGCGTGATCCGGTACTTTAGAAAACTCAACTGTTGCACTGTCAGCCAAACTGGCTGGTAACTGAACACGACAACGAGTTTGCTCACACAGCAGTTGCTGCTGAAAAGCTGCATCTGTACTTTGCGCCATCACTTCGGTCGCAAAATGTAGGGTCAAACCCGAAACATCTGGTAACCAGTACTTACCAAGACCAGCCAATGAATCCAAAAGCTCGTCGAACTGGCTTTGTAACTTACGCAATTGAGCAATAGTCACCTGTTGTGGCACTGGCATTTTGCTGCGTAACTTAAAGTTTAAATCGCAGGACTGAGCGCTCTCTGGCTGCTTCAATACGATTAATGCTTTACGGCTATTAAGCAGCTCATCGTAAGGTAAAATCAGCTCACCATTGTTGGCGATAGTCAAAGGCGCTTCAGAAATGTCTGTTGTGATCACTGCATTATCCACAACACAAGGATCGTTAGTGCCGGTTTTTTGCAGCATAAAGGCCAGCGTAATATCACTGAATTCGACCTTTTCGCTTTTTTTCATCCGGGAATAAAAGCCATCGTAATTAAATACGGTATCAGCTAAGGCTGAACCGCTAAAAACAACCAGCGCACTGGCCAGAACATAAGATTTCATCATTAGCTGTCTATATGTTTAGTATTGGCTTTGAGCATGGTATGGATTTCGTTAACATAATCCTGGCCACGCTCAGAATACCGGATCAACCCTGTCACCAGATGGTGTCCGGCTACTTCGCCTTCAGCGCGGCGTTTTGCTCTGATTTGACGTAAATCTTCATACACATAAAAGGTGTTCAGATTGTAGAAGTAACTGTTAATTGCAGCAGCTACATGAGGAAACACTGCCACCTCATGGTACTTACCTGCACTGCGTTTTTGTGGCACCAGGCCACAACCTGCTCTGAAACACCACTGACCAAAAAAGTTATAGGCCTCTAAAGCAAAGCGACTGCTGCCCCAGCCTGATTCTTTTGCAGCCTGGATCAGCACCAAGTCCGCAGGTATCATATCAACCCGGCTTAACAATAAACGAAAACCTTCTGTATCTACGTCCGGATAATCCAGCTTAAATTCGTCGTACAGGCTATAAATAAAAGCGTATTCTTCCACTGTCAGTTCTTGTTGAGTCTGCTTCTGCTGAACTTCAATGATCTGCAGCCGGATATGCAATAATCTGGCGTTTTCTCGTTCTATAAACGGTAATAAATAGTCAAAAAAAGCCTTTTTCTTTTCAACCACATCTTTGTATTGCTCAAAATCCGGCACTGGCAGTAATTCGGGCATAGCCACAGGATAAGCCAGTCGTTTTAATAACTTGCGTTGATCAGCTGCATCCAGAGCTTCCAGCTTTGATGGCATTTGCCAATCGGCTAATGAAGCAATGTCTTCAACAGGAGCTGGTCTCAGCCATGGGTAAGCCGCGGCACAAAGCACGACAGCCCATAACAACAACCAAAAGCTCAATTCTGTTTTTTTCATGCGATACCCTGATTTCGCTTTTATCCGAGCCCGCCACTTAATGAGCTGGACCACAACGGTGCGTATTCTAACCAGATCCGTTGATAGTTTCGACCACAAAATGGCCTGAATACTAAACCCTCCCGGACGGAATTATGCTAACTCGTTGTATTTAAATAATATTTAAGTTGGCAGGAAAACTGCATACTCAGCTATAACTATGAAAAAAGGAGAATAACATGCGTAAACTTACTTTAATTTCTGCTCTGGTTTTGGCTTTATCTGCAACAACGGCAGTAGCTGACGATGTCAAAGTGCTCGAAAAAACTATAGATGCAAAAAGCTTTACCAGGCTGGTGCTGGACGTTCCTGTTGGTGAAATTGACGTAAAAGTAGCTGAAGGAACAGAAATCAGCTTAGTTGTCGAGTTAGAAGCTGACAAAAACTGGTTAGGTCGCAGCTCTGATATATCAGACGCAAGCATCAATGTACGTGAGGACGGTTCCACCCTGAAACTGAAGGTCGATCTGGAAGATGACGACGATGTAAAACAAAGCTGGACAGTAAAAATGCCTGCAGAAATGGCGGTGGCCTTAAATTTAGGTGTAGGCTCTGTTGAAGTTGACGATCTGACTTCAGATATCAATGTCGATTTGGGTGTAGGCGATGTGGACATCAAAGTAGACACCAGCCTTTATGCTTCCATCGAACTGGATGCTGGTGTAGGAGATACATCTATTAAAGGTGGCAAAGGCCGTTATCAGCAGGAACGTGTATTAGTCACCAGTTCGAGTGAGTTAAATGGCTCAGGCAAAGCTGAACTGGAAGCCAATGTAGGTGTCGGTGATATTGAAGTACGCGATAACCAGTAACTATCACTCAAACAAGCTTTAAGGCGCTTTATGCAACCAATTGGGGGTAAAGCGCCAATAGGTTGCAAGAGCCTGCTTTAAATCAAAAAAACTGGTTAATGGCAATGAGTCACCGCTGATACAAGCG
The DNA here is from genome assembly GCF_029269265.1 of Rheinheimera sp. 1928-s. Lineage (GTDB taxonomy): Bacteria > Pseudomonadota > Gammaproteobacteria > Enterobacterales > Alteromonadaceae > Pararheinheimera. The sequence goes on from NZ_JARIXP010000012.1 coordinate 60,272, forward strand.
TAAGTAAAGCGGTGGCAGTTGTTCCTTAACAAGTCGTAATCCTGATAACTGTAAATCTGGTCTATAGCCCTGTTTGCCGCAATGTCTGAGCCTATGATCTCACCTGCCGGATTGGTGGCGAAAATCAGTTCGGCACCGGATCGGTCTGCCAGAAAACGATTAAAGGATAAAGAACGTACCAGGCCAGAGCCTGCCAGCTCCACTATTTGCCCTTCTCCTATATAAATGCCTGTGTGCTCAAAAAACTGAAAAATTTCGCAGCCCACCACGGCGCCAACAGGGATAGTTCGCAGACTTGTCATAAAGCTCCTGATTTTGCCGCTTTTTTTTGCAATCATACTTGCAAAAGACGTCTAGGCGTGTAAAAAGGTGTAAGCAAAGATTTTCAATGAAAACAATAGACGGAGACATAAGGGTAGCGGTATGAAACCAATAGAGCGCTCGACAAAATTAGATGGGGTTTGTTATGACATTCGGGGTCCGGTGGCACGTGAAGCCAAACGGATGGAAGAAGAAGGTCAGCGTATTTTAAAGCTCAATATTGGTAATCCCGCGCCTTTTGGTTTTGAAGCGCCGGATGAAATTTTAAAACACGTGATCCACAACCTGCCCACAGCTCAGGGCTACAGCGATTCGCAGGGCATTTATCCGGCCCGGGTTGCTGTGGCGCAGTATTATCAGCAGCGCGGAATTTTAGGTGCCGATGCGGATGACGTGTACATTGGTAATGGCGTATCAGAACTGATTCTGATGTCGTTGCAGGCGCTGTTAAATAACGGTGATGAGGTGCTGATCCCTTCCCCTGATTACCCGCTCTGGACAGCTGCAGTCAATCTGGCCGGCGGCAACGCCGTGCATTACCGCTGTGACGAACAATCAGACTGGTTTCCGGATTTAGCTGATATTCGTGCCAAAATCACAAAAAAAACCAAAGCTCTGGTGCTGATTAATCCAAATAATCCGACAGGCGCTGTGTACTCTAAAGCGGTTTTATTGGATCTGCTGGCCATTGCCCGTGAGCATAAGCTGGTGGTGATGAGTGATGAAATTTACGACAAAATTTTGTATGACGGCGCAGAGCATGTTACGACGGCTTCGTTAACCGACGATTTATTTATGCTGACCTTTGGTGGTTTATCGAAAAACTACCGTATCGCCGGTTTTCGTGTCGGCTGGATTTTATTATCCGGCGCTAAACATCTGGCCAAGCACTATGTAGAAGGTTTAAATATTCTGGCTTCTATGCGCCTCTGTGCCAACGTACCTTGTCAGCATGCAGTGCAAACCGCATTAGGTGGCTATCAGAGTATTAACGAGCTTATAGTGCCAGGTGGCCGTTTGTATGACCAAATGGACTTAGCCCATAAACTGGTGACCAGTATTGATGGTATCAGCTGTGTGCGGCCTAAAGGCGCTATGTACTTATTCCCTAAGCTGGATCGTAAAAAGTTTAAAATCAAAGATGATGAACTGATGGTGCTGGATTTCCTTCGCCAGCATAAAGTACTGTTGGTGCATGGTAGGGCGTTTAACTGGCCAGAGCCGGATCATTTCCGTATTGTGTTTTTACCCCACAAAGAACAGCTGGAAATGGCGATTGGCCGCTTAGCGCAGTTTTTACCGGGTTATCAACAGTAGCATCAGCAGTAGTGGATTAGCAGTAAAAGGCCATAATGATTACGGATAAAAAACCAAGCCATTTTTTCGCTCATCTGTTCCGGATGAAGCTGATTAACAGATGGCCGCTGATGAGAAACGTCAATACTGAAAATGTGGCTGAACACAGCCATCAGGTGGCTGTGGTAGCCCATATGCTGGCGCTTATTCGTCGTGAAGTATTTGCAGGTGAAGTACAACCTGAGCGGGTGGCAACACTAGCGTTGTTTCATGACGCCAGTGAAGTACTGACCGGTGATCTACCTACGCCAGTTAAGTACTTTAACGCGCAGATTGCTCAGGAATACAAAAAGATAGAACGTATTGCTGAGCAAAAGCTGCTGTCGATGTTGCCAGAGAAATTGCAGCCCTTTTATCAGTCCTTGCTGCTGTCAGAACAGTATTCAGCGGATGAAAAGCTGCTGGTCAAAGCGGCGGATACGCTTTGTGCTTATGTCAAAACTCTGGAAGAGCTGTCTGCCGGCAATCATGAATTTGTGCTGGCGAAAAAGCGTCTGGAGGCTGTGCTTGAAGGCTACGCTCTGCCGGAAGTGAACTACTTTCTTGAGATTTTCATCCCAAGCTTTTCGCTGTCTTTGGATGAAATCAGTTTGCAGGATGGTCAATTGTAATCGCCAATCCGATGCATCTCGAAATCATAAGGGCGCGGATTTATTTGCGCCCTTTTCACACCTGCTCAATGCTGATCCCGGCAAACTTCCTGATTAAACTCAAACTCTATGGTGGTATGTTCAAGCTGATAAGGCTGGAGCAGCTGCCGTATTTGCTCTTTATGCGTTTTTAACTGCTCGGTAGCAGTTTCCGCTTTTAACACCAGATGGGCTGTTAATACATGTTTTTCGCCATCCAGCGACCATAAATGCAGGTGATGCACTTCCTGCACAAACTCAAGGTGCTGCAACTGGTGCTCTATTTTGGCCGCCAGTTTTGGATCCGGGCTGACCTGTAAAAACAAAGCCAGAGTGCGGCGCAAATTACGCCAGACATTGATTAGAATAAAACAGGTAAAACCTATACTTAATACCGGATCAACCCAAGCCCAGTCGGTAAAATAAATCAGAATAGAACCAACCAGCACAGCAACCCAGCCTAATACATCTTCCAGCAGATGCCAGGTCAGAATTTTTTCGTTTTGGGTTTTACCGCCTCGCAGTTTAAATACCGCAGCGCCATTCACAACAACACCCAGAACAGCAAGTCCCATCATGCCCATTGCATGAGGCAGTTGCGGCTGCCATAAACGAGGTATGGCTTCATACAAAATCCAGCAGGAGCCCAACACTAAAATCACGCTGTTGACCAAAGCGCTCAACAAGGACCAGCGCCGGTAACCATAACTGTAACGGGGCGTCGCCTCCTTGCCAGCGATTTTAGCGGCAAACCAGGCAAAAGCGATCGCTAGTGTATCGCCTAAATCGTGCATCGCATCGGCCATAATAGCCACGCTATTAGTCAACCAGCCGCCAATAAATTCAATGATGGTAAAACTGAAGTTCAGCCAAAAGGCGGTGGCTATATTGCCCGATTCAGAACCATGATGATGGTGATGATGACCAAAGAGGCCATGGGAATGCTTATGCTCGTCGTCATCTTTGTGGTCATGCTCTGCGCCATGGCTATGATTACAGCTTGCGCCATGCTGATGAGTTTTGTGGTCTGGATTTGAATGATCGTGAGGCATGCTACACCTGAAAAAAATGCCGTAATATGAGTACCATATCTGGTTTTGTCTGGCTCTGCCAGCGCACAAAGTGCCTTACCAGGTAGAATTTAAATTATTGCCTGCTTCAGGCAGAAAAAAGCTTGAGCCAAAGCCAACAAAACATTAGTCTGAAACTGAAGTTTGGCTGAACGGTGCCGATACAAAAGCATTCACCAGGAAGAACAAAAACAACAGATGCCATTGAATATCCCCCTGCTTATGCTCACAGCTATTTGTGCTTTATTGGCAACACCTGTCATGGCGGGCAGTATCAGCCATCAAAAAAGCTCAGATTATGCCGCCTGGTCGGAAAACAACCGCGATGGCAGTTGGACAAGGATCACAGAGCAGGCTGTGGCACAATCACCGCTGATCAAGCTGGTGCCAGCCGATATACAAAACTTCTGCCCTCTGTATGCCAGTTTGCAAAAGCAGCAGCGCAGTCAATTCTGGGTGGCTTTGTTTTCCGCTATGGCTAAACCTGAAAGTAACTTTAAACCCCAGTCGTTTTATCAGGAAAAATTTAAAGACGGCAAAGGTCGCCGCGTGATCAGCCGGGGTTTATTACAAATATCCCACGAAAGCGCCAACCAAGCCCGTTATTCCTGTGATATTAAACAGCCACAGCATCTGCATGACCCCAAAGTGAATTTAAGCTGTGGTGTGAAAATCATGAGCAAGTGGGTAAAAACTGACGGCGTGATCAGCCAGCCAGGCTGGAGCAAAGAGCCCAAAGGCGGAGCTCGTTATTGGTCTACATTAAGACCACAACGAGGAAAAGTGCAGCAAATCGCCAACTTCACCCGCCAACTGCCCTTTTGTGATCCGTATGCCAGCAGATCAACCAAAGCCAAATTAACAGTAGCGATTTAAGTTGTGTCCTTAGCGTTGCGGGCCGTCAAAGTAACCAGGGCTATGCCGCCTAAAATCGCTATTGAAGCCAAAATTAAACGTAAACTAAAAGGCTCAGCCAAAAACAGCACTGCCCCCATAGCTGCGACCAGAGGCACACTTAGTTGTACCGTTGCTGCTGTACTGGCTTTTAAATAAGGTAACGCTGTGTACCAAAGCGCGTAGCCAAGACCTGATGTCAGAGCTCCGGATAGGACAGCGTACCAAACACCATCTAAATCAAGCAAAAGCCCGTCAAGAAACACCAGAGCCAGAATCAAAGCCAGAGGCACAGTGCGAATGAAATTACCTGCAGTGACTTTAATCGGGTCGCCACCGCTTTTCCCCCGCAATGAATAAACGCCCCAGGCTACACCAGCCATGATCATCAGCAAACCCGCATCAACTGGGGGTGCGGATAAACCCGGCAATAACAAGCCAACCAGACCAGCGCAAGCAAAGACAAAACCAAGGCTTTGTAACAAGCTAAAGCGCTCACCCTGCCAGAGACCATAAGCAATCATACTGGCTTGTACTGCACCAAATAACAGTAAAGCTCCTGCTGCCGTACTTAAGTTGACGTAAGAGACTGAAAATGCGATGGCATACACAAACAATGCCAAAGCCGACCACCAATTTCCCTGACCTGCATTATGTTCTGTCCGGATTGAAATCAGCAGCCAAAGAACCAAAGCCCCGGACATCAGCCGCACAGCAGTAAAACTGACCGGATCAATAGAGGTTTGGATCAATGCAGCCCGACACAACAGCGAGTTACCGGCAAAAGCTAATAAAGCCAGAAGGGTAAAAATGAAAACTCTAACAGCGGACATAGCTAATGTTCATATCTAAATACAATGTTTGCCAGCATAACATTGTAAAAACAGAGTTAAATCAGAGAAGGAGGAAAAGATAAATCAAATACAGTCAAAACCATAAATTACGGGTATAAAAAAGCCACCCGGAGGTGGCCTTTTACTCTGCTCAAAGAATTAAGCAGTTAAAGCTTCTTTTGCCTTAGCGACTAAAGCAGCAAATGCGCCTTTGTCGTATACAGCGATATCAGCCAGGATCTTACGGTCGATTTCAACAGATGCTCTTTTCAGACCATCGATGAAGCGGCTGTAAGATAAACCGTTCTGACGAGATGCAGCGTTGATACGCGCGATCCACAGTTGACGGAATTGACGTTTACGTTGACGACGGTCGCGGTAAGCGTATTGGCCAGCTTTAATAACTGCCTGGAAAGCGACACGATAAACACGACTGCGGGCACCGTAGTAACCTTTAGCCTGGTTTAAGACCTTCTTGTGACGAGCGCGAGCTGTCACACCACGTTTTACTCTTGGCATTTAAAATCTCCTAATATTATGCGTATGGCAGACAACGAGCGATACCAGCCACGTCAACTTTTGCAACTAACGTTTTTGGACCTAACTGACGCTTACGCTTAGAAGACTTCTTCGTCAAAATGTGGCGAAGATGTGATTGCTTACGTTTAAAACCGCCTGAGCCGGTTTTTTTAAAGCGCTTTGCAGCACCTTTGTTGGTTTTCATCTTTGGCATAGTTAAATAACTCGCATTGTTTAAATTACAACGAATAATAAGGCGATAAAAAACGCCGCTTTATTCAAGCGGCGTATCTTATGCTTGAAAGCTCTTATTACTTCTTATTTGGGGCCAGCATCATGACCATCTGGCGACCCTCAACGCGGCTTGGGAAAGATTCACAGATAGCGATATCTGTCATATCTTCTTTGATCCGGTTAAGCATCTCAATGCCGATGTCCAAATGCGCCATTTCACGACCACGGTAGCGGAGCGTTACTTTAGCTTTGTCACCCTCTTCAATGAAGCGACGCAGGTTGCGTAGTTTTACCTGGTAATCGCCTTCATCAGTTCCAGGCCGGAATTTTATTTCCTTAATCTGGATCTGTTTTTGCTTTTTCTTCTGCTCTTTAGCAGCTTTGCCTTTCTCAAACAGGAACTTACCATAGTCCATCAACTTACAAACAGGTGGTTCAGCGGTTGGGCTAATCTCTACCAAGTCAGCGCCTGCTTCTTCTGCTAAACGAATAGCTTCTGAAGTGATTACTACACCTAATTGCTCACCTTCCAGACCTAACAAGCGTACTTCTTTAACGTTGATTTCTTCGTTAATACGGTTTGGTCTGTTCGCCGGTAAAGTTTTCTTTCCTACTTTAATAGTATGTTCCTCCAAGAGTGAAAATAATTAGACCCGGTTTTTAATTTCAGTGGTCAACTTGGTTACAAAGTCGCTTACACTCATTTTTCCGAGGTCTTCGCCCTTCCGTGTTCTTAACGCGATATCACCGGCTTCAACTTCTTTGTCACCGACTACCACTAAATAAGGAACACGCTGTAGCGTGTGCTCGCGGATTTTAAAGCCTATCTTCTCATTTCTCAAGTCAGAAATAGCTCTAATACCATGAGATTTGAAAGTTTTTACTAAATCCTGCACATATTCGGCCTGATTATCGGTAATATTCATCACCACAACCTGAGTTGGGGCCAACCAGGCTGGGAAAAAGCCTGCATATTCTTCGATCAGAATTCCGATAAAACGCTCCAGCGAGCCTAAAATCGCACGGTGGATCATCACTGGTACTTGTCTGTCGTTGCCTTCAGCAACAAAACTTGCACCTAAACGACCCGGTAAAGCGAAATCGAGCTGCACTGTACCACATTGCCAGGCGCGGCCTAAGCAATCGTGTAAAGTAAATTCAATTTTAGGGCCATAAAACGCACCTTCACCAGGTTGCAGGTCATAGGCTATGCCATTGGCATCCAAAGCTTCTGCTAAACCCTGTTCAGCACGGTGCCACATTTCGTCTGTACCAATGCGTTTTTCCGGACGAGTGGATAATTTCACCTGCACGTCTTTAAAACCAAAAGTGCTGTACACGTCGAACACCATTTTGATACAAGCTGATACTTCAGCCTGCACCTGATCTTCAGTACAGAAGATATGGGCGTCATCCTGAGTAAAACCACGCACCCGCATCAGGCCGTGTAAACCACCTGATGGCTCGTTACGGTGACAGCAACCAAACTCAGCCATACGCAGCGGTAAATCACGGTACGACTTTAAGCCCTGGTTAAAAATCTGCACATGGCCAGGACAGTTCATTGGCTTGATGGCGTAATCACGGTTCTCAGAACTGGTAACAAACATATTGTCTGAGTATTTTTCCCAGTGACCGGATTTTTCCCACAGCACTTTGTCCATCATAAATGGACCTTTGACTTCCTGGTAATCGTATTCGCTCAGCTTTTCACGGACAAAAGTTTCCAGCTCACGGAAAATAGTCCAGCCGTCGTTGTGCCAAAACACCATGCCTGGTGCTTCTTCCTGCCAGTGGAATAAACCTAAAGCTTTACCAATTTTACGGTGGTCACGCTTTTCCGCTTCTTCCAGTTGCAGTAAATACGCAGCTAATTGCTTTTTATCTGCCCATGCCGTGCCGTATACACGTTGCAGCATTTTGTTTTTGGCATCACCACGCCAATAAGCGCCCGCCACTTTCATCACTTTAAAGTGCTGGCAGAACCGCATATTTGGCACGTGTGGGCCACGGCACATGTCGATGTATTCTTCGTGATGGTACAAACCAGGCTGATCGTCTTTGGCGACGTTCTGATCGAGGATTTCCATTTTGTAGCTTTCGCCACGCGCAGCGAAGGTGTCATAAGCTTGTTGCCAGCTTACTTTTTTCTTCACTACGTCATATTCGGTTTTGGCCAGTTGCAGCATACGCTCTTCAAGTTGAGCTAAATCATCACTGCTGATTGGACGGTCTAAATCAACGTCGTAATAAAAGCCGTTGTCGATGACAGGACCAATCGCCATTTTGGTATTTGGCCACAACTGCTTAATGGCATGACCTAATAAGTGAGCACAGGAGTGGCGGATAATTTCCAGGCCTTCCTGATCTTTGGCGGTGACAATGCTTAACGAAGCGTCTTCAGTGATTAGCTCACAGGCATCAACCAACTGGCCATTGATTTTGCCGGCTATGGTGGCTTTCGCCAGACCTGGGCCTATGTCTTTGGCAACGTCTAATACAGATAAAGGGGCGTCAAATGAACGCTGACTACCGTCAGGTAAAGTAATAACTGGCATGATAAGTCCTCACAGTGGTGGCCCATACCAAGGGCCACGTTGTTGAATGGTATAATGCAGATTTTATGCGCCTTACGTGCCAGTAGATGACCCCCACTAAGAGCCATTTGGTACACAGCTTGGTACACAAAATTTATCCTGCAAGCGGCATGATAGCAAAACTAAGACCATATTCACAGAAGCTATAATCTGACATCATTAGCTTATTACCGCAGAAAACTTAAAGTGTGAGATTAAAATGAGTTCTGAAAATATTTCGCTTTTGTCTTTAGCTATATCTCTGGCGGCTTTTTATTTAAGTTTTATAGCTTACCGAGCAGAC
>NZ_JARIXP010000013.1 GCF_029269265.1 Rheinheimera sp. 1928-s
TGGCCTTTTTGTTTTCGGCCCTAAACCACCTACTTCAGTAGGTGGTTATCATCCAAAAGGCTTTGCCTGAAACTCTGTTTGTATTTTTCTTACGAGCTATACCAAGCTGGGATTAGACATCGAATTCTTTGGCGTAGACTAAGTAAAAAAGTAACGGACGCTGAAGTTGCTAAGTTACTCGACAAAAGGCCCCTTTTAGGGGCTTAACACAAAGCCACCTTCTTCAGAAGGTGGATTCTTTACTTGCTTTATCCTGGCACTCTCTCAGCCGCTAAGCGTTTTTACTCTGATGCAAAATGCGTCAGCACCTTCTCAAGTACCTGTTGACGAATGTCATCCTGCTCAAACAACAGTTCGTGTTTAGCGCCTTTAATCACTTGCAAACCACCGACACAACCTGAGTTTGGATTATTTGCCAGTACAGTACAAAACTCTTGCTGCGCTGTTGCTGACACTAGCGTATCCAGCTCTGCCTGCATCACCAGCACTGGAATTTTGATTTTATTGGCTTGCTGCTGCATTTGAGGTAATACCGAGCATGCCTGATCCAACCACCCCCAAGTGGCACCACCTAACTGCAACTGCGGATTGTCCTGATACAAGCTTTGCATCCACTGATAACGCTGTTTTGAGCCTGTCAGTTCATTGCCATCAAAAGAACCTGCGACATAAGGCTTGTCAGCAAAACCGGCGTAACCTTCTGTGGAAAACAATGTCACTGTTGATGCCAGACGACAGGCATCCCATTCGTCATAGGCGAGTTTGCCATTAATACCATGCATAGGTGCCGACAAAGCCGCTTTTTGAAACACTTGCGAGTGCTGCTGTAAATACAAAGTGCTGATAGCGCCCCCCATAGAGTGGCCTATAAGATACATAGGTAGCTTTTGATCAGCTTGCGCTTTATCCGCCAACACAACGCGGCTGATGAGCTGATGCATATCATCAATATAGTGCTGAAAATCTTCAACATGACCTTTGTATGGGTTGTCGGTCAAACGAGTCGATAGACCCTGTCCTCGGTGATCAAACATCAGCACCTGATAACCTTGCTGGGTCAGTTGATACGCCAGTTCCTGATACTTCAGATAAGATTCAGTACGGCCATTCACTACAACCACAGTAGCTTTCACCTGTTCAAGTCTAATCAATACGTAATGCAAGCTAGTGCCATCAGACAACTTCAGTTGTTGTGGTGTTACAGTCTGCCAAAAGGGTTGGACTTGCTGCTGATACAGTGTGGCAAAATTATCCACGGCTTGTACGTCAGCTGTCATTGCTCCGCATACCAGCGCTGTGGCGATCAATGAATAATGAAATTTCATGCCTTGTCCTTATTTACTCTGGCTCAGGATCTGAATGACTGAGCTTCTTAATTTGTCATGATAATAAGCAGCTCTGTCGAAATCTGCCGGGTTCAGCGCTTGATTTTCCAGCACCACTAAGCTCAGTTGATGTTGTGGAAAATAGTTAAATACCGAGACATAACCCGGAATATAACCGCCGTGGCTCCATTCAACACCTGCTGCAGTTTGTGTGATTTGCACCCCATAACCGTAATACACCTCACCCCATCGATGCTGACGCAACAACTGAGGTGTTGTCATTTGCTGCAGACTGGTTTTTGTCAGCTGCTGTTGCATACACAAAGGTAACATTGCAACATCAGCGGCAGATGCTATCAGGCCACCGCTAGGCTCTGCTGCAACAGGCATAAAAGCTGTGATGGCTTTTAACTGCCCCTGCTCTTCATACCAGCCCTGACTGACCCCGTCTGCCTTGTCCGCAAAACCAGAACTGTGCATCTGGCATTGTTGCAGTAATTCTGTCGCCAGCTCAGCATAAGGACGCTTTGTGACAGCCGTCAGAATTTGTCCCAGCAGCTGAAAATTTAAATTGTTATAACGGAACTCGCCATAGTTATTCTGGGTATTGATATCCACCAGACCAGAGCTGTGATTCAATAAATCAGCAACGCGCACTGATGCTGCCCATGGCTGTTTCAGTTCAGGCAAGTAGCGTTTTACCGGCGCCTGTACATCGACTGTGTCTGATTGCACTTGTTGCATCACTAAGATAGCGGCCAGAGTTTTACTGATAGAACCAACAAAAAATGTGCTGTGTTGATCAAAAGACGGACCTTGTGACAGCTCAGGTGTATTCTTTTGTATAAAGCGCCCCTGCTGATATTGCCACAACACTTCGTTGCCACGCATTAACAAAGCAGAGCCCTGAAAAGCGGGTCGGCCAGCAATTTTTTGTTGGATCTGATTTGTTAAGATATCAAAATCTGGACTTGATAGTTGCAGGCCCGCATTCGCTGCAGGTAGTGAAAAAAGTAAAAAAGGAAAAATAGATAATTTGAACATAAGCCCCTGAACTCAAAACAGATCATAGCAATAAAGGCCAAGTCTACCCTGAGCCTTTACCCTTGTAACCAGAATCAGGGCATATTTATTCCACAGCGGACGCCATCAACCATTCCACCGCTTGCATCAGTGCAGCAGGCCGCTGAAAAAGTACCAAATGATCTGAGCTTTTCAGCTCAATATACTGACCACCAGAGCCTTCTGCTTGTTGTTTACTCCAGTCATCACCTTCTTGCTGCCACGCCATCATTTGCAGCTTTTGTTCAGGATTTTGTTTGATTTGTAGTTGCTCAAAATCAGAATTAATCACAGACACCGGCCGCTTTGTGTACAAAGGTAAAGTCTGGTACAGATCCAGATCTGCTGCGTAAGCGGCAATTTCCCTGGCTCTGCTTTGCTGACGTTCCAGCCGCAACCGTTGTTGTGCCATAAAGTCAAAATAGGTCCAGTCCATCTGATTGGCATAAGTTTCAGGCAGCAACCGTTGAACCAGTTTTCGTTCTTGTTGCAGCTTTTTAGCGGTGCGTTCTGTCCAGACTCCGGTTTCCAGCGCAGGCAACAGCTTCGGCAAATTCGCTTTATACCAGTCCGCCGGATAGCCCTTATACAAAGCCATGGATGCCGGCCGCGGAATATCCGGATCAATCAGCAACATGCCCTGAATAGTCAGGTCAGAGTTTTGATGAGCCACTAACAAGCTCGACACAGAACCGCTGGCAAAACTGAGCAGCAGAACATGTGGCTCATTCAACTCAAGCAAAACTAAGGACAAATCAGTGGCAAAACGCGTATAAGAAGGATCCTCGACATCAGAACTCAGACCCTGCCCTAAACGGTCTATCGCATAGGTGCGATATTTTGTTGCCAGTAGTGGTTGCAACAATGCAAACCAGCCACTGTCACTATGCCAATGCTCGTTAGGTCCGGACAACAATACAACGGCCGGTCCCTGATGTTCCAACCCCAAAGAGCGTAGCTGAAACCTGGCATCACCGGCTTTGATCACACTGACCCCCTCTGGTATAAACTCTTCAGCTTTTGCCTCTGCTAAGCTTACCCATCCCATCACACAATAAAATAGCAGCCACCTTAACCCGATCATCATAGTCCTCCATCAGTACAAGCTTAATGTTGCATCAGAAAAAGGCTGCAGGAACACAAGTGTTTCGGACGTTTTTATGATAAAAAGCTTACCCTTGGCCAAAGCTTCTTTCCGGACTTTTTCTGATATGCCTGAACACCACTCTCATCAGCGATTTTTGATTGGTCAACTGACCTTTGATGCCAACAGCCGCGAGCTAAGCTCGGCGACAGAAAGCTTGTACCTGGAGCCTCAAGCCTATCAGCTGTTGTCGCTTTTTATTGCAGCAGAGCAAGGCCAACTGAGCCGCGATCAAATGATTGAACAGCTGTGGGCTGGTCGCGTGGTCAGCGAAAGCGCCATTAATAAGTCGGTGTCTTTATTACGCAAAGCCTTTGCTCAACTTGACCCGGCAAGCCCTTATATTGAAACCCTGCCTAAGGTAGGCTATCGGCTTTGTCAGCCCCTGACTATTGAAGCGCCACAACAGCAAGCCGTCGAATTCGTTGCAGAACCCGCCATCACAACTCAAACCACAACGCCTGCAGTAGTTGCAGTGAAAAGCTCCGGCTTTAAAACTAAATTGGGATTAGGCTTACTTTGGGCATCCCCTTTGCTATTTTTTGTCTGGTGGTTTTTTATTACTTTAGCGCCTGCGCCAGAACAACTGACTACACCTTATATGACAGCCCCTGTGCCCGTCAGTCATGGCCAAGGTGTTGAGTATGATCTTAGCCTTAGCGCTGATGGCGCTGTGCTGTTGTATTTCTCTTCACAAGCAGAAAAAAAACAGCTGCTGTTACAACAGAATAAAGACCAACTCCAGCTGTTGTCCGAAGACAATGACATTAGCACCGCAGCATTAAGCCCTGATGCTTTGCAAATTTTATGGGTAAAACAAAATCCGCAAGGCTGTGTTGTCGAATGGTTTTTACTAGCCAAGCCAGAGCAGAAAAAAACAGTAGCCCTGTGCAATACAGATGCAGTGGTAAAACTTAGTTGGCAAAACGACAGCAAGGGTTTTTATCTGCGTGACAGAGCAGACAAAACCCAACCTTATGCCTTGAGCCATTATCGTTTGGATACTACAGCCAAACAGCAGATCACCAATCCGCTCAGTTCAGAAAGCCCAACCGGCGAGTTAGCTTTTGCTGAGTCCGATGATGGCAAAAAGCTGGCAGTTTTACGTTATATGGAAAATCAGCAGACTTTGCTGTTGATCCTCGACAGCAGCAGTTTTGTGGTGTTACAGCAAAAAATTCTGCCGCTGCAAGCCACGCAGATAGACTGGTTAGGCAATCAGTTGTTACTGAGTAAAGGCGCTGAGTTGCTGCAATACAGTTTCGATACAGACCAGCTGGAGTTTTTATTTTATACAGGCCGTACTGTGCAGTCTCTGGCTGTGGTGCAACAGCAGATCTACTACGCTGACTACGAGCTGGACGCTGATATCTGGCAACATGATTTGAGCGATAATAAAGCCAGGATCCGTATAGGCAGCAGTAAAATTGATCGTATGCCGAGGGTGAGCCACAAAGGAGACTTAGCTTTTTTAAGCCAACGTCATGGTAAAGATCAGATCTGGTTGCAGCCTGTTGGCCAAAACGAATACTTGTTGGCGGATTTACCTGGCGTCCCCGCTTTTGTGCGCCTGCAGTGGTCACCAGATGGCGAGTCATTAATCTTCAGCAAAGATGGCGCCTTATGGCAACTTATTGTAGCTTCAGGCCAGCAGCGGGTATTGGTCGCGCCCGAACATCAGGTGGAAGTGGCCAATTGGATAGCTGATGGTTCAGGCATTATCTACAGCAGTCAACAAAGTGGTGACTGGCAATTATGGCAACTGGATTTAAACACCGCAGCCACCACTCAACTGACGACTCAGGGTGGTTACAGCGGTTATCTGCTAAAGGATCAGCTGTATTTCAGCAAGTTTCATCAGGACGGTTTATTTCAGCTGGATTTAACCACTGGAGAAGAACAATTACTGATCGCCGACTTTAACAAAATCAACTGGCTGAACTGGAGCTTGTCGCAAGGGCAGATTTATTATTATCAGCCGGATCAGGGCATACGCCAGTACCAGTTACAAAGCAAAGAAAACAGCCTGCTGCTGGCGACACCAGAGCGGTTTGTCCATCATTACGCTATTGAAAACCAGCAGTTGTTTTATGTCAAAGCAGGCTTGCCCAAAGGCGATATTTATAAGCTGGTGCCTGATGGTGCTAAATCCAACTGACAAGCAGGTACTGAATAAAAGCTCTGTGCTTAAAACAGCACTTTTTCTCCGAACTGAAACAGGGCCTTGACGATAAGGCCCTGTTTTACCTGATAACTGCATAAGAGTTCAATCTGACCACGGCCTTCAGGGAAATTACGCTGAATAAGTTCGTGGTCAATCACCCACTCGCCCATCACTATCCGGTTTAATAGCTGCGCATGCAAATCAGCTTCAGCAAAACGCTGGCTGATACGCTGCTGCATGTCGCTATGACCGCGCGCCAACACTGTGCCGTGAAAATCCAGCTGCACTGCATCCGGGTGATAACAAGCCAGCCAGGCTGAGATATCTTTGCTGTTATAAGCTTCCAGTTGCTGCTGTATCAATTGCTCTGGTGTGATCCGTTTTTTGCTGTCGGTCATCTGAGCTTTACCTTGCAATAAAACTCAGATGATGAGCAAAACCGTGCTAAAACACCAGCGCAGCTTTGGAAACTCAGAGTTGCTGCGTTAGCTCTGTTTTGTGACCTGAGGGTTGTAATCGGCTAAGCAGCCGGGCCACCCTTTGCCCCAGATAAAAAGCAGTTTCCAGATCGGGCGCTTCTATAGAGCCATCCACAGCTCTGGCAATCAAACCAGCCTGAGCACCAAGCCGATTGGGTGCCTTTGCATCACCAGCACCAGCTAAATCCAGTCCTGTCCACAACATACCGTGCTGCGCCGCCAGAATTTGCAAATAATGCAGGCTATGTAATGTATCGCCACAGTAGCCGGTGCCCACAGTAAAACCAGCTGCGATTTTGTCAGCCCAAAGTTGCTCAACCCAATGATCGCCAGCTGTGGCATCAGCAAAAGCTTTAAACTGCGCCGATACAGAACCCATAAAAGTGGGAGAACCAAAAATGACAGCATCAGCCTGATCAATGACTTCAAGCACGGCAGAATTCTTGTATCGGCCTTGCTGTATATCCGCCCCTTCAATGCGAATAAGTTGAGGTTCTGCAGCTGCGACTGAACAGCAACCTGCAGCCACAGCTTCAGCCAACTGTGCTGTGGTACCCGTGACCGAATGATAAACAATAGCTATCTTCATTGGCTTGCCTCCGCTTTCACTGGCACCATCGGAGTTGCCATTTTATGCTGACCAAGCCAGACACCGGTCAACACCAACAGCATACCCAGACTTTGCAGCAGCGTCAGATGCTGATCCAGCACCACAATACCAAGCACGGTCGCACTTAAGGGGCTGAGTAAACTAAAACCCGTGACTGCACTGGCAGACATCCGCATCACACCCCGTAGCCAAAAGATATAGGTCAGGCCAGTACCAATAAAGCCAAGCCACAGATAACCCAGAATATGAGTCAGGCTGATGCTTTCTGGCAGGGTTTCGACACTTAAAGCAAGCGGCAACAAAAACAAGCCGCCAACACTAAGCTGCCAACTGGTGAGTACCATAGCACTGACCGGAGGCTGCCATTTTTTCGTTAATAAGGTGCCACAGGCCATTGCCAAAGCACCAGCAGCTGCGGCCACCACACCAATAGCATCCAACTGAGCTGCAGGTCCTAACACCAGCAGAGCAACCCCCAATAAACCCAACAAAGCAGCAATCCAGCTTAGCCATGACGTACGCCCATCCAGTACTGCCCAGCTCAATATCACCACCACCAAAGGCTGAATAGCTCCTACCGTTGCAGCGACACCTCCGGGCAAACGATAAGCAGCAACAAAAAGCAGCGCCTGAAATACACCAATATTTAAACAACCTAACAGCAGAATTTTTCCCCACCAGCCGGACTCTGGTAACTGACGTAACCACAACAACATCAAAAGTCCGACCGGTAAAGTGCGTAAAGCGGCAGATAATAAAGGTACATCGGGAGGCAAAAATTCTGTGGTGACTAAATAGGTGCTGCCCCATATCAGCGGGGCTAAAGCGGTTAACCAGGGATCATACCAACGGGATACAACTGAACTCATGAACAAACTCTCCTTTTACAGTGCACAGCGCACAGACTTAAAATCTGCCGCCACTGTAAAAGCTCAAGCTAACTTGAGGTCAAAAAGAATTTAAATGATTTTTGAATAGCTTAGAGTTTCAGCCACATCAAATAACCAGCAACAGCTTTGCCCTGCACTATGGCCACCTGCGGAATGGTTTCCATTTTGTGAAAACCAGCTTTTTTCAGCACCTGCATAGAGGCCCGATTTTCTGTCGATACGCAGGCAAACAAAACCATTAACCCCATGTGCTTTGCATGCTGTATTAATTGACACAAAGCAAAGCTGGCTACACCTTTACCAGACCACTGTTCAGCGATGCGGTAGCCAACATAAGCAGATTTTGTCACCTGATCTATGTCTTTGATGTTAGCTCTGCCTATCAGCTCATTTTCTGCATTAAAAATTAGTGTCGGCAAAGCAAACGCCTGCTGTTTTAACAACAAAAACTCAGCTATATGCTGCTGTACTGCTGCTGGCTGATAAAACTCGTCCGGTCTTGCTTCTATACTTTGTTCAAAAAAGCTTTTGTGAGCCAACTCAAACTGAAGCACAACTTCAACATCCTCTGGCTGTAAAGCTCGGATAGAATAACCGGGCATTTAGAGAGGCCCACTCGCGGGCAGCACTGCAGTGCCCTGATGAAACACCATTTGCCAGCCAAGGCTATTGAGTTGCCATAAAGAGCTGCGTAACGACAACTTGCTTTGCATCTCTCCTGCTTTACGCAATTTGGCTTTATACAATACCTGAGCTAAATCGGCGGATAACAGCCGGACCTCAAAATCAAAAGCTTCCACCGAAGGAGCTTGCTCTTCCGGTAGTCGCTGCAACACATGAGCTTTGTTAAAACGCACCCCAGAGGCTGCTATCTCTTCAAACCCATTGGCCAGCAACAGATTTAACTGGGTTTGACTTCGCCTTGTTTCCGGCTGATGCAGTTGTAATTCCAGTGCAATCAACTGCTTTGTTAAGGCCTTTTGTTGTTCTGATGTCACGATCACCTACTTTGTTAGGCTTTGAAGCTACTATCGTCGTTTTACCTCAGTTAACAGAACAGACGCAAGTGTTTCTGAATGCAGCACGCAAGAAGTACGTTAGCGCACAGACGGCAAACCCGAGAAAGACCAGTATTGATACACCCAGCCCCCACGCATGGCCCAACGGAGACTTTACTATGAAATTATCTACTGGTTTTACCTTATCTGCATTACTGTTTTCAGCAGTTACACTGACTGCTTGCGATAAATCCACACCAACCTACCCTGGTGCTGTTAAAACGACGGACGATCAAAGTGCAGTAGTGCCAGTTGCAGACAGTGCAGTGCCTGTGGCTATCTCTGACGCCAACATCAACAATGATGTGACAACAGCTTTATTGCGTGATGATGACTTAAAAAACTTTGAGATCACTGTTGTGTCTACCAAAGGCGATGTTCGTCTGACGGGTGAGCTGGATAGCCAAAACCAAATTAATCAGGCGATATTGATTGCTGAAGGTGTTATTGGCGTTAAAACTGTAAACGATGAATTGACGATAAAACGTTAACACAACCACCGCCTCTTTGATTGGAGGCGGTGTTATTGTGCAAGTTACTGATTTCTCAAATGCGATTGACGCCTTGTTTTCCTCTTCACACTCCTCACTTAGAAGTTAAATAACATCACCCCTATGCCCATACTGTTTTGGCGGAAGTTGTAATCCAGCAAGGTTTCGCCGTAGCCGGAAAATATCTGCAAGTGCCAGCGTAATCCGTCCAGTTTGCTGCTGTCGACCGGATAGGTCAGATCCAACTGCCAGGAACCGCGGCTTATATAGGAAAAATCATTACGCCAGGTCAGCTGAGCTGTTGCGTTACCAGGTAACCAATTGGCGCTTATTTCATGACTGCCGATATAGTCAATTAAATCCGGGTTATCGTCTTCATCACCGCTTTCAGAAATACGCTGGTTGTAACGCCAGTTCAGGCCAAACTCACCTTTATCCACCGCTAAACCCGCATACACTTTATTCCAGCTACGCGATAAAGGCTTCGCTTGCCCATTCGACTGGTGAGCTATACCAAATTGCAACATACGTATTTGCCATTCGCCGGGTAAGTCTCCCCACGTATCAGCCACAGGCACTATATACATGAGCTCGGGCTGATAGTCGGTGTTACGAAAGGGAGCAGAATCCTGATTGTTCCATAACTGCCACATCGATCTCTGGCTAAAAGCAAACCACAAGTCAGCACCTGGCAACAGCAGCTCTGTCATCAGCTTGGCACGCAATGACACCTGGATCTTGCTCTCCATTTGTTTGTAGTTTTCGTTGGCTTCGGCTTGCCCCCGGGTTGGACTTTGTGGCGCTTTATTAATATTGGACGTGATATGAGCAGGTAAAAAGAAGTTAGGCTGGTAAGTGCGAAACACAAAACGATCACGTTTTTCTTCAGGCGTCAGCTCCCAGTATTTTTGCATCACTGTGGCAATTGGGATTTGAGCTGCACTGACTTCAGGTGCCTGAGCTGTAGTATGTTGTTTTACTTCTACATCTGCTTCTGCTGATTTAGTTGCGGCTGAAGTTTCAACAGTTTCAGCACTGCTGGTGCCAAAAATGCGGTCATAACAGGCAAGACGTTGGTCTTTATTTGTGGTTTCACGACAATTTTTAACGTCCTGAGCAGAAACCCCGGCACTGACTGAACTTATCAGCACAATAGCCGTTAGTGTTGATACCTTCTGTAGTTTTTTCACGCTCACTCCCGTAGCCTAAATACTGTCCTGCATAATAAGGGTTATGCCCCCTTAGATAGATACCCTCTGGCAACCATCATTATAGGACCCAAATATAAACAAGGACTTAACCACTATAAAAATAGCACTGAAGATAAGCTGTTCTGTTTGATCAAAAGTCCTGCTTAAAGCCTTAAGTTGTACTAAATGCAGCGAAAACTTCAGCTCCGGTCAGTTCTGTGGTTTGGTTAGCAAAACAGTACCAGTCTGGTTTTTGCTCTATGAAAATCTGATGATCGAGCACCAGATTAGTCAACTGGTCCAACAACCCCACAGGAATAAAATACTGACCATTTTGTTTCAGCCGGTAAAACAAATGAGTGCCACAGTTGTTGCAAAAGCCCCGCTCTGCCCAATCAGAAGAACTAAAAGTGGAGACAAAACAAGCCCCATCCAGTTTTACCTCTGTGCCAGCATCAAGCGTAAATAGCGGCCCGCCGCCCCACTTCTGGCAATACTGGCAATGACAAACTCCTGCCTGCGATACCACTGCGCCTGCCTGAATTTTCACTTTGCCACATAAACACTGACCATGAGCTTTTTGCAATGAAGGCTGAACTGTTGAAGAGGACGCTGACATACACCACTACCCGCTGGATACAATACAGAGTATCAGCCTACTGGATTTTGTTTTAGCTGTTAAGCAATTGTTGCAATAGGCCGGGTCAGATGCGGTAAATTCACAGCCTGAGCCTTTAAATGCAGCTGTTGAGTGTTGATGGCGACCGAAAAACTGGCATCAATCAGCGAAAGCTGCCGCACTTTAAACTCCGTACGACCTATTTTTTTAAACCAATAAGGTGCAAGTGAACACTGAGCCGAGCCTGTGGCTATATCTTCATTGATGCCAATGCGGGGGGCGAAATAACGTAATACATAGCTGTCTGGTGGGCTAAAGGCGCTAATAATCAACGCATGTTGTTCTAATTGTTGTATCAAAGTGAAGTCAGGTTGAAATTGCTGTACTGCCTGCTCGTCGGCAAGCACCAATACTAAATCGCGGGTCTGAAAATAATCGATGCTCTGACAAGCCAGCAAAGCCGGGGGTAATTCAGTTTGTGTTTCAGGGCACGGCAGCCACTGTGGTAAAACCATCTGCAAAGCAGCAAAACTGGCTGTTACCTCTAAATCACCATGCTGGCTTAAAAACTGATAACAGCCCTCACCTTTGAGCTCACGCACCAAAGCGGCCGCAGCTAAAGTGCCATGGCCACATAAGTTGATTTCCTGCGAACAGGAAAACCAGCGGATCTGGTATTGATTAGGGGCATCWGCAACAGGCACTATAAAAGCTGTCACCACCTGTTCGGCTTCAGACGCAATAGCCTGTAATACATCAAGATCAGGCCAATGACTTAATAAAGCGCAAGCCGCCGGGTTACCCTTAGTTGGGTTGTCAGTAAAGACTTTAAAAAATTGCAGCTGCGCTTCCATGCGTTCGGCCCTGTTAACTCTTGCCTTTAGTCTTCGGAGCTTTCGCGGTACTTGATCTGTACAGCTTTTATAAAGTTACGCAAAATTTGATCCTGGCACTGACGGAAATGGTGATGATCCGCGCGGCGGAAAAACGCACTTAATTCAGGTTTGCTGATGCGAAAGCCAATATCCGTCATCATTTGCACTATGTCGTCGTCTTTTAAATCCAGCGCAATTTTTAACTTACGGAAAATAATATTATTGTTTAAACGGCTTTCAGGCACTGGTTGTTCGCCGTCTTTACGACCACGTTTTTCGATGATCAAGCCATTTAAAAAGTTGGCTAAAGTGACATCATCACAGGCCTGAAAGGCTTCATCTTCATCTTTTTTCAGCCAGTCACTGACCTGCGCCCGGCTCACTGTTAAGCCAGCATGGCTAAATAAATTCATCATTTGTTGATCGCCAAAATCAAAGGCGTAACGTAAACGGCGTAAAACATCGTTGTTATTCATAAAAATTCGCAAAGCGCTCCAGTCAAGTTGCCGACATTTTAACAGACACAATGCGCTGCTGGCTGATTTTCTTTCGCGGTTTCAAACAGATGCCATGTTATAGTCCATTTCATCTTGTTTTGGGTTCTGTTTTTTATGACTAAAATTGCCGTTTTTGTTGATGTACAAAACATCTACTACACCACGAAGCAGGCTTACGGCCGCTCTTTTAACTACCGTAAGTTCTGGCAGCAACTACAGCTTCGGGGTGACATCAGCTATGCCTATGCCTATGCCATTGATAAAAAAGACGATCAACAAATTAAATTTCAGGACGCTTTGCGGCATATCGGCTTTGAAGTAAAGCTAAAACCTTTTATCCAACGTGCCGACGGCTCTGCCAAGGGCGACTGGGATGTCGGCATTACCATTGATGTTTTAACCTTAGCGGCCGAAGTTGACACTGTCGTCTTGCTATCTGGTGATGGTGATTTTGATTTGCTGTTGCAGGCTGTCTACAAACAACATGGGGTTGATACAGTGGTGTACAGCGTGCCTGGGCTCACAGCTCAGTCGCTGCAACAAAGCTGCGCTCTGTGGCGCCCTATTGAAGCGGACTTATTGCTGTAAAGCCCTGTAAAAAGTAAGGCCTTTCGGCTACACTACGCGCCCTTTTAAAGCTGTACCGAATTAAATCAGGACCCGTCATGAGCCAATTCCCTGCCTGCCCACAATGCAATTCTGCTTATACCTACGAAGACAATAGTCTGTTTATTTGCCCTGAATGTGGCCATGAATGGTCGACAACTGCCGCTGCTGATGCAGTTGAAGGCGAAAAAGTCATCCGTGATTCAGCAGGCAATCTATTGCAGGATGGTGACACTGTCACTGTGATCAAAGACTTAAAAGTAAAAGGCTCCTCTTTGGTGGTCAAAATTGGCACCAAAGTCAAAGGTATACGGTTAGTGGAAGGCGATCATGATATCGACTGCAAAATTGATGGTTTTGGCGCTATGAAGCTAAAGTCTGAGTTTGTTAAAAAGCAGTGATTTGAATACAACAAGGACCGGAACAAACCCGGCCCTTGCCTCTCTGTTTTGATACCCTGACGTTATTTAGCTGTTTTTACCATCGTATTTATGGATCTCTAACGCATCCAGATCGATATCCTGTAAACAGCGTACATTAATAGCAGCGACTTCATTACCTTCTGGATCCACACCTAAGCCAAAAGGTGCACAGCCACAAACAGGGCAAAACTGGTGTTTGATTTTATGAGTATTAAAGGTGTAACTGGTTAATGGCTGCTCAGTTTTTAGCATCGTCAGATTGCTGCCAGGTACAAAGCTCAGCAAATAGCCTTTTCTGCTACAAATTGAACAGTTACAACTTAAAGCAGAACTGATATCAGCCTCCACCTGATAAGCCACAGCACCGCAATGACAACTGCCTTGGTAAATCATAGTAAACCCTTGTTTTTGCTTTAATCCCTGTACACTATGACGCAAATCATCTATTTTTCAACCTGCACTGCACCAGGAACTCAAGCCGTATTTGAGTTCAATACCGAACAAGTACAACMCACCCTTTAGCAACGTCAGGGACGACCTATGTCAGGCCAACAACAGTTACCCACCTCCATTATGCTCCTGCTTGCTTTACTGCAGGGATTGTCGCTTTATCTGTTACATCAGTCGATCAGTTTTGACTTTTGGCCGTCGACCCAACCAGAGTGGCTGTTTTTCCTGTATAGCCTGGTTTTTGTTGCACCTTTAACCTTGTTACTGTCACTGGAAAAAGGCCAGGAACTGAAACTAGCGCTGCGCTTAGTGCCTTTTGCTTTGCTTGTTGCCGTTCTTGGTTTTTATGCCGGTTTACAGGTCACGCCACTCGAACACATCAGTTATGAGCCTCTGTTGTTTGCCTTTATTTTTTCCATGCTGATCGCCAGTTTTAAAGCCTTGCTGTATATCCAACAGCAGTCGTCAGGCAGACCATTGAGTTACAGCCTGTTGTTTCTTTACTCCTGGCGTAATTTTTTAACTCTGGGATTGTCTCTGCTTTTTACTTTGGCAGTCTGGGCCGTGCTGATGTTGTGGGCTGCTCTGTTTAAAGTGATCCAAATTGAGTTGTTCACCGACTTGTTTGCCAAACCATGGTTTTATTACCCCACTCTGAATCTGGCTTTTGGCTTTGGCGTTATTATTTTTCGTAATCAGGCCAGTGTGATTGACACTAWTACCCGCATTCACCAAGCACTGATGAAGTTTTTGCTGCTGATTTTGGCACTGGTTTCTGTACTTTTTATGCTGGCCTTGCCCTTTACCGGCTTAGAACCCCTATGGAAAACAGGACACGGCAGTGTATTGATTTTATGGCTGCAGGCCTTGATGTTGTTTTTCGTCAATGCTGTGTATCAGGCCGAAGCCGACAGCCGCCCTTACCCTCTCTGGTTGCATCGCGCCCTTTACCTTGCGATAGCATTGTTACCTGTCTACAGCCTGATCGCCTGTTATGGTTTGATGCTGAGAGTTGAACAATATGGCTGGAGCGTCAGCCGCTGCTGGGGTTTTGTGTTGTGGGCCTTATTGGCTTTATTTTCTGTGGGTTATTTGTGGGGCATACTGAAAAAACGGGATCTGTGGTTACAGCAATTAAGCTGGGTCAATCTGCGGATGGGACTGGTGGTACTGGCAGTGATGCTGATTGCAAACTCCCCTCTGCTGGATTTTCGTAAAATCACGGTAGAGAGCCAGCTTGCCCGGTTACAGGATGGACGTACAAGTTTGGCAGATCTTGATCTACATTATTTCCGCTACGCCCTGGCAAAACCTGGTTATAACGCTTTGCAACAGTTAAAAGCTGATAAGGCGAACACTGATCCTGCCCTGGTGCTGCGTATTGATGCGCTGTATAGCCCTACAAACTATTCTGGCTTAGCTGAAGAAAGCAGCAAAGAGCAGCAGCAACAGTTTCTGGAGGCATTAAAGATAGCAGAAGGAGCTCAGTTGCCAGAGGGGTTAGAGCAATCCTTATACAAATGGCAAGCGGACCAGCACTGGCAGCGGCAATATATCAGCCAGTATCATCTGCGGCCTTTGGATTTGAATAATGACGGACAGCAGGACTATGTGCTGTTGACCTACTCTCATCACTCTGTCTCTGCAGTGTTATTTAGTTTAAAAGAAGGCGAATGGCAAAGCACTGCCATGACGTCCAGCACTAAAGCAGAGCCTGATAAAACACCACCAGAGCCACAACTTGAAACTTTAGAATTAAAAACAATCCCACCACAATGGCCATTATTACAAGTGGGCGACAGAACATTTCAGGTAATACAGAATTAATCTGCCGAAACAATGCAGGGGTTATTGCGTTGTCAGCAGTTCAGAGACTGTGACCATACGATAACCTTTTGCTTTTAGGCCTTTGATGATCAATGGCAAAGCTGCGCGGGACGCCTCGCGGCTTTTGTACATAAGATGAAGTAAAACAATTGAACCAGGCTGAACATTCTCCAGTACATAACTGGCAATGGCTTGTGGATCGTCGGCTATATCGCCATAGCTTTCAGGCTCCAGATCCCACATCACAGTGGTTCTGTTGGTCTGTGCCAGATACCAGGGCAGCATCAGTAGTTTTTTGCCATAAGGTGGCCGGAATAAAATTTCGCCTTGAAAACCAGCCTCGCGAATTTGTTGATCCGTACCTTCAATTTCACGGCTAATGTCATCCAAAGACATCAACAGCATGCGGTTATGAAACCAGCTGTGATTGCCAAGCTGATGACCAGCAGCCACTATTTGTTTGGCCTGAGTCATAAATCGTTGGGTTTCTGCACCTGTGACAAAAAAGGTCGCTTTCACCTGATACAACTCTAATAGCTGCAAAATACCGGCGGTGTACTGTGGTGTTGGGCCGTCATCAAAAGTTAATGCGACCAGCTTTTGTTCTGTGTCCACCTTATCAACAAGCTCACCAAACAGCTGAAACTGTCTGCTGGATGAGAGTTGCCATAGGGTGATAAAGGTCACCAAAAGCAGCAGAACCAGTTTCAGCCATAGCTTAGTCTTTAACATGCTGTTGCTCAGTCGATGGATCTGTGGTTGATGCCCGGGCATCTGTTAGCCTAACTTCAGCAAAAGCTTCTGGTGGGCCAAATAAAAGTTTGAATTTATTACGCCAGCCATGCAGCCGAGGCCATAACAAGGTAATTTTTCTCCATTCATAAAAGGTAATAGCAATAGGGTTATTCGACTGAAAATCGTCGGTAATGCCATAACGACAGGCTTCTTCTTCAGGCACAAAAGTACCGAAGAGCCTGTCCCAAATCACTAAAACACCCGCATAATTGCGGTCTATATACTGCGGATTGCAGGCGTGATGCACTCTATGCCAGGCAGGAGTATTCAGCACCCAGCCCAAAATGCCCCAGTGTTTACCGGATTGAGTATGCACAAAAAACTGAAAGGCTAAGTTAATTGCCACTACAGCCAGCACCAGCTGCACCTCAAAGCCCAGCAACACTAGCGGTAACCAGAATAACCACATACCGGAAATTGGATAAGTTAAGGACTGACGAAAAGCCGTACTGAAATTCATTAAACGTGAGCTGTGATGCGCCACATGAGAGGCCCATAACCAGCGCACCCGGTGCGAGCAGCGGTGAAACCAGTAATACAAAAAGTCTTGGGCGATAAAAAGCAAAAATAAATTCAGTGCTGAAAACTCAATAGAAAACAAGGCGAACTGCGATAACCATAACATCAATGGCAACAGTACCAGCAAGGCAATAAAGTCACCAGCCTGATGCAAAGCGGCTAAACCAAAGTTAGCTGCTGTATCACGCCACTGGTATAAGGCTTTGCCGCGTTTTTCGCTATAAAGCCATTCAAAGGCAATAAAAATGAAAAAAACAGGGCTCAATAGCAACAAAATAAATTCAACTGGGATCAAACTCTTACTCCCTGATTCACCGTTTTTAAGCCAATTTTTTGTAGATTAAATCTGCAAAAAATTTACCACCTATCTGATAGCCATTATGCTGACGTTCAATCAGGCTAAAACCACATTTTTCCAGCACACGGCCTGAGCCTTTATTGCCTTCGGTTACCACAGCCTGCCACTGTTTTACGCCAAGTGTAGTTCCATAATCCAGGCAGGTTTTTAACGCCAAAGTTGCATAACCTTTGCCAAAAAATTGCGGCAAAAACAGATAGCCTACTTCGGCGGTTAAAGCTGAGTCAGCATCCAATTCTAAACAATGAAAACCACAGACACCTGTCGCAGTACCACTGTGTGTTTCCACCACAACCAAGCTCAGCCAATGCACATCACCGGCTTGCCAGGGTTGTAAACGTTCATCAAAACGCTGGCGGATTTGTTCGTCGGATAAAGGATCTGCGACATACTGCAGCACCTGTTCATGACGATGCAACTGCAGAAATAATGGCCAGTCTGCTTCAGTCAGCAAGCGCAAGGTTAAACTGCCAGCCTCGAGCGGTTTCATGATTTCGTCTCTGGTTCTGTTTGAGTGCTGTGGTCTGGATCCTCTTGCTGATTATTTTGGTGAGTGTCTTGTTGATAGTCCCAGACCCCCTGCTCTTCCAGCACTACTTTGCCAGAACTGCCTATCACTTGTAGCAAACCTGAGTCATGCACCAGATAACGAATACGGCCATTGTTGAACTGATAACCTAAGAAGCGGCATGGCGTCACACCATCAGCACAAAGGCTGTGCCAGGCTTTGCCTTTTAGTTCGATACTGGCACCTGAGACTTTAGAAGTGCCTTTGTATAGCACATTCTGACATTGCACTTCGCCTTCAGGGCAAAGCTGCTGAATTTCAACGGTGTAATTAGGGGTATCCAGTTGCTGGGCAAAGGTAAAAGCAGAAGCCAGAAGCAGCAAAGGCAGGAGAATAAGTTTCATTGGTGAGATCCTGTAACCAGATTTTATAGAGGCAGAGTTTATCACTCTGCCTCTATAAAGTTACATACTAATACCGCCATCCACTTCAACGACACGGCCGGTAAAGAAATCGTTTTCAAAAATATACTTCGCAGTATGCGCAATCTCTGTGGCTTCACCTAAACGACCCACAGGTTTCATTGCGACTAAACGGTCGCGGGCTTCTGGTTTCATCGCATCTGTCATGGCAGTGCGGATCACACCCGGAGCTATAGCGCCTACACGAATACCGTAACGGCCTAACTCACGAGCCCAGGTCACTGTCATAGCCACTACTCCGGCTTTGGACGCTGCATAGTTAGTTTGCCCCATATTGCCTGAACGKGCCACGCTCGACATATTGATAATTACGCCTTTACGACCTGATTTCACCATCAAAGCCGCAGCTTCACGGCCACATAAAAACACGCCTGTTAAATTCACATCAATCACAGACTGAAACTGCTGATGCGACATTTTACTCACCAGTTCGCCGTCTTTAAATTTCAGCAATAAACCGTCACGCAAAATACCAGCGTTGTTAATCAGGCCATCAATAGCACCAAAATCTGCTGCTACAGCAGCAAAGGTGTTTTCGACACTTTCTTCATTGGCCACATTACAAACATAAGCACGCACAGTCACACCAGTAGCTGACAACTCATCTTTAGCTGAAGCCAGTTGCTCTGCATTCATATCCAGCAAGGCTAAATGTGCCCCTTCAGCAGATAACATCCGGGCCATTTCTAAACCCAGGCCCTGAGCACCACCTGTGACTACTATAATTTTGTCTTTTAAATTCATGATCTTTTTACCTGCAAAAACCAACTGATGCCAAAAGTCTTAGTTCTTTTTGGCAAACATCTGAAAAATACCTGAGAAATCTTCTTTGCCATGGCCCTGACGCTGATGCGCGACATAGAGGCTACGGGCTAAAGTGCCCATTGGCGTGCTGGACTGGCTGGACAGTGCGGTTTCTGTGGCTAAAGACAAATCTTTTGCCATTAAATCCACCATAAAGCCGCCCTGATAGCCATTGCTTGACGGCACATTTGGCATCACATCAGGGCATGGATTATACAGTTCTAAAGTCCAGTTACGGCCTGAGCTTTTCAGCATAATATCGGATAAAATCTTCGGATCCAGGCCATTGTCTATGCCCATTTGCAGCGCTTCGCTGGTGCCAAGCATTAACACAGACAACAGCATATTGTTACAAATTTTCGCCACCTGGCCAGCCCCCACATCGCCAGCATGAAACAGGTTTTTACCCATCACAGAGAGCACAGGTTCGGCCCGGTTAAAGTTTTGCTCTGAACCACCGACAATAAAGGTCAGAGTGCCGGCTTTCGCACCACCTACACCGCCAGAGACTGGCGCATCGATAAAGGCTATACCTTGTTCTGCCAGTTCAGCTCCGACTTTGCGGGCTGTGGTAGCATCAATAGTTGAACAATCAATGACTAAGGCATCTTTGCTTATCACTGAAGCTATGCCATTTTCGCCTGTGTACACCATAGCCACATGTTTACCAGCAGGTAGCATAGAAATCACAAAATCTGCCCCTGTTGCGGCTTCTGCTGCCGAAGTACAGGCCGTAGCGCCCTCTAAAGCTAATTGCTCTAAAGCAGTTTCGGATAAATCAAAAGCCTGAACCTTAAAGCCTGCTTTTAATAAATTGCTGGCCATTGGGCCGCCCATATTGCCTAAACCAATAAATGCAACTGTACTCATATTAATGCTCCAATGAACCTAAATGTTGTAATGGATGTAAGTCGGCAGCCCAGGGCGAATGAAACAGCTGATTAATCACATCTGCAGGCACGTCAGCGACTGTTTTATACAGCCAGTCTGGCTTCTGATCTTTATCAATCAACAGCGCTCGTACCCCTTCAGTAAATTCGCCCAGTTTGCCGCACTGCACACTTAAGCCCAGTTCCAGACGGAACGAATCGGCCAGAATTTTGCTTTGGCCAAGTTCTAACAACCGATACACAATATGAGCAGTAATAGGGCTGCCATACTGCAAAGAGGCTTTGGCTTTGGTTAACCAGGCGTCCTCATTGGGCATAGCCTGGATCAGCTCAACAGCCTGCTGCAAGGACGTAGCGCGGCCTACAGCACTAATAGAAGCCTGATGTAAACGAATTTGACTCGGCGGCATCTGACTGCGGCACATATCTTCCATGCCTAATAATAAATCGGTCAGCTTCTGATGATTCAGCGCTATGGTATTGCCCCATTTCACCTGGGTTAATTTATCCAGCACAGCGGCTTTTTTATCATGAGTTAAAAAATGGTCGGCTAAATCAATCAGTTTGGCATCAGACGAGTTGATCGAAGCGCCTGTTAACCCCAGAAATAAACCGCAACCTTCCGGCATGCGGTTTAAAAACCAGCTACCACCCACATCAGGGTATAAACCTATGGCCATTTCCGGCATCGCAATACGACTGGTTGCAGTAACAATACGATGCGATGCACCCGCCATCAGGCCTAAACCACCGCCCATGACAATGCCATTGCCCCAAACCAGTACCGGTTTTTCAAAGGTATGAATTAAATAGTCAAGATTGTATTCTTTAGTGAAAAAGTCTTCGACATAAGGCTGAAAAGTGCCAGGCGCTGCTTTCATCGCCTGATACAAATCGCGGATATCTCCACCGGCGCAAAAAGCTTTATCGCCTGCGCCCTGCAGTACAACCAAGGCTATATTGTTATCGTTTTTCCATTGCTGCATTTGCGGTAGCAACAGCTCAACCATAGGCAAACTTAAAGCATTCAGCGACTTCTCTGAGTTTAAAGTGGCAATACCAATAATTTTGCCACCAACACAGGCGATTTCTTCAAACAGCACCACATCACGCTGTATAGATTGATCAGTCACGGCTTGTTCTGTTTTTGTGTTCAATTCTGTCATAGGGCCTTATCCATTAATCCAGCTGGCTTTACGTTTTTGCAAAAACGCCTGCACCCCTTCCACCTGATCCTGAGTATCAAACAACTTCACAAACAACTCTCGCTCTAAAGGCAATGCCGTTTGTACAGGAGCACTGCGGCCTTTTTGGATCAGCTGTTTACAGGCAGCCACTGCAGGTGGGCTTTGATCTGCCACTTTATCAGCCAGCAGTAATGCAGCTTCAAGTGCCACTCCAGTACCAACCACTTCTTCGACTAAACCTATGTGTAAGGCTTTCTCTGCGGTTAAACGTTCACCACACAAGATCATTCGTTTAGCCCAGCCCTCACCTACTAAGATCGCCAGATTCTGAGTGCCACCTGCGCAAGGTAATAAACCGACTTTGGCTTCAGGTAAAGCCATTTGTGCCTGAGTTTCAGCAATACGGATATCACAGGCTAAAGCGACTTCAAGGCCGCCGCCCATGGCATACCCATTAATGGCGGCAATAGAGACTCCACGAAAAGCCGTTAAGGTTTCAAAGGCTTCACCAAAAATGGCCGACATATCGGCAGCAACAGCTTTGTCACCAGAGGCAAACAAATTTAAATCAGCACCAGCAGAAAAGAATTTTTCACCTTCACCTGTGATCACTAAGGCATAAATATTTTTGTCCTGTTCCAAAGACTTCACCGCATCACGCAATTGCGTCAGGGTGTCTTTGGTCCAGGTATTGGCAGGAGGATTTGCCATGGTAATTAAAGCGGTATGGCCGCGTTTTTCGAGTTTGAGTTGTGCCATAAAATCTCCGTGTCTACCGGGCTTTTAATCAGCTTTTACCGGTTAGCTTTAATCTTTAAATAACACAAAGCAGGCCACACACCTGCTTCGTTCTGGGTTATTGCGTTTTATAAGATTTCATTAGCTGCTTCATCTAATAAACGTCGGCCAATAATCAGTCGCATAATTTCATTGGTGCCTTCCAAAATCTGGTGTACCCGTACATCGCGGAAATGCCTTTCCAGCGGATATTCTTTAATATAACCATAACCGCCGTGAAGCTGCAGCGCCTGATCACAAACCTGGAAACCGACGTCTGTAGCAAAACGTTTGGCCATAGCGCAATAGGCTGTTTTTTCCGGGTCGTTTGAATCCAGTTTAAACGCCGCCAAACGCACTAATTGACGAGCAGCGACTAACTCCGTTGCCATATCAGCCAGTTTAAACTGCAACGCCTGAAATGCAGCCAGTGGCTTACCAAACTGCTGACGTTCCAGCATGTAGTTTCGGGCTGTATTTAAGGCTTGTTGCGCTGTACCTATAGAGCAAGTGGCGATATTAATACGACCACCGTCTAAGCCTTTCATCGCAAAGCCAAAACCCTCACCTTCATTGCCGAGCAGGTAATGAGCCGGAATACGCACATTATCAAAAGTGATTAAACGGGTTGGCTGGGCATTCCAACCCATTTTCTCTTCGGCTTTACCATAAATAACGCCTTGTGCGTCGGCAGGTACGATAAAAGCGGAGATGCCTTTAGGACCGGCTTCGCCTGTGCGCGCCATCACTACTAACACTTCAGTTTCACCAGCACCAGAGATAAACATCTTGGAGCCGTTTAACACATAGTGATCGCCGTCTTTTTTCGCACTGGTGCGTAAAGAGGCCGCGTCTGAACCAGAACCTGGCTCAGTTAAACAATAAGAAGCCAGCTTTTCGCCTGTAACTAACTCCGGGCACCACTGGGCTTTCGCATCTTCTGTGCCCCAGCTTGCTATCATCCAGGTTGCCATATTATGGATAGTGAGCATTGCAGTTGTTGCAGTGCAGCCCATCGACAGCTGTTCAAAAATAATGCTGGAATCTAAACGAGACAGGCCTAAGCCGCCTTGTTCTTCAGGCGTGTATAAAGAACAAAAACCCAGCTCACCTGCTTTTTGGATCACGTCTTTTGGAAAATGATGATCCCGATCCCAGGCTGCGGCATGTGGCGCCAGTTCCTGGTCGGCGAATTGTTTGGCGACCTCAACAAAGGCCTTTTGATCGTCTGTTAAATTAAAATTCATCGCATCACCCTGAGGTTTGCAGCAAAGCAGTGTCTATTGCACTGTGATAGGTCTGCCGCTTTGGTCTTCATGCATTTGTATGCATTTAATCTGGCTTGGTTGTTTGCCTTAAGGCTTATTTATTAGTAAAGCGTTCTGCTTTAAAACAGAACGCTTTTATCCTGCGCGACTTAACGCAGGTTGATCGACATATTAGGGCCTGACACCGGAATGGAGTCATCAAACCAACGGGCCGTGATGGTTTTGGTTTCAGTGTAGAAACGCACAGCTTGTTTACCATAAGCATGTTGATCGCCGTAAAACGAGCCTTTCCAGCCAGTGAACGAGAAAAATGGCAGAGGCACAGGAATTGGAATATTAATACCGACCTGACCTACTTCGATTTCATGCTGATACTTGCGGGCTGCTGCGCCGCTGGCAGTAAAAATAGAAGTACCGTTGCCGTATGGGCTGTTGTTAACAAGCTCAATGGCTTCATCCAAAGAAGCTGCGTTAACAGTTGCCAGCACAGGGCCAAAAATTTCTTCTTTGTAAATCGTCATTTCAGGAGTCACATCACTGAATACAGTAGGACCAACCCAGTTGCCGTTTGGATAACCAGCGACTTTGACGTCTGAGCCATCCACTAAACAAGTAGCGCCTTCTACTTTGCCTTGTTCAATTAAAGACAAAATACGGGCCTTGGCCTGAGGACTGATTTGTGGGCCGTATGCAGCTTCCGGGTCTGTATACACACCAGGGCGAACTTTGGCGATAGCAGCTGCCACTTCTGGGATCCACTGCTGCGAATCACCAACAAAAACAGCTACAGAAATTGCCATACAACGTTGACCTGCAGCACCTACTGAAGCACCAACCAAGGCATTGATTACTTGTTGTTTATTGGCATCTGGCATTACGACCATATGGTTTTTAGCACCAGCAAAAGCCTGTACTCGTTTTAAATGATCAGTGCCTGTTTTGTAGATGTACTGGCCCACATTGACAGAGCCAACAAAGGAAATAGCTTTGATGTCCGGGTGACGTAATAACACATCGACCTGCTCTTTATTGCCATGCACCACCTGTAACACGCCTTTAGGTGCACCAGCCAAAGCAAAGAGTTCAGCGATTTTATTCACTGTCATCGGATCTTGTTCAGAGGGTTTTAAAATAAAAGTATTACCGCAAGCGATAGCCATTGGGAACATCCACAGCGGGATCATAGCCGGAAAGTTAAATGGCGTAATACCAGCACAAACGCCTAAAGGCTGAATATAGCTGTAGGTGTCTATGCTGCGCGCAACGTTTTCAACAGTTTCACCCATCATTAACGAAGGAATATTGGCGGCTTGTTCTACCACTTCAATACCACGCCAGACGTCGCCTTTGGCATCTTCCACTGTTTTGCCTAATTCACGGCAAATAATGTCAGCGATTTCAGCCTGATGTTCTTTTAATAAATGCGCAAAACGCATCATTAAACGGGCACGTTCTGATACCGGTACTTCTTTCCAGCTTTTAAAGGCTTCTTTGGCGGATGCGATGGCAAAAGCCATTTCTTCTGCTGTAGTGCAAGGCACCTGCGCTATCACGTCCTGAGTGGCTGGATCCGTCACCGGAATAAAGCGTTCGGACTTGGACGGGACAAATTCACCGTTGATAAATAACTGAACCTGATGGGCCATTAATGCGTCTCCCCTATTGCTGGTCATGTCTGTTTTAAACACAACCTTTGATTAAGTCTGTTGATTTGAATATATTTTTTATTAAATTCTTTTAAGCAAAAGGCGCAGTTTCTACCGCGCCTTTTTATTTGTTACGGCAGCTCTACCGCTAAAGCCACAGCCTCGCCACCGCCTATACATAAAGTAGCGATACCACGTTTTAAGCCACGAGCTTTTAAGGCATGAATTAAAGTCACCAGGATACGGGCGCCTGAAGCACCTATAGGATGACCTAAAGCACAAGCACCGCCGTTGACGTTGACGTTGTTTACGTCCAGCTTCAGCTCTTTAATCGCCAGCATAGTCACCATGGCAAAAGCTTCGTTAATTTCCCACAAATCCACATCTGTTGTAGCCCAACCTAAGCTCGCTAACAGCTTAGTCACAGCACCCACTG
Source organism: Rheinheimera sp. 1928-s (assembly GCF_029269265.1). Lineage (GTDB taxonomy): Bacteria > Pseudomonadota > Gammaproteobacteria > Enterobacterales > Alteromonadaceae > Pararheinheimera. The sequence continues at coordinate 25,380 of NZ_JARIXP010000013.1, forward strand.
GTGCTACTGTAAACAACTCTGGTTCCTGCGAATGCGTGGCATGCCCGACTACATGAGCCAATACGGTTTTGTTTTGCGCTTTAGCGTCGTCAGCACGCATCAGCACTAAAGCTGCGGCGCCATCAGAAATAGAGCTTGAGTTGGCCGCCGTAATAGTGCCGTCTTTAGCAAAAGCTGGTCTTAAGGTAGGAATTTTGTCGACTTTCGCATTGCCAGGTTGCTCGTCTGTGGCAAAAGTTACATCGCCTTTACGGGTCTGGAAAATCACAGGGGTGATTTCTTCAACAAAAGCGCCGGAATTGATGGCGTGCTGAGCTCGGGTTAAAGACAACACTGCAAATTCATCCATCTGAGCACGGCTGAAATCGTGCTCGTCAGCTGTTTTCTGAGCAAAACAACCCATGGCTTTGCCATCGTAGGCGTTTTCCAGACCATCCAGCATCATATGATCTTTGACTTCACCATGACCCATGCGCATACCGGCACGGGCTTTTGGCAGAATATAAGGAGCGTTAGACATAGACTCCATGCCACCAGCGACGACCAGATCCGCAGAACCAGCCCGCAGTAAATCCGTCGCTAACATCACAGACTTCAAACCTGAACCACAGACTTTATTGATAGTGGTAGCACCAGCAGATAAAGGTAAACCCGCTTTTAACGTCGCCTGACGAGCTGGCGCCTGACCTAAACCTGCAGGTAACACACACCCCATGATCACTTCACTGACCTTGGCACCATCAACAGCCGCTTGTTCTAAGGCAGCTTTAATAGCTTGTGCACCCAAATCTGTGCTGCTGACATCAGCTAAGCCGCCTAAAAATCCACCCATTGCCGTTCTTTTGGCCGCCACTATGGCAATTTTTTCGTGCTGAGCCATGTTCATTTCTCCGTCGTTCAGAAGCATGATGAAAAAGTTGGTCCACACACTACACCAAATTTACGTTTACGCCAACGTCAACCACCTAACACTATGGTCCTATGACCAGTGAAAGGTTCAGAAAAATACACGCTTCAGCCCCCAGCTTTGGCACTTTAACTTTACAACGACCTGGAGAAAATCGCCGCCAGCCCTTATTTCACGCGAACACAGCTTTACCTTTACGTAAACTTCACTTATAGTTGTCGCCACTTTACTGGAAGGCCCAAATGACGACCCACATGACTGCCAAAAAGACTGAAACAGACGATAAAACCTACAGCATCAGCGAGCTGGCAAAAGAGTTTGATATCACCACCCGTAGTATTCGTTTCTACGAAGATCAGGGCCTATTAACACCTTTACGACAGGGACAAACCCGCATTTACAATCGTAGAGACAGGGTTAGGCTGAAACTTATTTTGCGTGGCAAACGGCTGGGCTTTAGCTTGTCAGAAACAGGCCAGTTATTTGAGCTGTACGATGCAGATAAAAGCAGCGTGACTCAATTGAGCACCATGCTGAAGTTGATTGAACAGAAAAAGGCTGAACTGCACCAACAGATGGATGACATCAAAGTGGTGCTGATGGAATTAGTCACAGTAGAAAAACGCTGTCGCGAAACCCTGGATCAGGCCAAGCAAGTCAAAGAACCGAATTAAATAAAAAACAAATTTAAACAAAATCAAATCAAACAGTGCCCAAAGTAATTGGCGTTGCAGTCAGGCAACCAGAGACGAAAGGCAAACGGGGATAGACCGACATGATTAGCACATACAAAACATTAAATTACGATCTGGGCGAAACAGTCGACATGATCCGTGAACAGGTCAACAGCTTTGCCCGTGACGAAATAGCGCCACGTGCAGCACAAATTGACCATGACAACGAATTCCCAAATGATTTATGGCGTAAATTTGGCGACCTGGGTTTATTAGGCATCACAGTCGATGAGCAATACGGTGGCTCTGGTATGGGTTACCTGGAACACATAGTGGCGATGGAAGAAATCAGCCGCGCTTCTGCTTCAGTGGCCTTGTCTTACGGTGCGCATTCCAATTTATGTGTCAATCAGATTGCCCGTAACGGCAACGAAGCACAAAAACAAAAGTACCTGCCCAAGTTATGTTCTGGCGAACATATTGGCGCTCTGGCGATGTCTGAGCCAAACGCTGGTTCAGATGTCGTGTCGATGAAGTTACGCGCCGACAAACAAGGTGACCGTTATATTTTAAACGGCAACAAAATGTGGATCACCAACGGCCCTGACGCCCATACCTATGTGATTTACGCCAAAACTGATATCAATGCCGGCTCTAAAGGCATGACAGCTTTTATTGTTGAACGTGGTTTTAAAGGTTTTAGCCAGGCACAAAAACTCGACAAGCTGGGTATGCGCGGATCGAACACCTGTGAGTTGGTGTTTGAAGACTGTGAAGTGCCGGAAGAAAACGTATTAGGCACTATAGGCACTGGCGCCCGCGTGCTGATGTCTGGTCTGGATTATGAGCGTGTGGTGTTATCCGGCGGTCCGCTTGGCATTATGCAAGCCTGTATGGATGTAGTAGTGCCTTATATCCACGACCGTAAACAGTTTGGCCAGTCTATAGGTGAATTCCAGCTGGTACAGGGCAAAGTGGCCGATATGTACACCAAAATGAATGCAGCCCGCGCTTATGTCTACACAGTCGCCAAAGCCTGTGACCGCGGTGAAACCACCCGTAAAGATGCAGCAGGCGCGATTTTATACAGCGCAGAACTGGCTACTCAAATGGCATTGGATGCAATCCAGCTGTTAGGTGGTAATGGTTATATCAATGAATACCCTACAGGGCGTTTATTACGCGATGCCAAGCTGTACGAAATCGGCGCTGGTACCTCAGAAATTCGCCGTATGTTGATTGGCCGCGAGTTATTTAACGAATCGAACTAAGTAGAACCAGTGCGGGCTCAACAACAATAAAAAAGCCGGACTCCTGTCCGGTTTTTCCTAAAGAGCCCCAACTCAAGACTCAATCCCGATAGCCAAAGGTGGTGAACGTGGCCAGACTGAATAGCAAAATTAATCCACGCAGTGACGAATTTATCCAGAACGCTCAGGCGATGCAGCTGCTGGTGGATGATTTAGAGCAAAAAGTACAACAGATCAAATTAGGTGGCGGCGAAGCCTTGATTGCCCGTCATACTTCACGCGGCAAGTTGTTTGTCCGTGATCGTATTCAAAAACTGCTGGACCCGGGTTCACCTTTTTTGGAAGTGGGTCAGTTTGCTGGCTGGTTATGTTATGACGACTATGTACCAGCAGCTGGTGTGGTTGCAGGCATAGGCCGGGTGAATGGTGTCGAATGCATGATTGTGGCCAACGATGCCACAGTCAAAGGCGGCACTTATTACCCACTGACGGTTAAAAAACACTTACGAGCGCAGGAAATTGCCGAAACCTGTATGTTGCCTTGTATTTATCTGGTCGACTCAGGTGGCGCTAACCTGCCCCGTCAGGACGATGTATTCCCAGACAAACTGCACTTTGGCCGTATTTTCTTTAATCAGGCGCGTATGTCCGCCAAAGGTATTCCACAAATTGCGGTGGTGATGGGACTTTGTACTGCAGGTGGTGCTTATGTGCCTGCTATGGCCGATGAAAGCATTATCGTTAAAGATCAGGGCACTATCTTTTTAGCTGGCCCGCCATTGGTCAAAGCCGCCACGGGTGAAGAAGTGACGGCAGAAGAGTTAGGTGGTGCTGATGTGCACTGTAAAATCTCTGGCGTGGCCGATCACTATGCGCTGAATGATGAACATGCGCTGCAACTGGCGCGTAATGCTGTCAGTCGTTTAAATCATCAAAAACCAGTGCAAGGGGACGTGCGCCCTGTCGAAGCCCCACTTTATGATGCCAGCGAGCTGTATGGCATTGTCGGCACCGATCTGAAAAAGCCATTTGATGTCCGCGAAGTGATAGCCCGACTTGTCGATGCATCAGACTTTGACGAATTTAAACAGTTTTATGGCGCGACTTTAGTCTGTGGTTTTGCCCGCATTTTTGGCCAGCCTATTGGCATAGTGGCCAACAACGGCATTCTGTTTTCTGAGTCAGCGCAAAAAGGCGCCCACTTTATTGAGCTCTGTGCCCAGCGCAAAATTCCACTTTTATTCCTGCAAAATATCACCGGCTTTATGGTCGGTAAAAAATACGAAGCCGAAGGTATTGCCAAACACGGCGCAAAAATGGTGATGGCGGTGTCTTGTGCCAATGTGCCGAAATTTACCGTATTAATTGGTGGATCATACGGTGCTGGTAACTACGGCATGTGTGGCCGTGCTTATGACCCAACCATGATGTGGATGTGGCCCAATGCCCGTATTTCTGTAATGGGTGGTGAACAAGCGGCAGGTGTGATGGCCACTGTGACTAAAGACGCCTTGGCCCGTAAAGGCGAAAGCTTAACAGCCGAAGCTGAACAAGCCATACGTCAGCCTATTGTCGCCCAGTACGAACAGCAAGGCCACCCGTATTACGCCAGTGCACGTTTATGGGATGACGGCATTATCGACCCGGCACAAACCCGTATGGTGGTTGGCCTGGCACTGACTGCCGCGCTGAATGCGCCTGTCGCCGAATCCAAATTTGGCGTGTTCCGGATGTAATGGCAAGGAGTAAACAAAATGCAAAACTATAAAACTATTACGACCTCGTTAAATGCAGCTGGTGTTGCAGAATTAGTGCTGAACCGAGCCGAAGTGCATAACGCCTTTGACGACAGCATGATTGGCGAATTAATAGACGCTTTGAAAAGCCTGGCTGCGAACCCAGCTGTACGGGTGTTGTTGCTGAAATCCTTGGGTAAAAACTTCAGTGCAGGTGCCGATCTGAACTGGATGCGCTCTATGGCAGAGAAAAACTACCAGCAGAACTTAGAAGATGCAGGCCAGTTAGCGGAGCTGATGCGTCAACTGGATTGCTTCCCTGCCCCCACTATAGCTTTGGTACAAGGTGCAGCTTTTGGTGGAGCTTTGGGTTTAGTCTCTTGTTGCGATATAGCCCTTGCCGAACAAGGTGCCAGCTTTTGTTTAAGCGAAGTGAAAATAGGTTTAATACCGGCCGTGATCAGCCCCTACGTGATGCGCGCTATTGGCGAACGTGCGAGCCGCCGTTATTTCTTAACCGCTGAACGTTTTGATGCTGCTACTGCGTTGAATTTAGGTTTAGTGCATCAGGTCGTAGACGCTGGAGGTCTTAGTGGCGCAGCAGAACATTTTGTTGGCACTTTGCTGAAGAACAGCCCTGCAGCTTTGCGCTGCGCCAAAGAGTTAATAGCCGCTGTAAATCATCAGCCGATTAATCAGCAGCTTATAGATAGCACTTCAGCCCGTATTGCCGCTATTCGTGTCTCGGCTGAAGGTCAGGAAGGCTTAACTGCCTTTTTACAAAAACGTACTCCGGCCTGGATCCGGTCAGAATAAGGAAAAACAGACTGATGTTTCGCAAAATTTTGATCGCCAACCGGGGCGAAATCGCCTGCCGAGTGATAGAAACCGCCCATAAACTGGGCATTCGTTGTGTGGCTGTCTATTCAGAAGCCGACACCAATGCCCGTCATGTGCATATGGCCGATGAAGCTTTTTTATTAGGCCCTGCGCCAAGCAAAGAGTCCTATTTACGGGCGGACAAGATTCTGGAAATTGCCAAATTAAGTGGCGCCGAAGCTGTGCACCCTGGTTATGGCTTTTTATCTGAAAACGAAGGATTTGCAGAAGCCTGCGCGGAAGCCGGTGTGGTCTTTATTGGCCCACCAGTGCCTGCCATAGCGGCTATGGGCAGCAAAAGCGCCGCCAAAGAGATTATGACCAAAGCAGGTGTACCTTTAGTACCGGGTTACCATGGCGATAATCAGGACCCTGCCTTTTTACAGCAACAAGCTGATCTGGTGGGCTACCCGCTGCTACTGAAAGCCGCATATGGCGGTGGTGGTAAAGGTATGCGTGTGGTGTGGAACAGTGACGAATTTGCTGAAGCTTTGGCTGGCGCCAAACGTGAAGCCTTAAATGGCTTTGGCAATGACAAAGTGCTGATGGAACGCTATCTGACCAAACCCCGTCATGTTGAAATTCAGGTGTTCGCCGACAGTTTTGGCAATGCAGTCTATTTAGCTGAACGCGACTGCTCTATTCAGCGCCGTCACCAAAAAGTGATTGAAGAAGCACCAGCACCAAATTTCAGTAGTGAGCAGCGCAAAGCCATGGGCGAAGCAGCAGTCAAAGCCGCTCAGGCTATTGCTTATCAGGGTGCCGGTACTGTTGAGTTTTTATTTGATGAAGACGGCTCCTTCTATTTTATGGAAATGAATACCCGTCTGCAGGTAGAACACCCTGTGACTGAAATGATCACAGGTCAGGATCTGGTGAAATGGCAGCTGTTGGTCGCCAGTGGCCAGCCTTTACCTTTGACTCAGGACCAAATCACTATTGATGGTCATGCCATTGAAGTGCGGGTTTATGCTGAAGACCCAGACCACAATTTCCTGCCAGCCACAGGCAAACTGACGTATTTACGCCAGCCTGAAGCCAGTCGCTATGTGCGGGTCGATACAGGCGTGGTCGAAAACGACGAAGTCTCGCCTTTTTACGATCCTATGATTGCCAAGCTGATTGTCTGGGATGAAAACCGTGACCGCGCCATAGCCCGTATGTTGCGTGCTTTAGATGATTATCGTATTGCTGGTGTGAAAAACAACCTGAATTTCTTAACCCGTTTAGTGGAGCAACCTGCTTTTGCCAAGGCAGAGCTGGATACGCATTTTATTGAACGGCATAAAGAATCCTTGTTTGCCCCAGGTCAGTCTGAAACCGAACAAGCCAGTTTATTGGCAGCCTTGTATCTGTTGCTGAAAGAGCGTTCAGACAATGTGGACGATCAAAGCCCATGGGCTTTGTGTTCTGGCTGGCGTTTAAATGAAGTTCCAACTGTGTCTTTCCCACTGATTTATCAGGATGAAACCCGTCTGATCAGCATCAGCTCTGAAGGTAAAACACTGAGCTTAACTCAGCATGGCGTCACCACCCCAGCCACCGCCCGCTTACAAGGTGATGAACTGCAAGCCAATTTAAATGGCCACAGAGTTAAAGTGCGGGTCAGCCAGTATCAGGAGACAGTGTCGGTTTTCATCAAACATCGACGTTATGACTTTATTTACCAGACGCAAGTGCAGACTCAAGTCGACGATAGTGCAGCGGCAGGTAGCCTGACGGCACCAATGAACGGCACTATAGTCGCTGTGATGGTGGAAAAAGGTGCGGTCGTCAGCGCTGGCCAAACGATTTTGGTGATGGAAGCGATGAAAATGGAATACAGCATTAAAGCGCCGAAAGATGGCGTGGTGAATCAGCTGTTTTATGCCGCTGGTGATCTGGTGAAAGACGGCGCTCAGCTGCTTGATTTTACAGCCGCTGAATAATACAGCCCCATTTTTAGGAGTCATGCATGTCACTGATATTAAACCCACACCACACAGCTGGTTTGCCCAAAGCCGTGCGACTTGTTGAAGTAGGCCCACGCGATGGTCTGCAAAATGAAAAAGCAGTGTCGCTGGAGGCCAAAGTTGAGCTGGTCAATCGCTTAGCTGAAACTGGCCTTATTACCATTGAAACCGGCGCTTTTGTCTCGCCAAAGTGGGTGCCACAAATGGCAGATTCAGCGGCAGTCTTTGCACAAATCAGCCGAAAAGCCGGTATTCAGTACACAGCGTTGACACCCAATCTGCAAGGCTATGAAGCAGCCAAAGCAGCAGGAGCCTCTGAAGTTGCGGTCTTTGGTGCCGCATCTGAGGCTTTTACCCAGAAAAATATCAACTGCAGCATAGCGGAAAGTCTGGAGCGTTTTGCCCCTGTAATGGCGCGGGCCAGACTGGATGGTATTAAAGTGCGGGGTTATGTCTCTTGTGTGGTGGGTTGCCCTTATCAGGGTGAGGTTGCGCCAGCAGAAGTAGCACGGGTTGCCAAAGCCCTGCTGGAGATGGGCTGCTATGAAATCTCTTTGGGTGACACCATAGGCGTTGGCACTCCGTCCAAAGTCAATGCCATGCTGGATGCTGTACTGGCGGTTGTACCTGTAGAGCAGTTAGCTGTGCATTTTCACGACACTTATGGCCAGGCGTTAAGTAATATTTACGCAGCGCTGCAACGTGGTATTGCTGTAGTAGACAGCTCAGTGGCTGGTTTAGGCGGCTGTCCTTACGCTGCCGGTGCGTCAGGCAATGTTGCCACTGAAGAAGTGGTGTATTTACTGAACGGCCTTGGCATCCATAGCGGTGTTGATTTACAACGGCTAGCCCCTGTTGGCTGGTTTATCAGCGAACAGCTGGGGAAAGCACCTAGTTCTAAAGTAGGATTGGCGCTAAAGGCCAAATGCCAGCAGAATTAATCATTGATAGCATCTTTTAAGGATACAAAATGGCAGGGTTTAATAAAGTTGTCACCAGCTACGAAGAAGCGCTGGCAGGCCTGACCGATGGCATGACAGTGATAGCCGGTGGTTTTGGTTTATGTGGTATTCCGGAAGGCCTGATTGCTCAGATCAAAAAAATGGGCACTACGGACTTAACAGTTGTCTCCAACAACTGTGGTGTCGATGGTTTTGGTTTGGGTGTGTTGCTGGAAGAGCGTCAAATCAAAAAAATGGTCGCCTCTTATGTGGGCGAAAACGCCTTATTTGAAAAGCAGCTGTTATCAGGTGAACTCGAAGTAGTACTGACACCTCAAGGCACACTGGCAGAAAAAATCCGTGCTGGTGGTGCTGGTATTCCGGCCTTTTATACGGCAACAGGCTACGGTACTCCTGTGGCTGATGGTAAAGAAACCCGCGAGATTAATGGTCGTAATTATGTGCTGGAAGAATCGATCACAGGTGATTTCGCTATAGTGCGGGCCTGGAAAGCGGACCGTTACGGCAATCTGGTGTTCCGCCATACCTCAATGAACTTCAACCCTATGGCAGCTACTGCAGGCAAAATTACTGTGGCTGAAGTGGAAGAAATTGTCGAGCCGGGTGAGCTGGAGCCAAGCCAAATTCACACACCAGGTATTTATGTACAACGTGTGATCAAAGCCAGCTTTGAAAAACGCATTGAACGTCGTATGGTCCGTCAGGCTTAAGGAGCACAGCAAATGGCATTATCACGTGAACAGGTCGCTATGCGGGTGGCTCAGGAATTACAGGACGGCTATTACGTCAATTTAGGTATTGGTATCCCGACATTAGTGGCGAACTATGTGCCAACAGGTATTGAAGTGATGCTGCAATCGGAAAATGGTTTATTAGGTATGGGCCCCTACCCAACCGAAGCTGAACTAGATGCCGATATGATCAACGCCGGTAAAGAAACAGTCACAGCTATTAAAGGCGCTGCCATTTTCAGCTCAGCTGAAAGCTTTGCCATGATCCGTGGCGGTCATGTGGATTTAACTGTTTTGGGCGCTTTTGAAGTGGATCAAAACGGCAATATCGCCAGTTGGATGATCCCAGGCAAACTGGTCAAAGGCATGGGCGGCGCTATGGATTTAGTCGCTGGCGCACAAAACATTATTGTTACCATGACTCACGCTGACAAATACGGCAGCTCCAAGCTACTGGATAACTGTACTTTGCCACTAACAGGCGTGAACTGTGTGAAAAAGATTGTGACTGATTTAGCTGTGCTGGAAGTAAGAGACGGCGCTTTCCACTTATTGGAACGAGCGCCTGGCATCAGCGTAGAAGAAATTCAGCAAAAAACTGCGGGTAAGTTAGTGATCTCTGGCGATATTCCGGAAATGCAGTTCTGATGTAAAACGTGAAAGGGTCAGAGGCAAGGTTTCTGACCCTATCGAAACGCCTTGGCCTGTAAACCAGCACCAGCGTTATCCCTGTTAATATCGCCACTAATTAACGCTATCGCGTTTTTAGTGCTGACCACTGTCACTTTGTCGATATCGCCAATCAGCATAACAAAAGCGGTCTGCTGATTGGCCAGCCTGTACCAACCGACTTTGTAATTAGGCAAATTAATCGCGTTTACAGCAACTACGGGCTTGAACTCGCCTAACTCGTCACAAAACACCACTGAAACTTTACTTTGCGCTGAGTGAATATCATCAATCTTGGTCTGATATAACCCAGCTTTCAACTCCAGAGCGTTGCCATTCATTAACAAAGTGTTATCACTAAACTTCAGACTAAGCAGTAAGAAGCACAAACTACAAAGGCTGAAAACCCATAAAGATTGTCTTAACCAAAGAGGTTTAAAATACACCAGAGCCGATAAAACCAAAGCCGGGAGCAGTACACAAACAAATAAAAGCAGTGCATAAAGATGCCAGCCGATCTCAGATAAATACATTTAATTAACTTTCATCAATGAATTGGCCACATGATAATAGCACAAAACAAACTTTTCCTGATTCATTTGTTAAACTTTGTTAATTAACAGTGCGGCGATAATTATGCCGCAGACTCCCGCTCACGGCCACTGACCGGACAGCAGTCAATTTGTGGCTCAAACATAAATTTTTGCCGATACGCTTTGGGGGTCAGGCTGGTGTAATGCACAAATAACTTCCGAAAAGACGAAATATCCTCATAGCCAACTTGCTGCATGATGTCTTCTGCAGTCCACAACGTATTTTCCAGCAAAGACTTCGCCCTCTCAATACGTAAACGCTGCAGATAAGCCATAGGGGTTTCGTCTAAATGTTGCTTAAAACGTCGGATCAAAGTGCGGGGTGTCATGGCAAAAGTTTCGGCGAGTTGCTCCAGACTGACAGGTTCCGCCAGATGAGCCTGAAGATACTGCTGAATTTCAGCCAATTTGCCGTCTTTATGTTGTGGGGTCAGTTGCAGAGATAAATAAGGTAACTGTGAAGTCCGGTTTGGATCGGTCAGCATAATCTTTGCCATTTGCTGAGCAAAAGCTGTATCCATACAAAGCTCGACAAAACGCAGACATAAATTCAGATAAGAAGTAGTAGCACCACCAGTTAAAATAGTTTGCTGCTGCACAACCAGTTGCTGTAAGTCCAGTTTAACTTGCGGGAACATCTGACGGAAATAGTCTTTAAAAAACCAGACTGACGTCGCCTGCAGACCATTTAATAAACCCGTTCCAGCCAGCGCAAAAGTGCCATTACAAAAAGCGCCCAGCCACTTTCCCTGTTGCAGCATCTGCTGTAATTCAGCCTTGTAAGGTAGCAATTCCTGACTCACACGCAGCAGATCGTTTGAGTTATAGGCGTAAAATCCGGGGATCAACAGAATATCAATCTGATTTACATCAACAGGTTCAACCTGCAGCGTAAAAGACCCCTGCTGTAGCTGAGTATTAGGTCCCATCAACACAGTTTCAAATAACTGCTGATCGCTTTGCTGTATTAATTGCCAGTATTTATTACAGAAGGTAAAAAAATCCATTACCCCTGTCACACTGCTCATCACTACGTCTTGATTTACCCAAATACCAATGCGTTTCATATTGTCACTTACCGCCTCAAATACGTCATTAGCGACACTTTAGACCCTGTCAACCTAAGAGTAAAGTATCAGCATCAACAACAGGAGGTAGTTATGTTTCAACTGTCAAAACGCACTGCAGTATGGGCTTTATTGGCTTTGGTCTGGGCTATGGTGGTAGGGCTTGCTCTGCAAATAACACCAGATCCAATGCTGCATCTGGTGCACATTCCTATACTACTGGTGCTGACCTTAGGTTTGGCCAGCATCAGTCTGGAGGACTAAAAGTGCTGAAATGTTAACTTTTACGCTGCAATACGGTCAGTAAACTGGACGTATCCCAGCGACCGCCACCCATAGCCTGCACTTGAGCGTAAAACTGATCGACTAAAGCAGTCAGTGGCAAAGTAGCTCCATTGTGACGGGCTTCGTTTAAGGTGATCGCTAAGTCTTTGCGCATCCAGTCGACCGCAAAGCCGAAGTCGTATTTGCCTTGCAACATAGTGGAGCCGCGGTTTTCCATTTGCCAGGACTGAGCAGCGCCTTTGCTGATGGTGTCCAAAACAGCCTGACCATCCAGTCCGGCCTGTTGAGCAAAATGCATAGCCTCAGCCAAGCCTTGTACTACGCCGGCGATACAAATTTGATTGACCATTTTGGCCAGTTGACCTGAACCTGCAGGCCCTAATAAACGGGCGCTGCGGGCGTATTTCATCAGCGTGTTTTCAGCTTTTGCAAACTCAGCAATTTCGCCGCCCAGCATAATGGTCAGTAAGCCATTCTGAGCACCAGCCTGACCACCTGATACAGGTGCATCTAAAAAACCTATGCCTTTTGCTTTGCAGGCCAAAGCCAGTTCACGGGCTAAATCGGCTGAGGCTGTGGTGTGATCAATCAATAAAGAGCCAGGTCGCATCGCAGCTAAAACGCCCTGTTCGCCATACACCACAGAACGTACATCGTTGTCATTCCCGACGCATAACATCACCAAATCGGCACCAGTGGCAGCGTCTGCCGGAGTTGATGCACAGGTACCACCGTACTGCTGAACCCAGTCTAAAGCTTTCTGATGAGTTCGGTTATAGACACAAACTTGCTCGCCTTTTTGCTGCAGATGCCCAGCCATAGGAAAACCCATAACACCCAAACCGACAAAGGCAACTTTTTGTTGTGATAAATTTGACATAATTTTGACTTATTTCTGTGACAGACTTGAATGCCAAGAAGCTTACTAGAATCAGGGGCTCTGACGCAAAAGCATCAGACGAGTTGCAGAAAAGGACAGTTATGCCAAAGGTTCACCATTTCAAAGTGAAGGACAGTCTGGGTCAGGACGTCGATTTAGCTCAATACAGGGATAAAGTGGTACTGATTGTCAACACAGCCAGCCAGTGCGGATTTACCTCGCAGTATCAGGAGCTGGAAGCTTTATATCAGCAATATAAAGATCAGGGTTTTGTCGTATTAGCTTTTCCCTGTAATCAGTTTGGAGCTCAGGAACCAGGGTCCAATGCAGAAATACAGCAATTCTGTCAGCTGAATTACGGTGTTAGTTTTCCGGTTTTTGGCAAGGTACAGGTGAATGGCCTGGATTCAGACCCTTTGTTTGAATATTTAAAAGATCAGGCCCGTGGTTTGATGAAAACCCGTGCCATTAAATGGAACTTCACTAAGTTTTTAGTGAATCGTCAGGGTGATGTCGTCAAACGTTATGCCCCACGCACTAAGCCATCCAGCTTGCATCAGTCGGTTGAAGAAGTATTGAATAGCTGATGCTTTGATTAAAAACAACATAGACAGCGACTTTTTGCGTTACTCTGAGATTCGGATCAAGAAGCAAGGAGCCCCAAAATGAAAGTTGCAGTCTTTAGCGCGAAAAAATACGATCAGACAAGTTTTGCTGATTGGGCAGACTCAAGCCTTGAGTTCAGCTTTTTTGATGGCCCACTGGATCAACAAAGCGCCAAACTAACGCAAGGCTATGCTGCTGTTTGTGTTTTTGTAAATGACGATCTGTCTGCCCCTGTGCTTGCTGATTTGAAAGCCGCGGGCGTAGGCATGATAGCCCTACGCTGCGCAGGTTTTAATAATGTCGATTTGGCGGCGGCCAAAGAGCTTGACCTGCGGGTTGCCCGCGTTCCCGCTTACTCACCTGAAGCTGTCGCAGAACACACTGTTGCGATGATCCTGTGTTTAAACCGAAAATTACATAAAGCCTATAACAGAGTGCGGGATGACAACTTTGCGCTCGATGGCTTATTGGGTTTTAACTTGCATGGCAAAACTGCAGGTTTGGTGGGTACAGGCCGCATAGGAGCGGCAACGGCGAAGATCCTGCTTGGTTTTGGTATGCAAGTGCTCTGTTACGATATTCAGGAGAATGATGAGCTGGTCAAAGCTGGTGTACGCTATGTGTCGTTGGAAGAACTATGGACAGAATCAAATGTGATCAGTCTGCATTGTCCGTTAAATCCTCAAACTCAGCATATGGTCAATAGTGATAGCCTGGCATTGATGAAAGACGGTGTGATGCTGATCAATACCAGCAGAGGTGGCTTAATAGATACCAAAGCCGTGATTAAAGCGCTGAAGAGCCGTAAAATTGGTTATTTAGGTCTGGATGTCTATGAGCAGGAAGCAGATTTGTTTTTTCAGGATTTATCCGGACAACTGATAGATGATGAAGTGTTTAAGCGGCTACTGACTTTCCCTAATGTATTGATCACCGGACATCAGGCGTTTTTTACTACAGAAGCTTTACAGCAAATTTGTCAGGTGACCAGTGATAATCTGCTGGCTTTTCAGGCCAACAGATTAAGTGGCAACGAATTGTGATAAAAGGCGGGTTAAATACCCGCCCCAAATTATTGTTTTAATTGACGTTCAAAAAACGCAGTAATGGTTTTATGTAAATGGGTTTGCACCGGCTGACCGAACATAGAGTGTTTGCTGCCAGGGTAATCCATACTTTCAAATAATTTACCTTGTTGCTGTAATTCAGAATACAACTTGGTACTGTGGGTAAAAAGCACGTTGTCGTCCGCCATACCATGGTAAATCAGCAGATTGCCCTGATAATCTTTCACATAAGGAAAGACTGAGCTTTGCTCGTAGCCCGCTTTATTGGTTGCAGGATGACCTAAATAACGTTCAGTGTAATGGGTGTCATACAAAGCCCAATCGGTGACAGGAGCACCTGCTACACCAGCTTTAAAATAATCTCCTGCTTTGAACATCGCCATAATAGCCATGTAACCGCCATAGCTGTGGCCATAAATGCCAATACGCTTTGCATCGACATAAGGCAAAGTCCGCAGATACTCGACACCAGTGATTTGATCTTCCAGCTCTATATCGGCAAGTTTTTTATAAATGGGGTCTTCAAAAGCTTTACCACGATTTTCAGATCCTCTGTTGTCCAGCTGGAACACCACATAACCATTTTGTGCCAGATACTGGAAATACAAATCCCTGGCACTCCAGCTATTGGTTACGCGCTGTGCGCCTGGTCCACCATAAACCCCGACTACAACAGGGTACTTTTTGCCCTGTTCAAGCTGTTTTGGCTCAAATACACGGTAATGTAAAGTTTGCCCATCTTTTGCTTTTAAGGTGCCAAAACGCGGTTTTACCAGACTATCTTTGTACTCGGCCAGTGGATGGGAACCAGCCACAGTATTAGACTCAAGCACAGTCAGCACTTTGCCTTCGACACTCTTCAATTCCACTTTAGTCGGCTGTAATACGCTGGAGTAACTATCAATAAAGCTCTGGCCTGTTTCAGCCATAACAACTGCATGTGAAAACTCAGCCTGAGTTAAACGCTTGCTGTCACCGCCTTTGACGGGTACTGAATACAGATGACTTTCCAGCGGTGTATCTTTGCGGCCAGAGAAGTAAATAATGCCTTGCTCTTCATTAATTGCTTCTATTTTATTAACAACCCAGTGGCCTTGGGTCAACTGACGTACCAAAGTGCCATCCAGTTTGTACAAATACAGATGCTTATAACCGTCCCGCTCAGACGCCCAGACAAAATGTTGTTTGTCTTTTAAGAAATGCAAATCGTCATTTAGGTTAAGCCAGGTTGAGCTTTGTTCTTTTAACAGCACGTTGGTCTGACCGGATGGCAATTCAACCGAACGCAACTCCAGTTGCTGTTGATCACGGCTTTGCCATTGATAAGTCAACAAAGAGGCTGTTTTACTCCAGTTCACCCGAGCCAGATAAATATCCTGCTCTTTACCTAAATCCAGCCATTGCACTGCAGGTTGTTGTACTGCGACCACACCCAGTTTTACCTTCACATTCGCTGTGCCGGTAAAAGGATAACGCTGATTAAATAACTTAATTTCATCGGCATAGATTTCATTACGTACCGCTTCAGCCACTGGCGACTCATCAATCTGACTAAAAGCAATTTTGCTGTCATCAGGAGCCCACCAATAGCCAGTCATTCTGCCCATCTCTTCCTGAGCAACAAATTCAGCCATACCATTTTTAATCAGCCCCTTACCATCTGTCGTTAACTGAGTTTCTTTGCCTGATTTCAGGTCCAATACAAAAATATTTTGTTCCCGAATAAAAGATACGTACTGACCTTTGGGCGATATTTGTGCATCGGTTTCAAAGGCTTCGGTATTGGTTAACTTACGCGCTTTCTGGCTGGCTAAGTCGTAATAAAACAAATCGCCATTTAACGGAAACAGCAAAGCTTTGCCATCTTTGGACCAGTTATAACTGACAATACCACTGGCAAATAAGCGTAAACGCTCACGTCGGGCTTTTTCTTCATCTGACAATAACTCAGGACCACTAAACAATTGATTTGAATCAACTAAAAGGCTGTGTTTACCTGTTTTTATTTGATATTGCCACAGGTCCAGTCTGTTGGCGTCTGTCTCTTTGCCTTTGAGATAGGTCACACGACTGCCATCAGGCGAAAAGCTTAAAGAACGAGGAGCTGTACCGCTTAATGCGGGTTCAGCAAACAAACGCTCTAAAGGTAACCTACTATTTGCCAGTGCTGTTGTTGAAAGTAACAAGGTAGCTAAAGCTGCCGGAGTAAGAAGTTTTTTCACTACTGTAAATCCTTGATTAAAGTAACCCTGCTATCTGAATCGACTTTGACTAAAACAGCAAGTCCGATCCGATATTTTTCATTTATTCAGGTTCAAATTTGTCGCTTCATTTTCCGAAGCAAAACGTCCAAAACCAGCGAAAGCACCAGATTGGTGCGGCAAATCACCACAATGAAGCGACAAATTAACATTAAATCACGATAGACAAACAAAAGCTTTTCAAATATGGTCTCTACAGAGCTCGTAGATAAAAATGAGCCAACACAAAAATCCAGATGAGAAGGCAACATCCATGAAGAAAGAAATAACCCACTACCATCCAGTTGCAGCAGCGATAAAAATCGCTTTATGCGGCAGTTTATTATTCAGTACCTCTTTAATAGCCCAGGAAACTCCCGACGCAGCAGCGGAACAAAAAGCAGAAGGTGCTGTTGAGAAAATTGCCGTTATTGGTGCAAGGGGTGCACCACGTTCGGTAGGTGATTCAGCTGTTCCTGTAGACGTGATCGGCGGCGAAGAGTTTTCAAAAACAGGCACAAGCGATATGGTCAGCTTAATGACCGCGGCAGTGCCGTCTTTTAACGTCAATGCTCAGCCAATTAATGATGCTTCTACCTTAATACGCCCGGCTAACTTACGTGGTCTGCCGCCAGACAGTACCTTGGTATTAGTGAATGGTAAAAGACGTCACCGTGCTGCTGTTATTACCTTTTTAGGCAGCGGTATTTCTGATGGTTCTCAGGGCCCGGACATTTCTGTTATCCCTTCCATTGCGTTAAAACAAGTTGAAATTTTACGGGATGGCGCAGCAGCTCAATACGGTTCGGACGCTATTGCTGGTGTTATTAACTTCCGTTTAAAAGATGCCGACGAAGGTGGCTCTTTTGAAGTGAAAGCAGGTCAACATTATGAAGGCGACGGTGATTTACGCCAGATTTCCGGCAATATAGGCCTGCCTTTTACCGATAACGGTTTTGCCAATATCAGTGGTGAATATAAACAAGCCGATCCTACCAGCCGTTCAGTGCAAGTAACCGATGCCGCCGACGCGATCGCGGCAGGCAATCCTTTTATTCTAGACCCAGCTCAGGTTTGGGGCTCACCAGAATTTAAACGGGATGCGAAACTATTTGCAAATATTGGTCTTGAAGTTGCCAAAGACCGTGAATTTTATTTATTCACTAACTGGGCAGAACGTGATGTCGAAGGTGGTTTTTATTACCGTCACCCAACGCTGCGGGGTGGTGTCTACACTGGTGACAGTGGTGCGAACCTGTTAATTGGCAATCTGGATGAAAGTTTAGGTGCTTGCCCAGGTATTTCTGCAAGAACGGGCGACAATATACGTAACCATGCAGATATCCAGGCAGATGTCGATGCCCTTCCGGAACACTGCTTTACTTATTACGGTATGTTGCCGGGTGGTTTTACGCCTAAGTTTGGTGGTGTAGTTACAGACACAGCTATAGCTTCTGGTGTAAAAGGTGAATTAGATTCAGGCTGGGCTTTTGATGCCAGTATGTCTATTGGCCGTAGTGAAGTAGAGTTTTATATCAAAAACACCCTGAACCCTTCTTTGGGCGCTAATACTCCACGTGAATTTAGCCCTGGTAAGTATGTGCAGCTGGAAAAAGCAGCCAACTTAGATTTTAACAAACCATTTGATATAGATGCCTTACCTTACCCATTAAATGTGGCAGGTGGTGTCGAGTACCGCGATGAAACCTTTGAAATTTATGCTGGCGATGCAGCTTCTTTTGAAGTAGGTCCATTGGCTTCACAAGGTTTTGGTGTAGGTTCAAACGGCTTCCCGGGTTTTAAACCTGAAGATGCCGGGTCTTTTAATCGTTATAGCTATGCTGCGTATACCGAGTTAGGAGCTGAATTCAGTGACGACTTCCGTATGGACTTTGCATTACGTTTCGAAGACTTTGAAGACTTTGGCAATACCACCAATGGTAAAATTACAGCACGTTATCAGGCCACTGATGAAGTAGCATTCCGCTCAGCAGTCAGTACTGGCTTCCGTGCTCCTACTGTAGGCCAAAGTAATGTGCGTAATGTGACTACGGCTTTCAGCTCTGAAGGACTGGTGGACCAGGCTACATTACCACCAACCCACCCTATTTCTTTGCAGAAAGGCGGCAAACCCTTAACTCCGGAAAAGTCGAAAAACTTCTCTGTGGGTACAGTGGTTGAAGTTAACGGCTGGTACGTTACTTTAGATTACTTCCATATCAAAGTAGAAGACCGTATCAGTCAGACCTCTCCTTTAAAGTTAACAACTGATGATATTACTGCATTATTGGCACTTGGCATAAATGACGCCAGCAGTTTTTCCGACGTGAAGTACTTTACCAACGATTTCGATACCACAACTCAAGGTTTAGATTTAGTTGCCAACTATGGTTTTGATTTATGGGATGGTCGCACTACCCTGGCTTTTGCTTATAACTGGACAGATACTAATGTTGACCGTATCAGCGAATACCTGATCGATGGCGAGTTAAAAACAAATATCAGTGCATCAAAAGTTGAACAGCTAGAACGAGGTTTACCTCGGGTTCGCGGCAGCTTTACCGTCAACCAAAACTATGGAGATTGGAAAGGTTATGTCCGCTTTAACCACTTTGGAGCATTCTACGAAGACCATCTGGATAGCGGTTTCCCTATTGAAGTAGATTCCGCTATTACAACAGATCTTGAAATCAGTTATAGCGTCAATGACAGTTATGAAATCAGTGTGGGCGCACAGAATATTTTTGATGCATATCCAGATGAACATGAATGGCAAGGCGTGGCAGGATCTAAGTACCCGACCACTGCTGTTATGGGAATCAACGGCGGTTTTTACTACGTCCGTTTGAACTATAACTTCTGATCGACATAGATAAACTCAATAGCCCGGTTTAACGCCGGGCTTTTTATTTGCAGATCTGGTATGACCATGGCAAAGTGCATTCTGGTTTAGATACGAAAGACAAAAGATGGATTTAATCCCCTGGAGCTACGCTACACAACACGGTTTTACCTTACGAGGATTTTACACTTCTCCCAGTGGTAAACCGGTGTTGCATATTTTGCATGGCAACGGTTATTGCAGCCGGATGTACCAACCTTTTTTAGCTCACTTGTTACCCCACTTTGATTTGTTTTTATCTGACGCACAAGGCCATGGTGACAGCGATCATGGCGACGCTTTTATAGGCTGGAACCAAAGTGCAGATCTGGCCCTTGATGCCTGGCTGGCACACAGAGACTTATTCGCTGATGCCCCCTGTTATGCTGTAGGACATAGTTTTGGTGGTGTATTAACAGCACTGATTAACAGTAAAACAACCAGTCCATTTGATGCCGTAGTTTTACTTGATCCGGTGTTGTTTACACCTGGGATGCTGACACTGATGCAAACTCTGGATTGGCTGGGCTTATACAAAAAAAATCCCATGGTTAAAAAGGCGCTCAACCGTCGTCAGCATTGGCCAGATAAAGATTCTGCTTTTACCTACCTACACCAAAGAGGTATGTTTAAAAACTGGCAGGATGATGCGCTGGCAAGTTACATCGATCATGCCTTGTATCATAGTAATGACGGGCTGGAACTAAAATGCAAAGCTGAGCGTGAAGCGGAAATATTTGGCTCTTACCCAAAACAGCTCTGGTCTCAGTTAAAGCAACCCTGTAGTCCTACTCTTCTGATTTATGGCAACAAAACCTACCCATTTGTCAGCAAATCAGCAGAAAAATGGCGTAAATTAAATCATTCTGTTCAGTTGCATAAGTTAACTGGTGGTCATTGTTTTATGCAGGAAAATCCAAAAGAAAGCTCGGGTTTGATCCTGGACTTTCTGTTACCACAGCAAAAGAACGAAATATGACAATTTTTAATCAGTAATACCATTCGACTGTCTGCACAGTTGCTTTATAATGGCGCCAATTTTCTCCGGATCCAGATAAATATGAAACATAGTTTTATCGTAAGTGCTGTATTGCTGGCTTTGGCTGGTTGTAGCCAATTGCCTCAGCAGACGCCTGCTCCCATTCAGGAAGTCAGTGAACCTGTGGTCGCCGCAGAACCTGATTTAGTCGAAAATGAAGTATTAAATGACAACATAGCTCAGGCACAAGCCACTGACTTTGGTCATATTTTTATCGACCGCGATATGAGTTTTACTGGCACTTTACCTTGTGAAGGCTGCCCGGGTATAAAATATCATGTCAATTTGTTCCAGGATGGCAAGTTTGAAGCCCGTCAGGAGTTTATTGATCAGCATGAAGTAAATTTGGTGAAAGGCACCTGGTTATTGGAAGGTCGGGTGATCCATCTGATGTCTCAGCAAGCAAAAATTCCGTCGTTCCAGTTTGTTAGCAATAACAAAGTTGTATTATTGGATGAAGCTGGTAAACCTGTAGTGTCTAAAGATAACTATGAGTTAGTGCGCTCCAATGATTTTATTAAACTTGATACCAGTATGCAGATGCTAGGTATGTATCAGGTTGTTGATAATAATGCTTTTTTTACCTCATGTAGCAATGGTGAAAAATCATCTGTAGCCATGACTCAGCATCATATACCTATGTTGCGTAATTACCAGACAGACAAAAATCTGAACGGAAAGGCAGTCATTGCCACTATGGTTGCGCGCCAAAGCCCAAAAGAAGACAAGATGTTGTTTGTCGAAAAATTTGAACAATTTTGGCCTGGAGCCACCTGCCCTGACAAACTGAATCTTGCCAAAGTGCAAGGCATCGTCTGGAGGGTTGAACGAGTAAAATTTATCCAGGTACCACAACAATACAATTTACGTATGTTGTTTAATGATAATGCCAAACTTTATGGTTTTTCTGGTTGTAATGTATTTAACGCCAGCTACAGCCAAAGCTCTAACTTATTGAAAGTAAATCCTTTAGTTAGTACTAAAAAGTACTGTGCTCAAAGTAACTACTACGAGTCAAACTTTACTCAGCACTTACAGATGGCTGATCGTATTGAATTAAACGGTGATAAGTTACAACTTTTCCATAACAACGAAGTTGTGGTTGAAATGAGACCTGCACTTAATTAATCATTCTGATGCCTTTGTGATGTCGTTGATGTCACAAAGGCTCTATTTTCTCTGTAAACATCCCTTAGCGCTTGCTGATTTCTATCTGTATCCAGCCGTATAGCAAATTCACAATGATCCTGTTGTAACCAGAACATTGTATTGATCAATCGTCTTTGTTGACTCCACTGCCCTTTTCTATAATTCAGACCTGCTCTTGCGCTTAACGTTAAGCTTGGGTTTCCACCCAGTATCGCGTTTAGTAAACGGCTTAGAGCGATAAAGATGTTGTTGCTGTAGGTACGGAGCTTGCCTGACATAAGTTGACCTTAAAATTTTTATCTGTTTGATGGAATACTTTTGCATGAAAGTGTGTAGGGCGCAATCGCCGGAGGCATTGCGCCGTTGGTGCAATTGCTGGTTGGATTTGTTTTGAATTTGAGTGCGGTGAACTACTTTAACAGCGGATTAGCTCTGAATTCGGAGGCGGTGAACTACTTTAACAGCGGATTAGCTCTGAATTCGGGTGCTTATTCCGGGTGGTGAGGCGACAGCAGGCCGTCTTGTCCGGCCTTTCGCAGAGCTCAAGGCGTGAAACAGGCGTGACGCAAAACTGTTTGCGTCCCGTTTTTCCTGTTTCACCCTGGCGACCGCCTATAGCAACGCAAGTAAATAATCCACCTTCTGAAGAAGGTGGCTTTGTGTTAAGCCCCTAAAAGGGGCCCTTTGTCTAGTCTAGTGCCAATTCGGCCTGCTCTTGCCGTTCCATTTTTTCTTGGTGCCGCACATAGCGCCGAATTATATCTTCGTTTATTCCAACTGAATCTACAAAATAACCTCGTTGCCAGAAATGATTTCCCCACATTTTATTCTTTCTCAGATGAGGAAATTTGCTGAACAACT
>NZ_JARIXP010000014.1 GCF_029269265.1 Rheinheimera sp. 1928-s
ATACCAAGGGCCACGTTGTTGAATGGTATAATGCAGATTTTATGCGCCTTACGTGCCAGTAGATGACCCCCACTAAGAGCCATTTGGTACACAGCTTGGTACACAAAATTTATCCTGCAAGCGGCATGATAGCAAAACTAAGACCATATTCACAGAAGCTATAATCTGACATCATTAGCTTATTACCGCAGAAAACTTAAAGTGTGAGATTAAAATGAGTTCTGAAAATATTTCGCTTTTGTCTTTAGCTATATCTCTGGCGGCTTTTTATTTAAGTTTTATAGCTTACCGAGCAGACAAAGCTGTTGTTTCAGTAAGAGCCACACTTTTTGAAGATCACTCAAACTTAGGCAATTTTGATGCTGTTATATCAGTGTCTAATCACGGAAAGAGGCCGGTATCTCTATCGTTCGTGCGAATTACCAAACCTGACGGCCAATCATTCTGGGTGCCATTTAACGCTAACGGTGGAGAGAAGTTAGATGTTGGTGAGGCTAAGTCACATGTAGTACCACACTCATTTAAAGGATTGAGCGTAAGGGACCATAAAGAATGGTTCGAGCATATGCTTTTCGTTCAAGATGCGCTTGGTGGTCTTCACTATGCTCCTTGGCCTGGGCAGGGGAAAATTAAAACCACAATAAAATTGTGGCATGAGAAGATTCGTCGATTTTTTAGAAAGCATAAAAAGTAGAAAAATATACGTAAGAATTTTAAACCTCACCATGTCAAGGTGATGCCTTATTGACGATAAATCATTGTTACAAATCGAAAATCACCTGATTTTAACCACTTCAAAACTATACAATTCGCTCATTACAGATCAATGAGTTACATGATCGTTTTTCCAAAGAAAGATCCACCTCATAACGAGGGATTCGAACCCTCTCTTATGGTTCTACCAGTCCGCCACAGTCCTTTGCTGACTGCGATCTGCAGCAATGCTTATGGTCAGAAAAGGACTAAAGCGGACTCCGTTCCGCCCCAAATTTGTCCCAGAATGTTTTCTCATACAACTCCGCAGCGTTTTACATTAGAAATGTTATCTACAACTAGATAATGGCTGATGCCAAAGATCACCGTTTTTTAGTAGTTACATTGCAAGTACATTAAATGAAGTACCTGCTATGTTTCCTCAAGACATGTCGAACAGGCCGAAAAACCATGTAATGACTAATGTGATAACAGTTGTAATTATCGAAGTAAGTATTTCTGGGAGTTTATTACGAATTTGAATTAACAGTCTCCGATGAAATGGCAAACTTAAATATGCAGCTCTTGCAAGACCGTTTTTTGTTGGCCAAATTCCTAACTCTTTAAATTCTGGATTTCTTACTGTTCTGCGAACATAACCATTTTCCATCAAGGACCTACAAGCCTCTTTAAAATTTGGTGGGGATCCAGATGAAGCATCAAAACCCATATTTGCAGCGAGCTTGTGCTCATAGAAACCTCCATTGGTTTCATTTGCATATGCCTCATAATCTTGGTAACGGCCATCAAGAGGATCGCTATTTGCCATTTCATAATACAAACCTGCCAAATGAACTATTATTCGATCCTGAAGTTCAAGAAATTGGCGATGGTCAAAATTTCCCATGTTATGTTCTTCCATATTCATACCTGTGCCTAATTTGAATTTCTACACTCATTTACTCTGAACGCGCTTTTGAAATTTCAGTTTTACCCTAACAGGAGAACAAGTCATGATATTAAAGTTCTGAAAAATCATTTTATAGCACACATAATGAACAGTTACAGCCGATCATTCTGGACCTTTTTCACAGTAATACTCATATTGGTTTTGCACTGGGCTCCATTCGTACGTCAAACCCGCCTCGGCGATCCGCTTAGGTATATCCTTCTCATAGTAGGTAAACGGCAAAGGCCTTTGGTGGTCGTGGCTTGTTGCCGCCCAGTTTAAAAAACACATGCGCGGGTTGGAGCGTGATCGCTGAAATACCACACACTGAATTTCCCTGTTATCTTTGATCAGAACCAGCTTGCGGGTTTGGACTGAAATGTACCAAGGCATAAATTCATACCACTGTATTTAAATACAGTCATTATTGGTTTAAGTTAGGTTTTTGACAAGCTTCGTAGGTGCGCAAATGTGCGGAAGACTAAACGTTATTGATTGCCCTGAAGTAATAGATCTCTGTGGCCAGCTTGGTATTAACCTGCAAGATCAGGCAATGCCGCTTCGTACAAGTCGGTTTATCCGGGCAACGAACAAGATCAGCATTGTGGTTGAGCAGAACGGTCAGCGCCGCTTACAGGATGCGATTTGGTGGCTACTGTTGGAACAAGCTGAACACGGATACAAACCTAGCCAGTACACCAGCTTTAATACCAGGTATGACAAACTGAACGTGAAAGGCAGCGCTGGCTATGCTGCGTTTAGGACTCAACGCTGCATAATCCCAGCAGCTGGATTTGGTGAAACCGAAGTTGTGAATGGGAAAAACCAGTACACCGACTTTATTGGCAAAAGCGGCCTAGCACTGGGTGGACTGTATCGCACCTGGTTAAACAAAGAGACTGGCGAACTGACTTATTCCTGTTCTGTGATTACGCTCCCTCCACATCCAAAGCTAATACCCTACCACAGCAAAGCTAGCCCACTAATGCTGTCACCGAATGTGTTTGATTCGTGGTTAACGATAGATCGTTGCATTGATAAATTCGAAAATTTTCTAGTACCAAACCTTCCGGTAGATTTAAACGCTATACGAATAGATAAACCGAGCATATTTGACGAAATTAGCGAGCCAGTTTTTATAAAATCAGACTAAAAACATTACTGATAAGTAAGCGACAATCAACGCAAAACAACGATATGCTTATTAACTTCATAATCTGGAGAGTAAATTGTGAAAGTGTCAATAACTTGCCCTACCTGTGAAAAAGAAAACGTACCGAGTGAAATACACTCTGCCGTAGTTGATATATCAGACGATGGGCATTACGAATTCAAATGCCCGAATGGGCACACATCAGTTACACATTTACAACTACATGGATTTGAAATTCTTTTTGATATTGGCGCTGAAGCCATTATAGATGGATACTACCGCGAGGCTATATCTTCATTTACTTCAGCACTTGAGCGGTTTTACGAATTTTTTATTAAAGTTGTATGCGCCTCCAAAGGTCATGACTGGAATACAATACAAGAGCTATGGAAGAGTGTATCGAACCAGTCTGAGAGGCAATTGGGCGCTTATATGTTTCTCTATCTCCAAGAAACAGGAAAAAATCCACCGTTGTTAAGCGATAAAAAAGTCCAGTTACGTAATAGCGTCATTCACAAGGGGAAACTCTCAAATAAAGAGCAAGCAATCGAATATGGTCAAAACGTTCTTGATGTAATCAGACCGACTCTTCGTATGTTAAAAACTGATTATATCGAAGGAATCCACACCACAATGACCAATCACATGAGTAACATGAACAAGATTTCAGATAAAGGTAAACGAAAAACTGTAATCTGGTTATTGACTATAGTAAGTATTGCATATGGTGAGCCTGGACATGACCTTAGAGATTTGATTGACATGCTAGTGGAGGGGCGCCAAGGTATGTCGATAAAAGTAACACAGGTATGACAATACCATGTACGAAAGATTGAAGAATAGAGATGTACTTTCGCTCTCAAATGCAACTGCCACAACTGCTAGCACAATAAATGTCTTTGATTTTTGAAATTGATAAAGATTTGATTTGCTAGTCTGGGTCTAAATCTATCGCACCAGCAAAATCAGGTTGGAGTTTCAAAAACGCATATGCCTGGATTAAAGGATTAGCACCACTTAAATCAAACTCAGTTTCGAAGGTTTTGACGTCAAAAGCTTCCGTATCTGCATCCTTATGGTATGTCACTGTGAAGTTTAATTGTTGCTTATTACCTTGATACTGGCTGACCCGTATATAAGCTTCATTGACAGCAATGCCCTTGAAGTTAACCGTTTTACACAAAGCCATGTCTCACCTCATTTTACTTTACGTTTATCGTACATTTTTACCTTCCAGCTAAATGTTACAGGCTGGCCTGGCGCACTATTCAAATAGATCCTGAAATTATAACTATCCGCAAAATCAATCTTATGGCTGGTAGCAGAACCCAAAGATGTTTCTAAAGTTAGCGTGATTTCTGACTTCAAAGGCACTCTGGATAAAGGCTGAGAGCCAAAAGAAATCAAATCGCTGTTTGTTGCGTTAAATGTGATTTGTCCTTGAGCTGATATTCGGTCGCCCATCCTTCCGTCTATGTACATTTCAGACACAAAGGCACCATTAGCAAAATCTTGGTAAACATTGGTAGCCCATTGGTCGTTAGTAGACTCAACAAGGTTAATGATGGTGTCATTATCGAAAAGGAATGGAACGGCATGCGGGTTCTTTAGTTTATTATTTTTTGTAATCAGTTTTAATACGGTTGCAGCTGGTTGACCGCTAACTTTTAACGTTCTGAAGTAACCCGCATTTGCAGTGTCGTCTGAAGTATTACCCGTTAACTCAAGAATATCTATTTGACCCGTAGCCTCTAAAAAGAAAAAGTCTGAACATAACTTTGCTTTTACTGCTGAAATCTCTATAGACTCTGCACCGCTTTCCCTTACGTACATAACTGACTTTGCGTTTTTAATTTTACCTCCAGAGATAGAAATTTCGCCTGATTTTGTAGCACCATAAAGTCGGTATGCGTGGGCCTCATTGTCAGGCATTTCGATGTCGTTGCTTATACACTCAACGCTGATGACGTTTTTAAAACCGATACCAGCTGTTACTGTGCCCGTTTTATTAATTCCTTTTATCGTGTTACCAATTAACTTTAAATTCTCTGGTTTGGCTGTCGCGTCCACTGAATTGTCGGCTGCTATTATTCCAAAGAGATCGCTATCAGTAATAGTATTACCTACAGCAACACCGGATCGGTTAAACCGTATACCTGAGCCCCCTAAATTATAGGAGCCAGCACCAGTGATAGTATTAGATGATGCGATAGCGTTAAAAGATTGCCCAGCAAAGGCAATTGAGTCGTCACCAGTATTTTTTAACGTACAAAGAGAAACCTTTGCATCGACGCTATTTAGCAAAAAAACGCCATCCCGAGCAGTTTCTTCAATGTGGCATAAAACAATATTTATCCTTGCACTGGAGTGATTTAAGTTTATCCCTTGCTGGAAAGTCTTTACGATTTTAGCGTTGTAGATAGAGATATCTTCAACATACTGGCTAGCGAAGATCAGCCTGGCGTTGTCTATATCGTATTCTTCAATATCTGCATCATTTGTGTAGTCACCGAAGTGAATTTGACTCCCTGAGCAACCGTTCAAATTAAATAGCGGTTCTGTGTTCGTCCTTTGGCATATCGTTGCTCCTTCAGCATTAAATAAAAACTTTCTGTTTGGCGCTATTTCACTGAGCACCAGATATTTACCATCCCCTTTTGCCTCAGTAACGGGAAAAGACTGCATCATTTTATTGAATGCAAGTGCGTTATCTGTGCCGGTTTTTGTGCTTGGTTCATAGTCAGGAACCGCGCCAAACATTGTAACGTGTGGGTTTCCGCTCTCTAGTAGTTCAAAACATCCAGTCCCAGTACCAATCCAATTCAACAGCGCCGGTAGTGTTGCCCGCGTGCCGTCGTATAAATCCAGTGCTGCACTTGCCCACAATATTCCACCATTTGGGCCGCGCTGCAGGTGCTCAGATTGGTCCGCACCAGGTAACCAAATATAGTCGCCATCACCTACACCTAAACCGTCATGAAATGACAACGTGGTCTGACGAATGTTAGGTAATTTCCGCAGATGCTTTATGCCTGCAACCGGAGCCAGATCACGCCGCAACTGCGTAACACCCACATCTATCCACTGGCCATCCGGATAAATGCCGCCAGTTGTTAATGGGGAAGATTCTGCAGGTACAGTTTTGTTTAATGCTCCCGCCCAGCGGAATTCGTGGCCGTTACCACCATGATCTGTCGACCACAACACGGTTTGGTTTCTGGCTGTTACCACTGTGCCTGTAAAAAAGTCACCGGCGCTCACCATGATCAGCGTATCAATTGCCGCTGCACCATCACTAACGATTTGGTCTATTACCGCCTCAGTTTGTCTTTCATATTCTTTATAGGTGGGTCTATCTACACCGAAACGATCCTTCCATGATGGCGCGTCGGACTGTAGCGCTAAATCCAAATTCCCCGCATTATCAAACATATCCCGCGGATCGCTTGAACCTTCAGTACCAACAGGGTTGCGCGTGTTGAATTTCATAGTTTCTTCCCATGTAAATGCGAAAACCCGCCGAAGCGGGTTTTTAGTGGTATTTGGTTAGGTATTAATCAGGCAGACTGTTATCGAACTGGTATAAGTCTGGCGTGTAGTTCAGGCCCTTTACGCTGCAGCGGCGGTTTTCGTCCGGGTCAATCGACTCGATCAGCATGGGATACCCAACGCTACTTGAAGAGCAGAACAGCAGCCGCGGTGGTTCTATGCTCCAGTCGGTTTTCCAGTCGATGAATTCAGCAGGAAGGCTGAGTCTGTATTCGTCAATTTCTGCCGGGATCAGCAAGCTGGTTAAGCTTCCGTCTTGCCTGCGGATATAGCAGCGCGGTGCAGGAAATGACCAGTCCAGCGGTTCGCTTACTGTCACTATTGCGGTGCCGCCGCTAATGTCGATGGCTTCCACCAGGCAGCTGATGTTTTGATCGCCTGGTATGTCGTTGCTCATGATCAGTAAATCAAGGTAGCGATAAGCCAACGCATCCATTTCAGTTTTTGTCGTTGCCGTTAAACGCTGCAGGCGGTACTTCATCAACTTACGCATGCCAATGCGCCATGCCCTGGTACGTGATTTCACGCCGTCCAGCGTGACTGTCTCTACCTTCAGAGCTGTTAAGCCCGGCAGCCGACACTCTACGATCTCTTCGCTGAACGTCACTGGGTCGATGTACTTCACGTCTACCCCGCTGTAGTCGTCAGGCCCTGGGGCGCTGAAGGATATTTTAAGTTCAGACTCCTGATCATGCGGTGTAAGCATGCCACGCGGCGCCTGCACACCTTCACGCACGGCCGACACCAAACCATCATCCAGCACCAGTGTCGACATACCGGCACCCAACACCATTTGCAGCGCTTCTTTTACCGTGACTTGTTTAGTAAAGCTGTAATCGAAGGTTTCACCACGGGGCGTGTAGTGTTGGCTCTGTAGGTATTGCACTGTCTCTGCGTCCAGTTCTGGCAGCGTAAGTCCTGCGCTTTCGCAAATGTAGCGCCATGCACCGTAAATACTCTGGTTTTCGCCATCTTCATAAAGCTTGATGGCTTCCAAAGACACTTTACGATCGGACATAGCAGACAACCTGTCGCCAGTGCGTACTGTGATCGCTATGCTGGTGATGTCGTTGTATGCAGTGGGCCTGTCGAGTAACCGGCCGCGCAAGCCAAACCACTGAACTTTGTCAGTGCTGTTTGACCAGTCGTTGTACTCGATGCTGCGCATACGCATCATAGGCCGGATAGGAGTAGGAAAATCCTGATACTCAGTTACTCCAAAACCGTCGCGGGTCATGCCCTTGTAGACTTTGGTCATGCCAGTCCACACGCCGGTTTCAACATCAGCCCATTCCACCCGCACAATGGCTCGGTATTCGCGGTCGCGGCCCTTTTTATCGACGTGAATAATGCCCTGCGGGAAAAACATATCCCACTCCATTCGGTCGATCACTTCTCCTTCCGGGCACACCACAAATGGGCCTATCCAGTTGTCGGACAAAGAGGCTTTGGCATTCAGCGAAAAATCGAGCAAGGTGCGGTTAGCAAAGCCAGACCAACCACTGTCGACAGTGCCGCTGGCAGTAAGCCGGTTCAGGCTAATGGTTAAATCGTCGATGTCGGTAATAACAAACTGATCGCCACGGTAACCCAGCGCCAGGCGCAGCTGGCCAACTGGCAAGCCGCTAAATGCGGTGCCGTTGTCGTACTCCAGTGTTATTTTCGCCAACTGCTCCGGCGTACCGCCTGTTGACGCTGTGCCTGCAGAATAAGTTGGTGTGCCAAAAATGGCAGATGGCGCACCGCTTTGGCTGATAACCCCGCCCTGATATGGGCTGGACGGCTCGATGATCTGCAGGTTACCCGCGCTGCTTTGTGCTACTAACCCCATTCCAGCCAGCTGAGACGTAAGTTCAGAGGTTAAGCCGCTCATGCTAATGTAGTTGTCGATCAGCGCCAGAGAGCGCGTCATACCATTGAATGTGATCGACCAACTGGCTGAGCTGGTTTCAAAATCGTACGTTGTGGGTGGCGCACTGGCCAGTACTGACGAAGGCGAACCGCCCACGCCCGGTACTGGCGGAATGTAAGGCGCGTATGTAGCCACCACCAGTTCAAGATCTTCTGTTGGTGTTGCCAGTGCTACCAGCATGCCCACAAAAGGCTCTACATCATCTAACGGGCCTGAAATGGTGCTGTAGCCGTCCAGTGCATCAACTATGTAGTTGTTTGGAGTAACCAGCTTAATCACAGTACCCACAATCCAGTTGGTATTTATGCTGGCGTTATTCCCTACCAGCGATATGGTTCTGTCGGCCAGCGCCAGGCCACTTGCAGAAGATGCCGAAAATTCAACAGGTGATCCTAAATCAAGGCCAGCAGTTGCTGATTTGCTGGATCCTACCTCTGGAGACAAATACCAGTTTTCTGACCGTTCATCTGCTGATACATCTGCACCAGGTGGATAAACGGTATGCTGCACATCATCACCAAATGCGGAGAACGGCGTAGAGCCAATTTTTTTACCGCCTGCGGGTAGGCTGAATTGGCCAATACCGACACTTAAAAACATTTGCGTTCGTACATCGCGCGGCCCATAAAAACGGGTAACAGGCTGAACTAAATAGTCCGGAAACACCTTGTCCCGCCCTAAAACTTCACGAATAGGCTCGTACAACCGCACACTGTTAGCCTTTGCCGTGCTGGTATTCAGCTGATTACCAGCCTCTTGGCCACCCAAGGCGTCGGGCATAGCCGAAAGCGTATAGACAACGGCAACAGCCAGTACTGCAATGGATATCCACATTAAAGCAGCTGTTTCAATGCCCCGTGGTACCGGATAAATCCGCACATCATCGGCAGGTGTTACGCTGTATTGAGCCCAGTCGGCTGGTTCCACAGTTATGCCATTTACGTCAATGCTGATCGGGTGCTTCGGCTTGGCCAAATCGAAGTTTTTCACATTGCGCTGCAGCCAATCTGCCAGCGTAATACTAAAGTGCACCGAGTGGGATTCCAGCGGCTGGCCAGTGCCTGGGTATACGTTAATTGGATGGCGTGATGGATACACTTTAATCATGGGTAAAACTCCACCCGTAAAAACTTACGCTTAAAGCGGCCCAGCGGTACACAACTCACGTTCGTGCCAGGGTTGCACTCGAGTACTGCAAGCCCTGTTGGCGTATTCACCACAATACCTACATGCACCATCAAACTGGCTTTGTAGCAGCAGGCCACAGCACCTTCATAGGGTTCACATTGAGGTAAATTGGCAAGGTGGCTACTGGCGGCTTCGTGCATGCCGTTTTTTTTAGTCACACCGTCAAAAATTGGCCAAGGCGGCAACTGCAGGTCTTCACGCACTGTAAGCACAATGCCGTAACAGTCAATTTCAGGCCAAACGCGGCCACCCTCAACCCATTTTGCGCCGAGGTAGCTTTCAACATTCACCGTCATGATATATACCGTAAGCCCGGGTATTCGTTGGGGGTGTACAGCTTGCGTGGCCAGGCTGTATCTAAAATATTCATGTAGCCGGCGACTATGTCTGCCTGCATTGGCGTCCAGTTGCCACCCTTTACTGTCAGGGTAAAAGGTCGCTCAGCTGGTGCGCTTAAATCGTGTTCTGTATACACACGTATAGTCACAAGGCCTGTGCGATTGCCTGCGATCATTTCGCGCAAATGGGTGCTTACAAGGCCCGTGATGTTACACAGTGCTATTTGCAAATCCTGAGTGCCATCAGCATTACGTGCTGGCTGAGCGACTTGCATTGGGTAGGCTTCAAAGGTTTTTATGCTGCCATCTTCCAGTGCTGCGGTCAGTTCGTCGTAGCCTTCAACCAGAAAGAAGTTTTTTACCCCGTCGTTGAACTCCAACGTGGTAAAAATCACCTCTGGGCCACCACTTACATACAGAGTGTCTAATACCGTCATGCCTCAGGCCACTCCCTGTTTAATGCCAAGTCGATCACGTTGTTGTAGCGTATTGCAGCTGGGTAATAGATGGCCCATGCCGGATCCACCATCGGCCGCTCCCATAGCTCTAAAGTGGCGGTAAAGCGCCAAAAGTTAGATACCAGCAAAGGGCCATCGTAAATATCAACAAAGCGGCATTTGTAGTGCTGAATACCCAAAGGGGTTTTCAGCTTCATGTAAAAGTAACTGGCGCCATCCTGCAAAACACCTGAATACCAGGCCTCAAACAGCTGAGCCTGTCCGGGTTGGGTGAACTGCCAGCTTACATCGACTTGCGTAGGTGTGTTTTTATAGCGGCGGCGCTGCTTTGCACGGCCACTTTCCATAGTGGTACGCATCAAAGGGCTTACTGGTGTTAATCCATAGCCGTCGCGCAGAGGGTACGGAAGCAAGTCGTGTGGGTATTCCGGCAAATCGGCCATTATTTCTTCCTTCTGCTAACCGACCAACCACCCTGCACCGCCTTACTCACATCACCGCGGCCAGTGGCTAAATCGCCGGATATTTTCTGGTAAGCCATAGCCGCACCGTCATTGGCCGCCTTTTTAATCAGCTGCAGGGTTTTATCGTCCGGGTTGCCGTTGATTGTCATTGGCATCGATATAGAAACACTATTCCTTGAGCCTGAGTTTAACTGTGTTGCTACATTAGCGTTCAAATCGTAACTATCGGTGTCTTCATCTATGCCACGCCGGATCCTATCTAGCTTGGTAACACCAATTCTGGCTGTCGCTGCGGCATCAAATACAAACTCCTTACCATGCACAACACCAGCAACTTCGTTCACACCCTTGTTGCCTGTGTAGCCACCAGCCTGATAACCAGGTACCTGTGATTCTCTGACAGTAGCAAGCTGCACAGCACCAGCTGCTATTACTGCGCCTGATGCAACTAAGTTGAGCGGGAACGGGTTGTCACGATAAGCACGCATTGCACCCTGAGCGGTAGAAATAACGATATCCGCAATGGCAAAGGCTCGGCTTGCAGCAAACAAAGCTTTGTAAATGCCGCTCTGTTTACCTTTAAAATTCTCAGCAATCGTTGCCAGATTGCCAAACATTGAGGCCGAATTACTGGTTATCAGCTGTGCGTTCTGCAGCTGATACATTTGTTTTTCGTCTTCCGCGCGTTTTTTTATGTCGAGTAAAAGATTTTCACCATACTCAGTAATGCCGCCGACTTGCTCATAGTATTTACGGACAATTTCAGCCTGTCGGTCGTAGTAACTTTGGATCTGAGCTTCTTCAGTCTCATAGTCCAGTCCTATCCATTTAACCTGCTCAAAATCTTGTTTTGCTTTGTCTGCGTAGGCCTGTTCGATGTCGAACATCCGATCTAAGCCGTCAGAAACCGCCTTAGTTTGCCGCTCTGCCAGCTCAGCTTTTTGCTTGTCGAGGTCAGCCAATTCTTTTTCAGAATATGCTTTTCGCATTTCCTCCAAAGTCTTATAGCCAAGTCGTGCAAGGCCCTGCTCGTCGACATACAGTTGCTGGATCTTTTCAAGGCGTTGCTTACTGGCCGTTTCAAGCTTTTCACGCTCACTGGCATACTGCAGATCCATTTGATCAAGCAGGGACTGTGACTGTTGCTTTCTGGCTTCAAGCTCAGACTTGGCCGTTGTTGTGTTAATAAAGCCGGTACCAGCAGAGCTTTCACCGCCCTGAGCCTTCACCTCTGAACCTGAAGCCGCTGGCGCTTCGAAACCCCGCATTTCACGGTAACGTTTAGTATTGGCCTCTAATCTATTACCTACTTCGTCAATTTCAGCTTTTACTTCTTCAATGGCTTGCTGATTTGTAGTAAACCGACTCCAGTCAAAGCCGTATTTTTTGCCGTTTTGCAGGTCTTTCAGTTCGGCTTTTAATTCTTTGACGGCATCCTGATCGTTGAGGATGGCGTTGGCCAATCCGCTGTCTGTCAGAGGGTTTTCGCGCATTTTGTCAAACATCAACGCGACATCTTGCGCCCAATCAGCATAAAGATCGGCCATACCTTTTACTAAAGGTGTTGCTGAAATAAGAGCATTTCTCAGAGATGTATCTACAATTTGGCTGGTTTCTTTGAGCTTTTTGTTAAGTTCTTCTGACTCTTTAATCATTGATTCAGAAAGGACGCCAGACGTAGTTTCCATGCTGTTCGCCAGGTCAATAAAACTCCGGCCATTGTCGTCTGTAATTTTGGATAAACGCTGGCCAGTATCACCAGCGATCTGCAGGAGGAACAAGTTGCGCTCTTGCTTACTTTCGAGTGTGCCCAGCGCTTCGGTCATCTTAATGAACATTTCGTCTGGCGCCAATCCTCTAAATTCACGCACATCAATGTTCATTTTTTCGAACATGTCCACCGCTTCGCCGGTGCCAATCTCTGCCAGCTCTGTAATACGCTCAGAAACATCCTTCAGCATATCGCCGAATTCTTCCATAGGAACACCCATCTGCTCGGCAGCATAAGTGAGCTTTTGAAAACGCTCACTGTTTATGCCAAGCGATGCAGACAAGTTGTTCATCTGGGCTATTTCACGGTTTGCATCCATGATGGCCGTTGAAAGCCCGGTTGCCATACCGACCAAAGCCAGTCCGGCGCCACCAGCAAACGAAGCCATGTTTTTCAAACTTAATGACGACTTCAAAGAGCTGTCTTCAACTTCTTTTGCAAACTTTTTGGTGCTTTCAGAGGCTTCCCCAAATGCAGCACTATATTGGTCTGCATTGGCTTTCAGCATGAATACTAAGTCAGCTATTTTGTTGGACACTCTGGATACCTTTCATCATTTGGTACATTTCTTCAGGGGTCTGCTCTATGACTTTGTGTCTGTCAAACAACCTGAAGTCAGCCGGGCTCAAACTCTGTGCGTTGGAGGACCTATTGTTGTTGTAATACATACTAATTAACTGGCTCATGTGTCGGTCAAAGATCTGAGCTGTAATGGGTGTTTCAATCTCAAAGTACTGCTGCCATTCGCTGAACTGGCTTGCAGACAGTTGTGACAGCATGTGATCTACGTCCCTTTCACCGAGCAAAGCCGCTAATCTATATGCGTTTACTCGGTCTGGCTGGTTTCTGAGGTGGAGCCGGCTTGAGGCTTTCCCAGCAAGAACTCCAGTTCAGATAATTCACATGCAACATCAAAAATCTGCTGCATAGCTTTTCTGCTGAATAACTTTGGAATATCCCGCACCTGTTCTTCGGTGAAGGTAAGCTCACCATCTTCATTGCGAACACTGCGCTGGATGACCAACGCGGTAATAGTAAGCTCGTGGCCGCGTGTGAAATCTTCTTTGGGTAAATCAAAGAACTGAGTCACTGTGTCGACCACCGCAACACGGTCTGAGGCTGCCATTTCAAAAACCAGTACAGTCTTTGGTCCAACTGGTACCTCTTTGTTATTCAAGTACTGAGCTAAACCCATGTGATATCCTCAATTTTACCGGAGAGTTTCAGCTTAATTTTGCGCTGAAGCTTTTTCTCGATCGGTATTTCAGTACTAACGCTGACCACAACAGCTTTGTACTGATGACCGGGTTTGGCCGTCAGCGGATAACACAGCTGCTGTTCAACTTTGGTGTTTGTGTTAAATGCTGAAATTAAAGCGTCTAATCCGGGGTTAGCTGCATCCAGGTAGCGAATTGTAAGCTCTTGTTCACCTGGCTCACGCAAACCACCCTCGTGCTCCCGCCAATCGTTGTCTTCCTCACCGCCAAACGGAGTAACGTCTTCTGTCTCACGCGTTGGCATAATAGGCGTCATTGCAATTACATCTGCAACTTCTACAAAGGTTTCCCCTACTTTCAGTCGGTATTTCGTAAATTTGCCTAGCGACATGGCTATAGCTCCTTTTGGACAATAAAACGTTGTTCATAGACACCGATAAAACTATCCGGGTCATAAATGTATTCGTAATCAACGGGTAACCAAGTGCAACCTGCAAGCCCTTGATGGAGTTCAGTAAGCTCTAAAAGCTTTGCTGCCGCATCATCAAGATCATCAGCTGGGTTTTCGCGGGAATCAGTCCAGAGCTCGACTACTACCATGAACTGATCGTCAGTCAGGTTGTGCCCCTGTTCAAACTGGCCCGTGTCTATGTAAAAGACAGCTAAAACCTCGCCTTGTACTGTGTCGATTTTCGATTCTTTAAAGTCGATCACTTTCAAATAATGAGGCTGTAGAAGTGTTTTTAAGGCTTTTCTGAAGGCTTTTCTGTGGTTGTAATCAGCCATTATTCACCTTTCTTATCCGTTAATTTCCGCCATAAAAAAACCCGCCGAAGCGGGTTATTTTTGAACATTGACTATACCTATTACGACATCAACTCTTTGCCATCATCGTCTTTAAAACTTCTATACTTTTGTTGTGTTTGTAAACCATATGATCGCCGATACATATAGCCATAATCCAACACAAAATCGGCCCAACAACTGTGCTGAAAGTTAATACAGCAACGAGAATAAGTAGCAGCGACGCTATTGGAGATGCGTATAACAAGCCCAAAGGCCCTAAGAACAGGGTAAAGAAAAACGAAATTATCCGGGATTTTTCAGTGAGGTCCATTTCAATTCCTTATACTTACAGTCGTTTCAATTAAGAGAACATGACATAAAAACCAATTTGCTGTTTCATTTTTAGCCGATTTTTTCTCTTAAATCAAAACAAACTACCTATTAGTTACCTTGCTTATCCTATATGCAAGTTCACGTAGCATTTGCTCTGGCAACTCAGTACCCACAGCTCTTTGAAACTGCTTTGTTGCCTGATTGGTTATGGTGTTATTAATTGGCACTGTAACCACTTCTATGGGGTATCGCTTGTCAGATAACCGCCGCAGTATTTGCCACTTGCCAGATCTAAGTTGTTGCATAAAGACGTTATGGAAAACACGGCGACCAACCCGGATAGACGTTTGTCCGGAGATTTCGCGCTTTGCATACTGTCCATTTGCCGATCTGGTTACTTCTGATGTCGTAGCCTTTCCTCTTTTTGCCAATTGCGTTCTGGCCACACCCAACCTTGACGCTGGTACATTGGTTCTAAACACACGAACCTGAGCTGCAGAGTTGTCCCCTACGTTTAGGTGACTTAATTTCAGCCGTTCCCGCATCAGCTTTACCGGCATTTTTTCTTCTTTTGCTGTTTCTCTTGCTGTGGCAGTGGAAGCCTTTAGAGCCAGCCGCTTTAAAATCCGGCGCTGAGCATAAATCAGTTGTTTGTTATTTAATTCTGACAGGATCCGCTGTGCCTTCTTTATCGCTTCATTGGTTTCAACTTCAATCAGTGGCGTCCAAGCTTTTGTCATACTGCCACCAGTATAATCCAATCGCTATCTGCTGGAATACAGCTCACTACCGTCAGAACATCACCTGTCTTTTGCCGTGTTAACTGAGCTCGGCGATCAAGCTTCTGCGGCAATTGCGAACGGCTTACCTCTATTCGCATCTGCGCACTCATGGCTTGCTGAAACTCTAACGGGACGTCTTCCACCTTGCCTGTGAAGCTAAGCGAAGGCTGAGCACAAGAGATAAGCTCGCCAAACAGCTGGTTATCCAGCTGCTCGGCTTTGCTTAACAATTCGTCTATGTTCATCACAGCAACACAGCGTATTTGCCAGCTACCAGGTCATTGGCCAGCGACTCTGGCACCGCTACTGATTTGCTGTTGCCATCGATGTTGTAACGCTCCGTGCCATGGCTGCAGCGAATTGAGCACAGTGGCTTTATATTCACTAGCTTCACATCGCTATCAGCTGCAGCACCTGCGGCACCAGACGCTGAACCTTCACCAGCGGCAGCACCTTCGGTACCAGACTCTGAATCATCACCATCGGCAGCACCTTCGGTACCAGACTCTGAACCTTCACCATCGGCAGCACCTGCGGTATCAGACTCTGAGCTATCACCATCGTCAGCACCTTTGGTACCAGACGCTGAACCTTCACCATCGGCAGCACCTGCGGTATCAGACTCTGAGCCATCACCAGCGGCAGCACCTTCGGTACCAGACTCTGAATCATCACCTTCAGCATTTTTTACAGGCAAGGCTTCAAGCTCTTTGATCCTTGCAACAAGTTCCTGCCTGTCTGTTGGGGGCTGTTCATCTAAACCACGAGACAATGCTAGCTCCGCGAAGTAAGGGAGCAATTCCTCTAACGGAGTTGTTTTGCTAATTTTCATAAGATTTTCCAAGGGCCGACCGAAGCCAGCCAGTGACGGGTTAAACAATCAGAACGGCAAGTGAATTAAACAATCAGTACGGCAAATTCATCTGCATCCATTAACGCCATAGCCGGAGCTGTGAGCGTTTGCTGCCATTCAACAGACGGGTCACCATCAGTGATCCAGTGCTTATATGCCATGCGCTGGTTGGCTAAGCCTTCTGCCAATAATTTTGCATCCGGGATCTGACCATAACACTCAGCGCCTTCAGCGGCTGAGTGCGCCAGCAGAATAGAGCCATCAGGCATGTAGCGAACCTTTTCACCAGCCTTGTTTTTGTAGTGACCACGGTAAACGACAATTGAGGTATCACCGATGTTGCCTTTGTAAGAAACATCTTTTCCAAGGTCCTTCAGTGCCGTTTCCAAAGTTGAAGTAGAACCGCGACGTGTTTCCAATTTTTCTTTGACAGTTTTGAACTGACGGAACAGTGACCAGGCTGTGCCATCCAGAATTGCAACATCACAACCATTGGTCATTTCATCAGCTAAATCTTCAATGTCTTTGAACGGGTCGTAAGCTTCTGCTGCGGCTCCACCAGCTAAGAGAATCGCTGACCATTTTTCAGCACCCAACAACACTTTCTTATTGTTGGCGCTGCGTTCAAAGTCAACTTGCAGCAGCTCTGCACCGGTATCATCTTTGATAGTGTAAGCACCGTTCATGACGCATTCGACCGCCATAAATTCCAGC
Organism: Rheinheimera sp. 1928-s; assembly: GCF_029269265.1. GTDB lineage: Bacteria > Pseudomonadota > Gammaproteobacteria > Enterobacterales > Alteromonadaceae > Pararheinheimera. The sequence continues at coordinate 17,161 of NZ_JARIXP010000014.1, forward strand.
GCCTGGTTGATCGCCACTTCTTCATCATCAAAATTTTGCATGATGATTGCATCACGGCGCTGCTCTGGGGTTAACGGAGTGTCCAAAGACTCACCGGCCAAACGCAGTTGAGTGTTCTCTACGTCGACTTCATGCTTTGGCTTTAGCAAGGCTGGTGTGATTTTCTGGGTTTTGTAGCCGTTAAGGCGCATCACCTTACCTTCAACAATAGGTGACACAAATGCCGCAATCGGTATGTTCTGGTTCACTTTGTCGAGGTAGATTTCTTTGGTTTGGAATGGCACTACCGTTTTGAAAAACATGGCACGAAACAGTGAGCTAACGCGCTGCTTATTTTTACGCGCTGCAATCAACTCTTTTGGGGTGAAAATTGCTGCTGGCATTACTCAGCTCCTTTTAACTGAATTGGAGTACCCACAAATGCTGTAGCTTTTTGCGCAGCAGTTGCACCGACAGGCCATGCAACCATTTCAGGGTTGAATGAACCGCCATCCCATACATTGGCTTGGACCGATGTAGTTGCATCGACTTCAGCCATCAAGACAGCTACAGCTTTTTGCGTACCATCGTTAGCCGCTGGTGCCCACTTATGGTAAGCACCAGTAGTAGAGTTTTGGCCTAATGGCGTTTTTTCTGGCAGCACACCCTGGCCTGAAGCCAGAGTGACTGTGTTAGTGGTGATCAGACGATGTCCGGTCTTCCACTGAGTAAATGAAATGGATTCATTCATTACGCTTTACCTTTTAAATAGTTACCTGCAGCAATTAAGCGGGCAACATTCTGATCTTCAGCAGAAAGTTGGTCGCCATCTGCTACCTGTAAATTGGGTTGCGGGGTTTTAGCCATGGCTTGATCCAGAGCTGTTGCCATAGCAACAGAGGTATCCGGTTCTTCAGCTTTGGCTGGTTCTTTTGGCGTGACAGCCAGCAATGTAATTGCTTCAGTAGCCGACATAGACGTTTTTAAAGCCAGGTGCTGCGCAGCGCTGGCACGACCTTCAGCTTCAGAACTTTGCAGAATCGCGCTAATGCGATCCCGCTCTTGTGCTTGCAGATCAGTAGCGTTTACTGCAGGTGTTGCAGGAGCTTCTGAACCGGCCACCGCGGCGACCGAGCTTGCGGCATCTGCCGCGGTTGCAGTAGTCATGTTTGACCCACCTCTTTTTTTGGTTTTTACAAATTCCAGCATGAGCGGTACTGCTTCATGCCCGTTTACAACTCTATTGGCAAAGCCTATGGCTACGCCTGACTGGCCTGTATACACAGCAGCTTCAGTGCCCATAACGTCATTTTTCGGCATGCCAATACCCTCAGAGACCAACTGGGCGAATTGATCACGTGTCGTGTCGATCTCTGACTGAATTTTGCTCCGGACGTCTTTAGGTAGCTTTTCGTAGGGGTTGCCGTCGACTTTGTGTGCACCGCTGTGAATTAAGGTGATTTCCATCCCCTCTTGTTCCAGCATTTTTTCGTAGCTGTAGTGCGCAACCAGCACACCAACAGAGCCAATTCGACCTGTTTGGGTTATCCAGCGTTCGGTACAGGCTGAGCCCAGAGCCATAGCAGCGCTGCACATGGTGTCGTAGCACAGGCCAACGATCGGTTTTACCTTGCTGAACTCACGGATCAGGTTGGCTGTGTCAAAACAGCCGGCCACTTCACCACCTGGGCTGTCGAAATCCAGCAAGATCCCTTCGATACTTGGGTCATTAATTGCAGCTGACAGGCGCGTGATCAAACCGTCGTAGCCTGTAGCGCCTGAATATGGCTGCACATAGCCGTATTTGTGCAATAAGGTGCCACTAACTGGCAGTACTGCTACACCTTCATAAACCCGATATGGCCGTTCTCTTGGTTTGCTATCCCAGCTGCTGATCAGCTGCTGCATCCCATCGGCATCCATCACTTCACCTGTAGAGGTAACGAGCTGCCCAACACCGGCTTTTAAACAGAGCACGCTGAAAAATGTGGCAGCGTAATTGGGCTCAATAAAAAGGGCCTGATTACAGGCCCTTGATAGGATGTTTAACTTATTCATTGGTAGAGGTGTCCTGGGTTAATGCGCCCATTTGCGCCCAGCTTGGGGTCGGTAACCCAAGCCGCTGGATTTCCTGCAGTTCGCGGTACTGCTGTTCAAACACTTCCTGATAGTCTTTACCCATTAACGCAAGTTCGTCTTCGTAGGTCGACAAACGGCCCTCAATACGCAGTATCGCTTCCTTCACTTCTTTAAGGCCATCAATGGCCAGCTTGCCTTGGCCTATCCATGCGACATTTGTCCAGGCTGCACGTCGCTCATAGAAGTTAAACCGGGACTTTGGCGGCACCAATATCTTGCGATGTAAGGCCTCCTCTAACCAATTGGCAAAAACTATGCTGGCAAAACGCGATGGGATAACTTTGCGCTTACCCATAAAGTAGCGGTGCGACTCGTTGATACTGGCACGGGCTGAGCTGTAGTTCACTTTGCTGAAATCTCTGGCAAGTTGCTCATAACTCAGGCCAAGACCAGCTGCAATGTAACGCAAAATGCTGGTTTCTAAGTCTGAAAACCCGTTGTCTGAGTTTGATGGGTGCGTCAGGTTCAGGCTTTCGCCTGGCATCAGGTGGGGAATTTTCACCCCGTTCATTCTGATGTTGGCTGAGTCGTGATAGTCGGCTAACTGCATCATCCAGTTTTGCAGGTTTTTAACTGAGTCCTTGCCACCAGAGATCAACTGGAACGCTTGCTCTGAGTCCAGCTCTGATTCTATGGTTGCTGCATACATGGCATTGACGATAGCGTTCTGCAGCTTGGTTTGTTGCAACTTATCCAAGCTGTGTAGCTGTGACATCACCGTTAGAAACAGGTTTTCGCCACGGCTTTGACCTGGTTCAGAGGGTTCAAACACGTGAGCAAACTGAGTCCGGCCCCAGGCTGTTTCGCGTTGAACAAATGACCATTTATTAGCTGGCTGCATGCCATATTCTGAGTAGTCAGACTCTTCAACCCAATAGCCTTGAGCGGCCCCATGACGGTCAATTGCAACCCCAGAGCGCAGAGTATTTGTGTTGTGCTGACTACGCGGGTTACTTACCCGCTTAGGACTAACAAGCTTCACACACATGTTAAACAATGATGGCCGATCAGGCGCCCATTCAAAGCAAGCCATACCTTCACCATAGTTAACATGAGATCCAGTTATAGAACGGCAGAGCATTGTAAATGTGCGCTTGCGTTCAGCATCGATGTAACAGCCCGGATCCTCGCCATATTCAATAAAGGCCTGTTCAGCTTCACGGATAAAGGCTCTTGCTGATGTTTCTTCCATACCCAATACACGCCAGTTCAGCTTATAACTTGGCCGGAATAAGTTACCCACCATGTTATCGATATGTAGCTGGACACCGCCTCTGGCCATCGCATTGTTACGGCGAACGTCATCACTTCTGGCGTTTGCCACATCTAGCTGTGGCAAGAGAGCTGCATCAGCACTTTTTAAACTTGGGTTCCAATGTGCCAACTGGCCACCAAAACCGGCACCTGCATGAGTATAAGAAGACGCTTTTCTTGCTAAAGGATTGCCATTTACATCAATGATTCTGCCCATTAGAAGCTTACCCTTGCAGCAGACCGGCGGCGGGGTTTTAAACCCAGCTTCACTTTCAGTTCGTCGATGTAATCAACCAGTTCCTGCTTGTTTGTTTGCTGAAACTGAACCGTGCGCCCGCCTTTACTGATGCTTACAATGTGCTGACCTATCCGCAGTTGATGCAATGCGGCTTCGGCCTCGGCCAGCTGCTCTACTGTTGATGAAGCCATTATTTCCCCATTCGTCTGCCGAGCTCGGCAAAACTATTTGATGTTGATTCTGTTTGAACTTTGTCTTGTCGTAGCGCTTCGAGGTTGAGGCCAAACCGCTCAATCAATATATAAAGTGCTGCCAACGCATATACTAGGCAGTCCAGAGCTTCGTTGCGTCGACCTTCGTTGTCGTATGCAAATACGATCCCTTTACGGGTTTTCTGTGCTTTTCTGACTTCTGAGACCAACTGTATGCAGACATCCTCAGGACAGATGCCATCATCCAAGGGAAGATGTAACGATCTGGCCTCGCCAACTGGCAGGGATATGTCGCTGTAAATCTGGTCTTTTGCAGTGTCAGTGCCTACCGCGGTAAGGAATACACCGGCTGGCTTTGTGATCTTGATTGGCATTCGCTGAATCGGCTGGCCGTATTCGTTAGCCCCGCGAACAGGTATCACATGCAGAATGCCGATGCGTTTCGACATTTCGTAAACAACCTCAGTCCTGTGCCCACCGATATCCCAGCACCATTTTTTAACGCTAAGCTCTTCACCGTTCGCTTTGCGATAAACACGCCTGCAGATTTCTTCCATCTTTATTTTAGAGGCATCATCACGTGGATCACCCATCACTATTTGACGGGCAATCAGGTACTTCTGCATATCCCAGGAGAACCCCCAGACATAAGCCTCAAGCCTGTTGTCTTGGGTATCTATTCCACCAGTGAGAATTACAACTTCATCCGGTACCTGAGCAGAGTAAGATTCTCTTCGCCCCATCAAATGCTGGTGATTAATGCGCTTTGTATGCTGCGGTTGCCAGAGCAACCCTAGCGTTAAGTTCCAAAACGCCTGCAGCTTGTCGACATCACCACTGATGTCTAACCACTCTCGAACCAACTCTATCCAACCTTCGGTAAGATTGAGTGAGTACAGTGCGGATATCATAAAGCCAACACGCTGCGGTGCTTTAGTGCGGCGCCCTTCAGCGTTGTAGAAATCTATGCCGTTCTTTGTCCATGTTCCGGTGTTTGAACAAATCCACTTGCCCAGCTCCTGCATCTTAGTCAGTGATGAATAGTAGATCTGGTCTTCACAATGGCGGCACTGGTAGTAGGCTGTGGCCGCAGCTTGTTCTTTAGGTAGTGTGCGGTCCCACTTCATACCAAATGGCGTATCTTTACCACCCCATTCCAGTATTTGATACTCGCCACAATGCGGACAAGGCAGGTGCATCTGCAGAACAACGTCTGCATCCCCCATCAAGCGTTCTAATGTAGACTGGCCAACAGTCGTTGCCGTAGAACCAAAGATTGCTTTACCAAACGCTGCGCCACGGATACGCTCCCGCATAACCCGAGTGTTGTCACCTTCGCCGCTGTTAATCTTCCAGGCGTCAATTTCATCACCACAGATCACCTGTTTGGTCATCATGCGGAAGTTGTTCGGTGTATCTGCACCAAGAATATCGATACTAAAACCAGCGCCAACTTTCTTTTTTACGTTGTTGTATTCATTGGTCTGCTGCCAGTAAGGCAAGGCCTCCTGCATAACAGGCACTACCCTGATCACCGGGTCGAATTCATCCAGCGTGAACTGCTTGGCTAATCTGTCGTTTGGTTCGTAAACTACACTAGATCGGCGCTTATGCTCAGACAGATACATCAGAGCGCAGCACAGCATTTTGGTGTAGCCGATCCGCGTCGGCTTCTGAACATAGATTTCTTTTACAGCATCGTTGCCCATGCAATTGAGCATCACTACCTGAAGCGGCTGAGTGATCCACTTACCACTAATTTGAGAACTGCCCTCAGGCAGATAGAAATATTTATCAGCCCATTCGACCGCTGTCATCGGCACTTTGGTCATCAAGGGACTCAGCCCCTGGCGTATCGCCGATGTAATCGCTGAAGTCCAACTCTTCGTGGTTAATTTGGATATCAGCTGCTTCATTTTTACACTGCGCAATTATGAGTTTAATGGCCTCGACAGCTTCAATTGGCATATCTGGCCATGCCCTTTTGATGCGCGGCAAAAGAGAATCGAGGTTAGACGTTAGTGCTATTGCTGTTCTGGTCAGCACATCAGCCAGTAATTGGATCGGTGCAAACTGGCGAAGATGTACCGCCAACTTGAACTGACGTTCTTTAATGATCAGCTGTCGATCTGAGTTCTTTAAGCGCTTCTCTTCGATCTCCAAACGCATCATTTCAAGGGGGTCTATTTCGCCTTTAGCTGGAGCGTCTGACTGATTCTTAACTTGGTTTTCTAAGTGACGGATCCGCCACAGAACGACCTCTTTAATGTCGTACCCGCCTCGCCCCTTAGAGTCAGGGAAACCAGGCGTTCTGGCCCAGTTCTGGATAGTGCGAGTTGTCACCCCAAGGTAGTCGGCTACTTCACTTTGTGTTGCCACTTAGCCTCCCAGAGCTGACGCTTTTCACACCTCCAGAAACACGAAAACGAAAAGGCCTAAAAACTAAAAATTGATCGATGTACGAAAGCCTGCGCGCTTCGCACCCGCAGCGATCGAGGGGGTGCGGCACAGTACCTTTTTTAAATCGTTGATTTTGCTACCCTTCATGGCTTGCCCTTCTCAAGCTGGGCCATGCGGGCCTGATGCTCGCGCTCTTCCATCTTGAGGCGACGACTCTGCACCCAGTAGTTCAGGCCCCAGGTAGCAGCAACACCGATGATGCCAGCAATAGCTGCCCACTCTGATAAGCTAAGTGCGCCGACAAAGAACGAACCTCCAGAAGTGGTATAGCTTGCAAATGTCACGGCTTTGTCTGACATGATTCTGTGTCCTGTTTGCATACTTGAGCCTCCCGCCACTTGCGGTATCGCTGCACATCCGTATCGCATAACTTGATATCGGTGATCAGTTGCAGCGTGTACTGCAGGTGATCGTGATTGGTTGTACCGTTAAAGGGCCGCAGTGCGCAGCCCGATTGCAGAAAGTTTGACGGTGGCAGCACTGTTACTGTCTTTGTCACCGTGACCGTGCGCACTTCGACTGGACTGGTAGAGCAACTGGCCAGCAGCATCAGGCAAAGCAGCGTTAGCCCACGTGCGTGTAGGATCATGTTCGGATACCTTCAGTTCGTTACTGTTAATCATCACAGCCTGGTGCTGTTCGTTGATCTGTGTTTCTGATTGCTGGTGCTCTGTATTCAGGCCCGCAACCAGCAATTGTTCATTTACTGCAGCCTGAGCCTGGTCATTCAGATTTTTAACTTCAGAGGTCAGGCCATCCACTTCAAGCTTCTTGTTAGCAAGCTGAATAACCTGCTTATCTACAACAGCGTTCTGTGCTGTCAGCTCTGAATCAAGCACAACAACAGCCATACCCAAGCCAATAGCCAAAGCCGCCGCCGCAATTAACGCACGTGTCATCATCTTCATTATTGTAAGTCCTTGAGGCACATCTTTCGCTCAGCAGCACGGCGTGTGCGTAATCCGTTGGACTCTTTGCCTTTGATGTAAATCCAGCGCATCAGCTGGTTGCATGCAGATACCCGAAAACCTTCGTTCAGGTTTCCCAGCATCGTTGATTTGCGGAACTGGCCAATGCCAACGTTGTACACGAACGACAGATAAGCCGCGTGCTCACCTTCAGATAACGGTACTTTCACCACAGACAAAAGCTGTTTGTTGTGCTCTACCAAGTCACCTGCTAACTGCTGCAGGCATTGGTCATCACTGAACTTCATGCCTGGCTTTAGCTCTTTGCCTGTATGGCCATAGCAGCTGGTTAGTATGTTGGCCGGGTCTAAATAGACTTCGTTCACCTTGCCTTCGTGCGGAGCAATAAGTACAGCACCTGATAGAGCAACAGCACCACTGATACCAGCGGCTAACAATGCACCTTTCAGGCTTTTCATGGCATCCACCAATAAAAAAGCCCCAGGCAAACGCTTGGGGCTAAATCAACAGGCTAACTGAAATTGGGACAACAAAAAACCCGCCTTGTGAGCGGGTTCCTACTGAGTCATTTCCGACCAGCTTAGATAAAAGTACTCTATTTTTAAGGGTAAAAACAGGCAAAAATTTTCACTTTACAGGTATTGTTAGTGTTTTTATCTCATTTTTGGATACTACCTTTACAGTTCTATCACTAGCATCCCAAAACATAAAAAAATCATCGTAAACTCTCATTAGATAGCATTGTTGACATGTGGCCAATGTAATGTGACTACGTCCTGTCTCATTTTTGATTGATAAAGCCGAATAGACAGAGAAAGCAGTCAGCAACGTCGCAAATGTCAATAACGTATGGGTCCATATTAGTCCCGTCGAACCAAACTCGTTTCTAAGACGGATCTTGCCCGCTACGAGCAAAAAAAATACAAACTGATGACAGGCGAATATGTATAAAATATTTGTTTGCCACTTCGGTGAAACAGTTGCAATAACGAAACATAATACTGCCGAAATAAGGGTAGTAGCATGTTCCTTCAAAAAATGAACCCAACTATCACTATGATTTTCAATAGCATTTTCCATTTTTCTTTCGTTATTTTCTAAGATGGTTGAAGCCAAAACTACTAAGAAAACCATGCCTACTGCGTAAACTACAAAATCCAAAGCACTCTTGAAATGTGAATTTAAAGACGAGGGTATTACACTTAGACTTAAACCAAAAACACGAAAATAAACGAGGTCATAGAAAACAGATACAGCTAAGCTCAAAGGCGCCAAGGCAGCCAGACTACTAAAACTAAACAGTGAATTCCTTATCATCAGGTACCTCTTATATAAATTACAACAAAGCTGCTAACTTAATTTCTAACCTTTGAAGAATCACATCAGAATATTGCGGTGGTTTTACGTTCTTGACATAAAAAGAGTGGATAACTTTTTTTTCTTCGATTGTTAGATATTTTATCACAAAATCTATTTCCTGAACCCAATTAGGTACGCTTAGTGAATCGCTTAAATGACTAAACAAATGCTTAGTAGATTTACCTGCCTGCCCTAAAAGACCAGTTTGCATCATCTGATAAGTGATAGATGTAGCACCATATCCGGTACCATACTCCTTACTTCTCCAGAACTTTCCCCATGCTCTGAGCAGGGCCTGTGCTTCTTTTAGGGTCATGCTGCCACCTGTTTTTCTTGTTCATCAAAAGCCATGCTGATGGCGTCAATAAGCTCAACTCTACAAACATCTTCGCAAATAGCCTGAACGGTGCCAAATGTTGGCTCACTGTGCTTGTTTTCCCAGTTCTTGATGGTCCTTGAAGTCACACCATAAAGTCCAGCAACACAATCTTGTGTTAACCCTCTGTGCTTTCTGGCCGCTCGGATTATCGAACCACCATGCAAATTGGCCCGTTCTTTAACCATGGCGCTCAACCCTCGCCTGATACCAACGATAAAACAGGATGCTTGCAACAATGCCCAGTGAGCCACCCCAACCACTGACGAACAGTGCCATATCAGCGTCTGTCGTGTTAGCTGAGATCCGGGCGAACAGGAACTGGCACCAGGTGATCCCCCAGCTGATGGTAAAGGCCAGTGCAATTTTCTGATCGCGAACAAACTGACTGCTTAAACCCAACAGGAACACATTGCCAAAAGTGGCTATAAATAGCAGGGCCAGCTGCTGCAGATCAGTTGCCGGTGAAAATGCCACTGACACCTCCTTTCGGCTGACCATACAGAGCTATCATGGCCGCATCCCGATTATCCGCATTACTTTTGCCATGCCAGCCAGTTAGCCGGTTAAACGCATCTGACTTATACCGTTTACCGCTTCTGGCGCCCTGTAATGGCAAAACCATTTCAACGGTGAAACCAACTGCTGCAAGTTCCTGCAGCAAAAGCTCAGCCGCATATTTCACAGCGCCAATGTTCTGAGCAATCTTCATCATTTGGTTTCGGCTTTGCCCTGCTCGCTGGATCACTGGTTTAAAAGCGTTGATATCTTCCAGCTTGATCCGCAGTTGGTGCTGCCGTGCCAGGTCGGTCAGAAGCTCAATCAGCGACTTATTGCCCAATGTGTAAAGCTGCTGAATGATGCCGGCCTTTACTACAGCAACACCGTGCTTTTTGGTGTCCGGATCAATACCTACAACCAGCATCATTTACCCCTTTTTTGTTAGCTGCATGTTTCCACAGCTGAAAAATCTGAATTCTCTGGAACGCTTGCCAGCAAAGGCCGCTAAGCATTCACTGCTTTTTTCAATGCCTGCACTATGCCTACATTTAAACCCTGTTTTATCAGCCAATCGTGATACACATTCACCGCTTTTAACCGCTCAGATAACGCCTCGGTTTTGATGTACACCGCATCCAATCCCTTAGGCTTATGGTTCAGCAAGCGCTCGGCCATCCAGTAATCAATGCCCAACTCTGCCCATGCAGAACGGGCCATTTTGCGTAAATCGTGGGCCGACCATTTGCCTTTGCTTACCAGCTGAATATGCTTCTGTGCTGCCTGGCTACTGATTGCCTCGGTACCAGCAGGAAATAGAACATCGGAATAAATGCCGAATGACTCGCGAATACTCCTGAACTTATCCAGAAACTCTTTAGCCAGTGCGGTGATAGGTAGAACATGAGTTACATCGGTCTTTGTGATCTCGGCGGGTATTGCCAGCATGCCTGCAGTAAAATCGATGTAAGACCATCGCAATTGCCGGGTCTCACCAATGCGGGTACCAAACAGCAGCATTAGCCACACCAGCGCCCAACCATCCACGGCAGCACGTTGCAACTGCTCCCACACCAGCGGCAAACTGGTGACACGCAACCGGCTTTCCTTCGGCTTGATCCGCTTCGTTACATGGTCAACAAACTTCATTCCCGCCATATAGTCAGCCGACAGCAACTCAAGCTTTGCAGCCAGCTTTACGGCCGTCTTTAAGGTTCCCCAATACTTGCGCATCGTTGACGGTTTTAAATCAGAGTTAACCAAAGGCAGGATCAGCTGAGTATCAAGCACCGCTTTAGTCAACTGGCCAACAGGCAAAGTGCCAAGCAGCGGCATTAAATGAGCGTCAATCGCACTTTCTACCGCTCTGCGCCATTCTGGCGATTTCGTAACTTCCTTGGCCGTTCTGTCGCGGTACCACTCCAGCAACTGACCAACAGTTTCAAAGGTGCCTGTTTTCACTGTCTGGCCAGCACTTAACTTGCTCAGTACATCCGGTACCATTGCCACAACATCTTTGGTTTTCAGTGTTGGCCAGTAGCCAAGGCGGTGACGTATCTTGATCCGGTTTTGATACTGCACTAAGTACCAGGTGGCCTTTTGACGGCCAGAACGGTACCGAAGCGCAAGGGGCTGACGCTGATCACGCAGTTCGCCAACATCAGCATCAGCTGCATGCCGGGTGATAGCTGCATCAGATATAACGACAGATAAAGACTGCATCAGTACCCCTGCTCAAACTTCGTTTTGTTTCGTTCTAATGCTGCCATCATCTGCCTGAGCTCTAACGGCGGCATTGCCCTTAACTTTGCTTCAATGGCCTGTGGGCTCATCATTCTTTGCCTTTCATGGTGTAACCACAAACAGGCCACTTTGTTTACTGCCTCAGCCTCTGCTAAAGCCGGATCCGCAGCTAAATTCACAAAGGTCAAATGGCACTCCGCATGCTGCCCCAGTTAAACGCAACTACTTTGCCTCCGTCCTGACGTAAGCGGTCAAACGCCCTATCGCCAATAGCTTCGCGGATGCCTGTTCTATCCAGGTTGCTGATCAGCACCGTGGGCAACATGTTTTTGTAGCGACCGTCGATAATGTCGAACACAAACAGAATTTCTGTTTCGGTACCGCGCTGCTGGCCAACTTCATCAATGATCAGTAAATCAAGTTCGCTCAGCTGTTTCAGCAGCATACTTTCAGACATAGCTGCGCCTTTTCCCCAACAATCCTTTAACTCTCGTACCAGGCCGCTTAACGTAGCTAGCCGGCACTTTTTCTGAGGCATCAATTCGTTCAACATGGCGCTGGCCAGCATGGTTTTGCCCGTACCTACCCGACCACTCAGGATCAAGTTGCCATTGCCACCGTTTTTAATGCGCTGAGTAAAATCCATGGCTTCCTGCAGAGCCTGAGCGTGGTCTTGTGTATCAACCCTGTAATCAGCAAATGTAACTTGGGAGTAGCGCGGCGAAACTCCAGCTTCGATCCTGCTGCGTTCCAGTCTTGCCCTCGCAGCTTTAGCAGCGTTTTGCTCGTCAATTTTTACCTGAAGAGCAGTACTCTCAGCAGCACATAAGCTGCAAGCGCTAAGCACAACAAACCGATCACCCATAGCCTGGTACCTGAAATCAAAAGCACCGTGTTTTGAGCAGTGGCCTTGCTCTGGCTTTTCCGGAACACTCGACACAAAATTCAAATGGCTCATAGGTCACCCCCTTCGTAAACTTGGTTATCAAACGTTTGCGGAAAACGGCCTTGCTGCGAAACTGGTGGCGTCGCAGAGTTGTCTCTCCAGTACCTCAGAGCGGCCTGCCAGTCTTTCATTTTCGTTCGACCAACAACCCAACCCTTGGTAGTGTGGTAGTTAACAAACTTCGTGGCCTCACTCGGGTTGCCCCAATTAATTTCCTGCATGTAGGCAATCACCTGATCAACCGTAGGGGGCATAAAACGCTTTTGTTTTTCCGGAGGTTCAGCCTCCGGTTGTTTGGCAGAATCTTCTGGATTCAGGGATAAGGAATCAGGATTCAGGATCAAGGAATCAGCAGGAGCAGTTCCGTCTTGCTCTGGAATTAATCCAGAGAAATCGCGATTAATCGTGAGTGTATTTAAATCAATAATTTGCCGCATTGATTCGTTGTAACCTGGAACATCAGTACCGCCTTCACGCTCGTTCTTATGCGGGTTCTGATGTTTCTCGAAATTCACTATGTTTAGGTAAATTTTATCGCCATCCGAGTAAAACCGAATGAATCCAGATTTATCGAGATTAATCGCGAGTTTTTTCACATCAGTATCGTCGTACGGCAGAAGCTGAGCCTTAATCTTGGCCGCTCGCCATTCGAGATCGCCTTTGTAATCGGCCAGAGTCCAAAGACCAATAAAGAACAATCGACCCAAAGCGCAGTTATGTTCTGCCAGATCGTCGTTCATAAAGAACGCATGCTTTATATTCCTTGCTCTGGCCATATCAAATACTCGCCTGCAAGCTAACGCACTTGCGGTTTGTGGGGTTTTCAGTTACATTTTTAACCATGGACATTAAAACCTCGTCGTAGTGGTTAGTGTTCTGGATAGGCCTGTTGACGCAGGCCTTTCGCTTTTCTGGCAGTCGTACCTGCCGCCGTTCTGCAGGTTGCCGCCCAATGCACACTGGAGGCGCATATGGACCGCAAACCCTATTACCTTGACCTTTACCGCAAAGTGCTGGAAGAAGCCCGTATTGGCTATACGCTGGCGATTTTTGGCGATCACCTCGCAACACTGCAAGGCTATGAAAAACACACAGGCCTGAATGCTGTTCACTACTTTCTGATGGAAAAGCACCACTGGACGCGCGGCCAAATACAAGCCATGACGCAGGCTGACATTCTCTTTGCTATGTCTGAAGAGTTTGACTTGTGGACAATGCCCGACGATGCCAGACAGGTTCTGGCTGATATGGCTGAACATCACTTCTCACCCTCGAGTAATTGAAGGTTTTGCTCCAGCAGGTATGCCCACGCAGCCGTAAAGACTAAAAGCACCACTGTAGCGGCAATGAACAACCAGGCTAATAATGTGGACTGTGGTGGGAACATAGGCACAAAGCCGAACATAAACACCAGATACGAACACCAGGTGGAGAATATGGTGCATTTTCGGCTGAATATACGGTGTAGGGCTCTACTCGATTTCATTAGGGTTACCTACATTAAGTTGAGGAAATTAAAAACTAACCAGCACTCCGCTACTATCCGGCAACGCTTATCTGGCTTATCGGCTTTCGCCGAAGTGTTTGTTATTCGCCACCCTGGGTGCCTCCCAGTGACTGGTTACATCATTACCAGTCGGATAGTCGGCCATCTAATGATCCCCGTGCGCTTAGCCGGATTAGTGGCGAATAACGTGCTTGTCTTTCCAAGCTGCCAACACGAATTAACACCAATGTCACCTGAGTTTGATTGGTTGACGCAGTACCGAAGGTTTGACTGGCAGAGGCATCTGCTATCAGCCCCCAGCACCAGCATCGGTAAGCACTCTTACAAAAGCACTTACCGATGCCGGTAATCAAAAACCGCCGTTCAGTCGAACTTGCTGCTCGTTTTCGTTCCTGCAGATGTCGCCACAAAACAAAGTAGATTCCGGTACAGGCTTGCCGCACCAGTTGCATGTACGCTGCTGAATAACGTCCAATGTGAAGCTTTGCAGAGGTACGGTTAGATCCGTTAACTGTGAGTCAGCTGCTGGTGATGTTGAATTCATGCCGCTTCATCCTCTTTTTCTGATTGGCGCTGAAGTTCAGCAATCAGTTTTGTTGCTATATCGAGGTCTATTTTCTTTACGGCATCACTTGTGAACTTCCATACGTTCTTGTATTCGACGTTAGCTTTTTCACAGAGGGCCTTTAGCTTTCCACGACCAGCATGAATTTCAATTAATCTCTGTCTCAGTTCATCGGTGCTCAAGGCTAAAATCTCACTTTTAAGATATTTGGATAGATATTAAGATCAATATCTCATTTTTGCAACATCAAGTTAAGCTGTAATGTCTAAACGTGATCAGAGTTTAAATAGGTACGTATTTCAGTGTTTATCAAATAGAGGTAAAGTACTCAGGCGTTGCAAGTAGGAAATCTGCACGTGTAAAAACTAAAAAAAGGAGAGTTTGATGAGAAAACTAATGTTACTTTTGGCGGCTGCTTTTATCTTCTGCGGTTGTTCAAGCGTAGGCAACGAGAAGATAAGTAAAGAAGACCAAGCATCAATAGAAAGTAAGCTGGTAAAGGGTGTAACCACCAAAGCAGAAGTCAGAGCAACGTTTGGTGATCCTCTTGATGCAACGTTTCATGATAGTGGCAATGAAATGTGGAAGTATGTGTTTACAGAGCAAAGCTGCAACGCTTCATGCTATTTTATCTACACAGCCTGGGCTTATAGTTCTTCTTCAGGCATTCAAAAAACACTTACTGTTTTGTTCGATGACAAAGGAACTGTAAAAAACTATATCCTCTCTGAATCTGCTGTTGAGTCAAAGCACGGCTTGTTTTCAGGCTAATTCCGAACGAACTAGAGAAAAGTCCTGCAATGCGGGACTTTTTTATGCATTTAATTATCAGATAATTAAATTCAGGTTTAATAAATCTCATTTTAGAGATATTATCGTGTATGTTTGTATACACGTTGCAAAAGTGATTGCATTTGATCTCAGGCATTTTACGCGGGCCATTTGAATGAATACTCAGGATATAGTTGCTAAAAACTTAGCTGATATATTGAAGAAATTAGACTTAGCGCCGACAGCGTTCAGTGATCTATGCAAGCAAAATGGTATCCAAATTGATAAATCGATGCTGTCTCGTTTTAAAAATGGCGCATCACTAAGGCTAGATAAATTGGATGAGATTGTAAGAGGCTTGCGGTTATTAGATGGTTTCGGAGATTTAAATGCGGTTGATCTACTTACTGAGAACCTGCTTAATGCTGAGAAGGAAATCCAAGCCCCAGTACTACAGCATGAAAAATTAGAACAGATGTTTGCAAAATTGTTTGTTGACCTGTCTCAACTGAGATGGGCTCAGTTAAACAATGAAGTTTCGATGCAGACACTTGTCGACTTCTCAGTCTATAGCATGAAGAATGCTGGTTTCGAAGTAGTAAAGACTGGGACTGAACTCACCAGTAAAACCAGTTAATTAGTTCCAGCGAGAAATTCTGACTACGTTTACTTTGCCTTCTACGGCGTCTTTTTTCAGCAATTCTTCAACTTCAGTTTTAAAGCTATAACCGTAATCATTTAGCATCTGATTGCAGCGCTCTAGCTCAGTGACCTTTCGCATATCATTCGGCATTTCGTAGACCTTTAAGAGCTCTATGGCAATATAGTGAGCTCGTGAATTGAGCTTTTCTATAGCTATATCCTCTATAGATCTTAAGGCTATTTTACGGAAAGTGAAAAATCTATACCCAAAGAAAGCACTCAGTATAAAAATTAAAACTACTAAACCGGTAACTACTAGATTATCCAATTTTAAACACTCCTTGTTCGCGCTTCCAAATAGACCAAATATGGCGAAAAATTGCAACAGCGGCCAATATCTTTAATGCTGGTATACCGAACTTATAAATATCGCCGGTTAAATCAAAGTTGAAAATTACCCGATCAAAAAACCTCATGCAGTTGAAACACAACAGCATAAATACACACAAAAAAAGCTCCTTGGATTCGGGTTCAGGTTCTACGTTAAACTTTTTGTGTAGAAAATATAAAAAGTAAATCGATACCAGGCTCATTAGCATAAAAGACGGGTACCAAATCAGCCTGGTCATCTCCTTGCTAACCTCAGAAAGGGAGTACATCGCAGGGGTTACAGCAACCTTTACCAGGTCTGACAATAGCCAGACACCTACAGCTATACGGTATGAAACATTATTTAGAGCTAAGAAAGCAATGAATGCTGCGACAAGGTAGATAACCCAAGTCAGACTGCTAATGCTCATCAAAAGATTTTGTACCTCACCCCACATCGCGATGCACCTTACGTTTTATTTTGGTGGCTCGATACCAGTATCACGAGCCGTAGCTTTCGGCGGCTCGATACCAGTATCAAGAGTTGTAGCTTTCGGTGGCTCAATACCAGTGTCATCAACAGAAGCGTTTTCCAACAACAATCGAGCTTCTTCACTAATAGTGACTTTATCAGCCGCAGATACTGCCTGCGTCTTTACTTGGCCTTCTGCTTTTACAGATGCTGTGGCAGCCGCTGTTGATACGGAACCTTCTGTTAATACAGAAGTTTTAATTCCAGTTGCGTTTACTGAACTCATACACACTTCCTTTTAAGATGTTGACCTAAATACATCTCATTTTTTCAGTATAGAGACAAGATTACCAGCACTAACACATCATAAACTTCTGATATTTCTTTAACTTTAGTTAACTCTATGATTAATAAAGTACATTTTTCGCTCAGAAAAATCTCAATTCCGTTCTGAAACCATTCAATAACATCCATATTATCTCATGACTGAGACAAAAAACAGCTATTTATCTCATTTTAGAGATTTTATTGTTGCACATTTGAGATATTTGCGTATATTTAGCAAAAACCAACGGTATTATCTCAAATAAGAGAGGTTGTATGTCAGTCTTAACAAAAACCACCCACCGCCGCAAACACGCAATGGAAGAGCTGCATTTGTTAAGCCTGCGCTTCCGCTGCTTTATGAGTACCTACGTTGATGTGAGCCAAGATCCAAAGGTGAAGGCCTCGCAGCAACGTCTGCTGAATCAAATCAAACGCGCCCTGCCAAGCCCTGAGTTTCAGGCTAATTACATGGACCATATGGGCACTATTGGCACGGATGGGCGCTTTGCTCTGCATATCAACAACGATATGACGCACTGCACTGTATTGCGCACCAGCACGCTGGCCAACGTTCACCAGTTCTTAAGAGGTGGTGCATGAGCGCAGTTCAAACAGCACAGCTATGCCCTACTTCGGTTTTTACCGTGCAGACAGATTCAGAACTGACGCTGCTGCAACGCACAGCCATTTACCTGATAGACCAGAACTGCTTTCACCCTGAGTCGGTGATGGGGATTGGCGCTATTAAACGCCTGGGTGTTTTCCACAGTCACGCCCAGGCAGTTTACCAAACCAACCTACTCGCTGAATCAGGCTGGCTGTTATCACACGAAGGCGCTTACAGGCCTTCACCAAAAGCAATCAACTGGCTGATAGCTCAAGGCGCAAGAGCTGGCTTATCTGCCGTTACACAGGAGCAGAATTATGTGGTTTAAAAACGCCAGGCTATACGCCATTACCGAGGCCTTATCTACTGATGCTGAGCAAATTGAACAGGCCTTAGCGGCCTTCAAGTTTGCGCCCTGCACTTCACAGGAAGCTTTAAAGCTGGGCTTCTGCTTTGCAATGCACCCGGGCACTAAAGAGTATTGCCACCAGGTGGGCGATTTGATGGTGTTCAGTATTAAAAAGCAGGAAAAGCTGTTGCCCGCACCTGTGGTAAATGAAGAACTGGCGCCGAAAGTTGAAGCTATGGAGCAAGAAAAATGCCGGCCACTTAGCCGCAAAGAAAAACAGGCCTTAAAAGAAGAGTTGATCCAGACCCTGCTGCCACGTGCTTTCAGTAAATCGACTGTAACCACTGCGTACTACGACCGCAGCACCAGCATGCTGATTGTTGATACAGCAAGTGCAGCTACGGCTGAAGAGTTTCTGGCACTTCTGCGTAAGGCCTTTGGCTCACTACCAGCCATGCCGCTTCTGGACAACCACCAGTTAAACCAACAGATGTACTTCTGGCTGCAGGGTAAAGAGTTGCCGGCAGGTATTACGCTGGGCAGTTCGGCCGTGCTGAAAGCACCGGATGAAGAAGGCGCACAGGCCAAGTTTATCAACCACCTGCTATCTGCTGATGAAGTGCAAAGCCACCTGCAAGACAAGCTGGTTACGCAGCTGCAGTTAGAGCAGGACGAAAAAATCAGCTTTACCGTACGTGATGACGGCAGCTTAACCGGCATTAAATTCCATGACCTGCTTTGCAGCGACAACGAAGAACTGGGCTGGGACGATGTGATAGGCCGCCTGGATGCCGACTTTATTCTGATGTCCGGTCAGTTCAAGCAAACCCTTACCTGCCTTCTGGCCAACTTAAAACCGGAGGCCTAACCATGTTCGCTGTATTCGGTATCGACCCTAAAAAAGTGAAAGAGAAGGCCCATAAGCTGGCTCTGGCGGTTGTCGGTAAAGCGCAGAAGAAGGCAAAGGAAACCAAGGGTAAAACCAAGGTTCCGGCCGTTGAGGTGGTCGAAGCTGAGCTTTTAGCAAAGCTGCTTGAGTCTACCCCCCCCATTCGCGTCAGCCCCGAATACAGCATGCCGACTACGTGCGAGCAGTACATAGCCATGGCAGAGAAAGAAGGCTTTATCCGGTGCGCTGTGTTTATCAAAGCACCAGCAGTATCGAAAGACAAAAAAGGCCGCAGCAAAACCGTGCAGCGTTATGTGCAGTTTGTGCCGGGCCAAGATTACCAGTTGAAGGGGTTTTAGGATGAAACGCCCTGACCTATTAGTTGCCATCGGCATTGCCGGATTCGCCGCGGTAATAGTAATGGCCGTCTACCCTCGCCCTGCTACGACTCATGCTGAGTACTGTGCTGAAGAAATGGTTACCCGCCGTGTAAATGATGGCCGCCTGGTTGAATCCCGCAGCTGTGTGAGCTGGGTCGGCTGGCCTATTGAAGTAAAGGAAGTTCAGCAATGACAAATGCATATGCCCAGGCGCTGGCCACTCTTCAGCAGCAGCCAGACCACGAATTAAAACAAATTGGCGACCAGTGGGAAACTCCACCAGAAATAGCATGGGGCCTGTTCTACACCTTCGCACCAAAGATTGGCCCTATTGTGCTGGATATTTTTGCAGACGACTGCAATGCACTGGTGGCGAACTATTACACGGCCGCAGATAACGCACTGCAGCAAGATTTAGCCGGCGACCTTCGTCAGTTAAGTGGTGCTGCATTTGGTAATCCCCCTTATTCAATCCCTAAGGTGGATAGCGAAAACAACCCAATTACTGGTATGGAGAACATTCTGGATTGGTGCCGGGCTCAACGCGACCAGGGCGCCAAAATCATGCTGTTGGTCAAAGTGGCAACGTCTGAGGGCTGGTGGCCTGAAGATGCTGACTTTATCCAGTTTATTGCTGGTCGCATCGGTTTCAAAGCACCGAGCTGGTACAAGCCACGTGATCCGAAAAAAGACAAACCAGCCTCAAGCGGTTTTGCCAGTGCAGTGATCATTTGGGATAAAGACTGGAAACTGGAACGCCGCCCCGTGGAGCGCTTAAGCCGTGACCAGCTTTTCACAACTGGCCGCATGCTTTTAGACATGATCAACGCCCGGGCTGAACAGATTGCTGATGTACGTTTATCAGCACCAGCTGAAACAGAAACCTCAGTTTGCGCAACAAAACAGCCAGAAACTGCATCAGAACAAGCCAAAAACGTATTAAACCATACTGAAATTGCATCAGATCAATCCAACTATGCATCAGAACCGGCTTTACCTGTATTAAACGACACCTGGCCTATTGAAGTCACTGAGCTCGTTGAATCAGCGCTAGACCAATGCCCCTGTGAACCCAATGACGCTTTCTATGCAGAGTTGTGCGCTCTGGCTAATGCGCTGCGCCTTTCCGGTAAATCAAATGAAGAAGCTATTCAGGCTGTAGTGGCAACTCTGAAGGAAGTCGCTGCTGATCACTTACAAGGTGATGCGGCATGAGTACATTAAAAAAACCAGCAATGCGCTATCACGGAGCAAAGTTCCGACTGGCTCCCTGGGTGATTAGCCACTTTCCGGCACACAGATGCTATGTCGAATGCTTTGGCGGTGCTGCAGGCGTACTGCTGCGCAAAGAGCCCTCTTACTCTGAAGTGTATAACGACCTTGATTCTGAAATCGTAAACTTCTTTCAGGTGTTGCGTGACCCTGCTACCAACCAGAAGTTGGAACGGGCCTGCAGATTAACGCCATACAGCAGAGAAGAGTTTGTACTGGCTTGCCAAGCCTATGAGGGTGATTGCCGGATTGAACGAGCCAGACGTGTAGTAGTTCGGGCCACTATGGGTTTTGGTGTAGCAGCTGGAACAGCAGGCAATACCGGATTCAGAACAGACACCAAACGCAAATACGGCAACGCCATGCACCTTTGGGCTGAGTATCCAGATCACATGGCTGAACTTGGTAAACGCTTTGCCGGAGTACTGATTGAAAACCGTGACGCTCTGCAGGTAATGCAAGCGCACGATACGCCGGACACTTTGCACTACGTTGATCCGCCCTATCTACCAGAAACCAGGTGCAGCAGAAACCGCTATTACCGCCACGAAATGACAGTGGCAGATCATGAGGTTTTGCTTTCAGGCCTGAAGCAGCTGGAAGGCATGGTCATCATCAGCGGCTATGAAAGTGAACTCTATAACGACTTATTACCAGGCTGGCAGTTGAGTAAAACAACGGCCCGAATGAGTGCTGGCCGTGGTACTGGCTTACGCACTGAATGCCTTTGGATCAACCCAGCTGCAGTTGCGGCAAAAGAAAAGGAAGCAGAACAATGCGCGGCTTAATCGTAGATAACTTCGCAGGTGGCGGTGGCGCCAGCACAGGTATTGAAATGGCAATCGGCCGCTCTGTGGATATCGCAATCAACCACGACCCTGACGCCATTGCCATGCACACAGCCAATCACCCGAACACCCTGCACTACTGCGAATCTGTGTTTGATGTCGATCCGGTGCAAGCAACCGCTGGCCGTCCTGTTGATCTGTGTTGGTTGTCGCCGGACTGCAAACACTTTTCGAAAGCTAAGGGTGGTAAGCCAGTGAACAAAGAGATCCGTGGTTTAGCCTGGATTGGTGTGCGTTGGGCTCTGCTTGTTCGGCCAAAAGTGCTGATGCTTGAAAACGTCGAAGAGTTCAAAACGTGGGGCCCTGTTGTTGTCGACCTTGAAGGCCGTGCTTACCCATGCCCTAAGCGTAAAGGCGAAACATTTGAAGCATTCGTTGCAATCCTGAGTAACGGTATTTCACCGGACCACCCGGGCTTGGCTGAGTGTTGTGATGTGTTGGGTATCGATGATCCAACTCCATTAATCAAAGGCCTCGGCTATAAAGTAGAATACAAAGAGCTGCGCGCCTGTGACTATGGCGCCCCAACTATCCGCAAACGTCTGTTTATGGTGGCACGTTGTGATGGTCGGCCTGTTGTATGGCCAGAGCCAACTCACGGCGCACCAAATAGCGTAGATGTTAAATCAGGCAAACTACTGCCTTACAGAACTGCAGCTGAGTGTATTGATTTCAGCCGGCCAATCACCTCTATTTTCGATCGTCCAAAATGGTTGGCTCTTAACACTCTAAAACGGATAGCGAAGGGAACCAAACGATTTGTGATTGATGCTGAACGTCCTTTTATCGTTACCTGCAACCATGGCGGTGACCATTTTAGAGGACAGTCTATTGATGAACCATTTAACACGATAGTCGCTGCCCATGATGCACATGGTCTTGTTAAACCTGGTCTTGCGCCTTTCCTTACTGAACATGCTAATGCAAGCAATCAGAGAAATATGGCAGCAGATGAACCGATGCGGACTATATGCGCTCAGGTTAAAGGTGGTCACTTTGCATTGGTGAACGCACAACTTGCACCTTTTGCTATGGGTATAGGTGGACCCGCATACGCCAGAAATCCAAAGTCATTAGAGAGCCCAATGAATACTCTTTGTGCTACTCAACACAGCTATGTGGCAGCGCCAGTTCTGGTGCCAATACCTACACCTGACGACCCGATTGCTCATCAATCGTTAGTCTTTGGCCACATTATAAAGATGAAAGGTACTAATCTCGGCCAGTCACTAGACCAGCCTTTAGACACCATCACTGCAGGCGGTAATCATTTCGGTGAAATCCGTTCACTACTCGTCAAATATTATGGTTCCAGTGTAGCCCAGTCTGTTGATGACCCACTCGGCACAGTTACAACCAGAGATAGGTTTTCTGCTGTTAACTGCCAGTTAGATATACCTCCACTAACTGAACAGCAAAGACTCGATGCTTGGTGGGTTGCTCGTTTTATGGAAATGTATGGCCCCGACGAAGAAAAGGTAATTATCCCAGAGCCACGCAAACAGTTTATCTCTGTCGGCAACAGAATAATGACGGACCTTTTCATGAGAATGGTTGATCCTGATGAACTGTTTTTAGCAACGTCATTCCCTGCAAATTACAAAATTGACCAAGATGCCAAAGGTAACAAGGTATCTAAAAAAGTTCAGGTGGCTCGCTGTGGCAATGCCGTCCCACCTGTATTTGCCGAAGCACTAACCCGGGCGAACCTACCAGAACTATGCACCAGCAAACAGGAGCAAGCAGCATGATCATATTCCTTTGGGCTGTGGCCCTGATATTGATGTTAGTAGCCGGCGCTATCGCTATATGGATGCACAAGTACTCACGCATCAGCCAAAGCAGGCGTTTTCTGAGTAGCATTGAACGCTGGACATTTTATGGCGTGATCGCCATCTGTGTCGGCTCTGCCTTTTTTGTATTCCGGCTTTTCCCGTGGGGTGCTGTATGAGCTTGGAAAAAACAACACCAGTATCTGTTCTGCTGGTATGGCTTTCAAACCAGAGGCTGGATGCAACTGTAGAAAAGAAAGCTCAGAGCCAGTTAGAAACCGCACTTACTGAAAGTGGCTATTCATTCGTTCGTGAAAAACGCTTGTCTGATAGCGATATCGTTGATTTTTACCTGACGATTGACGGCTGTAAAGTTGCTTTAGAGTTGAAGGCCAAAGCGCAGCGCATCCGGATCTATCGCCAACTTGAGCGCTATGCAAAACATGAATCTGTGGACGCAGTGGTTCTACTGACAGCAACAGCAATGCAGTTACCTGCACTTATTGAAGGTAAACCCGCTTTTGTATCATCGATGGGAGCCGGCTGGTTATGATAAAAACTTACGGTAAGTTAAGCCTGGTGGATAACAAATGGATCATGACAGCCATTCCGCCTCATGTAGCCATAAGACTGAAACACTTATTCCCACGGATCCCTAAATGGCAATCCGGCGAATTCACCTTTCCCAACGACTCAGCTCACTGTGCTGATCTGTCGTGGTTCCAGCAGCGCTACCCCATGCAGATGTCAGGTAGCGATAGCATCAGCCTGAACAATGGCCGGATTAGTTTTGAAAACACCCAGGCTCGGATGGAAGTAATACTGCGGCCTGATTATAAGCCTGCAGATCGCCATGGGTTAAAAGAAGGGCAACAGATCCGGCAGTATCAGGGTCAAGCGATAGACTTAACGCTGGCGCGGTTGGCTCTTTTGCTGGGTGATGATGTTGGCCTTGGCAAAACCTACACCACAGCCGGACTTTTACTTGAAGCTGGTACAGTGCCTGCTGCAGTCGTTATGCAAACCCATTTACAGGCGCAGTGGCAAGAGAAAATAGAAAGCTTCACTACGTTAAAGGTTCACAAAATTAAAGGTACCAAACCATACAGCCTGCCACCAGCAGACGTTTATCTGTACCGCTATAGTCAGCTACTGGGTTGGATAGATACCTTTTCTGATGGGTTCTTTAAAACCGTAGCATATGACGAAATACAGGAACTGCGGACCGGTACCAAGAGCGGCAAAGGCGAAGCTGCAAAACTACTATCTGATTCATCACAATACAAATTAGGGCTATCAGCCACACCTATTTACAACTATGGCGCCGAAATCTGGAACATCATGCAGTTTCTGGACAGCTCACTTTTAGGATCGTTTGACGAATTTACCCGTGAATGGTGTAAGGACGACAAGCAAGTAGCAGACCCTGAGGCGTTGGGTTCTTACCTGCGTGAACAAAACGTAATGCTACGCCGCACTAAGCGTGATGTTGGCCAACAGATGCCGCCAATTAATTCGATCATTGAACATGTCGAAGCAGACGAAAAAGCCATTAAATCTATCGACGAATTAGCCAGGCAGCTGGCGCTTAAAACAGTGTCTGGCTCCTTTATGGAGCGTGGCCGCGCTGGCCGTGAATTGGACCTGCTGTTGCGCCATGCAACCGGAGTATCAAAGGCTCTCAGCGTTGCACGTTACGCCAGCATTCTGGCTGAAAACGGAGTGCCGTTTATGCTGATGGGCTGGCACCGTGATGTGTATGACATTTGGCTGAAGGAGCTGGCCAGATTCAAACCTGTTATGTACACAGGCAGCGAATCTGAAGCACAGAAAAACGAAGCCAAGCGCCGTTTTGTTGAAGGTGAAACCAACATCTTCATTATGTCGCTGCGAAGTGGCGCTGGCCTTGATGGCCTGCAGTTCCGTTGTTCAACCGTACTGTTTGGCGAGTTGGACTGGTCCCCTAAAGTGCATGAGCAAATCATTGGTCGTTTGGACCGTGAAGGCCAGCAAGAGCAGATCACTGCTGTTTACCTGAATACTGATGAAGGTTCAGATCCGCCGATGGTTGAACTGCTGGGCCTGAAACAATCTCAAGCCACTGGCATTATAGACCCGGGCAAACAGCTTGAAGCCAGGCATTCAGATAAAACCCGTATTCAAGCGCTGGCCGAACGCTACCTTGCCAGTCGCAATGCAGCAGTTAAGGAGTCAGCATAATGGCCTACGCAAAAGACACACAAGTTAGCCAAACAGCCAGCCTGTTGGAAATTGAAAAGGTGTTGGCCAGATACGGCGCCGATCAATTCATGTACGGAAAGACAGGCCAATACGCTGTTATCGGTTTTGTTATGTCTGGCCGTCAAGTGCGGATCACTGTGCCACTGCCAGATAAAGCCGACCGACAGTTCTGGACTTCCGAAACAGGCCGAGCCCGCACTGAGTCAGTTGCACTCAAAGAGTGGGAACAGGCCTGTAAGCAAAAGTACCGTGCCCTTTCGCTGGTAGTTAAAGCAAAGCTGGAAGCAGTTGAAGCCGGGATCACCACATTTGAAGAAGAGTTCATGGCTCACCTGGTGCTACCAGGTGGCCAGACAGTAGGCCAACGCCTGCTGCCAGAAATTGATGAAGCGCAGCGCACTGGCAAGATGCCGCCACTATTGCCAAACCTTGGGGGTTAAGATGTCTCAGTCCACAAACCAACACAATGTTTTAACGACCAGCCAAGTGTGTACACGTTATGGCTGGAGTGAAACTACGCTATGGCGGCGGCAAAGAACAAACGACTACGGAATCCCTTTCCCACTCGCCGACTTTGATGGTCGACCAAATAAATGGCTGGAGAGTACCTTACTAGCCTGGGAGGAAGAAAACCGGAAGAACAAAAGACTAAAACAGGATGACTTGATTAAGACCACCGCCGCGTAGCGGCTGAGTGGTCACTCAACTGAATTATCTTCGTATACAACAGATTCAATCAGCGCACACCTGACACGACCAAGTTTATTGAGATTACAGATTACGTTATTGTCTTTTGCTAAGGTAGCCAACAATCGACCTATACAGTCAACCGAGTCAGCGTCATTCCAATCAAAAAAAGTTTCATTGGTCATGAATTCAAAAGTAGTCCCTTCAAAACTCTGTATCTCAATGTTCGGATTAGTTTTATCTAAAATCGCAACTTTTATAATCGAGTTTGGTAATACCTTAACCTCTGACGATTTTTTTGAATCAGAAAAACTTCCAATTTTGTATAAAATTGCGAATTTGGCTGCATCTCGAAGAAAGACAGTTAGCTCCCCTAAATTCATCGTCAGTTTTAGCGAATCAACTCGCTCATATTGCTCTCTTGTAGAATTTACTTTTGCAAATAGAGAATCACGATTTCGTTCAAGGTCAGCGTATTCTGATTGCAGTTTCTCCAATTTCATCTGCTCTATATTTTGAGCATAGACTGTGTCAAAACCATCTTTGTTTCTCTTTGTGAAAGAAATACAGTGTTTCAGAAAAAAATATCGCCACCCTGATAAAAGTGACGAAACAGAGCTAAAAAACAAAGTTAACAAAACACTGACCAGCAAAGGTAACCAAAAACTATAATCCCAATTTGCGAGCAGTCTATAATCGTAATGGTCAGTGCTAAGATAAAAATAAAACAAAAAATCCCTGTTGAAAATACACCATGAAAACACGAAGGACATAAGAAACGGGGACTCTATTCGCTCTTTGAGATAGCTTAATATGCTATCGATTGGCCCCTCAGGTTCTGAAACGTTAATTTTTTTACCACCGTCACCCGCCATACCTGGCTCCTTAAAATTGTTTTCCCCAAAATATCAGATAGGCACTTAGACAGACAATCTAATTAAACTGTGTTACAAACAAACTATGAAGCTCGGTTGATTTTGAACGAAACAACATTCTGCTCTTTGTTTAAAAGCTGCAAATGGTTATACCAGGTAATGTAAGCGTGTTCCTGATCCTTTAGATAATCGTGTTTGTTGTACACAGCCATTACGCCAGCAAGCTTGTGGCCAAGCATTTTTTCGATGATATACGGCGGAATGCCGAGTTCCGACAACGAAGTGTCTAACGTTCGGCGGCAGTCGTGCAGGCCCCAAGTAGCTAAACCAAGATGCTCAGAAATCCGGTTGGTGATGTTTACGAGGCTTTGGCCGCTGACAGGTTTATCTTTACCATTGTTGTAAGCGTCCTCAACGGGTACCAAATATTGCGAGTTGGGGAAAAAATCAATTAAACGCTGAATATATGGCATGAACGGTTCCGGTATTGGGCGGCGAACGGTATGGCCTGCTTTTGTATCCGAAGCCGTCCAGACTCTGTTTTTTAAATCCCAGTCCGATTTCAGTGAAGAGCGTAGCTCAACTGTACGACAACCGTATAGAAGCACAAGAATTGTAACCAAGCGATTTCTGGCACCGATTAAATTGGTTTCGTGCAGATATGGCCAAAGAAGCTTCAGTTCTGAATCGACCAGCCGGCGCTCTCCTACACTCTCCTTTTTGCCAATATCTGCAACTCGCAAATCATCTAAGGCCCTGCAGTCAGCAAAACGGTGAACCCGGCAAAAACGTAAAGCCTGTTTCAACTTACTAAGCAATATACCTGCCTGAACTGACGCATGCTCTCCATCAACACCTTTCATATCTTTGAACATTGCGATCCAGTGCCTGGTTTCAGTTTTCTCCAGCGGCACTTCACCCATGAACGGGTAAACGTGGTTAACAAACAACTTTCTCACCTTGCCTGCTGATTTAAGGTTTTTATCGACGTACTCAGTTAACCAATAGTCTATGGCCATTCGCACTGTCACTGGGCCAAGGTTGAGTTGTGTACCAATTTTCTTTTCGAAGCGAGGATCGATACCTTTGTCTGCATTGCGTTTAGCAGCGGCGTTACGCTCTCTGGCTTCACTTAAGCTGAGATCTGGGTAATTACCGAACCGGATCCGTACAGGACTGCCCTGCCAGCGATACCGACGCTGGAACGTGATCAAACCCTTAGGTGATATCCGGACAGACAACCCATCACGGTCAGCTATTTCTGCTGGACCATTGTAAGGTTTGCCGCTAATGCTTCGTAGTTTGGTGTCGCTGAGTGCCATGTTAAAGCCGATTTGGTACACATTTGGTACACAGTTTGTCTGATAGTAAGTGATAGATCAATGAAAAGGTGTGAAATGATAAAGAGTGAAAACCACTGAAAACACCAGAATTGGCGTGGCTTACATGGAAGTTTATGAACTAATGCGAAAACAGGTGAAATACAGAGGGGGACTTATACCAAGGGCCACGTTGTTGAATGGTATAATGCAGATTTTATGCGCCTTACGTGCCAGTAGATGACCCCCACTAAGAGCCATTTGGTACACAGCTTGGTACACAAAATTTATCCTGCAAGCGGCATGATAGCAAAACTAAGACCATATTCACAGAAGCTATAATCTGACATCATTAGCTTATTACCGCAGAAAACTTAAAGTGTGAGATTAAAATGAGTTCTGAAAATATTTCGCTTTTGTCTTTAGCTATATCTCTGGCGGCTTTTTATTTAAGTTTTATAGCTTACCGAGCAGAC
>NZ_JARIXP010000015.1 GCF_029269265.1 Rheinheimera sp. 1928-s
GAAAGACAATGTAGGCAAGGAAGTCTGGCGTTGTATTCAGGTTTACAGTGCTCAGTTGGGTTGTGAAGTAGTGGAACTGAATGTCCAGATCGATCATGTTCATTTGGTGATTAAAGTCCCACCGAAGATATCGATCTCGAGCTTAATGGGGGCGTTAAAAGGAAAAATAGCATTGAAGTTGTTCAGCAAATTTCCTCATCTGAGAAAGAATAAAATGTGGGGAAATCATTTCTGGCAACGAGGTTATTTTGTAGATTCAGTTGGAATAAACGAAGATATAATTCGGCGCTATGTGCGGCACCAAGAAAAAATGGAACGGCAAGAGCAGGCCGAATTGGCACTAGACTAGACAAAGGGCCCCTTTTAGGGGCTTAACACAAAGCCACCTTCTTCAGAAGGTGGATTATTTACTTTTTTACAGCGAATAGTCTTTGACCAGCTGCAGAGCTTCTTTAGCTGGAGCAAAGCCCTCGACGCTGATTTGTTGCGGCAATCCTTTGTAGTGTTCAAACCATAACTTCAGCAGCTGATCGGCGCCAGGATAAACAGCTATCAAAGTTTCGATGGAATTAATCTGCTGATAATCAGCGCCAAGTGGCACAGCCAGCAATTTATCATCGCCCTGGCCCTGATCCTTCATCCGCATCAGGCCGATCAAACGCACCTGAACTAGTGAACCTTGGTTAATGGCAGGCCCAAGCACCAGCACATCCAAAGGATCACCATCGCCGCCTTTAGCAACAGGGTATAAAGTAGAAGGAATAATGCCGTAATTGGCAGGATATGGCAGGTAATTTACCTGGCGTGGTTTGCCGTCTTTCATCTCCCACTCCAGCTTCAGCGGCTGGCTTTTGGATTGTTGCCACTTCGCCACCTGACCCGCAGAAATTTCAATCAAAGCCTGGACCTGACCTTCAGCATTTGTTGCTTTAGGTAATTGCTGCAGGCCCGAATCCAGCAGCAGTTCTGATTCAAACCTCTGCGGGCCACAGGATACAGCCATCCCTCTCATCTGCAGTGATAAGCCAAGACGACCTGGCTTATCCGCTGCACATAACAGCTGATCCAGCCGCTGATAATCGGCTTTACCTGTCCAGCCCAGTTGTGCTGCGGTAAAGCCATGACTGATGTTGGTTGTCGCCTTTAAACTAAGCAGATGGGCATGGATACGTTCAAGCCACTGCACCAGTGCTGCTGTGGATCTGTACCCGGTAAAAGCCAGTTCTGGTTGCTGACGCAAATAGTCTGCCCAATAAAACTCGACAAAAGGCAAAGCTGGTTTTGGTTTTTTCCAGACACCCCCTTGCAGAAAATAAGCAGCACCACGATAAGGATCGTTGTGTAATGCCACCCTGCCCAACTGCTCTGGCCATTGTTCTGTCGACAGCGATTCGCCATTGGCATCTTTGGACCAGGATAAACCTTGTGCCACTAACACTGCTAAGAAGTCGTGCTTATTACCTGACTTCTGTTGCTGCGGTTGATTAAATACATCGGTCACCAGCACTGAAACTTTCAGCTCTTTGCCGACATAATCGTACAACGCAGAAAACCCATGATGACCATCGGTCAGATACAGCTGATTATCTGGCCCCAGCACAACGGTATTCATCTCTGATTTTTTCTGTTTTTTGCCTTTTTCTTTACCAAGGCATTGATAAGAATCAGGCCTTAGCAAAGAGGACTCTGCGCTGAATTCTACTTTTTTTCCCCAACCACTCATTTCACAGAAATCTTCCAGCAACTTTTTGCTGTTAGTGCGGTAGCTGGCTAATTTGTAATTCACCTGATCATGAGAAATTACAGCTTGGGTAGGGCGTAAATCAGCCAACCTGACTTCCAGCACATCCCCGGCTTGAATGGGTGCAGCCTTTAATTGAAAAGCGCAACACAGCACCAGCATAAATTTTACACAATGACGTAACACAGCCTGTCCTTTTAATAATCAACAACATCAGTTTGCTTTTTCAAAAGCCGACACTACAAGAGCACTGCTGTTGCTGTCATCAAAAAAACACACTGTCACGAAAAGTTCATACTGAATTGATAGTCTCGCCGCGATTAAAAAAACTTAGGGAATCAGCATGTTAACGAAACGTTTCAAAAAGAATGCGATAAAAGTAGCGATGTTTGGACTGGGTTTACCTTTGGCGGCTTACGTACAGGCTGCTCAGACAGTAGAAGGTGTAGTACAAAAAGCCGACTCTGGTGTAGTACTGGCAGGCGCAGCGGTGAAAGTAAAAGAAACAGGCCAGCAGGTATTTACTGACGCATCGGGCCGCTTTGTATTACGTAACCTGACAACAGATCAGGTGACACTGGAAATTAATTATATTGGCTTGCCTGTCGTTACTCAGACAGTGCAGACGAGCAACAACCAAAACCTGACTATTCAACTGGATGATTTGGAACGACTGACTGTTGTGGGTCAGCGTCAGGCACAAAATAAAGCTCTGAACCTGTATCGCGCCTCTGACAGTATCACTAATTTTATCGCGTCAGACGATATGGGCCAGTTTGTTGATCAGAACGTTGCTGAATCCTTACAACGTTTAGCCGGCACTTCGATCAGCCGCGATCAGGGCGAAGGCCGCTTTGTCAGTATCCGTGGTATTTCCGCTGGCTTAAGCAACGTGACAGTGAACGGTATGCGTATTGGTACTCCTGAAGGAAGTTCACGTGCCGTGCCATTGGACGTTATTCCTACAGGTTCAATTGAAGGTATTTCTGTTACCAAAGCTCCTACCCCTGATATGGCTGGCGATGCCATTGGTGGTGCTGTGGATGTGAAATCAGCCTCAGCCTTTGATCGGGATGGCGCTCAGCTGCGTTACCGGGCTGAAGGTTCTTACAATGAGCTCAGTGGCGACACCAGTCCAAAATTCAGCGTGAATGCCAGCGATGTATTCAGCTTAAGTGGTGACAAAAAAGACTTTGGTGTGTCTTTTGGTCTGAACTACTTAGACCGCAAGCTGGAATCAGACAACCAGGAAGCAGAGTACGATATGGTTGATTTTGGTGATGATGAAGCTTTTGCTTTGCTGGAACTGCAGCAACGTAAATATTTCGTCAACCGCGAACGTATCGGCAGCAATCTGAATCTGGAATACAGACCAGATAACAATAACAAATATTTCCTCAATACTGTGTTCAGTCGTTTCAGCGATGCCGAAACCCGTCAACGTAGTATTTATGTGTTTGAAGAAGGCACATTAACCGACTTTGACGGCGAGCAGGCAACAGTGTCTGAACTGGCACCGGATGCAGTGCGTAAACGTATTCGCTACCGCACCAAAGAGCAGGACACGCTTGCAGTCAGCTTAGGTGGTGACCATATTCAGGACAGCTATAACCTGGATTATTATGCTGGTGTTTCCATCACTAAAGAACGTGTATTAGACGAAAACGAAGGCCGTTTTGAATTTGATGGGGATGAGCTGGAAGCCACCTACACTATAGGCCGCGGTGTACCTCGTTTCAATATTTTACGTAATGGTGTGGCAGATACCACCCATTTGGACAATGCCAATTATGTCTTAGATCGGGCAGTCCTCGAACCTATCAAGGTTGACGATAACGAATACAATCTGGGTGCAAACCTGGAGTTGCCTTATTTTGCCGGCAACAGCAATTTTACCTTAAAAACCGGTGTGGATTTACGCTGGAAAGACAAAGACACCAATTCAGATATCACAGAATTGCGATCTGTTCCTGACGCACTGCTGTCTGAGTTTACCGGCCCTACCCCGAAATATGGTTTAGGTAATTTGGGTCAGGGTGTCAGTTCTTCACGTTATATTCAGTTTTTTAATCAAAACAGAGCAGACTTCAATGCACGTCCACGGGATCAGGTTGCCAATCAGTTGACAGAGCTGGGTGAAGACTTTGTAGCTGATGAAAATGTGCAAGCGGCTTATCTGATGGGTACTTACGACGGTGACAACTGGCGTTTGATTGCAGGTGCCAGGGTTGAACGCACAGATTACTCTGCCACAGGTAACCAGTTGGAACTGGATGAAGAAGGTGATCTGACGATT
The DNA here is from genome assembly GCF_029269265.1 of Rheinheimera sp. 1928-s. Lineage (GTDB taxonomy): Bacteria > Pseudomonadota > Gammaproteobacteria > Enterobacterales > Alteromonadaceae > Pararheinheimera. The sequence continues at coordinate 4,038 of NZ_JARIXP010000015.1, forward strand.
TCTCAGCGTACAGCGTCTTCAGATTACACCAATGTGTTGCCAGGCCTGCATTTCCATTACGAGTTGGCCGAAGATCTGATGTTACGCGCGGCCTGGACTAATACTATAGCCAGACCAAGCTTTAACGACATTTCTCCACGCGCCTCTATTGATGTGGAAGAAAATGAAGTAAGTCTGGGTAATCCTGAGCTGGATCCTTACGAAGCGATGAACTACGACCTGATGCTGGATTGGTATTATGGCGAAGGTAGCTTGGTATCTGCTGGTATCTTCTATAAAGACATCGACAATTTTATTGTTGAGCAAACCCGCAACGACGTACCTGAGTTTGCTGGTTTTGACGTCACCATGCCAATCAATGCGTTAGGTGCTTCGGTAAAAGGCCTGGAGTTTAATGTGCAGCATAGTTTCAGTAATGAAATGCTGCGTGGCTTTTTGGTTGGCGCAAACATGACGTTATTAGACACAGAACTGGCAGTGCCAGACCGTGCGGGTGAGTCATTCAGCCTGCCTGAGTCTGCAGAAAAAGCCGGTAACCTGTTTCTGGGTTATGAAAACGATGTATTCAGCGCCAGAGCCAGCTTGTCTTACCGTGATAAGTTCTTAAGTGAAGTGGGCGATAGTGCTATGTATGATATTTATGTCGCAGAGCATACTCAGGTCGATATTACAGCTTCTTACAAACTGAGCAAAAACCTTGAACTGGTGACAGAATTGGTCAACCTGACTGATGAACCACTGGAACTTTATCAGGGCAACAAAAACTACAACTTCCAGTATGAAGAATACGGCATGACTGTAGCTTTTGGTGTCAAAGGCAAGTTCTGATGCAAAGGTCAGAGTTTTGGCTCTGACCTGAGTTGTTTCGTCATATAACAGGCTATTTCCGGTAGATAAGTATCGAGAATAGCCTGTTGTTCTGTAGTGATATTCATCTCTTTGACAAAACCTTGCTTAGCCCAATAGCCTTCTGCTCCCTGCACTGCCACTAAAGCCAACGCCTGTAACCCCATTTTTTCAGTTTCAGCTGTCGCATGTTTTAATAACTCAGGCGCTAACGACTGGCCACGAAAATCAACAGAGATCGCCATATCATGCAGATAGAGGCAATTGGCATTTTGATACAAAGGAAAAGCCGCGGCCAAAGGCGTAATGCTGCCAAGTACAGAGGGATAAGCCAGCAGATAACCAGCCATTTGCTGCTCTATAAAATAACCCCAGCAGGTCTGAGAACAAGCCGCGATACGGGCAGCCATTACAGCTGCAGATTCAACCAGCTCTTCGCTGTAGCAATCTTGCTGAACTAGCATCAACTTGGGCACATCCACAGCAGATAAAGTAAAAACGGCCATAACAAAAACTTCCAAAAACAAAGCCACCTGCTCAATCAGAGACAAGTGGCTTATTGAAACCCAAACTGAAAAGCTTTTTTGGACTTTTTAGTTCAGGCTTTTTAACATAGCTTGATCCAAACCATCGCCAGTTAATAACTTCACAATGGCCTTGCAGTGATCCAAGGTAAAGTCACCTTCGCTGATTTGCAGATTTAATGCTTCACGACGTTTTTGCACTACGTCAGACAAAATTTTATTGTCGGCGTCAGCACCTTTTAACTTTTGTTCTAACTTAGTCAGCCATGGATACAGCTGTTTTTCAGCGTCATAAGCCTGCTGACGAACTTCAGGATGATAATCCTGACAGGCGTTAATGTTTAACAAATAAAAATTTAAGTAACCGGCAACGGTCAGATACTGGTAGTCCACTGTTTGAGCTTTTACTGCAGAACTTAAACATAAAGCGGCGAACAGGCTGTAACCTAACTTCTTCATCTAAGACTCCCCAAAAAAATCGTAAATTCGATACCCAATCTACAGAGAATAACCTGCCTTTTCAACATAGCAGGTTATTTATAGCGTAATAATCAGTTGCAAACTTAAGATCAAGGTTTCAACCTATCATTTTTAGCGTTTAGGTTAGCTTAAAATGTGCCGGCAGGCACCCGCACCCAGCCTTCCATCAATACCCGTGCACTTCGGCTCATCATAGCTTTGGTGACTTTCCACTCACCTGCTACTAAAGCCGCTTCGGCGCCTACTCTCAAAGTGCCAGACGGATGACCAAAACGCACGGCTTTGCGTTTGACGCCACCAGCAGCCAGATTGACTAAAGTGCCAGGAATAGCAGCTGCTGTACCAATAGCCACAGCAGCTGTGCCCATCATGGCATGATGCAATTTGCCCATAGATAAAGCGCGCACCACTAAATCCATATCTGCTGTAGTCACAGCTTTACCGCTGGATGATACATAATCGACAGCTGGCGCGACAAAAGCTACCTTAGGCGTATGCTGGCGGGTTTTAGCTTCGTCTATATGCGACATCAAGCCCATTTTGACTGCACCATAAGCCCGGATAGTCTCAAACATGGCCAAAGCTTTGGCATCACTATTAATGGCATCCTGCAGCTCTGTGCCTGTATAACCTATGTCTTTGGCGTTAACAAAAATAGTCGGAATACCGGCATTAATCAGTGTGGCTTTAAAAGTGCCAACGCCAGGCACTTCCAAATCGTCCACCAGATTGCCTGTTGGGAACATGGAACCACCGCCCTCGCCGTCTTCATCTGCGGCCGGGTCGATAAATTCCAGTTGCACTTCAGCGGCAGGAAAAGTCACACCATCCAATTCAAAGTCACCACTTTCCTGCACTTCGCCATTGATCATCGGCACATGAGCAATAATGGTTTTGCCAATATTGGCCTGCCAAATCCGCACTGTGGCTTTGCCGTTTTGTGGAATACGACTGGCATCGACTAAACCTGCGCTGATGGCAAAGGAGCCTACAGCTGCAGATAAATTGCCGCAATTGCCACTCCAGTCGACAAAAGCTTTGTCGATGGAGACCTGACCAAACAAGTAATCGACATCGTGATCGCTTTTTGTGCTTTTGGCTAAAATCACAGTTTTGCTGGTACTGGACGTAGCGCCGCCCATGCCATCAATTTGTTTACCGTACGGATCCGGGCTGCCAATCACACGCAGCAATAAGGCATCACGCGCTGCTCCTGCGGTTTGTGCTGCTTCCGGCAAATCCTGCAAACGGAAAAACACACCTTTGCTGGTACCACCACGGATATAAGTGGCGGGGATCCTGATTTGTGGTAAATGGTTCATAGTTTTCCCTACACCTTAGCTTCAAGGAAGTCTTTGGCAAAACGCTGTAACACGCCACCCGCTTCATAAATAGATACTTCTTCAGCTGTATCCAAACGACAAGTCACAGGAACCTGCAGCTTTTCTCCGTTTCTGCGGGTAATCACTAAAGTTAAGGTAGTGCGAGGTGTACGTTCACCTGTCACGTCATAACTTTCTGTGCCATCCAAAGCCAAGGTTTTACGATTGACACCAGCTTTAAACTCCAAAGGTAATACACCCATACCCACCAGGTTAGTGCGATGAATACGCTCGAACCCTTCGGCCACTATGGCTTCAACACCAGCTAAACGCACACCTTTAGCCGCCCAGTCACGGGATGAACCCTGACCATAATCCGCACCGGCAATAATAATTAAAGGCTGCTTACGTTCCATATAAGTTTCAATGGCTTCCCACATCCGGGTCACCACACCCTCTGGCTCAATACGGGTTAAAGAACCTTGTTTGATTTTGCCGTCTACCACTGCCATTTCGTTGATGAGTTTTGGGTTAGCAAAAGTAGCGCGCTGCGCTGTTAAATGGTCGCCACGATGGGTGGCGTAGGAGTTAAAATCTTCTTCCGGCAGCCCCATTTTATGCAGATATTCACCGGCAGCACTGTCCATCATAATGGCGTTGGATGGTGATAAATGGTCTGTGGTGATGTTGTCACCCAGCACAGCCAGAGCACGCATACCTTTCATGCTGCGCTCACCAGCCAATGCACCCTCCCAATAGGGCGGACGGCGGATGTAAGTGGTTTGTGGACGCCAGTCGTACAGCGGGCTGATTTTTTCACCGTAATCCACAGATACAGCAAACATAGGCTCGTAGACTTTACGGAACTGTTCAGGTTTGACGCTGCTTGCCACCACTGCATCAATTTCAGCGTCGCTTGGCCAGATGTCTTTTAAGCGAATTTCTTTACCGTCTTGATCCAGTCCCAGCACGTCTTTTTCGATATCAAAACGAATAGTACCTGCTATGGCATAAGCCACAACCAAAGCAGGTGAAGCTAAAAACGCCTGTTTAGCATAAGGGTGAATACGGCCATCAAAGTTGCGGTTACCAGACAATACAGCTGTGGCGTATAGATCGCGTTCTATCAGTTCTTGTTGGATCACAGGATCTAAAGCACCGCTCATACCGTTACAGGTGGTACAGGCAAAAGCCACAATACCAAAACCTAAACTTTCCAAATCTGTCAGTAAGTTGGCTTCTTTTAAATACAACTCCACAGTTTTAGAACCAGGCGCCAGCGAGCTTTTCACCCATGGCTTACGGCTTAAACCTTTGGCTTTAGCGTTGCGGGCCAATAAACCTGCAGCTATCACGTTACGTGGGTTACTGGTATTGGTGCAACTGGTAATGGCGGCGATAATAACAGCGCCATCCGGCATTAAACCCGGCTCGTTTTCCACTACACCACTAATGCCTTTGGCGGCTAAATCGCTGGTTGATACCCGGGCGTGAGGATTGGAAGGACCAGCAATAGTGCGGCCCACACTGGATAAATCAAAACGAATAACACGCTCGTATTCGGCCGTTTTTAAACTGTCGGACCATAAACCTGCAGTTTTGGCGTAGGTTTCTACCAGCTTGACCTGCGCTGGCTCGCGGCCTGTCAGGGTTAAATAGTCCAGCGTTTGCTGATCAATAGAGAACATAGCGGCAGTAGCGCCATATTCCGGCGTCATATTAGAGATAGTAGCGCGGTCGCCTAAACTCAGGCTGCTTGCCCCTTCACCAAAGAACTCCAGATAAGCAGAGACGACTTTTTCTTTACGTAAAAATTCAGTCAAGGCCAGGACGATGTCGGTTGCCATAATGCCTGGCTGAGCTTTGCCCGTCAGCTCCACGCCAATAATATCCGGCAGACGCATCCAGGAGGCGCGGCCTAACATCACGCTTTCCGCTTCTAAGCCACCTACCCCAATAGCAATGACACCCAGCGCATCCACATGAGGCGTATGGCTGTCGGTGCCAACTAAAGTATCAGGGAAAGCGACGCCATCAATGGCGTGAATAACTGGCGACATCCGCTCTAAATTGATCTGGTGCATAATGCCGTTGCCTGGCGGGATCACATCGACATTTTTGAAGGCTTTTTTTGTCCAGTTGATAAAGTGGAATCTGTCGTCGTTGCGTCTGTCTTCAATAGCGCGGTTTTTCTCAAAAGCGTCTTTTTCAAAACCACCATGCTCTACAGCCAAAGAGTGATCAACAATTAGCTGAGTTGGCACTACAGGGTTTACTTTGGCCGGATCGCCGCCTTGCAGCGCTATCGCATCACGCAGGCCTGCTAAATCCACTAAAGCGGTTTGACCTAAAATATCGTGACAGACCACCCGGGCTGGAAACCATGGAAAGTCCAGATCCTGCTTGCGGTAAATCAGTTGTTTTAATGAATCGGTTAAAGTCGCCGGATCGCAGCGGCGTACCAGGTTTTCAGCATGAACACGGGAGGTATAAGGCAGCTTGGCGTAAGAGCCAGCTTCAATGTCGTTGCATGCAGCTGCTGCATCAAAATAATCCAGGTTAGTGCCTGGTAAGTTTGTACGGTAATTAGAATTCATGGCGTGGCCACTCAGTTAAAAAGTTGCTTCAGATCCTACAAAAGCCCTTAGTGGGCTTTTGTAGTTGGATGTCTTGTTGCGATTAACGCTGTGCCAGCGGAGTGACTGTACGTGGTTCCACGCCAGTATATTCAGCGCTTGGGCGAATAATACGGTTGTCAGCACGTTGTTCCATCACATGCGCAGCCCAGCCTGTTAAACGTGAACAAACAAAAATAGGCGTAAACAGCTTGGTGGGAATACCCATGTAGTTGTAAGCCGAGGCATGGAAGAAATCTGCGTTACAGAACAGTTTTTTCTCGCGCCACATGACGCTTTCACAGCGCACTGAGATGTCATACAAGGAAGTGTTGCCGTTGGCTTTACCCAGCTTTTCTGACCATTCTTTGATCACCGCATTACGTGGGTCGGACTCTGCATAAATAGCATGACCAAAACCCATAATTTTTTCTTTACGTTCCAGCATGCCCATTAACTTGGTTTCGGCATCATCCGGATTGTCCATCTTTTCAATCAGTTCCATCGCTGCTTCGTTCGCACCACCGTGCAGAGGGCCACGTAATGAACCAATAGCGCCAGTGATACACGAGTGCATATCACTTAAAGTAGAAGCACAAACACGGGCTGTGAAGGTAGAAGCATTAAACTCGTGCTCTGCGTATAAAATCAGCGAAGAGTTCATTACATCTGTATGCAGTTGAGTTGGCTTTTCGCCATGTAAAGTCCAGAGGAACTGCTCGGCAATAGAATCGGCTGCTGTTTCCACTTCAATGCGCTGGCCTTTATGGCTGAAGTTATACCAGTAGTTAATTAAACCAGGGAAAATCGCCAGTAAACGGTCAGTCGCATCTTGTTGCTCGGCAAAACTCTCTTCAGTTTCTAAGTTGCCCAACATAGAGCAACCGGTGCGCATTACATCCATAGGATGAGCAGAAGCAGGAATACGCTCCAGCACTTCTTTTAAAGCCTGTGGCAGGTTTCGCATTGCTTTTAAGCGTTTTTTGTACGCGGCCAGTTCAGCTTCGTTTGGTAACTCGCCTTTTAAAATCAGGTGCGCTACTTCTTCAAATTCACAGTGAGCGGCTAAGTCTTTCACGTCGTAACCACGGTAGGTCAGGCCTGAACCTGTTTTGCCTACTGTGGATAAAGCGGTTTTACCTGCGATTTGGCCACGTAAGCCTGCACCTGATAATTCTTTTGCGTTCGCCATCTTGTCTCTCCGTTTTTAATTTGTTCTGTTGATTTATTGAATGCTGTAGTTATTGTTTTTATTTTTTAGCAGCAAACTTCTTATTTAGTGCTTTTGCCTGCGGCAAATAAGGAATCCAATTTCTGCTCATAACTGTGATAGTTCAGGAAGTCGTAAAGTTCAGCGCGGGTTTGCATGCTGTCGACTACTGCTTTCTGATCGCCGTTGGCCAGAATAGACTCATACACATTCAGCGCGGCTTTGTTCATAGCGCGGAACGCACTCAACGGATACAACACCATATCGACACCTACGCCAGCCAGCTCTGCTTTGTTAAACAGCGGCGTTTGGCCAAACTCGGTGATATTGGCAAGAACAGGCACTTTCAGCACCTTGGTAAAAGCCTGATACTGCTCCAGCGTGTACACAGCTTCAGCAAAAATGGCGTCGGCACCAGCAGCTTCACAAGCTAAAGCACGCTCGATGGCGGCGTCTAAACCTTGTTGTTGCAACGCATCAGTGCGCGCCATAATAAAAAAGTTCTCGTCTGTTCTGGCATCCACAGAAGCCTTGACGCGATCGACCATTTCTTCCAAAGATACGATTTCTTTGTTTGGTCTGTGACCACAACGTTTTTGCGCCACCTGATCTTCAATATGAAAACCTGCAGCACCAGCATTGGTCATCTCTTTAACGGTACGGGCAATATTAAAAGCTCCGCCCCAGCCAGTATCAGCATCCACCAGCAATGGCAGTTCAGTAGCACCGGTAATACGGCGGATATCTTCACAGACATCATTTAATGAGGTCATGCCCAAATCCGGCAAACCAAAAGAAGCATTGGCCACACCAGCGCCTGATAAATACAGGGCTTTATGACCCACTCGTTCAGCCATCATGGCGGTGTAGGCGTTAATAGTGCCAACCAGCTGTAACGGATGATTGTCTTTAATTGCCTGACGAAGCAGAGCGCCAGCGCTTTTTACATTAGCCATGTGAAGTCCCCTGTTGAAGTAACTGTTGTTCAATATTACGTTTGGATGCAGCGATATGACGGCGCATCAATAAGTCGGCAAGTTCGCCATCACGGTTAGCAATGGCATTGATAATAGCTTTGTGTTCGTCAAAAGCCCGCGATACCCGTGGGCCATTCATGCCAAGCTGTACCCGATACATCCGCACCAGAAAATACAGCTCATCACTTAAGATATTAATCAGATAAGGATTTTTACTGCCCAAGATGACGCGATAATGAAAATCAACGTCGCCCGCTTCCTGGTAATAACTTTCACCTTCGCGCACCCGTTGTGTCGACAAATGCTGATCAAGTAGCGCTCGTACTTCGGCAATTTCCTGCTCTGTCATATGCTCTGCCGCCAAACGACAAGCCAGCCCTTCGAGCTCTTCGCGCAGCTGATACAAAGAACGTAAACCTTCAATCGACAGCTTGACCACACGGGCACCAGCATTGGGTGTACGTTCTATCAAATGACAGCGCTCTAAACGCGCTAAGGCTTCACGCAGCGGTGCACGGCTTAAATCATAACGTCGCGCCAGTTCAGGCTCACTGATCTTGGTACCAGCAGGAATGTCACCTTCCACTATGGCAGTGCGAATTTGCACCAGCACTCGGTCGGCTGCAGTAATAGCTTCTTTAAATTCGGTAGCAAGCATCAGATTGTCGACAATAATTAGAAAGTGATAACGTTTTACCGCTTTAAACTGCTTTGGTCAAGGATGAAGTATTAGTTATGTCGACATAAAGACTAAAGTACTAGAGGAAGTTGTATGGAATTATGCACAGGGAAATAGCAGGGCCAGCTCAAAAGCCTGGCCTTTATCACAAACTCCAGAGCTGTTTGAAAGCGACAGCCTGACGACGCGAGATCTCCAGCTGTAAACCGCTTTTGAGTGTTAATTCAAAGCCACCGCTGATCGATGCTTCAATAGTCTGAATATACTGTGTATTTACAATCCAGCTGCGGCTTGCGCGGAAAAAGCTTTGTTTGGGCAACTTTTGCTCCAATGTCGCCAGATTACGATAAATCAGCGGCTGGCCTGCTGAGAAATACACTTTGGTGTAATTGCCCTGAGCTTCAAAGGCATAAACATCGGATAAAGTAATGAAATAACAGCGTTCTCCATCTTTTAAAAACACCTGACTCTGTAAAGTCATTTCCGACTGAGGCCCACCAACTGGCACTTTAGCCAACGCCGATTGCAGCCGTACTGCAGTTACAGGTTTGAGCAGATAATCTTTGGCATGATAATCAAAAGACTTCAGCGCATAACAATCAAAAGCTGTGACAAAAATCACATGGGGTTTACGGGGTAACTCGTCCAGCTGTTCCAACAAACTAAAGCCATCACCGCCCGGCATATCAATATCTAGTAACAGTAAGTCCGGCTCAGTCTGATAAATCAAGGCTTTGGCTTGTTCTACATTTTCAGCCTGCCCGGCCAACTCAATGCCCTGACACTGATTGAGCTGATTGATGAGTTCAAGCCTTGCCAGTCTGCTGTCATCTATCACCAGTACTTTCATTTCACAGTCTCCAACGGCAAACGAATTTCGGCGACCACTTTGTCCTGCTGTTGCTCCAGCCACAAGCTGGCTGCTCCCAGATACAAGAGTTGCAAACGCTGACGAATATTTTTTAGTCCAACTCCGGTGGTGTTCTGTGTTGTAGATTGCAGCAAACCCGGATTACTGATCTGTATACTGATTTCGCCATGCTGCACCAGAGCCCGGATCCGGATCTCGCCACCCTGAGTCAATCTGCTGATGCCATGCTTAATGGCGTTCTCGACACAAAGTTGTATCAGCAGTTTAGGGATCAATACGTTGTTACAATCCTCATCAATCTGCTCAACATACTGCAACCTGTGTTCAAATTGAATAGAACATAAAGCAATATAAGCATGCACTATCTCCAGTTCCTGATGAAGCGCAACTTTGATGCCCTGTTCACTGTTCAGATTGTACCGCAGCATATCCGATAAAGTGGCCAGCATAGTTCTTGCGCGTTCAGGATCCTCCAAAATTAAAGCTCGTATATTATTGATGGCATTAAACAAAAAATGAGGATTTAACTGATTGATCAAGGCATCCAATTGAGTCGCATGCAATAAAGCCGTTGTCTGTCGTAATTGCCGGACTTTAATCATTGAAAAATACAAAGCAGACCAAAGTAACATCACCATCAGCATGTTAAAAAAGTTACCCTGCCCTATAGACTTGATCACAAACCAGCGCTGGTCCGGCGGAATTGGATAGCCATAGCCAAGCGCTGATAACAAAAACACCATGATGAGCAGCATCAGGGTAGCAAAAGCAGCAATGACAACAGCACCAGCAACCAAAGTCACAGTTTGCTTAGTTAAACTGCTCTGAGCCAGTTGGTTGCGAAAGAACAGCCTGAGTCCATGTGAACCTAAGCCCGTTGCACCTATCAGCACTGCAGCATAAAGCAGTTCAGTTTCTACAAAAACTGGCCTGTTGCTTATCATCAATGCCATCAGCACATACAACAAAGTCCAGCCTGCCCATTGCCCCCAGCTATACAAGTTGATCATTTTGAAGTTTTTTCCTGCACTTTTTCGTTTTGGGCAAATTGTTGGGCCAGCTCAAAACCCTGACGGTTCAAAGGCGCTGACAGATTACTCAGGATCACTATTCCAGTTTTCAATTGGGGATCAAATACAACAACAGAACTAAAGCCTGCGGTTTGGCCAGAATGCCAGAGCCAGTTTTTATCTGACATCCAGCCCGGAGTCATCTTTGGCTCACCGTCAACATCAAGAGGAGTCAGCCATTGCCTGATCAGCGCATCTGTCTGCTGCAACCTGAAGATGGAGCTTAACATCTGTGCCATATCTTCTACCGAAGCCACTACAGCACCGGCCCCCGCTAAAGCATCAAAATGCCAGTGTGCCATTTTCTGTCCATTCAGTGCATAACCACTGGCAAGGTTTTTATTCCCGTATCCAGGCAACTGAAGTTCCGCAGAGTTCATTGCAAGAGGCTGTAAAACCCTTTGTCGCATAATATCTGCCAAGGGTTGCTGTAAAGAAAGCTCCAGCAAGAACCCCAGCAGCCCATACCCATAATTAGAATAACTAAAATCCGCATCGCCCAGCTGTGTTTGTTGCAAAGACTGTAATAAATCATCTTTTTTATAAGTTTCATAAGGCGCAGTCAGATCATGCAACGGCATATTAGCTGGCAGACGCGGCAATCCACTCCTGTGAGTTAACAAGGCTGCCAGACTATACTTATGCGATGGCTTTAGTGCCACCAGAGCGGGAATTTCCTGCTCTAAAGCCCATTGCCCATTCTGCAGCATGCTCAGACTGGCCAGTGCGATCAGTGGTTTTGTCACTGAGCCTATCTCAAACAGAGTGTCTTTTCTGACTGCAACTTTATGGTCGATATCAGCAAAACCGTGCAGACGATACTCAATCTGTTGATCCCTGACCAGAGCAATGGCCACAGCATTCTGACCAAATTCAGCTTCAAGCCAGGGCGATAACTGCTGCAGATTTATAACCTGATGGGATCTAGCTAGTTTTTTTTAAAATCCAGTGGCATCGCCATGCCCTGAACAAAGGTACCCTGCCATCGATCTTTTGCCCAAACAGCACTATAAGCAGCATTGATCAAAGACGAGCTAAAACGCAGCTGTGTATCAGATAAAGTAAATTCATTCACTGGTATACCAAAACTCTCCTGTTTTGGGCTATCCAATGTAACGTGGTAGCCACCCGCTACTACAGCCACATTGAGCACCAGTGGCAATACTGAGTTTTTACTGATCTGTAAATCGCCAAACCATTGCTGCTCATGCTCAAGTCGCTGCATGTCCTGTTCAGACAAACGAGTAAGGGTCACCTCATGCTGACGCTGCTGAGTAAAAGTCCCTGTGAGTTTTTTTCCATCAAAGGTCCCTGAAAATGACGCTTTTAATGCCGTATCGCTAAAGCTCAGATGGTTACCATCAAGTTTAAACTGGCTAGGGATCATCTCTTTCAGATTTTGGTTTGGACTCAGCATAAACAGCTGATACCCCTGCTCTTCGTTGGTAATACGTAAAGCAAGTACTATCCGGTACTGAGGAGCAAGTTCTAAAACCCCTCGCCAATGGCCAGTAACATCCTGAGCCGACACTTTAAAACAGCACAAAAATGCAACGAAGATAAGAATATAGTTTTTCATAATTTCCTCCTTTGATATGACAGCCAGCATCTTAAAACGCCGCAGTTATTCCGTATGTCTTTTATGATAAACGGCGCTTTGACAACTCAAACGGCTTTTTTCCAACATCAGTTAGTTTTCAATGCCGGATTGCCGCCACTTCTGCATATTCACTCCTTTGATCATCATCCACAGGCTTAAGGTTAACTCGCCCGCTAATACCGGTATCATAATCCATGGGAATAGCAGCGCAGCCAAATCGGGTGTAAGCAATAAAGCCAGGCTATTAACCAGATAACAACCACCAGCCACCACTAAGAGCCCCCCGATAAAAGCTGGGAAGAAACCAGATTGAATGATCAGATAGCCGCGAAGTAAACAGGCGAAAGCAAAAAAGATCAGTCCTATAGCAAAACCATAGCCATGCAACCGAATAGCAAGATAAGACCAGGCAGCAAGCAGCTCAGAAGGAAACACCGATGCCGCAGCCATACCACCTAATAGCAGCAACGGAATCACTAACAGCACCTTATTGGCAACCAACATGGCGGTTTGGATCAGGTTAAAAAAAGTGGCCGCCAGATTCAGCCCAGCGTTGACGCGTTTAAACAATAAATAAAACAACACGATAATAGGAATATCCAGTAATTGCATCGATAAATCACCCACTATACCCAGGCTCCACAGCCTGGTAGATGCAGCGATATTTATAGCAGTCGCTGCTGCATCTGAAGGCACAACCAACGTTCCTCTGACCATCAGCTCACCAAAAAGCCCCAGACCAATAATGACCAGATAAAACAGGCCACTAAGACGCACATAAAACTGTGGTGCTCGTTCAAAAGAAGAAATCATAGAATGCCTTAGAGTGACAAAACATGGCAGGCGCTGGGAAAAACACCTGTTTGGGCGGAGTCAGATCTGGTTCCTGATGGACTTTTGTAACCTTGGATTACACTGCCAGATCCAACTAAAAAAAGCCACTGGCATACAAAGTAGTACTCAGTAAAAAATGTGATACGACAATTTTTGTCCTCGATTTTCTGACATAGCTGTGATTGAATATCAGCGTCGAAGCAAAATGGAGTGTTGTAATCAACCCGTATGAGTTTACTAATTGCGTTTGTGGTGTTATCAATTTCGGTATCTTTTATCTGTTCTATCCTTGAAGCAGCGCTGTTATCTATCACCCCCAGCTACATTGCCCAGCAAAAACTGACTCAGCCCAAGCTATACGAAAAACTGAAAGCTCTTAAAGAGAAAATAGACCAACCTCTGGCTGCAATCCTGACATTAAACACTGTTGCGCATACAGTGGGTGCCACAGGCGTCGGTGCTCAGGTGACTCTAGTTTTTGGCGACGGTTATTTGGGTATTGCCTCAGCTATCATGACATTGCTTATATTAGTCTTGTCAGAAATATTACCTAAAACTATTGGTGCCCGCTATTGGCCAAGTTTGGCTCCGGTGTTACCTACCCTGCTCAACGGCATGATTTTTATTCTGAAACCTTTTATCTGGATGTCAGATCAGGTTATGAAGCTGTTTGGCGGTGGACACCATGATCACGATTTACGTCAGGAAATCAAAGCACTGACTATATTAGGCCGCGAGCTCAACAAACTCGATGAAGATGAACAACGGGTTATCGCTAATATTCTTGATTTACACGACATTAAAGTACGCGAGATCATGACACCACGCACTGTCTGTGAATCCGCCAAGCCTGATGAAGCTTTATCATCTTTACTCGATCGTGTGAAAAAACATCGTTTCTCGCGTTATCCTGTGCTGGATAATGATGAATCGCCTCTGGGTATAGTGTTTCGTTACGACATGCTGGAATTCAACGAAGAACAAACCGCAGCTGACATTATGAAACCAGTGAAAGTGATTTCGGATATGCTGAATGTGGAACAGCTAATGTCACAGCTGATCCGGGAACGTCAGCATATGGCATTAGTTTATGACGAATATGGTAGTTGGATGGGCCTGGTCACCATGGAGGACGTGATTGAATCCATTATTGGTCAGCCGATTATGGATGAAACAGACGATATTCCAAACATGCGCCGTTTTGCCAAACGCCGCTGGGAACATAAACAAAAACAGCTAAGCGATGATAAAAGCCAGCAAGGATAAAATCTGCACAATTCAAACCGGCGCTCTTCGTAAGTTAACAGCGCCGGAGTTTTTAACTATCCTGGCTGACACAAACTACAAATAAAACCCTGTTGTATTTCCAGCCTCCCCACTCTGACTACACAACAACTATCCCCGAATTAACCTCGTGCCTTTGCAGTTTTTATTAGATTAAATTTTTCTAACATTAATAGTTTGTGAAAACTTTGGCATCTATAGCTATTTTGTGACAGCGGCCTTAATTCTTCAGCAAAAGCTTATGCTGCCTGAGCTGGAGTGGATAAGGTGGGGATAACTGCGGTATAAGATCAGGATAAGTTTTGACTTCTGTTTCCGATTGAATGACTTAAAAGCAAACAGACCGCAGGAAAATTTCAGAAGCCTTGTCTACACTGAAAACCTGTAAGTTAACCTGTTTTGTCCTCTTTGGTTCCGTATAGCGCACGGCTCATTTAGATGAGCCATTCCCCTAAGCCCAGAATGAATCCCTTGATTCTGGGCTACTTTTCCTTCTGAGCAAGCTGTGTTAGTTAATTATAAGGCTCTCTTAACCGATTGAAACAGCTGATAAAAATTTTCAGTTGTTTGTTCTGCCAGCTGTTCAATGCTGACATTACGCTGCTCTGCAATACAAGCTGCAACAGCGCTGACATAAGCAGGCTGATTGGTTTTGCCACGATAAGGCACAGGGGCTAAATAAGGCGAGTCGGTTTCGATCAGCAGTCGATCCGCTGGTATTTGTCGGGCTACAGCACGCAGCTCATCTGCGTTACGAAAAGTCACTATGCCAGATAACGAAATATAAAAACCTAAATCCAAAGCGGCTTTTGCTGTGTCCCAGTCTTCAGTAAAACAATGCAAAACACCTCCACAGTCGGCAGCTCCGCCGGAGTGCAATAAATTCAAGGTATCAGCCCTGGCATCGCGGGTATGCACTATTAAAGGTTTTTTCAGTTCACGGCCTACCGCAATATGAGCGGCAAAAGCCTCTTGCTGAATCGCTTTACTGTCCGGGCTGTAAAAGTAATCCAGGCCAGTTTCACCTACGGCCACTACCGCAGGATCAGCGCAATAACGGCGCAGTAATTCGATATCGATTTGATCTTCCTGATGCAGTGGGTGTTCACCACAAGACACTGACACTTGCGGATAAGCGGCTACAAGCTGCTTCATCGCGGGAAACTCTTTCAGACTGACCGATACACAAAGCATATGTTCAACTTTGGCAGCTGCGGCTTGTTGTAAAACGTCCGGTAACGTCAGGGCTAATTTGTCCCATTCCAGGCGATCGAGGTGACAATGTGAATCAACAAACAAAAGAGTTCTCCAAAAAAATAGTTAAAACAGCCACTGAATTCTAAAGGCTGTAGGTAGGCTCAGTCGAATCGAGCATACCACCCAATAATTTTTCAATTTTATCCTGCAGCTGAAATTTATCGTCGATAAAAGCCACACCAATGCCAGCCGGAGTAGAGCTTTGCGCTCCTTGTGGTGTCAGCCATGCTACTTTGCCGGAAACCCTTACGGGCTCCAGCGCATCAGGTAAGGTGACCACTAAAGACAAAGAATGCCCCATACGATAAGGCCGCGCAGTACGCACAAACAAACCACCGTTTTTCAGAAATGGCATATAGCAGCGATACAGCTCTTTAAGTTCAGTAAAATCCAGTTGGATTTCGTCCACAGTAAGCTCCTGTTACAACAAGGCCGAGCGGAGTTGCACTAACAAGGCCGACAAATTCAGCGCTGCATTTTGGCCTGTAATCAACTGACGATCACGGCCCCATTGTTGTAAAGACAACAATAACTGGTGGTGTTTCAGCTGCATATCAGCGCCTTTAGTCCATAACTCCTGTCGTACAAACCAGAATAAGGTTGAAGGCAATTGTTCAGTGTCAGGTAAATGAGCCAGCAGCTCATACATATCTAACTGAGCGGACACGAACTTCTTCAGCATAACCAATTGTGCAGAAATTGCTGCTGCTTCGTCGCTTTCTAATAATTTCAACGCTAATAAAGGTGCGCCGCCGACGTATTGCAGTAAAAAGTCCGGTACAGGTCTGCTGCTGTGTTCCTGTAACCAATGCTCTATCTGTTCACCATAGACAGGCGCTAAAGCCCAGCTTTGGCAACGGCTTAAAATAGTAGGCAATAGCTGAGCCGGATGAGCGCTTTGCAAAATCAGAAAGCTGTTTTGTGGCGGCTCTTCCAGAGTTTTTAATAAAGCATTGGCTGCGGCTTCAGTCATCAATTCAGCCTGCGGGATCAGCGCCAGCTTGACGCCGCCTTGCTGCGACGCACCCTGCATAAACTGACCTAAAGCACGTATAGGGTCAACCCCAATACTGCTGCCTTCTGTTGGTAACTGCCACAGATCCGGATGATGGCCGGATGCCATTAGCTGACAACTTTTGCATAAACCACAAGGCAGTTGCTGTTGCGGGCTTTTACATAACAAATAAGCAGCCAAGCGTTTAGACAGCGCCAATTTGCCAATGCCAACAGGGCCTGTCAGTAATAACGCATGATGCAACTGCCCTGCTTCTGCCAATTCGGTCAGTTTGTATTGGTATGAGTCCAGCCACGGAAAATCAGACATCTGTGTCAAGATCCGCCTTTGCATCACGGCTTAAAGACCCGCTTTGATACGCCTGTTGCAGCGCATTCAGTATTTGTTGCTGCACCTGCTGCATAGACTGACTGGCATCAATAGTCACTATATTGGCTTCAGTGGCTGCAATTTGTTGATATTTGGCACGAGTGCGCTGGAAAAATGCCAATTGCTCCAGCTCAATCCGATCCAGTTCGCCCCGAGCCTGAGCACGTTGTAAGCCGATGGCAGGATCTATATCCAGATACAGCGTCAAATCCGGCGTTAAATCACCTAATACCACCTGACGAATACTGTTAATCAGATTTTCATCCAGTTGACGGCCCCCCCCCTGATAGGCACGCGAGGATAAATCGTGGCGATCACCCAGTACCCAGGTGCCTTGCTGCAAGGCAGGCTGGATCACAGTTTTTACGAGCTGCACACGGGACGCATACATCAATAAGAGTTCGGTTTCAGGTGCTACTTTTTCATCCTGTACTTGTTTGACTATAGTTCGGATTTGTTCAGCCAAAGGTGTGCCACCTGGCTCACGGGTGCTGATAAATGGGATTTGATGTTCGTTCAGCCATTGCTGGATAGTGCGGATAGCACTGGTTTTACCGGCGCCTTCCAGCCCTTCCACTACAATAAAACGACCTGAAGTTGTCATGGTTTTTTCTTTTCCAAAATTCTCTTACCTAAAATTCACTTTCTTAAAATATACTGCCGCACTGCAGCATTATGCTCAGCCAGAGTGCGGGAAAACTGATGCGTACCATCCCCTTTGGAGACAAAATACAGCCAGTCACTTTGCGCTGGCTGAGCAGCAGCAATAATAGAGCTTCCACTTGGCGCAGCTATTGGACCCGGAGGTAAGCCAAAATGCTGATAGGTATTATAAAGATGTGGATTGCGCAAATCAGCTCTGGTGATGTCACCATTAAAACTATCGCCTAAACCATAAATAACAGTTGGGTCTGTTTGTAATCTCATACCAAGCGCCAGTCGATTCACAAAAACCGAGCTGACAAGCGGTTTCTCGGGTTCATGGCCACTTTCTTTTTCGATAATTGAAGCCATGATCAGTAATTCATAAGGTGTTTTGTAGGGCAGTTGAGGCTGTCGACTATCCCAGGCCTGCTGTAAACGTTGGATCAATAACTGGTTAGCGCGCTTTAATAATTCAGTACTGCTGCTGTTGGCGGTGTAATTATAGGTTTCAGCAAAAAACAAAGCCTCAGCATTGGTTGGTTTCTCACCCCAACTGTCTGGCCATAGGGCTAAAGCCACCATATCTGTATCTTCTGCCAGATCGTGTTTTAAGTATTGTGCTTCAGCCATACGTTTTAAGCTTTGGCTTAAGGTTTCCCCTTCTTTGATGCTAAAAGAGAATTGCGCCACTTTGCCGCTGGCGAATAAATGCAACATTTGTAATAAGCGGGTTGGCTTTTGATCTGTGGGTACCTTGTATACGCCCTGATGCAATTTTGCTAATTCAGGATGCATACGCAAATAAATGGATAACCAACGGCATTGGGCGTTACTTAACAGCTGTTGTTGCTGCCAACTGCGACAGAGCTTCATCGCGCTGTCGCCCGCTTTAATTTCGATGTAAGGCTCAGTCAGAGCTAAAGTACTCTGGCTGTATTGTTGCCATACATGACTTAAACCCAGATAACTAAGCAGTGCAACTAACAGGACTACAAATAAAGTTCGGATCAAAGCTCAACTCCGCTGACAAACTGACGTACCAGTTCGATATTTTTAGTTTGCCCGGCAAATTCCTTCACCGGCACTACGCCCATCAGGGCATTACAAATCAACAAGGCTTCTGCTTGCTGCAGATCCGCCAGGCGATAACGACCTTCTGTCACGGATAGCTGAGCCATCAGATGTTGACGCATAACCCCACAGACACCGGCCTGATCCAGCGCTGGAGTAAACCATTTGCCTTCTTTACAAAACATCAGATTGGCGGCTGACACTTCAATCACAGCGCCACTTTGATCCAGCACCGCAAGTTCATCAAAACCGCTTTGAGCTAATTCAGCTTTAATCAGCACCTGTTCCAGCCTGTTGTTGTGTTTTAAACCAGCCAGAGCGGGTTGCTGTGCCAGTTTAAATTGTGCCACTCCCAAGCGAATGCCCTGTTGCAGCCAATCACTGTAAGCAGGTAAAGCTGCAGTGCTGATATAACAGCAAGGCGATTCAATACCTTGCGGGCTATAGCCCCTGCCTGCCTGCCCACGGCTGATCAGTACTTTAATCACGTGGTCAGGCGCTGAAATATTTTGCTGCACTTTTCTGGTCAGCTCGTCAGTATCAAAAGAATGGATCAACAAACGTTTGGCACCACAAACTAAACGCTGCAGATGCAAATCCCACAGCATAGCTTTGCCGTCTTTTACCCGCACAGTGGTAAAAAGTCCGTCACCATACTGAAAACTACGATCTGTGCTGTTGGGAGCCTGCAGGTAAAGCATCAATGCCAGTCCACATCATTTGAAAAAATTCTGGCCGAAAGTATGCCTGAAATCAGTGACTTTGGGAATGTAGCGGCAGAGTCTAGCTTCAGACTCAAAAAGGATAAAGCGAATAAGGGATCAGAGCTTAACTCTGACCCCTACATTTTAGATTTTCTTAAACAGAATAGAACCGTTGGTACCGCCAAAACCAAAGGAGTTACATAAAGCGTATTCCATTTTGGCATCGCGGGCCGTATGCGGCACATAGTCTAAATCACAACCTTCATCCGGATTATCCAGGTTGATGGTCGGAGAAACTTTCTGGTCGATCAGCGACAAAATCGTAATGATGGATTCAACTGAACCCGCAGCACCCAATAAGTGCCCCATCATCGACTTGCTGGAACTGACCATTAATCCTTCTGGTTTAGCACCAAAAATAGATTTAATGGCCATAGTTTCAGCGATATCACCTGCTGGCGTAGAGGTACCATGAGCATTAATGTATTGCACTTGCTCAGCGTTCACGCCGGCATCACGCAAAGCATTTTTCATCGCCAAAGCAGCGCCACGACCGTTTTCCGGTGGTGAAGTCATATGATACGCATCGCCGCTCATACCAAAACCTACCAGTTCAGCGTAAATTTTTGCGCCACGGGCTTTGGCATGTTCGTACTCTTCCAGTACTACAACACCAGCGCCGTCGCCCAATACAAAACCGTCACGGTCTTTATCCCATGGACGACTTGCTTGTTGTGGCGCATCGTTACGGGTTGATAAAGCTCGGGCCGCACCAAAGCCACCCATACCTAAAGTAGTAGAGGCTTTTTCTGCACCACCAGCAATCATAGCGTCCGCATCACCGTACGCTATCATACGAGCGGCCTGACCAATGTTATGCACACCTGTAGTACAAGCGGTGACAATACTGATATTTGGACCTTGCAGACCTAACATGATGGATAAATGACCTGAAATCATGTTGATAATGGTAGAAGGCACAAAAAACGGCGATAAACGACGTGGGCCGCTGTTCAGTAATTTGGTGTGATTTTCTTCGATTAAACCTAAACCACCAATACCTGAACCTACAGCAACACCAATACGTTCGGCGTTTTCTTCGTTAATTTCCAGTCCGGAATCTTTAAAAGCCTGCACACCGGCAGCTACACCGTACTGGATAAATAAATCCATTTTTTTGGCTTCTTTGGCCGGGAAAAACTGTTCGACGTCAAAATTTTTGACTAAACCAGCAAATTTGGTGGTGTAAGCCTCTGGATCAATATGATCAAACAGCGCTATTCCACTTTGACCTTGTAATAAAGCCTGCCAGGTCGACGTTACATCGTTCCCCAGGGGCGTTAGCATACCTAAGCCCGTCACAACCACTCGACGTTTTGCCACAGAATCCTCCGCAGTCTAATTTATTCTTTATTGCTGATCTGCTTCTGCATTGAGTACGTAGCAGACAGCTTCAGAAACAAAAACGGGTAGCAGAGGCTACCCGTTTTGTCAGCTCAACGCTTACTCAGCGTGGGCCTTGATATAGTCGATAGCAGACTGTACCGTTGTAATTTTTTCAGCTTCTTCGTCTGGGATCTCTGTGTCGAATTCTTCTTCCAGAGCCATAACTAATTCTACTGTGTCCAGAGAGTCAGCGCCTAAATCGTCAACGAAAGAAGATTCGTGCTTCACTTCTTCTTCTTTAACGCCTAACTGCTCGATGATAATTTTTTTAACGCGTTCTTCGATGTTGCTCATCTTTTCTTCCTTTTTCTCATGTAAATCGCAACAATTGGTGCAATTTTGTGTGGCGGCTAGTTTATGCGTAAGCCTGATTTGTTGCAAGTAACGACTCAGTCTTTTCCTGCTGGTCAAACCATTTGCCTTAGTTCCTGAAACCGCAGTTTTATTGACTGCAACTTCAGCCACATTGGCAAAAGCTTACACCATATACATACCACCGTTGATATGGATGGTTTCACCCGTAATATAGGCTGCCGGACCTGAAGCCAAAAAGGCTACAGCGGCTGCTATTTCTTCCGGCTGGCCCAGACGATTCGCCGGGACCTGGCTGAAAATTGCTTCTTTTTGCTCTTCTGACAATTCTTTGGTCATATCGGTGTCGATAAAACCTGGTGCAACAGCGTTCACCGTGATACCACGGGAGGCAACTTCTCTGGCCAATGACTTGGTGAAACCTAATACGCCCGCTTTCGCTGCAGCATAGTTTGTCTGACCCGCATTACCCATAGAACCTACCACTGAACCTATGCTGATGATCCGGCCGTGACGCTTTTTCATCATGCTACGCAGCACAGCTTTACTTAAACGGTACACTGATGTCAAATTGGTTTGCATGATGTCGAACCATTCTTCTTCTTTCATGCGCATCAACAGGTTATCGCGGGTAATACCAGCGTTGTTCACCAGAATATCAATATCGCCAAACTGAGTTTTAATAGTCTCTAAACACTGCTCAATAGAAGCCGTATCGCCGACATTTAACACCAGGCCTAACCCTTTGTCACCTAAATAAGCGGAAATAGCAGCAGCACCTGATTCAGTTGTTGCAGTTCCAACCACTTTAGCGCCTAAAGCGGCTAATTGTTCAGCAATAGCGCGACCTATGCCACGGCTTGCGCCCGTGACTAAGGCCACCTGACCTTCTAAAGAAATAAATGGAGTCGTCATAGTCTTTAAGCCTTTTATTCTGCAGCTAAAGCGTCTTTTAATGACGCTACATCTGTGACTGAAGCAGTGTTCAGTTCTTTATTAATACGTTTAATTAAGCCACTTAATACCTTGCCTGCCCCCAGTTCAATCACTGTGTCCACGCCCTGTGCAGCTAAAAACTCGATACTTTCTGTCCAGCGCACCGGACTATACAGCTGACGAACCAATGCATCTTTGATTGCAGCGGCATCAGCTGCGGCAACAACGTCGACATTGTTCACTACGGGTATGACAGCTGTATGAAACGAAATACTGTTTAAATCATCTGCCAGTTTGTCTGCCGCTGGCTTCATTAAAGCGCAGTGTGACGGCACAGATACAGGTAAAGGCAGCGCACGTTTGGCACCAGCGGCTTTACAAAGTTCATTTGCACGTTCAACTGCGGCTTTGTTACCGGCTATAACCACCTGACCAGGTGAGTTGAAGTTGACAGGAGACACCACTTCACCTTGCGCTGCTTCTTCGCAGGCTTTGGCAATCAGTGCATCGTCCAGACCAATAATGGCTGACATAGCACCAGTACCTGCTGGCACTGCCAATTGCATATACTGACCACGTTTTTCTACCAGCTTGACGGCATCAGACAAGGTCAATACACCAGCACAAACTAAAGCGGAATATTCACCTAAAGAGTGACCAGCTAAATAAGCTGGAGTCGCGCCGCCCTGCTCCAGCCATACTCTATACACAGCCACAGAAGCTGTTAATAAAGCAGGCTGAGTACGGTGTGTTTCGTTTAATGCTGTATCAGGACCATTGGCTACTAAGGCCCATAAGTCATAACCTAAAGCCGCTGAAGCTTCGGCGAAGGTGTCGCGCACTGTAGCGAATTCAGCATGCAGTTCGGCCAACATGCCGACACTTTGTGAGCCCTGTCCTGGAAATACCAATGCAAGTTTGTTGTTCATCATTTTTCTCGCAATATTCTCGTACTATCGTTAATAACGTATTAAAGCCGAAGCCCAGGCAAAACCACTGCCAAATGCTTCAAGCAATATAGTTTGTCCACGTTGGATACGGCCATCACGCACAGCTTCATCTAAGGCTGTAGGCACTGTGGCAGCTGAGGTGTTGCCATAACGGTCGAGGTTAATGACAACCTGATCCATTGACATATCCAGTTTACGGGCCACAGCAGAGATAATGCGCAGATTGGCCTGATGTGGCACTAACCAGTCGATTTGGGATTTATCCATATTGTTGGCAGCAAGGGTTTGCTCGACCACTTCAGATAAACGGGTGACTGCAACTTTAAATACTTCGTTGCCTTTCATCGCGCCCCAGGAGTTATGCACTGAAGCTTCGACACCACGGATAGGGTTGTCGACATACAATAATTCGGAGTATTTACCGTCAGCATGAATATGAGTGGATAAAATACCCGGCTCTTCAGAGGCTTCTAAAATAACAGCACCTGCGGCATCACCAAATAAAATCACCATGCTGCGATCTTCAGGACTCATTAAACGCGACAAACAATCCGCGCCTATCACCAGCACTCGTTTTGCCATGCCACTTTTTACATACTGGTCAGCAATACTTAAGGCATAACAAAAGCCAGCACAAGCGGCGGCTACGTCAAAAGCAGGAATACCAGGAATATCCAGCTCACGCTGCACTTCGCAGGCTGCGCTTGGCAAGGCTCGGGAAGCGCTGGTGGTAGCCATGACAATCATATCGATGGAGTTTTTGTCGATGCCAGCTGCTTCAATAGCTTTGAGTGCAGCTTGAGCACCCATAGTAGCAACAGTTTCGTTGTCGCCTATAATGCGGCGTTCTTTGATACCAGTACGTTCGATGATCCACTCGTCTGTGGTTTCAACCATGGTTTCGAGATCAGCATTGGTTCTGACCTGAGACGGAAAGTAACTTCCGGTTCCAATAATGCGTGAATACATTGGGCCCTACGCTTTGTCAATTAATACGTGTTCCAGCCTGTCTTTGATCTTCACCGGCACCTGGCGTTCAACCTCGCGCACGGCCTGACGGATGGCACTAAGAAATGCTTCTTTTGTCGCATTTCCATGACTCTTCACTACAATTCCGCGCAATCCTATCAGACTTGCCCCGTTATACTGGTCGGGGTTCACGCCTAAAGCCATACTTTTCAGGAAAGGTTTGATTAACCAGCCGAAAAGTTGAGCAGACATGGAGTTTTTCAGTGCAGTCTCTAAGCGTTTTAAGATGAGTTTCGCCACACCTTCACAGGTTTTCAGCGCTACATTGCCAACGAAGCCATCACAAACAATAACGTCGGCTTTGCCGGAAAAAATGTCATTGCCTTCGATATAGCCAATGTAATTGATATCCGCACATTCGGATAAGAGTAAGGAGGTTCGCTTGATTTGATCCGAACCTTTGATTTCTTCTTCGCCCATATTCAGCAAAGCCACTTTAGGTTTGACTATGCCTTCCACTTCTTCGGCCATCACAGCGCCCATCACGGCGAACTGGAACAAGGTATCTGAATCACAATTCACCGTAGCGCCTAAATCCAGCATAAACACCGGACTGCCGACAGTAGAAGGCAGGCTACTTATTAAAGCAGGACGTTCAACGCCGTTCAGCATCTTCAAGACAAAATGCGCCATAGCAATCAAAGCTCCGGTATTACCGGCACTGACACAAGCAGCCACTTTGTTTTGTTCGACTAAATCCAGAGCAATACGCATCGACGACTGGCGCTTGTTACGCAAAGCCACAGAAGGTTTGTCGGTCATCAGAACAGTTTGGGAAGCATGCTGAACAGAAAGCTGAGGATGGTTTAAATAACCAGCTTGTTCTAATTCGTGGGTGAGTATTTCAGAATCGCCACAGAGGACTAGATCTACATGGGGAAATTCGCACAGCGCTTCTATAGCTGCAGGAATAGTTGATTGGGGGCCATGGTCGCCCCCCATCATGTCTAAAGCTATTTTAAGTCGTAGTGGTTGCAACGAGTGCATCCAACCTTACTTAATTACTTTACGACCTTTGTAGTAACCATCTTCAGTGATGTGGTGACGACGGTGCGTCTCACCTGAAGTTGCGTCTACAGACAGCGTTGGCCCAGTCAACGCATCATGAGAACGACGCATGTCACGTCTTGCACGAGATTTTTTGTTTTGCTGTACAGCCATTGCCTTTCTCCTAAAAAAACTATTTTTTCTTCAATTCTTGCAATATTGCAAATGGGTTCGGTTTTTCTGGTTCTGGTTCTATTACTCCCCAGCTCATCTGCACTTTGGCTGGATCACAAGATCCTTCATCGTGCATCGGAAACAAGGGTAAAGCCAGAATTAATTCGTCCTCAACCAATTGCCTCAAGTTAACTTCGCCGTGTTCGTTTTTTTCGACCACTTCGTAGCGCTCTGGAATATCGTCATGAGCCGAATCTTTGTCACTCCTTATCGGAGTGTATGCAAAACTGGTGTTCAGTTCCAGGTTCATGTGTTCGCTACAGCGTTCACACTTCACTTGTACCTGACAACGAGCCTGAGCTTCAATGAAGACCAAACCCTGTTCATCAGTTCCGCAATTTACTACTACGTCTACATCACCCTCAGAACTTACTAACGAGTCAGTTAATCTGGTTAAAGTAACCAGAGGAACTATACCATCAAAGGTTGCACGTTTCTGCGCAGCTCGGGTTGGATCAAGGGTAATTGGAATTTTTACCTTTTGCATAAGGCGCGCATCATATAGATCGAGGCTAAAGCTGTCAAAGGATTCCTGCCTCTTTTTTGTTAATTATTCCCGCCTAAACCGCTGTTCTGACGGCCGTTCTGGCGTTATAGTGCGGCGCATTGTCCCAAGGGAGTTGTTTTATGTCAACAAAAGTACTGGTTTTAGCCTCTACCTCTGTGTATCGCAAGGCTTTATTGGAAAAACTTACACCGAACTTTTCTACCGCAAAACCCGAAGTAGACGAAACTGCTCTGCACGATGAAACACCAGAACAACTGGTTAGCCGCTTAGCTGTATTAAAAGCACAAGCTGTGGCAAATAGCCTGACTGAAGGTTTAGTCATAGGTTCAGACCAGGTGGCAGTGTTTAACGGTCAAATCCTCGGCAAACCTCATACCGCGGAAAATGCCTATAAACAATTAAAAAGCTTCAGCGGCCATTGTGTGACCTTTTTAACCGGCCTGGCTCTGGTCAATGCACAAACCAAACAGCATCAGCTTTGTGTTGAGCCATTTAAAGTGCATTTTCGTGAATTAACAGACGCCGAAATTCTTACCTATATAGAGAGAGAGCAGCCACTGAACTCCGCCGGTAGTTTTAAAAGCGAAGGTTTGGGTATCAGTTTATTTGAAAAGCTCGAAGGCGACGACCCAAACAGCTTAATAGGCCTGCCATTAATTCGTTTGCTTGAAATGCTGAGAAATGAAGGCAGGGATTTGCTGACAAAACCTTGATCAGATCCTTTAAACGCAGCACATATAACTATTAACACCCTCCCCCTTAGCCGCGAGCCGTTCAAAAATGGGTGACCAAGGTTTTAAGACGAGGAGTGTTTGAGCGAGGAGCGGTAGCGACGAACGAGTTGCCGAGTCGCCTTGGGCGCACTTTTTTGAGCGGGCTTTCGAAGCGGCCAGGGTCGCCTTTTCTTTGCGCCTCTTTCTTTTGGCGACGCAAAAGAAAGAGGCTCGCCTTCGGCGAAAGCGTTTTATTCAATTCTTTCATAGATATCTAAAGTTTGAACTTTCAATCAAAGCGCTGTTAACAGCTCTGGCAGCGAATCAATAATAGCTTTGGGCTGATAACGACTCAGCTCTTCCCTGCCATGTACACCATGAGTCACCCCAATACGGGGCATTTCTATGGCTTGCGCCATCGCCATATCGTGAATAGTGTCCCCGACCATAATAGCGCGGTGAGCGGGTAACTTAAGTTCTGCCAGAATTTGCTTCAGCATATCAGGGCTGGGTTTAGACTCTGCTTCATCGGCACAGCGGCTGGTGCTGAAGTATGGCTCTAATCCGGTTTCTTCAAACATCCGCTTTAAGCCCTTACGGGCTTTGCCTGTCGCCACCGCCAATAAAACACCTTGTTGCTTCAGCTCCAGCATTACCTGCTCTGCCCCTTCAAATAAAGGTGTCGGCGGATGCTCGTGCGATAAATACTGGTCGCGGTAATGTTCAAACACAGTCTGGCGCTGCGTGCCATTGATACCAGGAAATAAAATATCAAACACAGGATCCAGACTCAGACCAATAATTTGTTTCACCTGATGTTCTGTGGGTACGACTAAACCAGACAGCTCTGCAGCAGAACGCATGGAAGAAACAATACGCCCCACTGAATCCATCACAGTGCCGTCCCAATCAAATACCACTAAAGCTATATCCGAACTCATTATTTTCTCTTTAACTTTTCCAGTACGCTACTTAATGCTTTATCCAAAGGCGCTTCACAGGTTAACAAATTGCCTGTGCCCGGATGGGTAAAGGTCAGAGTTTTGGCATGCAAATACAAACGGTTTAAACCAAGCTTCTGCATTTGTGAGGTAAATTCGTTATCACCGTATTTATCATCACAGGCAATGGCATGACCTTTACAGGCGGTATGCACACGAATTTGGTGAGTACGGCCTGTGACAGGGAACGCCTCTACTAAAGTGCCTTCCTCATAGCGCTGCAGAATTTTAAAACGGGTTTCTGAAGGTTTACCTAAAGCTTCATCCACTTTCACCACGCGCTCACCACTTTGTAAGGTGTTTTTACGCAGCGGATCTGTGACTTTTTTGATTTTGCTGTCCCATTGACCTGCCACTAAAGCCCAGTATTTTTTTTCTACTGTTTTTAAGCGCAGCTGTTCATGCAGATTGGTCAGCACAGAGCGTTTTTTCGCGATCAGCAAACAACCTGAAGTATCACGGTCTAAACGGTGCACCAGTTCAAGATGACGGGCGGTTGGACGTAAAGCCCGCAAAGCTTCAATCACACCAAAAGATAAACCGCTGCCACCATGCACAGCCATACCTGTAGGTTTGTTCAGCACTATTAAATCGTTGTCTTCAAAAAGAATATGGCTTTCAAGGTTTTTCACCATCGCAAGACCAGTCGACACCGGTTCTTTTTCCGGCTCGTCATGAACCACAAGTGGCGGCACACGCACCTGATCACCGGCTTGCAGTTTGTACTCAGGTTTTATTCTTTTTTTATTAACCCGCACTTCACCTTTGCGCAAAACCCTATAAATCACACTCTTTGGTACGCTCTTCAAGCGCGCCATTAAGAAGTTATCTATGCGTTGACCGGAATAATCTTCTTCTACATCAATATATTGCACCGGAGTTTTGATATTTTCAGTCATGCGTTTCAGTTACTCTGCTAAGCTTAAATTAAGTTGCTATTGTTCGCTAATTAGTGGGATAATTACCGGGCTAATTATGCCAAAAATGGCAATTAGGGCGCTCAAAGTGACGTAAGAGAAAATGTGAGGCACCGTTCGGGAGGCAGATCATACCGAATTCGTTGGGAAAACCAACGTATTTATACTCTGCGGGCGAGAATAACGCTATTTGTCTGAAGTAATGCTGCGTAATTTATTACTGACAGAGACAAAACACAGCTTCCGGTCACTTAGGCAAAAAAAAATTGCGACAACGCAGCGCGGTATCGCGCGATCTCTGTGTCAGATCACAGCAAAAAACATTTAAGTGCGGCCCTGACAAGGCGGCACCAAATATACCCGAACAGCTTTAAGTTAGAGTAAGGCGATAAGCACGCGAGCCATGACGGACTAAGATCCCTCAGATAAAGGCGGAGCAAATGCAGCCAGCCCGAAGTAGCTTCAAACTGCAAAGGTATAAAATGAGTTAGCTCAAGCATTCCCAGTCGAGAGACTGCAGCATTGATATGTTTGACCATCTGAAACGCGGACGCAGGATGTCGTTGCGTTGTGGCCTATGTAATAGAGTCACAAAACAATGAAAAGAATGTTAATTAATGCCACGCAGGAAGAAGAAATCCGCGTAGCTCTAGTCGATGGACAAAAATTATACGACCTGGATATCGAAAGCCCAGGACACGAACAGAAAAAAGCGAATATCTACAAAGGAAGAATCACCCGGGTTGAACCCAGTCTGGAAGCAGCTTTTGTTGATTATGGCTCTGAACGCCATGGCTTTTTACCTCTGAAAGAAATCTCTCGCGAATATTTCCCTGCCGGTTATACCTTTGATGGTCGCCCAAATATTAAAGAAGTGGTCAAAGAAGGTCAGGAAGTTATCATCCAGATTGATAAAGAAGAACGTGGTCAAAAAGGTGCAGCCTTAACTACATTCATCTCTTTAGCTGGTTCTTATTTAGTACTGATGCCTAACAATCCTCGCGCCGGTGGTATTTCCCGTCGTATTGAAGGTGACGAGCGTCAGGATTTAAAAGACTCGCTGGATCAATTACAACTGCCAGACGGCATGGGTTTAATAGTTCGTACCGCTGGTGTGGGTAAATCTCACGAAGAGCTGGATTACGACTTAAAAGCTTTATTAAAACACTGGTCTGCTATTACTCACGAAGCACAAAACCGCCCTGCTCCATTCCTGATCCATCAGGAAAGCAACGTGGTATTCCGCGCTATTCGTGATTATCTGCGTCGTGATGTTGGTGAAATACTGATCGACAACCCACGTATTTTCGAAGAAGCCAAAGTATATATTCAGCAGTTCCGCCCTGATTTTGCCCACCGCGTCAAAATGTATCAGGGCGAAGTGCCACTCTTTATGCACTTCCAGATTGAAACTCAGATTGAATCCGCCTTCCGTCGTGAAGTGCGTTTACCTTCTGGTGGATCTATCGTCATCGACAGCACTGAAGCCTTAACTGCCATTGACATCAACTCGTCAAAAGCAACCAAAGGTGGTGATATCGAAGAAACAGCCTTTAACACCAACTTAGAAGCCGCAGATGAAATTGCTCGTCAGTTACGTTTACGTGACTTAGGTGGTTTGATTGTGATCGACTTCATCGACATGACACCAGTTCGTCATCAACGTGAAGTAGAAAACCGCTTAAAAGACGCCGTAAAACAAGACCGTGCCCGCGTGCAGATTGGCCGCATTTCACGTTTTGGTTTACTGGAAATGTCACGTCAGCGTTTACGTCCTTCGTTGGGCGAATCTGCAACTCACGTTTGTCCACGTTGTCATGGCCGCGGCACTATTCGCAGTACTGAGTCTTCAGCTCTGTCGATTTTACGTTTAATCGAAGAAGAAGCCATTAAAGACAACACCAGTCAAATTCATGCTCAGGTCCCGGTTTCTGTAGCCACTTACCTGATGAATGAAAAACGTGATTCAGTACGCCGTATTGAAAGCCGTCATGGTATCCGGATTTACATCATTCCTAACGAACATATGGAAACGCCAAACTATGAAGTGACGCGCATCCGTATCGACGAAGAGATTGAAGAGTCCAGCTACAACATGGTGAAAGCTCCTGCTATTGGCAGTGCTGTGTATCACCCTATCGGCGAAAACGTTAAAGAAAAACCAGCAGTATCCGCCATTAATATGGCTGAAGCTTCTGCCTCTGCGGCGGCATCACCAGCTCCAACAGCCCGTAAAGTTGAAGTGGCTGAAGTAAAAGATGCAGGCCTAGGTCTGGTTGATTCTGTGGTGGGTTGGTTTAAATCCTTATTCGCTGCTGCACCTGCACCAGAGAAAAAAGTGGAAGAAGCACCACGCCGCAGTAACAACCGTGATAACAACAGACGTCGTAACAACAAGAATCGCCGCCGTCAGGAAGGGGATGAAAAAGTTGCAAAAGACGACAACGCTACTCCAGCGAAAGCTGAGCGCACTACTGAACGTAATACGGAACAACGAGCGCCAAGACAGGATAAACCTCGTCAGGAACGTGGTGAACGCCCGGAACGTGGAGAGCGCACAGAACGAGCTGAGCGACCAGAGCGCACAGAAAGACCTGAGCGTACTGAACGTCCGGAACAGAAAAAACCTCTATCAGAACGTCCAGCTCCGGTTAAAGCCGTAGAACAAGACGAAGAGCACAGCACCAAGATTGTTGAGCGCCGTCAACGCCGCCAGATGCGCAAGTCTGTGCGTCATGAAAAAGAAGGCGTTGCAGCAGTAACAGCAACAACTGTAGTGGAAGCAGCAGTAGTCGCCTCTCCTGTGGTTGAAACCCCAGTAGTTGCACCAGTCGCCATCGACACAGCTGTGGCGGAAATTGCCGTAGCAGCGCCAGTAAAAGAAGCTGTTGCAGAAACTGAAGCTGCTGTTCAGGCAAATGTTCCGGCCGATGTTATTGAAACAGAATCAGCTGAAACTGTAACTGTCGACACTGCCGATGCAGAAAGCACTGATGCGGAAAAAGAAGCTGCAGAAGGTCGCAGCCGCAGCCGTCGTTCTCCTCGTCATTTACGTGCTGCTGGTCAGAAACGTAAAAAAGAGCAACAGGACCAGGAAGCTGAAGAAGCTTTAGCTGCCCGTTACCCTGAAGATCAGGACGCTACAGTAAGCACTGAACAACAATTGGATCTGCCAATTACTGAAACAGTAACAGAAACTGCTGTTGTTGAAACTGCACCAGTTGCTGTTGAACCAGCTCCAGTGGTTGAAACTGCACCAGTTGCTGTTGAATCAGCGCCAGTGGTTGAAGCTGCGCCAGTTGCTGTTGAACCAGCTCCGGTCGTTGAAGCTGCACCAGTTGCAGCTGAACCAGCACCAGTGGTTGAAGCTGCACCAGTTGCTGTTGAACCAGCTCCGGTCGTTGAAGCTGCACCCGTTGCTGCTAAAACAGCTCCGGTCGTTGAAGCTGCGCCAGTTGCTGCTGAACCAGCTCCGGTCGTTGAAGCTGCGCCAGTTGCTGCTGAACCAGCTCAAGTAGTTCCAGCTGAGCCTGTAGCGGAAGAAGCACCAAAAGCCAAAACACGCAAAGCGCCTGTGAAAAAAGTAGTAGCTGAAGTGAAGGCTCCTGTTGTTGCTGGTAACAGATACGCCAAAATGGTGACTGCAGATATGACTAAACCAGTAGCCAAAGCTGAAACTGTGGCAACTGTTGAAACAGCACCTCAGACAACAAGCATGGATAACAGCGAACGACCACTGGTCATCAGTTCAGAACGTCCTGGTGGCTCAGCCTCTGCCCGTCAGATGAGTGTTGCTCCTATGACAAAACCTGGTTCAGCTGAATAAGCTGGTTTAAAACCCAAAAGAGAGGCCACCGCAAGGTGGCCTTTTTGTTTTCGGCCCTAAACCACCTACTTCAGTAGGTGGTTATCATCCAAAAGGCTTTGCCTGAAACTCTGTTTGTATTTTTCTTACGAGCTATACCAAGCTGGGATTAGACATCGAATTCTTTGGCGTAGACTAAGTAAAAAAGTAACGGACGCTGAAGTTGCTAAGTTACTCGACAAAAGGCCCCTTTTAGGGGCTTAACACAAAGCCACCTTCTTCAGAAG
>NZ_JARIXP010000016.1 GCF_029269265.1 Rheinheimera sp. 1928-s
AACCAGGTTCAATCAAGCCACACACCAAGTTCGAAGGTGAAGTGTACGTATTATCAAAAGAAGAAGGTGGTCGTCATACTCCATTCTTCAAAGGTTACCGTCCACAGTTCTACTTCCGTACTACAGACGTCACTGGTTCAGTAGAACTGCCAGAAGGCGTAGAAATGGTCATGCCAGGCGACAACCTGAAGTTTGTTGTTGAACTGATCAACCCAATCGCGATGGACGAAGGTTTACGCTTCGCCATCCGTGAAGGTGGCCGCACAGTAGGTGCTGGTGTAGTATCTAAAGTACTGGCGTAATAGTCAGAACTTGAATAAGGGCCCTTAGGGGCCCTTTTTTTTATCCATTTTTCATCAAGTACCATTCGCACAGCTGCTGCCATACCTTAAATACAAACCAGATTAAGATCTCTGCCAAAAATTCAAACGTTTGTTTGAATTTGCCTGGTGAACATGCTAGAACTAACTCATCCGACCATTAGGGTTTTTTAAGGAGAGTTATTGTGAGTCACTACCAGGCGCCGCTGGCTGATATGTCTTTTCAATTATTTGATGTTTGGCAAGTTCAACAATTCTGGCAACAACAAGCTGAGTTAGCTGAATTGATAGATGCGGACACTGCCGCTGCCATTTTAGAAGAAGCCGCAAAAATCACCGCTGAAAAAATCGCCCCTTTAGCTGCTGCAGCCGACGAGCAAGGTGTGTCTTGTGTTTCTGGCGAAGTGACAACCCCGTCTCATTATAAAGAATGCTATCAGTTGCTGTGTGAAGGTGGCTGGACGGGATTGTCCGGCGATCCTGAATATGGTGGCATGGGCATGCCCAAAAGCCTGTCGGGTTTATACGACGAAATGATGTGTAGTGCTGATATAGCCTTTTCTTTATACCCTGGGCTTACATCAGGTGCTTGCGTGGCTTTATTACAACATGCCGACGAAGCGACCAAAGCTTTGTATCTGCCGAAGTTATATAGCGGAGAATGGTCCGGCACTATGTGTCTGACAGAATCTCATGCCGGCTCCGACTTGGGTATTATGCGCAGCAAAGCCGAACCTGCTGGTGATGGCAGCTACCGTATCAGCGGTGAAAAAATCTTTATTACTGCGGGTGAGCACGACTTGACGGACAATATCATTCATCTGGTACTTGCAAAATTACCGGATGCGCCAGCCGGCAGCCGTGGTATTTCGCTGTTCTTAGTACCTAAGTTTAAAGTCGATGCCAGTGGCAACTTGGGCGAGCGTAATAGTCTGATCTGCAGTTCAGTTGAGCATAAAATGGGTATTCATGGTTCAGCCACTTGTGTGATGAACTTTGACGGCGCCGAAGGTTACCTGATAGGTGAGCCGCATAAAGGTCTGGCTTGTATGTTCACCATGATGAATTACGAACGCCTTGCGATGGGCAGTCAGGGGTTAGGTGCTGCTGAGCGCGCGTACCAAAATGCACTTGCCTATGCCAATGATCGTCTACAAGGTAGAACAGTGACTAAAGATGGTAATAAAGCCGACGCTATTATTGGCCATCCTGATGTCAAACGTATGCTGCTCAATATCAGTAGTATCAATGAAGCGGGCAGGGCCTTTAGTGTTTATGTAGGTCACCTGCTTGACCAGGCAAAATTTGCGCAAGATGTCAAAGCACAGTCCAGGGCCAATTTGCTGACACCGGTGACTAAAGCTTTTATGACGGATAGAGGATTGGATTCCTGTGTGGCAGCCCAGCAGGTATTTGGTGGTCATGGTTATATCCGAGAGTGGGGCATGGAGCAGTTGGTCCGTGATGTCCGTATCGCACAGATTTATGAGGGCACCAACGGTATTCAGGCCGCCGACTTTATGCTGCGTAAAGTGGCATCGGATCAAGGCGCTGTAGTGTTACACCTGATGCGTGAGTTAACCGCAGGATTATCAGGTTCAGCAACAAAACAAATTGCTTCAGCAGCCGGGCGTTTTGAATCAGCAACCCAATCTTTATTAGAGCGGGGTAAAACCCAGCCTGAACTATTAGCCTGGGTAGCGAATGATTATCTGGATTTAACTGGCTATCTGCTTTACGCCTTTATGTGGGATAAGATGGAGGCAGCGTTAGATACTGCAAAACACAGTGAGGACTTTATTCAGTCCAAACAACTCAAAGCTAAGTTTTACTACAGCCGGGTGTTACCCCGTATTGAAAGCCTGTTCAGCCTGATTGAGCAGTTCCCTGCAGAGTTATCATCAGCAGAAGCTAAACTGTTCTGATCTCCTTCTGACTACATGGGCTGATCATAAAACAAACCCCTGCTGTTTAATTATTCAGCAGGGGTTGTCTTTCTCAATCAGTTGAGTATAATGCGCGGCCAGCCGTAATTTTGGCAGGCGGTTAACCAGCAATTGAATTGGTTAACGACAACAGTGCTCCCGATTGGGGAGCAAACGTTACATTGGTGCAGGGGCATTCTTCCATTTATTGATGGGTCAGAAAGCTTCTGTTTTATTTTGCTCTTTTTGCTCTTTGAGGCTTTGGTTTATGAGTAATCAAAGGATTCGCATCCGTCTGAAAGCGTTCGATCACCGTTTGATCGATCAGTCAACTATGGAAATCGTTGACACAGCTAAGCGTACGGGCGCGCAGGTTCGTGGTCCTATCCCACTTCCGACTCGCCAGGAACGTTTCACTGTATTGATTTCTCCTCACGTGAATAAAGATGCACGTGACCAGTACGAAATCCGTACCCACAAGCGTTTAATCGACATCGTTGAACCAACAGAAAAGACTGTTGATGCTCTGATGCGTTTAGATCTGCCTGCTGGCGTTGACGTTCAAATCAGCCTGGGCTAATCAGACAGGTTTTTAGAGAGGTTTAGGATATGGCTATCGGTCTAATCGGTCGTAAAGTGGGCATGACTCGCATCTTCACTGAAGATGGCGTATCAATCCCAGTAACCGTAATCGAAGCAACACCAAACCGCGTTACTGCCATCAAAACGCAAGACGTTCATGGCTATAGCGCATTGCAAGTGACTGCTGGCACAGTGAAGGCTTCTCGCCTGAACAAACCAGACGCTGGTCAGTTTGCAAAAGCTGGTGTTGAAGCTGGTCGTGGTCTGTGGGAATTCCGCCTGCAAGATAACGAAGGTGCTGACATCACTGTTGGTAGCGAGATTACTGTTGAAGTTTTCGCAGAGACGAAAAAAGTTGATGTCGTCGGTACATCAAAAGGTAAAGGTTTTGCCGGTACTGTAAAGCGCTGGAATTTCCGTACTCAGGATATGACTCACGGTAACTCTTTATCTCACCGTGCACCAGGTTCGATTGGTCAAAACCAATCACCAGGTAAAGTATTCAAAGGTAAAAAAATGGCCGGACACATGGGTGCCGAGCGTGTAACAGTCCAGTCTCTGGAAGTTGTACGTGTAGACGCAGCACGCAACATCCTGTTAGTGAAGGGCGCTGTCCCTGGTGCTATCGGTGGTGATGTGATTGTTAAACCTGCTGTCAAAGGCTAACGTCTGGAGGAGATGAGTGATGGAATTAGCATTAAGAGACGCTAAAGGCGTTCTTGAAGTTTCCGAAGCTACCTTTGGACGTGAGTTCAACGAAGCATTGGTACACCAGGTAGTAGTTGCGTATGCAGCTGGTGCCCGTCAAGGTACACGTGCTCAACTGACACGTTCAGAAGTACGCGGTGGCGGTAAGAAGCCATGGCGCCAGAAGGGTACAGGTCGTGCCCGTGCTGGTACAATCCGTAGCCCAATATGGCGTGGCGGTGGTGTGACGTTTGCGGCTAAGCCACAAGATCACAGCCAAAAAGTAAACAGAAAGATGTATCGTGGCGCGATCATGAGCATTTTGTCTGAATTAGTTCGTCAAGAACGTTTAATCGTAGTTGAAAACTTTGTTGTTGAAACTCCGAAAACGAAAGAACTAACAGCTAAGTTAAAAGCGATGGAACTGAAAGACGTTTTAATCGTGACTGACGAAGTTGACGAAAACCTGTTCTTATCAGCACGCAACCTGTACAAGGTTGACGTACGTGATGTTCACGGTATCGACCCAGTCAGCTTAATCGCCTTCGACAAAGTTGTAATGACTGCTGCTGCAGTTAAACAAATCGAGGAGATGCTAGCATGATCCGTGAAGAACGTTTACTGAAAGTGATTCTGGCTCCGCACGTGTCTGAAAAGAGCACCATTGCGGCAGAAACCAACAACACTATCGTGTTCAAAGTAGCTACTACTGCTACTAAAGCTGACATCAAAGCTGCTGTTCAAAAATTATTTGAAGTAGAAGTTGTTGGTGTTCGCACTGTTAACGTTAAGGGTAAGACTAAGCGCACTGGTATGCGTACTGGTCAACGTAGCGATTGGAAAAAAGCTTACGTTACTCTTAAGGAAGGCAGCGAACTTGATTTTGTTGGCGGCGCTGAGTAATTAGAGGAGTTAGGAAATGGCACTTGTAAAGTGTAAACCTACGTCACCTGGTCGTCGTCACGTCTTAAAAGTCGTGAACCCTGACCTGCACAAAGGCAAGCCTTACGCTCCTTTGTTAGAGAAGAATAGTAAGACTGGTGGTCGTAACAACCACGGTCGTATTACTACTCGCCATATCGGTGGTGGTCATAAGCAACACTACCGTCTGGTTGATTTTAAACGTAATAAAGATGGTATCCCTGCTAAAGTTGAGCGTCTGGAATACGATCCAAACCGTACTGCTAACATCGCTCTGGTGTTGTATGCAGACGGCGAGCGTCGTTACATCCTGGCACCAAAAGGCTTAAAAGCGGGTGATACAGTACAGTCAGGCTTAGATTCACCAATTAAATCTGGTAATACTATGCCACTGCGCAACATCCCAGTGGGCCAAATCGTCCACAACGTCGAATTGAAGCCTGGTAAAGGCGGCCAATTAATGCGTTCAGCTGGTGCATTTGCCCAGATCCTGGCGCGTGACGGCGCGTACGTTACTCTGCGTTTACGCAGCGGTGAAATGCGCAAAGTTCTGGCTGACTGCCGTGCAACTATCGGCGAGATCGGCAACGCCGAACACATGCTGCGTCAATACGGTAAAGCCGGTGCGATGCGTTGGCGCGGTGTCCGCCCAACAGTGCGTGGTGTGGTAATGAACCCGGTTGACCACCCTCACGGTGGTGGTGAAGGTAAAACTTCAGGTGGACGTCACCCTGTTACTCCATGGGGCGTTCCGACCAAAGGTTACAAAACCCGTTCGAACAAGCGTACTGACAAGTTCATTGTCCGTCGTCGTGACAAATAATTTAATGTGAGGAATTGCCATGCCACGTTCTCTCAAGAAAGGTCCATTTATCGACCTTCACTTGTTGAAGAAGGTAGAGAAAGCGTTGGAAAGCGGTGAAAAGAAACCAATTAAGACTTGGAGCCGTCGTTCAATGATCATTCCACAAATGATCGGTTTGACCATCGCTGTCCATAATGGTCGTCAGCATGTACCAGTACTTGTCTCGGAAGAGATGGTTGGTCACAAGTTAGGTGAGTTCTCACCTACTCGTACTTACCGTGGTCACGCAGCCGACAAAAAGGCCAAGAAGCGCTAAGGGGTAAATAATGGAAGCATTAGCTAAACACAAATTTGCCCGTTCTTCTGCACAGAAAGCTCGTTTGGTCGCTGACCAAATCCGTGGTCTGTCAGTTGATAAGGCGTTGAATGTTTTAACTTACAGCCCTAAAAAAGCGGCTGATTTAGTTAAAAAGGTTCTTTTATCAGCCATTGCGAACGCAGAACACAACGAAGGTGCCGATATCGACACTTTAAAAGTGAAAACTGTGTTTGTTGACGAAGGTCCGTCAATGAAGCGGATTAAGCCACGTGCCAAAGGCCGTGCTGACCGTATCGTCAAGCGTACCAGCCACATTACTGTGGTTGTAGCTGATAACTAGGAGTGAGAAATGGGACAGAAAGTACATCCTACTGGTATTCGCCTAGGTATCACTAAGCCTTGGAGCTCAACCTGGTACGCGAATACAAAAGACTTCCCGGACTTCCTGGTTGGTGACTTTAAAGTTCGTCAGTATCTGACAAAAGAACTGAAAGCCGCTTCAGTAAGCCGGATCGATATTGAACGTCCTGCGAAAAGCATCCGTGTGACTATTCACACCGCTCGTCCAGGCGTGATCATCGGTAAAAAAGGTGAAGACGTTGAGAAACTGCGCAAAGCCGTAGCGACTATCGCTGGTGTGCCTGCTCAGATCAATATTTCTGAAATCCGTAAGCCGGAATTAGATGCCAAATTAGTTGCTGACTCAATCAGCAGCCAGCTGGAACGCCGTGTAATGTTCCGTCGCGCTATGAAGCGTGCGGTACAAAACGCAATGCGTTTAGGCGCTAAAGGTATCAAAGTTCAGGTCAGTGGCCGTTTAGGCGGTGCTGAGATTGCTCGTGATGAATGGTATCGTGAAGGCCGTGTGCCACTGCACACTCTGCGTGCTGACATCGATTACTCAACATCAGAAGCTTTAACTACTTACGGTATCATTGGTGTGAAAGTTTGGATTTTCAAAGGCGAGATCTTAGGAGCTATGCCATTGAACAACAACGCGAACGCCAACAACGACAAACAGCCTAAGGCGCCGAAAAAACCGGCTCCTCGCAAGGCTAAGTAGGAGTATTGAGCGATGTTGCAACCAAAACGTACTAAATTTCGTAAAGTGCACAAAGGACGTAACCGTGGCTTAGCGCTGGTAGGCGATAAAGTCAGCTTCGGTACTTATGCACTTAAAGCAGTTGAACGTGGTCAAATGACTTCACGTCAAATCGAATCTGCACGTCGTGCCATGACTCGTGCCGTTAAACGTGTTGGTAAAATCTGGATCCGCGTGTTCCCGGACAAACCAATGACGGAAAAACCACTCGAAGTTCGTATGGGTAGTGGTAAAGGTAGCGTGGAATATTGGGTTTGCCAGATTAAACCTGGCAAAGTCCTGTATGAAATGGACGGTGTGTCGGAAGAACTGGCACGTCATGCGTTTACGCTGGCAGCTGCCAAGCTTCCATTTAAGACAACCTTTGTAACGCGGACGGTATTGTAATGAAAGCAAGCGAACTGAAAGTAAAAAGCGTTGAAGAGTTAAACGCTGAATTACTGGGCTTATTACGTGAGCAGTTCAACCTGCGCATGCAAGCAGCTACAGGTCAGCTGGCTCAGACTCATTTGTTAAAGCAAGTGCGTCGCGATATCGCGCGTGTTAAGACTATCTTAACCGAGAAGGCAGGTGCCTAATGAGCGAACTAAACACCCGTACCCTGCAAGGTAAAGTGATCAGCAACAAAATGGACAAGTCTATTACTGTTGCTATCGAACGTAACGTGAAGCACCCAATCTATGGGAAATTCATTACACGTACTACCAAACTGCACGTACATGACGAAGCAAACCAGTGTAAAGAAGGTGACATCGTGACTATTCGCGAATGTCGTCCTCTGTCCAAGACGAAGTCATGGACTCTGGTTTCCGTTGTCGAATCTGCATCTTAATGATTAAGATGTAAGCGAAAACGGCCCTTCGGGGCCGTTTTTTTCTCGTTCGACTAAAGGCTACCATTTGTACAAAAGTGCTGTTATAATCACGCGCCCTTTTGTTGGGGGTAGTTTATAGTCGAAAGCAGCGTAACCCGAGAGGGTTATAGTAGTGGAATAGCGGAGCACTAAGATGATCCAGATGCAATCTATGCTGGAAGTCGCAGACAACAGCGGCGCGCGCAGCGTAATGTGTATTAAGGTCTTAGGTGGTTCGCATCGCCGTTATGCAGCAATTGGTGACGTTATCAAGATCACCGTTAAGGAAGCAATTCCTCGCGGTAAGGTCAAAAAAGGTGACGTTCTGAATGCTGTGGTGGTGCGTACACGC
This sequence comes from Rheinheimera sp. 1928-s, assembly GCF_029269265.1. Classification (GTDB taxonomy): domain Bacteria; phylum Pseudomonadota; class Gammaproteobacteria; order Enterobacterales; family Alteromonadaceae; genus Pararheinheimera. The sequence continues at coordinate 7,867 of NZ_JARIXP010000016.1, forward strand.
AAAGGCGTACGCCGTCAGGACGGGTCAGTAATCCGTTTTGATCGCAATGCAGCAGTGCTGTTAAACAGCAAGCTGGAACCGATAGGTACACGTATTTTTGGACCGGTAACGCGCGAACTTCGTGGCGATAAGTTCATGAAGATCGTTTCCCTGGCCCCAGAAGTACTGTAAGGAGTCACAATGGCTAGTAAAATCCGTCGTGATGATGAGGTTGTTGTTCTTACTGGTAAGGACAAAGGCAAAACTGGCAAGGTTCTGAAAGTGTTAGTTGCTGAAGACCGTGTGTATGTTTCTGGCATTAATTTTGTCAAGAAACACCAGAAGCCAATCCCAGCGTTGAACACCCCAGGTGGCATCGTTGAGAAAGAAGCCTCAATTCACGTTTCAAATGTAGCGATCTTCAATCCAAAAACTGGAAAGGCTGATCGTGTAGGTTTCCGTTTTGAAGACGGCAAGAAAGTTCGCTTCTTCAAATCGAATAACGAAGTAATTTAATTGCTATTGGAGTAATACGATGGCGAAACTGCATGAAATTTATAAAGACACCGTAGTTCCAGAACTGTTTAAACAGTTCGGCTACACGAGCGTCATGCAAGTCCCTCGGATTGTTAAAATCACACTGAACATGGGTGTGGGTGAAGCAGTAGCTGATAAGAAGATCCTTGATAACGCAGTAGCAGATTTAACTGCTATCTCTGGCCAAAAGCCATTGGTTACTAAGGCTCGTAAATCAGTAGCTGGTTTCAAAATCCGTGAAGGCTACCCTATTGGTGCAAAAGTTACACTGCGTGGCGAACGTATGTGGGATTTCTTAGAGCGTTTAGTATCTATTGCTATTCCTCGTATCCGCGATTTCCGCGGTGTGAATCCTAAGTCGTTTGACGGCCGTGGTAACTACAGCATGGGCGTTCGTGAGCAAATCATATTCCCTGAAATCGATTACGACAAAGTAGATGCGGTACGTGGTTTAGATATCACTATCACTACTACGGCTCGTACTGATGATGAAGGGCGTGCATTACTTGCCGCGTTTAACTTCCCATTCAAGAAATAAGGTGTAGGGTCATGGCAAAACAATCAATGAAAGCGCGCGAAGCAAAGCGTGCAGTACTGGTAGCCAAATACGCTGAGCAACGTCATGCACTGAGAGATCTGATTGCAAATCCGACGACTTCTGACGAAGACCGTTGGGCAGCAGTTCTGAAGTTGCAGTCGTTACCGCGTGATTCAAGCCCTTCGCGTCAACGTAATCGTTGTCGTGTAACAGGTCGTCCTCACGGTTATCTTCGTAAATTCGGCATGAGCCGGATCAAGGTACGTGAAGCAGCGATGCGCGGTGAAATTCCTGGCCTTCGTAAGGCTAGCTGGTAAGAATCACGGGAGTAACAGCTATGAGCATGCAAGATCCAGTAGCGGATATGTTTACTCGCATCCGCAACGGCCAAGCTGCCAAAAAGTTTGCGGTTAAGATGCCATCTTCAAAAATGAAGGTTGCCATCGCGAAAGTATTAAAAGACGAAGGTTACATCGAAGATTTCGTTGTATCTGCTGATGTTAAGGCAGAGTTGGAAGTTACATTAAAGTATTTCCAGGGCAAATCAGTAATTGAAACTATCGATCGTGTTAGCCGTCCAGGTCTGCGTATCTATAAGAAACGTGGCGAATTACCAAAAGTAATGGGTGGTTTAGGTGTAGCTATTATATCTACGTCTAAAGGGCTAATGACTGACCGTGCCGCGCGCAAGGTTGGAATCGGTGGTGAAATCATCGGCTATGTAGCGTAACGGAGGGTAACTATGTCTCGTGTTGCTAAGGCCCCCGTCACGGTTCCTGCAGGTGTAACAATTACACTGAATGGCCAAAACCTGACAGTAAAGGGTAAAAATGGCGAGTTAACGTTGAACGTTAACCCTGCAGTCGAAGTTGTTATTGAAGGTAACGTACTGCGTACGACTCCTCGTGACGGCATCGCAAACGCTGACGCACAAGCGGGTACCGCTCGCGCGTTGATCAACAATTTAGTGACTGGCGTAACCGAAGGTTACACTCAGAAGCTGGAATTGGTTGGTGTTGGTTACCGTGCAAAAGCAGAAGGCAAGGTGTTAAACCTGAGCTTAGGCTTTTCTCACCCGGTTGCTTTCGAGGTGCCAGCTGGTATCACGATCGAAACCCCTTCTCAAACAGAAGTGTTGGTGAAAGGTTCTGACAAGCAATTAGTTGGTCAAGTTGCTGCAAACATCCGCGCGTACCGTAAACCAGAGCCTTACAAAGGCAAAGGTGTTCGCTACGCTAACGAAAACGTGCGTCGTAAAGAAGCGAAGAAAAAGTAGGGTAGGACGATGGATAAGAAACTTGCTCGTCTGCGCCGCGCTAAACGCGTTCGCAGAACAATTATCGAACAAGGTGCGAACCGCTTGGTTGTACATCGTACACCACGTCACATTTACGCCCAGCTTATCGCACCAAATGCTGAAGTGATTGCTGCTGCTTCCACAGTTGAAGCAACAATCCGTGAATCATTGAAGTACACCGGTAATGTCGATGCTGCTAAAGCTGTAGGTAAGGCGATTGCTGAACGTGCAGTGGCTAAAGGCGTCAGTAAATGTGCTTTTGACCGTAGCGGTTTCCAGTATCACGGTCGTGTACAGGCATTAGCTGATGCGGCGCGTGAAGCCGGTCTTCAATTCTAGGAGTAGATCATGGCTAACGTAGAAGCTAAACAACAATCTGATTTACAAGAGAAGCTGGTTGCTGTTAACCGTGTTTCCAAAGTTGTTAAAGGTGGCCGGATTTTCTCCTTCACCGCTTTAACAGTAGTTGGTGACGGTAATGGTCGTATCGGTTTCGGTTACGGTAAAGCGCGCGAAGTACCAGCTGCTATTCAAAAAGCAATGGAAAAAGCTCGTCGTAACATGACTCAAGTTGAGTTAAACGGTAACACTCTTCACCACCCGGTAAAAGGTATCCACGCTGGTTCCAACGTGTATATGCAACCGGCGTCTGAAGGTACTGGTATTATCGCCGGTGGTGCAATGCGCGCAGTGTTAGAAGTAGCAGGTGTACAGAACGTTCTGTCTAAATGCTACGGCTCAACCAACCCAATCAACGTAGTTCGCGCTACTATCAACGCCCTGTCAGCGATTAAATCGCCTGCTCAGGTTGCTGCGAAGCGTGGCTTACGCGTTGACGACATTCTGGGGTAATTCGCCATGTCTAAAAAGACTGTAACAGTAACCCAAATTAAGTCAGGCATCGGTCGTTTACCGAAGCATAAAGCGACTTTAGTTGGTTTAGGCTTACGCCGTATCGGTCACACTGTAACACTGGAAGATACACCTTCAGTGCGCGGTATGATCAACACTGTGTATTACATGGTTAAAGTGGAGGAGTAATAAATGTTTTTAAATACGTTATCTCCTGCACCAGGTGCTAAAAAAGAGAAACGCCGTTTAGGTCGTGGTATCGGTTCTGGCTTAGGCAAGACTGGTGGCCGTGGTCACAAAGGTTTGAAATCTCGCTCAGGTGGTAAAGTACGTCCAGGTTTTGAAGGCGGTCAAATGCCTCTGAAACAACGTCTGCCTAAGTTCGGTTTTACATCACGTAAAGGCTTAGTATCTGCTGAAGTTCGTTTACACGAGCTGACAGCCGTAGCTGGTGATGTAGCTGATTTAGCAAGCCTGATGGAAGCTAATATCATCTCTCGTATCGTTAAGTTCGCTAAAGTTGTGTTATCAGGCGAGATCACTCGTCCAATAACAGTTAAAGGCTTAAGCGTGACTAAAGGTGCGCGTGCTGCGATTGAAGCCGCTGGCGGCAAAGTCGAAGAATAATAAGGATAGTACGCGATGGCAAAACCAGGTTCGGATACAAAAAGTGCAAAAGGCGGCTTCAGTGAGCTGAAATCCCGTCTGTTGTTCGTACTTTTGGCCATAATCGTTTTCCGATTAGGCTCATTTGTGCCAATTCCTGGAATTGACGCCGCCGTGCTGGCTCAATTATTCGAGCAACAAAAAGGCACCATCGTTGAAATGTTTAACATGTTCAGCGGTGGCGCCCTTGAGCGTGCATCTGTATTTGCACTTGGCATTATGCCTTACATTTCTGCTTCTATTATCGTTCAGCTGTTAACCGTGGTTCATCCCACGCTGGCTGAATTGAAGAAGGAAGGTGAGGCTGGCAAGCGTAAAATCAATCAGTATACACGTTACGGTACCTTAGGATTGGCAATAGTCCAGGCGATCGGTATTTCTACCGGTTTGCCAAATCTGATGCCGGGTTTAGTAGTAAACCCAGGTATTGGTTTTACTATCACTGCTGTGATCAGTTTAGTCACCGGTACCATGTTTTTAATGTGGTTAGGTGAGCAAATTACTGAACGTGGCATTGGTAATGGTATTTCGTTGCTGATTTTCACCGGTATTGTTGCTGGCTTCCCGTCTGCCATTGGCCAGACGATTGAGCAGGCACGTCAAGGCGATTTGCACTTTTTGCTTTTATTAGCGATTGGAGCCATTGTTGTTGCGGTTACTTGGTTCGTAGTTTTCTTCGAACGTGGTCAACGTCGCATTGTGGTTAATTACGCCAAACGCCAACAAGGCCGTCAGGTATTTGCTGCTCAAAGCAGTCACCTACCTCTGAAGGTCAACATGGCTGGTGTAATACCACCAATCTTTGCTTCAAGCATAATCCTGTTCCCTGGTACAATTGCCAGTTGGTTTGGGTCAGGCGAAGGTATGGTTGCTAACTTCCTGCAGGAAGTGGCATTAACCTTATCTCCGGGTCAGCCGCTGTATATGGTTTTATATGCTGCTGCGATCATCTTTTTCTGTTTCTTCTATACTGCGTTGGTGTTTAACCCACGTGATACAGCAGATAACCTGAAAAAGTCTGGTGCCTTCATCCCTGGTATTCGTCCTGGTGAGCAGACATCTAAATACATTGATAAAGTAATGACACGTTTAACCTTAGCTGGCGCGGCGTATATCACCTTTATCTGTTTGGTTCCTGAGTTCATGATGGTTGCATGGAATGTGCAATTTTACTTCGGCGGTACATCTTTACTGATTATCGTAGTGGTTATTATGGACTTTATGGCACAGGTACAAACCCATCTGATGTCTCATCAGTATGAGTCGGTACTTAAAAAGGCAAATCTTAAGGGCTACGGCCGTTAAGGTAATTTTGCGGAGTTAAGTCATGAAAGTACGAGCTTCCGTTAAGAAGATCTGCCGTAACTGCAAAGTTATCAAGCGCAACAATGTTGTGCGTGTAATTTGTGTAGAGCCTAAGCACAAGCAACGTCAAGGCTAACAGCAGAAAAAATTATAGGTCAGGGCTAGGCTTTTTGGTCTAGCCCCGACTTATTGTTGCAATATGGCCGCCGTTTGAGTATCCTTACGGGCTTTTCAAATCGGCACCCTTTTAATCTTTTATAGGAGAACGTTAGTGGCCCGTATCGCTGGCATTAACATCCCCGATAATAAACATGCTGTCATCTCTTTGACGTATGTTTTTGGTATCGGTAAAACCCGCTCTAAAGCTATCTTAGCTGCAGTGGGTATTGAAGAAACTCGCAAAATCTCTTCTTTGTCTGACGCAGAGCTTGACTCTCTTCGTGACGAAGTAGGTAAGTACACTGTTGAAGGTGACTTACGTCGTGAGATTACATTAAACATTAAACGTTTGATGGACCTGGGTTGTTACCGTGGTTTACGCCACCGTCGTAGTCTGCCTGTTCGTGGTCAGCGCACTAAAACTAATGCGCGTACCCGCAAGGGCCCACGCAAAGCTATTAAGAAATAGGACGGGGTAAAACATGGCTAAAGCACCAGTTCGTACTCGTAAAAGAGTAAAAAAGCAAGTTTCTGACGGTATGGCTCATATCCATGCCTCTTTCAACAACACCATAGTCACGATCACTGATCGCCAGGGTAACGCTCTTTGCTGGGCAACTGCTGGTGGTTCTGGTTTCCGTGGTTCGCGTAAGTCTACGCCGTTCGCTGCACAGGTTGCTGCTGAGCGTGCTGGTACTGCCGCGTTAGAATATGGTCTGAAGAACCTTGAAGTGTTTGTAAACGGTCCAGGCCCAGGCCGCGAATCAGCGATTCGTGCTCTGAACGCAGCTGGCTACCGCATTACAAATATCACCGACGTGACGCCAATTCCACACAATGGTTGCCGTCCACCGAAAAAACGTCGCGTGTAACAAGCGCTTCTAGGATTATTGGAGAAAGAAGATGGCAAGATATTTGGGTCCTAAGCTCAAGTTAAGTCGTCGCGAAGGAACAGATTTGTTCCTGAAAAGCGGCGTTAGAGCAATTGATTCAAAGTGTAATTTAACTACTGCTCCTGGTCAGCACGGCGCTCGTCGCGGTCGTTTATCAGACTACGGTTTACAATTACGCGAAAAACAAAAAGTACGTCGTATTTATGGCGTATTAGAGAAGCAGTTCCGTAACTATTACAAAGAAGCTGCTCGTTTGAAAGGTAACACTGGCGAAAACTTACTTCAGTTACTTGAAGGCCGTTTAGACAACGTGGTTTATCGCATGGGTTTAGCTAGCACGCGTGCAGAAGCACGTCAGTTAGTGAGCCACAAAGCTATTATGATTAATGGCGCTGTGGTAAACATCCCATCTTACGCTGTGTCACCTGATCAAGTCATCGCTGTTCGTGAGAAAGCGAAGAAGCAAGCGCGTATCGTTGCTGCTTTAGAGATTTCTGAACAACGCGAAAAACCAACTTGGATCGAAATCGATTCCAAGAAAATGGAAGGCGTTTTCAAACGTGTTCCAGAGCGTTCAGACTTGTCTGCAGACATCAACGAACAGTTAATCGTCGAGCTTTACTCTAAGTAGTAGGGCGTTTTCTTAAGAGAGGATAAAATGCAGGGTTCTGTCACCGAATTCCTTAAGCCGAGATTAGTTGGTATCGAAAAAATCAACCCAACTCGTGCCAAAGTTACTTTGGAACCACTTGAGCGCGGTTTCGGGCATACCTTGGGCAACGCGTTGCGTCGTATTTTACTTTCGTCTATGCCAGGTTGTGCAGTGACTGAAGTAGAGATCGACGGCGTTCTTCATGAGTACAGCGCCAAAGAAGGTGTTCAGGAAGATATCATTGATATTTTACTGAACCTGAAAGGTTTAGCCGTCCGCTTGGAAGACAAAGACGAAGTCACTCTGACTTTAACTAAGAAAGGTGCTGGCCCTGTAACTGCTGGTGATATCCAGCGTGGTGACGGTGTAGTGATCGTTAACCCAGAGCACGTAATATGCAACCTGACTGGCGAAACTGAATTCAGTATGCGCCTGAAAGTTGAACGTGGTCGTGGTTATGTTCCTGCTTCGGCCCGCGTATCCTCAGAGGATGACGAACGTCCAATTGGTCGTCTGTTACTGGACGCATCTTTCAGCCCGGTAGAGCGTATTGCCTACTCAGTTGAAGCTGCTCGTGTAGAACAGCGTACTGACCTGGACAAACTAGTTATCGACATGGAAACCAATGGCACAGTAGAGCCAGAGGAAGCAATTCGTCGTGCTGCGACTATTTTAGCTGAACAGCTGGAATTCTTCGTAGAATTACGCGACAAGAGCGAGCCAGAAAAACGTGAAGAGAAGCCGGAGTTCGATCCGATTCTGTTACGTCCAGTTGATGATTTAGAATTAACAGTTCGTTCTGCTAACTGCTTAAAAGCAGAGCAGATACAGTACATCGGTGATCTGGTACAACGTACTGAGGTTGAGTTGCTGAAAACGCCAAACCTTGGTAAAAAGTCGCTTACCGAAATCAAAGACGTGTTGGCTTCACGCGGTTTATCCTTAGGCATGCGCCTGGAAAACTGGCCTCCAGCAAGTTTGGTAAATAAAGACTAACCAGATTCCAGTTCCTGGTTTAGTAAGAAGGAATAGATCATGCGCCATCGTAAGAGTGGTCGTCAGTTAAACCGGAACAGCAGTCACCGTACTGCAATGTTCCGCAACATGGCTAGCTCGTTGGTGAAGCACGAAATCATCAAAACGACTCTGCCAAAAGCAAAAGAGTTACGTCGCGTAATCGAACCTCTGATTACACTGGCGAAAAATGATAGCGTTGCAAACCGCCGTTTAGCTTTTGCTCGTACACGTGATAAAGAAGTAGTTGGTTTGTTATTTAACGTGTTAGGTCCACGTTATAACGCCCGTCCAGGTGGTTACACTCGTATTCTGAAGTGTGGCTTCCGTGCTGGCGACAACGCACCAATGGCTTACATCGAGTTAGTAGACCGTCCAGAAGTGGCCGGCGCTGCATTACCAGCTGAAGAAACAGCAGCTGAGTAAGTAAGACTCCAAATAAAAAGGCCAGCGCAAGCTGGCCTTTTTTTGTCTGAATTTTATGATGTGATCTTGTGTAGCTATAGCTCTGAATCAATCTATTCCTCTTGGCTCCACCCCGTTTGAATAGGGAACTATGGAGCTCCCCGTAAACCGCTGCTGATAGAGATGTTTCTGAGATGACGCAACGGTAGATAATGTGCGACCAGACCGCATAAGGTCACCAGCAACAAGGTCAGGCCATACAGGGCCAGGCTATAAAACACGAGGCTTTGCAGTGTCATACCTTCAAACGGCAGGCCCTGAGCAGTGACTAAAGCTGACAGCCCTTGCAACACCTGTGGCTGATCCTGATTCAGCAACCAAACCAGCCCGATGCCAAGCACCAGACTGCTCAGCAGCACGGCAGATGCCAACAGCCGCAGATATTCGCGTCCAGATTCCCGCACTATTTGCCGGAACTGCGCCCCCAACGCCAGCTTGATGCTAAATTCATTTTGCCTTAGTTGCAGATTGTATTGCATTACGCCAATCAGGCCGATGCCGGACAACAGCACGGTAAACAGAGCCAGACTGATGGCGCCCAGCAGTATGAATTTTTTTGGCAACATGAGCTGATCTACCTGATCGGACAATAAACTAAAATGCGTCAGGGCAAACTGGCTATGTGCTTGTTGTAAAATGCGGATCATCTGTTGCTGGCTAAAGGTCGCGCCTGGTTCGGTCTTGATCAAAAACCATAACGCAGTCCCCAGGTTGGTCATATAAAACCGAGGTGGTGTTGCCGCCAGGCCCGGCAGTTGAATATCTTCTGTCACACCTACTATGGTAAAGGGCTGCTTTGCAATATCCAGTTGAATACGTCGTCCGAGCACTTGCTCTAGATCGCCGATGCTTGCCGCCCTGCCCAGCAATTGCATGGCAAAAGTGCGGTTGACCACCATGTTTGGCGAATGCCCGCTGTGGATATCGGCAGCGCTGAAGCCATGGCCGGCCAATAACGCCTGACCGGCCACCTGAAAATAATGCTGATCCACATTACGATGCATAGGATAAAAGCGCCGTTCGCTGCCAAGCTCTGTTGCCGCCATTTGAAAGCGGTCCACCAGCGGATTATAGGCAAAACTCACCCCGGCTATCCCCGGTTGTTGCCGCAACTGCTCAGCCATTTCGGCAACTTTAGGCGCATAACTGTCCCAGCCTTGCCAGTCGAGGGTAGCGACTGAAAATTCCAGCTGCAACAGGTTCTGGCTGGTTAAGCCAAGCGGTCGTTGCAATTTATGCCAGGCGTCCTGCACCAGCAGGCTACTGATAAACACCAGCACAATGGCACAGCTTAGTTGCAGCAGAATAAAACTACGTCGAAACACGGCGGGGATCTGCACCCCGGCACCTTTGCCACTGCTTTGCAGCGCCAGACTCAGTTGATGATAACGCACAGTGCGCAGTGATAAGGTTGCAATCAGCAGCGCCAGCAGCACGGCCAGCAGCAACGCACTGCCAAAACTGAATAGCGATAGACCAAGCTCGCTGCTACGGGGCAAGCTGTTGCCAAACCAGCGGGTTACCCCGCTAAAACCGGCCTGCGCCAGCAACAAGGCCAAACCTACTGATAGCAGCATCAAAAGCAGCGCCTCGGCAAACAATTGTTGCCCGAGCTGAATACGCCGTGCGCCAAGGGCGGCGCGGATCGCCAGCTGTTTTTGCAGCAGCATCAGACGTGATAAAAACAAATTCAGAATATTGGTGGTGGCAATCAGTAACAATCCGGCACCGCCAAGTAATAACAGCAACAGCAAACCCTCACTGCCGCTGGTGATCAACTGCTGCACGGACTGCAATTGCAGTTGCAGGCTCCAGCCTGCAAAATTAGCCTCTCCAACCATTTTTTCCGAAAATTGTTGCTGTGCCAGTGGTGTGAGTGCTGTCAGCCATTGTTGCAAAGCCGCCGCTTCTCCTTTGAATAGTAAAAAACTGTGTTCATCGGCTAAATGCCAGCTGCCTTTAAAATCGGCGTTGTTGTAATCCCAGGGTAACCACAGATCAACCGCTGGCAAGGAGGTCCGCAGTTGTGGCGGCACAAAAGTTTTTGCCAGCACGCCCAATACCGGATGCGACACACCATTGATCTGTACACTCTGACTCAGCACATCGGGTCTTTGCTGAAACAACAACTGCCAGGCCTGATAACTCAATACCACGCCTGGGTTCATCGAACCTGGCAGTTGCGCTTGGCTAAAACCATGCCCCAGCAGCAAGGGCATGCCGAGCATTTGCTGCAATTCCGGCGTGGTGTAAGCGCTGCTGAGCCGTGGCTGCGCCGCATCAGACATTACGATGTCCTGCGTCAGATGCAGCAAGGCCTGCGATATTTCAGGCATGCTTTGTTCAGCAAGTGCAGTTGTAGCAGATTGAGCAGCTGGCGACTGCCATTGCCGCATTTGCAGATACAGCTGCTCCGCCGCCGGATGTAACACCGCTGAGGATTGCAGTTTGCCTGCGCCGTCCAGCCGCTGATAGTGCAAGAGCTGCAGTTGCTCTGACTCCGGATAAGGCAGTGGTTTGAATAAAATTTGCCAGCCGAGGCTCAGCACCCACAAAAACACACCACTGGCGATGCCCATAGTCAGCACTACTGTCAGTGCAAAACTTTTGTCGCGCCAGAGCGAGTGGGTACTTTGCCTGAGCCAAGGTTCAAACTGCATGCTGATTTTCCTTCATTTCTTAACTTATTAACTTCAATTCGAAGCAGTGCCACGCAAAGCGTGCACCACCGGTTTTGTTAATAAAGGTCGCACGCAGCCAACAACAATCAGCGTGGTGAGCAGTAGCACTGTCAAAAGCGCTAATGCTGCATTCAGCGGGGCTATTTGCAGCAGCTCTGCAAAACCAAAGACCCAACCAAAATTCAGGCTCAGCTGCAACAGGCTATAACCAACCGTCAGCAGCAATACTGCCCACAGCAGTGGTTTTAAGCTGTCGACTAAGGTTAATTGCAGCAAATGTTGTGGCCGTGCACCTAAGGATTGGCGTACCGCCAGTTCATATTGGCGCAGCTGAATTTGCGTGCGAATAACCGCGAAAATGCCGAGGCCTGCCAGTGCCAACGCCAGTATTGATAAGGCTGCAGTCACCACAGTTGCGACTTTGGCATCCTGGGTATGGGTGCCAAAAATCTCAGCACTGGAATGAAAACGGAATACTTTGAGTTGTGGATGTACTTGCGCCAACGCCTTATTCACCAGATCACGGCTAAGGCTTTGGCCATCCGGCAGCCGGACCAACAAATGTGGAAAGGCCGGTGGCGTCGCCGGGGTGTAAACCGCGGCGCTATCGGCTTGACCGGGCAGCGTCAGATCGCTGACCACACCAATGATCCGGCTTGGCGTAGTGGCGCCGCGCAGGTACAAAGGTTTGTCCAGCATGCTGCTATTGTTGTTAGCACTGCTGTCAGTCCCTTGATTCAACTCAGCCGCCAGTCGACGGGCCAGGCTTTGGCTTATCAGCACCACGCTTTCCTGATTTTTCACTTGTTGCGGGCTGAATGTTTCGCCACTTTGCAAGGAAAGCCCGAGTGCTGCCAGATACTCAGCGTCACCGCTATAGCGATAAGTTGGCGCAGGTGCGGATTGATCGGCGTGCTGGCTGACCGATGACATGGTAAATCCGGCTTGCCAAAAAGAGATAGGCGGGTAACCACCGACGCCGACAAGGGTCGCGTTGCTTTGCGCTTTCACCGCTTCAGCGGCCTGTACAAACAATTGCCGGCGCTCTTCAATTTGTGAACTTGCCAGCAAGGAGCCTTGTGTCAGCGCCACCTGATAGGTCTGTAAATCAAGCCCGGACGGCTGGCGCAGTTTGGCGAGCGCCTGCACAAAAATCTGGCTGCAATAAATCAAGGTAACCAAACAAAACAGCGTTTGCGACATCAATAGCAATTGGCGGGTTCGCCCGGATACCTGCACTGCTGAACCTTTGCCACTTTGTTGCAGGCTTTGTTGTAGCTGACGGTAGTTCAGTTGTCGGGTTAGCCAGAGCGCCAGCGTCAGGCAAAGCACAATCAACAGGCCAATCGCAAACAGCACACTCAAAGCTCCGCTGCTAAGCTCCTGCAGCCGCGGTAACGGCCCGGCATAACCTGCTTGTAAACTTTGATAACAAGCCTCTGCCACACTCAGGCACAACAGCAAAGCCGGAATGGCCAATACCGCAAATTCCAACAGATATTGGCGAAACAGATGGGACGCCCGCGCACCCAGCGCAATCCGAATGGTCAAGGATCTTTGTTGTGCCATGGCTCGGCCGAGCACCAGATTGGCTATATTGGCGATGGCAATTGCGCAAAGCAGTATGCTGCCTGCCAATAAACTCAGGCTCAAACCAGCAGCATCACCCAAAATCCGGCTACGCACCGACTCCAGACGCCAGCGCACCGAGCTATTTTTCAAAAACGCATTGCTCTGGTTGGCTGCTGCAAATTCCGGTGCAGCCCATTGTTCAAAACTATGGGCTAACTGCGCTGGACTGGCGTCAGCTTTGAGTTTGAGCAGCAGATGGATTTGATTGCTGTTAAAACTCCAATTTGGCGTGCCCATATCATGAAAATCGTAACTAAGCCAAAGATCGGTCGACCAGCCAGGCGCGGCTAGCACCGGTTCGACAAAACGCTCTGCCAACACACCCACCACAGTAAAAGACACGCCACGAAATTGCAGGGTTTTGCCAAGTACCGCCGGGTCGCCAGCAAAATGCTGTTGCCAGACCTGATAGCTTAGTACTGTCACCGGCACCTGACTGTCCAACCCTTCATTCGGGCTTAAGTGGCGGCCAAGCGCCAGCGGCGCGTCAAACATCGGCAAAAATTCCGGTGTGACATATCCCAGATTAAAAGACGGGTTGCCGGGCAGATTTTGCGCCACATCAATGCTGATATTGTGCAGTGCTTTAGTTTCCACTTCCGGCCAATCTTGCCGGTAAATATCCAATTGTCCTTGCGCCGGCAGCCATTCGGCTGAAACCTGCTTGTCTTGCTGCCACTGGCTCCCGCGCACTAACTGCAAACGTTCGGCATCCGGGTAGGGCAGCGGTGCCATAAACAGCTGATAATTTAAGTTAAAAGTGGCGACCAAAGCACCCAGCGTCAGGCCAATGGTGAGTATGATTGTCAGCGCATACAGCTGCTGGCGTAGCAGCAGTATCTTCGCAGTTTTGAACCAGGATTGCAGCATGATTAAGTTCCCTCCTGAGTCGAGCGGATTAGCTGGTTTGCTGACTGCTGTAAACACTTTCGCAGCGGCAGCAACAAAGCACACAACGACAGGCCAAGCAAACAACCTGTGCTGAGCAGCAATAATTCCAACAGATAGTGTTCCATGGTGTGCTGAACTTGCAGGTGCAGATAACCACGCATAGCCAACACCAACAAAATACTGCTCAGTAAGCCAGCCAAAAACGGCAGGGCATTGTCACGCAGGAACAGGCGGACTATATAATGTTTGTTGGCCCCGAGCGCCAGCCGGATGCCAATCTCACTGGTACGCAGCTGAACGTTATAATGAATAACCCCATACAATCCGATAGCCGCCAGCAACAGTGACAATAGTGTCAGCACAATGGCAGCCCCTGCGGTCAGATACTGGCTTTTCAGCAAGCGGGCTTTTTGCTGTTCTAATGAGTCCAACTGATAAATCACCAGCATATCGCTGACGTGCTGCAGTGTAGCCATCAGTTGATGTTTCAGCAGTTGTTGCCCTGGCTTTAGCATGATGGTAAAGCTGCTGCCGCTGTACATGGGCCGATAAACTCGGGGCGGCACTGTCGCCTCACCGGGTTTTTTCAGGCCTTGCACCACACCAATAATAACAAATGAAGCATCCGCACCAGCGCTCAAATCAAAAGACAACCGTTGGCCAACAGCCGAACCGTCCGGATAAAGATGCCTGGCCAGCACATCATTAATGATCAGCACTTTGTCAGCGGTTTGTACTTGCTGTTTGCTGAAATCATGCCCTTCCAGCAAGGATTGGGCTGTCACCTGGAAAAAATGCTCATCCACAATTTGAGCCTGTGGTAACACAGTTTTTTGCGAGCGCTCATCAATCAGTGACCAGGTATTGCTGGCACTGACCAAAGGCGACATAGCGCGGCTTACCGCGTCAACTTGTGGCAATAGTTGCAGTTCTGTCATGAGCTGACTGAGCACGGCATTATATTGTTCAGGTACCAGTGGTTGAGGTGTATTTAGCCGGACATCAAGGTTCAGCAGATCCGCAGTGGTAAAAACCTGCTGATCGCGAATGCTACTGACCGCACTGAGTAAAAATGTCAGATTAACCAACAATAAGAAGCCAGCGACTGCGACCTGACTATACACCAGCGCCTGTCTGACAGAACGCGGGATCTGTGCAGTACTGCCTTTGCCGCCTGATGCCAAATGGCTTTGCAACTGTCGATAATTTAACTGACCACCACTCAGTTTGCCAAGGCTCAGTAGTTTTGTACTGCACCAGGCAAACAACATGGCCAGCGCCAGCATCAATACAATCACCAGCAGCAAGGCGGTATAGCCGATGCTGTCATAACCGGATAATGGCAATACATCAGGCAGGTTGTGTCGGATAAACCAGCTCCCGATCAGTGAAATGCCCCAGCCAGCCAGTGCAGAGAGTGCCATCAGCACTGCGATTTCACTCAACAGGACCAAACGAACTTGTGCTGGCCTGGCACCGAGAGCCGCGCACAGTGCCAGCTCTTTATTCCGTTCTGCCACTCGGGCTAATAACAAATTGGCGATATTGGCGGTGGCGATCAGTAATAAAGCCAGAGCACCTGCCAGCAGCAGATAAGCCGCCAGATTACTGTCGCCAAAGATCACCTGACGCAAGCTGCTGAACTTCATCTCAACCCGCCAACCCTGATAAAAGGGGATGGCTGCAACTTCTTGTTGCCAGGTTCGATCGACCAGATCGGTCAGGCTCTGCTGCGCTTGCTGAACCGGGATATCCGCTTTGAGTTTGCCAATAAAAATTCGCGGATTCGCTCTATCTCCCCAGCGACTGCGGATTGACTCAGTCGCGGGGTTAAAGTGCCAGGGTAGCCAGATGGCCGTTTCTCGCCCGGATTGAGAAAGTTCAGGCTCGGTAAAATCAGCCGATAGCACTCCAGCTACCTTATAGCTGTTGCCACGAATGCTGAGCACTTTGCCAATAATGTCGGGGTCGGCAGAAAACAAGGATTGCCACACCGTATAACTCAGCACAGCGACAGGTTCAGCCAGATCTGGATTGCTAACGGGCTGAAACAACTGGCCAAGATGAGGCCCTGCCCCCAGAGTCCGGAAAAAATCAGCCGTGATATAACTGGTAGCGAGTTTGGGCTGATCAGGGTGTGACACCAAGACTTCATCATCATAGTGAGCCAGGCCGACACTGGAGAACAGGGCCTGATCTTGCTGTTGCTGCTGATACATATGCATCAAGCTGGCATAACCATAGGCATTCACATTGGGCAGGCCGGACTTATCAATCTGCAGTTGTTCTACTTTATATAGCTGCTCCGACTCAGGATAAGGTAAGGGCTGCAACACCAGATAATAAAACAGCCCTGCGGCGTTTAATAAAATGCCCAGAGTGATGCTCATCGTCAGCACAATGCTGAGGGCAAAACCCCGACGTCTGTGCAAATTTTTCCAGGCTGTTTTGAGCTGATATACAAACATAGTGCTGAATCCTTATTCTTATAGTTGTTGGCGGATGCGGTTTATTATTAATGTGAGGCATGCCAAAGCAACCATCAGGTTATTGTCCTTGTAACGCATAAATGGCGGGTTTTCGGATAATGCCCCAGACTGACAACAACGATGTCAGTACTGTTAACAGCACTATCAGCGTCAGTGGCAGCGCAAAACCGCCAGCTGACAGTTCCACTGTGAACATTGTTTGTCGCAGGCCAAGCCAGAGAATTGCCAGCAGCAATGCCGCCAGTACTAAACCAGCACAAACAGGTTTCAGGTTTTCACCCAACAATTGACGCAAAATGGTGGCAGGCCGGGCACCAATCGCCATTCGCACACCCAGTTCAAAGCGGCGCTGCTGCACGCTGTAACTCAGCACGCCATAAATACCTATAGCGGCAAGCAGGAAACTTAGCAGCACAAGAGTGGTAGTCGCAGCAGCTGTCAGATAGTTACGCAGCCGCACCTTGTCGATATTATCTGCAATGCTATAGATATTGGCCGCCCTATAGTTGGCAGAGACTTGCGCCATTGCCTGGTTGATAGCGGTTTTGTCAATCTGCATACCTGGTTTCAGTTGCAATTGCAGGTTGGCTGTAGTGCCAAGATTGCGGGTTAAGTAACTGCGGCCTGTCTCGTGCGGTGACCATAGATCCGGCAACTGATGATTAAGGCTTACGCCAATAATCTCAAATGCGAGGCTGCCATCCGGCGAATACAACTGCTGGCCAACCACATTACCATCGGGTCGAAGCTGCAGTGCCAGTGCCTGATTAATGATCACCACCAGTGCTTGTGAGCTGATTTCCTGTGCCGTGAAGTTACGGCCTTGCACTAATTTGATGTCAAACAGCGGCAGATAAAACTGATCGGTGTAAACCGCACGGCTGAACAGCAGTTGAGTCGGGCTGTCTGGCGAGGCTATAAAACTTGCCGAACCATAATAACCATCAAAAGAAATCGGCGGATAATTGCTGACTGAGGCTGTCTGTACCGCCGGATGTTGTTGCAGAATATCACGCACCTGCATCAGCTCGTCCTTTTGTTGACGATATACAGCGCGTCGTTGCTCCAGCGGTAAACTGGCGTCCGGTACAGGGGTCATATCATCAATGGTAATTTGATAGCGATCAGTGCTGGTAAAACCTACGTGCTGGCGCAGTTGTTGTAACGACTGCAACAGCACTTGTGCACTACAAATCAGCAACAGGCCTGCCAGCATCACCTGAGCGCCAATCAACAACTGTCGGGTACGGCCGCTGATTTGCACGCCGCTGCCTTTGCCACTGCTTTGCAGGTTTTGTTGCAGCGCCTGATAGTTGATTTGCCGGCTGATTAGGGTCGCAAATCCCAGAGCCAGCAGCAGGCTGACCAACAGCGCAAAAGCCAAAGTCGGCCAGTCCATACCCAGTTCTGTCAGTCGCGGCAGAGTGGTACCAGCATAAGCCCACAACAACGCATAAGCACCTTCGGCTACGACAAAAGCGACCAGCAGCGCTGCTGTCAGTAACCAAGTGAGTTCAGCCAACACAGAGCCCAATAAATGGTGTCGCTGCGCCCCGAGTGCTGCCTGAATACTCATGCTGCGTTGCTGGCGGGCGGCGTGGGACAATAATAAGTTGGTAATATTAGCTGCAGCGATCAGCAATAACAGCACACTGCCGATCAGCATCGACAGTGTTGCTTTACTGCTGTCCCCGTCCATCATCTGCCGCAGTGGTTCGGCATGAAAGCGCGCAGTGCGCCCGGCCTGAGCGGGTATGGCCGCAACTGCCTCCTGAAATTTTTGCTGAATTTGTGGCCTTAACTCTTGCTCGAAGACCTGAAGCGCACCGGCGTCTTTCAGTTTCGCCAGATAAAAGTGGGCACCGCTGACATCGCCTGGGCTCGCATTCGCGCCAGGCGCATAATCCCAGGGTAACCAGATGTCATTCACGCGGGCCGGGCCTGTCAGAGCAGGCTCCCGGAAAGTCGCTGCGGTAATGCCAATCACTTTAAATGACTGATTGCCTATCTGTACTGTGCGTCCTACTGTGGCCGGATCAGCCTGATAGTGTTCGCGCCAGATTTTTTCACTCAACACAGCCACAGCTTGGTGACTGCCGACATCTTCATCCGCACTAAATGCCCGGCCATGTAATAACGGCATCTGGTACATCCGCATATAACCTGGCGTGGTGTAAGCAATCTGTACTTGTGGGCTGTTCGCTAGATCCCGCAGCGTCATACCAACGTATGAAAAGCTAAATAACGCCTGATCGCTTAAATGCTCTGAGGGTTTGGGGTAAAGCTGACGGAAAACGCTGACTGGTAGCACGCGCGGATACATCACAGATCCATCTTTTTCCAACCAAGCCGTGCTACCCACCATTAACTGATCTTCATCAGCATAAGGCAGCGGCGCAGCTAAAATTTGATAATTCAGGTTAAACATGGCGACCAATGAACCCAGTGCTAAACCCAGCGTCAGTACCACAGTGGCGGCATACCCTTTGGCTTTGCTAAGCCTATAAAGTGCAGTGGAGAAGTCTCTGCGAGAAATCATCTTATTGTCCTTGTGCCGGAGATATCCGACTGGCATTGATTTGTCCTTGGTTCTGTTCCAGCAGTGAAACCAACAGCGCAAAAACCAGCAGACACACTAATTGTAATAAACCGAATACCAGCAACAGCCAGCTGCTTTGCAATGGCCAGACACTTCGTAAGGTGGGCAACAAATTCAGTAAGCTGATCAATAGGCTTAAGCTAATACCGCAGGTAAAAAGTCGGCTGAGTTGCATCCTTCACTCCTTGTTTGGCAGCTTGTACTGCGCAATGCTGCGGCTGGCCGCTACGAACACAGTTACTGAGCCGCAATCTGGCGTAAAGCTGTGGTGTGTTGTTGCATAGGTGTGCCGTCACTATCCAGAATACGCCCATCCAGCAGGTGCAACTTGCGGCTTGCCATATCGGCATAACGTGGGTCGTGTGTCACCATACAAAGGGTGGTGCCGTTATTATTCAGTTCACACAACATATCCATCACGGCGTCGCCATTTTTGGAGTCCAGGTTACCTGTAGGTTCATCGACTAACAGCAACGCCGGGCTACCCACTAAAGCGCGGGCTATGGCAATACGTTGCTGCTGACCACCGGATAACTGGTTAGGTCTGTGACCGGCTCTATGGGTCATATCTACGGTTTTCAGGCAAGCCATCACACGGTCTTCAATTTCAGATTTAGCAACAGACTGGCGGCGATAACGCAGGGGCAGGGCTATATTGTCGAATACAGTCAGCTCATCTATTAAGTTAAATGACTGAAAGATAAAACCTATTTTTTCATTGCGGATAAAGGCCGCTTCGCTCAGGCTTAAGCCGCTGACTTCTTTGCCTTCAATTTGATAACTGCCACCACTGGGCATATCCAATAAACCAAGCAGAGATAACAAAGTAGACTTACCGCAACCGGACGGGCCGCAAATCGAGACGAAATCGCCTGATGAAATCTGTAAGTCGATACCCCGTAAGGCATGGGTTTCCATTTCATCTGTGGCGAAAATTTTGGTGATGCCTTGCATCAGGATAGTTGGGGGTTGCATAGAAAGTTCCTTTGCTTAATAGTCTTTAACGCACAACGCTGACAGTGTCTGCGTCCTGAAATCCTGCCATGTCGGATAAGACAAATTGCTCACCTTCAATGGCACCTTGGTGTAGCTGTAAAAAACGTCCGGCTTCGTCGCCAAACTGCACTGCTGTGGCGGACAAGGTATTAGTGCTTGGATCCAGTTTAAACAGTCTGGTCTGGCTATGACTTTGGCTATTCACCGGACGGTCCAGGTATAAAGTGTTCGTCAGCTCAGCGGTAAAAATCTGTGCATCTATATTGAGTTCTGGCCGGGCAGAGGCAGGGATAGCGTCAACAAAAGTGAGTTCCACTTCGATAGTGCCTTCGACGACCTGGGGCGTTACCCTGCTGACCACGGCATCAGCTTGTTCACGCCTGGTATTAATACGGGCTTTTTGGCCGGGCCGAATTTGTTCGGCTTTGCTTTGGGATACCCGCACCAGAGCCAATAAATCTTTATCACTGCCTACCAATGCCAGCTCCTGACCTGCAGTTACACTTTGGCCCAGTTCAACCGGAACTCGTTGCAACACACCTTCGATCCCAGAGCGTACTGTCAGTTGATCCAATCGCTGTTTTAAACGTTGCTCGCGGGCTATCGCCTGATTCAGTTGCTCTTGCGAAATGGTCAACGCTTCCTGATTGACCAGCTTTAGCTGATCCAGTCGCTTCTGTTGTAACTGAACTTGTTGTGCCAGTTGAGATTTCTCCAGCACTGTGGTCTGAAAACTTAACTGTGAAACTATGCCCTTAGCTGCCATTTCCGCTTCTGCGCTGTGACGTAATACCAGCATTTGATAGCGGGCATCTAATTCTGCAAACCGGCCTTCTTCGGTCAGCATGTCACGCTGGTTGTTTAAATGCTGACGGCGGAAATTGGCATGTTCCTGTGCTGTGGCCATGCTGGCTGTTTCGATTTGCTGCATCAGTTCCGGATCGCTTAAACGCAGGATGATGGAATCTGCTTGCACTACAGCGCCGGCTTTTAACACCACTTCTTCCACTGTGGCAGGTGCTAAGGCGCTGATCAGCTTTTGTTTATCTGAACGCAATACGCCATAACCATCCACTGTGACCTGCAGATCGCCACGCTTCACAGTACCCAGCAATAAACCGGATTGTTCAATTTTGTATTGATAGCCAGGGGATGCAAACAAAGTACCCATCAGGACTAAAGCCGCCAGTGCGCTAACGACTAACACTGGCTTCTTCCAGAGCGCTGCAGCTTTTTCTTTTTTTATATCCATACTGATTTTCCGCCTTGCCTCTTATCGTTGAATCTAAGCACAGCCACGTCGAATTGTTGCAGGGAGACACTTCAAATCGGCGCAGCTATGTTTTTTCAATAGAGCAAAGGGTATGCCACCATGTAAAGCTCTGATTTATATTAATATTTATTGATTGTTGTGAAGGGTTAGTCCGGGATCGGACGCTTTGAGTCCGGAATCGGACTTTTAAATGGAGAAAAAGAATCAATCTTGCGGCAAGAATAAAGTAGCGCAAGAGCCTGTTATACCGTCAGTTCTGTTGGTCAGATTCAATTCGCCTCCCAGTTGTTCAATGATCTGCCGGCATAAGGCTAAACCTATGCCCTGACCCTGGGGTTTAGTACTGTAAAATGGCACAAATAAATCTTGTTGGTTACTAAGGCCAGGGCCTTGATCCAACAGCTGGATTTCAAGATTGTGATTTTGTAGCTTGAAATGCAACAACACTGTGCCTGCCGGGCTACCTGCTTCAATGGCATTTTTTATCAGGTTAATCAACACCTGTTGCAACAACATCTGATCACTTTTAAATACCAGCTCTGTACCGCTGGCTTGTAGTTGATGCTGCTGAAACAACAGCTGCAAAGAGTGAAACAATTGTCCGGCGTTAATCTGCTGGTGCTGGATCCGCAGCTCTTTATTCAGTTCGGCATAACGGCTGACAAAGTCCTGCAAATGCTGACTGCGTTCGTGGATCAAGGCCAGAGCGTCCTGATCACGGCCTGGTGGCAATTTCTGCTGCAAATGTTCTGACAAACTGAGTACTGGCGTCAGTGAGTTACGAATTTCATGGCTCAGAACCCGGATCAATTGTTGCCAGGCTTGGAGCTGAGTTTCCCGCAAAGCCGCCTGAATGTTAATAAAAACCAGCAACTGGTGACGCTGGCCTTGATCCAAAAAACGACTTTGGCGGATCTGCCATTGTTTTGCTTTTTCTTTATTGACAAAATTCCAATGAGGTAAGGCGCTCAACCCCAAACTTTCTGCCGTCGCATGGCGCATACTTTGCCAGGGGCGGCCAAACAAATGGCTGAATTCGTTATTGGCGTAACTCAACTGCTGTTTATGATCAAACACCAGAATAGGGGTGTTTAACTGATCAATCAGCCGATACAGCAAAAACTGTTGTTCATCAAAATAGCTTTTCCGTTGCTGTAACTGCTCGCTGAGCTGCTGTAACTGGAGCTGTAGCTGTGCTGCTATCCCTTTCTGAAAAACAGCCTTAGCCTGCAAACTGTAATCCTGATTTTGCATCGCCTCTAACTGCACACTGGTACGACGAAAAGCAGCAATAGTTTGCTGTCTAACGAAGTGCTGCCACCTGGTAATGAAAACAAAAGCACAACAGCTACTAAGCCAAACCCACCAATGGGGCCAGAACCAGCAAAGCAGTGATGCCAACGCCAAGCAAAGCAAAGCAATCAGCAGTGACTGCTTACGGCTTTGCGTTTCTATGCTGTCAGAGTTCCAGGCCATGTTTTTCCAGTCTGCGGTATAAAGACGACTTGGTAATACCAAGCTTTTCAGCAGTTTTTTGTTTATTGCCCTGACAAAGTTGTAATGCCTGACGGATCAAGGTCAGTTCGGCCTGCTCCAGTGTCATCAAAGGTAAAGTTGCCGCTTGTGTTGCTACAGACAGCTGCTCATCCGGTAACGTCAGCTCCTTGAGTGAGATCTCTTTGTTTTGAGTTAACAACACGGCGCGCTCAAGCAGATGACTCAGTTCTCTGATATTGCCAGGCCAGTGATACTGTTGTAACCGGCTTAATGCGTTGTGATGCAAAGTCAGGCCTGTCTTATGATAACGCTGGCCATGTTTGTGCAGGAAAAACTGGCAAAGGGGAGCTATATCTGCAGGTCTTTCTCTTAAAGGAGGTATACGAAATTCCAGTGTATTAAGGCGGTAATACAGATCCTGACGGAATTGGCCATTTTGGATCAAGGCAGAAAAATCAGCATTGGTTGCCGCAATCAGTCTTAGATCGCTGTGTTCAGTCTGACTGGATCCTACAGCTTCATACTGGCCTGACTCGAGTACACGCAACAACTTCGCCTGTTGCCCTAAGGGTAAAGTAGCGATTTCATCAAGAAACAAAGTGCCACCTTTAGCTAAGCTAAAACGGCCAGCCCTGGCTTCTTTGGCGTCAGTAAAAGCGCCTTTTTTATGGCCAAAAAGTTCGCTTTCAAATAAAGCTTCTGGGATAGCGGCCATATTGACTGAAATCAAAGGCCCGGCTGATCGGCCTGAATGCTGGTGCAGCCAGTGTGCCAACTGACTTTTTCCTGTGCCGTTTTCGCCAGTCAGCAGAATATTAGCTTCTGTGGCTGCTACGGTTTGCAGCTGCTGCATCAGTGTCAGCATTTGCGAACTTTGCCAGACCAGCTCAAGTGGGGTCGATGACAACTGTTGGTGCAGGGCTTTATTCTGTCGGGTCAGTGTGGACAGCTTCAGCTGCTGCTGCAAAATTTGCTGCAGTCGTTGGTTATTCCATGGCTTTTCAACAAAGTCACCGGCACCTGCCTGCATCGCCTGCACTACTAAGGTGGTATTCGACCAGGCCGTCATAGCTACGACTGGAATGTCATAACCCTGTTGTTGCAGGTAACGTAAGAAGCGCAACCCTTCCTCACCTGAAGTGGTATCCAGCTGAAAGTTCATATCCAGCAGGATCAGATCCGGTTGTTGTTGTTGCAGCCATTCGCGGGCTTGTACAGGGTTTTCCAGTTCTTCAATGCTGTAACCCAGATCTTCCAGCACAAAACGGGCTGCAAGTCTGACTTCGCGATTATCCTCTACAAGCAGGATCAGGGGCTGATAATCCGGGCGCGTTTGCACCATCTATAATTTCTCCATCTTCTTCTATATATAGAGTGGCTCTATATAGCTTGGCTAAGCTTATTGCTTCATTGCATATCTGGCACTATAGCAAAAGCATCAGCAAAATAGATGCCAAAGCAAAAACTGGATCATTTAGTCCTGTCACTGCATGCTTTGATCGTCAGGATCCAGCGAAGGATCCGTTTTTTAAGCAGATTTTGTACGTGAAATAAGCATAAAAACCGGATCCGGTTAAAAACTAAGCGGTCGAACAGCTTTTATCAAAAAAGATCTTGCGGCTTAGTCTCAGATCTCTATAATGCGCTCCACACGATGCGACGGACTGATGCGAATCAAAAAGTCGATGTGAACAAATACTGAAAGGCGTTGATTATAAACGACTTTCGCTTCAGTGAAATGAAGCACTGCTCTTTAACAATAAGCAATCAATCATCTGTGTGGGCACTCACGGTTTAGATTCTGCAGCGAGCAATCGCACAAAGAATATATATCAGTGAAGTGACTTACATAGAAATATGTTTTAAGTCAGTGATACTGAGCAGCTACTTCGGTGGCAAATTAAACTTTAATTGAAGAGTTTGATCATGGCTCAGATTGAACGCTGGCGGCAGGCCTAACACATGCAAGTCGAGCGGGGTTTTCGGACCTAGCGGCGGACGGGTGAGTAATGCGTAGGAAGCTGCCCGATAGAGGGGGATACCAGTTGGAAACGACTGTTAATACCGCATAATGTCTACGGACCAAAGTGTGGGACCTTCGGGCCACATGCTATCGGATGCGCCTACGTGG
>NZ_JARIXP010000017.1 GCF_029269265.1 Rheinheimera sp. 1928-s
TGTTCATGAATACAACGATGAAAGGTACACCTACCTGACGAGATAACAGGATGTGCTCACGCGTCTGTGGCATTGGGCCGTCAGTTGCAGCAACAACCAGAATTGCGCCGTCCATCTGAGCAGCACCAGTGATCATGTTCTTCACATAGTCAGCGTGGCCTGGACAGTCTACGTGGGCGTAGTGACGAGTTGGTGTATCGTATTCAACGTGAGACGTGTTGATCGTGATACCACGAGCTTTCTCTTCTGGCGCTTTGTCGATTTGATCGAAAGCGAATGCCTGACCACCGTAGTGCTTGGCCAGTACGTTAGTGATAGCAGCAGTTAAAGTAGTTTTACCGTGGTCAACGTGACCGATGGTGCCTACGTTAACGTGCGGTTTATTACGTTCGAATTTAGCCTTAGCCATAAATAGACCCTTTTTAACAAACGGTGGTTGTATGAAATAAGTGTTTTTTGATTGTATAACAAGAGAGGCTTTTAAGATGGTGCTGATACCCAGAATCGAACTGGGGACCTCATCCTTACCAAGGATGCGCTCTACCGCCTGAGCTATATCAGCAACGTGATCTGTTTGGAGCGGGCAGCGGGAATCGAACCCGCATCATCAGCTTGGAAGGCTGAGGTAATAGCCATTATACGATGCCCGCGGCCTACTCGTAGCTATTGTACTGAAAATGGTGGAGGGGGAAGGATTCGAACCTTCGAAGGCAGTGCCGGCAGATTTACAGTCTGATCCCTTTGGCCACTCGGGAACCCCTCCACTATACCAATGGTGCCGCTTATCCGAGTCGAACGGATGACCTACTGATTACAAGTCAGTTGCTCTACCAACTGAGCTAAAGCGGCTACGTCAGTGGGTGCGAATTCTAGTGGAATGCCCCACCCCACGCAACAGGAAATAAAAAAAAACTTATAAATTCCGGCCTGAATGCTCAATAAGTACACAAAACGGTCAATTCGGCTGAATATAACGGGCTAATCCCTGAAAGATCAATTGAGGTTCGAGCCGAACAGGCAGATCGGTCAGGTATTTTTGCAGAAGTAATGCATCACCACCCGTCAAAATAATCAGCTGTGCTGGCTTCATTGCCCATGCCTGACGAATAGCACCCACTAAAGCGGCAATAGCACCCTGATACAAAGCTGTGGCAGTGTCGGTTGCAGGTGATAACTGCTCCGTTTCCAGCTCTGCTGAAAATACTTTGGCGGTTTTACTTAACACAGCTTCTTGCTGCAGTTTTTGCCCAGCTAAAATCCAGCCGCCCTGATGTGTTCCTGTGCTGCTTAACCAATCAATAGTTAAAGCAGTGCCGGCGTCTGCTATTAACAGATCTGTATTAGGGTATAACTCTGCGGCAGCAACTAAGGCCAACCAGCGGTCCACCCCTAATAAATGCGGCTGCTGATAACTGTTGGTCACGCCAAAAGCCTGAGCTTCACTGCGAATTTGCATAAAAGGAATAGCAGAAGGAATTTGATCACGTATTGCCAGTACACGGCTGTCCGCCGCCACGCTGGCACAGTACACAGCTTTTATGGATAACCACTGCTCAGAACTGATATTTTCCAGCTGTATTTCCGTAAGGGTGCCGACATCATGTAAACGGGCTTTGCTGCGGCTATTGCCTATATCCAGTAATAATTCCATCACTGCGCCTTTCTTAAGCTAAGTTCACCGCCATAAAAGCTTTGCTTCTGGCCATTGATATCCAGCACCAGCCCACCCTGGGCATCGACTCCAGCACAAAAACCAGTGATGGTTTGACTGCCACTGGATAAAGTCACTTGCTCACCGGCAAATTGGTCGAGCTGATTAAAGTCCTGCACATAGGCCGCAAAGCCCTGCTGGCTAAACTGTTGCAATTCCAGCACCAGCTGATGCTGCAACAAAGCGACCAGCAAATTACGGTCTATCGGCCGACCCAAAGCCGAAGTTAAATCAGCCCAGGGCTGGTCTACAGCTTTATCGGTCTGATCCGGCATACGGATATTTAAACCCAAACCTATCACCACATCACACTGGGCATGAGTCTGACCCGCCAGCTCAACTAAAATGCCACCGAGTTTTTTGTGCTCTATATATAAGTCATTTGGCCACTTTAACCGCACTGGTAATTGCCATTGCTGTTGCAGCACTTTGGCGACGGCAAGCCCTACCACTAAACTTAGCCCCATAGCCGCCTGAATACCTTGCTCAAGTTGCCAGTACATTGAAAAATATAAATTGCAGCCAAAAGGCGAAAACCACTGTTTACCCCGTCGGCCACGGCCTGCGGTTTGAGCTTCAGCCACCAGCACAGCACCTTTTTCCGGTACTACACCGTCTTTGAGTTTTTGCATCAGCTGGCTGTTGGTGGAATCGGTTACAGATTGCACCCAAACGGGTGCCTGTTGCAGCTGTAGCTGTTTAATCAGCGCCGCATCAAGCAATTGCACTGGTTGCGCCAGCCGATAACCTTTGCCTTTAATTTTGTATAAATCCAGGCCATAGTGCTGCAATTGTTCTAAGTGTTTGGCGACGGCAGTGCGGCTAATACCTAACTGCTCCCCCAGCCACTGACCAGAACATAAAGCGCCATCGGCCAGATAATGCACCAGTTGACGCTGCACTATCAGGCTATGAGGTAAAGTTTTGCGTGGTTCACTGGCCAAGTAAGCGCACCTCAGGTTCCAGCTGAACAGCAAACTCTGCTGCAACCTTTTGCTGTATTAAGCGAATCATCTGTTGTAAATCTGCGGCTGTGCCCCGGCCAAAATTCACCAGCACCAGCGCTTGTTTTTCATAACAGCCGACATCGCCAATACGCTGACCCTTTAACCCCGTTTGCTCAATCAGCCAACCAGCCGCCAATTTGACCTGACCGTTAGCTTGTGGATAAAACGGCATTGCAGAATAACGACTTTGAATCACTTCAAATTCAGACTGGCTGACCACGGGGTTTTTAAAAAAGCTGCCACAGTTTGGCAATACAGCCGGGTCTGGTAATTTGGATTGACGCACAGCGATAACGGTCTGCGCCACTTCCGCAACCGAACTCTGTGGCTTTAAATGCTCCAGTCCTTTATAGCCTAATTTCGGCGTGCCTTGTTTTTTCAGCGTCAGGCCCACAGCCACTATCAGGCCCTGACTGGCAAGAGTGGTTTTGAAAATACTATCACGGTAGGAAAAGACACAGTCGCTTTTGCTTAACCGCTGAACTTCACGGCTTTGCCAATGAAAAAAATCGACATAATCACAACAATCAGCCAATTCGACACCATAAGCGCCAATATTTTGCACCGGAGCTGCGCCTACACTACCTGGTATTAACGACAGGTTTTCTAACCCCCACCAGCCTTGAGCAACAGTCCAACTAACCAGTTGATGCCAGTTATCTCCAGCTTCTATATGCAGTTGCACGTGCTGCTCGTCTTCTGACAGCACAGTCCTGTTTTTGGCTAAATAACGTAAAACAGTCTGACTTTGATCGGTCAGGAAAATGCTGTTGCTGCCCTCACCTAATAATAAAGGTGTGGCTTGTGGCTGATAGGCCATTAATTCAGCCAAAGACTCCAGCTCAACCAATTCGGCAAGCCGTGTATCCAATGCAAAAGTGGAATAGGGTTTAGCAGAGAGCTGCTGTAACAGACGCATAAAAGCACCAAATAACCAAAGTGCGCTTATTCTACTGGTTCCAGCGCAGCAGACCAAAAAAATCTCAGTCTTGTGCAGGAAAAACCTCATTAACCCCACACAAAATTTATGGCATTATGGCTCAAACAGGTCCAACCAGAGAGTTTTATGTTACATCACACTTTTATTAAAGTCCGGGGTTATCACCTGGATGGTTACCAGCACGTCAATAACGCCCGCTATTTAGAGTTTCTGGAAGAAGCACGCTGGGGTTATCTGGAACAACATGGCGATATCGAACATTTTGAACAGCTGGGTCTGGCCTGGGTGATCGTCAATATCAATATTAACTACAGAGCTCAGGCCACCATGGGCCAGCAACTGCGTATTGATACCGAATTCAGCGCTATCAACACCAAAAGTTCCATCATTCACCAGAAAATCTGGCTGGAAGGCTCAGACACTTTAGTGGCTGACGCCAATATTACTTTTGTCTGTCTGGATAAAAAAACCGGCCGTGCTGTGGTGATTGAAGGGGATCTAAAAAATCGTCTTGAGCCACGTCTGACAAATCAAATCGATACCTGAGTCGGAATAAAGCCAATCCTTTGGCTTTAGTTACTCAAACCAGTCCGTTAGTACGGGCTGCTGCATGTATAGAAACTTGCTTTACTGCTATCCAGACTAATAGGGACTGGTTGGTGTGTAGAAGCTTGCTTTACTGCCATCCAGACTGATTCGGGTTGGCACTATAGAGGTCGTGTTATTGATCAGGTTGTACTGATCGCCGCTCACCAGTTTATACCGCATCAGGTTATTGACCTTCACAGGCAAACCACAGCTGGTCTGAGCATACACAGTTTGGGCATCCGATCTCAGGATATAGACTTCATTGGTGCCATCCACTATGCCCTGACCCGCACTGTTCACAAACAACGAAGTCGCTTCTGAAATAGCTACTACACGGCTGGCAGCGCCCACTTTGGCCTGAAATACCATAGAACGCCCCATCCGGTCGCGTTGACGGAAGTGGGTATCGTTGATCACGCCTTGCAGCGCAGGGAAGTTCAGGAAACCTGTACTGATATTAATGGTTGCATGGCAAAAATCTGTCACTGCTTCAGCGCTGATAGCACCAGCTACACCATCCGGATCATAAATATGCTGACTTAGCACATGGTCGCCAGCTGAAGTACCTCCAACTACACCGCCTTTGTCATACACATGCTGAATTGCAGCCTGCACCTTGGTACCTTGCCAGGCATTCAAATAAGCCGACTGATCACCACCAGCCAGCCAGACAAACTCAGCCGAGCGGATAGCCCAATCCACATAATCCATATTGGCTTTGGTCACTGTATCCACAATAATAGTTTCGACAGAAGCGGCATTGGTCAATCCCTGCAGGTAGCTGTTGTACGCATTGGTACCCGCAGTGCGCAGCACTACGATATTTCCGCCCTGAATATGTGGCCCTACTCTTAAGCTAAAAGCATTGTCCACATCTGCGCCACCGCCCATCAGCAACAAGGCTGGGTTGGATAAAGTGACACAAGTGTCAGTGGCAGAACCTGTGATATAGCTGGTTAAATTGCTGGGTTTTGAAGGGCGGGCTCCATAGTTACAGCCTCCTGTTGGAGGAGGATTTTCACCACCACCGCCGCCCGTACTACCGACAAAGTTTGCAGTCAGCTGATAAGTGCCGGTCCCACTATAACGGGTCACTTTGATGTAATGCCGCCCTGCCGGAGATGCGGTGTAAGTGCCGCTTTCCGGATTAGCACTGCTTTGGCCCGACATAATGTAACTGCCAGAGCTGCGATACAAAAACCAGTCAAAGTCTTTGCCAGAGCCATGACTTAAACTGACGCTGATATCTCCGGTTGCTGTGGTGTCAAAATAATACCAGTCGACATCCGAACTACTGCCTATGCTGGCGGCTACTGCAGTGCCACTACATAAAGCCCCATCGGCTGCGCTTTCGGTATTATTGTTTTCGCTTTCTTGTTGCAAACAGGCGAAGCTGTGGCTGCTGAATAGCAACGCCAACACGCCTAAGAGAGGTGCTTTCATTTTTATTTTCCTGCTTCTTTTTATGATTTTAAAACGGCCAAAGGCCATGGTTTTACAGGCAGCCGCAAAGCTGCATATAAAATTCGGTCAGATTAATTGCGGATATTTATTCGTCGAACCACTCGGACAAGTGGTAATCAGTGGAGCACGCATGCAAATTCGCCGGAGCTGCTGTCCGGGCAAATGTGATTGAGCAAGCGTGGATTGAAGTCATAGAAAGTCAAAATTAAATAAGCGATGTCATTTAATATTTATGCATTTGCTTTTTCTGTCAAGGCGAAATCTTATACTCTTGTTAAGTTGCTTTCACAGGGTTGGCTCTTGGGCGCAAAACTCATGACAACACTGCCCGGGGTGTGCAAAGCTAAGTGATTGTTTAATAAAAGAGTGATAACGATGGAATTAATCAGTTGGGACCAGTTTGCTCTGGTTGAACTTCGGGTAGGTACTGTGATTGAAGCGACAGATTTTCCAGAGGCACGAAAGCCCGCCTACAAACTCAAAGTAGACTTTGGCCCTGACATCGGCGTGAAACAATCCAGTGCTCAAATCACAACCTTGTACAGCAAAGAACAGTTGCTGGGCAAACAAGTGATTGGGGTGGTGAACTTCCCGACCAAACAAATAGGCCCTTTTCGCTCTGAATGCCTGATCACAGGCTTTTATCGGCCTGATGGTGCCGTGGTTTTGGCAGTGCCGGAACAAGCAGTATCGAATGGCAGCAAATTAGCTTAGGGCTTTAGCCCATACCGCCAGCTTTTGCTCTTTGCTTTGACTGGCGTGAGCAGGGCTGCTGGATGGCAACTGAAAATAATCTATATCAGTACGATGTTTCACCAGTGGCAACAAATGACGTTTAAACTCTTCTGCTGCTTTTGCGCCATTAAAACAAATCTTTAAAATTTCAGGTTCTGTTTCCAGCAATTGCGGTATCGCGTTGCAAATCACGCTGCTTTTTTTAATGGCACTATCCAGACTGCCGGCTCTTTCGCAGTGTGCAATCACATCCCACAAGGCAATACCTTGCCCTGTAAGTAACTGACAACGCTCCTGATAGCCAAGCTCAACCGGAATACCAAACAGCTGCTGCATAAAAGGCCAGAATAAATTGCGCGGATGGGCGTAATAACGTTGTTCGAGAAGAGAAGCTGCGCCTGGCATACTGCCGAGCAACAAGATTCGAGGCCTGGCACCAAGGACTGGTGCCAGGCCTGTTAATAGTTCAGATGACATACATCAAATTTTTAAACCAGGCTGAAACTGTAACGCTTTTTGCCAGGCCATTTCAGCCTGCATAGGCTCACCATCTTGCTCAGCACAATAGGCCAAAGTGGCATAAAGCACTGCATCTTCTTTGTGATCACGTAACCAGTGCTGCAGTTGTTTACGCAGCAATACCACATGACGTTTTAACGGAATTTGTCTCAGCACAGGCCATACCAATGGCAAGTCACTATAAGCCAAGTGATCAACCAGCAGCTTTTCAGCTTGCTCTACCTGACCCGCTTTCACTTTAGCCCAAACCCGACCCACTACAGCCGCCATCGACTTACGCTCTTTCGACGGCAAGGCCAGCCAATAATCACTGCTTTCGTCAAACACGCCCTGCGCTGCCAGATTACGAATAGCCTGCGGATAAATCTGATAACGCTGCGCTTGCCACTGCACCTTAGTAAACCACTTTTGTTCTATGGCTTTAAGCACTGTATGGAAGACTTCAATATTATGGCCTGCAGCTAAAAGCGCCTGGAAATACAAAGGTGCCAATAAAGGTGCATCAGCAGGCAACAGCATAGCAAGCTGCAACAACTCCAGTGCGGCTTTAGCTTGATTCTGGCGTAGCAATAAATCTGCTTTGACATAACAACTCTGAGCCTGGGTTGCATCCAGTTGCTCAGCAAGTTGCATAGCTTTGGTCGCATGTCCGGCCTGCAACGCAGCATAACAAGCCATACTCTGGCGCAGCATAGTGAATTCTGGCATAGCGTCAGAGCGGTCAAAATACTGCTCAGCATCCTGAAAACGGCCAGCCGCTAAAGCCAAAGCCGCTTGCTCAAAAGCTAAACGGGCTTTGCGTTGCTGACGACCACGAAAGGGGTTTAAGGTCCAATTACGAAAACCTAACAAAGGCCGTAAAATGCGTAAACTCAGCCACAACAAACTCAGGCTCAACAGCAAAACAATGGCAAAACCTATCAGCGTCATTTCCACTGTCCATGGACCCAGTACCAGCATCAGGTAACCCGGATTCTGCGTCAGCCACGGCCCCACCCACATGGCAGCAGCCAGCAGTAAAACCACTATCAGCAAACGGATCATTGACTACTCTCCACCATACTTTGACGCATCACCTGATCAAGCACAGCTGTTGATTCCAGTGCAGCAGGAGCAGGAAAAGCCACAGCTAAACCAGCCAGTTGTACCAATTGTTCAGATGCAGAACTGACTTGTGGATCTACAGCCGCAAAATAACGCTGTAAGGTATCCATAGCCTGCTGCAATGCAGCCTGATACAGCTCTGGCTGATATTTCATAGCGGCCAGCTCTGCCAGTAATAGCTGCTGTTGAAGAGTATTACGTAAACTCAGTTGTTGACCCGCAGTCAACACCGACAAATCTTCTGGCTGAGTCGGGCGCACATGCACCAATGAACTCCAGAACGAATTCCAGTGTTGGATCAGGGTGGATTGCCAGTCAGCATCTGCAGCAGTAGCTACAACTGGTGTTTCTTCCAGTACCCGCTCACTTTGGCGCAGTGGTAAATCGTTCACAGTTTTACGTAAGCTGGTTAAGGCCAACTGAATTTTAGCTAAGTCCGGCACTGTGTTTTTTTGCAGTTCAGCTAAATCAGTTTGAATCGCCTGACGCAACGGCTGCATGCTGCTGTCCTGCAGTAAGGCCAATTGCTGTTCGGCACCTTGCAATAAACGTAATGCTGCCGGCATATCTTGTTCTAACCAGATTTTTTGTCCGGCCAATTGCAACAACTGCTGAATTTGCCACAACTGCCAGGTACGGCCATTGCTTAATTGTTTTTTGCTCTCAAGTTGCAACTGCACTAAGGTCTGTTGTTGCTGCAGATCCAGGCTTTGCTGTTGTTTTTGCTGATCCGCGACCAAAGCCAGTTGCTGTTGCATCTGGTCGGTCAATTGCTGAAGCTGCAGCTTACCTTGTTCAGTTTGTTGCTGTTGCAGCTGCTGAAGTTGCAACTGTTGTTGCTGCACTGTGGTCCATTGTGGCCACAACCACCAGACCGCAGCGGCTATAGCGCCAACCAGCGCTATATTTAATAATAAAGAAAACCAGGCGACAGCACGACCCGTTTTAGCAGTCCTTGGGCTTTCACTTTTTGGCATTTCATTTTTTATCGGTTCTTTTTTAACCGTTTCATTTGGGAGTGGCGATTCAGAGGCGGTAACAGCCACCGGCGTATCAGTCATGACAAGTTCCTCTTAACTGGCAAATAGCCTCCAGTAACGCCTGATCATTGGCACTGGCTGACAAATAAATACGGGATCCGTCGATCCCAAGTTCTAGTGCGGCTTCTTTCATCCGCGGGCTGACCATTATCCATAACTGTTGCTGTAACCAGCTATGTTGCTCTTTGGGCAATAACTCAAAAATAAGCTGTAAAATTTCGTTGCTGGTCACCACAATACATCGAATGTGTTGCTGATGCCACTGGTCTGACAAGCTTTGTCCATCCAGTAGCAAAGGTACTCTTCGATAACTTTGCACATACTGAATATGGGCACCCCGTTCCATTAAACCTTTTTTAATCAGCTCACGGCCGGCGTTCCCCCGTACTATGACAATACGTTTACCAGCTACATCCTGCAGTTGCGGTAAAGCCAACAAGCCTTCACTGCGCTGATCCGCAGGGACTACAACAGAGCGCCCACTGCATTTTTCCAACACTGTGGCAGTCGTGGTGCCTACAGCTATTAAAGGTGCAGTGATTTTCTTGCAATCATATTGTTGCTGCAGGCAGCTAACCGCACTAACGCTGACAAAAATAACCTGATCAGCCTGCTCCAGCATAGTGCCTGCTTTGGGTTTCAACGGCACTAATTGAGTGGTGATCAAGGGTTGGTATAAATACGGAATGGCCAGTTCATCTAAACTGGCCAGCAACTGATCCGCCTTGCCCGCTGGTCTGGTGATAAGTACCGGGCTTAGTGGATCCAGCAGTGGAGTCGTCACGCCAATCAGGCCTGACGGTAGACCGCATCTAAAATGCGATCCGCGCCTAATGCCAGTAGTTGTTCAGCCAGTTGAGTCCCTAACTGCTCAGCCTGTGTGGCGTCCCCTTTGATGTCTGAACGTAAAATTTCAGAACCATCCAGCTGTCCGACCAAACCACGCAGCCAAAGTTCATTCTGCTGAAGCACAGCAAAAGCGCCAATAGGTACCTGACAACCGCCCTGCAGCTTGCGGTTCATCGCCCGTTCGGCCAACACACAAATGCGGGTTTCCTGATGTTCCAACGGAGCCAGCAGTTGTTGCACCACGAGATCATCACTACGGCATTCAATACCTACAGCGCCCTGACCATTGGCCGGTAAACTGGTGCCAACTTCCAGGAAGCTGGCAATACGAGCTTCAAAACCTAAACGTATTAAACCAGCCGAAGCCAGAATAATGGCATCAAACTCACCTGCGTCCAATTTTGCCAGACGAGTGTTCACGTTGCCACGTAAGTCTTTGATCTGTAAGTCTGGTCGCATGGCTTTGATTTGGCACTGACGGCGCAGACTGGAGGTTCCGACTACAGCCCCTTGGGGTAAATCGGCCAGCTGTTGATAGATATTGGAGACAAAAGCATCACGTGGGTCTTCACGCTGGCAAATAGTATGCAGCATCAAACCTTCAGGAAAATCGACAGGCACATCTTTCATACTGTGCACTGCAATATCAGCGCGGCCTTCCAGCATGGCGGTTTCCAGCTCTTTGACAAACAAACCTTTACCGCCGATTTTGGCTAAAGGAGTATCCAGAATTTTATCGCCCTGAGTCGACATAGGTACCAGCTCTACCTGTAAACCCGGGTGGGCGGCTTCCAGTTCAGCTTTAACAAAATTGGCTTGCCATAAAGCTAAAGCACTTTTACGGGTGGCAATGCGGACAAGGTTCATAGGTACTCCTTAAAGCAGCGGAAAACAGCAACGAAATGACGATAAAGGCTGGACTGCCTGAAAATGCCGCCTAGTATAGTCGCTAATGGTAGTGAAAGTGATGGCTAAACAGCAGATTTTGTTGTGGATCAAGGATTTCAACCCGCCATTCGCCTTTTTGACTCGCATCGAATTCTTTTCTGCTGTAGGTACGCCAGTAATCCAGTTTGACCGGCAGTTTAATCCGGGTCATCAGTTTGCCTTCGTAATACCATAAATGCTCAATACTCTGGCCATTTAAACCTTTGATTTCAGAATACAAAGCCAGCTGTGGCACAGCAGCCGCGTCAATCTGCCCACCTAAACTGCGGGCTTTAGCGGAAGGAGTTTCATTGGTCAGCAAGGCCAGTCTTAACACTCCAGAATCGGCCATAAATAAGGGCGCACCAGTTTCCACTTCAACCACTGCGGTATCAGCGACCACGGGTTGTGCTGCTGCAATGCTATGTTCCACTACAGCAACTTCTGCTGGTTTTGTTGCACTATCCGCGACCACTGTTTCAGCAGCTTCAGTTTTAACCGGTACAGGTTCTGGCTCAGGGTTTTGTGGCACAGCTTCCAGCACCAGCTCTGGAGTCGCTGCGTCAATAGATTCAGAGGTAACAACAACAGGAGCTGTGGCAGCGACAGCTGTCAGCTCAACATCGGCTGAATCCAGATTTAACCAGCCATACAACAACAGAGTTGCAGCACCAAGCGTCAGTGCCGCACCGATAATACGGCGCCAATGCCACTGTTGCTCTGTGGTCGCCTCAGGCAAATCACCTGATGCCGAGGCTGCAGCGCCCAGGCTTACCCGAACGACCAGTTTTTCCTTTGCTGTTGTCACTTTTACTGTTCCATTTTTAAAGTGCTGGCAATTGCTGCTGAATAAAACGGCTGATATCGGCAATCTGTTGTGGGCACACACTATGACCCATTCGGTATTCAGCCCAATTGACATTAAAGCCGGCAAATTTCAGCGCATTAAAAGCCGCTTGACCTGCGCTGTAGGGCACCACTTCATCATGAGTACCATGATTCACCAGCACAGCTGTACTTTTATTGGCGGTGGTCATTTCTTCTTTCAACTTGCCTGGCACAGCCATATAAGTAGAAAGTGCCATCACACCGGCCAGCTTATAAGGCAAGCGGGGTAATAAATGTAGCGCAATAACGCCACCCTGACTAAAACCTGCCAATAAAATGCGATTCGCCGCAATGCCCTGCTCTATCAGTCTGTCGATTAAGGCTGTTACTGCAGCCGCAGATTCACGCACACCAGTTTCGTCTGCTCTGTCGTTTAAATCCCAGGTTTTAATGTCGTACCAACCGCGCATTTGCATGCCGCCGTTAATAGTAATAGGGCGCACAGGGGCGTGAGGGAATAAAAACCTGATGCCAGAGCTTTTTGGCAAACGTAATTCCGGCACTATAGGGGCAAAACCATCACCCGAATCACCTAAACCATGCAACCAGATCACAGCGGCATCGGCCTGACCTGCGGGTTTTACATCTACAAAAGGAAGTAACGCCATTGTATTTCTCTATTCCTTTATTCAGCCCGCGATCTCAATCAGGAGTTATCGGCAAGCACTACGTTTTGACCAGACTGTTTACTAAAGGCATCAGAAATTAATGCCCAGAACTCAGAACCTGTTCTGTTATCAATCCAGACACCGTCTTTTAATTCAAAATGGTGGCCGTTAAATTTAGTCGCTACCCACAGCTGATGCAGTGGAGGTTGTTTATTAATAATCACCTTGCTGCCGTCGACAAAGCTGATACTTAACAAGCCACCGTTCGACTCATAATCCAAATCCAGGTCCAATGCTTCTATTGCATCTTCCACCGCAAGCAGCACCTGATCGGTCAGTTCGTCATATTCTACGTCATTCATCGGTTTCACCTGTTTGCTTTTGCTGTTAAGGATGCGATTATAGAGCGCAAAATAATTAATGAAATAAAAACCATGAATACAAAGCGACAAAGACTGGTGTGCATCCTGTTGCTCAGCCAATGGTTACTGGCCTGTGGCCAAAAAGGCCCTTTAACATTGCCTCAAACCCCACAACCCAATAAGGCGCCAACAGAACAACCAGCGCCAGCCGATCAGCCAGTAGTATCAAAGGAACAGTAGTGGATTACTTTAATTATCAGGATCAGAACTTATTTGCCGAAGGTGTTGCATTAGCCGATATTGCCGCAGAATTTGGCACGCCAACTTATGTCTATTCCCGCGCTACTATTGAGCGCCATTACAAAGCTTTTGCTGAAGCTGCGCCAAGCCGTGATTTATTGGTTTGTTACGCCGTTAAAGCCAATAGCAATATAGCGCTGTTAAACCTGCTGGCCCGCCTTGGCAGTGGTTTCGATATTGTGTCTGAAGGTGAATTACGCCGAGTATTGCAGGCCGGTGGCGATGCAAAAAAAGTGGTGTTCTCTGGTGTAGGTAAATCCGTCACTGAAATTGAGTTTGCCCTGCAAACCGGCATCAAGTGTTTCAACGTGGAATCTATTCCAGAGCTGGAACGTATTCAGCAAGTGGCCAGCCGCCTGAATATTATTGCGCCTATTTCTATTCGGGTGAACCCGGATATAGACGCCAAAACCCATCCTTATATTTCTACCGGCTTAAAAGCCAATAAGTTTGGTATAGATATTAACGACGCGCTCGCCATGTACCAGCAAGCCGATGCCGCTTCGCATTTAAAAGTTTGTGGTGTGGATTGTCATATCGGCTCACAGCTAACAGAAACTCAGCCGTTTTTAGATGCTTTAGATAAATTGCTGGCCTTGATCGACAAATTAGCTACAGTGGGGATTCACCTGAGCCATATCGATATTGGCGGTGGTTTAGGTGTGCCTTACGATGGCGAAACGCCGCCACATCCTGCTGAATACGCAGCCAAAGTGGTAGAAAAACTGGAAGCTTATCCACAGCTCTCCATTATTTTTGAACCAGGCCGCGCCATTATGGCCAACGCCGGTGTACTGCTGACCAAAGTAGAGTATTTAAAACCTGGCCAGGAAAAGCATTTCGCTATTGTTGATGCTGCGATGAATGACTTAATTCGTCCGGCGCTTTACAGCGCATGGCAAGCTATTATTGCTGTGCAGCAAAAGCCGCATCTTCCAGCCGTCACTTACGATGTGGTAGGTCCGGTCTGTGAAACTGGTGATTTCCTTGGTAAAGACCGAGCTTTAGCAGTGGAGCCAGGTGATTTACTGGTAGTGCGCTCAGCAGGCGCTTATGGCTTTACCATGAGTTCCAACTACAACAGCAGACCCAGAGCCGCAGAAGTGCTGGTGGATGGTGACCGCAGCTATTTAGTCCGCCAGCGTGAACAATGGCAGGACCTGTGGCGCGGTGAACAGTTGGTACCCTGAATGATCCCAGACAATAAATTTAAAGATCGTCCCCACCAAACCTTAGTGCATTTCTCAAAAATGCACGGTTTGGGCAATGACTTTATGGTGATAGACGCCGTCAGCCAAAATGTGTTCTTAACCAAAGAACAAATTAAAAAGCTGGCCGACCGCAACTTTGGTGTAGGTTTTGACCAGTTGCTGATGGTGGAACCGCCTTACGATCCGGATCTGGATTTTCACTACCGCATCTTTAACGCCGATGGTTCTGAAGTGGAACAATGCGGCAATGGTGCGCGCTGTTTTGCCAAATTTGTCCGGCATAAAGGCCTGACCAATAAATACAAAATTTCTGTCAGCACCAAATCCGGCAAAATCACTTTGTATATAGAGCAGGATGGTCAGGTCACGGTCAATATGGG
The DNA here is from genome assembly GCF_029269265.1 of Rheinheimera sp. 1928-s. GTDB lineage: Bacteria > Pseudomonadota > Gammaproteobacteria > Enterobacterales > Alteromonadaceae > Pararheinheimera. Next base: position 14,634 of record NZ_JARIXP010000017.1, read on the forward strand.
CGTGCCGCAATTTGATCCGGCCAAAGTGCCTTTTAAAGCACAAAAGCAAGAGCTGAACTATATTTTGCACAGTGAAGACGCAACCACTTTATGTGGTGTGGTGTCGATGGGCAATCCGCATGCGGTGATACTGGTCGATGATATTCAGGCGGCCCCAGTGCATCAGTGGGGACCAGTTTTTGAAAATCATGAACGTTTTCCTGAGCGTGCCAATATAGGTTTTATGCAGGTACTGTCCCCTTCTCATGTCAAATTAAGAGTATGGGAACGGGGTGCAGGTGAAACCCTGGCTTGTGGTACTGGTGCTTGCGCTGCTGCTGTCATTGGTCAGATGCAGAAAAAATTACAAACCCAGGTAAGGGTAGATTTACCAGGCGGCTCTTTGCAGATCCGCTGGCAAGGGCCTGGCCAACCCGTCAAAATGACAGGGCCAGCCGAACATGTTTTTGATGGACAATTATTCTTATGAGCGACCTTCCTCTCGATACAGCATTGGTAAACCCTGAACTGGCCGAAGCCAGCCTGATTGTTGATTATCTGTATGATCATCCTGAATTTTTTCTGCAACACCCAGAGCTGTTAAGCCGTTTACGACTACCGCACCAGCAACGGGGTGTGGTGTCTTTAGTGGAACGTCAGTTGGAATTACAGCGAGAAAAAATTCGCTCTTTAGAAGACGATATAACCCGACTGATGGGTATAGCCCGCCAGAATGAACAGATTTTTTATGCGCTGAACGATCTGCATTTACAGTTATTAAAAGCGGCCGATCAAACTGCTTTGCTGGAAGCTTTGCAGGCTTTTACCGCCCAAATGCCGCATGTGCAAAGTTGTGTATTGGTCGATTTGCAGCAAAAAACCGATCAGGTCGCGCAGTTACAGCTGATTTTACAGCGCCGTTTAAGTGGCAAAACTTATTATTTTGGCCGGATGAACCGCGACGAGATGGCCGCTTTGTTTGAACCTCATATTCATTCGGTATCATTACAACTGTTAAAGCTATCGGAAGAGCAACAGTTCCTGCTGGCCTTTGGCAGCGACTCAGACGAACATTTCCAGCCAGGCATGGATACCTTATTTTTGGATCATCTGGCGAAGCTGGTGTTGGCCGTTTTACCCACTGCGATCTGAACCGTGAAACTGTCTGCTGAACTGGATCATTGGCAAGCCGACTTGTCGGCTTTCCTGGCTTATTTAAAGCATGAGCGGGGTTACAGCGACAAAACCATAAGCAGCTACCAATTGCAGCTTTCTGCAGTGGCCAGTCAGGTGGCAGAACAAGCCAGCCATTGGGTCGACCTGACCGAAACCCAGCTGCAATTGCATATATCCTCGTGCCGCAAAAGCCTAAAAGCCCGCAGCTTAGCGCTCAGAGTGGCGTCTTTGCGCAGCTTTTACCGTTATCTGGTGCAACAAGGCAAACTAAAAGAAAACCCGGCGTCTTATTTACAGGTGCCCAAATTCGACAAACCTTTGCCCAAAAACCTCGACGTCGATCAGGTCAATCATCTACTGGATTTTAATACCAGCGAAGACGCCCTCGCCTGTCGCGACAAAGCCATTCTGGAATTGTTTTACTCCTCAGGTTTACGGCTGGACGAACTGGTCAGCGCCAATTTGCAGGATATTGATTGGTCCGAAGCCTTAATACGGGTGCGTGGCAAAGGCAATAAACAACGGGTTCTGCCTATAGGCCGTATGGCGGCTGCTGCTATTAAAGACTGGCTGAAAGTGCGAAGCGCTTACGTCTGCGCAGATCCAGAGGCGTTGTTTTTAAGCAAACAAAAAAACCGCATCAGCAGCAGGCAAGTGCAACAACGGGTTAAACTCTGGTCTGAACGCCAGGGTTTAGCGCAGCACTTGCATCCCCACATGCTACGCCACTCTTTCGCCACTCATATGCTCGAATCCAGCTCAGATCTGCGCGCCGTGCAAGAGCTGCTGGGTCACGCTAATCTGAATACCACTCAGGTGTACACCCACCTGGATTTCCAGCAGCTCGCCAAAGTCTATGACAATGCGCATCCCCGGGCGAAGAAGAAAAGCACATCAGACTGAAACTGTGGTTTCTTGCTTGTCTGAAGTATCTGCGTCAATGTCAGCTTTACAGATCACAACTGTGCCAGCCATAAAGTCATGCAGAGCCCGGCGTTTTTTATTAGTTAACATGACAAAAAACTCACCCCAGATCCAAATCTGCATAGCAATGCTGGTCAGGTTATATAAACCTGAAGAGTGCTCAACCAAATAGGCTGAACGAGTAAGGAAGTCCATCGAAAAATACTGTTGATCAGTCATATCAAACAGTGGCGGTATTAGCAGGACAGACATAAAAAAGGACGAGATGAAAAGTACTGAATAACGTAACGATGCTTCCTTGTAACCCAGATCGCTGCCATCAATCTTGGTTATTTTGATATCAAGCAGGAGCTTGCCAGGTGTACCTCCATACTTTTTGACCAAATACAGATTAAACCACAAGCCAAAAGCAAGTCCGGGCAGCAACCAATACAACTGAAACAATCTGGCTTGTTCATTTCCCCATACAGTTAATGCCATGACTGGCACCATAAATAAGGTATCTAACCAAAAAGCGCCAAATCTGCGCCAAAATCCTGCGTACTGCATTTCTATCTCCTTATAGCTCTCTGCAAGCCAGCTTATTAAGTCGGTTTTTGCTTATTCCCAGCGAATGCCATTTATCAGCCACAACTATAAAATGTTTTAAATCAGAAGATTAGCTATTTATTTAAAATAATCTCAAAATTAAACTTGCGAAATAAYAGTTATCGCAATAATATAWTCGCAAGTCGGGGCAAACAGCTGGTTTAACAGCAGTCAAATGACCAGATACAGAACCTAGTAAAGAGTGACGTAAAGAGTAMAGATTAGGTCCGTAAGGACTGGCAGTAACAGAAGTAAAACCGGGTGAGTTCACCCATTTTTTTAAACCACACAGTTATCGCGATAATACATATCGCAAACAAACTTAACAGAGGAATACATCATGCAAGTACTTTACAAAGCAGTAGCAACTTCAACTTCAGGTCGTGACGGTCGTTCAGTGTCTTCAGACGGCGTATTGGATGTGAAATTAAGCACCCCTAAAGAATTAGGTGGCGCTGGTGGTGYAGCGACGAACCCTGAGCAGTTATTTGCTGCCGGTTACTCAGCGTGTTTCTTAGGTGCCATTAAATATGTCGCTTCACAACAAAAAGTGCTGATTAGTAACGATGCAAAAATCACAGCTGAAGTGGGTATTGGTCAAATCCCAGGTGGTTTTGGTCTGGATATCGAACTGCAAATCAGCCTGCCAGGTGTTAGTAACGAAGTAGCGCAGGACTTAGTGACGAAAGCTCACCAGGTCTGTCCTTACTCGAATGCAACACGCGGCAACATTGATGTGCGCTTAGTGATTGTCAGCTAACAGCACAACACTCACCCCCAGGAAACTGAATTTTTTTAAYTATTRACRTATCGCGATAACAGTTAGATGAATAAGCATCCTGTTATCGCCACCCAATAAACCGCTGCGGCGAGGAGATGAACATGAACACATTTCGTAAAGTTTTAGGTTTAACAGTCATTGCTTTAGGGATTAACAGTGCWTTCGCCGCTGGTGCTCCTGCTCTTGATGTACAGGTTGAACAACAAACGCAAGGTTTTTTAAATGCTCTGGCTCAGGGCGGTGGTACACCTTTAGAGCAACTGTCGCCTAAAGATGCCCGCGCTGTTTTAACTGGTGCTCAGGCCGGTGCCACATTACCTGCTGCTGATGTCAGTGAAAAAACCATCACTATCGATGGCAAGCCTTTAAAACTGGTGSTGGTTCGCCCTGCAGGCAGCAAAGGGGTATTACCAGCCTTTATGTTCTTCCACGGYGGTGGCTGGGTATTAGGTGATTTCCCAACCCACGAGCGTTTAATCCGTGATTTAGTCAGCCGCTCTGGTGCMGCTGCAGTCTATGTGGATTACACRCCATCACCGGAAGCCAAATACCCAACAGCTATTAATCAGGCCTATGCCGCAACCAAATGGGTAGCTGAACATGGTAAAGAGCTGAATATCGACAGCTCACGTTTAGCAGTAGCGGGTAACAGTGTCGGTGGCAATATGGCGGCAGTCGTCGCGTTAAAAGCCAAAGAAGCCGGTACTCCAAAACTGAAATTCCAGTTGCTGTTATGGCCTGTGACTGATGCGAACTTTGAGAATAGCTCGTACAACCAGTTTGCAGACGGCTACTTCCTGACCAAAAACATGATGCAGTGGTTCTGGGATAACTACACCACTAACCCTGCAGAGCGTAACGAGATTTATGCCTCCCCACTGCGTGCCAGCATAGAGCAGTTAACAGGTTTACCGCCGGCTCTGGTTCAAACCGCAGCTTTGGATGTACTGCGTGACGAAGGCGAAGCTTATGCCAACAAACTGGATGCTGCTGGTGTGACAGTCACTTCAGTGCGCTACAACGGCATGATCCACGACTTTGGTTTACTGAATGTGTTGTCTGATGTGCCAGGTACACAAGCAGCTATGGACCAGGCAGGTCAGGCGCTGAAAAAGCACCTGAACTAAAAGTTACTGAACCCACAGCCTCCTACGGGAGGCTTTTTAATCTCGACAACAAGGTCCACAGGGAAGTACAGGTAGTTTTCTTTTAAACCGAACAGACTTTCATGCGGAGTGTTTTATGACTTCTTTAACCCACGACAAAGAGCGAATCCCACAAGACGCTTTATTGCATCTGGATCAGCAACTTTGTTTTGCCCTTTATTCCACCTCATTGGCGATGACCAAAGTCTACAAGCCGTTGCTGGAACAATTAGGCCTGACTTACCCTCAGTATTTAGTGATGCTGATTTTGTGGCAAAACGATGCGCTGGAATTACAGCAAATTGGTGAACAACTACAGATAGCATCCGGAGCTCTCACTCCGGTGCTGAAACGTATGGAAAAAATGGGCTTACTGCAGCGCAGTCGTAATCCGCAGAACGAGCGTGCACTGCAAATACGTTTAACTCAGTCTGGCTGGGCTATGCGTGCCACAGCGGCCGAAAAAGTGCAGGTAAACCGCCATATCAGTTTAAAGTCCGGTATGGCCGACACTGAAATTCAGGCGCTCAAGCAAGAGCTGGTTCAGCTACGAAAGCAACTGAACTCAGCTCTTTAACGTCCACACCTTCAGGCTTGTTGATTACAACAGCCCTTCGATCTTTTCGCTCAGCAGCAACTGGTCTATCAAGGCATATTGTTCCTGCGGGCTCGCCAGTTTTAACTGACGGACAAAATCCATAGAACTGGCCGGAGTGTTCGGATAACCATGCACCAGCCAGAGCTGACGTAAAGCAGTCGTGATGCGTTGATCACCCAACTCTGCTCTGAGCCTGGCAAAAGCTAAGGTAGCCCGGGAATACTGATCATAAGATTCATCCGAGTCGATTAAAGATGACGGCTGTGACTTACTGCGGGCCTGGGCCCGAGCAAATCGCTCTTTTTCGTAGTCCACCAATGCTTGCATAGCATCTCGGCCAAAGTGTTGTTCAATCAGCACCAGCTCGACATACTTTGCCAAAGACTCCACCAGAAAAGCACCATCACCTGGCACTCCATTGCCCATATCATGACCAAACCATTGGTGGGCGACTTCATGCACTGCACGGCGATACACCTGACTAAAACCAGCATCAGCTGCCTGTGTCGCCCGTACTCCTACTCTGTGATTAATCAGCACCAGCTGTGGTAAAGCATAACCAGTACCACCGGAATCCAGTTCCGGCATGCTGACCAACCGCAACACTTCTCCGCGATAAGGGCTGATTTGTTGTTCAAACCAGCTTAATGTCTGTTGCATCGCCAGCATGGTTAGCTCTGTCGCCTGATTCTGCTCTGGTGCGTATATCTCCAACAGTACTTTGCCATGCTGAACCTGTTTTGCTTGCCATGGCACAACCACAAAAGCGCTGATAGCACGAAGAGGCTGACTGGTTTTGTAGTGGAAAAAACTGCGGCCATCCTGCTGCCATTGTTTCACCAAGGCGCCCTGCGTTATAGCCTGTTGGCCTTCAGGTACTGAAATGACCGATTCCATGTTGACCCATTGATAAGCGGCCTGTGCTGTAGAAGTTTCCGAAGGCTTTAACTCTGTTAGTTCTGGCAAGCCATATTGTGCCCTGATACTATTGTCTCTGATCCTGTATTCAGGCACAAAACCTACCGCAGGAAACAAAGGCACAGAACGTAAATAACTAAAGTCGGGCCGGATCAACTGGTGCATAGCCGCAGGCCAAAGCCCTTTTTGTTTCAGTTGCAGCTGCACTGTTAAACTGCGGTGTTGTCCAGGTAACAACGGACTGGTGAAAGTGAACTCCCGCTGCCCAAGCGGCCTGTTTTCGTGGCTGAGTTCAGCGCCAGTCATTTCAATCTGTTGCAGTGGATAAGCCCAATGTTGCCCCACTAACACCTGCTGAATAGGCTTTGCCGTGGTGTTGGTTAAGGTCAATACCAGTTTTAACTTAGCACTCTGTGCTGCTGGCTCAAAGTCTACTGCAGAATACAGAGCAGTCACCACAGGCTGCGGTTTATGTTGCCAGTGTTGATACTCTGTTTCGTAGTCAGCACGCCATTGCAACCTCTCGGATGAAAACATCAAAGGCTGCTCTGCACTAAGCTGCTGATCCAGCTGCCAGCCCTGCCAACTCCCCCCTATCAGTAATAGCAGTATGACAGAGATGCGTTTTGGCGTAAGTGCGGTGCGCAAAACCGGGCCACTAGAACCGGTGCCTCTATGATAAAAAGCCAGGGCAAGAACCAACGCAATCAGCGCCAGCAACAACCAGAACAAAGTAAAAGGCCAGAAGCCAGCACTGCTGCTTTGATAACTCCAGAGCCCATCTGCAGCATGCAAAGGTGTAGTGAACAGCAGCCACAGCGGGTGTTCCAGCCCTGCCATAGTGGGCAAAGGAGACATATGCAGCGCCAGCACCAAAGCAATCAGTACCAGAGCCAGCAAAGGAGTGCGACATAGGCTATGCAAGGATACAAACACCAACATCAGTAACCAAAGTGGTACTAACTGATAACCAGCCTGCAGCAAATACTCAGACCATTGCAGCGGCGCAGATGTAACGCACAACTGCGCCACCATTACAGCACTCAGCATCAGAGCCACAAAAATCAGCAACAGCACCGTCAGACAGATGAACTGACTGAACAGCAACATCCGTCCTGACACCGCAGTACTGGCAATCAGCTCATGCATCTGACAGCTTTTATTCAGCCAGCTTAGTTTGGTACTCCAGAACACCAGCAGCAAAGCACCAAAACGTGGCACCAAATCCCACATCACCTGATTTAAGGCGTCGCGGCTGGTGGGACTAAGTACCGACATCACTTCGGCATAATCCACACCCGAAACCACTTCGCTAAAAGCCAGTGCTGCCAGCCCAAGCAGGCTCAGCCAACTACCAGGATGCAGCATTAACTGCCGACTATTCACCAGACTCAGTTGCCCTAACTGCCACAATTGCGATGCAATATTAAGCCTTGAGTTTTGCACTGGCACTGCCTGAAAAGATCTGTGGTTTGAAGCTGTACTGTCTTTGGCTAAATCCGCTGGCTTCTGAGCACTTGTGGCCGCAGTTGCATCCAACTTTTTCATCTGTAGTGCTGACCACAACAGCAAAGCCGAAGCGCTGAGTAATACCAGCCTGTTCACTATGAAACTAAGATCCAGCTGCAGGCTTTGTTGCCCCGTCATAAATTGTTGGATCAGCGGAGTAATTGCATACAAGTCGGCATACAACATCAGTTGCCACAACCAGGGCGCAACAATCTGACTATTTGCCATTAAAGGTGAACCTGTGGCTGCGGCCAGTGCCATATAACCTGCCCACAGCAGTATGGTCGCCATATAAAGCAAAATAGCAGAGCCAAATTTTAAGCTGAGCCACAACTGCAACAAACAAAGTAGCAACAACCCGGGCACATACTGCAACAGGAAAATAGCCAAAAAAGTTGCTATCAACTGCTGGTCAAAAGGCACAGTATCGACACGCCAGAGTCCAAACAGCAAGACGCCAGACAACAGCAGAGTCATAGCTATGCACAGCAGCAAAAAAGCAGCAGTTCTGCTTAAACACCAGTTCAAATGACTAACTGGTGTGGCCCTTATTAATTCCGTCATACCACTTTGCTTTTCACGTAAAAAAGCTAAAGGAGCTAAAGCCCCTGTGAGCAGCGGCAACACCAGCATGGCTAAAGCAGAATAAGCAAACAACAGTTGTTTCAACGGATTTTGTTCACCGCTGCCGGGTAGACCTGCAGCAACCAGAAAAACAAAAGAGCAGCTCAGCGCTACAGCCAACCAGCACAAAGACTGACGTTGATAAAACTTCAGTTCATTGACAATAAGAGGCCAGATCACTGCTTCGCCTCCCGTTGCTGCTGCAACTCCAAAAAGTATCTGTCCTGCAAACTGGCTACGGCATTTTGGAAAACTGGCTGCTGCGACTCTTGATGATAAAAACGCTGCAGTAACACACCACGCTGATACGTGCTGCTCAATAGGGTGGCCGAAGCAGGCAAAGCACTCTCTTCGCCATAGGCCAGCCATACCTTGCCCTGTAGCGGTTGGATCAAGGATTCGGTATCGCCCTGCACCAGAATGCGTCCAGCCTGCAAAATGGCCACTTCTGAACAGAGCTGCTCTATGTCTTCGACTATATGGGTCGACAATAGCACCAGACGGTTTTTACTGACGCCGACCAGCAAATTATGCAAGCGCTGACGCTCTTCAGGATCTAAACCCGCTGTGGGTTCATCCAAAATGATAAGGGCCGGATCGCCCAACAAGGCCTGAGCTATACCAAAACGCTGGCGCATACCACCGGAAAAGTTTGCCACGGCTTTGTCAGCAAAGGCAGTTAAGTTGGTCAACTCAAGCAACTGGTTTATTTGCTGCTGGCGGGATGCTTTATGCACAACCCCCTTCAGAATGGCCATATGCTCTAGCAAAGCACGGCAGGACATATGCGGATAAACACCAAATTGCTGTGGTAAATAGCCCAGCTGCCGCCTGAGTTCTGCAGGTTGTTGCTGCAGATCAATGTCATCAAACTTAAGCTCACCGCTATCGGGCTGCTGCAAGGTCGCTATAGTGCGTAACAAAGATGATTTACCAGCTCCATTCGGGCCCAACAAACCAAACATGCCACGTTCAGCAGTCAGGTTCAGTTGCTGTAAGGCTGCGGTGCCATCCGGATAGGTTTTGCATAACGCTTTGATCTGTAACATCGGCACAGAGTCCTTTTGTATTTTAATTCAGCGCAGACTAGCGGTTGCAGCAACTAGTGCTCAACACGGAAATGACCAGATAGGCAAAGCAGATGACCAAGCTGCGGACGAGGCGAAATACAGGCAGGATCTGGTGTTTTTAGCGGGAAAAATGACTTTCATCAGTCAAAACTAAGGTTTTGTCAGCAGACGGGTGACAAGATTAATCCGCGCAGGCAACATTGCAAGCAGATGAAAATTCAGGAACCGTTATGACGTCGGCTTTCAGGCTCAAAGACTTATTCTCTCTGCTGCCAGTGTTGCTTGCATTATGCTGGTCGGCCTGGAGCTTGCTGCAGAACGAACATCTGGCCAGTTGGAGCCGCGCTGGCCTTTTGATCGGTCAGTTGCTGCTGGAGTTATCCCCGCTATTGCTGGCCCAATTGCTGCTTGCCAGACCATCAGCACGGGCTATTTTCTGGTGGCTGTGGCTCGCCGCTATGGTGCTATATCCACTGCTCAGTATAGAGCTAAGACCACAGAACTCTTTGCTGTTACTGGACCAAAGCTGCTGGTTGATTGCCCTATGCGGCAGCTTACTGTATTGGCTGGAGCAGTTTTATCAGCAGAAACTCTCACCAGGCAGTAACAACAGCTGGTTACAAAAACTCTGGTCGTTGGACACAGCAGTCGCTCTGCTGCTGACAGGCTGGGTGCTGTTTATGGCTTTATTGCTTGGCTCGCACCAGAATCCTCTGGCAAACCAGCCGATACCTTTGCAAGTGCACACCGACAGACTGCTGCATTACCCCTTTGAATTTATTGGCTACCTGCTGCAGTTTGGTCTAATTGCCAGTCTGATGTACGGCTACTACTGGCTGAACCGGTATCTGCTGATCCGCCGTTTACTGGCACAATATGGCTTGTTGCCCTTTGTGCTCACCAGCCTCTGTTTACTGCTATTGAGTTATCCACTGCTGGCCAGCCTATTGTTATGCTTGCCCATCAACAGCTATGAAGTCACCACACTGGCATCTGGCAACCACAATGCTTTTGATTGGTATAACTTTAAATTTGTGCTGGGGATTTGGCTGGTCAGTACACCGCTGATCCTGGCCTTTGACCGGCAACAGCAGGAAAAAAATCTGGCGCAGATTCAGCACAGACAAGTTCAGACTGAACTCTTATTGTTGCAACAACAGATTAATCCGCATTTTTTATTTAATACCTTAAACAACCTGTATGCGCTGTGTCTGGTGCAGTCAGACCAAGCTCCCACGTTGATACTGCGGCTGGCTGACTTATTAAGGTATGTGGTGTACCAGGGCAGCCAGCCATTGGTCACATTGCAGCAGGAGATCAACTATCTGCAGGATTATCTGGCGTTACAGCAATTGCGGGTTAGTAATAAAACAGAACTTAGTCTCAGCCTGCCAGAGCAGGCCGACCAGCATCTGCTGCCGCCTTTGCTGTTGATTATGCTGGTGGAAAACGCCTACAAACATGGCGTGGAAAGCACCACAGAACCCAGCAAAGTGAAAATCCAAATGCAACTCCAAGGCAATACACTGATCTTTATCTGTGAAAATACAGTGCCGGCACAGCAGAGCTTTGCACCTGCAGGGATAGGACTGGAAAATCTGCGCCGCCGTCTACAGCTGTGTTATGGCAACAACTACAGCTTAAGCAGCGCCGCCACAGTCTTTGGCTGGCGTGCTGAGCTGGCAATAAAGCTGGAACAGAATCCATGCTGAAATTATTGGTTATAGATGACGAACCGCTGGCTCATCAGGTGATTACTTATCACTGCAAAGCTTATGCGGATATAGAAATTAGCGGCCATTGTTACAGTGCTGCAGAAGCGTTGGCTGTATTGGCCAGACAGCAAGTGGACTTGCTGATACTGGATATTCAGATGCCGGTATTAACTGGCCTTGATATGCTGAAAGTGATGCAAAACAAACCACAAGTGATTATCAGTAGTGCCTACCAGCAGTATGCGCTGGATGGCTTTGAACTGGACGTGGTCGATTACCTGCTCAAACCCATCAGTGCAGAACGTTTTGCCACAGCACTGCAAAAAGTAAGACGCCGGCTGGTTTTGGCACCGGAAAAACCTGCGTCAATTCTACTGAAAGTGGAGCGTGAGCTGCGCAAATTTAAGTTAGCAGAAGTATGTTGTTTTGAGGCCTATGGCAATTATGTCAAAGTCTGGCAAGGTCAGAAGATGGTGTTAGTGAATGCCACTTTAAAACAAATTTATCAGCAGGCGGCATCGGCTGATTTTATTCAGGTGCAGAAGTCTTTTCTGGTGAATAAACAGCATGTGGTTGGCCTCGACAGCACATCAATCCGCTTAAGTAATCAGATGCAGATTAAAATTGGCCCGGCTTTTAAAGATCAGCTAAACGGCATTCTTTGACCTCAAACAACAGATCCTTTTTACTACTCCCCAGCGTAAAAGCAGTACACTGCAACTTATAGCGGACAAAACGAACTCAATTATGCGTGTTTACAAAGCCCTTTTGCCTTTTAAAGCGATCTCTTTTGATTTGGACGATACGCTGTATAACAACGGCCCTGTGATTGAGCAGGCTGAACTGGCTATGCAGCAAAGGTTGCTGCAATTGGCGCCTAAGCTTGGGCTGATCGACCCTGAATTCTGGTGGCAAAAACGCAAAGAACTGGCTGTACTGAACCCGGAAGTGCGGCACGATGTCAGCCGCTGGCGCTTGTTGTCGGTGGAACAAGGCTTAACGGAGCTTGGAGTTGGTCGCTGTGAAGCAGGTGAAATTGCGGAGCTGGCTTTTAGTGCTTTTTATAACGCCCGTAGCAACTTAATAGTGCCGGATTCCAGCCATCAGTTACTCAAAGCCTTAGCAGAGCGTTATCCGCTGGTGGCTATTACCAACGGCAATGCAGATTTAACACTGCTGCGCATCAGTCAGTACTTTCAACAGGCTTATCACGCTGGCCCTAGCGGCAAAATGAAGCCCTACCCTGATATGTTTCATAAAGCCTGTCAGCAACTGGCTATTGCGCCCCATGAACTGCTGCATATAGGCGATAACAGCAAAGCCGATGTACGGGGTGCGCTGAATGCCGGTTGTCAGGCAGTATGGCTGAAACATGAAGCCCATTTTCAAACCTCTGTATTGCCTCATCTGCAAATTGATTCGTTGGAGCAGTTGCAGGCTTTGCTTTAAGTTCACAAAGCTGGGGCAACAAAGCTGTAGGGTGTATAATGCTGCAAATTTTGCGACAGGTACTGACTGCTAATGGATGTCTCTTCTTTACTGGATGGCTTAAACGATAAACAACGTGATGCGGTAGCCGCTCCTCCTCAACATATGCTGGTATTAGCCGGTGCTGGCTCGGGCAAAACCCGGGTACTGGTGCATCGCTTAGCCTGGCTGATGCAGGTGGAACGTGTTGCGCCTTATAGTTTATTGGCTGTGACTTTTACCAATAAAGCCTCACAGGAAATGCGTAACCGTATCGAACAGACCATAGGCGTCAGTTTAAATAATCTGTGGATGGGTACTTTCCACGGCTTGTCGCACCGTATGTTGCGGGCCCATTATCTGGAAGCAGGTTTACCTCAGGGTTTTCAGATCATCGACTCAGACGATCAATACCGTTTAGTGCGTCGGGTACTAAAAGCGCTGAATTTAGACGAAAAACACTGGCCACCTAAACAAATTCAATGGTTTATCAACGCCCGTAAAGACGAAGGTCAGCGCCCCGGCACTATGGATGCGCATGGCGATTTTAGCCTGCAAACCATGATCAAAATTTACGCCGCCTATCAGGAAATGTGCGACCGCTCGGGTTTGGTCGATTTTGCTGAAATTTTACTACGCAGCTTCGAGCTGATTAAACAGCAGCCGCAAATCCGGGCTCATTATCAGCAGCGTTTCCGCCATATTCTGGTGGACGAGTTCCAGGATACTAACTCTATTCAGTATGAATGGTTAAGGTTACTGGCAGGCACTGACAGTAAAGTGATGATAGTAGGTGACGATGACCAGTCCATTTACGGCTGGCGTGGCGCTAAAGTAGAAAACATTCAGCAGTTTTTAGAAGACTATCCAAACCCTGTCACTATTCGCCTCGAGCAAAACTATCGCTCTACCGGCACTATCTTAAAAGCCGCCAACTGTGTGATTTCGCATAACAGCGACCGTTTGGGTAAAGACCTGTGGACGGACGGCGAACAAGGCGAAGCCATTTCACTCTACACAGCTTTTAACGAGTTGGACGAAGCACGTTTTATTGTTGGCCGTATTCGGGAGTGGAAACGTGAAGGCGGCAAGTTGATTGAAGCCGCAGTACTGTATCGCAATAACGCCCAGTCGCGGGTGCTGGAAGAAGCTTTAATTCAGGACGGTATTAACTACCGTATCTATGGCGGCTTACGTTTCTACGAACGTCAGGAAATCAAAGATGCGCTGGCTTATCTGCGTCTGATCAATAACAGACAAGATGACGCCGCGCTGGAACGTATTATCAATACTCCGGTGCGTGGTATTGGCGATACCACTATGGACAAAGTGCGGGAAAATGCCCGCTCTCTGCAAATCACCTTGTGGCAAAGCCTGCAGCAAATGCTGGCCAATAAACAACTGACTGGCCGTGCAGCCAATGCCATCAGCACTTTTGTGCAGATGATTGATCAGCTCGAAGCCGACAGCAAAGACTTAAGTCTGGATGAGCAGGCCGATCACGTGATTCAACTATCTGGCCTGATGGCGATGTATAAAGCCGAAAAAGGCGAAAAAGCTCAAACCAGAGTAGAAAACTTAAATGAATTAGTTAACGCCTGCGCCAACGCCACTTATGTCAATACCGAAGAAATGACGCCGCTTTCTGCCTTTTTATCTCAGGCGGCATTAGAAGCTGGTGAATATCAGGCTGAAGAACATTCAGACGCAGTGCAACTGATGACCTTACACAGCGCCAAAGGTTTGGAATTCCCGCTGGTGTTTATCTGTGGTTTGGAAGAAGGCATGTTCCCAAGCCAACAAAGTGGTGATGACAGCGAACGTTTAGAAGAAGAACGTCGCTTATGTTATGTCGGTATGACCCGGGCTATGCAGAAGTTGTATCTAACTCATGCAGAAAGCCGCCGTTTATATGGCCAGGAGCAATACAACAGACCATCACGTTTTATCCGTGAAATTCCGGCCGACTGTTTAGAAGAAATCCGCCTTACCACTAATGTCAGCAAACCGACTCAAATGAACCGTTTTGGTAGCGCAGCCAGCCACAGTGCGTTTGAAAATACCGGTTTTAAACTGGGCCAACGGGTTTTACACGATAAGTTTGGTGAAGGTACAGTGCTGAATTATGAAGGCACAGGGCCACAATCGCGTATTCAGGTGAACTTTGACGAGCTCGGCAGTAAATGGCTGGTGACCGCTTATGCCAGGTTAGAACCGGTTTAAGCTATGACCGACCTGCTGCAGATCATCCGCCAGCAACAAAGCGCTTATCAAGAGCGTGGCTGGCGTTTACCGGTTTGGTTAGCAGGTTCAGAGGCTTATACTCAGCAGCAACTTTCAGCCTTACAACCAGAAGGCACAAGCTATTGGTTAGGCCATCAAGCCCCTGCGGGTTTTACAGTATTGTCAGCCAAACAAAAGCAGCAATGGCTGGGCACAGAGTGTGATCTGCTGGTGGTGGATGCACGCCATGCTGTCGACTGGGATTTAGTCGCAGCCAGCAGTGGTTGCTTAAAAGCAGGTGGGCTTTGGTTATTTGTTACCGAACAACCGGATCTATGGCGACAACAGCCTAACCCTGCGGCTAAAAGAGTGTTGCCCTATCCGCTTGATGCTGCTGTTTATACAGGCTTATTTAAACAGTTTTGGTTAGAACAATTGCAGGATGCCCAGTGGGTCCAACTTATTGAAGGGCGCGCTGCTGTAATCCCTGTCTTACCGGAAGCTATTGCTCCAACACAGGCCGAAAAACCCTATCGCACAGCAGAACAACAAATCGCAGTGGCCGCTATTCATAAAGTAGTGACAGGTCACAGACGCCGCCCTTTAGTACTGACGGCGCATCGTGGTCGTGGCAAATCCAGTGCTTTGGGTTTAGCTGCGGCTCAATTAGCGCTGCAAGGTAAAACCGATATTCTGCTGACAGGCCCTTCGCCTGTTGCAGTACAAGCTGCATTTTTTATCGCTGCTAATCTTTTAAAAGAGCCTTATCAGCCAGGTCAAAATCAACTGCTAAACGGTACTATTCGTTTTGTGCCTGTCGATGTTCTTCTCTCGGAAAAGCAGCAGAACACTGTGATTTTGGTGGATGAAGCTGCGGCTATTCCAACGCCTCAATTGCAGCAACTCACTGATCTGTATAGCCGCTTAGTCTTCGCTACGACTGAACATGGTTACGAAGGCACAGGCCGCGGTTTTCAGCTGCGATTCCAAAGTTATTTACAGCAGCATTGCCCTGGTTTTCAGAAAGTTCATCTGCATCAGCCTATACGCTATCAGGCAAACGACCCACTGGAGCAGCTGATTTTTAAAGGCTTTTTACTGGAGCAAACTGACTCTGTTTTGGCTGCATTACCGGAAACTCAGCTTGCCAGCTATCAGGTAAAAGACTTACTGCTGCAACCTACAAAGCTACAACACATTTTTAGTTTATTAAGCCTGGCGCATTACCAAACCGATGTGATGGACCTCTGGGCTTTATTGGATAACCCGGCACTGAAGCTCTATACACTGGAGCAAGATCAGCAGCTGATCGCCTGTGCTTTAATCAGTTTTGAAGGTGAGCTGGATGCTGCACTTGCCACTGCGGTATCGCATGGCAAACGCAGAGTGCAAGGGCATTTATTAGCTCAAAGCTTAGCTTTTCATTGCCTGCAGCCGCAACTGGCAGAGCAAAAAATGGCTAGAATTCAGCGTATTGTGGTGCATCCTCAGCTACAAACGCAGGGATTTGGCAGTCAATTATTGAGCTTTGTGTTGCAGGATTTAATTAACCAACAATATCTGATTGGCACCAGTTTTGGTGCTACTTTAGCTTTAGCAAAGTTCTGGCAAAAAGCAGGTTTTCACCCAGCAAAGCTCAGCCATCAAAATGAACAAGCCAGCAACGAAGCCTCTGTTTTGATGCTGTATGGTGAGCAGTTCAGAGCTTTACAACAACAGTTTTCCAGACAGTTGTATTGGCAGCTTGCTGATAAACAACGCACTCTGGACCCGGCTTTAGCGCTATTGTGGGCAGAGCCTCCTTCTATAGAACTCACTTCACAGCAAAGCACAGAACTGCAGTTATTCCAGTCAGAATTACGTCCTTTTGAGCTGATAGAAACCCATCTGTTGTGTTGGTTTAATTTGTATTATGCCAAAGTGGAGCATCAAACAGCGCTCTTTCTAGTACAACGGCTTTGGCAAAAGCATGACTGGCAGCAGATTTCTTTACCTTCCGCGAAACAAAAGCTGCCGGAGTTATGCAAGCAGCTTAAGTTTTTAGACTAAACCTGCTGGTTTTACCGTCTGTAGAGTGTCATCGCAGAGGGTGTTATTGTCTGTAGGGGTTTCCCTTATGGGCGGCCGTGTTTGGGTTTTGGCTGAGAGTTGAGCGGGTATTGTTTGCAATTCAAGCGGAACTGTTCTGAATTCGGGTGCGGTGAACTACTTTATTCCGGGCGGTAAGGCGACAGCAGGCCGTCTTGTCCGCCTGGCGGTGAACTACAGTGCTCACCCCATCCATGGGTTCGCCGCTTCGCGGCCCGCTGAAGCGGTCCAAAAACGTTCCAGACGTTTTTGTATTCCGGGCCTCCTGCCTTCCACCCTCCGGGCCGGCTGCGCCGTTCCAGTTCGTTCCAGACGAACTGGTCGCATGGGGATGCCCTGCTCGGGTGATTGACCACCTGATTTCGAAGTAAGCAAAAAGGCCCAGTCTTTCGACTGGGCCTTCTGGCTTAATTGGGAGCCTGGCGGTGAACTACTCTCGCATGGCATCTGCCACACTACCATCGTCGCGGCTGCGTTTCACTTCTGAGTTCGGAATGGAGTCAGGTGGTTCCACAGCGCTATTGCCACCAGGCAAAAAACGTGTCTGGAACACGTTTTAACGCACTTTAGTGCGGCCCGTAAGGGTAAAATCCATGGATGGATTTTATAAAAACGTATTCCTTTAATTGAGCAAGCTAGATAGAATTCTTTTATCACACCACACACAAACACCTTGGGCGTTGTATGGTTAAGCCTCTCGGGCAATTAGTATGAGTTAGCTTAACACATCACTGCGCTTCCACACCTCACCTATCAACGTTGTGGTCTCCAACGACCCTTATGTGTACTCAAGGTACAAGGGATGACTCATCTCTTGGCCGGCTTCCCGCTTAGATGCTTTCAGCGGTTATCCGTTCCGAACGTAGCTACCGGGCAGTGCCATTGGCATGACAACCCGAACACCAGCGGTTCGTTCATTCCGGTCCTCTCGTACTAGGAACAACTCCAATC
>NZ_JARIXP010000018.1 GCF_029269265.1 Rheinheimera sp. 1928-s
AACCAGGTTCAATCAAGCCACACACCAAGTTCGAAGGTGAAGTGTACGTATTATCAAAAGAAGAAGGTGGTCGTCATACTCCATTCTTCAAAGGTTACCGTCCACAGTTCTACTTCCGTACTACAGACGTCACTGGTTCAGTAGAACTGCCAGAAGGCGTAGAAATGGTCATGCCAGGCGACAACCTGAAGTTTGTTGTTGAACTGATCAACCCAATCGCGATGGACGAAGGTTTACGCTTCGCCATCCGTGAAGGTGGCCGCACAGTAGGTGCTGGTGTAGTATCTAAAGTACTGGCTTAATTAGCAGCACTTTTAAAAAGGCCCTTCGGGGCCTTTTTTGTAATGCTTTCAGACTTGTCTTTGTGAGCTCAAACCGGAAAATTAACAACAACAGGCTTGAGTTCTGCACTGCTAACTCTGATTAAATAGTTCCTAGTCGGATCCTTATCTTGTTTTAGTCGTCTAAGGCAGTATAATGAGCGGCTATTTTTGCGGGACTGCTTTCAGCGGTTGGCGCAATTTTCTGTAGGGGCGTAGTTCCAATTGGTAGAACAGCGGTCTCCAAAACCGATGGTTGGGGGTTCGAATCCCTCCGCCCCTGCCACTTATATTAGGCGCTAAGGTGTTTTGCACGTTAGTCGAAGTAGTAGCTTGTAACAACAAGCCATGGGAAAGTGAGTTAAAGCATGAATGCAACGAGTGAAACCCCAAAAGGCGGCTTAGATTTAGTGAAATGGCTGAGCGTCTTAGTTCTGCTGACCCTGATGGTCGCAGCGAACTATATATATGAGTTTTCTGCAGTTGAAAAAGCTGCAAGCATAGTGGTTTTAGTCGGCCTGGCGGCTTTTATCGCAGCCAAGACCAGCAAGGGCTCTGCATTTATTGAGTTTGCGAAAGAAGCCAGAACTGAAGTTCGCAAAGTTGTATGGCCAACCCGTCAGGAAACAATGCAAACCACTATTATCGTAATGGTTGCGACCTTGATCGTTGCATTATTACTATGGGGCTTAGATTCAGTTTTATTAAGCCTTGTATCATTTATCACAGGTCTGGGGATCTAAGTTATGTCAGGAAAAATGCGTTGGTATGTAGTTCAGGCTTTTTCGGGTTTTGAACAGCGCGTAGCGACTTCATTGCGTGAGCATATCAAGATCCAGCAAATGGAAGACAAGTTTGGCGAAGTGCTGGTTCCAACTGAAGAAGTTGTTGAAATGCGCGCTGGTCAAAAACGTAAGTCTGAACGCAAATTTTTCCCTGGCTACGTCTTAGTGCAGATGGAAATGTGTGAAGAAGCATGGCACTTAGTCAAAAGCGTGCCTCGTGTATTAGGTTTTATTGGTGGCACTTCAGACCGCCCTGCACCTATCAGCCAGAAAGAAGCTGACACTATTCTGAACCGTCTGCAGGACAACGCTGATAAGCCGAAGCCTAAGACTCTGTTTGAAGCGGGTGAAGTAGTTCGTGTGACTGAAGGTCCATTTGCTGACTTTAACGGCGTCGTCGAAGAAGTAGATTACGAGAAAAGCCGCGTGAAGGTGTCCGTGTTGATTTTCGGTCGTTCTACTCCTGTCGAACTGGAATTTGGCCAGGTCGAAAAAGCTTAAGTAGAAATAGTTTGTATCGGGCCGCTGATTAAAATATAATCGCGGCCTTTTTTAACGTCAGGGGAGCCGTTTGAGTAAGTGTCCTCGCACTTACGAGGCTGAGACCCTAAATTGAGGTGAAACATGGCAAAGAAAGTCACGGCACTTGTAAAATTACAAGTTAAAGCTGGTATGGCAAACCCGTCGCCACCAGTTGGTCCAGCATTGGGTCAACACGGTGTGAACATCATGGAATTCTGTAAAGGCTTCAACGCCCGTACAGAGTCACTGGAAAAAGGCATGCCTATTCCAGTAGTGATCACTGTATACAGCGACCGCTCATTTACATTTGAAACCCGCACCCCACCTGCTTCTTTCTTATTATTGAAAGCTGCTGGTTTAAAAGGTGGTTCAGGCCGTCCTAATACCCAGAAAGTGGGTAAAGTGACTGTTGCTCAGCTGGAAGAGATCGTTAAGATCAAACGTGCTGATTTAACAGCAGGTAGCGACGAAGCAGCACTGAGCACTATTGCTGGTACTGCCCGTTCAATGGGCTTAGTGGTGGAGGGTTAATCAATGGCTAAATTATCAAAGCGTGCTAAATTAATCCGTTCAAAAGTAGATTCTACTCGTGAATACGCGATCAATGACGCAGTTGCGTTATTAAAAGAATTAACAGCTGGCAAGTTCGTTGAATCAGTTGATGTTGCCATCAACCTGGGTATCGACGCTCGTAAGTCAGATCAAAACGTTCGTGGCGCTACTGTGTTACCACACGGTACCGGCCGCACTGTACGTGTTGCTGTGTTCACTCAGGGTGCTAACGCTGAAGCTGCTAAAGCTGCAGGCGCTGACATCGTGGGTATGGAAGACTTAGCTGAATTAGTTAAGAAAGGCGAGATGAACTTTGATGTTGTTATCGCTTCTCCAGACGCAATGCGTGTTGTTGGTATGTTAGGTCAGATCTTAGGCCCACGTGGTTTAATGCCTAACCCTAAAACTGGCACAGTGACTCCAAACGTTGCTGAAGCAGTGAAAAACGCTAAAGCTGGTCAGGTTCGTTACCGTAACGACAAGAATGGTATCATCCATTCTACAGTGGGTAAGGTTAACTTCGACACTGACAAACTGAAAGAGAACATCGAGTCTCTGTTAGTTGCTTTAAAGCGTGCTAAGCCATCTGTAGCAAAAGGCGTTTTCATCAAGAAAGTGACCATTTCTACTACTCACGGCGCAGGTATCGTTTTAGACCAGGCTTCTTTAGACGCCAAAATCTAATTCAGTCCTCTGAAATAGCAGCTTTACAGGAGCGCGTGGTTATTTTATAATCTCGCGCTCAAAAATTCGGGTAGAAGCCGGGCTTTGTTTACAAAGTTTTCGGCTTCCGTCCAAGACCGTAGGTGCCGCAAATTTTTTTAAAAGGCGTGGCTTAAAAGCACAACCTACGCAGACGGTGTTAGCCCCAGAAAGATTCCTATCAATCTGGCTCTCACCGTAAATCGCGCGTTAAACAGTATTTCTTACTGCTTAACGTTGTGTAGGCAACCAGACAATACCGTCTGGAAGAACCAGGAGTTAAGAGCCAATGGCTATTAAGCTTGATGACAAAAAAGCGATCGTTGCTGAAGTTCAGGAAGCTGCCATAGGTGCTTTATCTGCGGTAGTTGCAGACGCTCGCGGTGTTACTGTAGGCAAAATCACTGATCTGCGTAAGCAGGCCCGTGAAGCTGGCGTATGGATGAAAGTTGTCCGTAACACGCTGGTACGCCGTGCAGTAGCTGGCACCGAGTTCGAGTGTTTAAGCAACGCGTTCGTTGGCCCAACACTGATTGCATTCTCTAAAGAGCACCCAGGTGCTGCAGCGCGTATCTTCAAAGATTTCGCTAAAGAAAATGCTAAGTTTGAGCTGAAAGGCGCAGCCTTCAATGGCGCCACAGTAAGCATTGACGTTTTAGCATCGTTGCCAACATACAACGAAGCTATCGCACGTTTAATGAGCACTATGAAAGAAGCAGCAGCCGGCAAATTGGTACGTACCATCGCCGCAGTTCGCGACCAAAAACAAGCCTAAACAACGTAATTTTACGTTTTGTTTGGAATTAAAGTTTAATACGGGATACGTCCCCTTAATTTAGGAATCTGAGCAATGTCAGTTACTAAAGATCAAATCTTAGATGCTATCGCTGCAATGTCTGTAATGGAAGTTGTAGAATTAGTTAGCGCTATGGAAGAAAAATTCGGCGTTTCTGCTGCTGCTGCTGTTGCAGTTGCTGCTGGTCCAGCTGCTGCTGTTGAAGAACAAACAGAATTCAACGTAATTCTGGCAGCTGTTGGCGCTAACAAAGTATCAGTAATCAAAGCTGTTCGCGGCGCGACTGGTTTAGGCCTGAAAGAAGCTAAAGATTTAGTTGAAGCTGCTCCAGCTGCAATTAAAGAAGCAGTTTCTAAAGCCGAAGCTGAAGCTCTGAAGAAAGAGTTAGAAGAAGCTGGTGCTACTGTTGAAGTTAAATAATCTAGATTTTTCTAGATTATACGCCTGATTTCAGGCTAGGCTGGTGGTGAAATAACCACCGGCCTTTTTGCGCTGTGGGACATTGATTTTCCCCACCCTAATGTTGCCATGTCGGCGACATTCAAGCCGCCCCTAGAGGGTAGGTAGGGTAAAAAATCAGCTAGCTGAGGAACCCCATGACTTACTCTTATTCTGAAAAGAAACGTATCCGTAAGGACTTCGGCAAACGTCCACAAGTGCTGGATGTGCCATATCTGTTGTCGATTCAAATTGAATCGTTCAGCAAATTTATCGAACCTGATCCAGAAGGTGGATACGGCTTAGAAGCTGCATTCCGTTCTGTATTCCCAATTAAAAGCTACTCAGGTAGTGCCGAGCTGCAATATGTCAGCTACCGCATTGGCGAGCCGGTTTTTGACGTCAAAGAGTGCCAAATTCGTGGTGTGACTTACTCAGCTCCGCTGCGTGTCAAACTGCGCATGGTGTTATTTGATAAAGAAGTACCAGGTACAATCAAAGATATCCGTGAACAAGAAGTCTATATGGGCGAAATCCCATTGATGACTGAAAACGGTACCTTTGTTATCAATGGTACTGAACGTGTTATCGTTTCTCAGCTGCACCGTAGCCCGGGCGTATTCTTTGACCACGACCGTGGCAAGACTCACTCCTCAGGCAAGGTTTTATACAATGCTCGCGTGATCCCTTACCGTGGTTCATGGTTAGACTTTGAGTTCGATGCCAAAGATAACCTGTTCGTGCGTATCGATCGTCGCCGCAAATTGCCAGCCACTATTTTATTACGTGCGCTGAGCTTAAGTACTGAAGAAATTTTAAGTACTTTCTTCGAAAGCACCCGTTTTGAAATTAAAGACGGCAAACTGTTGATGGAAGTGGTGGCAAACCGCTTACGTGGTGAAACAGCTGCTTTTGATATCAAAGACAACGATGGCGAAGTGATCGTAGAAGCTGGTCGTCGTATTACTGCCCGTCATGTGCGTCAGTTAGAAAAAACTGGCATGACACTGATGGAAGTTCCACATGAATATGTCGTAGGCCGCGTTTTATCAAAAAATTACGCTGACCGTTCAACCGGAGAGATTATTGCCGAGGCGAACGCAGAGCTCACACTGGAGCTGTTAGCAAAACTAGCAAAAGCGGGCTACGAAAGTTTCGAAACTCTTTACATTAACGATTTGGACCAAGGTTCATATATTTCTGAAACCATCCGGATCGATCCAAGCAGTAACCGCATGGAAGCATTGGTAGAAATCTACCGTATGATGCGTCCAGGCGAGCCACCAACGCGTGAAGCTGCTGAAACTTTATTTGAAAACCTGTTCTTCTCTGAAGACCGTTATGACTTATCTACTGTAGGTCGTATGAAGTTTAACCGTCGTGTTAACTTCGAAGAAGGTAAAGGCGTAGGCGTTTTATCCAAAGACGATATCCTGGCCGTCATGAAAGTCTTAATCGACATTCGTAACGGTAAAGGCGAAGTGGACGATATCGACCACTTAGGTAACAGACGTATCCGTTCTGTTGGTGAAATGGCTGAAAACCAATTCCGTGTTGGTTTAGTTCGTGTGGAACGTGCAGTAAAAGAGCGCCTGTCTTTAGGTGATCTGGACGCTGTGATGCCACAGGATCTGATCAACGCTAAGCCTATTTCTGCTGCGGTGAAAGAGTTCTTTGGTTCAAGCCAGCTGTCTCAGTTTATGGACCAGAACAACCCACTGTCAGAAGTAACGCACAAACGTCGTATTTCTGCGTTAGGCCCGGGCGGTTTGACCCGTGAGCGCGCAGGCTTCGAAGTACGTGACGTTCACCCAACACACTACGGTCGTGTTTGTCCAATCGAGACGCCAGAAGGTCCAAACATCGGTTTGATCAACTCGCTGTCTATGTTTGCTCAAACCAACGAATACGGTTTCCTCGAAACACCTTACCGTCGCATTGAAGATGGTATTGTGACTGACGAAGTCGATTTCTTATCTGCGATTGAAGAAGGTAACTTTGTTATCGCTCAGGCGAACGCCGAGTTAAGCGCAGAAAACCGTTTGGTTGAAGATTTAGTACCGTGCCGTTACAAAAACGAATTCACCTTAATGCCGGCCGACAAGGTTCAGTATATGGACGTTGCACCACAGCAGATCGTATCTGTTGCCGCTGCTCTGATCCCGTTCCTGGAACACGATGACGCCAACCGTGCATTAATGGGTTCAAACATGCAACGTCAGGCCGTTCCTACATTACGTGCTGATAAGCCGTTAGTAGGTACTGGTGTAGAACGTGTTGTAGCCAAAGACTCTGGTGTAACTGTAGTGGCGAAACGTGGTGGTACTGTTGACTATGTCGACGCCAGCCGTATCGTAATTAAAGTACACGAAGAAGAAATGGTAGCCGGTGAAGCCGGTATCGACATCTACAACCTGACTAAATACACCCGTTCTAACCAGAACACCTGTATCAACCAGCGTCCATGTGTAAACCATGGTGAGCCGATTGAACGTGGTGATGTACTGGCTGACGGTCCGTCTACGGACTTAGGTGAACTGGCTTTAGGTCAAAACTTACGCGTGGCATTCATGCCGTGGAACGGTTACAACTTCGAAGATTCGATCTTGTTATCCGAGCGTTTAGTACAGGAAGATCGTTTAACCACTATTCACATTCAGGAACTGAGCTGTATCGCTCGTGATACCAAGTTAGGGCCTGAAGAAATCACTGCTGATATTCCAAACGTAGGTGAGTCTGCTTTATCTAAGCTGGACGAAGCCGGTATCGTTTACATCGGTGCTGAAGTGAAAGGCGGCGACATTCTGGTTGGTAAGGTAACACCTAAAGGTGAAAGCCAGCTGACTCCGGAAGAAAAACTGTTACGCGCTATCTTCGGTGAAAAAGCTTCTGACGTAAAAGACAGCTCATTACGTGTGCCTAACTCTGTAACTGGTACAGTTATCGACGTTCAGGTCTTCACTCGTGATGGCGTTGAAAAAGACAAACGTGCCCGTGAAATCGAAGAAATGGAAGTCAAACAGGCGAAGAAAGACCTGAATGAAGAATTCCGTATCCTTGAAGAAGGTATCTTCTCACGTGCCCGCAACCTGGTTGAAAGCACAGGCGTTGACCGCACTAAGCTGAACGGTTTACGTGGTGATGCTCTGTTAGGCTACAGCCTGGCTGATGAAGATAAGCAAAACGATCTGGAACAATTAGCGGCTCAATACGAAGAAATCCGTATTGAATACGATAAGAAATTCGAAGCCAAACGTCGCAAGATTGTTCAGGGTGACGATTTAGCTCCAGGCGTTCTGAAGATTGTTAAAGTGTACTTAGCTGTGAAACGTCGTATCCAGCCTGGTGACAAGATGGCCGGTCGTCACGGTAACAAGGGTGTGGTTTCTACCATTGTTCCAGTTGAAGACATGCCATATGACGAAAAAGGTCAGCCGGTTGATATCGTACTGAACCCGCTGGGTGTACCGTCTCGTATGAACATCGGTCAGATCCTTGAAACTCACTTAGGCTTAGCGGCCCGTGGTATAGGTGACAAGATTGACGGCATGATCAAAGACCAGAAAGAAGTTGCGGAAATCCGTGCCTTCCTGAAAAAGGTCTACGAGCTGGGTGAGTCACGTCAAAACGTTGATATCGCCAGCTTCACAGATGACGAAGTGCGTCGTTTAGCAGAAAACCTGCGTAAAGGTTTACCTGTAGCTACTCCAGTATTTGATGGCGCTAAAGAAAGCGAAATCAAAGAACTCTTGGCTTTAGGTGACTTACCGACCAGCGGTCAGATCACATTGTATGATGGTCGTACCGGCAATACCTTCGAACGTAAGGTTACTGTTGGCTACATGTACATGCTGAAACTGAACCACTTGGTTGACGACAAGATGCACGCCCGTTCTACTGGTTCGTACAGTCTGGTTACTCAACAACCATTGGGCGGTAAAGCTCAGTTTGGTGGTCAGCGTTTCGGTGAGATGGAAGTGTGGGCTCTGGAAGCATACGGCGCAGCATACACGCTGCAAGAGATGTTAACAGTCAAGTCTGATGACGTGAATGGCCGTACCAAGATGTATAAAAACATCGTGGATGGCGACCACCGCATGGAACCAGGCATGCCAGAATCTTTCAACGTATTGATGAAAGAGATCCGTTCACTCGGTATCAACATCGAATTGGAAGAGGAATAACCCCGGTTAGCAAAACTAATCGAATTGTCCGGGGCGGTACGCCGCCCCTTGCTGGTTAACCTCTTACAGGAGAGCAAAGGTGAAAGACTTATTAAAGTTTCTGAAACAACAAACTAAAACTGAAGAGTTCGATGTGATTCGTATCGGCCTTTCTTCACCAGACATGATCCGTTCATGGTCTTTTGGTGAAGTGAAAAAGCCTGAGACGATCAACTACCGTACCTTCAAGCCAGAGCGCGATGGTTTGTTTTGTGCACGGATTTTTGGCCCGGTAAAAGACTATGAGTGTCTGTGTGGTAAATACAAACGCTTAAAGCACCGTGGTGTTATCTGTGAAAAATGTGGTGTTGAAGTCACTCTGACTAAAGTACGTCGTGAGCGTATGGGTCACATTGAACTGGCCAGCCCAACAGCCCACATTTGGTTCCTGAAATCACTGCCAAGCCGTATCGGTTTGCTGTTAGATATGACATTACGTGATATCGAACGTGTACTGTATTTTGAATCTTATGTTGTGACCGAACCAGGCATGACTTCTTTAGAGCGTCGTCAGATGCTGACTGAAGAAGAATATCTGGACGTGCTGGAAGAGCACGGCGACGAGTTCGAAGCCAAAATGGGTGCAGAAGCAATTCTGGACATTTTACGTGGCATTGAGCTGGCAACAGAAATCAAACAAATGCGTGAAGAGTTGCCAACCATCAACTCAGAGACAAAGCGCAAGAAAATCAGCAAACGTCTGAAACTGATGGAAGCATTCCACACTTCTGGTAACAAGCCAGAGTGGATGATCATGACAGTACTGCCAGTACTGCCACCAGATCTGCGTCCTTTAGTTCCATTAGACGGTGGCCGTTTTGCCACTTCTGATCTGAACGATTTATACCGCCGTGTGATCAACCGTAACAACCGTCTGAAGCGTCTTCTGGACCTGTCAGCTCCTGATATCATCGTACGTAACGAAAAGCGTATGTTGCAGGAAGCTGTAGATGCGTTGTTAGACAACGGTCGTCGCGGTCGCGCTATCACGGGTTCGAACAAGCGTCCTCTGAAATCTTTGGCCGATATGATCAAAGGTAAACAAGGTCGTTTCCGTCAGAACTTGTTAGGTAAGCGTGTTGACTACTCAGGCCGTTCTGTAATCACAGTAGGTCCTACTTTACGTCTGCATCAGTGCGGTTTACCAAAGAAAATGGCTTTAGAGTTATTCAAGCCTTTCATCTACGGTAAGTTAGAAGCCCGCGGTTTAGCCACTACTATTAAAGCGGCTAAAAAAATGGTTGAACGTGAAGAAGGCGCTGTATGGGACGTTCTGGACGACGTGATCCGTGAACACCCGGTGCTGTTAAACCGTGCTCCTACACTTCACCGTTTAGGTATTCAGGCGTTCGAACCTGTACTGATCGAAGGTAAGGCTATCCAGTTACACCCATTGGTGTGTGCTGCATACAACGCCGACTTCGACGGTGACCAGATGGCCGTTCACGTGCCTCTGACCATTGAAGCTCAGTTAGAAGCCCGTGCGCTGATGATGTCGACGAACAACGTTCTGTCGCCAGCCAACGGTGAACCAATCATCGTTCCTTCACAGGACGTTGTATTGGGTCTGTATTACATGACGCGTGACGCGGTAAACGCTAAAGGCGAAGGCATGATCTTCAAACATGCCAAGGAAGCTGAAAAAGCATTCCGTGCCGGTGTTGCCAGCTTACACGCCCGTGTCAAAGTACGTATCACTGAAGTGACTATTGCCGAAGACGGCACCCGTTCTTCAGATACTCGTGTACGCGACACTACAGTAGGCCGTGCCATTCTGTACTCCATCATGCCGGAAGGCTTAGCCTTTGATTCAATCAACCAGGCTATGGGTAAGAAACAGATTTCACGTTTACTGAACGGCTCTTACCGTCGTATTGGTCTGAAAAATACCGTTATTTTAGCGGATCAGATTATGTACACAGGTTTCCATTACGCCATGTTGTCTGGTGTCTCTGTTGGTATTGACGATATGGTCATCCCGGCAGCCAAGGTTGATATCATTTCTGCTGCAGAAGCTGAAGTGGCTGAGATCCAGGACCAGTTCCAACAAGGTTTAGTAACAGCCGGTGAAAAGTACAACAAAGTTATCGACATTTGGTCTACTGCCAACGAAGCCTTATCTAAGGCGATGATGGACAACTTATCGAAAGAGTCAGTTGTAGATCGCGATGGCAACACAGTCACTCAACCGTCATTTAACTCTGTTTATATGATGGCCGACTCTGGCGCACGGGGCTCACCAGCTCAGATCCGTCAGTTAGCCGGTATGCGTGGTCTGATGGCTAAACCAGATGGTTCAATCATCGAAACGCCAATTACAGCGAACTTCCGTGAAGGTCTGAGCGTACTTCAGTACTTCATCTCTACTCACGGTGCTCGTAAAGGTTTGGCGGATACAGCGTTAAAAACAGCAAACTCCGGTTACCTGACTCGTCGTCTGGTTGACGTTGCACAGGATTTAGTCGTGACTGAATCTGACTGTGGCTCAACAGAAGGCATTATGATGAAGCCGCTGATTGAAGGTGGTGACGTTGTAGAGGGTCTGCGTGAGCGCGTATTAGGTCGTGTTGTGATCGGCGACGTGGTCGTTCCTGCAACTGGCGAAGTGCTGGTTGAAGACGGCACCATGTTAGACGAGAAGCTGTGTGATGCGATTGAGAAGAACTCGATTGACGAAGTTTATGTTCGTTCTGTAATTACCTGTCAGACCAACTTTGGTGTTTGTGCCAAGTGTTATGGTCGTGATTTGGCCCGTGGCCATATCATCAACGCTGGTGAAGCTGTAGGCGTTATCGCTGCTCAGTCCATCGGTGAGCCAGGTACACAGTTAACGATGCGTACATTCCACATCGGTGGTGCTGCATCGCGGTCATCAGCTGAGAACAGCGTACAGGTGAAGAACTCAGGTATCCTGAAGTTACACAATGCGAAGTTCGTACGTAACAGTGACAACAAAATTGTTATCACTTCACGTTCAGCCGAAGTTACAGTGTTCGACGACATGGGTCGTGAGAAAGAGCGTTACAAGCTGCCATACGGTTCTATTTTAGCCACAGACGACAATGCAAAAATCGTGTCTGGCCAGATCGTCGCAAGCTGGGATCCGCACTCTCACCCAATTATCGTAGAACGTGGTGCCAAGGTATCGCACAGCGATATCGATGATACCAACACTGAAGTTCAGCAGGACGACCTGACTGGTTTAACCCGTACTGTGGTTAAAGACTTGTCCAAGGCCAATGCGAAAGAACCTAAGTTAATTTTAGAAATGGACGACGGTGCATTACAGGAAATCCGCTTACCGAGCTTCACCACTATCGAAGTGACTGATGGTTCGAACGTAAAAGCCGGTGCTGTATTAGCTCGTATTCCACAAGAAAGCTCGAAAACACGCGACATCACGGGTGGTCTGCCACGCGTTGCCGACTTGTTCGAAGCCCGTAAGCCAAAAGATCCTGCCATTTTGGCGGAAATCTCAGGTGTTATCAGCTTCGGTAAAGAAACCAAAGGCAAACGTCGTCTGGTTATTACACCAGAGCAAGGTGATTCTCATGAAGAGATGATCCCGAAATGGCGTCAGGTGAACGTGTTTGAAGGTGAACGTATCGAGAAAGGTGAAGTGATCTCCGAAGGTCCAGAGTCACCACACGATATCCTGCGCTTACGTGGTATCCACCATGTAGCCAGTTACATCGTGAACGAAGTACAGGATGTATACCGTCTGCAAGGCGTTAAAATTAACGACAAGCACATCGAAACTATTATTCGTCAAATGCTGCGTAAATGTTTAATCATTCACCCGGGCAGCAGCGAGTTCTTAGAAGGTGAAATGGCGGAAGTGTCACGCGTTAATATTGCAAACGCTGAACTGGAAGCTGCAGGTAAAATCCCTGCGAAGTACGAGCGGTCGTTGTTAGGTATTACCAAAGCATCACTGTCAACGGACTCTTTCATTTCTGCTGCGTCGTTCCAGGAAACAACGCGCGTATTAACAGAAGCTGCAGTCGGCGGAAAATTCGACGAGCTGCGTGGCCTGAAAGAAAACGTAATTGTCGGCCGTTTGATCCCGGCAGGTACTGGTTTTGCGTATCACCAAAACCGTATCCGTCAGCGTCAACGTGTCGCCAATGGCGAAGTCGCTGAACCGGCGATGAGTGCAGAAAGTGCTGAACAAGCTCTGACTGATGCTCTGAATATGGACTTGTCTGGCAACGACGAATAAGCCGAAGCCGCAGATTGGGATGGTCGCCAGCAAATGACCATCCCTTTTTGTTCCTTGACAGGTCAAAGGTTGACCAGTAGAATTCCGCAGCCCCAAATTTGGGTGCGGAATTTTCACGTTTATAGGTAGTTATTAACCAGGAGTATTTAATGGCAACAATCAACCAGCTAGTGCGTAAGCCGCGCAGCCAGGTGGTCTCTAAGAGCACCGTGCCGGCGCTCGAGGCTTGCCCACAGAAGCGTGGTGTTTGTACCCGCGTATACACCACCACACCTAAGAAGCCTAACTCTGCATTACGTAAAGTATGCCGTGTTCGTTTAACTAACGGATTCGAAGTGACTTCTTACATCGGCGGTGAAGGCCACAACTTACAGGAACACAGTGTTGTTCTGATCCGTGGCGGCCGGGTAAAAGACCTTCCAGGTGTGCGTTATCACACCGTACGTGGCACGTTAGACTGTGCAGGCGTTAAAGATCGTAAGCAAGGCCGTTCTAAATACGGCGCCAAGCGGCCGAAGAACAAATAACTTAACTCCGTTAAGTAAGGCCAAACTAAGTAACTTTTTTCATTAAAAGTTTTGGAATCCCCTGAAGCAATCGGAGTTTCGAATGCCAAGAAGACGCGTCATAGGTCAACGTAAAATCCTTCCAGATCCTAAGTTCGGAAGTGAATTACTTGCCAAGTTCGTAAACGTCGTAATGATCGACGGTAAAAAATCTACAGCTGAATCAATTGTATACGGCGCATTAGACATCGCTGCGACAAAATCTAAAAAACCAGAGCTGGATCTGTTCGAAGTTGCATTAGACAACATTCGTCCTACTGTTGAAGTTAAATCACGCCGTGTGGGTGGTTCTACTTACCAGGTTCCATGTGAAGTTCGTCAGGTTCGTCGTAACGCTTTAGCTATGCGTTGGTTGGTTGAAGCTGCCCGTAAACGTGGCGAGAAATCAATGGCCCAGCGTTTAGCTGGTGAAATGCTGGATGCCGTTGAGAATAAAGGTTCTGCTGTTAAGAAACGTGAAGACGTTCACCGTATGGCTGAAGCGAACAAAGCTTTCGCTCATTTCCGTTGGTAAGACAGACCTTTTTAAGAGGATTCGATTGTGGCACGTACAACTCCTATTGAGCTTTACCGGAACATTGGTATTTGTGCTCACGTTGACGCGGGTAAAACCACGACAACTGAACGAGTTTTGTTCTATACCGGCTTGTCTCACAAGATCGGTGAAGTTCATGACGGCGCCGCCACGATGGATTGGATGGAACAGGAGCAGGAGCGTGGTATCACTATCACGTCTGCTGCTACTACGACCTTTTGGCGTGGTATGCAGGGCCAGTTCCCTCAACATCGTGTAAACATCATCGATACACCGGGGCACGTTGACTTCACTATTGAAGTAGAACGTTCCTTGCGTGTTCTGGATGGTGCTGTTGTCGTGCTGTGTGGTTCTTCAGGCGTTCAGCCTCAGACCGAAACAGTATGGCGTCAGGCAAATAAATACGAAGTTCCACGTCTGATCTTTGTTAACAAGATGGACCGCACCGGCGCTAACTTCCTGCGTGTTGTGAAGCAAGCCCGTGACCGTCTGAATCACACCATAGTGCCTATTCAGTTACCTATTGGTTCTGAAGAGAACTTCCGTGGCGTGGTTGACTTGTTAAAAATGAAAGCAATCAACTGGAACGAAGCTGACCAGGGTATGACCTTCACGTACGAAGAGATCCCTGCGGAAATGCTGGCTGAGTGTGAAGAGTGGCGTGCAAACATGGTAGAAGCAGCAGCTGAAGCCAATGAAGAGCTGATGGAACGTTATTTGGAAGGCGGTGAGCTGACTGAAGACGAAATCCGTTCGGCCTTGCGTCAACGTACTCTTTCTAACGAAGTGGTTCTTGTGCTTTGTGGTTCTGCATTCAAAAACAAGGGCGTTCAGGCGATGCTTGATGCCGTGATTGAATACTTACCATCACCGACTGAAGTCAAAGCTATTAAGGGTATTAACGAAGATGAATCAGAAGGCTTACGCCATGCTGATGACGATGCGCCATTTGCGGCACTTGCGTTTAAAATCGCAACTGACCCATTTGTTGGCACATTGACCTTTTTCCGTTGCTACTCTGGCGTGATTAACTCTGGTGACAGCGTTTATAACCCGGTAAAACACAAGAAAGAGCGTATTGGCCGTATCGTTCAGATGCATGCCAATGACCGTCAGGAAATCAAAGAAGTTCGTGCTGGTGATATTGCTGCCGGTATAGGTTTTAAAGATGTGACTACAGGTGACACTTTATGTGACCCTGACCACATCATTACGCTGGAACGTATGGAATTCCCGGAGCCGGTAATTTCTGTTGCAGTGGAACCAAAAACCAAAGCTGACCAGGAACGTATGGGTGTCGCTCTGAGCAAACTTGCTGCAGAAGATCCATCATTCCGTGTTCACACCGACGAAGAAACCAGCCAGACTATTATTTCTGGTATGGGTGAGCTGCACTTGGAAATCATCGTGGATCGTATGAAACGCGAATTCAAAGTGGAAGCTAACGTTGGTAAACCTCAGGTCGCTTATCGCGAAACTATTCGCGCCAGCACTGAAGTTGAAGGTAAATTTGTTCGTCAATCTGGTGGTCGCGGTCAATTTGGTCATTGCTGGCTGAAAATCGAACCTCAGGAAGAAGGCAAAGGCTATGAGTTCGTTAACGCCGTCGTGGGTGGTGTGATTCCAAAAGAATACATTCCTGCTATCGACAAAGGCATTATCGAACAGATGAAAAACGGTATCCTTGCTGGTTACCCGGTCATTGACGTGAAAGTTACCGTATTCGATGGTTCATACCACGATGTGGACTCAAACGAAATGGCGTTCAAAGTTGCCGCCTCTATGGGCTTCAGAAAAGGCGCACTGCAAGCTAAGCCAGTGATCCTTGAACCCGTCATGAAAGTTGAAGTGGTAACACCGGAAGACTTCATGGGTGACATCGTTGGTGACTTAAACCGTCGTCGCGGTATCATCAACGGTATGGAAGATGCTCCTGGTGGTATCAAGATCGTTGATGCTCAGGTTCCTTTGTCCGAAATGTTTGGTTATGCAACCAGCATGCGTTCATTGACCCAGGGCCGTGCTTCTTATTCAATGGAACCATTGAAGTATATGGAAGCACCAAACAACGTGACTGAAGCAATTATTGCAGCTCGTAGTAGTACTGGTAGTAACGATTAATCACTTAATTTGGTCCACTTTAAGTTGGATCTATTTAACAGAAGGTAATTAAAATGGCTAAGGCTAAATTCGAACGTAATAAACCGCACGTTAACGTAGGCACCATCGGTCACGTTGACCACGGTAAAACTACTTTAACTGCTGCTATCACTAACGTACTTGCTAAGCACTACGGTGGTCAGGCATTCGCTTTCGATCAAATCGACAAAGCGCCAGAAGAGAAAGCTCGTGGTATCACGATCAACACGTCTCACGTTGAATACGATACACCAACTCGTCACTACGCCCACGTAGACTGTCCAGGCCACGCTGACTATGTGAAGAACATGATCACTGGTGCTGCTCAGATGGACGGCGCAATTCTGGTTGTTGCTGCAACTGACGGCCCAATGCCACAGACGCGTGAGCACATCCTGTTATCTCGTCAGGTAGGTGTACCTTTCATCGTTGTATTCATGAACA
>NZ_JARIXP010000019.1 GCF_029269265.1 Rheinheimera sp. 1928-s
CAATAGTTTGCGGCAATGGAATCATTGTGTGCCCCTTTAACGTTACTCTCGTAATGCTTTTTTAGGGTCTCGTGCCTTTTACGAACTCTGCGTTTTGCGAAGACACTGTCGTTATCACCCGCGCACCCGTAGCTTTTGCAATCTGAATGGCAATATGACCCACACCACCTGCACCACCATGCACCAGAATGGTTTCACCCACCTGCAGATTGGCCCGCGTAATCAGTGCTTCCCATACGGTACCGCCGACTAAGCTCAGTGCCGCCGCTTCCAGATGTGTCAGTGCTTTGGGCTTCAGACCCACTATTGATTCATGAGCAACATGGTATTCGGCATAGCTGCCCTGACCGACGAAGATTTCAGGGGTGTACCACACTTCATCACCTGCCTTGAATGCCGTCACTCCAGGACCTACTGCCTCAATCACGCCTGACACGTCGTGTCCTGTAATGGCTGGCAGTGGCACATAGTCTTTATAGTCACCACGTCGAACCTGATAGTCCAACGGGTTCACAGAAGTCGCATGCACCCTCACCAAAACCTGCCCCTCACCCGCTACAGGTTTGGGCAGCACCACTTCCTGAAAACTCTCTGGTCCACCAAAAGACTTTAAAATCATCGCTCGCATATTTTTTACCTATCTATATATTTGCATATCGATATATATCGATACAATGGGTTTAAAAAAAAGAGCTGTATCACAACTCTTTACCAAGGAGCTCTATCAATTTTTTGATATTCGCTTCATTTCGCTTGTAGTACGTCCATCCTCCCATCCGCTTGGACGTGACAAGACCTGCTCGTTGCAATGACGCCAAATACGTCGATGTCGTCGACTGGCTCAATCCTACGCCTTCCTGGATACTTCCAACACAGACTCCATCAACATTTACATCACCTTCATCCTGAGGCGGAAAATGCTTCTCCGGCTCCCGAAGGTTTTGCAATATTGCTAATCGCGTTGGATTACCTAAGGCTTTAAATGCTTCTAGTATGTTCATGCTCATCATTATATCTCTATATCTAAAAATATCAATATGAATTTTACGTCGTTAATCAAATAAAAAGAAGGATGTTAAACTTCCTTTTCGCAAAGTGACATCCTGTCACACACCATTCAGACTTCAGCAAACTCACGGATGATGCTGTTAATGGTTTCTTTCGCATCACCCAGTACCATGCGTGTATTGTCCTTAAAGAATAGCGGGTTGTCCACGCCAGCAAAACCAGCATCTGCAGAACGCTTCAATACGAAGACGGTTTTTGCCCGATACGCTTCAATGACAGGCATACCGTAAATGGGGCTGCCTTTCATTTCTTTCGCAGCAGGGTTAACCACGTCGTTCGCACCTATAACAATAACCACATCGTAGTTTTCCATACGCGGGTTTACGTCTTCCATTTCGTAAAGCTGATCGTAAGGGACGTCGGCTTCAGCAAGCAGCACATTCATATGACCTGGCATACGCCCAGCGACTGCGTGGATAGCATAGTCTACAGTACGACCATTCTCTTCAAGCAAGGATTGTAATTCACGCACTGCATGCTGCGCCTGCGCTACCGCCATACCGTAGCCAGGTACCACCAGCACTGATTGTGCCGCTTCCAGTACATAAAAGGCATCTTGTGCTGAAAGCACCTTGATCTCGCCTTCAATTTTTTCGCCTGCTGCAACAGGTTTAGCAAAACCTGACAGTAACACGTTGATTAATGAGCGGTTCATCGCTTTACACATAATACTGGTCAGAATAAGCCCTGATGCACCAACAAGAAGGCCAGTCACGATAAGAATAGTATTGCCTGTCGCCAAACCAGCAGCCGAAGCCGCAATGCCTGAGTAACTATTCAGTAGCGCAATGACCACCGGCATATCGGCACCGCCAATTGAGATGGTCGCCCAAAGCCCAAAGCTCAATGACAACGCAATAGCAAAGTAAAGCCAAATATGGGTTGTTGGAGCGGTAACAAATAAATACCCCACCACCGCAATGGCCACCAGGTGCAGTACACTTAACTCGCGCAAACCTTTGAAAATAAATGCCTTAGCTTTAATTTTCCCTGACAGCTTGCCCCATGCCACAACAGAACCTGAGAAGGTAATGCCTCCGACTAAAATGGTGAACAACAAGGTAACAAAGACAAATGCACTTTCGGCTTGTAACCTGGTGAGATCCATGCCCGCAAAGGTGGCCCCCCCCAATACCAGCGAGGCTAAACCGCCAAAGCCGTTAAACAGCGACACCATTTCCGGCATGGCCGTCATCTCAATGGTTTTGGCTTTCCAGGCACCTACAGCACCGCCTATTACAAAACCCAGCACAATGTAGTGGTAGCTGATAATTTGTTGATCCAGCAGCGTAATCAGCACCGCTATCAGCATACCAAGCGCAGACACAAAGTTGCCTTTTCTGGCGGTGTCAGGGTGACTTAACAATTTAAGACCTATGATAAACAACGCCGCAGCGACAACATAGGTAAAGTTGATTATGGTTAGGATATCGTTCATTTCCGTACTCCTGGTTTCTGTTTTTTCTTGAACATGCCAAGCATGCGATCGGTAACCCAATACCCTCCCACCACGTTTATGCTGGCCAAAGCGACTGCCGCCGTGCCCAAAATGGTAGTGAGTAAGTTGCTGTCACCACCTGCTGCCGCTAACGCTCCTACCAGGGTAATGCCTGAGATAGCGTTAGAACCCGACATAAGTGGAGTGTGTAAGGTTGCAGGTACTTTTCGAATCAGTTCGACTCCAAGAAAAGCAGCTAACAACACGATGAAAAGTAAGTAAATAATCTCCATGATTAGGCTCCTTTATAGGCGTTAAGTAACATGGCATTGGTGATCTTGCCGTCGTGCGCTATCACACAAGCTGCGAGAATGTCGTCTTCTAAATTCAAACCAAAGGATTTGCTCTCATCGTCAAAGAACTCATCAATCAGGTTATAAATGTTATTGGCGTACATATCCGTCGCCGCTTTCGCAACGTATTGGCTCCAATAGCCATCACCAATCACTTTTACACCATTAATTTCAACGGTTTCACCCGCTACAGAGCCTTCAACGTTACCGCCTGATGTAGCCGCCATATCGACTACCACGCTGCCTGGTTTCATCAACGCCAGGGTCTCTTTAGAAATAAGCACAGGGGGCTTGCGACCAAATAGCTGTGCTGTTGTGATCACTATGTCTGATCCGGCAATCGCATCACGTTGCGCTTCGTGCTGCTTGGCTTTTTGCTCATCAGTGAGTTCTTTGGCATAACCATCTTTGGTTTGTCCGGTCTCGCCGAGATCAATATTGAGGAATTTACCGCCAAGAGACTCTACTTGTTCTGCCACCACAGGGCGCGTGTCGTACGCCAGTACATTGGCACCTAAACGCTTTGCAGTAGCAATAGCCTGCAGACCAGCCACACCGGCGCCAATAACAAACACCTTGGCAGGCTTGATGGTGCCCGATGGGGTCATCATCATGGGTAATATTGAAGGCAATTGGTTCACAGCCTGCATAACCATGACGTAACCCGCCAAACTGGCCTGTGAGCTCAACGCATCCATCTTCTGGGCACGCGAAGAACGCGGGATCATCTCTACCGAAATGGCGGTTAAGCCTTTGTCAGCAATAGATTCAATCAGCGGCTGCTGAAAGAAAGGGTCAAGGTGACCAACCACTATGGCGCCTTTTTTCATCAAGGCTAATTGGGCTTCTGAAGGTTTATTGACCGCCACCAACATATCAACCGACGATAGCGCACTATTCACATCATCGATGATTGTCACGCCAACCTCTGCGTATTCTTTGTCTGAATAACCTGAGGACTCACCTGCACCTTGCTCAAGCAGCAAAGTCGCACCTTTTTTTACCAGTCTCTGCGCACTGCCTGGCGTAACCGCAGATCGCTTTTCCACATGACTTAGCGGATCTGGCGTTTTAGATTCATTTAATATGATGATTTTCATACACTTTCCTTACATTCTGGCCACTTGAAAGGGGGACCCTGTATAGGGTCCCAAGCCATTTAATTCAATTAAGCAGTTACATCGATGGCAATTTTGCCGCGTAACCCATTGGATTTTTGCTCAAGCCGGGCATGCGCCTGCCCCACTTCAGAGAGCGGATACACTGCACCAACAACTGGCTTCAACTGGCCTCTTTCGACCAAACGAGATAAGTCATCTAACTTGCCCCGGTTTTGACGGGTAAACACAAAGTGATAACTGGCATTGCGTCCCCAGGCTTCAATCAGGTTTTGTGGAGTAGCTATGTCGACTATGCTGACCACTCGCCCCAGTTGCGCCAGTACCAACGGGCTTTTCTGCAGCGTATCGCCACCTATGGTATCCAGCACTACATCCACACCTTTGCCATCTGTTGCTTCAAGCACGGCTTCAATGTAATCGGTTTGCTTATAGTCAATGGTGACATCGGCGCCTAAGCCTTTTACGAACTCTGCGTTTTGCGAAGACACTGTCGTTATCACCCGCGCACCCGTAGCTTTTGCTATCTGAATCGCAATATGACCCACACCACCTGCACCACCATGCACCAGAATGGTTTCACCCACCTGCAGATTGACCCGCGTAATCAGCGCTTCCCACACTGTACCGCCGACTAAGCTCAGTGCCGCCGCTTCCAGATGTGTCAGTGCTTTGGGCTTCAGACCCACTATTGATTCATGAGCAACATGGTATTCGGCATAGCTGCCCTGACCGACGAAGATTTCAGGGGTGTACCACACTTCATCACCTGCCTTGAATGCCGTCAC
>NZ_JARIXP010000002.1 GCF_029269265.1 Rheinheimera sp. 1928-s
ATATATTCTTTGTGCGATTGCTCGCTGCAGAATCTAAACCGTGAGTGCCCACACAGATGATTGATTGCTTATTGTTAAAGAGCAGTGCTGAACCGGTTATTACCTTGTTCAGCGGGAGGCGTATCTTACACTTCCCAGAATTTGTGTCAAGCCAGCGATTTGAATTTATTTATCAAACTCACCTTCGACTTACTGCCTTAGCAGCTTCGCTTCACTTTTGAGCCTTTCGACTCCACCGCGCTGCGAGGCGGCCATTTTAGTGATTTTCAACTCCGTGTCAAGCGATGTTTTGCATCATTTTTCACTTCATCTCAAAACCACCCCAGAGCTGCTTTCGCATCACCCCGTTGGCATGGCGCGCATTATAGGGAGTTTTTAATCCTGCACAACCCCTAAAATGACAATTTGATGATATCCGTGATCGTTCGCTCAGAAATAAAGCAAAACGGGCAAAAAAGAGTCTTTTTTGCCCGTTTTATTAACAGAAATAACGCTTACCAAAGAAAAAGCTGTTATTGCACCTTAAATTGCTTCACCAGATCTTTTAAATCCTTGCTTAGTTGAGTTAAACGCTGAGTCGACTGATCGCTGCCTTTAATAGCTCCGGCGGTCTGATGCACCAACTGGCTAATGGTATGCACGTTCTGATCCACTTCGCCTGCCACTGCACTTTGTTGTTCTGCTGCAGTAGCTATATGCGCATTCATATCGGAAATCTGTGCTATCGAATTGGCAATATCCGTCAACGCTTGCTGAACCTGAGATGCCAGATTGATATTAAGTTCTGCTGCAGTTTTACTTTCCTGCACAGCAGCGGTCATTTGCTGAGTGCCTTGTTGCAACTCTGCAATAATACCGGAGATTTCCTGAGTTGATTTTTGCGTTTGATGTGCGAGGGTGCGAACTTCATCAGCGACCACTGAAAAGCCTCGGCCATGTTCACCTGCCCTCGCTGCTTCTATGGCCGCATTGAGAGCAAGTAAGTTAGTTTGATCTGCCAGCTTATTAATGATGTTCAATACATGGCTGATATTTTGTGACGAGCTATATAAAGACGAGGCAACTACCGAGCTTTGTTCTATGGTCTGGCTTTGGGTATGAATACTCTCTACTGATGCTTTCATCAGCTTCATGCCCTGCTGAACCAAGCTTTCAACCTGACCAGTTTCATGATTGGCTTGTTCTGCGCTTTGTGCCACTTCAGCTATAGCCGAACTCATTTCTGTAATAGCAGTAGCAACCATATCGGTTTCTTGTTGTTGCTGCACACTCTCTTTGGAGATTTGTTGCGAAATTCGAGCAACATCCAATGCACTTTCACTGACATCAGAAGCGGTGACACCTACTGAAGTAATCAACTGGCGGATTTTGCCGACAAAAAGGTTAAATGCTGTAGCCAGTGCTGCTAATTCATCTTTGCCGTCATAACTAAGTTTGACCGTCAGATCGCCATCGCCAGAAGCTATGTCCTGCATAGCAGCAACAACATCTGTCATGGGTTTAACTACTGAGCGTGTCACATACCAGCTTAATGCCAACATCAAGCCCACAACCAGAAACACCAAAATGGCAAGTTGCATCACAACCTCATAAAAAGAGGCCTCCACATCATCTATATAAATACCGGTCCCTACTATCCAGCCCCAGGGTTTAAACAACTCCACATGGGTGATTTTGGGCACTTCTTCAGTTGCACCAGGTTTAGGCCAGTTATAGAACACTGAATGTGAACCATCATCCGCCACACCATCGGCCATATTCTGAAACAAAGGTTCGCCTTGTTTATCTTTAAAACTCGCAACATCTTTACCATCCAGGTCAGGCCTGAATGGATGCATTAGCATAGTCACCTGCTGATCGATAACAAAGTAATAGTCGTTCTCTTTATAGCGAAGGGATTTCAGTTCGGCTAACGCCAGTTGTTTAGCTTTGGCTTCGTCTAATTCTCCGCTGCCTACTTTACTGTGATAGTTATTAACCAAAGCAACTGCAACCTGAGACAAATAAAGAGTAGAGAGGCGTTTCTCTTCCAGAATACTTTGCTTTAAACCAGAAAGGACTAACCAGCACACCAGGATTTGACCAAGAACGGCCACGCCAACTATGGCAAAAAGACGGGTTTTAATACTCAAATTCTTTAACATGCCCCAACCTTTACAAGACGTATCTGTTTGTTTTGTAAAGAATAGGCTGAAGATAGGAAATAGCAAGCAAGGGCAAAACGAACAAGAATATTTAGTTAGTAACTTAACAATAAAGGAAGTGTGATTTTTCAGAATACATAAGGAAGTAAAACAGAAGAATAACATGAAGAAAGAGAGTTGGTGCCGGGGGGGGGACTCGAACCCCCACGCCG
The DNA here is from genome assembly GCF_029269265.1 of Rheinheimera sp. 1928-s. Taxonomy (GTDB): domain Bacteria; phylum Pseudomonadota; class Gammaproteobacteria; order Enterobacterales; family Alteromonadaceae; genus Pararheinheimera. The sequence goes on from NZ_JARIXP010000002.1 coordinate 2,357, forward strand.
TGAAGCGCTAACACCTGAAGCTAGTGTGTCTACCAATTCCACCACCGCGGCAACTCAATTTGTCTCTGTCAACGAAGTTTTGGTGCCGGGGGGGGGACTCGAACCCCCACGCCGTGAAGCGCTAACACCTGAAGCTAGTGTGTCTACCAATTCCACCACCGCGGCGCAAAGCGTCGTTGACGGCGTGCATGTTATGCGTCAAGTGGGCAATCGTCAACTGTCTGATGCAAATTTTCAGTTGTTTTCACCGTCACTGCTGAAATATTCAGCAAAGTGTTGGCTTTTACATCAAAGACCAGGCTTTAGCGCATCACAAAAATAAAAGGCGAACCAGAGTTCGCCTTTTATTATTAAGTTAGCAGGACGCCATCAGTACTTAGCTTTTTTTATTAAACCAATTTCTTCCAAACGCTGCATCAGGTAGTCGTTTGAGTTAATAGGTTCAGGGTAACGGTTTGGCTGATCAGCACTGATACAACTATCCAAAGTTTCGATGACATAGTCTGGATTCGGGTGCATAAAAAACGGAATAGAGTAACGAGGCTGACCTGCCGCAGCACCCGCCGGATTGACAACTCTGTGAGTGGTCGACGGCAACAAGTGATTCGTCAAGCGCTGCAACATATCACCGATATTCACTACTATAGTGCCTTCAATAGTAGTGACAGGTAACCAGCTACCATCACGACGCAAAATTTCCAGACCTGATTCGTGTGAGCCAACCAATAAAGTGATCAGATTGATATCTTCATGCTGGCCAGCACGAATAGACTGAGTCGAGGTATCCTTAATTGGCGGATAATGAATAGGACGTAAAATCGAATTGCCGTAATTCACTTTGTCGGCAAAATACGCCTGATCCTGCTTTAAGAATAAAGCCAAAGCTTCCAGTACCGTATTGCCTAAGTTTTCCAGCGCAGAGTACAAGCCGTAAGTTGCCTCTTTAAATTCTGCCACTTCAGACGGCCACAGGTTTGGATACAAACTTGGGTGTGGCGCCGGGCCTGATAACTCACGGCCAACGTGGAAGAATTCTTTTAAATCCGGATGATTACTGTCTTTGGCTTTTTCAACACCAAACCCCGTATAACCACGTGCGCCGCCTTGGCCAGGCACATAGTATTTTTGTTTTACTTCAGTCGGTAAAGCAAAAAATTTCTTGATTGCTTTGTAGGTATTGTCCACAACGTCATCCGGGATACCGTGGCCGCTAATGCCACAGAAACCAAACTCAGTATAGGCCTTGCCAATCTCGGCAACAAAGCTAGCTTTGTCGGTGGCAAACCGTCTGATGTCCAACGTAGGGACTTGTTGTTGAGTCATAGTTATAACCTATTTAACTTAACGAAAAGAAAAAGCCTGCTATTGCCGCACTCATCAGGTTAGCCAGAGTAGCAGCTAATAGAGCTTTTAAACCCAGCTCTGCAATATCTGACCGACGATTCGGAGCCATCACTCCTAAGCCACCTAACAAAATGGCAATCGATGAGAAATTTGCAAAACCACATAACGCTATAGTGACGATAATTTGTGTATGTTCACTCAACTGTCCGGCTTTGACATACTGGATAAAGTCCAGGTAAGCCACAAACTCATTAATCACCAATTTCTGGCCGATAAAGCTACCTGCCAAACGGGCTTCTTCCCATGAAACACCTAAGATGAATGCCAGTGGTTGGAAAATATAGCCGAAGATCAGTTGCAGAGTTAAGCCTTCAAATCCAACTAAAGTGCCTACCCAGCCAATTAAACCGTTCACTAATGCAATCAAACCGACAAAAGCCAACAACATAGCGCCAACGTTTAATGCCAGTTGCAAACCACTGGCAGCACCTGAAGCTGCAGCGTCAATCACGTTGGTATTTTGTTCCATCATACCAATGTCAGTTAAATCATTTTTTGGCGCTTCAGTTTCTGGTAACAACAGTTTTGCCATCAATAAGCCACCAGGGGCGGCCATAAAGCTGGCGGCAATCAGGTATTTCAATTCAATTCCCATACCGGCATAACCTGCCAGCACAGAACCTGCCACTGAAGACAAGCCCCCTACCATCACCGCAAATAATTCTGAGCGGGTCATAGTGGGAATAAAAGGTCGAACAACCAGCGGAGCTTCTGTTTGGCCAACAAAGATATTAGCTGCAGCACTCATAGACTCAGGACGACTGGTGCCAAGCAGTTTTTGCAAACCACCACCTAACACAGTAATGATGATACGCATCACACCTATGTGGTACAGCACAGCTATCAAAGAGGAGAAAAAGATAATAACCGTCAGCACATGAATGGCAAATACAAAGCCATATTTCTGCGCGCCCGCATCACCAAATAAGAAGATGATACCGGCCTGAGCGTAAGAGATAATATTGCCAACAAAGGCTGAAATGCTTAACAGCACGTCTTTACCAAAAGGCACATAAAGCACAAAAGCGCCTATTGCCAATTGGATCGCAAAAGCACCTACGACAGTGCGCCATTTGATGCGACTTCTGTTAGCAGAAGCTAAATACGCAGTTACTAAGATGGCAAGAATGCCAACCAAACTCATCATAGTTATTCCTTGGATATAGGGTCTGGCCAAGCAAGGCGCAGATTTTTTGTTCTTGTGATGCCAAATCCTAGAATAGCATCAAAAGATCAAGTAGTTACAGTTTCCGAGCGGGAGTGTTAACCACCGTAGCCGGCTTCAAACACTTGTAGTTGCTGTTCAGGGGTTGTCTAAACTTGACGTTTTGCCGCGCGATTATAACAGAATTGAAAAGCTTGCAAAGCAAATGTTGCATGAGGAAGATGGATGAAAGCGACAACCAAAACTGCACTTTGATTGTCGTTACTGCGTACATTCAGGAAGGTTATTCCTGCAACAACTGGCGAATTTTTGTTTTGATTATGTCGATGGCAATTTCGTTTTTGCCACCACGAGTCACCACTAAATCGGCGTATTGTTTGGATGGGTTAATAAACTCAAAAAATGCTGGGCGCACATAGTTTTCGTATTGTTCTGTAATAGAACCTAAACTACGACCTCTGTCTTCCATATCGCGTTTAATACGACGCAATAAACAGACATCCAAAGGCGTATCCATAAAAACGGTAATATTAAATTGCTGACGTAATTTATCATCGGTCAGTAATAAAATACCTTCTACCAGCACTACTTTGGCCGGATGCACAGTAATGGTTTCTGATTTGCGAGTATGAGTTTTATAACAATACTGTGGCATAGACACAGATTGACCGTCTTTTAACTGCTGTAGATGTGAAGCCAGTAACTCATGCTCAAAAGCGGCAGGATGGTCGTAATTAGTCAACGTACGTTGATCAAAAGACAGATGCGCTTGGTCCCGATAATAGGCATCTTCAGCCAATACAGCAATACGCTCACCACCCAGTTCAGCGACAAGTTCCTGATAAACAGTAGATGCAAACAAACTTTTACCAGAGGCCGAGGCGCCGGCAATAGCAATAATGGTACTTTTTGGCACAGTGTCACTTCTATTTCAAAACTTAACTTAGCGCATTATCGCGGATTTTAGCTTTGGATTAAATAAAAAATGCCGGTATTACACCGGCATTTTTTCATTTCAGAACAATAATCAGAACTTATATTCTAAACCAAGTACCATCGACCACACTGAACTGCTGTCTAAGACACTTTGATCACGTGGAGCACGGAAAGTCTCGTACACATATTGACCATCATCATTCATAGTTGCTGCAACTACAGCCTGTTGATAGTGGAAACCAATTTGACGACGTGAACCCCACTCATCATTCAGCAAGTTGCCAACGTTCATGATGCTGAAGTACAACAAGCCTTGGTGCTCTTCGCTGAACGCAGGGATCTCTTGTGTCACTTTTAAGTCAACACGAGTCCACCAATCTGAGTTGGAACCGTTACGAGGAGCAATTCCACCACGATTACCTTCCAGACCGTTATCAGCAATAAAACTGTTAAACGCATCCAAATCAAAATCTGCGCCATAAACAACTTTACTGTCGTTAGCCGTTGGAACATAAAGCAGGTTACGGTCACGAGAACGACCTAAAGCATCGCCAAAACCTGGGTCACCGATGAAGGTATAGCTATACGCACGACCCTCTGTACGTTGAGCAAACACGTTGAAATTGGTTGGGTAACCATCAATCAAGTTTGCAGAATAGTTTAAGTTAAGAGTGAAACGATTTGGCGTCTCATAGTTTGAAGGCGCTGGCGTTGGATTTAACGGATCATCAGTTACCAAACGATCATAGTTAGAGTTCGCTGTTGTACTAGTCATTGGATGAGTTTCTTCCGTTGACTGATAAGCATAACTAAAACGTGCTTTTAAGCCCTCAGCTATAGTCCAATCAACAAAAGTACTAGCTATTTTACTTAAACCTGACTCATCAGAGTTTGTCAGCAATAAATCCCAGTTGTTACGTGATACACATGCACCAGAGATATCAGCCACATTCACAACACAATTGCGATAAATAGGGCGACCATCAGGTGCAGTACCGTTAGATTGTAAACGCAAATCAACAGTCTTCAGCGGGTCTTTCTCTTTAGAAAGGATCAAGTCCGCGCCTATGACCAAATCTTCCGTCAACTCTTTTTGCGTACCAACGTTAAATTTCCAGTTTGCTGGAGCCTTAAAGTTAGGGTCAAGAGACGCTACGTTACCATCACCGCCACGCAAATAAGTTGGGGATTTCAGAATGTCAGGAACTTCAGAACCAAAGTTAGGCGTATTCGCTGCGTTTAATGCAGCAGTACGAATATCAGCTGGTAAGGCCGCTGTACTGGAAGCTAATGCTGCAACACCGTCATTCGAATAAATGTTAGATATCCAAACATTCGGGTTACCACCAGAAAACAGACCAATACCACCATAAACAACCATGGTGTCATCAACGATGTAATTCACACCTAAACGCGGCTGGAATAAATCCAGATCAAGCTTTTGAGCGTTGTCGAAACCATAACGGGTAGCGAAATTTGCATTTGAGTTTGGACGCGAATCAGCTGTCCAACGATCCCAACGTAAACCCAAAGTCACTGACAGATCATCAGTCAGGCTAAATTGATCCTGAATAAACAGTGCATAAGATGGCAGTTTAAATTCAGCTGCAGCATCAGCAGGATTCAGAGAAGCTGCGTTGCTGTAACCAATACTGGATGCAATACCAGCTTCAAAATCTGCTAGTGAATTAAACTGAAAATAGCCTTTGGATTGCGGTACAAACATATTAAATATACTGACGGTCTTATACTCGAAACCACCAGTGATTTCGTGGTCTTCGTAGAAGTATTTACCTTGAGCATTTAAGTTGAAAGTATCATAAGCCAACTCGTTCGCGTGGCGGAACTGGTCTGGTCCAAAGTGAATTCGGTTGCCATTGACATTATTGATCTGGAAATGACCAAAATTGCCTTGTCCTGTTCTAGGATCTTGACCATTTATAACTTCCTGGTAAGAGACTCGAACACTTGTAGAGAAAGCTTCCGTCCAATCTGAGAAAAACTGAGTGGAATAAGACGTCAGCTCGTTAGCTCTTGTGTAGAAGTGATCATTAAAGGCAAACTGAGTTGAACCACTGTCTGTCGTTGCAGTAGTATCACCAGTAGTGTTTTGGTAGGTCAGGAAAGCGCGATGATCGTTATTGATCTGCCAGTCAAGTTTTAACAGAACTTTTTCTTCGTTGTTATTGGTTTGAGTCTCCAATGGAGCAACCGTATAACCATAACGACTCTGAGCTATATCAGCAACTTGCTGTATAGTAGCCAAATCTAAACCTTCGATCTCTGAAGGGAAGCCAGAACCTGTAGGACCCCAACTGAAAACTGTACTCGGATTGTGTTTCTCATAAGCGGCGAAAAAGAACAATTCATCTTCAAGTAATGGCATACCCAAAGTAAAGCCGTAACGTTTTTCGCTGAATGGAGCTACATTAATGTCTCTGCCGTCGATGCTGTCACCCTGCATAGAATCATTTTTATAATCTACAAAAACGTTACCAGAGATCTCATTAGTACCGGACTTAGTTACAGCGTTGATAGCACAACCGCTGAAATTACCATAAGTTACATCAAATGGAGCTAATTCAACCGCAACTTGATCAATAGCGTCAAAAGGAAAAGGAAGACGTTCTGTTGGGTAACCATTTGAATTTAAACCAAAGTTGTCATTCATTTCCAGACCGTCAACAGTCAGGCTGTTTGATCTGTTATGTCCGCCAGCACACTGAATAGCGTTTGCGTTTGAAGCATCAATAGTAATACGCGGGTCTTGCTCTACAACACTTTTAATATCACGGTCTATAGTCGGAGTATTCTGAATATCTGCAGCAGTAAAAATTGAACTCGGGCCTCTGGCATCAAGGTTCAGTGCAGAAATTCTAGATCCCGTTACAGCAATTCTCTCAACACCGGTGTCAGCTTGCAAACTCACATTAATGTTCGAAGTTTCATTCAGCGTTAAAAAAACGTCATTGATCGTCTCGTCTGAATAAGTATCAGAATCAACCAAAATCTGATAAGGACCGCCAACTCGCAGACCTGTCGCATTAAACACACCGCCAGCATTAGCTGTAACAACTGTTTTAGAACCCGTAGGCACATGGATAACAGTCACTTTTGTACCAACAGCTGGAGCACCAGCAGGAGTTGTAATCATCCCACGCATAGCGGACGAGGTGTTCGCCATTGCAGCGTTACTTGCGCCGAGAGCGAAAGCAACAGCTAAAGCTAAATGTTTAAGTTTCATATCGTTTTTCACCTGGTAGTTGTAAATTATTTTGTTTCAGCCAAGCTGAAAACTTCCTGCTTCCAATTTGGGCGACAACTATAACGAAGTTTTATTACGTTTTTCTTACATCGAACCAGATCGCCGTTGAACTTATACCAACTTTGGCTGTCAGGTCCGATTTGTCACGCAAGTGTAACATATCAACTTTAAAAATCGTACATTTGCTGCACTTAATCAACTCCATCTTCAACTCAAAGCAGAACAACTTGTTTGCGAGCAAAATCAACGCGGAAACTGGGTTTTAACGTGGATTCAGGATATGCTTGCGAAACTATTTAACTGGCCTGTCTCTTATGAATTATATTTTTTCATCTATTTTAGTTACATCTTTTTTATCACTCAGCGGAATAGCTATGGCTAAAGAGCAAACACTGACGTTCGCCACATTTAATGTCAGCATGGAATCCGAAAACTATCTGGCGAAAGGTGTTGCAGGAAGCCCACAGGTTTTGAGTACTCTGCTCGCAGAGGGAAAGCATCCACAAATTAAAAATGTAGCGGCCATCATTCAGCAAATACAGCCTGATATCCTGCTGCTGAACGAGTTTGATTACATCGAAGACTCTGCTGCAGGGGTGCAACTGTTTATCCGCAATTATCTAAATAAAGCCCAAAGCGCTGATGGTAAAACTATTGATTACCCCTATTTCTATTACAGCACGGTCAACACAGGTCAACCCAGCGGTTTTGATTTGGATAACGACGGCCAACTAACGAACAAAGGTGCTGATGCCTGGGGGTTTGGTCAGTATCCGGGTCAGTACGGCATGATGCTATTGTCGAAGTATCCTATTAATACCAGTAAGGTCAGAACCTTCCAGCAATTTAAGTGGAAAGATATGCCGGGTGCTTTGCAAACGACGAAAGCTGATGGCTCTCCCTGGTATAGTCCGGATGCCTGGCAATTAATGCCACTGTCATCAAAATCGCATTGGGATGTACCTGTACTTATTAATAAGAAAGCTGTGCATTTGCTGATCAGTCACCCTACTCCGCCTGTGTTTGACGGAGAGGAAGACCGAAATGGCAAACGTAACCATGACGAAGTACGATTTTGGACTGACTATCTGAGCCCTGAAAAAGCGGGGTATATCTATGATGACAGAGGGCAAAAAGGTGGCTTGGGCGAAGATAAGCGTTTTGTGGTGTTGGGGGATTTAAACTCATCCCCTGTAGAAGGAAATGCTTATAAAGAAGGTATTGGTAATTTACTGATGCACCCGAGAGTAAACAGCAGTTTTACGCCTCAAAGTGCGGGCGGCAAAATGCATAGCCCTGACAGTCCTTATGGTGCGACTCACACTGCGGGCTGGCGAATGAGAGCAGATTATGTGTTGCCTTCCAAAGCAGGTTTTAAAGTAATGTCCAGCGGCGTGTTCTGGCCAGCAACTGGTCAGCCATTTTATGAATTAGTGGCTGACAGGTCAGCAAGTTCAGATCATCGTTTGGTGTGGATAAAGCTTAAACTAACTAAATAATACACAGATAAAAAAACGGAGCTTAACAGCTCCGTTTTTTTGCTTAGTACATCACTTAAGATTTCTGCTCAGCCAGTGGCACACTGTAAGCAAGTTCCATATCCCATGGCAGTTGGATCCAGGTGTCCTGCTCTATGTCAGTCACATAGTGATCAACCAGCGGTTTGCCCTGAGGTTTGGCATACACAGTGACAAAACAAGCGGTAGGAAAATGTTCCCGCAGCGCTTTTGCTGTTTCGCCTGTATCGACCAAATCGTCCACTATCAGTAAACGTGGGCTGTCGGCTAAAGAGGCATCTTTCAATACCTTTAATTCACGTTGTTGATCATAGTCGTAACTGGAGACACAAATGCTGTCCACCACACGAATATCCAGCTCACGCGCCAGAATAGCAGCAGGCACCAAACCGCCACGGCTGACCGCAACTATGCTGTCAAAATCGCGGTTTAATAAACCTTTAGCTAACTCTTTCGTTGCTCTGTGAAAGGCTTCCCATGACACATAAAACATTTTGTTGGTGGTCAGTGACATAACAGTTCCTTAAACCAGAGCCAGCGCAATTTCAACCATCTCGTTAAACGAGGTTTGACGCAATTCAGCACTTAATGCTTCGCCAGTACGGATATGGTCGCTAACCGTCATAATCGCCAGCGCTTTAATGCCAAACTCTGCAGCTACGCCGTATAAACCAGCAGCTTCCATTTCAACACCTAATACACCGTATTTCTCCAGACGATCAAACAAAGTTGGATCCGGGTTGTAGAATAAATCTGAGGTAAATAAGTTACCTACTTTCACATCAATGTTTTTAGCCCGGGCTGCTGCAACAGCACGCTCCAGCAAACCGTAATCTGCTAAAGCAGCAAAATCCAGGCCACCACCTAAACGGTTACGGTTCACATTAGAATCTGTGCTTGCGCCCATAGCTATCACTACATCACGCACTTTCACGTCCAACGGTAAACCGCCACAGGAGCCAATACGGATAATGTTTTTTACACCATAAAACTTCACCAGTTCAGTGGCATAAATCGACATGGAAGGAATACCCATGCCTGAACCTAACACGCTGACTTTTTTGCCCTGATAAGTACCGGTATAACCAAACATATTACGTACTGTGTTCACACACTCAACATCCTGCAAAAAGGTGTCGGCAATATGTTTAGCGCGCAGCGGGTCGCCAGGCATTAATACGGTTTCTGCAAAAGCGCCTTCTGGCGCGTTAATATGAGGAGTTGCCATGAGTTACTCTAAATTAAGAAGCTAAAAAGGACTGGCCATAAGGCATGGCCGCTAAATCAAAATACTCGGCCATGGTTTGGCCCATATCAGCGAAACTTGCTCTTTCGCCTAAATCTTTGGCAACACGATTTTTGCCATAGAATAGTACTGGTACATATTCGCGGGTGTGTTCAGTACCAACCCAAGTAGGGTCACAACCATGATCAGCTGTTAACAGCAGCACGGCATCTTCATCCAGTGCAGCCATAATTTCCGGCAAGCGGCTGTCGAAATACTCCAGCGCTTCACCATAACCTATAGGATCGCGGCGATGACCGTAGTTCTGATCAAAGTCGACCAAATTGGTAAAGACCAAACTACGCTCTGGCGCTATCGCCATCTCAGCTAAAGTTGTATCCACCAAAGCAGCTAAGCCATTGGCTTTGACTGCTTTGCTGATGCCCTGATGCGCATATATATCGGCAATTTTACCAATGCTGACCACAGTGCCACCAGACTGAGTCAGGGTATCGAGCACTGTTGGTGCAGGAGGTAATACTGAATAATCTTTTCTGTTACCAGTGCGGGCATAGTTACTGGTATCAGTGCCAAGAAAAGGACGGGCAATCACACGGCCAATATTGTAACTGTCCAGAAGCTCACGGGCGATTTCACAGAACTGTAAAAGCTTTTCCAAACCAAAATGTTCTTCATGAGCCGCCACCTGAAATACGCTGTCAGCCGAGGTATAACAAATAGGTTTACCGGTTTTAATATGCTCGTCACCCAACTTGACCAGAATATCAGTGCCTGAAGCATGGCAGTTGCCCAATATACCTGGCACACCAGTGCGGCGCACTAACTCGTCAACCAGTTCAGCAGGAAAGCTGTTTTGTTTGTCGTGGAAATATCCCCAGTCGAACAATACAGGCACACCAGCAATTTCCCAGTGACCGCTTGGCGTATCTTTACCACTGGATAATTCACGGGCATAACCGTAGCTGCCAAGCAGAGCTGGACTGTCTTCGACTAATGCCATTTCACCGCTGGCAGCAAAACCTGCTTTGACCAAACCTAAACTGGCCAGGTTAGGCAACTGCAACTGGCGGCCTTTGGCCTGAAAAAATGCTTTACTGATACTGGCAAAAGTATTGGCACCGACGTCACCGAACTTACCAGCATCAGGCGCACTGCCAATCCCAAAGCTATCCATTACTAAAATTACTGCCTTTGACATACTTACCTACCTATTACATCAACCCTCATCACATAAATGATCATGAGGTTCGGTAAAGCCAGCCACAAGTGGCAAAAATTAAAAAGGGCACGCAGCTTATGCAAAAACGCACCCTTTGGCAATCCCAACTTTTTACATTCTGCTAACTGATTTTGAATTTACCTACTAAACCAAATAAGGTATCAGATAGCAGACGGATTTCATTCGACAAACGATCATTGTCTTTGGCTATATCTCCCGCAGCACTGGCCTGATCATGCAGCGCATACAGGTTCTTGGTAATTTCCTCAGATACCACAGCTTGCTCTTCTGTAGCGGCCGCAGTTTGGGTAGCCATATCATTCACTTTGATAGAGGATTGTTGTAACTCACGGAACACTTGTTCTGCCTGAGAAAAACTGCTGACGGTTAAATCTGCATTGGTTTTACCACTACTGATCGCAGTGGCGGCTTCATTGACGCGGCTTTGCAGGGCCTGGATCATTTCCTGAATATGGTTAGTACTTTGCTGAGTTCTTGAGGCTAAAGTACGAACTTCATCCGCCACCACAGCAAAACCACGGCCTTGTTCACCAGCGCGGGCTGCTTCAATTGCAGCATTTAAAGCCAGCAGATTGGTTTGTTCGGCAATACCTCGTATCACATCCAGCACTGAGGCTATATTTTCAGAGCTGTTTTCCAATTCACCTGAGCAGGCTAAAGCCTTGTCTACGTCTTTGGTTAAACTCGCCATACTTTGAGTGACGCTGTTTACCACCACCAAACCACGTTCTGCGCTGATCTTTGCTTCGTCTGCTTCATGAGCGGAATCAGTGGCTACCTGAGCCATTTCTTTATTTGCCAGTGTCATCTCATGCACAGCACTGACAATAGAATCGGACGCCACATTCAACGAACGGGTAATATCATTGGTTTTAATCGCAGATTCAGACAACACCTGCGTTAGTTTGCTCAGCTGTGCGGCTTGCTGCAGAACTGAGGCAATCAGCTGGCATAAATTAGCAACAAAACCATTAAACTGCCCAGCTAAAGCGGCAAACTCATCCTGCGAGTTGGTATCAAGCCGCGCAGTTAAATCACCGTCACCTGAAGCAATTTCAGATAAACGAGCTGTCAGTGTATTAATTTGGGTGGTCAGTGACTTAGGTACGCTGTAGCTAAACCAGCCAGCTATCAGCAGTATAATAGCGGTGACGGTGTAAGTCGTATTTTGAAAAAAACTGATCTCTGCAGTCAAATCATGTTGTTCACTAACAGATTTATTCAGCGCCGCCTCGCCCGCTTGGTCCAATACGGTACGTAAAGCGGTAAACTGGTTTTGTTCTTCCGCTATTAAATCAGCTCCTGCGCTGCCGGTTTTACTGGCATTCACTAAGGCTATAGCACTTTGATACCACTGCTGATAATCCTGTTCAAAACCAATAAACTGCTGCTTGATGTCCGGATAATCTTTTAATAACTGCAAATACTCGTTAAAACGCTGTTTCACCTGCTGGGCATTTTCTTCGACTTCAGCTTCAAGCGTGGCGCTATCGCCCTGTTTACTTAAGTGCATAGTGGAAGCCAGTTTAGCCTGATATAAATCGCGATCGGCATTTAACACCACAGAAATAGCTTGCAGGAAATTTTCCGCCTGCACTGCCAAAGCGTTTTTTTGCAAGCCAGATAAATAACTGAACATGGAAACGACTATCAATAAAGTAAAAGCCAGAATAAGCATAGGTAAGCTGCTTTTAACTCTGATACTGTGAAGATTCATAATGAGTCCTTGGAAGGGTGTAATACTTCACTAAGTATTGATAACAGAATGACTTTTTGCCAAATTTCGTTCAAAAAAGTTTTAAGCTTTGTAAAATCAGTCAACTGAAGGGCTGTACTGAACTGAATACAGGCAACAGCGTATAAAGCAGCAGATAAATTGATGGAGTTTGGCAATGAAAACCGCAGTCATTACAGGAACAAGCCGGCGCTTAGGCGCTTATCTGGCAGAAAAACTCAGTGCAGAGGGCTATCAGGTCTTCGGCCTTACCAGACAACTGAATCCAGAGCAGCAGTATTTAACTCAAATTGTGGTGGATTATCAATCGGCCGATTCGGTGATGTCTGCGATCCATCAGTTACAACAACAAAACAGTATTGACCTGTTGATCCATAACGCATCCTTATTTGAGAAAGATGAGTTACATGCTCATGACAGCATTCAGTTTTATCAGGCGCTATTTGCCGTACATATGCAGCTGCCTGCACTTTTAAACCAACACTTAGCACCACAAATCGCCACAACTCAGGGCTGCGGTCTGATTGTGCATATCACAGATATTTACAGCGAAAACCCAAACCCTGCTTTTTCACTGTATTGCAGCACCAAAGCCGGGCTTGAGAATTTAATGAAGTCGGCGGCCAAAGCATATGCACCAAAAATACGGGTGAACAGTATTCAACCAGGTCCTATTATGTTTTTGCCAGAACACAGCAACAGCGAAAAGCAACAGGTGATGCAACAAACCCTAATTGCTGAAGAAGCCGGCTTTGAGCCAATTTTTCAGGGCGTCCGGTTTTTGATCGATAATAAATTTGTCACTGGCCTCAGCCTGAAAATAGATGGCGGCAGGTCGCTCGGAAAATAACTGACAGCCCAGCTGAATAGGGGCTTGTTTGCTTGCCGGGTCAAACACTTGTTGAATATAGGACTCTGTCAACTCTTTTTGCCAAACCTCTGACCATGCCTGCTGATACCAGATAATATCCAAATCACAGCTGCGATCTTTGACACTACGTAATGGATCGCTTCTGTCCCGTCCAAGCAACTCTTCAATACGGCAAAGCTCTGTTTTTAATTGTATAGCAGACAAGCCTGAACTCAGCACCAGCACCGAATTAATAAATACATGATTAGACTCCACCAGTTCAGCCTGAGTATAAACCCGCCGGTACAGATACAAAGATCCAAAGCTTTTAGCCAGCGTGCTGACAGCAGCGGCCACATGGTGTTCAGGCTGAATATTTGAGCCTATCGAAATCACATAATACATAAAACTCCTTGTGACTCAGCTTGCAGCTGTATCCGTCTGATGTTCCTTACTTAACAGCACCCGCTGCCCTTGCCGGGCAAAACCAGCAAAATGCTGATCTACCATCTGCTGATAGTCTGGCCAATGGTCTTCATAACTCATTAAATAGGTTTTTTTGCAGAGCTCAGCCGGGTACAAGCTTAACAGTGAATGCACCGAAGCATGTACAGGGTTATAGTCAGTCAGAGTGACATCGTGAAAAATAAGCTCTGGTTTTAACTGCATCAGCAACTGCGGTATGGCCACCGTATCGCCGGAATAGAAGATACTCTGGTTAATCATCACGCCAAAACAGACTTTGCCCGGCGTATGAGACACCCGATGCAGTTGGTACCGATTACCAAATAGCTCGAACTCATCGTTTTGTAACAGCACCAGATCAAAGTAATCAGCAAGCTGATTTTCGCCTTCGCCATTTTTCGCCAACACGCCCTTTAGACACTGATGCCATAACTCGTCATACAACTCATGATGCAAAATCAGCCGGGCTTTTTTATGGTATTTGTAACGGCCTTCATTCGCCAGCCGCTCCAGGCCAAACACATGATCGGCATGCACGTGAGTGATAAACACTGCGTCTATATCCTGCAGCTTTAAGCCCTGAGCCTGCAAAGCAGGTTTGATGGTGTACCCACAGTCAATCAGCATATTGCCTTTGGCGTTTGTCACCAAGGCATTGTTATTAAACAAGGTATCGGATTCTGAATGACCACAGCCGAGAATTAACAGTTCATTGGAGCTGGACAACATCATTTATTTCTACCCAAAGCAAAGTGCCTTTATAGTACGGCTTTTGCTGCAAATTGTATCACTGCTTTAGCGGATCTTTTTACTGCAGCAGTTCTGGCCACTTACTGTACCTTAGTGCTATAGCGACATCAGCCTAAAGCAATCAGAATGGGATCCGTCAAGTTTTAGCCCTTAAAAGGACAGTTCAGATGAAAACCTTGCCTTTTGTTTTATCTTCTTTCGCCTTCGCTCTGAGCAGCACGGCTTATGCGGCTTTGCCTGCATTAAAACTGAATTTAGACCAAACCACAGTGTCGGGTTTATCCAGCGGCGGTTATATGGCAGCGCAGTTTCAGCTTGCTCATGCCGATTGGGTAAAAGGCGCGGCCATAGTGGCAGCAGGTCCGGTGTATTGCGCACAGAACAACTTAATGACAGCTCTGGATCACTGCATCAATAAAGTAGACAGCCCTATCCCTTTGGCTGATCTCAATAAGCAGCTAAAAGACTGGTCAGCCCAAGGTTTGTTGGCTTCTGAAGCAGAGATTAAACAAAGTAAAATCTGGTTACTGCACGGCACTGCCGATCAAAAAATCAGCAAAGAAGTAGCTGACGCCCTTTATCAACAGTACCAAGAGTGGCTACCAGCAGCACAGCTAAGTTATGTGCAGGATAAAAACTTTGCTCATCATATGCCAACCTTAAACGAGGGCAGCGCATGTGACAGCTCCGAAGCACCGTTTTTAGGCAAATGTAGTTACGATGCAGCAGGGGAAGCGCTGAAATTTATTCAGCCCGGTTTGAAAGCCCCTGCGGATAATAGCAGCGGCACTATTTATCCAATTGAGCAGCAAAAAATAGCAGGAGATTTGGCCGCCACTATGGCAGGACAAGGTCTTGTCTATGTGCCCAAAAGTTGTGAGCAAGGCCAAAGCTGTACTTTGCATATCAGCTTTCACGGCTGTAACCAGCATGCCGATGTGGTAGGCATGGCTTATGTCGAAAAAGCGGGTTTCAACCGCTATGCCGACAGCAACAACATAGTGGTGCTGTATCCACAAACCCGCGCCTCAGCCCTGATGCCAATGAACCCACAAGCCTGTTGGGATTGGTGGGGTTACACTGATGCAAATTATGCCAACCGCAAAGGTCAGCAAATTCAGGCTGTGGTGAAACTGGCGCAGTTTTTAGCAAAATAAAATCTAACTTCAACGCTGGGCTTTTAACCATAAAGCCCTTTTTGCTAACTGCTCTGCTGTCGCGTCTTTGTCTTCAGTTAAAGCCCAGCTGGGATCCGCAGTAAACGTCACTTGAGTGCTGTAGTTTTTCCCCCGGCTGCTAAAACTCAGCTCTGCTGTATCCCCCACTTTGTAATAGGACAAGGCTTTATCCCATTGAGCTTTAGAGCTTAATTTATACCGTCCCAGTTTTAACAGCACATCTCCTTTGTCTACACCAGCCAGATACAAAGGCGTGCCTATCAGCGTATTGCTGTCGACTTTGAGTTGCTTGTCCTGCTCCAGCAAAGTTGCAGCAGTTAAAAAAGCCTGTGTTGGCTTGGCTGCTGCTAACTTCAAGCCCATAGCAGAAAATAAAGCTTCGAAATCAGGTAGTTGCTGACCATCGATATAACGGCTAAAGAAGTTCTTTGCAAAATCCGGATTGGCCGTTAGTGCTGCCAAAGCCTGCAGCAAATCCTGCTCGGTGTAAAAGCGGCCGGTTTTGCCAAAGTCTTGCCACAGTTTTCGCATCAGCAAATCCAGGCTCAGCCCGTCAAATTCAGTACGCAAGGTTAAATCCAGCGCCAGACCCAACACCTCACCATAGGTGTAATAAGAGATATAGCTATTGGCATAGTTAGTCGGGTCGACAGATACTGCAGCATCAACAAAAGGTGCCAGCTCACTCATCCCTGTTGCAGCAAAAAACTGTCGGCCAGGTGATAGTTGCACTCTGTTCAGTGCCGCTACTGTTTTCTCAAGATAAGTAGCTAAATCAAAATGACCAGTACGGCTTAAGGTTAGTTTGCCATAGTAGTTGGTCACCCCTTCGGCAAACCATAAATTGCGACTCATATTGGCGCGCTGAAAATCAAAAGGTTCTAAATCGGCCGGGCGTAACCGCTCCACATTCCAGGCATGAAAAAACTCGTGCGACAAAGTTTCGATCTGAGCATAGTTCGCTTCAAGTAATGAACGCTCATCGGTCAGAATAGTAGAGTTGCGATGTTCCATGCCGTCACCATCCACATGCGGCAGGTAATCAGCAATAAATACATACTGGCCATAATCAAACCTGGGGTATTCACCAAAAATCTTTTGCTGCTCTGCCACTACAGCTTTGGCTTTTTCAGTGAAGGTATCGAGTTGTTGCTCTGTGCCCTGGTGATGCATAACCAGATGAATAGTGGCTTCCGACTGATGATCTGCCACTTGCCAGCTACGGCGGCTAAAAGCACTCAATTCAACCGGACTATCCATCAGATACTGTAAATTTGGCGCAGTGTAACTGCCATCGCTCTGTGATTGCAGCTGAGTGGCTATTTTCCAACGTGGATCGGGCAAATCAAAACGCAAAGATGACGGCAAGGATGCATAGTCATGGGCAAACAGTAAGGTAGCAGGCATATTTAAATGTGCATGAGAGCGGTCGATTTGGTTGTACGTGCCATCGGCTCTGTCACCATAAAGCCGGTAATTCACAATCACAGTGCCATCGTGTTGCCCCACAGACCATTGACTTGGGCTGATACGCCGCAGTGGTAATGCTTTGCCTGTACTGTCTGTGGCTTTTAAATCGTAGATATTTTTGGCAAAAGCATGAGGTGCATAACGGCCAGGTGAAGCACTGCTCATACTCAGCAACAAATTGGCCGAACTGACACCATCAAATCGCGCTTGAATGACGGCTTCATGATGCGCCGCATTAGCAAATGATAACTGATAGCTAACCGCTGGTTTAACTGAGGTTTCTGCTGCCAACAGGCTGAAACTGCACAAAAATACGCAAGACAAGGCAAAAGACAGGCGCACTACAAGATCCTTTTTTAACAAGTGACGCTTTACCATAGAGCAATTGCCCCCAGACTCCAATCTGGATTTTTGCACTTCACCGCAAAAATAAAGCCAAGTACAGAATTTAGCCTGCGAAAGCGGATAAAGCTGTGGTGCAGAGTGTTGTGCTGTTGAATAATAAGCCAGAGACAGCAAAAGAGGGAGCCGTCAGGTGGTTCAGGCAGTTATTTTTGATATGGATGGGGTACTGATTGATTCTGAGCCTTATTGGGCTGAAGCCGAGCAGCATGTGTTTCGCCAATTAGGCGTAACACTGGATCCGGCCATTACATCACAGACCAGTGGCATGACCACCAGAGCTGTTACTGAACTTTGGTTTAAGCATTCGCCCTGGCAGGATTTGACCATTGAACAAACCGAACAAGCCGTTATTGATTATGTGGCTTTGGCTGTGCTTGAGCGTGGAGTGGTGAAAAAAGGTGTAGTGGAGCTATTGCAACAACTGCAAAGCTGGCAAATTCCGGTAGCGCTTGCCACCAATTCACCGGGATCACTGATGAACACTGTGCTGGATAAACTGCAAATTCGTCCGTACTTTCAAGCACTATGTTCTATCGAGCTGGTGACACAAGGCAAACCTAAACCTGAAATTTACCATCTGGCAGCCAGCAAGCTTGGTGTAGCTTCAGAACATTGTCTGGTGTTTGAAGACTCAATCACAGGTTTAACAGCAGCCAAAGCAGCAGGCATGAAAGTAGTAGCCCTGCCGGCCGAACACCACTGGCACAGGACTGAATACGATCAGGCCGAAAGCCGCTTAAAATGTTTTAGCGACATTCAGCCGGAGCATTTTCAAGTGTGGGGATTTCAGGCAAAGTTAACGGGCTTATAACAGCTGTTTATCCTGCCGATTGGCAGCTCTGAACTGCGCCGGGCTTTGGCCTGTATTGGCTTTAAAGGCGGTATAAAAAGACGAGCGGGCATTAAAACCTACAGACATAGCGATGCTTAACACTGAATCATCGCTTTGTTTGAGCTTTTGTTTGGCAGCTTCTACACGAGCCTGATTCACATACTCAAAAAATGACATCCTCAGGTGTTGATTTAACGTTTGGGATAAATAGTGTGCAGGCACCGCAAGATGTTCGGCCAGTTTATACAAGGTCAGTGTTTCATCCAGATATAACAACTCAGACTGCATAGTTTGCTGAAGCCTGGCAGCAATACGGGCAGACTGTTGCTCGCCCAAGGCTGAGCGTTGGTATTTTGTGAGGCCTTGAGCTGCATCTGTCATTTCAGTTTGATCAGGCTTTAACTCTTCAGCTTCAGTCGAAACAATCTGTAGTTTATAGGTTTCACTAAAACCCGGTTGCTGCGTTAAACCACACCAGGCGACTAACCACACTACCAGTAACAAGCAAAACAGCACCACTGCATCCGACAACCATACCGAATTCAAGCGCTCAGCCAGCATCAGGTTCAGCACTGCATAACTCCAGCTGAACAGTAGCAACAGCACCAGCATTTCCAGCCATGCCAGCCGTTTACCACTGTCCTCGGCAAAGACCTGACGCAGCTTTCGTCTGTAACGTCTGACCGTGCTGAGCATCTGCCGCAGGTAAAAACAACTTTGCCCCAGCCATAGCAACACAGCCGCTAAAAATACGATAGCAACCAGCAAAGTGTAACCAGCCACATTTGACGCCTCAGAAAAAAATAACAACTGCTGTTGTTCATAAGACAAGCTCTGGATCAGCACCGCCAGTACCCCGGCAAAACCCAGAGGTAAAACATGCCAGCCGTCTGCAGCTGTGAAGCGCCAGGGCTGTTCTGCAGTTAAAGCTTTGATGTAGAACCACAAGGCAGGGTTCAGAGCAAAAAAAGCTAATGGCATCAGTGCGATATATACAAAAACCAATGAAGGCCGCAGGGTAAAAACCACAGGTCCAGTGGCTATAAAGGCCAATGACAAAAGCACGATGAGAAGCGGCATCAAGTGCTTATTCTGCAGCAGTTGCAAGCAAAAGTAAGGCACAACCAGCAGCACAATCCCCAAGGCCATAGCGGCAAAAACCAACTCAAGCATCAACAGACTTCCCTACCTTGTCGTTTGCGATGAAGAACCCCATCAGTCTAAGTAATAACAGCTAACTGCGGCATAAAAACTGTCCGCGCTTATAGTCGCGGACGACATCAGCTTCAGCTTTGCATAAGATTTTATGCGAACCTTTACCACATTAATTCAGTTTTTTCAGGAGTCATTATGTCCTTTTATCAAGGCACATCCAATTCAGCATCCTTTTTTACCTTACAACGCTGTGGCGGTTTAGCCGCTTTAGGCATGGCTTTGTGTTACTTCACAGTGGCACTGATCTTTTTTGTGTTTTTATCTCAACCCGAGCAAGCGGAACCTTTACAGAAAATTCAATACATAGAGCAGCATCAGTTTTTGGTAGCGGCAGGTTATGCCATAGGTTATTTGCTGTTTGGTTTTTTACTGGCCGTGATGGTGATTGCTATCCCTCAGCAGTTGCCTCAGCCGCGATCAGCCTTAGTGCAAGTCTCTGGGTTGTTTGGCAAGGTTTGGGTGGTCTTAATGATGGCGTCTGGCATGATAGCCCTGACAGGTTTGGAGCGAGTGATCAATCTGGTCAATACAGATCCAGATCTCGCAGTAACCCTCTTTTCTGTTATGGGGCTGATGACCCATGCTCTGGGCGGCGGTATTGAATTGGTGGGTGGTCTGTGGATCTTGCTTTTCAGCCTGGCCGGACTGCAGCAACAACCACAAAAGGCAAAACTACATGGGCTTGGTCTGCTCACAGGCAGCTTTGCGATACTTACCGTTTTTCATACCCTGCCTTACCTGAAAGAAGCTTTTGGCTTGTCTCAATTGGTTTGGCAGTTGTGGTTTGGGGTTGTGTTGTTGCGTCAAAAGCAACAGGAGATCACGGCTGAGTAAAATGAACCTGACAGCAGTAAATTTGTAACCAAGATCTAGCCTTTGAATAACAGAAAACAAAAAGCCCGTCACAAAGACGGGCTTTTTGTTTTTATTGGTGCCCAGAGGCGGAATCGAACCACCGACACGCGGATTTTCAATCCGCTGCTCTACCGACTGAGCTATCTGGGCAAAACGTGAATGGTGCCGCTTATCCGAGTCGAACGGATGACCTACTGATTACAAGTCAGTTGCTCTACCAACTGAGCTAAAGCGGCAACCTAAACTGGGTGACAGGATTTGAAAGGAATCACATCACAAAAATTTATGGTGCCCAGAGGCGGAATCGAACCACCGACACGCGGATTTTCAATCCGCTGCTCTACCGACTGAGCTATCTGGGCAACGGGGGGTATTAAACGGATTTCGGCGATCCAAGTCAACTTATTTTTTAGCTGCTCGAATCGTTAGCTTAATACTTGAGCAAAGAGGGCGTTTTTCATCCCCTTCTTACTCAAAGTAACGAAATTTAATTGGCATTTAAGCGGGCGGTTACAAGACCCGCCCCTACAGTGGTTTTTTAATTTGCTGATGTATCCAAAGGCGCAAAAGATTTGACTAACTGATCCAATTCTTTCATTTGTTGCAGGTAGGCTTCCAGTTTATTCAATGGCAGAGCACAAGGGCCATCGCATTTGGCTTCATTTGGATTCGGGTGCGCTTCAATAAATAAGCCAGCTAAACCCAACGCCATACCAGAACGGGCCAACTGAGCCGCCTGAGCGCGACGACCATCAGCCGAATCAGCACGGCCACCAGGACGCTGTAACGCATGGGTTGCATCAAAAATCACCGGAGCGTATTGCTTCATATCGTCCATGCCCAACATGTCAACCACCAGATTGTTATAACCAAAGCTGGAGCCACGTTCGCAAAGGATAATTTTATCGTTACCCGCTTCCTGAAACTTGGTGATGATATGACGCATTTCGTGCGGTGCTAAAAACTGTGGTTTTTTCACATTAATCACAGCACCGGTTTGCGCCATAGCTATGACTAAGTCGGTTTGACGGGCCAAAAAGGCCGGCAACTGAATTACATCCACCACTTCAGCCACAATAGCGGCCTGATAAGGTTCGTGCACGTCGGTGATCAGCGGTACGTTAAAGGTTTTTTTAATTTCTTCAAAAATCTTTAAACCTTCTTCCATGCCAGGACCACGATACGAATGCACAGAAGAGCGGTTGGCTTTGTCAAAAGAGGCTTTAAAGACATAAGGAATGCCCAGCTTTTCTGTGACTTTGACGTAGTATTCCGCCACTTGCATGGCTAAATCACGCGACTCTAAAACGTTCATGCCACCAAAGAGCACAAAAGGTTTGTTATTGGCGACTTCAATAGCGCCAACCTGAATAGTATGTTGGTTCGTCACTTTCAATTCCTCAGACAAAATACTGGATACTGCGGCAATGATACTCTTAATGCAGCCATTGTGGGTAGGACGACAGCTGGCGGATTTGCTGTTTCATATGATCGTTGGACGGGTCATCCGGTTTTTGATCAACAAAATACTGATAGTCGCTGATCGCCAAAGACCAGTGATCTAACAGTTCAGATAATAAACCCCGTTCCCGGTGCAAGTAGGGATCGCCCGGTTTTTGCTCCAGCAAATGTTGCACCACGGCCATGGCTTGTTCACGTTTACCTAAAGCCAACAACAGCTGCTTTTGCAGTTGCCACAGCCCGTCACAAAAGGTCGGAAAATCGACAGATTGCGTCGCCAGTTCCTGAGTAATACTCAGCGCCAGACCATTTTCAGGGCTTAACAAACATTGCCAGGCCCCTGTATATGGATCAACCCAAACCTTTTCAGCTTTGGATAAACGCACCTGCACTAAATATTCACCTTTGTAGCGCACTATATCGCTTTGAAAGCCAGCTTGTTGTAACCAGCATAACAGCAGCAGTATCAGCACCAGCGGGTCGGCTTCACGCTGATTAATGGCATAGCTAAGCAATGTGGGCTGATGCATCTCTTCAATCAGCAAAGGTTTAACTGGAGGGGTAAAAAAAGCATCCCGGTAAAAGCTGTCCACATGGCGGGCTAACGCATTCATTGTCAGCTTTGTTTCAGCTTTGGCAGGTGCCATTGCCAGCCAGCACTCTTTTGCTTGCTGAATTTGCTCTGCATCAGTCCACTGCTGTTCAATTGCTAACAATAATTCAAGCAGGGCCAGGCCCTGCTGCTTTAACTCAGACTTCATCTACTATCCACTACGACAAGAAACAACATCACAAAAAGCATACTTAAAAACACGGCTGTTTTAGCCAAATAACCCCTTAACCAAACAGTAAAGGGGTTTTAGTAATAGCGACTTTGCCTACCAGAGCCAGCCAGCTTAAAGCACCTAAAAAACCTACCCAGCGCATCAGCAGAGTGCGGCCTTTTAATGCCATCACAGCTAAGCCAATATAAGCAAATAAACCAAAAAGTTTATCGGTCAGCCATGGCGTCTGAAATGGGTATTGCTGAATAGTCAGCATCAGGCCAATAGCCGTCAGCAGTAATAAGGTATCCACCACATGAGGCGCAATTTTTAAGAACTTGTTCTGCAACAAAGCCGGGGATTTTAAACTCAATAAAAACCGCACTGCTAAAAAAGTAACGCTGAGCGCGATAAACAACATATGAGAATGTTTTAGTGCCATATACATAAAAATAGTCCTTAAAAATCATTTAACGTCTGCGGAATAACAAGGCCACCCGCAGGTGGCCTGGAATAAGTGATAACTGCGACTTACTCGTCATCGGGATATTTTTGCAGTATTGCTTCGAGTTTGTCGACCCGGGTTTTAAAAATTTCGACCAGTTTAGGGTCAAAATGTTTGCCCGACTCACTGCTGATCTTCTCAAGCACCTGCTCTAAGGTCCAGGCCGATTTATAACAGCGTCTGTGGCGCAATGCATCATAAACATCAGCTAAAGCAGCAATACGGCCGTAAATATGAATTTCTTCGCCTTTTTTGCCACTGGGATAACCAGAGCCATCCCATTTCTCATGGTGGTCTTGCGCTATGATAGCGCCTGCCTGAATAATGGTACGTTTTGAGTTCTTTAAAATTTCATAGCCTATGCTGGCATGGGTTTTCATCACTTCCCATTCCTGGCCATGCAGCTTCATCGGCTTATTTAAAATGCCATCTGGTATACCTACTTTGCCGACATCATGCAAAGGAGACGCAAACATCAGCTTTTCAGCTTCTTCTTCCGGTAAGCCATAAGCTTTAGCTAAGTCGTAACAAATAAAGGCGACCCGCTTTACATGATTGCCGGTTTCGATGGATCTATGCTCCACCGCTTCACTTAAGCGATAAACAATTTCACGTTGCGTATCTTCAATTTCGCTTTGCAGCTGCACGTTTTCATAAGCAATTTGCACATTTTGTGAAAACAGCTCAATTAAACGTTTTTGCGTATCTGTCATCTGGTTCGGTAAACCAGACACATAAAGCAGAGAACCAGAGGTAAATTTACTGGTGCAATAGGCCACCAGATAATTGTCCCGGTACACAATGCTGCGGCTATTTAAGGCCTGATGAAAAGCATCCAGTAACGCCGGTTCCAGTACTTCACTGATTTGTTTACCTTCCTGCTTTTCAAACTGGCCTAAACCGGCAAACACCACCAAACGCTCCGGGTCGGCTTCTTCATTGATATTGCCTGCCACCAGCGATGAGGTCACCAGCAAAGCATTGTCGTTACAGCCTAAAATGGAGGTCAATTGCTGCAACACGCCATCAATAAACTGCTCCATCGAGTGGGCCGAAAACAAATCAGCAGAGGCGGTAATAATTTTCTCAAGGCCCTGACGGCTGTGATCAATGGCCAGAATATCGCGATAGGAACGCAGGCTCGACATCACCACAGTAAAGAGCTTTTGCGCCGTCAGCTCAGTTTTGGATTTGTAGTCGTTGATATCGTAATTGACTATTACCTGACGCTCAGGCGCCTGCCCAGGCTGGCCGGTACGTAAAATAATACGCACGTAATGGTTATGCAGCTCTTCGCGGATATAACGTGCCACCAGTAATCCGGCATCGTCGGTTTCCATCACCACATCCAAAAGCACAATGGCGGCATCGGTATGCTTCGCCAACATCTCGCGAGCTTCCCGACCTGAATAAGCGCTGATAAATTCGAGATGTTTGCTCTGAAAGGAAAAGTCACTTAATGCCAGCTTAGTAACGGCATGAACCTCAGGCTCATCGTCCACTATCAGAACTTTCCAACTGCCACGAGAAATCTGTACAACTTCCTCGGGTTCCTCAGCAAATAAAAAATCATTCGCCATGTAACACTCCTTAGCTTGCCGCGCGCTTTACTGCTGTGTGTTTATTTATATGCGTTAAACAGGGAAGGGTCAAAACAAAGTCGTTGAAAATATAAATATTTTAGAGTGGGGGTATTGAGAGAAGGAGCACTGAGTCGTGGGGATCGCTCTGATTCAGAGATAAAATGCCAGCGAGTCTAATTCGATAAAAGATTTAATTTAATAGTGGTAACGGCACGAAATAATCGTAATTGCATGCTCATCCACTGCGAAGACCAATCTGTTTGTATCATCTATACGACGAGACCAAAAACCGGCCAAGTTTTCTTTGAGCGGTTCTGGTTTACCAATACCCTCAAAAGGTGAACGCTTTACATCACTGATCAGTTTGTTGATACGTTTAAGCGTTTTCTTATCCTTAGTTTGCCAATACAAGTAGTCAGTCCATGAACTCGTCCGTCAATGAAAACAGGCGACTACTCATCACTCAAATCCCGCTGAGTCACTTGACCAGCTTTGAATTGTGCAATTGAGCGATTCAAATGCTCAGCATTTGCGGGGGAACGCAATAAATGCACTGTTTCCATCAGGCTGTTGTACTAATCGAGTGACATCACAACGGCATCGTCTGCATCACGACGCGTTATTACTGCAGTATCAGCATCATTCACCACTGAATCTAATACCGCTTTTAAGCTATTTCTTGCTTCTGTAAAAGACACAATTCTCATAAAACCTCCATATGTACAACTTACAGGACAAGTATAGGCTCAAAGCCCTGACTTGTGCAGTAACTGGAACAGGTAGGTTGACTAACCTTCAGTGAGCGCAGCAAGAAAGTGCCCATATCAAGCACCCAGTAGTGGGAGGTGTTTCAGGCTATGGTATTTCAGTGCCAGTTGCAGGCAATGCTTGAATGGTGCGTCAGACACAGGTGCAGCTAATGGCAGAACAATGGCTCGTTTTCCCTCATACTCAAATTCCTGCCGGTATATTTCCCTGAAGGTTTCAACCAAGCTGGTCTGGCAATGAAAATAGACCTTAATCACATCAGGATCTTTTGGCTTCCAGTCGATTCGAATCGCACTACCGCCTTTGACCTGATAGCTGGGTTCACCCCATTTCAGACTTTCCTCCACTACACCTAACGCATTTTCCTCTGCAACAGCAAGGATAAGACGGCGCACCTCTTCAAGCTGCTGTTGTGCCGCTGGCGGATAGCTGGAAAATTTAGCCTGGATTTCAGGTGTCATTTCGCGTCCAAATGAGTGAAGGGCTATCCAGCTTAATCAAGAGGATAAAGCTCAAACTCAACGAACTCTTCCCACTTTTTAAACCACTGATAGAACAGAGCTTCGTCATTCGACTCCATTAGCTGAAAACAGATGTTTTTCTCTGTATTCACCCATGAGTTTAAATAGTACAAGCCATCAGGAAACTGGCGACCTTTGGCGTTATACACTTTGTAGTTTTCTGCCATTAGCCCAGGCTTGAAGTTTTCTACCACCATGTATTTTTTCAAACTATGTCCTTACGTCACTCAATGGGTCATTTAGGTTGGGCCTTGAGCCTCAACCGGCAAATGTTTGTTATGACTTCCATTCAAAAAGTTGCAACATGCCACACAGGATCATAAGTCTCTAGTGAGACTGCGTCTCAACCCAACCTGAAGATCATTAGCCTAATCCGGGCAAGCTCAGCGAGCTTATGTTGCTTTGCAAGTATCCTGAATAATTGCTTCAAGCATGGCTTGGTAAGACGGATACTTAGGATTCCAGGTAAAGGCAGTTCCGGTAAATATTGCATTGGGGTCCAAATAAGTCTGCAAAGCTTCACGATAAGTTAAACATGCGTTAGCATGATCCCCTTGCTTTGAAAACGCATCCCCAACACCAATTAAAGCATTTGCCGCGCCCCAATACTCTCCGCCTTTTTTATACAAATCGACCGCTTTTCTAAAGCTCAATTTTGATTTTTCCGGCGTTGGATCAAAAGTACCTAACTCACGATAGTGAGCTTCAGCTGCATGATAAGCAGAGCTTGAGTAAAGTACCCCCAGCACGGTTTCCGCATTTCCGGCTCCGATAAAATTTGATTCTTTTAGATAAATATTGACGGCTTCTAATGCTAACTTTTCTGCAGGTATAGCTCTACCTGCATTGATTAGCTCATAAGCTTGGTTAATTTTTTGTCTTGGTTCTGAAGTTGAATGAACCAATGCTGCTGAGCACCCAGCCAAAGACAGACTTAACGCTATTGCACTTAATCCTGAAATTCTCATAAATTCTCCATTATTCAAACAATTGTACGCACTAACATTTGAGTGCAGTGTTTGTACGCTGCTTCTCTGCCTGAGTCTGCTGTTTTTTTAAGCTCGCTGCTGTAAGTACCTAAATTAACTTAGCTTTCAATGTTCAGCAACAACTAAATAGGCTCTGTTATATAAGGATTTTAACGCCTGACAGGCGCGGATAAACCGCGCCCTACAGTAGATTTCAGGAGAAGTAATTCAAAGAAAGGACAAACAAAACTTAAGCGGGAAGCTTCCCACCGGTGATACGCCACTGGTCGCCGTAGTCTTTTACTGATTGCACTGATGTAAAACCAGCTTCGGTTAAAATCTGCTGTACTGCGTCGGCTTGCTGGTAGCCGTGTTCCAGCCATAACCAGCCGGATGGGGTCAGGAATTGTGGGGCTTGGGTGCAGATATGGCGGATATCGGCCAGGCCTTGCTCTGGTGCTACTAAAGCCGAGTCGGGTTCAAAGCGTACATCACCTAAAGCTAAATGCGGGTCTTGTGCATCTATATAAGGTGGGTTGCTGACGATTAAATCAAACTGCTGCCCTTCTAACGCATCAAACCAGCTGCTTTGTTTGATGTGGCAATTGGCTAAAGCCAAAAGCTCAACATTCTGCTTTGCTAAATCCACTGCATCGGGTTGTAAATCAACGCCAGTCACAATCCAGTTTGGCTTTTCTTTGGCTAAAGCTAAAGCTATAGCTCCTGTGCCAGTGCCTAAATCCAGCACTTTGGCTTTAGCAGGCAAAAGCAAAGCTAAAGACTGCTCAACTAACAATTCGGTATCTGGCCTTGGTATTAAGGTGCAAGGGGCAACAGCGAGTTTAAAATCCCAGAAATACCAGTAGCCCAGAATATGGGCCAAAGGCTCACCGGTCAGACGGCGTGTCAACACAGGTTCAACTAACAGCAACTGCGCTTGGGTAAGCTCACGCTCTGGATACAACATCAAGGTGGTGGCATTAATATCCAGCACTTCCAGCAAAATACGCCGGGCTTCCTGTTTTGCATCCGCAGGTACAGGGCCGGTTTCAAGCAAAGGAGTAAGTAACGCAGTAGCTTGTTGCAGCCACTGCGTTAAGGAAGGATTGTTAACGGTTTTCATCAGCCAAAGCAGCTAACAAGTCAGCCTGGTGTTCATGGCTTAATGGGCCAATCACCAAATCTAAATCACCTTCCATCACATCTAATAAACGGTAGATCGTCAGGTTGATACGATGATCCGTTAAGCGGCCTTGCGGGAAGTTGTAAGTACGGATACGTTCTGAACGGTCACCACTGCCGACTAAAGAACGACGATGTGATTCTTCGACTAAACGACGTTTTTCATCTTCAGCGGCCTGAATACGTGACTGCAACACGCTCATAGCGCGGGCGCGGTTTTTATGCTGTGAACGCTCGTCCTGACATTCCACCACTATACCAGTCGGTAAGTGAGTGATACGAATGGCAGAGTCAGTTCGGTTAACGTGCTGACCACCGGCACCAGAGGCGCGGTAGGTATCTACTTTTAAATCAGCAGGGTTAATTTCAATGGCTTCGCTTTCCGGTACTTCCGGCATAATGGCCACTGTACAGGCAGAAGTATGCACCCGGCCCTGAGACTCAGTGGCTGGCACACGTTGTACGCGGTGACCACCGGATTCAAATTTCAAAATACCGTAAGCGCCTTCGCCCTGAATGCTGGCGATCACTTCTTTATAACCACCGTGCTCGCCGTCGTTGCAGCTAACAATTTCAACTTTCCAGCGTTTGCGTTCACAAAAACGGCTGTACATACGGAACACGTCACCGGCAAAAATAGCGGCTTCATCACCACCAGCACCGGCACGAATTTCAAGGAAGCAGCTGTTGCTGTCGTTTGGATCTTTAGGTAACAACAGAATCTGTAAGTCCTGATCCAGCTGTTCAATCCGCTCTTTGGCTGCTTTGTATTCGTCCTGCGCCATATCACGCATATCCGGATCTGAATCTTTCATCATCTCTTCTGCGCTGGCTAAATCATCCTGCGCCTGACGATACAAACCAAAAGCATGGCTCAGTTCTTCCAGTTGGCTGTACTCTTTAGACAACTCGCGAAAACGACTTTGGTCAGAAATTACGCCAGCGTCACTTAATAACGCTTGAACTTCTTCATAACGTTCGACCAGAGCTTCGAGTTTGCGGTACACCGATTCTTTCATGTTGTTTCTATTTACCTGATTACAGATCTAACAAAGTGTTGATCAAAGATTGTTGTTGAGGTTGCTCGTCCTGCAGTAACTGCCGCAGCGCCTTGGTTGGTGCATGCATCAACCTGTTGCTGAGTTTAGTCGCAAGTTCAGCTAATACTTTTTCAGGGTCCTGCCCTGCTGCAATTTGTTTGCCCGCTTTGGCCAGCAATTCATCCCGAATGGCTTCGCCTTTGTCGCGGTAATCGCGCACTACGTCTAACTGGCCATGCAAACTCAGCCACGAATTGAACTCATTGACGCCCTGCAAAATCATCTGCTCGGCTTCAGCCGCTGCTTCCTGACGGTTCTGCAGGTTTTGCAGCACTATGGATTGCAAGTCATCCACTGTATACAAATAGGCGTCTTCCAGCTCTGATACTTGCTCTTCAATATCTCGTGGCACAGCTAAATCGACAAAAAACATCGGCTTGTGGCGGCGTTTTTTCAGCGCCTGTTCCACCATACCTTTACCGACAATAGGCAAGGTACTGGCAGTCGAACTAATGACGACATCGGCATTAGCCAAGGCTTGTGGCACCTGCGCTAAACTGACTGCTTCACCATTAAACTGGCTGGCTAAAGCTGCGGCTTTGTCATAAGAGCGGTTCGCGACAGTAATTTTTTCCGCGCCCTGCTCCAATAAATGTTTGGCCACCAGCTCTATCGTTTCACCGGCACCAATCAGCAGCACTTTCACTTTGCCGAGCTGACCGAAGATTTGTCGGGCTAAACTTACCGCAGCAAAAGCGACAGATACAGCACTGGCGCCAATGTCCGTTTCAGTACGAACCTGCTTGGCCACTGAAAAGGTCTTTTGAAATAAACGTTCAAAAGCCGGATTAATAGTACCGGCCTGACGTGAATGGCTATAAGCCTGCTTCACTTGCCCCAGAATTTGGGGTTCACCCAGCACTAAAGAATCCAAACCACAGGCCACACGCATTAAATGACTGCTGGCCTGCTGATCCTGATGCAGGTATAAATGATGCTGTAATTCGGCCAGGTCTAACTGATGAAATTTGCTCAGCCAGTCAATTACTTGTTTCGATTGCTCGGCGCTGCCGCTAAAATACAGCTCAGTTCTGTTACAGGTGGACAAAATCACAGCGTCGGACACCTGGGTCGTCGTCGTCAGATCCCGTAAGGCGTCCAAAATTTGTTCAGGCGCAAAAGCAACCTGCTCACGTAAGGAGACAGGTGCAGTTTTATGATTAATACCTAAAGCAAAAATGGTCATTCACCTGTTTGGCCCGTTTCGAAAAAACCGGCGTTAGTCAAAAGAGGGCGAATTGTACGAAAAAGCCCAAACTAAAAAAAGCGTAGAGAAGGAATTAGTGTGTTTGCAGCGATAAAAACTGGTTGTTTTGTAGTTTTCAGTCTGATTTTGACAGGTTGTGCCAGCAACAGCAGCCAGCTAAAACCAGTTATTCCCCTATCAGCACAACAAAGACAACTGCAATTAGAGCAATTGCAGGAGTTTACACTGACCGGAGCCTTAAATGTAAAAGCGCCTGAGGAAAGCGTCAGTGGCAGTTTAAACTGGCAACAACAAGGGCCTTATTTTCAGGCCAATATGACCACCTTTGTTGGCATCAGTGTTTTTGAACTGGAAACCGACGCCCGTGGCGCTAAGGTCAAAGCTGATGGCGAAACTCATAAAGCTCAGTCGGCCAGTGCCTTGCTGGATTATTTATCCGGCTGGAGTTTACCTATTGAAGAAATGCCGTTGTGGCTCAAAGGTGTGGCAAGCGCAGAAAGCTTTAACCATCAGTGGGATGCGCAAGGCCGTTTAACCAGCTTTACGCTGAAAGACAGCCAGCAGCGTGACTGGCAAGTCAGTTACAGCGAGTTTTTTCCTGATGCCTTAGCTTTGCCAAAACGCATTCAGTTGGATTCTAAAGCCGATGGCAGCCGTATTAAGTTAGTGGTGCGTAAATGGCAACTTTAACCTTATCAGCTCCGGCCAAACTGAATTTATTTTTACATATCACAGGCCGCAGGGCCGATGGTTATCACAATCTGCAAACCTTGTTTCAAATGCTTGATTGTGGCGACCAGCTTAGTTTCACACTCACCAGGGACGGTGAAATTAACTTTCGTTGTTCAGATAAAAGCATAGAAAACGACAGCAATCTGGTGGTGCGCGCGGCGAAGTTATTACAGCCCTTTGCCGCAGAAAACGCAGGCGTGCGTATTTATCTGGATAAACAAGTGCCTATGGGTGGCGGCTTAGGTGGCGGCTCGTCCGATGCGGCGACCACACTGCTGGCTTTGAACCAGTTATGGCAATTAAAGCTATCAAACGCACAGCTTTGTGAACTGGGCTTAAAGTTAGGTGCAGACGTTCCTGTATTTGTATTCGGAAAAACAGCCTTTGCTGAAGGGGTTGGAGAAAAATTACAACCCGTCAGTTTGCCGCAAAACTATTACCTTATTGTGACGCCAGATGTGCATGTCAGCACAGCTGAAGTCTTCGGCAACCCTGATTTAATCCGCAATACACCCGTCATGTCAGTCAAAGATCTACTAGACTCACAGTGGCAAAATGACTGCGAAACTCTGGTTAAACGGCTATACCCCGAGGTTGCAATGGTACTGAACTGGTTGATAGAATACGCGCCGTCCCGAATGACAGGTACCGGTGCCAGTGTGTTTGCCGAGTTCCAGGATGAATTAAGTGCCCGTCAAACCCTTGCAAAACTACCGCCACCATGGCGTGGTTTTGTTGCTAAAGGGGTCAATCAGTCTGCTGTCCTGACTGAATTGGAACAAGCCGTATGACGCACAGCAGGCGACACAAAAAGCCTGCTGCATTATTAACCGGACTCACAAACTGCCCTGAGGATCCTACCGTGCCCGACATGAAGATTTTCGCTGGTAACGCCATACCAGAACTCGCCAAGAAGATAGCCAGCCGTTTATATATCAAGCTGGGCGATGCCGAAGTCGGCCGTTTTAGCGACGGTGAAGTCTGTGTTCAAATCAATGAAAACGTCAGGGGATCTGACGTTTTTATTATCCAATCTACCTGTGCGCCAACCAATGACAACCTGATGGAACTCATTGTGATGGTAGACGCCTTACGCCGCGCCTCTGCCGGTCGTATTACCGCTGTTATCCCTTACTTTGGTTATGCCCGCCAGGACAGACGCGTGCGTTCTGCCCGTGTGCCTATCACTGCTAAAGTAGTGGCTGACTTTTTATCCAGCGTAGGTGTAGATCGTGTTTTAACTGTGGACTTACACGCTGAACAAATTCAGGGTTTCTTCGACGTTCCGGTTGATAACGTCTTTGGTAGCCCGGTATTGCTGGACGATATGCGTAAGCGTGAATTTGTTGCACCAGTAGTGGTATCTCCGGATATCGGTGGTGTAGTACGTGCCCGCGCTATCGCCAAACTGTTGAACGATGCCGACTTAGCCATTATCGACAAACGTCGTCCTAAGGCTAACGTGTCTCAAGTAATGCATATCATTGGTGATGTAAAAGATCGCGACTGTATTATTGTCGATGACATGATTGATACAGGCGGCACTTTATGCAAAGCCGCTGAAGCCTTAAAAGAACAAGGAGCAAAACGAGTATTTGCTTACGCCACTCACCCGATTTTCTCTGGCAATGCCGCTGAGAACATCAGAAACTCAGTGATCGACGAGCTGATCATCACCGACACTATTCCGCTGAGTGCAGAAATGCGCGCAGTCAGCAAAGTAAGACAGCTGACCTTAAGCGATATGCTGGCCGAATGTATCCGTCGTATCAGCAACGAAGAATCTATCTCTTCTATGTTTGATTAATCAGACGCCTGATTAACTTCAGACTGCAGATTTAAAAAAGACATCAAAAGGTGTCTTTTTTTATACTTGTCTTTTGTAGCTTTCATTTGCAGCCTTAAGGCTCCAGTGATACCATAGCGCGCTTTTTTGCGTCGGCTGAATTTAACTTCACCCACCGAAAAAGCTTCTTCCTGGGGTCAGGTCGCGGAACTCAGGGTCTATTAATTTTTGGAGAATACCATGTCAAACGCCATTTACACGTTAAATGCAGAAGTCCGTACTGATTTAGGGAAAGGTGCGAGCCGCCGCCTACGTCACGCAGACAAAGTACCAGCTATTATTTACGGTGGTCATCAAGAAGCTCTGTCTATCACTTTAGATCACTCTAAATTGTTACAAGCTCAGGCTAACGAAGGTTTCTACACTCACATCCTGACTATCGTTGTTGGCGGTGAAGAAGTGAAAACTATCGTTAAAGCTATGCAACGTCACCCGTTCAAGCCAAAAGTTATGCACGTTGACTTCCAACGCGTAGAAGCTGGCCACGAGTTACACACTGTAGTTCCAGTACACTTCATCAACGAAGCTGCTGCAACTAAGAAAGGCGGCATCGTTGCTCACCATATCAACGAACTGGCTATCACTGTGTTACCACAGAACCTGCCAGAATTCATTGAAGTGGATTTAGCAGACGTTGAAGTAGGCGTAACTCTACACTTGTCAGATCTGAAAGTTCCTGCTGGCGTAACTATCACTGAGTTAGCCAAAGGCGCTGGTCATGACCAAGCCGTTGTATCTGTGAACAAGCCTGCTGGCAAAGCAGACGAAGACACAGCTGAGTAATGACTGAAGCAATTCAGTTAATTGTGGGCCTGGGTAATCCAGGCCCAGAATACAGCCAGACCCGCCATAACGCAGGTCAATGGTTTGTAGAACAACTTGCCCGCCGCTATAACGTTTCTCTTCGTCCTGATAGTAAATTTGTTGGCCTGACTGGTAAATTTGTCACTCAAGGTCAGGAATATAAACTGCTGATTCCCACTACGTACATGAATTTAAGTGGCAAATCCGTTGCAGCTATGGCGCAGTTCTATAAACTTTTACCCGAAAACATTCTGGTGGCTCACGACGAAATGGCGATAGCGCCCGGCGTAGCTAAATTTAAACTGGGTGGCGGCCATGCTGGTCACAACGGTTTAAAAGACATCACCAGTAAACTAGGCAACAATGCCAATTTTTWTCGCCTGCGACTGGGTATTGGCCATCCTGGTCACAAAGATTTAGTCACAGGTTATGTGCTGGGCAAAGCACCGTTATCCGAACAGAAGCTGATCGACGAAGCTTTGGATGAATCGATGCGTTGTTTTGAGCTCTGGTTAAGCGATGGCTTAATTAAAGCGCAGCACAGGTTACATAGTTTTAGCGCGGCTTAAGCAATAGTTTAAGCGCGTCCGGTTCGCAAACAGCACGGCTTTGCCGTCTAAGCACAAAGGATACACCCATGGGTTTTAAATGTGGCATCGTTGGTTTACCAAACGTAGGTAAATCTACTCTGTTCAACGCACTGACAAAAGCTGGTATTGAAGCGGCTAACTTCCCGTTTTGTACTATCGAACCAAATACCGGTGTGGTGCCTGTGCCTGATTTGCGTTTACAGCAACTGGCCGACATTGTAAAACCACAACGTATCCTGCCAACGACTATGGAATTCGTCGATATAGCAGGCCTGGTAAAAGGCGCTTCTAAAGGTGAAGGTTTAGGTAATAAATTCCTGGCCAACATCCGTGAAACCGACGCTATCGGTCACGTAGTACGTTGTTTTGATGATGAAAACATCATCCACGTTGCTGGTAAAATTGATCCGGCTGACGATATCGATACCATCAATATGGAATTGGTCTTATCTGATATGGACAGCGCCGACAAAGCTATTTTCCGCGTGAGCAAAAAAGCCAAAGCTGGTGATAAAGACGCTAAAGCTGAAATGGAAGTGCTGGAAAAAGTTAAAAAGCATTTAGAATCAGGCTTAACTTTACGTCAGCTGGACTTAAGCGACGACGAAAAAGCGCTGGTGTCGTACATGAACTTCCTGACAATCAAACCTACTATGTACATCGCTAACGTACTGGAAGATGGTTTTGAAAATAACCCACACTTAGACGTAGTAAAAGCCATAGCCGCCAAAGAAGGCGCTATTGTAGTGTCTATTTGTGCTGCTATTGAATCTGAAATTGCTGAGCTGGAAGATAGCGAAAAAGCAGAATTCTTAGAGTCTATGGGCTTAGAAGAGCCAGGCTTAAACCGCGTAATCCGTGGTGGTTACTCGCTGCTGAACCTGCACACCTACTTCACTGCTGGTGTAAAAGAAGTACGCGCCTGGACTATTCCAGTTGGCGCAACAGCACCACAAGCAGCAGGCGTGATCCACACCGACTTCGAACGTGGTTTTATCCGTGCTCAAGTAGTGTCATACGACGACTTTATCGCCTGTAAAGGTGAAGCCGGAGCCAAAGAAGCAGGCAAACTGCGCGTTGAAGGTAAAACCTACGTCTGTAAAGACGGCGACGTCATGCATTTCTTGTTTAACGTTTAACGCTAAAGTTTTACGTTATCTTTGAAAACCGGACTTTTTAGTCCGGTTTTTTGTTTACTTCATATTTAAATCTATGTCATTTTCCTTAATCGATTGGATTTACTATGAATTATTTAATTTCAGCTTATCCTTAAACTCATAGAAACTAAATCAGGAAAGCTTGTCGAGCACGGTGCAAGACCGGACAGCAAAGACCGTTAATACAAATATTACGCAAGGAACATCAGAGATGAATAAGGCTATAGTTTTGTTACTCTGTATTGTTATTGGGGGGTGCTATACAACAATGACCTCTGTATTTAGTAGCTATGCTTTGGAACCAAAAGCGCGTACGGAAAGACAGCAAAAACGATATTATGAGGCGAGTCCAGAGCTTCTTCTTAATAGCCAGTTGTCTGTTAGTTTTTATAGTACTCCGGGACGATCTTTGAAACCAAAGCTAGAGACATGTGAAGAGGCTATGTCTGATGAGCTGACTATGATTTTTCTTACAAATACGTACCTCTCACTTGATCTAACCAAGATGGAAATATTTTCTGAAGGTAAACGATTTAAGGTCAACAAATATAAGACCTACGATTCAGAAGTTTATGTACCGATTTCCAACATGTCTTTGCTGCCACTAAAAAGAACAAGTAAAAGTGTTGTCGACTATGCCAGAAGATTTAACTTAGATCCAATAGCTACCGGTAAGGAGTTTGATATTAAGCTTAGCGAGATGACCGGTGTTAGTTTGTTGTTCGATGGTGAGTTTTCATGCGGCGAGAATCATTATGAAATGGTTTTTGCTAATTTCAATCATGTAACAAAAAAGGAAGAAACTTATCGGATCTTCTTTTTCCCATGGAAAGATTCAATTACGCCACACTGAATTAACCTACGCAAACCAACGGGGTCAAACCCAACTTCAGGGTCAGGTCTTGCGGTGTGCCCCAACGTTTTGAGTTGAAACCACGGCGATTAATTTAATTGCTTTTATGTCTGGCAGCTTAAAAAGCGAGGATGGGTATAGTTCTAAGCTGACCGTCTTTGGCAGGGATGCCAAAGGCGAGCCTACATGATGTATTTACGGCGTGTCTGCGTGGACTATGCCCTTCCCGCAGCGACCTAACCCTCTACAGCATCCCCATAACTTTAACTCAGCTCAGAATAAAAACAGGGTCAAGTCTTTCGGTGTGCCCCAACCTTTTGAGTTGATACCACGGCGATTCATCTACGATCTGGCAGCTCAAAAAAGCGAGGATGGGTATGGTTCTAAGCAGACCGTCTTTGGCAGGGATGCCAAAGGCGAGCCTGAAAACCGGAAACGGGGTCGGGTCTTGCGGTGTGCCCCAATGTTTTGAGTTGATACCACGGCGATTTATCTACTA
Source organism: Rheinheimera sp. 1928-s (assembly GCF_029269265.1). Lineage (GTDB taxonomy): Bacteria > Pseudomonadota > Gammaproteobacteria > Enterobacterales > Alteromonadaceae > Pararheinheimera. The sequence continues at coordinate 39,425 of NZ_JARIXP010000002.1, forward strand.
TCTGGCAGCTTAAAAAGCGAGGATGGGTATAGTGCTGAGCAGACCATGTTTCGCAGGGATAGCGAAACAACACGTTACGCAGCCCTACATGGATGTATTCACGGCGTGTCTGCGTGGACTATGCCCTTCCCGCAGCGACTTCACCCTCTACTTAAGAGCTGAAAACGGGGGCAAGTCTTGCGTCTTGCCCCTATTGTTATGCTAAGTAAAACTAAGCCGCAGCCCGATAATTATCCAACATAGTATAACTACGTGCATACAAGGCAAAAATAGCGGCTGCCACTAAGGCAAAACCCGCAAAGAAGAACATTAAAAAGGCGGTTTCCGATAAGCCTGTCGCTTCTACTTGCGACAGAACTGTTTCGCTGCGAATACTGTTATTGGCTAATAGCACCCATAAGTTACCTACTGTGACCGATAACTGCCAGAAGCTGGTAATAGTGCCTTTCATGGCAGCAGGTGCCTGACTGTAAGCAAACTCTAAGCCTGTGGCCGATACCAATACTTCGCCAAAGGTTAAGAGTGCATAAGGCAATACCTGCCAAACTATCGACATTACAGTGCCGCCGTCCATCGCCAGCTGTACTGAACCAATCACAATCCAGCTTAAGCCCGCAAAGGCAATACCAGCACCCATACGGCGTAATGCGGTAATACGCACACCACAACGCTCCAACAGCGGGTACAGCACCATATGATTAAAAGGGATCAGCAGCATGACCAACAGCGGGTTTAAGGCCTGCATCATGGCAGGTTCAAACCAGTCAGGTTTGCTCATATCATTGGCTTGTAAAATCCAGGTCGAGGCTTTTTGATCAAATAAAGACCAAAAGGGAGTGACCAGCGCAAACAAAATTAAAATACGCAGCACTGAACGCACACCATCTACGGCTATATCAGGATGAACACCCCGAGCTCTTTCCAACTGAATAGCTGCACCAGCACCACCAAAGCCCATCACCAGCACTAAAGCTAAACAAAAAGCAGCGACAAAGCCTAAAGTTGGGGTTTGGCTTAAACTAAAAATCGCCAAAGCAAAACCCACTAAAGCCAGATAGAGGCCGCCATTGGCTTTGCCTTGTTCTTTAGCGAATAAAGCGGTTTTTACCACTTTTAAGAAGCTGTGCGGATTTTTAGGTTCTGGCGCTATATGCACATAACGTTTGCGGCCTAGCCAGAAAAACAAGGTGGCCAGTGCCATCAGTATGCCTGGTATACCAAAAGCCACGGCAGCACCAAAGTGCTTGAGAGTCAGCGGCATCAGCAAGGACGCAAAAAAGGAGCCGAAGTTAATAGTGAAATAAAAGATATCAAAAGCTTTTTGCGCCAGCTTTTTATTACTCTGGTCAAATTGGTCGCCCATAAAAGCCGAAACTAAAGGTTTAATGCCGCCCGACCCCAGCGCTATCAGAAACAAGCCGGTGTAAAAGCCTTCTTTACTGGTTTCAAACAAGGCCAAAAACAAATGACCAATACAGTACACAATACTTAGCCATAAAATGGTGTTGTATTTGCCAAGGTAACGGTCAGCCAGCCAGCCGCCTAATAAAGGGAAAAAGTACACACCAATGACAAAGGAGTGAAATACTTCTTTCGCCATAGAGGCGCGCATTTCTTCAGGTATAGATAACAGCAAAGCTGTCATTAAAAAGGGCGTTAAAATATTGCGCATACCGTAGAAGCTGAAACGCTCACAAGCTTCACTGGCAATAATAAAGGGGATTTGCCGTGGCCAACGGGCTTGTTTTACATCTGTGGACATTGGTTTTCCTCTTACTGACTCCATAGCGGCGGAGTTTATTTTTTAGTTTTAATAACAAACCGATACTACCCCATCAGTCGTATAAGCCCAAGTACAGAGCGGAAAAACCGAAAAAACTGGTTGTGTTGACATCAACTTGCATAGAAAACCAGCAAACAAACCGAATAGATAAAGATGTGGCAAAAAAACGGTTGACGCAAAAAAGCCTGATGAGCATAATACGCGCCACTTGCTTAGGACAACTAAGACATAGTGGCTACATAGCTCAGCTGGTTAGAGCACAGCACTCATAATGCTGGGGTCGCAGGTTCGATTCCCGCTGTAGCCACCACTTAATTTGTTCGTCCAGTGTTTGCGGAAATGGCGAAATTGGTAGACGCACTGGATTTAGGTTCCAGCGCCGCGAGGCGTGAGAGTTCGAGTCTCTCTTTCCGCACCAAGCAAGTAAGAATTCTGCAGTTTCTGCAGGGGTATAGCCAAGCGGTAAGGCAGCGGGTTTTGATCCCGCCATTCTGGGGTTCGAATCCCTGTACCCCTGCCATTTAATTGAAGTGGCAGTGTAATCATCAAATTACACAATTTTAGCTACAACAGTTCTGCAGGGGTATAGCCAAGCGGTAAGGCAGCGGGTTTTGATCCCGCCATTCTGGGGTTCGAATCCCTGTACCCCTGCCATAAATTGGAACCCAGCCTCGGCTGGGTTTTTTCTTTTCTGCAATCCCTGTTTTGCTAGTTCTGCGAACCCCACACCGTTTTACCTTCAGTGGATAATGCACTAAAAGTCACAGTCCATTTGGCCGGTGTTTCATGCCACTGCCGTGATACCACACCTTCATAACTGCCATCCAGGTTAATACTGATCTGCTGATTAACTCCATACACCCAGCTACCTGTTTTATCACCACTGATAGTGCCATTGGCCAACAAATTAATACTGACCGGCTTTTTAATGTCGGCCGAAATATCTTTGCCATGTTCAATCAGTTTGTAGCTGCCCACGACTTGCTCTGCTGTCACTGTTTTATCTTCAGTGGCGGCATAACGGTGCGGCGCTACCACAGGCCAGCCGTTTTTGTTGATAAACATCTGATGCACCCGTACCTGATGCTGCTCTCCCTGCTGTGGAAAGCGGGTGTGGAATATCAAAAAATACTGATCAGAGCTTTCGTCATAGTAAGCCGAGTTATGGCCAGGTGAGACATAACCAGTGCCAATACCAGTGCCGGCCTCGCTGCTTTGGCGTTCAAACAAAAAGTTACCCATTAATTTTTCGGCATAAGGCGCTATGCTGGCGTCATCAAATAACGGCAAAGCCGGGTTAGATTTGACGTCAGCCATTGAATTACCCAAGGCATCGAAATAAGGGCCTTCAGGATTACTGGAGCGCGCCACACGTATGTTGTAACCGCCGTTCGCATCCAGGCCACCAAAAGATACAAAGAGGTAATAATAATCGCTGTCCGGGCTGTACAGTACGTATCCGGCTTCTATCCTGCTGTGATTACCGCCCATCAGGTGTTTGCCATAGCCCTGATCCGGTAAAGGAATACCCCTAGTTTTATCCAGCTCCAGAATAAATAAGCCGCCCGAATAGGAGCCATACAACATCCACAAACGGCCGTTTTTATCAAAAAACACATCAGGATCTACTACATTGGGGTGAATGGTTGCATCGTAAATTGAGCCATCTTCGCTGGCTTCACCCCACATACCGGATTTGAGCAACAGCTGCTGGTTTTTGTAAGGCCCTTCGACTGAGTCTGCCACTGCAATACCTAAAGCCGAACGCGGTGAATCGCCTTTGCAGGCGTTGTAGTACATATAAAACTTGCCACCGATTTCAATCACATCGGCAGCCCAAAGCGTTGAAGTTTGAGCCCAGTCAAAGGTTTCTTTCAGCTCTGTTGCGGCATTGGGCATCAGCTTATTGTTGGCGTTCACACCATCAGCAACTAAGGTCCAGTGTTGTAAATCAGTGGACTTCGCCGCTGCTAAGTGAGAGCCAAAGATATAAAACTCTGAGCCTACCTTGATAACCGAAGGGTCGTGTACTGCCACATTGCTAAAAGCGGGTGCATTAGGCACAGGTGGCGGTATCACCACAGGCGGCGGGTTGCCTATAGTTGGCGGAGCTACAGTGGTTTCAGAACCACCACCACAAGCGCAAAGCAAGACTAAATTCAGCGCCAGCCATAAAGGCGCCTTTTTAAAAGCGGGCCTTAACGTAGATCGTAAAGTAAAAGTCGTCATAAAAATCCCCTGTCATGTTGGATAGGCCAGCTATGCTGCTGGCTCGTCTGAAGCAGACAGGGTTAATGATAATTCAATATTATTGTATTACAAATATAGATTTCCAAAAAAATCAGTCAGGCGCTATGAAGCCCTGCCCTGTTTTTGTCTGCGCCGCCAAAGCAAAACGCCCAGCCCCGCGACCATCAAAACAGCGGCTGTATAAATCGGCAGTTTAAAAGGCCGGACGGACTGGCGTAATTGCTGTTGCCAGTTGTCGTATTGCCGTTGTTTGGCTGCGACAAAATCAGGCTCTGGGCAGTTTTGACCAAATTCAGCCCCCCAGCTGACATAAGGCCCATGTTGCAAATAGTGCTGATAATAGCCTTTGGCAAGCTCTGGCTGGCGTATTAATAGCCATTTTGTCGAATGACACAAAGTTGCCACAAAAGCCTGGCTGTTTTGCGGTACCAGCTTTGCAGCTTGTGCCGACAAGTCAGCGGCAAAATGCCGGTAATGAAATCTGCTGTTGTATTTTGGCGCTGAATTGCCTAAACGCTGTAACTCAGCCAGAGGTAAAGTGGCTGCTTTCACTTCATCTTCGTAAGGTTCAAGCTGGCCATAAAACACCTGATAATCAGGTGCCAGTTCAAAGCCGAGTAATTCCAGGCCATGCTCTCTGGTCAGTTTTGCCTGTTCAAACAAAGCCTGGGCTTTGGCATTGTCAGTCCAGCTGCTTTTTGCCGCTTCTGCATAGCTCTGATACTGCTTTGCCAGTTGCTTTAATTCCGGCTCGACAAAATAAGCCTGAGCCTGCTGGTAGTGACCAGTGCGCATCAATCGTCTGGCCGTTAAGTGATGCAATAACACCTCAACTGGGGTATCACCAAAATAATGCCACTCAGATTTTTCCGGTACCGCAGCCACAGGATGCAAAGCCACAAAACTTGTCAGTTCATCCAGCGTCAGCACCCGCTCTGCGATATAAGCCGTATCTTGCCAATACTCCATACCGGCAGCCGTCAGCAGAGAAATCGCCTGCAGATAATCGCCACGGCTTAATTCGACAATGCCGTGTTCGGCCTGCACACGACAATACTGCTGTCGTTGTAAGTCTTCGATTGAAACTTTGCTGTAGTAATCTTGCTGTACCGGCACCACTTCTGTTTGGGTGAGCTCTGGGGCAAAAGATTTACTGGCTTTGGCATAAAACTCCGCAGCTTTACGGCTATCACCGGCTTTTAACGCCATTTTTGCCCGCAGAGTAAAAGCCAAAGCCGTTTGATCCACATGAGGCAATAACTGCTCAACCAAAGCGAACTGACCTTGCTGATAGGCGGCAACGGCCAGCTGTGTTGCATTGTGCAGTTGAATATCCGGCACCTGATTCAGCACAACAAGCAAACGCTGTAACTGCTCTGGATCCATATAACTTAAAGCGCTGAACTGCGTCATCAGGTAACGGCTTAATAATGCAGCCACAGCTGGAGTTTGCACTAAAGGCATTAACTCCTGATCCGGCATAGCGGCCAGCTCTTTGCTTAACCACAATAAAGAAGCGCGGCCACTTTCGCTCCAGCGGCTTTGCGCTGCATACAAAGCTATAGCGCTCGCCCAATCCCCTTGTTGTTTCGCAAGCCTGGCCTGCTTACCTAAACTGGCCACAGCCAACTGCAAAGGATCGGCAAGGCCAGCAGCGACTTCCTGCTGTAATTGGTTATACAAAGTTGCCACTTCGGCCCTATGATCCACATCGTATTGCCGAAGCAAAACCCGGCCGAGTGAATACAAAGCCCAGCTGCGTCTTTGCTGCTGTTGATCCAAAGGCAAAGCCAACACCTGACGAAACAAGGCAATGGCCTGCTGATCGTCTTTTTGTGCAAAAGCCACAGCAGCTGCAGTGTAGAAACGCAGTTCAGCAGGTAAAGTTTCACCCACAGCTAACGCCTGCTGCACTGTGGCGCTTTGACGCATTTGCTGCACTTTTAAGGCCTGCTCTTTACTGAGCAACTGCTGTTCGGCTTGTTCTGTAGCACTGAGCCAGCGCTCGTTCTGATAATCATAACTGTCTGCAAAAACCGTATCGCCTGGCTTTGATGACTCAGAGACAAGCTGAGGTACAGCTGCCGCCAAAGCCTGAACTTCCACTAAAAATACCGGTTCTGTCAGTGCTGCAAAGGTGTGAGCTCTGTCTGAACTCAGCATCATCGGAAAATCCGGACCACAGGCCCAGGCACTGCTGCATAACGCAAGGCTGCTGAACAGCAAGCTTCTGTTAAATTTCAGCATAAAATCATCCTTGAGAATGAAAGAGGGTTAAGTTTTTACATAAAGCCCAGCCTACCACTAAAGATTGACCAGGTTGCAGCACAGCCTCAGTTTTGGTTAAAACAAACTGTAGCTGATTTTTATCTGCTGAAAAGTGCAGCTTGTAGCCTGAGACCGCATCAGCAGCAGTACAGGAGCTGCCCGACAAGCGGATTTGGGCTGGCAACTGAGCCGCCACAAAACCATGGTTTTCCGCCACCAGTTCAAACTGAGGCGCTGTGCCCTGCACACTTAACTTTAAATCGGCGGTCAAAGGTTTGCCCGAACTAACAGCTTGCAACTGCGCATAAGACCAGCTGCGTTTGTCGGATGGCAAAGGTAAACGAAACCAGACCAGCCCCTGTAACAGCGGCCAGTGTTGTTGCTGCAACCACAAACTAAAATCTTGCACTGCTGCAGCATCCAACCATAGCTCCTGCCGTTTACCCTGACTTTGTAGTGGCTGTTCACTTTCTACCAGCCAACCCTGTTCTTGTTGCAATAAAGCGGAATGATACGAAGGCACAGCAATATAAAACGGCTTTTGCGCCTGTAGCGCTAATTGTTGTGCCCAATCTTTGGCAAGCCCGGCCTGAAACAGCCCCTGCTCTGGCGATAATACTGAATGCACTTGTAAGGTCAGTTGATCCGCCTGCTGCTGCAATTCAAGCCACCCCGGCTTGCCTAACCAGTCTGGTAAAGCTGTAATGCTTAAAGCCAGAGTCTGAGGCAACAACTGACGTAATTCTTTTATCCAGAGCGCATAAGCGCCGAGCTGGCTGCTGGCACAGTCATAATCCAATTCCAGTTGAGTCAGCTTTACGCCTTGATGTTGCCATAGCTGCAGCAAAGCCAAGATTTTTTGCTGCAATAAAGCTTGTGGTAATTGCTTGAGCTGACCATCAAGCCGCACCACCATATGCACAGCACGCCCATCGCCAGCCAGTAGCGGTAAGTCTACCTTAGCTTCTGTCCAGACAGGGCCAGCTTTGGCCTGATGCAGCTGCAAAGCTAAAACCCTCAATACAGGGAAATCTGTTTTGCTTTGTGCCAAAGCCCCGGCGTGTTCAGCTGTCCAGAGTCGCTGCCAGATATAAATATGCTGAGAAAAAGCCGAGTTGCCTTGTGGGCTGCAAGAGCACAACAAGTAAAGGCTGAGCAACAGACTGAGCAGTTTGAATTGAGACTTCAAGCGCTGTACTTAGTTAACGAAGGAATACCTGGAGTATAAGGCCCTGCACAGCGGCAGGGCCATAGCTTTGTACCATTCGTCTTTCAAAATGCGCGGGTGTTGGCTGCGTCTGTTCACCCCAATCACTTAGTACAGCTAAGCTCATGGGGATGCACAGCCTGGCCGCCTACGCCCATGTCGAAATCCATTGGGTATAGATCAGAAACTATCTGCGGTAATTTCGACTTGTTTGACTTCACCATAAGTTTTGGCGATGTCTTTAATAGCTTCAGCCTTGCCGATCAGCACAAATTGCAGCTGGTCTTTAGGGAAGTAGCTGTTGATCAGGCGTTTGCTTTCAGCCACTGTCAGTTGATCCACTTTGCTTTGGAAACTGTTGATATAGTCCTGGTTAAAACCATACAGATACATATCACCTAACAAGCCAGCTAAGGCCGTATTGGTTTCAAAACGAGGTGGAAACTGGCCTTTGACATAAGCTTTGGCTGAATCCAGTGTGGCCTGATCGATGCCCTTATCCCATAGGCGCTGATAGGTTTTCAGCGCTAAATCTACAGCAGCCTGAGTACTTTCAGTTTTGGTAAAACTGCCGATATTAAAAGTACCGCTGGCTGAATAACGATCAAAACCTGAGCCAGCACCATAAGTTAAACCTGAGTTAACCCTCAGCTCGTCGTTCAGCCAGGAGGTAAAACGACCGCCTAACACTGTGTTCACCACACTGATGCCGACATAATCGGGGTTATCCTGTTTAATGGCGATACCACCAATACTAAAAGTGGTTTCTATCGCATCGGCTTTATTCACCAGCAAGACTTTGGCTTTCTCTGCCTTTGGCAAAGCTGCCGTTAAATCAGGTTGCTGCACTGCTGCACCGTTTTTCCAGCTGGCAAACAGCTTTTGCAACTGCGCTTTCATCACTTCAGCTTTGAAGTCGCCCACTATGCTGATAGCGGTATTATTGGGCTGATAATAACTTTGGTGGAAGTTTTTCACCTGCAGCTGACTGATGCTCTGTAATGAAGCTGCGGTGCCTGAAACCGCGTTGCCATAAGGATGAGCGCCAAATACCAGTTTATTAAAGTACTGATCCATCACCATGCGCGGGCTTTCTTTGGCCTGAGCCACTGCAGCCACCTGACGTGCTTTTAACTTGTAAAACTCTGTGGCGTCAAAAGCAGGTTGAGTCAGCACCTGATGAAATACAGCGAGCATTTGTTCTGTGTCTTTTGCCATAAAATCAGCGCGCAGACTGGAACCTTCCATAGAGCCATCACTGTTTAAACTGGCCCCTAAAAAGTCGACCATCTGTTCAATTTGCGCCTTGCTTTTCCCACCAGCGCCCAATAATAACGCCTGACTGGTTAACTGAGCTAAACCTGCCACCTTGTCGTTGACAGCACCAGCACGCACTGTGGCCTGCACTGTAATTAACGGCACTTCGTGTTGAGGCAGTAAAAATACCGTTAAGCCGTTATCCAGCTTCAATTGCTCGTATGCAGGTAACTGGAAGCTACTTTGGTTCTTTGCTTGCTCTGCCATAACCGGCAACGCAAAAACAAAAGAGCTCAGTAAAACCAGCGCCGCAGCTTTTGGAGTTTTAGTGAAATGGCTCATAGATCTTTATCCTCAGCAGAGTCCAGCACAGCAACAGTGCGGTTGGATTTTTTCAGGTAGCTTTGCGCCACTCGCTGAATATCAGCAGGTGTCACTTTTTGATAGTTTTTCGGCGCATCAAACAACTTCTGATAGCTGCCAAAATACAGCTCGTAGGTGCCGATAATATCGGCTTTGCCATTGATGGTTTCCATTTCCCGATAGAATTGCATCAGCTTTTGGTTTTTGGCTTTTTCCAGCTCGTCCTGACTGACACCTTCTTTGGCCACTTTATTAATAACGCCAATCAGCGCCGTCTCGAGATCCGCAGCTTTTACACCGGGATTGGCTATGGCCATCATATAAAATAAGTTCGGGTCAAAGGACATAGGCAAATAACTAAACACATCCACCGCCAGTTCTTTGTCCACCAGGCCCTGATACAAACGTGAGCTGTTGCCCTGACTCAGAATAGAATTCAATAAATCCAGCGCATAATAATCCGGGCTGGAGCTGGCCGGAATATGAAAACCTAAAAGTAAATTTGGGCTGGTGACTGAAGCTTTTTGCACATAAACCCGGCGTTCACCTTTTTGTTCCGGCTCGACAGTACGCACAGCTTCAGGCTCTGGCTGAGAGGGAATAGGTGCAAAATACTGCTCCGCCAGCTTTTTCACTTCGGCTAATTTCACATCGCCGGCGACCACCATCACCGCATTATTCGGCGCATAGTAGGTTTTGTGGTAACGCTTTAAATCATCCAAAGTCCAGGCTTTGATATCAGACTCATGACCAATCACAGACCAGCTGTATGGATGGGCTAAAAAGGCCACACCTTTCAGCGCTTCCTGAATAGTGCGGAAGTTGGAGTTTTCAAGGCCGGTTGAACGCTCAGAGGTGACGACGCCTCGTTCGCTTTCGACCATTTTGGCGTTGATATCCAGATGCCCAATGCGGTCGGCTTCTAAATCAAAAATAGTCTCCAGAGCGTTGGCCGGGAACCAGTTGGTATAGACGGTTAAATCTTCTGTGGTATAGGCATTATTGGCGCCACCTGCGGCTTCCATGGTTTGGTCAAACATCTTTGGACCATACTTTTTGGCGCCGTTAAACATCATATGTTCAAAAAAGTGTGAAATACCTGTAATGCCAGGGTATTCGTTGCGTGACCCTACTTTCCAGAATAAATAGCTGTTGGCATTAGGAATAGATGCATCTTCCAGCACCAGAATTTTCATGCCATTTTTAAGCGTAAAGCTTTGAATATCTTTAGCTTCAGTTGCCTGCGCCGAACTGATCACCAGCCCAAGCATCAGCGCCAAAGCCGACTGTTTTAACTTCATACCTTCTCCCTGCCTGTGTTTTATATCAAAGCTTTGCCCTGCGCTCACTTCTTGGCGTAACGGAAAGAGAATGAGCAAAGCAAAAGTCTAAGACTAATCGAAAAACAAAAACGCCCTGCAACAAAATTGTTACAAGGCGTGTATTTTTTGATGACGCACAGCGGAACAATGAGTTAGTCAGGCTTGTCCTGAGCAAAGTCTAACTCGCCTTTATCTGTCCAGTACAAGGGGCGGACACGAGTATGGCGATTACCATCCTGTAACGGATTGCCCTGAATTTCTTTGTAATCACGGGCGTGGTACAGCATTAAGTCAGTGACACCATCTTCAGCCAGTACAAAACTATTATGACCCGGGCCAAAACGTTTGAGGCTGTCGTTGGTGTAAAACACAGGTTTCGGCGCTTTGCTCCAGCTTGCAGTCTTCAATAAATCAGCATCTGTTGAAGCGCTCAGCAGCCCCATAGCGTACCGGTGATCGGTGGCACTGGCGGAATAGGCCAGCCAGATTTTGTTATGTTTGATCAGTACTGCAGCGCCTTCATTGACTTTATAACCTAAACGCTCCCAATCCAGAGTGGGTTCTGTCAGTAAAGTGGCGGGTAATTCAAGCTCTGTGGCGCTGCGCATTTTGGCTATCCACAAGGCGCTGTTATAACTTTTGTTTTTATCCTGCTGTGCCCACACCAGATAATGCTGGCCCTGATGCTCAAAGTGAGTGGCATCCAGATTAAAACTATCCCAGCCTGTGTTGAGCGGCCCCAGCTCTTGCCACTCTCCTTGCAATGGATCAGCAGAGCTGTTTTTCAATACATAAGTGCGAATATGAAAAGCTTGATCGGCCTGACCCGCGGCAAAGTAGATATACCAAGCTCCGTCTATACGATGCAGTTCAGGAGCCCAGATATTAGCGCTCATTGGGCCTTTATCTTTTTTGCGCCAGATGACTTTAGGTGCGGCTTCTGCCAGCCCTTTAATACTTGAACTGTGGCGTAATTCAATACGATCAAATTCCGGTACTGAAGCTGTGAAATAATAGGAATCAGCAGCAGCTCTGTATACCCATGGATCGGCGCGGTTTTTAATCAGTAATCCGCTGTCGCTTTTGATCACATCTTGCGCCAGCAGATTAAAACTCAGCAGGCTTATCAGTAAAAAATTAACCAGCTTCAACATAAAGACCTCCGCTTTTTTGCAAAGCAATCCAATCCATTACCGCCAGTTCAGACTCAGGCAAGCCCTGATAAGATGACTGATAAATCAATAAACTACCGGCATCTGGTTCTGCCTCTAATTGTTGAGCTGTTAATCCCTGAAGTGCTGTGGTAACAAACAGCAGGTTTAAATCAGGCCCACCAAAGGCCAGGCAAGTCGGCTGACTGACAGGCAAAGTGTGTAATGCAGTTTGCTGCCCTGAAGGCGAATAACGCGCTATAGCAGCGCCGCCCCATAAAGCACAAAGCAGATGATCCTCCGCATCTATTATTGCGCCATCAGGTTCTGCCCCCGTCGGTACTTTGGCAAACAATTTCGACTGCGAAGCAGTGCCTTGTTCTGCATCAAAGCCATAAGAATAAATCACGCCTGTGGGTGAGTCGGCGTGATACATCAGGCTGCTGTTTTTATTCCAGCACAGACTATTTGGAATCTGTAAGCCGGTGATCACCGCATCACAGCCCCGCTGATCCAGCCGGTATAAAGTGCCATGCTGGCCGTGATCATGCTCTTTCATAGTGCCAGCCCAAAATCGGCCCTGACGGTCGATTCGGCCATCATTCATTCTATTGCCGGATAAATGCGTTTCAGGTTTAACCAACCAAAACACTTGTTGTGTTTCTGGCTGATACAAAGCAAAACCCGACTCAAAAGCCACCAGCATCGAATAGCCAGAGCGCATTGGGTCATTTGGGTTTAATAAAGCAAAACAGCTGATGCGTTCAGGCAGCGGATAGGTATTTAACTGCAATGAAGGCCAAAACAGCTGATACAAAAAGCGGCCATGAATGTCAGTCCACCAGACCGACTCGCTGGCACCATGCCAGACAATACCTTCACCTAATTTGTTTTTAAGCGGGATGCTATGCAATAAGGTAAAGTCGCTCATGCCTTTCCTCCGGCTTTACTTTGCCATTGTTTGCTCAGCAGCTTTTGCAAAGCGATAAAGAAAAACAGCAGACCGCCTATGACTATCTTGCTCCACCAGCTGCTTAAGCTGCCGTCAAAATTGATATAGGTTTGAATAAGGCCCATCAGTAAGACACCTAATACAGTGCCAATAATAAAACCGCTGCCGCCAGTCAGTAAGGTACCGCCTATCACTACTGCTGCTATGGCATCCAGCTCCACTCCTACAGCAGAGAGCGCATAACCTGAATAGGTATAAAAACTAAAAATAATACCGGCCATGGCCGCCAGCATACTGCTGGAGGCATACAACAAAATGGTAGTACGGGCGACAGGAACGCCCATCAGTTGGGCGGATTGGCTATTACCACCCAAGGCATAGACATAAGAACCAAAGCGGCTGTAGTGAGTAAGTACCAACATCAGCAGCACCAAAGCTATAGTCAGCAAAGAAGTTGCCCCCAGCCAACCACCGTCCGGCAGCTCCAGCCCAAACTCGGCCACTGCATCATAAAAAGGATGTTCAATAGCGACAGACTCTTCACTTAATAAAGTCGCCACACCCCGGGCTAAAAACATGCCCGCCAAAGTGACAATAAAAGGCTGTAGTTGGTAATACTGAATTAAGGCGCCCATACCTGCGCCAAACAGCGCAGCACAAGGCAATATCAGGGCAAAGGCGAGCAGCGGATGCCATTGATAAGGCCCAATCAATAAGGCTGCCGCCACACCGCTTAATGCAATCACAGAACCGACGGACAAATCGATGCCACCAGATAAAATCACCAGCGTCATACCCAAAGCTGTCACCAGCAAAAAGGCATTGTCGCTAATTAAGTTAGTAACCACTCGCAGACTGGCAAAACCATCAAACTGGCTGGCACCAGCGCCAAACATCAACAGCACCAGGGCAAAAGTGATCCACAAAGGTAAATAAGTGCGGGACATCAGGCTTTTCCTCCACGCAGCTTGTTAAAACTCAACAGGGTTTTAAGCTGATGACGAAAGAGTTCAGACTGCAGCAACAGCACCAGCAATATGACTAAAGCTTTGATTAATAAATTAAATTTAGAAGGTAAACCACTGACGACTATGGTGGTGCTTAAGGCCTGAATAATCAGCACTCCTATCACAGCACGAGGCAGAGAGAAGCGCCCTCCTGTTAAAGCTGCGCCCCCTATCACCACGGCTAAAATGGCATCCAGTTCTAACCATAAACCAGCGTTATTGGCATCTGAACCCTGAATATCTGCTGTAGCGATAATGCCTGCCAGAGCCGCGCAGCCACCGGCCAGTAAATACACAGTCAGCTTAATGCCTCTGTCATCTATGCCCAAATAGCGGCTGGCTTTAGCATTACAGCCTACCGCTTCAATAAATAAGCCCAAGGCTGTGCGTTTGAGCAGCAACTGCATAATAAGCAGCGCCAGCAAGACTAACCAGACTGGCACGGGCAAACCTAAAAAGGAGCCTGAACCTAAAGCGGCAAAGTCAGGGTTCTGAAAGGTAACAATCTGGCCCTGGTTTAATAGCTGCGCCACACCACGACCTGCCACCATTAACACCAGCGTGGCGACTATCGGCTGAATGCCGAGATAACTGACCATCAAGCCATTGACCAACCCACAGCCTAAACCTGTCAGTACAGCCAGCCCTATCACCGCAGGAATAGACCAGTCGCCAAGCACTAATAAGTTAGCGCACACTGCGCCGCAAATCGCCATCACAGCGCCGACCGACAAATCAATACCGCCTGTGGCAATGACTAAACTCATGCCGATGGCCAGCAAAGCCACAGGTGCACTGCGATTGACAATATCAATCAAAGGCCCATACAAGCGGCCCTCCTGCCATTGCAAAGAGAAAAACTGTGGGTCTAACAGTAAATTCACCAGCAATAACAAAGCTAAAGCCAGCAACGGATAGAGGTATAAGCTAAATTGATGCGCCGATTGGCCAGGGCTATAACGCGCCTGCCTGGCTGCTTTTAACTGATCAGGGGTAGAATTCAAAATTGTTGCCTCGTTCGTCATACGCTGGCTCCCGCTATAGCAGCCATAATGCGATCCGGGTTCAGATCTTCACCACTTAGCTCAGCTACTTTTTTCCGGTCACGCATGACCACCACTTTGCTGGAAAATGCCGTAAGTTCTTCCAGCTCAGACGATGTCACCAGCAAAGACATTCCTTGCTGACAGAGCTGCCGGATCAGCTGCAGAATTTCTGCATGAGCGCCAATGTCTATGCCTCGGGTGGGCTCATCCAGTAACAACAGCTGTGGCTCTACCGCCAGCCAACGCGCCAGAATCACTTTTTGCTGATTGCCACCACTTAACTGGCCTATAGGCTTATCTGCATCAGGTGTAGCGATTTGCAGTTTTTCAATATAAAAATCAGCCAGTTGTTGCTGCTTCTTTTTAGAAAGCACCCGCCACCAGCCTTGTTTGGCCTGCAGCGCTAAGCTGATATTTTCACGAATGGATAAAGGTGCAATCATGCCCTGGGTTTTACGATCTTCAGGACACAGCGCAATACCAAGGGCTATGGCTTGTGCCGGATTACTCAGTTTAATGGGCTTACCTGCAAAACTTAACGTACCGCCATCGGCTTGATCCAAACCAAATAACAAACGACAAATTTCAGTGCGGCCTGAACCTAATAAACCCGCTAAACCCACAGCCTGGCCTTGAGGTAAATCCAGATCCAACTGCTGCACCGACTGACCAGAGTTGAGCTGCCGCGCTGTTAAAATAGCTTCTGAGTGTTCCACTGCCAGACAAGGCGCTTGATGGCGCTGCTGACACAGCTCTTTACCCAGCATAGCGGCAATCAATTCGGCTTTATTTAAGTGGGCAGTCTGGTATTCACCGATAAAACAGCCGTTACGCATGACCGTAATGCGGTCGCTGACTTGATACACCTGATCCAAAAAGTGGGTAATAAAAACGATGGCCACACCTTGTTGCTTCAACTGGCGCAGCACCTGAAATAAAGTTTGTACTTCATCAGCATCTAAACTGGCGGTGGGCTCATCCAGCACCAGCACTTTGGTACAAGCTGCACCACGTTTAGGGGCTATACCACGGGCTATAGCCACCAGTTGCTGCACTGCAACTGAGAATTCAGACAAAGGCGCAGTGACATCAATAGCAAGACCAAAACTGCTTAATAATTGCCGTGCCTGATTTGCCATGGCTTTTTTATCAATTAAGCCAAAACGCTTAGGTTCTGAACCTAAAAACAGGTTATGTGCTACCGATAAATTCGGCAGTAAATTCACTTCCTGATACACAGTGCTGATGCCAGCTTGTTGCGCATCTTTAGGCGTAGCAAAACTTAAAGCTGTTGAATCCAGCAGCAACTCACCGCTATCTTTTTGCAGCACCCCTGTCATCACTTTAACTAAAGTGGATTTACCAGCGCCATTTTCACCTAATAAGGCATGTACTTCACCGGCATATAAACTCAGCTGGGCTTGCTGCAGTGCTTTTACACCAGGGAAGTTTTTGTTTATCTGCCGCAGTTGTAGCACTGGCTTAGTGATCTGTTCTGACATCAGAACCTCCTGAAAAGCCAGCAGTTAGTGCTGCTGGCACAACAAAGCTGATTAATTCAGGCGTCTTTTTTCATATTCAGCAGCAGSCGTATCCTGCAGGAATAAATCCCCTGTGGTACGGATCAGCTTTTCTGTGTCTTTTTTACCCTTCAGATACCCTTCAATCACATCAAAAGCCGGGCCACCTAAATGCGGATTCAGCTCCACTGTGGCATTGGCATCACCATCGGCCATGGCTTTAAAGTAATCAGGTACCGCATCCACAGACACCACCAGTAAATCTTTGCCTGGCTTTAAGCCAGCTTCTTTAATGGCCTGAATAGCGCCTAAAGCCATTTCATCGTTATGAGCCCACAATGCACAAATTTCTTTGCCACCCTGCTCAGCTTTTAGCAAGGACTCCATCACTTCTTTGCCTTTGGCTCGGGTAAATTCAGCGGTTTGACTGCGGACAATTTTGGCTTGCGGATGTTTCGCCAAGACTTCGTTAAAACCTTTAGCACGGTCGATTGCTGCTGTAGCACCCACTGTGCCTTGCAATTCGATGATATTGCATTTGCTCTGAGCCTGGGGTTGGCTCATTAGCCAGGTCGCAGCTTTGCGGCCTTCTTCAACAAAGTCTGAGGCTATACGGGTAACAAATAACGACTCGTCCTGCACTTGCACATTACGGTCCACTATCACAACTGGAATACGGGCGCGTTTGGCTTCTCTCAGCACTGGAGTCCAGCCGGTTTCAACCACAGGGGCAATGATAATGGCATCCACTCCCTGAGCAATAAAACTGCGCACCGCTTTGATTTGGTTTTCCTGCTTTTGCTGGGCATCAGAAAACTTCAGATCGATGCCACGCTTTTTTGCTTCAGCTTTGACTGATTCGGAAAAACTGGTGCGCCAGCCGCTTTCCGAGCCCACCTGAGCAAAACCTACAGTGGTGGCAAAACTGCTGTGACAAACTAAACACAGGCCAAGACCTGCAACTATGGATTTGATCTTCATACGTCGACTCCCCTTGTCAAACAGGCCCTTGTGATATTTTTTTAAAGGCGGACCCGCGATTTTTTGATTGAACTCTTTGTTTTAAAGCTTTAGCTATACCCCAATACAAAACGGCTGCACTGCCGGTACAACTGCCCTGCTTTAAGCAAAGCTGTTGGAAAATTTGGTTTATTGACCGCATTTGGATAACCATGAGGCTCCAGACATAAAGCGGCGTATTTCTCTATTGGCGTGCCTTGGTTACCCACTATGCTGCCATCTAGAAAATTACCGCTATAAAACTGAATACCAGGTTGATCAGTAAAGAGCTGCAAAGTTCGGCCTGAAACAGGATCCCGCACTAAAGCCGCAGGGCGGTTCTGATCGCGGTCTTTATTCAATACAAAATAATGGTCATAGCCATTTTCAAGCTGGCCAATATCCTGGCCTATCCGCTTGCCCGCTTTAAAATCAAAAGCGCCAGTTGCCGGCACTAACTCGCCTGTCGGTACCAGTTGCTTATCCAAAGCCAGAATAAAATCGGCATCAAGCTGCAATTGCTGCTGAAGTACTGTGTCTTGTCCCACACCACCAATAGCCCAATACGCATGATTGGTCAGACTGACCGGCGTATCTTTATCAGACACAGCGCTGTATTCCAGTACCAGTTCATGATGTGCCAGCAAGCTATATCGCAGCTGCACATCCAACTGCCCAGGAAAACCTTGATCGCCCTCTAAACTGGTGATGCGAAAAGTGACACTGACTCTGTCTTTTTGCTGGTCTATATCAAAACTCCAGAAACGACTGCCTAAACCATCAGGGCCACCATGCAATTGATTGGGGCCTTCATTGGCAAGCAACGACTGCACCTGACCTTTGTGCATATAAGCGGCAGCCCCAATGCGGTTCGCCACCCGACCTATAGTCACGGCGAAATAATAAGGGTTGCGGGCAAAATGGCTTGGGTCCTGATAGTTTTGCAAAAGTTCTGTTTTTTCAGCGGAACCTGATTCAGGCATCAAGTCTGGCATAAGCACTGACCACAAACCTGCACCCAGATTACTTAAGGTCACACTAAGTCCGGCCGGATTAGTCAGCTTAATCAGTTGCAAGGGCCGCTTTAACGCAGCCACCTGCAAAGTGTCGGTCGTGACGACAAAGCTCATGTTAAGCGTCAACCGCTGCGCTGGTTTTTACGCCATTGACCAGACGAGGCAAGGCCCAAGGATTGGCGTTTTGCAGCTCTGGTGGTAATAGCTCAGCCGGGTAATTCTGGAAACAAATAGGACGGACAAAACGGGCAATAGAAGCTGTGCCTACCGAAGTAAAACGTGCATCAGTGGCCGCAGGGAAAGGTCCGCCGTGCATCATGGCATCACAGACTTCAACACCAGTCGGGAAGTTATTCACCACCAGACGGCCTACTTTTTGCCGCAGTAGGCTAATCAATTCGGCCTGAGTGGCAAGCTCAGCTGCTGTGGCCTGTAAAGTACCGGTCAGCTGACCTTTTAAAGTGCGTACTACGGCCAGCAATTGCGCCTGGTCGGCACAACTCACCAGCACAGAGACATGWCCAAAGACTTCTTCCTGCAAATGTGGATTGGCTAAAAAGGCTTCGGCTGTGACTTTAAATAGTTTGGCTTGAGTGCAGAAGCCTGCTTTTTCGCCCACAGCTTCGCCGCTACCCACTAATTCAACACCGGCCTGATCCGACAAATGCGCTGTGCCTTTTTGATAAGCAGCAGCTATGCCTTCGTTCAGCATGACACCAGCTGGTACCTTGGCTAAAGCAATTGATGCTGCAGCGCAGAATTTGTCCAGCGCTGGGCTTTGAATAGCCACTGCCACACCTGGATTGACGCAGAACTGGCCCACACCCAAAGTTAAAGAACCAACAAAACCAGCAGCTATCCCTTCAGCATTTTGCTCCAGCGCCTGCGGCAATAACACCACAGGGTTCACGCTGCCCATTTCGGCAAACACAGGAATAGGTTCAGGTCTGTTATTGGCCAGTTGAAACAATGCCATGCCACCCGCTAAAGAGCCGGTAAAACCTACAGCTTTTACTTCTGGCGCAACCACAAGTTCAGAACCAACTTCTCGGCCAGAACCCATAATCAAAGAAAACACACCAGCAGGTAAACCCGCTTTTTGCACCGCTTTATGTAAAGCACGAGCTACCAACTCACAAGTCCCAGGGTGTGAGTTATGACCTTTGACAATCACAGGGCAACCCGCTGCTAAAGCAGCTGCTGTATCACCACCAGCTACAGAAAAGGCTAATGGAAAGTTACTGGCACCAAACACCACCACTGGACCTATAGGCTGATTGGTATAACGTAAATCTGGCCTAGGCAAAGGCTGACGATCAGGTAAAGCCGTATCAATACGGATATTCAGGTATTCACCAGAGCGGATAGAAGATGCAAATAAACGCAGCTGATTGACAGTACGGGCACGCTCGCCCTCACCACGGGCTTTTGGATAACCTGTTTCCAGTGCCACACGCTCTGGCAATACATCACCTAAGGCCATAATTTCATCAGCGCATAATTCTAAAAACTCAGCACGCTGTTTCAGTGAAGTGGCCGCAAAAACTGGTGCAGCTGCTGCAGCCGCAGCCACCGCCTGATGCACCTGAGCTTTGCTGGCGTAACTCATCACAGGTTCAATAAAAGCGGCAGCAGCTGGATTGACCGCCTGGTACTGACCCGCTTCGCCTTGCACCCAT
This sequence comes from Rheinheimera sp. 1928-s, assembly GCF_029269265.1. Taxonomy (GTDB): domain Bacteria; phylum Pseudomonadota; class Gammaproteobacteria; order Enterobacterales; family Alteromonadaceae; genus Pararheinheimera. The sequence goes on from NZ_JARIXP010000002.1 coordinate 59,245, forward strand.
TGCCCGTTAATCAGTTGTTGGCCTGTAATCATCATTGCTAAACCCTTGTTTACTCTTAAGTCATAAAAAGTGGTGGTAAAAAAGCCGCTGAATCACTGCGCAGGCAGTTAAATCCAGCCACCGTCCACAATAAAGTTTTGTGCTGTACACAGCTTGCTGTCGTCGGATGCCAGAAACAGCGCCATAGCTGCCACATCTTCCGGCATCAGGCTGTCTTTGACGCATTGATTTTTTTCAATATCCCGTGCCGTTTCTTCATTAACCCAGTACTTCAGCTGACGTTCTGTCATCACCCAGCCCGGCGTTAAGGTATTGACGCGGATTTTATCCGGCCCTAAATCACGGGCTAAACCACGGGTAAGTCCCAGCACTGCCGCTTTAGAACTGGTGTAACCCGGCATACCGCCCTGACTTTCATACCAGCTCATCGAACCTAAATTGATAATGGAACCACCACCCAGCTCTTTCATCTGCGGATAGACCGCCTGAATGGCAAAAAACTGATGGCGTAAATTGATATTCACCCGCTGATCCCAATACTCTGGCGTCACTTCAAGGAAGTTGTGTCTGGTATCACTGGCTGCGTTATTAATTAATACACTGATAGCGCCAAGCTGCTGCTTTACCTGATCTATCACCTGCTTTAAGTCATCAATATTCAGCAAATCACAGGCATAAAACTTCAGCTCTGCTTCCGGATATTTGGCTGTTAAATCAGCGACTAAAGCCTTGGATTCGGCTTCTAAAATATCGACAAAAGCCACTTTAGCGCCCTGAGCGATAAAAGCCTCTACCATGCAAGCACCAATGCCTGAACCACCGCCACTGATAAATACGGTTTTATGGCGCAGACTTGGATACTGATTGCTTAACGTCATAAGGTGTCCTTTCTAAATAAAATAATCGGCCCAGCTGGCACCACCCACAGGGCCGATCCGGCGTAAAGCCTAAACTAATGCGAATGAGCCGGCACATCAGCACCACGACAACCGACTAAGAAGTCGAAGTCGCAGCCTTCATCGGCCTGTAAAACCCGCTCGCGATAAATTTCCATATAACCACCAGTGCGCATAATCACTTGTGTCGCTTTTAATTTCTCTAAACGTGCGGCGATTTCTTCGTCCGACACTTCCAAATGCAGCACGCCATTGTGAGCATCCAGCTGAATATAATCGCCTTCCTGCACTGCAGCTAAAGGCCCTAATTCCATAGCCTCAGGTGTGACATGCAATACCACAGTACCAAAAGCTGTGCCACTCATGCGGGCATCTGAAATACGCACCATATCTTTAATGCCTTTTTGCAGCACCTTAGGAGGTAAACCCATATTGCCGACTTCGGCCATACCTGGGTAGCCTTTTGGTCCACAGTTTTTCAGCACCATGATGCTATTTTCATCAATATCCAGCTCTGGATCATTAATGCGGGCTTTGTACATATCGAAGTTTTCAAACACCACTGCTTTACCACGGTGTTTTAATAAATGCGGGCTGGCAGCTGAAGGTTTTAACACGGCACCACGAGGTGCTAAGTTGCCGCGTAAAATACAAATGCCACCACTGGCCACCAACGGATTGTCCATAGTGCGGATCACATCGTCGTTGTAGCATTCAGAGTCTTTGACGTTGTCCCAAATACTTCTGCCATTGGCCGTTAACGCATCATTATTCAGCATGCCGCTTTCACCTAAACGGCGCAGCACCGCCGGTAAACCACCTGAGTAATAAAACTCTTCCATCAGGTATTTACCAGACGGTTGCAGGTTTACCAGAGTCGGAACACCTTTACCATGCGACCAGTCATCCAAAGATAAATCCACACCAATTCGACCTGCTATGGCTTTTAAGTGGATCACCGCATTCGTGGAACCGCCTATAGCAGCGTTAGTTCGAATGGCATTAATAAAGGCATCTTTGGTCAGGATTTTTGACAGCTTTAAATCTTCATGCACCATATCGACAATACGCATACCGGATAAATGCGCCAATACATAACGACGTGAATCCACAGCAGGAATAGCGGCATTGTGAGGCAAGCTGGTGCCTAAGGACTCAGCCATACAGGCCATAGTAGAAGCTGTGCCCATGGTGTTACAGGTACCGGCAGAACGCGACATGCTGGCCTCCATATCCATAAACTGTTCCAGCGTAATACGACCAGCCTTATATTCTTCATGTGCCTGCCAGACTAGCGTGCCTGAACCCACATCTTTGCCGTGGTGTTTGCCGTTTAACATAGGGCCGCCTGTAACTACTATGGTCGGTAAGTCACAACTGGCAGCGCCCATCAATAAGGCTGGAGTGGTTTTGTCGCAGCCCACCAGCAGCACCACACCATCTATAGGGTTACCACGAATAGCTTCTTCAGTGTCCATAGCAGCCAGGTTGCGCGTTAACATGGCGGTTGGACGTAAATTAGATTCACCGTTTGAGAACACAGGAAACTCAACCGGAATACCACCGGCTTCACGAATACCGTTTTTGACCCGTTCAGCGATTTGACGAAAATGTGCATTACAAGGCGTCAACTCAGACCAGGTATTACAAACCCCAATCACTGGCTTGCCCTGAAAGTGATGATCAGGAATACCCTGATTTTTCATCCAGCTGCGATACATAAAACCGTTTTTGTCGTTAGTACCAAACCAGCTGGCAGAGCGAAGCTGCACTTTTTTCTTTTCGTCTTGGGCCATAGTTGAATCCTAAAGCAAATTGATTTAATAATATTGTATTACTAATACATCAAGCTGAAGCCAAAGTTCAAGCAGTTCGTAAAAAATTTTCACCAAAGCTGTGCAGATTTATTCACTCTGCATTGATTTAACTAGAATTTTTTCTCTGCCCCTGATTTGTGCAACTTTTGCACATCTGGCTCAATTAGTAATACTATAAGATAATTATTATTAAATCACGACAGGGGTATTATGAAAAACGTTCAGATTTTTACCATTTTACTGTTCACCGGATTATTGAGTCTGGTGAGCTTCAGCCTGTGGGCTGCCAATCCGTTATTTACCGATGTACGTACTGCAGATCCGGCCGCTTTAGTGGTGGGTGATACCGTCTATTTGTACACTGGCCATGATGAAGCCAAAGACAATAAGACCTTTTTTGTGATGCATGACTGGTTGGTGTTTTCCTCCAAAGACATGAAAAACTGGCAGGCGCATGGCGCTAAACTTAAAGCCAAAGATTTCAGTTGGGCTAAGGGCGATGCCTGGGCTTCTCAGGTGATTGAAAAGGACGGTAAGTTTTATTGGTATGTGACAGTGCGTCACGCCACGATCAATGGTTTTGCCATTGGTGTTGCTGTGGGTGACACACCACTTGGGCCTTTTAAAGATGCCCGTGGCACTGCGCTTATTACCAACGATATGACGACTGACACTGAAATCGACTGGGATGATATAGACCCATCGGTGTTTATTGACGACGATGGTCAGGCCTATTTGTTTTGGGGTAATACCAAACCACGCTACGCCAAACTCAAAGCCAATATGACAGAGCTGGATGGCCCTATTCAGAATTTGGATCTGCCGAATTTTACCGAAGCCATTTGGGTGCATAAAAAAGGCGATTTATATTACCTGTCTTATGCTTCGGGTTTCCCGGAAAAAATTGTCTACGCCACCAGCAAAAAAATCACTGGGCCTTGGGTCTATCAGGACATTCTGAATGAAGTAGCGGGCAATTCCCCGACTAACCATCAGGCCATTATTGAATTTAAAGGCAAAGATTACTTTTTTTATCACACAGGTGCAGCTCAGCCTGATGGTGGCGAATTCCGCCGCTCAGTCGCAGTTGACCGGCTTTATTACAACAAAGATGGCACTTTAAAAAGGGTCATTATGACCAGTGAAGGTTTGGATAAAGAGCAGAACTGATCAATGAACGGGCGGGAATAAGCCCCCGCCCCTACAGTTCTGCTTGACAACAGAAAGTAGAAAACAGATATTAATCTTATTGTAGTACAAATAAGAAATTAACGAGGATGTGCGATGCGTTTAATTCAATTTGTGACACCACAACAGCAACGTGCTGTGGCTATGGTGTTATCCAGCACAGAAGTTCAGCTTTTAAGTGGTGTCCAGACTGTCTATCAGCTGGCAAATCAGGCTTTAGCTGCCAAAAAGCCATTGCAACAACTGGTGACCGAACTGGTCAGTGACCAGCGACTGGATTATCAGGCGATAGTCTCTGAAGGCCGCTTACTGGCGCCTTTTGATCATCCGGACAATGCGCATTTACTGGTGACAGGCACAGGTCTGACGCATTTAGGCAGCGCTGATACCCGCGCCACTATGCATGCTCAAACCAGCGGTAAAGCAGTGGCTGAACTGACTGATACCATGAAAATGTTTAAGTTGGGTTTGGATGGCGGTAAACCTGCTGCAGGTGAAACCGGTGTACAACCCGAGTGGTTTTATAAAGGAGATGGCAGCATAGTGGTCCCCCCCGGAGCTGCGCTGCTGTCTCCTTCTTTTGCCTTAGATGGCGGCGAAGAACCTGAAATTGTTGGGGTTTATATCAATGACGCTGAAGGTCAGCCCTGGCGTATTGGTTTTGCTTTAGGCAACGAGTTCTCCGATCACAAAACTGAGCGGCTAAATTATTTATACCTGGCGCATTCCAAATTACGGCCTTGTGCTGTAGGCCCTGAATTATTGCTGGGCGATTTGCCTGCTCATATTGAAGGCACCTCACGTATCTACCGTGATGGTAAATTGCTGTGGCAAAAAGCTTTTGTCAGTGGCGAAGACAATATGTCGCACAGCATCAGTAATCTGGAACATCACCACTTTAAATACGGTTTGTTTTGCCGCCCTGGTGATGCCCACCTGCATTACTTCGGCACAGCCACTTTAAGTGTCGGCGATGGTATTGAAACTCGCTCTGGTGATGTATTTGAAATTGAAGCACCTGTCTTTGGTTTGCCGCTGCGGAATACCTTAGCTGTAGATAGCAAACAACCTTTGAAAGTGAAGGCGCTTTAAAACAATAAACAGGCAGAGTCTCTGACTCTGCCTCTTTATTGTCACTCCGGCTGTTTTGCCAGATTTTTCAGTGCGTACTCTAAATTCTCTTTCGACTTAGCCAGCAACTGGAACATCTCAATTTTTGCTTTAGCCGCATCACCCGTCGCTATTGCCTGGTACACAGCTTTGTGGCCCGGCAATGAATCGACATACTCTTCCGCGATAGCACTACTTAAACGGAACAAGCCCATCAAGGCCGTTTGTATTGTCATGCCCAAAGAAATCATAAATTCATTGTTGGTGGCATCCAACACCGCCATATGAAATTCTAAATCGCTGGAGAACACTGCATCAGTGCCAATTTCAGCTTTTTCCATCGCATCGTAGGCAGCGCCTAAAGTGGCTGATTGTTCTTCGCTGCGGTTTTTTGCTGCCAACTCAGCAGCTGCTGGTTCAAAAATCTCGCGAATTTCAAATAAAGAGATAAAAAACTGCGGTGATGGTTTGGATTCAAAACACCAGCTTAAAATTTCGCTGTCAAACATATTCCAGTGTTTACGCGGACGAATGCGGGTACCCAATTTAGGCCGCGATTCCAGTAAACCTTTGGAGGTCAGAATTTTAAAAGCTTCGCGCAGCGCAGTGCGGGACACGCCTAACTCTTCACCTATAGTGGTTTCGTTAGGAATATATTCACCTGGTGAATAAATGCCACTGACAATACGAGTGCCTAATTCTTCCGCCACCCAGCCATGAATACTCTGAGGCCGGCTTTTTAACTGATTTGCCATGCAGATCCCCTAAACATCGACCTGCAATTCAGGCCAAAACCAAATTCTTACTACAATAGGATTTATGTTAACCGATTTACTGTTAAAAAGCCTAACAGCAGTCTGATTTCATTAGTTTTTCATGATAAGCGCGAAAAAATCATAGGCAGTACCGCACTAAATAGCAATACAAAAACCATACTGTTCAGCCTGTCAGCATTGGATAATTTATTTTTTGCAAGACAACAGATGAGAGAGAAAATTGATAAAAACTGTAATTCGATATTGCATTTATACTGGTTATTCTTTATAAATCTATCCGTTTTGCCACAAGGCAAAACTCAGCAGAGGTTGCCGTACAAGTGCCCGTCAAAATAGCGCCAAAAGATATCAAGCTGGGTTATGCCATTAAGCTGCCGGTCGGCTGGATGAAGCATCCATTTCTGACCAACAAACTGGTGGTGGAGTCTTTGCAGCAGATCCGCATCATTCAGTCACTGGAACTGGACTATGTGTATTTTTATCCGGAACGTAGTTCAGTTGTTGATGCTCCTGCAGCAACCAACAGCGATGCTTGTGTCAGTCGGGATATCGAAGACTTACAAGTTCGCAATGAAATGCAACTGGAAAAAGAACAGCGTATAGAGCAAGCCAAAGCCCACAGACGTGAGCTGCAAAAAACTGAAAAAGCCTTTGCCCAGTCCATGGCGCAAGTTCGTAATCTGATGACCAAAGTACAAGGCCGTCCACTCAATGCCATTGAAGATGCAACCCAACTGATCAGTAATCTGGCCGATACCATTCTGAGTGAAGACGCTTTGGTGTTGCACCTGATATCACAGGCAGGCAAAGAACAGGAGTCAATGTATTTTCATGTCCTGAACGTGTCTATCCTGGCGATGATGCTGGCAAAAAACTTAAACTACAGTGCAGACGAAGTGAAATGGACAGGTTTAGGTGCCATGTTCCATGACATAGGAAAACTGAAAATCCCCAGCCAGATTTTGCGTAAAACCACGACTTTAACCACTCCTGAGCAAAACTTTCTGAAATTGCACCCCAAGCTGGGATTGGAGCTGCTGGGCCTGACTCAACAATTTCCGGCACAAGCCAAAGCCATAGTCGAACAACATCATGAGTATCTGGATGGCAGCGGTTATCCTGCGGCTTTAAAAGCAGAACAAATTAATAAACTGGCCCGCATTGTTGCTGTAGTGAATGAATTTGATAACCTCTGCCATCCGCTTGATATGTCGCAGGCCCGCTCACCTCACCATGCTTTGTCGCTAATGTATAAAACAATGAAAGGCAAACTTGGCGATCTGGAAATGAGAGTCATGATCAAGATGATGGGAATTTATCCGCCGGGCACAGTGGTACTGCTGTCCGACAAAAGAGTGGGCATAGTGATGGCGGTGAACTCAGACTCTATGCTCTACCCCGATGTGCTGATTTATGATGCCGATGTTCCCCGCCTTGAAGCCGCTATAGTCACGCTGGAAGCCAATAAGCTATCGGTTGAAAAAGTGGTTAAACCTAAAGCCCTGCCACCTGAAGTTTTTGCTTATTTAAATCCACGTGCTCAGGTCAGTTATTTTGTACAACAAAAAAACTGAATAAAGTCATAAGCTTCAGCATGCTTAGCTGGTCGAGTTGGATATTCAGCTACGATAGCCTGGTATTTACCTCTATAATGTCAGACCAGTTACAAAACCTTTGTTAAGTGGCTGTGTACAAACCTCTTATCAGCTGTCAGGATGTATTAAGCTGAATTTTTATACTGCATGTTGCAGATGACGTAAAGCGTTCAATAAATTGATTTTATTGCCCGCCGGACAGAACTAAAAATTTATGATTGATCATCCTCCATCAGAGTTACTGCTGTCATTTATCTGGCTATTGGCATTAGTTGCCAGTATAGCCTGGTGCTTAATGGCCCATCCACTGCGTGTCGCCCCCAAAGCCAGTTTTCGGTTTTTTGCCGCCAATCTGGCATTAGGTGTTGGCATTTATTTGCTGACCTTACGCACAGCAGACGCCAATTTACTGAACTGGTTTCTTGCCGATATGGCGATACTGAGCAGTTTTATGTTGATGGGCTGGGGGATTCAGCAGTTGTTTAAACTGCAATCAAGCGTGAAGCGGGATTGCCTGATCCTGTTGCTCACTGCTGTATTGATGCTGGCAGGTCAGTTACAACAACTGCATCCGATCTTTTTAGGCGTGGTGTTTTCAGTTACGGCTACTGTGTTTTCGTTTTCAGCCAGCCGCAATAATTTTCAGGCCATACAAAAAGATTTTGGTTTTGCTGCAGCTTGCCTGATGTCCGCGCCATTATTTGTCATGGCAGCTATTTTCTTCACCCGCAGCTTAATCCTGTTGTGGCCTGACCCCCAGGCTGATGCTTTTGTTGCTACTTACACAGATGAAGCTATACCGTTATTATGGTCTTATGTCATTCTGACGCTGGCCATCAACATAGTGATGGTCGGAGGCGCGTTAGCGCGGCTGGTTGCCAAAATCCGCCAGTTTGCCGAGCGGGACCAGTTAACAGGTTTATGGAACAGAAGGGCCGCATTAAAAAAACTGCAGGAAATGCATGAACAATGGCAGAAACAACAACAGAGCTACAGCCTGATATTGTTGGATTTAGACCACTTTAAATTGATCAATGACAGCCTGGGCCATGACGCTGGTGATGCAGCTTTACGCCGCTGCGCGACCACTTTATCTGCTGTGGTGCGTACTCAGGATCTGGTCAGCCGTTATGGTGGCGAAGAGTTTTTATTAATGTTTCCCGGAGTCTCTGCCACTGAGTTGCCTCTGATCGCCGAAAAAATCCGTAGCACTCTGTCAGGCTGTCAGTTGATTTGGCAAAACAATCCCATAGAACTCAGCGCCAGTCTGGGTTATGTCACTGTCTACCCTGGTGCTAAAGCTGAACATCTGTTGACACTGGCAGACCACGCCATGTATCAGGCGAAAGCTGAAGGTCGTAATAAAGCCTGCGCTGCAGTTATTAGTTAGCAACTTAGCTTCTGTCTTGGTCTGGTGAGACTTTACTACTTAAAATCAGTTGCTGAATAATACGATCCGCCTGAGTTTTGTAGAGCGCCCATTGCAGATAATTGCCTTGTGTCAGTACCAACACCATATCCAGAGTTGGAAACACAGCAATGTACTGGCCTCCATCGCCTTCGGCTGTGTAATAAGACACGCCATCTTGCTGTCGTAGCCAGAAGTAGTAGCCATAGTCTCCGGCCGGACTTTTGGCGTGAGGACTGGTCATCTGCTGCACCCAGCCATCTGGCAACAGCTGTTCCCCCTGCCACTGGCCTTGCTGCAAATACAACATGCCTAATTTGAGCATGTCACGCGGTGTGAGCCATAAACGGGCCGAACCTTCGGGCACACCGTCGGGTTGAGTGTCCCAGCGGTAATTCGTAAAACCTAACTTATCAAATAGCTGTTTTTTGGCCCAAGGCTGCAGTGGCTGTTGTAACTGCTGCTGTAGCAGCTTCAATACCAGATTCGGTAAAGCACTGTTGTACGCCCAGCTTTTGCCCGGCCCGGTATTGGGCTGTTGCAGCAGGTAATCGACAAAATTCTGTTGCTGCCACAGCTTCACCAAATCCTGCCCTGCCCATTCATCCCAGACAAAACCTGCCTGCATCGACAACAGCTGATGCATGCTAATACTGGCTTTTAACGGGTCCGCTTTGATCACAGCATCTTGTGGTAACAACTGTGCCAAAGTGGCATCAACAGTCAGGCCTGTTTGCTTTAACGCAATGCCAGTCAAAGTGGCGGTCACGGCTTTGGTGACTGATGCCACATAATGGGGTTTATCCGCAGTCCAGACAAAATCCTGCTGGCCCTTCACTAACTTTACCCCTTGTTCAAAGTTGATAAAGTCGTTATTACCCTTTTGATACTGCTCCAGCACCAAAGCACCGGATTTATACAACAGCAGGCTATGCACCTGCTGATAGCCGCTTGCTGTTTTGTCCTGCAGCTGTAATAACAGCTGATGCAAAACTTGCTCATTCAAGCCTTTAGCCGCAGGCCTGTGCACAGGCAAAGCCGGGTCTGGCGTGTTGTGCTGATGAAACTGGATTTTGTCCTGTGGTGGTGTGCTCTGCGCCAAAGCAGGTGAAAAAACACAACACAGCACAGCGCCTTGAATCAGCCATTTGCCCACAGCAGATAACATCCGTCAGAACTCCACTGTGCGGCCAAGCTGCTGGCTTTGTTGTGCCAGTTCAATCAGCCGGATCCCTTGCAAAGCTTGTATTGAAGAAACCGGGCTGGCTTTGCCTTGTTGCAAAGCGGCCACCAGATGCTGATAAAACAGCTGATAATTGCCAGCTAAGGTGGGATAAGTTCTTTGTCCGTCGGCTTTAGCCACCACACCATACAGAGCTTCAGGCTCCAGCCCCCAGTTTTCCCCAAAAGGTTTTTGTCCTGCTCTTAATGCGTCTTCCTGCGGATCTAAGCCTGTTTTATGATAAGAGCCCAAATCGCCCTGCAGAATAAATCTCGTGGTCGGCAAGGCACAAAAAGGACTGGAATGCAGCACCACTTCTTTATCAGCGTAATGCAGCATCAAATGAAAATAATCTACTGTCTCACTGCCCTGCCGTAAAGCCCGACAACGGGTAGTTAAAGCCTCTGGTGCACCAAATAATGCGATGGCCTGGTCAATCAGATGAGGGCCTAAGTCATACAGAATACCTGTGCCAGCGCCTTGTTGTTCACGCCAGCGTGGTCTTGGCACAGGCCGGAAACGATCAAAATGCGATTCAAAATAACGGATCACACCGAGCTCACCGGACTCAAGCAGTTGCTGTAGTGTCAGAAAATTCCCATCAAAACGCCTGTTATGGTAAACAAAAAGCTGGCGTTGCTGCTGGTCTGCCAGCTCAAACAACTCCTGCCCTTGTGCCTCCGTCAGCACAAAAGGTTTTTCCACCAGCACATGCTTTCCGGCCAGTAACGCCTGTTTTGCCAGTGGGTAATGACTGTCATTGGGTGAGGTGATCACCACCAGCTCAGCATCTGATAAACGGATCAGCTCATCGCCATTTTGATAATGCTGTACCTGTGGGTAATCTGATGTGAGTTCAGGCTGACTGCTGCTGATAGCCACCAGTTCCAGCTCTGGTTGCTGCACAATAAAAGGTAAATGAAAGGTTTTGGCAGATAAGCCATAACCAATAACAGCGGTTTTGATCATCAGATCTCCTGCAAAAAGACAACGACTGGCTTTGCTATCAGACGCATCGAAAAATAACGCTAAGCTATCAGATGCCAGCCTTGTTGCCTACTTTGCCGCGGCAAGACTAAGACTGCACCGGATAACCTGCGTCCAACCAGGCCTGAAAACCACCAGCTACAGAATAGACTGTACTAAAGCCCATGTTGTTTAACGAGTCAGCCGCCAATGCTGAACGAGCCCCCGATCGACAGATCAAATAAATGGGTTTTGTTGCCAACAATTCCAGTGCGGCCTTGCTGTCACAGTGTGAACCAATGCTGGGATGCTGATGGATACGCATTTCTAACACACCACGTGGATAATTCACTGAATGGTCGATATAACCCTGAACAACCTCGTCTGGCTCCCGCACATCAACCAGAATAGTCTGGTGATCCTGCAAAGCCAAAGCTAACTCCTGTACTGAGACTTCGACAATTCTGCTTTTTGCTTCATTGACCAGCTGTTGTGCACTTTTCATAGCTTTCCTTTTATCAATTACAAAACGGATTGAGTAAGAACCAGACTGGCCATGATCACTAAAAACACTGAAAAGGATTTTTGCAATTTTTCTTTGGGTAACAAATGTCCAATCCATACACCTAAAAAACTGCCTGCCACACCACCCGCGATCATGATAGAAATCACCAGCCAATCGAAAGACTGATGCTGCATCGTTAGCACTTCATAGTATTTGGCAAAACCAACAAAAGACTTCAGCGCAATAATCAGCAAACTGGTGCTGACCGCCATCGCCATTGGAACACCGCCCAGCAACACCAGTGCCGGTACAATAAGGAAACCTCCCCCGACACCCACAAAGCCTGTGATCAGCCCAACGACCAATCCATCCAGCACTACTTTAGCCCTGTTAATTTTGCCCTGAAGCTGAGGTGTTTGATTGCCACGCCACATCATCACCGCAGCCACAATCATCAGGATCACAAAAACGGATAACTGAACCACGCTGTCCACTAAAGTGCCAAGCCAGGCTCCACCATAAGTACCAGCCATGCCCGGAAAGCCAAACAGCAACACATGGGGCCAGGACACTTTTTTATTTCTTATATTCGGGATACTGCCCAACAAACTGATGCCTGCGACTATCAATAAGGATGACGCTATCGCCATAGAAGCGGGCATATCCACCAGATACATCAACACAGGAACTGTCAGAATAGAACCACCTGAGCCAAAAACTCCCAGACTGATGCCTATCAGCACAGCACCCAAAATGGCATGGATCATAAGTGACTCCCTCTAATAACCACTAAAAAGCGCAACAACTCAAAGCTGATTCAGAGGGATTTTTAAGTACACTTTTCCGGTCTCGTCAGCCGGAGGCATATGCCCGGCCCTGATATTGACCTGAATCGAAGGCAGAATAAGCCGTGGCATCTCGAGAGTGGCATCACGGGCTTCCCTTTTGGCAACAAACTGCTGCTCTGAGACCCCGTCTTGTACATGAATATTCCGCTCACGCTGTTCGCCTACCGTAGTGACATATTCATGTTCACGCCCCTGAGTTGGGTAGTCGTGGCAGACATAAATTTGGGTGGATTTAGGTAAGGCTAATAGTTTATTGATCGACTGAAATAAGGTGGAAGCATCACCGCCGGGGAAATCACAACGTGCTGTGCCGACATCTGGCATAAACAGGGTATCGCCAACAAAAGCTGCTTTGTCATTAATCAGATAGGTTAAATCCGCAGGCGTATGACCAGGTGTATGCATCACCCGAATTTGCATTGTCCCGACCTGCAGCAGATCACCTTCTTCAAATAAATGGTCAAATTGGGCACCATTAGGTAAAAACTCTTTTTCCAGATTAAAAACCTCTTTAAAAATGGCCTGCACTTGCCTGATCTGTGCACCTATGCCCACTTTTGCAGCCAGTTTTTCCCTGAAAAATGGTGCTGCTGACAGATGATCGGCGTGAGCATGAGTCTCAAGAACCCAACCCACTGTCATCTGGTTTTGCTGAATATAAGCCAGTATCGACTCTGCACCTGCAGTCGAGGTGCGTCCGGATTTGTAATCAAAATCCAGCACAGGATCGATCACTACGGCTTGTCTAGTGGCAACATCAGAGACAACATAACTAAAGGTTTCACTGTCGTTATCCAAAAAAGCCTGAACCTGAATATCTTTCATTATTTGCTCCTCTGGAAGCGCAAAGCGCTCCGTCATTACTGAACTAAAAGTTCTGAATACTAAGACCCTGATGCTGACACAGTGCATCGACCCGCTGTGTTACCCAAACCACAGCCATTAATTCAAATTAAGCATAAGCATATACCAAAAAGAGATAAACATATTAGATAAAGCTAATTAATTTTGGCAAATCACTCTTTGTTTGATGTACATCAAACTTAAATTTTCGGGACTCACTAGATTAGATACTACTGAAATGCAAAAGCCTTTATCGCTGTTTTATTGAATTCATAAGGAAAACAATGATGCAAAAAAATGTGGGTGGTCTGGACAAAATAGTTCGGGTAAGTGTTGGGGTAGTGCTGATCACTTTAGCTGTACTAAATATGATTGGTCCATGGGGCTGGCTTGGTGTAATACCCGTGTTGACTGGAGTTGTAGGAGTTTGCCCGCTGTACAGCCTGCTGGGTATTAATTCCTGTCGAGTCTCAAAATAGAGATTCTTACAGGCTCCAATAAAGACAGGCCGACCATGCTTTAATAGATAGTAACCGACTGAACCGTCGTCGTCAGATGACCACCAAAAAAACCAGCTCAAGGCTGGTTGATTTGTTTACTGAGTGACAAACCCAGTAAAATGGCTTCGCTGCCGGGACGCGAACCCGCGCATCTTTCAACCTTGAGCGTGACAGGCTGGCAACGCTTTAACAGAGAGCAACCGACTGAACTGCTGTAGCCAAACAGCCTTCCAAATTGTAGTCGTAAAAAAACCAGCTCAAGGCTGGTTGATTTGTTTACTGAGTGACAAACCCAGTAAAATGGCGGAGCGGACGGGACTCGAACCCGCGACCCCCGGCGTGACAGGCCGGTATTCTAACCGACTGAACTACCGCTCCGCGCTGGAGTGAGCTTGCGCTCTAATGGCTTGTTTGCTGAATTGGCGGAGCGGACGGGACTCGAACCCGCGACCCCCGGCGTGACAGGCCGGTATTCTAACCGACTGAACTACCGCTCCGGAATCAGACAAACGATAAATGCTTAAGTGGCGGAGCGGACGGGACTCGAACCCGCGACCCCCGGCGTGACAGGCCGGTATTCTAACCGACTGAACTACCGCTCCGAAGAAGCATTTATTAAATTGGCGGAGCGGACGGGACTCGAACCCGCGACCCCCGGCGTGACAGGCCGGTATTCTAACCGACTGAACTACCGCTCCGCGCCAATACACTGCAGCATTTTCAATTGGGTATGCTGCTGTGCGGCGGGAATAATACGGATTCACCGGTGGGCCGTCAACGACTTTTTTGCCGCTTTTGTTTATTCCTTAATCATCCGGTAAAGAAAGTTCCATAATGTCGTTTTTCTTGCTGTTTTTTTGTGCCGCGCTGCTCGTTTTTGCTTCAGAAGCTCCCGGCATCACCAGGCTATCCAAATCCATTGAGTTGTTCTTTTTCGCAAACAAGGTCTTAAAAGAGCGATCTGTGGCGACCATCCAAATCGCAAAACCACCACCACCTAAAATAATAATGTTGCTCAGGATCACTAATAACCATGGAAAAGGTTTTTCTTCTTCAACAACAGGCTCATTCACCACAGCACTGGCTGGCATTTCAGAGGCTGCTGTCGTCAGGCCTGCATTCTCTGAGTCGGCCGCAGCAGGAGCCACAGGTTCTGGCTCTACCACTTCAGCGACAAAAGACGCTTGCGGTAAGCTGATCACGACATCACGCCCTGTGACAGTCTGGGCAAACAAAATGCTGTCGACTTTGTATGTACCGCTGGCGTAATTGACAATTTTCAGCTTTTTATCCACTTCAGCACTTTCGCCCAAAGTAAAACTTTGTATTTCATTGTTCGGGAAACGGACTTTGCCCTGCAAAGCCACAGACTTTGGGTTAATCATCGGATCTGTCACTTTAAAGGTTAGCCAATGCAAATCTTCCGCTTTTGTCGCCAGCGCCACTTCATAGCTGATCGGGCTTTTATGTAAGATCACCGGCTCCTGCACTACCTCACGGGTATACAAAGGGGTTTTTACGACAAATTTGGGTTGCCACTGGCCTGGTCTCATATCCAGTTTAAACTCACCGGTAAAAATACCGTCCCTTGGTTTTTCATCGAAATTGCGGCCATCATCAGCCAGAGTCGTGAGTTCAATCACGCCTGCACCAAAATTCTCGAATTCAGCATTATTACTGCTGATAAAAAGTACATCGAGCCGCAGCAAATCACGGAAGTCTTTTGCAACTATAGGCTGGCCGCCGTTGCTCAGTGTTGCAGTTACTTTAATAGTTTCCCCTACCATCAGATGATCAGGCAAAGGAGGCACGTTTAATTCAATATCTGTCAGCACCATAATTTTGCTTTCTGGCAAAATCTGGCCAATAGCCTGCCAGGGTCCTGGTGTTGGTTTCTTAATTTTGATCAAGTCGTAGGTTTTATCGTCGTACCATTGAATATCCTGATCATCGGCGTTAATGACATTTACTTTGCTGCCATCAGGTTTGACTAAAATGACCGAAGCCGAACCTCGTTTGCGAAAAAAAACCATTGTGATTTCTTCCACTTCGTAATCAATGCGGAATCTGTTATCAAACAAAGGGATTTGGTTTTTAGCGGGTAAATCAGGTAACAAACTTAAGCCTGTTGGATCTTCAACGTTTTCTTTCGCGTCAACATTGGTGGCAGTTTCCTGCGCCACTAGTTGCAGACTAAAACATAACAACAGCAGATAAATTAATTTCGCCACAAGCAACTTCCTCCTTTTTTCTGCACCAGATCCAAACGTTGCTCGTGCGACTGTAATTCGGTTTCAGAGGCAAACACCACAGGTAAACGACTGGTGCGTTTAAGTTGCCCTACCACCACATTTTGCTGGGCAGCGGCTTGCTCGTCATTGGCTAAGTTCAGGCTAACCTGCCCACCTGTCATCGCCAGATAAACATCAGCCAGAATTTCAGCATCCAATAAGGCGCCGTGTAAGGTACGGTGGCTGTTGTTGATGTCGTAGCGTCGGCACAGGGCATCCAGGTTATTTTTCTGCCCTGGATGCGCTTCACGCGCCATTTTTAACGTATCCAGCACGCCACAGATATCCGTCACCGGGGCAAGTGCAGGACGCAGCAGATTAAACTCGTGGTTGATAAAGCCGACGTCAAACGCTGCATTATGGATCACCAGTTCAGCACCAGCTATATACTGGCAAAATTGCTGGGCTATTTCGGCAAAACGAGGTTTGCCAATCAAAAACTCATTGGTAATACCGTGGACTGCTATGGCTTCCTGATCAATCAGCCGATCGGGTTGCAAATAGACATGGAAATTATTGCCGGTCAGCCGACGGTTAATCAGCTCCACACAACCAATTTCGATGATGCGATGGCCTTCCTGCGGGCTTAAACCTGTGGTTTCGGTGTCGAGTACTATCTGTCTTTTCAGCATTCTGATTCGTGTTCTTAGCGCTTTTACGTTAGATTATACGCCGATTTCAGTTGTGGGAAGCATCGATGCGTAAAACAGTAGCAATCTATACAGACGGGTCTTGCCTTGGAAACCCCGGACCAGGCGGTTATGGTGTGGTTTTGCGCTATCAGGAGCACCAAAAAGAAATGTCTGGTGGCTATCAACAAACCACCAACAACCGCATGGAATTACTGGCTGCTATTGTGGGTCTGGAGAGTTTAAAACAGCCCTGCGATGTGGACTTAACCACAGACAGTCAGTATGTGCGCTTAGGTATTACGCAGTGGCTGGCCAACTGGAAAAAAAACAACTGGAAAACCAGTCAGCGGGAACCTGTGAAAAATCAGGACTTATGGCGCCGTTTAGATGCAGCTTGTCAGGGGCATAAAGTGAATTGGCATTGGGTAAAAGGTCATGCCGGGCATCCGGAAAACGAACGCTGTGATGAGTTAGCAAGAGTCGCGGCGACCCACAATGCCACAGAAGTGGACACGGGTTTCCAGGCCTCGTCATAAAGAGAAGACAGGCCAAAGTAATGAAACCGCAGTACCAATCAGCAATACAGAAAAGCTTTTCCGCACCCATAACTGTGGAATATAAGCCGATAAAACAATGCCACCCAAACTGCCACAAGCACCAATTAAGCCCAGCCAGCCAATCAGTTCCAGCGGCAAAGTTTCTCCCTGAACAGACATCAGCCAGTAATGGCTGATAAAACCTGTGCTGCTTTGCAGGAAAATGAGCGCCAGGCTACAGGCAATAGCGCCCGACATAGGGATTGTTGTTACCGCAAGCAGCAAGGGCACTATTAAAAAACCGCCGCCCACCCCAACCAAACCAGTCAGCATACCTAAAGCCATCGCCAGCAAAGCCAACAGTAAAGCAGAATGGATTTGCCACTGCCAGATGCGTTGACGCCACATATTAGCTGCACTGCCCAGCATTAAGACGGCCAGGATCAACAACTGCACAGAAGAGTGCAGCCATTGAGCTAAAGCAACCCCAAGCAAAGTTCCAAAAAAAGCCGGCACAGCAAAACGTTTAAATAATGCGAAATCCAGATGACGTCGCCACAGATAAGGCAATAAAGCGATAAAGCTGATTTGAGCCACGACACCTAAAGACGAGACTATGGCGATTTTTTCCGGCAACTGTACTAAATGCACCAGTACTGGAACGGTCAGAATAGACCCCCCCGATCCCAACAGACCAACACTTAAGCCAATAATTAAGGCTGAAATCAGTACCAGAGCAGACATAAAAAACCACAAAGCTTAATAACTAAAAGAAATATTAAGCTTCACTAAAGGAATAAGCAAGCGCAGCTTACATTCAAATGCAGACAAAAAAACCAGCATCAGCTGGCTTTTTATTCACACAACAGACGGCTTATTCAGCTTTTAATAAAGCTTCCACTTCTTTGACAAAATCAGCATCGTCTGGCGAGACTTTACTGCCAAAGTGTTTGACCTGTTGCTCATCTTTGCTGACCAGGTACTTGTTAAAATTCCAGGACGGCTTTTCACCTGTTTTAGCAATCAAAGCTTTAAATACAGGGTTCACATCACTGCCACGTACAGCACTGGTGGCAAACATGGGGAAAGTCACGCCGTAGTTGATATAACAAACTTCAGCGGTTTTTTCCTCATCATCATGTTCTTGCATAAAGTCGTCAGAAGGGAAACCCAACACCACTAAGCCGTCGTCTTTGTATTTTTCGTACAAGGACTGCAACGCCGTAAATTGAGGAGTAAAACCACATTTGCTGGCGGTATTGACGATCAATAAGGTTTTACCTTTGTAGGTCTCGCATAAATCCAGAGTTTCTTTTTTACGTAACTGCGGCAGTGAATGGCCAAGGATTTCGCCACAGCTATTGGCAAAAGCCACGCCGCTTGCGCTGAGCAGCAGTGCTGCGGTCAGCATTTTCTTCATTGTTTTCATTATTAGCTCCTGTTAGTAGATGATGTGAACCGTTACGGGCCAAGTCAGATATTGGATCTGAGCTGTAACAACAGACCGCGCATCAGAGCCTATTGTTTCATACCGATATAAAATTCATACAGATACAAAAAAGGCGACCTGAGTCGCCTTTTCATTCGCTTTTCTTTACTGAACTAAAGCCAAAGCTTCTAAAATTTCACGCGGCTCAACTTCAGGGCCATTTAAAGATTCATCCCAGTTGGTGCCGATCAAAACGCCGTCGTCGTACATTTCTTGTAACCAGCCTTCACAGAATACATCCAGTGGAATAGCTTCAGGTTTGTAGTCAGACCATTCTTCTGAGCAATGCACTAAAGCCGCTTCCTGGCTGGACCAGAATGGCATCACGTCTGTGTCTTCAAAATCAACAGATTCCACCACCAGCAAATCTTCGCCGTTTGCTAAAGTCCAAACCACACCATGGGTTTTGGCTTCCGCAATAAAATTTTGAAACACCGGATCATGTGAATATTCGCCCATGGCAACCACCTTTATATGAACTATTAGTTTAATTGCCACTATTAGAGCAGAAAACCAGATTAAAGACGAATTAAAATGCCCTTTCCTGTCTGGTGCTGTTCCCCTGTTTTTTAAAAATAACGTACAATTGCCGCATTCTAAACAACAAGATGAGTGACTCTTATGGCTCAGTATATTTACAGCATGTACCGCATGTCGAAAGTAGTGCCGCCAAAACGCACTATTTTAAAAGACATTTCGCTGTCGTTTTTCCCTGGTGCAAAAATTGGTGTTTTGGGTTTAAACGGTTCAGGTAAATCCAGCTTGCTGCGCATTATGGCAGGCGTGGACACAGAGTTTGACGGTGAAGCCCGTCCTTTAGCTGGGATCAACATTGGTTATTTGCCACAGGAGCCTCAGCTTGACCCGGAAAAAACTGTGCGTGAAGTGGTCGAAGAAGCAGTTTCCGATGTGAAAAACGCCTTAACCCGTTTGGATCAGGTCTACGCCGCCTATGCCGAAGAAAATGCAGACTTTGACGCATTAGCCCGTGAACAAGGTGAGCTGGAAGCTATTATTCAGGCCAAAGAAGGTCATAACCTCGACAATATCCTTGACCGTGCTGCCGATGCGCTGCGTCTGCCGGCCTGGGATGCGATGATTAAACACTTATCAGGTGGTGAACGCCGCCGTGTGGCGATTTGCCGTTTGCTGTTAGAAAAACCAGACATGCTGCTGCTGGACGAACCTACTAACCACTTAGACGCTGAATCTGTGGCTTGGTTAGAACGTTTCCTGCACGATTACACAGGCACTGTTGTGGCTATTACCCACGACCGTTATTTCCTCGACAACGTAGCTGGCTGGATTTTAGAGCTGGACCGCGGTGAAGGTATTCCGTGGGAAGGTAACTACTCGTCCTGGTTAGAGCAAAAAGATGCTCGTCTTGAGCAGGAAGAACGCAGCGAAAATGCGCGTCAGCGCTCTATCAAACAAGAATTGGAATGGGTTCGTACCAATCCAAAAGGCCGCCATGCCAAAAGCAAAGCCCGTATGGCACGTTTTGAAGAACTGCAAAGCCAGGACTTCCAGAAACGTAACGAAACCAACGAGCTGTTTATTCCGCCAGGACCACGTTTAGGCGACAAAGTGCTGGAAGTGAAAAACCTGCGTAAAACCTTTGGCGATCGCGTCTTGATTGACGATTTAAGCTTCAGCATTCCAAAAGGCGCGATAGTCGGTATTATCGGCCCGAACGGTGCTGGTAAATCAACGCTGTTTAAGATGATCACCGGCATGGAACAAGCGGACGGCGGCACTATCGAAGTGGGCGATACAGTTCAAATTGCCAGCGTTGATCAGTTCCGTGACAGCATGAATCCGAAAAATACCGTATGGCAGGAAATTTCCAACGGTCAGGATATTCTGCAAATTGGTAACTTCCAAATTCCAAGCCGTGCTTATGTCGGTCGCTTTAACTTTAAAGGCAACGATCAGCAGAAGTTTATTGGTGACTTATCCGGTGGTGAGCGTAACCGTGTGCATTTAGCGGCGCTGTTAAAAGCCGGCGGCAACATGCTGTTACTCGATGAACCAACCAACGATTTGGACGTTGAGACTTTACGGGCTCTGGAAAACGCTATCCTCGACTTCCCTGGCTGCGCCATGGTGATCTCGCACGACCGTTGGTTCCTTGACCGTATTGCCACGCATATTCTGGATTACCGCGACGAAGGCAAAGTAAACTTCTTTGAAGGTAACTACTCAGACTACGAGAGCTGGATGAAAGCCACTTACGGCTCAGACGCCATGCAACCGCACCGCATTAAATACAAAAAGATCTAAGAGTAAAGAATCCACCTTCTGAAGAAGGTGGCTTTGTGTTAAGCCCCTAAAAGGGGCCCTTTGTCGAGTAACTGAGCAACTGCAGCGTCCGTTACTTTTTTATTTAGTCTGTGCCAAAGAACTTGATGCCTAATCCCAGCTTGGTATAGCTCATAAGAAAAATACAAACAGAGTTTCAGGCAAAGCCTTTTGGATGATAACCACCTACTGAAGTAGGTGGTTTAGGGCCGAAAATTAAAATGGGGTCAGATCACATTATTTGCCTGGCAAATAATGTGATCTGACCCCATTTTCAGTTTTACACTGCGTCTTCGTTTTCTTCGCCTGTGCGGATACGGATCACACGTTCCACATCAAACACAAAAATTTTGCCATCACCAATGCGGCCTGTCTGGGCAGTTTTGATAATCACATCAATACAACGTTCGACCTGATCGTCAGGCAGTACCAGTTCAATTTTTACCTTAGGTAAAAAGTCGACCATATACTCAGCACCACGGTACAGTTCGGTATGGCCTTTCTGACGACCAAAACCTTTGACCTCAGTCACTGTCATGCCGGTGATATTAATTTCGGCCAGAGCTTCCCGTACGTCGTCTAATTTAAAAGGCTTAATAATAGCTTCAACTTTTTTCATGACTTCCTCAGCGCTGTTTCCGCATCCACGATGTGATGGGGTATCTTCTGTCTTTACCAAAGTTGCGGCTGGTCACTTTTGGACCTACGGCCGACTGGCGTCTTTTGTATTCGTTGATGTCGATTAAATTCAAAACCCGGCGAACTGTCGTTTCATCATAGCCCATCGCCACTATCTCAGGCAGTGACTTGTCGTGCTCAACATAAGCTTCAATCATCGCATCTAAATCATCATAAGGCGGCAAATTGTCCTGATCGGTTTGATCCGGCGCCAGCTCAGCGGATGGCGGCCTGTCGATCACCCGTTGTGGGATCACAGGCGAAATGCTGTTGCGGTACTCGGATAGTCGATACACTAATGTCTTAGGCACATCTTTAATAACAGCAAAACCACCACACATATCGCCGTACAAGGTACAGTAGCCTACAGCGTTTTCGCTTTTATTGCCTGTAGTTAACAGCATACGGCCAGTTTTATTCGACATCGCCATTAATAACACACCGCGAATACGTGCTTGCAGGTTTTCTTCTGTGGTGTCTTTTGCCCGGCCGTTAAACAGCGGCGTCAGTTGCTGCATAAAGCTGTTGTACATAGGCTCAATAGACACTGAATCAAACTCAACGCCCATCACCTCTGCCTGTGCTTTGGCATCTTCCACACTCATCGACGAGGTATAAGCAAAAGGCAGCATCAGGGCTTGCACTTTATCCGCACCTATCGCATCTGCAGCAATCGCCAGCGTTAAGGCTGAATCAATACCACCGGATAACCCAAGCACTGCGCCAGGGAAACCGTTGTGCTGAATATAATCGCGGGTCGCCATCACTAAAGCGGCATAGACTTCAGCCTCAACAGATAAGCGTGGCGCAAGCTCAATATGACCATAATGCTGACCACGGGCGGCTAAATTGACTGTCGCCAGTTCTGGTTCACAAGCCTTACCACGAAACAGCAACTGCGCATCCGGGCTGACCACCAGAGACTGACCATCAAATACCAGCTCGTCCTGACCAATCACATTATTGACATAAACAAAACCTAAATGCAGATGCTTAGCTAAAGTTTGCAATAATTCTTCGCGCCGCGTCGCTTTGCCTATTTCGTAAGGGGAAGCGTTCAGTACCAAAGCCCAATCGGCGCCCTGCTCTTTGGCTAAAGCAGCCGGACTACCTTGCCAGACATCTTCGCAAATCAGTACAGCAAAACGTTGGCCCTTTAGCTCAAAACTACAAGCGTCAGTGCCTTCAGTAAAATAACGTTTTTCATCAAAGACGCCGTGATTTGGCAATGCCTGTTTGTAATAACGGGCTATCACTTCACCATTTTGAATCACAGAAGCGGCGTTATACAAAGCTTCACCGTCACGCCAGGGGTGGCCAATCACCAATGTATTCGGCAGCTTAGCCGCACAAATCTGCTGCAGGCTTTGTTCGACCAGCAATTGAAAGTCGCCGCGCAACAATAAATCTTCGGGCGGGTAGCCTGTTAAGGTCAGCTCAGGAAATAACAACAAATCGCTTTGACTGCTTGTGGCAATCTCCAGCACTTTTGCGGTGTTTTGCGCCACAGCAGCCACAACAAAAGGCTGTTGCACCAGGGTAATAGAGACAGCAGAGGACATCTGAACCTGCACTAAAGGATGAAAAAACTGCCGCTATGGTAGCGATTTTTGCCGCCGGACTCAATCAAGCTGCTGCAGAAGCTGTATTTCACTCGCCATTTAGATATTTAACATAAATGCAACTAAACTTAAGCAGACACACTGCAAGGATGGTCAAGCTTATGCGACATCAGCATATGATCAAAAAAGCATCGGCTTTTAGTCTGATAGAGCTTTTAATTGTATTGGCTATTGTTGCGATACTTTCAGCTATAGGCATGCCTAATCTACGGGAAGTCTGGCAACGCTTGCAGGCGGACCACTTTATGCGCAAACTCAGTCAGCATTTGGCCTATGCCAGAGTGCATGCTGTAGCTCTGCAAAAGCCCGTTCAAATTTGCCCTCGTCATGGCCTGATATGCAGTTCAGACTGGAATTCTGCACCTATTCAACTACACCAAAAAGGTTTAAAAAACTGGCAAGATCTATTGCTACGCGAACTTAAACATCCGGTGAATAGCCATCAGTTGTTTTACAACAGACCGTCACTGCAGTTTCGCAGTGACGGTAGTCTGGATTTATTAGAGTCAGGTACTTTTGTGTATTGCAGCAAAGAGCCTTATCACTGGCATTTCAGATTGAGCGTCAGTCAGGCCGGGCGTAGCCGTTTATGGCAGGAGAATAGCCCCTGCCCTTATTAAGCTGAACCCTTTAATAACTCCAGCATGACGAACCAGGTTCACTGTCTTTTTGGCCATAATTATTCAGCAAAAATATCTGACAACTTTTATCCTCGCTCTGAGCCTGCTGTGCCTGAGCTTTCAGCTGATAACCTTGCTCTGTCACCACAGCACTGACTTTATAACGGCCAGATTCGGTAACAAACTGCTTCGCTGCAAAACCCAGTTCAGTCAGATCGGCGCTATATCTCTGTTGATCAACCAGTAACATCTCCTGCAAACCTGCCACTTTCAACAGTATTTGCATCGCTTCCGATCTATAGCTTTTTAACACATGGTCCTGATAACCCGGTAATAACACAGACGCCAGAATGCCCATAATGGCCAGAACCACCAGCAGTTCAATTAAGCCGATACCCCGCACTCTGGTTTTCATTCAAAGGATCCTTCTTCGCTATGGTAAGTCCCCATCAGTTGCCAACGCGGGAAACTGCCATGTTGCATAGGGTTACTGCAATAGGTGCAATCGGGGCTGATCTCCAGCAGATTGTTAATCAGCACCTGCTGATGCTTCTGCTCGATTAGAGCGAAGCCGCCTTGTGCATTCGCTTTAACCATCATGGCTCCTGCAGCTTTTTCTAAAGGTAAAAGCTGCTGCCGATAAACTGAAGACGCATGATGTAAATGCAAAGCCATTAAAGCTGAAGAGCTCTGCTCGATACTGCAAATCTGCGTTGGGTCCTGCTGCAATACAGCCAGGTACACCACACCAGCAGCTACAACAGGAGGCTGAGTCAGGCGACCTGCAATATGGCTGTACCAGCCATTTTTCTGTTGGATTTGCAGCCACTCCTGATCGGTTAACACTGCAAGGTCAGGCGTGGCTGGCAAGGTTCGGTCTACTAAATCTGCTAACCCGGGAACTGGCTCGTCTTGTTGTTTCAGCAGCACAACGACACTTTGCTGTTGTCGCAAAGCACTCAACAGAATCAGCCATTGGCTGCGCCTGGAATGGAAATCACGACCTGATCCCCCCACCGGAACTGCTGCATATAAGGTACGGATAAACTGAATATCGCTGAGGCCAAGAGCAGACAAATCGGCGACCGGCTGGATAGTATAAAACTGGTCATATTCCATTTGAGCCTGCCAGACCAAACCTGTTTTGGTACTGAAAACCAGACTGTCTGAAACTGAATCTCTGTTTTGATCATAAACAGCCACAGCACCGGATAACTCAGAAATGTTTTGTTGTGCTGCCAACCTGGCTCTCACCTTACCTGTCAGGGCATCTACTTTATAAAACAAAGTTTTCGGCTCTGCCGATCCGATATTCGGTAAAAAAATCGACAACGCTGACATGCCTGGCCCCTGCTCTTCCATTAATACGGGCTGAGCCATAGCTCCTGATAGGTCTTCAAAATCAGCCTCTGCAGCGCTGACAGACCACAATAGCTCAGGTACATGCAGAGGATTGAGCTTTAAGGCAAAATACGACGGGCTTTGATTACTGCTGCCACTGACAAGAATAAACTGGTCGTTTTGTTTAAGCTCTTGCTCTGTGATCAGCAGAGGCTGATGCACCTGCGCAGCTAAATCCTCAAGTTCAGCTCTGATCTGCGACAAGAAGGGAAGTAAAGGCCAGGGTAACCACCAGAGCGTTTTTTTGCTCTGGTCATTAGCTTTGAATTTCAACACACCCGCATAGCTGACCACCTGGTATCCGCTATCAACATAGGCAGGCAACGACTGGCTTTGCACATCCAGTCTAGTGCAGGACAATTCCTCTAACTTCGCAGGCAAATGCTCCAGCCATTGCGTTGTATCCTGATGACTCAGTTTTAAATGGGTCGACAGTGCATTGTGCTGATCCTGGTTCAATGCTGTCAGTTGCACTGAGCCCACACCTGGAACATGACTCCAGTAGCTGTCTGCTGACAATGGGTAACTGCATAACAACAGGCAGAGTCCAAACCTAGAAAAGCCCATCCCTGCCTCCTTCAGGCAAAGATTGCCTGACTAAAAAACTGGTGACACTATGTTGCTCATGAGACATACCTCCAGTAGTGCGAAGCTGATGCCACTCACATTGCGTTGACAGTTCACTCCAGGCGGCATACTGCGCAGGACAGGGAGCCACCACAAAAACACCGGACTCGATATCACCTTGTTTCAGTTGCTGTAATTGCTGCGCATGCTTGCTTTGGGTTTGCAGCTTTAACTGCACAGACAAAGTGGCGCTACCCGCCAACTTTTTACTTAAACTGGTTTGCACCAGCATGGGTATAGTAATGCAGCTTAAAATCAGCATTAACACCAGGGTAGTAACCAGAATAAAACCTTTAGAACTTAACATCATAACGACCTCCTTTTATAAGCGTGTGTTGCTAAATGCCACAGAACTGCTGACTAACAGGCGTCGAAACGGATCAGAAGGAGCCTTAAACCATTGTTGGCCCATCTGGTAAAGCTGGTTGTTTTGGTAACTAAAGTCTTGATCTAAACTACGTAACAGCAGATAAAACTTAATATTAATAATACGGTGTTTTTGTTGCTGCCAATGCTGTTGCTGCATTTGAACTGTGCTTAAGTAATAATCCACCTGGCCATCTAAATTAGCGTCCAGACCGAATTCAAAATGCATCCTCTCGACCCCATCCATAATTGAATCGGTATCCATCACTGCTTGTCCTGCCGCATTACGGATCAATCGCTTGCGCATTAACACCGGCACTACATCGCCAGCATGTTTTTGTTCGCTGATATAAAACACCTGATGGCTGTATGGCCAATACAGCGAGTCGGGGATCAGCTCTGCACTGGAGCTGCTGACAAAACGGTTGCTGGCCGCTGAAGTTTCAAAATAAAATCGGTTTGTGCGCATTTGGGTGGCTAATACATTGCTGCCAACTATACGTTTAAACTGCAACAGCTCGGATCCGGCTTTGGGCTGATTTAAACAGTTCAGATGCTTTTTTTGCTGCACTTGTTCTGCATAAAGAGTCAGGTAAGGCAGGTCTTTCAGCGGGAAACTGCCCGCATCAAACTCTGCAACACAGTCCCCTAATACCGGAGGCAACTGATGTGAGGCTGAGGCCACATCAGCCAAACTGCGGCCTGCGAAAAACATCATATTTGGCAACTCAGACTGAAACAAACTCAACAACATCTGGCTATTTTGCTGCAATTGCACCAGCTGCTGGGTTTGTCGGTTGGATTGCTGAGTGGCAAACAAAGTCCCAATCAAAAAGGTCATCAGCACTAAGCCTAAAGTCAGACTGACCAGCACTTCCAACAAAGTGAAACCGCGCATCTCAAGGCACCACCACAGAAAGTTGCAGCCGGTTGGGCGATAAATCACAAACAGATGTCGGACGCTGAATTTGCACTTTGGCCTGAGAGCGCCAACTTAACTGCACCAATTTCTGATCCGCTTGCTGACGAATGCAAAGCGCAGGTTGTTGCAATAGTTTCAAACTTTGGGGGTGACCAGAAGCACTTAAGGTGCTGTATAAATGAAACTGACTCAGCTGTTCTGCATCACAAGAGTGGTTTTCTGTGCACTCTGCTGATTCGGCTGTAGCCCAGAGCGGATGAATTCCGTCGTAATACCCGGCTGAACTTTCATGACTTGCCATACGGCTGGCAAGCTCAGAGGTTAAGGACAAAGCGATGGTTTGTTGAGTCGCCATAATCACTTGCTGGCGGGCAAACAAAGACGCACTTAAAGCGCCAAGCCCTGTCAGGCACAGTAATAATAAACTGATCAGAACTTCGGTTAAGGTAAAACCAGAGGCAGTCGGCATATCCTTGCGCCTGTGAAAGTCCGTTTACTTTAAATTTACCTGCGTTCCTTAAAAGGTCAAATCTTACCAGCACTTTTTTACAATGGTCGCACCAGTGCCACCGTTAGCGCCTTTGATACCCGCCTGGTTGTAACTTAACGAAGTACAGTCGTCATCGGCCTGCGCACCTTTAGCCGTTGCGGTCAGAGTAAAAGTGCGGCTGGCTAAATTACTAAGCTCAAAGTTATACCGGTCAGATAAGTCGTTGCTGCATTGCAAAGTTGGCAACTCTGTTGCTGCGCCATTATTGGTAGCGTAGGTCATATTGGTGGTGTACACCCTTTCCATAAACTGGGCGTATTCCAATAAACAGGCAGTAGCACTGGCGCGGGCACTGCCTAACATATAGCCCTGGTACGAAGGTACAGCTATAGCTGTTAAGGTGCCTATGATCGTAATAGCGATCAGCAGCTCAATCAGGGAAAAGCCAAGGGCTTTGGTACTTTGCATTAGTTGTCTACCTCGCGCCATGACACACGGCCACGCCTGATTTGGGTGTTTACGTCTAAGTTCACCACATTAGTGTCAGCTAAACCTACCGCCATTTTGTCTTCAAAAAACAGCGGCTCAGTTGGCATGCTGTTAAAACGCACGCCGGACAATTCCGCTATGTCATCTCCTTCAGCCACGCCGTCGTCCTGATTAAAACCTTCATCGCCTGAAATATCGAAAAAATGGTACTTCAAACGGCCACCATGAAAAGGATCGATCGCCATCACATAACCATCCCCCTCCGGAT
Organism: Rheinheimera sp. 1928-s; assembly: GCF_029269265.1. Lineage (GTDB taxonomy): Bacteria > Pseudomonadota > Gammaproteobacteria > Enterobacterales > Alteromonadaceae > Pararheinheimera. Next base: position 87,651 of record NZ_JARIXP010000002.1, read on the forward strand.
TACAGACATTGCTGTCCGGGATAATGCTGTTTACCACTAAGGTAGTGCCGACTAAACGTGGTGACGACACAATACGTTCGCGAACATCGGGCAAGTCGATAAACCAGCCTTGAAACCCAGCCATATCGTTGGGTGCCGAAGGCGATATAGTGCGGCCTTCGGTGCCATTGCTGTGGCTGACATTGGTTAAAGTGCGCTCTTTCAGTAAAGTGCGGCCAGACAAAGCGGTGCCATCCATAATGCCATACCAGCTTTGTTCGTCATCCAGTTGCGGGTCTGGTGTTTCCAGATAACGGCCTGTGCCAAAAAACAGCCACAACTTGCCGGTCTTAGGTTCAGAGCCAAGGGCTATGCCGCCGGTAATAGATTGTGGATCTCCGGCTGCATCTTCAGCCTGATACAAAGGCTCTCCGCCATAAGCGATGGCCCAGTTGCCCGGGTTGTTTGACGATAAATCAAACTTCCAGACATTGCCTTGTAAATCTCCGGCAAAAAACCAATCGGTATTACCATTTTTACTGTAATCCCAACCTTCAATCTGGCCTAAACCTGTATCGCCTGACCCCGTTGTTACCTCCAGATCATTGCCGCCTGCCATAACAACACCGGTTTCAATATCCAGCACTAACAAGCCTGGCCGTCCTGTGCTGTTGTTGTAACCATAGCCAATCACCACAGCCCATTTGCCGTTATTTAAGCGAGTGATCACAGGTTTGGCAGTGGTGATCCCTAACTGTGGAAAGCTTTTATCCCATAACAAGCTGGCTTCGCTGATTTGCCCCGGGTTGGTGATATCAAGGGCAAACAAACTATTACCACCCCGGCCAGTGCTGCCAACCAGTACAGTACGCCAACTGCCATCAAAATACACATCGGCCGACACTGCTGTGCCATCAACAAAATAATCTTTTTGGATCACACCGCTGACATTGGGTTCACTCAGGGCTTTCAGGTTTGTAGCAGCCGTCAGCATCTGCTTTGGCACATAAGCAAAAGCTTCAGCACCGGTTGTGGCGTTAAAAGCGTGTAACATACCGTCATTGGCACCGACATAAATCAGTGGCTGCCGGTTTTTATAAGCCGCGATATGCGCTTTGTAACTGCTGGCTTCGGGCCAGCTATAGGCATGGTAGTTAAAATTGACAGGTGCACCAACATACACAGGAGAGGAGTTGGCGATATCCCCTAAAGCTGTGGATCTGTTGCGATAACCGCCACCATTTTGTTGCTCCAGCGCGCTGTTACCCCGTAAATAATCCACCACATTACTGCTGCCCAAAGCGGCCTGCTGACTGCCAACACCACTGGTTAAGTTGGCCCAGACAAACACATCTGCAGCTGTTTCTGTTTTGCCAAAATAAATCACTCTGTCGTCCCAGTCTGGCATTTCTTCAGCTGCGCTCCAGACATAACTGGTGGTATCTTCGATGTTGTAATTCACCAGATCACCACTCCAGTCACCGCTGTTAAAGCGGCCCTGATAGACACTTTGTTCGGCCTGCAATGACGTGGTGGTACCCGCTAAATTTGACCCCGACGCGACCCGGGCAATAATAGCGGATAAGGTATTGGATAATCCTGTAGCAAAAGCATCAGGGTCGGCGGCACTGAAAAAGCCCCCTCTGCTGTTCACAGCCGCATGTAACAAATCATCAATTTTTGCTGGTTGGGTGGCTAAAGGATCAGGCCATGAAATAGCACTGGCCGAGCCAATAGCGTTAAAAGCTGTAGCGGAACTGATAGTGCCTTCAACCCCAAGCCCCACACCAAAAGTCACCATATGTTGCCAGAACGCAGGGTTGATTGGGCTGGTCGGAACCAGGTTATCCAAATCGGTACGTAAATCCCGTTTCCAATAGTACATAGCCACGTCGGCCAGCGTATTACTGCGATTATCTGAAAATGGCCCTGCTGGCGCATAGACATATGAAGTGCCGCCGGGTTTGCTGATGTTTTGGTTATTGGTGGTACTGCCGTCGTTGTTACTGCGTGCAGCTGCAGTTTGGGCTTGAGAGGCACTGTCTTCGCTCCAGTAGCCGTCTGTCATCAAAATGCTGTAGCTCTGGCGACACATAATATGCTGGCTATCATCGTCAGAACCCGGATTTTCGCCCCAAGGCCCTTTATTGTCGGTTCTGGAGTAGTACAAACCTGCGTCATTTAAAGCTTTGCGCAGTGGGGTGCCGTTGTAATCGTACACCCGCTCGTACAGCTGATCGTAAAAATTCTGTTTGGCATTACCGGTAAAAGGCCGCACGCCGTTGATAATGGTACTGACACTGACACCATCCACAGTACTGCTGCCTTTGTTAATGGCACCAAAACCAACTCTTAGGGCTTCGGTCTGAGTAGAAAAAGCCCGGCCTATACCGGCCTGAGAAGCCAATAAGCGAGAGCGGTAATAAGTGTACCAGTTGGCAAAGTTCTGCATTTCTTGCGCATAACTGCAGGTTCCTGCCGTGCAATCAGTGCGATTAATTCGCCCTTCGCCGCTGTAGCTTAAAGTGGCAGCATTAATTTCTACACGTTGGTAATTGGTATAAGTAAATAAACTGCCGCCCGTATGGTTGTAGTAGACCGCCGGGTAAAAAGTCCGGCTGGCAGTCACGTTCTGACAATTGCTTTTTGTTGTTGCCGTAATAGTGCAATAGCGCCAGCCCGCGCTGGACGTTTCATTCACGGTCAGGTTACGGCTGCCTTTAAAAGTCCGGAATGGATGATGATAAGCAGCAACCGGATTAGAGTTTGGATAGGACGTACCGTCGGCTTTAATCCAGGGTTTATACGTCACAGACGGATTGTAATAGGATTTATTCAGCGCATAAGAGCGCATGGCTCTGGCATACAAGGCTTCGTTATTATTCGTAGCGTTCAGATTCGTCGCATTACTTTCATCCCGAAACGACACCACCTGATGTGTGGCATCCGAATCACCATAAATACCAGCCACTATAGGGTAAACATAGTGCGGATTATCTGCATAAAGATCCGGTGTGATCTCCCAGTGCATAGAACCTGAGTCATCGATCATAAACATGATATTGGGCTCTACCGAGCTGCCGGTTTGCAGGGGCGGTGAGGTTAGATCCAGCGCGGCGGCACTGTAAAAGCTGGTCAGCATCAAACTCAATGCCATTGATTTTGTGCAGGATGTTTGTAGTTTCATCACATCAGCCTTTGCAGATTAGCGCCTGAACAAACTTTGCAGCATGACTGAAGCCCTGCCGTTGTCCGACACTGTACGTGCCGTAATACGAAAAGTAGGTGATAAACAACCCACAGAAATTTTATCTTTGCTGGCCACGTCAGCGCATTCAGGCGGATAAGGCCAGTCGCCCATATATTCAATCAGATATTGAGCACCGGTGTCGCTGTTGCCATTGAGTGCTGTAGCGGTCAGCCAAAGCAGGCCATTGTCATTCCAGCGATCTTCTGCGCCAACCACAGGCAAATCATAAACCCCTGCGCCGTCAATCAAGGCCACAGGATCATTCACATTCAGTATAACCTCAGCCTCCAGCAACGCCGCTTCCACTTGTTGGTAGGACGATTGCCGATCGTACAAATTGGCACTCATACGTTCCTGTAACAAACTCGATTGCATACTGCTGACAGCCACCAGCGTAATAGCCAATAGCAGCAACAGGCTGATCACCAGCACAATGCCTTGCTGTTGAGATATGGGATAAGCTGACTGTGCTGTGGCTGGTTTCATCGCTAAATCCTGTTCCTGATACTGACCTGATAATTCATCCGGCTCATTTGTTCAGGTAACTGCAGATCCGAAGCACCAGTAGCTGCAAACTGCAATGAGATACGCACCGAAATAATATCCATCCAATCCGGCACCAGATTGGCGTCTCGCCAGCTTCTGCTGCGCTCGTCCATAAACTCCAGTTGTAAATCACTGACACCATATAGAATTTCTTCAGCAGTGCTGTTATTTCTGACCCGAAATAAAGAGGTACTTTGTTGATCTGTGCTGGGGGCTATATACCAGCTGATCGAATCAAAGTTCATCAGCATGGCATTGACTGCATATTGTTTTGCTGTGCCAGTTGCACCATCACACAACAAGGGAAAGCCCAAACCTGAAGTGCAGTTACTGGCATTCGCCTGATGAGAAACTCCGGTCAGATCGGTACCACTGGCACTAAAGATACTGCTTAAAGTTTCATCACAGAGGATCAATAAATCGCCATTTTGGATCTGGTGTTCCGTGCTGAGTACTAACTGATTTAATGCTGCATCATGTGATTCCACGCTGTAGCTACGACCAGAGCCAAACATCAACCGGATAGCATCGGTACCGGCCAGCGGAGTCACTCCATTGATCGCTGGAGCAGGCTGCTGAAAACCTTCAATGCCGCCGTTCCAGACCGCCCAGGCTGAGCCTGCCACATTGGCAGCATTAAGCACATTCACCACTCGAGACGCATTGCCACAACCTATATAACCGGAGCGGCGGATATCATTAGCCATGAGTTCAAACGTAGTACGACTGGCATTTTGTAACTCGCCCAACACCACATTCAGTTCAGCCGTTTTACTGTTGGATAAATACACGCCAATGACAGAGCCTGTCAGTAATAAGCCAAGCAGCATAGCGATCATCAGTTCAGATAAAGTAAAACCCTGCTGCTGTTTCATGGCCTCACCTGAATTTCGAAATTACTGGAACCTGCTACCTTTTCGTCCTGCCAGCTAATACTGATGGTATAAACACCTGCGCCTGCATCCCACTCTATTTCTGGGCAACTTGTAGTTCCTGTGGCGAGTTGTAACTGCAGTGCCCAGTCGGCCAGCAGTTGAGACTCGCAATTCCCCGCGTAAGAACCGGCCCTGGCGACAACAGGGTTGGATCGGATTATTTCAGTTAAAGTACCAGCCATAATCAGCGCAGTGGTGCGTTCCTGCGCACTTTGGCTATAGCGCACCGAGCTGCTTTGCAAAGCGGCTATACCCAATAAACCAATAGCCAGTACTAATACCGAAATCAGGATTTCAATCAAGGCTATGCCTTGTTGCCTGAAGCTGGAGCCATGGTGATTGTTGCTATAGAGGCTGTGCATCTGCATTCCTTATCCAGCGCCGCATTGGGACAGTTGAATACGGCTGCGTCCACCGGATAAAAACGCCAAAGTTCTGCCATTATCGGCAAACTCCGGGCCATCAGCACACAAGCTAAAACTTGAATTCAGCGGTTGATTGGTTTGACTGCGGATCAAGCCCTGACCACTAAAACGCAGCTCTGTAAAACCGGCACTGATGATCAGCCGCCCGTCAAAACGTCCGGCCCGGATCACTGTAGGGGGTGAAGCGGTATCGACCAGCACCCAGCCTTGCCAGGAACCACTTGCAGCCGAACAGTCACTCAGTTCGGCATTGGCTTTGCATAAACGTATAGTTTGATTTTGTTTAATGGCTTCAGAGCGCGCCAGTTGGATCACAGAAAGCAGTTCATTGGCTTGCCCGGACAAACGGTTTCGGGCTAATAAATCAGTAAAAGACGGCACAGCAACAGCCACAAGCACCAACAGCACCAGAAGGGAAATCATCAGTTCAATCAGGGTAAAAGCTTTTTGCCGCTGCAACAAAGGACGATCATCCATTTGTTTACTACTCCCATAGGCCACCTGCTGATATGGACCAAGGGTTTAAGCATAGCAAAAGATCGGCAGGACGCTAGGAGCTCAACAGCACAGCGATGCCTGAAGTGCAGGCTTCAGGCATCGCTGGTTAACAGAGGGAAAATTATTTGAAAACAGACTATTATCGAAGCTCTGCCGGCACAGCAAAAATAACGTTTTCTTCACGGCCTGGGTGCTCAATCACTTGTTTGCCACCCCATTCAGTCAAACGCTGTACGACCTGCTGCACCAGTACTTCAGGTGCTGAAGCACCAGCTGTTACCCCCACAGATTTGACATCTTTTAGCCAGTCCTGCTGAATATCAGCAGCGGTATCAATCAGGTAAGAGCGACAACCCATTTTTTCAGCGAGTTCTCGCAAGCGGTTCGAGTTGCTGCTGTTTTTTGCACCGACCACCAGTAACAATTCTGTTTTAGCAGAAAGTTCACGCACCGCATCCTGACGATTTTGTGTGGCATAACAGATATCGTCTTTACGTGGCCCTTCGATATCAGGGAAACGTTTGCGCAGCGCATCAATCACATCAGCGGTATCATCGACAGATAAAGTGGTCTGGCTGCTGAAGCATAACACTGCAGGGTTTTTCACCTGCAGCTTTTCAACGTCTTCGACCGACTCGACCAGGTAAATACCACCTTCAGCGTTGTCGTATTGGCCCATAGTGCCTTCCACCTCAGGGTGTCCGGCATGACCAATCAGAATACATTCAATACCTTTACGACTTGCGCGGGTGACTTCCATATGCACTTTAGTGACCAAAGGACAAGTGGCATCAAACACTTTCAACCCACGTTGCTTCGCATTTTCACGCACCGCCTGCGACACACCATGAGCACTGAAAATGACGATGGCGTCATCCGGCACTTCGTCCAGCTCGTCAACAAAAACTGCACCGGCACGACGTAAGCCGTCCACCACAAATTTGTTATGCACCACTTCATGACGCACATAAATAGGCGGCTCATAAATTTCAAGCGCGCGGGAGACGATGCTGATAGCACGGTCTACACCAGCACAAAAACCACGTGGATTGGCGAGTAAGATATCCATAATTAATTGATAACCTGTACGATTTCAACATTAAAGGTCAGAGTCTGGCCTGCCAGCGGATGGTTAAAATCCACAGTCACAGACTCTCCTACCACTTCACGAATAAGACCCGGCAGCTCAGAACCATCTGGCATAGCAAAACCTACGATCATGCCGACTGTTGCCGGCGCGTCTGCAGAGAACTTACTGCGGTCGACATAATAAATATTGTCGGGGTTTGGCATACCGTAGGCATCCTCCGGCGCCAGCGTAAAAGTACGTTTGTCGCCAGCAGCCATACCGCCTAACTGAGCTTCAAAAGCGGGCGACAAGCTGCCGTCCCCCATTTGCAGTTTGGCGGGTTTGTTATGCACACGGGTGCTTTCGGCGGCGCTGCCATCGGATAATTTAATATCAAAGTGAAATATCACAGTACTGCCTGGACCTATGATCACTGCTTGTCTCCTGAAGTCACTTTTTGGCTTTCGCTTTCGTTAGTAAAGCTATCCCAAATCAGTAAAACTGCGCCAATACTGATAGCACAATCGGCGATATTAAAAATAGGGTACTGCCAGCTCTGATAAAACACATGCAGAAAATCAACCACATAACCATAGAGGCTACGGTCAATTAAATTACCAATAGCACCGCTGATAATCAGACTCAAGGCTAAAGACAACTTCACCTGAGCTTTCGGTAAACGGCTTAACCAGATCGCTAATACGATACTGACGACTACGGCGATCACTGTAAATAACCAGCGTTGCCAACCACCAGCATCACCTAAAAATGAAAAAGCAGCGCCATAGTTACGGGCATAAGTGAAATTAAATACCGGCAATAAGGACACGGATTCGCCTAAGCTGAAGTTCTGAATGACCCATACTTTGCTAAGCTGGTCAGCGACCAGCACCAACAGCACCAGCCACCACCAGCGCCAGCCTGTTTCTCTGAATAAACCCGCTTTCAATAACGACCCCTCAAATAAACGCATCAGGCAAACTTCCTTACTTCACCAGCACCTTCGACGTTATCCACACAGCGGATACAAATCAGCGGATGCGCCGGATTCAAACCCACATCGTGTCTGTGGTGCCAGCAACGATCACACTTAGGCGCAGTAGATGCGTTCAATACCACAAAGAGGTTATCCATTTCGGTCGCTACTGCATCAGCAGGAGCAGCTTCAGCGGATACCACAGCAGTGGAGGTGAGCAAGGCAAAACGTAACTCATCACCGATAGAGGTCAGGTCTGTTGCCAGTTGGCCTTTAGCATACAAGGTCACTTCAGCTTGTAATGAAGCACCAATTTTGCCATCACGACGGCCTACTTCCAGCACCTTGTTGACTGCATCACGCACTTCCAGCAGTTGTTGCCAGAAGGCATCATCAAACTGACCTGCAGGCACGGTGTCTAAACCCTGATACCAGACTTCAGTAAAGACAAACTCACTGTGCTGACCTGGCATCACTTCCCAGATTTCCTGCGCTGTGAAGCTCATAATAGGCGCCATCCAGCGCACCATGGCCTGTACAACATGGAATAAAGCAGTCTGGCAGGAGCGACGGGCTAAGCCATCGGTTTTGGCTGTGTATTGACGGTCTTTAATCACGTCTAAGTAGAAACTACCCAGCTCCACAGTACAGAAATTCATTAACTTCTGGCTGACCTGATGGAACTGGTAGTTCTCATAGGCATCGACAATTTCCTGCTGTAATTTGGCAGCACGTTGCACCAGCCACAAATCCAGCTGCACCATCTCTTCAAATGGCACCAGTTGCGTCTCTGGCTCAAAACCTTTTAAGTTCGCTAAAAGGAAACGGGCTGTGTTACGAATACGACGGTATTTGTCGGCAGCACGGTTTAGGATTTCATCAGAGACAGTCATCTCTGAGGTGTAATCCGTAGTCGCTACCCATAAACGCAGGATATCGGCACCTAACTTGTTCATCACGTCCTGCGGCGACACCACATTGCCCAACGACTTGGACATTTTGCGGCCTTCACCATCCACAGTAAAACCATGGGTCAGTACTTGTTTGTATGGCGCGTGGTGTTTAATTGCCACACCAGTCATCAGGGAGGACATAAACCAGCCACGGTGCTGATCCGAACCTTCTAAATAGAGATCCGCCTGAGTGGCACCATGGAACTCAGCACGAGGCTCAATCACACAAGCGTGAGTCACACCTGAGTCAAACCAGACATCCAGCGTGTCTGTCACTTTGACATATTGAGCTGCATCAGCGCCCAACAAAGTTTCAGCCTCTAAATCAAACCAGGCCTGAATACCAGACTGCTCCACTAACTTAGCAACTTGCTCCATCAAAGCCTGAGTATTTGGGTGCAGCGCACTGGTGTCTTTGTCGACAAAAAGCGCGATAGGCACGCCCCAGGTCCGTTGACGGGAAATACACCAGTCCGGACGACCTGCCACCATGTTTTCAATACGCTGCTGACCCCAGTCCGGGATCCAGCGGGTTTTGCCAATTTCTTGCAGTGAGGTACTGCGCAGGCCTTTTTGTTCCATGCTGATAAACCACTGCGGCGTAGCACGGAAAATAATAGGGGTTTTATGGCGCCAGCAATGTGGGTAGCTGTGCGTTAAGGCTTTATGCACCAGCAGCTTGCCAGCATCTTTTAAAGCTTCCACCACAGAGTCGTTGGCTTTAAATACGTGCTGACCTGCAAAAAGTGGCGTATCCGGCAGATAGACGCCGTTCGCGCCTACAGGGTTAGCGACTTCTAAGTTGTATAACTTACCGACAGTAAAATCTTCCGGGCCATGACCTGGCGCCGTATGCACAGCACCGGTACCAGAATCTGTTGTGACGTGATCACCTAAAATCACCGGCACTTCAAAGTCATACAACGGGTGTTTTAATTTCACCAGCTCCAGAGCCTGACCTTTGCAGAATCCAAGATTATGGTAATGCTCCACACCAGCGCGAGCCATTACAGCAGTGACTAAATCTGTGGCTACAATTAAACGCTCAGGGCCGTTTGGTCCTTGTTCGACTTGCACCAGGCTGTAATCAATTTTGGCATTCAGGGCCACAGCACGGTTGGCCGGAATAGTCCAGGGTGTGGTCGTCCAGATCACTACCGACACAGGACCAGAACCGGTATGACCTTCAGGGTGATCGAATTTATTCACATCAGCTTCGTTCACCAGCGTAAAACGAACATCAATGGCCGGTGATACTTTATCCTGATATTCCACTTCAGCTTCAGCCAAAGCAGAACCACAGTCTGTACACCAGTGCACTGGCTTAAAGCCTTGCTGCAAATGACCATTGTCGATGATACGACCTAAAGAGCGGATGATATTGGCTTCGGTGGTGAAATCCATAGTGCGGTATGGATTGTCCCAATCGCCTAAAACACCTAAACGGATAAAGTCGACTTTCTGTGCTTCGATTTGCGTCAATGCATAATCACGGCATTTTTGACGGAATTCAGCGGCGCTCAGCTTCACGCCTGGCTTGCCGTATTTCTTTTCAACGACCAGCTCAATAGGCAAACCATGACAGTCCCAACCCGGTACATAAGGGGCATCGAAGTCAGACAAGGTCTTGGCTTTAACAATCATATCCTTGAGGATTTTATTGACCGCGTGACCAATGTGAATGTTACCGTTGGCGTATGGAGGGCCATCGTGCAGGATAAAGGTTTTTTTACCTTGTTTGGCCTGACGAATTTTCTGGTACAGATTTTTTTCTGTCCAACTGGCTAACATCTGTGGCTCACGCTGCGCAAGGTTGGCGCGCATGGCAAAAGCCGTGTCCGGTAAATTCAAAGTCTGCTTGTAGTCAGTCATCCGTTGTTGTTCCGTCTTCTTTAAGTTTAAATTCGTTATCGTGTTGCCAGTGACTTAAGCCGATGGCAAGCCAAAATAGCCGCGTGCCTGCTGCGCATCTAAAGCAATTTGTTGCTGCAATTGCGCAAGGCCGTCAAAACGTCGCTCGGGCCTGATTTTCTTTTTTAAAATCACTTCAATCTGCTGGCCGTATAAGTCGCCGTTAAAATCAAAAAAATGAGCTTCAAGCTGCTCTTTTTTACCCTGCAAAGTCGGTCTGGAACCAATATTGGCGACACCATGGTAACGGCCCATTTGGGTTACAGCTTCAATGGCATAAACACCATGCACAGGTAAATTCTTACGGTAAAGCCAGACATTGGCTGTTGGAAAACCCAACTGACGCCCTACTTTCTGGCCATGCCGCACCCGCCCCATTAATGAGAATGGCCGGCCTAACATTTGTGCTGCCAGCTCTAACTGATCCTGCTCCAACGCCTGGCGAATTAACGTACTGCTAACCCGTTGATCATTTTGTTTCAGGCTGGCGGTGCTGCTCAAACCAAAACCATGCTGCACTGCAGCTTGTTGTAGCAAAGCAAAATTTCCGGCACGGTTTTTACCAAAACAAAAATCATCACCGACAATCAGATGCTTTACACCGAGTTTATTCAGCAATAAGTCCTGAATAAATTGCTCTGGCTGCTGACTGGCAAAGTCACGGGTAAAAGGCACGCAAAGCATGCGATCCACACCTTGTTGCGCCAGCCAATGGTATTTTTCCCGAAAACGGCATAAACGCGCTGGTGCAGCTTCAGGGTTAAACAGCTCCAGTGGTTGGGGTTCAAACACCATCACCACTGCAGGTAAATTCAACTCTGCCGCAATAGCTTTTAATTGCGTCAGTACTGCCTGATGTCCCAGATGCACGCCATCAAAATTGCCAATAGTTAAGACGCAGCCCTGATGTCTGGGTTGAATTGTATGTAAGCCGCGAATTAACTCCATTCGGTATTCTTACTCTGCTGCTGCGAAAAGTGCCCGATTATAACCGCATAATCATTTGCTTTCAGCATTTGTCTGGCGTTTAAAATCGTTCAAACGCACACCAAACACAAAAAGTAAAACAAAGTAGGCCGCAATAGCAAAAGCAAAATAAGCCAATAAATGCAGCACCTGACCTGATAAACCTAAAGCAATCCAGCCAGTGAGGTCAGGCATCACATAAAAAATACAGCCTGCCATCACAGCGGCGGCGATAAAAGCTTTGGCGATAAACCAGCTGGTTTTGTTGCTGAAACTATAAATATCGCGCTGCTTTAAGCCACGATAAAGTAAATATGCATTTAAAGTACCGGACATAGCTGTGGCTAACGCCAGACCAACATAACTTAAAAAAGGCGCCAGCATCAGGTTAAACGCCATATTGGCGACCATAGCGATAATGGCGATGCGCACCGGGGTTTTAATATCCTGGCGTGCATAAAAAGCAGGTGCCAGCACTTTAATCAACATAAGCGCAACCAAACCAGTGTTATAAGCGATCAGGCTGTAAGAGGTTTTCACTACATCATCGGCGCTGAATTCACCACGCATAAAGACCGAAGCAATAATAGGTTCTGCCAGCACTATTAAACCCATCATGGATGGAATACCAAACAGGCAAATAAAACGCACAGCCCAGTCGAGGGTGTATTTAAAAGCTTCTTCGCTGGCGGATGCGTAATGACGTGACAAGCCAGGCAAAATCACAGTGGCAATGGCGATACCAAATAAACCTAAAGGAAATTCCAGTAAACGGTCAGAGTAATACAACCAGCTGACAGCACCTGTGACTAAAAAGGATGCGATAATGGCATCCAGTAATAAGTTAATCTGACTGACGGAAACACCAAATAAAGCAGGGATCATCAAAGTGCGGATTTTCGTCACGTTGGGGTCTTTCCAGCCCCAGCGTGGCATCACCAATAATCCGGCTTTAGCTAAAAACGGTAGTTGGAACAAAAACTGAATTAAGCCGCCTAAAAATACCCCCCAGGCAATGGCTTCAGCCGGGTTTTGCATTTGCGGCGCCAGATAAATAGCAGCCCCTATCATGGCAATATTTAAAAATACCGGAGTAAAAGCCGCTACGGCAAATTTGTTATAGGTGTTCAGCACAGCACCAGATAAAGCGACAAAAGTGATAAACCATAAATAAGGAAAGGTGATTTTTAACAGGAAACTGGCCTGAATGTATTTATCACCCTCTGGTGCACCGTCTAAATAAGCGTTAAACCAGCCAGCACCAAATAACATCATCAACACAGGTGAGCCAATCACCGCCAGTAAAGTGACTCCAGTGACAATAAAACCTAAGGTCCCCGCTGCTTTGGCAATCAGCTCCCGCACCGCATCATCGCCATGTTTTTCTTTTACTTCAGCCAGTACAGGCACAAAAGCTTGTGAAAATGCGCCTTCAGCAAATAAACGGCGCAAAAAATTAGGAATTCGATTGGCCATAAAAAAAACGTCGGCCATAGCACCTGCGCCCAGTACGTTGGCAACAATCACATCACGTACCAAGCCCAATACCCGTGAAATAAGGGTCATAAAGCTTACGATCATGCCTGATTTTAATAATTTTCCTGACACAGACTGCTCCTGCAACGACATTTCTGCTATTTTCACCCGAGTCAGAGTGGATTACCAGCGAAGGGCTAATTTTATTCTGTAATCTGTCAAGGAAACCATTTGACAAGGGCCTACAAAATAGGCATATTATGCGGCCTTTAAAGGTCCCGGTTTAGTTTTTAGGAGTGTTACCTTGGCTAACATCAAGTCTGCTAAGAAGCGCGCTATTCAATCAGAAAAGCGTCGTCAGCAAAACGCAAGTCAGCGCTCAATGATGCGTACTTTCATGAAGAAAACATACGCTGCAGTGTTAACTGCTGATCTGGCTGCTTCACAAGAAGCGTTCAAAAAGATGGTTCCAATTTTGGATCGTATGGCAGACAAAGGTCTGATCCATAAGAACAAAGCTGCCCGTCATAAGTCACGCTTAAATGCACATGTTAAAGCTTTAGCTACTAAAGCCGCTTAATTTCAATTCGCTGTTGTTCGCAACAGCTTATTGTGACAGTGCAATAAAAAAACCACCGCAAGGTGGTTTTTTTATTCGCCGTCATCCATGACGCTCACCCTCCGGGCCAACGCGTTGCGTTGTTCAAAATTGCTCCTGGCAATTTTGTATTCGCTAACATCCATGGTGCTCACCCTTAAGGGCCATCCTTGGTGCAATAAGCCACAGAACCTTCTTTATTTCTTCTCACAATAAAGTTTATGCAGCAGTCCAATTAAAGCGACGGCCTCTTCACTATGGATACGATAAAACACGGTTTGAGCTTCTTTGCGGGTTTTCACCAGTTTTTGTCGTCTGAGTACAGCTAAGTGCTGAGACAAAGCCGACTGGCTTAAACCCAGTTTGTCATTCATCTCTGTGACTGATAATTCAGACTCTAATAAATAACACAAAATCAGCAAACGGCGTTCATTGGAAACCGCCTTCAGCAGCTTGGCTGCCTGCGCCGAGTTTTTCAGCATTTCTTCCAATTTCATTTTGTTGCTTCTTTGATCTAAAAAACAGCATTATGCCGTCGGGTCATTCGCTTACACAATACGATCTATTCTCATCTGTCGTGTTTCAAGCTGTACCTGACTCATAGAGCGGAAACAAAAGGTGGAGTGCTTACATAAAAACAAAATCTTTATGATTCAAGTACACAACAGACTGCTTGCTTTGGCTTTTGGTCGCAATCTGCCAAATTAGTCTGGCGCTGTCGTGCTACATTGGCCAAATAATCAAAAAAAGGAGCATGTTATATATGAAGTTTTGGTTGAGTATAATTTCCGGTGCTTTATTAGCTCCTTCGGTATGGGCGGCCACAATGCCCAGCACCTTGGACCAGGATTTAGCTTATAAGCTGGTGGAGTCTTTAACAGTTGAAGTGGGCCCACGCATTGCAGGCAGTGAAGCGGATCGCCGCGCCGTGCAATGGGCTGTTACCAATTTAAAGCAACTGGGTTATGACAAAGTCTGGACTGAAGAGTTTGAAATGCCAGGCTGGACCCGGGGGCAGGCAAGCCTTGAAGTCGTTTCCCCTTTCGCTCAGCCTTTTGTATTAACTTCATTAGGTGGCTCAGTCGGAACACCTGCAGCAGGCATCACCAGCTCTGTCGTGATGTTTGACAGTATTGAAGCTTTGGAAAAGGCCGACCCGGCTTTAGTTAAAGGCAAGATTGTCTTTATTAATAAGCCAATGGCTAAAGACAAATCAGGATCTTTTTATGGGCAGGTGGTTGCAGCACGCTCGCGTGGTGCTGTAGAAGCTGCGAAGTTGGGTGCTGTAGCTATAGTGATTCGTTCTGTCGGCACCAGTAACAACAGATTTGCTCATACTGGCACCATGAAGTACGACGAAGCCATCACCAAAATTCCTGCCGTGGCCATTTCAGTGCCAGATGCGCAGAATCTGGCGAAAATGCTGGAACGCTCGCCAAAAGTAGAATTAAAACTACAAATGGACAACCAGCTGCAAACTGCCACCAGCCACAATGTCATCGCAGAAATCACCGGAACAGAAAAGCCGGATGAAATAGTGCTGATCAGCGGTCACCTTGATTCATGGGATCAGGGCACAGGCGCTTTGGATGACGGTGCTGGTGTGGCTTTGGTGATGGCAACAGGTGCTTTAATCCAACAAAAAGCCAAACCTAAACGCACCATCCGGGTTGTGCTTTTTGGTAACGAAGAAGGTGGACTGATTGGAGCCCGGGCTTATGCTGCTAAATATCATAAGGAATTAGGGAAGCACATTTTAGCTGCAGAGTCTGACTTTGGTGCAGGTCGCATCTGGCAAATCGAAAGTCGTTTTGGTGATAAATCACTGCCTTTTGCTAAAGAGTTACAGCAAAAACTGGCGCATCTGAATATTGGCTTAGGTGGCAATACAACCTACGGCGGCCCTGATGTTTCGGTATTGGCTGCTGCCGGAGTGCCAGTGCTGGCTTTATCGCAAGATGGTACAGACTATTTTGATTATCACCATACACCCAATGATACGCTGGACAAAATAGATCCCGATTCATTAAAACAAAACTTGCAAGCCTGGCTCATCATGACCGAAACTGTTGCTAACAGTTCAGTTAACTTACGTCACTAATGGCCAAACAACTCAAAAAGGCCTCGCTTTTAAGCGAGGCCGACAAGCAAAAACTACTAAAAAAAGCCGGCAACAAAAAGCCGCTCACTCAAGCTCAGACTACAACCACTGCAATTCCGGCTGCGCGCACCGTGACGCGCTCAGCAACACGGTCAAATAATGAGGAACAGACAAGCACTTCAACTGCCAAAAGTTTCAAAGTGTGGGCAGGTATCAGTATGGTCCTTTTAGTTGCGTTTATTCTGGCCCCTAAACCCCAATTAATTGAATACCAAAGTGCAGGATTGACCACTCAAAGTGTCTATATGCCAGGCTGGTTTGGTAAGCCTGGTGTCATTCTTGACACCAACCAACGCGCAGTATTGGCAGAAGAAGAGCAAAGCTTATATTTGTGTTTTGAAGGCCAAAGCAATGAGCAATGTGCGAAATACCGCCTACGTAAACAACAAGGCTTTATTGCCGCAGCGATCTTCTGGTACTCATCACGACCCTAATACAGAGCTCTGCATTCAGGAATGGCTGCGCCAGCAAATGCGGCATAACCAAAGTTGTATGCCCAGCACCAGCAGAATAACGGCCGATGGATACAACAGGAAACTCTGCGCATAGCTAAATAGCAACACACCACAGCTCAGATAAATAAAAGGCTGCAATTCATAACACCAAAATGGCAAAACACCCTGCTCTTTAAATTTAATACCGTATGGGCTGCGGCGTTTGTCGGTGCGTATAACCCATACCACTGCACCGACAAATATCAGTACCACACCAAATAAAGCAGCTGTCCAATGTGGTAGCCATAACACGCTTTGTGAACCACTGATCACATAAAGATAAGGCAAAGTTTCATAAAGCCGTTCGGGGATCATGATGCTCTCCTTGCTGGAATGAAAGTCAGTTTAAGCATAGAGCAAAGTAAAATAGTTGTTAAACAAATTGCATTTTAATTAATCAATTTTCTCAACCCTTGGATATCAATTCAGATAAGGTAGAAAAGCCCAGAGTGATGCACTGGCCTGGATGTAAAAAACCCGATGCAAAGCACTGCGGCTTCAAATAAGACGGGTATATAATGCGGCAATTCCCGGTCAGCTTAAGGCGGAGTAGTAATAATGCATGATGAAGATCTGGACTTATTTTTACAGGAAATGGCAGGAGTAAAACGCTTAAATGCCGATGCTATTGCCGACCCTAATGGTGAACACAATCCGAGTCTGGCTCAACTGGCACGGCGTAAAGCTGCAGAACAAGAAATGGAATACGACCCTAACTATCTGAGTATGGAGTACGTAGATCTGGTTGCGCCTGACGATGTGATTGCCTATAAAAAAGATGGAGTGCAGGATGGTGTATACAAAAACCTGCGACTGGGTAAATACCAAATGGATGCCACTCTGAATCTGCTGGGAAAAACCCTGGTTGAGGCCCGTGCTGCTTTATATAGCTTCATCGCTGATTGCCATCAGCGTGGCATCAGGACTGTATTGATCCATCATGGCATGGGACGCGATAGCAAACCTCATCCGGCGATCTTAAAAAGTTACTGTTTTAAATGGTTACCACAACTACCAGAAGTTCTGGCCTGCCATACCGCCTTAAAACCTCATGGCGGTTACGCTGCGACTTACGTGTTGTTGCAGAAAAATGCGGAACAAAAGCGGGAAAACCGTGAGCGGCATCAGAAGAAATAACAACTGTACCCAAATTAATTGGGTCAGGTAAGGGCTGGGTTTATCCCTGCCCGTTTTGCATTTGAATTACTGCTGCGGCGAACTTCTTTTCAGAAGATCAGATAGCCAATATTCAGGTTAGGAGGCTGTATACAAATACCCCCAAACTGCGGGGGTACCTGATCAGTGCAATCCATCGACCGACTGCTGTCCTTGTGAGCTATAAGTCACTTGTGTAGCTTCAGCTTTTGTTAAAAAAGCCGACAATGCCATTAATAACACCAAAATGGCGATTGCTGTAAAGCCAAGACCGCGACTGGACGCTTTACGCATATAAAACCTCAGGCTAAAAAAATATTGTTATTGTTCTTGCTTTTTTGTGGATCTTGAGCAATCCAAAACCAGTGTAGACAACTTGTTGTTTAGTTACAAGATTTACAATCAATTACAGCTAATTTTCTGATAGAGAGACAAGCAGAGACGCAAAATAGTCCCCGCTTTTAGGTTTTTTGTGGTGAGTTTTAGCTTTTTGTGGCGAGTTTATGCTGTAAAGCGGCAATCGCCTGACGGGCTGCGTCCTGTTGCAGACTGTAAAATTGTTGCTGATATTCAAATTCAACAGCCTGACTATGCTCTTTGCATTGCAACAATTGTCGCATCGAGCTTTTGGTTTGCCGCACTAACTCTGTGGGAACCGTAGCTAAATCGGCTGTCATTGTCAAAGCCCGGGGTAATAATTGATCAGCAGCCAACACTTCTTTGACTAAACCATATTGCCATGCTTGTTCTGCATTGAGTTTTTCACCACAAAATAACATGGCCATCGCTTGTTGCCAGCCGATCAATTGCGGTAATAACCAGCCATGCCCACCGCCTGGATGCAAAGCCAACTGGAAAAAACGACTATCAAACCAGGCGTCTTTGCTGGCTAAACGAATATCACACACCATCGCCAGATTCATGCCTGCACCTACGGCCGGGCCATTTACTAAAGCTATAGTTAAAAGTGGGCAATCTGCCACTTGACTAAAAGCCTGATACAACTGTTTCAGTTCAGAACCGTCCCCATCCACTGCATGTTGCAACACGGCTAAATCAGCACCAGCACAAAAAGCCCGTTCAGTTCCTATTACACATAAGACTTTCAGCTCTGGATCTAAACTCAGTTGATGCACAGCGGCTGCAATTTGTAAGGCAATTTCAGGCGTTAATAAATTACGTTTTTCAGCTGCGGTCAGCTGCAATACAGCAACATGACCCTGTTTTTCAATAGTAAAACTACTCATCAGTAGCCCCTTTCCCTGTTGACCAGATGCTTTAAAGGTAGCCCATTTATGGTGCGTTGATAGTTTTCAACAATCTGATGAATAGCAGTGTCCACATTGGTCACAGCAGAACAATGGGGAGTGACCAATACAGCCGGGTGCTGCCAATAAGGATCAGAGGCAGGCAAAGGCTCCTCACGGAATACATCCAGACAAGCGGCTTGTAACTGGCCAGAGTCCAAAGCAGCTAATAATGCGGCGTCATCGACTATGGCACCACGAGCCACGTTGACCAGAATCGCCCCTCGTTTAAAAGCATTAAGACGCTCTGTACTTAAGAAATTAGTGGTGTCTGGCGTCAGAGGCAATAAACAAATCACTACATCGGCGCCAGCAACAGCCTGTTTAAACCCTGGATCGCCGGCGTAGCACTGAACCCCATCCAGCTTTTTTAAACTGCGTGACCAGCCATTAACCTGATAACCCTGTTGTAAAAAATACTGCGCCGCCGCCTGCCCCAATTCACCTAAACCCAACACACAAATTTGTTGAATAGTGCGAGGGCTTTTGGGTTTCCATAGCTTCTGTTGCTGCTGGCGCTGAAATAAATCCAGCCGCAATTGGTAATGCAGCACTATACCGGCCAGATAATTCACCATAGAAGACGCCAAAGCAGGGTCGACAATACGGCTTAACGGCAAGTCAGGCAAAGTTGGATCCGACACAATACTATCCACACCAGCGCCAAAAGACTGCAGGCTTTTTAAATGACTTAACGCCGCTAACGAACCATGGGGTTGCTTCCAGACCACAGCCATTTGCACCTGTTCAGGTGCACTGTAATCCGGCCATTGTTGGATTAAAACTCCAGGCAATAAGGCCGTTAATTTTTCAACTAAAGAATCTAACTTACGATCGGGGATCACCAAAGCTATCGACATCTGTTCACCAAAGTTTCAAGTTTTCGTCATATCTCTGACATGGGCAAACTACATTCTACCCGAGCCTGAAGAACCAAGGCCAACAATTCGCAGGAGCTTTGTATGCTGCATTGTCGAACGATCTTCTTGTCTGACATTCATTTAGGAAATAAAGACTGTCAGGCCACCTATCTGCTGAACTTCCTCAATCAAACCAAAGCCGACACCATTTACCTGCTGGGCGATATCCTTGACCTGTGGGCTATGCAAAAACAAGTGTGCTGGAGTCCGGAGCAAAATGCCGTGATCCAAACGCTGCTGGCGAAAGCCGATCAGGGCACTGAAGTGATTTATATACCCGGCAATCATGATGAAGAGTTCCGCCACTGGGCAGGTCGCCAGTTTGGCACTATCAAACTGCAATTACGTGGCTGCCATACCACGGCTTTAGGCAAAAAATTGCTGCTGTTGCATGGCGATGAATTTGATAAAGAAGTGAACTTTGGCCGCTTTCACGCCTGGCTGGGCGACAATCTGTATGATTTTTTATTGTTTTTAAATCGCTGGAGCAACCGCATTCGCCGTGCTTTAGGTGGGCGTTATTTCAGTTTAGCCGCTTATATTAAAAGCAAAGTACCAGGCGCTCAGCAAGCCATTGCCCGTTACCGGGATGCAGCTGTGGCGAAAGCCAAAAGGTCAGGTTTTGATGGCGTGGTTTGTGGTCATATCCATCATCCGGAAATCAGCTTGCAGGATGGCATTATTTACTGCAACGATGGTGACTGGATTGATAACTGCACAGCCCTGATAGAGCAACAAGATGGCTCATTAACGCTGTACCACTGGACAGAACAAAGCCATACCTTAGCCGCAATGCCAATAGCCGTGCCGGCGGAAGAACAACCAGCTCAAAGCAAAGTTGCCTGAGCCGGTTAAAACTTCTACAAAAAGCCATAAATCTGACGCATTTTTGTCATGTTAACCCCCTACTCTCTGTACGGACAAAGGTCCTTACAGAGGTATCGCTATGATCAGTGTTGACCAAATGATGCAAACGCATCTGCCAAAACTCGAACAAAAACCCTGGTTAGCCAAACCGGTCAAAGGGGCCTTACGCCAACTTTTGCACGAACAGGAATTTATTGCCTTCGCTAAACGTTATCCGCATTTGCAAGGGATTGAATTTGTAGAACAAGTACTGGATTACTTTAATTTTGCCTATGCGGTGCGTGATAACGAAGTAGAACGTATCCCAAGCACTGGCCGTGTTGTGATTATTGCCAACCACCCTATTGGTTCGTTAGACGGTTTAGCTCTGATTAAACTGGTGCGGGATATCCGGCCTGATGTGAAAGTCATAGCTAACCAGCTATTAATGGCGGTTGAACCTCTGCATTCTTTATTGCTACCTGTGAATAATATGAGTGGTGGCACTGAACGTAGCCGCATCGATCGCATCAGTGATCACTTAGCAGCAGAAGGTGCACTGATTTTATTTCCAGCCGGTGAAGTGTCACGCTTAAAACCAAACGGTATTCGTGATGGCAAATGGCATGGTGGTTTTTTACGTTTTGCGATGAATGCCAAAGCCCCTATTCTGCCTATTTATATCGATGGCCGTAACTCAGCCATGTTTTATGGTGCTTCGATGATTTACAAGCCTCTGGCCACTATGCTGCTGGTGCAGGAAATGTTTAACCAGAAGCATAAAAACATTGCGATGCGTATTGGTGAACAAATTCCTTACGACAGCTTCGCTCATTTGGCGCTGGAAACTCAGGCCAAGGTAAAACTCTTTAAAAAACACTTGTACCGGCTCGCCAAAGACAAATCGCCGCTGTTTAAGACTCAAACTGCTATAGCGCATCCTGAAGATCGTATTTTGCTGAAAAAGGCCGTCGAAGCCTGCCCTCTGTTGGGTGAAACCAGTGATGGTAAACAAATTTATTTATACCAGTACCAACAGAGCTCACCTGTGCTGCGTGAAATTGGCCGCTTACGCGAAATCGCCTTCAGAGCTGTAGGTGAAGGCAGTGGTCAGCGCCGTGATATCGATCAGTACGACAGCTACTACGAGCAACTGATCTTATGGGACAAGGAAGACCTGGAAATAGTAGGTGCCTACCGTTTTGCCAATACCGCCAAAGTGATGGCAGAAAAGGGCCTGGCTGGCTTGTATACAGCCTCTTTATTCCAGTTTAATTCACAGATGACACCTTATTTAGACCAAGGCCTGGAACTGGGCCGCAGCTTCGTGCAACCTCGGTATTGGGGCAAACGTAGTCTGGATTATTTATGGTATGGCATAGGTGCCTACTTAAAACAAAACCCGGATATCCGGTATTTATTTGGTGGCGTCAGTTTATCCAACAGTTACCCTAAAGCAGCACGGGATCTGATGGTGTATTTTTACAGCCTGTATTTCCGCTGCCCTGAACAAAGTGCCGTACCAAATATTCCCTATGAATTACCAATGGATACGTTAAGTCAGCTACAGCAACATTTTAGCGGTGATAACTACAGTCAGGATTTTGTACAGTTAAAGCACTTACTGGCCAATATGGGCGTCAGTATTCCTACCTTGTATAAGCAATACAGCGAACTGACCGAACCTGGTGGTGTACGTTTTCTGGCTTTTGGTGTTGACCCGGACTTTGCTGATTGTGTGGATGGTTTAGTACTGGTGGATATGACTATGCTGAAAGACAATAAAAAGGCCCGTTATATCTCCTGATTTCCAGCGCTCTGTTTTAGACAAAGCAGCCTGTTCATTCAGGCTTTTTGTTTTTGAACTCTGCATTTGTTGTTTTAAATCAATAAAACAAGCAAAGCCAGAGCTCAGCCTTGTGCATTATTGATCTGGGGCAAAGTTTCACCACAGCAGAAGCGCAGAATGACGCCAGTTTCTTAAGCTAAGGATCATTCTGATGAAAACAAGTTATAAAACCATCGCATCTCTGTTATTAGCAGTCTCTGCTGCCCCGGCTCTGGCGAACTGGTCAGTCAATATAGGCGCTATTACTGTGGCACCACAAGATTCCAGCAGCCACCTGAATGTAGTGGAAACTGTTGCTGGTTTACCGGCGAATTCCACTGAAGTGTCTGTAAATAACAATACTCAGTTGGGCATTACTATCGACTATCAACTGACTAAAAACTGGACCATTGAGCTGATTGCAGCCACACCCTTTAATCATGATGTGAAGGTGAAAGGTTCAGCTATCGATGGTTTGTCTGTAGGCAGCACCAAGCATTTACCACCAACTTTAGTGGCTCAGTATCATTTTGATTTGGGTGACAGCAGATTTGACCCCTTTGTAGGTTTAGGCATCAATTACACCAACTTCTTTCAGGAAGAAGTATCAGGCGAGTTGATCAGCACCTTACAAGCACTGAATGTGACCGATGCCGATGACAAAGTAGAGCTGAAATTAAAAGACTCAGTGGGTCTGGCTATACAGGCCGGTGTCAATGTCAAACTAGCGGATAGCTGGAGCGCCCATCTGATGCTGAGCAAAATGAATATCGACACTGAAGGTCGGGTGCAGGTGAATGGCAACACGATTCAGTCTGTGGACGTGACTATCGATCCTTATGTCTGGATGATCGGTGCTCGTTACTCTTTCTAATACTTAATAGATAACTAAGTTCCGGACAGCTTTTATGGCTGTCCGGTGCTTGTTCAGGACGCCACAGCTAATTTATCTAAATACAGCTGAGGTAAGTTAAACTGAATACCAATAGACAAACCCCGTTCTTCCAGTCTGGAATTACGCACTTCACCCTGAATTTTCTGATCAATGCCTATTTTTTCACATTGGATATGCAGGACTACAGGTGCCAAATTCACCTTACTGCCCTGATGCGACGGGTCAAACAAAAAACGACAACCACCGCTGGATACATCAATCAAATGGCCCTGAAAACTACGGGCATTCTGCACTACTTCCAGATTTAACCGCACCGAAGCAGGAATAAAAATACTGTTACGTCGTTCGTTACGTAAAGCACGACGTTGTATCACAGAGGGAAAGCTGATCACTGCCAATTTATCCGGAAAGCGGCTCAGCTGAAGTAATTCAGATCGAAAAGCGAAACATTCGCCGACTGAATCTTCGACTAAAAAACGACAGACCACAGCCAGACCGTTAATAAAAAACCGATCAGGCAAAGAATCGTCATCTACTCTGAACAACACATATTTACCGGCTTTATATCCCACCAGCTCACAGTTGCAGCGGCTTTTGCGCTGATCCAGCAATTCCAGATCAAAACGCTGGCCAATTTTAACATGCGACAGCCATTCTTTATTGTCAGGTTGTTCAGAACTAACAGCTACTTGCATACCTCATCCTTCAGGCTTCACCGACTTCATGTCGGACATCTCACTCAAACAGGTGAATAAAAAGAGATACAACTAGTTTGTGAAAAAATGTGTCAGGGATCAAGAAGAAAATGAAA
The DNA here is from genome assembly GCF_029269265.1 of Rheinheimera sp. 1928-s. Taxonomy (GTDB): domain Bacteria; phylum Pseudomonadota; class Gammaproteobacteria; order Enterobacterales; family Alteromonadaceae; genus Pararheinheimera. The sequence goes on from NZ_JARIXP010000002.1 coordinate 111,650, forward strand.
ATATCTGCAAACAAAACAAATTTACGATGAAAATTTAAAAATATCGCTACAAAAATGACAAAACCTGCCGAAGCAGGTCTTGTTTATATCATTTTTACAGTATTAGCCTAACCAGACTCTGGCATTACGGAACATCCGCATCCATGGGCTGTCTTCCTGCCATTCATCCGGATGCCAGCTGTTCGCCACAGTGCGGAATACCCGCTCAGGGTGAGGCATCATAATAGTGACGCGGCCATCGGTCGTAGTTAACGAGGTAATACCCAGCGGCGAACCGTTTGGATTCGACGGGTATTGTGTCGTCACATTGCCGTAGTTATCGACAAAACGTAAGGCCACAGTGCCACTTTGATCGGCGGCCTGCAGTGCTGTTTGCGATGCAAACTCTGCGTGACCTTCACCGTGGGACACGGCGATAGGCATACGGGAACCGGCCATACCTTTAAAGAATAAAGAGGCGCTTTCCTGCACTTCGACCAGGCTGAAACGGGCTTCAAAACGCTCAGACTTGTTGCGAACAAAACGTGGCCATAAATCAGCACCAGGGATCAGGCTCTTCAGATTCGACATCATCTGACAACCGTTACAGACACCTAAGCTGAAAGTCGTTTCACGTTCAAAAAACGCCGCAAACTCAGCACGGGCTTTGTCGTTAAAGAGCACTGACTTTGCCCAGCCTTCACCAGCACCTAATACGTCACCGTACGAGAAGCCACCGCACGCCACTAAACCATTAAACTCAGCCAATGAACGACGACCAGATAAGATGTCGCTCATATGCACGTCAACCGCATTAAAGCCAGCTCTGTTGTAAGCAGCTGCCATCTCGACATGAGAGTTGACACCCTGCTCGCGCAGAATAGCGACTTTAGGCAACACGCCTTTCAGGATATAAGGGGCTGCCACATCTTCGTTCAGGTCGAAGCTTAATTTTGCATTTAAGCCAGGATCCGTCACATCAGCTTTAGCCACAAATTCCTGACGAGCACCTTCAGGGTTATCACGCATCAGCTGCATTTGATAGGTGGTTTCGGCCCAGATGGTACGTAAGGTCGTACGGCTGTTGCTGTACACCAACTGATCACCGTGACTGATCTGAATTTGATCGTCAGTTGTCACTTCACCTAATAAATGCGCCACAGCAGATAAATCATACTGAGCTAAAATCGCCTGCACTACAGGTAAATCGCTGTTCGCTACTTGCAGCACAGCGCCTAACTCTTCACTGAAAAGTACAGCTAAGTTATCTGTGCCTAAGCTCTGGATATCCACTTTGACACCAGCTTTACCGGCAAAGGCCATTTCAGCCAGGGTGACAAATAAACCACCGTCAGACCTGTCATGGTAGGCCAGTAATTTCTGCTGAGCCACTAAAGCCTGTACCGCCTGATAGAAGTTCATCAGTAATTCCGGGCTTTCCAGATCTGGTGCTGTCTGGCCTAACTGCTTATAGACCTGAGCTAAACAGGATGCACCTAAACGGTTCGCGCCCTGACCTAAATCCAACAGGATCAGGCTGCTTGCGCCTTTGTCAGTGCGCAGCTGTGGTGTCACAGTACGGCGTACATCTTCAACACGGGCAAAAGCTGTGATGATCAAAGATAAAGGTGAGGTCACTGTCTTCTGTTCACCATCCTGTTGCCAGCTGGTTTTCATCGACATCGAATCTTTACCTACAGGGATAGTTAAACCCATAGCAGGACATAACTCTTCACCTATAGCTTTCACCGCCTGATACAAACCTGCATCTTCACCAGGGTGACCTGCGGCCGACATCCAGTTCGCCGACAGTTTGATATGCTTGATATCACCAATCTGAGTCGCTGCAATGTTAGTAATAGACTCAGCCACAGCTAAACGGGCAGAAGCTGCGAAGTCCAGTAAAGCCACAGGGGTACGTTCCCCCATCGACATGGCTTCACCATGGTAAGTATCGTAGGACGCTGCAGTCACACCACAGTTCGCGACTGGCACCTGCCATGGACCGACCATTTGATCGCGGGCCACTAAACCTGTGACTGTGCGATCGCCAATGGTGATCAGGAAAGTTTTTTCAGCAATAGTAGGTAAACGTAACAAACGCTCAGCCGCATCAGCTACTGTCACGCCGTTCAGATCTAAAGCTTTGCCTTCTGTGACTTGAGTTTTCACATCACGGTGCATTTTAGGCGCTTTGCCCAGCAGCACGTTCAGTGGCAAATCAATAGGCGTATTACCAAAATGCTGATCGGACAAGGTCAGGTGATGTTCGGCAGTGGCTTCACCCACTACAGCATAAGGTGCACGTTCACGCTTACAAATTTCTTCAAACACTGGCATTTGATCGGCAGGAATGGCCATCACATAACGTTCTTGTGATTCGTTACACCAGATTTCCAGTGGTGACATACCCGGCTCGTCGTTTGGCACGTTGCGTAATTCGAACTTACCACCGACACCACCGTCATTCACCAGCTCTGGGAAGGCGTTGGATAAACCACCTGCGCCTACGTCATGGATAAAACAAATAGGGTTTTTATCGCCCAGCTGCCAGCAGCGGTCGATCACTTCCTGACAACGGCGTTCAATTTCAGGGTTTTCACGTTGCACTGACGCAAAATCTAAATCTTCAGCCGACTGGCCTGAAGCCATAGAAGAAGCAGCTCCGCCACCTAAACCAATGTTCATCGCCGGGCCACCCAGCACCACCAGTTTGGCGCCAACAGGTAACAAACCTTTTTGCACATGTTCAGCACGGATATTGCCTAAACCACCGGCAATCATAATAGGCTTGTGGTAACCACGTACTTCTTCGCCATTGTGGCTTGGTACTTTTTCTTCGTAAGTACGGAAGTAACCCAAAATATTTGGACGACCAAACTCATTGTTAAAGGCAGCGCCACCTAAAGGACCATCTGTCATGATGTCCAAAGCTGTCACTATACGGTCTGGTTTACCAAAGTCGGTTTCCCACGGCTGTTCAAAACCTGGAATACGTAAGTTTGATACAGAAAAACCTGACAAACCGGCTTTTGGTTTGGCGCCTACACCTGTGGCACCTTCGTCACGGATTTCACCACCAGAACCTGTAGCAGCACCAGGGAATGGCGAAATAGCTGTTGGGTGGTTGTGAGTCTCCACTTTCATCAACACATGAATATCTTCATGGTTGTAGCCATATTCCTGAGTATCAGCAGACGGGAAAAAACGACCCGCTTTAGAGCCTGTCATTACAGCGGCGTTGTCTTTATAAGCGGACAACACGTGCTCTGGTGTTTTTTCAAAAGTATTTTTAATCATTTTAAACAGCGACTTTGGCTGTTGTTCGCCATCTATAGTCCAGTCGGCGTTAAAAATCTTATGACGGCAGTGCTCAGAGTTGGCCTGCGCAAACATATAGAGTTCAATATCATTTGGGTTACGGCCCAACTGATTAAAATTCGTCACCAGATAATCGATTTCATCGTCAGCTAAGGCCAGACCCATGTCGATATTGGCTTTGACTAAGGCTTCACGGCCACCTGTGATGATATCCACTGAACTTAAAGGCGCGGGTTCAGCTTTACGGAATAAGGCAGAAGCTTGTTCAAACTCGCTGAACACCACTTCCATCATGCGGTCGTGCACTAAGCCCTTTAACTGCTGCAGCTGAGCTTCAGTCAAGGTAGCCGTGGTCTGGACATAATAAGCCACACCACGCTCTAAACGTTTGACCTGGCTCAGACCACAGTTTTTGGCAATATCAGTCGCTTTGGAAGACCATGGAGAAATGGTGCCAGGACGTGGTGTCACCACCAGCAACAACCCTTCTGGTGCATGGCTGACGATAGTAGGTCCGTAAGTCAGCAATTTGCTTAAAGTCGTTTGTTGTTCAGCCGACAATTCGCTGCTTAAATCAGCAAAATGCATAAATTCGGCATAAACACCACTGACAGGCAAGGAGGCTTTGGCACAAAGATCGATGAACTTCTGAACTCTAAACTCGGACAGTGCAGGTGCACCACGCAGGATCAACATAGGTTTTTTTTCCGTTGGTTGAGCGACAATGGAACCCAAAATCAGGCGCCGCATTATAAAGAAAAAACGCCAGTAATGGTATGAATAAGATCTGACGACCTGCAGGAATTTTGGTATAAATGGCGCAGATTTAAAGCAAAGGCATAATCGGATGATTCGATTTGGTATTTTAGGAGCTGTATTAACAGCAGTAGTTTCTTGTACTCCGGTACAGGAACCTGTTCAGCTTCATCAAATTTATCAAAGAGATAGCATTCGTGTAGGTATTTTAAACAGCCCTACCAGCTACTACGTAGGAGCCGATGGCCCTACAGGTTACGACTATGAACTGTCGGTGGCTTTGGCAGAAAAATTAGGCGTTGAACTGGAGTTATTTCCCAGCTATCAGCGGGAAGAGTTGCTGCAAAAACTGGATTCAGGCCAGGTTGATTACATAGCTGGTGGTTTAGCTGTGACGGACAGCCGCAAACAAAAGTACCGTATAGCGCCAGCTTATTTATGGCGTAACGAAGTGCTGGTGTACCGTAAAGGCAAAAAAAAGCCGGGCAGTTTTAACGATATTAAAGCCCCTATTCTGGTCCCTAAAGACAGTTCTTTGGCTGAAACACTCAAAGAAGTACAAAAAGATCATCCACAATTGCAATGGCAGGAAAGTGAATCTGAGGATGCAGATGAACTGCTGCAGCAAGTCGAAGACGGTAAAATTCCTTATACGCTGGTCGATTCCAACTTATTGGCTGTGAATCAGCGTTTTTTCCCCAACCTCACAGTCGCTTTTAAAGTGAAAGAACAGCAGCCCGTAGCTTGGCTTCTGAGCAACAAAGCCGACGATTCGTTTTGGGCTGTGTTGATTGAGTTTTTTGGGCAGAATTATCAATCCGGCGATTTACTCAGCCTTGAAGACAAATACTTTGGCCACATCCGCCGTTTTGATTACATCGCCACGCTGGATTACATCAAAGCTATTGAAAAAGATTTACCCCGCTATCAGCCTTTGTTTGAAAAGTATGCGGGTAATTTTGACTGGCGTTTATTAGCTGCTATTGGCTATCAGGAATCAAACTGGCGGCCTGATGCCAGAAGTTCGACTGGTGTAGTGGGTCTAATGATGCTGACTGTAAGCACTGCTCAAACCATGGGCGTCAGCAGCCGGCTGGATCCTGCGCAAAGTATCAGAGGTGGCGCCCGGTATCTGCAGCGTATGGTGGAACGTATTCCAGAGCGGATCCAGATGCCAGACCGGCTCTGGTTTGCTATCGCAGCTTATAATATTGGCTGGGGCCATGTTGAAAGTGCTCGTGTACTGACAGAGCGCGATGGTGCCAATCCGGACCAATGGCATGAAGTGAAACAACGCCTGCCTTTGCTGCAGCAAAAACGTTATTACCAGAATACAAAACTGGGTTACGCCCGTGGTGCTCAGGCTGTTTATTATGTTGAAAACGTGCGCCGTTTCTACGACACCTTATTGTGGGTTGATGAAAAGAAAAAAACTGAGCAAAGGTTAGATCAACAAAAACAGCGCCTTAACGAGCAATTTGGTGATAAAGCAGTAAATTCAGAAGAAAAGTCAGGGAACATCAGCACTCCTAAGCAGTCTTAGTGTTGTAACTGCATCGCTAAGCTTTTATATTAGCGAAAATAATTTGGAGCCTTTGAATGTTAAAACGTAAAAAACCAACAATGCTGCGCAAGCGGCGATTAATGGATGTTGCATCCAGCAGAAGACGGGTCAGCCGTAATATGACAATGTTAAAATTAAACAGACGTCGCCGCTCTTTTCAGTCCATCCAGGATTTAGCCAGCGCCACCGAAGCTATTGCTTAAACTCTCCTTCCTCACCACTCTGTTGTTTTTCCTGCTGTTTTAAAGCCTTTTGTTCAGCCCTGCGACGGCGGAAAAATTCAGAGAGTTTGTCTGCACATTGCTGCATCAAAAGACCATCCGATACATCAAGCTGATGGTTTAATATCGGATGACGCACTATATCCAGCACTGAACCTGCGGCTCCTGTTTTGGCATCTTTAGCGCCAAACACCAAACGTTTTATTCTGCTGTGCACCAACAGACCTGCGCACATAGCACAAGGCTCTAACGTGACATACAAGGTGCAATCAATTAAGCGATAATTGCCAATTTTTTCTGCCGCCTGACGGATGGCAATCATTTCTGCATGAGCGGAAGGATCATTGAGCTGAATCGACTGATTCCAGCCCTCCCCCAGCACCACGCCGTCTTTTACCACCACAGCACCTACCGGAATTTCGCCGCTTTGTTCCGCCTTGTCGGCAAGCTGCAAAGCATACTGCATCCAGTATAAATCGTTGTCTGCGGTCATCTTTGCCTCTTGTGTTGCTGCTGAATCTGGCTAATTTTACCAGCTAAGGTTAAGCTTTTGGCTATATTTTAGTGAGTTTACTCAAAGCTTTATATGTACAAATGAGCTAAGCATTTGAATAAAAACAAGATGTTAACTATGGTATAACACTTGCTAATTGTTATACGCATATTGATCAGTTCAGTTTTTACAGACTTAGGGAAGGAATATCATGGGACCATTTGAAATAGGTTTTGTCGCTGTTGTTGGCGCTTTTGGTTATGCTTTTTATGAAAACTACACTAAAACACAAATCAAACTAAAAAGTGCCGGCCAGTCGAGTGACGAAATCAAACAACAAATAGAGCAGCTAAAAGAAAGGGTAGCGACTTTAGAAGCTATTGTGACAGATAAATCCTATCAGCTGAAAAATGAAATTAATAAGCTGTAAAAAGCGAAAGGGGCAGATTAAATCTGCCCCTTTTCTATCCAATCGACTCAAAGCTGCGGCTTCAAGTACGAAGGATCTACCCAAAGTAATTGGAGTTGCAGCTAGGCGACAAGTGTTCTCGCCCAAGGAGCATAGTTGTCCTATGTGACTTCGGCGAGCCTCTCTCAACACGAGCAGGCAGTCAACAACGCTGCGGCTTCAAGTACGAAGGGGAGATTATTCCCACTCAATAGTTGCTGGAGGCTTACCCGAGATGTCGTACACCACACGGGAAATACCGTTCACTTCATTGATAATGCGGTTAGACACCTGACCTAACAGCTCGTATGGCAAATGTGCCCAATGTGCTGTCATAAAGTCGATAGTCTCTACGGCGCGGATAGACACAACCCAGTCGTATTTACGGCCATCGCCCATTACACCCACAGATTTCACTGGCAGGAATACAGTAAAAGCCTGACTGACTTTGTCGTACCAGCCTGAATTACGCAGCTCTTCGATAAAAATCGCGTCTGCTTTGCGTAATAAATCACAGTATTCTTTTTTCACTTCACCTAATACACGCACACCTAAACCCGGGCCTGGGAATGGGTGACGGTACAGCATGTCGTATGGCAAACCTAAAGCTAAACCTACTTTGCGCACTTCATCTTTAAAGAGTTCACGCAGTGGCTCGACTAAGCCCATTTTCATATCAGCAGGTAAACCGCCAACATTATGGTGCGACTTAATCACATGAGCTTTACCGGTTTTAGACGCTGCAGATTCAATCACGTCAGGGTAAATTGTGCCCTGAGCTAACCAGCGAGCATTGCTTAGTTTTTTCGCTTCTTCGTCAAATACTTCGACGAAAACGCGACCTATGATTTTACGCTTGGCTTCAGGTTCAGCTTCACCTTTTAAGGCGTCGAGGAAACGGTTTTCAGCTTTGACATGAATAATGTTCAGACCAAAATGATCACCAAACATTTCCATCACTTGCGTGCCTTCGTTTAAACGCAATAAGCCGTTATCGACAAAGACACAAGTCAGATTTTTGCCGATAGCGCGGTGTAATAACATAGCGACAACGGAAGAATCGACACCACCTGATAAACCTAAAATAACCTGATCATCACCCACCTGCTTTTTGATGTTGGCAATAGCGTCATCAATGATGGTGGCCGGAGTCCAGAGTTTTTCACAACCACAGATATCAACCACAAACTGCTCTAACATGCGCAGGCCCTGACGGGTATGAGTCACTTCAGGGTGGAACTGTACGCCGTAGAACTGACGGGCTTCGTTAGCCATAGCGGCATGAGGGCAAGTTGGCGTTTGCGCAGTCGTGACAAAACCTTCTGGGATTTGTACGACTTTGTCGCCATGACTCATCCAGACATCCAATAAGCCACGGCCTTGTTCGTTCAGATGATCTTCAATACCGGTGAACATGGCATTTTCTGCAATCAGTTCAACCTGAGCATAACCAAATTCGCGATGCTCGGAACCGGCCACTTTACCGCCCAGTTGCTCAGCCATGGTCTGCATGCCGTAGCACACACCCAGCACAGGCACGCCGGCTTCAAATACATAAGATGGTGCGCGAGGCGAGCCAGCTTCAGTCACACTTTCAGGGCCGCCAGATAAAATAATACCGGTTGGAGCAAATTCAGCGATTTGTTCAGCAGTAACGTCCCATGCCCACAGCTCGCAGTAAACGCCAATTTCACGCACACGACGGGCGATCAGCTGAGTGTATTGCGAACCGAAGTCGAGGATCAGAATTCGATGGAAGTGAATGTTTTTGCTCATAATCACCTTAGTAACAAATGTCGAATGGATAAAACACAGAGGCTGGCAAAACGCCAGCCTCTGATTAAGCGGTTAACCTAAGCGGTAGTTTGGTGCTTCTTTGGTGATTTGCACATCATGCACGTGCGACTCACCCATACCAGCAGAAGTTACTTTGACAAAGACCGGCTTAGTGCGGACTTCAGCAATAGTAGAGCAACCTGTTAAGCCCATAGAAGAGCGCAGGCCCCCCATTTGCTGGTGAATAATAGTGCCGATTGGGCCTTTGTACGCCACACGGCCTTCGATACCTTCAGGCACTAACTTCTCAGCGTTGTTGCTGCCCTGGAAGTAACGGTCAGATGAGCCATTACGTTGTGCCATAGCACCTAATGAACCCATACCACGGTAAGATTTGTAGTAGCGCCCCTGATACAGTTCAACATCGCCCGGCGCTTCTTCAGTACCGGCAAACATTGAACCTACCATCACGCAATGCGCACCAGCCACTAAAGCTTTAGCTATATCACCTGAGAAGCGGATACCGCCGTCAGCGATAATACAAACGTCCATGCCCTGTACGCCATCTACTGCATCAGAGATAGCTGTCAGTTGAGGTACACCACAACCTGTGACAATACGGGTGGTACAAATAGAACCTGGGCCTATACCCACTTTCACAGCGTTGGCACCAGCCAGAGCTAAAGCTTTTGCGCCTTCAGCTGTGGCGACGTTACCGGCCACTATTTGTAAATCAGGGTATAAAGCGCGGGTTTGACGGACCCGGTCTAACACACCTTCAGAGTGACCGTGTGAGGTATCTATTAATAAAATATCTACACCAGCTTCAACTAAAGCAGCAATACGTTCGTCTGTGCCAGGGCCTACGCCCACAGCAGCGCCCACACGTAAGCGCCCAAATTCGTCTTTACAGGCGTTTGGTTTGCTGGCGGCTTTGTTGTAATCCTGTACTGTGATCAGACCTTTTAATTTAAAAGCATTGTCGACCACTAATACTTTTTCAATACGGTGCTTGTGCATTAAAGCCAAAGCTTCAGCACGTGGACCAGCTTCGTTCACTGTAACCAAACGCTCTTTTGGCGTCATCACAGAAGAAATAGCCAGCTGTGGATTGGTTTCAACGTTCAGGTCACGACCTGTCACTATGCCAACCAGGTTGTTGTCAGCATCGACCACAGGGAAACCAGAGAAACCATGTTGAGCTGCCAGTTGCTGCACTTCACGGATACTTTGTTCCGGACGTACAGTCACAGGGTCTGAGACTACACCACTTTCGTATTTTTTTACTTTACGAACATTGGCTGCCTGCTCTTCGATGGTCATATTTTTGTGAATAAAACCTAAACCGCCTTCCTGTGCTAAAGCAATAGCTAAACGGGCCTCGGTGACAGTGTCCATAGACGCCGATACCATAGGAATATTTAACGTAATTTTGCTGGTCAATTGAGTCCGCAGGTCTGCGGTATGGGGTAACACAGTGGAGTGCGCCGGTACAAGTAACACGTCGTCAAATGTAATGGCTTCTTTCACGATCCTGAGCATTGCAACAATCTCGCTGTTAAAAAAAGAGGGGGGAATGTTGCGGCGCAATTTTATCCGCTTTTGCGCCTTGCCACAATCAATTTTTCGCTTTTGTGTTACATTAACTGCCTGAACCACCGGAATCCAAGCCATGTCGCAAGCTGATATTTACACTGTCTCCCGTTTAAACTCTGAAGTTCGCCTGACACTTGAGCTGCAATTTCGCCAGCTCTGGTTAGTGGGTGAAGTGTCCAATTTTATCGCTGCCTCTTCCGGCCACTGGTACTTTTCGTTAAAAGATCAGGCTGCTCAGGTCAAAGTGGCAATGTTTAAACAAAGCAACAGATACGCCAGCCTGCAGCCAAAAAATGGTCAGCAAATTTTGATCCGAGCCCGTATCAGTGTGTACGAACCCCGTGGTGAATATCAATTATTGGCCGATATGCTGGAACCTGCTGGTGACGGCCTGCTAAAACAGCAATACGAACAAATCAAAGCCACTTTAGCCGCCGAAGGTTTGTTAGCGCCAGAGCGCAAAAAGCCGCTACCAAAAAAAGTACAAAAAGTTGGAGTGGTCACCTCCCCTACAGGCGCAGCCATTCGCGATATCATTACAGTACTGCAACGCCGCGCTCCTGCCCTGGAAGTTATTATTTATCCTTGTTTAGTTCAGGGTACTCAGGCTCCGGCGCAAATTTACAATGCCATTCAAAAAGCCATCTCCCGCAATGAAGTGGATGTGCTGCTGATTGGCCGTGGTGGTGGCTCACTCGAAGATTTATGGTGTTTTAACGATGAACAGGTAGCGCGCTTAATAGCCCACTGCCCTATTCCAACCGTCAGTGCTGTAGGTCATGAAATAGACTTTACCATAGCCGACTTTGTGGCCGATGTGCGTGCAGCCACGCCATCAGCTGCAGCTGAGCTGGTATCACCTGATCAGCAACAACAACTGCAGCTAGTGCTCTCAGCAGAGCAACGCTTGCAACGTTCGATGCAAAGCTACTTAAGGCAGCAGCAGCCGCGTTTAACGGCTTTGGTGCATCGCTTAACTTTGCTTGACCCGGCACGACGTTTACAGCAACAGCAGCAGTATCTGGATGAATTACAGATGAGGTTGCAAAATGCCTTGCTACGACGCATCGATAAAGCGACCCAACAGCAGCAGTTTTTGCGACATCGTTTACAGCAACTGACGCCACTGGTGCGGATTAAACAGCAGCAACAAAAGCTGAGTCAGCACAACCATCAGTTGCACCAATCCATGCAGCAAGTGCTAAAGCAAAAGCAGCAGCAGTGGTTATTGCAAAGCAGCCGTTTGCATACGGTCAGCCCACTGGCGACTTTAGAGCGCGGCTACAGCATCAGCTTTGATGAACAGCAGCAAGTGATCACTGATGCATCGAAGTTACAGCCAGGCCAACAGGTAAAAACCCAGCTGGCAAAGGGGCATTTTATCGCCCGTATAGAACAGATTTCTGCCCCCTCTGATGCAATAAACTGATGCCGCAAACTGATATCAGGCAAGTCGCCACAGAATTAGTCCAACTGCTTGGCCCAACAGACTGGGCCATAGGCGGCAGCTTTTTACTGCACTGTTATGGCATAGAACCACAAGCCAGGGATTTGGATTTAGTCTGCACATTGGAACGCTTTGAACAGTTTAAAACCCTGCTCAGTCAGTATGCTCACACTGTGCCTGTATCGCTACATCCCATTTATCGCAGCAAGGGCTTTGCCCGTTTCAATAAAAATGGTCTTGTGATCGAACTGATGGCGGGCATACAAGTGCTGAAAGACGACGGTTTGCAGCAATTTTTATTTCAGCCAGAGAAAACCTGTTGGCAGTTGGGTTTGCCTTTGATGCAACTGTCGGATTGGCTTGAGTTGTATCAGTTGTTTGAGCGGCCAAAGCGCGTGGCGCAGCTACAGCACTACTTGAACTCAACCCCCTGAGTCATTAGTTCGCAAATATAAAAGTCCAAAACTCAACCACTTAGACCTCATCTCGTTCAAATGTATAAAATGCTCAAAAAAAGTACTTGCCAGCAGGCACAATTAAAAATATGATAATCATCATATTAGCAACTGCAGGCCATTTTGATGACAGCTTTAAGTAAAAAAGAGATGACCCACCAGCGAATTCTGCAGACTGCTGCAAAAATTATTCGCCGGGATGGCTTTGACTCTTTGGCTGTAGCTGATGTGATGAAACAAGCGGGTTTAACACACGGCGGCTTCTATGCGCATTTTGCCAACAGAGACGCATTGTTGGCCGAGGCCTTAGGGTATGCAGGCGCTGAATCTGCAGAAATACTCAGACAAAGCCTGGCACAAGCCATCAGTGAAGGCGGTGAACCACTCACCGCCTTTATCGAAATCTACCTGTCAGAGCAACACCTGAACAATTGCACTGAAGGTGCAGGTTGTCCTGTTGCAGCACTTGGTTCAGATTTTTTCCGACTGGACACAACGACAAAAGCTATAGCAGGCAAACTTATTGAGGCTTATGTGGAAAAAGTGCAAGAGCTGAGCAATCAAAAGCTAAACCGCGAGAGTGCGTTTTTACTGACCAGCACATTAATTGGCGCGCTTCAGCTGGCACGGGGTTTAAAAGGCACAGCTCAGGCCAGCTTTTATTTAACAGCAAGCCGTGAAGATTTAGTTCGACGTCATTCAGATAGTCAGTAAAACTAATAAGCGGGTTAACCCTTTTTTTAAATCAAAATATGATAACCATCATATTAAAGCGAGGCAAATGCGATGAAACTTGAAAATGCAGTGGTATTGGTAACAGGTGCTAACCGTGGTTTAGGTTTAGCTTTTGCAAAAGAAGCACTGGCCCGTGGCGCTCGTAAAGTGTATGCCGCAGCACGCAACCCGGACAGCATCACACTGGAAGGTGTTATTCCGATGAAACTAGATGTGACTAACAAAGACGATATAGCAAAGTTGGTTGAACAATGTTCAGATCTTACCTTGTTAATCAATAACGCTGGTGTAGCCGAACTTGGCGCCATGCTAGCCGACGATGCTGAAACCATGATGCGCCGTCAGTTGGAAACTAACCTCTATGGCCCACTGCGTTTAACTCAGAGTTTTGCGCCTGTACTGGCGAACAACGGCGGTGGTGGCATTATCAATGTGTTGTCGATTGCCAGCTGGATCACAGGCCCATTATTGGCCACCTACTCCGTAACTAAATCTGCAGCCTGGTCTATGACCAATGCGGTGCGTCAGGAACTGGCGGCTCAACAGACTCAGGTATTGGGTTTGCACGTAGGTTTTATCGACACAGATTTAACCAAAGGTTTAGACGTGCCTAAAGTATCAGCGGAACAAGTGGTGAATCGTACTTTTGATGGTTTAGAGCAAGGTGCCGATCAGGTACTGGCCGATGAACCTACTCAAATGATTCATCAGGCGCTGTCTTCAGCCCCACAAGTGTATTTGCACGCACTGCCAGGACATTAATGCTAACAAAATCCCCAGGGCGAACTACAAGTTTTTACTGTTCGCCGGGGGTGTTTTCTGTTCTGATAATTGCTGCTGTAACTTGTAATTTAAAGGGCGGAAAACCAATGAAAGTAAAAGTATTTATAGCCACCAGCCTGGACGGTTTTATCGCTAAAAAAGATGGCGACATTCAGTGGTTAACTTCTGCCACAGACTCAACAGACGATCATGGCTACAGCGCTTTTATGTCTGGCATTGATCTGATTCTGATGGGCCGGGCCACCTTTGAAAAAGTGCTGAGTTTTGGTATTGAATGGCCCTATCCAATTAAAACCATAGTGTTGAGCCATCAGCTAAGCTCCGCTGATTTACCGCCTGAACTACAAGACAAAGTAGAGATCCGTCAGGGCGCTATGGTTGATATTCTTCATCAGCTTAAGCAGCAAGGTTATAAAGCTGTTTATCTGGATGGCGGCAATATCATCCAACAAAGCCTGCGCCATAACCTGGTGGATGAATTGACGCTCACCCGTATACCGGTGCTGATAGGTGAAGGTATACCGCTGTTTGGTACTTTGGCTGCAGATCTGAAACTACAACATTTGGAAACCAGGGTGTACCAGAGTGGTTTTGTGCAGAGCAGGTATGGTTGCAGATAAGCGGGAGCTGAAATAAATCCAGCGTACATCGCAAAACCTGACCCCAGCCTTTAGTTGCTATTAGCTACATGTTTTACTTTAAAGCTTTCGCCTTTGGCGAGATACTTTCTTTGGCTTCGCCAAAAGACAAATATCCAAAGAAAAGGCGACCCCAAGTCGCAGCGAAAGTCCGGCCCAATGGGGATTTGGTGCCAGTAGTTGGTATGACTTTTTAGATCTTTGGCTCAACTTTCTTTCTGTAATGTCGATGGGTCTACTATTGACTCTGGGCCTGAATCATTGTCGCTATAAAACCATCCATCTTCCTCACTCCGAGCTAGAGATTCGGAATATTCATTGAGTTCATATTCCAGCTCTTCATAAAATTCTAAATGATCATCTTGCTCGCTTTCGTCGTCAATATACGTTTTGATTGGTTGAAGGACTCTTGTGGTTAAAACGCCTGCAGACTTTAACGGAGCGCTATCAATCTGTGCAGCTGGAGTCAAATTTAACTTCGCCTGCGTGATTCTCCTATGCCCCTTCCCTTCTACATTAAAGAGACGCCCTTCTCTTCGTACAACGATATCTGAGTACCCATCAGCCAGCATCTCTTTAGCATACTGTGCAGCTGCTTTGAAGGAATCAAAATGCTTAGCTGTGATCTCTGTGGTAGCTACTAAACGGATATTCTCGGCCGGTTTTATAGGCGCATTAGGGACTGACTGTTGATCTATGTCCTTTTCCCAATTCACAGGGGCATTTTTCTGATTCAGAAAGAACACGATTAAACCAAATACTATGGTTGAGAAGACCAGAATTTTCGGGATGGCATTATCAATGCAGTGACTTTGAAAGCAGGCGTTATAGAAAAAAACCTGATTCAAGAACATCAAAGCGGAAAAAACAAAAAAGAATCCAAAAATGTAAACGATAATTCTAGCAAAAGCTTCCATACCTAAATGTCCTTGTTTAGTTTAAACGTCGTAATAATATGCATCAAAGCGTGAGCTGTAACACAACTTAGCAGACCGTGTTTCGCAGGGATAGCGAAACACGAGCCTACATGGATGTATTCACGGCGTGTCTGCGTGTTGAGTTACAACTCCGCAGCAACCAGACTTGATATAAAAAATACGCCACAAACAACAAGGCCAGCTTTCGCTGGCCTTGTAAAACTTACTTCTTATTCACCAGATTCGCTCTGGCTTTTAAGATCCGGTCCCGTTTGTACTGCTGATTAGGCGTCAACATACTACGTTTGCCGGCAAATGGGTTTTCGCCTTCGCGGAATTCAATCCGCACTGGGGTGCCCATCATCTGTAAAGATTTACGGAAATAGTTCATCAGATAACGTTTGTACGAATCTGGCAGGTCGTCTACCTGGGTACCATGAATAACGATAAGAGGCGGATTGTAACCACCGGCGTGAGCGTATTTCAGCTTCACACGACGGCCTTTCACCATAGGTGGCTGGTGATCTTCCACCGCCATTTTCATAATACGGGTTAAAAGCGCTGTACTGACACGACGGGTCGCCGAGTCGAAGGCTTCTTCTACCGATTCAAATAAGTTACCTACACCAGAGCCGTGTAATGCCGAGATAAAATGCAGGCGGGCAAAGTCGATAAAACCTAAACGTCTGTCGAGTTCACGTTTTACATCTTCTTTGACGCGCTCGTCCAGGCCATCCCATTTATTGACAGCCAGTACCAATGAGCGACCAGCGTTCAGCACAAAACCTAAAATACTTAAGTCCTGATCGGAAATACCTAAACGGGCATCCAGCACTAAAATCACCACGTTGGCATCTTCAATAGCTTGCAGAGTTTTAATGACGGAGAACTTTTCGACCATATCGTCAATTTTGCCACGACGACGCACACCAGCTGTATCAATCAGGGTGTATTCGCGCTCACCACGGGTCATAGGGATATAAATCGAATCCCGTGTTGTGCCTGGCATATCGAATACCACAACACGCTCTTCACCTAAAATACGATTGGTTAAAGTAGATTTACCGACGTTTGGACGACCCACTATGGCCAGCTTAATATGCTGATCCTTAGCCTGGGTAATATCCTCTTCGCTTTCTTCTTCCAAGTCTTCAGGTAACTCTTCGCCGCTTTCAATAGCAGCAATGCGCTGTTGTTGCTGTTCGGATAACATAGGCAATAACGCATGTTGCAGTAAAGACAACACACCACGGCCATGCACTGCAGCTATAGGATAAACTTCACCTTGTGCCAGACTGTAAAAGTCAGCAGTTGCTGTATCAGCATCCAGGCCATCGGTTTTATTGGCAACCAAAAACACCTTTTTATTGATACGACGTAAATGCTGCGCTATCGCATCATCAGCTACAGTAGCGCCAGCACGGGCGTCCACCATAAACAGCACTATGTCAGCTTCATCTATCGCTTTGAGTGACTGCTCGGCCATTTCTACTTCAATGCCTTGCTCATTGCCGTCTATACCACCGGTATCGACCACAATAAATTCGTAACCTTCGTATTTGACTGAACCGTATTTACGGTCGCGCGTCAGGCCCGGGAAATCTGCCACTAAGGCGTCGCGGGTGCGGGTCAAACGGTTAAATAATGTTGATTTTCCAACGTTGGCTCTGCCAACCAAAGCCACTACAGGTAACATGGTTTTACCTCAAATAAAATTACTATGTATCCTTGTGGATACCGCAGGCCAACTGGCCTTCTTACTCTGTGACGCCAGACTTTTCAGTCATGGCAGCTACGTAAATCACTAAACTTTATTAAACAACAAGGCCGGAGGCGATGATTTATCGGCTCCGACCTTGTCTTCTTCCATACTCAGCTGGTTTAAGGTAAGCGTATTAAACTTAGCTCACCATCCCGGGTTTGGATCACTAATTCATCGGCTGAGCTGATGCCCTGAGTGTAAAAACCGGAACCATAGGATTCCTGAGCAACAAATTCACCGGTATTTTTATCTAACCAGAATAAGTTACCTTCCACATCACCCACAGTCAGATAGTCTTTATAAACTGCCGGGCCTGTCAGGAAATGTTTATGCAAACCTGTTTGCGCCCATTGCTCAGAGCCATTGCGACGGTCAACAGCAAAAATCTTACCTACACTGTCAACCAGATAAATAGTATTGCCTTCAATCACCATATCGCGGAAGCTGGCGTATTCACGTTTCCACATTACCCGGCCCGTGCGCAGTTCTAACGCGACCAATTCACCGTTAAAGGCGATGGCGTAAATAGTACCTTCGGCTACGATAGGAGTGGCATCAACATCGACCATACGGGATAAATCGGTTGCACCTTTTGGCACAGCAATGGCAGCGTCCCATGCTAATACACCTTTGTCGGCGATCAACACTGCAACCTTGCCTGCACCGCTACCCAAAATAACGCCACCATTAGCGACCACTGGCTCGCTGGTACCACGCAAACTTAATACTGCATTTTCCTGCTCGTACATCCAGCGCTGTTCACCTGTATCCGGATGCAACGCAAAGATATAACCAGCCGATGTATTGACCAGTACATAACCTTCGCCCGCTGCAGGCCTGGCAATCACTTCACCTTTGACTTTAACCCGCCATACCAGTTCGCCAGTTTCAGGGTTTAACGCCACCACATCGCCGTTTTCAGTGCCTACAAAGATTTTATCGTAGCCAGCACTAATACCGCCCGATACACGTGCTGTTTCTGAATTCCAAAACTTCAGTCCATCCAGAAAGCTGCCTGTACCTTCGTCGCGCACATCAAAAGTCCACAGACGTTTGCCAGACTCTTTGTCGAAGCCCATCACTAAACCAGCACGGCTGGCTGCAAAAACTTTATCTTTGTAGATTAATGGGCGCAGTGCTGAATCATAATGTTCAACACCATTACCAACAGATGCACTCCAAATTTCTTCGGGTTCAATTTTGTTGTTAATTTCCGGATAAACCAATTCTTCTTTGGAAGAACAAGCTGCCAAAGTCGTCAACAACACCAGCATTAAGCCGATACGGGACCTGAATAACTTCACTCTTACACCTTAAGCAGCAGTTACGTGCGCCAGTTCGTCTAATTTCACTTTCAGAATTGGATTCTGAGCATCTTGAGTTGCTGCAACAGCAGCCTGGTAAGCAGTTTTAGCTTTCGCCAGCTCACCTGAATTTTGCAGCACATCACCTGTCAGTTCTTGCTGTTGTGCTTTAAAAGCTTCCGGTACTGCTAAAGCCAAAGTAGCTAAAGCAGCAGGATAGTCTTTTTGTTCATTTTGTACACGAGCCAGACGCAGCTGCGCCAGAGCTTTAATTTCTGGTTGAGTTGCAGTCGTGACTACCCAGTTCAGCTGTTTGGCTGCACTAGCATAATCTTCTTTAGCTACAGCTTCTTTGGCAGCCACAAAAGCAGCCAGCAGAGCGTAAGAAGAGTCACTGTTTTTATCAACAAAAGTCTGGAATTGCGCCAACAACTCAGGGTTATCCGCTGCGGTTTGTTGCTGCTCCAGTAACTGGGTATAAGCGCTTGAAGCCGCCATAGTACTTTCCAGTTGCTGGTCCTGGAAATAACGCCAGCCGTACAAACCACCTAAACCCAACACTACACCAGCGATAATGGCGGTGCCGTTTTCTTTCCAAAAGCGCTTAATAGCTTCGACTTGTTGTTCTTCGCTGTTGTAAATTTCCATCTTCGATCCCTTTAAACCAGCGACTTTAGATACAGCCGCTTTATTCAGTCAATTTAATAGTTTGCAGCTTAAGACAGCTGTTTTAAGTAGTCGCTCAATTCAGTCAATTTAATATTTTGTTGTGGCTTATCTTCTCTAAGCCATTTCAGCGTAATTTCGCCTTGTTCCAGTTCAGTTTCGCCTAATAACAGACCAAGGCTGGCCCCAGACTTATCTGCTTTTTTAAATTGTTTCTTTAAGTTGCCGCCACCGGAATGCGTCATTAAGCGCAGTTCAGGTAAATCATTACGCAGGGCTTCGGCAATAGAAACTGCGGCAAGTTCCGCTGCATCCCCTAAGGCCATCAGATAAATATCAGTTTGAGCCTGGGCTTTTGGCAATAACTCTAAGGTTTGCAGCAATAATACCAGTCGCTCCATGCCTAAGGCAAAACCAACTGCAGGAGTGGCTTTACCACCCAATTGCTCGACTAAACCATCGTAGCGACCACCGGCACAAACAGTACCTTGTGAACCTAAGCTGCTGGTCACCCACTCAAACACAGTTTTGTTGTAATAATCCAGGCCGCGTACTAAACGTGGATTGATCACAAAGTCTACGCCAGCGGCTTTTAAACGCTTTTGCAGGCCATCAAAATCTGCTTTGGATTCATCGTCTAAATAATCCAAAAGTTGGGGGGCTTTACCCAACATGTCCTGCATCACCGGATTTTTGCTATCCAGCACCCGCAGTGGATTGCTGTGCATACGGCGTAAGCTGTCTTCATCCAGCAGCTCTTTGTGTTGCTCTAAATAAGCCACTAAAGCAGCGCGGTAATCAGCGCGGGCCTGATTAGAACCTAAAGAGTTCAGCTCCAGAGTCACATGGGCAGATAAACCTAAGCTTTTCCACAAACGAGCACTGAGTAAAATCACTTCAGCGTCAATGTCCGGGCCTGCCATACCAAAAGCTTCTAAACCAAACTGGTGGAATTGGCGGTAACGGCCTTTTTGCGGGCGCTCATGACGAAACATAGGCCCCATATACCACAGGCGTTGTTCCTGGTTGTACAACAAACCATTTTGATTAGCTGCACGCACACAGACTGCAGTGCCTTCAGGGCGCAAGGTCAGGCTGTCACCATTGCGATCGGCAAAGGTATACATTTCTTTTTCAACGATGTCGGTCACTTCGCCGATAGAACGCTTAAACAGCTCGGTCATTTCGACTATAGGAAAACGAATTTCCTCATAGCCATAGTTGCGCACTGTTTTACGTAAAATCTGTTCCACATACTGCCATGCCGGGGTATCCGCAGGTAAGCAGTCGTTCATGCCACGAATGGCCTGGATATCTTTTGACACGGGTTTTATCTCTTTATCCTAAGCGGATGATGCAGCGAAGCTACTCAATCCAGCTGTTTAATTTCAATCAGTCGTTTTTGCTCTGCCAGATACAATCGGATCTGAGCTTCTAATTGCTCTGCGACAGTGTTGTTATCAATGCGTAATTTCTGCCGCTGACCTTTGAGGTAAAACCCACTCATACGGTTAGCCCCTGCAACCCCTAAATCGGAGATCAAGGCTTCACCAGGGCCATTGACGACACAACCAATGACGGACACTGTGACTGGGTCGATAATATCTTCCAGTCGCTGTTCCAGTTCATTCATGGTTTTGATCACATCAAATTCCTGACGGGAACAACTTGGGCAGGCAATAAAGTTAACGCCGCGGGAACGAATGCGCAGTGATTTTAAAATATCAAAACCCACTTTCACTTCTTCCACCGGATCGGCCGCAAGTGAAATACGCAAGGTATCGCCTATGCCTTCAGACAACAGCATGCCAAGACCAATAGCAGATTTCACTGAACCAGCACGAGCACCACCTGCTTCAGTAATACCTAAATGCAGCGGTTGTTTAATTTGTTTTGCCAGTAGACGATAAGCACCTACAGCCAAAAACACATCGGAGGCTTTGACACTGACTTTAAACTGGTCGAAGTTCAGTCTGTCCAAAATTTCGACATGACGCATGGCTGATTCCACCAGCGCTTCTGGTGTAGGTTCGCCATACTTTTCCTGCAAATCTGCTTCCAGCGAACCGCCATTGACCCCAATACGGATAGGAATATTTTTATCGCGGGCCGCTTCAACCACAGAACGAATACGGTCTTCACGACCTATATTACCCGGGTTAATGCGCAAACAGTCGACACCGTACTCAGCCACTTTCAGGGCGATACGGTAGTCAAAATGAATATCGGCCACCAAGGGAATAGGCGATTGCTGTTTGATCAGCTTAAAGGCTTCTGCCGCTTCCATGGTGGGCACAGACACCCGTACTAAATCAGCGCCAGCTTTTGCTATCGCATGAATTTGTGCCACTGTGGCTGCAACATCTGTGGTTTTGGTATTGGTCATCGACTGTACGGCAATAGGGGCATCACCACCTATCAGTACATTACCCACTTTAATCTGGGTGGACTGACGTCTTTTAATAGGATTTTCTGCGTAACTCATCAGTTTTGTCCGAGGGTTAACCGGGCGACCCGACCTGTTGGATAACCAGACAGATCGATGGCTTCGCCATTAAAGCTAAGAGTGGCTGCTGCTGCATTGCCTAATAAAACTTTGACTGGTGCTACGCCACGCACATTTAGCTCTTCACCAGCTTGTCTGCTGCCAAATACCAAACGTTTACCAGTAGCGTCCACCACATCAACCCAACATTCTGCAGTTAATGACAAGCTGATGCTGGCATTGGCTGCAGCGTCTGTGGTTGCTGTGGTTTGAGATTCTGTGATGGCTGTAACCGGAACATCCACTGCAGGAATATCTGTGGTTGTTACTTCAGGCGCTGGCGACACAGTTGAAGTGTCAGATTGCGACGCTTCAGTTTGTGGTACAGCAACTGGAGGTGGTACTTGTGGATCAGTCTCAACAGGAGCTGGAGCAGCTACTTGCTCTTGCACAGGCAACACTGGTGCATCTGTGGCAACAGTAGCTTGTGGCTGAGTACTGAGTGCTGAAGTTTCTGTTGATGTTGGCGAATGATCCAGTTGAGTGACCGGAATTGAATTGTCTGTCTGCGTAGTTGGAGTTGGCTGATAAACTTCGCTTTGTGTCGGCTGCGCTTCTTCGCTGGCCAACATAGTTTCATCTGTTTGCGCCATAGGCAAGGCTGTGCCTGATGCCGAGCTGCCAAAACGACTTTGCCAGAACCCGACGACCAATAACACCACAAACACAAAAATGACAAAATAAGTAACCCAAATAAAGCGGTTCTCTGTCGCTTCTTTGGCGGTACGCTTAGAGAAACTGCGGGTCAGGCTTGGGATCTGGTGTAAACCTTTGGAGTTACTGCTGTACGCCTCCAGCACTTGTTGGGCTGGTATCTTCAGTAACTTGGCATAAGAGCGTAAATAACCCCGGACAAAAGTTGAGGACAGCTTGGCATCCACCTGATCCAGTTCAAGATCATCAATCAGGCTTTTACTTAAATTCAGTTGCTGTGCCACTTGCGCTACGGTCAGATTTTGTTGCTCTCTGGCCTGGCGTAGGGTTTGTCCTGCGCTTAAAGTTTGTCCTGCGCTACTGGGCTGCGTTAATTCAGTCGTCATAATTCTAATTGTGCCGGATCTTTTAAGTAGATAAATTGCCCAGCCCGTATCGGGCTTTGCTCAGTTAAGTTGTTCCATTGCAGCAGGCTGGTTAGTTTCACCCTGTAACGCATCGATATCCGGAATAAGGTGTCGCCATACTGGATTTGATAACGTTCTGGTACTTCAATTTGTGGTTCGATCTGCCGGGGTGCTTGTTGTCCAATCCACAGGACCTGGCCCTTGACTATAGGCTGATTATCACGCAAAGAGTTCCAGCTGATTATATCGCTAATAGTAACACTGTAACGCTCTGCTATGCCATACAAGGTTTCATCTTGTTGCACTTCGTGTTGCTTAACCTCTGTAGCAGCCGCAGCTTCTGTCACTTCAGGCTGATGATCGGACCCAGCAGATGCTGCCGCAGGTTCTGTTAGGGTTAAGTTTTCAACTTCAGGCAAAGGTTCTGCAACAGTTGCAGCGCTGAGTTGAGCTTCATCGCTTTGCTGCGCCACAGCTGCTGGAGGCTTTTTACGGGTGATTTTAATTTTGGGTTGCACCACTCCTGCTTTGATTTGTTCCGCAGGTTGTTGCAGCAACTGCTGCTTATAGTCTTGTCTGAGCAAGCGGAATTCAGACTGATTCAACTTGCCCTGGCTAAAGAGCAGGGTTTCCTGACTTTGTGGATAGGTGGTCAGCAATAACTGCTCTGCCGTTTGCATCCGACTGTAGTCTTGTTGTTCCTGCGCTATCAGATAGCCGAGCAACACCGAACGTGGCGAAATTTGCGATGCACTTTGCATTCGATCAAGCAGCACCTGAGCTGCTGGCAAATCGGCCATGGCATAATTGACCGAAGCTAAGTTAAACAAAGCGCTGGGACGGCTGGCATTGTGTTTAATGGATAAATCCAGGTAGGTTTTGGCCTGAATAAAGTCTTTTTGCTCTAAGCGGCACAAGGCGATGTTTTCGTAACTGTCAGCAGCGCGGATATAACCAGGGCGGCTTATCGCCTGCAACAGTAACTGCTCGGCTTGATCATACTTACCGCGCTGGCATAAAAAAGCGCCGTAGTTGTTATAAGAGTCAGCGTTGTTGGGTTCAAGTTCTATGGCTGTTTTGTAGGAGTTTTCTGCGTCTTCGAACTCCGCGACCTGCTGATAATAATAAGCCAGGGCGTTATGCACTTCAGCCAGTTCAGGCGCTAAAGTTTTGGCCTTTTCCAGATTAAACTTGGCCTGGGCATTATCACCCCGTTGCAGGTAGTTAATGCCAAGCGCTATGCGGGTACGGGCGGCTTCCTTTTGGTCCATCTTAGGACGGATTTGCCGGTCACTGCCCACTACTGTGGTTTCAGTGACACAAGCCGCTAACTGTAAACTGAAAACAACACAAGCCAGGAGCCTGAGTTTTTGCATAGGAATACCAGTTGAATGGAGTGTTACACCATTTTTACTGAAATCTCCTGACCTTTCATCTGTTTTTTTTCTAAACGCTTGGTACGGTCAATTACATCACCCACCAACTGACCACAAGCAGCGTCAATATCATCACCACGAGTCTTACGCACCATCACTGTATAACCATGTTCCTGCAGCACTTTATTAAAGCGGTCGATGCGGGAATTACTGGAACGTTTGTACGGTGAACCAGGGTACGGGTTGAACGGGATCAGGTTCACTTTAGATGGTGTGCCTTTCAGGGCATGCGCCAGTTCATGCGCCTGTTCCATGCTGTCGTTGACGCCATCGAGCATCACGTATTCAACTGTAACTTTATCGTTGGCCCGTGAATCTGTGACATAACGCTTCGCCGCAGCCAGGAATTCTTCCATAGGGTATTTTTTATTGACCGGCACTAACTCATCACGCAGCGTGTTATTCGGTGCATGTAATGAAATCGCCAAGGCCACATCGATACGCTCTTTCAGCATATCTAAGGCTGGTACTACACCTGAGGTACTTAAAGTGACACGGCGTTTGGATAAACCAAAACCAAAGTCTTCCAGCATCAGCTCCATGGCTGGCACTACGTTGTTCAGATTCAGCAAAGGCTCGCCCATGCCCATCATCACCACGTTGGTCACTGGTTTTTCGCCTGTATCGCCGTAGCTGCCGATGATCTGAGCTACACGCCATACCTGGCCAATAATTTCAGACACTTTTAAATTGCGGTTAAAACCCTGCTGGGCAGTAGAACAAAAGGTACATTCTAAAGCACAGCCAACTTGCGAAGACACACATAAAGTACGGCGGTCTTTTTCCGGGATCCAGACAGTTTCCACTTCCTGACCACCAGCCAACCCCATCACAAACTTGATAGTGCCGTCGGCGCTGTCCTGACGCGTTACCACTACAGGCGCTGCAATCACGGCTTTTTCTTTTAATTTGTCACGCAACTTCTTGTTGATGTTGGTCATTTTATCAAAGTCGTCGATGCAGAAATGGTAGATCCATTTCATCACCTGATCGGCTCTGAAGCCTGCTTCACCAATAGAGACAAAAAACTCCTTCATCTGGGTACGGGTCAGATCAAGCAGATTGACTTTGTTTTCTGTTTGGCTCATTTGGGCTTTCCTCACAACATAGATAGATAAAAAATAGGACAGTTTAAATAGATAGAAAGGGAGCTAAGCTCCCTTTTACTAACTATCGTCCCTGTGGATCAGTTTGTTAAATCAAACTTTTCCTAAACACTCTTAACGAGTGCGGGCACACAGTTCAGCTTCAGTGAAGAAGAACGCGATTTCACGGGCAGCAGAAGCAGCAGCGTCTGAACCGTGAACAGCGTTTTCGTCAATGCTTGCAGCGTAGTCAGCACGTAAAGTACCGGCAGCAGCATCTTTAGGGTTAGTAGCACCCATGATTTCACGGTTTTTACGAACAGCGTCTTCGCCTTCTAAAACCTGAACCATCACTGGGCCAGAGGTCATGAAAGATACTAAAGCGTTGAAAAATGGACGCTCTTTGTGCTCACCGTAGAAGCCTTCAGCCTGTTCACGGCTTAAGTGCAGCATTTTGGCAGCAACAATACGTAAACCTGCAGACTCAAAACGGTGATAGATAGCGCCGATGTGGTTCTTCGCTACTGCATCTGGTTTTACGATTGAAAAAGTACGTTCTAAAGCCATGACAGACTCCTGTAATCAAAAGGGTGAATAAATTTAAGGCCGCGAATTATACGCTAACGAAAATAAAAAACCTATTTTTTCTAAATAGAGCGGATAAAGCTTTTATTTCGTGATCAAAACCAGTGCTGCAACTATAAAAAAAAGCAGCTCGAAGCTGCTTATTTTTTTATAACAAGGTCAGAATTAATGCCCTTCGCTGACCATATTGACTGTGTATTTAGGGATTTCGACTGTTAAATCTTCGTCCGCTATACGGGCCTGACAACCTAAACGTGAGTCCGGTTCTAAACCCCAAGCTTTATCCAGCATATCGTCTTCCAGCTCGTCACTTGGATTCAGAGAGCGGAAGCCTTCACGCACTATGACGTGGCAGGTGGTGCAGGCACAGGATTTCTCGCAGGCATGTTCAATGGAAATACCACAACGTAAAGCGACATCCAGCACAGTTTCACCTGTTTGGGCTTCGACTGCTACGCCTTCTGGGCACAATTGTGCATGGGGTAAAAAGATGATTTGTGGCATATCAGACCTCGTCAACCTTATGACCTTGCAACGCCTTACGGATGGATATATCCATACGGCGCGCTGCAAACTCATCCGTTATATGATTGGTATGTTCAATGGCGGCTTTAATAGCGGCCGTGTTGTCGCCTTGTTTCACTGTCGCAAGTTCAGCAAGGGCTTGTTCTACACTTAATTTTTCTTCTGCAGTTAAAAGTGCCGCATCGGCATTTAAAGCCGCACTGACAGCTTCCAATACCCGTTCTGCTTCTACTTGCTGCTCTTTTAACAAGCGCAGCTGCATATCCTGTTTGGCATACAACATAGAGCTTTGGATCATGGTCGCAACCTGATCGTCACTTAAACCGTACGAAGGTTTCACCTGAATACTGGCACTGACCCCTGTCGATTTCTCTTGTGCTGTGACACTTAATAAACCATCGGCATCAACCTGAAAAGTGACACGAATATGAGCGCCACCGGCGGCCATAGCCGGAATATTGGTCAGATTAAAACGCGCCAGAGAACGACAGGCATCCACCAGTTCACGTTCACCTTGCAACACATGAATAGCCATAGCGGTCTGGCCATCTTTAAAAGTGGTAAATTCCTGAGCACGGGCCACAGGAATAACGGTATTACGTGGAATGATTTTCTCCACTAATCCGCCCATAGTTTCTAAACCTAAAGACAGAGGTATCACATCTAAAAGCAAGGTATCGTGGTCAGATTTATTACCCACCAGCACGTTGGCCTGAATAGCAGCGCCTATGGCGACTACTTTATCCGGGTCAATCGACGTTAAAGGCTCTGCGGCAAAAAACTCCGCCACAGCGCTTCGTACTAATGGCACGCGGGTAGAGCCACCGACCATTACCACTTGTTGAATTTCTTCGGTGTCTAAACCGGCATCACGCAATACTTGTTTACAGGCACGAATGGTTTTACGCACTAAAGGCTGAATTAAGGCATCAAAATCAGTACGACTGATTTGGCCTTTGAATTCACCGCCAGCGAGTGGCAGGACAAAGTCCAGCTGCTCAGTTGTACTTAAGTTTTCTTTGATTTGACGGGCGCTCACCAAATACTGGCGCAGCTCTGAATGCGAAAGTGTAGTCTGACCGGTTTGCTGTTGTAACCAGTTGACTAAAGCATGGTCAAAATCATCACCACCTAAAGCCGAGTCACCACCTGTGGCCAGCACCTCAAACACACCACGCTTTAAGCGCAATATGGAGATATCAAAAGTGCCACCACCTAAATCGTAAACAGCAACCACACCTTCCTGACCTGAATCCAGGCCATAAGCTAAAGCTGCAGCTGTAGGCTCGTTCAATAAACGTAATACGTTTAAACCTGCCAGTTTGGCAGCATCTTTGGTGGCTTGACGTTGCGAGTCATCAAAATAAGCAGGCACAGTAATGACCACACCTGTCAGCTCGCCACCTAAGGTCTGGCTTGCTGTATCTGCTAAAGTCGCCAGAATCTCAGCTGAAACTTCCACCGGGTTTTTAATGCCCTGAATGGTGTTGATTGCCACTAAACCTGATTGGTCCACCAGCTCGTACGGAATATGCTCAGCATCGGCGTTGATTTCAGCAAAACCACGGCCCATTAAACGTTTGACCGACACTATGGTGTTGTGTGGGTCCAGCACAGCATCCGCTGCGGCGGCATGACCGACTATGACGTTATCTGCGGTGTAACGCACCACAGAAGGCACCATGTCCTGACCCGCTTTATTAAACAGCGTTTTGGCTTCGCCACTGCGAACAGTAGCAACCAGCGAATTGGTGGTACCGAGATCAATACCTGCGGCTAACTTGTGCTGATGTGGAGCCGCGCTTTGACCGGGCTCTGCAATTTGTAATAACGCCATGCTGCTCTTTAATCTTGTGTTTGTTCAATCAGCTCCAGCTCGTGCTGTAGCTTAAAGAAAAATTTGAGTTTGCGGATTATATCAGCCGCCTGATGATCATGCTCAGGGTTGTTGGCATCCAGTGCCGATTGCAACTGTCGTAATAAGGCTTTTTTCTGCTGCTGAATTTGCTGGTCGGCTTCGTCAATTAACGCATCAGGATCAGCGGCGTCGCTAATCTCAGCCAGCAATTCGCGTAATTCCATTTGCTGCATTAAAAATGCAGGCTCCATAAAGCTGCGCTGCTCGTTACTGATTTTTAAACCCCGTAACGCCAGTAAATGTTCGGCACGTAATAACGGCTGCTTTAAACTGTGATACGCATCGTTGATATTGGCCGCCTGTTGCACCGCCATCAGCTTATCGCGCTCAGAGCCTGCAGCATGTTTATCCGGATGAAATTGACGTTGCAATTCCAGATAACGAGTGCCTAATTCAGTCAAATCCAGCTCGAACTGAGCTGGCAGATGAAAAAGCTGAAAGTAATTCATCTGCGCCCTTCGTTAAACGGTGAAGCTTTCGCCACAACCACATTCGCCATTGACGTTTGGGTTGTTAAACTGGAACCCTTCGTTTAAACCTTCTTTGACAAAATCAAGCTGAGTGCCGTCTATATAGACCAGACTTTTACCGTCAACGATGAGTTTCAGATCGTTGTGTTCAAACACCTGATCGTCATCATTTAACTCGTCAACAAACTCCAGCACATAAGCTAAACCTGAACAGCCTGTGGTTTTTACACCCACACGCAAGCCAAGTCCTTTGCCTCTGTTGCTCAGAAAACTTCTGACGCGATCCGCTGCCGCTGGTGTCATTGAAATAGCCATAACTTAGTTCCCGTGACGTTGTTTGTAATCAGCAATGGCTGCTTTGATTGCATCTTCCGCCAGAATAGAACAGTGAATTTTTACCGGAGGTAAAGCCAATTCCTGCGCTATATCGGTGTTTTTAATTAAAGCAGCTTCGTCGATGCTTTTGCCTTTAACCCATTCAGTGACTAATGAGCTGGATGCAATAGCGCTGCCACAGCCATAAGTCTTGAACTTGGCATCTTCAATAATGCCCTGGTCATTAATTTTTAACTGTAACTTCATCACGTCACCACAAGCCGGTGCGCCAACCATACCTGTAGCTATAGTTGGGTCGTCTTTAGCGAATGAACCGACGTTACGCGGATTTTCATAGTGATCGATGACTTTAGTACTGTATGCCATGATTCTTTTCCTCAAATGCCCTTGGGCATATTGCTGCTAGCTTAGTGTGCAACCCAGGCTACGCTGCCTAAATCCACGCCGTCTTTGTACATTTCCCACAGAGGTGACATGTCGCGTAATTTACCAATAGCGTCATGCACAATCTTGATGGTGTGATCAATTTGCTCTTCCGTGGTGTAACGGCCGATGCTGAAACGAATAGAACTGTGTGCCAGCTCGTCGGTTAAACCTAAAGCACGTAACACGTACGAAGGTTCCAGACTGGCTGAAGTACAAGCTGAACCTGAAGATACGGCGATATCTTTTAACGCCATAATCAGGGACTCACCTTCAACATAGTTAAAGCTGACGTTAGTAATACCAGGCACACGTTGCACTGCATCACCATTTAAAAACACCTGTTCGATGTCTTTAATGCCATCCAGCAGACGGTCACGTAACACAGCTACACGTTCACGCTCAGCATGCATTTCTTCTTTGGCAATACGGAAAGCTTCACCCATAGCCACTATCTGGTGCGTAGCTAAAGTGCCTGAACGCATACCGCGCTCATGACCACCACCGTGCGTCTGAGCTTCTAAACGAATACGTGGCTTACGGCGCACATATAAAGCACCAATGCCTTTTGGACCATAAGTTTTATGACCAGAGAACGACATCAGATCGACTTTTAAGGTCTCTAAATCGATATCCACTTTGCCTGTAGCCTGAGCCGCATCTACATGGAAAATAATACCTTTGCTGCGGCACAGCTCGCCAATAGCTGCGATATCCTGGATCACACCAATTTCGTTGTTGACGAACATGATGCTAATCACAGTAGTATCTGGGCGGATAGCAGCAGTTAACTTGTCTAAGTCGACTAAACCACTGGCTTCCACGTCCAGATAAGTCACTTCAAAACCTTCACGTTCCAAAGAGCGCATGGTGTCCAGTACAGCTTTGTGTTCGGTTTTGGCGGTGATCAGGTGTTTACCTTTTTTATGGTAAAACTGTGCTGCGCCTTTAATGGCTAAGTTGTTTGATTCGGTCGCGCCTGAAGTGAATACAATTTCACGTGGGTCGGCGTTGACCAGTTCGGCAATTTGCGCACGGGCAATTTCTACCGCTTCTTCTGCCTGCCAGCCGAACTTGTGCGAACGAGACGCTGGATTACCAAAACAGCCATCCATAGTCAAAAATTGCATCAGTTTTTCGGCCACCCGCGGATCAACCGGGGTTGTGGCTGCATAATCTAAATAAATAGGTAGCTTCATTTTCTGCTCCGGCTTTTGCCTACAACTGGCAACTGACTTCAATTTCAGTTGCTGGATTTTTTAACACACGGCCATCTTGCCGTTTCGCCACTTTTTTCACTTCATTCTGGCGAACCAGTTCACCTAAAGTGATACCGGTGAGGAAGTCTTCGATACGATCGCTTAAGTCTGTCCACAAGGTGTGGGTTAAACATTTAGCGCCGCTTTGACAATCAGATTTACCCTGACAACGTGTGGCATCTACGGACTCATCGACCGCACTGATCACAGCAGACACCGATATTTGCATCGGATCCAGGCCCAACTGGTAACCACCACCAGGACCACGCACACTGCTGACCAGACCTTGTTTGCGTAAACGGGCAAACAACTGTTCAAGGTAAGACAGGGAAATACCCTGCCGTTCAGAGATATCCGCCAATGAAACCGGGCCAGACTCAGCATGTAATGCAACATCCAGCATAGCGGTCACAGCGTAACGGCCTTTTGAAGTTAAACGCATAACGGACTCCCTGAAACGAATGGCGCAAATTGTACATTCTTGACTGTTTTAGTCAAGTATTAATCCTACCGTTTTAGTCAGGTATTATCCGTTTAGGTTCAACTCTTTTTCCGATGAATCGATCGGCTGTGCTTATCTGCGTTGTTAAATAGTCGGGTCAAAAGCATCCACTGCTTTTTTACGTTGTTCAGCCGCTTCACGTTCAGCCTGAATAAAAGCTTCGTCTTCAATGGCAATTTCCGGCACTATTTCGCAGACGTTACCACCAAGCTTGTTGACGCTTTGGCACAGCTCCGTCACTTTGTTATCGAGAAAATGCATATGATCCAGCATCCGCCCCATCGCATTGGCCACTGGATCCGGGTTATCGCTCGACACCGCATAGGCATCAAAACCAAACTTTTTCGCCATTTGCTGACGCTGCTCAGTCAGTTCCATATCCTGTTTGGCGACAATACGGCCAGGAATACCCACCACTGTGGCTCCCGCCGGCACATCTTTGACCACCACAGCATTTGAACCTATGCGGGCAGACTCACCAACATACAAAGGCCCTAAAATTTTTGCGCCTGCACCTATGACGACACCATTGCCTAAAGTCGGGTGACGTTTGCCCGGATTCCAGCTGGTGCCACCTAAAGTCACACCATGGTACAAAGTGACGTCATCACCAATTTCAGCGGTTTCGCCTATCACCACACCCATACCATGGTCGATAAAAAAACGACGGCCAATTTTAGCACCAGGGTGAATTTCAACCCCTGTTAACCAACGCGCTATGGTGCTTAAGAAACGCGCCAGCCATTTCCAATTGGCTAACCATAAGCGATGATTCATTCTGTGCCACCAAATGGCATGCAACCCAGGATAGTTAGTCAGTACTTCAAAAGCACTACGCGCCGCCGGGTCCCGCTCGAACACACTTTTAATGTCTTCTTTGATACCTGCAAACATCTTACAAATCCTATTTTTATTGAGGCTTGGTTGTGCGTTGAATCGAGGCCAGAATGCCACGCAAAATATTCAGTTCCTGATCATCAGGTCTGGAACGGGCAAATAAACGACGCAAACGCGCCATCACAATGCCTGGGTGCTGCTTGATGATAAAACCTGTATCACTTAAGGTTTGTTCCAGATGAACATAAAACTTCTCCATCTGGTCTATTTCCGGATAAACAGTTAAATCCGCTTCGGGGGTTTTATCCTGTTGCGCTAAAAAGGCGACCCGAACTTCATAAGCAATAATCTGTACAGCCATGGCTAAATTCAGGGAGCTATATTCAGGATTGGCCGGGATACAAACATGGTAGTTACACATTTGCAGTTCTTCGTTGGTCAGGCCATTGTTTTCACGACCGAACACCAGAGCTACAGGTTTTTGTGTGGCTTCCAGCACAGCTTTTTCGCCGCATTCACGCGGCTCCAGCATAGGCCAGGATAAAGTGCGGGAACGGGCACTGCTGCCAACCACTAAACCACAATCTGCAATAGCCTGCTCTAAGGTATCCACCACCTGTGCATTGGCCAGAATATCACTGGCGCCTGCAGATAACGCATAAGCCTGACCGTCTGGTAATTCTTTTGGTGACACCAGCACCAGCTTGCTCAGACCCATAGTTTTCATAGCGCGGGCAACTGAACCTATGTTTCCGGTATGAGAGGTACCCACTAACACAATTCGGATTTGCTCTAACATGCCAGCTCCAGCCTATACTTATAAGAGAAACCTGTTACTGTTCTGAAGCCATCTTCAGCAAGGCAACAAGCTTAAAAATTCAAGGGGCGGCATTTTATCACAGCATATAATTTTTGTTGATTGAAATTTGGCAGTCCAGCCATCTGAAATTTTTAGTGCAGATTTACATCCCACAAATACGACCGCTGGTGATTTCTGACTGCAAAAGCTGTTGTGCTTTGCTACACTAGCGCCGGTTTTTAACTCAGAAGGATCGTGTTATGAAGGCGTTATCGCAATTCGTTTTAGCATCCAGTTTAGTGCTTAGCCAGTTTTCTTTTGCAAACACTGATACCACAGCTTTACAGCAGGCGCTGCAAAACCCAGCCCGCTCTGAAGCCAATAAAGCACGTGATCAATACAGAAACCCTGTTGAAACCCTACATTTTTTTGGGGTGACACCACAAAGTACTGTGGTAGAAATATCACCAGGTGGTGGTTGGTACACTGAAATTCTGGCTCCATTATTGGCCAAAGAGGGCAAATACTATGCAGCTCATTTCCCTGCCAACAGCACCTCTGAATACGCAACACGCAACCTGAAAGCTTTTAAAGAAAAGCTTGCCTCTAATGAAGCGTATAAAAACGTGGTTGTGACCGAATTCTCTCCTTTACCAGACCAGCAAGTAGCTCCAGCCAACAGTGCTGATGTAGTACTGACCTTCCGCAACCTGCACAACTGGTATATGCAAAAAGGTGAACAAGGCACGATCGATGCTTTTAAATCCTTTTACGCGGCTTTAAAGCCGGGTGGTGTGTTAGGCGTAGTGGAACACCGTTTACCTGAAGATAAAAAATCAGCTGACTGGTTAAAATCAGGCTATTTCCCACAAAGTTTAGCGGTTGAGTTGGCGCAAAAAGCTGGTTTTGTCTTAGAGCAGAGCAGCGAAATTAACGCCAATCCAAAAGATACAGCAGACCATCCAGGTGGCGTCTGGACTTTGCCTCCTACTCTGTCACAAAAAGAGCAGGACAAAGACAAGTACCTGGCCATTGGTGAAAGTGACCGTATGACTCTGAAATTCCGCAAACCAGCAGCCAAATAGGCTGCTGTTTGTTTTAGTCACACTGATTTTTAGTTTTTGATATTTTTTAGTTTTTGATTAGGGCGAGACTGACGATGAAAGTATTAGTAATAGGTGGTGGTGGTCGTGAACATGCTCTGGCATGGAAAGCAGCACAATCGGCTCATGTGACACAAGTCTTTGTAGCTCCGGGCAACGCAGGTACTGCGCTCGAAGCGAATCTGACCAACGTGGCTATTGCAGCAGACGATGTGCCAGCCCTGACCGCTTTTGCCAAAAGCGAAGGCATAGCTTTGACTATAGTGGGTCCTGAAGCACCACTGGCCAAAGGTGTGGTCGATACCTTCCGTCAGCAGGGTCTGGCTATTTTTGGCCCGACCCAAGCCTCTGCTCAGTTAGAAAGCTCGAAAGCTTTTGCCAAAGACTTTTTAGCCCGTCATAAAATTCCAACGGCATCTTACGCCAACTTTACTGACATAGCGCCGGCTAAAGCTTATGTCAAAGCCAATGGCACTCCTATTGTGATCAAGGCCGATGGTTTAGCTGCAGGCAAAGGCGTGATTATCGCTCAGACTGAAGCTGAAGCTTTTGCTGCCATTGACGATATGCTGGCTGGCAATAAGTTTGGCTCTGCCGGCAGCCGTGTGGTGATTGAAGAGTTTTTAACAGGTGAAGAAGCCTCCTTTATTGTGATGGTAGATGGCACCCACGCTTTGGCTTTTGCGTCATCTCAGGATCACAAAGCCCGTGATGACGGCGACAAAGGCCCAAATACCGGTGGGATGGGCGCTTATTCTCCGGCGCCGGTAGTAACACCAGCAGTGCATGATTGGGTGATGCAAAACGTCATTTACCCAACAGTGAATGGTATGGCGTCTGAAGGCCATATCTACACAGGTTTCCTTTATGCAGGTTTGATGGTATCGCCTGATGGCACTTGTAAAGTACTGGAATTTAACTGCCGTTTTGGTGACCCTGAAACTCAGCCTATTATGATGCGTTTACAATCCGATTTAGTAGAGCTGTGTCAGGCTGCTGTAGAAGGTAAATTAGCCCAACAAGAAATTAAATTCGACAGCCGTGCCGCTGTAGGTGTAGTGCTGGCCGCTGGTGGTTATCCGGATGATTACCGCAAAGGTGATGTGATTTCGGGTTTACCTACAGAAGACAGCCGTGAAGCCAAAGTATTCCACGCTGGCACAGTCTTAAAAGACGGTCAGGTATTAACGGCTGGTGGCCGTGTATTGTGCGCTACAGCTTTGGGCGCTAATGTCACAGAGGCACAAAAAGCAGCCTACGAGCTAACCGACAAGGTGCAGTGGGACGGCGTCTTCAGTCGTAGAGATATTGGCTATCGCGCCATCGCCCGCGAAAAGAATTAAAGGTATTAGTTGATTACTAAGGCGCCGTTGTGGCGCCTTTTTTATTCGCTGCCAYCCATGGCGCTYACCCTTAGGGCCATCGTCGCTGCGYTCCAATGTTAAAAATTGCTCCGGGCAATTTTTTATTTCATCGCTATTCACAGCAATTTCATACGAAATTCAACGATTTGCCCTTGTAGATTTTTCTGGGTGCCTTAGGCTGTACAGATCTGTTTTAAAGGACACTTTTGATGAAATTATCCATTTTTACTTTACTGGTACTGGCCGCAGGATCCTTTGGTGTATCTGCGACTTGTCAGACAGAAACCACTATTGCAGCAGTTCAGGGCGATGCTAAACAAAGTCCGCTGTTAAACAAAACAGTGTCTACATCAGGTGTAGTCACTGCTGTTCTTTATCCGGGCAGTAAAGCAGCCGGGGTTTTGATCCAAAGCCTGAACCCTGATACTAATCCAAAAACCAGTGACGCCTTATTTATTGCTGATAAAAAGCTGGTTCAACAGGCAAAAGCAGGTCAACAGCTTGAAGTCACGGGTAAAGTGGTTGAGATAAACGGCATGACAGCTTTGGTGGATGTAAAAACCTCAGTCTGTGGTCAACAGGAAGCGCCAAAACCTGTAGTGGCAACATTGCCAGTAAAATCCAAACAAGACTGGGAAGCTTTGGAAGGTCAGTATTTGTCCTTTCCTCAAGCCTTAATAGTCAACGACACTTATCCGTTAGCACGCTACGGTGAAGTTTTATTGGCCGATAAAAGACTCTGGATAGCCACCGAGCTACACAGACCAGGTAAAGCAGCAAAAGAGTTGGAGCAACAACAGAATTTAAGTCAGCTCTGGCTGGATGATGGGATTTTTGAGCAGAACCCGGATCCTGTGCTCTTCCCTGGCGGCAATTTATCAGCCAGCAATACTGTGCGGGTTGGCGATACAGTAAAAAACCTGCAGGGTTATTTAATTGAAACTAAGCAGGGTTATCGCTTAGTTGCGGCACAAGTGCCGGATTTTGCAGCCAGCAATGCAAGAACTGGAGCACCTAAAGCCAAAGCCGCTGATCATATTCGGGTCGCGAGTTTTAACGTGCTGAACTTTTTTACCGGCGAAACTGCGGCTAACCCTTTCCCTACCCGCCGTGGTGCTACAAATGCAAATGAGCTGCAGCGCCAACAAGCCAAAATGATAGCGGCTTTGTCCGGTATGGATGCTGATGTGATAGGTTTACTGGAAGTAGAAAATAACGGTTTTGATCAGCGCAGTGCTTTGGCGACTTTGGTCCGAGAGCTGAATAAAGCCTTAGGAGAGCAACGTTATGCTTTTGTGCAGCCGCAACAGGCGTTAGGGGGTGACGCTATTAAAGTGGCTCTTATCTACAACCAACATAAAGTCACAGAAGCTGGCAAAGCAGTGATGATTGCCGAAGGCCCCTTTGCTTATGGTTCGAGAGCCCCTTTGACTCAGACATTTAAAGCCAAATCCACAGAAGGCCTTTTTACTGTCAGTGTGAATCACTTTAAATCCAAAGGCAGTTGCCCGGAAGATAAAGCCGCTGTAGACAATGGCAACAGGGATAATAAAGATGGTCAGAGCTGCTGGAATCAATCCCGTGTTTTGGCCTCCAAAGCCTTATCTGCCTGGTTACAGACCCAGCCCACTGGCGTCAATACACCTCATCAGCTGGTGATTGGGGATTTAAATGCCTACCGTCAGGAAGATCCGATTTATACACTGGAACAAGCAGGTTGGGTGCATCTGGCTCCCAAAGATGAAAGCGGGCATTATTCTTATGTGTTCAGAGGCCGCACAGGTTCATTGGATCATGCGCTTGCCAGCAAAACTATGGCAACACAACTGACCTTATTCCAGCACTGGGCTATTAATGCGGATGAACCAGCCGTGCTGGATTACAACACTGAGTTTAAATCGCAAGCTCAGCAAAAAACCTTATACGCCCCGGATCCATTCCGTTCATCGGATCATGACCCGGTTTTAATCGACTTTAAGTTTTAAACCTCAGGGTCAGAGCTGATAGCTCTGACCCTTCTTTTACGCCTTACAAACAAAAGCCAGTTGGCTACGTGCTTTATTCAGTGCAAAACGGCTGATTTCGGTGCCACATTCTTTGGATAAATCCAGCCACAAGTTCCATTCTTGTTTGCCCTGAACCTGCCACTGATAAATTTTAGTGCCGGCAGAAACCAATAAGATATCTTCGGACCACCAGACTAAATCCTGGCCTCCAGCTGGAAGCGCCAATTCAGTTTGAGTGTTCGCCTTGGTTTTTACATCGTAAGAACTTAAATACAACTGATCGTGTTTAGCCTGAGTGTAATAACCTTTCTGAGTACCGGGCTGCCAGCTTAAAGCCCGGCCTACCCCTGTCGCCAGCGTCGTCAGCTTTCCGTCTTGATCCAGATAACGCACTGTGTGGTTATCTTCTTTATCACCCAAAATAAACAACAATAAATCCTGATGCGGCCCCCAGGCATGATAACCGACACCTTTGGGCTCTGTTTTCAGTAAACTGCTGTTACCTTGCCAGTCCACTTTCCATAATCGTTGCGTTTGATCCGCTTCTACCACCACAACAGAAACACCTAAACCATCAGGCAGTAAGGTCGGTGAATATTCACTTAACGCTGTTTTAGTCAGCACATCTTGTTTTTTATCCGCGAGAACATAAACGCCAATATCGGTTTGCACCGCTGCATCTTTGCCCTGCTCCAGCGTAAAAAACAAGCTTTTCCCATCATTACTAAAAGCTGGCTGGTTGATATAAGTCGGAATTTCGTTAATTTTTATTCTATTAGAAATAGATAAATCTTTCGATAAATCAGTCAGATATAAATTGTATTGTGGCAAGGCAGCTGCCACTGGCAACGCCATCACAGCCAAAGCAAGAGAAAATGATCGCACTTGATGGTCCTTCTCTGTTCATCAGCAGCAGCTTCATTACTGTGCTTGCAGTAACCTTACTTTATCCTTTATGGTAGTCGGCTGACAATCAACACAACCTGGCTTTTTATGTCTCACAAAAACCCTATTATTGCGGTCACAGGCTCCTCAGGTGCTGGCACCACCACCACGATGAGCGCCTTTTCCCATATATTCCGCAGCCTTGGTATTGATGCCGGTTTTGTTGCAGGGGATTGTTTTCACAAATACAGCAGACCAGAAATGGATCTGGAAATACGTAAAGCCAAAGAGCAAGGTAAACATATCAGCTATTTTGGTGCTGAAGCCAACGACTTTGCCGCTTTAGAATCGCTGTTCTCCAGCTATGCCGAAACAGGCACAGGTAAAGTACGACAGTATTTGCATACCTTTGATGAAGCAGTGCCTTACAACCAACTGCCTGGTACTTTTACGCCCTGGCAGGATTTACGGCCCAACACCGACTTATTGTTTTATGAAGGCTTACATGGTGGTGTGGTGACAGAACAAAACAATGTCGCCCAGCATGTGGATTTGCTGATCGGCATGGTGCCTATTGTCAACTTAGAGTGGATCCAGAAAATTATCCGCGATACTTCAGAACGGGGCCATAGCCGTGAGGCTGTGATGTCGAGCATAGTGCGCAGCATGGATGATTATGTGAATCAGATCACTCCACAGTTTTCACGCACTCATATTAACTTCCAACGTGTGCCAACAGTCGATACCTCAAACCCCTTCAGCGCCAAAGATATTCCGTCTTTAGATGAAAGTTTTGTCGTGATCCGTTTTCGCGGTATTAAACATGTCGACTTCCCTTACTACCTGCAAATGATCAACGGCGCTTTTATGTCGCGGGTTAATACATTGGTGGTGCCGGGTGGCAAAATGAATTTAGCCATGGAGCTGATTTTAACGCCACTGGTAGAGCAGCTGATTATTAAAAGGCGTCAGGCCAGAGGTCAGATTAACTGGTTAGAATAAAAATGGGGTCAGATCACATTATTGGCCAGGCCAATAATGTGATCTGACCCCATTTTTAAATCTTATTCCATTTCCGGTAAATTACGGCCGTAAAAAATTTCCCGCATTTCGCGTTTCACTTTTTTATTGATGACTTTGCGCTCAACGTCATCCAGTTCACCCACACCAGTACCAAACAGATAGTTGTTTAAATCATACTCTTTGAGCATCATTTTGGTATGGAACAGGTTTTCCTGATACACATTCACATCCACCATCTGGAAGGCATTTTTGGTCTGCTCGTCCATAAAATTCTGAATCGAATGAATAGGATGGTCTATGTAGTGTTTGACACCTTTCACATCACGGGTAAAACCACGTACCCGGTAGTCTATGGTCACTATGTCCGATTCAAAGCTGTGGATCAGGAAGTTCAGCGCTTTCAGTGGCGAAATTAAGCCACAAGTTGACACTTCAATATCAGCACGGAAAGTACAAATGCCATCCTGTGGATGCACTTCAGGGTAGGTGTGCACACAAATATGGCTTTTATCTAAATGAGCCACCACAGAATCCGGCAATGGGCCCGGGTTTTCTGAATTGTCCGGTGAACCTTCTATAGGTTCTTCACAGACCAGAATAGTCACGCTGGCACCTTGTGGATCATAATCCTGCCGGGCAATATTTAAAATGTTTGCGCCTATGATATCCACCACTTCACTCAGGATATCGGTCAGACGATCGGCATTGTATTGCTCGTCGATGTAGGAGATATACTCCTGACGATGCTGCTCAGTCTGGGCATAACAAATATCGTAAATGCTGAAACTCAGGCTTTTGGTCAGGTTATTAAAACCATGCAGTCTTAGTTTTTCAAAAGGTTTTACCACGTTCTTTTTACCTCAATAGTCAGAGCTGCAATTCAGTATAGAACAGCTGCACCGATGCAATCTTTATTCAGCCGCGGGCTGTACTTCGGATTGTTTCACACTAAAAGAATGAGTCACTTCAACACTTTGTGACAACATAATAGAAACTGAACAGTATTTCTCAGCCGACAGATTGACCGCCTTTTCCACATGTTTCTCGCTGACATTAAAACCTGTCACGACAAAATGCAGATGAATTTTGCTGAATACACGGGGAATAGTATCTACACGTTCACCAGTTAAAATCACTTCACAATCTGTGACTTGCTGGCGGGCTTTTTGCAAAATGCTGACGACGTCCACCGAAGAACAGGCACCTGCCGCCATCAACACCATTTCCATAGGGCTTGGGGCAGCACTGCCCTCTTTATGGGCATCAAACACCACATTGTGACCACTGTCAGAGCGGCCAATAAAGGTTTGGTCACCGGCCCATTTTACGCTGGCTTGCATAGGAGATCCTGTTGTCCGTAGTCA
Organism: Rheinheimera sp. 1928-s; assembly: GCF_029269265.1. GTDB lineage: Bacteria > Pseudomonadota > Gammaproteobacteria > Enterobacterales > Alteromonadaceae > Pararheinheimera. The sequence continues at coordinate 152,037 of NZ_JARIXP010000002.1, forward strand.
AAGAACGGCTATTTTACGGAAAACAGTCAGATGAGGCTAGTTAAGATTAATCCATCAAAGCCGCAATCGCAGTATCAAACAGATTTTTGATCAGCAAAGAAATCTCCTGAATGAGCTCAGTTTGCTGTGCAGTGGCAGGTTCTTCCAGTACCGAAGCAAGAACCTCCTGAAAGTCATACAAGATGCCGTCCACTTCCCGCACTATCATGCTGCGATGATTCATCTCCAATTCGGTATGCTGAGTACAGAGCTGGATAATTTGTTCAGCAATAGATTCTTCCAACACTTCACCCAGAGTTTTAGCTCCGGCGACGACTGGACCTCGTTGTTCAAACAAAGACAAATGTTCAGTCAAAAACTGGATCAGATGCTCGTAGCCGGGTTTATCAGTTACCATACAAAAGGGACACCTATAGTGCACAACACTGGATACTGGACTTTATCTGTGCTTGACACAAAAGCCCAGATAATTTGCCGATAAGTGAATGTCATTTAAGCAAATTTTGTTTGATAAAACAAATCGGGGCATAGCCCCGATTAAAATAAAACTTAAAAAACGAACTTTGTCAGGCTCAGAAGCTTAAACCCGGTGACAGCTGTTCTGGTAACTGTAACTGTTCAAGCTCCACTGAAGCGACCGGATAAGCACAATAATCTGCTGCATAATAAGCACTGGCCCTGTGATTACCGCTGCCGCCTATACCACCAAAAGGTGCTGCAGAGCTGGCTCCGGTAATAGGCCGGTTCCAGTTCACTATGCCTGCGCGGATTTTTCGGAAAAACAACTGATACAGTTCTTCATCATCCGACAATAAACCAGCAGACAAACCAAAGCTGGTGTTATTGGCAGCTTTAATCGCATCGCTGAATTGTGCAAAACGGAAGACTTTCAGCAGCGGGCCAAAGTGCTCTTCATCCGGCATACCGCTTATAGTGCTGCAATCCAGAATACCAGGGCTTAACATGGCAGGGCTTTGTGGTTGCTGCTGCATAGCCAGCAACACTTGAGCACCCCGTTCTATTAAATCCTGCTGCGCTTTGAGCATACCCAAAGCGGCTTTTTCGGAAATTAATGTGCCCATAAAAGGCTGCTCAACATCATCGTACAGCCCCACTTTCAGCGCTTTTGTCACGTCAAGCAAACGAGCCAGTATCGCATCGCCTTCTGCACCTAGCGGCAAATACAAGCGGCGCGCACAAGTACAACGCTGACCTGCAGAAATAAAAGCCGACTGAATAATGTCATGCACTGCCGCATCTATGTCTTTCACGTTCTGGACGATAAGAGGGTTATTGCCCCCCATTTCCAGCGCCAGAATTTTATGCGGCTGACCAGCAAACTGTTGATGTAAATAATGGCCAGTACCAGAGCTGCCGGTAAAAAATAAACCATCGATACCAGGGTGACTGGCAATAGCTTTACCTGTATCAATTTCGCCTTGCAGTAAATTCAGCACACCAGCAGGTAAGCCGGCTTTCTGCCATAACTGCACTGTCAGTTCGGCCACTTTTGGTGTCAGCTCGCTGGGTTTAAATACCACTGTATTACCGGCCAATAAAGCTGGCACTATATGGCCATTAGGTAAATGGCCTGGAAAGTTATAAGGGCCAAATACAGCCACTACCCCATGAGGCTTATGGCGGATCCAGGCTTTGCCTTGCGGCATAGGGTTTTCTTTCACCCCTGTTCTTTCCCGGTAAGCACGGGCAGAAATGTCGATTTTACCAATCATCGCCGCCACTTCAGTGCGGGTTTCCCACAAAGGTTTACCTGTTTCTTCAGCAATACACAAAGCGAATTGTTCTTTGTGGTCTGTCAGTTGTGCGGCAAAAGCGCGGGCTATATCTAAACGCGCATCAAAACTTAACTCGCTCCAGTCTTCAAAAGCAGTTCTGGCTGCTTCGACGGCACTGTTGACCTGAGTGGCATCTGCGCTCTGGCCTTGCCAGATCAACTGCTGTTTGGCTGGGTTTAACGAGGAAAATAACTGACCCGCGCCTTGTTGCCACTGACCATTGATAAATTGCACTGCTTGTTCTGTCATGATGTCTGTTCCACTTTACCTTGGATAATGGTTTAAATCCGGGCTAAACGCACCCAGTCGCCCTGAGTAACCTGCAATAGATCGGCACAGTCCTGGGGCAGAATCACCACCTCGCTGTTTTCATCAACATGCAGTTGCAACCAGGTCGCTCTGAAGTCTTCCAGCTTAGTGTTAGACACCATATAAGGCTGGCCACTTGTCACAGTACCAATCTGGACTTGCAGCTTACGGCTACCCCGTACAGTGCGGATATGCTCCACTTTGGCTTCGACCGTGGGGCCTGCATCAAAAATATCGACATAACCTGTATTAGAAAAACCTTCGGATTGCAGCAAAGCTAAAGCAGGACGGGTTTTTTCATGCACTTTGCCAATCACGGCCTGAGCTTCTTTACTCAATAAGCTGACGTAAATCGGGTATTTGGGCATTAGCTCGGCAATAAACACCTTCTGGCCTATGCCGGTCAGGTAGTCTGCTGTCGGAAAATCTACAGAAAAGAAGCTGTCCTGCAACCATTTCCAGAAGGGGGAATGACCGTCTTCATCCGACACACCACGCATTTCTGCAATGACTCTGTCAGCAAAACGTGAGCGGAATTCAGCAATAAATAAAAAACGGAACTTGGATAACAAGCGACCATTGTTTTGTTTGCGGCAGGATTCACGTAAAAACAGCGTACAAAGCTCAGAGACACCTGTGTAATCGTTGCACAAGGTCAGAATATCCACTGGGTTATAAACCCCTAAAGCGCGGGAGGTATGCACGACTTTACCTAAATGGTAATGATAAAACGCATCTTCCAATCCTACTGCAGCTTCAATGGCACTGGTACCAACCACTGCTCCTGTTTGTGGGTCTTCCAATACAAACAGATAACCTTCATCACCTGGCTTAACGACCTTTTTGGCAAAGGAGGCTTCTGATCGGCTAATTTTACGTTGTAACAACTCATCATTGACGGGCAACGAAGTAAAGCCATGACCTGATTCGACAGCAATGTCGTACAGTTCAGGATAATCTTCGGCTCGGATTGGGCGAATGACCATCATAGTCGCTTACTCCAGTTATTTTGCTTCAGAGCGCCTTTGAAAAGGCGCTTCATTTTTTGCTTTATTAGTATGTAGTCGAACAATGAATAGAGGCTAAATTCAGCCTTGTTTCACTTGGGCTACTGCTTTTTCAAAACGTTTCATGCCTTCGATAATGTCTGCTTCGGGGATAACTAAAGAAGGAGCAAAACGCACCACATCCGGGCCTGCCACTAAAGCAAATAATCCCTGATCAGCTGCAGCGAGGAAAAAGTCACGTGAACGGCCTTTAAACTCATCGTTTAATACAGCGCCTAACAACATGCCCTGACCACGTACTGTGCTGAACACATTATGTTTTTCGTTGATAGCAGCCAATTCGCGACGGAAGATCTGTTCACGATCCAGCACACCCTGGAGTACTTCAGGCTGATTGATGGTATCTAAAGCGGCTTCTGCTACAGCACAGGCCAACGGGTTGCCGCCATAGGTACTGCCATGAGTACCGACTTTTAAATGACTGGCAATAGCTGTAGTGGTCAGCATAGCGCCAACCGGGAAACCACCACCTAAAGACTTCGCTGTGGTCAGAATGTCAGGCACTACATTGCAGTGCATGTAGGCATAGAGTTTTCCCGTGCGGCCGACACCAGATTGCACTTCGTCATAAATCATCAACGCATTAAATTGGTTGCACAGGTCACGTACGCCCTGAAGGAAAGCAACGTCGCCCGGGATAATGCCGCCTTCACCCTGCAACGGTTCTAAAATCACAGCGCAGGTATTCTCCGACATCAGCGCTTTTAAGCTTTCCAGGTTGTTGTATTCAGCGTGGTCAATAGCACCAGGCTTTGGACCAAAACCATCCGAATAAGCCGCCTGACCTCCCACTGTCACAGTAAAAAAGGTACGACCGTGGAAGCTTTTACCAAAAGAGATAATTTGCTGTTTTTGCGCACCAAAGTTATCCAAAGCCCAACGACGTGCCAGCTTTAAAGCGGCTTCGTTGGCTTCAGCACCAGAGTTAGCAAAGTAGACTTTTTCAGCAAAAGTGCTGTCGACCAGTTTTTTTGCCAGACGAATAGCCGGCTCGTTGGTCATCACATTACTTAAGTGCCATAACTTATCGGCTTGCTCTTTTAACGCAGACACCAAAGCCGGGTGGCAATGACCTAAGGCATTCACTGCAATGCCACCTGCGAAATCAACGTATTCACGACCCGCCTGATCCCAGACCCGGGAGCCCTGACCACGGACCGGAATAATAGGTGCCGGTGCATAGTTTGGAACCATCACTTCATCAAACAAAGCACGGGTGACCTGAATATGTTCTGCCATTTTTTACCTCTGCTGCAATAAAAGTCTGCTGTTTACTCTGGTCAAATTTTCAGTAAAAAAACAGCAAACGGAAAAAGATGCTTCACCGCATTATTACAGATAAAAAATGAAAAGTCTTGCTGTCAGAAGGGCCAAAAGCCTTGAAAAACAAGGCTTCCAGATAGTTTTGCATAGGATGTGAATAACTAGCTATTTGCTTTCTTCAGGAAACAGAGCAGAAAAACATCGAGCAACGAATGGCCCTGTTGATCTGCTCAGCTTTTTGACGCTACAGAAGTGCTGTTGAAAAAAACTGCATGTTTATTGACTAATTTTTTTACAATTATTCAAATGACAGCTTTTTCAGGTCCAGTTGAGACAACATTTTACGCATTTCGTTATGAACACCTGCGTCGTTTAACGCTTTGTTGGCTTCTTCCACATCCAGCCGCTGCTCATGAACCAGAAATTTCACCTGCACATAAGTATTGGCTTGTTTGACAACACGGGTTAAATCACTACAGCTGCTTAATGGCGTTTCATCTGCGATTTGGTCCAGAATAGCTGCCAACGGCATACGTTTTAATTGCCAGCGAGCAATTAAATCAGCACTGATAATACCGGCAAATTCTTCTATGCTGCTGGATAAAAAGCCAGCGTCGGCATCTAAAGCTTCTAAAGCATCGGTCAGTTCATTGTCGCGGGCATCGCGGGCTCGTAATAACTCAGTGCGTTTCACTTGTGCGTAACTGCGTAAATAGTTGCGGATCACCACCATATGGCCCATGGTCTGGAACATAGCAGCACAAAAAGCGACAAATCCATTTAGTCCCTGGGAATTTGCTATTTCACGGGCAGCTAAAGCTGTGGCCAAAGAATATTCCCAGATTTTGACCTTAAACTGAACAAAAGGATCAGTAGAGTGCGGAATACAGTGGCGAAACGCATACACCGGAACCAGGGCCTGCAGGGCCTCAACACCTAAGAAGCGCAACGCAGTTTTAATGTCTTTGACCAGATTACCTGAGCTAGTCTTATTTCGATACCGCGGCTGATTCACCAAACGCAGTACATCTTCTTTCAGCCATTGCACATTGCTTATCAATGGATCCAGCTGGTTTAACGTCACAGCTTTGGCACTTAAAGCATCAATTAAAGCCGGGAAATTCGGCCCTAAATCAAACAATGAGCTGCTGATCACTTCAATGCTGCTCAGGCGTTGCATCAGCTCCTGAGCGACCTCGTCATGCAAATGAGCCTGCGTAAAGTCGAGGAAGATTTTTTTAGCGTTTTCACCTGACTGACGGGCTTCCAGCGCTTTACGTTCTATTTCTAACATAGGACGCTGTTCGTTGGTCGTTTGCTGGTTTTTTAAATAACGTAAACGCTTCTGATTCGGGTCGACACCAATCAGATTATCAATAAACAGCTGCTCCAAAGAGGAGGAAGACAAAGACATAACTACCCTTTACGTTGTGTGTTGACACACCTTATTTATCATTATTGTTCAGGCCTTTGCACAATGTCAGAAAATTCTGTAATAACTGATGTCCCTGCTCAGTTAAAATGGCTTCGGGATGAAATTGCACCCCGTGCACAGGCAATTTTTTATGCGACAGTGCCATAATTTCCGGTTCATCAGCTTCAGTCCAGGCTTCAATACTAAAATCAGCCGGCACCGACTCTTGATCCACTACCAGTGAGTGATAGCGTGTTACGTTCAAGGGATTATTTAAGCCTTTAAACATACCTTGATCCCGATGTTTAATCAGCGAGTTTTTGCCATGCATCACTGTCTTAGCACGCACTACTTTGGCACCAAAAGCCTGAGCTATCGCCTGATGGCCTAAACAAACCCCCAAAATAGGAATTTGTCCGGCAAAGTGCTGAATGGCGGCCAAAGAAATACCAGCCTGATCCGGACTACAGGGGCCTGGAGAAATCACCAGACTGGAAGGTCGAATAGCAGCTATCTGAGTCAGGCTGATTTCATCGTTACGCCGTACCAGTACCTGCTCTCCTAATTCAGCAAAATACTGAACTAAATTGTAGGTAAAAGAATCGTAATTATCTATCAATAAAATCATAACAATCCGGCTTTTACAGCATTATTATCAATCAACCTTCAATCAAACCCTAAGTAATTTAGGTGGGTAAAACAAAACCAACAGCCTCATACACTTTTTCAAGTGTCACTGCTGCACGAGCTCTGGCTTTTGCAGCGCCTTGTTTTAATACCTGGTCCATCAGTGTCTGATCCTGACGAATTTCATGGAACTTCGCCTGCACTGGTTCTAATAAAGCAATCACAGCATCTGCTACATCGCCTTTTAAATGGCCATACATTTTGCCTTCGTATTCAGCCACCAGACTGTCAATCGGCTTGCCCGTCACACCACTTAAAATGCTCAGCAGGTTAGCCACACCAGCTTTGTTTTCCAGATCGTAAGTCACACGAGGTGGATCTTCAGAGTCTGTCATGGCCTTTTTGAATTTCTTGCTGATCATTTTTGGATCTTCCAGCAAACCAACAAAATTCCACGGATTCTCATCCGACTTGGACATTTTTTTCGTCGGTTCCTGCAAACTCATCACCCGAGCTGCAACACCAGGAATATAAGGCTCAGGCACAGTAAAAACATCGCCATGCAAAGCGTTAAAACGGCTGGCAATATCCCGGGCTAGTTCAAGATGTTGTTTCTGATCATGGCCTACCGGCACCTGATGCGCGTTATACACCAGAATATCGGCAGCCATCAGCACAGGGTAAGTAAATAAACCCGCATTGACGTTATTGCTGTGACGTTCAGATTTATCCTTAAACTGCGTCATGCGGCTTAATTCACCAAACTGGGTGTAGCAATTTAAAATCCAGTTCAGTTGGCTGTGTTCAGGCACATGCGACTGCATAAACACGCTGGAGCGGTTTGGATCTATACCACAGGCCAGATACAAAGCCAGACTGTCAAGTGAGGCACTACGCAGCGCTGCAGGTTCCTGACGCACAGTAATGGCATGCAAATCGACAATACAGTACAAACAATCGTAGTCGTCCTGCATTCTGTCCCACTGACGCAAAGCCCCCAGATAATTTCCAATAGTAAGCTGGCCTGAAGGCTGCGCACCACTTAAGACTATAGGTTTGGCTTTCTGCTGATTGGCTTTTGACTCTGACATCTATCTTTCCTGTTCTAAACAACAAATGGCATCTGGTAACAAGGAGAAAGACTCCAACACCAGATCCGGCTGACTTTGTGCAATGGATTGGCCGTGATTATACCCGTAGCTCAGCGCAATGACAGGCATACCAGCAGCACGGGCTGCAAATATATCGTTTTCAGAATCCCCGACCAATAAAATATCGGTAACCGGTAGTTGTTGCTGAGCAGCTAAAGCCAACAACATCTGTGGATCAGGTTTGGCTTTGTCGACATCATCTGCGCACCAAACCGCTTTAAAAAAGTGTTGAATGCTTAAATGCCGCAGCAATGGTTCAGTAAACTGACGTGGTTTATTGGTGACTACTGCCAAAGGATAAAGCGCACTTAGTTGCGCCAATACTTCAGGCACCTGCTCAAACAAACGAGTTTGCGAGCCGTTGCTTTGCTGGTAAAAACCAATAAACAGCTGCTGTGCCTGATTAAACTCCGACACATCACAGGGATTGGGTTCAAGCTGGCCTGTTAATGCTCTTTGAATCAGCATCGCCATACCATTGCCCAGCCAATGCTGCACCTGAACCAGGCTGACCTGCGCTTTTCCAAGCTCTGCCAGCATTTGGTTTAGCGCGGGTAAAATGTCAGGAGCGCTGTCGACCAAAGTGCCATCTAAATCAAAAGCTATCAATTGAAAAGGCCGCACTAATTCACTCCGGCCAGTTCAGCACGCATCTGATCGATCACTTTCTGGTAATCCTTCTGACTGAAAATGGCAGAGCCAGCGACAAAGGTATCAGCACCTGCTTCTGCGATTTCACGGATATTCTCAACCTTCACACCACCATCAATCTCCAGCCGGATCGGCAAACCACTCTGGTCAATGATCTGGCGGGCTTGTTGCAGTTTTTTTAAAGTTGCAGGAATAAAAGACTGACCACCAAAACCCGGATTGACCGACATCAGCAGCACCAAATCCACTTTATCCAGTACATAATCCAGATAACTTAATGGGGTTGCCGGATTAAACACCAGGCCAGCTTTACAACCCTGCTGACGGATCAATTGCAAAGTACGATCCACGTGTTTGGATGCTTCTGGATGAAAACTGATAATGGAAGCACCGGCCTCTGCAAAAGCAGGCACCAGGCTATCAACGTTTTCGACCATCAGATGCACATCGACAGGAGCTGTGATGCCATAGTTGCGCAAGGCACTGCAAATCATGGGGCCAAAGGTTAAATTCGGCACATAATGATTGTCCATCACATCAAAATGCACAACATCTGCCCCAGCTTTTAAAACCCGCGCGACATCTTCGCCCAAACGGGCAAAATCTGCCGATAGAATTGACGGAGCAATCCAGTTAGGTTGGCGCATCTTCTCTCCAAAAAGCTGTTGTAATAAAACAAAGCCCAGACTTTACTGAATCGCTTAGAAAAAATCATCTTTGTTAGTAAGGTGCACTGCACAAAAATCAGGCAGCAACGCACCACTTTTGCACATAAATGATAAATCTCTGCAATACCAATTCAGTACCCTATTGATTTAATTAGGAATAAAGCAATGGCACAAAAAATGGACTGTATTCACGGGAACTAATAGATAAGGGCAAATAAAATGACAAAAAAAGTAACACTGGGATCAAAAGCAACAAGTAAAACAATTCGCCGTAGCCTCGTAGCATTGCTGATCGCGGGTAGCAGTTTCGGTGTGAGTGCCGCCAGCCTTTCAGGCAATGTGGCCTTTACCTCAGATTATTTATTCCGTGGTATTTCGCAAACGGACGAAGGCCCGGCAGTTCAGGGCGGTTTTACCTTAAGCGGAGACTCTGGCTTTTATTTGTCTACCTGGGGTTCAAACATTAAGTTCGGTGAAGGCAGCATGGAGTTGGACATTTTAGCTGGCTGGACCGGTGCATTAAGCGACAGCTGGAATGTAGACGTTGGTGTGATGCAATACCGTTATCCAAAAGGCGATAACGATGTCGATGAATTTAACTTTTACGAAGGTTATGCCAAGTTTTTTTATGACAGCTGGACTTTAGGTATTGCCTATTCACCAGACTATTTTGGCGCCGGAGTTGAAGACTATTACTACCTTTCTGCAGATTACAAATACAGTCTGATAGAAAATATTGCGTTAGACTTACACTTTGGCTACAACGTTTTTGAAGATGAAGGTGAGTTTGCAACCTTTTTAGCAGCAGGTCCTGTCAATACTGATACTTACATTGACTGGAGCATCGGCTTCAGCACAGAAGTCTTAGGTGCGGGTGTGTCGCTGAAATATGCAGACACCGATATCGACGATTCGGCAGAATGCGATTTATGTGATGGTCGTGTTGTCTTGACTTTAAGTAAAACCTTTTAATCTGTACTGATGGGGCAAAACAACTGTTTTGCCCCTGTAGTTCTGTTCGCTTCATTAAAAAAGTCTTATTTAAGTGACTTTTGTCACTGGCTGACTAAGTTATAAACTTGTAACTTGTCCTCAACTTGAGTATCATCCAGCACATAATTCAACCAGTTGAGGTTCGTATGAAACAACAAGCAAACCGCAAAGTAGTGTCCGCGTTGGCCATTAGCTTGTGTCTTGGTGTTGTTGTTTATCAACAGAAAGACTCACCCACTGAATTATGCCAGGCGCAGGCGCAAGCCGACCCTTCTAAGCCTCTGGCAATTACTGCATTATGTCAGCCTTCTCAGCAAAGCTGGTTCAGCTGGTTGCAGGGCAACAGCCGCTCTACCCAATTTCATTTTGTTGACTTACTTGAGTTACTGAACCGTTTTAACCACAGAGGTTAAAATGGCAAAAGCTCCAGGCTTTAAACAGGTACTCAAAGCCGTATTCGGTGCTGTTGTTGGAGTTCAATCTGAGCAACAACGTCAACAAGACTTTCAGACAACAACCATCTGGCCTTACTTAGTCGCAGGAGTTTTTGCTGTGATGATTTTTGTTGGGTTATTACTGCTGCTGGTCAGTTGGGTAGTCGAAGGCTGAACATTGGTTGCATATAACGCAAAAAGTTCTGCGACTTTGCCTCGTGTTGCGCCTTTCTGGCTGATAGAACGCCCTACCTGAATAGAGGTTAACTCTGCTTTCTCATACAACTTACGGGTTAAAATAGTGTCGTGATTACTGATCACTACGCTAATGCCACGGCTCTGGCAATTTTCGGCCAGGTTTGCCAGTTCTGCCTGATCATCCAAATCAAAACTGTTTTTAGCATAAGACGTAAAGCTGGCCGTGCGGCTCAGTGGCACATAAGGTGGATCACAGTACACCACTGCCGGTGCTTTAATGTGTTGCATCAGCTTGTTGTAATCCATACAAACAAACTTAGCTTTTTGTGCTTTTTCAGCAAAAAACCATAACTCCGCTTCGGGGAAATACGGCTTTTTATAGCTGCCAAAAGGCACGTTAAATTTACCACTGCTGTTATAGCGGCATAACCCATTGTAGCCATGGCGATTTAAATACAAAAACAATAACGAACGCTGATAGCTGTCGGTACTTTGATTAAACTCTTCCCGAAAAGACAGATAACTGCTTTTTTCGTTGCTGCTTTGGACAAATAATCCTCTGGCATCTGCAATAAATTTCGCGGGCTGAGTTTGCAACAGCTGGTACAGATGGATCAGGTCAGCATTGATATCATTCAGCAGATAGTCCGGATAATCTGTGTTTAAAAACACTGACCCAGCTCCGACAAAAGGCTCGACCAATAAAGGCGCCTTTGGCAGTTGCAAAGAAATGGCATCAACTAAATTATATTTTCCGCCAGCCCATTTCAGAAAAGCTCTGGACTTCTTCAGCATAAGCAAGTCACCTGTCTAGTCTGCCGCCGTATCAGGTTAGTTTGCATTGGCTGAGCGGATCTCACGCTGAATATCACTTAAAGGTTTCACAAATGGGGTTTGCTGCCGCAACTCTTCAGGCATAGACTTCACTTGCTGCCGTGCAGCTGCGCCATTGACATAAGAGGCGGACACCACAACAAACTGAGTTTTACCTTGCTGTTGACGCTGGTACAACTGCAGATTTAATGTTGAATACTGCTGTAAAAATTTCTTCGCAGCAGCTTCCTGAGAAAACACGCCGAGTTGAATAGCCACAGTGTCTGGCAGCATACCTAACAGCACAGCGGCATCGCCTTGAGCTGATGCATTCGCTGTCGGGGGTGTTTGTTGAACCGATTGTTCGGCGTCAGCAGCCATCTCTGCAAGTAGGTCATTTTGCTCCGGTGCAGCTTCAGCAGGTGCCTGTTGTACAGGAGCTTCCGTTGCAGGTTCTGGCTCAGCAACGACAACAGCTTCCTCACCTGGCGCAGGTAACGCAGGGATCACAGGTTGTTCGCGCATAGGCTCTGACTCAATAGTCATAGAAACTATTTGCTGTTGAGGCAAACCGTTGTCATCTTTAGCCACTTCCTTGCGCACTGTCATACTGGCGGTATCAGTGGTTTTTTCCATCGCCATTTGTGGCAAGCCCTGATCGGCAACAACAGTTTGCGCGCTATTTGATGCCGCAGAATTATTTACGGTAGCAGCAGACTGCGCCGGTATTTCCGCTTTGATTTCTACTGTAGGTTCAAAATGACGATCTGCTTGCAAGCGTGCTGCAGCACTAGTGTCGGCTGCAGGATAATAAGGCACCATATCATTAGCTATAGGTTCCCTGAACTGCTGTTCAGTCCACAACCAGAACATCACTACGGCGGCAATCAAACCAAAACCCAGGCTCATCACTAAAAAAGGTGAAAAAAACTGGCCTGAGGCCTGCTTTGCTGGTTTTGTATCTTCCACTGTGCGGTGGCGATAGTCGCTGCGTTGTTCTGTTTCTATTGAAAATGAGGGGTGTTCATCTGCTGTATCTATGGCACGAAATCCCAGCGGATCGTCCCTGTCATTTAAATCAAAGCTGCTGTCCCTGGCATTGGCTACAAAAGCTGGAGCAGTGATCTCTTCCTTGGCCGAAAATGTCAGCGGTGAAGCAGCAGCTTCTGCTTTGGGTTTAGAAAACACTGCCGCCTTACGGGCAGGGCTGGCATTCAGCCCATGTAACAATAAATGCAAATCGCCGGCACAATCTTCAATACGTTCGCGTTGTTCACGGCCCTGCAAATTATAAGGCGCTAATAATTCAGCGGCTTCTGCTTCACTGAATGCAGGAATATTCATTGCCAGACGAATATCATTTTTTGCTTTCAGGCAACTGACGAAAACGCTGACAGGTAGTTGCTGAACCAGCTGCCAACTGGCCTCGTTTAGTAGATCGGCATCGTCTACCAGCAATAGGTATTGTTGTGTTTTATCCAACTGAGCCACAAAATCTGTCAAAGTGCGTGGCATAGCAGCAGAGCCAAGCCATTGTTGCTGAAGTACTTTCAGTACATCAACAGGATTCAGACCAGCATCAGCCTGTAACAAAGCCACATTAAACTGCTCAGAGCAAATTTCAGCCAGCGTCAGGATCAAGGTAGATTTTCCACTACCGCTTGACCCCACCAGTTGTAAACGGTCAGGCTGATTAAATTCCAGCTGCAACAGCAAACGTTGCAGTAACTGACGTTGGGAGCCTAAAAGGCCGGAATGTTGCGTTAAACGCTGTTGCAGAGCTTGTTTACTCATATGCTAAAGAGAGCCATTAGTTCTTGTTCGGTCACATCATCGACTATTGCGCTTTGCCCCAGGGCGGTAGGAACAATAAAGCGCATTTTGCCTGCCTGTACTTTTTTATCGGTTTTCATATAAGGCATAAAATCTGCAATGTTCATCTGCTTTGGCGGTGCCACAGGCAAATCAAAAGCAGATAACAACTGGATTATACGTTGTAACTCTTCGGAGCTGACATCACCACGACTGACGGCCAGCTGAGTTGCCATCACCATACCTACAGCCACTGCTTCGCCATGTAACCACTGACCATAACCTAAAAAGGCCTCAATGGCATGACCAAAAGTATGGCCCAAATTCAATAAAGCCCGCTCACCTTGCTCTGTTTCATCGCGGCTGACAATATCCGCTTTCATCTGACAACAATGGCGGATCATTTCGCCTAAAACAGCAGGTTGCAATTCACGGATAGCCTGTTGATTTTGCTCCAGCCAGTTAAAAAAGGCCAGGTCGCTGATCAGCGCATACTTAATCACTTCCGCCATGCCTGCAGCAAATTCAGAGGCAGGTAAAGAGCTTAAAACCGAAGTATTAATCAGCACCAGATCAGGTTGCTTAAAAGCACCAATCATATTTTTACCCAGCGGGTGGTTAACAGCCGTTTTACCGCCGACAGAAGAGTCAACCTGAGATAATAAAGTGGTCGGCAGCTGGATAAAACGTACACCACGCTGGTAGCAAGCTGCAACAAAACCTGTCAGATCGCCTATCACTCCGCCACCTAAAGCGACCAGTAATACATCACGGTTGATTTTGTGCTCAAGCAAAAAGGACATCACCTGTTCAAAAGAGCTTAAGGTTTTGTAGGCTTCGCCATCGGGTAAAATAAAGGAGTGCACTGTTGAATCAGGAAATAATGCAGTGACAGCAGGCAAATAAAGCCCTGCAACCACTGGATTAGAAACAATCACCACCTGACGGGCTTGAGGTAAAAAATCCGTCAGAGGCTGACTAAATAACTGGGGACTGATCAGGATAGGGTAGCTGCGCTCTCCAAGTTGTACTGCAACTTTTTGCATACACAGCTCTCCTTAATATCCCTGAAAAGTTATCTCAAACTAGAAACCAAGTTGTTCAACGATTTGATTCGCCACTGAACGGGCACTTTGTTCGTCTGTGCGTACGGTAAAGTCAGCGATCTCTTCATACAGAGGATTACGCTCAGCCGCCAGACGTTCCAGCACCTCTTTTGGTGCCTCTTCGGTTTGTAACAACGGACGTCTTTTGTCACGTTGAGTACGGGCCACTTGTTTCTCTATAGGGGTTTCTAAATAAACCACTATGCCACGCGCGGATAAACGGTTGCGGGTTTCTTTGCTCAGCACTGAGCCACCGCCAGTCGCCAGTACTATGCCTTGTAATTCTGTTAAGTCCGAGATCACGTTTTCTTCGCGAACACGGAATCCCTCTTCGCCTTCCAGATCAAATACCCAGGCTATATCTGCACCAGTGCGGCGTTCTATTTCCTGATCTGAGTCGTAGAATTCGAGATGAAGCATGTCTGCTAAATGACGGCCAATTGTACTTTTGCCTGCACCCATTGGGCCTACCAGGAAGATATTGCGTTTTTCTGCCATAGTTCGTAATGCTGCTGCGCTAACTTAGAAGGTTAATTTCAGGACCCGAAAGCTCCCACGAAAATTTGAAGCGGTGAATTATGTCAGCAATCAGCTTGGCTTGGCAAGCGAATTTTCTGCCGGAGCCAGCGTCAGCTCCGGCCTTGCTTTACGTCGTGCTACAGGCTCTCAGTCAGTATTTTTGGTGTAACGAAAATCAGTAATTCAGTTTTTTCATTAAAGTCATTGCGGCGTTTAAATAAATTACCTAAATAGGGAATGTCACCAAACACTGGTACTTTAGAGGTGGTATTGGTCATCTGCTGCTGGTAAATGCCACCCAGAACTACTGTAGCGCCATTATCGACCAGCACCTGGGTCTGGATGCGCTGCGTATCTATCGCCTGCGCAGGGCCATTGCCAGTCGATACAGTTTCACCACGAGTATCTTGAGTGATCTCCAAATCCAGAATAATTTTATTGTCTGGCGTAATTTGTGGGGTGACTTCAAGGCTCAATACCGCCTTTTTAAAGGTCACTGTAGTAGCTCCACTGCTGGATGCTTCCAGATAAGGAATTTCAGTACCCTGCTCTATGCGGGCTTTTTTCTGATTGGCCGTGGTAATACGAGGACTGGCAATAATTTCGCCTTTGTTTTCCTGCTCCAGCGCTGACAACTCTAAATCCAGTAAAGTACCATCAGCAAATTTAGTCACATGAAAAGCTATACTGCCAGCCGGATTCGCCACAGGTAAATTCACATTCCATCTATCATTTAAAGCAGGCACAGTGCCACCAGCCAGATTATTGGCACCAGGTGCATTGCCAGACCAGGCTCTGTCATTTTGCTGGTCGCTAAAGCCCCAGCGTAAGCCTATTTCGTCCCGCACGTTGTCTTTAACTGTCACCATCCGGGATTCAATCAGCACTTGCTTCACCGGCACATCCAGCCGTCGCAATAAACGCCGCACACTTTCAATAGTGGTTGCAGTGTCTTTCACCAGCAAGGTATTGGTTCTGTCATCCACAGCCACATTACCGCGGGCGGATAGTAGGGTCGCTTCTTTATTGTTGAGTAAAGCGGCAATATCCGCCGCTTTGGCATAATTAATAGGTAAAAACTCTGAGATCAGAGGTTCCAGTTGTTCAACCTGCTGCTGAGCCTGTAGCTCTTTCGCTTCGCGCGCTGCCAGCTCATCAGAGGGCGCTATCATCAGAATATTGCCATCCATACGTTTATCCAAACCACGCACTTTCAGCACTATATCCAGCGCCTGATCCCAGGGCGTGCCATCCAACCGCAAGGTGATATTGCCTGTCACTGAGTCACTGGTAACCAGATTAAAGCCGTTGTAATCTGCAATGATCTGCAGCACTGTACGCACCGGAATATCCTGAAAATTCAAAGAAATAGCGCGGCCTACATACTGAGCTGTTGCGGCTGACTGCTGCTGGTCCGCAGCGCTTTTTTGCACCACCAGATGAAACACCTGATCGACTTGCTGGTAGCTGTAGGTGAATGAATCAAGAGTTGCGATCACCAACCTTGCTTTGTCGCCTTCCCTGAATGTTTCAATACCTTTAACCACAGTAGCGAAATCCAGCACATCCAGTTGATACAACAACTCATCACTGATTTGAGTATCATGAAAGTCCAGTTGGATTTGGCCATTTTGTTCAACCACATCCACAGCAGCCGAATTTTGTTGCAGAAACACCAGAATCTTTGCCTCGCCTTGTTCTCCACGACGAAAATCTATCGATTCAATCTCATTAATAAAGTCTGTACTCTGCCGTGCTGAGGTATAAAAAGCCAGCACAGCACAAAACAGCATTATTACTTTACTAAGGTGCAGAAGCCTGGAGCTTGTTTTAATTTTTATCATGATTCAGGGTGCTCAGTTAGTTTCGGCTGCATCAGCGGACGCATCCAACAATTGCAATTTGCTGTTCCTCTGCACAGTGCAACCACTGCCATCAGGAATAAATTCTGTGATCTCAATATAGTCTGGCTTTACGGCTATCACCTTGCCATGAAATAAACCTAATCTGTCGTTGATACTAATCCTGTGCAAACTTTGATCTGAGGCTTCAATCAAAGCCCATAACTGATCAGCATGGCCCAGGGTGCCACGCATTTTTAAGTTATCTATGGCAAATTGTTCCAGTGCTTGTTTTTCGCGCTGATTATCCAATTGAATACAACCCGGCTGATGCACAGGCAGTTGGTTGTAAGCCTCCGGTGATGGCAAACTGAAAGGACTGCGTAAGTCGGAGCTGGTGTAAGGCAAGTGTTCAAAGGCTTTGACCGGTGGCAAAGGCGGAATTTTAGCGTTGGAGTTCGCTTTCACATCCGCCATAAACTGCTGAATATCAGTGGTATCGTCAAAACATCCAGCTAAAAACAGGGTCATAAAAAGCAGAAGCAATGAAGTCAGTTTCATTTTTTCAGCTCCTTGTACCTGTAAGTTTTGGCGATAACACTAAAACTCTGCTTACCGTCTTCCCTGCTTTGGATCAAAAAATCATGCAAACTGACAATACGGGGTAACTTGGCAATTTCACTGACAAAATTACCAATCTGGTGATAATCCCCCACCACCTCAATCTGGATAGGTAATTCGGTATAAAACTCTTTTTCAATTTCCGGCATCCAGTTAATCCGGACAAAGGTCAGCCCCACTGAAGTACCGGCAAAAGTAATATCATCCAGCATGCCAGGGGTTTCGTGGGTTGCAGGTAGTTGTTTTAATAAGGTGGAAAAGGTTTTTTCCATTTCCAGCATTTGCTCTTGGTACAACTCAAGATTGATCGCCTTTACATATTTATTTTGGTAATCCACCCGCAGTTCCAGCTCTTTTTGTTGTGCTGTTTCGAGGTTCGTCACCTGAGCTTCAATCAGGAAAAAATAACTCAGCAACATCACGACAAAAGCCACGACCAAAGCCAGACCAATTTTCCCAGCTTTCGGCCAGGCTCCCATATTATTAAAATCAATTTCAGATAAATCGATATCGGACAAGTTAATGTTCAGGCTCATTTGCTTGCTCCGCTTTTAGCAGCGCCAGCCTTGCCAGCGGGCTCCGGTGGTAATGGAGGCGGTTCAGCACCCACCAGATGTAAGTGCATTTTGAAATCACTTAATAAACCACTGTCCTCTTTGCTGGCCTGAATAAACTCCAACACAGGTAACGTCAGCAGAGGGGATTGTTCAATCACTCGCAGCAAGCTGGATAATCTGTTGTTAGACTCACTTTTCCCTGTCACCAGTAACCTGTTGAACTTCTTATCTAATGACACCAGATACACCCCAGCAGGTACAGTCTTGGCCACTTCATCCATAATTTGAGTGCCCAGATTTCTGCTGCGCTGCAACTGCTCTATCAGTGACATACGCTGCTGCAAACCGGCTTTTTGTTTTTCCAGCTCACGGATCTGTGCAATACGCTGATCCAATACCTGAATTTCCGTCTCCAGTAAGGTATTGCGGCTGAGTTGCCCTTCCACACGGGCCTGATACAGCCAATAGACAATAAACATCAACACAAAGGCCAATACAGCCACCTGCGCCAACACCGTCAGATAATTCAATTGTTGTTGTTTACGCGCGGCTTCACGCCATGGCAGCAGGTTTATTGATGCCATGAGTTAAAACTCCGTAGCGCTAAGCCTGTGGCAATCATCAGGCAAGGGGCTTTTTCCGTCAGCTCCTGACGATGAACAGCCGAGGCTGATTCCATATGGCGAAACGGATTGGCGATCACAGCCTGAATGGCCAGCTCGTCACTGATCAGAGTGTCTATGCCATCCAGCAAACTGGTACCGCCACTGATCAGCAAATAATCCACCTGCTCTTTACCACTGGTGGTCAGGTACATCTGAATAGCTCGGCGGATTTGCTGCAATAACATGGTCTGAAAAGGTGCCAGGACTTCAAAACTGTAACTGGGAGGCAAGTCGGCCAGAATTTTTGCCTGTTCTGCTTCTTCATAGGTTTTATTGTAGTAATTCATAATACTGCGGCTGTAATGCTCGCCACCAAAGGCAATATCTCTGGTGTAGAGGTTTTTATCGCCCTCCACTATGCTCAGCAGCGTCATAGTGGCGCCTATATCCAGCACAGCCACTACTTTTTCTGCAGCATCCTCGGGCAATTGATCCAGGCACAGCTCAGCGGCGCGGCTTAAGGCTGAACTTTCGACATCTATTACTTTGGCGGTAAATCCAGCCGACTCCAGCGCGGTAACACGGGCCTGAACACTTTCGGTGCGGGCGGCACTAAGCAACACATTCACTTTACTCGGGTCAGTTTCATTGGCTTCGAGCCGTTCGAAGTCTAAACTGACTTCATTCAGCGGGTATGGAATTAAACTATCGGCTTCTAATTCAATCTGACGGGCTAATTCAGCATCTGTTAAACTGGCATCCATAAAAATGACTTTACTGATCACCAAAGAACCAGACACAGCCGATGCAGCATACTTAATTGATTTATCTATCTTTTTCCTGATATTCAATAAAGCATGAGCCACAGCTTCGATATCCTGAATTTCACGATCCACCATCGTGCCTTTCAGCATAGGTTCTATTGCAAAGGCTTCTACTTTATAATGCTGGTTGTGTTGGCTTAATAACACAGCTTTAACAGCATGTGAGCCAATATCGACCCCTAACATTAAGGTTTTTTTTGTTTGAAACAGCTGCTTTAGCATAGCGTCCCGTGCACAGGTCAATGATTTATATTGAACTTCTGTCATGAGCTTAGTCGTTTCATACAAGATTGCGTAGGGTCAGCAAACAGCTTTTAAAAAAAAACAGACTAGCAGTCCCGCTAGATCCAAAAATATACATTGAGGTTAATCAGTGTCGTGGTTTAAAAAACTAATCATTCTGATGATTGCAGGTGCTTTTTCCGTTGTAGCTCTGGTTGCGGCGAGTTACTGGTATGTCAAAGATGACCTGCCAAGTGTGGCCACATTAAAAGATGTGAAGCTGCAAACGCCAATGCGTGTCTTTAGTCAGGACGGCGAACTTATTTCACAGTTCGGTGAAAAACGTCGTATTCCATTAAAACTGGAAGAAATGCCTGATTTGCTGCTCAAAGCCGTGCTTGCTACAGAAGACAACCGCTTCTATGAACACCCTGGCATTGATGTGATTGGTATGTTCCGCGCCTTTACCGTCGTTGCTATGAGCGGTGAAGCCAGGCAAGGTGCCAGTACTATTACTCAGCAATTAGCTCGTGTATTTTTCCTGACTCGGGAGAAAAAGCTAATCCGTAAAATTAAAGAAATATTTTTAGCTTTACGTATCGAACAGGAACTCACCAAAGATGAAATTCTGGAGCTGTATTTAAACAAAATTGAATTAGGGCATCGCTCTTTTGGTGTGGGTGCTGCAGCGCAAGTGTACTTTGGCAAAAACATTCAGGATTTAACTTTATCTGAAATGGCTATTATTGCCGGTTTACCGCAAGGCCCTTCGGTATTAAACCCGGTGCGTTCGCCAAGCCGTGCCCGGGCTCGTCGCAATATTGTATTGGGGCGTATGCTGAATGAAGGCTACATCACTCAGGCTCAGTATGATGAAGCACTGCAGGAGCCTATTTTATCCAAACTGCACGGCGCGCAAATTACCGCTTCAGCTCCTTATATAGCTGAAATGGTGCGTCAGGAAGTGGTGGATAAATATGGCGAAGAAGAAGCCTATTCCAAAGGTTTTCAGGTGTTTACTACTGTAGATTCTAAATTACAGGGTAAAGCTGTAGCTGCTGTGCAAAAAAATGTCGTGGGCTATGATGAACGCCATGGCTACCGTGGCCCTGTCGCCACTTTGTGGCAAGCCACAGCCCAACCTCAGGAAGATGGTTCAGTTAAATTTGCCGAAACAGACCGCATGACGGATGAAGCTATTCTGGCTTATCTGGATACACAAAATGGTCTGGAAGATTTAATTCCGGCCGTTATTACTGAAGTGTCAGGCCAGCAGGCAGAAGCCATTTTATCCGGTGGCCGTAAAATCACCTTGCCATGGCAGGGGTTAAACTGGGCCAGAGCTTTTATCAGTCATGACAGACAAAGCCATCCACCTAAAGCAGCGGCCGACGTGTTAGCACCAGGTATGCATGTATTAGTGCGTCCCGATGCCGGCGAATGGCGTTTAGGCCAAATTCCAGGTGTCAGTGGCGCTATAGTGGCCATTAATCCGAAGGATGGTGCTGTGCAGGCCTTAGTAGGCGGTTACAGTTTTGCCATGACACAGTTTAACCGCGCCACTCAGGCGAATCGCCAGGTGGGTTCTAACATCAAACCTTTTATTTATTCTGCTGCGCTGGAAGCTAATCTGACACTGGCAACCTTAATGAACGATGCACCTATTCACCAGTGGGATGAAGGTTCAAATCAGGCATGGCGACCGAAAAACTCCCCTGAAGTGTATGACGGAGCTATCCGTATTCGTGAAGCTTTAGCCAAATCAAAAAACGTAGTCGCAGTGCGTTTATTACGTGCTGTAGGTATAGAAAACACCCGCCAGCATCTGACTAAATTTGGTTTCAGAGAAAAAGATCTGCCACACAGTGAAACCCTTGCCTTAGGTTCAGCTTCGTTAACTCCGCTTGAACTGGCCACAGGTTATGCGGTATTCGCCAACGGTGGATATTTAGTGAAGCCTTATGTCATTACCAAAATTCTGGATGATCAAAATAACCTGATTTACGAGCATATTCCTGTGCCAGTCTGCGCTGAATGCGAACAACAAGACTTAGCAACCAAGGCCGCTGCCGAACAAGCAGCAAAGGAAGCTGCAGCTCTGGCAGAAACAGCAGATCCTGAAGCTCAGTTGGAAGCTACTTTTGCCGAACAAACAGCGACAACCGAACCAGCGACTACAACAGCTCCGGCTTATGCGCCACGGGTGTTATCAGCACAAAATGCATTTTTAATTGCTGACGCACTGAAAAGTTCGATTTGGGGTGGCGGTGACTGGAAAGCCGGCACTGGCTGGCTGGGTACAGCTCACAGGTTACGAGAGTTAAAACGCCAGGATTTAGCCGGCAAAACAGGTACCACCAATGATGTAAAAGACGCCTGGTTCTCTGGTTTTTCGCCAGAACTTGTCGTCACTTCATGGGTAGGTTTTGATGATGCTGAAAGCCGCTTAGGTAAAACAGCCTGGAATAATAACTTAGGCAAAGATCAGATTGCTGGCGGTGAGTCCGGAGCTAGAACAGCTTTACCGGCCTGGCAGGAGTTTGTCGGTTTTGCGTTAAAAGATAAACCACAAGTCTATATGCAGCCTCCTGTAGGCATCACCTCAGTACGGATTGATCTGAAAACGGGTTTATTAACTCAGGCTACAGATAACAGCAGTGGCTTCGAGTTTTTTATTCAGGGTACAGAACCCAAAACTTATGTGAACTCATCAGTGCAACAATTACCAACACAAAATAATCAGCAACAGCAAGACGAAATAGAGTTGTTCTGATAGCTTACCCAAGCTAAAAAACAGGCCGCTTTTGCGGCCTTTTTTGTCACCAATACTGCATACCCATAGGGATTAAGGTCTAGCGGCGATCACCTCGATTTCGACCAACATGCCATCCGCCACTAAACCTGCAATTTGCAAAATCCATTTTTCCGCCCAAAGCTGGATCCCCAACCAGAAACACTGTCATTTTAATCACATCGCCCATACCCAGGCCTTTTTGCTTTAATGAGCTTTCAATCTGGCTCAGCACGTTCAGGGTTTGCTCTTCGGTATTGCCCCAAAACTCCACTGAGCCTTTGGCCGCTTTTGGATCTTTAGGTGCTGGTACTTTGCCGCTTTCAAACACCAGTTTATTTACTTCCACTGCATTGGCGATAGGAAAAGTACTGTTGTCGGGCAAAGGATAGCGTTTTACTTCTGCCATCAGGCTGCTGCTTGCAACACAAAGTGATAACAGAGCTAATTTTGTCAGGCTTTTCATTCGGTGGTTTCCTCTTATTTTTTAATGTCCGTTTGTTGAAGATTTGTCTTTTGAATATCCAAAGTAGTGATATAAGCCACAAGATCAGTCAGATCCTGATCCCGCTTAATTGAAAGTGCAATTTGTTTCATCAGCGCCCCGGCTGCATCTTTTTCAGCACTACCACGCTGTCCGCTACGATAAGCCTGTAATTGACGTAACAAATACCAGCTGTACTGGCCTGCCAGAGGGGGAGATCCCATTGTCTGATTACCTTCAGCGGCAGCACCATGACAAGCCGCGCAAGTCTGATACAAGGTTTTGCCTTGGCTCACATCTCCGGCAACCTTTTCAACCGTTTTGCTGACCTGAAAACCGCGGATAAAGCCAATGGCGCGTTTTATATCCTCCGGGCTCATACTTTGAGCCACCGCCATCATTTCCTTACTATAAGCGTCTGTGCTTTGATGACCACGCCAACCCGATTGAAACGCCTGTAGCTGAGAAGACAAATACCAGTCGGGTAAAATAGCCAGATTAGGCGCACTGATAGCCTCGTTGCCCTGTGCATTGCTGCCATGACAGACCAGACAATACTGGGCATCGGTATGAAAAGTTTCAGCCTGAACAGTAGCGCTGAATAAAACAGCGAACAAGGCACAATATAAGATCCAGTCCTTCATACCGCCACCTGCCGCTGCTTTTGGTGTTCCTGCTGCTGGATACTTTCCATCGCATACCAGGCCGAGCGCACAGCTCCTTCCTGCCAGCCAGGGTGATAACTAACCTGATCGCCTACCATATAATGAGCACCCACAGGTGCCTGTAAGGTCGCAAAACTACTCTTCAGCAAATCTTCCGACCAGACAGCGCCACAACCCAGCATATGATTCATACGTTGCCAGCACACACTGTTGCCCTGCTCTATGTATTTACCATAGTCCGGATGCAACTTTGCCCCCTGAGTGATAGCAGTGGCTATCCGCTGCTGATGGGTCATTGCAGAAATACGATCGGAGATGGCTGGGTCCCAGCTGTAAGCCCCCAGCAAAATGCCTTTGGCTTTAAATAGACCATGTGAAGGGTACCAAATTTGGGTGATATCCTGATTGGTCCAGCTGATGCCTGAATAAATCTGATCTTTCTCCCAAAAGCGTTCTTTCGCCTGCAAGGCTATTTTCGATAGTTTTCCACGCTGCAGCGCCTTCATCACAGCAACATAGTCAGCAGGGAAATTGTTTTCTATACCAGCCATCAACTGAGCAGGAATACAGTTCAGGCAATAGTCGGCCTGCTCTACCTGCAACTGACCATCCAGCCAGTAGCTGACTTCAACACCTTGTGGCAGCAGCTGTACTTTTTGTACTTGTGCTTTTAACTGCACTTTGCCGGCTAAGCGACTCAGAAAAGCATCGACTATTTTGTCCATACCGCCAACAGGTGTTATCACTGCTGCCGCCTGATCAGCCAATTCGCCAAAATGCATGGCTCCAGCCCAGAAATTACTTTGCAGCAAATCAGCAAAGGCTCTCGGTTTTTTCAACACCCCTGGCGATAAAATGCCACCTGACTGATAACCAGCTCTGTCACTGCCCTCATAAGTAAAATCACTGGATAAGTCACCATAAGAGCGGCAAAACTCCAGTAGCTTTTGTCGGTCTATATCGTCAAAGGGAGCATCCAGTTTTGCCTGTGCCTGCACAGACTTTGCCATCAATTCACTGAAAAAACCCCGGGTATCCGCTTCGTATTCACGTATACGAACAGGTTTTCCGGCAAAAGCATTGTCATCCTGGGTGTAGCAGTTTTTGTTGTAGTTACAAAACGTCTGCATCTCTACAGCAAATTCGCGGCAGTAGTGCAGAATAGCGGTGTGATGGGCAGGAATACGGGCAGGACCTGCATTGAAATACAGGTCTGGGTCTTTATCAAAGTTACAAAATTGCGGGTTACCTAGCTCATCAATAAAATCACCATGACGAATGGTAAGGTTTCTGCCGCCCGCTCTGTGGGAGGCTTCAAGGATCTTGCAGTGATAACCTGCTTTGCCAAGTTCGTAGGCAGCCACCAAACCACTGATGCCAGCTCCCAGTATTAATACAGTTTTAGGTCCCGAGGTTAAAGGCTTCAGCTTCACCAGTTCAGCCTGGGCCTGCACCGGAGTGGCGAATAAGCCAAATAAACCAGCTGCCTGTAACATAGCGGCTGAACCACCCACTTTACCTATCCACAACAAGGCTTCTCTTCGGCTGAGCTGTTTATTATGTATCTCTGTCATCGGCACTATTCCCTCTACATCCTGCACAAAAGCAGACGGGTCACGATCAAAAGAACAAAACCCAGGCTGCGGTATCCCTAATGCAGCCTGAGTTCTGCCCTGACTGCTCAATCAGAAGGTATAAACGCCTCTGAAGTAGTAATAGCCGCCGTTGAAGCCGTATGGCGAAGTCACAGGGTATTTAGCCCCAACAGAATCACCATAAGGGTTCAGACCCGGGTATTTATCAAAGGCGTTTTGTGCACCGACAATCAGTTCTATGTTATCGCTGAGCATGTAGCCCAATTCAAGATCGACCAGAAGTGCAGATCCTTCAGACATGCCCTGAGCAGCGTCGTAGGTATCGTCTACTTCCCAGAAAGAACCAAAGTAGTTCACTCTGGCCAGTGCACGCCAGTTATCCTCTGAGTGATTAAAGCTGATGCTGCCACGGGTTTTAGGTAAGTTCTCCTCCAATGTGCGGATTTTGACGTCATCTATATTGGTGGTCAGCGGATCAACAGTGACTTCGGTTTTGTTCCAGTTCATAACAAAACTTAATTTGGATGCACCAGATCCCAAATCCAGATCCTGACTGATGACTAAGTCTGCTCCCGTCGTTTTAGTGTCAAAGTCGTTGGTAAAAAACTTAATGCTGGTATAGCTGGTTGCGTCGTTAATCCCCATAGCCAGCAAAGCAGCAATATCAGTTTCGGACAGTTCAAGCGGAGAGGTTTGACTCAACCGATCTTCCACGTCAATTCTGTACATGTCTAAAGAAACGTGAGTGGAACCAAACTCGCCCACTAAACCAAAAGAAAGGTTTTCAGATTCCTCTGGCTTTAACGCTTTTCCGCCTTTTTGAATTGATATGGGGTTATCCGGCGGCAGTGTTGCTTCGTCTACCAAACCATTAGGGCCAAAAGCTGTACTGACGTTCACCACTTTGCTTTGGCCTATTGTAGGCGCACGGAAGCCTGTACCCGCTGCAGCGCGCAACGACAAGCTATCGGTGATTTTAAACAAGCCGGAGACTTTCCAGTTGGTGGTATCACCAAAGTCGGAATAATCTTCATAACGAACAGCGCCATTGAGCATCAGGTTTTCTGTAACCCAACTGGATACATCGGTATAAAAAGATAAATTATGGCGACTGAATACCCCTGCAGATTCAGGTTTAAAACCGGGGAAACCATTGGAACCAATACCAAAACCTTGATCCGCCAACACACCCACAGAGTAAGAGGGCACATCACCGGCTTTGACTTCAAAGGTGTCTTCACGCCATTCCATGCCACCTGCCAGCACCACTGCATCATAGAAACCCACTTCAAATTCGCGGAACAAATCCATATTTAATCCGAGCTCACTTTGCACATAAGTGCCAGGACTAAAACTGGTCGGTGAATTGGCGCCTAAGGACGCGTTCACTGTATTGTTTATTTTAAACTCGGCCTGGTTGCGGCCGTAGGATGCACTTAAGTCGAAAAATATGTCATTAACCAGTTCGCCTTTGACACCACCAGCAATGGCGCTGTCGGTCACTGTGCCACCAAATTTTGGTGTAAAACCGCCCGGGAACATTTCAACAAAAGACCAGCAATTTGGATCTGCAGTGATAGCAGCCAGGTCAGATGCAATAGGAATACCATTGGCATCCAGTCGTAATGGACCACAACTGTTACCATCATCCGGAGTCATGTCGCCAACCAACACCGAATCGTATTCGACATCATCTACTGTTACTTTAGGACCTGCATAAACACCGCCGCGGTTAGTGGGGTTACGATAATAAAAACCGCCCTCAACTTCACGCTGGGCATGGTTACCAAAGGCATAGGCCTCTTTGCCATTTTTCAAATCAAGTTCCAGATTGGCGAAGAGTTTAAAGTCATCTTTGATTTCCGGTGAACCCCAAACCTGAGCTGGATTCAACACTGCTGTATTGCCAGCTTCAATCAAAGCTGCAGCGTCAGAGCGCTGCACACTGCGATCGGTCGGGTCCGCATTTTTGTATTCAAAACTGAAGTTGGCAGAACCGGAATCGGTTAGAGGTAAACCTATATTACCGGCCAATGTTTCACTGGTGCCGTCCCCTTCATAATGCTGGCCCCATTTGGCTTCCAGCACACCACCTTCGCTATCATTTTTTAGCTGGAAGTTCAGCACACCAGCTATAGCATCAGAACCATACTGAGCCGCAGCACCATCGCGTAATACTTCGACTTGTCTTATAGCAACCGCAGGGATCACCGAAATATCAGGGCCCTGAGCACCATCTGAAATACCACCACCAGCAAAGGCAATGACTGAGGCGCGGTGACGTCTTTTACCATTCACTAACACTAGCGTTTGATCCGGACCAAGACCACGCAAATTGGCAGGACGAATTAAAGTAGCGGCATCGCTGATAGACTGAGCATTGATGTTAAAACTGGGCACCAGAGTACTCAGCATATTAAGCATATCCGGGTTACCCTGATTGGCGAACTCTTCAGCACCTATAATATCGATAGGCACGGGAGACTCACCGACAGAACGTGGTGCGGCGCGGGAGCCTACCACTGCAATTTTCTCTACATTTTCTTTCTCTTTGGCTGCATCATCCTCTTCGGCCGCTAAAGCAACACCACTATAGCCCAGTAAAACAGCACCTTGTAATGCGGCACCTATCTGCAGACATAACGCACTTTTTTTTATTTTCATAGTTTTTATCCAGGGTGAGAGGTAAACTGATGTTCCTGCATTACGCGACAAAAACTGCGACGCCGCCTGCTGATTTTCCATTCATATAATCAACATATAAATACAGTCCTACTTAGTTCAACTCACGTCAATTGAATAAAAATTAACCATCAGATGAAAATTAGTATTTTATATAACAGCATGTTTTAATTTGTTTTTATTCAGAAAACATCAAATACAACTACTGCACCACAATAAAACAGCCAGATAATCACCCAACCACTAAAGTGAATATAAATGCACCAATGCGGTTCACTAGTTTGTCTTTTCATCTTAAGTAGTGCAGCCGGTTCACTCAATTTAGTGCATTTTCTTTCAGCAAAAGAATCCGCCAGAGAAGGTCAGGCTTTTGACCACCAGCAAGTGCAACCAGATACATTCACTTACACAACCCAATGAATTTTTTAAGGAAACAGCGGTCTGAAATTTATAATTCAATTCAGGAAGAGAAAAAGTGATGAATACAAAAGCTTTGTTAGAACAACTGTTAAAAGCTGGCTCTGATGTAATGCAGCAAAAAACCTCAGGCACTATGGGCTCTAAAACAGCTGATTTATCTTCTGTCAGCAAACTCATGTCAGGTTTTGGCGGTGGCGCTTTATCAGGTGGTGCTTTGGCTTTGCTGCTTGGTTCAAAACAAGGCCGCAGTCTGGGTGGGAAAGTCATTACTTATGGCGGTTTGGCTGCCTTGGGTGTACTTGCCTATAAAGCCTATGGTAACTGGCAACAACAAAATAAAGGGACAGTGGATCAACATGAACCACAAACTGTAGACCGCTTGCCTGCAGCAGAGGCTGAGCAGCACAGTAACGCTATTTTAAAAGCGCTGATCGGTGCAGCCAAAGCTGATGGTCATATAGATCAACAGGAACGCGAATTGATTGACAGCGAAATAGCCAAACTGACTTCAGATCTTAGCCTGCAGCGCTGGTTTGACCAGGAAATGGCAAAGCCGCTGGATCCGGCTGACATTGCTTTGGCGGCTACGACAGAAGAAATGGCAGCGGAGATGTATCTGGCTAGTTTACTGGTGATCAATGAGCAAAATTATATGGAAGGCGCTTATTTACAGGAGCTGGCACGACAGCTCAAACTGCCGGTTGAACTCAAAGCTGAACTGGATTTTCAGGCCAAGCAGGCCCTTTCTCAATAACATCTGACCGTTAATCAGGCTATTCATTCGGCAACGCTGGCTTTGGAATTTGTTGCTGACAAGCCAGAATAGCCTGATTAATCGAATGAATATGCCGTTTACCAAAAGCCTTGCTCAGATAAAAACCACCTGATGTGGTATTAAACACCTGCTGGTGGTAAAGCGGACTTTGCTCAGACAGCAATGCGTTTAATGACAAATCCGGCAGCAAGGCAGCATCCACCCTTCTGGCGTCCAGAGTCAGTAATTGTTTATCAAATTCTTCAACATAAACAACATTCAAATACCCAGCTTTTTCCAAATAACTGGCTTGTAGCGAACCACGTTTTACGGAGACGGAGATAGCCTTGTTTGTCAGGTCAACTTTTGAGTCTGGCAAGGTTAACCATATATTATTCACTGTGACAAACTCGATAGACCGCACAGAGCTTTTATCACGCTCAGCATCAAACAAAGCCGGGTAGACTAAATCAAGCTCTCCTGTTGCGACATGATGAAATAAGCGGATGTTAGGGTAACTTTTCCAGTCAAACTGCAACTGACTTTGTTGCTCTATGCAGCGCAGCAATGAAGCATCATAACCTCTTGGCTCTGCTGCTCCAGGTAAAGACAGGCTGAAATTCGTTGGATGGCCAGCTTTGACCACTGGAGTGGCTTGCACTGATGCCACAAAACATAAAAAAAGCCACTTTTTCATCAGTGTCTGATCCACCCAGTTTTTTTAAAGTATAGCCAAACAAAAATGGGGTCAGCTCAGATTGTTAACTGTTAACAATCTGAGCTGACCCCATTTTCTAACCCTTGAATTACAAAGCTTCGAACCAAAGCTTAGTTGCATCCAGCGCTTCTTTAACCCGCTCAGGACTGGTACCAGCCAAAGATGCCCGTTTCGCCAGACCTGCTTCAATAGTCAGGGCGGCAAAAACATCCTCACTGATCAAAGGCGATACCTGCTGCATTTCGGCTAAAGCTAAAGCTTCCAGCGGTTTTTGCTGCTTCGAAGCCACCAGCACCAGCTCACCGGATAACTCATGAGCGTCACGGAAAGCGATGCCTTTACCCACCAGATAATCGGCCAGGTCGGTCGCATTGCTGTAGCCAAGCTCTGCAGCTAAACGGCAACGTTCCACATTAACCGATAAATGCGGCAGTACTGTCGCCAGCACCAGCAAGCATTGCTGCCAGCTTGCCACTAAATCGAAAAAGCCCTGTTTGTCTTCCTGCATATCTTTGTTGTACGCCAGAGGCAAACCTTTGAGTACATGCAAAATAGCCACTAAATGACCCAGCACCCGGCCGGTTTTACCACGTAATAATTCAAATACATCCGGGTTTTTCTTTTGTGGCATCAAGGACGAGCCGCTACTGATAGCATCACCCAGCTTAAAGAAAGCCGCTTCGCCTGAGCAAAAGAAAATCACATCTTCAGATAAACGCGATAAATGTGTCATACACAAAGAGGCGGTAGCAGACAGCTCAACCACATAATCCCGATCAGACACTGCATCTAAGCTATTAAGCGCTGCGGATTTAAAACCTAAACGCTGCGCTAAAGCTGTGCGGTCGATTTGAATACCAGTGCCCGCTAAAGCACCACAACCTAAAGGACAAACATCCATCCGCTCTAACGCATCGTCAATACGG
The DNA here is from genome assembly GCF_029269265.1 of Rheinheimera sp. 1928-s. Classification (GTDB taxonomy): domain Bacteria; phylum Pseudomonadota; class Gammaproteobacteria; order Enterobacterales; family Alteromonadaceae; genus Pararheinheimera. The sequence continues at coordinate 182,563 of NZ_JARIXP010000002.1, forward strand.
CTTAAATCCCGTTTAAACATTTCGATGTAAGCCAAAGCCCAGTGACTGACCAGCACAGGCTGAGCCCGTTGCAGGTGAGTAAAGCCCGGCATCACAGCGCCAAAATGCGCATCAGCAAAAGTAATCAATGCACCAATGGCAGTAATTAAAGTGCTGCGAACCTGACTGGCATTCAGTTTGGTCCACAAACGTAAGTCGGTTGCCACTAAGTCGTTACGGCTGCGGCCGGTGTGCAGCTTTTTCGCCACCGCACCAATTTTTTGCTGCAACTGAGCTTCCACCCAGCTATGAATATCTTCTTCCTGCGTCTGCAACGGCAGCTTAGGATTGGATTCCAACGCTAAAGCTAAATCAGCCAAAGCATGATCCAGTTGCTCTGCTTCAGCTGCGGTAATAATACCAGCCTCAAGCAAGCCTATGGTCCAGGCACGGGAGGCCTGAATATCCTGTTGCGCCAGCAGATAATCAAAACTTAATGAGTCATTAAATTCACTGAACTCGGCCAGACTGGCTTCGGTAAACCGACCACCCCACATCGCCATGATAAATACCCCAAAACTTGAAAAGAGAAACGGCTCACAGTTGAGCCGTCTTGATGCTCAGAACCATTAACCTTTGCTATGCAAAGCACGGATACGGCTGGCTAAGCTATACAGGCGGATAAAACCTGCAGCATCTTTTTGGTTGTACACTTCATCACCTTCAAAAGTTGCAAAGGCTTCAGAGTACAGGCTGTTGGGTGAACGGCGTTGCGTTACAGTCACGTTGCCTTTGTACAGCTTGACCACTATGTCACCTGTCAGTTGGTCGGCTAAAGAAGTCGCAGCAGCTAACAAGGCATCTTTTAACGGCGTGAACCAACGACCATCATAAACCAGCTGAGCAAACTCTAAGCCCACTTCTTCACGGTATTTCAGTGAAGTGCGGTCATACACCAGAGATTCCAGTGCACGCAAAGCAGCGACTAAAATAGTACCGCCAGGAGTTTCGTAGCAGCCGCGGGATTTCATACCCACTAAACGGTTTTCAACGATGTCGATACGGCCTATGCCATGCTCTGAACCAATAGCATTCAGCACTTCAATGGCTTTGATTGGAGCTACAGCTTCACCATTTAACTTCGTCAGTTCGCCTTTTTCAAAACTTAACTGAATATGTTCAGCTTTGTCCGGCGCCTGCTCTGGAGATTTAGTCCACATCCAGATTTGGTCTGATGGCTCATTCCACGGGTTTTCAATCTCACCACCTTCGTGCGAGATATGCCATAGGTTGGCATCACGGCTATAAATTTTGGTAGCTGAAGCTGTGGTTGGTACATTTTTCTCTGCCAGGTAATTTAACAGTGACTGGCGGGAATTAAATTGCCATTCACGCCATGGCGCTATCACTTTTAACTGCGGAGCTAAGGCGGCAAAAGCACCTTCAAAACGAACCTGATCATTACCTTTACCAGTACAACCATGGCATAAAGCATCAGCACCTAATTTCAGCGCCAGTTCAACCTGAGCACGGGCAATCACAGGGCGTGCCATAGAAGTACCCAGCAAATACTGGCCTTCATACACTGCACCTGTTTTTAAGGTTGGGTAAATCACTTCTTTGATCAGTTCTTCACGCAGGTCGACCACATGGCACGAGCTTGCGCCTGACTTGATAGCTTTTTCTTCCACACCAGCCAGTTCCTCATCGCCCTGACCTACGTTGGCCACAAAAGCTATCACTTCACAGTCATAGTTATCTTTTAACCAAGGCACAATGGCTGATGTGTCTAAACCACCTGAATACGCTAACACTACTTTTTTGATACTCATGTCCAACCTCAACTAAATAAACTGACTAATACTGCATTCTGAGCGTGCATACGGTTTTCAGCCTGTTGCAACACTAACGAATTATCGCTGTCCAGCACTTCGCTGGTCACTTCATGCCCACGATGTGCAGGCAGGCAGTGCATAAAATGTTTCACCGCTAAACGCTGCATCACTGCAGTATTGATTTGGTAAGGCGCAAACAGGTTCTCGACCAGTTTAGGGTCGGCCTTAGCCCCCATCGACAACCAGGTGTCGGTGTAAATAGCATCCGCACCGGCAGCAGCTGACACATGCTGACTTAAAGTCAGTTTAGCGCCGCTTTTTTCTGCTATGGCCTGAGCTTTTAACAATACATGAGCATCAGGACCAAAGCCTTGTGGTGTGACCACAGTCAGCGTCATACCCATAATGGCCGCGCCTAACATCAGCGAGTGGCAGACATTGTTACCGTCACCGACAAAAGCCAGATGCACCTTGCTTAAGTCGCCATAATGCTCTTTTAACGTCAACAAATCCGCCAGCGCCTGACAAGGATGGTACAAATCGCTCAGTGCATTAATCACTGGTTTCTTGCTGCTTTGCGAAAGCAATACTAATGTTTTCTGAGAATAGACCCGCGCCACTATGGCATCACACCAACAGGCCAGATTACTGCCAAAATCTTCCACTGATTCGCGTACGCCCATAGCTCCGTTTTGCTGATCCAGATACACACTGTGACCACCCAACTTGTTGATCCCGACATCAAAGCTGACACGGGTTCGCAAAGAAGGCTTTTCAAACAATAAGGCAATGCTTTTGCCTTTGAGTGCAGAGCTGTACTGCTCTGGTTTTTGTTTGATCTGAAGCGCAAGCTCCAGCAGGTCGGATAATTGGTTCTGATCCAATTCAGCTAAACATAAAAGCTGGGTTAATTTACTCATAAAAACACACTGCATGTCCGCTAGGCGGCATCCTTATCGTTGCAACACACCCTTATGGTATGTTTTGTTTCGGGATCAATACACGATGCAAGTACCTACTGCTTGTTGTTGCATCAACTTTAATAAATCGTCCGGATGCTGCCATCCTGCCACTGTAATATTACGTTTCAGTGCTTGAGCTGTTTCCAGCGCCGCATCCAGTTTTACTTTCATGCCCCCTTTAATCACACCATCTGTGACCAGTTGTTGCGCTTCTGCTGCAGTTAAAGTGGGGATAAGCTGCATATTGGCATCGAGAATGCCAGGCACATCGGTCAGCAACACCAGTTGGCCCTGTACCAGCTGACAAATGGCGGCTGCAGCAATATCAGCATTCACATTCAGTAGCTGACCATCAGCACTTAAGCCAATAGAGCTGAATACAGGGGTAAAACCCTGGGCCAATAAGGTATTCAGCAGTAGTGGATTGTTAGGTTTGGCAATACCAACAGCACCTAATTTATGATTAATATCAAAAGCTAAACTACCACCTGCAGCCAGACTTAACCCCACAGGATTTAAGCCCTGCAATGTGGCCCGCGCCACCATATCAGCGTTGACCGCACCATCTAAAGCACCAGTAATCACTGGCATTTGTTCTGCTGGAGATACCCGCTGGCCATCAATTTTTTCAGTGGTAAAACCAAATTTAGCCAGCCACTGATCCACCTGATCGCCACCGCCATGCACCAGTACTATTGGATACTGAGTTTTAAGCTGGGCACAAACTTTTAATAAGGCATCTAAAGCGGCCTGATCCTGTAATAAACGGCCACCCATTTTAAGTACTAAAGGTGTCTGGCTCATTCTGCGGCTCCAGCAAATAAACCTGCGGTTTCGGGAGCACCAAATTTGATATTGGCCGCCTGCATAGCTTGTGCAGCAGCACCTTTGAGTAAGTTATCAATAGCGGACACAATCACCAGTTGCTCACCATCCTGTTGCCAGTGGATATCACAAAATGGTGTGCCCGCCACATCAGCCACATTCGGTGAGTGTTTGACTAAACGTACTAATGGCTTAGCTGCATAAGCCTGCTGGAAAGCGGCTGCCACTTGCTCTGCAGTAACGCCTGACTTTAAAGTCACCACGCTGGTGGCCAGAATGCCACGTTTAAAGTTGCCTAAATGTGGCGTAAACACCACTTTGCGGCCTAAATTCTGTTCGATTTCAGGTCTGTGTCTGTGTTTAAAGAAGCCATAGGCATTCAGGCCCACTTCGCAAAATGACGTACTTAATGCCGCTTTACGACCCGCACCAGACACACCGCTGGTGGCGTTAATCACAGGAATACAACCATCGGCCACTAAACCTGCTTTTAATAAAGGCAACAAGGCCAACGAACAAGCTGTTGGGTAACAACCCGGCACAGACACCAACTGAGGCAATGGCTTATCCAGCCACTCCATCAGTGAATACACAGCTTGATCCAAGAGTTCAGGATGCTGATGCTCATAGCCATAATACTTAGGATACAAAGCCGGATCTTTTAAACGGAAAGCACCGGATAAATCAAACACGGCTATGCCTTTGGCCAATAACAAAGGCGTGACAGCTTCACTGACTTCATGCGGTAAAGCTAAAAAAGCCACATCCAGTTTGCCAGCTAAGTCTTCGACTAAATCGTCCGTCCACGGCTGTACCTGGATATCTACAACGCCCTGATAACGTGGATATAAATTAGAAAAAGGCTCAGCAGCGCGGCCAGCGGAAGCAAAAGCGTAACTCAACTCAAAATACGGATTCCGTGCCAACATAACGGCCAATTCGGCGCCGCTATAGCCGGCAGCACCTAATACAGCGCTGCGCAGTGTGGTGGTAGGGGAAGTGGATTGAGTGGACATAGGTCGCTGAGTCTCCGAAAACAAAAATAATAAATTAAGGCCACGCCAAAAAAGTGTGGCCAGTGTAGTGGCTTCGCCATGCAGTTTCAAGAATTATTATGCTGAATTAGTGAATTTTTATTTTATTTAATTCATAAATTCAAACAAGCACAAGATCCACTGCAGAAAGACCACAGCTTAGACCAAAATGGCCCAAGGCAGAAGTCGAACTGACTTAAATCAAAGACCCATAGCTTCGCCCTGAGGATCGATATTCTGACCCGACAGGCTATTCAGCGCATCAGCTAAGGTTGAATAAAAACTCAAAATACCAGGCAAAGGTTGCACCTTAGCTTTCGCCAGAGTTTTCAGCGGTTGAAAGGTTAAATCTGTCACCAATAAATGAGTGCCTTGCTTTTCAGCCAGACTCACCAGCTTAGTAAAAGCTGAGAGTCCACCCGCATCCATCAGCGTCACTGCATCCATCACTAAAATAGCGCCTTGCTGCTGCTTGAGTTTGACCGATAGCTCACCAAAAACCCGGTCTGCTGCGGCAAAAAATAAAGGGCCGCTGATGCGAAATGCTTTCCAGCCTTCAGGTAAAGGCTCAAGCAGGTATTTTCTGTTATGACTGATATCCGCGACACGGGTCATATCCGCCACTTGTTTAACAAAGAAAAAAGCGGCGATGACCATGCCACAGCTGATGGCAATAACCATATCAAACAGCACTGTACAGCCAAAACAAATCAGGAAAATAATAATGTCGTTACGCGGAGCGGTTTTTAGCAGATGCACAGCTTTAGGCGCTTCACTCATATTCCAGGCGACAACTAACAGCAAAGCGGCCATAGCTGCCATAGGTAAATAGGCCAATACAGGCGCCAGCACCAGCAAAGCCAATAACACCACCAGCGCATGGATCATGCCAGCTATGGGCGACTGAGCACCAGCCCGCACATTGGCAGCGGAGCGGGCTAAAGCAGCTGTTGAAGTGAATCCACCCAAAAATGGCGCCACTATATTGCCAATGCCCTGGCCTAATAATTCGCTATTAGCACTGTGCCTGCGCCCTGTCATACCGTCCAAAACTACGGCGCACAGTAAGGATTCAATAGCGCCTAACATCGCCATTGCAAAAGCTGCTGCCAGTAAGTCTTTCACCATTTGAGTACTGAACTCTAAAGCTTGCCCATCAGGGCCTGCCTGTAACCAGGGCCAGGTGAATTCGGGTAATACAGCTGGGATGCCCTGCCCTTGCGAGCCATCAGGTAACAGATAGCTAAATCGACTACCTATGGTGTCCAGCTCCAGCCCAAAGTGAGCCAGCGCTAAGGCCAAGGCTGTCGCTATCACTATGGCAGGTAAATGCGGTGGTAAAGGCAGTTTGAGTTTTGGCCAGAGCCACATCACAGCTAAAGTCACAGCAGCCACCAGCAAGGATGGCCAATGCAGATCGGGTAAGGCAAAAGACAGTTGCTGTAATTTCTCTAAATAATGCTCAGACAGCTTCTCTATCGGCAAACCAAAGACGTCTTTAATTTGCAAAGTGGCGATCACCACAGCAATACCGCTGGTAAAACCTAAAGTAACTGCTTCGGGAATATATTCAATAAAACGACCAAAACGCATAGCGGCCATGATGATCAACATCACACCAGACAAAATAGTGGCCAGCAGCAAGCCCGCCAGACCATAACTTTGCGCAACAGGGTATAAAATAACCACAAAAGCTGCGGTAGGCCCACTAATGCTGTAACGGGAACCGCCGGTCAGGGCTATCAGAAAACCTGCGATCACTGCTGTATACAAACCGTATTGAGGCGGTACACCGCTGGCTATCGCCAACGCCATCGCCAGTGGAATGGCGATAATACCGACAGTGATACCGGCCAACAGATCCAGCTTAAAAGCGCCAAAGCTATAGCCTTCAGCCAGACATTCCCGCAGCGCATGGCCAATACGCAAAGAAAACAAATAAGAGCGGTGCGACATCTGAATCCGTCCAGTAGCAAAACACAAGCTGAGTGTAACTAAGTCTAGCTGCTAAGGTGTTGATCTAGTGTAAAGATTCAACTCTTTGGGACTAAAGTATAAGTTTCGACACTCTGATAGCTCACACCCTGCTCTGTGCTGATGGAGTGATACAAGGCCACTTCTGTACAAAGCAGGCATAAAGGCTGAACAGGGATAGGAAAAGCAGCCGCAGACTGAAACTTACGCGCCAAAGTCACATGAGGCACAAAAAGTTCCGGCACAGGCGCATTCAGAAAAGGCAAAGCCAGCTGCTGTAGCTTTTGTTGTAGTGCCATCAGAGCTGCGGGAGGCTGAGAGACGCCCAGATACAACACTTTGGCGTGGCTAAACTGATCCAACTGGTCAAAACAGAGTTCAAACGAAGGGAGCTGGCGCAGCAATTCAAGGCTTTGTGACCATAACTGCTGTTGCACAGTGAAAGTTTGCTGACCTAAAAAGACTAATGTCAGATGCAAATTATTGGCTGAGTGCCATTTGGCTTCCTGACAAAGCTCCGGCTGCTGATAAGCTTGCAGCAGCCGTTGTTGTTCCGGGCTGAACTTCAGACTGAGGAAGCATCTGTCGTTCATACGATGAATGACATCAGGCAATGGCACTCTGCGGCCGCACGCCCAATAAATGGCAGATTGCATAACTCAATTCGCAGCGATTTAAGGTGTAGAAGTGGAAATGATTCACCCCTTCACGACTTAGCACTTTGACCATATCCATGGCTATATTGGCTGCGACCAGATTACGGGTGGTTGCATCCTGCTCCAGGCCTTCATAGGCTTTATTCATCCAGCCAGGTATAGCCACGTTCGTCATAGTGGCGAATTTAGTCAGTTGCTGGAAGTTCGTCACAGGCAAAATGCCCGGTACTATTTCCACATCTATACCAATAGCGGCGCAGCGATCGCGGTAACGTAAGTATTTTTCCGGTTCAAAAAAGAACTGGGTAATAGCACGGGAAGCTCCGGCATCCACTTTGCGTTTTAAGTTCAGTAAATCAAACTGAGCGTTTGGTGATTCAGGATGTACTTCAGGGTAAGCCGCCACAGAAATATCAAAGTCGGCCACTGAACGTAGAATCTCTACTAAATCCGCCGCATACAAAGCTGGTTTTTCTTTATTGCCGGGCGGTAAATCACCACGCAAAGCGACTATATGACGAATGCCATTGTCCCAGTAGTCTTTGGCAATACGTTCAAGTTCAGCACGGCTGGCATCAACGCAGGTTAAATGCGGTGCAGCTATTAAGCCGGTGCGCTGTTTAATCGACTTAATAATGTCGTGTGTACGGTCGCGTTCGCCTGAGTTCGCACCATAAGTCACAGAGACAAAAGAAGGTGCCAAAGGCGCTAAACGTTCAATCGATTGCCATAAGGTGTTTTCCATCTGCTCTGTTTTTGGTGGGAAAAACTCAAAGCTGACATTGACCTTGCCTGCAACATCCTGCAGGTTGCGGTTAATGGATTCTAAATACTGTGCGCTGACAAAAGACATATTATTTCTCACTTCACCCAGGCTGCGGCCTGAGCCTGACTATGTTTAGCTGCTTTGGCAGCGGCAATTTTTTGTTTGGCTAAAATGGCTAAGTCGGCATGAACACCACCAGCCGTGACCTGACGACCAGCGCCGGGGCCTTTTAATACCAAAGGATTCTGTTGATACCAGTCGGACTCAATAACAAAGATATTGTCACAAGGCAAAATGGCCGCCAGCGGATCGGTTTGCTCTACAGCCACTAAAGACACCTGCGCCTTGGCTTTGCCTGCTGCTATCTTTAAATCGGCGACATAACGTAAGACTTTACCCGCAGCCTGAGCTTGTTGCTGTAGCGCAGCTAATGCCTGATCAAGCACGTCACGCCCGGCCCAAAAATCATCAATGCTGCCAGCGCTTAACGAAGCAGGTAGTAAAGGCTCCAATGCAATCTGATCAATGTCCAAATCTAAATCCAACTCACGGGCCAGCACCAGCAATTTACGCTGCACATCTTTACCCGATAAATCATCCCGTGGATCAGGTTCAGTTAAACCCAATTGCTGCGCTTCTAACACAAAATCCGAAAAGGCTTTACTGCCGTCAAATTTTGCCAATAACCAGGATAAAGTACCGGAGAAAATACCGCTGATCCGATGCACTGTATCGCCGCTGCTTTTCAGCTCCTGCAATAAACGTTGTACCGGCAAACCTGCACCTACAGTGGTGTTACTCAGCCACTGCACCTGCTGCTGTTCAGCCGCTTGTTTAATCTGCTGATACTGCGCCAGTGGTAAAGTCACACCTTGTTTATTGGCACTGATTAAATCTAAACCTGCGTTGATAAACTGCGGATAACGTTCAGCAAAAGCACGGCTTGGCGTTAAATCTACCAGCACTTTAGGTTCAGGCAACTGCTGCAATGCCAGCTCCAGTTGAGCTTCAGTATAAGCAGGAGCCAAAGACAGCGACTGCTGCCAGTTGTGAATATCAATTTTTTCGGCAAAAAGCGCCTGACGGGAATTAAATAAACCCGCCAGTTTTAAATCAATCTGCCCAGCAAAGGCTTGCTGCTGCTTCGCCAATAAAGCTAAAAACTCAGCGCCCACATTGCCTGTACCTGCCACTACGACATTTAACTGCACTTGAGTCGGCAGTAATAGCTGATGCAGCTCTGTCAGCTCTAAAGACGTTAAAGCGCTTCGGAATAACCATAAAGCCAGCTGTTCGTCTTCAAAATTAAAAGCAGCTTGCTGACGGTCTAACCAACGCCCTGCTGCAGCATTGACTTGTTTTTGCTGACGGGCTGCAGGTTTCACCCAAACCACTGCATGAAAAGCTTGCGGATCCACTCGTGCAAAGACCTGCTGACCAGCCAGATAACTTAATAATGTATCCACCTGATTGCTGGCGACTATCCATTGATTTGAAGCATTAGGTGCTGCAAAGACGGTAATTTGTAAGGCGGAAGCCACAGTTGCAGCAGTCAATGTACAGTGCGCTGGCACTGTTACTAATGCAGCTTGAGGTAAGTCAGTTAAAAACTGCACTTCAATAGCCGCTTGTTGACTGACTTTGCAGCCCGGGTGATTCGGCTCAAAACTGCTGCGTACTATTAAATCAGCAGGCGCATCCAATAAAGGGCTTAAGGTTTTGGCATGCAACACCGGATTCCCCAGCTGAGCCAAAGTTAAAGCCTGTTGCCATGGCACCTGACGGTAAGCCCGGGCTGAAGGCACTTTACGTGGATCGGCACTGTAAATTGCATCCACATCWGTCCAGATATGAATAGCCTGAGCTTTGACTAAACGCCCTACAATAGTTGCTGAATAGTCACTGCCATTGCGGCCTAAAGTAATGCTGTTACCTTGTAAATCGCGAGCTATATAACCAGTGACCACTTTAATGCCACTGCTTTCAAAAGGGGCCAGCCATGAAGAAGACACTTCGTATTGCACTTCAGTGCCGTCTAAACGTAAAAAGTCGCGGGCATCAATAGCAGTGGCGGTCAGACCTTGTTGATTGAGTAAAGCCGCTAATAACTGGCTGGATAAACGCTCACCAATGGCCAATACATCGTTAAACTGAGCAGTGGCTAAAAAGCCCGGCACTTCAGCGAACCAGCTTTGTACTTTGCTGATAAGCACAGCCGCGTTCTGTTCATTTAAAGTACGCTGGATCAGTAACCCCAGCTTTTCAGTCAGTTGCTGTAACAGTGCCGCAAAAAGCTCTGGTTGTTCACGGCTGTCGATTAACGCTAATAACTCATCAGTAGTGTCGCCAGGTGCTGATACCACCACCCAGGCTTGTGGCTCTTTCGCCACAATAGCGGCGATCGCAGAAAAACGCTCAGCACTGGCTAAGCTGCTGCCGCCAAATTTATGCACTGTGTTTTTATGATCTAATGGACTACTCATCACTCACCACTACTTACCACAACACGCTAAGTGCTGGGTTTAATCTGAATTGCTGTTGTTCGTCTTTTGCTTTATCTGCGGCTGCAGGCTCTGACAAAACCTTTTGTGTTTTAGTGTTTTGCTTTACCGCTGCATCTACAGCAGCAAAAGCCTGCGCCAGATCGGCTATTAAATCTTGTGCTTCTTCAATACCCACAGATAAACGAATTAAAGTCGGGCCTATGCCAGCAGCTTTTTGTGTGGCGGCATCTAAAGAGGCATGCGTCATAGAACCAGGGTGACAGATTAAACTTTCAATACCACCTAAAGACTGAGCCAAAGTGAAACACTGCAAGGCTTCGAAAAATACCGCTAAATAGGCTTCATCGGCAGCCAGATCAAAACTCAGCATGGAACCAAAACCGTGCTGCTGTGCTTTGGCAATGGCATGACCCGGATGATCTTTTAAACCTGGGTAATAGACACGACCAACCAATGGCTGTTTTTGCAGATAATCCACCACCAGTTGTGCATTGTGCTGATGTTGTTTAATACGGGGTAATAAAGTACGCAAGCCACGTAAGGTCTGATAGGCGTCAAAAGCGCCGCCTGTGACACCTAAACAATTCGCCCACCATTTCAGCTCATCACCCACTGCAGCGTCTTTGGCAATTAAAGCACCACCTATGATATCGCTGTGGCCATTAATAAATTTGGTGGTGGAATGCACCACTATGTCAGCACCCAGGGCTATAGGGTTTTGCAAAGCCGGTGATAAAAAAGTGTTGTCTACCACCAGTATGGCATTCAGTGTTTTTGCCAGCTCTGCTGTCGCTTTAACATCGGTAATTTGCAACAGCGGATTACTTGGGGTTTCAACCCAAATCATTTTTGGCTGTGCTGCTTTAATTTGTTCTGCCCAGTCGGCTTGCTGGAAATTCACCACAACCAGCTTAAAAGCTTTTTTGCGATTAGCTAAATTCAGGAATAGACGATAACTGCCACCGTAACAATCATGAGGAATGACTAAAGTATCTTCCGGGCCAATCAATTGCAGCGCCAACAGACAAGCGGACATGCCAGTGCCGGTAATTAAACCCTTTGCACCACCTTCCAGCTCTGCTAACGCATCGCCTAACAAATCCCGTGTTGGGTTATTCGAGCGTGAATAATCATATTTGCCCGGTTGTTTAAAGGCTTTGAGTTCATAAGTTGAGGTTAAATACAAAGGTGGCGTAACAGCACCATAAGCAGAGTCCTGCGCTATTCCGGCGCGGGCAGCTACTGTGGCTGAGTGTTGTTTGCTCATAAAAAACCTCAAATTTAGATGTTTAGACGTCTAAAAGTATACCCAGCAAAAATAAGAAGTCAAAACATTTAGACGTCTGTACTATTAAATCTTGCGCAGAGTTTGTACTCGGGAGTATAAAGAAGTAAAATTTCGTCCAATTACGTGCGCAACGTAGCAAAGGTCAGCAGACCATATAACTAAATTCAATCAAGGTATCCCTATGGCAAAGTGGAATGGTGAGTATGTTCACCCTTATGCGGAACACGGAAAGAAGTCCGAACAGGTGAAAAAGATTACAGTCTCTATCCCGTTGAACGTATTGAAAGTGTTAACAGATGAAAGAACCCGCCGCCAGGTCAACAACCTGCGTCATGCCACCAACAGCGAATTATTATGTGAAGCTTTTTTGCATGCGTTCACTGGACAGCCTTTGCCCGCAGATGAAGATTTACGCAAAGACAATCCACACCAGATCCCAGTGGAAGTGCGTAACATTTTAACCAGTATGGGTAAGCCAATTCCTGTGATCCAGGAAGCGGATTCAGACGAAGAGTAAATGAAAATGGGGTCAGATCACATTATTGGCTTGGCCAATAATGTGATCTGACCCCAATTATTTACTGCATATAATTTTCAGGCATGGGCAAACGCGCCACTCCTGATGCCACAGCTGCTTCTGCCACAGCACGGGCGACACGGGACAATAAACGTGGGTCCATTGGCTTTGGAATAATATAGTCCGCACCAAACTCCAGTTTATCCACTTGAGCAGCCGTTAATATAGCCTGCGATACCGGTTCTTTGGCAATAGCACGAATCGCATGCACTGCCGCCAATTTCATTTCATCATTAATGACCTTAGCGCGCACATCCAAAGCACCACGGAATATAAAAGGGAAACACAAAACGTTATTCACCTGATTCGGATAGTCAGAGCGGCCTGTCGCCATAATTAAATCACTACGCTGGGCATGTGCCAGTTCAGGCTTAATTTCCGGATCCGGGTTAGAGCAGGCAAAAATCACCGGCTTGTCCGCCATCAGCTTTAAGGCTTCAGCAGGTAAAGCGTCAGGCCCTGACACACCCACAAATACATCGGCGCCATCCATTGCTTCTTCCAGTGTGCGCTTGTCGGTGTTATTGGCAAACAGCTCTTTGTATTTATTCAAATCGTTACGACGGGTGTGGATCACACCTTTGGTATCGAGCATATAAATATGCTCACGCTTAGCGCCGCATTTGATCAGTAGCTCCATACAGGCAATAGCGGCTGCACCAGCCCCTAAACAAACAATCACCACTTTACTGATCTCTTTGCCCTGAATTTCCAGCGCATTCAGTAAACCTGCAGCTGTCACAATAGCAGTACCGTGCTGATCGTCATGAAACACCGGAATATTGCAGCGTCTGATCAGCTCTTTTTCAATTTCAAAACACTCTGGTGATTTAATATCTTCAAGATTAATACCACCAAAGGTATCGGCTATATTGGCTACGGTATCGATAAACTCTTCAGTAGTGCGGTGCGTCACTTCGATATCGATAGAATCAAGACCAGCAAAACGCTTAAACAGCAAAGCTTTGCCTTCCATCACAGGTTTAGACGCCATAGGGCCTAAGTTGCCTAAACCTAAAATAGCGGTACCGTTGCTGATCACAGCCACCAGATTGCCTTTGCCTGTGTACTTGTAGACATCGTCGATATTGTTGGCGATTTCACGCACAGGCTCAGCCACACCAGGGCTGTATGCCAAAGCGAGATCTTTGACTGTTTCAGCAGGTTTACTGATTTCAATACTGATTTTGCCTGGTTTAGGCTCGGCGTGATACTTCAGCGCCTGTTCTCGAAAATCTGACATAGGTAAGAGGTTCCATGAGTAGGTAAGTATGCCCTGTGGGCTATAGTGTTTTATTTGCCGTGAGTTGTGGTGCAACCCAAAAGGTGGCTCATTCTAAAGAGCAAGAGCACCCTTTAGAACCACTAATTTTCAGATCGTACCAGTATAAAGCCACAGTACTGCAAAACTCATTCCGATGTTTTCATTGTTCCGTCAGGTGTTTTTGTAGGGTATACCTGTCCGGCTTAAACTGCTGAAAACTTCAACAACAGAGCTCTACACGTCTGTTATAACAAGTTTTATGCGGTGCGCCAAGCGCTAAAATTAAACTGATCAGACCAGAAAGGAATGAAATGATAAAGCATGCAGTTTTATGCCATTTTTAGCCGGATAGTTTTGATAAGAAACTGCTTAACCATGCATTTAAGGAGGAAATGTGTTAAATAAAGTGAATATTATCAAATAGATGATTAAAAATGTGAGCAAATAACAAGCAAATGATTTATGCAAAATAAATTGTTTTTCTCTTTCAAAAACAAAAGGCCGGTTTCCGGCCTTTTGTTCAAACTACCATTCAAACAATTAAAGCGAAGGCGTATTCTCACCTTCTTTTTCAATCACTTCAGGTAACAAATCTTCACGGCATGCGCCTAACAACACAGCAACAGAACTTGCTACGTAAATCGAAGAATAAGTACCAATGGCAATACCAAATAACAAGGCCGCAGCAAACCCATGTAACAGCGGGCCGCCTAAGTAAAACAGCGCCACTAAGGACAAGGCCGTGGTACCAGAGGTAATAGTGGTACGGCTCAGTGTGGAAGTGATTGCTTCATTTACAGTCTCTTCGACTGTGGCTTCACGCAGTTTACGGAACATTTCACGGATACGGTCAAATACCACTATGGTGTCGTTGATTGAATAACCCACCAGCGCTAACAAGGCTGCCAATACAGTTAAATCGAACTCCATACCTGTGATAGAAAACATACCTACAGTGATGATCACGTCGTGAACTAACGCCACCACAGAGCCTACTGAATAACGCCATTCAAAGCGGAAGGCCACATACATCATGATGCCGATAAAAGAGGCTAATAAAGCCAGCATACCGTCATCTTTCAGCTCGTCACCTACTGAAGCACTCACCTGTTCAACGCGACGTTTGGTGACTTCGCCTTTTTCCACTTTTTGAATAGACTCAATAATCTGCTCACCCACCACAGCCTGTTCAACATCAGCGCGTGGAGCTATACGGATCATCACTTCAGTAGAAGTACCAAAATACTGTACTACTGCATCAGGAAAGCCATCTGCTGCCAATGCAGTTCGTATTTTTGGCAAATCGGCCTGTTGTTCAAAACCAGCTTCAACCACTATACCGCCGGTAAAATCCAGACCAAAGTTAATGCCTTTGGTAAAAATACTGAACAGAGACCCCAGTACCAGCAACAAAGAAAATATGATGGCTGGCGATTTGAAGCGCATAAAGTTAAGCGGTTCTTTAAAATCAAGAAACTTCATCATAATTCCTTATATAGGTAATTTTTCAACTTTACGGCCACCCCAGATCAGATTGACAAACAATCTGGATACGGTCACAGCAGTAAAGATAGAGGTGATAATACCTATGGCTAAAGTTACGGCAAAACCTTTGACAGGACCAGAACCTAAACCAAACAGGATAATCGCCACTAAGAAAGTGGTAATGTTGGAGTCGGTAATGGTAGCAAAAGCTCTGTTGTAGCCTTCATGAATAGCTTGCTGTACAGAACGACCGTTGGCCAGTTCTTCGCGAATACGCTCGTTGATCAGTACGTTAGCATCAATAGCCATACCTATGGTTAACAAGATACCGGCCATACCAGGCAAGGTCAGAGTAGCGCCAGGCACCATAGATAAGACACCAATCAGCAACACCACGTTACTGGCCAAAGCAACGTTGGCAACCAAACCTACGCCTTTGTAGTAAATCGCCATAAAGATCACAGTCAGCAGCATACCCACCATAATAGCGTTGGTACCCAGCTCAATGTTTTCCTGACCCAGGCTTGGGCCTATGGTACGTTCTTCCACAATCTGAATAGGCGCAATCAAGGCACCGGCACGTAATAACAGCGCCAGATTTTGCGCTTCAGCCGGGCTATCTACGCCAGTAATACGGAAGCTGCGACCTAAACGTGCCTGAATAGTGGCCACGTTAATCACTTCTTCTTTTTTCTCAAGAATAGTGCGGCCCTGCGCATCTTTTTTGTCGGTAGGTTTGTATTCTATAAATACAGTGGCCATCGACTTGCCAATAGCTTCTTTGGTGGCTTGTGAGAAGGTATTACCACCTTTGGCATCCAAATCGATATTCACCTGAGGGCGGCTGTATTCATCGAAGCTGCTGTTGGCACCAATAATATGGTTACCTGTCAGCATTACACGTTTTTGCAACAACACAGGGCGACCCTGACGGTCGTTGTACAACTGCGCATTAGGCGGCACACGGCCATCTATAGCGCTTTGCAAATCACCTGCTTCGTCTACCATACGGAATTCAAGAGTGGCAGTGGCACCTAAAATTTCTTTTGCGCGAGCTGTATCCTGCACACCAGGTAATTGAACCACAATACGTTCAGCACCCTGACGCTGTACTAAAGGTTCAGCCACACCAATAGCATTGACACGGTTGCGAATGATAGTGATGTTTTGTGCTACTGCATCTTCACGCAGCGCTTTAATTTTTACGTCGCTAAAAGCGGCGGTCAGCGTCAACTCGTCAGTTTCAGTAAAGGTCATCTCACGGTCTTTACTGCTTAACAACGTTTGAGCTGCAGCCAGATCTTCAGCGGTCCGGAAGCTCAGGTTCACTTTTAGATTTGGTACATCAGCAGTTACAGCACGGTAACGCACTTTGGCTTCACGCAGATCAGTGCGATACACCAGTACTAAATCGTTGACGTTTTTTTCCATCGCAGTTTTCATGTCCACTTCCATCAGGAAATGTACACCACCACGTAAGTCCAGACCCAATTTCATTGGGGCTGCACCTATAGCATCCAGCCAGGCTGGAGTCGCAGGAGCAAGATTTAATGCAGTGACGAAGTTATCGCCCAAGGTATCGTTGGCTACTTCACGTGCCTTTAACTGATCTTCAGTGTTTAAAAAGCGAACCAGCACCTGGCCTTTTTCCAATACAGCTGACTTAGGTGTTAACCCTTGTTCAGTAAAAGCTTTTTGCAATTGATCCACGGTTTGCTGAGTCACATCAGCGCCACGGCTTGCATTGATTTGTAAGGACGGATCATTGGGATACAAATTCGGCAGGGCGTACAGCATGCTGACGCCCATCACGATGATCACCACTAAGTACCGCCAGATGGAGTTCTGGTTTAACACATTAAAATCCTTTTACAGTGATTTCATCGTGCCTTTCGGCAGTACGGCAGCGATAGCAGATTTCTGCACTGTCACTTCAGTGGTATCGTTTAATGCGATAGCCACAAAGTCTTTATCGTCAGCAATCTTTGCAATGCGGCCTACTAAACCACCTTGAGTCAACACTTCATCGCCTTTGCCTAACGCAGACATCAGGTTTTTATGCTCTTTTACGCGCTTAGCTTGTGGACGGTAGATCAGGAAATAAAAGATCAAACCAAAAGCCGCTAACATAATCAATAAATCCCAACCACCACCAGCAGGTGCTGTAGCTGGTGCGTTGGCGTATGCATTAGAAATAAATAAACTCATCACATGTCCCCTAAAGTTTTAAATTAAAAGTGTTAAAAATTAAAAATGAAATCTTATTGTTCTGTAACCTGTGCTTCCAGCGGCGGCACATCCATACCGCGTTTCTGGTAAAACTCGACCACAAATTCTTCCAGCTTCTGTTCAGCGATAGCTGCACGCAAACCTTGCATTAACTTCTGATAATGATGCAGGTTATGGATGGTATTCAAGCGCGCACCCAAAATCTCATTGCATCTGTCCAGATGATGTAGATATGACCGAGAATAATTTTTACAAGTGTAGCAATCACATTCTGCATCTAAAGTGGATGGATCGTCTTTGTGTTTTGCATTGCGGATCTTAATCACACCAGTGCTGACAAACAAATGGCCATTACGGGCATTACGGGTTGGCATCACACAGTCAAACATATCAATACCACGGCGCACCGCTTCTACTATGTCTTCAGGTTTACCGACACCCATTAAATAACGGGGCTTATGTTGTGGCATCTGACCTGTGGTGTGGTTGAGGATTTTAATCATATCCTCTTTCGGTTCGCCCACGGACAAACCACCGATGGCATAACCATCAAAACCAATCTCTTCAAGACCTTGCAAGGAGATATCGCGCAGCTGTGGGTACATACCGCCCTGGATAATACCAAACAACGCTGACGGATTATCGCCGTGTTCATCTTTACTGCGTTTGGCCCAGCGCAGAGACATTTCCATCGACTTTTTCGCTTGCTGCTCTGTCGCAGGATACGGCGTACATTCGTCAAAAATCATCACGATGTCTGAGCCTAAATCACGTTGCACCTGCATAGAACGCTCAGGAGTTAACATGATTTTTTCACCGTTTAGCGGCGAACGGAAGGTCACGCCTTCTTCTTTAATTTTGCGCAGTTCACCCAAACTGAATACCTGAAAACCACCAGAGTCGGTCAAAATAGGTTTGTGCCAGTGCATAAAGTCATGCAAATCACCGTGTTTTTTGATGATTTCAGTGCCAGGACGCAGCATTAAATGGAAGGTATTGCCTAAGCAGATTTGTGCACCAGTGGCTTCCAGTTCTTCAGGCGTCATGCCTTTGACTGTGCCATAGGTGCCCACTGGCATAAAGGCTGGAGTTTCAACAATGCCGCGTTCGAATACAAGACGGCCACGACGGGCTTTACCGTCGGTTTTTAATAATTCAAATTTCACGTTCTACCTCAGTCTCTGCCAGAAAAACAGTCCGGCTTTTTTCGCGCCCGATTGTAGCAGAACAAAAGGCCAAACCCCACCTTTAAGCTTTGTACTTCAGGTTGTATCAAAGCGGGAGCGGTTAAACCGTGCGAGATTGAATTGCAATTTGAGACAGAAGGGGTTATCTGGGCCGCGGCTTGTCCCAGCTTGTCGATGGACATCGCGGTATCAATAGACGGGCGGGTACAAGACCCGCCCCTACAGTCAATTGAGGACAATTTTACAGAATAAGCATCGCATCGCCATAAGAGTAAAAACGATACTCTTGTGCTATGGCAGTTTGATAGGCCTGCATCACATAGTCTTTTTGACTAAAAGCACTGACCAGCATAATCAATGTGGATTCAGGTAAATGAAAGTTGGTGACTAAACCATCAATCACCTGAAAGCTGTAACCAGGGTATATAAAGATTTTGGTATCGCCGCTATAGGGTTGTAAGTTTTTGCCTTGCTGCAAAGCAATTTGAGCTGCAGATTCCAGTGAGCGCACTGACGTAGTGCCTACAGCTACTACTCTGTTACCACGGGCTTTACAGGCATGAATAGCATCAACGACCTGCTGGTCTACCTCGATGTATTCAGCATGCATCTGATGGTCCAGCACATTATCCACCCGCACCGGCTGAAAAGTACCAGCTCCGACGTGCAGAGTGACGTAAGCAAACTCAATACCTTTGGCTTTTAAGGCCGCTAATAAAGGCTCATCAAAATGCAAACCCGCTGTAGGTGCCGCGACAGCGCCGGGTTTCTGGTTATACACAGT
The DNA here is from genome assembly GCF_029269265.1 of Rheinheimera sp. 1928-s. Lineage (GTDB taxonomy): Bacteria > Pseudomonadota > Gammaproteobacteria > Enterobacterales > Alteromonadaceae > Pararheinheimera. The sequence continues at coordinate 201,912 of NZ_JARIXP010000002.1, forward strand.
CTGATAACGCTGCTTATCTTCGTCGCTGTCTGGTCTGTCTATGTATGGAGGCAACGGCATATGCCCCAGCCGGTCTAACATAGTCAATAAAGCTTCTTCGCCTAGCAGCTCCAGCTCAAACAAGGTATCGTGGCGCTGCAGCATTTTCAGCTTTGTGTTGTCATCGATCAAAATAATACTGTCTGGTTTTGGCGCTTTACTGGCGCGCACATGAGCTAAAAAGCGCTGGCTATCCAACACCCGCTCTACCAGTATTTCGACTTTGCCACCTGACTCTTTTTGACCAAATAAACGGGCTGGTATCACGCGGGTATTATTAAATACCAATAAATCACCGCTGTTCAGTTCAGCCAATAAATCAGTGAACACCAGATGGGATAACTCACCAGTCCGGCGCTGCATTTTTAATAAACGACTGCTGGAACGCTCAGCTTTAGGAAAACGTGCGATCAACTGCTCTGGCAGCTCGAAGGAAAAATCTTTTACTTGCATATGTCTAGTCCGCTTTACCGACAAACTGTATCAAATCGGCATTAATGCCGACACCAAATGCGCATTTACAGCGCGGCGGCAGTCTACAAAGATGTTTTTTTCAATACAAGCTATTTTTCGCCACGACACTAGGGAGCAAAATTTCAGCTAAGCTTTGGAAAAGCTCAAGGACAAAACCGCATGATGTATCGCCTTACTGTGCTTCTGTTTTGCTTTTTCATAGTGCAATCCGCTGTGGCTGAGCCAAAAGTACAATCACAACTACAGATCAGTGCGCCTGTCTGGCCGGGTTTTATTAATGCAGACGGCACTGGTGCTTATGCAGATTTGTTTCAACTGATTTACCCAAAAGAGCAAGTGCAATTGGTATGGCATTTCAGCAACTTTAGCCGCGCCATTCACCTGGTGCAGCAAGGTAAACACCATATGGTGCCGGGTTTGTCCGCCTATGAATCGGACAAAGAGCATCAAGCTTTACTGTTGTCTGCCCATCCTTTTGATTTTGATTTAATAGTTGCCATTTACGACCCTGCACATACAGCGCCGCCAGAACTGGAACAACTAAAACAACACAAGCTGGCCTGGGACTTAGCTTACGATTTACATCTGGTATTAGGCTTACCGGAAAAAGGCTATGAGGTACTTAATATCGAGCAAGGCCTTGAACTGGTAAAAAATCGCCGGGTTGATATTTATCTTGCAGAAAAAAGTGAATTGTATCAGTACTTAAAGGGGGAATCTGCAGTACAGCTGGAGCCTCTGCATTATAAAGAATTACTGCGGGACCCGATTTATCTGGCCTTTGCTGACACTGAAACCGGACGCTCCTTTAAAGAAATTTGGGATCGACGTTTTATCGATTTATATAAAACCGGTCAGTTGAAACAGTTTTATCGCAACTATCCACAACTGACCTTGCCGACTCAGCCTTAGGTTTTAGTCACTGCATTTTTGCTGCAGAACTTCCGTAATTAACTGCGCCATCTGACGATAACTGCGTAACTTGCTGGAGGTGGGACGCCAGGCGACACCAATATCACGGTAGGCTTGGCCAGAGCTTGGTTTCTGTGCCACCAGCTCAGTGCCACGCAACAAACCGCTGTTAATAGCCATCTGTGGCATAAAAGTCACACCAAGCTTGTTATTCACCATCTGACTTAAGGTATGCAAACTGGTGGCAAAAAATGGATTTACTTTACGGTTATCATCCAGCTCACAAGCTTTGACAGCATGACCTGTCATGCAGTGCTCTCGCTCTAACAGGAAGATACTTTCATCAGGCCACTGGCTGATATCTTGCTGAAAACCACGGTCCAGCCAGTCTTTATGCAACACCAGTTTAAAGGAATCTTGTGCCAACACTTCGGTATGCAAAGTGCCAGTATCATAAGGCAGAGCTAACAAGACTAAATCCAGGCGGCCTTCAATCAATGACTGCAAGGAATTTTCAGTGGTATCTTCCCGCAACAGCAATTGCAATTCAGGAAAACGTTCACGGGCCAATGCCATCACTTCACTCAGTACAAAAGGTGCAATGGTAGGAATACAGCCTAAACGCATCGGTCCAGCCATCGGCTTGCCCTGACATTTAGCAAATTGTGTCAACTCTTCGCACTGCTCCACTATATAACGAGCCTGACGCACCACGTCTTCACCCAGCGGAGTAAAAATAAAAGTTTTATGATCACGCTCCAGCAACTGCGCGTTCATCGTTTCTTCTAAATTGGCGATTGCAGCACTTAAAGTAGACTGGCCTATATAACAAGCTTCAGCAGCACGACCAAAATGCTGATGTTCATGCAAAGCCAGCAAATACTGCAACTGTTTGATACTGGGCACTCGTTTCATCTTTTATTCCGATGATTAAACTCAATTAAAACCAATTTAATCGAATAACATCAGAAAGCAAAGCTGCAACAGCTTATTTTGCGACAGAAAGCAGCCAAATCGTTCAGAACAGGCACTCTGCCCGCTAACATCTTAGATTCCAGTAAGAACTAAAAAAAATCCCGGCAACGGCCGGGATTTTTAATCAAACAACAGCTGGGATCAGGCGCTGAAAATCGCTCTGATAATATAGAAAAACAAAATAGACAAACCAGCACCCACAGGCAAAGTAACAACCCATGATATAAAGATGTTACGCACAACACCTAAATTAAGCGCAGCAATACCTCGGGCTAAGCCCACCCCCAATACGGCACCAACTAAGGTCTGAGTGGTAGAGATAGGTAAACCAGTACCAGATGCAATGACCACTGTGGTTGCGGCTGACATTTCTGCAGCAAAACCACGACTTGGGGTTAAATGCGTAATAGCGGTACCTATGGTTTTAATCACTTTAGCGCCTAAAGTCGCTAAACCAATCACAATACCCACAGCGCCTAAAGGTAAAATCCACCAGTCCAGCTTGGCTTTACCTACCACTTCACCACCAGATTGGATCACACTGACCACAGCAGCCAAAGGACCAATGGCATTAGCCACATCATTAGAGCCGTGAGCAAAGGCCATACAGCAAGCCGTGGTGATCATCAGAATACCGAAGATTTTTTCCACGTTGGTAAAATGCATTTCTTTATCGGCCATTGGGTCTATATGCACCCGGCTAATAGCAATTTTACCCACTATACCCACAACCACAGCGATACTACCGGCTATCATCAGATTTTGCTCTGTGCTCAGGTCTAAACCCACATGAGTTAAACCTTTAGTCACAGTGACCAAAGCCATCATCAGCGCTGCAAAAGCCATATAAAAAGGCACATACTTTTTTGCATTAGCCAGTGGATTGTCGGTATCAAAAATTAAACGCTGGGCACTCATAAAAATCAAATACGCCAGAATACCAGCCAGTACAGGAGTGACTACCCAACTACCCACTATGCCGCCTACTTTGCCCCATTCCACTGCATCTACACCTACTCCTACAGCAGCAAAACCAATAATGGCGCCGACAATAGAGTGAGTGGTAGAGACTGGCCAGCCGTAATAAGACGCGACCAACAACCAGGTCCCGGCAGCCAACAAGGCTGCTATCATGCCAAACACCATCAGTTCAGGCGCTGACGCAAAATGAATAGGGTCAACAATGCCACTACGAATAGTAGAGGTCACAGAACCGCCAGCTAAATAAGCGCCAGCGAATTCAAAAATAGCCGCAATAAAAATAGCTTGCTTCACAGTTAAAGCTTTGGAGCCTACGGAAGTACCCATGGCGTTTGCCACATCGTTGGCACCTACACCATAAGCCATAATAAAGCCGAATACAGCGGCTACGATAATCAGCGTATAGCCGTACGTAGTTAAAATATCCATGTTTGAATTACCTTAAGAATTAACGAGCCAACATGATTTCAAGACGCGAACCTACTTTCAGAGCACAGTCAGCTAAATCGCCTACCCACTCCAAAGTGCGGTACAGGAACATCACATCAACCGGATTCATTTCGGCTTCAGCTTTACGAACAAATTTACGTAAATTGATTTGCAACTGGTCAGTGTCGTGTTCGATTTCATCGATACGTTCCACCATTTTGATCACTAAGTCGACTTCACGGCCCCGAAAACCGGTTTCCAGCAACTCGTCCAGTTCATTGATCGCTTCGCTGGCTAATTCCACAGCATCAATACAACGCTGTAAATAAGCTTTAAATTCCACCTGAATAGGGCCAGGAATTTCCAGTTCACGACCTAAAACACGGCCAGTGATGTCTTTGGCTTTGTTGGCGATTTTATCCTGCTGTGAAACCAGCTCTAATAAGTCTGTTCTCTCGACAGGTAAAAACAATCCACGTGGCAAATGCACACGGATATCACGTTTTAAATTGTCGGCATCCTTTTCCAACGTCACAATAGATTTGCGAACTTCAGCCGCTTTCTCCCAATCTTTTAAAAATACTGCGTCAAAAAATGGCAGCAGCAACAGGCTGGCATCAAAAACCTTTTTGATATGCTCTTCCAATGGCTTGATAGGGGATTTCGCGAAAACCGCCAAAAAGTGATTTGGCATAATAAGTGTGCCTCTTGTTGTTGAGTTGACGAAAGTCGGCGCGCATTGTACTGCAATCAAAGTGTAATAAAAACTTATTAAACAGCCAAAGGATACTCTGCAGAATAGCAGAGTATAAAAAGCCCGATAAAACATAGGTTTTATCAGGCTTTTATGACAACTGAATGCTGAAATTGTTTAACTGCGCGCGTCTTGCTCTAATTTTTCATCATCACTGTGGCGCACATCCTTGCCTTTTACCAGGAAGACTATGTATTCAGCCACGTTTTTACAACGATCACCAATACGTTCCATCGAACGGGCAGACCACAATACATTCATGATCTTAGGAATAGAACGTGGATCTTCCATCATATAAGTCATCAACTGACGGGTGATGGCTTCGTACTCACGGTCTACTTTTTTGTCTTCACGGTGCACAGCTAATGCAGCTTCGACATCCATACGGGCAAAAGCATCCAACACATCGTGCAGCATCTGCGCGACATGGCGGCCCATATTATCCAAATTGACCAGCAAATCCTGCTGAGCACTGTTAAAGGACTCCAGAGCTACCTTGGCGATACGCTCGGCTTCATCACCAATGCGCTCTAAGTCTGAAATGGTTTTGATAATAGCCATAATCAGACGTAAATCGCTGGCTGCTGGCTGGCGTTTAGCAATGATGCGAGTGCATTCATGGTCAATTTTAATTTCCCAGTCGTTTACTTTCACATCATTGGCGATCACCTGACGAGCTAACTCAGCATCACTGCTGGCAATAGCATTCAGCGCATCAGCCAGTTGTTGCTCAATTAAACCGCCCATTGCCATCACATGGTTGCGAACCTGCTCAATTTCTTCATTAAACTGGCTGGAAATGTGCTTCGTTAAATTCATTTTGTCCATCGCTCTCTCCTCGTGGGGGCTAATCCGTTAACCGAAACGGCCTGTGATGTAATCTTCAGTTTGTTGCTGCGATGGATTGGTGAACATCTTATTGGTGGCATCAAACTCAATTAAATCACCCATATACATAAAGGCAGTATAGTCCGATACACGGGCGGCCTGCTGCATATTGTGGGTAACAATCACGATAGTGTATTTATCTTTGAGTTCATAAATCAGTTCTTCAATTTTCAGCGTGGAAATTGGGTCCAACGCTGAAGCTGGCTCATCCAGTAATAACACTTCAGGTTCAATCGCAATAGCACGGGCAATAACTAAACGTTGTTGCTGACCACCAGACAAGCCAAAGGCATTGTCATGCAAACGGTCTTTTACTTCATTCCACAAAGCGGCACCCTTTAATGAGGTTTCGACCACTTCATCCAGAATGCGTTTATCTTTTACACCTTGCAGACGCAAGCCATAAGCCACATTCTCATAAATACTTTTTGGGAATGGATTAGGTTTCTGGAATACCATGCCGACTTGACGGCGTAATTCAGCCACGTCAATTTTCGGGTCATAAATATTCTGACCATCCATTAAAATCTGGCCTTCAATACGGCAGATATCCACTAAGTCATTCATCCGGTTAAAACAGCGTAACAAGGTAGATTTACCACAACCTGAAGGGCCGATAAAAGCCGTGACGCGTTTTTCAGGGATCGTCATATTGACGCTTTTTAATGCCAGCGCATCACCGTAATACAGCTTCAGATCATTGACCTGAAGTTTGATTTTTTCATCCGACAATTTCAATTCGGCTTCTACTGGTGGAACTGTTAATTTATCTTGATTCATCTTCATTACCATTCTGTGAAATTCTGTGTTCCAAGGCCTGCCAGGCAGGCCGGATGCTTTCTAATCTGTATCGCTGCGGTATTTCTCACGTAATCTGTTACGCATGTAAATAGCCGCCATATTCAGCACCACAATTAATAACACCAGTACCAGTGCTGTGGCATAGAGCAACGGACGCGAGGCTTCAACGTTTGGACTCTGGAAACCCACATCAAACACATGAAAACCTAAGTGCATGATCTTCTGGTCTAAGTGAATAAAGGGGAAATTGCCATCTATAGGTAAAGTAGGAGCCAATTTCACCACACCAACCAACATCAGCGGAGCTACTTCGCCAGCAGCACGAGCCACTGCTAAGATTAACCCCGTCATCATAGCCGGAGTAGCCAGTGGCACTACCACTTTCCATAAGGTTTCAGACTTGGTTGCACCTAAAGCCAGACTACCCATACGAATAGTACTTGGAATACGGGATAAACCTTCTTCCGTCGATACAATCACCACAGGTAATGTAAGCAACGCAAGGGTTAAAGACGCCCAGAATAAACCTGGAGTACCGAAAGTCGGGCTTGGTAAAGCTTCAGGGTAAAACAGCTGATCGATACTGCCGCCCATAATGTACACAAAGAAACCTAAACCAAACACACCATAGACAATAGAAGGTACACCAGCCAGGTTGTAGACCGAAATCCGGATAATCTTCAGCAGTGGCCCTTGTTTGGCATATTCACGCAGATAAATAGCCGCCAGCACACCAAAAGGCGTCACGATAATAGCCATTAAAATAACCATAGTGACAGTACCAAAAATAGCTGGGAAGATACCGCCTTCGGTATTGGCTTCCCGCGGCTCTTCTGTCAGGAAAGTGCCAATGCCACTGAAGTAATGTCTGGTTTTTTGCCAGACCGACATATCGTTAGGCGCAAAAGCCTTGACGATGTTCGCCAGCGAAATAGTCACTTCACGGCCTTCCGCAGAACGCGCCACTAAGTTGTCACGATTAGACTCTGCACGCAGTTGATCCAGTTTTTGTTGGATCACTGCATATTCATCGTTCAGAATTTTGTTTTCTGCTTCAGCCTGAGCTTTGAATTCTGCCATTTCAGCATCAGACACTTTATCCAACACCAGACGACGTTCGGTTAAACGTAACTTTTCAATCTGGTTGTTGATGCGGCTGATGTCATTTTTTTCGATATCTTTCATCTGCTGAAAAATACCGTTGGCACGTTCAACCCGTTTTAACAACTCAGGCCACATGGCGGCACCTTCAGCAATCAGGGTATCGCCTTCGTTCAGCTTTAATGGAAAACCATAAAAATTGCCACGCTCACGACGCTCCAGCGCAATAGCGCCCTCTGGTGCAGTCCAGCCGCTGATTTCATAATCCATATACCAGGAGAAATCGCGGCCATACAGATCACGGTTACCCACTTTCACCAAATAACGGGTCACAGCTTCCAGCTCTGCCGGCACTGTAGCACCTGACTCACGCAGCATCACAGCAGACACTGTTTCAGCACGAACCAGTTCACCCATAATGACTTTTTTCTGACCAGATTCAGGCGACCATTCAGTCTGCTGCAAATCCGCAGGCCAGAAGTGACTGCCACCACGCACCACAATCAGACCCAACACACCAATCACCATCACCAGACACAAAGCGATAGCACCGGCGTTTAACCAAATCCAGGGAGTCCCTGATCTGAACCAGGCTCTTACGCCAAATAAAGATTTCATCAAAGTGCCCCTTAATTACAGATTGCTGAAGCGTTGACGTAAACGCTGCCGTATCACTTCGGCGAGGGTATTAAATACAAAGGTAAAGACAAACAACACCAGCGCGGCAAGGAACAACACTCGGAAGTGAGTACTGCCGACAGCTGTCTCAGGTAATTCCACCGCTATATTGGCGGATAAAGTACGCATACCTTCGAAGATATTAAAGTTCACTACTGGGCTGTTACCTGTCGCCATCAGTACGATCATGGTTTCACCCACAGCACGGCCAAAACCAACCATCACTGCGGCGAACACACCAGGACTTGCTGTTGGCAGTACGACGCCGACCATGGTTTGCCATGGTGTGGCGCCCAAAGCTAAAGAGCCCTGAGTTAAGTGGCGAGGCACGTTAAAAATCGCATCTTCAGCAATAGAGAAGATATTTGGAATCACAGCAAAGCCCATAGCGATCCCCACAATCAGCGCATTACGCTGGTCGTAGTTAATGCCATTGTCGGTAAACCACTGGCGTAAGCTGCCATCAAAAAAGGTGTTGTCGATAACAGGGCTGGCACTGACCGCTAAATAACCAAACAGAATAATCACAGGCACTAAAAATGCAGCTTCCCAACCTAAGCCAAAACGGTTGCGGATAGATTCAGGCATAAAACGCCACAAGTAAGCTGCACCTAACATCATAAATGGCATCAGGATCAGAATGGCGAACACAGCACTTAAATACTCTTCCACAAAAGGAGCCAGCCATAAACCTGCTAAGAAGCCAAGAATAACTGTTGGTAAGGCCGCCATAATTTCGATGGTAGGCTTCACTTTGCCACGCAGTACTGGCGTCATAAAGTAAGCGACATAAATGGCGCTCATAATGGCCAGAGGGGTAGCAAACAACATGGCAAAAAAGGCAGCTTTTAAAGTCCCTAAAGCTAAAGGCACCATGCTCATTTTGGCTTCAAATTCATCTGAACCGGCAGAAGCTTGCCAGATATAGCGGGCTTCATCACGGCCCTCATACCAGACTTCATTCCACAGCGCTCTGTACGACACATCAGGGTGAGCATTATCCAACTCAAACTTATGCATCTGACCTTTGTCATCCAGCAACAGGAAATTGGTATTAATAGGAGAAATGGCAATTTGTTTTGCCATCAGCTCGTCATCAAAGGCATCTAAAAACAAAGTGCGGGCTGAAGTGCCGTAATGAATGCCCAAATGACCTTTGTCATCTATGGCCATAAAACCTTTACGGGAGTATTCAGCTTCAATCTGAGTAATAGCACCAGGGTGCTGCTCAAAATCACGAATTTGTTTTAAGTCGAAGTTATTGTGCTGGTCACGTACCAAAAACCACTGGCTCAATTCACCGCTAGACGAGCCCACAATCAAAGACACAGTACCGACAAGAAACTCAATGGCAGTGATCTGCGCCCCAGAACTGACAGCGTTGACGCTTTGCACTAAACGCGCTTGCTCCGGGTTATTGATGGCGTAATAATGGATTTGTCCGGCTTTATCAGCAACAAACAGGTTTTGAAAGGTATTGTCGATCAATATTCTGCTGGCTGAAGCCGGAGCATCTGGCAAAGTATAATCTGTACGAACTACAGTGGTTTCGCCGGTCAGGAATACAGTTTCGGCCACCATATTTGACAGTACTAAACGACCATCAGCCGTATATGCACTCAACATCCGGTTTTCGTCTTTTTCCTGTATAGCAATAGCCACTAAAGCCTGACCTTGGGCATCCACCTGCACAGGAGCTTCGCCTAAAGGGTAACTAACCTTAGGATTCACCTGACGTTTATCATTTGGATAACTCAGCAAATATTCATGCTTGGCAATCAATGCCTGACCGTTAGATAAACCTAAAATGATAGTGCCGGTACGAGGGTCAGCTTTGGCAAAAGTAGTAACTGTGACATCAGCAGGCAAAGCCAGCTGCACTTGCTGCTTCAGCTCCCCGGTGTCCGCGTTAAAAAACTGCAGCTTTGCATCTGCTGTCACTGTTAAGCCAATCTCACCATAACGCTCTATATTGCTGTACAGAGGTTCTGCAGCTGGGCTTTGATAGCTGGTTTTCTGATCCACTGAGGCAGAGGAAAACAAAGGCCCTACTTCAGAAAACAGGTAAACAAATATAGTCGCAAAAGCCAGCACCACACTGATACCGGCAAAGCTGATGCCATATTTGGAGATTTTATCTTTAACAGACCGCCAGCGCCGTAAACGGGCACGACGTTCACCAGTTGGCAGTAAGGAACGCGGTGCATCACCGGCTGACTGCTGACTTGGATGGGTTGAGTGCATAGTTGCTATACCACCAGTTACTTTTAGATGCTGGCAACTATAGTAGAGTTTTATGACGGAAATATTACAGAGTGGTTTTTTGTCATATAAATGACACAAACCGAATCAGGCAAGAAAAAATCAAACTATTGTTTTAAATAAAAAAAACACAAGGCACCTTAAAGGTGCCTTGTGTTATTCAATACAACTTATTTAATACCTAAGTCAGCCAGAGCTTTTGCTGCTACTGAAGCTGGTACCGGAACATAACCGTCGTGTGCGACTACGTCCTGACCATTTTTCGACAACACGAAGCGAACAAACTCACGCTCTAAAGGCAGCATTTCTTTGTTTGGGTGCTTGTTGATGTAAACGTACAGGAAACGTGATAACGGATACTTACCATCTAATGCGTGATCCGCATTAGGTGCATAAAATGGTTCACCTTCTTTTTTCGCTAAAGGCAAAGCTTTTACGCTAGACGTGATATAGCCGATACCTGAGTAACCGATACCGTTGATAGACTCACTGATCCCCTGCACTACAGAAGCAGAACCTGGTTGTTCGTTGATGCTGGATTTAAAGTCACCGCCACATAAAGCGACATCTTTAAAGTAACCGTAAGTACCTGATACTGCGTTACGGCTGTACGTAGTGAAATCACGGTTTGCCCATGCGCCTTCCATACCTAACTGACCCCAGCGTGTCACATCTTCTTTATAACCACATTTACGGGTTGCTGAGAAAATGGCATCCACCTGAGCAATAGTCAGACCTTGCAACGGGTTGTCTTTGTTGACATACACAGCCAGTAAGTCGATAGCCACTGGAATAGCCATTGGCTTGTAGCCATACTTGGCTTCAAATTCCTGCACTTCTGATGGCTTCATAGCACGGCTCATAGGGCCGAAGTTGGATGTACCTTCAGTTAAAGCGGTAGGAGCGGTAGAAGAACCTGCACCCTGGATCTGGATATTCACGTTTGGATACTGTTTACGGAATTCTTCAGCCCATTTGGTCATCAGGTTGTTTAACGTATCAGAACCTATGCTGGAAATGTTGCCTGAAACACCAGTAGATTTTACGTAAGCAGGCAATTTCGGGTCTGCTTCGATAATGGCAGCCTGAGCTGTCAGGCCTAAAGTGGCTGCAATAAGACTGATTGAAGTTAATAATTTTGCTACTTTCACGTTGCTCTCCTCACAACAGACAAAGGCCTGTTCGTGGTTCAGGTTGTTTTCTGGAACTCATCATAAGAAAGAAATATGACATTAATATGACGAAACGAAAGAACATCTTTTGAGCTACATCAGTTTTTTTTGAGATTGTCAGGAAATTTGCGACGACTTGACTGTCAAAAAATAGCCATAGGTCTACAATGGGAAAAGCTAAGGTTAGCTAACTCACTGTTTTTCTGAGTTCTTTTCCATTTTTATCAGATTTGATTTTCCGGGAGATGTAATATGAAGCAGTTGATTTTAACTGTTATAGGTCAGGATAAAGCAGGTTTAGTAGAACAACTCGCCACAGTGATCGCCAGCCATCAGGGCAACTGGATGGCCAGTAACTTAAGCCACTTAGGTGGTTACTTTGCTGGCATATTGCAACTGGAAGTCTCTGAAGAACATGTGTTTGCCTTAACAACAGAGCTTGAACGTATGTCCGATCTGGATATAAAAATTCAGCAAGGCTTACATTCACAAATCCACCAGGATAAACAACTGCAGTTTGTCATTACCGGCAACGACAGGCCTGGCATAGTGCGCGAATTGTCTAGTGTGATGAAACACAAAGGTGCCAATATTGTTCATTTTGAAAGTTCCAAACAAAGCGCCCCCAACTGGGGTGTTCCGTTGTTTCATGCCATAGCTACAGTGGAGTTGCCTGCCGATCTGAATAAAGATGAAGTGGTCAAAGCACTGGAAGCTATAGCTTCGGACGTAGTGGTTGATATTGAACACTAACTCTGCTGAAAAAAATATTCCTGTATTAAAGGATCAGACCCTTGATCCTTTCATCAGTCTGTCATAAAACTGCCATAGAGTAGCTCCGGAACCCGATCAGGAGCGCGCTATGGTCTTTGCAGAGTTAAAACATACTGTGAACGATACGAATTATTTCCCCCGCGAATTAAGCTGGCTGGCCTTTAATGGCCGTGTGCTGCAGGAAGCAGCAGATGAACGTAACCCGTTAATTGAGCGGTTACGTTTTTTAGGTATTTATTCCAACAATATGGATGAATTTTTCCGGGTCCGGGTCGCTGATGTGAAACGTCGTATCCTGCTGAAAAAATACCATGCCAATGAGCAGGAAGATGCGGAGCAGTTACTGCACGATATTCAACATATAGTGCTGAAACTGGGTGAGCGCTTTAATAAAATTTATGACGATTTACAGCAGGAACTGCGTAAATACAATATTGAGCTGATTGATAACTTTAAGCTGACCGATGCCCAGGCTCAATGGGTTCGCAGCTTCTATCGCAGTGAAATACAGCGGCATTTGTCCCCCATTATTTTATCCGCTGAAGAAGTGAAGCTGGCGAAGCATTTAGAGGATAACGCCACTTATCTGATGGTAGAAATGACAGGTTCCAATAAAGCCGAATACGCCATAGTGCAGGTTCCTACCGACGTGATGTCACGTTTTGTTGAGTTGCCGCTCCATCTGAATAAAAGTAAAAAAAGAGGCCGCTTCCGCCGGCAAATTATTTTGCTCGATGACATCATAGTGCATTGCCTGAAAGACTTATTTGATGGCTTCTTTGATTTTTGCGAAATACAGGCTTTTTCACTGAAACTGACCCGTGACGCTGAATACAATATCAGCGATACACTGGATCAGTCGTTAATAGACAAAATGTCGAAAGGCATTAAACAGCGGCTGAAATCAGAGCCTGTGCGAATGGTTTACGACGCACATATGCCTGAGCATATGTTAAAAATGCTGAAAAAATTACTCGGCTACAGCTCTTATGATTCTTTAATACCGGGCGGTAAATACCGTAATTTCAAAGATTTTATTGGTTTTCCTAATATCGGCCATCCGTCTTTAGAATTCCCGGCCATGCCTGTGCTGAAAAGCCCTGAGTTTGAGCGTCATACCACAAGTTTTGAGGCGATCCGCACGTCGGATATTTTGTTGTATTACCCTTACCACAGCTTCAGCTATTTTACCGAGTGGGTTCGTCAGGCGTCTTTTGATCCAAAAGTAACCACCATCAAAATGACAATGTACAGGGTGGCAAAAAACTCGCGCGTTATAAACTCGCTGCTTGATGCTGTGCGTAACGGCAAACAAGTCACAGTAGTGGTTGAGCTGAAAGCCCGTTTTGATGAAGAAAACAATATCAACTGGGCACGCCGTATGACGGAAGCCGGTATTGAGGTGATCTTTGGTCTGCAGACCTTAAAAATTCACTCTAAGCTCTGTTTGATCACCAGACAGGAAAAAGGTAAAACCGTAAAGTTTGCCCATATAGGCACAGGCAACTTCAACGAAAAAACCGCCCGTATTTATACCGACATGAGCTTATTCACCTGCCATAGTGAAATTTGTGATGAAGTGGACCAGGTGTTTGAATTTATTCAGTACAGCTACAAGGCGTTTCAGTTTAACCATCTGATGGTGTCTCCAACCTGGAGCCGGCCCAAACTATGCGCCTTAATAGAGCGGGAAACCAGTTTTGCTACTTCAGGCAGAAAAGCTGAAATCACGCTTAAAATCAACAACCTGGTTGACAATCAAATCGTTGATTTACTCTATAAAGCCAGTATGGCAGGAGTGAAAATCCGCATTATTGTGCGCGGTATGTGCTCATTGATCCCTGGTATCAAAGGCCGCAGTGATAATATTCATGTGATTAGTGTGCTGGACAGATTCCTTGAACATGCCCGAATTTATGTGTTTAACAATGGCGGTGACACCGATTTGTATATCTCCTCCGCTGACTGGATGACTCGCAATCTGGATCAACGGGTCGAAGTGGGTGTGCCTATTTATGATGCAGCCATTAAGCAGCAAATTATGACGACCCTGGATATTCAGTGGCATGACAATGTCAAAGCCCGGATTATTGATAAAGATCAAAGCAACCACTATGTAAAAAGAGGCAATAAGCGTAGCATTCGCTCCCAACAGGAAATCTATGATTATTTTGCTCAGTTGCAGCAATCCACTCAGGCCGGCACATGACCCACTGGACCAGCACAGATACGACAGATACCCAAAAAGCCGCTTATATGGCGGCAGTTGATTTAGGTTCCAACAGCTTTCATATGGTGATAGCTCGTGTGGTAGATGGCGCTTTGCAGCTGTTGCACCGCGAAAAACAAAAAGTACAGCTGGCCGAAGGTTTAACAGAAGATTTATTGTTAACCGAAGAAGCCATGTTGCGTGGTTTAGCTGTGCTGAGCCAGTTTGCGGATACCTTACAGCCTGTGCCGACAGAATCGGTGCGGGTTATTGCCACTTACACCTTAAGGCGGGCAAAAAACAGCGCTATGTTTTTACGCCGCGCTCAGGATGTATTTCCTTTTCCTATTGAAGTGATTTCAGGTCAGGAAGAAGCTCGTTTTATTTATCAGGGCGTGGCCCATTTTGAGCATTATCAAGGGCGTCGGCTGGTGATGGATATAGGCGGCGGCAGCACTGAGTTTGCCATAGGCGAAGGCTTTTTACCTATCAGACTGGCCAGTCGTAATATGGGTTGTGTCAGTTATGCCCAGTTTCATTTTCCCAATGGCCGCATCAGTGCGAAAAAGTTTGAGCGGGCTATTTTACAGGCCGAGCAGGAACTGGAGCCTATAGTATCCGCCTACCGCGAAACAGGCTGGCAACAGGCCGTAGGCACATCAGGCACTATTAAAACCATACGCGATATTATTGTTGGTTTAGGCTGGCATCCGGCCTGTATTGAGCTGGAGCATTTACTGCAATTAAAAGACTTGCTGATCGCGCAGGAAAATAGTCTGCAACTGGATTTACCTGGCTTAGCAGACGACCGTAAATTACTGATTTGTTCTGGTTTAGCGATTTTAATTGCCGCATTTAATATGCTCAGCATTTCGCAGATGTATTATGTCGACGCAGCTCTTCGTGAAGGCGTGCTCTATGAAATGAGTGACCGGCTGCATCACCATGATATTCGCGAACATACCATTCAAAGTCTGATTAAAAGATACAGCATTGATACCAGTCAGGCTGACAGAGTTCGCAGCACAGCGTTGGAGTTGTTTGCTCAGTTGCGCCACAGCTGGCAACTGACTGACGAGCTGGCTGATTTATTAAGCTGGGCGGCCACAGTGTACGAAATAGGCCTGCATATCAATTCTTCCAGCGTACAGCGCCATTCTTCCTATATTCTAAAAAATGCCAACTTACCGGGGTTCAACCAGGAACAACAGCAACTCATTGCGACTTTAGTACGCTCACATCGTCGCAAAATTAAAAGTGAGGATCTGTCGCAGTTTTATCTGTACAGCGCAAGCACAGTGGTGTCTTTACTGGTGTTATTGCGTCTGGCGGTATTATTAAACCAAAAACGACGTGACGACTTTTTGCCTGAACTCAAAGTCATAGGTAAAAATCAACAACTGACGCTGCAACTACCGAAAGAATGGCTGGAACAACAGCCCTTATTAGTAGCTGATCTGCAGCAGGAGCAGTTTCACCTGAAAAAGATTGCTTTTGTGCTGGATTGCCCCTATTTGGTAGAGTGCAGCTTGCAAAGTCCCGGGTTTGATCCATCCAGTCCGGATGAGGAATAAGCATTTCATACCCAGGCTCCAGAGACAAAAAGGAAAAGTTACAAATGCCGCAGATTTTTAGTAACGACGCCATCAGCAGAGCTTTATTGCTGGTTATCCTCGGTGCAGGAGTATTCTTTTTTGTCGGTTTTCTGGTTCCTGTACTGGCGGCACTCATTATCTGTTTTGCCAGTTGGCCTTTGTACCGTCACCTGTTGAACCACTGCCGCAACAATTCCATGCTGGCCGCCAGCGTCGCTATCATTGCCATAGTCTTAGGATTAGTGATCCCACTGGCTATGGTGTTCAGTTATGCGATGGAAGAAATTCGGGCCTGGATTGAGTGGTTAAAACATGCCAATGAACATGGTGCAGTAGTGCCGGATTGGCTCAAAGCATTACCCGGAGTAGGTGAAACCTTAGCCAGCTATTGGCAAACCTATTTAGCCGAACCTCATCAGCTGGGGCAAGTTGTCAGTTTAGTCAGCGGCGAACAAATCAGCGGTATCTCCAAATGGGTGCTGAACTTTGGTTGGACTACAGCCGGATTTATGTTGACCTTATTGTTTATGCTGATCACCTTGTTCTTTTTATATAAAGACGGTGAGCGTATCGCCTGGCAACTGGATACTGTAGGTGAGCGTATTTTGCCTGACCGCTGGAACCGCTTTTCACGCGTTGTGCCTGCGACTGTTAGCTCAACCGTTATAGGCATGACGATTATCGCTATTGGCGAAGGCGTTGTGTTAGGGGTCGCCTACTGGATAGCAGGTGTGCCCTCTCCTGTCGCTTTTGGGGTGTTAACAGGCTTTATGGCACTGATCCCTGGTGGCGCACCTTTGTCTTTCACCTTGATTTCAATTTATCTGGTCGGTACAGGCGATTTAACCGCTGGCGTTGGTTTGTTTTTATGGGGCAGTATTGAACTCTTTATTGTTGATAAAACCATCAGACCTACGCTAGTGGGTGGGCCAGTCAAACTGCCTTTTTTACCGACCTTTTTTGGTTTAATTGGTGGTGTGCAAACAATGGGCATGGTGGGTTTATTTGTTGGCCCAGTGCTGATGGCGCTGCTGGTTGCTATCTGGCGGGAATGGATCAGAGCACCACAACCTCTGGCTGATGATCCACAACAACGGATCACAGCCAACAATAGGCCGTCAGAACCAGTTCCATAACATAAAACTCCGACCACAAAACACCATAGGTTTTGTGGCAAAAGAAACAAATTACTTTACTAGTCTAAAATGATAGGTAAGATAAATTTTTATTTTTACAGACTAAATACACACACTCTAATATGAACCCTCTCCGAAGGAGCGCTGTAGTCTTTTTGATTGCAGCGTTGACACAATTTACAGCACTGGCTGATGCGTCTATGACGCATTCCGAAGCCATTAAACATGCAGAACACTCTATAGTCCAGTTGCAACAGCAGCAGGTTATTGCAGAGCATTGGTCTTCTATATCACCAAAATATGCACAAAAAGCCTCATCCACCAACCAGGAAGAGCTTTGGGTGGTGCGTTTTATTGACCCACAAGCCCGAAAATTCAACGAACAAAACTTATATCTGATCCTATCTGATTCAGGACAGTTGATAGAGTACAGCTATCAATTACCCACTTCTTATTTGTTAGTTCAACCTTAAACTCAACGGAGTCTAAATAACACGCTATGGAAATCTTTATTCTTGTTGGCCTGATCATTTTGAATGGTCTGTTTGCTATGTCGGAAATCGCAATAGTGACAGCGAGAAAGTCGAGATTAACTGCTTTGGCACAAAGCGGCAGCAGCTCCGCCAAAGCAGCATTAAAGCTGTCTGAAGATCCCACTCAGTTTTTATCTACTGTGCAGATAGGTATTACTTCTATAGGTATTCTGAACGGTATTTTCGGTGAATCTATTTTGGCCGAACCTTTATCAGTCTGGTTGCAAAGTTTTGGTTTTGCTCCTGAAGTGACCAGCATAGTCTCCACCATACTGGTGGTTATCATCATTACTTACGTGTCGATAGTGGTAGGCGAACTGGTGCCTAAACGTATTGGTCAGGTCAGCGCAGAGCGTATTGCCTGTTTGGTAGCCCGGCCTATGGCTTTTCTGGCTATAGCAACCAAACCTTTTGTTTGGATGCTGTCGGGTTCAACCCACGCTATTATGAAGTTTTTAGGTTTTAGCCATATTATTGAAGACAATGTAACTCATGAAGATATCCAGGCCATGTTACAGGAAGGCTCAACCGCAGGTATCATTGAACATTCTGAACATGCCATGGTGAAAAATGTGTTCCGTCTGGATGAACGAAGCATTTCTTCGTTGATGGTGCCACGTTCAGACATCGTCTATTTGGATGTGAACAAGCCGATAGAAGACAACCTGAAGCTGGTGATGCAGGCGCCTCATTCGCGTTTTCCGGTATGCCGCAATAACATTGATGATTTAGTAGGGATAGTTTCAGCAAAGCAGCTGTTAGCCCAGTCTATCGCCGGCAAAGAAATCCATATCGCCTCGCTGGCCAAAACCTGTAACTATGTGCCTGATAGTTTATCCGGCATGGAGTTGCTGGATCACTTCAGAACTTCAGGTAGCCAGATGGTGTTTGTGGTTGACGAATATGGCGACTTAAAAGGCTTAGTCACCTTGCAGGATATGACAGATGCGCTGACCGGCGAATTTGCGCAGGATGATGATGAAGACGATCAGATGATAGTGCGCAGAGAAGATGGCAGTTTATTGATTGATGGCCTGATCCCTATGATCGACTTTAAAGACGCGCTGAATATCCGTGAGATCCCTGATGAAATCGAAGGCCGCTTTCAAACACTAAACGGTATGGTGATGTACCAATTAGGCAAGATCCCACAAACTGCAGACATAGTGGAAGTTGCAGGCTGGAAACTGGAAATTGTCGATATGGATGGTAAGCGTATTGATAAAGTTCTTGCCAGCAAACTTCCTATTGACGAACAGGCGTCAGACCCTGATCATAAGACAGGTTAATTCTGCCAGCTAAATCCGGGCCTCCTGTTGCAGGAGGCTTTTTTCAAGCTGAACTGATAATACAAGGTTCACTTTAATCACCTGCATTATGGATTGTTATGACCACACTCGAAATTATTGTATTGGCTTTACTGCAAGGTTTTACCGAGTTTTTACCTATCTCAAGTTCGGCTCATTTGATTTTACCTTCGCAGTTGTTAGGCTGGAGTGATCAGGGACTGGCTTTTGATGTGGCAGTGCATTTAGGCACACTGGCCGCCGTACTGCATTACTTCCGTCGTGATGTAGGTCTTATCAGCGTCAGTTGGTTTGGCAGTTTCAAAGGGCAACATGACCAACACAGCCGCATGGGCTGGCTTATTGTATTGGCTACTATACCTGCAGCTTTGTTTGGTTTATTGATCAAAGATTTTATTGAAGTCTACGCCCGCTCTGCTGTAGTGATTGCAAGCACAACCATCATCTTTGGTTTGCTGTTGTGGTACGCCGATGCAAAAGCCAAACAAATCAAAGAAACAGACCAGCTCACAGTCAAAGATGTGATCATTATTGGTCTGGCGCAGGCTATAGCTCTGATCCCTGGTACCTCACGTTCAGGTATTACCATGACAGCAGGTTTGATGCTGGGATTAACCCGACAAGCGGCAGCCCGTTTCTCCTTTTTGATTTCTATCCCCATTATTCTGCTGGCCGGTGGTTATCAAACGCTGAAATTACTGAAAAGCGAACAGGCAGTCGACTGGACTGCTTTGGGCTTAGGCACAGTGCTGAGCTTTATCTCGGCTTATGTTTGCATTCATTTTTTCCTTAAAGTGATAGAAAAAATGGGCATGATGCCTTTTGTGATTTACCGTTTGGCTTTAGGTGTATTCCTGCTGGCTTTCGTGTTTTATTTTTAAACTCCGTTTCCGGCAAAGTGTCGCAAGGCACTTTGCTTTTCTAAGCTTGTACCAGTATGGTAGTGACTTCACCCAGAAGGAACTATCATGTCGAGAACTCTATTTTCTGTTCTGCTGGCCAGCGCTTTTTCGGCACAAGCCAGTACAGATTTAAAACCCCAAACTGAAACTGCGATTCAAAACATCCAACCACAAATGCTGCAATGGCGCCGTCATTTCCATCAATACCCTGAACTGTCGAACCGGGAAGTCAATACAGCGAAGAAAGTCGCAGCGCATTTAAAATCTCTTGGTTTAGAAGTGCAAACCGGCATCGCTCATCATGGTGTTCTGGGCGTATTAAAAGGCGCTAAACCTGGCCCTACTGTGGCCTTACGCGCAGATATGGACGCTTTACCTGTCACAGAGCAGGTCGATTTACCTTTTGCCTCTAAAGTACGCAGTACTTTTAATGGCCAGGAGGTAGGTGTGATGCATGCCTGTGGTCACGATGCCCATACCGCTATGCTGATGGCGACCGCTTCAGTGCTGACAGAGTTTAAAGCACAACTTGCCGGAACTATTCTGTTTGTATTTCAGCCCGCCGAAGAAGGTCCGCCTGCCGGTGAAGAAGGTGGCGCTAAGCTGATGCTCAAAGAAGGCGTCTTTGCTAAATACAAACCCGATGCCATTTTTGGCCTGCATGTATGGCCAGGTCCCGCTGGTCAGTTGCAGGTAAAAAGTGAAGGCATCATGGCGGCGGCTGACAGTTTTAATATCACTGTCAAAGGCAAGCAGGTGCATGGTTCCAGCCCATGGCGTGGGGTGGATCCTATAGCGGTGACAGGCCAGTTGATCACGGCCCTGCATCAAATTCCGGCTCGTCAGTTAGATGTGACTCAGGCCCCTGCCGTGTTGTCTGTAGGGCAAGTGCATGGCGGCGTACGCTGGAACATTATTCCGGATGATGTGAAACTCGAAGGCACAATACGCACTTTTGATCCACAAATGCGCGAGCAACTGCTACAAAAAATGCAGCACACTTCAGAACATATAGCGGCGGCCAGTGGTGCTACTGCTGAATTTCATAACCATAGTTTTGCGGCTGTCACCTGGAATGATGCCACTTTGACCGAATGGGCAATGCCTAGTTTGCACTGGGCTGCTGGCAAAGCCGGGGTTGCGCCAATTAAACCTATTACCGCTTCGGAAGACTTTTCGTTTTTCCAGCAAGAAGTACCGGGGGTGTTTTTCTTTTTAGGCATAGCCCCGGAGAATACTCCGGTGGAACAAACAGCGCCTAACCATTCGCCACTGTTTCAGGTGAATGAGCTGGCACTGGAAAATGGCGTTCGGGCTTTAACAGCTCTGGCTTTGGACTATCTGGCTAACCCGGCAAAAACAGATAAGAAAGACTAAAAAGTAAGCTCATCACCAATGCGGCAAAGATAAACACTTTGCCGCTGCATTGCTTCAAATCCTGCCAACAGGTTAAAAGCCCTGTCACCAGCATCGCAAAAATCAGACAACTTTGTGACAGCAACACAGCGCCCTGGCTGAACCAGGCTGGCACGGAAAAAACCATAGTGAGTACCAAGACGGCGATAAACGCCAAAACAAACCACGGAAACACCAACCCATCTTTCGTTTTACTGTTCAAACTGAGCAGCAGTAAAAAAGGCACCAGTAAACACACCCTGAATAACTTGGCGATCACCGCCTGCGGCGCTGCATCCCCTAACTGACTGCCTGCGGCCACAGCCTGTGATACTTCAGGTGCTGTGCTGCCAATCAGCCAGGCCAGTTGTGCCTCCGGCAACCAGCCAGTTTGCATCAATACAGCGTAGCCCAACAAGGATAACAACCCCATCAACAACACCACAGCCAGACTTTGAGTTAAGCTTGCCTGACTACTTTGCCGAACCGACCAGGTGGCAAAAATAGCTGAAGTCCCACAAAAACTTAAACCACAACTGATCAAAAGCACCAGCTCTTTGGGTAATTTAAACAGCGTGATACCAAGCCAAAACGCAGCAGTTAGTATCAGCAGCACGACAAAAAACAACTGCATTAAAGCCAGGGGCTCGGTTTGCAGCACCAGTTCAGGCTCCACACTAAAAGCAAATAACACAATACCCAAACGTAAGGCTTTTTGCTGCCAGTTGGCGATAGTATCCAACTGAGCAGCCAACAACTGGCGGGGCTGAACAGACAGCAAAGGCAGCACAAAAGCGGCCAGCAAGCCCAGTATCAAAGCGATAAAAACCGGACTGATCACGTGCTGCAATTCAGGCACAGCCAAATAACATAAATGCAGTAATAAGCTAAGCAGTAACAGCACCAGCATAGGAATTCATCTTCGTTGGAGTGACAGCGCTATTGTACTGCGCTTTAGAAATAAGAATAATGGATTAATCTTATCATTCAGATTAAATAAACAAATGAATTATCCCAGTCCACGCCATTGGTTATTATTGGATGCCATTTGCCGGCAGCATAGCCTGACCAAAGCAGCTGACCAACTGGCATTAAGCCAATCAGCAGCAAGTCAGGCTTTAAAAGAGCTGGAACAACGACTGGGCCATCCGTTATTTCTGCGCCAGGGGCGGCAATTGATCCCAACTCAACATACGCTGGATCTATTACCCAAGTTACAGCTGCTACTTGAATTACAACAGGAACTGGTGAACTCAAGCCCGGAAAAAGGCCAGTTGCGGCTGGTCGCCAGTGAAACTGTAGGTTGTTATTTACTGCCCGCTTTATTGGCGCAATTTACTGCCTTACACCCTCAGATTGATTTTAAATTGCGGCTTTGCAACAGCAGTGAGGTACTGCACCTGATGCACCAGCAGCAAGCACAACTGGGTTTTGTTGAAGGACCGGTGTTAAGTGCGGAGTTTCATATTCAGCACTGGTGACAAGACCTGACAGTGCTCATAGGCAACCCGCGCCTGCATCAGAATTTATCGACAGAACAGTTATTGGCAGAGCGCTGGATAGTGCGGGAACAAGGTTCAGGTACCAGGGCTGTGTTAGAGCATGAACTGGCCCGCTTACACTGGGCTCCCAACAATCTGTTAGAGCTGGAAAGACCCGAAGCTATTAAGCAAGCCGTAAAACAAGGTTTAGGCATAGGCTGCCTGCCTTTGCTGGCGGTGCAGGATGAAATCAAAGCAGGACAATTGGTAGTACTGCAAAGTCCTTTGCAGCTACAACGGCATTTCAGATTGGTACAACATAAAAATTATCGGCCCCCCTTGCTGCAAAAATTTTTGCAATTTTTGCAGCAAGAAGGCCCTGTTAATGGGGTTTAACTGTTTTACGCTTGGGCTGAGATTCAGCAGGTAAACTAAAGGAGAAGCTGCTGCCTTTTTTCGGTTCACTGAAAATCATCAGCTTGCTGTTATGGCGTTGCAACACGTGTTTGACTATAGCTAAACCTAAACCTGTGCCGCCTGTGGCGCGGGCTCTGGCCTGGTCAACCCGGTAAAAACGTTCGGTTAGACGTTTCACATGCTGAGGCGCTATACCTTCGCCATTGTCGCTGACACTAAACACCGCTTTTTGATGCTGCCGTACCCAACTGACCTGAATTTCACCACCATTAGGGGTGTATTTAATTGCATTGGTGATCAGGTTAGAAAAAGCACTACGTAACTCTTCACGAATGCCAGACACCATTAAACCCGGTTCAATGGAAAAGCTGATCTGATGCTGTTTTTCCCGGTTTAAGGTTTGGGATTCCTGCTCCAGCATCGCCAACATAGCCGGCACATCAATATGGTCTTCAAACTGCACTTTGGCGGCGGCTTCAATACGCGACAAGGTCAGCAATTGCTGTACCAGAGCATCCATACGTTTGGTTTGTTCCAGCATCACAGTATGAGCCTTGAGCCAAATGCCCTCATTCGGCAGGTTATCCGCGTCCATCACTTCCAGATAACCTTGTAATACAGTTAAGGGGGTACGTAATTCATGAGAAACGTTAGCCACAAAGTCTTTACGTACCTGCTCCAGCAGTTTTAGTTGGGTGACATCACGCACTATCAACAAATGCTGATCGTCGCCGTACTGCAGCATACGGTATTCCAGTACTAAATCTTCGTTAACCGGAGAAGACAACTCCAGTGGCTGGTCAAACTGTTTGTGCTGAATATAAGTCTGAAATTCAGGATTTCGTATCAGGTTATCAATCCGCTGACGCTCATCCTGTGGCCAGCGTAATCCAACCAGTTGCTGCGCCAGTTTATTGCACCAGATAATGGTCCAGTCACTGTTCAGCACCACAATGGCATCAGGTAAAGCTTCAGCGCCGTCACGAAAACGTCTGATCAAGGAGCGCAATTCTTTATTCTTTTTGCGTGCTTTGCGCTGACGATAATAAATACCGTCAAACACTTGCTGCCAGCTGCCATCACCAGCTGGTGGCGTCAGTTTTTTATCACGCCATAGCCACTTGTCCAGCAAAAAAATATGCCGGTAATTCCAGCCAAGCAGTACAACAGAGGTCAAAAATAAAGCAGGAAACAGCAGGTCAAACAACCAGCCAATTAGCGCAACCACAAAGAACAAGAGAAAGATTTTGCTTAAAATCTTTCTCTTCGACAATAACAAACGCATAGCACCTTCTCATATCGCCAAAGTAAATGGGAATGGTTATTTGGCAGAGAAACGATAACCTGAACCCCGTACAGTTTGCACTAAACGGTCATGCCCAGCCACAGAAATGGCTTTACGTAAACGGCGTATGTGAACGTCTACTGTTCTGTCTTCGACATACACATTAGTACCCCAGACATGATCCAGCAATTGTTCACGGCTATAAACACGCTCTGGGTGTGTCATAAAAAAGTGCAGCAAACGGAATTCTGTTGGCCCCATATCCACAGCCTGTTCGGCTGCAGTGACACGGTGTGATACCGGATCCAGTTTTAAACCCTGCACTTCAATCACATCATCCAGGCTGGTTGGCGCCACACGACGGATTACAGCTTTGATACGTGCCATCAGCTCTTTTGGTGAAAATGGCTTGGTGACATAGTCGTCAGCCCCCACTTCCAGCCCACGAACTTTGTCTTCTTCTTCACCACGAGCCGTGATCATAATGATTGGAATAGTGCGGGTAAGCTCGTGTCCTTTCATTTTTTTTGCAAACTGAATACCGCTGCCACCAGGCAACATCCAGTCCAGCAAAACTAAATCCGGATAAGGTTCTACCAACATATTAACGGCCGAATCAAAATCTTCTGCTGTGCTGGCTTGATAGCCATTTTGTTCAAGTACAAAACACAACATGTCACGGATCGGCGCTTCGTCTTCTACGACCAGGATTTTTCTAGACATAACCCTCTACCAATTCAAGCTAATTTATTGATTGTGACCAGTATGGCGTTAGTTTATGACATTTTTATGAAAGAGAAGCAAGCAATCTGCCCTGTGCTGACCAGTTGACGGGTTCAGAACACAAAACACGCAGGTTTTACCCGTTACTTTCAATGGAAATAAAAAACAATCAATCTGCTTACATTTTGCTAATAAACAAAAAAGTCTTTCGGATGACAGTTTAATGAACCTTTTTTGACAGAATCGCCGCTATGGCGCGCCAGCCGTGACCTGCAATTTAAGTTCAATCTCTTTAGCACCCACTGTAATAAAACAGTCATTAAGCCTGAGTATGGTTAGCCCCAGCTTTTTATAACAACAGTATTCCCGTAATTATTGGAGATAGAGTGATGGCTTTACGTAACTTCTTAAAATTGAGCGCAATTGCCTCAGCTTTAGTATTAGCTGGTTGTGGTGGCGGTGATATTAACATCAACACTGGCAATGGCGGCAACGGCGGTGGCGGCGTAACACCTCCTCCAACCAGCGATTGCCCTTCTTTTGCAACACAAGTTGCAGACTTAGCTGGTGTAACCACTCCAGTTTGTGAAATCACCGGTGCTATCACCAGCAACACTACATTAACTGCGGATATCGCCTGGGCTTTGTCTGGCAAAGTCACAGTAGGTAACGATAACGCCAACAGCGCCACTTTAACTATTCAGCCTGGCACTAAAGTCTTTGGTAAAAGCGGTGCCGACTACTTAGTAGTAGCCCGCGGTTCAAAAATTCAGGCTGTAGGTACAGCCACTAACCCTATCATCATGACTTCAGTAAACGATATGTTAGGTTTATCTGATGAAGAGTCCACTGCTGAATGGGGCGGTTTAGTTTTATTAGGTAAAGCCCCAACCAATAAATGTGATCAAGCTAATTTAGCCAACTGTCAGGTTGAAGCTGAAGGTGAAGCTGGCCCATATGGTGGTGATGATCCAGAAGATAACAGCGGTGCATTAAAATATGTACAAGTCCGTTATGCAGGCTTTGAGGTTATTCCAGACAACGAATTAAACGGTATTACTTTTGCTGGTGTAGGCAGTGGCACTACTGTTGAATATATTCAGGTTCACAACAACCTGGATGATGGTGTTGAGTTCTTTGGCGGTACTGTAGATGCGAAATATGTAGTATTAACAGGTAACCGTGATGACTCTTTAGACTGGGCTGACGGCTGGACCGGCCGTATGCAACACGTATTAATCCGTCATAATCCAAATGACACTAAAGCAAACCGCGCTATTGAAGCCGACAACCAATCAGGTAACCTCACTGCTTTGCCAGTCAGTAACCCTAAGATTTCCAACATGACTATCATTGGTAACAACTTTGATGGTGAAGATGATTCTGAAGGCATTTTATTACGTGCCGGTACTGCTGGTGAGTTATACAACGTGGTTGTGACAGGCCCTGAAGGCATGGGGGAATGTTTCGACATCAACTCTCAGGAATCGGTTAACAACGCCACATCAGGCGCTATTATCTTCCGCAACTCTATTCTGGATTGCGCTGAACCAGTGAAGAACGCAGAAGACGAAGCTGGCAATGAAATTCTGGATACCACAGCCTGGTTTGCTGAGCAGCCAAATAACTTCATAGGTGATGCATTATTAGGTGGTTATGTTCCTGCACCTAACTCACCTGCATTAGCTAATGGTTATAACGTAGCCAACGAAGTCGACGGCTGGTTTGATGATGTGGACTACATTGGTGCCTTTGATGGCACTACGGACTGGACCAAAGGCTGGACTGTCGGTCTGCATGCTGAAACTGGTACTGGTTTAGATTCTTGCCCAACAGGCACTACTGAAGTAGCCAGCTTAACAGGCCGTTTAAACTGCCAGTTAACAGGCGATATCACCACCAACGTAACTTTAGCAGCTGGCGCTGACTATGTATTAAGTGGCCGTGTACGTGTGGGTGTGGATAACACCACCAGCGCTACTTTAACAGTACAACCTGGCGTCACTATCTACGGCAAATCAGGTGCTGATTTCTTAGTGGTTACCCGCGGTTCAAAACTTATGGCCGAAGGTACTGCGGCTAACCCTATCACTATGACTTCTGTACAGGATGTGATTGGTTCACCTACTGCAGCTGGTCAATGGGGTGGTTTAGTTTTATTAGGAAAAGCACCAACCAACAAATGTAATCAGGCTGATTTAGCGAACTGCCTGGTACAAGCTGAAGGTGATGCGGGCCCATACGGTGGTCCGGACTCTGCAGACAGCAGTGGTTCATTAAACTACGTTGTAGTCAAACACGCTGGCTTTGAAGTTATCCCGAATAACGAATTAAACGGTATTACTTTTGCTGGTGTAGGTTCAGGCACTAAGTGCTCAAATATCCAGGTTCACCAAAACGTGGACGACGGTGTGGAATTCTTCGGTGGTAGTGTGAACTGTAAAAACGTAGTTCTTACTGCTAACGGCGACGACTCAGTCGATTGGGCTGATGGCTGGAACGGCAAAATGCAGTTTGTATTAGTAAAACATGCTGCTGACGATGCCAAAGCCAACCGCGGCATTGAAGCGGATAACCAGTCAGGCAACCTGACTGCATCTCCAGTTTCAAATCCTACTATCGCAAACATGACTATTATCGGTAACAACTTTGATGGTGATGATGATTCAGAAGGCATTGTGTTGCGCGCTGGCACTAACGCCCAGTTAGCTAACTTCGTAGTGACAGGCCCTGCTGGTATGGGTGAATGTCTGGAAATTGAATCTGCTGAATCTCAGGCTTTTGCTGCAGCTGGAGCCTTAACTATGACCAACTCTGTTATTGCTTGTGCTGAAGCCACTAAAGGTGATGTTGTGCCTGGTGTGACGACAACCGAAGCATGGTTCCTGGCTCAGGAAGGCAACAAATTAGCTGCTAACCAGGCCGCTGTATTAGACGGTATCTTCACCATCGACACTAACACGCCAAAAGATATGACTGAAGTTGATTCCTTCTTCGAAGCAGTTGATTTTGTCGGTGCAGTTTCTGAAGGTGATGATTGGACAGCTGGTTGGGCTGTAGGTCTGGACGACTAAGACCACCATAAACTGCCGGCTCGCTGGCAGTTTTGAATTCACTTAGTGCCGGGCCTCCCTTGGATAAGCCCGGCACATTGATGTACGAATTAGCTGATAGGACCAAGTTCAAATGAGCAGCAAGCAAAGTTTTAAAATCAGTCAGGTTGGCCGTAGTGTGCTTCTGGCTTTAGCCGCCACAGCAAGCATAGTGCCTGTATCGGCCCAGGAAACTCCTGCACAACCAGCAGAACAAGAACAGGCCGTTGAACGTATTGAAGTATCAGGTCGTCTGATGAGTTCAGCCGCTTCCGCTGCTGCAGAGCGCCGTGAACAACCTTATGTCGCAGAATTATTAGGCATGGAGCAAATCTCCAGAGCAGGCGACAGTAACGCAGCCACAGCACTGCGCCGGGTGACAGGTTTAACTTTAGTTAAAGACAAATTTATTTATGTGCGTGGTTTAGGGGAACGGTATTCCAGTACCTTATTAAACGGCGCTATGGTACCAAGTCCGGATCCAACAAGAAACGTCATCCCTCTGGATATGTTCCCGGCCGGTATTATTGAAAGTTTAGTCGTCCAAAAAGCTTATTCACCTGAACTACCAGCAGCTTTTGGTGGTGGTAGCGTCAATATACGTACAGCATCTATTCCATTGCAGCGCAGCTTTAACTTATCGGTAGGTACTGGTTATAACAGCCTGAACAGCGATAAGGGTTACAGCTACAACGGTGGTGGTGATGACTGGATGGGTAGCGATGATGGCACCCGTACTATGTCGCCTGAACTACGTGCCGCTTTAGATACTTACGGTACCATTAACCAGATTAATATAGCTGAAGCTTTAGGTGGTATTAACGCTGGTAACCTGGCTCAGGCCGCCACTATAGTGCGCGAGTTAGGTTTAGCGTTTAACCGTGATATTGATGTACAACGCGAAAGTGTGAAGCCTGATTTTGATGGCAGTGTATCTTTTGGTGATAAATTCGATATTGGGTCCTCCGTTTTTGGTGTGATGGCTGGTGTTAGCTATGACAGATCCACGCAAAATATTGAAGAGCAGGAACGTTATTTTTCAGTTTCTGGTGATAATTTAGTACCTTTAAATATTTACGACGATATTAAAGGTACAGAACATCAGGTGAAATTGTCTGGTATGCTGAACTTTGGTTTAGAGCTGGATGAAAACCACCGTTTTGAGACAGCATCTATTTATCTGCGAGATACTAAAGATGAAGTCAAAGTAAAAAACGGTGACAGTATTGAAACCGTTAATGAAGCGAACAGATCCAACACAGATACTTCGTTACGTTACGAAGAACGCTCAATGTTCAGTAACCAAATCCGTGGCCGCCATATGTTGCCCTGGTTATACGACATCAGTGTTGACTGGCAATACACAGACGCCAAAGCCGAACGTGATGCTCCGGGCGAAGTGGAATATCGTTACTTAAACGAAATTCAGGACGATGGAACTGTAACCTCATTCCTGCGCCGTAACCAAAACGCAGTGAACTACAGCTTCGGTAAGATGGAAGATAATACTGAAAACGCCAGTTGGAATGCCAAACTACCTTTTACCTTAGGTAAAGCTGAGATGACGTTGAACGGCGGTTATTCTTACTTCGAGCGGACCCGTGAATCTCAAACTAACCTGTTTAACTTCAATACAGTGGGTTACAGCCTGGAACAATTAGGACAGAGCTTTTCAGAGATCTTTTCTGATGAAAGCATTCTTAATACCGCTAACGGCTTCCAGATTTCCAACGTGACCACTCAGGCCGACGACTATATAGCAGCGCAGATGATCGATGCAGCTTATGTTGGCATGGAAATGAACTACGACTATCTGCTGCGATTAAACGTTGGTGTACGTTATGAAGACTTCCGCCAAATCTCTATCCCGTTAAATGCGGATGGTGAAATCAGTGGTAATGTCGAAGACTTCCCGCTGAACGAAGATGGTTTTTACCCTTCTTTGTCTTTAACCTGGTTTGTCAGTGACGATTTACAAGCCCGCTTTGGTTACAGCAGCACAGTGGTTCGCCCAGACTTACGTGAAGTCACACCAGTGCTCTTTATCGACCCGCTGACTGACTTTAAAGTGACAGGTTTTTCTGGCCTGGAAAGCACAGACATCAGCAGCTATGATGCCCGTTTAGAGTGGTACTACGACGAAAGCAACTACAGCGTGGGTGTGTTCTATAAAGACCTGGATAAGCCAATCGAGTCTATTGAATTAAGTGGTTCAGACGGTAACTTACTGATGTCATTCCGTAATGGTGACACCGGTGAAGTGTACGGTGTGGAAGCGGAATTCCTGCAACAATTGAATATGTTTGAAGGCAATAACTGGCTGGATAACTTCTTTGTGGCCGGTAACTTTACCTACAGCGAATCTGAAATCACTATTCAGCCTTTTGCCGGTACTAACCTGACCAATCTGACACGCCCGTTAAGTGGTCACTCCAAGCACGTGGTGAACTTGCAGTTAGGTTTCGATTCGGATAACGACGAGCATAACGCGACATTAACTTACAACGTATTTGGTAAACGTATCGCTTTTGCTGGTGTGAACGACAAAGACGATGCCTACGAGCAGCCGTTTAACTCATTAGATTTCGTTTATTCTTACACGCCGTTTGAATCTACTTCCGTCAAGCTGTCGATGAAAAACATTCTGGATGAAGATGTTGAAATTATGCAGCAAGGTGAGTTGTTACAGCGCCGTGTTGAAGGCCAAAGCTACGGTTTAAGCTTTAGCTATAAGTACTAAGTATCTATTCTCGTTTGACTGATGAAAGGGTCAGAGCCAAAGCTCTGACCTTTTTTTTAGTGCATCAGTTGTTCTATAGCTTCTGGCTTATTATGAATTGCAAACTTATCCACTAAAGTTGCACTGGCATGATTAAGCCCAATCACTTCAACTTCAACTCCTGCTTTACGGAATTTTAAAATCACTTTATCCAGCGAGCTGACGGCTGTAATGTCCCAGAAATGTGCATGAGTTAAATCAATCTGCACAACGCGAAGTGGCTCTTTAAAATCAAAAGCAGCGACAAAAGGTTCAGCTGATGTGAAAAACACCTGCCCTGTCACCAGATAACGACGGCTGTTGCCATCCGCTGATAATTCAGACTGTATCGCCAGCAATTGCCCAACTTTGTTGGCAAAAAATAACGCACTCATCAGTACACCAACAAACACACCGTAAGCAAGGTTGTGAGTAAAGACCACCACCAGCACAGTAATGATCATCACCAGACTGGAGCTTTTTGGGTTAGTGGTTAAATCCCGAACTGACTGCCAGTTAAAGGTGCCTATAGACACCATAATCATCACGGCCACTAAAGCAGCCATAGGGATCATCCCCACCCATTCGCCTAAAAACACTGCAAAAATAAGCAGTAAAACACCAGCTAATAAAGTGGATAAACGCGTACGACCACCAGACTTTACGTTAATTACTGACTGGCCAATCATGGCACAACCCGCCATACCGCCCAATAACCCTGAGCCTATATTAGCTATGCCCTGGCCTATACACTCACGGTTTTTATTGCTGTTGGTATCCGTCATATCATCGACAATAGTGGCGGTCATCAGAGATTCCAGAATACCGACTAACGCCAGACCTAAAGCATAAGGGAAAATAATTTGCAGCGTGTCCAGTGTCAGAGGTACATCAGGCCATAAAAAAATCGGCAGACTATCAGGCAACGCGCCCATATCCGACACAGTACGAACATCAATCTGGAAATACAGCGCAATGGAGGTTAAAACCACAATACAGACCAGAGGAGAAGGCACTGTTTTTGTAACGTAAGGAAACAAATAAATAATAGCTAAGCCTGCAGCTGTCATGGCATATACATGCCAGGTAACATCTGTCAGCTCAGGCAACTGTGCCATAAATATCAGAATAGCCAGAGCATTGACAAAGCCTGTCACCACTGAGCGCGACACAAACCTCATCAGCTCACCCAGCTTGCACAAACCAAACAGAATTTGCAGCGCACCCGTCAATAAAGTCGCCAATAGCAAATACTGTAAACCATGCTCTTTTACCAGGGTAATCATCAACAGCGCCATAGCGCCAGTGGCTGCGGAAATCATCGCCGGACGGCCACCGGCAAAAGCGGTGATCACAGCAATAGCAAAAGAAGCGTATAAACCTACTTTGGGGTCGACACCAGCAATAATAGAAAAGGCGATAGCTTCAGGAATAAGCGCCAGAGCAACCACTATGGCGGATAATACATCGCCACGAACATTAGACAGCCATTGCTGCCGTATCGATTGAAACATCAGGAATTCCTTTGTGTTTGAGTACTTATTAAACGCATTTTTTTCAGGCATAAAAGTTGTAACGCCCCAGCTTGCGTTTTCACTTTTATTGATAGAAAAAACGGTTTAAAAACTACATCGGCGACAAAGTTCCTTATATCAGGTGAGGTATATGAACAAAACGATGGGCAGTATAACGCAAAAGCCTGACTGAAAAAACCTGCCCCCTGCAGCGTCATTTCTCTGATACAGTACTTTGTGTTCGTCCCGACTATTGTTCACCGAGCGGAGGCTTTAATGTACCAACTTTATATCGCCAACAAAAACTACTCCTCCTGGTCGTTGCGGCCCTGGCTTCTGATGCAGGTACTGGCAATCCCCTTTGAAGAAAAACAGGTGCAGTTTCAGTCCAATGACAATAGTGCTCAATTTAAAGCTTTTGCACCTAATGCCAAAGTACCTTGCCTGCATCATGACAACTGGGTGGTCTGGGATTCGCTGGCTATTGTTGAATATTTAGCTGAACGTCATGCCAGAGTCTGGCCGCAAGAGAACAAAGCCCGTAGCTGGGCACGGTCTGCCGCAGCCGAAATGCATTCAGGCTTTAGTGAACTTCGTAGCTACTGCCCTTTCCATGCCGGTGGTCGTTTTGATAAAACGCCACTACCGGCCTCTGTAGAAAATGATTTAAAACGGCTTGAGCAGTTGTGGCTGGAAGGGTTACAACGTTTTGGCGGACCTTATCTGGCGGGTAATCAATTTAGTGCTGTCGATGCATTTTATGCGCCGGTATTATTTCGCATCCAAAGTTACCAGCTACCCGTTGCACCAACGCTTTTACCTTATATCGAACTGATGATGAAGTTACCTGCAATGCAGCTGTGGTATCATCAGGCTCTGACTGAACCCTTTTGGGACGATGAACACGAAATTGCGGCCCTGGGGGCAGGAAAACTGATTGCCGATCACCGTTCAGGCTCGTCCAGTTCATCTGATGTAGGATAAAAGTGTGCACCGGCCCCCTGCGCTGCAAGCTTATCCTGCGGGTTACGCAGCGGGCAATGCGCCATAGATAAACAACCGCAACCTATACACATACTCAGCTGATCCCTTAAATCTGTCAGTTGAGCGATACGAGAATCAAGCTCCGCTTTCCATTGCTCCGACATCTGTTGCCAGTGATGTTGATCCGCATTCTGGCCTGGTGGCAGCACTGACAAAGCCTTGCCTATTTGCTCCAGCGGAATGCCGGTACGCTGCGCTACTTTAATAATAGCCACCCGGCGTAATACGTCCCGCGAATAACGCCGCTGATTGCCAGCATTACGCTGGCTGTGGATCAAGCCTTTTTGCTCATAAAAATGCAAAGTAGCGACTGACACCCCTGTCCGTTTTGCTACTTCGCCCACAGATAACACTGTCTTTAGCGGGTTTTTCAGCTGATTTTTTACATAATTTGTTTCTGACATAAAAAACTGTTGACCTTAACCTAACTTGAGGTTTTAGCATAACCGCAATTCAAACCAAAAGGGGATATTTATGCTGGAACAAGCCGTATACAGAATTGGAGCAGATGTTCAATCCAACCGACACTTTGCAGAGCAACTATTGGTGGTTTTACAAAATGCAATTAATCAGCGTAACTGGTCATTATTCAGCAGTTGTTTTAGTGAAGATGCCATAGTGGTCAATTTATTGGGTCAACGCCTGACAGGGCAAACGCAGCTGATGGACTATCAACAGCAGTTGATCGACAGGCATCAGGACAGGCTGTGGATTTACCAGCTGCTGCATCTGCAGCAACTGGATCTGGATACCTTTTTGATCAATGCAGAACAGCATTGGTTACACAGAGAACGGCAGCACAAAACAGGCCTGAGCAGCACTCCACTTTATGTGGCGAAACGGCAGGGGCAAAAGTGGCAGATCTGCGCAGGCAATATGCTTTAAGGCTTGCTGTGATCCCAACGCTGCAGTGCTTTTTTCATCACTCCTTGTTGCTGCATCAGATCCAGTTGCTGTTGGATCTGCTGCACCAGCACAGCATTTTTTGGATTCAGTGCACAATAAACAGCAGCAGGCTCGGCCCACAATGGATCAACCGCCAGTTTGGACGTATCAAATTGCCGTTGATAATGGCCGTAACTTAAATCCACTGTCATCACAACATCAATACGCCCTTGTTCCAGACGCTGAATGTTTTTCTCCAGCGATTCTGCATCGTCACGCACAGCGGCCTGAGTATCAAACAACGACTGCAACTCAGGGTAACTAAACCCTCTGGTTGTGCCTATGCGCTTACGAAACAAGTCCTGATTGGAGCGCACCGGGCTATCTTCAATGCGGCGCACTATATATTGACGGGTGTGAAACAACACCGGGGTCCAGCTTAACTTATAGGTCGCTGGCACCCATTCTGGGTTCAGAAAACAACTGATATCAGCCCGATCCGTAACTAACCACTCAACCACCCTGCCCCGCGGTAAATCAAGGTAAAGCACTGGTCTTTTTAACCCTGCGGCCAGGGTGTCCAGTAGCTCTTTAGCCACACCGCCGGCTAATTGCTGATGTTGATCAAAAATGGCATAGGGGGCAGTATTGGTTTGACTGACCACAGCTCTTAATGGCTCTGCCGACAACGTCAGGCAGGGCAACAGCAAAAACCCCCACTTCCACATCTGAACCTACTCATTGTGCGCTACGGCTTTGTCTTCATCATAACCAAGCATTTACAATTTAAATAGTAACTTCACGCTTAAAATATGGCTTTTATCTACGCCGCTTTGGCATCAAAATAATAGACACTGCATTCAGGTCTTTTTTAACAAATGGCGGATACAAAAAAGGCAGCCCGGAGGCTGCCTTCTCGCTCAAACGCTCTTTAGAACTTATGCTCAATACCCACAGCGATATAATCACTGTCGACTTTGCTGTCAAAATCAAAACTGCTATACCAGCCAAACAACTTGGTGTTTTTGCCTAATTTATAATCAGCGCCAGCGGAAATGCCATTGTCATCTTCTAAGGTCTGATACTGAGCTTTTAACTCCCACTTATTCAGCGGGTAAGCGACGCTTGCCAAATAACCATCAGATTTGTCACCTGTTGCCACTTCTTTCTGCTGTTGCACCATAGCACCCAGTTTAAAATCTGCGACCTTAAACTGCACAGTGGCACGAGTAGCGTCGTAGCCATTGATTTGATTGTCTACCGCAACGGATGCATACCAGTCAGAATCTTTTAAGTTGTCATCACCATAGAGCAAAGCGTAAGACTGCGCATCTTCTGCGTCAGCTTCATCTTCCATGACATAACTGAGCATCAGCTTAAAACCCTGAAAAGACGGTGAGGTATAAGCCAGAGAATCGCTCATCCGGTTTTCACCTTTCCATAAGGTTTTAATATCCGCTTCGTAATCACCAAACTGATCCACTTTGCCCTGCGACTTTTTAAGTGCAGTATCGTGACGACCAGCGGTTACAGTACCAAAAGCGCCTTGTAAACCAATGAACTGGTCTCGGGATTTAATATTTTTCTCATTGGCTTCATCTGAAGGATCGACTTCCCACTCCAGTTGATAAACCAAAGTTAAATCACCGTCCAGAGCATAATCGCCTTTGATGCCAAAACGGGAGGCATTACTTTTTAACTCGCCGAACGATCCTTCGCCCTCGTCAGACTGTTGTGCTGACACATTAATTTTTCCGTAGATCTCCCAGTCTTTTGCCTGGGCGGTAGCAACACAACTTAAAGCCAATGCAATACTTATAAAAGTTTTTGCAAACATGATTTATTCCTTCGTGGTAGGGACTTTGGGCTAACAACAGAAGCCTGTTTAGCTGAACTCAAATCATTGGGCACAGAAGACAGGCTTCTGAACCCATTTCTTTATTCATCGTCCGCCGAAGAATTATTGGATTATGACAATAAAGCTTCCGATACATGACGTTTCGGAGTCTATTTTATGACTGAAAGATGACACTATTATGACAGTGATTA
This sequence comes from Rheinheimera sp. 1928-s, assembly GCF_029269265.1. Lineage (GTDB taxonomy): Bacteria > Pseudomonadota > Gammaproteobacteria > Enterobacterales > Alteromonadaceae > Pararheinheimera. The sequence goes on from NZ_JARIXP010000002.1 coordinate 238,477, forward strand.
AGGGGCTTTTAACTCCAGACATGCTCCAATCCTTTTGGCTTGATCAAAATCAAGCCCTTGTTGCAGCAGCCGCGGAGCCGGGCGCCACTCAGGATGAGCCCAGCTTTTGTTAAGTCGTTGATCCGGATATTGAATATCTGCAAGGTCGAGCAAGCTATGAAAAATACTGCTGGTCATCAATGGCTGCTGACGGCGTTGCTCAGCCAATGATTTTTTCTGAGGATAAAGTTGATTATAAGCATCAGAAGTCCAGAGCATAGACGCCACTCTGTAATCGCGTTCTGTATTATGACCATGACCACTTTTGCCACATTCGCCATCAAAAATGTTTTCACCATGATCCGAGACGTAAAACAAGGTACTGATACTTTGAGTTTGCTCCAGCTGTTTAATCAGAGTGAACAAAATAAAGTCGGTGTAGGCCACGCTGTTGTCGTAGGCATTGTTCAGCAATACTTTGGATTTTTTGTCATGCATACTAATGGCTTGTCCTTTGCCTGAAGGTGTAAACAAGTCAAAAGCTGGGGGATAACGATCCGCGTAGCTGAAATGGCTGCCAAGGGTATGCAGCACTATCAGTTGCCTGGTGTGATTTTGTTTTAATACCCGCTCAAAGGCGGACAAAAGTACATCGTCGTAAAATCCTTCCTGTTTATAACCTATAGGGTTTAAATACTGAACCTGATCGGCTTCGCTGGCATGCAAAGCAATCGAAGAGTCATGCACACCCAAAGGGCTTTGAGTAGACAACCAGGCCGTATTGAAGCCTGCCTCTTTAAACGCAGCCACCACCGAGGTTTCAGTCGGAAAATAGCGCTGATCAACAGGGTTCTTCCGTGAAAGGATCACTGGTACTGACATGCGCGTCCAGGCCCATGGACTAACCATATCGGTAAAGCTGATCAGATTTTCAGTTCCGGCCAAACGAGGCGTAGTCGCTCTGTTGTAACCATTGATCTGTAACCTGTCCGGTCTTAAGGTTTCTCCCAGTACCAGCACATAAATTTGGCGAGTCGCAGGCACATTGGCCTGCTTGGCGGAAAACTTAAACAAAGCTGTGCTGTCTGCAATATCCGCCACCGCTTGTTTTTGTTTGGCAAATTCGTTCAGTGCCAACAACATATTCAATGGGTAGGTGGCATGAAACTTTTCGTAGCTATAAGGCAAGGGCCTCTGCACAAATACATTTTCTTCCGGATTGCTGCGCTGTTTAGATTTATTGATTTGCTGATACTGCCATTCATTCCAGCCCAAACTTGCCAGCACACCAATACCAATAAGCCAGACCAAAGGGCGTACTCCGGCTTCCCAGCGCCAGTTACGTTGCCAGGCACTGCGCACCAGATACCACCACAACAGCACTATAGCTAACACCGCCAAAGCTAAAAACACACCAACGCCGGTCAGATAACCCAAAGCTTCATTCAGATCGGTTTCCGCCACTATGGCGATCACATGAGCGTCAGTATTTTTCTGATAGGTCAGTAAATAAAAAACTTCTTGTGGTACCAGCAAAGCAGCTGGCAATAACAACACTAAGCCTGGCCATAAAGAGCGAAACAACGATAGCACCAACAGATAAAACCAGACAGCCGCGATCAGTTTCCATTGCAAATAAGGCATGAAATCCTGTTCTGGCCATTGCACCAAGACGGGAGACAACAACACCAAAGCAAAAAGCACCAATCCAGAAACACGGAATAACGAATGTAGTAACGACGGGTTCACCAAAAAGCCTCCAGGCTTAAAAATCAAAATGCACTTGGTCTGAAAAAAATGGATTCTGAGCGTATTTTTTAGTTTTTACCAGAACTGTTGTAAAGAAAAAAGCTGTGAACTCAATGGAAGCGACAGCGGCGCTAACCAGTTTTAGCACTATGGTTCAGGGCCATCCCTGAACAAAAATTAACCACTTAAATACAAAAATCACACAAATATCACTTTATTACCCCATTTACAAACGGAGTGGGTTTGTACTATATCTAGGACGCTCGCTTTGTCGGGTACTTATAACACTTATAAAGAATGCAACTATTAAAATCCAGCTAGGAAGCCAGACAATATGAATAATAACAAAATCATACAATTAAGCCGCTGCGCTATAGCCGTCAGTGCCGTACTGCTGAGCGGACAAAGTTTTGCTCAACAAGCTGAAGAGGGTAAAGAGGTAGAACGTATTGCCGTTACCGGTTCTCATATTAAAAGAACGGACCTGGAAGGACCTTCTCCTGTCACCATTATTAGCCGTGATGACATAGACAAATCAGGTTTTGATAACCTGCAACAGTTACTGGAACGTCTTCCATCTGCAGGCTCTGGTACCTTCTCTACCAGAGGCAACAGCCAGGATTCGACAGCTAACGGTGCAGCAGCAGTCAGTTTAAGAGGTTTTGGCGCCGACGCGACCCTGGTGCTGATTAATGGCCGACGGGTAGCCAGCAGTCCTTTTGCTGAAGGTATTGTCAACAGCTTTGTCGATATCAACAGCATTCCAATGGCAGCCATTGAGCGTATTGATATCTTAAAAGACGGTGCATCTGCCATTTACGGTTCTGATGCTGTCGCAGGGGTCGTTAATATTATTCTGCGTAAAGATTTTACCGGCACTGATATAACAGCTGGCTATGGCGGCACCACTGGCCCGAACTACAATGAAAAAACCTTTGCAACAGTCTGGGGCACTGGCGATGACAAAAGCAACGCCACACTGATCCTGGATTATTTTAGTAACTCACAAATAGACAACTATGAATTAGGCCGCTTTGGTACAGCCAATCAAACCCCTTATGGCGGTCAGGATTTCCGTTCATCAATGGGCTACCCTGGCCGCTTTATTGTGGATGGCGTTGTGACTATAGACCCAGGTTGCCCGGCTGGCCAAATTGCTGGTGTTACCTGCGTGTATGACTATGGCCCGCACTCTATTGCAGTGCCGGAAGCTGAGCGTATGGGCGCTATTCTTAGTATGAATCGTGACATCAACGACGATGTTGAGCTTTTTACTGAAATTGCTGCCCAACACAATACCTCAGTTGCTGGCGGCGCTGCGACTCCGTTAAATGAAGGTGCAGGTTTAACTGTACCAGGCACTCACCCAAATAACCCTTTTGGCCGGGATGTACAGATCAGCCGCTACCGCACAGTAGATGCTGGCAACAGACGTTGGGATATTACCTCAGATACGTTGCGGATTTTAGCGGGCTTACGCGGTAACTTTAATAACTGGGATTGGGAAACTGCAGTACAAAAAGGCCGCAGTTCTTCGACCCAAACCGGTGATAAATCACAGGGCTGGGTCCGTACCGACTTCCTGCAACAAGAAATCAATGCGGGCCGTTATAACCCCTTTGGTGGCGTACAAAACCCACAATCTGTGATTGATGCTATTACCACCAGCTTAGTACGTCGTGGTAAATCCCATATGACCTCAGCTGACGCCCGGATCAGTGGTGAATTGTTTGACGTCAGTCATGGCGCTGTGTCTTTAGCAGCAGGTATTGAATACCGCAAAGAAGATGCCACTGATACACCTGACGATCAATTCCAGCGCGGCCTGATTTTTGGTACTGAGTCAGTATCTGCTGCTGCCAGCCGTTCACAAAAAGCTGCTTATGTGGAAATTTCAGTGCCCTTGTTAGAAAACCTGGAAATGCAACTGGCAGAGCGTTACGACCATTACAGTGATTTTGGTGGTACAGCCAATCCAAAAATAGCTTTCCACTTTACGCCATCCGATCAGTGGTCGTTAAGAGCATCCTGGAGTCAGGGTTTCCGCGCACCATCATTGGCACAAGTAGGTTTAGGCCCTTCAGAGGAATCTCAGTTCTTTACCGATACCTTCCGTTGCCCTACTCCTGATGCAGCCAATCCGGCTTGTGCTTCAACGGATTACACCATTTTGTTCTCTGGTAACCCGGATTTAGAAGCAGAAGAATCTGAAAGCTGGAATGTGGGTGCTATCTGGCAAGTCACTGATGATTTGGATTTCAGCATGGATGTCTGGAGCATTACTCAGGATAACAAAATTGACGAAGTCCCTTTTGGTGATGTTTATACCGCTGAATGTGGTAACCAAAACAGCACCATCTGCGTACGCCGAGCTCCGCTGCCAGGCCAGACTCTGGGTGAATTGGATCGGATTAACAATACCTTCTTTAACGTCAGCTCGCAGGAAGCCGATGGTATTGATTTATCTGGCCGCTACAAAATGGATTTATCCAACATGGGTAAATTGAAATTTAACCTGGAATACACCTACCTGAATAATTTTGAAAAAGATGGTCAGGACTACACAGGTGAATACCGTTACCCACAACACCGCTGGACAGGCACAGCAGACTGGACCTTAAACGATTGGGGCATGGCGACAGTGCTGAGCTACATTGGCGAGTTTGAAGATACACCAGATATAGACTTTGATGGCACGCTGGACTTTGAAGAGAACAAGTCACGTATGATCAAAGCTCAGGTTCTGGTGGACGTTCAGGGTTATTACAACCTGAATGAACAAACCAAACTGACTATAGGTATCAACAACCTGTTTGATAAGGAACCCCCATTTGCAATAGGTGATGGCGATGGTGACCTGTATGGCTATGTGACCAGCATGTACAACCCTCGTGGGCAGTACATTTATGGCAAAATAAATTACAAGTTCTAAAGTCCGAGACTAACAAAGGGCCTGCGGGCCCTTTTGTCGAACATACAAAAACATTCAACCTGTTTATTCGCTCAAAAGAGCAAACAACTCAGCTCTGTTGCGACCATTGCGCTTGGCCATATAAAGCGCTGAATCGGCCTGCAAATACAATTCCTCAAAATTGCTTTCGCCATGGGTCAGGGCAATACCTATAGAGGTCGTCACACATAACTCGGCAATACCGGCTTTAACAGGATAATCTGCCAGAATCACCCTGATCCGCTCAGCCACATGCAAAGCCGTTGCCGGATCAGTTTCGGTTAAAAATACAGCAAACTCTTCGCCGCCAATACGCCCAAAAATATCGTATTCACGCAGTGCTTTTTTAATCCGGTTGGCTGTGGCTTTTAATACTTCATCACCAGCCTGATGGCCATAGGTGTCGTTCACGGATTTAAAAAAGTCTAAGTCCAGCAGTAACAAAGCCGCAGGCTGGTCCGTGCGCTGGCAACGGGTCAGCTCAGCTTCAACCGAATCAACAAAAGCGCGACGATTGGCCACTTTAGTCAGCTCGTCGGTTAGTGCTAATTCACTTAAGCTGGCCACTTTGCTATGCAACTGATGCTCCAGCACTTTTTGTTTGGTTATTTCTTTAGCCTGGATCAGCATTTCACCTGACGGCAGAATTTGCTCTGACATTAAAAACCAGCGACCGTCCGTTAAATCGACCTCAAATAAGCGGAACGGATTTTGCCGCCTTTTTTGCTGAGCCTGAGCCAACCAGTCTTCAATATCATCCGCATCAAAACGCACCCCTTTGCCTTCACGGAAAGATAAACGCATCAGATCAGCGAAGGAAATTCCCTGTATGTTGCGCTGGTCCTGATAAAAAATATCGCAAAACGCCAGATTGCAACCCAGCATCTTGTCGTCCGCGCTTAAAATGGCATAACCATCATTACAGACTTCAATAAATTCGAGTAGCTTTTGCTGAAACTGCGACGAAGAGAATGGCATAACAACCTCAAGCGCGGGCTTTGATTGTTAAACACTAGCAGAGGGGATCAGGAGTGCCAAAGAAGATTATAAAACTTATTTTTTTCAGGAATTTAATGAAAAAGGGGACTGGCAATGTCCCCTTGTATTAGAGCTCTGGTCTCTTACCAGGCCAGGCAGAAAGCACAGTTTCTGCAACCTGCTTTAACTCGGCACAATTTGCACCGCTGGTGGCTTGCACTGCCATACCCTGCAGTACAGCAAGTATATAACGAGCCAAAGCCGCGGGATCTGAAGTGGCTGGTAAATCGCCTTCTGTTTTCGCTTGTTCCAGACGAGTGCATAAAGCCACTTCGCCGGCCCGACGTTTGGCAATCAGTGCTTCTTTGACAAAAGTGGCAGACTCGCTGCATGCCAAAGCGCCCTGCACTATAACGCAACCCGGCGGATTGTCCGGATCAGCATTGGTGCTTGCTGCACCACAGAGCATATGTTTCACCACTTCGTAAGAAGTAGCATGCTCTAAAGCTGGGTAAAAAAACGCACAAGGGCGGTTCTCATACAGCTCAATAGTTTTTAAAAACAACTGCTCTTTATTACCAAAAGCGGCATACAAACTGGGTTTGTTGATGCCCATAGCTTCACATAAATCAGGCAAGGATGCGCCTTCATAACCTTTACGCCAGAAGACTTCCAATGCCTTTTGTAAGGCTTTTTCCATGTCAAAAGCGCGCGGGCGTCCCACTGTTGGCGCTGGTGTAACCGCTGATGCTGACATTTCAGACTCCGGATTAAAAACGATGCACTAGCTTAAACTGCTTGGCAGAACTTGTCCAGAAAGGAATATTTACCAATCGGTACATTAATGTATATAATAGCAACTTATCTTGACAGACCAGTTACTTGCTCTGTTTTGGACTCTGTCATTGTGAAATAGTTTTAGGCAATTCAGAGCGGTTTTTAGATATTCAGTAAAAACACAGCAGATTTTATGCTGTATCCCGTTAACAGACCTTCCGGCAGTAGTCCTGCTAACCATCAAACTTCGGCTTATAACCAAAGTTATTTGGCTAAGTTCAAAAGACTCTATAGTTTTTTACCAGTCAGTACAAAATATTAATTGACTCTTGGTTGAACTTCTATATATTTACCGACCAGTACAAAACTAACAGATGAAACTAGTTTGTACAACATAAGTTGAAACCAAATCTCTTTATTGACCAAATTGAACGAGGAAAACGTCATGAGCAACAACACTATCCGAACCTTTGTACTGGGAAGCATAGCCGCCTTAGTGTTATCAGCTTGTGGCACGCCGGAAGCTGCAGCACCTGGCGCTATGGCAGCACCAGAAGTCAATGTGGCGACAGTAGTACATGAAAAAATTACTGAATGGGATGAGTTCACCGGTCGCTTGCAAGCGCCTGAGACAGTCACTTTAGTACCAAGGGTATCAGGTTATATCGAACAGGTGTTTTTCACTGAGGGCGCTTTAGTCAAACAAGGCGACCTGCTGTTCCAGATTGATGCTCGTCCTTTTGCCACTGAAGTAGCACGCTTAAAAGCTGAGTTATCCAATGCTGAAACAGCGCAAAAACTGGCCGATAATGATTACCGTCGTGCTGAAGCCTTGAAAAAACAACGGGCGATCTCTGAAGAAGTATTGGATACCCGCTTAAGCCGTAAATTGCAATCAGCAGCCACTGTGGCCTCTGTCAAAGCCGCATTACAGCGTGCTGAACTGGACTTGTCTTTTACCCAGGTGAAAGCTCCTATTTCGGGCCGTGTCTCTTATGCGCAAATCACGGCTGGTAACTTTGTTCAGGCTGGCAGCAGCCAACTGACTACGTTAGTCAGCACCAGCAAAATGTATGCGTACTTTGATGCAGACGAACAAACCTATCTGAAATATGTGCAACTGGCAGCTGAAGGCAACAGAGCCGAACAGCGCACAGCCCACAACACCGTCTATATGGCGCTGGCGGGTGACAGCGACTTTGGTTATGTCGGCAGCATCGACTTTATCGACAACAGCATCAATGCCCAGACCGGAACCATCCGTGCCCGCGCTACCTTTGAAAACGTCGATAACAAATTAATCCCTGGTTTATTCGCCCGTTTAAAACTGGTGGGCAGCAATGCGTATCAGGGCATTTTGATCGACGACAAAGCCATAGGCACAGATTTAAGCAATAAATTTGTACTGGTGGTGAATAACGAAAACCAACTGGAATATCGCGCTGTCACTTTAGGTGAAAAGGTCAACGGCCTGCGTATTATCAGCAAAGGTTTACAAGCTCAGGATCGCATTGTGGTCAATGGTCTGCAACGTGTACGTCCTGCCATGACTATTCAGCCTAAACAGGTAGAAATGGCAACAGTGCAACAACTTTCCGCTTTAAAAGCAGAGCAACAGCAGTTAGAAGCAGACAGCAAGCTGGAACTTACCGCTGCTGCTGAACAAGCTGCTTCTGTGCAACAAGCAGCTAACCAGGGTTAAGGAACGGCTATGTTATCGCAATTTTTTATCAAAAGACCTATCTTTGCCGCTGTGCTGTCGCTGCTGATTTTTATCGGCGGCGCCCTGGCAGTCTGGCAACTCCCCATCACTGAATACCCTGAAGTGGTACCACCTACTGTGGTAGTGACGGCAAACTATCCGGGTGCTAACCCTAAAGTCATAGCTGAAACTGTAGCCTCGCCTTTAGAGCAGGAAATTAACGGTGTCGAAGACATGCTGTATATGTCTTCTCAGGCGACTTCTGATGGCCGTATGACCTTAACTATCACCTTCGCTATAGGCACAGATGTAGACCGTGCTCAGACGCAAGTGCAAAGCCGGGTCGACAGAGCCAGCCCTCGCCTGCCGCAGGAAGTACAACGTTTAGGTGTAGTCACTGAAAAGTCATCACCAGACTTAACCATGGTGGTGCATTTAACCTCACCGGACGACAGATACGATATGTTGTATTTGTCTAACTATGCGGCACTAAACGTCAAAGACGAATTAGCCCGCATTGACGGTGTAGGTGCTGTACGTTTATTTGGTGCCAGCGAATACAGCTTACGTATATGGCTGGATCCGAACAAAGTCTCTGCAGTAGGTTTATCACCTGCGCAAATTATTGCGTCTATTCGTGAACAAAACCAACAGGCAGCTGCTGGTTCTTTAGGTGCCCAACCTGCGGGTGACAGTGATTTCCAAATTCTGATTAACGTCAAAGGCCGTTTAACCACAGAGCAGGAATTTGCTGACATTATCGTCAAAGTCGGTGAAGACGGCGAAGTAACCCGCATCCGTGATATTGGCCGGGTGGAATTAGGCGCTCAGTCTTATGCACTGCGTTCATTACTGAACAACAAAGACGCTGTGGCTATTCCTATTTTCCAGGCTTCTGGTTCAAACGCTATTCAGATTTCTGATGATGTGCGCGCCACTATGGCTGAACTGTCCAAAGGTTTCCCTGAAGGTTTAACCTACGACATCGTCTACGACCCTACTGTATTCGTGCGTGGTTCAATTGAAGCCGTCGTAAAAACCTTGCTGGAAGCAGTGTTACTGGTGGTTTTAGTGGTGGTGTTATTCCTGCAAACCTGGCGTGCTTCTATTATTCCTTTAGTGGCCGTGCCTGTGTCCCTGGTCGGTACCTTTGCCTTTATGCACTTACTGGGCTTTTCACTGAACGCTTTATCTTTATTTGGTCTGGTATTGGCCATAGGTATAGTGGTCGATGACGCCATAGTGGTAGTCGAAAACGTCGAGCGTAATATTGCTGATGGCTTATCTCCTATGGCCGCTACGCAAAAAGCCATGAAAGAAGTGACAGGCCCTATAGTTGCAACTACCTTAGTGCTGGCCGCTGTGTTTATTCCTACGGCTTTTATGTCAGGTTTAACAGGCCAGTTTTATAAACAGTTTGCTTTAACTATCACTATATCCACCTTTATCTCGGCGCTGAACTCCTTAACCTTAAGCCCGGCTTTATCGGCACTGCTGTTAAAACCTCATGGATCTAAGCCTGATGCCTTAACCCGTGTACTGAACAAAGCTTTTGGCAGCTGGTTATTTGATCCTTTTAACCGTCTGTTTAGCAAAGCGTCCAAAGGTTATGGCCTGATGGTACGTAAGGTAATTCGTTTTGGTGGCATTATCGGTATTCTGTACATTGGCTTAGTCGGCTTAACTGCTGTGCAGTTCCAGCAAACGCCTACAGGTTATGTGCCAGGTCAGGATAAACAGTACTTAGTGGCTTTTGCTCAGTTACCAGACGCCTCTTCTTTAGATCGTACCGAAGCTGTGATTAAAGAAATGTCACGTATTGCGGCTGAACATCCTGGTGTAGCGAACTCTATCTCCTTCCCGGGCTTGTCGATCAATGGTTTCACCAACAGTCCAAGCGCAGGCATAGTCTTTGTTGGTCTGGATGACTTTAGCGAACGTGGCTCGGCTGAATTATCAGGCAACGCCATTGCCGCAGCGTTAAACCAGAAGTTCGCCGGTATTCAGGACGCCTTTATCGCCATATTCCCGCCTCCACCAGTACAAGGTTTAGGCACCATAGGAGGTTTCCGTCTGCAAATCCAGGACAGAGCCAACCTGGGTTATGAAGAACTGGCTGCTGTCACCATGCAAGTGATGCAAAAAGCCTGGGCGACGCCTGAACTGGCCGGTGTGTTCTCCAGTTATCAGGTGAATGTGCCCCAGCTGGATTTAGACGTAGACCGTACCAAAGCCAAACAACAAGGCGTGGATCTGGACGAGATATTCCAGACGCTGCAAGTCTATATGGGCTCAGCTTATGTCAACGACTTCAACCAGTTTGGCCGGACTTATCAGGTGAATGTGCAGGCTGACGAGCAATTCCGTCAAGACCCTGAACAAATCCGTCAGTTGAAAGTGCGTAATAACGCAGGTGAAATGATCCCGCTGGGTTCCTTCATCAACGTGAAACATTCAGCTGGCCCTGACCGTGTGATGCACTACAACGGTTACACCACAGCAGAAATTAACGGTGGCCCTGCCGCTGGTTACAGTACAGGCGAAGCTCAGGCTGCCATTGAAAAAATTCTGGCTGAAACCTTACCTGTCGGTATGACTTACGAGTGGACAGAACTGACCTATCAGCAAATTCTGGCAGGTAACGCTGAACTGCTGGTGTTCCCGCTGGTGATACTGCTGGTGTTTATGGTGCTGGCCGCTCAGTACGAAAGCTTAACTTTACCGCTGGCTATTATCCTGATTGTGCCTATGACTTTGTTGTCGGCCATGACAGGCGTCTGGATCTATGGTGGTGATAACAACATTTTCACTCAGATAGGTTTGATAGTACTGGTGGGGCTCGCGACGAAAAACGCCATCTTAATAGTCGAATTTGCCAAAGAGTTGCAGGACCACGGCATGAACACTATGGATGCCATTCTGGAAGCGGCCCGCTTACGTCTGCGTCCGATTTTAATGACCTCCATCGCCTTTATTATGGGTGTGGTGCCTATGGTGCTCTCAACAGGTGCCGGTGCAGAAATGCGTCAGGCCATGGGTGTAGCCGTATTCGCCGGTATGATTGGCGTCACTATCTTCGGTCTGATTTTAACACCGCTGTTTTATTACGCTCTGGCCAAACGCCGTGATCGCCAACTGGCACAGACTACTGTAACTGAGGACACTCATCATGCGTAAAACCATTCGTTTAACCGCTATCAGTATGGCATTAGCCTCACTGTTGTTTGGTTGTGCTTCAGTAGGCCCAAGCTATGCAGCACCTGTAGCAGCCAATGAGGTGCAACTGCCTGCTGAATATAAAGCAGCAGATAAAGCCCAAGACTGGTGGCAGCAGTTTAATGACCCTGTGCTTGATCAACTGATAGAAAAAGCCTTGCTGAATAACCAGACCTTAGCTGCGGCAGAAGCCAACGTAAAACGTGCTTACGCCGCCTTTGAAGACAGCGACAATGACGGCTGGCCTCGTATGGACATCACTGCCAGTCAGCAAAACAATCAGGTGCCGGACAGTGCCGCACAAAATGCCGGACAAATTCAGCGTCAGGCCAATTTAGGCGGTGCTTTAAGCTGGGATTTAGATTTATTTGGCAAACTGCGCCGCGCATCTGAAGCAGCCAATGCCAGAGCACAAGGTGCCGAACTGGCCTGGCAGGAAGCCAAAGTGCAATTGTTAGCTCAGGTCGCTGCCAGTTATGGCGACTACCGTGGGGCACAGCTGCGCCTCACAGTAGCAGAGCAAAACCTCGGAAATTTGCGCCGTACCAAGCAAATTATTCTGGCACGCCGTGATGCAGGTTTTGCGTCCGATCTGGAAATCAGCCGTATCGACGCGCAGATGTATCAGTTGCAAAGCACTCTGCCACAGTTTCAGTTTGCCAAAGCACAAGCTAACGCCACCATAGCGGCTTTAGTGGCGCAACCTGCAGAGCAGTTTGTGGTTGATGGATCTTTAGTGAAAGGTGAAAAACAAAGTCTGCCAGAACTGACAACACCTTTGTCTTTTGCCAATCAGCACAACTATTTAAAGTTCAGAACTGATGTAGCAGTAGCTGAGCGCGAACTGGCAGCCAGCACCGCAGATATAGGAGTGGCCACAGCAGAGCTCTACCCTGAAGTGTCTGTCAGTGGGTTCTTAGGTTTTATTGCCAGCCCTGGCCTGAGCCTGGGTTCGCAAAACGAAGCCTGGAGCATAGCGCCTAGTTTACGTTGGCAAGCCACAGAGCTGAGCTCTATTCAGGCCCGTATTCGCGGCGCAGAAGCATCTCAGCAAATGGCCTTTGCCCGCTTTCAGCAGACGGTGTTTGATGCCTTGGCGCAAATGCAAACTTCACTGCACGGTTACAGAACCAGCCGTGAGCAACAGTTAAGCGCGCAGCAACAAGTAGCAGCCACTGAACAAGCTGTGCAATTGACACGAGCTCAATACGAAGCAGGCACCACTGAGTTTCTGGACTTACTGGACGCCGAACGTGACTGGTTAGCAGCCCGCGATCAGCAGGCTGCACTATCGACTCAAAGCTTCCAGCGTTTAGTCTCTGTCTACCGCGCCTTTTCGGGTGGTTTAGAACTGGAGCAAGGCACTCAGCAAATAGCCTTAGTGAAAGAGTAAAGAGTTTGAAGGCTGGCTCCCTCTCCAGCCTTTGTTAAAGAGTAACTTTTTGGGCGTCCGGTTAGTCCCATTCCCAACGGACGCCCCTTTTTTCCCTCACAATCAACACCAGTCACCGCAAGACCATTGATAACTATTCTTATCCGCATTACTATTAGGCCAATTTTATTAGCTTGCTGAATAAGGCTGAACGTCCGGTGTTTAAACTCAAACAACGCTTTTGGTTTTTAGTGCACGGTTGGGTAGGTTTACCTGTCTGGCTTATTTTTTGCGCTGTGTGTTTAACGGGCACCATTGCGGTTTTTAGTCATGAACTCACCTGGCTGACCAACCCCAATGCCAGAGCAGAAAACCCACAAAACCTGCCTGTGAAACCTGCCACTGAACTGATTGCAGCGGTAAAAGCTGAAGTGCCTGACGCTGAAATTGGTACTGTGATGGTGATGGAACCTTATCTGGTCAACGCCATTGTATTTTCTACTGCCAAAGCACCCTTTGGTATTGCTTATGTCAACCAGTACACAGGCAAAGTACAAGAGCTGAACTACGGCCTGAACTTCATTACTTTTATGCGTTCGTTACATGGCTGGTTATTGTTTCCCTGGCAAAGTAGCTACAGCGTTGGCTATTACCTGGTCAGTGGTATGGCACTTTTGATGCTGGCGTCTTTAATCACAGGTTTAGTGATTTATAAGAACTTCTGGAAGTCTTTTACCCAACCCAAAGTGCGTTTAAATCAGGGCCGTAAAACCCTGCTGACCGACTTGCACCGTTTAGCTGGTGTCTGGTCGATTTGGTTTTTAGTGGTGATGAGTCTGACGGGTTTATGGTATCTGGTGCAGGCTATTTTGTGGCACAACGATGTTGAGTTTTACCACGAAACTAAAATTCTGACAGCGGCTGAAGTGCCGGCCGCAGGTCAAAAACAGACGCCACCTTATTCATTGGAAGATGCTTTGGTGATTGCCAAGCAGACTTTGCCTGAGCTGCAACCAGCCTATATTGCGATGCCAGAACATAACCGTGATTTATACCGTATTGCAGGTTCTGGTGATTCGATATTTTTTGATCAGTATTCTTATTCTGTGGCAGTGAACCCCTGGACAGGCCAGGTGACTGATGTGCATACCCCGGATCAGATGGGAGGCCTTGAAGTGCTGAGCCATATTGCCGACCCGCTGCATTACGGCACTTTAGGTGGCATTTGGACCAAAATCATCTGGTTCCTGTTTGGCTTATTATTGTCTGGTATGTCGATTACAGGTTTTATGATCTGGGGCAGTCGCACCGTCAAAGCAGCCCGGGCAGAACCCGCAGTCAGTTACAGTACTACAGAGGTAAATTCCTGATGGCACAACGTTCAGACAATTGGTGGCAACGTAATAAATTTAAGCTCAATGCTTTAGTGCTGATTTTGCCATTCTGGTTTTTATACGACTCTTTAAGTCCGGTGTTTCCGCCGTCATGGTCCACTCAAAAAGTGGGGGCTTTTGAAGTAACCCCTACCCCGTTGACGAACGACGCGCCATACCAGCATCATGGCGATTGGGTCAAAGATTTCAGCCTGCAATTCTGTGAAGGTTGCGTGGCCAATATCCGTCAGGCTTATATGGCAATAGCTGCGGAACAACCTGCCATTGAAGACTTTGCCGAAACTGATCTGAGCATTCTGCACGGCAGCTCTTTTGCCCAACATGTGCATGCCAAAGCCACAGCTATGCCTAAAGCTGGTGATAAAGTCTGGTTACTGATTGAAGACTGGCAAGGTCAGGTGCATGTAGGCTCATGGGACTGGCCTCAGTCTTAGTTTTCTTGAAAATGGGGTCAGAACACATTAGTTACGCGTAACAAATGTGTTCTGACCCCATTTTTAATTTTTGTTACAAAACCAAGCACAAATTAACCGGTTAAAGCGGTACACTTAAACAGTTCTGTTCACGAGGTCGGCCATGAAACTGTTTTGGTTCGTTTTGCTGCTTGGTTATCACGCTCAAAGCACTGCTCAGAGCTGGCCGGGTTTTGCCAAACAACAATCCTGCCTCGAACTTTACCCCACATATCAGCAACTGGTTGATGAGGTCCGCTCTTATACCCCCTGGTACAGTATGGATCACTGGTTACTGCCCTGGCTATTGCCCAAACAACAATTTGAAGTCACCCAACAGCAGCTGAATTGTGCTCAACTGGAATACCAATCTGACACTCTGTTAGTTCAGGCATGGGGTTTACAGCCTCACAGCAAAAGCACAAAAAAAAGGCCTGTGATCATTTACAACAGAGGCGGCAATGCAGCTTTAGGCAGGTTGGATTTTGTCTCTGTGTTACGCCAGTTAAGTCCTTTAGCTCAGCAAGGTTTTATTGTGCTGGCCAGCCAGTACAGAGGTTCAGTCCCTAAAGATCAACAGACCTATGGCAAGGATCAGTTTGGTGGCGCTGACGTGAATGACATTCATCAACTGATTGAGCTGGCGAAAAAACTGCCAGAGGCTGACGCTAATAATATTTTTTTATACGGCATCAGCAGAGGCGGCATTATGAGCTATCTGACAGCCAGACAACGTGATGATATTCGCGCTATGGCCATTACCGGCGCGCCCGTCGATTTAGTCACAGAACTGCCACGTCTGCCAGAAATGGAACTTATTTTCCGTAGCCTGATCCCGAACTACGATCAAAACAAACAACAGGAACTACAACAACGTTCAGTGCTGTATTGGGCAGAAGAATTACCTGCAACTTTACCCATTTTGCTGATGTATGGAGCTGAGGACCAGAGAGTGCACCCGGACAATTCACAACGGCTGGCGGCTAAGCTGACAGAGCTGCAACGCCCGGTAAAATTAATTGAATTTACCGATGCGGACCACTTATTAACAGACTACAAAGAGCAAGAACGTGAGGCTATGCTGCAGTGGTTTCGCCAGCACCAGCAAACTGAGCAAAAAGTAGTCACAGCTCCTTAACCTGCAATCTCAACTCTGTTTCGTCCTAACTCTTTGGCTTTATATAAAGCTTGATCTGCGCGTTGTAACAACTGATCCAACGGGCTTTCCACTGAACTTGCAATACCTATACTTAAACTGCTTTCTAAACCTGATTGCTGCATCTGCTGTTTAAATTCATGCTGTACCCGCTCTGCCAAATGCAATAAACCTTGTGCATCTGTATCCGCAGCAGCCAATACAAATTCATCGCCGCCTAAACGACAGGCAATATCACTTTGTCTGGCCACCGCCGCCAACACATTGGCTAAATGTTGCAATGCCTGATCGCCGGTTTCATGGCCATGCAGATCATTCAGCTGCTTAAACTCGTCAATATCAATCATCATCAAGGCTAAAGCAGTGTCCTGAGTTTCTGACTGAAGCTGGTATTGTTCAAATTTGGTTTGAAAAGCCCGGCGGTTATCCAGGCCTGTTAACTCGTCGGTATGAGCCAGATTTTCCATTTGCTGTGCCTGTTGGTACAGCTTATCTATGGTTTTTTCTGCCACTTTGACCTTTTTTTGTTGCAGTTGCATCTGTTGGTCCAATGCCATCTGGTAAGCGATTGCATCTGCAATCAGCTTCAGGCTGATTAACGTATGGTCTTTAATAACCACAAGGTTGTTACTGGCACCACACAAAGTACCTATGGTTTTACCTTCAGATAACACTGGCAAAGCAAAAAAACTTTGCATCCCCAAAGCCACACCTGCAGATCCGGGAAATAGCTCTGGCACTGCATCTGACTGCTCCAGTTTTGCATCAAATAACAAGCGGCACATTGAATCTGACCAGTTCACTACACTCCCCTCCAGCACTGGGACACTGGGTTGCCCTTCAACCAGCACCACTTGCTGGGTCAGAGCTTTCCAGTCAATACGGGTTAAAAATGTGGTATCTAAACCTGTTAAATGCTGCACCAATTGCAACAAAGGTCGGGCTGCTTGTTCAAGAGCTACACTGGTATAAAGTTGACGTTGCGGCATAACGACTCTGATGGGCTGCAAGATGTAATATCCCTTGTAGCACTGTTTTCTCCCTGATGTGAGATTAGTACGTCGTTTTAGCTGTGTTGGAGCAAATAAAAATTATTTTTTTCAGGCTGTCGAATTCATTCAGGTCAAGCCGACTACTCAGTGAATCAACCTAAGGAGAACTCAACATGACTCAATCCATTCAACAGTTATCCCAACAATGGGCCAGTGCAGTAGCCAGCCAGTCGATGGAACAGATCATGGCTTTTTACGCCGACGAGCTGATTGCCTATGACGCTGTCGCTCAATTGCAGTTTATTGGTAAAACCGCCTACAAAAGCCATTGGCAACACTGTATGGAATTTTGCCCTGGTGGCCATTCTAAGTTTGAACTGCGCGATTTAAACATTCAGCAAAACGACCAACTGGCATTCAGTCATGCACTGGTGTACTGCGAAGGCAGCAATGAAAAAGGCGAAACTCAGGGCTGCTGGATGCGCCTGACCCAAGGCTGGCAGATGCAACAAGGCCAGTGGCGTATTATTCATGACCATTTTTCTGTGCCTTTTGATATGGTATCTGGCGCCGTATTATTTGAACTGACACCAGATGCTTAAGGAGCAGCTATGAAATATTTATGTTTAGTCTACAGCGATGAAAAGCTGCTGCACTCCTTGCCCGATAGTCCAAAAGATGAGGAATGTTTTGCTTATGCCGCTGCGGTACAAAACAGTGGCCGTATGCTGGCCGCCGAAGCGCTGCAGCCTATAGATACAGCCACCACCGTGCGGGTTCGCGCTGGTAAAACCTTATTAACCGATGGTCCTTTTGCCGAAACCAAAGAACAACTGGCTGGTTTTTATCTGGTGGAAGCCAAAGATTTAAACGAAGCGATACAGCTTGCTGCTGGTATTCCGGCAGCCCGGGTTGGTTCTGTTGAAGTACGTCCTATACGGCAACTGGAGGTGTAAAATATGGAGTTTATGCTACTGATGCCAACAGCGATAACCAGCCGAAGTTCGGTACCACCACGTCAGTTGGAGGTGTAGCATGCGCTTTATGTTACTGATGATCCCTAAAGGCTATGAAAGCGCAGCACCTGGCGCTATGCCTGAAGCCGCAGCTGTAGAGGCCATGATGGAGTACAACAGAAAACTGCAGGACGCTGGCATTTTGATCAGCTGTGAAGGGCTACATCCGCCGTCTATGGGCGCTCGTGTCAGCTTCAGCGCAGGCAAGCCGCTGGTCACAGACGGTCCTTTTACTGAAACCAAAGAAGTGCTGGGTGGTTATTGGATGATTAAAGTGAAGTCCAAAGCCGAAGCCATTCGCTGGGCCAGCTTATGCCCGGCCGGCGATAACGAAGTAATTGAAGTGCGACAAGTTCAGGATATGGAAGATTTCCCTGAAGATATACAGCAGATTGCCGCTGACTTCGCCACGATGCAAAGCTCTTGAGTTCTTGAACTTTTGAACCAGATTGTCACTGCCGAAACTATCTCGGCTTTATACCAACAAGAAAGCCGCAGGGTGCTGGCCACCCTGATCCGGCTCTTGGGTGATTTTGAACTGGCTGAAGAAGCACTGCAGGAGGCTTTTACCTGCGCTTTGCAGCAGTGGCCCGTTGACGGATTACCAGAACAACCCCGAGCCTGGCTGGTTTCCACAGGGCGATTTAAAGCCATAGATAAAATTCGCCAGCAGCAAACCCAGCGTAAATATCAACAGCAATGGCTTGCTGAACAAGATGAAGACATCGAAGCTTTTCAGGCCGATGAAGCAAATCATCAAAGCTGGCAAGACGATGAGCTGCGATTGATATTTACCTGCTGCCACCCGGCTTTATCCACCGAAGCCCAAATTGCCTTAACCCTGCGGGAAATTTGTGGCTTAACCACAGAGCAAATTGCCAAAGCTTTTTTAACCAGCCCAGTCACCATCATAGCCCAACGTATAGTCAGGGCGAAAAACAAAATCCGTGATGCCGCTATCCCTTATGAAATTCCCGCTGCAGAGCAATTACCACAAAGGCTGGATGCAGTGCTAAAAGTCATTTATTTACTGTTTAACGAAGGCTATAGCCAAAGTTCAGGCGACCAGCTGTTGTGTGCAGAGCTTTCAGCTCAGGCGATACGGCTTGGTTATTTATTGCTGGAGTTACAACCCGACACTGAAACCATGGGTTTACTGGCCTTGTTGTTATTGCAGGAATCAAGGCGATCTGCCCGCATCGACCAACAAGGTGATCTGATTTTACTGGCCGATCAGAACAGAAGCTTGTGGGATCAGGTGTTGATCGAACAAGGGGTTCAACTGGTCGAACGCTCTTTAACAGGTCGTCGTATTGGTCCTTATGGCTTGCAGGCCGCCATAGCTGCACTGCATGCCGAAAGCCCTTCAGCCACTGATACCGACTGGCCACAAATTGTTGCTTTGTATGATCTGTTGTATCGTTTTGAAGCCTCGCCAGTGGTGCTGTTAAACAGAGCTGTAGCCATCAGTCTGGCGCAAGGCCCGGCTGCGGCATTACCACTCTTACAGGCGCTGGAACAAAGTGGCGAATTATCACAGTATCACCTGCTCGACGCCGCTTTAGCCGATATACACCAAAAACTGGGGCTGACCCAACAAGCCCGCTTTTACTACCAGCAAGCGCTCAACAAAACCAGCCAACAGGCAGAACAGCGGTTTTTGCAAAAGCGTTTAGAGAGCCTTAGTTAACCCCGATATTTAAATCAATACTTTCGCCTTCAGCAGCTATAGCTTGCTATAGTTATTAACCATTCGATAACAATTACCTATTTGACCATCTCAGGGGCAACTCTGGAGTAACGTCAACTGAGTCAAAGGATTGATCATGAACAGACAACACGCAGAACTTTTACTGAAAACTGCGTTGGCAAATCCGGCAGCTCAGTTTCGCGATGGTCAATGGCAAGCTATTGATGCTTTGGTGAACCAAGGCCAAAAACTCTTAGTGGTGCAACGTACTGGCTGGGGCAAAAGTTCGGTTTATTTTATCAGTACAAAAATATTCCGTGACCGCAACATGGGGCCGACCATCATCGTATCCCCTTTGCTGGCGCTTATGCGTAACCAGATAGAATCGGCACAACGATTGGGTCTGGTCGCTGAAACCATGAATTCCACCAATGTTGAAGACTGGCGCTCTGTCACAGCCCGTGTGCTGGCTGATCAGGTGGATTGTTTACTGATTTCTCCAGAGCGCTTAGCAAACGACAGTTTTATTGAAACCGTGTTAACCCCCATTGCAGATCGTATTGCCTTGATGGTGATTGATGAAGCTCATTGTATATCCGATTGGGGACATGATTTTCGCCCTGACTACCGCCGTATCGTCAATATCTTACGCCAGTTGCCAGCTCATACGCCTGTGCTTGGCACTACCGCCACGGCCAATAACAGAGTAGTGGCAGATATTCAGTCTCAGTTGGGTGATATTCAAATTCAGCGTGGACAGCTCAACAGAGAAAGCCTGGCCCTGCAGACGATGTGGATGCCTGATCAGGCATCACGCCTGGCCTGGCTGGCACAAGTGATCCCGACATTGCCAGGCACTGGTATTGTGTACACTTTAACCATCAGAGACGCTGAGCAGGTAGCATTGTGGCTCAGTCAAAATGGCATCGACGCCAAAGCCTACCATGGCAGCATCGAAGCCGAAGGTTTTGCCAACAGTAACTTGTATCGCCAACAGCTGGAAGAACAACTGCTTCGTAATCAGCTAAAGGTGCTGGTGGCCACCAACGCTTTGGGTATGGGCTACGACAAACCAGATTTGAGTTTTGTTATTCACTATCAGGCTCCTGGATCTATAGTGGCTTATTATCAACAAGTGGGCCGTGCTGGCAGAGGCATAGCCAGTGCCGTAGGTGTGCTGATGTCAGGTGGTGAAGATCAGGATATCCACGAGTTTTTCCGCCACTCAGCTTTTCCTGGTGAAGCCCAGGTCAATGATATTCTGTACGCTTTAACAACAAGTGATGGTTTGACTATCCGGGCTCTTGAAGAACAAACCAATCTGCGGCAATCGCAAATTGAAAAAGTATTGAAGTTACTCAGCGTGGAAAACCCAGCTCCGGTGATCAAAATAGGCAGTCTGTGGCGCAGAACTGCTGTTGGTTATGCAATGGATCATGCCCGAATGCTGCACTTAACAGAGCAACGTGAACAGGAATGGCAACAAGTGCAAAGTTATCTGACCGACCCGGGCTGCAAAATGAATTACCTGCGTACAGCTCTGGATGACTCCTATTCTGAGCCTTGTGGCAAATGCAGTTCTTGTCTTGGCTATCCTGTGATCAACATGGCACCAGATAGCCAACTTGCACACCAGGCTGGTATTTTCCTGAAACAAGCAGAGATTGTATTCAAGCCGAGGAAACAAGTTGCGCCCTCTAAGGCTGACACAGCACGAGCTTTTCCAACCTATCAATTTCCACGCTTATTCGGCGAACTCGCCGCAGAAGAAGGCCGGGTTTTATCCAGATGGAATGATGCGGGCTGGGGGAAAACAGTAGCAGCAGGAAAATATGGCGGACACTTTAGCAACGAACTGGTTCAGGCCATGGCTGATATGTTCCTGTTGCGCTGGCAACCACAGCCTGCTCCTGCCTGGATTTGTGCAGTCCCTTCATTGCGACATCCGAATTTAGTGCCGGATTTTGCATCCAGACTGGCGAAACAATTACAGCTACCGTTTTTCAATGTGGTGGACAAAGTGAAAAACAATCAGCCACAAAAGGGACAGCAAAATAGTTTTCACCAATGCCGTAATCTTGATGGTGCTTTTGTAGTTCATCAACCCATACCAAATGGCCCTGTGCTTTTGATCGATGATATAGTGGACTCAGGCTGGACACTGACAGTGATCGCAGCATTACTCAGACAACATGGCTGTGGGCCTGTTTACCCCGCAGCCTTAGCTTCGACTTCGGTACATGATTCATGAATTTAACCAGTGCAGCCCAGGCCATTTTGTTGCTCACTTGCTACTTTGGCAAAGCCAGTAATGAGAGTGTAAAACCATTAAGCAATGGTGAATGGGGACGTTTTGCCTTATGGCTAAAAGACAACATGCTATCCCCGGCCGATTTGCTGGTGGCAGACCCATCCCCCTTGTTAGCAAGCTGGCATGATAACCGCGTCACTACCGAACGTATTTTGCAGTTATTAGGCAGAGGTCATAGTCTGGCACTGGCGATGGAGAAATGGCACAGAGCAGGTTTATGGGTGCTGACTCGTTCAGACTCTGATTATCCAAAACGCCTCAAAACCAGGCTAAAAAATGACAGCCCTCCTGTGCTCTTTGGCTGTGGTAACAAAGAGTTACTTCATAGTGGCGGCTTAGCTGTGGTGGGTTCACGTAATGCGGTGCAAAGCGATCTGTTGTTTACCCAACAGGTTGCAGCCAAAGCTGCAGCAGAAGCAGTGACTGTGGTATCAGGTGGCGCACGTGGTGTAGATGAAGCAGCTATGCTTGGTGCGCTCAGTCAGGGTGGTACAGTGATAGGTGTGATGGCAGATAGCTTGCTTCAAGCTGCAACCAGTGCCAAATGGCGTCAGGCTCTGATGGATGGCAAGTTGGTACTGGTCTCGCCTTTTTATCCCGAAGCTGGCTTTCACGCCGGCAATGCGATGGCAAGGAATAAGTATATTTATTGCCTGGCCGACAGTGCCTTAGTTGTCCATTCAGGCCCAAAAGGCGGCACCTTAAATGGCGCCGAAGAAAACCTGAAACACCAGTGGGTGCCACTCTGGGTAAAACCTACGACAGACTCAGAGGCAACAAACACTCTGTTAGTGACAAAAGGTGGCCACTGGTGCTTGCCTGATAGTCAGTCTTTTAGCACTGATATGCTGTTCTCTTCACCAGTACACCCAGCAATGGAACACAGGTGTCAGGAAGAACAGCAGCAATTATTTTCGCCTGCTGATACAACAGAACCACAAGTGGTCGGCACAACGGAACAACTTGCTGTCACTGATTTTTATAAATTTTTTGTGATTTCGTTATCAAAGCTGGCTGCGCATCCTGTTACAGCAGAAGAACTTTCTGCCCGAACTTTGTTACATCCGTCCCAGCTTCATGACTGGTTAAAGCGTGCAGTGGATGACAAGCAGCTGATCCAGCTGCAAAACCCTATGCGTTATCAGTATATGAAAAACAACAGATAGTTCAGGGCAGAAGACTGTGGCAACCTGATGTCAGTAGCCTGTTTTCAGGCTACACTGGCAGTGCCAAAACAGACGTGAGCTAAGCCCATGACAAACCAGACAAATAGCGAGTTCTCAATCCTCAAAGACAGCGCTTTGGTGCATCACAGTAGCTATATAGCCGGACAATTCCAAAGTGGCCGCAGTGGCCATTTTGCTGTGCATAATCCTGCTGATGGCAGCTTGCTGGCCTTAGTCGCTGAAGCAGGAGCCACAGAAGCGGAACAAGCAGTCTCGGCAGCCGCTGCGGCTTTTCCTGCCTGGTCTGGTCTAACGGCTGCTGAACGTTCTGCCAAGCTAATGCGCTGGAGTCAGTTGATGTTGGAGCATCAGCAAGACTTAGCCCGTATCTTAACTTTGGAGCAAGGCAAACCCTTAGATGAAGCGGCGGGCGAAATCAGCTATGGCGCTTCTTTTGTCAGTTGGTTTGCTGAAGAAGCCAAACGCATGAATGGCGATATTATTCCGGCCGCTAAAGCGAATCAGCAAATTCTGGTGCTAAAACAAGCCATAGGAGTAGTGGCTGCCATTACGCCATGGAATTTCCCTAATGCGATGATTTTACGTAAAGCTGCAGCGGCTTTGGCCGCAGGTTGCACTTTTGTGGTCAAACCTGCAGAGCTAACCCCTTTATCTGCTTTGGCTTTAGCTGAACTCGCCAGCCGTGCTGGTATTCCGGCTGGTGTTTTTAATGTGGTCACAGGCACAGATGCCAAAGCTATAGGTCAGGTACTGACTAAAGACAGCCGTGTGGCTAAATTCAGTTTTACCGGCTCAACCCCTGTCGGCAAAACTTTACTGGCTCAATGCGCTTCTACCGTAAAAAAAGTCTCAATGGAGTTGGGTGGCAATGCGCCTTTTATTGTATTTGACGATGCCGATTTAACCGCTGCAGTGCAGGGGCTATTGGCCGCTAAATTCCGCAATGCCGGTCAAACCTGTGTTTGTGTCAATCGAGTTTTTGTGCAGCGTCCTGTGTACGATGCCTTTTTAGCTTTGTTAATTAAAGCCACAGCACCGCTAAAACTAGCCTCTGGTTTGGAAGCTGGTTGCCAGATAGGACCACTGATTAACCAGGCTGCCGTGGATAAAATAACCCGCTTGTTGGATCAGGCACTGGATCAGGGCGCAGAACTGCTGTTAGGCGGCGCTATTGATGCCGACTTAGGTCCATTGTTTTTCCAGCCCACTATAGTCACAGACGTCACTCCCGGTATGCAAATCAGCCAAACCGAGATTTTTGGTCCTGTGCTTTGTATCAGTCTGTTTGATACTGAGCAAGAAGTGATAGAGCTTGCTAACAATACGCCCACAGGCCTTGCCAGCTACTTTTACAGCCGTGATATAGGCCGGATTTTTCGTGTCGCTAAAGCACTGGACTACGGCATGATTGGTGTGAACGAAGGTTTAATTTCCAATGCCGCCGCGCCTTTTGGTGGTGTCAAAGAGTCAGGTTTAGGCCGCGAAGGTTCCAGTTATGGGCTGGATGATTTTACCGAATTGAAATATATCTGCTTGGGCGGTTTGAGCTGAGTGGTTAAAACTAAAAGCCCGGTATCACATCCGGGCTTTTAGTTAAATTAAATCAGTTTAGTACATCAATCAGTATGTCCGTGATCACAGCTGTGGCAATAGAGACTAATACTATATCTGTGCCAACCACTTGCCATTCATAACCTGGATGTTGTGGCAGTTCAGCGACCATAGCCGTAGGTACAGACTTCTTCGCAATACCTGGTGGCAGAGGTTTTCCTTTGGCCAGGTTCTTACGAATACCTGGTGGCAAAGCACTTTGGCCTGTCAGCTGATATCGCGTTGCCAAAACCCGCGCATCGGCCACACTAATGCCTGCACTGACGCTGAAGTCAGCCGGATCAAGTTCAGTGACCTTATCTTTACCCTGATGTTTTACCTGTTTTTCAACCGTTTTGGCTTTATGTTTATGGTCTTGTTTATTATCAGCTGCCATCACCTGCTGTGTTAATAAGGGCGCTATTAAAGCAACCCACAATGTAGTTCGTGCATTCATGTTGTTTGGCCTTAAGATTCAGTTGTTCTTTAGCATAGTCGCCAAAGCTGGATGGCGGCTGAATGGATTTGGAAAGAGCTGTAGGTTGTAATCGCCGCGCAGCGGCATTACAACAAAACCTGCAACAACAAAAAGTATAAGGCCATGAGTTAAAAGCATTTATCCTTTTCTATAATTCACTGAAGAGTAAAAAACGGAAATAACGCAAACCGCAAAACCTGACTCTGAGGGATTTTTGCTGGCTGGGTTGGAATGATTTTTTATGGTTCAAGTAAGACTTTTAATTCAAAGCGTTTCGCCTTTGGCGAGATACTTTCTTTTGCTTCGCCAAAAGACAAGTATCCAAAGAAAAGGCGACCCCAGGTCGCAGCGAAAGCCCGGCCCAAAATCGTGCGTCCAAGGCGGCTGGGTAACTCGCTCGTCGCTACCGCTCCTCACTCAGACACTCCCAGCCTTAAAACCTTGGCCACCCAATTTTGTCCGGCTCGCGCCCCAATGGGGATTTGGTGCCAGTAGTTGGAATGGTCTCTATAGTTGGTTGAAAAAAACAAAAAGTAAACATTGCGCACAATGCAAAACCTGACCCTAAAGGGTTTTTCATTTACAGCACTTTTTTCTTAGCTTACTTGAACCACAAAAACACTGGTCATTTTTGGATGTAACTTCTTGCGCTAGTTTTTCTAATTTTGAATATGCGAGAGCTCGTTTGAAGTTAAATTCATTGGCATCTTGTGGAGTCATTAACCCGTTTCCAGACAAATGCCAATCCCCAATTTCTGCCTCCAGATCTAATAACTCTTGAACAAGCGCATGCTCTTTCAATGCGATATGTTTAATCGGCATACGTTCATTTTTGATTAAATTAGGAATTGTCGGGTCAGGGAGAAACTTAATCTTTTTAGCGTTCAACGCTGATGGAGAGACGCAGACTAAATTACCATCTGTTTTTTGAACCACGACATGAGCGCTAAGTCTTAAAACCAAATTGCCCCAGATGGATGTAATCCAACCGAACATCATTGATCCATCATTACTTTCTAAATATCTCTTCACGTTGTTAAAACAATAATCCGACTGTGAATACAGTTCAGGTTGCACAGGTACATCCACGACGTTCTTTAGCCCCAACTTTGCCATTGCACTTGCTGGAATTATTTTAGGTTCGAATGACTTGTACTTTGATATCATCTTATGACTATCCAATTTATTTTAACAATCCATTCTCAAGGACAGCACGCCTGTAAGTCGAATGTCTTCCACCGTCGTCCGTCACTTTCACTCAAACCAAGCTAACGCTGCTGTACCTCTAATTCAACAAATTTTTCTGAAGAACCGACAAAACCGCACAGCCAATAAAAAACTACCAGCCCCTTTCAATTCCCCCTAACTTTCTGGCGCATCTGCCACTGAATCCCTTTCCACCAACTGCGGTATAAATAAATGTGTGCGGTGTTCTGGTTCTATGCTGGTGTCGCTGAGTTGTATTGCCAGTTTGGTGGCGTAGCTGGCCATTTCTTCGACTGGGTAATGCATAGTGGTTAAACGGGGACGGCAGGCGCGGCTTACTATTAAGTCGTCAAAACCTATAACGGACACATCTTCAGGCACACGCAGGCCTGCGGCAAATAAGGCGTGAATAGCGCCTATCGCCATTAAGTCGTTGTAGGCCAAGAGCGCGGTGAATTTAATGCCTTTATTCAGTAAGGCCTGCACTGCCTGTTCGCCACCTTCCATATTGGCGGTGGATTCTTCAATAGCAGCTTCGGCTAAGTGCAAACCAGCCAGTTTTAGCGATTCACGAATGCCCTGCAAGCGAAAACCCGGGTCGCCGTTTTGGTAAATACTGGTGATCACCGCAAAGTTTTTATGGCCTCTATTGATTAAATAGTCTGTCGCCTGACGCGCGCCAGCCACGTTATCCAACCAGACACAGCGATTAGCGATAGCGGGCATATAGCGGTTGATCAGCACCAGCCCGGGGATTTCTTTTGCCAGCTTTAATAAGGTTTTTTCGTCTGAGTATTCGCTGTGCAGAATAATGGCCTGACAGTTGTGATCCCTAAGCGAATCAATAGCTTCCTGCTCCGACTTAGTCTCGTATAACGAGTTACTCATCAGAAGTTTGTAGTTGTTTTCCCGCGCGCCTTTTTCGACACCACTGGCCAGGCTGCCAAAAAATGGCATCGACAGTTTAGGTGTGACCACCCCCAGCGTATTGGTGGTTTTGCTGACCAAAGCCCTGGCATTGCTGTTCGGTCTGTAGCCTAATTCGGCAATGACCTTTTTCACCCGCGCACGACAGGCTTCGCCCACCTGATGACCGTCGTGGATCACCCGGGACACCGTAGCTATAGACACCCCAGCTACTTTTGCTACATCTTTGATTGTGACCATAATTTTTTCTTTTTATTGTTTGCTTATCAACAGCGAATTAAATGGATTCTGAACCCTGATTTTGATCTTTTGTTTTAGCTAAAGCCAGACTGATTTGCTGACTGCCTTGGGCATCCAGATGATAACCCCGGACTATCAGTAAAGAACACAAGGCAAACAGCATAGTGCCTAACGCTAAAATAACCCGCATAGCGAAAATACTGTCCGGGTTTTGGGCTGCAGAGAGCTGAGCATCAAAACCAATCAGGTTGAGTGATAAACCTGCGATTAATAGCGCCAGCGCTGCACTTAAACTGGTGACCCAGCTATGAATAGCGACAAACACACCTTCGCGGCGCTGACCATGTTTTAGCTCATCTTCGTCACATAAATCCGCCATCATAGAGGGGATTAACATGGTCATAGCAGTCCAGGCTGCAGTACACAAGAGCGCATCTAACCAAATCCAGCCGTATCCCTCTGGCGTAAAAATAAACCACTTGCAGGCACCACCTACTAAAGTCACAGCATAAATCAGCTGCATCGCTTTAATTTTGCCGACACGGGATGATAAAGCATAGATCAAGGGGACTGTCAGAAAACCAAAAGCCGCATAGGCCATCGACAACCAGCCTTTAAAAATTGCGCCCTGAGCTATATCGCCATCGGCAATAAAATACACCAGCAGGTAATAATCCATACTGGCTGTAAAAGCGCCGCCTGCCATCTGTAACACAGTTAGCAACAATAACACCCGTAAACCTTTGTTTGATTTCAGCGTTTTTAAGCTTTGCCGCAAAGTGACAGGCGGAAAAGCTACGGAAGAACGTTGGACTATTTCTTTGCTGTAACAGGCAGCTAAAGTACCCAGCAGGCCAAAAATAAACAAGGCAACGCCCCAGCCGACATAGCGAATACCAACAAAGACCGAACTGAATATCGCCAGTTGTGCCAGCGGAAACAACCACTGATACAACAAAGAACCCAACTTCAGAAAATAGGTGGTAAAACCCATAATTTCTGTGCGCTGATGGTAATCCGGGCTCATTTCATAGGATAAACAGGTCATAGGTACAGACATAAAAGTGGCAGCTACATAAAACAGCAGGGAAAAAACCACAAAATACAATAGATGAGCCAGTTCGCCCCAGCCTGAAGGCACCATCCAAATCAAACCAAAAAACAGACAACAGGCCCAGCTGGCAACCAGAACAAAAGGCCGTCTGCGGCCAAAACGGCTTTGATGATGATCAGATAAATGCCCGACCCAGGGGCCTAATAAAGTGCCAAGCAACAGCGGTAAAGTAAGAGCAAGCCCCAGTAAAAATGGGTCTACACCCAGGGTCATCTGATAAAAAGGAATAGCCAGTACACTGACACTTTGCTGGGCAAAAAACATCGCAAAAAAGCCAGCGCCAAGCGCCAGCTTTTGAGTGCCCGAGACCCGTATCGATCCTGATGTCGATGCAGACGGTGTTGTGCTTTGGTGCAGTGGCTTGGCCATAGCACTCCTGTGCTGAGGATGAAATGCAAAAGATTATATACATAAAACCGGACGGGCGGGTTTATCCCCGCCCGTCTATAATCGAATCCAATGCCCGAACCATTATGGCTTTTGGATCAAACTCACTTCCGCCAGCTCCACACCATGCCAGCCCTTGGCTTCGGTTGGGCTATAGGCGCTCTGATTAAACATCAACTGTATACCCTGCAACTGCTGAAGCTCATTAAGGTTCAGCTCTAAGCCCTGCTCCACTTTGGGCGCAAAGACCGGCATAAACATAGGGTAGGCCTGAGTCATCAGCGTATCGGTTTGCTTTAGTTTATGCAGAGGAACTAACAGATACTGCCAGTCAGTGCCCACTTTCAGCTCTGTGCCGTACGCTATACCGTTTTTATCCAGCAATGCGAACTTCAACTGTTCCGGTTGTTTGACCGCACGAATTTTCAGCGCCACTGTGTCATAACCTTTCAGGTTGCGTTGTAGCAGGCTGTTATCAGCAGACAAAGTGGTTTTAAGTATCGCCGCAGCTTGAGCTGTTTCTAAAGAATCCACACCCAGTTGCAAGGCTAAACCTGCACCTGAACTATCGGCAACAACACCTTGCGTCACAGTCGCATCTTTTGGATAGAGGCTGTTTTGTCTGTCCGAAGTGGCATCAAATAACGCCACAGGCTGGCCTTGTGGTTTTACCGCCATGGTCCAGTACTGTGCCTTGCTGACAAAATCCCAATCTTCTGGTGAGCCAGCAGCTGCACCAGGGAAAGTTTGTTTTTTGCCATCAGCTGTAACCACAAAGGCATATTCCAGTAAACCTGTCTGAGTCCAGTCTTTTGGCATGGCTAACTGATAGCGACCACTGACATCTGGGCTTTGCTGCATATCAAAAGCGGTAAACTTGTGGTGCCCAAGATAACGTAACATCAGCTGCACTTTTTCAGGCTTCACCAAAGCGCCTATGTCCACCTTAAAGCTGAACGGGTCGCCCACATGGCTTTGACGCTGATTCTGATGCACTAAAGCCAGTTCAGTCGATTGCGGTTTTGGCAGATAAAAATCTGTCTCTACTTTCTTCGCATACTGCTGTGCCAAAGCGGCTTTGGCGGTCAGTAAGTACACACCGGGGCGTACTGTCACTTCGCCATCAACGGCAGATGCAGTTGCTGTATTACCGCTATTTAAGCCTTTCAGTTGATAGGTTTTACCCAAATCAACCAAAGTCAGTTTCAGTTGCTGAGCAGCAGGGTATAACCTCCCTACTTCACGGCTTAAACTGGAATTCTGATAAGGGTCCTGCAAGGTGAGTAAGTCGGGGTAGACTTCCAATCGCCAGACACCATCCGCTACTTTATCAAGGAAATAAGCACCAGAACCGCTGTATTTCGCCACAGAAGATGAACCGACACCTGCAATAGCTGTCAGCTTAGCTACAGCTTTTGGCACCACTGTGGTGCTGTTGCTGTAGAAAAACTTCGCTGGGGTATTCAGCACTGACAAATTCTGCTGATAATCCAAAGTCACAGCGCCAAAGCTATTACTGGCCGGATAATCCGCTGTTTTTTCAGCA
Organism: Rheinheimera sp. 1928-s; assembly: GCF_029269265.1. GTDB lineage: Bacteria > Pseudomonadota > Gammaproteobacteria > Enterobacterales > Alteromonadaceae > Pararheinheimera. The sequence goes on from NZ_JARIXP010000002.1 coordinate 268,886, forward strand.
CGCTTTTGCGTACGGAATACTTCAGCGGCAATTTTTAAGCTGATGGCTTTTTCCGGTGTATACAACAAGTTCAGATGATGAGTGTTGTATTCAGAGTTGGTATGAGCCACAGCCGCAGCGTCATAAGCAAACTGAGTGGCCCACTGGAAACCAGCTTCGCGGAAACTGCGCGCCATAGCCGGGAACATCACAGAACTTGCCACATCGGCTGCGTCAAACTCGTACACCATTTTGGCTTTAGTAGCACATTGGCTAATACCGGCAAAAGGATTAGTGTAATGCGCAACAGCTGGCAACATATTGGCCAGAATAGTACTGCCTTTGACCAAACCCGTTGGATACCACTGATAGGACACGCCATCTATGCTGGTATTGCATAAAGCTTTGGCAAAAGGCTGATCATCACCCTGCTCACTGGTGTTGTAAAACAAAGGTTTAGTGACACCGGCGGCACGAATGGTGCTGATTAAGTCTTCAATATAAGCCGCGCTTTGCGCAGGTGCGATCTCGTGTTTGGGTTCGTTAAAGATCTCAAAGGCAATGATATTGTCGTCATGCTGATAGCTTTTGCCGGTCAGCGGATTGACGTGCTTAAACAGCTGAGTCAGATAGTTTTTCTGCGCTGCAATAGCATCTGGTGACTGGTTCATCTGGCTTTTGCTGTAAAAAGTAGAAAAACCATATTCCACCGGATCCGGCTCAGGGTAACCACTGCCCCACCAGCCGATAGGCGTAATAATCACCTTGATGCCTTTTTCTTTTAAGCGCAGCAGCAAGTAATCGAATAACTGCAGGTGAATATTGTCTTGTAAATTGCCCTCTTTATCGGCCAGCAATCTGTCCCATAAATGCACGCGGTAAGCGTCTAGTCCTAAACGGGCAATATGATCCACATCCATGTCGATGGCAGCGCGATGATCCACGCCAACACGTTCAACAGAGCGATAACCATAAGCAAAAGGCACACTGTAATTCACACCAAAAAGCGCAACTTCAGAGCCGTCTTGCCACAGCATGACGCCCTCTTTTACCGACACAGGATTAGCCGTGGCAGCGGCGCTAAACAGCGTCGCGGCCAAAGCTACAGAAAGGAGTTTCTGTTTCATCCTTACCACCATGCCGTATAAAAGGCGGCCACGATCAAAGTGATCAGCACAGCATGGAAGTTAAAGCTTGGGCGAGTGTCAAAGCTGATATCACGTAACTCTACCGCATGTGGATGCTTGCCCTGACGCTGGAATAAAGTCACCAGTACAGCTAAAGCTAAACAGCAGAGGAAGACTAAACCTACGCGGTCCATAAATGGCATCTCTGGCAAAGTCATTTTGAAAATCCAGCTCAGTACAGCTGAGCTGATAGCCGCCACTAAAGCAGCAGTTGCTGTAGTGCGGGCCCAGAACATACCTAATAAAAACAGCACTACAATACCTGGCGTAAAGAAGCCGGTGAATTCCTGAATATATTGGAAGGCCTGATCAAATTCGCCCAGTAATGGCTTAGCAGTAAATACTGCAATCACCAAAGCCACCAGACTGACAATACGACCTACTTTGACGTAGTGCTGCTGGCTTTGATCTTTCTTAAACTGAGAGTAAATATCCATAGTGAAAATGGTCGCGACGCTGTTGGTCATCGAAGCTAAACTCGACAAAATAGCTGCCACTAAAGCCGCAAAAATTAAGCCTTTGATACCAGAGGGCATCATGCTCAGCAGCTGAGGATAGGCCTGATCCGGCTTGCTTAAATCCGGCAGTATTAACACTGCAGCAATACCAGGCAGAACCACGATCACCGGCATTAAAATTTTCAGGAAGGCCGCAAAAATAATACCTTTTTGCGCTTCAGCTAAGTCTTTGGCCGCTAAAGTACGCTGAATAATATATTGGTTAAAACCCCAATAACTCAGGTTCATAATCCACATACCACCCAACAGCACGGATAAACCAGGCAGGCTGACATAATGTGGGCTATCCGGCGTTAAAATCATATCGAATTTGTCTGGCACTTCAGTGAGCAAGCGGTCAAAACCAGCCCATAAACCGTTACCTGCGCCCAAAAGTTCCAGCGACATAAAGGACAGGAACAAACCACCGCCCACCAGTAACACCACCTGAATAATGTCGGTGTAGGCCACAGCTTTTAGGCCGCCGTATAAGGAATAGGCCACAGATAAAGTGGCTAATATCAGCATGCTGGTGGTCATATCCACACCAGTGACTGTATTAATAGCCAAAGCACCTAACCACAGCACTGCGGTTAAGTTAACAAAGACATAAACCGCCATCCAGAACAGCGCCATGGTGGTGCGTACTCTGTTGTCAAAACGCTGCTGCAGGAACTGCGGCATGGTATAAATTTTACGTTTAAGGAAAATTGGCAGGAAAAACTTGCCGACTATTAATAAGGTAATAGCAGCCATCCATTCATAGGCCGCTATCGCCATACCTATGGCATAACCAGAACCTGACATACCAATAATTTGTTCAGCCGAAATATTAGCTGCAATTAAAGACGCACCAATAGCCCACCAGGGTAAGGTATTGCCAGCCAGAAAATAGTCGTTGGTGTCTTTATCATGCCCCTTTTTTTCCCGGGAAATAAAATAAGCCAGTCCTACCAGCCCAAGCACATATATGACGAGGATCGTCAAATCCAGATTACTTAAGGTCATACTAATCCTTACCCTGTTTTACCCGTCATTTTTAGTACTGCGCTGCAACACCAGAACAGCCGGGCATGTATTGTTGTTATTGTTACCAGTTTTTAATTAACTGAACTTATACACTATTTGTTGCTGATACAACTCACCTGCTTTAAGCAGAGTGCCTGGGAAGCCAAGTTGATTAATCGCATCAGGCCAGCCCTGAGCTTCCAGACAAATCCCCTGCCGAGCTGCAAAAGGTGCGGCCAGAAAATTACCTGTATAAAGCTGCAAGCCAGGCTGAGTGCTTAATACTTCAAGCTGACGACCACTTTGGCTGGAACTTAACACCGCCATCAATTTTAACTCTGCAGCATCAGCGTCTTGCCAGATAAAGCAGTGGTCAAAACCATTGGCCAAAGCAAGCTGCTGATCCTGCTGTTTGAGCGCTGGCCCCACCAATTTAGCGTTAGTAAAGTCAAAGGCAGTACCTGCTACAGCACGACGCTCTCCGGTTGGAATAGCATGCTCATCTGTGGGCAAGTAATGTGTCGCTGTAAGCTGCAACTGATGGTTTTCAACAGAACTGCCGCCGTCATTTAACTTGTCATTGTTTAGATTGAAATAACAATGATTGGTTAAGTTCAGCACCGTATCTTTGCTGGATAAAGCCAAAAAGGATAACTCCAGCTGTTTATCCACAATACGGAATTGCTGCCAGACTTGCACAGCGCCCGGATAACCCTGGTCGCCATCGGCTGAGCGCAAATACAATTGCACCGAATCAGACTGCTGTTTAAGCACTTGCCACTCGCGGCGGTTAAAACCAGTCACACCACCATGCAAATGATTAGGACCATTGTTACAGTCCAGTTGATAAGCCACACCATTGAGCTCAAAACGACCTTTGGCAATACGGTTAGCAACCCGGCCTGCGGTAGCGCCCAGATAAAACTGGTCTGTTTGGTAATCTGCCGGGTCTGGATAATTCAGCGTTAGTTCCTGGCCAAACAAGCGGATAGAGCGGATTGTTGCCCCAAAAGGCAACAGCTCCACTTCTAAACCCTTATGGCCACCCAGCCGTATCACTGAGTCATCAATGTCATCAGTTAAAGCAGCACTCATGCCAAAATCTGCTCTGCGCCCTGACTGGCTGTACACACAAAAATACCGGCGTTTAAGCCTGTTTGCAGTGGGTACTGACGCTCAACCAAAGCACGAATTTCATCCACCCTGCCTTGAGGCACTAAAGCCACCACACAACCACCAAAACCACCACCTGTCATACGCACACCACCTGTATCACCCAGGGTGTTGCCAATCATCTCCACCAGTGCATCTATAGCAGGCACAGTGATTTCAAAATCATGTTTCATCGACAAGTGAGATTCAGCCATTAAACGGCTTAACAGTTTGATATCGTGAGCAGCTAAAGCTTTAGCTGCTAATTCAGTTCTGCCATTTTCTGTTATCACATGACGAGCCCGTTTGGCAACTAACGGATCCAGCTCACCCTGCTTAGCGGCAAAAGTAGTCCAGCTGACATCCCGCAAGGCTTTGACGCCAAAAATGGTTGCAGCTTCTTCACACTGACGACGGCGGGTGTTGTATTCACTGTCCACCAGACCCCGTTTTACATTGGAGTTAATAATCATCACGGCCATATCTGTTGGCACTGATACCGGCGTGCTGTCTAAACTACGACAGTCGATCAGTAAGGCATGAGCTACTTTGCCCTGCGCAGAAATCAGCTGATCCATAATGCCGCAGTTACAACCAACAAAGTTGTTTTCTGCATGCTGACCATTGAGTGCATTGTCACGGCTGGATAATTCAACGCCAGCTAAAGTGCTGTAGGTCAGGCCCAAGGCGACTTCTAATGAAGCTGATGAGCTTAAACCTACACCTTGTGGCACATTGCCGCTGATGGCTAAATCGCAACCGACCAGATTAAAGCCTTTTTGCATCAGGCTGTTGGCCACACCACGCACATAGTTTGCCCACTGGTATTGTGGATGTTTAGCCAGCGGAAACGTCAGTTCAAACTCATCCACTTGCTGCTGATAATCCAGCGCCAACACACGGACCCTTTTGTCATTGCCAGCATCGTCACGGCGGCGAGCCACTACCACAGTGTCGTAGTTAATAGCACATGGCAATACAAAACCGTCGTTGTAATCTGTGTGTTCGCCAATCAGATTAACCCGGCCCGGCGCTCTGAACGTAAATTCGCCCTGCTGTTGATAATGTTCGGCAAATGCCTGTTGTACTTGTTGCACTAATTCCATCTGGTTTAAACCTTGCTCTGCTGTTTGTAATGCACAGGGCTTTGCTGTTTTAAGCGTTCAGCGGCCTGTTCAGGAGTCATATCACGTTGGGTTTCAGCCAGCATTTCGTAGCCCACCATAAACTTCTTAATGGTGGCTGAGCGTAATAACGGCGGGTAAAAATGGCCATGCAATTGCCAGTGTTCGATGTTTTCAGCAGTATCAGCACCAGCATCGTTCTGATAAGGCGCACTATGCCAGCCCATTGAATAAGGGAATGAACACTGGAACAGGTTGTCGTAGCGAATGGTGATTTGCTGCAGAATATCAGCCAGCGCGGCTTGCTGCTCTGTGGTTAAGTCTTCCATCCGGCGTACATGGGCTTTTGGCAACACCAGGGTTTCAAAAGGCCAGCTGGCCCAGAACGGCACTACGACCAGCCAGTGATCGTTTTCAACCACAGTGCGCTCGCCACTTTGTTGTTCCAGCGCGGCATAATTTAATAACAGGTTTTTGCCATGTTTCGCTAAATACTCACGCTGAGCTGCGTCGGCTTTGGCTGGTAAGGTAGGCACTGTGCTGTTGGCCCAAATCTGGCCATGAGGATGCGGATTGGAGCAGCCGTTAATAGCGCCTTTGTTTTCAAACACCTGCACCCAGCTGTAGGTTTTGGATAAGTCCTGGTACTGACGGATCCATTCTTCCACTATGTTCTGAATATCAGCGACGCTGAGTTCTGGCATGGTCAGGCTGTGATCAGGTGAATAACAAATCACTCTGCTGGTACCACGCTCGGCTTTTAACACAAATAAATCATCGTCTGAACGCTGATAAAAAGGCGTATCTGCAGTTAAAGCGGCAAAGTCATTGGTAAAGACATAAGGTTTTTTATAGTCAGGATTCAGGTCACCGGAAATACGGGTGTTGGTTGGACATAAAAAACAGCTGGGGTCATAAGACGGATTCTGCTCTGTGGCTGCAGTTTCAATCTGCCCCTGCCATGGCCTTTTAGCTCTGTGTGGCGACACCAGCACCCAATCCCCTGTAAGCGGGTTATATCTGCGGTGCGGATGATCTTTTGCATTAAATTCAGACATCTACTACTCCAACCTTTTTCTTAATTCTTCGGATAACCCTGCGGGTTTAATTTCTGCCAGTTCCAGCTATCCGCCACCATTTGATCCAAACCACGTTCCGCTTTCCAGTTGAGTTTTTCAGCGGCTAAAGACGGATCACCGTAATAACAGCCAATATCGCCAGGACGACGCGGAGCCACCTGATAGGCAATTAGTTGGCCTGAAATACGACGGTAAGCCTCAACCATTTCCAGCACAGAAACGCCCTGACCAGTGCCTAAGTTAAATACATGAAAACCCGCATTCTGATGCAGCGTTTCTAAGGCTTTAACATGACCTGAAGCTAAATCACAGACATGGATATAATCCCGCACACCGGTACCGTCCGGCGTGTCGTAATCATCACCAAACACCGATAAGTGCGGTCGGCGGCCTATAGCCACCTGATTAATAAAAGGCATCAGGTTATTTGGAATACCGTTTGGATCTTCACCAATCTGGCCTGACTCATGCGCGCCTACAGGGTTAAAGTAACGCAGCACTATGGCGCTGAAATCGGATTGCGCCACCACCAGGTCCGACATCATCTGCTCCACCATCAGCTTGGAACGGCCATAAGGACTTTCAGGATGGACAGCAAAATCTTCCCGTATTGGCGAAGAGACCGGCTCGCCATAGACTGTGGCAGAGGAGCTGAACACCAGCGTTTTCACCTGATGCTTTAGCATCACTTGCATCAATAAGCCTGAAGCATTGACATTGTTTTCATAATAAAACAACGGTTTAGCCACAGATTCACCGACGGCTTTGGAACCGGCAAAGTGAATGACTGCATCTACTTTCTCAGCAGCAAAAATAGCAGAAAGCGCCTTTTCATCACGGACATCGGCCTGATAAAAGCGAATGCTCTGGCCTGTCAGTTGCTCGACCCGTTTTAACGCCTCAACACTACTGTTGCTCAAGTTGTCGACCACCACCACCTGATGACCACAATTCAGTAACTCCAGACAAGTATGAGAGCCAATATAACCAGCGCCGCCCGTGACTAAAATACGCATACTATTATTCCTTGAGGTTAAAAACTAAGACTTCACTTTGAATAGCCAAGGCTTTGGAGTGAGCTTCAAGCTTAGCTTTGTTAAATTCAGCACCTAATTTCACTAAAACTGCAGCTTTGCCTTGTTCAGTAAAAGCAGGTTCAGGGTTGATAATTTCAATATCACCAGTGGTTTTAAATTCAATGATTTGGTTATTTAAAGGCACCAGCTGGCCATTTTTATCCAGCACTTGTGCATAAACAAAAACTAAATCACCGGCCACCGGCGCCACACCACTGGTATCGACTGTCAATTTTAAACTAGCAGCGACGTCAGGAGTAGTCACCTGATGAGTCGCCACTTCTTTACCTGCACTATAAGCTTTTGCCACTAACTGACCGGCCTTGAACTCTTTTAAGTCAAATTCAAAAGGCGGATGGGGCAAATGGGTAGAAAACTTATCCGTAGACGGCTTATTACGGCTGACTAAAACGCCATTTAAATACAGTTCCACTTCTTCAGCATTACTAAATACCCGTACTTGTGAGCTGGAACCCAGTTGCCACTCACTGGCAATAAAGACCATAGGACCGGATTGGTACTTGTCAGATTGCTCTGAAGCCGGGCGCTGACTCTGGTAAAAGTAGTAACTGTATTTAGGTAAACGGTATATGCTCATGACACCAGAAGCTTCCAGATCATTGGCATAACCTCTGTTGTAATCAAACATCACCCAGTAGCCGTCGGCATAAGCAGGAGTGGTCAGGTTGTCATTATGAGCTTCCTGCACATTACGGGCTTGTTGCAACAAACGCGCTTCGCCGTGGCTTAATAACTGACGACTAGTGCGGGCTTCTTCTTTTAAATCGGCCCAGCTGTCCTGATTCAAACCGGCATTTTGTGCATAGTATTCCCAGTCGCCGTATTCAGACACATTGTAAGGCTGTGTTGGCGTTTCATAGTGCATCTGACGGTGCTGACGCGCTTGCAGATACATATCGTAACCATGCTGCCAGCCCGCAGAATAAGCGCCCGGAAACTCTTGTTTGACGGTGTTATGCAAAGTAGCGACAAATTCATCCGGCATGTCCGATTCGTTCAGTGAACATTCCCAGGCTAAAACGCTGGCATGGTTACGGTCACGACGAATTAAATCGCGGCAGCTTTGAATATTGTGTGCCCGGAACGCCTCAGTCGGCTGATAATACTGCCAGCCTAAAATAGCGTTGATCAACACCAAACCCAGCTCGTCCGACGCTTGCATAAAGGCTTTAGAATGTGGGTAATGCGATAAACGCACATAATCAAAACCAGCAGATTTAATTTTTACCGCATCCCGATAATCCGCTTGAGGCGATATAGCATACCCCACATGAGGGTATTCCTGATGACGGTTTACGCCGCGTAAAAAGGTGATGTCGCCATTAATCAGCAACTGATGCTTGTCGTTAAAGGCAAAGCTGCGGATACCAATCTGTTGTAACTGACGCTCAATCACTTCGCCATTTTGTTTCAGTACGGTTTGTAAACTGTATAAAAACGGACTGGCAGGGCTCCATAAGTTAGGTGTGGTCACTGTCAGCTGTTGTTGCTGGTCCAGTTTAGCCCCTGCGGCCAGTTGGATAGGACCTGAGCTGACTTCTGTCACTAACTGCTCACCGACAAAGAGTTGCTGCACTAATTCCAGCTCTGCGCTTACTGTTGACTGGTTTGCCAACTGGGTTTTTACCGCAACTACAGATTCTGCTTTATCCACTTTTGGATAAGTGACAAAAATGCCGCCACCGGCCACTTCATTCGCCAGCATTTCGTCTGTGATATGCACAGGGTTTTTAATCAGTAAACGCACATCGCGGTATAAACCACCGTAGGTATTAAAATCCAGCTGAGCCAAAGGTTTAGGCCCTGTGACTTCATTATCTCTGTTATCCAGTTTGACCTTGAGCTGATACGTTTCACCGGCCGTCACATAAGGCGTTAAATCAATAGTAAAAGGCAAATAACCGCCCAGATGTTCGCCAATCTGTTTATCGCCTAACCAGACTTGCGCATGGTTCATCGCCGCTTCAAAGCGGATCAACAGCTGTTTGTTTTGCCACTCAGGCGCTATGGTCAGCGACTTTTGGTACCAGGCAAAACCCTGCCATTGGTTATTCACCAACAAAGGTTCAATCTGTGGCGTGTGAGGTAAACTCACCTGCTGCCAGTCTTCTGGTTGGGCCGCTAAATCAGCAGACTGGCTTTTGTAAAACAACCAGTCGGCATTTAAATTCTGCTCTGTTGCTACTGCAACTTTCGGTGACTGCGCGTCTGTTGGCGACTCGGAGACTGGGCTGCATCCAAACTGCAGCAGCAAGACCAACACAGCCAGAGATTGTATTAAGTACTTCAACACTGGAGAATTCCTTTTAATACGCCTGTTTTACTGCACAGGACTTAGCAAAAATTAGTTTCAATGGCAGGCCTTAGCACCAGCTCATGGATATGAGCTTTGGCAGAACTTGCCAGCATCAGCAGAATGGCATCAGCCACCTCTTCCGCAGACAAATAATCAGGTCTGCTGGCTGCGCGAAATTCGGTATCAACTCCACCCGGATACAAAGACAGTACTTTTACACCTGTGCCGTTTAGCTCTTTACGCAGCACTTTGCTGTAGCTATCCAGCGCAGCTTTGCTGGCGCTGTAGGCGGAAATACCGGGGTTGGAAAATAAACAAACGGTCGAGAGAACATTCAGCACTATGCCTTTGCCCTGCTGTTGCATAGCAGGCACCAAGTGCTGGATAAAATGCAGCGGCGCATAAAAGTTCAGCTGCATCATCTGTTCAATCGCAGACCAATCCGGCTCTGTAGCGGCATTTCTGCTGCTATTGCCTCCGGCGCAATTAATCAACACCTCGACTTCACCAAACTGCTGCTTCGCCTGTTGGCAAAACTGGCTGATAGCGGCTGGTTCAGTTATTGAAAAAGCCTGACTGAACACCGCTGCGTCCTGTGGCAATAAAGCTAAGGTTTGAGCCAGTTTGGCCGGGTCTCGACCACATAAGCTCAAGCTGTGGCCTTGTGCCGCTAAAGCGACAGCCAAAGCACGGCCTATGCCCGATGAAGCACCGGTCAGCAAAATATGGTAAGGAGATAAGGACATCAGTATGGCTTCCGTAAAAAGCCCGGCCCAAAGGCCGGGTTTTATGTGCTGAATAACAAGCCACTTACATAGAGTAAGAGAAACCGACCAGGAAACGACGACCCCATTCAGTGAAGTTAGCCGGACGGCTTGGGTCGTTATCAAAGTAAGTCACAGCAGCCTCATTGGTCAGGTTTTGTGCCTGCAACATCACTTTAAAAGCTTCGGTTACTTCATAAGATAAACTGGCATCTACAGTTCGCTCAGCTTGAGCTCTGGTGATTTCTGTAGGTTCCCAGCTACCCACACGAGTGTTGGCACTGCGGTAGTTGTAGGACACCTTGGCATCAAAACCAGCTTTGTAGTACCACAAAGTCAGATTACCCACGTGCTTAGATAAACCACCTAAAGGCATTGGGTTATCTTCAGGCACAAACTCAGTGACATTACTGTCGGTTAGCGAGTAGTTGGCGTAGAAACCTAAACCATCAAATGGTTCTGGCAACATGGTCAGAGCCTGTTGATACATCAGCTCTAAGCCTTTGATCTGGCCACCATCACCATTGATCGGACGACTGTAGTTATAAGAAATACCGTCTACAACCATCACATCTGTCGCTGTGCCGATATGAGTTTTTAAGTCTTTAAAGAAGGTAGAAATCGTCATAGCACGATCGCTGGCCCAGTAGTACTCAAAACCTAAGTCGATTTGATCCGCAAGAAAAGGATCCAAAGCCGGGTTACCGCTTGACGCCGTATTAACCGTAGTTGAGGTATTAAACTGGTAACCGGTACGCATCTCAATCAGCGGCGGACGTGAAATAGCACGCGACAGGCCAAAACGTACCTGTGCTTCTTCAGTCAGGCTGAACACCATATTCAGTGAAGGTAATACTTCAGTGTAATCATGTTCCATAGTGATTGGCGATAACACACCCTGCATCAGCTGATGGCCAGACGAGGTAGAATCAGTTTGCACTACACGCACACCAACGTTACCTGTGTAAGGTAAATCACCAATTTCGCCAGACATTTTTAACATGGCATACAAGGCCGAGTTGGTTTCTTCCACTCTCCAGCTATTGACGAAATCTATAGGAGCTTTTGTACGATCACTACGGTTATCAATACCACCAAAGGCCTGATTGACCACAGCACCCCAGTTGTTCATACCATATATGGCAGGAGCAATAAAATCGCCGCCAAGAGCGTAGCTGTAGCCATAACCTGTGACAGAGGTGTCGACAGGATCTTGCTGCCAGCTCAGCACATCGTTGTTTTTATCACGGTCGCTATATCGGCCGCCCAGCACTAAAGTCTCAAAGGTGCCCCAGTCGATGCTACGTTCAAAGTCGGCCTTGAAGGTCACCATTTCATCTGTTAAATCACGATCGCCGTCCACATTCATTCTGGAAGGATTATCAGGGTTCTGCGTTGCATCCTGAATACGATAAAACTCTGGGTTGCCCACATTTGGGCCAGCATTAATAGCTAAACGGCCGCCAGCATTAGCCCAACTGATATCAAGAGGTGTAGGTCCAACGTAAGTGGATACAATATTCACCCAACGAGATTCAATACCAGCTTCGGAATAACCAACATCATAGGTAGAAGTCCAGACATCACCAGTGACAGTAGTTTTTAAACCTGTACTTAACAGATGATTTTGCTGGAACCAGGTGGCGTTGTTGGCTGTATGAGCGCCCCACAACACACCACCGCCAGTTAGTTGCTGCGAGCCATCAGGACGGGTCACAATGGTCGGCGTAGTAGCAGAGTTGTTGTAGCCCCAGGTACTTGCGTCCTGATAATTACCCCAGCCATCAAACATAAACTGGTCTTCACGCTCTTCAATATCAAACTTGGAGTAGAACAGATCGTATTTCAGATTTACCGTATCAGCGGGTTCCCACTCAAGGATCATCAGGCCGCCTACACGTTCGTTGTTACCTGATTTAGTTCCGGCTTTACCACCCCAAGGAGCAGCTTCTTTGATGCCATCGCCATTCACATCACCTTGTTCGTCCGGGTTTTTATTGTAGGAATAAAATGCGGTTTCACGTTGAACTGAAGGTTGGTCCTGATAGGTTAAACCAAACACCACACCAAAATTATCAGCCCATTGATCAACATAAGAGACGCTGGCTTTTTGACCTGTACCATCCGCATCCGGAATATCGTCTGCTAATTGATAATCCATCAGATGACCGCTGATATTAATCATGCGTTTGTCTCGGGCCAGAGGGCTGATGAAGTTCATATTGACCAGACCGGCAATACCACCTTCGATATTGTTTGCCATTGGGCTCTTGTACACTTCAACTGAGTTAATCAGTTCGGCAGGGAATTGCTCGTAACGTACGTCACGGCTTGGTTCAGCACTGACAATCTCACGACCATTCATGGTGGCAGCGTTTAAACGTGCACCTAAACCACGGATAGAAATACTGCTGGCATTACCACGGTCACGCTCTGCCGTTACACCAGGTAAGCGGCCTAAAGAGTCAGCGATAGTTACGTCAGGTAATTGGCCTAAGTCATCGGTAGAGATAATTTCTACCGTTGATTCTGAAAACTTTTTCTGCATTAAAGACTTGCTCAGCGTGGCGCCAAAACCTTTAACGACTATGGTTTCAATCTGCTGTTCAGCTTCTGCAGCTTGTTGTTGAGTGGTATTTTCTTCGCTTTGCGCCTGTGCATGCTGCATAGCAAAAATTTGCGTCATAGCTAAAGCTACAACGGTCAAGTTGAATTTGCCTGTCATTTCCTACCCCTGTCGGTATCAATTGTTATTTTTTTATGCGCTAAGCTGATTTTATATACGGGTTCAGCAGTGCACGGTGCAGTTATAACACTCAAGGTAAACGTTTACCAAATATTTTTACGTCAACCGACCAAACAAAACATCAAGACATTGATTTTAATAAAAATATAGTCAGGTAATCGATTTCTTAAAAATAGGAAAGCAGTTGTGCCCATTCCGGCAAAAAAAACAACAAAGCTTTAGCGCTGTTGTTCCAGATCAAGATCTAAAACAAGAGCACGCTTTAGCATAGCGGTTTGTACTGCTGAACCTGGAACTGCTTTGACGATGAATTCTCCGCTGAGCTCTGCTTTAACACCTGTGTCATCAGGCCAGACCGTTGCTATGGTGCTGCAGAAAAACCTGATTTGTTGCGCCCCACAACACAGTGTGCAACAAGCTGCGCAGCTGATGCAGCAACACAATATCAGCTGCATACTGATTAAAGATGAACAGGGGATCATCGGGATTTGGACAGAGTCTGACTGCAAAAAACTGGATCTGTCGGATAACACTGTGTTGCAGCAAGCTGTTTCTGTGGTGATGACCAGTCCTGTGTTTTCAGTGCAAGATCAGTGCACAACCAGCGAGGCTGCCGCACTGATGAAACAAAAGGGCATCAGACGTTTGCTGGTGACAGACTCGACACACCAGGCCATTGGCATAGTGACACAAACCGATCTTATTCATCAGCAGCCACTGGAACATTATTTAATGCTGCGGGATATCAGCTCGATTCTGGTGGAGTTGCCCTTGTTGCTGCAAGCCGAACTGACTGTAGCTCAGGCAGCCTTGCTGATGCGACAAACTCAACGTGATGCGGCCATAGTGCAGTTTGAACCAGCCCCCTTCACTGGCACTGAGTACGGCATAGTGACAGAACGTGATCTCGTACACTTTATCGCCACCGGACGTACTCTTTGCCTTCTGGCTGAAGTCGCAACCCGGCCTCTGCTGACGTTACCTCTGCACAGTAGCTTGCTACAGGCCGTGCGTTTGCTGCGTGAGCATGGTTTTCGCCACCTCGGAGTCACCGACTCCTATGGAAAACCCGCTGGTTTGTTATCTCACAATCATATATTGCTGAATATGGAACATTTATACATCAACGAGCTAAAAGCGGCGCTGCACGCCCGAGACAAGGCGCTACGATCGTCAGAAAGCAGTTTGCGTTTAGCTTACAAAGTGATAGAAGCCTCGCACGATGCGGTGATGATTACCGATGAGCGCGGCATCATTCAGTCGGTTAACCCCAGCTTTTGTAAGCTGACAGGCTACAGCGCCGAAGAAGCGATAGGTCAAACCCCTAACCTGCTCAGCTCAGGAGAACATGACCAGAACTTTTATCAGCAAATGTGGCAACGGCTGCAACAGCAAGGTTACTGGCAAGGTGAGATTTGGAACAAACGTAAAAATGGTGAAATTTACCCTGAATGGCTGTCGATCAGCGCTGTGCGGGGAGAAAATGCTGAAATCAATCAATATGCCGCCATTTTTTCTGATATTACAGAGCGTAAAAAGCGCGAGCAAAAAATTCACGAACTGGCTTATTTTGACGAACTGACCGGCCTTGCTAACCGTCGTTTATACCAAGACAGACTGGAGCAAGCTTTAGCCAATGCGAAGCGCCACAATCACCAGTTAGCTGTGCTATTTCTTGATCTGGATTTGTTTAAACGGATCAACGACACACTGGGCCATCAGGCTGGTGATGAAGCCTTACGTCAGGTGGCCAGACGACTACAAAAAGCCAGCAGAGCAGGTGAATCTGTGGCCCGGCTAGGTGGGGACGAATTTACTGTGCTGGTGCCTGAATGCAACGGCATTGAGGAAATCGAAAAGCTGGCCCAACGCATAGTGGCGCAATTTGAATTACCTTTCCAAATTCAGCACAACGAACTGGTACTGACCACCAGTGTAGGTATCAGCATTTATCCTCAGCATGGCAGCACGGCCAGTGAACTGCTGAAGTTTGCCGATGCAGCTATGTATCAGGCCAAAGAGTCAGGCCGCAACAAATACAGCCTTTACACTAGCTGTGTAGGTCAGCGTAATGACGAGGCTTTACAGTTGGAACAGGCATTACGTAAAGCTCTGGCTCAACAGCAATTAGAAGTGCATTACCAGCCAAAAATAGCTTTACGCACAGGACAGTTGCATAGCCTGGAAGCCTTAGTGCGCTGGCATGATAAAGAGCTGGGTCAGGTACCGCCAGAGCGTTTTATCGGCATTGCAGAAACCCTGGGACTTATTCAGCAGTTAGGCCAACAAGTGCTCAGGCAGGTCTGTTACCAATTGCAAGCATGGGCGGAACTGGCTGTGCCTGTCGCTGTAAATATCTCTGCAAAAGAGTTAGATGACCCACTTTTTATCACCCACTTAACCCAGATCCTGGCTGAAACCGCAGTCGACCCAAAACTACTGGAACTGGAAATTACCGAAAGCTGCCTGCTGCCAGAGCGGGAAGCTCAAACCCGCCATGTACTGCAGCAACTGCGGCAGTTAGGGATACGACTGGCTATTGACGACTTCGGCACAGGCTATTCCTCTTTATCCTATTTACGCCATTTGCCCATCAACAGCCTGAAAATTGATCGCAGCTTTATCAAGGCTTTACCAGACAATACCAGCGATAAACAAATCACCACTGCCATTATTGCGATGGCGAATGCACTGGGGCTGGATGTCATTGCTGAAGGTATAGAAACAGCTGCACAACAGGAGTTTTTGCTGGCTGCCGGCTGTCAGTTTGGTCAGGGTTACTGGTTTGGTAAAGCGCAGGACCCACTAAAAATCACAGCTCTGCTGAAAAAATCAGCACGACATTCTATTCGCTCAGATAAGGGTTCAGTAGTTGCCGAACATTCACATTCGCTTGAAGCCGGGCAGCTAACAGATACAAACCAGCCATTTTACGATGCAAAAACACTGCGGCTATAGGCGGTGTATGCCAGTAATTTTGCTGCAAGCTGAGGGCTGTAGCAGCCTTGCGAACTCGCTGGGCTAAATCAGTTTGTCCAAAAGTATAAGCGGCATCTGACTGAACAGGTTCAGAAATCAGCTGCACCAGGGCCAGTATGGCTTGTTTTTGTTCGGGTAAAATATCCTGACTGAAAAAGCCGATTTGGCGCATGGCTGCTTCAATACCAGCTAAATCATTAGTAATAGTTGCAGATAATAACTGACGATAACCTTGGCTTATCGCTTCTGAATAGTCTCGGCATGCACCAAAGTCTAGCAGCACCAGCTGTGCATGCTCTGGCTGATACAGATAATTGGCAAAGTTTGGATCGGTTTGCACCAATCGAAACTCAAAAATCTCCCTGAACAACAAAGTGAAAAGCTGTGTCATGGCCTGATCTCGTACTTGCTGTGAATGCTGCATTAAGGACTCAATAGGCACACCTTCGACAAAACTCATGGTCATAAGCTTAGAGGTACAAAGCTGTGGATAGAGTTCTGGCAACACAAATTGGTTGTCGTCGGCAAGTAAATCGCGGTAGCGCTGTAAATAGGCAGCTTCTTGCAAATAGTCAGCCTCCTGATGCAACTGTAGTTTTGCCTCGTTTAGCACAGACTGATAATTCATAGCATCTGGCAACAAACCACTGAGTTTCAACAACATAGCTACATTGTCCACATCACTGTCAATGCTCTGCCCTATGCCTGGATACTGTACTTTGACCGCCAGCTTGCTGCCATTGTCATGATGTGCAAGGTGAACTTGCCCAATAGAAGCCGCAGCCAAAGGGGCAAAGCTAAATTGTGAAAAGTGTTGCTGCCACTGCTCACCTAACTCAGTGCGTAACACCATAGCAAGCTCTTTGGGCAACATGGGGTTAGCGTTAGAGCGAAGTCTTGCCAGTATTTCAGTCAATTCAGCGGGTAATAGATCTCCGGCAT
The DNA here is from genome assembly GCF_029269265.1 of Rheinheimera sp. 1928-s. Classification (GTDB taxonomy): domain Bacteria; phylum Pseudomonadota; class Gammaproteobacteria; order Enterobacterales; family Alteromonadaceae; genus Pararheinheimera. The sequence continues at coordinate 285,736 of NZ_JARIXP010000002.1, forward strand.
CCATAGACAACAATTGACCTACTTTCATCGCCGCCCCACGTAACTGCGCCAGCTTATCGCTAACTCGCTTCAGATTGGCAGGAGTCAGCAATAAATCTCTGGCCTTTGGACTTTGCCCTTGCGCCAGCTGTTTAGCACCATTTAACAACACAGAGCCAGCAACACGTCCAGCCAAAGATGCCAGACCTCCTAAACGAGCCAGTGGCTGTCGCGGTAATTTAGCTGATTTATCGCTCATAAGATCCCGAAGTGGCAGCACAGATGTATTCTATACGAGCACAAATACCAATTAGCCCAGCGACTTCAATTACTTTGGTTATCCCGATTGGCAGCACGCGCTATTTTCGGCATACTTCCGCAGAGCCGCAGTGAGCGACTGTATTCTGCAAAGTCAGTATCAGGAAGAAAGCAAAGATATGGATAGCAAACCAGAAATAGAAAAGATTGAGCACCGACTCAGAGAGATTAACCGCCTGAAATTAAAACTGACTTTTGGGAATGTGCCGGCTTTTTATCACGCCGTTGCCACCTCTTTAGGCATGGCTGAAGGCATGTTGAAATACGGTTTTGAAAATTCATTAGATATTCTGACCAACCAGCGCAACTGGAACCTGAACTACTTGTGTGGTTCCGAAGATGCGGCCGGACAAATCATTTGCCCTAACAAACCCCGCTTATCTGTGTACAAAGTTTTTACTCAACATGGCTTTGAAATTCATTGTTTGCCCTGGAAAGCTGCGCGGGAATTTGATTTTGAGCTGGCGAATCATCCACAGATGGATTTTAAATTCTGGCGCCCCAATTCGATGAAAACTGTCTTTCGTATCGCCGGTTTGCATAGTTTTATCAAAATGTATTTTGAACATGGCGATGAAGCAGACTTACAGCTCATTCGTTGTGCACACAATATAGCGGAAGAGTTTGTTGAACGTTTGACACCGCAGTTTGATACCCAAAAGGTATTTGGCGTGACTATCCAGAATTTTTTTGATTTTGCAGAAATGAAGTATAAAGCCGGGGAAGAAATCTATTTACCTAAGGTGTATGCGCTGCAGGAGTAGCGCTTAAGGCCAACTAGGAACAGAGTTTTTTCAGGCATCGCCGTAACAGTGCTCCATGCAGTTGCGGCATACCGTCCTTCCATGGACATCGCCGTAACAGTGCTCCTGCAGTTACGGCATACCGTCCTTCCATGGACATCGCCGTAACAGTGCTCCTGCAGTTACGGCATACCGTCCTTCCATGGACATCGCCGTAACAGTGCTCCTGCAGTTACGGCATACCGTCCTTCCATGGACATCGCCGTAACAGTACTCCTGCAGTTACGGCATACCGTCCTTCCATGGACATAAAAAAAGGCAGCTGCGATGCAGTTGCCTTTTTTTGTGTTGTGACCCTTAACTCAGATTAACTCTGCTGTCTTGGGTAACTGTAATTAGAAATTACAGAACAACGATTTTCTCAGCCTGTGGGCCTTTTTGACCTTGTGTTACAGTGAACTGTACACGTTGGCCTTCTTGCAGAGTTTTGAAACCCGTGCTAGAAATTTCGCTGAAGTGAGCGAAAACGTCTGGACCTGAAGCCTGTTCGATGAAACCGAAACCTTTAGTTTCGTTGAACCATTTTACTGTGCCGGTAGTTGTATTAGACATGGTATATACCTGTATTTAATGAAATTAATATGCCTGGTTTCAGGCGGTGGTGCTGTAAGAGATGTTTTAACTTATGAATACAGGACGTACTAAAACAACAGTAACATTCGTTGTGGTGCATAAATAATGAACAGACTAACAAAGCAAGGCCAGTGTATAGGTTTTCAGAGCAGTGTCAAAGCTTATTTCACCACGTTATTAAAATAAGCAGTTTTATAACGCCTGATATCATGCACAAACTGCTGTATTACATCGGGTGTAGCGGGTTTTCGATAATAATTAATTTTATCCGTCACAGCCTGCTCTTCAATGTAATTCATCATATTGGAGGTTAACAAACCAATAAAACAGTGCGGATCACGGCCTCTGATCCAGCGGGCCAGCTCTAAACCATTGCGACCCGGCAGGTTATAGTCGAGCGAATAGGCATCAAAGTGCTGTAACTCAATGAGCGTCATGGCTTCTTCAGCACTTCCTGCGATGGAACATAACCAGTCTGGTTGTATTGCCTGTACATAACCTCTGGTCAGCATCAAACACACCTGACTATCATCTACTATCAATAACTTAAAAGGCATAAATCTATTTCAACCTCTTCCTTGTTACTTAAACAGGAAATACTCCATGCCTTTTACTCTAGTTACAACTGGTTAAATTCTCCAGTTCGGTAACAAGATGATGTCACCGATAAAGACAATTACAGAGCTTGAAGCAAAGCTTTTAGCTGTCTGAATCCCTGACGACTCTTAACTTCCTGCTGTAAACAAAGGTTGAACACAGCAGCCCATTTATTCTCAAACTCCGCTGCGTCTGCTACAGACAACAACGTCTGCATATCCAGCAACCAATAGCCAAAAGCGCGGACTTCCAGTGCACAGAAATGTTGTTGCTGGTGTGGTGGTAAAGCATTCAGCGCTGTTGCAGCACCAAAATCCCCCAAATAAAGCTGCTGAGTCGCATTTACCAGCATATTGTGGGCATACAAATCGCCGTGCACTATCTGCTGTTGATGCAAATGTGCCATCACATCCACCACCTGCTGCGCCAGGAGTTTCAGTTCTGCCAGAGTTAAGCTCTGGCCTTGGGTAAAAGTATCGCGGGTGCAGGTTTCAAAAGAAGGTGGTTGTCCCAGCACAGAAAAAGACGCTGGTACCAGCTCCATCACTAAACCAGGTAAATCGCAGTCTTTTAGCTTCGCTTTGACGGCGATCAGATTTGGATGCTCACCTGCATTCAGGTAATTGTTCATCTCGTCTTTTGGACACCCATCGCTGGTGACCCAACCTTTAAACTGCTTTAACGCCACCAGCTCTTTATCTTGTGCAAAACACGCCTGATAAATCACACCGGATGCGCCTTCGCCTAATTTTTCTAAGAGCTGATAATCCGACAAGCTATGAGCAGTACTGGCTTGGGCTTCAGGCACAGGACAAGCAGGATTGGCGCCCAGTGCCAGCCAGGCCAGTTTGGGTAACTCAAATAACCAATCCGGAAAAGATTCAAACTTGTTCAGCGATAGCCGTAATAAACCCAGCTCACGGCACTGCTGCATGGAGTCAGGTAATGAAGATAGTTGATTGCCAGCCATCGCTACTTTACGTAGTTTTGTATAACGACCGAAGTCATTCGGTAGTTGTGTAAGCTGATTGTCTGTCAGAATTAGCCATTCCAGCTGTTCTGGCAGAGAACCTTCAGCAAAGTCTGTTAACTGATTGCCTTTAAAACTGACCATAACTAAAGCTGGGCATAGGCTTAATACAGCAGGAATTTGGTCGAAGTTATTATTGGTTAAAAACAGACGCTTTAGTTTAGTAAAACGGTGGAAATCCGCAGGTAAATCAGACAGCTGATTACCGGACAGGTCCAGAATTTCCACACTATCGGCAAAACGATATAAGTCGGCAGGAAATTCTCGCAGGCCAGCGGCCAGATTAATCCGGCTTAATGGTGCTTTGGTCTGAGCTAAAGTTTCAAGGCTAAACATCTGATCCCAACCTGCTAAAAAAGCCGGATTGTACAGATGCAGCCTCAATGCAACAAGTTCTGACCTTTATAGCTGATAGATTTGCGAACCGGCAACCCGCACTCTGTCGCCCAGACGTAAGTCGCCAATATTCTGATAATCAAACTGTTGCGTGCGGCCATTGTCAAAATTTACCGTGACCCGATAAATCTCGTTGGCAGTTTTATTGTTTCTTTCTACCTGATTACCCGCAACAGCACCGCCTATCACCCCAACGCCCGTAGCAACTCTGCGGCCTGAACCACGGCCAAATTGATTACCAATCACACCACCTAATACAGCACCAAGCACAGCTCCGCCCCCTGAACTACGGTTGTCCAGGGCAATAACCTGAATAGAGCTGACGCTGCCAATCTGCTCTGCAGGTGCAACACTTTGTTGTACATTCTGCCCCCCAGAGCTACAACCTACTAAAGGTGCAAGGCTCAATGCAGCCAGAGTGAAACAGGATAAATAAAAAGTGAAAGTTTTCATATTTATAATCCAACTCAATATATGGATAGTCAGCCTGCGCCCTGACCACCACTGAGTCTGTACGACAAACCACTAAGCGAATTCAAAGCAAAGCTCCGCTCGTCTCAATAAAGCTGCCCACCCCTTGCAATAACGACAATGCAAACCAATATAAATCAAAGCTTTTATGCATCAGGCACAACAGGAGATCTTATGAGCAATACCTACACTCCACCGAAAGTCTGGACATGGGACAGCCAAAACGGTGGCACTTTTGCCAGCATTAACAGACCAGTCTCTGGCGCTACCCATGACAAAACTTTGCCTGCGGGTGAACATGAGTTGCAGCTGTATTCAATGGCTACGCCCAATGGGGTTAAAGTCACTATGCTGCTGGAGGAACTACTGGAAGCAGGTCATAAAGCAGCAGACTACGACGCCTGGTTGATCGATATTCGTGATGGCGACCAATTTGGCAGTGGTTTTGTCGGTATCAACCCAAACAGTAAAATCCCGGCTTTGTTCGATAAAAGCACAGGCATCAGGGTGTTTGAATCCGGTTCTATTTTGCTCTATCTGGCCGAAAAGTTTGGCGCTTTTATGCCACAGGATCTGGCTAAACGCACTGAAGTGATGAACTGGTTATTCTGGCAAATGGGTAGTGCGCCTTTTGTCGGTGGCGGTTTTGGTCATTTTTATGCTTATGCACCAGAAAAATATGAATACCCTATCAATCGTTATGCGATGGAAACCAAACGTCAGTTGGATGTGTTGGACCAGCAATTAGCAAACCATGAATTTATCGCAGGTGATGAGTATTCCATTGCCGATATGGCGATTTGGCCCTGGTATGGCGCTCTGGTTTTGGGACGGTTATACAATGCGGCTGAGTTTTTGGATGTGCAAAGTTATACACATCTGCAGCGCTGGGCTAAACAGATTGATGCGCGTCCTGCAGTACAACGTGCAGTGAAGGTGAATCGCAGCTGGGGCGAACCTCACGAACAACTGCCAGAACGCCATAGCGCTTCGGATTTTGACACCATCCCGAAAGCTTAATCGCTCCGGTTAGCAAAAGGCAGGCTGTCTTGTGCTTCCTGCTGATACAACACTAAAGCCCGTTGCTCCTGTAAACAGTAACGGGCTATCGCTTCGTTCATTGCTTTATGTTCTGCTTTTTCAGTAAAGCGGTAAAAACCATGCCTGAGCACGGGCGCAAAACCTCGTTGCAGCTTATGTTCACCCTGGGCTCCGGCATCAAAAAACTGCAGTCCCTGCCTGATGCAATAGTCTATGCCGCTGTAATAACAACATTCAAAGTGCAGAAAGTTAAAGTCTTGTTTGCAGCCCCAATAGCGGCCAAACAAAGTAGTTTCTGACTGAAAACACAAAGAAGCCGCCAGCATTTGATCATCATTAAATGCAGCAAAAACTATCAGTTGACTGGCCATAGTCTGACCCCAACGCCAGAAGGTATCCGCCGTTAAATAGCCATTATGACGGGAACGTTTTTGGTAAGTGTCACAATAAAAACTATAAAACTGCTGCCAGAACGCTAAATCCAGCTCAGCACCAGTCAGGGTTTTGACGAGCACGCCCTGCTCTGTTACAGCAGCTCTTTCCTTGCGGATTTGTTTACGTTTGCGGGCTGTCAGTGCAGCCAGAAAATCGTCAAAGCAGGAGTAGTTTTTATTGGACCATAAAAACTGCACGTCAAAACGTTCAATAAAACCGGCATTACGAAAAGCTTGCTGATCTTGTGAAGAAGCATAAAGGCATTGCAGATGACTCAGTGGCGCAACCTGCTGCAGTTGTGTCACACCTTGTTCCAGCCACTGCAACAGTTCTGCTTTATCAATACCAGCAGCTAAACCCAAACGTGGCCCTTCGGCTGGGGTAAAAGGAATAGCCAGCAACAACTTAGGGTAATAGTCCAGACCGTAGTTCTGATAGGCTTCGGCAAAAGACCAGTCAAACAGGTATTCGCCATAGGAGTGCAATTTGATATAAGCAGGCACAGCAGCAATCAGTTTTTCGTCTTGCCAGACGACAAAATGCTGCACCAGCCAGCCGGTGTTTTTAGCGACACTGCTGCCCACACTGCCACCTTGCTCAAGAGCCAGTAAAAACTCATAACGGCAAAAAGGATAATCAGCAGGAAATAAGGCATTCCAGTCAGTTGCTGTCACGTCAGCCAATGACGACAGCCATTCAAAACGCATAAAACTCCACAGCACTAATGCCTTTTTTCAGGTTCATTTAATCTTGTTTTGTTAATACCAACAGCTGTTCAACCTGCTGGGTTAAGTCAGAGCAGGACAAACGAATGGATGAGCTATTAATACGCACCGTGGCTGCGTCATCAGCCCCTTGTTCTAAAGCCGTCAACGTCATCTGCAGATCCGACAAAGCCCCTTTAATTTTGTGCTGTAAAATGTGCTCCACGTCATTTTTTAAGCGAAAACTGTCTTGCAATGTATCAATCTGATTGCGCATTTCTTTAGCACTTTGGATCAAAGCCGCATGAGTTTTCACTCTGGCTTTGACCACGGGCGGATTCACAGGTTTGGTGATGTAATCCACAGCACCCAATTCAAAACCCCGCACTATATCCATGGTTTGATCCAAAGCTGTTAAAAAAATCACGGTAATATGCTGGGTGTGTGGATCAGCTTTTAAGCGTTTACAGACTTCAAAACCATTCATTTCCGGCATCATCACATCCAGCAACACCAAATCTGGCTGAGGTTCTGCCGCACAAATCTTTAATGCTTTTTCACCACTGGTGGCAGCACCTACTTTGTAGTCTTTGCGCAAAATCTCGCTGATCACCTGAATATTATCCACCACATCATCCACCACCAGAATGCGCAGCGGTTGTTGTTGCAGTGGCTCATCTTTAGCCGAGTCTGCTGCTTTTTTCTGGGCAGCAGAACGGGCTGGCCCTTCAATAGCCCTCAGCACCCTTTCACTTAAGATTTTGGCCGAAAAAGGCTTGACCACATATTCGGACACACCTGACTTAATAGCCTGGATCACTGCGGCCTGCTCAATAATGGACGAGAGCATAATAAAAGGGGTGCGGCTATGTTTTTTATCCGCACGCATTTTGGCAAGTAACTCCATGCCATCCATTTTGGGCATTTGCCATTCTGATAACACTAAATCAACCTTTTTTAGCAGCATCATACTCAGCGCATGTTCGCCATTGCCTGCCTGCAACACCTGACCAAACCCCATATCCCGCAGCATAGTCGCCACAGTTTCACGCACAATATCTGTGGCATCCACCACCAGCACTGTCATCTCAGAGTATGCTTTGCGTACCGGCTCTGCTGCTTCTGTTGTGATATCCATAGATTTGACTGTCATAGTGTTGCACTCCGGCTTCCTCTTCTGTTTTGCAGGTTACTTTCTTTTTTACTGCATGGGAATCATTCTGCCCGACAAAAGTGCAGCTATAAACTCAACAGCCTAACTTGACGAATAGGTGCAGATGGCTGACAGTTGAGCCAGAGCCTGTTATCCAAACGCCTTGTTTTATCCGGAGAGTCTGATTGAATCATTTGTATCTGCAGTGCATCAAGCTGCTGGCATTTGTTATTCCTGCACTGCTGATGTTCACAGTGGCAGCCACTGAACAAAAAATTGAAAAACTATCGGTGTACAGCAGGTTAGCTAATCCGCAAATTTATAGTGTGGCCAAAGATCATCAAGGCTTCTTATGGTTTGGTACAACGGACGGGCTGAAACGTTATGATGGTTATCAGTTTATATCCTTTCAGCATGAGCCAGACCAGCCAGGTTCCCTGTCAAATAATAATGTCGGGGTGATGCTGCATGATTCACAAAGCCGTCTTTGGGTAGGTACCTGGGGTGGCGGACTGAATTTGTACCAACCACAAAGTCAGACCTTCCGGCATTTTCGCCACGACCCGCAATCGGCAAGTTCCTTAGGCGCAGACAGAGTGCAATCTCTGTTTGAAAGTAAATCCGGTGAGATATGGGTCGGCACCAATGGCGGTGGCTTAAATTTATATCAGCCACAAAGCGACACTTTTAAAAGTTACACTCATGATCCTGCTAACCCGCAGAGTATTGGCAACAACAGGATTTGGGGCTTAGCGGAAGACAGCAAACAGAATTTATGGGTTGCCACTACGGATGGTCTGTATCGATTTGACGCAGAGCAGCAGCACTTTCATAAATACGGTGTAGCCGAAGGCTCTTTGGACCACCCTGAAGTACGCTCTATTTTTATCGACGCTCAAGATCAGCTCTGGGTCTCTACCCGCTTGAGTTTTGGCCGTTTTGATCCAGACAACAACAGCTATCAGCGGTATGCATTACCTGATGGTGAACTGCCCAGCGTAAATAGCATGACAGCGCAAGGAGACCTACTTATTCTGGCAACTCTGGCTGGGGTCTATCATTTTAATACCAAAGACAAAAGCTTTAGTCCGGCGGCCTTAAATGGTGACTGGTCTTTGCTCGGCAACCATGACGTGCGCCAGGTGCAGCTCGACTCCACTGGCCTGCTATGGGCAGCCACCCGTTATGCTGGTGTGGTGAAAGTATTTCCACGCCTGCCCGCTTTTGAAGGCTGGAACAACTACTTAAGCGACAGACCGCTGTCTGGTTTGTATTCTCAGGTGCAAAGTATGATCGCAAGGCCTGATGGCGGATTGTGGCTGGGCACAGGTAAAGGTTTAGTCGCATTTGATGGCAAACAGCAGTTCAGTCCCTTCACTTCAGACAGCTTTCCAGGCCAGTTCACCCGCTTTCGCATTAAAACCATGGCTTATGACAGTCAAGACCAGCTTTACATCAATACGGATTCCGGCCTGTACAAACTGGACCCACAACAACTGCAAATCCAACCATTGTCTCTGAACTGGATGACATTAGCAGGAGATGGCATAGAGTCGTTGGCGGTGGATAAAGAGGATCAACTCTGGCTGGTGTTGTCCTCCACTCATCAACTGGTGCGTTGGGATCCAAAAACCAATACCGCAGACTACTTTTTAAAGGACGTGGACCCGGTCTTCAGTTTTGTTGACCAGCAAAATGAAATCTGGGTGGCCACGCTAGGGGACGGCACCTATCGCATTTCGGCCGATCGCACACAGATTTCACATTTTTTACCTGCGACCAGCCAGAGTCTGAGCAATACCAATCTGAGCACTGCCAGTGTGCTTGCCATAGTGCAAGCCGATGCGGACAGCTTGTGGTTTGCCACCAGCCAGGGGGTAGACCTTTACTCGAAAAAAACCGGTAAAGTGACTCACTTTAAACACGTGATCGAAGGTGAAGTCATTTCAGTACAATCCATGGCTCTGGACTCTTCAGGCATGTTGTGGCTGGCAACCTCTCATGGCGTGTCCCGGCTGGATCCGGACACAGGAATATTTAACTACTTCACTACCAATGATGGCTTAAGCAGCAATGGTTTTTTACCTCGGTCCGTGACCCAAACCCCGGATGGACGGATCTTTTTTGGTAGTGTTGAAGGCATCACTGCTGTGCATCCATCTCAAGTCCTGGTTAATGAAATGCCACCTCCAGTGGTCATTACTTCAGTCAAAATTGATGGTAAACATCAGCCTTTTCCATTGCCCGAATTACTTGAAGTTGCTGCTGATTTTAAAAATTTAAGCATTGATTTTACCGCTCTGGATTTTCAGGCCACTGAAGACAACAGATATCAAACCCGATTAGTAGGGTATGACGATCTATGGAGCAACAGAACGCCTGAACATCTGGTTAACTATGGCCGCCTGCCGCCAGGTGACTATCAGTTTGAAGTGCTGGGCAGCAATAACCATGGCGTCTGGAACCCAAGTCCACAGCGGCTGAAACTGAAAATATTACCGCCCTGGTACCAAACTACTGTGTTTTTGGTCGCAGCCCCGCTGACGCTGGCCCTGCTGATCTTTTTCTGGTTCAGAGCCAGAACCCTGGCTCAGCAAAAACGTGAGCAGCATTTAACCGAACAAGTCAGTCGACGCACTCAGGATATTTTATTACTGGGTGAACTGGGCAAAGATATAGCCGCTACTTTTGAGCTGGAGCAAGTAGCGCAGAAAATCTATAACCACCTGACCTCAGTGCTCAACACCGATACTGTGGCTTTGGGCTTGTACGATCATCAGCGCTCGGAGCTGAATTATCTGTTTGCCATGCGAAAAGGCGAGCGGCTTGCCCCTGTCTCAGTGCAACTGAACAATCCGCGTCGTCCAAGCTGCTACTGTATTGAACAGCGGCAGGAGTTTATCGTATCCGCCGCATCGGACTGGACTCGCTATGGTTTATCACCCCAACATTGTCTGAATGGCCCACAAACCCAGACGGTGATTTGTGAGCCCTTGATCGCAGGCGAGCAGTTACTTGGCATTTTGACTATTCAAAGTGACCAGAGTGACGCTTTTAATCAAGCCCAAATCAATATGCTGCGTATTATTGCCAGCCACGCTGCAGTCTCTGTCTCTAATGCTTTGTCATTCCAACAATTATCCGAAACCCGGCAACGATTTGAAATGGCAATGGTAGGAGCCAATGCAGGTTCATGGGAGCTAAATAACCAAACCGGAGAGCTGATTACCAATGAAATCTGGGCCACTATGCTGGGTTATACCCCTGACGAACTGCAGGCCTTGTATGGCAACACCATAGATCAGCTTAGTCAGTTGGTGCATCCGGAGGATCTCGCCAGAGCCAACAGCGACTTTGTAAAACACATCAAAGGTGTCAGCGATATTTACCGTGCCGAAGTCAGGATGAAAAGCCGCAGTGGTCAATGGAAATGGATGCTGAGTGTAGGTAAAGCTATTCAGCACAAGGTGTTTGGGATTTTATTGGATGTCAGTGAATCCAAAGCCATGGAAAGTGCGTTGCTGGACGCCAAAGAAAAAGCTGAGCATGCCACCAAAGCCAAATCTGACTTTTTATCCAATATGTCGCATGAGATCCGTACTCCGATGAATGCCATTATTGGCATGAGTCATCTGGCGCTCAATACAGAATTAGCACCCAAGCAGCGCAATTACATCGAAAAAGTACACCGCAGTGCGGAAGTCTTATTGGGCATTATTAATGACATTCTCGACTTCAGTAAAATTGAAGCAGGTAAACTGGATATAGAACAAACCGAGTTTCAGCTCGATACCGTGCTGGAGCAACTGGTCGATTTGGTGGGGCTGAAAGCGGCTGAAAAACACATAGAATTGCATTTTTCCATAGCCCCTGATGTACCCACTGTATTGCGTGGCGACCCTCTGCGTTTAGGCCAAATATTGACGAATCTGGGCAATAACGCGGTGAAATTTACCGAGCAGGCTGGTGAAATTACAGTGTCAGTGCATTGCGAACAACAACAGGACAACGATGTGTTGCTGCATTTTGCTGTCAAAGATAGCGGTATTGGTATGACACCAGAGCAACAGGCTCGTTTGTTTCAATCATTCAGTCAGGCTGACAGCTCCACCACCCGCAAATACGGCGGTACAGGCTTGGGTTTGGCTATTTGTAAAACCCTGACTGAACTGATGCAAGGTGAGATTTGGGTGCAAAGCAGTGCCGGCCAGGGCAGCACTTTTCATTTTACTGCACGCTTAGGTGTAGTAGCACAGTATCAGGTTGAGCTTGTAGTACCAGAAACACTAAGTGGATTAAAAGTATTAGTAGCCGACGATAACGATACAGCCAGGGATATTTTAGCTGGCCTGCTGCGCCAGCAGGGTTTTGATGTCACTACGACAAACAGTGGTGAACAAAGCTTAACTCTGCTGCATGAAGCCGCTCAGCAACAGCCTTTTCAATTGCTTTGTATTGACTGGAATATGCCAGAACTGGATGGTTTAGCAACTATTGCCCGACTGGAACAGCAGCCACTGCGTCATAGGCCTAAAATCATGCTGGTGACCGCTTACGGTACTGATGAGGCCCAGCAAGCGGCGGCAGATCTGAATATTCACAGTTATCTGGCTAAACCTTTTACCCGCGATAGCCTGCTGCAAGCTGTATTGCATGCTTGTGGCCACAGTAGTGATGTCCGCCACAAAGAAAATGGAGTAACAGCAAAAGTTCAGGCTGCGATCCGACAACTGCGGGGTGGCCGTATTTTGTTGGCCGAAGACAATGCTCTGAATCAGGAATTGGCTATGGAATTACTGACCAGCAATGGGTTGCTGGTTACTTTGGCCGAAGATGGTCAACAAGTACTGAATTTACTGCAGCAGCACCACTTTGATGCTGTGCTGATGGATTGTCAGATGCCTGTGATGGATGGCTACGCCGCCACTGCAGTTATTCGTCAGTTAGAACAGTTTAAACAGCTACCTATTATTGCGATGACCGCCAATGTGATGGCCGCTGATATTGAAAAAGCGCTGGATGCCGGCATGAATGCTCATATTGCCAAACCTATAAACGTCAATGAGATGTTTTTGGTGATGGCAAAATGGATCAAAGTCGCTCATTCGCAGCCGGAAGTGATGCCAACGTCTGAGCAAACAAACCAACTTCAACTGCCTGAGTTAGCTGGTATAGACACAGAGGCCGGGCTTGCGGTCAGCCAGCACAACCAGGCTTTGTATCTGAAGTTATTAAAACGTTTTGCCGATTCCAATCAGGATTTCAGTCAGCAGTTTCAACAAGCTCTGCAGGATCCAGACCCGGAAGCCGCCAGTCGTTGTGCTCATAGCTTACGGGGTTCAGCAGGAAATATAGGTGCCAAGGCCGTGCAGTTTGCGGCACAAGCCTTGGAACTGGCCTGCCGTGAACACTCCGAAATTGCAGCGCCTTTACTGCAGCTTGAGCAGGAACTGGCAGCAGTATTAACCGCCTTGCAGCAACTCAACACCGGTCAAAACGAAAGGGCAATACAGCAACAGACTGCAGATCCGACAGAAGTACAGAACTTACTGCAACAACTGGCAGACTTGATAGCAGACAATGACACTGAAGCCGTGGATACAGCAGAGCAATTGCAGCTGTTACTCAGCGGCACAGAATATAAAACAGCGGTTGCTGCTTTACTCAAGCATCTCAATAACTACGATTTTGATGAAGCAGCAGCCAGCTTAACCCTGTTAAGCCAGCAGATAGAGGCCAAACTGTCTTAACGCAGCAAAGCAATACGACCGGTTTTGACCACTTGTTTATAGATACGGGGTTCCGGTGCTAGTACATACAAGTCACCATTTAAGCCAGTCAGCTGGATTGGCACTCCAGCTTGATGCGCGACTTGAGCATTAGCTTCAATATGCGCAGCTTCGCCATGCACTGGCACAGCGATTTGAGGTTTTACCCAACTGTACAATAATTCCAGCTCACCCCGACACGGATGCCCAGAGACGTGAATGGGTAAGTCTGTGTCGTGGCTTTGTAAGGTTTGAATGTCACGTTGTTGAAATTGCTGCACCAGCTTTTCGATAAAAGCTTCATTGCCAGGAATAATAATGGAGCTGAAGATGACTAAATCACCACTTTCTAGCGACAACTCACGCTGCATATCTGCGGCCAAGCGGCTTAAAGTAGCTTTAGGTTCGCCCTGACTGCCGGTGGCGACCACTAAGACTTCTGCTTTGGGTAAATAGCCTAAATCATTGGCGTCTATCAAATGAATGTCGTCAGGCCAATGTCCGGTAGCGCGTGCAGCACCCACCATGTTTTGTAAAGAACGGCCGAGTAGCGCCATATAACGGCCGGTTTTATTCGCCACCCGGCCAAGGGCTATTAAACGCCCGACATTACTGCTAAAGCCACTGACCACCACCCTGCCCGCAGCCTGGCTTATCACCTGCAACAAGGCTTGGTAACAGTCGCTTTCTGATACAGAAAAGCCTTCACGCAACGCATTGGTGGAGTCACAGACCATAGCAGTGACATTTTCCTGGGCTAGACGCTGAAACACACGAGGCTTAAAGGCTTTGCCTGTCATAGGTGTTGCATCTATTTTCCAGTCGGCGGTGTGAAACACCGAACCAGCGTCAGTGCGGATCATCAGGCAATGCGGCTCAGGGATGGAATGGGTAATAGCCAGAAATTGTACGGCAAAAGGGCCTATATGTTTGGTGTCGCCGGTTTTGACTTCAATGATAGGGACTTTATCTAAAAGCCCTACTTCAGCGAGCTTACGACGCAAAATTTCAGCCGTAAAAGCAGTGGCATAAACAGGGCATTTAAAACGAGGCCAAAGTGCAGGCAAAGCACCTATATGATCTTCGTGAGCATGAGTAATAATAATGCCGGCCAGGTTTTCCGGTTGCCTGGCAATAAAAGCCGGATCTGCAGCCACCACATCGGCTTTTTGTAAGCTGTCAGGCTGCAAAGGACTGTTAAAAGTCACGCCACAATCCACCATCAGCCACCAACCGGCATGACCATATAAATTCAGGTTCATGCCAATTTCGCCTGTGCCACCCAAAGGTAAAAACCACAAATCAGCGCGGCCCGGTATTAAATCCACAATCACAACTTCCTGCGCTTTTCATAACCACTATTTACAATACGGCTAGTGTAAGCTGATTGGCCCAGTCAACCTAGCAATAAAGGCAGTCTGGCAATAAAGATAGTCTAACAATAAAGGTCGCATAGATGCTTAATGCACAGGTCCGGCGCTTTGATCAATTTGCTGTTGCAGCGATTTGGCAAAACCCAGCAAAAACAGTACTTCAGCCATCACAAACAAAGGCCCTATCAACAATCCCACCAGATCATCGACAAAAGCTGGTTTTTTGCCTTCAAAATAGTGCCCGATAAATTGCAAAACCCAACCCAACACAAATACTGCAACAGACCAGCCTACCCAGGCAGCGGTGCTGTTCAGTGCTACCAATTGCAGCGCCAGAGCATAACAGCTCAAGCTGAACACCAGCATCACCAGCCCCATACTCAAACTTAAGCGGAAATAAAATAGCAAAGAGCCAACCAGCAGCAGATGAGTGGCTGTGATACCAGCCACTATCTCAAACGACAATAAGCTGAATAAGGCAATCACAATCAGCGGGATACCAGCAAAGTGGGTATAAATATTACGTTTGTTTCTGTGGTAATGGGCATACTGAATTAAATGTTCTGATAAGGTTTTCATAGGGTTCTCCTTAGTAAAAAAACACTCTAAGGCAAAACCGGGCGGAACACTGTCGGGCAGCCGACAATCTTAAGCAGTCGCTAAACGGCCATCTCCGCAGCTTGTTTTAACAGCTTCAAATCTAATACTTCAATTTCGGCATAACTGGTGCGGATCACGCCACTCACTACCAGTTGTTGAAGTAACTGATTAATAGTCTGGCGTGATAACGACAATAATTGCCCAAGTTGCTCTTGCTGCACCGGGATCAGATAACGCTCATCCTGCTGATGCAAACGGCATAACATCACTAAACGCCTGGCCAGACGCACTGAAGCGGGTAACAAACTGATATCTTCCAGCGCCTGAAATACTAAGCGCATTTTTTCAGTTAATAACTGGCCAAAGCGTTGCCACCAAAGCGGGTCTTGCTGCGCTAATTGCTGCAAAGCTGAATGATTCAACTGCAGCAACTGACAAGCCACACTGGCGGTCGCATCATGAGTGCGGGCTTTGCGGTCAAACAAGGCTATTTCACCTATCCAGTCACCGGCTTCCACTATGGTCAGCAATGCTTCGCGGCCTGATTGATGCACACCAGCAATCAGCAAAGCGCCGGATAACAACACATAGATGCCATCAAACTCATCACCGCGACTGAATAAACGTTGCCCTGCCCCAAGTTGCACCAGTCTGGCATGAGCTAACAATTGCTGCTGTTGGCTGGCTGATAAAGCGGCAAACCAGTGGCTGTGCTGTCGAAGCTGTAATGCAAAATGGTCGGACATAAATTAACCTGAGCTTATCAAGCTGAATAATTCAAACTGTGCACAAGGTAGGAGATCCGGATAAAATCAGCAAGTACAGCGGCGCCGGATCAAGGAAAGCAGATGAACAGAAGACAATTTTTAATAGCAGGTGCAGGTATTGCTGTGACAGCTGCTGCAGGACTGGAACTGGGCAGCAGAGGTTTTGAAGCCCATTGGGATGCATTAATTGAGCAACTGCAATGGCTGCAGAATAAAGAACTCACCAGCAGCGGCAGCTGGAATCCAAGCCAGGTATTTCAGCATCTGGCTCAAAGCGTTCAGGGCTCGTTTCAGGGTTATCCTGAACATAAAGCAGCCTGGTTCACTCATAGTATTGGACCTGTTGCCCTCAAAGCTTTTAAAACCGCAGGTGCTATGCATCACCCGCTGGATGAGGTGATCCCAGGCATGCCGCTGCTTGACGCAACCATGCCAACACAACAGGCATTGCAGACCTTATTACAAGCCTTAGAGCAATTTAGCCAGAGCACAAGCCTCACGCCACATTTTGCCTACGGTGTGCTGAATCATCAGGACTATCAGGCCGCTCATGTGATGCATATCCGTCAGCATTTACAGCACATTCAAAGCACCTGAATTCATGGCTCAGAGCGGCGGCGCTTTATGTTGTAGCATCATCCTGCTGCGCCGCTTTGTGCTGCATGATGCGGTACAAATTCTGGTTGATCCAATCCGTCATACTTTCCACTTGTTTAGCTATTTCGCTGCCCATAGGCGTCAGACTGTATTCCACATGAGGGGGAACCACAGGGAATGACTTGCGTGATACAAAGCCATCCTGTTCAAGGGCTTGCAGCGTCTGCGCCAGCATTTTCTCACTCACCCCTCCTATTTTTCGTCTCAGTTCGCTGAATCTGTGAGTCCCGGCCAGCAGAGCAACCAGAACCAGCACAGCCCAACGACTGGTCACGGTTTGCAACACCTGACGGGAAGGACAATCTGGCGAAAACACCATGCCAGGTCGTTGTAATAAAGATGCCAGCCCTGGGACTGGGAGATGCTGCTCTTTTTCTATTGCGGACATCAGACACTTACCTTTTTGTGCGTACTTACTAAAAGAAATCGTGCTTGATAGTATGCACAACGAACTCAACTCACAAGGTAAATATGATGATTGCAATTACAGGTGCTAATGGTCAGCTCGGTCGTCTTGTTATTCAGCAACTGCTGAACATAGTACCGGCCTCACAAATTATTGCAGCAGTGCGTAACCTCGAAAATGCACAGGATTTGGCCACTTTAGGTGTGCAGCTGCGCCAGGCGGACTATGACCAACCCAGTAGTCTGCAAAGTGCTTTTCATGGTGTAGACAAAGTACTGTTGATCTCTTCCAGCGAAATAGGCTGGCGTGTGCCTCAACATAAAGCTGTGATAGAAGCAGCCAAACATGCAGGTGTAAAACTACTGGCTTACACCAGCCTGCTGCACGCCGACCGATCCACCCTGGCTCTGGCCGGTGAACATCTGGCGACAGAACAGTTATTGGCGGATTCAGGCTTGCCTTACACTCTGCTGCGTAACGGCTGGTATACCGAAAACTACTTAGCCGCCATTCCGGTCGCGCTCAACTATGGCGTATTAGCGGGTTGCGCTAAAGAAGGGCGTATTGCTTCAGCAAGCAGAGCTGACTATGCAGCTGCTGCTGCCGCAGTGTTAACCAAAGAGGATCAGGCCGGACTGGTGTATGAACTAGCTGGCGATGAAGCTTATAGTCTGACGGAACTGGCGGCCGAAATTAGTCTGCAATCCGGAAAAACAGTGGTCTATCAGGATATGGCCGAAGCAGATTATTACGCCATGTTACAACAAGCAGGTTTGCCTGATGGTTTGGCCCATATTCTGGCAGACTCAGATACAGCCGCATCAAAAGGCGATTTGTTTGATCAGAGCCGGCAACTAAGTCAACTGACGGGGCAAGCAACCCTGTCATTAAAAGCGGCAGTAGCCGATGCACTAAAAAGCTGAAGGTATTTTTCTCTGAAAAGACAGTCTGTAACTCAGACTGTCTTTTTTGATTTGCGTTATAAAGGACTGACGGCTGGTGTGACAAAAGCCGGAATATGCCAACACTCTGCATCAGCAGCTGTTTTTACTGCCGTTGTTGCTGGCATATGCTGCGCTACTACCTGGTCGACAATAGCTGTAGCCATCAACGCCATCTGGTCAAAGTTATCTATGCCGTTATTGGCAAAACCTTTGCGGGTGCGGTGAATATTAAATTTGTCGGAGAAACTGCGCCCAAAAGCCTGTTCTACTCCAGATTTTCCCAGTATAAAACCATAAAGCCCACCCCAGGTTGCAGCCGGATTATCCGAATCCCAGCCGGCTAATACTGCTATTTTTATTGTCTCCTGCATATCACCTTCACCATAAAACAAGCTGACCAAACTGGCGGCAAAGTTAATACCAGCTGCAAAACAGCCATTGCAATACAGTTTCTTGTTGGTAATTTCGTAACCATCTTTCGCTTCTAGCTGATACCGCTGATACAGCTTGTCTCTGGCCTCTTCCCAGGGCATTCCGGACTGATACAAAGACCAGACATAATCAAACATCTTGGCCGGATACTGGTTTGATGGCAGCTCAGCGCGAGCCTGCTTAGCCATTCGCAGCAATTGCGGCTGTATAGCTATGGCTGGATCCACTGCAGCTGAGAGCGCATGCATCACCACATAAAAATTAGCGATATCGGCCGCTTCGCCATAAGCCGTGGTGCGTATAGGTAAATAGGCCAGTTTAGAGGCTATATCAGCACGGAAAGGCGCCAGAATGCCAAAGAGTTCAGTGGTCAGTTGGGCATCAATCATATCGTAATGCGGGTTATAAGCTGGCATACCGGTAAAGGGCGGCAAAATATTTTGCTGCATTAAATCAAAAGCTTGCTGATTCGATACCCATAAAAAGTTCTCAGCTTTGCCGTCGGCGGTTTTAAATGGTGTTTCTGTGTCTTTATAAATATGCGCCAGCCAGCCATCACGGATTTGCTCTGCACTGAGTAACGGCTGTTTGCTGTCGTGCATCAGCTTCAGATAAATATACTCAATATCACTGTCATCATCCGAGCCCCAGACTTCATCTTTATCTGCCACCACCCAATCAATAGTGTCCGATAAATTGCTGGGAATCCCCTGACCCCAGATACTGGGCTGGTCTTTTTTTTGCCAGTCCTCGCGGGTATAAAACTGCCCTGCTGGTCCCTCGCCACCAATTTTATCCATTTCAGTGACCAAGCCAGTCCAGTTGGCAATACTCAGCCCCAGCCAGAACCCATGTACTTTATCGGCATAGTGCTGCTTATCCAGTGTATAAGTGCCTGTTGCAGCCGCCGGACACAAAGAGAGTTTCTGCTGCGCAGACACAGGCGAAGCCATCAACATAACAACAAAAAACAACCCAGCAGCTATTCTGCATATAACAGACCTCATACCAGCCCCAATGAAAGCACTTACAATAACTCTGTTATCTGATGCCAGTGCCCGGCTGTCAAGCCTGGTGACAATTCAAGGTTGATAAGCTTGTGCCTGTGAGCGATGAAAAGGATCAAAAACCCCGGCACATCAGCGCATGAAAAAACTTCACTTATCGAGTAAAAATAAATCACCCATAGCTAATATGCATAAATATGAGATTCATGTAGTTTAGATTTCATACTCACCTAAGAAAAAAAACAACAATACTGCACAGATAAAGGGCTGAAACAAAATTTAAACAAAAATGGAGAAATGAATTTAATTTGTTAATTATTGAATATAAATTCATCATACAGTTTAAATGGCTATTGTTTTATGATTTTTTCTGTGTTTCCATCGGATGAAACACCAAAAAAACACGACCAATAGAGGTATTTTCCATGCAGTTTAAGCCCAGCCTGTTATCGCTGACCATAGCTTCTGTTTTAGCAGCACCTGCTATTGCTGTAAAAGCAGAAGAGTTAGCAGCACAACAACAAGAAATTGAGGTGATTAATGTCACCGCAACCCGCCGCAGCGGAACAGTGCAGGAAGCACCTCTGAATATTACAGCTCTGGACAATGATGTCATCGCCCAGCAAAACATCAGCGAACTGGCAGATATTGCCCGCTGGGTACCAGGCTTAACCATTACTGATCAAGGCGGCCGTGAAGCCTCCCCTATTATTGTGCGTGGCTTAAATACCAACTCTTCAGGCCCTGGTTCTGACGGTGGCACAGTCTCTACTTATATTGGTGAACTGCCTGCTGCTGTGGATCTGAAACTGGTCGATGTGGAGCGGGTTGAAGTGTTAATTGGCCCTCAGGGGACTCTGTATGGCGCTGGTACTTTGGGTGGCGCTATCCGTTACATTCTGAATAAACCCGAAACTGACGTCACCAGCGCCAGCATCTTTGGCGATTTATCATCGACAAAAGAAAGTGACAGCTTAGGCAAACAAGGTGGTTTTATTGTCAACCTGCCGCTGATTGACGATACATTGGCCTTGCGTGCTTCTCTGAATTATCTGAACGATCCAGGTTACATAGATTACAACTATCTGGTGCGTGAACCTGGGGTATCACTGACCGATCCGGATTGGAGTGACAGTGCTGAAGTCGCTGAAAACACCTACCGTAAAGCGGACGCCAATGGTGAACAAACCACCACTGGCCGTATAGCTTTGCGCTGGACGCCAAATGACTGGCTAGACAGCACATTAAATTACTACTTTCAGAACGAAAAAATTGAAGGCCGTGGTATTACTCATTACGACTCTCTGGGTGAACCTAATCCGCTGAAACCATTAGTTGGCAAATATGAATCAGCCTACCGCTATGAAGAACCAAACGATATTGATAACTCACTGTTAAGCCTGGAAGTCAGTGCCGACTTAGGTTTTGCCGAGCTGGTATCTGCTACGGGTTTAGCCAAAGCTGAAGAGCACGGCCAACGTGATCAAACCGACTTACTGATCCGTCTGAATTATGGTTATGAAGAGTTTCCGGCCTTCTCCGCTTTTACCCGCGAAGATGAAGAAGAGGAAGTATTCACTCAGGAACTGCGCTTAGTCTCCACAGGTGACAGTGACTGGAACTGGATTGTGGGTGCGTTTTATAACAAGTCAGAATTTGAAGGCTACAGCAGAGAGTTTACCCCAGGTTTTGATCAATACGCTCTGACTGAGTGGGAAACTGGCGGTAACCCACGTCCTGACGCTTTAGAATATATTTCTGTCGACGACACCACTGTCACTGAAAAAGCAATTTTTGGTGAACTGGGTTATCAGATGACAGAACAATTGGCTTTTACTGTCGGCGCTCGTTTTTATGACTACGATGTAAAGTCCCAGTCCGCGACCGACTTGCCGCTATATAACTCCGTCTTTGAGGGAGAACCATCAGACGCGATTAATCTGGTTTTCGAACCAGCCAATGCAGGTGACAGCGGTAACTTACTGAAATTTAATACCAACTATAAATTCACTCCGGATGTCATGGGCTATTTTACCGTTAGTGAAGGTTTCCGTATTGGTGGTTCTAACGGCGTGAGACCGTGCCCGGATCCGCTACCAGACAGACCTGAGATATGTGCTTTGCCAAACGAGCGCATTTTCACACCAGACACCACGACTAACTACGAGCTGGGTTTTAAAAGCAGTTGGTTTAAAAACAAACTGCACTTTAATGCAGCAGTATTTAATGTGGATTGGGAAGATGCTCAGGTTTCAGGTGCAACAGTCAATGGTCAGCAACCTATTGTCACCAACGCGGCGTCCGCCAATTCCAGGGGTGTTGAAATTTCAGCCCGGGCTATTTTACCCAATGGTATCAGCACTTACGCCACCTACGCTTACACCAAAGCAGAACTGACCAGCGATGCGCCATTCCTGTTTGCGGTTGTGGACGATCAAGGCACTGAGATACAAGATTTTTATGACGGTAAAGACGGTGACAGACTGCCGGGTTCACCTGAACACCAGTTCTCTTTGGGCCTGAACTATCAGACCGAAATTCTGGATGGTAAACAGTTGGATCTGACCTACGGTTTAACCTACCAAAGTGATGTGATTTCCAAAGTGGGTTTAAGAGCTGACGGTGAAACCTTGCCAGCCTATAGCCTCAGCAACGTCGCAGCCAAACTGGCTGACGACAGTTGGTCTGTTACCTTCTATGTCGATAACCTGTTTGATAAATATGCCTTTACTTCAGTCCGCCGTGATAAAGGCGACATTGGTCTGGCGACTTATCCAGAGATGAATGCAAATGATCCGGCACTGCAACGTAACTACGGTCATTTCATTTTGACGCCAATGACGGTGGGCATGAAGTTTAACTATCAGTTTGAGATCTAAGCTCAGTTGAGGTAAAACTGTTTTTTCTGAAGGGCACTGACTGTGCCCTTATTTTTCCGGAATAGTATGACTCTACAACTCGCTCCTGCTTTACGCCAACAACACCAGCACGCCATGCAACTGCTCCAGCAACGCCGTTTTAAAGAAGCGCATGCCTGTTTAGCCCAGTTGCTGGAACATCAGCCCGATCATGCTGACAGTTACTTTTTATTAGGGGTGATTAACCTTGAATATGGTCAGGTGCAGAAGTCTGTTCGTTTAATGGAAAAAGCCGTTAGCCTGCATGCGAAAGATGAGTATCTGGCTCATTTAGCCAAAGGCTACAGCCTGACAGGCGCTTTAGAAAAAGCCAAAGCCATAGCCGAAGCTTTGCCTGCAGAGCAAATTCAGCAGGCTTTAACTTTAGATACCTTAGGCGTAGCGTTAAGCCGGGTAGGTTTACATCAACTGGCGTTAAGCTATTTTCAACATGCGGTTCGTTTGCAACAAAACAAAGCCAGCTATTTATACAACCTTGGCGTGTCATTGAAGTTTGTTGGTGACTTTCCTTCAGCCAAAGCCGCTTTTGAACAGGCTTTGCAGCTCGAGCCCACTTATTATCAGGCTCATTATGCAATGAGTGATTTGGCCATGACCTCAGATCCACAGACCAGGATCAATGAGTTACAACAGGTTAAAACCAGACTGCATTCGGCTGATGCTTTATTGCATATAGGCCATGCATTGGCCAAAGAATACGAAGCCATACACAACTACCCGGCCGCTATGGCAGAGTTGGCACAGGCCAAACACTACAAATCTCAGACTCTGAATTATCAGGTCGAAGAGGATTTAGCCTTGTTTGCTGCCGCCACTCAGCATGCGGTCAGCCCTGTACTCAGTACCGCAGGCTGTCCAAGCCGCGAGCCCATTTTTATTCTCGGTATGCCCCGTTCAGGCACTACCTTAGTGGAACGTATTTTAAGCAGTCACAGCGACGTATTATCAGCAGGTGAATTGCAGGATTTTGGTTTAGCGGTCAAAGAACTGACAGCAACACCCAGTGATAAAGTAGTGGATGTAGAGACCTTAAACGCGGCTTATGCGCTGGATTTTAACGCTTTAGGCGAACGTTATCTTGAGCGCAGCAGAGTGGTGACTGGCAGCAAGCCACGTTTTATCGACAAACTGCCGTTTAACTTTTTTTATATCGATTTGATACGCCGTGCCCTGCCCAATGCCAAAATTATCTGCATGATGCGTCACCCGATGGACACCTGCCTTGGTAACTACAGAGCACTGTTTTCCCTCGGCAGTCCTTATTACCGTTATGCCTTTAATCTAAAACACACCGCACATTTTTATACCGCTTTCCACCAACTGGCTTTGTTCTGGCAACAGCAAAATTTGCCGAATTTCAGACTGCAAAGTTATGAGGCGCTGGTGCAAAACCCAGAACAACAGATTGCTGAATTACTTGAATTTTGTGATCTGGACTGGCAACAAGCTTGTTTACATAGCGAACTGAATCAGGCCCCAGTGTCTACCGCCTCCAAAGTTCAGGTGCGTGAGCCTGTGAATACAAAATCTGTCGGGCGCTGGCAGAAGTATCAGCCTATGCTGGAGCCTTTGTTGCAGCAGCTGAAAGCCGCAGGTATAGCGCTATAGAGCCTGCTGTCTTAGCGCCTCATTTCAGCCAGCAGATAAAAGTACCTGCCTTGTTCGTTACTGTCCTGAAATGCATAAGAGCTGCTATAACGCCACCAGCTTTGCGTTTGCATCGCGTTGTAAACAACAATAAAGCGCTCTGGCTCGTATTCATAACCACGAATTTCACAGATACTGGTTTTGCAGGATACTGAACTCAGCTCTACCTGACTGGCATGCTCGTGAGTGGCAAAATGGTCGGCTATTTTTAGCTCCATCTGATAAGCCCATTCGCTGTCTATGTCTTCCAGTTGATGCTGATTCAGATAATCAATAGCCTGGCCTGCTTGTTTTGCCATCAGGCTGGCAAAAGGTTCGGGTAAAAAGGAACTGGCGTGCTCAGGCTTGATAGCGGTCTCGGCAGCATCGGTGTTTTGCTCAGGTTCTTCAGTTTCAGATACTAAGTTTTGCTGTAAAGACTGCTGAGCCAACTCCTGCCTTTGATCCCGTGCAGATAATTGCTGTTCTAGATCTATGATCCTCTGCTGCAGTTGCTCCAGCCTTGTCGCATCTGCCGGAATCGACGCTTGAACCTGGGGCTCTGGCAATTCGGGCTCTACATTTTCCTGCGAAATCGAATTGGCAAGCTGCCGATTACTGCTATTTAGTTGCAAGCCGGCAAACAGACCCACAACAAATACCACTGCAGACACCATCAGAACATGGGTTGTTTTCACTTTCACTCCTGCTGAAAATTCCTTTTACAGAACCAGATTAACAGCAAGAGCACAAAAAACCAAAGCGATAGTCTTTATGGGTATTGAGTTGCCGACAATAAAGAGCGTTCCACTGCTTTGCCTTTAAGGATTACCCACTCTATTTCATCATAAGCTTGCACATTCTGCAGTGGGTTGCTATTGAGCAATAACAAATCAGCATCCAGCCCAACCGCTACCAGACCAATCTGATGATCCATGCCTAAAGCTTTGGCATTGCCACTGGTCATGGCGCTGAACAGCTGCGATAAACTCAAACCAGTGTCCAGCCAGCGATCCATTTCCCAGCGACCATTGATGCCTGGAAACTGACTATAAAAAGGACCACTTGGCGTATCGCTGCCAAACTGCAACAAAGCACCTCGCTGCTTTAAATCTGCAGTCATTTTTTTTACTGTATTCAGAGGTTGCTGATAAGCCTGCGTGATCTGTTGATACAGCTGTGCTGGATTTTTCGCTGGCGCAAAGTTGCCAGCCAGCTCTCTGTTCATCCACTGCCCTGCTTCGGTTTGATACCATTGGATCAGTGACTTAGGCATTGCATGCTGCACTTGTGGACTTTGAAAAAATGCTGGGTTCAATAATTCCTGCTCACCATAAAGCACCTGAATGGTAGGCTGAACCGCTATACCAGCTTTCACTAGTTGGTCGGCAATCTGATCCAATTTGCTGTGATTATGTTCTGGCTTTGCACCTTTATGGGTATGCCATAACCCATGCACCAAAGTATTCACTCCGCTGTCCAGCGCAAACTCATAAGCGGCCTGCGAATTACCATGCAAAAACACTGGCAGCCCTT
Source organism: Rheinheimera sp. 1928-s (assembly GCF_029269265.1). Lineage (GTDB taxonomy): Bacteria > Pseudomonadota > Gammaproteobacteria > Enterobacterales > Alteromonadaceae > Pararheinheimera. The sequence goes on from NZ_JARIXP010000002.1 coordinate 311,270, forward strand.
GTTGTTTAGCCTGTGTCACTACGGCTTTCATCAGCTCGATGGACGGCACAGGTAAGTTACGTTGTGCGCCAAAACCTGTTTCATAAAATACCTTGATACAACGGGCACCCTGCTGTTTGGCTATAGCCACCACAGCCTGTGGGCTATGCTCTTCCTTGTTAAAACTGGCCGGATATACATCAGGCTGAGCCGGGTCATACAGCATGAATTGACTGCCTTTTAGCTGAAACTGGCCTTCTTTACCAAAAAACACTGCCGGATAACCATTAGGGATCACCACTGGCGCACAAAAATACGCTTTTGGACCTGCAGGCACGCTGTTCCAGCTGGCAATAAAGTTCGCATCCCCAGTTAAATCCAGCACAGTAGTAAAACCAAAATAAGCATAACTGCGTGGCATCTGGGCTCTGGCTTGTTGCAGCATAGACTCATCTTTTGCGTCATGGCCCTTGTAGCCAGGCACACCATCTAGGTGCACATGGCTGTCGATTAACCCAGGGATCAGATACTTACCAGTCGCATCAATCTGCCTGTCAGCTTGTCCAAGCTCTGTGCCTATAGCCTTAATTTTTCCGTTAGTAATCAGCACATCCTGCGCAGCTGAAGCTTGTGGGTGATTGCCAGTGATGCCGTCACTAACACCGTCACTTATAACGCGGACATTACGGATCAGCAAAGACTCAGCCTGCGCAGGTGCAATGACCATCAGCAAGGTCAAAGCGCTGATACTGGCAAAACGGCTTTTGGTAGAAATTAAAGAGTGGCGCATAAAAGTTTCCTGTTGTGATGAACTGCCAGCGACTTTGTACTTTTTGGTCCTTGTGCTCGACTCAAAACAGGATCGAGGTCTTAAAAAACAGGTTTCAGGTCGCCTTAACCAGGGCTATGATGAGGCATAATTTAAAAGGCAGATCAGATGCTTAGTTACATTACCTATATTCAGTTCGCTAATACTTTGCTTTGCCTGTTGTTAGCAGCGCAATTCTTGTTTATGACAGCTTTGCGGCCCTGGCCTAAACGTCTGCTTGGTGTTAGCTATCTGCTGTATGCCCATCAAAGTATTGTGCTGATTGCTGTGCTGCATGGACAAGCCGGTGCTTTAGGTTTGCTTCGGCCTTTGGTGGCTATGTGGCTTGGGCCTTTGTTGTATCTGTATTTTTGTCTGGTGCAAAAACCTGATGCTCAACTGCGCTGGTCTGATGTTTTGCACTTTGTCGCCGGAACTCTAGTGTTTGTGATACTGCTCAGCAGCCCAATGCTGATGAATGGCATAGACTTCGCCATCATGGCCAGTTTTATTTTGTATTTCCTGTTAATAGCTTTTCGGATGCGACAAGGAAAACAAGCCTTGCGCCATCTGGGCACTTTGGCCTCCCCTGCTTATCGCTGGTTAGCTTGTCTGATGCTGATTGCACTGATCAATATTGGCTGTGAAATAGCTGTGGTTCAGGAAATTCAGGCTGGAGTGAAACTGCAGGACTCGGTGGCACTTTTTATTTCGGGTTGCGCCTTTTTTCTGCTAAATATCGCCACTTTGCTGGCCGCTTTACAGCGCAGCAACTGGCTGGAATGGATGTATCAGCTTGGCTCACAACCTGAACAAAAAAGCCTAACACCAGAAGAGCAACAACGTGCCGCTGACATCATGCAACGCTTTGAGCAACTGGTGATTAAAGAGCAGCTGTATAAACAGGAATTTGGCATTACTTTGCCGCAAGCCGCCAAAAAACTGCAGTTACCAGCCCGTCAGTTGTCTACTGCCATTAATCAGCTGTACGGCCAGAGTTATTCGGTCTATCTGAATGATCAACGCATCCATGAGGCCAAACGTTTATTGCTGGCTGAACCTGACATGCCAGTGATTGAAGTGATGCAACAGGCCGGATTCAGCAGCAAATCTAACTTTAATAAGGAGTTTTTACGGGTTGTCGGTTTATCACCTTCAGCCTTTAGGCAGATCAACTAACCAGGCAGAGTTTTAATCCTGCTCCCACATATCCTCATCACTGGCCCAAAGCTTTAACAGTTGTGCCTGCCGTGCTAACTGTGCGGCCTGCTGGGCTAATTCACCAGTTAATACCGGACTACCAGTCCAGGCTGTGCCTTTCGCTGCAGTTGCTGCCAAAGCCGCCCACTTTTTAGCAAATGCAGCTAAAGCTTCACGAGGTTCGGCACCGTCTTCTGCGCTTAAATAATCAAAAGCCACAGGCTGCGGCTGCACACCTGTAGTATCACCGGCTAATATCCAGTGTCCAACAAAACCCGGATCCGCAGGATCTTCCACGGCCCATAAACCGACATAAGGTGCGGCATACCATTCAGGCCAGTCACAAATGACACCATGCGGAATATTCTGCGCTTTTACATAAGCTTCAATAGCGGCAAACTGCGCATCACACCAGGCCCAATCTTCTGCTTCATCCAAATTCATCGTCAAACGCCCTTGCTGGCTGAAAACCACTATTTTCACCAAGTTWAAGCAAGGCAGCAAGCTTTGATTTCAAGTACACTCTGCGCCTTGTGTAGCTTAGGTACTGAAGATGACGGTTATAGATAATTTTGTTGCCCCTGCCTGTCATCAGCCTATTGAAACGCTGTATCAGGACGACCAGATTCTGCTTATTAACAAGCCGAGCGGCTTATTGAGTTTGTCCGGTAAAAACCCACTGAATCTCGACTCTGTGCACTATCGTCTAGCTCAAATTTATCCACAGATCACATTAATACACCGACTCGACTTTGGCACCTCAGGCATTATGCTGCTGGCGTTGGATAAAACCACCAACGCCTTGTTAAGCCAGCAATTTCAGTCCCACACTGTGATCAAACGCTACCAAAGCATAGTGGCTGGTCATATAGAAAAAGATAGCGGAGTAATAGAAGCGCCCATCAGCAAAGACAAAGCTTTGTTTCCACGCTTAAAAGTTTGTTTTGAACAAGGCCAAAAAGCACTTAGCCATTATCAAGTGCTGGAACGATTGACGAACCCGGATAGAACCCGGCTGTTATTTACGCCAAAAACAGGCCGCACTCATCAGTTGCGTATTCATAGCCAGTATTTGGGCCACCCTATGCTGGGTTGTGATTTATACGGCAACGACGAAACACAAGCTATGGCTCCACGGCTGTTGTTGCATGCGTCAGAACTGGAGTTTGATCATCCGGTAACAGGGCAACGTATGACGATATCGTGCCCTTGCCCGTTTTGATCCAATACGAGGCACTTCGTAACACACTGTAAAGTCAGAAGGTTATTTTTTCTGTCATCCCTTAACCAGAAACCCTGAAGCCAGTAAATTAAATGCCTCCAGCGTTTTTGGCAGCATAGCCTGAGGATTGGCACTGGACGCTAGCCAAAGCGCTGCATTTAAGGCTGCGCCATTTAACAACATAGCGGCAGCTTCAGCATCGACTGGCTTGACTGTGCCATTTTCAATCAGCTGTTCAATGGTGTTTCTGGTCGATTGCAGGCATTTATTCTGGCTTGGCCACTGCGATGGGTCACCCAGTACAGAAGGGCCATCCAGCAATACAATTCGCCGCACTTCGGGGTCCAGTGCCTTTTCTATATAGGCTGCGCCTTCAGCTAATAAACCAGACCAGACATCCCCTGCTTTGGCTCCAACAGACTTCGCATAGTCAGCCATTTCAGAGTCAATTTGGTCGACAACAGCAGCAAGTAAACCACGTTTATCGCCAAAGTTATGATACAGCGCGCCCCGGGTTAATCCGGCTTCAGCAGTTAAGCTATCCATAGATGCGGCAGCATAACCCTGTTCAGCAAAGGCACGCCTTGCGGCGGCAATCAGCTTCTCACGGTTTTCAGCCATCTTTGTTAATCGGGTGCTCATTCGATACTCCTTTCACATACGCAATGTATGCCACTTGACATACGTGGCGTATGCGAGATATTCTACATACGCTTCGTATGTTAAACCAATTCAACATGCAGGACTATTAAAACTATCCGAATGGAGTAGTGCTACTGCACATATCAGCAGCTTCACTGTCCATCAAACCCTTTACAAAGAGAACCACACTATGATCAAAAGAGAACCCATTTTCCCAGCCAACAGACACGCACTTTATGAAGAGCATGGTTATTCAGCAGCAATTCGCTCAGGCGATCTGTTGTTTGTTTCCGGCCAGGTAGGCAGTCATGCTGACGGCAGCCCTGAAGCAGATTTCGAACTTCAGGTGGAGTTAGCCTTTGAGAACCTTAAAGCCACTTTGGCTGCTGCAGGTTGCGGCTTTGACGATATTGTCGACGTCACCACCTTTCATACCGATCCACAACATCAATTCGGCACCATTATGAAAGTGAAGCAAAAGATCTTTGGCGCCCCACCTTATCCAAACTGGACTGCGGTGGGTGTCACCTGGTTATCCGGCTTTGATTTTGAGATTAAGGTGATTGCCCGCATTCCGGGCTAGTAACGCTTATTCACTTTGACTCCAAGCTGCAATTTTGTTCCTGGATGAACACCTTCTGCCGAACACCTTATTCTACTGCTCATCAGAATAAGGTGTTCGTTCATTTCGAAACGCAGCCCATGGAACATCACCAAAAACCAACAGCTTCACTAATGTTGTGATGCCGGGAAACCATGACTCCGTGCAGCACCAGCCACCAACAAAGTGGCTATAAGCAGTATCAACAGTGCAGGTGAGAAGGAAACTGAACCATAGCGATCCAGCAGCACAGCTCCAACGAGGCCACCGCCCGCTATAGCCAGATTCCAGGCGGTAACCAGCATAGATTGTGCTACATCCGAGGCATCCCCTGCAGTTTTGGCGAGCGCAGTCTGGAACAGCGTTGCAGCGCCACCAAAAGCGAGTCCCCAGGCACCAACTGCGCTATAAACCGCCACGGGAATATCGCCGGCAATACCCAACACCAGCGCAGCCAGAGCGAACAAAACTGTGCTGACAAGTGTCAATGTCCGCAAATGACGGTCTATCAGCACACCAATAACCCAGATGCCTGACAGCGCGGTTATGCCAAAGACCAGCAGAACCAGATCGGTTCGCTCAGACATCCCTGCATCGGCCAGAAAAGCCGTTATATAGGTGTAAAGAATGTTGTGAGCTAACACAAAAGCCAGCACTACAAACAGCACCGGACGGATCCCAGGTAAAGTAAATACCAGCCCAAGCGACAGCCTTTTACCCATAGTTTGGCCAGCGAAGTCCGGTACCTTCACGCGGACCCACACAATGAGCAGAAGCGCCAACAGACTCATGATCCCGAAACAGACACGCCAACCTGCCAAGGTGCCGAGAAAGGTGCCCGCCGGAACCCCCAAAGAAAGTGCCAGCGGTGTTCCCACCATCGCAATGGCTATAGCTCGCCCTTTCAGATGCTCTGGCACCATACGGGCCGCGTAACCTGCCAATAGCGCCCATAGCAGGCCCGCCGCTACACCGGCAAGGAAGCGGGCAACCATAGTCAGGCTATAACTTGTAGAGAAGGTGGTCACCGTATTCGCGATAGCAAAACCAGCAATAGCTGCCAGTAACAAGGGACGGCGCCGTATTCCCTGTGTCATGGCTATCAACGGTATAGCAGCAAGCAGAGATCCAAGGGCATAGATGGTAACAAGCTGACCAGCAAGTGCTTCTGAAACCCCTAAACCTGCACTCATTTGTGGCAAAAGACCCGCAGGTAAAGCCTCGGTCAGTATGGTAACGAATCCTGCTAATGCCAGCGCCAGCAAAGCGGCCAGAGGCAGACGATCTGCTGTAGCGGAATTCATCGCTGCACCTCCAGCGCACTATAGACCGCATCCCGCAGATCAGTAACAAAGCGGCCAGCCATGCCCTCATACAGTGTGTTGGTGAAAGCAACCACGCTAAGTTGCTGCACCCGGTCCACAAACCAGGAATGGCCGTAAGCGCCACCCCAGCGCCAAGTCCCTTCAGACTCGGGCGAAGCGGCAAGCAAAGGATCTCGCAGCACCGAGAACCCCAAACCAAATCCAAAGCCCGGTGAATTGGGCAGTTCCAATCCGCCGGTCTGATCCCGCTCCATTTCTGTGACCAACTCGTTGGGCAGAAGTACGCCGCCCCGACGCAAGGCTTCCAGCAGGCGCATGAAATCCCCGGCCGTACCGGCCATACCCGCTCCCCCAGATAGAAAAGACTGTGCATCGAAGATACGAGCCGGGCTGTATTTGATGCCAATAGCCCCCTCAAAAGGCGAAACCGTTTCACCTTCTTTCAGTGGATGTGGTAACGGAGTGTCATTTACATAAGCGGTAGCCATGCGCTGCGGATCAGTCGCTACAAAACTGGTATCGCTCATCCCCAAGGGGCCGGTCACCAACTGATGCACCGCGACATCYAGCGAAGTGCCATGAATGCGCTCAATCAATGCGCCCAGCACATCAGTCGCCAACGAATACCCCCAGGCGGTGCCCGGTTCGTACAATAGCGGCACACTGGCGATGCGCCTAAGGTTCTCCTCCAAGCTGATGCCGGACGCATCCATCCCATCCGACACGCCAGCCATAGCGTAGGGACTGCTTTCGTCCACCTCAAAAAAGCGATAGCCCAACCCAGCCGTATGGCTAAGTAACTGCCGGGCAGTAATACGCGCCCGGCAGCCATCGGCCAATCGAGGCAGAAATTCCGGCTGCCAACGTTCAATATCTTCGTCCAGGTCGAGCCGTCCTTGTGCGACCAGCACCAATGCCGCTGCAGAGACTATGGGTTTACTCACCGAGGCCAGCCGGAAAACTGTGTCCACAGCCATAGGCCTCGCCCTCTCGCGATCAGCAAAACCTGCTGCCTGCTGGTAGATTAGTTCTCCATCACGAGCGACCAACACGACAGTACCAACCACGAGTTGATCGCTTAACGCTTGCCGGACAACAGTTTGAATACCAGCCGCCAAATGCCTGCGTGACACGGCCTGAAGCTCCGAATATCTGAGGGTAGTCATAGAAAGATCCTTAATTCAATGCTGAGGCCAGGATCATATAAAGCCAGAGATTAAAGAAAAAGTAGGATATAGTTCCACTCTATACGGAGCTATTTGTCCGCAATCAAACTAATAAACAGAGGTCACATGGACAGTTTGAATGGCTTTATCGTGTTCGTGCAGGTAGCCGAGAAGCGCAGCTTTGTTGCTGCAGGTCGGGAACTGGGTGTTTCCGCTTCTGCCGTAGGTAAGAGCGTAGTACGGCTGGAGGAAAAACTTGGCGTACGTCTGTTTAACCGCAGCACCCGCAGTGTCACGCTGACAGCAGAAGGTGTTTTATTTCTGGAGCGCAGCCGCCGCATTCTGGCCGAAATTGAGGCGGCAGAACAGGAACTATCGCAGGCCACTGTTGCACCGCGTGGACGCCTGCGCGTAAGCCTGCCGCTGGTCAGCTCGCTGGTGCTACCCGTACTTGGTGAATTTATGCGCGCATACCCACAAATCGAACTGGATCTGGACTTCACCGACCGTATGGTGGATGTAATAGCGGAAGGTTTTGATGCGGTAGTGCGTACTGGAGAGCCAGAAGATTCGCGCTTGTCAGCCAGGCGCCTGGGCAGTTTTCAGGTGAGGCTGGTCGCTTCACCTGATTATCTGGCACTCAGAGGCATACCCCAAACTCCGGCCGACTTGCTGCAACATAGTTGCCTGCACTACCGTTTTCCTAACAGTGGTAAGCTGGAAAACTGGGCGCTGAAACAGCAACCTGATGAACCCAAACTGCAACTGCCTGTTTCGATGATCTGCAACAATATAGAAACCCGCCTGTGTTTCGCGTTACAGGGCCTCGGGATCGCCTATCTGCCTGATTTTTCCATCCGCAAGCAACTAGCAGATGGAGAACTACTCCCGATCCTTGATGACTACATCAAGCGCAGCGGTGTCTTTCATATACTGTGGCCAGCAAGTAAACATCCATCACCTAAAGTACGAGCTCTGGTAGATTTTCTCTGTGCAAGGGTATTTCCTTCGGATGCAACCAAGCAGTAAGGAGCACAACTGGAAAAGAAGTTGCCGGTATTGAGGAAGGTCCACGCCATTTTTTGGTGTTTACAAACCAACATAGAGCCGCCGCACTACAGCAACTAGTTGGCTGTTTGTAGCTGGCATTGAGAGCCAGTATGGGTAGCAGAGCCTTCAGAGGCGCGAATTTGTTTCTGGCTATCCAGCAAATTGCTGTCATTCGGAGCAATTTTCAGCGCGGCTTCAATCAGTGTGGTTGCTTTAGCATGGCAACCTTGCTCACTCAGCAGCACAGCGTAATTGTTCAGATAAGATATTTCCTGCTCCGCAAAAGGCAGTCCTTTTTCAAACCACTGGGCTGCCACTAAAGGCTGGCTTGAGAAGTAATGATTACCCAATAAAAAGTACGGTAACCAATAGTCAGGCCATTGGCTTGCCGCGGTTTTAAGCGCTGTAATACCACTACTGGCCTGTTGAGTGCTGAGTAAATCCTGACTGGCTTTGGTGTAAATAAAAGGCTCAAGCTGCGAACTGCTTTTATCCGCAGGTAACATGGCTAACAGCCAGTAGTTGCCCCGCGCCCAGGTGCGTTCAAAGGTAGAAAAGTTCAGCCGATGCGCTTCAGTCACGCCGGTGTGCAAAATCACTTCTTTGCTTTGCAGGTCGTAGCCAATCACCACGGCATAATGCCACTGCGGCAGCCAGGCCAGAGAGTTGTTTTGTAGCACTATGATTGGAATATTTTCAGCAACCAGACTTAACAGTTGGTGCATGGTCCCGCGCTGCGCATAAGCGACCAGCCCAAGTTGCCGTGTTGCCGCCGACATTTCAATTTGTAGAGTGCCTTGCAAACCCGAAATAAAGGTAGTGGGCGCTATAGTGGCTGGGTCTTTTTCAAGCCCATAAAAACCAGCAACTTCAGATAAGGTGGTTGGGCCGCAAAAATAGTCTTGCTGCGGATAAAATGGGACTTGTGGGATAAGATGCTGACGAGCGATAGCAGGAGGCTCTGCCAGTAGCTGCTTGGTTTGTGGCGGCGTTTGGCAGCCTGTCAGTACAATCAACAAGCCCGCCAAAAGGCAGGCCTGTCGTAGTAAAACCATCAAACTCACGAATTAAATTGGGTTGATAAAAGGGTAAACGTCAGTCAGCCCCATTAAATCCGTTACAACCACAACCACCAATACAGTGATCACAACACCGACAATACCGCCTGCAGGCATTTCGTTCATCTGACTATTCAGCGCGCTAAGCTCTTCGGCAGTCATATTGGCGATACGTTGTTTTGCGTCAGCAGGACTTACGCCCAGCTCGATCAGTTTATTCTGCACTTCTGCACTGTCGACATAAGACAATACTTGCTGCTTGTTGAAGTTAAACTGTTGATTGGCGATGACCTGCTCTGAACTAAATACAGCAGCACTAGCCTGGCTCATACCAAGAACTAACATAGGGCACAGGATGCTGGCTTTTAAAAATTTATTCATCTTTATTTATCCTTAATCTGTTGTTTTTATAGGAAAAACCGTTTTAGATAAATCTCAGAGAGCTAACTATTTAACATTCATCTAGGGTGCACAGTAAAGCATCCATCAGGGATGCGCAACAAAGCTTATGGAAGAGCCGCTAATGTAGATAAAGATGAACCATAGTATTGACGGCTGCGCTTTGGTATTTTACACACGAGTCTCTGAATTCTGCTGTGCCTCAGCGGTTGCATCTCTAACGCCCTTACAACCAGGATAACGACTGCAGCCGTAAAAGAAGTTGCCGGTATTGGGGCCTTTTCGGGCTTTTCTCAGCAGCATATCGCTACCACATAATGGGCAACGTATATCAGCTTTTAGTTCGGAGCTGGGTTCTTTGTTGCGAATGGAATTCACCAGTAAGCGACCATCCACCAGCACTATAGATTTACCTTCTGCAAAACCTTTTGCATCAGGAGTAAATTCACCGCTGGTAACCACAATAGCGCCGGATGCCCCTTCAGCCATCATTACGCCATAGAGCTCACGCACTACAGTCACAGGAACCTTGCTGGCTTTCCATAATTTGCACTGCACCAGATAAATATCGGCACCGTCTTTGACCCGCAAATCCACGCCGCCGTCTGCACCAAAGCTGGTTTCGGCCACGCTATAGCCTAATTCCCTGAAGTACTGGCCTACCAGCAACTCAAAATCATGCCAGGATAAGGCTGCAAAAGGATCACAAGACTCTGTGTTTCTTGCAGTAGCTAAAAGTTTAACCCTTTTGCGCCGCGCAAAAAATGAAGCGGCGGCCCCAGCCAGTAAAAAGAATGGAAAAACAAAACGGCCATAAAAGCCCAAGGTCTGCAGAGCCTGATACTTCACGCCCGACAATAACTGCTCCGCATTGGTTACAACAGGAATAGGCTGCGCCGCAAGCGAATCGAGATACCAAAACACAACAACAGCCAGCGTAACTCCAACCCACCAGGGCAAAGCTGCGGCCATATTAAATAAGTCTTCCAACAGGTTAGTCTTTTTTCTGCGGGCCATCAGCACTCCATGCTTAGCAACTACAACATCACTGTTCAGTCACTTCAACTTTGGTGACTGAAAATCAAAATACGGGTACAGACTAAAGCCATAGACGAGGATGAGCAAGTGGATTGAGCAACTTTGGGTTTACCTTTTTACGAAACTATTGCTTACAGCTTCGCCATTGCAACTGCCGCTGCTTTTCAATAAGGTGAAGTAAATTAACTTGTTAGAGCCACCTTCTTGGCCGCTAACTCAAGGACGACCACTTCATGCCTGCACCACAGTTACTTGGTAAAACCCTGATGTTCCTTGTGTTATGTAGTACCTATACAGGAGCAGCTTTTGCAGCAAGTTCAGACTCTAACGGGCTAGATGAGAAAATTTCCCGCGTTGAACAAGGGCTTTCCACTTCAGTGGTTGTCAAAGGTGCATCAGCTCAAAAAATGCGGCTTGCAGATCGGATGCACTATCATCAGGTGCCTGCGGTAAGCATTGCTGTTGTAAACAATGGTCAAATTGAGTGGGCCCGCGCTTATGGGGTTAATGTTGTGGGACAACCTGCACACACCACGCCAAGCACCTTATTTCAAACCGCGTCCATCAGCAAAGCCATCAGCGCCATGGCAGCATTACATCTGGTGGAACAAGGAAAACTTCAGTTGGATGGTGATGTAAATAACCAACTGAAAAGCTGGAAGCTGCCTGACAATGAATTCACCAAAGAGCATAAAGTGAGCCTGCGGCAGTTGCTGAACCACAGTGGAGGCGTCAATGTGCATGGTTTTCATGGGTATACAGATAAGCAAACTGCACCAAACTTACTTGCAGTGCTGAATGGCGATACTCCAGCGAATTCAGCAGCGGTTCGTGTTAACGCAATACCAGGCACCCAGTGGAGCTATTCAGGTGGTGGCTACAGCATCATCCAGTTGATGATGATGGAAGCAAGCAAACAGGATTTCCCCCAGCTATTGCAAGATATCGTATTCACTCCATTAGCTATGCAACACAGTCGCTTTGCAGCACGCTTGCCAAAGCAAGATCGCAACAATGCTGCCGCAGGACATAACGGCAGCGGTGCAGCCATTCCCGGTTTGTGGCACCAATATCCTGAACTGGCAGCAGCAGGCATGTGGAGTACAGCAACAGATTTAGCAAAAATCATTATTGAAGTGCAAAAGTCGGAGGCTGGTACTTCAGACAAAATACTTTCCAGTCAAATGACCAAAACTATGTTAACTCGCGGCTTAGGTGAAACCGGCCTTGGCTTTTTTGTTGAACAACAGCAAGACAGAACCAGCTTTAGCCACAGTGGCGGCAATGAAGGATTTCGCACCTTGTTATTCGGCTACACCAAAACAGGTCAGGGTGCGGTGGTACTGACCAACAGCGACAATGGCTCAGCGTTAATTCAAGAGATATTTGCCAGTATTGCCGCCGAATACAACTGGCCTGATTTTAAGGTGGTAGAAAAATCAGTCATTGCAGCAGACGCTAAGCTCAACCAAAAATTAGCAGGCGAGTATCTGCTGCTGAACCAGCCTGCCCATGTTTTCGCCGAAGCAGATCGCCTGTATCTGCAAAGCAATTTACTCAGCAGCAATCGCCTCGAACTGCACCGCGAAGCGAACTCAAGCTTCTTCCTGACAGTCTCAAATGCCACAGTCCGCTTTGAAACAGATACTAATAATAAGCCGACAGGGTTTTCTTTGATTAGGGGTGCGAATACTTATAGGGCGACGAAAGTCCGATAGCGCAAAGTCAGCCTATTCGCCAGGTTCCAGCTTAGCTCTGGCATATCAACTACTACTGCTCCATAGCGTTTAAAAAACTACGCAGCCGTCATTAACGGCCGCTTGCGTTTGACCGGACTAATCGTAGAAAACCATGGCGGCGCGCCGCACAATATGCATCATATTTGGCACGTTTCTCAGTGCTGTGTAAGACGGCATAGGCTTCAGCAACACGTTTAAATATTTCTGCGGTATTCGGCAATTTACTGACATCAGGGTGATACTTGCGGCCAAGTTTACGGTAGGCCATTTTAATAGCTTTAGCGTCCGTCGTTGCAACAACGCCAAGCACAGTGTAATAATCTACGAATTCCATTGCGTGATCCTATCTGACGAATTCCTACAGCAAGCCTAACAGCCCCGCAAAGTGCCGCTCTGTGCGCTGACGCGCTGAATCGAAAACGGAAGACGTTGGACAACCATGGTTGTTTGAGCATCATAACTATCAAAGCTTCATCACCCGCACATTGTGTGGACCAAACTCGGATGCTAAGGCCTGAGTTAAACCAATCAAACCTGCTTTTTCAGTAACAAAACAGCGATGCCAGAATCTGCAACACCAGAATCGCTAAGCGGGTTAACGGCTTACCCGCAACGTGCAAGTTCAGGTCACTTTTTGCTTGATGGCATATTCGGGTTTTAAATACTCTTTGCTCTGTACAATATCGCTGAGTATGTCTACTGCATGCCATAAATCGACATAACGTAAATACAGCGGAGTAAAACCCAAACGCAAAATATCAGGTGCCCTGAAATCAGCTATAACACCCCGCTTAATCAGAGCCTGGCACAACTGATACGCATGGCTATGCTGATAAGCCAACTGACTTCCCCGCTCTGCTGGATCCAGAGGCGTCATCAGACTTAATTCACTCAACGCAGTCTGTTGTTGTACCAACTGATGAAAACAGTGACTTAAAGCCAGGGATTTTTCGCGAATTTGCGCCATGCTGACATCGCTGAACACCCCTAAGGCGGCATCTAAAACACTCATTGAAATCACAGCAGGAGTACCAGTTAAAAATTGTTCTATGCCGTCAGATTTAACGTACTGAGGACTAAAGCTAAAAGGGGTTTTATGTCCCATCCAGCCACTCAGCGGCTGAGTGATGTTGGCGTGATGACGCTTGGCCGCATATAAAAACGCTGGAGCGCCAGGGCCACCATTCAAATATTTGTAACCACAGCCCACTGCAAAGTCGACCTGCCATGCGTCCAGTTCAACAGGCAAGGCACCGGCACTATGAGCCAGGTCTACAATCACTAATACTCCCTGTTCGTGTGCGCGCTGGGTTAAACGCTGCACATCCAGTAAACGGCCGCTGCGAAAATCAACCTGAGTTAACATTAAGACCGCAACATCGCTGTTCAGCGCCTGTTCCAGTTCATGCTCTGGTGCCTCCAACAGCTGACAGCGTTTTTCACCTACCAGCGCGCTAAGCCCCTGCACCATATAAAGATCGGTCGGAAAATTGCCTTGCTGGGTTAACACCACAGAACGATCCGGCTGCATAAACAAGGCGCAGCTCAGCACTTTAAATAAATTCACCGACGTAGAGTCACAGCAAATCACCTGGCCACTTTCAGCGCCAATCAAACGGCCAATTTGCTCACCTACTTTTACAGGTAAATCAATCCAGTGATTGCTATTCCAGCTTTGTATTAAATCCTGACTCCATTGCCTGACCAGCACGTCCTGCGCCCGCTGCACGCAACACTGTTTTCGGATGAGCTTTGCCCTGACTTGGGCTGGCTTGTTGGTATAGCTCTGGAGCCTGCTGAACTGTCGCACCCATAAATTTAGCAGTAGCGGTTTGACAACTGTTGGTACCAAGCGAGTAACTAGCCATATCTGTAATAGCGGCTAACCCTATCACGGCTTGTACCTGTTGAGCTTTTTTCCCGGCCGCTAACTTTTCACCAGCAAGCTTTTCACCTGCTAAAAGGGCCAACTGGCCACCGGCTGAGTGTCCCATCAGGGCGATGCGATTGACATCAACGCCATACTGCTCAAACTGAGCCTGAGCATAGTCGATGCCCTGCACTATATCGTTCAAACTACCGGGCCAGCCACCGCCCTCATCACCTACCCTGCGATATTCCAACGACCATACGGCATAACCAGCCTCTGTCAAAGCCTGACTTAACGCCTTGCTATGCCCTATATCATAAGCATTCAACCAGCAGCCACCATGCACAAAAATAACCAAAGGCGGTTTAGCGTCAGCGCTGGCTTCAGGTAAAGACAACAGACCAAACTGCAAAGCTGCTTTTCCATAGGCTAATTTCATCCCCTGATTTTTTACAGGCAACGCCAAAACGCTATTAAAACTAACATTGTAAAGCGGCGTAACACTAAGTGCTGCTGACGGTTTGGCATCAGTCGCCAGCTGTGCAGGTGGCAAAGCAGCGCAGGCACTCAGTAGCCCAACACCAGCTATCCGTAGTAACCACAACACAGTGTTTTTCTTTGAAAAACAATGTGGAAGTGAAGAAAACTCAGCTGACATAACGATGCGATGCTCTTGATTAAAGACCTAAGAATATCAAAGGATTAACAATTTGAAACCGCTTTATACTGCGCATTCGGTTTTAGGCAGCAAAAGCTATTTTTGTATCTAACGAATACAACGGAGCAGCGTATTGGATCAGTGGAAAAGAGAGTATTTGTATAGATGAGAGTTGGGATCTTGGCTTGTTAATGTGGCGTATGGAACAATGATGAATATGCACAACTTATAGCTGTATATGGACAAAAGGGAATCATAAAAATTATTGGTGCCTAGGGTCGGACTCGAACCGACACGGAGTTTCCCCCGGCGGATTTTGAATGAACTGCATATATGCTTTCACTGCTATTAAATCAATAGCTTACAGCAGCATAAAACTGACCTTTCTGAAAACTTTACAAAATCAGAAGGGCTCATTTGGAGTTCTACTATGTCAAAAGTCCTTGAAAAGCACCAACTCACACCAAGCCTTAGCATCTACAAACAAAGCAATTGTCACAACTGGATTGCACGCCTAAAGCTCAATAAAACCTATTTTTCCCGCAGCACCCAAACACGCGATATACAACAGGCCATGGCCAAAGCCCACCGCCTGTACTTCGAATTTGAGGTTCGCATTGAAACAAATACCTTTGTTACTGACAACAAAAAGTTCTCATTTGTCGCTGATAAAGTTATCCATCAGATGCAGCAAGCCTTAGCTGCTGGTACTGGGAAAATGATCTATGACGATTACATAGGCGCTTTGCGCAAGTACCACATACCATTTTTTGGCAACACCTATGTCACCCGTATAGGCGTTGACCAGCTGACCGAGTTTGATCAGTGGCGTGTCGCGCAGCTTGGGCGTATCCCTGCTAAATCCACCATTCAGAACCATAACTCTGCTCTGCAAATGGTTTTCGATTATGCAGTGAAGAAAAAATGGATGCTGGTTAGCCAAGTCCCTACGCTTGAAAACAATGGCGCTGGCGGCCAGCGCCGTGCGGCTTTTAGCGTTGATGAATACCTGATAGTGCGGGAAAAAGTTGAAGAAATGCATCTTGAAAGTATCAAAGAAAGAACTCGGCAGATACGTGAGTTACTATTGGACTATATGGATTTCGCCATATTGACTGGCATGAGGCCAGGATCTGAAATGGACAACCTGACTTGGGCAGACATGCATATTGAACGGGATGCTGAGCGATGCCGTTTTTATGTCACGGTACGTAAAGGCAAGACCACTAAGTACACTGGCACCCGCGAAGTTGTCTGTAAAGAGGCCATAGTAAAGGTACTCCAACGCCTAAGCCATCGCTTCCCCAACCGACACAAAGATGATCGTTTATTCAGACTACCAGATGGTTCATCCATCAAGGAAATGCCTCGCCATTTCGACAAAGCCCTTGAATTAACTCAACTAAAGAATTCCCAACAGGGGGAAAGAAGTTTATATTCTTTACGTCACAGCTATATAACTTGGGAGCTGATAGCTCAGAATGTCAGTATTGATGTGATAGCCCGTCAATGTGGTACGGGTATCCAGATGATTGAACAGCATTACAGCCATGTTATTCCAAGAATGTTTGGCCGTGAACTGTCGGGTGTAGCGCTTGAAACCAAGAAGCTGTTAACAAAACAGTTTTCAGAGGTGGATTATGACGAACTGCTGCAAAACCAAATAGATCGATGGGCAAAAAACTACAAACGACGGGGATTTATCTAAAAGGAGTGATTGGTGGGGTATCTACAGAAAGTAACCATTATTGATGGCCTGTTTATATTCACCCAGCCTAACTCAAAAAGGTGGTATGCCCGCTTTAAGGTTGGCAAAGAGCATATCACCTTCTCCACTGGCGAATCAGACGTTGAAGCCGCCAAAATCAAAGCTACAGATGAATACTACAAACGCCGGACTGAACACCTGCTTGGTATTCGTTCCGGTGCTCAATCTTTTACAGCCCTTGCTAATCTGGTAATCAAAGACCTTGAAAGAGATATTGCAGAAGCTGAAAATGCCAAAAATTCATCAAAGACCAAAAGCAACTACATTGGAATCCTGAAAAAATACCATATCGAGTATTTCAAGGACACGCGTATCGACCAGATTAACCAAGCCGAAATGGATAAATTCCATGCATGGCGACGTGAACAGTTTGGCAAACAGATGTCTAGTTCATCACTGCAAAACCACAATGCTGTTCTTTCTAAGGTCTATGATAAAGCACTCAGTTCTGGCCAGATCACCAAGTACCATATCCCAACCTTCGAGACAGACGGTAAACGCCAAGAGCGGCGTGGAGTATTTACATGGGAAGAATTCCGCAAGATATCTGAGTATATCTCTGAAGAAGCTCAACGCACTAAAAACAAAACCAGCCAAATGCTGCTTGAACTGTTGTACGACTATATCGACTTTGCTGTAGCAACGGGCATGCGCCCCGGTACTGAGATAGAAAACGTCCGGTGGCGTGATATCAAATTCAAATTAAGCAATGGCGTGCCTGAGATTACAGTGACTGTCACAAAGGGAAAGACAACTCTCTATACAGGACCAAGAGAGGTAGTAGTCCGAAGCGACTTCGTCGCGAATCTTGAAGACTTGGCCGCTCGTTTCCCCGACAGAAAAGGGGATGATTTAGTCTTCAGGCTTTCAGATGGCAGTAAACCTAAGAGTCTAAGCCGCAAGTTTTCTGACATATTGAAAAAGCTCGATTTGAACGATGACAAGTTAAGTGAAAGAACTCTTTACTCGCTTCGCCATTCTTACATCACATGGAATTTAAAAAACAAAGGTGACATCGCAGCTTTAGCCAAACAATGCGGCACCAGCATTGAGATGATTGACCGCACTTATAGCCACCTCTTGCCATCAATGTTCAGGCAAGAGTTTAGCGGTGTGGTGTATGAGCAGAAAGAGCCTGATTCACTGAAACAGCGAGAGATTAGCCAAAAGGCTAAAGAGCGCAATATTAGGGATTATGGATGGCTTGCTAAGAACTTTGAAGAGCGGATGTTTGTTTAGGTGACAATACCTTAATTTTTTGCAAGGTAAAGATTATTAAGTCGCTGAATAAATATAAAATAAATATTTCAATATAATTGCAATCAGCTGGCTATTAATGTACTAATTAATTTAGGTACATGTGTTGCATGTGCGAATTTAAAATTCGCCTAAAATGTAAAAATTATATTAAATTTTAGATGGAAGCTCAGTGCAAGGAAGTTAGTCATGAGAAATTGGTTAAAGACAATACTTTTTGTTTCATCGTTCTCTCCCACACTTTTTGTTATCGCTGGTGTCAGATTTTACTCGACTTGCAAAATCGACTTATTAGCAATCCAACTAGTTACAATATCAATAATTGGAACAATACTGCCTTTACTCATTATCGCACTATTGAAGAAAGAATCTGAAATATACAAATTTAAAGCAAAAAAAGTTGAATCAGCAGACTATTTTCTCTTAGTTTTCGTTGCAAGTTATTCTGCACCTATTGTAATGAAGCTGGCAGAAATAAATGCAGAGGCAACTACAGCTATAATTTCCCTAATATTTATAGTCTCCTGGTTCATTTCGAACATCCCTTCCCACCCATTGCTTTACCTTTTAAAATATAGATTTTACAAAGTTGAATCTGACGACGGAATGGTTTTTGTTTTGATAACTAAAAGACAAATAAGAAGCCCTAGTAACATCACTAGTGTAATAAGAATTTCAAATGGAATGTTGATGGAGTAAAACTATGTTAAATTTGTTTGCGTTAACTAATAATCCAGCAAAAAGGATAGTTAAGTTTGATGTATCTCAACCAGTGCAAGTCGATTTCACAGCCTATATCAAGGCGCAAGAAGTAAAATTTGATGACGGTGTAGAGGAAATAGAATTTGATGGGAAGTATAAACCTGATGATGGTGAAGTGTTATACATTGACAATTACGACGAGATTGAAGGTCTTGAAGTAGCTATTCTAAATCCACTTTCTGTCGAATCCGTTGACCCAACTGAAGAGTTTTTTCTTGAGATAAAAGCACTATTTACGGGCTACAGCAATCAGGGGGCCGTTAAAATATTGCTCCAAAACTTTGACAGAAGAAAAATAATATCTACTAATGGTTTATCTATATTTCACTCCAGCAACGTTTATAAGAAAATTGAAGGTATTGGCCTCACAGTTGATACAAAACTCACTGCAACTTTAGAGTCCGGAAAGTTAAAATTTTATAGTTTCCATTCTGCAAGAAACATCTTCGACCTTACTGAATACTATAAAGTTGCAACAGATGACGACCTTAGGGAATTTTTACAAGCAGATGTCATACAGAGCGTTGATGCACAGTTATTTCTTGATCACTCAGACACATGGATCAGAAGGAAGGTTTCTTTAATACAACAGAGCGGAATATTACAAAACGTTCCACTAAACGAAATAAAGGCAATTGCAGCTGATTTTAACATTCCACTATCAACAGTAGATGAAAATGGGACAGAGGTTATTTCGATACCTGCGAGCAAGTCTGATTTGAAAAAACTCCTCAGATTCTTAGATGAGGACTATTACAAGTCCCCATTATCAAAAACAAATTTCATCTCAAATTCAAAGCGCCCAGCAAATTAATATTTCAGGTAGCTTTGCATTTATTAACAGCTGACTAATTCTCTAGTATAAGCACTTTAATATCTATTAAAGTGCTTTTTCAGGCTATTTTAAGCTCAAAATCGCTGGTTAACATGCGTTTTGGCTATTTCTGTCATTAACGTGCGTTTGAGGCTCTAAGATCAGTATTAAAGTGCATTTAGCTAAGTCACTTTTACGTACACGGGTTCATGCTGAGTAATAAAAAATCTAGTTGTATAAGCATCAATTTTAATGGCTCTATTTTTTCAGTTAGCGCCTTTACCCATTTTGTAAAATGTTTTTGAATGCTGGCCAAATGAATCTATTGATAGTACATACTTGTCTGAATAAACGTCATTGAGTAGAAAATCAAGTACAGGGTACTTAGCGGTAAATTTTGTGCCATCTTTCCACTCATAATGAAAGTAGCGACCTCCATTCGAAAATGTATCATCATGATTTACTAACCAGCTCACTTCCAACTGCACAGTTTTTAGCTGAATGTGACTTTCATCACCTTTAAGTGGATTGCTTACCGCTGTGTGGTCATGTACTGATTTAACCAACAGCTTTGGGTCAACATTGCAATAAAAAACAACTAAATTCTCACCTCGCTCTGTTTTATGATTAGACCATTCTGTGCTCTGGCAAAAGCTCCACGTGTCGAATGCTTTACCTATTGATATAGACTGGTTCATCTCATAATACCCATCCTTTACGATAGATATGCTTCCAGCGCTAGTTAATTGTCCACACCCTGTAATTAAGATAGAAGCCATTAGTACCATGGTTTGTTTGAAAATAATGTCTCTACAATAGGATGATTTCAGTTTTACATGAAAAGGCATAACGACCACCAATGGTTTGCAGCTCTGCTTTTTGTATTTCACACAGCTAGAATTGTTCATTTCACTATTTTAGTGATGTGAGACAAGACAGTAATCGCATAATATCTGAGAGGGTCTAAGAATTATTCTGATAGGCAGAACCTGCTTATTTCAGTAAAAGCAGGTGGGATTATGCTGTTACTGCTTCGTGCTATTGCACCAGTTCAGCGAAGGTAAGCAGGTTGTGTTTAAGGGCCAACTGTAACAGCTCGAAGTCGTTTTTAGCTTTCAGCTTGTCCAGAATACTGGCTCGGTGGGTGTGGATTGTCTTTGGCATCACATCAAGTTTACTGGCAGTGCCTTTTACACCAAGACCACGTGCCAAGCAGATAAAGGTGTCGAATTCACGTGCGGTCAGTTCTGGTAAACCAGAGTGTTGGTAATCCTTGTTGAAGCGCAGGTTTTTCATTACATCGTCGCTAAGGTAAGTGTTTCCTTCGGTCACACTTTCTAAAGCTAGAATGAGTTCCTCTGCCGCACAGCGCTTGGACACATAGCCCATAGCACCAGCATGAATAGCATTGTTTACGAATGGGTCATTGTCGTACATCGACACCATCACCATTTTTGACATAGGTGATATGGCTTTAAGCTGCTGAACCAGTTCAGGGCCTTTGATATCAGGCAGCGCATAATCGACCACAATCAAGTCGAAATGCTTGTCACGTGCAAGCTTCAAAGCCTGCTGACCATTGCCACATTCGTCAAGCACTGTAAAATTCTCAGTCGTTTGAAGCAGATGACGAAAGCCGTCTCGAACTATCGGGTGATCATCAATCAGCAGAACTGAAGCTTTAGCGTCCATGTAATACAACTCAGTAAGTCTTATTGAAGACTCGACTTTAGCAAAATAAGGGTCAGATGAAAAAGGAATTCCTGGATACCAGTAACAGTCTGAGTTTATTGACTAAACATATAGCGCTTTTATTCGGCTATGCGATGGTTTATCTGGGCTTGTACGCCCTATCCAAAAACTTTTTTACTCACCAAGGCTGGTCTACATGGTATATGCCCAATGGTTTTCGGTTAGCCATGTTGTTGATACTGCCATGGCGTTACTGGTCAACCATTTTTGTTACCGAATTCTTTTGTCAGCGCTCAATCACACTGTATTACGGCAATGTACCTGCTGAGTTTTGGTATTCCTTTCTCAGAGGTATGGCAACCAGAACTCTTTGTGCTTTACCAGTTATTTGGATCAAACATCATTTCCAAACTGCTGCGCTTCACAAACTCAAGTTTGGGCTAATGCTACTTGCGGCAACATTTGCATTTTCTATCGTCAGTGCCACTGATTTGGTGCTACTAAGTAAGTTCTATCAGAACATCCCTGCTGAGAGAAAACTGGAAGTGTGGCTTTCTTTTGTTACCGGAGGCTGTATTGGTATTTTGCTGGTTTGCCCTTTGCTATTGGCGGTATACCAACTGACAACCCAAAAGGTATTTCAAGCTATTCACTCTAAACTTTGGCTACATAGCGCCTTGTTAGCAGCATCAGGTATTGTCGCTTATGTTGTATTCCAGTCAGAACCAGCGTCGCTTTACTTGCTGGCATCACTGAGCCTGATACCGGCTTTATATGAGAGTTTTCGGCATGGCTGGTTAGGGGCTGTATTTTCTTTGACCTTAATCAACCTGTTCCTTGGCCTGTCGCTCTATGGCAGTTCTGGCACTCTTACCATGCAACAAATTCAGGTTCTGGTGCTACTGATCAACATCACTACCTTGCTATTTGGTGCGGCGGTATCAGAGCAGCATGAGCTAACAGCAGAGCTTCGAGCAAAGAACACTGCCCTGACAGAACTGGCAAATCGGAACCTGAAACTAGCAGAAAAGTTTTCAACACTGCAAGAAAACGAGCGCAAGCACTTATCGAATGAATTACATGATGAATTAGGCCAAACAGTAACAGCTCTGAAAATGGAAGCCATGGCGCTGTCTCGCAGCAAAGACCAACAGATGTTTAAGGACAATCTGCCAAGACTGACAAAGGCTGTCGATCATATCTATGAGGCCGTCTATCGACTGATGAATCAGCTTCGCCCAAGGCTTTTAGAAGAACTTGGCTTAGTGAATGCGCTGACCACAGGCCAGCTACCTTCCATGCTAAAAAACGCTAACATTCACTACATCACCGACATCAGCCCCTTGGTGCTTCAGCTGCCACAAGAGCTACAAACCACCTTATTTCGCGCTTGTCAGGAAGGGATTACCAATGTGGTAAAACATAGTAATGCCAGTACATGCAAACTTCAGATCAACGTCATTGAGGACAATGCAGAACTTCTACTTACTGACAATGGTACAATCAAAGCAACAGCACAATCGGGTAAGTTTGGACTGCAGGGTATAAAAGACAGGGTGATGGCCTATGGTGGTACTTTTAGGTTTATGTCTGGCTCTGAAGGTACGTCGATCTCTGTTCGTTTGCCTTTAACATTAAAGCCAGACTAACTCAGTATGGTCATATAGTTACCATCCGGCAGTCGCTGCCATTGAGTGTCGGGTAGTCTTTGGATGATCCAGACAAATTCATGTGGCTGCATCTGCTCTAACGTCATGCGTACAAAACTGTCTGAAAAAATTATAGTTCGCGCTGGCTGGCTATCAATGTGGATCGACCAGCCATTACTGTCTTGATAAACAGAGCAATTAAACAGCGTACTGAGTGCCGCTACACAATCGTCCGTGGTCATTTTAGTTATCCTGAAACGAATACACGGTCGGTAAGTAAATCTCTTCCCCTGCCTGATGTTTCTTCTCAGCAAAGTCAAAGAAGTTCTTAATCGTTACACCGTACACCTTTTGCGTGTTGAACTGCGACACCAGCGTTTCGACAAACTCCTCCGCAATGTTATGAGCACAGCGTATCAGTTGCAGGTCAGCTTCATCGCCATGTTCAAAATACAGCTTAATAAATGTATGCAGCTGAGCAATCCGAAACACCACTTTCATAATCCCTGGCTTCCAGAATTTGAAGTCCATTTCAGGATGGTTAGCTAAATCAAAATCGAATTCACGACTACCTTTCCATGGCACACAATGAATTTCAAAGCCATGTGGCGTGAACACTTTATAGACAGAAACCCTTGGTTTGTTCGGCCACACTAATTGCCCCATCCCATCTTCGACAGCACCTAAATAACGAGCATTCCAGTTACGCTGATCAGTCAATATGTCTAATGAGTTTTCAAAACCATACTTCAGCATCCCTTCGGCCATGCCTAAAGAGGTTGCCACTGAGTGATAAAAAGCGGGGATATTACCGAAGGTGATTTTACGTTTTAAGCGATTAATTTCGCGCAGTCGGTTTTCGACTTGTTTGATGGTATCCGTCATCGTCTCGCCAGCCCTAGAGATAGTGCGCTGACTCTACTCGGCTACTTGCTTGAAGTATCTAAGAAAAGTTCTGAGATTCCCTAAAATGGAGTGATTAGAGTGAAAGCCGTCAACATTCACTCTGCCCCTTCCTGCCAGAGGACAAAGGCTAACGCTGACGGCCCGCACTTTGCAGACTATTTACCAGAACTGAGGGGTTTTGTTTTAATTTTCAGCTCTTTAACTCGTTGCAAAAGTTGTTTGTCTGAATATGAATTCCATTTATTCCAGAGTTCTTTGTGCGTCATGCTATTGGTTACACGTACAAGTCGAAGTTTCGCCCTATGCGAAGTAGGTTTCTCACCCACCGTTTTTAGAGGACGCTTCAGATTGCTTGCGATTAAATCCGTCACGGTGAGATAGCCAAAATCATGGAGTCGGTAAAGCATCTTAGCCAACTCTTTTTGATCGAGTTTTAGGCCTATTTTTTCTATTTCGGTCAGAAGGGCAATACACTCCTGATCTTCAAAAAAGAACTCATAGCCAAGTGGATTCTCAGCAAGCTTTGTTGCAGCCGGGAACTCGACAAAGATAAAGTTATCTTCACCATAATGCCGAGCAACATTAGTCGTGCCGTTAGTCGATGTTTCGTAAATCGTCCCCAAATTATTGGTTGTCTCGTGAAAGAACATGAGCAACCTGACCTCTTTATGACTCAGGTTGGTATTGTAAATTGAGTTGAACATAAACCAATCATTTGTTTCATGCCACTTACTGAAATCAAAATCAGCGTGGTTACCACCTTCAATAGCTGCAATCAAAAATGGACGCTCGACACTCTCAGGTGTTGCCAAAAAAGGATTATCTTTTGTTCCAATGCGCACTTTAGGTGATTTTTTACCGACTTTATCGTGTCCATCTTCCATACAACACCTCATTTAGCCTGCGATAGGTAAGCGACTGATTTAATTGAAATAAACATTATAAGAAAGTAGCTAAAGTTGAAACATTCGGCAAGGTAACTACAGATTTAGTATACCAAAATCTTGTCCTTCGTTTTGACAAATTTAGACCTATGAATTCGGTTAAAAAGCCTTTTAAATCAACGGCCTCAGGGGGTTTTTAAGCGTGGGGGAAACGCGGGTAACAGGGAGGGATAAAAAAATCGCCTAATGACTACCTTCACTACGAAGAAGGTCATATCGAGGAAAATATTATGCCTAAAAAACTGAAAAAAACCAAGAGTAAAAAGGGTATTACACCAAAACCATTGCCAGCTCGTGGTTACGATGTCCCACCAATGCCTACTAATTTGCTGCCTGCATGGCCACAGCGAATCGTCCAAAATGTGAGTGCCGTAACAAAAACGCCTCCAGAGTTTGCGGCGGCACCACTTGTCGTAATGATAAGCCTGTTGCTGTCTAATAAATATGAGATCGTTACGGACAGTGAAACACCACAATACAGCATCTCAGGTAACTTGTCTGGCCTTGTTTGCGCAGCTTCTGGAAATAACAAATCGGGTGCTGTTCAAGCTGTTATGGCTTGCCTCGAAATCCTTGGAAAAAAGGTCGCCAAAGAATTTAACAAGGCTTTCCCTGAGCTGAAATCGTTCTTTGACAAGAAGAAAATTCAAAACGAAGAAAAGAAAAAGAAGGCAAAAAAACTTCTGAAAACTGCTGACGATATATGGGAAGAAGATCCTGCTGAGTCTGCTGCTTTAGAGGAGCAAGCGACAAAATTACTGATCGACTCTCAGGTCGAACTGTTTCCGCCCAAACAGAAGGTTGTTGTTTGTAATGATGCTACACCCGCAGCATTTGCAAAGCATTTCAGTAGACAGACTTTTCCTATTATGCTTTTTCGCGATGAGTTTCCGCGTATATTGACGCAACTCTTGGGCTCGAACTCCGACAGGCTTCGCACCTTTGCAATGGAAGCTATGGATGGAAAAAATGACTCTTCGGTAGATAGCTTTAGCGATAAATTTAGCTTTAAGATGGTTGCACCAAAGCTCTCGCTCTTTGGCACCGCTCAGCCAGCTGTCATGTCCAAAATTGTTAACTCGATTAAGGATGGCTCTATCCCAGATGATGGCCTCCTGTATCGTTTTCAGATCTTTATCATGTCAGATATGGACTCGCTTCCCACATACAGTGCTGCAACTCTTCATGACAAAGAAGCTCTAGATCAACTTTACCATTTCGTGACACAACTGGATGACGGTGAAATTTGTGCGATTGTCGGTAGTGGTAAACGCACAAAAGTCTACATGGAAGAAGATGCTGAGAAAGCTTACCATCACTACATGAAATACTTGAACTACAAGTTAAGCAACGAAAACCTCAGCGTTCACCTATACAGCCATCTGAGTAAGTACCGCTCAATGGTTCCCTCTATCGCATTAGTCATAGCAGCCTTTCGCCAGTATGAAGAGAATGATTTTGAAGTCAAACGCCTGAAACCAATCACTTTAGCTGATATGAAAATGGCTATTCGTTGGGCGAAGTACCTGGAACGTCATGTGAAAAAGTTATGGCAATCGGCGGACGAGCGTTTAGAAAACGCAAAACTGATTCTCTCACGTATGGACGAATTAGATGATTCATTCTCATCGCGCGATTTGCAGCAAAAGTGCTGGAAAGGCTTACGTAAAAACCTCGACAAAATTAACGAGGCTCTGACTTGCCTCCAAGAACACCACTATCTCTCACAAATTGAAGTTCTTAGCAGCAAAGGTGGCCGTCCAGCGATACGTTGGGTTAAGCACCCTGACATTGAGCGCACACCTAAAGAGCCTGTTACTAAAAAAGTGGTCCGTAAAAAGAAACTCAATGGCAAAAAGAAAAAGAAGGGCTGACCTATGAGCAGTAAATCTACTTGTAATAGTACTACATTAGCTCTTAATGCACACGATAAGCCATTGAATGACATAGAGAATACTAAAATGACTAATGAATCTAAGCCACTACCATCTATTTACATGGAAGACATTAAACAGTATCAAGTTCCATTAGCTGCCTTTCGTAAATCCAGTAATCTGTTATTGCCAACGCGTGCCTATACCGCCTGCATAGACAAGTTCCCTTTATCAAATGTGGACTCAAAGTCCCTGAAAATAGCTGCAACTAAAGGCATGTTAGAGGTAGATACACAAGATAAGCTCATGTATCACTGCGATAATCTGATTGAGAGCCAGCTGGGTGTACCACAGCAGTGGGCTGCGTATCCTATTATCGACTGCCTGACCATGACCCTTGCCGCTAAGGATAAAGAGCTTAAACGTCTGGAACAGTTGCTGGATAACAAAGAATACAGTGAGAAGTACACAATTAAACGCAATTTCAACCGTCGTAAGTACTGTACTCACTTGTATGCAAGTAATGTCCGTTTCTGCATCAAAGATCAGCCGCAAAAGTGGTTTTTGATTAACTTTGGCTTGAAAGGTAAGAAAGGATCTGATTACCACCGTGCAATGCAGATTTCGTACAATCCGGCACGTTTTGAGGCCTCAGAGATCCGCCAATTTTTTGCCTTTTTAGACGATATGCAGGTCTTTCAGAACTATCGTAAAACCATGAAAGACGCGAATATTACCCGTATTGATATTGCGTTAGACTTAGTGTGCGTGCCGACGCCACTTGTTATTGTTGCCAAAGATCGTATCGAAAACTTTAGCTTCAAGCCGGACATACCGCGTGTTAATGAGGACGACCCATGTACATGGGTTCAGACTCATTATGTGGGTAGCCGTGAAGGTTGCTATTGGCTTGTGTATAGCAAAGTCGAAAAGGTCATGGCGAAGGACCAACGCAATATCGTGATGCTAACTGGCCCTGATACCAACCCTATGTATATAAGTCGGATTGAACGCGTTTATAAGCCGCAGAAGAACGGCAGTGTAAAAAAGTTATGGGATATTGAAACCACTCCATACTTTTTGAAAGGCACTAACTTCTATAGTCCTAAAGCCTTTAAGTTCATACCGCAAGATCAGGTAACAATTGCACTACGTAAAGGTTATATGGCTTGGGCAATGGGCTATTATGGTCCAGCGTTTAACGCTCACCGTGAGTCAATGCAGCGTCACTTGCTGAACATCAATCATAAATGGTTCAAAAAAGCTCAAACTGCTGCCTTAATGCACTTAAAACAGACGATGTTAAACGACTAATAAATCTTACAAGGGAGCTACTTAGGCTCCCTTTTTTATTGGGGTAAAGCTCGCTTATCCGCAGCAAAAATACCCCTTCAAATCATCCGGCAACCAGTGCTACCTTGGTGTAGCACTGCTTTTCTGTGTTCCCCCCTTTAAGACTCAATCACATACAAACACACACCGGAGATACGCTATGTCTACAGCTAGCCCGTATGCGCTGTATATCAGCCGTTTGTCGCCCAATAGTCAGCGCTCTATAGCGTCACAGCTCAATAGCGTTGGCAAGCTGATGAACTGGCCGGAAAAAGAACGTGCTGAGCGACTGCATCAAGTGGATTATCAGCAGGCGCTGCATATTCGTTCTGTGCTGACTCATGCTGGTTGGTCAGCCCGTTCTATTAATAGAGCCATTATTGCTATTCGAGGCATCGTGAAAGTGGCCGTTCTGACTGACCGTGCTGAGCAGCAACAGTCTGCCCACTTAGAAACCATTACACAGGTCAAGCATGGTCAGCATCAGGGCAACCCCTTAACGGTGAAGCAGGTTGAAAAACTGTTTCACTTGCTGCGGGATGATATGTCACCCATAGGTATTCGTAATCAGTTGGTGTTTGCGCTACTGCTGGGTACGGGTCTTCGTCGCAGTGAGCTGGCAGCGTTAGAACTTGCTGATTACAACCGCCAGGCACAGACCTTGTTTGTAAGAAGTGGCAAGGGCAATAAAAGCAGAACCCTGTTTTTACCGCCATGGACACAAGAATACTTCGTTTCGTGGTCTCGCTTGCGGGGCAAAGACACCGGCTATTTGCTGTGCTCTGTCTATGCCAATGGCAGCGTGAAGACCATGGACAGCATGAATGTGTCCACCATCTATCGGTTGATTAAGCAAAAGCTGGCGCTGATTGGGGTTAAAAACGCATCCCCGCATGACTTGCGGCGCACTTTCATTACCCAGCTGTTAGAGCAGAATGTGGACCTCAATACCGTGCGTCAAATGGCAGGCCATTCGGATATCAGCACCACCACCATTTACGACAAACGCGACCACCAGTTTATGCAAAAGGCAGCGTCGAACTTAAGTTATCGGAGCAAGCCATGAGCCGCCGCGCTTCTAATGCTGCGCAGCAAAGCCCTTATCTGGCAGCGCAGTTTGCCATGCTTATTGTGAATGAACTGCTGGAGCAACACGACGAAGAAGTGTTAACCCCATCCACGGTGAATCGCATCATCTGCAGGCGTGAATTGGGGCCAGTCCAGCGCAGCCACTCAGAGCTATTAGACCTGCTCAATACAGATGACCGCTACCCAGCACAAACCAAGCTGATGCAGCAAAACTGCCTGAATCTGTGTGGACTATTTGGTGTCCCAGACACCATGGCAAGGGTGATTGAATTCGTGCTGGTGCATAACGCTAATACAGGCTTACACCACTTGGTTCAGGCGACTGAACTCACCCTGTTAGAGCAGGATTTTACTGACCTCATCGCCCAGCAAGCAGGGTTAAGCCGTGCTGAAGTGTTGGAATACTTGATGGTATTGGTGGCACAGGGGCTGTTTTTGGAGGGCTATGACTGTGGTGAAATTCATACCATGGGCATACCACGCCCCATGCTACAAACTCTGATGCGTGAAGAGGTGCTTAGCAAAGAAATGCTATTGCATACCATGCTGCACCCAAGCCCAGAGCCGAAGTTTAAGCTCAAGCACTTCCCGCATGTGAATACTGACTTGCTGAGCCAGTACCTTTTGCATGCCTGTGCCGAGCAGCACGAGGGGGTCAGTATTTTACTCTATGGAGATGCTGGCAACGGCAAAACTGAGTTAGCACGAACCTTGGCTGACTACAGTGGCCGCATACTGTTTGAAGTGCGCAACCTGAAAATGGATGAGGGCAAACCCAGTAATGAGTTCAGCGCCAAAAATGCCAGTGGTCAGCGTCTTGAGCACTTGGCCTTGTTGCAGCGCCTGCTGGCGGGTTCATCTGATGCCATTTTGCTAATCGACGAATGTGAAAGCCTGTTTCGTCAGGCTGATGGAGGGTACAGCAAAGAGACGTTACACCGGATGATAGAGCAATCCGAAGTGCCTTGTATCTGGATAACGAACCATGTCTATGAGTTAGAAAACAGCTATATCAGGCGCTTTAAGCTCTGCGAAGAAGTACGCCAGCCGGATAAGAAAACCCTGTTGTCGATTGCCAAGCAGTCGTTTAAGGGGTTATCGGTCAGTGAGAAGTATGCTAAATCACTGGTCAATACGCCAAGCCTTACCCCCGCCATTTTGCAAAATGCAGGCTATATCGCCAATACCATGGCCCTTGCCAGCAATGAAGCGCAGCAGGTGATTGGTGATGTGGTGGAAGGGACATTGCGGGCTTGTATGCTGTGGAAAGATGGTCTGACGTACAAACAACAAATGGCATTCGACCCGACCTTACTAAACCTGAAGCAAGGGCCAGAGGTACTGAACGAAATCGCCTATGCAGTGGAACACCAACAGCCCATACGGGTGCTGTTATGCGGACCGCCTGGAACGGGTAAAACCGCCTTTGCGCATTATCTAGCCGAGCAGAACGACCATGACCTGTTTCGGGTGAAGTGTTCGGACATCTTAAGTAAATACGTGGGAGATAGTGAAAAGCAGGTGGCTCGGTTATTTGAAACCGCCCACCACGAACAGAAAATACTGCTGCTCGATGAAGTAGACAGCCTGCTCACCAGCAGGGAGCGATTGAAATCACACCATGAGCTGACACTTGTTAACGAGCTGCTGGCTCAGATGGAGTGCTTCACTCAGCCGCTGTTCGCAGCAACAAACTTTGAAACGCTTTTAGACAAAGCTGTACTGCGTAGATTCGATTTTAAGCTCGACTGTGACTACTTGACTGCACCGCAAGTCATAGCGCTCTACAAGCGCGCTCTGAGCGTTAAAACGCTGGCAGATGAAGAACTTAGCGCTCTTGCTCAGCTCAAGCTGCTGACCCCAGGCGATTTTGCGATCCTTGCTCGTCGCATGATGTTTCAACCCAAGCAAAACCATCGCACTTCAGCACTAGAGCTGCTGAAAGGCGAAAACAACCGCAAGCAACCCAACAGAACCATTGGCTTTGTCCACTAGGCTCTGACTAACCAAAACCCCGAGGTATCTATGACTACATTATTGAGTTCTCTCAAGGTGATCGACCGTCCAAAAATCGAGCCGAAGCCACCGATTTTAGGCAAGCGCATGAAGCTGATTGAAAAGCTGGATGAACAGCTGGCCATGGCGCAATGCATGTTACAAAACCAAGCCTTTGAAGCGTTTAAGGACAAAAGCATCAAAGACCCTGAAACGGGTGAACGCAAAATCGTCAGAAAACGCAAAGCCGTCCGGCCTTGGTATTACGACAGTGATAACCACTACTACTTTGAAATCAAGGTAGGGTTAAAAACCATGGAGCTGGCGAAGGGTAAAACGGCCATTGATGTGGGCCCAAAAGACAAACTGCTAGAGGTGATAGGTATCATCATTCAGGCGGTTGAACGTGGCGAGTTAGACCAGCAGATCCTCCAAATGTCACCCCCAAAACCCCCAAAATTAAGAAACGTCAAAAAATAACCATGGTATTTCGGCCAGATCAGCACTCTGGTCGAGTTTTGGGGGTTTTGTAGGTTTGTTTTTAAGACACACAGCTATACACCCCCCGATTTTTACCAGCAGCCATATCGAACTATTTAGACAGAAAAAATAGGAGTCTGTGATGAACATCGACTACAAAAACTTACCTCTACCAGTCAGCGAAATACTGGTTAACCACCTTACTGATTTGCTAAAAAATCATGATTTGAGCAACACCAGTACAGTCACTATCAACTTCAGAGATCCAGATTACTGTTCAGAAAAAGGTGGCTACCATCCAGTTGAGATCATGTTATTTCGGAGAGGTGATACGTGGCACTTTGCCTACATCACCGACTTTAAGTATGTCGGTCAAGGGCAAGACGTTGAACTAGCAAAAGACTTGGATTTTGACTTTCAGGCAGGTGTGTTTCAGACCTTACACGGGTATTACCGGATAGAGGAAGGGTTAGACATCTATCAGGTATGGGAGGAGAATTTTATTACTTATTCAAGTACGAGCAAGACAAAGCCAATAGTTGAAATTGCTTTAACATCTGCGTTGACGTGAGATCATTGCTAGAGGTATATTTAAACCAAATATACCTGGCGGTGATAAATATGGATCAAGCCCTTAGCAATCAAAAACAGATACACATAAAGCTAGAACCTGAGTTACATAAAAGGCTAAAAATAGAAGCTGCATTCAGAAATATATCTATCCAAGATTTTGTAGTCGAATCAATCAAGCTTCGACTCAATGATAGTCACCTTCTACCCCAACTAGATTTGGAATAAACCTGTGCAATATCAAGATATTAAAAATAAGATTGTTGTTGGTCACTCGTTAGGCAGTCTTCAGAAAATGCCTTCTGAATCGATTGACTGTATAGTTACAAGCCCTCCTTACTATGGACAAAGAGACTATGGAGTTAATGGACAAATTGGCTCTGAAAAAACACCACAAGAGTATATCAGCAACTTAGTAGATATTTTCTCTGAATGTAATCGTGTCCTCAAAAAAACAGGGACTCTTTGGATAAATTTAGGCGACAAGTATGTCGACGGAAACTTGCTAGGAATGCCATGGAGAGTAGCCATAGCTCTCCAAGATTCGGGCTGGATTCTCCGAAACGACATTATTTGGCACAAACCTAATGCGATGCCGCATTCATCTAAAAATAGACTAACAACTGATCATGAATATGTTTTTTTCTTCACAAAATCCAATAAAAACTATTTTTATGATCAAGATTCTATTAGAGAAGAGCACACTACATTTTCCGAAAACAGTAAAATGAAAGGTGGTAGAAATCACTTTGGTAAAGTAGACGGTACTCCAGAAAAAGGTAAAAACGGCGGTAATTCTAATCTCCATTCGGGTAGGTGGGATCAGGCATTTCACCCAAACGGGAGAAATAAACGAACAGTATGGAATATCCCATTATCGAAATTCAGAGAGGCTCATTTTGCAGTCTTCCCTGAGAAGTTAATTGAGCCTTGC
The DNA here is from genome assembly GCF_029269265.1 of Rheinheimera sp. 1928-s. Taxonomy (GTDB): domain Bacteria; phylum Pseudomonadota; class Gammaproteobacteria; order Enterobacterales; family Alteromonadaceae; genus Pararheinheimera. Next base: position 344,091 of record NZ_JARIXP010000002.1, read on the forward strand.
ATACTAGCGGGATGTCCTGAGGATGGTTTAGTTTTAGACCCATTTTTTGGAGCAGGTACAACTGGAGTTGTTGCCTACAAATTCAATCGAAACTTTGTAGGCCTTGAAATTAACCCTGATTATGCGCTGATTGCTCAACGTCGACTTGCTACTATTCAACCAGACTTATTGAATCATCTGGAAAAAACCAACAAGGTTCTCTAGTTTCTGCTCAAGAATCGGGTTGATTTTATCAACCTGATTTGGGTTCATTTGAATATAAATGAAGTTACTACAAGGAAGGTCATCGAGGTTACCTGCCCAAGATTCAGCTATTACAACAGGTATACATTCAAACCCATTATCATGAGCGACTGATATTGATTTATGTATATCCCGAGTGAACAATAAAGCATGTCCTCCACCCATTGTTTCACGCGTCTTAACAGGCATTAATATTTTTTTAGCCGTGCCCGCAACTTCAACATCGTATGTCTCGTCGTGAAGTTTAACTTCATTTGGTGTAACTCTGAGCCTAAGCTGGTGTCTTCTAAACAATTCGACAAGCTGAGATCTGACAATAGCTTCAAAGAGCCCCCCCTTTAAAGCGCGTCGACTTCCTTCAATCCGCTGGAGCATCACTTCTGAAATAGCTGACCACTCCCACTGACTCGGGCAAGGCAATAAAGGTGCAACAAAGGCCATTATTTTCATAACGACCCAAATTTTATTATCAATTGGGGAGCCACTTAATGAAGATACAATTGGCTGGAGCCTCTGTTGAGGGGCATCACGCAAAAGCCATGTAATGAAAAACCACTTCGATTTTGCGTCATTATAAGGGCGTGCAATTCCATCAAACAATGTAGTAGCAAATGGAGTACTGAAATATGAACGCAAAACAAACTGGACTCTTTGCTGATCTATATCAGTGACAAAGTTGTGTATGTGGGGGTAACCATAGCTCTGAATAAAACGAACAAATTCATCAAAAAAAGCTCTATTTTTATTTACTACAAGAATAAGCTCTTTCAGTCTCAAGTTTTCTACGACTAGATTGGTCACTATCAACATCCTTATATGAAAAAATCCAACTGTTGGGTTCAGTTAGTGTTTCAATTATGCTGATTTTACCTTGAGATACAACAAACTTATTTAGGAATTCTATAAGGATTGGTGCCTAGGGTCGGACTCGAACCGACACGGAGTTTCCCCCGGCGGATTTTGAATCCGCTGCGTCTACCGATTTCGCCACCCAGGCATATAGAAGGGGCATTTCTAAAACTTCACAAGACTTTACAAGCTCGGTTTACTTATACAATCTTTTTATCTACTTACTAATCAACCACTTGAGCCAAAATTCTTCGTTGACGCGTTGCATTTTGAATCCGCTGCGTCTACCGATTTCGCCACCCAGGCATATAGAAGGGGCATTTCTAAAACTTCACAAGACTTTACAAGCTCGGTTTACTTATACAATCTTTTTATCTACTTACTAATCAACCACTTGAGCCAAAATTCTTCGTTGACGCGTTGCATTTTGAATCCGCTGCGTCTACCGATTTCGCCACCCAGGCATTGAGGGTCGTACAGAAGTAAACGCTTGCATTATACAAAGCGAATGGCGCGGCGCAAGCAAAAGTTTCAGTTCGCTGTGTGGTTGCGCGTTTTTGCAGCAGTTTCGGAAAAACTAAGCTGCGTGATACACTTAGCGCCATTCACAGAATCAATAAAAATCAGGAAACACTGATGTATCACGAATCACCAAAGGCGGGTTTGTTCCGCCGTTTAGCTGCCATTGTTTATGACGTGCTGATTTTAGCAGCGCTCTGGATGCTGGCTATGGGTCTGGCGCTGTTGCTGGTAACTATTCTGGATAAGCTGGGTTTGGTTTCGCTGGCGGCTTATCAGGATCAGGCGGATTTTATTCAGAAACATTCCATTTGGTTTCAGCTGTATTCGCTGTTGGTTTTTATCTGGTTTTATGTTTATTTCTGGGTCAAAGCTGGTCAAACCCTGGGAATGCGGGCCTGGCGTATTTTGTTGATACAGCCGGATGGCTCGCTTATTACACTAAAACAAGGACTGCTACGTTTAGTGGTGTCTTTGTTAGGTGTGGGGAATTTCTGGTTGTGGATCCGCTGGGGCCAAGGCTTGGCGCTGCAGGATCAAATCACCAATACCATAGTGGTGAAGCTGACCAAAGATGAAAGCAAAGAGCTGAATTTACATCGTAAAGCGGGTTAATAGAAAATGGGGTCAGATCACATTAGTTACGCATAACTAATGTGATCTGACCCCATTTTTATATCTATTTCTTCTGCAATAAATACATCGCCAGCACGATAAACAAAGTTGACGGCAGTATTGCCCCCAAAACAGGCGGCAGCTGGTACACCAAAGCCACAGGCCCAAACACCTGATCGCTCATATAGAACGCAAAACCGGTCAGAATCCCCATCAGAATACGGGCTGCCATGGTCACGCTGCGCAGCGGTCCAAAAATAAAAGACAAAGCCACCAGCAACATAGCAATTATGGTTAAAGGCTGGGTGGCCTTGCGCCAGAATGCCAGTTCAAACTTGCTGCTGTCCTGCTTATTACTGTCCAGATAGTCGATGTAGTCGGTTAAGCCCTTGAGCGATAACAACTCAGGTTTAATAGACACAACCCCCAGTTTGTCTGGAGTTAAGGTAGAGCGCCAGCGCTGTTCCTGCCACTGATGTTTCTCTACTCTGTCGTCACGAAAATTTAATCGGCTAACATCTGATAAACGCCAGGCATTGCTGATAAAAACTGCAGTTTTGGCGCTAACAATGGCCTGCAATTTTAAGTCGGTATCAAACTCATAAATCGTTAAATCAGTCAGGTTACCAAAGTCATCCACCTGCTTGATATTAATAAAATGATCACCGTCTTTAGCCCATACGCCTTGCCGCGCTGAAATTAAATCACCACCTGAAATGGCTTTGGTTCGCAGTTCACGGGCGGTTTTCTCCGCCACTGGCGCGCCAAATTCAGCCACCAGCATCACAATCAGCATCATCAGTAATGAGGTTTTCATCACAGAGTTGATGATATTCAAGCGCGATAAACCCGCAGCCTGCATCACGACTAATTCGCTATTGCTGGCCAGCATGCCAAGCCCTACTAAGCCGCCTATTAAAGCCGCCATAGGGAAAAACAAAATCAAATCACCTGGTACGCTGAATAAGGTAAATAAACCGGCCGACAACAAGTCGTAATCGCCCCGCCCTGTTAAACGCAGCTGGTCGATAAACCTGAACATGCCGGATAAAATCATCAGTACTGTCACTGTCATCAGCACTGTGGTCAAAATGGTGCGACCTATGTAGAGGTCGAGGATCTTAAACATGAGAAGAGCGCCCTGTGAGTAATGCTTTTAACTTCTGGCCTGCAGTACGGTGTTTCACCAGCATCACAGTGCCAAAAGTCAGGCCCAAAGCGTGGATCCACCACATGCCTAATTGCTCCGGAATTTTGCCGTCCTCAATAGCTGAGCGGCTGGCAATCAGCAGAATGTAATACAGCAGGTATAAAGCCAAAGCAGGCAATAAGCGGCCAAACTTGCCCTGACGTGGGTTCACTTTACTCAGCGGCACAGCAATTAACATCAAAATAGGAATAGACAGCGGTATAGCGATACGCCAGTGCCATTCTGCCGCAGCTTCAGGGCCAGTTTGCTTGCGCAGTTCAGCCGTAGGTAAACTGGATAACTTGCGGCGTTTTTGTTCCACCTGCTGTTCGCGAATTTGAATTTGATATTGACCAAATTCCACTACTTCATAGCCTGGAGAACGGGTTTCACCTGCATAACGACGGCCGCTGTTTAATTCCAGCAACTGAGCACCGCTGGCATCCTCTTTCACGTAACCGGACTGAGCATACACAATAGAGGTTTGTCCGCCAGGTTCTGAAGAGGTCTGGGCTAAAAATACCTTTTCCAGCTCTCCGCCATCGCGGCTGATGTCATGCACAAAAACCACAGCTTTTTCATTCGAGGTTTGCTGGAAGCGCCCCGGTATTAAACTGCTGAGGCCAGAATCGGCTTCGGCCTGTTCTAGAATCTGATATTCGCGCTCGATAGACCAGGGGCTTAAATACAAAGTGACAAAACCCGCCCCAAGCGCCATCACCACAGACAGCATCAAAGTTAAGCGTGTGACATACCATTCGCTGATACCAGTGGCATGTAACACCGTCATTTCGCTGTCGGCATAAATACGGCCATAAGCTATTAAAACACCCAAAAAGGCGCTTAAAGGAATAATAACCACCGCCAGTTGTGGCAGCTTTAATGACAGGATGGTCAGTACTAACTGACCCGGAATATCACCGTCTGATGCATCAGCCAAAATTTTCACAAAGCGTTGGCTCATGATAATAGTGATCAGGATCAGGAAGACCGCCAATTGGGATTTAAACACTTCACCAATCAGATAACGAAAAACAATCAAAAATGCCCCCTAAAACCTGTCTTTTTGCTGGAACCCTGACGATTTTTAAGTAAACTGGATGTTTACAGCAATTATTATTGACTAAAGTGGCGATAAATCCGAGCTTTTTTATAAAGCAGGACAAAATATCATCACAAAGAAGCCCACTGTAACACCGAACTAACTTGGTATAGTGGCCGGAAGTCTTAGAATCAGGAGTGAGCATGGAGTTCAGCGTAAAAAGCGGTAGTCCGGAAAAACAACGAAGTGCATGTATCGTTGTCGGCGTTTATGAGCCGCGCCGCTTGTCAGCGGTTGCCGAACAGCTGGATAAAATCAGCGAAGGCTACATCAGCAATTTATTACGCCGGGGAGATTTAGAAGGCAAACCCGGCCAGATGTTGTTATTGCACCATGTGCCTAACGTGTTGAGTGAGCGTGTACTGTTGGTGGGCTGTGGTAAAGAGCGTGAGTTAGACGAACGTCAGTACCGCCAAATCATTGCTAAAACCATCAGCACCTTAAATGAAACCGGCTCAATGGAAGCTGTGTGTTTCTTATCTGAGCTGCATGTCAAAGGGCGTGATACCTACTGGAAAGTCCGTCATGCGGTGGAAACCACGCAAGACTGCCTCTACGTATTCGACAAACTAAAAAGCCGCAAAGACGAAACCCGTCGCCCGCTGCGTAAAATTGTCTTTAACGTACCGACCCGTCGCGACTTAACCATAGGCGAAAAAGCCGTTGAACATGGTTTGGCTGTAGCCGCTGGTATCAAGGTATGTAAAGACGTGTCGAATATGCCGCCAAACATCTGTACTCCGGCTTATCTGGCCGATCAGGCAGTGACGTTAGCGCAACACGACAAAGTGTCGGTGGAAGTGCTGGGCATTGCTGAAATGACAGCTTTGGGTATGCATTCGTACGTGGCTGTTGGCCGTGGCTCGGAAAACGAAGCCAAAATGGCGGTGATTAAATACAACGGCGCTATGGATAACAGCGCACCTGTGGTGTTGGTCGGCAAAGGTTTAACCTTTGATACCGGCGGTATCAGCATCAAACCAAGTGATGCGATGGACGAGATGAAATACGACATGTGTGGCGCAGCTTCAGTGCTGGGTACTATGCATGCAGTGGTCAGCTTAGGTTTACCTATTAATATGGTGGCTGTACTGGCTGGTGCCGAAAACATGCCGGATGGCCGCGCTTATCGCCCTGGTGATATTTTAACCACCATGTCGGGCCAGACGGTTGAAGTACTCAACACAGACGCTGAAGGCCGTTTAGTGCTCTGTGACGCCTTAACTTATGTTGAGCGTTTTGACCCGGACGTGGTCATTGACGTAGCCACCTTAACAGGTGCTTGTGTCATTGCTTTGGGTAAACACGCCTCAGGTTTATTAAGTAACCATAACCCGCTGGCGCATGAAATTTTAAATGCCTCGGATCAAAGTGGTGACAGAGCCTGGCGTTTGCCTTTGTGGGATGACTATCAGGATCAGCTGGAAAGCCCCTTTGCGGATTTCAGTAACTTAGGTGGCCGTGCCGCCGGTACTATTACCGCAGCATGTTTCCTGTCGCGCTTCACCCGTAAATACAACTGGGCGCATTTGGATATTGCCGGTACTGCATGGCGCAGTGGCGGTAAAGACAAAGGTGCAACAGGCCGCCCTGTGGCTATGTTGACCCAGTTTTTAATTAACCGTGTCGGAACCGACATCGAGGGATAACAGTGCCTCAAGTCAGTTTTTATCTGCTGCCGGACCAGGCAGCAGAAGCTGAATCACAGCTGGCGTCAGAGCCAGCTTTTTTTCATGTAGCAGCAAAACTCTGCGCCGATTTGTATCAGGCCGGACAGCGGGTTTTTGTGTTCTGCCAAAATCAGGCGGACGCCGAACTGCTGGATGAGGTATTATGGCGCTTTGATCCGATGCGATTTGTGCCACACAATCTGGCGGGCGAAGGCCCTGCACGAGGCGCTCCGGTGGAAATCAGCTGGCTGCCTCCAAGCAACGCGAGGCCGGTTTTAATTAACCTGTCGGCGACAGTGCCGCCTTTTAGTCAGCGTTTTCAACAAATTATCGAATTTGTTCCAGCCGAAGAACAGCTTAAGGTTCAGGCGCGGGAACGATTTAAATTTTATCGCCAGTCGGGGTTAACCCCGCAAACAGTGCAGCTCTGATGGCCGGCCTGCGTTTTTAGTGAGAGTTTCAGGTAACGAAGATGGAAAAGACATTTAACCCGAGTCAAGTTGAACAAGCCATGTATCAGGCATGGGAAAGCAAAGGCTATTTCAAGCCAAGTGGTGATAACAGCAATGGTGCTTATTGCATCATGATCCCGCCACCAAACGTGACCGGTAGCCTGCATATGGGCCATGCGTTCCAGCAAACCATTATGGATGCCTTAACCCGCTACAAACGTATGTTGGGTAAAAATACCTTATGGCAAGTAGGGACTGACCACGCTGGTATCGCCACGCAAATGGTAGTGGAGCGTAAACTGGCTGCTGAAGGCAAACCAGATCGTCACGCCATGGGCCGTGAGGCTTTTATTGAAAAAGTATGGGAATGGAAAGCCGAATCAGGTGGCACCATTACTGAACAAATGCGCCGTTTAGGCAACTCAGTCGACTGGGATAAAGAGCGTTTTACCATGGACGCTGGCCTGTCGAATGCAGTGCAGGAAGTTTTTGTGCGTCTGTATCAGGACGACCTGATTTACCGTGGCAAACGCCTGGTGAACTGGGATCCGAAGCTGCACACTGCGATTTCTGATTTAGAAGTAGAAAACAAAGAACAAAAAGGCCACCTGTGGAACTTACGTTACCCGCTGGCTGATGGTGTTACTACGGCTGATGGCAAAAACTACATAGTCGTAGCCACCACCCGTCCTGAAACTATGCTGGGCGATACCGGTGTTGCAGTCAACCCGGACGATGAGCGATACCAATCCCTGATTGGTAAAGAAGTATTGCTGCCGCTGGTGAATCGCCGTATTCCAATTCTGGCAGACGAACATGCGGATAAAGACAAAGGCACAGGCTGCGTAAAAATCACACCTGCTCACGACTTTAACGACTACGAAGTAGGCAAACGTCATCAGTTACCCATGATCAACGTGATGACAGCGGATGCCACTATCCGCAGTGAAGGCGAATGTTTCTTCCCGAATGGCGAAGTAAACCCGGCCCACAAGGCTGATATTCCTGCTGAATTCCAGGGTATGGATCGTTATGTGGCCCGTAAAGCCATAGTAGCGGCTTTTGATGCAGCTGGCCTGTTAGACAAAGTTGAAGATCACAATAACACCCTGCCGTACGGCGACCGTTCTGGTGTGGTGATTGAGCCTTTATTAACTGACCAGTGGTATGTGCGTGTGGCGCCTATGGCCAAAACTGCCATTGAAGCTGTGGAAAATGGCGACATTCAGTTTGTGCCTAAGCAGTATGAGAACATGTACTACAGTTGGATGCGTGACATTCAGGACTGGTGTATCAGCCGTCAGCTGTGGTGGGGTCACCGTATTCCAGCCTGGTACGATGAAACAGGTAAAGTTTATGTAGGCCGTGATGAAGCTGAAGTTCGTGCTAAACACGAGTTAGCCGATGACGTGAAATTGCGTCAGGACAACGATGTACTGGACACCTGGTTCAGCTCAGCGCTGTGGACTTTCTCTACTTTAGGCTGGCCGGACAATACGGAAGAGTTAAAAACCTTCCACCCGACCGACGTGTTAGTCACTGGTTTTGACATTATTTTCTTCTGGGTTGCCCGGATGATTATGATGACGATGCATTTTGTTAAAGACGAAAATGGCAAACCACAAGTGCCGTTTAAGACTGTGTATGTAACAGGTCTTATTCGTGATGAAAACGGCGACAAGATGTCAAAATCCAAGGGCAACGTGATTGACCMGCTGGATATGATTGACGGCATCAGTCTGGAAGACCTGTTGGTGAAACGCACCAGCAATATGATGCAACCCCAGCTGGCCGAAAAAATTGGCAACCAGACCAAAAAACAATTCCCTGAAGGTATTGAAGCCAGCGGTACAGATGCACTGCGTTTCACGTTAGCGGCTTTAGCTTCAACAGGTCGTGATATCAGCTGGGATATGAAACGTTTAGACGGTTACCGTAACTTCTGTAACAAGCTGTGGAACGCCAGCCGTTACGTCACCATGATGACTGAAGAAAAAGACTGCGGCCTGGCCGGTGGAGAGATGGAGCTGTCGTTAGCCGATCATTGGATCATCAGCCAGTATCAGCAAACTATTACTCAATTCCGTGGTTATTTAGACAGCTACCGTTTTGATATGGCGGCCAATACGCTGTATGAATTTACCTGGAACCAGTTCTGTGACTGGTATTTAGAGCTGACCAAACCTGTATTGTTTAAAGGCACCGAAGCTCAGCAACGTGGCACCCGTCATACCTTACTGACAGTGCTGGAATCTTTGCTGCGTTTAATGCACCCAATCATGCCATTTATCACTGAAGAAATTTGGCAGCGCGTAGCTCCTATGGTTCGCACTGACATCAACCCTGGCGACAGCATTATGCTGCAGGCTTACCCGGAATTTAATCAGGCACTGGTGAATGAAACTGCTACTGCAGATCTGGAATGGGTGAAGAGCTTTATCGTTGCCATCCGTAACGTACGGGGTGAAATGGATATAGCGCCAAGCAAGCCGTTGTCTGTACTGGTGCGTAACCTGACAAGCGATGACAGCCGCCGTTTACAAAGCAATATGGCCTTCCTGCAGAATATGGCGAAGTTAGAAGCCATTACTGTATTGAATGATGGCGACACAGCACCAGCTTGTGCCGCTCAGTTGCTGGGCAAGATGGATATTCTGATCCCTATGGCTGGTCTTATCGACAAAGAAGCCGAACTGGCTCGTATTGCCAAGCAAATGGAAAAAGCTCAGCAGGAACATGACCGTGTTGCCGGTAAACTGGCGAACGAAGGTTTTGTCGCTAAAGCGCCTGAGGCAGTACTCGCAAAAGAGCGTGAAAAACTCTCTGAAGCTTTAGAAGCTATCACTAAGTTAAAAGCCCAGCAGGAACAAATCGCTGCGATTTAACTGTCAGTTGCATAGAAAGACAAAAGGCGACCTGCGGGTCGCCTTTTACATTTTTCGTCCTGCAAAATGCCTTGCGGGTCATCGTCGCTGCGCTTTTACTTTAGGTTCTACGGCTTCAAATCTGACGATACTTTCCTAATCGTAGTATCTCGCCATTCGAGAACCCGGTTCTCCCGAGACCGTAATTCAAGGCGTGTTACAGGCTCGCCAGTCTGAGTTTCGACCAGCACTGAGTGTTGTTCGTCCGGTTGGTAGAGATTATCCTCGCCCCACTGGCGCAAAGCGACAATCACAGGAAAAAGCCCATGCCCCATCTTTGTCAAAACATATTCCTGATAAGCAGTGCCGTCAGAAGCTGGCGCAGTCTCCAATACTCCATGGTCTACCAGATCCTGCAACCGAGTAGTCAACATGCTTCGTGCAATACCGAGATTCTTCTGAAGCGCACTGAAGCGATTTATACCGTCGAGAACGTCTCGTATGATCAGAAGCGACCACCAGTCACCTATCACATCCAGAGAGCGTGCCACAGGGCATTCAGCCTTACTTAAGTTCTTGCGCTTCATTCAGTTATCCTTTCTGGTTCACCTGACTGCCTCATTATACGGTCCTTTATCACCCCTGCAAATGAAGTCTTAAAATAAGACTAGATATATTCAAAACCTGGTCTTATTATGAGACTTCATTCCATGTAACATCTTATTGCTTCAGGATATCGTATGAACAGCCAGATAAATGACCATGACTCAACGACAAAACCCAGCGATCCGCCAGCCCCAGCGAATACCAGTAGCATCTCGATGGGAACGACTATTATCTTTGCAATAGCCAGCGGGCTAAGCGTCGCCAACATCTACTTTGCACACCCCCTACTGGACACCATGGCTGCCGACTTCGGAATAGCTCCTTCTGTGATTGGCCTGATCATTACGTTGACGCAAATCGGTTATGCATGCGGGCTTCTGTTTATCGTACCGTTGGGTGACATTCTCGATCGTCGCAAGCTGATCGTAGCTCAAGGGTTGCTGTCCGCTATAGCCCTGACTGTTGTTGCGACGACCCGAAATGAAGCTATGTTATTCATCGCCATGGTCGCAGTAGGACTATTGGCCGTTGTCGTGCAGGTTTTGGTGGCTTATGCTGCAATGCTCGCCTCGCCAACAACACGAGGAAAAACGGTAGGGATGGTGACAAGCGGTATAGTCGTCGGTCTGATGCTGGCCCGCTTCGTGTCTGGAGTGCTTGCTGATCTTGGCGGCTGGCGCACGGTTTACATGACATCTGCCATAACAACCCTACTTATGGCAGCGGTCCTTTATCGCATTTTGCCGCGTGAGGCTGCTCCTCGCTCTTCGGTTTCCTATCCATTACTACTTCGCTCGGTGCTAACATTGTTTGTGCAGGAGCCTATTTTACGGATCCGTGCCATTCTTGCTCTGCTACTATTTGCCGCTTTCAGTGCATTCTGGACTGCGCTGGTGCTGCCACTCAGCGCGCCCCCTTACGCTATGTCACACACGCAAATCGGCCTGTTTGGTCTTGCAGGGCTGGCTGGTATATTTGCTGCCAGCGGAGCTGGACCTTTGGCCGATAGGGGTCTTGGGCAATGGACGAGTGGAATATCTCTGCTGTTGTTGCTCATATCCTGGGGATTCATTGCCCTTCTTGATTCCTCAATACTGGCACTGGTGATTGGTGTGGTTATTCTAGATCTGGCAGTGCAGGCAGTCCACGTTACAAACCAAAGCATGATCTTCGCCATTCAGCCTGAGGCACATAGCCGACTGGTTGCTGGCTACATGCTCTTCTACTCTATCGGAAGTGCCATCGGAGCTATTGCCTCCACTGCGATATACGAGCGTGCGGGCTGGAATGGTGTATGTATTTTGGGCGCGACCATCAGCATAGTGGGTGTTGTTTTCTGGGCTACCACTGCGCATATCGGGCGAGCACAGTGTCAGACTGCACTCCCATCAAGCCCACTCTGCCTTAAGCCCTTAAACGTCGCAAAAAAACAGGCAGATACACCAAAGCCACAGCACATAAAGTGATCAGGAAAACCGCAATCACCAGTTGATAAACAATGTAGTTACTGGCCTCCACTGAGACAAACCAGCTGGTAATCACGCCGCTGATAAATAATAAAGCCCGCACTATCCAACTCATAGCTGCCCCCTCTGATGCACCACTTTGATTCATCACTTTATGCCTGCGTTTGGCGAAGCACATTGATACAGAACAAAGCAGCTATGATTTAACGCGCGGTTTAGCCTTTGTCGCTGTCCTGCGGCTTGGCAGGCAATAACCAATCCGGAGCTATCTGCTGTAAAAATGGTCGGGTGATTAAAGCAGCCTGTTTGGCAAAATCGCAGTAGTTTTCTTTGACTGTATTGGTATTCATCGCCACCACCAGTTGTAACTCCGGATAAATAACTAACCAGCTTTGTGCGCCGCTGGACACGCCACCATGATGCACAAAACTGATAGTACGGCTAAGCGGATTGTCTTTGTCACAAAACAAATAGTTTTGCGAAAAGTTACGCCAACCCAAGGCATAAGACTGCTCATTGACTTCGCCATTGCTCAATTTTTGTGGTGTCCAGAACTGCTGCTGTACTACCGTAGGAATAAAGTCTGAGTTAAACCAGGCTGAGCCTAACACTGCTAAATCGACTGAACTGGCGGCCAGACCTCCTCCAGCCCACCTTTGGCTTAAATTCACCTCTCTGTGTTTTTTGGCATAACCATCATGGGTCGTATAAAAGCTGACCTGATGGGGCGATGGTAGCTCGGAAGCAGCCAGAGAAGACAATCCAAGTGGCTGACTGACTTGCGTATCCAGATACTGTAAAAACGGTGTTTTTACTGCACTTTGCAGTACAGCACTGGCCAGATTGACATCAAAGGAGCTGTAATGAAAATCTGTGCCTGCCGGGTACAGCAGCTTGCTTTCGTCAAATAAGTCCAGAGCGTCATGCACATCATGAAACTCAGCTTGCTTTAATAAAGTTTGTACCGCACCAATCCAGTCGGTGTTTTCTTTATAGCCAGGCAAACCCGCTGTGTGTGACATCAATTGCCGTAACGTTAAATCCTGCCACTGCGAATTGGGCAGATCGGTTTTATAGCGGCTGATTGGCGTATCCAACTCTATAACGCCGACTGCCATGGCTCTGGCTAATGCGGTTGCTGTCACCGCCTTTGATGTGCTGCCAATACGAAACTGACTTTCAATACTGGCTGGCTTTTGACTTTCCAGATCAGCATAACCTACAGCTCCGGCCCATAACAACTGGCCACGCCATGCCACCGCAGCCGTCAAAGCCGGAAACTGGCCTTGTTGCTGACTTTGCTTTAGCGCAATCATAGCTTGCTCGGCAGTGACCTGAAACTCGGATTGATAGACTTTGCTTTGCGCAGGTTTCTCTGCGGGTAACCCAGCCGATAAATCTGTCCAGCCAGACAACTGATCCCATGCCACTACAGCCCCAGCCAGCAACACCACTGCCGTAGTGATTAGTCTTTTCTTCATTGGTTTTGTCCTTTTCATGTTGTCGTTTTCATGGTTTTTTGGCAAAGCTCCGCCCGCAGGCTGAAAAGCCCGAATTCGAAGTCCACAAAATATTAAATTCTAAACAGGAGCAGCAGTTTTGCTTTAGGGTGTAGCCCCCTGCTGTAACAGATAAGCCCTGACTTCGGCAGTAGAAGCCCTGCTGAGTGGCGATCGCAGTTCACTGCCATCCATCATGGTCGCTTCCACTTTCAGATTCACTCTGGCGCCTTGCTCAACCAGATATTGCACCATGGCCAAGTCGCCGATAAAGCTGGCATTAATCAGCGGAGTTTCATCCGCCAGCACTATGGCATTCACATCAGCCCCAGAATGAACCAGCAGCTTAGCTAACTCCAGATTGCCATGCTGCGCAGCGATAATCAGCGGGTTGCCATCCCGTCTGCTGCTTTGGTTCACATCAGCACCAGCAGCAAGTAGCAATTCCACCATAGCTTTGTCACCTGCTCGTACGGCCAGCATCAAAGCAGTGCCCTCACCCGGCATAGCTGCGTTTAACGGATAACCCAAAGCAAGCAATTGACGCACTTCGGCTAAATCCCGCTGCCGCACTTTTTGTAGTAATTGTTGCAGTTGCGTCAGTTCGGTCAGGCTAACCTGAGCATATTCAGCAGGCAACCTGGCCACCTGAGCGCGCTCCGCCAAAACCAAAGTGGCGGCGACCGACAAAGACAACGCCATGAGCAAAGCACAACTTTGTGGTGTGATTTTGCCTGCAGAACCTTGCAGCACAAGGCGGATCCGCTGCGCTAACAAAGGTTGCTGCTGCCACGGCATTGCAAGTAATAGCGGCTGCGCAGTCTGATGGGCTTTGCTGCAATCAAGTAAAGTTTGGGCATAACGATGTGGCTGCGTTAATTGCGCCGTTACAGCAGCATCACAACTTAATTCACGGTATTTATTCAGTTGCCGACAGATTAAGCCCCAGACCGGGCTCCACCAGCACAACACTGCACATAATTGTTGCAGATAAAAAGCCGCCAGATCGCATCGACGCCAATGCATACGCTCATGGGCAATCACATGCTGCAACTGCTCTGCCGATAACTGCTTCACCCATAATGCAGGAAGGATAATACGAGGCTGACGCAGCCCCACCAGCATAGCGCTATCAATGGCAGAGTGCTGATAAAGTGCTGGTTTATGGTGAGCTGAATCTGGCAAGTTCAAGGGCTGAGCCTGTAACCATAACTGGCGGCTCGCTCTGTAACTTTGGCCGAATCGCCCTAGTTGCCAGCAACAGCCCAAAGGAATAATTAATAACCACCAGGATGGAGGGACAAATAAATAAAACAGCTGCGGCGCCAAATCCCAGCGCTGAGTTAAAGCCGGTTCAGTCTCTGCAACTGCTGTGGCTTCTGATAACTGAAGCTGTTGCTGTAAAACAGAGATATCAGCGTTAAACCAGTGCTGCGGCGCTCCCTGTTCAGTGCCTTCACTTAATACAACAGCGGGCAACACATACAACAGCACCGCCAAGACAGTCCACAAGCGCAACATCCACTGCGGTTTTGGCCGCCATGAGCTTTGGCCAAGCCAATACAGCCATGGCACTGTCACCAAGGCCAATAGCAGATGTAAAACCAGATAAAACAACAACCAGCTAAATTCCAGCATGATCAGTCTCCCTGTGCTGCCTTATCTGAGTGAGCGTTAATTTGCGCCTGTAATTCATCAACAAGTTCTGGCGCTAACTCTTCTTGCTCTATCAGATGTTGTGCCAGCAACGCCGGAGAGCCGCCAAAAAAACGCTGCAGCAGTGTACTTAGGGCCTGACTGCGGGCTTCCTGCTGCACTGTAGTCGCCTGATAAATAAAAGCTTTGCCTTGCTTCTCACACTCAACATGGCCTTTATCAAACAGAATACGACATAAAGTTTGTACTGTAGTGTAAGCCACAGCAGCATCTTTGCTTAGCTCTGCTGTGATGTCTTTCACTGAACAAGGGCCATGTTGCCATAACACCTGCATGATTTTTTGCTCTGCACTGGTTAGCTCGAGGGATTTTGTTCTGGCCATGCCTGTTACCCGAAAAAAATTATCTACTAAAGAATTAGTTCCAAGATAGCTGAGCATTTTTCATACTGCAACTAATTCTTTAGTTTTTGTAGATAATTGAACGAATGACATTAGCTTTACCGCTATTCCATCGCAGAATTATGTAAAGTTCTGGTAAAAAACTTGGACTGAAGCTCAATCTGCTATACCATCCGCGCCGCCTGCAGCACCGAGGTTGCAGGTTCCCTGATTAATTCTCAAATGGAAGAGACAAGATGAAATTAAAGTTAAGCGCCTTATTTGTTGCCTTAGTAGTGACTGCAGTGCCAGCTCAGGCTGACTGGTTAAATGCTGTTAAAGATGGTGTAGGCAGCACACTAAAAGAAACCAAAGAAAGCGCCAAAACTGCAGCTTTAAATACGTCAGTGCGTACAGCTTTAGGTTTAACTGAAGGTAAATCTACTCAGGCTGCTATTGCTGAAAAACTGGGTGAACCAGCAAGCAAAACAGAAAAAGACGGTAAAACCTTGTGGTTATACGACGTGACTGTATTGTCTGCCAGCTACCCTACTTTAACGGAGTTAGTAAAAACTCAGGAAGCTGCACAAAAATCAGTGCAACTAAGCTTTAACGCTGATGTGTTAAATAAGTTAGAACTGATCACTCAGGCTAAATAATTTTCTGATCACTGCTGCCTGTGGTGGCAGTGATTTTTCTAATTAAATTCAAATGGTTAAACTAAACCCCTACCTAAATTCCATCTTCAGACAAATATTGTACAAAACATTTTTTTTGTTATTATTGCGCGCCTGAATTTAACCCGTGTAAATTCATTCTGTTGTTTACCCTGATCTGATGAAATTGCGCCATAAGCAATCACTTTCAGTCCCGGGCTCTGGCAGCTCAACCCCAAACACTCCGTACGTAAGCAAATAAGCTAATAAGCTATGCTCTACTGCGGTTGGCTTTTATTTTTCTGGCATTGCCAGGCTTTGTGAAGGAACCCTTTAATGGATTCACCAAGTGCCATTAGTTTGATCCCACCAGTTGTTGTGATGGCTGTTGCCATCTGGCTGAAGCGACCTATTTTGTCGCTGGTTGTGGGTGCTGTTGCAGGTTTGCTGATGCTGTTCCCAACTCAACCTCTTGAGTTATTGAATACCTTCGCTGAAATTTCTACCAGCGTAATGCAGGATGAAACCATTGGCTGGTTGATTCTGGTTTGTGGTGGTTTTGGCTCACTGATTGGGTTATTAATCCACACAGGCGGCGCTGTGGCTTTTGGTCATTCAGCCTCAAAGCTTGCCACAGGCCCACGCTCCTCCATGTTTATGACCTTTGTTTTAGGCTGCATTATTTTTATCGACGATTACCTCAATGCCTTAAGCGTGGGTGAAGCGATGAAAAGAGTCACCGACAAATATAAAATCTCCCGTCAGATGCTGGCTTATATAGTCGACTCTACGGCTGCCCCTATTTGCGTCATCATTCCTATTTCCACCTGGGCCATCTTTTTTGGCGGTTTACTGGAAAACAACAAAGTGGCTGAGGCCGGGCAAGGCGTGGAAGTCTATATGCAAGCCATCCCTTATATGCTCTATCCATGGTTAGCTGTCACTATGGTGTTGCTGGTGACTTTGAAAATAATGCCAGCCATAGGCCCAATGAAAAAAGCTGAACTTGCAGCGCAAAATGGTACCCCTTTAGATGCGCTGCCAGAGGTAAGTGTCGAAGCTTCAGCCAGTCACCACCATGTGCAAGGCCAGAATGTACCAGCAGGTGATCAGTATGCTGTACACTCCATGGAACAGGAATTTGAAGACAGCAATAAGCAAGGCAAACTGCGTAACTTTATAGTGCCAATGCTGATGCTGATTGGCTTTACCATCTACTTCGATATCGATGTCCTAAAAGGCTTGTTGGTCACGCTGGTACTGACTATTGTGTTTTACAGCTATCAGCGCCTGATGTCTTTAGGCGATATGATGGAAGTGATGATGAATGGTTTTAAAACCATGCTGCCAGCCATTTGTACCGTCATTGCCGCTTTTATCTTTAAAGATGTCTGCGACAAGTTATTGCTGCCTCAGTACGTGATTGAAAACCTGACCCCTTATATGACGGCACAAATGCTACCTGCCATTGTGTTTTTAGCTATGGCGGTGTTGTCTTTTGCGACAGGCTCGTCATGGGGTATTTTTGCGGTATCTATTCCTATTGTGATGCCTTTGGCTTATGCAGTAGAAGCAGATATTCCGTTGGTGATTGGTGCACTGTTATCGGCCAGCTCTTTTGGCAGCCAGGCCTGTTTTTACAGTGACTCTACTGTATTAGCAGCTCAGGGCTCAGGCTGTAATCTGGTGTCGCATGCCGTCACTCAGTTGCCTTATGCGTTAATAGCAGCCACTCTGGCCTTTGTAGGCTTTATCCTGATTGCTTAACAGCTAATTCAGTATGAACAAAGGCACCTGATGGTGCCTTTGTTGTATCTGGCTACAGGCCAAATTTATCTTGGTTATAACTTTTGGCGATATAGAAAAACACTTGCCTTTAATCCACAAAAGCGTACAGGTTTAGACTTATCATCCGCTTTTTGCGAAATATTGCTATAAATAAGCCAGTTAGCGAATACCTTGCTCTAAAGGCATAAGTTGCAACTCCTTTATTCCATAAAGTTTTAGATAGTAAGACTTTTATATCTAAAGACCGCTAACTGTCCAGACATCCGGTTATTTCTAATTCATCTATACAAGACCAATCCATTAGTTATTTAAGGTTTTGCAGAAGCCTAGAATGCGCACACTTTCTGCCAGCTGTTCAAATCAGTTCCTTTGATGTAGCAGATGGCCAGTATGAATTTGAGAACATCGAGGTGTGTATGCTTCATTCAACACAAGAATTTTTATCCGGCAACGCCACACCAGAGGCCAGCAGTGCTTTGCCTGTGCTGGATCTAAGCCTGATGGATGGCACAGCTGTTGAGCAACAGTCTTTTATTCAGCAATTGCGTGTCGCAGCCCGTGATGTGGGTTTCTTTTACCTGACGGGTCATGGTCAGAGCGAGCAGAAGCAGCAACAGATTTTAGCGCTGGCAAAACAATTTTTTGCGCTGCCACTGGCCGATAAACAGCAAGTGCAGATGATCCACTCACCGCATTTTCGTGGTTACACAGGTTTAGGCGGTGAATTAACTAGAGGTCAGCCAGATATACGTGAACAGTTTGACGTGATGCGTGAAGAAGCTGCACCAGCACAGACAGATATCAGCCCGGCCTGGCAAGGTTTAATTGGCCCGAACCAATGGCCAACGGCTTTACCGCAGATGAAAACTGAATTGCTGAACTGGCAACAGTCGTTATCAGACATCACGGTAAAACTGATGCGTGCTTTAATGCTGGCCTTGCAACAACCTGCAGATGCTTTAGATGACACTATCAAAGCCGGTCCTTATCAGCATATGAAGCTTATTCGTTATCCAGGTGTGGATGCAAAAGCGTCGAACAGCAAACAAGGTGTAGGCGCCCATAAAGATCCGGGTTATCTGACCTTAGTGGTGCAGGATGATCAATCAGGTTTAGAAGTGGAAACCGAACAAGGGTGGGTCAGCGTTACCCCGCTGCCAGGTGCTTTTGTCGTCAATATAGGTGAGCTATTAGAACTGGCTTCCAACGGCTATTTAAAAGCTACTTTGCACCGAGTGGTCAGCCCAAATTCAGGCATAGAACGTTATTCCTGTGCCTTTTTTATGGCAGCTCAACTGGACGCCACTGTGCCTTTCTTGCAGTTACCGTCTCATTTAGCTGACGAAGCTAAAGGTCCGGCCAGCGATCCAACTAACCCATTGTTTTATCAGGTGGGCCAGAATGTGCTAAAAGGACGTTTACGTTCACACCGTGATGTGGCTGCCGCTCATTACGCAGAGCTGGCAAAAGCTGTCTAAGCTCAGCACAACCCAACATAAATAAAAAGAACACAATCAAGGTTAACTAATGAAATTTCGTACTTTAAGTATTCATGCCGGACAACAACCAGACCCAAGTACCGGAGCTTTAGCTACTCCGGTGTATTTCACCAGCACCTTTAGTTACGGCACAGCCGAAGAAGGTCAGGCGCGTTTTTCAGGGCAGAATCCCGGTTATATCTACAGCCGTTTTGCTAACCCTACTACCGCAGCTTTAGAGCAGAAACTAGCAGCGCTGGAAGGGGCAGACGAAGCTTTAGTAGTGGCCAGCGGTATGGCTGCTGTCAGCGCTATTATGTATGCGCTAACCAATGCCGGTGATGAAGTGGCTTTTATCGACCCGGTCTACGGCGGTACTGATGCCTTTTTACGTAATACCTTAACCCGAGCTGGCGTCACTTTAAGCCGTTACAGCAGCGATAAAGACTTTGCAGAGCGGGTGAAACCCAACACCAAAGTAGTGTTATTTGAACCTATCACTAACCCCACCTTAAAAGTGATAGATACCCGTATTGTGGTGGAAGCGGCCCGTAAAGTCGGTGCATTAGTGATTTGTGATAATACCTTTTTAACCCCTTATTTATTCCGCCCGCTGGAAATAGGTGCTGATATTGTGATGCACAGCGGCACTAAGTACCTGTCTGGCCATGGCGATATTATTGCCGGCATAGTGGCAGGACGCAGCGAGCTGATGCAGAAAATCCGTACTGTGGCGCTAAAACATATAGGTTCGCCTATAGGCCCGCAGGAAGCTTATTTGCTGCAACGTGGCGTAAAAACCCTGACCTTGCGGATGGACGCTCATATCGAAAACGCCCGCAAAGTGGCAGACTTTTTAGCCGCTCAGCCTAAAGTGGCCAAAGTGTATTACCCGGGTCATGCCAGTCATCCAGGACATCAGGCGATAGCAGACACAGCCACTGGTTTTGGTGGCATGGTGGCCGTGGATATCGAAGGTGGTTTTGCCAAAGCTGCAGTGTTTTTAAATCACCTGCACTTATTCGCTCAGGCGGTGAGCCTGGGTGATGTGGAAAGCTTAGCTTGTCACCCTGCCAGCACTACTCATGCAGCTATGACAGCTGAAGACAGACAAAGAGCGGGCGTCACCGACAATCTGGTTCGCCTGAGTATTGGCGTGGAAGATGCCGATGATTTAATTGCTGATTTGGCACAGGCGCTCGCCAAGCTATAAAAGTTAGCTGCGGATTTCGCAGCTAACTGGTGTATCTGCCAGCGCTTTTGCAAAAGCGCTGTCATCTTTTAGGTCATCTGTAACCAGCTCTTTTGTCAGTAAGCCTTCTTGCTCTGCGATCACTAAAGCCACCATGGTATCGCCTGTAACATTAGTCGTAGTGCGGGCCATATCGATGATACGGTCTATGGCGGCAATAAAAGCAATACCTTCCAGCGGTAAACCTACTACGGATAAAGTAACTGTCAGCATCACCAGCGCTGTACCTGGTACACCAGCTGTGCCTAACGACGCCAAAGTAGCAGTACCGACAATCAGCAGATAGTCAATAAACTGCAGTTCAATGCCATATAAGCTGGCGATAAAAATAGCGGCTATTGCCGGATAAATACCACCACAACCATCCATATTAATGGTTGAGCCTAAAGGCAACACAAAACCGGCATAGTCTTTGGAGACTTTCAGATCTTCAGTCACAGCTTTGTAACTGGCAGGTAAGGAGGCATAACTGGAGCAGGTACTGAACGCCACCAGTTGCACGGGGAAGATAGCTTTGAAGTAGTCTGTTACTTTCATTGAACTGAAAAAGTGCACAAAACCGCCATAAGTCAGGCTGATATGCAGCAAACAGCCGACATAAATAGCCAGAATAAACTTACCCAGAGGCAGCAGCATTTCTAAGCCATAAGTGCCCACCACCCAGGCCATCAAACCAAAAACACCCACAGGAGTAAACAGCAGCACCAGACGGGTGACTTCAAACATCATATCAGCGCCAGAGCGTACCACAGAAAGCATAGCGGAGCCCTTCTCACCAATATTACGCAGCGCCAGTCCCAATAAAATAGCAAATAACATCACAGGTAAAACCTGGCCCTGGGCCATAGCAGCAATAGGATTGGCTGGTATTAAATCCACTAACACCTGACTGACCGGAGGTATGACTTTTTCAGTGACTTGTGCCGCCACTAAGTTTTGGCCGGTTTCAAATTGAAAGGCAGTACCAACGCCAAGGCCGATCAGACTGGCAATCAAGGCTGTCAGTAAAAACAACCCCACAGTTTTACTGGCAATACGACCTAAGCCTTTGCCTTGCCCAAGTGAGGTGATACTCAAAATCAGGCTAAAAAACACCAGCGGGATCACCAACATTCGAATGGCATTGATATAGGCGGTACCCAGAGGTTTTAATGCCAAAGCATCGCCGCCTAAGACTAAACCTGCGATCACTCCCAATACCAGAGCAAGTACCACCTGCTGCCAGAGGGCTAATTTTAAATTGATGTTTTTCATAACTAATTCCGCACTGTCAAGGTCGCCAGTATAGAGGCTGCGCCTGTTCCGACCTATTCAGTTCTGTTCTAAGCAAGAACCAAAAGGAGCAAGGGTTTTGTTTTTGCTGTAGCTAAAATATGATATTCATTTTTGGAATATAAATAAAGTTTACACAAACGTTTTGATCTAATAGATTGAAGTTGTTGCCGCAACTCAGTGTCAGCGAGAAGCGGCAGCCACTCTGGTTGTTGAATGGATTTGAAATTCGTAGGGTACAGGATGTACTCGTTTTATTCCTTGTCCTGTTGCTTGTGGTCAGGAGTCCTTATCGGCTTGAGGGACTACCCCCTATATAACCCTGCCAGCTTATTAGGCACTTTTTACAAAAAAACTACATCTATTTGAAATATTCAATCACAATTTATTGAAATACTTACATAAAAGATTCGGTATCATTCCGCTAAAGCATTATCAAAGAAAGGATTTAGCATGACGATAAACACTCCACTGGTCTCAGCTACTACTTTGGCACTGATCAGCGGCACTTATAGCGGTAGCACTCTGGCGCAACAGGCGCAGGCCGACGTAGAAAAAATTTCTGTCATTGGCAGCCGCTTATCTGTGCGCTCAGCCACTGAAACCAGCTCACCAGTCGATATTATTGATGAAGCTCAACTGGCAGGTACAGGAGCACTGGAAACCGCAAAAGCGCTGCAAATGTTGGTTCCAAGCTTTAACTTCCCGACATCTTCTATTACTGATGGTTCAGATGCAGTAAAACCAGCCAGCTTACGTGGTTTGTCACCTGACCATACGCTGGTATTGGTCAATGGTAAAAGACGGCACGGCACAGCGTTGGTTCACCTGAACGGCACTATGGGCCGTGGCAGTTCAAACGTGGATCTGAATACTATCCCTGTCTCTGCTATTAAACGTATTGAAGTATTACGTGACGGAGCCGCGGCTCAATATGGTTCGGATGCTATTGCAGGTGTCATTAACATAGTGCTGAAAGATCAGGCGGACTCAGGTGAAATCGCAGCAAGCGCTGGTCAGACTTATGAAGGCGACGGCGAATACTACAAAGCATCGCTGAATTCAGGCTTTCGTTTTGCCGACACAGGTTTTGTGAACCTGAGTGTTGAACAGCAACACAAAAATGGCACCAACAGAGCGGGTTTAGATCCCCGTGAACAATACAACCCGATCAATGGCGCACCCGACCCACGTGAAGCCAGCTTTAACCGCTTAAGCCATAAAGTGGGTGATGCCGCATTTAAGCAACAGTCTGTATTTATTAATGCTGGTTACGAACACGGCACTACAGAATGGTATGCTTTTGGCGGTGCCAGCCACAGAGAATCAGCTTCTGGCGCCTTTTATCGTATAGCGAAAGATGCCCGTAATATCCCGGAAATTTACCCTGACGGTTATCTGCCGGAAATAGCACCGGAATCAGGCGATTACTCTTTCACTGCTGGTGTTAAATTTGATGTCGCCGACTGGCGGTTGGATTTGTCTGCAGGCACAGGCGAAAGTAGCTTCAAATATTATGTCAATAATTCGCTGAACGCGTCTTTTGGTCCCAACAGCCCAACCAGCGCTTATGCCGGTGAGCTGGTGAATGCCGAGCAAAACTTCAATATAGATGCCAGCAAAAGATACAGCTTTATCAACGACTCAGAACTGGTGGTGTCTGCAGGCCTCAGCCGCCGTCACAACAGCTACCAGATCAATGCGGGTGAAGAGTTGTCATGGCGCAATTATGGGTATCAGAATAAAGCCGGTGGTATTCAGGGTTTTGGTGGTTTTACACCAGAGTCTGAAGTGGACGAATCGCGTCACAATACTGCGCTTTATCTGGAGCTGGAAAACGCCCTGACTGATGATTTCACCTGGGGTGCAGCACTGCGGCAGGAAGACTATTCCGACTTTGGCAGCGACACCAGCTGGAAACTGTCTGGCCGTTATCAACTGACGGAGCAATGGGCAGTGCGCGCCACAGCAAACGATGCATTCCGTGCCCCTAGTGTGCAGCAACTGTATTTCTCCAACCTGTCGACGCTTTTTGTGGCTGATCCACAAACCGGTGTGCTGACTCCAACTGAGTCCGGTACTTTTAATAATATTTCAGCCGTCACCCGCGCTATAGGTCAGGGCGATTTACAAGCTGAGTCGGCTTTAAGTTTCAGCGCCGGTATTACCTTTCAGGGCGACGATGGTTTTAGCTTTACGCTGGACGCTTACCGTATTGAACTGGACGACCGCGTGATACTAACAGGCAGTGTTGGCCGGGCCGACAGTGCTGCCTTAGCGGAAATTCTGGGCGACTCGGGAGCAAACTCTGTGCGCTTCTTTACCAACGCTGTGGATACCACCACTCAGGGTCTGGAAGCTGTGGCCGCCTATCAGTGGGATGCAGGTTTATGGGGCGAATGGAAAACCTCTTTCAGCGCTCAGTACAACGACACCGGCATAGATGCAATTCGGGTTCCTGCCTTGCTGGATGGCCTGGAAAGCAAACTCTTTGACCGGGTTGAACAGGTACGCTTAACCAAAGCCAACCCAAACAAAAGCGCGGTCTGGAGCCTGACGCAAGATTATAAACAGCTGCAAACCAACCTGAGGCTGAACTACTTTGGTCCTTACACTATTGGTTATGCCACAGGAGATAAAACCTACAGTGGCAAAACCACAGTGGATATCACCTTCCACTATGAGCTGACGGATCAATTACGTTTTGGTTTTGGTGCAAACAATCTGTTTGATACCTATCCGGATAAACAACCGACCATCAACAGCTTCAATGGGATCTTTATTTACCCGAATACCAATGCTCCTTTTGGTTTTAATGGCGGCTCTTATTATGCCGATCTGAGTTATCGCTTCTAAGCAGGTTCACTCTACTCAAGGCAGCTTCGGCTGCCTTTTTTATGTCCATGGAAGGACGGTATGTCGAAAATGCAGGAGCATATTTTCGACGATGTCCATGGAAGGACGGTATGTCGAAAATGTCGGGGTGATAACGGTCTTTCGAAATGCCAACAGTTTGGCATTTCGCAGTTATCACGCCTTCGCCTCTGGCGCAGGCCGGAAGCCTGTTGCGACGATATCAGCGGAATTTGCTGCTCAGTGCCGGAACTGGCCAGACAGAACCGCAAAGGCTCTTTAGTATGAGGTCTTCTTTTTGAACAGGATAAGTATCATGTCAGCCTCATACTTTCAACAACTGCACCAACAAGCGCTCCCTTTACTCCTTGCAAATATCTGGGATCCGGCCAGTGCCGTTTTAGCACAGCAGCAAGGTGCCAAAGCTCTCGGCACATCCAGCGCAGCTTTAGCCTGGTCTTTGGGATATAAAGATGGCGAACATTTACCTGTTGTCGAGCTTCTGGCCGCTATAAAGCGGATCCAAAGGGTGAATAAGTTGCCCTTGTCTGTTGATATTGAGCAGGGGTACAGCAAGGATCCTGAACAGGTTGCCCGACTGGTTTTACAGCTTGTGACTTTAGGTGTTGCAGGTATCAATTTGGAAGATGGCAGTGAAAGCCCGGAGTTACTTTGCGCCAAAATTCGCAGCTGTCGTGAAGCACTGGCTGGTAGGGAGTTATTTATCAATGCCAGAACTGATATTTATCTGGCTGGGTTGGCGGAGGGTCAAACTGCTGTTGAGATCTGTATGGAACGCGCCGCTTTGTATCAAGCCGCAGGAGCTGATGGGCTCTTTATTCCATGTCTGACAGAACCCTTGGCTATACAGCAATTATGTCAGGCCATTCAAATACCGATCAATCTGATGTGGCTGGCGAATCTGCCGGATAAAACACAATTAGCAGCATTGGGCGTCAAACGATTGAGTTACGGTCCGGCCTTGTTTTTACATTGCTACCAGAGCTTACAACATCAAATGGCACAACAGCTAGGTTCAGGTGTTTTGATGTCAGAACAACTGACTGGCTTAAGGCTGGAACAATGGTATGAAAGTGAAGCCGCAGTTTAACAACTGAATTAAGGCTGGTTTTGATTGATATGAGCTTGTGAAGGATCCTGCTCGCCCAGTTCAATCTTGTTAACGAGCAATTCAAGTTTATCCAGCCACAAGTCTAACCAATGTACTAGGTGTTTAGCCGCCATCTCTGTTCTCCTTTAAGACATCTTTATCTCTTTAAGCATTAAAGCAGAGCCAACTAATAACTTAAAATACTTTAAAGTAGCAAGGTTATACGAAATAGAAATATAAGACGGTGATAGAAAAAGGCCAGAGTTGTAGCTCTGGCCTTTTTGTTTGATCCCAACAGATGAGAGATCTGAATAGGTAAAAACAGCTTTTACTTAATGACGTGGAGCTTCGTCGCCGTCGTCTTCGTCATCATCGAAGTCTTCGCCGTCTTCGTCTTCACCACCTTCAAAATAGGTACCCCAGCCGTCGTATTCCACGCCAAACTTCTGCGCTAAGGCTTCCAGTTTGATCGCATCTGCTGTAATGCTGCCGCCGTCCAGAGATTGTTCACGAATTGCGTCGAATACCCAGGCGGTGCCGCCTTCTTCAAATTCGACTTCTTCGGCGTCTGTGACTTCGTAACCTAACTTAAAGACTTCAACAGCCAGTTTTTCTAAGCGGGCAAAATCTTCATGGTAAAAATGGTGTTCGATGGTGTATTCCGCATCCGGATCGCTGCCGTCTTCCATCAGTGCAGCTATGGTGTCTTCAGTAAATTCTTGCCAGTTTTCCATGATATTACCCCGTGACAGTCAATGAGTCGGCAGTGTAGTCGGTTGCCACTTCGCTATCAAGCAGCTTAATCTTATCTGCCATCTGTTGCCGTATTGTTTCAGCCAGTTCACGGGCCGGAGTTCCTGCTTCAGGGTATATAGGCGGCATGATTTCAATAATCACTCTGCCATTGTTCCATTTGTTTAAGCGTACTTTGCTGGTGTTGCTCATACAAATAGGCACCAGCGGCACTTTGGCCTGATGCGCTATATGAAAAGCACCGGTTTTAAAAGGCAATAAACCACGACCATAACTGCGGGTGCCTTCAGGAAAGACCCACACCGATACCTTGTCCTGCACTATACGGTCAACAGCACCTTGCATAGTGCCTACAGCTTTCGACTTGTTCGCTCTGTCGATCAGAATATTGCCACTGAGCCAATACAGCTGACCAAAAAACGGGATCCACTTCAGGCTTTTTTTACCTATGGTCACAGTGCCAGGCAACAAGGCTTTGCTGATGGTAAATAAATCGTAGTTATTCTGATGGTTGGCTAAAAACACGCAAGGCATAGCAGCAGTGACTTCAGGAGCCTGACGCACTTCAACTTTCAAACCAAAGATCCAGGCAGCCCAGCCATACCAGCTGGAAAATAAAGCCACATTGGGGGCATAAAAAGGACGAACCAGACAGATCAGCAAACCCACTACGGCACTGAATACAATAAAAATGGCGACCAGCACCAAACGCAGAATAGCTACCACAAAAAAGCCCCTGTTTTTTACAAGGGCCAGAGTATAACGGTTTGGCAGCTTTTGTCTGGTTTGATCTGTTTCCCGTTCGGGATCGAATTGTAATTCAAGACGGGCGGGTGGTGTAGGGGCCGCGGCTTGTCCCGGCCCTTTCTATCTGTACCGCGGTGTCATTAGACGGGCGGGGATAAACCCCGCCCCTACAGTCTATTCCGTAGTATCGCCAGCGACTTCGCCGGTCAACAGCTCATCAATACGCTGTAAACCACGAGGCAGCTTGTTACCACGACGACCACGCTCGCCTATGTAATGCGCTAAATCATCCACTTTAATGGTCATTTTGCGTTTACCCGCTACTAAAGTCACAGCTGTGGCAGCAGGCACTACGGTTAAGAGTTTCAGATACTCTTCACGACTGGCAGCCCGGGCCGATGGAATAGATAAAATCTTATTGCCTTTGCCTTTGCTCAGCTGCGGTAAATCGGCAACAGGGAATACCAGCATGCGGCCTTCAGTACTGATAGCCACTACTAAATCTGTTTCCGGGTTTTTAATCGGAATAGGGCTTAATACCTTAGCGCCAGTTGGTAAAGTTAACACCGCTTTACCGGCTTTATTACGGCTGACTAAATCGGCGAAGGTGCCAACAAAACCATAACCTGCATCACTGGCCAGCAATAACTTCTGGCTGTCTTCAGCCATCAGCACATGCTCAAAATTTTCTCCTGCCACCAAGGTAAAGCGGCCTGTTAATGGCTCGCCCTGACCACGGGCAGAAGGTAAATCGTGAGCTTCGGCGGCAAAGCTGCGACCGGATGAGTCGATAAAGGCGGCATATCTGTTACTTCGGCCTGTAGCGGCCGCTTTAAAGCCGTCCCCTGCTTTGTATTGCAGGCTGTTGCCGTCGACATCATGGCCTTTGGCACAGCGCACCCAGCCTTTTTCGGACAGCACTACTGTGACAGGTTCACTTGGCAGTAATTCTTTTTCGCTTAAGGCTTTGGCTTCTTCGCGCATGACGATTGGGCTTCTACGGTTGTCGCCATATTTTTCAGCATCAGCTAATAGTTCTTCACGAATAAGTTTGGTCAGCTTTTTCTCTGAACCTAAAATGCCTTCTAAGTAATCACGTTCTTTTTCCAGCTCGGCTTGTTCGCCGCGGATTTTCATCTCTTCAAGCTTAGCTAAATGACGTAACTTTAACTCCAGTATGGCCTCAGCCTGACGTTCGGTAATGCCGAAATGCGCCATTAACACCGGCTTGGGCTGATCGTTTTCGCGGATAATTTTAATCACTTCGTCGATGTTTAAAAACGCGATCAACAACGCCTCTAATACATGCAAACGATCCAGCACTTTATCTAAACGGAACTGCAGACGACGACGTACTGTGTCGCGGCGGAACACCAGCCATTCAGATAAAATTTCCAATAAGTTTTTCACCCGGGGACGCTGATCCAGGCCCAGAATGTTTAAATTCACGCGATAGCTTTTTTCCAGATCCGTAGTGGCAAATAAATGCGCCATCAACTGCTCAACGTCGATGCGGTTTGAGCGAGGCACTATCACGATGCGGGTTGGGTTTTCATGATCAGATTCATCACGCAAATCACTGACCATAGGCAGTTTTTTCGCGTTCATCTGAGCAGCTATCTGTTCCAGTACTTTCGAGCCAGAGGTTTGATGCGGCAAGGCTGTGATAATAATGTCGCCATCTTCCAACTGATACAAACCACGCATCTTAATGCTGCCACGGCCTGTTTCATAAATGGCCTGCAACTCATGCGCCGGGCTGATAATTTCAGCATCCGTCGGATAATCCGGCCCCTGAATATACTGCATCAGATCCGGGATAGTGGCTTTAGGGTTATCCAGTAAAAAGGCGGTAGCGTTGGCCACTTCACGGGCGTTATGCGGCGGAATATCTGTCGCCATACCTACAGCTATACCTGTCACGCCATTCAGCAAAATATGCGGCAAACGCGCAGGTAAAGTGCGGGGCTCGTCCATAGTGCCGTCAAAGTTTGGCACCCAGTCCACAGTGCCCTGTCCCAGCTCGTTCAGTAGTACTTCACTGAAACGGGACAACTTGGCTTCGGTATAACGCATAGCAGCGAAGGACTTTGGATCGTCCGGCGCACCCCAGTTACCCTGACCATCGACTAGCGGGTAACGGTAAGAAAAGGGCTGAGCCATCAGTACCATAGCTTCGTAACAGGCGCTGTCACCATGAGGGTGAAACTTACCTAATACGTCACCCACAGTACGGGCAGATTTTTTATACTTCGCCAGATGGGATAAACCCAGTTCTGACATCGCATAAATAATACGACGTTGCACTGGTTTTAAACCGTCGCCAATAAAGGGCAAAGCCCGGTCCATAATGACGTACATCGAATAATTCAGGTAGGCTTCTTCTGTAAAACGGCGCAGCGGTAGCTGTTCCGTCCCTTCATTGGATATCATAATATCTGTCATTTTTAGCTTCCGTTAACCAGCCTGATTCTGTTGTTTTTCAAGCGCTTTTGCTTGTAGCTGCTGTTGTAATTGCGCCTGCATTTGAGCCTGACGGCGCGCCAGTTGCCACAGCAATAACACCAGCAGGACTAAACTGGTGCAGCCAAACAACCCAATCCATAACCACTGGATCTGTCTTTTACGTTCAGCTTCCTGCAAACGCAGCGCTTGTAATTCATTGTCTTTAGCCAGTAGTTCATTTTGAGCTTGCTGGCGCTCTGCATCAAAACCTAAGCGCAGTTTTTCTACCGACAGCTCGTGTTCTTTATTGCGTAATTTGTGATACCCCTGAAAAAACTGATTCAGATGCTCATAGGCTTTTTGATAGCGACCGGAATCAGCCTCCAGCCTGGCTTTTAAATTCAAAATCCACAGCACACTGGACTGGTTGGCATTACTTTCTTCTTTGCTTAAGCTTTGCTCGGCCTGAGCCAATTGCTGACTTGCCAGGGAAATCTGGCCTAACTCACGATAAATCAGCGCTTTTTCATAGTGATGCATAGAGTTCTGATAAGTCGACTGTAAACCTGGTAAATACTGTTCAGCTTTTTCTATATAGGCCAAAGCGACGTCCAGCTTTTCGTTGTCTTTACTGGTGGACGCCAGCCCCAGATAAGCAAAATACAAATTGGCCTGATCCTGTTGTGCTATGGCCAGTTGCAGCAACTGATCATAACGTAACATGGCTTTGTCGTATTGCTCTAAGTAGCTGTAACTTCTGGCTAAGTTAAATAACACGTCCATTTTATCTTTTTGCCAGCCTAAAGCCTCATACCCTACCAGTGCTTCTTCCATAAACTGAATGGCTTCTTTATCAAAACCCAGGCCAACATAAAGCAAGCCCAGTTCAGCGTTTACATAAGCCAGACTTTCCGGATCTTTTAGCAGCACAGCTCTGTCGTAACTGCTTTTCAGCAGCGCCAGCGCCTCCTGAGTTTTATCCTGAATGCTGTAAATAGCCGCGATATTAATATCCGCTTCAATATGCAGTTTTTCGGCTTTTAATTCGTCAGCCAGGGCTGAAGCCTGCAGGTAATAATGCAAGGCCTGTTGATACTGGCTTTGCATTTCAAGCGCAAAACCTAAGTTGTTCCAAAAATCGATAGTGGTTAAATCACGGCGCTCACCTAGTAATGCCAGACCCCGCTCCGCTACTTCCTTCTGCTGCTGATGTTTACCTAAACTTTCATACACATCAGAGAGCTGCAATAAAAACTGCACCTGCAACTCGTTGTCCCATTCGCCATATGCGGCCTGTTGTTGCTGTAAGAGCAGCAACATTTGTTCAGGTTGTTGGGCTTTTTGTTGTTTAACTTGTTGCAGCCATTCAGGCAATACAGCGTCATTGGCCTGCAGCCCAAAGGCAAAACACAAGCAGAAGCCCAACAGCGTTCCCCATGATATGAGGTATTGTTTTTGTATCATCTGTAGTCCTTCAAGCAAAAAGCGAAAGGTTAGACTGCGACTATAGCGCGGTCGCCTTTCATCTCCAGCCAGTCTTTTCTGTCCGTTGCCCGCTTCTTCGCCAGCAGCATATCCATCATTTCCATGGTTTGAACCAGGTCATCAATGGTCAATTGCACCAGACGTCTGGTGTTTGGATCTATGGTGGTTTCGCGCAGCTGCAACGGGTTCATTTCGCCCAAACCTTTAAAACGTTGCACGTTGATTTTGCTACGCTTTTTCTCGGCTTCTAAGCGATCAAGAATGCCTTTTTTCTCGTCTTCATCCAGTGCGTAAAATACTTCTTTGCCACAGTCGATACGGTACAAAGGCGGCATAGCCACATAAATGTGACCGGCTTCCACCAGCGGGCGGAAATGGCGCATAAACAAAGCACACAATAAGGTGGCGATATGCAAACCATCTGAGTCGGCGTCAGCCAGAATACAAATTTTGCCGTAACGCAGCTGGCTCAAATCAGCAGAGTTTGGATCCATCCCTATAGCCACAGAAATATCATGCACTTCCTGTGACCCTAAAATTTGCTCAGATTCAACTTCCCAGGTATTCAGAATTTTACCGCGCAGTGGCATCACCGCCTGAAACTCACGATCCCGAGCCTGTTTCGCCGAACCACCTGCTGAATCCCCTTCGACAAAAAACAACTCTGTGCGATTAAGATCCTGCGATGAACAGTCAGATAACTTGCCGGGTAAAGCGGGGCCAGCAGTGACTTTTTTGCGGATAATCTTTTTGGCCGCACGTAAACGTTTTTGTGCGTTATTGATACAAAACTCAGCCAGTTGCTCAGCTATATCTGTGTGTTCGTTCAGCCACAAACTAAAAGCATCTTTCACCACACCGCTGATAAAAGCCACAGCCTGACGCGACGACAGTTTTTCTTTAGTCTGTCCGGCAAATTGAGGTTCCTGCATTTTTAATGACAGAATGTAACTACAGCGATCCCAGACATCTTCAGGCGTTAACTTAATGCCGCGTGGCAATAAGTTACGGAATTCACAAAAATCGCGCAGTGCTTCTAACAAGCCCTGACGTAAACCGTTGACGTGAGTACCGCCCTGAGCAGTTGGGATCAGGTTGACATAACTTTCAGTGACCAGCTCGCCACCTTCAGGTAACCAGAGCACAGCCCATTCGACTGCTTCGTTACTGGCACTTAAGCTGCCGACAAAAGGCTGCTCAGGCAAAGCCACCATGTCTTTGACCGCATCCATTAAATAATCACGGATACCGGCCTGATAACACCACTGATAACTTTGATTGTTGACCTTGTCGTCAAACTTAATAGTAAGGCCAGGACACAATACCGCTTTGGCTTTGAGTACATGCAGCATGCGACTGACGGAAAACTTAGGTGAATCAAAATAATCAGGGGCTGGCCAAAAACGCACGCGAGTGCCTGTATTACGTTTACCTACGGTGCCGGTAATCGCAAGCTCACTGACTTTATTGCCATGCTCAAAAGCTATTTCATACACATTGCCATCACGGCGCACAGCCACATCGACCCGACTCGACAAGGCGTTGACCACAGAAATACCTACGCCGTGCAAACCACCGGAGAACTGGTAGTTTTTATTAGAAAACTTACCACCGGCATGCAGACGACAGAGGATCAATTCAACACCGGACACCCCTTCTTCCGGGTGAATATCCACCGGCATACCACGACCATTGTCTATCACTTCCAGCGACTGGTCCTCATGCAAAATGACATGCACCAGATCAGCATGGCCAGCCAAAGCTTCATCGACGCTGTTATCTATAACTTCCTGACCTAAATGGTTAGGACGGGTGGTATCTGTATACATACCTGGACGGCGCTGCACTGGCTCAAGGCCTGTCAGCACCTCAATGGAGTCGGCGTTGTATTGCTGGTCTGTCATGGGGCAAACATCACTTCTTTAATCACTCATTTTAATGTACCAGTCATACGTGAAGCGGCTACTTCAGGTACGCAGGATATATAGCCAGAATAACTGTATTAACAACCAGTGTTTTACTCTAATTGGCAAAACTTGACAATAGCGGGCAGGCAATTGGCATAGCCCTGATAACTATGATCACCACCTGGTTGCACATCCAGTGTACAACCTGCATAAAACTGCAGCGCTTTACGATAATCCAGCACTTCGTCGCCTTCTTGCAACAGCACCAGATAACGATCCAAAGCCGAAGGTTTATGTTCAAGCTCAGCCAGCAGCGGCATATGCTGGGGTTCAACACTGAAATCCTGCTTCAACACCGGATGATGATAAGTGCCAAAATGCTGGCTCAATAACTCGTAAGGTGCCACAGCAGGGTTAATCAATGCAGCATAGCAACCTGTTTGTTCGGCCAGATAAGTTCCTAAAAATCCGCCCAGAGAACTGCCAATCACTGCATCTGGACGCCGGCCATTCAGCGCCCGCTCTATTGCAGCTACAGCTTCTTTTGGTGTGTAAGGTAAATCCGGCATCACCAGCTCAACATCAGGCAACTGCCGCTGAAAAAATGCCTTGGTGATTAAGGCTTTTTCGGATTGCGACGAGCTGGCAAAGCCATGTAAATAGACAACAAGTTTAGACATTTACCCTTCCAAAAACTGCCAGCGCACTGCGGTATCAAGATGAGCAGCGGCTTTAAAATTCCATTCAATATATCCGGGACGACCCGCCACAGGCTGATAGTCA
Organism: Rheinheimera sp. 1928-s; assembly: GCF_029269265.1. Taxonomy (GTDB): domain Bacteria; phylum Pseudomonadota; class Gammaproteobacteria; order Enterobacterales; family Alteromonadaceae; genus Pararheinheimera. Next base: position 377,731 of record NZ_JARIXP010000002.1, read on the forward strand.
GGTGTCAGCAAAAACTGCACTGAACTGGCAGGGCAACCCACCAGCTGAATACCTTGCTGCATTGTGGCATAGGCATAATGGCAATGACCATGGGCCAGGCCTTTGATACGCGGATCTGAGGCCAGGATCTGCCATACAGCAGCTGCATTCAGTTGAATATGTTCGTCAATAAAACTACCCATCGAGCTGATATGATGATGACAAAACAACCAGACAGCCGAATCCGGCGGATAAGACAACAGCTGCCGTTCTAACTGCTGTTGTCGTGTTGTATCAAAATAGCCTGCTGGTGTTGGCCCTTTACTGTTCAATAAACACAAACGCCAGCTGCCAAGACTTAACTCTGTCTCAGCACAAAAAGGCGGCGTTGCAAAAGCCTGTTGCATCAAGCCAATATCATCATGATTGCCGGGCAAATAAAACACCGGGCACGACCATTCACTGAATAAAGCCGCGATCAACTGATAAGAGACCAGACTATGATCCTGAGTTAAATCTCCGGTCAGGATCACCGCATCAGGCTGGTTATGCTGAAGTGGAGACAACAACAATTCCAGTTGCCGATAAGGCTGAACTCCACAAAACCAGCCATCCGCTTCTGCCACTAAATGACAATCAGAAATTTGCAGCAGACGATAAGAGTCTTGTGGTGCAAACACAAAAGCCATCAGGCCAATAACTCAGCATTTTGATAGCCGCGGCGTGAACACAGGTTCAGCCAGTCACGCAGTAACAAATTAATCTGTCGTTTTTCGTCAGGCAGTAACATATCGACATTTGGATAACTGTACACAGCTTTAAGCTGCCGCACCTGCTGACAAGCCAGCACTTCCGCCAGCCGGGCATCATGATAGAGCCGCACTTCAAAGCGCGGTTTCAACCAGCCAATCATCGACTGACTAATGAGTTCAATGCTGATAGTGGTGGTGTATTTACATAGCTCAAGCAGTTCTACCTGATAACTTTCGCTGGCATTGATATGAATAAGACAACGTTGCCCCGGACGCTGATGGCGGGGCAGAAAAAAACGCAGCTGTGCGTAATTGCGCTCACATAAACTGAGGAAATCAGGCAGGTAAGGCACATAACGTTTTCGGGCCAAATTTGGCATACCAGCTACTCTCTTTATTCTTGTTTTCTCATCATGACGGCACTCATGTTGATTCAGACCAGCGTTGTTTTACTTCATCCAGATTCAAGGCTAACCATTGCAGTGCAATGACAGTGGCAGCGTTATCAATTTTTCCGGCTTTCAAAAGTTGCATCGCGACCTGGCGTGACATGCTGTGAACTTTAATATCCTCCTGCTCAGATGCCAAGCCATAAATCCCTGTGGTCACCTGATGCTGCAGTCGCGCCAGCACTAAATACACTCGTTCTGTGCATCCACCGGGGCTACTTTGATAACTAAGCATAGGCCAGAATTCTGTTAGCTTCAGACCAGCTTCTTCTTCAGATTCACGTTGTGCAACCTGCTCCACCGATTCACCTTGCTCAATCATGCCAGCTATAGCTTCGAGTAACCAAGGGCCGTTTGGATTCTGCAAGGCGCCGATACGAAATTGCTCAATCAGCACCAGACTGTCGTTTTGCACATCATAAGGCAGCACTATGACAGCATGACCACGCTCAAATAATTCGCGCTTTACTTCTGTACTCCAGCTGCCGTTAAACAATTTATGTTCTACTTTGTAACTGTCGATCCGGAAAAAACCCTGAAAAACTGTGTTCTGGTCGAGTATTTTTACATCAGATGAATGAAAAGAAGGATAATTTTCTGGCTTGAAATCAGGCATTTGAAGACTCACATTCTGTTACACTTGAACCTATGCTGTTTACGCTTTATTCATTACTTAGTTAATACCAACAAGGTATTATTGGCTCACTTTTGCACAATTATGGACTTTCGGTTATGAAAAAAACCTTGTTAGGCACGTTGATTGGCTCGGCACTGGCTCTTCTGAGTGTGCAGGCAAATGCCGAAAACTTGCAAACCATTTATCAGTTAGCGACAAAAAAAGACCCGCAAGTATTAAAAGCCGCAGCGACTCGTGATGCAGCCAAAGCTGGTATTGACGTATCTAAAGCACGCTTATTACCTGCAGTAAACTTTACTGCAGGTGCCACTCATGCCTTTGGCGACAGCAGAGACAATAGCGGCAGTGTGTTTGATGCTGAAAGCAACACTGTCAGAGCAGGCATAGGTTTAACTCAGTCTTTATTTGACTGGGCTCGTTATGAAAACCTGTCTATCGCTGAAAAAGCAGCCTTACAAGGTCAGACGGCTTATGACGCCGCAGTACAGACTTTGATAGTCCGTGTTTCTCAGACTTATTTTGATGTATTAACTGCAGACGACAACTTAAGTTTTGTCATTGCGGAAAAGCGCGCCATTGAGCGCCAATTGGAACAAACCAAACAACGTTTTGCTGTAGGTTTAACTGCTATTACCGACGTACATGAAGCTCAGGCTCAATACGATATCGCAGTAGCTCAGGAAATCAGTGCTCAAAACGCACTGGAAACAGCCCGTGAATTTTTACGTGAAATTACTGGCCAATATCATCCTCAGCTTGACTCGTTAAATACGTCACGATTCAGCACCAGCCAACCAACACCAAACAATGCACAGGACTGGGTACAAACAGCACAGGACAATAACCTGGAGCTGAAAATCCGTAAGCTGTCATTAGATATTGCCGAACACAATATTCAGATTGCGAAGTCAGGTCATTACCCCACTCTGGATTTAGAAGCTTCTACGGGCCTGAGCAACAGCAACAGCAGAAACAAAGACACCAACGTAGGTTTTAACTCACCTCGTGAGGACAGCAGCTCTGTTGGCATTAATTTAGTGGTACCTATTTATTCAGGCGGCGGCACTGTTGCTAACGAAGAAGTGGTTCGTGCGAACTACGTCGAAGCGGCTGAAGATTTAGAACTGAGCCACCGTAGTGTGATCCGTCAGGTACGCAGCAACTACAACAACGTAGGCGCTTTGATCTCAAGCACCAAAGCTTTAGAACAGGCTGTGGTTTCAGCTGAAAGTGCGTTAAAAGCCACTGAAGCAGGTTTTGAAGTAGGTACCCGTACTATTGTTGACGTACTGCAAAGTACCCGTAACCTGTTTGATGCCCGTCGAAACCTGTCAAAAGCTCGTTACGACTACATCTTGTCTGTTTTAGCCTTAAAACAAGCAGCAGGTACTTTAACTGAAGACGATTTATTCACTGTAAACAGAGCTTTAGGTAACTAAATCTCTTTTCAAATTGGCTCCTCTGAAGCTGTAAACACAGCTTCAGAGGAGCCTGTTCCTACCAGTTAAGACTTTTTTCCCCGTTTTTTTTCGTTACAATAGCCGCACTTTTTTTGCCCGAGGATTTGCTGTGGTTCATGTTCCACGTTTTACCATTGGTTTTTTGCACCCTAAACACTGGCCTTTATGGTGTGGTTTAGGCCTGATGTGGATCCTGCTGTGGCTGCCTTACCCTGTATTGATGAAAATGGGCGAAGGCTTAGGCTGGTTACTGATGAAAGCTATGAAATCACGGGTGAAAGTGACGCGCCGTAATCTGGAGCTGTGTTTCCCGGATATGCCAGAAGCCGAACGCGAAGCTCTGGTCAAACAAAATTTCAAAGAAACCGGCAAAGCCGCTTTTGAAACCTTTATCGGCTGGTGGTGGCCAGACTGGCGTGCCCGTCCTTTATGCCAGTTCACAGGTAAAGAACATATTCAGGACATACTGGATCAGGGCAAAGGCGTATTGCTGCTTTGTGGCCACTTTTTGTCACTGGAGATGATAGCCCGTACCTTTGGTTTTCATTGCCCTGCTGTTGGTTTTTACCGCCCGAACGACAATGAAATTATGGAGTACTTCCAATACCATGGCCGGGTGCGCTCAAACCGCTACCTGATTGGTAAACGTGATGTACGCACTATGATCAAAGCCTTAAACGAAAAAGAAGTCTGTTTTTATCTGCCCGATCAGGACTATGGTCGCAACAAAGCAGAGTTTGTGCCATTTTTCGCCGTCAAAGAAACCGCCACTACTACTGGTACTTTATTGTTTGCCAGCAGTGCGAACTGTGAAACTGTGCCTATTCATTGTTACCGTTTGCCTGGTTATCAGGGCTACAGAGTAGATGCCTTACCTGCTTTTGAAAACTTTCCAAGTGGCGATAACAAAGCCGATGTAACACGCGTCAATCAGTGGTTAGAACAAGGTGTTATGGCTCACCCTGAACAGTATATGTGGCTGCATCGTCGCTTTAAAACCAGACCAAATCCGGAAGACCCGAGTTTGTATTAAAATAGCTCTATACTTTATTGCAATGAACTGAAGTTGCAGCACAGCGTTAAGGCAGGCTATTATGCTGTGACGCTGACCAGGGATAAAAGCTATGTGGTTTTGGATCAAGCACTTATTGCTTGCAGCTTTATTATTCATACTTGCTGCTATTGTGATGTTTAAACCGGAATTGCTGTATTTCAAGCCGGAAAAATTATCAGAAAGAAGCTCAGACGCAGTCAAGGGCTTTACTAATTTCTATAGCAATATTCGTAGTTCTTTGGCTGATAAAGACGATGGATCGGCTGATTTTGTGATTGAATTAACAGAAGATCACAGCAACCTGATTTCGTTGTTGCGCGACAGAGCAAACCGCATGGTGGCTTTACCAGAGAACTGGAAAGGCAATGAAACCGACAGACGATTCCGGGTCGGCGATACGCTAAAAACTGTGCTGACGATGCAAGGCCGAAAAGAAGGGGTTGAACTGTTTTGGGTTTTGTCGAAAGACTACAAAGTAAAACATTATTTCCAGACTGACTTTAGCTATATCAGCGCTATTCAGGAAGCGTCCCAAGCTATTTCATCAGACTTTGAACAGCCGGTGCAGGCGTACTTCTGCAATGTGTCCAGAGCTGTGGTACTGACAGACAAAATTATTCCGTTTTTGCAGCAAAACTGCATTAACATCAACGCACCACGCCGCCGCGTTACAGGCTAACTGACAGCAGCGTCCTTGCTGTTGTCATTTCACACCCTTCACTAAACAATCTTAATTAAACAACTGGTCCCATACTTGCCGCACCTGCACCATCGCATCATCTGACTGCTGCACAGTTTCAGTGGCCGGGTCCAACGTTTGCCTGTGACTGACGCCCCTTAATTGCTGATAAGCTTGCTGCAAGGCTTCTGTTTGCTCCAATTGCAATAGACCAGCAACAGCAGCAGCGTCCAGGATGCGAATATTGTCACTGTAGAAATACAAATCAGGAAACTGAGCGCCATAGCCCAATACCAGATACTGGCTGATAAACTCCAGATCCACTATGCCACCCCAGGCGTGTTTAACTTCTGTGTTTTGCGCGCCATGATGTTGCCGCAGCTTTTGTCGCATTTCTGTCACTTCTGCTTTCAATACTGCTAAATCACGGGGTTTGGCTAAAACTTCACTGCGTATTTGATTAAAGCGTTGAGCAATTTTGCTGTCGCCATAGACCAAACGGCTACGCACTAACGCCTGATGCTCCCAGGTCCAGGCTTCTTTTTCCAGATACTCAGCATAAGTATCAATATGCACAGCCAATAAGCCAGCGTTGCCAGCAGGACGCAAGCGGGTGTCTATGTCATACAACACACCACTTGGGGTTCTGGTGGTAAACATATGCACTATGCGTTGTACCATCTTGATATAAAACTGCCGTGAATCAATGGCTTTATCACCTTGAGTCGGAGCCAGATTGTCACATTGATGCACAAATACTAAGTCTAAATCTGAGCCATAACCCAGCTCCAGCCCGCCCAGTTTGCCATAAGCCAGCACAGCAAAAGCTTTGGCATCTTCTGCTTTTAAGCCAGCAGGTAAACCATATTTTTCCGCCATTTGTTGCCAGGACAACTCCACTACAGTTGCAATAATGGCTTCTGCTAAAAAGGTCAGATGATCGCTGACTTTCATCAGCGGCAAAATGCCGGTGATGTCGGCCGCTGCAATGCGCAGTTGCTGTGCCTGCTTAAACTGGCGCAGCACTTCCATTTGCAGCTCTAAATCATCAGTCGGCACCCGCAGCATGCTTTGCCGTAATTTATCCTGATAATCGGTAGAATCCGGCACCTGGTACAACTGGGACGGGTCGATCAGTTCGTCCAGCAATAACGGATAACGCGCCAGGTATTCAGCCAGCCAGCCACTTTTATGACATAACATCACCAACTGCTGCAGCGCAGGCGGGTTTTCAGATAGCAGCTCAAGGTAAGCAGTACGGCTAACTATCTGCCGGAATACACCCAGCACCCGCTGCAATACCAAAGCTGAACCTTGTTGTTTAGCCAGTTGATGCAATAAAGATGGAATAAGTTTTTCCAGCAGTTCACGACCACGAGGGCCTACACTGCGTTTTTGACAATCCTGTTTAAACTGCTTCAGATGATCCAGCAGTTGTATAGCTTCCTCTGCAGTTAACCAGTGCAGGTGTTCAGCTAAATCTTCTGACGGCAATTCGCTGTCCCAGCATAGGCGGCCCAACACCATTTCTTCTGGCTCAGGGTTATCGCCTTGATCGATCACCAGTTTAAAGTGCTGATGAATACGGCTCATGGCCTGTTCTGTGGTCTCGGTCAGTTGCTGCCAGTTGCTAAAGCCTAAGCCCAATACCAGTCGTTGCCGATTCAGCTCATCGGCAGGTAAAGTTTGAGTTTGTTGGTCGTCCAGCCCCTGCAATAGCTGTTCGACTTTACGCAACCACAGATAATCCTGGCGTAGTTGGTGCTGCTGCTCTGGCTCCAGCAACTGCTGGCTTTGCAACGCATCCAGCGCTTTAAAAATAGAAACCTGCTGCAAAGCAGGAATACGGCCGCCACGAATCAGCTGCAGGGTTTGCACCACAAACTCCACTTCACGAATACCACCAGCACCGAGCTTAATATTATCAATACGGTTACGACGGCGGTTTTCCTGCTCTATCAGTTGCTTCATCCGGCGCAAAGAATCCAGTGCTGAAAAGTCGATGTAACGCCGATAGACAAAAGGTTTCAGCAGCTGATTTAATTCCACTGCATGCAAAGGGTCGGGGTTCAGAATGCGAGCTTTGAGCATGGCATAACGCTCCCACTCCCTGCCCTGCGCCTGGTAATAATCTTCCATAGCAGCAAAACTCAGCACCAGCGGGCCACTGTCTCCAAAAGGCCGCAAGCGCATATCGACCCGAAACACAAAACCGTCGGCCGTAACCTGATGCAAAGCAGAAATTAACTTCTGGCCAAGCTTGGTAAAAAATTGCTGGTTTTCAACCGACCTGCGGCCGCCACTGGTTTCACCATTGTGCGGATAGGTAAAAATCAGGTCGATGTCGGACGAAAAGTTCAGCTCACCGCCACCGAGTTTACCCATGCCTAAAATCAGCAAAGGCATAGGCTGACCTTGTTGATCCAAAGGTTGGCCCCACTGAGTGGCAATATCCTGATAAGCCCACTGATAAGCGCTGTTAATCAGGTTGTCTGCCATGCCGGATATATCCAGCAGACATTGCTCTGTGGATTTCACTGCGAGAATGTCGGCCGCCAGAATTTGCGCCAGTTGCGCATTACGGCAACGACGCAGCGCTTTAAAAACTGTCGCTTCAGTTTGATCGGCAAGATCAGACAATGGGTTCTGATGTGTTAAGGCTTTAGCCAATAGCTCTTTATTCAGCAGCACAGCAATAAGCTCTGGTTGCTGTTGCATCACCCGGCTTAAAAATGGGCTGACCGCCAGCAAGAGTTTGAGATCCTGCAGCTGTTCAGTATTTAAATCCGGCATCAGCAGAGTGGGCAATACCAGATCGACTTCATGCTGTAACTCAGACGGCAATACAGCGGCTAACCGGGCGGTCAATTGGCTCATCAGTACCTCAGGCAGAAAACAAAGATTCAGAACAATTCAGCAATGCACAGTTATAAGCTGCACTGCTAAAAAAACTCAAGGCTTGTGTAGAGTCAGCTTGCTGCGGCAGGGTTAACGCAGCGAATTCAGCCGACACAGCAGCTAAAGCCACAAAAGCCTGCAGGATCACTTGCCAGGACAACGGATCCTGACTGCGTAAAAAGTAACTTTCGTGATACTGCAAAGATTTTAATAACGCGGCTGTACTGCTGTTATCCAGTGGCATAAAGACCAAAGGCTGCTGCTGTACCAGACGGTAACCCCGCTCAGCTTTGGACTGCCAGCCCAAACGCAGTGGCAACACTTGGACTAACTGACGTGATAACTCAAACAAGGCTTTGACCTCGCCTTGTTGCAGCTCAAGTTCCAGCTCAAATATAGCTTCTTTTTGCTCGCCAGAAACTACTTCCCCCTGATCCAACACAGCTTCTACTGTGCTGCCATCAGCTAAAGTTAACAACCAGCTTTGACGCATAAAATCAGTGCGAAACAGCTGTTTCAACTGACTTTGCAGCAGCGCTAAATCAGTACCTTGCGGCCAGATTTCAGCAGGAAAAGCATTTAATTCAGGCCATACAGAGGCACAAGGCAGATTGTATTCAGGCCGAAAATGCAAACCACCATGCTGCTGCCCAGCTAACTTGATGGTTTGTTCAAACTGACCTTTTTTCAGCCGGGTGCGAAGACCCGCATCAAAACGGCGAAACCACAGATCGTCCGTTTCATAATAAGCATTCAGTAATTGCACGCTTTCATGCTTCTGCACTGTCACTGCCAGCTGTTGCCATACCAGCTCCAAAGCAGGCACAGTACTTTGGGTGAGTAAAAATTTAAGTTCAGCTTCCGTCGCCATAGCGGCTTATTTCCTGTTCTGTAACAAGGGCTTATTTTAAGCTCTTGTCAATTGATAACTATCTGGCCTATGATCGGCTCAATTCTCCATTTTGGCCAGATGTTGGTCGGTTTTTTTAGGATTTATATGTTGATCACCTCAAGACCCTGGCAAGCAGGAATGCTACTGGCCACAGTGTTGCTAAGTACAAGCGTCACTGCACAACAAGAAACAACAGGCACTCCGGTCAGCCCACAAAATGCCTACATCAGCGATAAGCTGATTACTTATCTGTACAGCGGTCCGGGTCGTGACTTCAGAATCATCGGCAGCATTGCAGCTGGTGAAGAAATTAAATTGGTGGCAGAAGACAGTACCTCAGAATACTGGCAACTCACCGACAGCAAAGGCCGCACCGGCTGGATTTTAAAACAATACGTCAGCTTAACCCCGGTCTTTGGTAGCGAGACAGGTGAACTGCAACAACAATTGCAGCAACAACAAACTTTAGTTGCCCAGTTGCAGCAGGAAAAAGATCAGTTACAACAACAACTCAATGAAACCGACGCCGCAGTGCAACAAGCTGAAACAGCCACAGCTACTGCTCAGCAAACCATAGCCCTGCTGACTCAACAACTGCAGGAAAAACCTTCCGCCTTCTGGCAAGACAAAATGGTATTAGGTTCCATTCTGGGTTTCGCCGGTTTGCTGTTTGGTTTAGTAGTTCCATCCCTAATCCCAGGCCGCCGCCGCAAAGAACGCTGGATGTAATGTAAGGCTATTAGTTTTACCTTCTGAAATACCCTAGTTATTGTTGAAAATCAGGTGCTGAGTTGGCTACGAAGGCTCAGTATCTGGTTTGATTCCCTTCTATACACACTTTTCTCTTTGTAATAGCCAGACACACTGCCTGAAGCTTCAGCAGTGTTAACCAAGTAAAAATATGTTCAGCACTCACTGCAAAAGCATTCACCACATCAATGTCATTGCCCTCAGAAAAACCTATTAGAATAGAGGTACATCAGCATTAGCTTGGTAAAAATAGAAATCATAAAAAATACTGAAATATGCGCGACGTGCGGGTACTCTGCTTTTGAAAACATATTAAATAGGTAGAAAATGGCGATTAATCAAAAAGATATAAAATTACTGTGGGGTCGCTCAGCTAGTCGTTGTGCGATATGTAAAACCGAGCTTACCCAAGACAAGGCAGCTGTTACATCTGCTTATGCTCTCGGAGAGCAAGCCCATATCGTGGGAGAGAAGACTGATGCAGCAAGAGGTATTTCAAGCCTTACTCTGGAAGATAGAAATAGTTACCACAACTTAATTCTCCTCTGCCCCAACCACCATACCGAGATAGATAAGAATGAAGATGACTGGCCGGTTGAAAAACTGCATTTTAAAAAGTCTGAACATGAGTTGTGGGTGAACGAAACGCTTAGCCAAACAGCTGATCAGGTCAAACTAGCGAAGGAAATATCTATAACTTCTGTTATTGATGCAGCAGTTAAGTACTGTCGCTTAGATACCTGGCATGCTTGGACAAGCTTTGCATTATCTCCAGATCCAACTTGGCCTCGCGAGCTCCCAAATGAGATATTCGAGTTTCGCCTAAAAGTAATTGCAGCGATTTGGCCAAAAGAGTTCGAAGAGTTAAAGAGAGCCATAACAACATTGTCAATATCGTTAAGTCTAGCGTGTAATAAATTCATGGAGCATTCTGAGCTTCACGGTGACACATACTATCCACACAAATTTTATAAGGCCGGAGATTGGAACGATAATTTCAATCATGATCTCAAGAAATACAACGACTGGGTTGATTCTTGTCACGCCACAATTCATTTCGCGACAAAAGCCGCAAATTGGGTAGGTGATGTTGTACGAAAGGATATTAATCCAATGTTTTTTGCAGAGTCTGGTAAATTCCTCACTATCGAAGGAGACATACGAGGATTTGACGCTCGACTCCTTGAATTTACAAATGAAGAACGTGAAAGACTACCTGACGCACTCGATTTATAGCAATGACAGCTCATAATGAACTGTGGGCTTAAGCCTTGCTGTAAGCGTCATTTTCATTTTTCATAGTTTATAAGCAACGAACCATATCAACTAATGGCACCAGTCCCCCATTGGGGCGCGAGCCGGACAAAATTGGGTGGCCAAGGTTTTAAGACGCGGAGTGTCTGAGTGAGGAGCGGTAGCGACGAGCGAGTTGCCGCGTCGCCTTGGACACACGATTTTGGGCCGGGCTTTCGCTGCGACCTGGGGTCGCCTTTTCTTTGGATACTTTCTTTTGGCGAAGCAAAAGAAAGTATCTCGCCAGCGGCGAAACGCTTTGAATTATAAAGACATGATTCAAATTCCAGACGGGCGGGTACAAGACCCGCCCCTACAATTTGCTCCGTCGCCATAATTTGGAAGACAACAATTATTCCGCCTTCCCCTCTGGCGCCGTAGCAAACTTAAGCGGCAAACCCGCATCCTGTTTTACCTGCTCAATCACCACATAAGTATGAGTCTGTAACACACCAGGCAAATCCACAATCAAGCCCAATACCCCGCGGTATGCCTCCATACTGGATAAACGTAGTTTCAGCAGATAATCAAAACCACCGGCTACCATATGACACTCCGCCACTTGTGGGATTTTAACCACAGCATCACGAAACTGATCAAAGACTGCGCCTGTGGTTCTATCCAGCGTCACCTGAATAAAAGCTGCAGTGCCAAAACCCAATTTGCTGGCGTTTAAACGGGCGCCATACCCCTCAATAAAACCGTCCTGCTCCAGCTTGCGAACCCTGTCTATACAAGGGCTTGGGCTTAAGTTGACCTTTTTTGCCAGTTCGACATTAGAAATACGGCCATCTTTTTGTAGCGTGTCTAGAATTGTCATGTCGATACGGTCAGGCAACCGGCCTTTGGCACTTTGAGTCATGGCAGTATTTTTTCTGGTTTTATGATTTATAAACCGAATTATATAAGGTTAGTTTGAAAAAGAAACCACCAAATAGGGCTGCGCTTTCACTAAAATGCAGCATAATTTTTTTCACTTCACTGGATTAAAACCCTATGTTATTCCAAGGCCAATTGACCACCAGTCATGCTATTCGTCAAACCATGCGCGACCACTACCGTGCTGATGAAGATCAGGTACTCAACAACTTATTACCTATTGCTGATATTGGCCCTGCAGCGCGCAGCCGTGCCTGGGAAAAAGCCCGTCAGTTGGTGGTGAATATCCGTGAAGCTCAGGTCGGTAAAGGGGGTGTAGACGCGCTGCTGAACGAGTTTTCGTTGTCGACCGAAGAAGGTTTAGTGCTGATGTGTTTAGCCGAAGCCTTATTGCGTGTACCAGACAAACATACGGCCGACCTGCTTATTCGCGACAAGTTATCCAACGGGGATTGGAGCTCGCATTTAGGCAATAGCGAATCTTTATTTGTGAATATCTCGGCCTGGGGTTTATTGCTGACTGGCAAGCTGGTGAATTACAGCGACGATCAGAAAAAAGCTCAGTTTGGTTTATTAAAACGTACCTGTGGCCGTATGGGCGAGCCGGTGATCCGTCAGGCTGTGCGTTATGCAATGCAAATTATGGGCACCCAGTTTGTGATGGGCACCAGTATTGAAAAAGCCGTGGAACGTGCGATAGAGCTGGAAAGCAAAGGTTTTACTTATTCCTACGATATGTTGGGTGAAGGCGCCCGCACTATGGACGATGCCAACCGTTATTTCGACAGCTACATGATGGCGATTAAAGTCATAGGCACTGCTGCGAAAAAACGTGGTCCATTAAAAAGCCCTGGCATATCCGTTAAATTATCCGCCATTCACCCACGTTACGAATTTACCCATCGCGACCGGGTGATCAATGAATTAGTACCGCGCTTAAAGCAACTGGCCATAGCCGCCAAAGCCTATGACATCAGCTTTACTGTGGATGCAGAAGAAGCCGACCGTTTAGATTTATCTTTGGATATTATCGAAGCTGTATTCTCAGATCCGGAATTAAACGGCTGGGAAGGTTTTGGTTTAGCCGTTCAGGCCTACTCCAAACGTGGCTTGTTTGTCATTGAATGGCTGCGTGAGCTGACGGTGAAAGTTGGCCGCAAAATGATGGTACGTCTGGTGAAAGGCGCCTACTGGGATACTGAAGTTAAAGTTAGCCAGACCGAAGGTTTAAGTGACTTCCCGGTATTTAGCCGTAAGCCATCGACCGATGTGTCTTATCAGGCTTGTGCTAAAAAGATGCTGGAATACCGCGACAGTATCTACCCTATGTTCGCCACCCACAACGCCTACACTGTTGCCACTATTTTAGAAATGGCGCCGGATCGCACTGGTTATGAGTTCCAGCGTTTACACGGTATGGGTGATGCATTGTTCGACCAGGTGGTGGCGGATGACAAAGTGCCTTGTCGTATTTATGCCCCTGTCGGTGAACACTCAGACCTGCTGGCCTATTTGGTGCGTCGTTTATTAGAAAACGGTGCTAACAGCTCTTTTGTAAACAACATTGTGGATGAAAACATTCCGGTTGAATCTTTATTAAAAGATCCGGTAGAAACAGTGCGCGCATGGAACAAAAAACGGAACAATTCTATTCCGCTGCCTGCCCAGCTTTACGGTGCCAGCCGTCTGAACTCCCAAGGTCAGGATTTTACTGATGTGGATCAGATGACTGCGATGCGCGAGGCCATGGACAAATGGCTGGCTTCGGTCAGTCAGATTGAAGTACCGGCAGGGGCTTCTGCAGTGACTAACCCGGCTAATACCAACGAAGTGATAGGTTTCCACTACCACAGCACACCAGAACAAATGCAACAGGCTGTCACTTTAGCCGAAGCCGCTTTCCCGGCCTGGTCTGCCACTGCAGTGACAGAACGTGCAGCGCTTTTAATCAAATTGGCTGATCAACTGGAGTTACACCGCGACGAATTACTGGCTTTATGTATTAAAGAAGCTGGTAAAACTGTCGGCGACAGCATGGCTGAAGTACGTGAAGCTGTGGACTTCTGCCGTTATTACGCTGCAGAAGCAAGCGCGAAAATGCAGGAATCTAAAGCCCGTGGTGTCGTGCTTTGTATCAGCCCATGGAACTTCCCTTTAGCTATTTTCTTAGGCCAGGTTAGTGCAGCTTTAGTAGCTGGTAATACCGTTGTGGCTAAGCCTGCAGAACAAACCAGTTTAATTGCAGTACGCACCGTTGAGCTGATGAAAACCGCTGGTTTTCCTGACCATGTAGTGCAATTGGTGATAGCACCGGGCCGCGAGGTAGGTGAGCATGTGGTCCCCGATCCACGCCTTCAAGCTGTGATGTTTACCGGTTCTACTGAAACCGGTGCCTGGATTGCCCGCAAACTGGCCGAACGTGGTGGTGAGCCAGTGCCGCTAATTGCCGAAACAGGTGGTCAGAATTGTATGATTGTTGACTCCACAGCTTTGCCTGAGCAAGTGGTGGATGACGTAATCTCTTCTGGTTTCCAAAGCGCTGGCCAACGTTGTTCTGCACTTAGAGTCTTGTTCCTGCAAGAAGATGTGGCCGATAAAATCATCACCATGATCAAAGGCGCAATGAAAGAGTTGCATGTGGGCGATCCGGCCTGGTTAAGCACTGACTTAGGTCCTGTGATCGATCCAAAAGCCTTAGAACGCTTAAACCAGCACGTGCAGTATCTGGAAGGCAAAGCCACCTTGCATTATGTCTGTGACGCGCCGTCTCCTGGAGCTCACAACTTCTTTGCACCACGTTTATATGAAATCAGCAGTCTGAATTTGCTGGAACGTGAAGTTTTTGGCCCTGTGGTGCATATCATCCGCTTTAAAGCTGAAGAACTGGATAAAGTTATCCAGCAAATTAATGCGACAGGCTATGGTTTGACTACCGGCATTCACAGCCGTATTGCTCAGACGACGATGAAAGTCGCCAGCGAAATCAAAGCAGGTAACATCTATGTGAACCGCAATATGATTGGTGCTGTGGTCGGTGTTCAGCCATTTGGTGGCCGTGGTTTATCTGGTACTGGCCCTAAAGCCGGTGGCCCGTTTTACTTAAGCCGTCTGGTAAAAGAACATGAATTACAGGCCCCTGCTTTAGATGCTGCTGTGCAACAGCAGTTAGAAGCGGCCAGCGGTTTTGATGCGCAGCTGAATACTCAACTACAGCAAATGGCTGTGGCTCAGGTGGCATGGCTGAATCAAAACGTCACCAACAGAGGTTCTGTGTTACGTCGTTTTATCGCTCAGTTAGCAGGTAATAAACTGGTATCAGAGCAAGAACACGACTTAAACGACGTGATCACCGCCGCCCGTGAACAGCTGCTGTTTATCGAAAAAGAGCTGGCTCAGCCTATTACTTTACCAGGACCTACAGGTGAATCTAACCAATTGCATCTGGAAGCCAAAGGTGTGGTGGCGCTTATTCGCAATGAGCACAGCAGCTTCCAGCATTGGATGCTGGCGTTAATCACGGCTCTGGTATCAGGTAATGCAGTGGTCAGTACTGCAGGCGAAGCTCAGTACGCTGAAATGGATACCTGCCGTAAGTTGTTACTGCAGGCTGGTTTACCAGCGAACTTGTTCCATTGGGTAAAGCTGTCATCCTTAAAAGCAGTGTTAGCGCACCCAACACTGGCAACAGCTGTGATTGAAGGCACGAACCCACTGAAAGCTTTATCCGCCCGGTGGATAGCAGCCCGTGATGGCGCTATCAGTGCTTTAGTCACCAGCCCTGCCGATCATCAGTTGCTGCACCGTTTAGTGACAGAAAAAACTGTCACTATCAATACCACAGCTGCCGGTGGTAACGCTTCGTTAATGACGATGACTGACGATCTGAGTTAAAACTTCAGCAATAAACCGTCGCAACAACGTTCCTGACAGTTGCGACATACCGTCCCTCCATGGACATCGTCGCAACAACGTTCCTGACAGTTGCGACATACCGTCCCTCCATGGACATATAGCCCGCCTTGTTGCGGGCTTTTTTTTTGCTCGACAATGGTGTATCATTTTTTTCATATTTACACTTATTAGTGATTATCCGAATTTCGGCAATCACAGAGAGTCAGTCTATGACAGCACCTGCTCAGCTTAAAGTTTTGTCTATTACCGAATTGCAGCCAGGCATGTACGTGGTTTCTGTGCATAAACAAAAAGGTACTGTTGAAATAAAGACCCAGGGCTGGGCCAGAACGGCGGCAGTGATCGAGCAACTGAAGAAAAAAGGCGTGCTGGAACTGGTAGTAGATTTAAGTAAAACTCTGGAACAGCCCAAAGTGGAAGCCGCTGCGCCATCAGAGCCTGTGCCAGCAGCGTCAACTGGCAGAACACGCGAAAAAGTCAGTTTTGAACAGGAACTGGGTCAGGCCAATGTCTTGTACCAACAAGCCAAAGGACTGCAGAAAAAAGCCTTTGCCGATATTCAGGCAGGGCGTGAGTTAAATCTGCAGCCCTTTCAGGACTGTGCCACGGGTTTCATCGACTCGGTATTTCGTAATCAGGATGCTTTGCTCTGCATCAGCCGTATTCGGGAAAAAGATGCGTACCTGCTGGAGCACTCGGTCAATGTGTCTATTCTGATGACTATTTTTGCCAAGCAGATGAAATTTGATGAAGAGCTGATCCAACAACTAGCCACAGGTGCCTTATTACACGATATAGGCAAAATTCTGGTGCCGGACAGCATACTGAATAAACCCGGCAAACTGACTGAAGAAGAGTTTGGAGAAATGCGCCGCCATGTGGTGTACAGCAAAGAAATTCTGGACAGAATCCCTGGCTTAAGCCCCATCAGTATTGACGTGGCGGCCGTGCATCATGAACGACTGGATGGCAAAGGTTATCCACATGGTTTAGCTGAGCAACAAATTTCGGTCTATGGCCGGATGATTTCGATAGTCGATACGTACGACGCCATTACTGCACAACGTTGCTACAAAGAAGGCCAGACTGGTATTTCGGCGCTGAAAATACTAAAACGCGAATCCCCCCAAAGTTTTGATCCTGTGCTTTTGGCCCAGTTTATTAAAGCCATAGCCATTCACCCTGTAGGCACTTTAGTCAAACTGAGTAATGAAAAGCTGGGCATAGTGATTAAGTCCAATGAACTGGATCCACTGCGCCCTGTGATCAAGGTGTTTTACAACTGTAAATTTAAACGTTATATCGAAGTATCTATGGTCGATTTAGCCAGTAATAAAGCAGATGTGGAAATTGAAGGTGCTGTAATGCCAGAAGATTTTGGCATTGATATCATTCGATTTTTCCGCCAGTCAGTGCTGGAGTAACAACGCCACTAGCGGCGTTGATAACTCCAGTCTGCTAAGGCTTCAACACTAAACTGGGTTTGATTAAACTGCAGAACCACATACTGCGGCAATATCTCTTTCACCTGAATATCTGCCGTTACCCACTGACCTTGCTGTAAGTCTTTGCCATTCACTTTGATCCAGCGCTGTTTAGCGTCCGTTGCATAGACATGGGCTTCAAAACGTAGCGAAGGTAACTGGCGCTGCAATAGATCATCCAACTGATTAATATCCATAGCAGGCGCATCGTGGTAATTAATCTGTTGTTGACGTAGTTGCGAGCCATCAGCAGCTGCCAACGCTGATTCAAATTTTCCACGCAGCTCTGCCGACACATCAGATTGCTCAAGCTCAGCTGCAGGCAAGAGTTCATCCACAGGGGTTAAGTCATCTTGCAGATCAGCTTCCTGCATTTGTTCAAAATCAACAAAGTCGTCATCCCTCTCGTCACCAATGGAACGGCCTAACACCTTCTCACCACGTTTGGCCGATACAACCAATTGCCGATCATCTTCCGGCACTTCTTCAAGCTGCACTGGCTCTGCTGGCTTTAATAAGTCTGCCGCCAGCTGCAATTCCATCGCAATATCAGCCGCATTAGCAATGACAGGTGCCGCCTGAACCACAGGAGCAGCCACAGCTTCAGCAACGGCAGCTGGTTCTTTTTTGTTGAATTGATACTGACCAACAAAAAAGCCCAAAACCAAACCTAAAACCACTAACAAAATTAAAGCAACAATACGCCAGCCATGGCCTGATGCAGTCTGTTCTGCTGCCATCGGCACTTGCTGTTGTTGCTTTAACGCATCCATTAATAACGACATGACGGGTTCCTACCAAATTAACGCAGACAGCCCTGCACCTGCTCCTAAGGCCACTACAGTTAAAAGCGGCCATACCCATACTGGCCATGCCGCTTTTACTGGTTGAGGTTTGATCGCCAGCACTTCAGAAGCGGCCTGACTGACCAGGCCAGCATCAATTAATGCCTTTTGCTGACTATACCCCCCTAACATAGCGCGGTCGCAGATTAAATTGAGTAGACGCGGAATACCACCTGATAATAAAAATAATTTTTTCACCGCAGAAGATGTAAACACAGGGCGACTACAACCTGCTACCTGCAAACGGTAACTGATGTACTGCTGCACTTCCTGTTCAGTCAAAGGCATTAAGTGATAACGGGCGGTAATACGTTGTGCCAACTGGCGTAAATCCTGGCGCTGCAATAGTTGTTGTAACTCAGGCTGGCCTATCAAAATCACCTGCAACAGCTTTTTGGTATTGGTTTCTAAGTTGGTGAGCAAGCGCAGCTGTTCCAGTACAGCGGGTTGTAAATGCTGAGCTTCGTCGATAATCAAAATGGTATTTTTACCAGCCTGATGGTTTTTCGTCAGACGGTTGGTAATTTTGTCGGTCAGCATTTTTAAGCTGGCATCAGATTTTTTGTAGCGGATTTTTAGCTGATCACAAATAGCGGCCAGCAGTTCCAGCTCGTTTAAAGTGGGATTTAAGATAAAAGCCACTTCGGTTTGATCGGTCAGTTCCTGCAATAAACAACGTGATACTGTAGTTTTGCCAGTACCCACTTCGCCGGTCAGCAGCACAAAGCCACCGGCCTCGCCTAAGCCATAACGCAAATGCGCCAAAGCTTCAGCATGACGAGGACTTAAAAAGAGAAAGTCAGGGTTTGGCGCTATAGAAAAAGGCTGACTGGTTAAACCGAAAAATCCGGTGTACATAAGCTTCCTGATGCTGAGTTAGGGCGACAATTGTAAGCAAGGCGTTATAATGGCAAAAAAACAGACTGCATGAAAGCATTGAAAACTTATCTTGTAGGTGGAGCAGGCATACATTGAAAATTTATCTTGTGGGCGGAGCTGTTCGCGACGAGTTGTTGGGCTACCCGGCATTGGACCAGGACTGGTTGGTGGTCGGTGCTACACCTGAACAATTACTGGGGTTGGGTTATCAGGCTGTGGGTAAAGACTTCCCGGTATTTTTGCATCCAAAAACCAAGCAGGAATACGCTTTGGCCCGCACAGAGCGTAAGCAAGGCCAAGGCTATACGGGGTTTGCCTGCTATTTTGCAGAGGACGTCACCTTAGAGCAGGATTTACAGCGTCGAGATTTAACTATCAATGCGATCGCCAAAGATGATACTGGCCAGCTGCACGACCCTTATAGTGGTGTGGCCGATATCAAGGCAAAAATTCTGCGCCATGTCTCCCCTGCGTTTAGTGAAGACCCACTGCGGGTATTAAGGGTGGCGCGTTTTTATGCCCGCTATTTTCATTTAGGTTTTACCGTTGCCGCTGAAACTTTGCAGTTAATGACACAACTGAGCAACAGTGGTGAGCTGCAGCATTTAACCGCAGAGCGGGTTTGGCAGGAAACGGCTCGCGCTTTAACAGAACAAGACCCACAAGCTTATTTTGAATTGCTGCACAGTTGCGGCGCGTTAAAGGTATTGATGGCAGAACTGGATCAGCTGTGGGGAGTACCAAATCCAGAAAAGTGGCATCCGGAAATAGACACCGGTATCCATTGTATGCTGGTACTGAAACAAGCGGCTTTATTGTCTGACCGGTTGGATGTGCGTTTTGCCGCACTTTGTCATGATCTGGGTAAAGGCATCACAGATCCGGCGTTATGGCCAAAACATCATGGCCATGAACACAGCGGTTTACCTTTAGTGCAGGAGCTTTGCAGCCGTATTCGTGTGCCCAACGACTGCCGTGATTTGGCGTTATTGGCCTGTGAATATCATCAGTTGCTGCACAAAGCTTTTGAGCTTCGCCCTGCCACAGTACAAAAGTTATTTGATGGCATAGATTTATGGCGCAAACCCGAACGTCTGGATTTATTGTTGCTGTGTGCCATAGCCGATTTACGCGGCCGTACTGGCTTTGAACAGGCCGATTACCCACAAGCGGATTATTTACGTCAGCTTGCAGTAGCAGCTCGTGCTACTGATGTGAAAGCTATAGTGGCTTTGGGTTTAAAAGGTGAAGCTATTAAACTGGAGGTTGCTAAGGCACGGCTTGAGGCGATTAGCGCAGCTAAACAGCAGTGGCAGGAGCAACATCCGGCCAGTTAAAAGCCACTTGCCACAGCTTTTGTGGCTCTTGATACTGCTGCCACATCTGCTGATAGTTTTGGCCTGTCAGCGGATGAACCTGCTCTGGTGCAAGTTGTGATAATGGCAACAACACAAAGGCGTTTTTAGTAATTTCATCGCGCGGTAATTCAACTGGTTCTTTGCACACGAATTGATCGTAAGTCAGTAAATCCAGATCGAGCCGTTTGCCACAAAACTTAGGGGATTTCGCAGGGCGGCCATATTTTTGCTCTATCGCCTTAAAAGCCGCCACACAGTCGGCCACAGATAAATCGGTGTTGGCTTCAGCCACCAGATTATAAAAAGCATCACCATCAAACCCTACAGCTTCGCTTTCATACACTGCAGAGCAGCGAATTTCACCGAATAATGCAGACAGCTCCAGATAAGCAGCGCTGATATGCAGATCCCGCTCTATATTGCTGCCAATACTGATATAAATCAGCGCCATTACCAGCTTCCACGCAGTATAGAGACACCGACACTGGCAGCAGCAGGCACAGCAGCAGGCTTGGCAATAGTGACTTTAACCGCTTTAGTCGGAAATTTTTCCAGTACCATAGATGCCACTTTTTCAGCAACAGTTTCAATTAATTCATGAGGTTGCTGACACAGTTCTGTGATAGCAGTACAAACAGCGCTGTAATCGAGGGTATATTGCAAATCGTCAGTGGCAGCGGCCTGGCGGATATCGGTAGCGAGCTCCAAATCAAACTCCAGCGTCTGTTGTATGGCTTTTTCCCACTCATACACACCTATTACTGTTTGAACCTTGAACTGTTTGATAAAAACTATATCCGTCATAGATTTCCGCTTTTGTTAAAGACTTGTTTCAGGTAGGCTGGTCGGATAGGCAAAGCTTAAAAAAGCCTATACTCTGAACGCCTTATTAAACAGGACGCGATTTTAGCGCACTTTGCCGGACTGAGGAACCTTAATCCATGACCCTTACCATAGCGATTTTGATGCTGTTAGCTTATTTAAGCGGCTCAATCTCGTCTGCCATTCTGGTCAGTCAAATATTCAGGCTACCCGATCCGCGTACTCATGGTTCAGGTAATCCGGGCGCAACTAACGTATTACGTTTGGGTGGTGCTTTCCCAGCCTCTTTGGTACTGGTATTTGATGTGCTTAAAGGCACTATTCCGGTTTGGGGTTCTTATTTTTTAGGTGTCGAAGCCTTTTATTTAGGCATGATTGCCGTCTGCGCCTGTTTAGGCCATATATTCCCGATTTTTTTTGGCTTTAAAGGCGGCAAAGCAGTCGCCACGGCTTTTGGCAGTATGATGCCGATAGGGCTGGATTTGGCAGGTTTACTGATTTCCACCTGGATGATGCTGGTAGGAGCGACCGGCTACTCGTCGTTAGCCGCTATTGTCACTGTAGGCCTTGCGCCCATTTTCACCTGGTTTATCAAACCTTTGTATACCATTCCTGTGTCCATGCTGAGCCTTTTGATTATTATCCGTCACAAAGACAATATCATCAGGCTTTGGAACAATCAGGAAACTAAGGTTTGGCATAAAAACCGCAAAACCAAACCAGAGAATCCCGAACAGGAATAAAAATGGGGTCAGATCACATTGTTAACAGTTAACAATGTGATCTGACCCCAATTCATTACAAGGCTGGTAATTGCTCCATAGGCCAACGTGGCGTTACACCTATGGTTAAATCCTGCTGCTGCCCTGCTCTTAAACGCTGAAAGCCAGCAAAAGCAATCATAGCGCCGTTGTCGGTGCAGAATTCTTTGCGTGGGTAATACACTTCGCCTTTTAAGCTTTTCAGTAAAACTTCCAGCTGTTCACGTAACGACGTATTGGCACTAACGCCCCCTGCGACCACTAAACGTTTTAAGCGCTGCTCTTTTAACGCACGGCGACACTTTAATACCAAGGTATCGACCACAGCCTGCTGGAATGAAGCGGCTATGTTTGCCTGCACTTCTGGGCTTTTGCCTTCGGCAGCAATTACATTAGCAGCAGCAGTTTTTAAGCCACTGAAACTGAAATTTAAGCCGGGTCTGTCTGTCATAGGGCGCGGAAACGCATACTTATCGGCTTGGCCTTGTGTGGCTAATTTGGCAAGCAAAGGCCCCCCCGGATACTCCAACCCCATTAATTTTGCGGTTTTATCAAAGGCTTCACCTGCAGCATCATCGACAGATTCACCCAATAACTGATACTGACCTATGCCATCCACCCGCACTAACTGGGTATGACCGCCCGAGACTAACAAGGCAATAAAAGGAAACTCTGGTGGGTTTTCCTCCAGCATAGGTGCCAATAAATGGCCTTCCATATGATGTACTGCAAGCGCTGGTTTGCCCCAGGCAAAAGCTAAACTACGGCCTATTGATGCGCCCACTAACAAAGCTCCGGCTAAACCTGGGCCTGCTGTGTAAGCCACACCGTCTATGTCGGACGCCTCGCAACCCGCTTCTTTTAAAGCTTGTTGAATTAAAGGCAATGTTTTACGGATATGGTCACGTGAGGCAAGTTCAGGCACTACACCGCCATAATCTGCATGCAAAGGGATCTGGCTGTATAACACATGACTTAGCAGACCCCGCTCTTCGTCGTACACAGCGATGCCGGTTTCATCACACGATGTTTCTATGCCAAGTACTCGCATTTTTCTCCCCTTACCTATATGCTACGCGGCGAATTGTACTGGGATCCGAGCATCATCACCAGTACAACACTTATTGCTTTACATTGGGGCTGGCTTTTGAGTAAAATGCCGCACCATTTTTAATCGTATTGGTTAGACACTAACCAGAGTTGACCGAGGTGAGAATTTAATGCCTGTTGTTAAAGTAAAAGAAAACGAACCATTTGACGTAGCTTTACGTCGTTTCAAGCGCTCTTGTGAAAAAGCTGGCGTATTAGCTGATGTACGCTCTAAAGAGTTTTTCGAGAAGCCAACTTGGGTTCGTAAGCGTAAGAAAGCTGCCGCTGTTAAGCGTCACATGAAAAAGCTTTCTCGCGAAAACGCTCGTCGCATCAAGCTTTACTAAGATTATTGCCTGACCTATGGCATTGTTAGAGCAGCTGCAAGAAGCCCAAAAAGACGCAATGCGTGCCAAAGACAAATTGCGTCTCGGCACTATTCGTTTAGCTTTAGCTGAAATCAAACAACGTCAAATTGACTTGCAGATGGTGCCAGATGACACCAATATTCTTCCTGTGTTGACCAAAATGGTAAAACAACGGAAAGAATCTGCCAGTCAGTACAGTGCAGCAGGTCGGCAAGATTTAGCTGATATTGAATTAGCAGAAATCGTAATCGTAGAACAGTTTTTGCCACAAGCCTTATCTCAGGCTGAGCTTGATGATTTAGTGCAACAAGCAATTACTGCTGTTGCAGCCTCTGGAATGCAGGACATGGCGAAAGTCATGGCCCACTTAAAGCCACAGGTTCAAGGCCGTACTGATATGGCCGTTTTAAGTCAGGTTATTAAAGCTCGTTTGAGTTAAGCTTCTAGCTGAACTACTGCACGCCGTGCCCTTAGCACGGCTTGTCTTTTTCTGAATACAAGTAAAAAGGAAAAAGGTGGCAGGACAAATCCCCAGACACTTTATCGACGACTTATTAGCTCGTACAGATATAGTGGAACTGATTGATCATAGAGTTCCGTTAAAAAAGGCTGGTAAGAATTACCAGGCTTGTTGCCCTTTCCATAACGAAAAATCCCCTTCTTTTACCGTAAGTAGCGACAAACAGTTTTATCATTGCTTTGGTTGTGGCGCTCACGGCAATGCCATCAGTTTTATGATGGCGTACGAACAGCTTGAATTTGTAGAAGCCATTGAAGAACTGGCGAAGCAGCATCATTTAGAGATACCACGCGAACAAGGCAGTGGTAAGCAGTATCCGCAGGCTCAGGCCGACGATTACAGCCAGATGCAAAAAGCGGCAGATTTGTATCAGCAACAGCTGAAACAACAGCTTCATGCTGCCACCTATTTGCAGAAACGTGGTATTTCAGAGGCCACAGCGACAAAATACGGCATAGGCTACGCACCTGACAGCTGGGACTTTGTATTAAAACAGTTAGGCGCTTCACGTTCAGCTCGTGATCAGCTGTTTGAAATTAAACTGATCAGCCGCAATGATCAGGGCCGTGAATACGATTTTTTCCGTGACCGGCTGATGTTTCCCATCAGGGATAAACGCGGCAGAGTGATAGGTTTTGGCGGCAGGGTGATAGGTGAAGGTACGCCAAAGTATCTAAACTCACCTGAGACCCGGCTTTTCCATAAAGGCCGTGAACTTTATGGCTTATACGAAGCCAGACAAAGCCAGGACAGACTGAGTCGTGTGCTGATTGTTGAAGGGTATATGGACGTGGTTGGTCTGGCCGAGCAAGGAATATCTTTTGCGGTGGCTTGTTTAGGCACCGCCACGACCCCAGATCACATGCATACGCTATTCCGCCTGACCAGCACTGTGACTTGCTGTTACGACGGCGACAGAGCGGGCCGCGACGCCGCATGGCGTGCCTTACAAAGTGCTTTACCGCATTTAAAAGACGGCGTGGAACTGAATTTTGTATTTTTACCGGACGGCGAAGACCCGGATTCGCTGGTGCAAAAAGAAGGCAAAGATGCCTTTTTAAACCGTCTGGAACAGGCCATGCCTCTAGGTCAGTATTTATTTGACCATCTGGCCAAAGAGTTAGATTTAACCAGCGATGCCGGAAAGTCCGCTTTATGGGTTAAAGGTAACGAGCTAATTAAACAAATTCCAAGTGAATTTTATCGCGATGCCTTGTTTGAAACCCTGGGGTCGCTGGTTGGTAAATCGTCGCAGCAAAATACGGCGGCCAGAAGCCAGAACAAGGTGCAGAGCAAAGCTCCTGCGGCCACAAAAATTACGCCGATGCGCCGGGCTATTGCGTTGTTACTGCAATACCCTGCCCTTGCCAAAGTGATGCCTTTGGCTCCTGAACTGGCAGAAGCGAATTTACCTGGTATTCAGCTATTGCTGACAGTACAGCAGACTTTATTAGCTCAGCCTGAACTGACCACAGCGCAATTGCTGGAACATTGGCGCGATACGCCTGAATACAACATATTGGTGAAACTGGCTTTATGGGACCATCAGGTTGCCGAAGAGCAGTTAACTAAAGAATTTCTGGATACCTTCCGCTCTATTGAAGATCAGTATCTGGGTCAACGTCTGGAAGAATTGCAACGCAAAGATACTTTGCAGCAACTGACCACGGCGGAGAAACACGAATTTGTGTTGCTGTTAAAAGCTTTTAAAAGCAAATAACCGTGAGTAAGCCGTCATTGCGCGGTGGCTAGAAAAGCCGCGCTTTGTTATAATCGCTAATTCGCATTTTTGAACTAACTATTTGGGTGGAAGAACAGCCTCTATGGAGCATAATCCTCAGTCGCAACTAAAACTCCTGATCTTAAAGGGTAAAGAGCAAGGTTATTTGACCTTTGCTGAAGTTAATGATCATCTTCCACAAGATATTATTGACTCCGATCAGATCGAAGACATTATCCGTATGATCAATGACATGGGCATTCAGGTGTTTGAAACAGCACCAGATGCCGATGACCTGATCATGTCTGACGCTGCGCCGGATGAAGACGCCGCAGAAGAAGCCGCTCAGGCTTTAGTCAGTGTGGATAAAGAGTTAGGTCGCACTACAGATCCGGTCCGCATGTATATGCGCGAAATGGGCACTGTAGAGCTGTTAACCCGTGAAGGCGAAATCGACATCGCCAAGCGGATTGAAGATGGTATCAATCAGGTTCAGACCTCTGTGGCTGAATACCCTGAAGCCATCACCTACCTGTTAGAACAGTGGGATAAATTCGAAGCCGAAGAAATTCGCTTAAGTGACATTGTCACCGCTTTTATCGATCCAAACGAAGTGGATGATATGGCCCCAACGGCCACTCATATCGGTTCGGACGTGCCAGAAGAAGAACTGGCCGATGAAGACGCTGATATCACAAGTGACGACGAAGAGTCTGAAGACTCGGACGAAGAAGCAGACACTGGTCCGGATCCGGAAATGGCTCGCGAGAAGTTTGGTGAACTCCGTACTCAGTACGAAGTAACCCGTAACTCTATCGTCAAAAATGGCCGCGAACACCCGACCACCAAAGAAGAAATTGAAAAACTCAGCGAAGTTTTCCGTTGCTTCCGTTTAGTACCAAAACAGTTCGACCGTCTGGTCAAAAACATGCGTGAAATGATGGACCGCGTGCGCGTCCAGGAACGTATTGTGATGAAGAACTGCGTTGAGTACGCAAAAATGCCAAAGAAAAACTTTATGAAGTCTTTCA
Source organism: Rheinheimera sp. 1928-s (assembly GCF_029269265.1). Lineage (GTDB taxonomy): Bacteria > Pseudomonadota > Gammaproteobacteria > Enterobacterales > Alteromonadaceae > Pararheinheimera. The sequence goes on from NZ_JARIXP010000002.1 coordinate 404,242, forward strand.
GCGGTAACGAAAACTCAACGGCATGGATCGACGCCGAAATTGCTGCAGGCAAACCTTATTCAGCCAAGCTGGGTGAGATGCGTGACGATTTGGTCCGCAGCGTTGAGAAGCTGAAAAAAATTGAAGAAGAGACCGGCCTTTCGATCTTTAAAATTAAAGATATCAACCGTCGTATGTCGATTGGTGAAGCCAAGGCCCGTCGTGCGAAAAAAGAAATGGTTGAGGCGAACTTACGTCTGGTTATTTCTATCGCGAAAAAATACACCAACCGTGGTTTACAATTCCTTGATTTAATTCAGGAAGGTAACATCGGCTTGATGAAAGCTGTCGACAAGTTCGAATACCGTCGTGGTTATAAGTTTTCAACTTACGCTACATGGTGGATCCGTCAGGCAATCACCCGTTCTATCGCTGACCAGGCCCGTACTATCCGGATCCCTGTGCATATGATTGAAACCATCAACAAACTGAACCGTATTTCACGTCAGATGTTGCAGGAAATGGGTCGTGAGCCGTCTCCGGAAGAATTGTCCGAACGTATGGGCATGCCGGAAGACAAGATCCGTAAAGTGCTGAAAATTGCTAAAGAGCCAATCTCCATGGAAACACCAATAGGTGATGATGAAGATTCGCATTTAGGTGATTTTATCGAAGACAGCACTTCAGAATCGCCGCTGGACTCAGCCACCATGGAAAGCTTAAAAGCCGCCACCAACGAAGTGTTGGCCGGTTTAACAGCCCGTGAAGCAAAAGTACTGCGTATGCGTTTTGGTATCGATATGAATACCGACCATACACTGGAAGAAGTGGGCAAACAGTTTGACGTAACACGGGAACGTATCCGTCAAATCGAAGCCAAAGCGCTGCGTAAACTGCGCCACCCTTCCCGTTCAGAAGTATTAAAAAGCTTCCTCGACGAGTAGAATTTTTAAGCTGGCAGCTGCTCCGGCATGGCCAAACTGATATGCAAAAGGCACCTTAGGGTGTCTTTTGTTTTTTCAGCTGACGGAGGCTGTGACTTAAAAGGAGCAGCTATCACTCAGCGCCCCATAAGCCCCAGCCGAAGCATAAGAAAGCGGACAGATACAAAAAACCTGTTAGCGATTTCCAGCGCAGTGGCTGTCGAATGAACTCAGCAAAACGCAAGTTGGCCAGATGTAATTCAAACAACAAAGCAAGCATTAGCAATGCAAATGCAAACTGGTAATAACGCTGAGGATCCGCACTGCTATAGAGCCAGGGTGAATACAACGCATACAGAAAAACCAGAAAGATAAACAGCATTTTTGGGCTTTTATAGAAAAAATGAGAAAACTTCTGAATATCCATAATTTTTCTCCTGTTTAAGATGATGACTGGCAACAGCTAAAAACAGTTAGTAGCAGAACACTATTATCGGCGAAAACTCCGTTTAAGCTTGCATCTTCCCTGTAAATATCCAGTTTAGCGCAGAGGATTGATAGAGAAGCGGATAAAAAACCAGCAATCAGTACAAAGAGCATGTCACGAAGCGGTGACAACGGAAGAAAAACTTCTTATACTGCCTGCGCTTTAAAGAGTTCAGCCCTTGGACTTGTTTACTTAAAGCCTGTTTTAAATGGCCCTATAGCTCAGTTGGTTAGAGCATCCGACTCATAATCGGCAGGTCCCTGGTTCAAGTCCAGGTGGGGCCACCATTTATCAAGCACTTACGTTACTTCTTTTGATCCACTTTAAGTCTGTGCTACCTCTGTGCTACCAACATCTTAGTATTTTTTGAACCAACATCCAATCCTTAGATATTGTCACTATCCAACACAAACACATTTCTAATCTCTTACACTCGGGCGATATACCCAATATGGTTACTAGTATTAGAAAAAATATGATATCGCTCTGCTGTTCACTAGCCCCATGGGTTGCCAAAATAGCTGATGACGAAAATTGCTAGAAGATAGATGCAAACTAAAGATTGAATCCCAGAGAGAATTCTGAACATCTTTGTAGGTTTGTAAGTAAAGAGAGTGGGTTGAAGGCGAGCCAACCAGCTTCCAACATTCAAGTCTCGCCAACCAAAATGGAAAGACGATAAAATACTAAACCAAACAGCATGTCGACATATGTAGAAGTAATATTTTAACTCTAACTGTCTATCTGGCCCATATGGAGGCTGCATGTCTCGATACTTATGGATAATTCTTAACAAGCTTTGAATTTTGAATATACCGTCTTCATACTCCTGTACGTCTAAAATATCTGGGATCGTTATTTTTGGCGAAATTAAGAAGACATCTCCGACAAACTTTAATTTGCAGAAAACTTGTATCATTAACGTAGAGAAATACACAAAGCTAAAGATAATCAAGGTATATAGCATGATGACCAGGGCATTACTTGGTGAAGCGCCATATTGCACTGTGTAGTCAAAAGCAAATTTCCGTGCGTAAGCCCCTAATATTTCCAAAGTACTGACTTTTGACAAATCAAACAAATCCTCTTCGTCTAATCCTTTTTGAATCACATAGGTGATTTCACGCGCCTCAATTTCAAATCCACTTTCTCTTAAATATTTTCTCAGAGAGATTAAAGTTGATGGGAAATTCAAATGGTCTGAGTAATCATACACAAGAGACTTGATATTTTTAGCGCCTTTCAAGTTAGTGAAAACAAGTTTTTCGTCGTTACACACAACATCCTTTTGTTGATGATTATAGGAACACGAAGGTCCATAAAATGAGGCTTGTGTGATATCAGTGCACTTACTAGGTTTATCGTCTGAGCATCCAAACACAGCTTTGGAAAGGTTAGCACCGTCGAGGTTTGCCATGGAGAAGAGTGCGCCAACTAAGTTTGCTTCACTAAGGTCTGCATTGTTTAACTTTGCTTCGTTAAAGTTTGCACTCTTTAAGTTAGCGCGCTTAAAAGACGTCTCTTCTAAGTAGGACCGTAAAAGCTTTACGTTTTCAGCATCAGAAGAGCTAAAATTTGATAATCTTAAATTAGCATCATGAAGGTTTACATCGCGTAATGGAACGTGCACCATCACTTTTCTCTGCAACGAAAAAGAACATAATTGTTTGGATGTTTCAGCTAATTCAATAAATAATTTGGAGTTACCAGCTTCTCTATCTAACTGCTCAGAGTCTTTGTGGTCGCATGGAACATACTTTACATTGGAATAATCTTGCGCTTTTAGTGCAGATATATTTGCCAATACAGCAATTAACAAAATAAAATTTGCAATCTTCATTCGTTTACCTTCAGTACTTGTATCTCGATGGCAGCGACTGAATGCATATAGATTGCCTATCGCAAGTAAGTCTCCGTAATCTCTGGTCGGAAGTGTCCCATTTCCTGAGACACAGTTTCAAGTGCTAAAAGCCTTGTAAGACCAAGAGATTGCAATTCGTGCATTCTTTCCTGCGCATAGCTGTGGCGAAGCCCGTGTGCGCCTCTGGACCAGTTTAATGCCCTATTGGATGCTGCACTGAATGAGTTAGACCAAGGCTGGCCTCCAGCTAGCTGGTAGCGGCTTAAATAGTTGATTCCTCTGTCCTGAACGGTAACAGGGGCTGGTCTTCGGCACTTTTCAAGTTCCCGCGACAAAGACACAGGGATCAACACTTCCCTTTTCAAACCGCCCTTCCCTTGCACTGTATAGATAATACCCTCCCTGCCTGAGAACTTAGTCGAGTTTGCTGGGCGTTTATCTGCTGGCCGTTCTGTTGGCTTTGCTAAGGTTAATAACTCATGCGCCCTTAACCCAGCGGCATGGCTAATTCTTGTAGCTAGTGAATTGGAGTCTTTCTGTTGACCAGCAACAAGCTCAATCTGTGGTACTGTATAAGCTCTGGAAAGCAGCACTTGCTGATGCTCTGATTTGATAACTGGAAGTGTTTTATCTACTGGCAAAGTGCCGGTGACATGCTGCAACATTTTCTGGATGGCCTGCCGCTCCATATCCAGCGTTTTTTGCCCGACTATCTGCCCCCTTAGATCAAGATAAGTGAGCACGTCGTTAATGCTCATTGCCTGCAAGCTTGGCAACTTCATCTGTTGGCAGTATTCAGCAACCCGAGTTAGCGCCTGCTCGAAGTTACTAACAGTACGTACAGATTTAATCACTGTACCCTGGAGCTGCTTCATAACAGCTCCAGCTTGTTTTTGTAGCTTTGCAAACTTAGCCATTGTTATCCAGCCAGCGCTTAACGGTGGTCCAAACAACCTTGATGTGTTTGTCTTTTAACCATCGTTGTAACTCAGCAGTTGTTGCGCCTTGGCGTTTAAGCTGCAACAGCTCGCCTTTATATCGATCAAGCCGCGATCTCTTATACACTTTCTTTCTAAGGATCACGGTTTGAACCTTTAACCGTGCCAATTCAACTTCAGGATTAAAATCTGACATTGCTATCCACCTTTGCGAAGACTTGTAAGAACTAACTGACCGTAAAACGGTTCAGCGGCACTGAAGCCTATTCGCCCACGATGCTTCAAAAGAAGCAGGCCGGACTGATCGCGCCTAAGTTTGGAAATGCAAAAGGGAAAACGCAGCATTGAAAGCGTTGCTATAGGAAACTAAATAAACTCTCGCGGAGATGCGTATTGAAGGCAGCTTTAACAGCGCCTGTTTTGATGTTGGGCTTTTGCCCGATTGACAATAAAAGTCTACTGCGAACCAATTTAACTTTCAATCTGCAAATAACTTTCTGCGTCGAAAGCTCTTCCGCTCTCGCCAGCCGCTGGGTACAGGGCAATTCATTGCTTGTACCCAGCGGCTGGCGCAGCCAAAAAAGGTAGGCATTTGCTCGTGATGCCTATTTAAATATCATTGGGTATGGATAGTAACCTTATTAGAGTAAGGCCTTTCGAGAGCTAGCCCAAAATATGCAAACAAGCATATCGGTAACTTTGAGCGAATTGGAGACGTCAACAATTAAGCTAGTGAGCAGACAAAATCGCAGTTTTTGACTATACAGCGAACGAAGTGAACAATAGTTGAGCCAATTGTTATACGCAAACATTCATTTCTTGTCTTTTTGCATTTCAGCAATTTTCATCATTTGAGCTAAGCCCCCCATCATTTCGTTTGCTTTTTCAGGATTGGAGAACATTTGCTGCATGAACTGCATGCCAAGCTGCTCGCCCATATCAACCTTTTTTGGTATTACGGTTTCGTTGATGATGTTTGTCATTGTGTTCATGAGTTGTCGCTGCGACTCAGAAACAGTTCTTTCGATAACTTCTGCTTTTTTATCAATTTCAGCGAGAACCTCTTTTGTTCTCTCTTGATACTCCATCATTACTCGCTGCGTTTTTTCAAAATTATCTCTAACTTCTTTCTCCGAGCTTTTAGCTGCCAGAATGGCGACGATGGCAAGTATTAGTGATGCAATGCTTGATAGAAATGAAATTACGTCGAAGATACTTAGATTATCCATGAACTGTCCTTTGTATATAACGCCCGCAGCACGGGGAAATTGTAGCGCAGCGGAAATCTCTCCCCAGAGCCTGCGCTTATTAGGCTTTTAATCTTTAATATATTCACTTGGTCCTACAGAAAACGCAATCTTCTTATTCTGAAGATCGAATACAAAGCCATTTCCTGCAGAATCTAAAGCAACATGCCTATATTCTGCAACAGGTTGACCTCTCACTGTGTCAATGATGCTATTAGGAAATTGTGAATCCACCAACTCGTAAACAAGGATATCCTTAACAACCAATACTGGCTCCGCCTTAATACGGCAATAAAAATTATTGAGTTGTTTAGATTGAAAACTCGCAAACATCTATCTCTCCTCTTTATAACTAATGCAGCCTTAACTCCCGCACAAAGGGGCTATAGAGCTTGGCTATAATTAGTGAGGCACTAACCAAGCCAAGCTTTATTAGTCCATACGTTGATACGCTTGTTAGCCGCCGAATTTACTCATGACCTTCTTAGCCGCTTTTTGAAAACCTTGTGCTACCGCAGGAAGGAAACCAGTGCTAAAGCCAATGAGAGATGAATAAAATATTAATTTTGGACCACTGATTTCACCAGCAACAACACTATCCATGAACCAAAAAGAAAACATAAAAGCGACCAATATACCAAATGTTACTCGTGCCCCCATGTACATTTTTCTTTTATGCTTCTCAACCATTTCTTTAGCTTCATCAACGGTAGGGATTTTTTCAAAACTACTGTAGGCGACCCACATAAAGGAAGCTAAACCACCTAAAGCACCACCCAAAATTGAAAAGATAATAACTTTACTTTCATCCATTTATAACAATTACTCCAATTTTCATCTGTACGGCTAACATTTGTATATTGTACCAGCACGATCCATGTGGTTTTACCAGATGAGCAGTCGACATTAACTTATTGATAAATAATTAATTCCAAACGACTACTCTCAGCTCCAGCCAAAAGCTTGCTGGCACATTATTACCTTTGCCTAGCTTGTTAGTTTTAGGTTGGTCCAACCTAAGTTTCTAAATTAGAATGTTTTTCCTTATTCAGCAACAAATAAATGTGCCTGTTGATTTGCTCAAAGCGTGCTTGCTCTAAGGTTAAAGCAAATAACACCGAGTATTCGTCTAGATGTACAACCAGTATCAGCTTTCGGCACCAAGCAGATTTCCATCTGGCGAAAGATGCGTTTTGGGTATGCAAAAAATAGAAGCAAGCAAAAGTGTTTAATAAAACACTAATCAACCCAAAGCAAAATCTGCTCCGCAAGCTCGTCTTCAAGGCAATATAGAAAGGCCGTTGGCACTTCAAGTACTTCACTCAGGGCAATAACGGTTTTGAAATCAGGGGAGTGAACACCACGTTCGTATTGGTTCATTCTCGCAGACGCCACAAATTGATCCATCCCAGCCAGAATACCAAGCTGCTTTTGGGATAAACCTTTGCGTGTTCTCGCCTGCTTTAACCGTTTAGGAAACGGTGAACCATCATTGATGTTCAAATTTTGTGAGACATTGACTATTGAAAGCTAAGATTTTCTTAGCTTTAATAGATTCCAGATACTAAGGACTTCTTAGCTTTCAACCTTCGGGTTCCATCAATGAATTGGGTATCACTATGCTTGGAAAAATACTAAAAGTGACGGGGCGGGTTACAGTGGCAGTTGTGGGTGCGCTGCTGTCCCCTGATGATGAAAATGACAAACACAAAAAGCAGTTAGATATGCTTAACGATGGCATGGGTAATGTTATTGCTGACGGCGAAGAGATGACAATGCAAGAAGCTAAAGTTGCTCAGGCGCGTGGTGAACTTTACGATACTTACTATTAAAAATTTGGCATGCCAAATTCCCTGGTAAGGTGTGGAATATAAAGCGGCTGTATCGTTGGAGAAAAAATGAGCCCTGAAGACCTGTGTCGAAACGCCGAACTAAGACCATTTATTCCGGCAGTTAAAGAGTTGCAGAACCGTATGGCTGGCATCGAACAGCATCAACTGCATTTTGGCTTAGAGCTTGCCGATGCTTACCAAACAGAAGAACAACTATTCCATGATCTGCTCACACAAGAAATTTTTACGCTTCAGGTGAATAACGAACGTAATGAGTATTGGGACATTCTGACAGAGCCATTTAATAGGTTTATGGCTCGAAGCACCGATCTTACTTTTGCAGCGAAGCACAATACACCTCAGCGGTTGCAAGCTATTTGCCAGTGGCTGATCCAGCTATGTGACTGGAGCCAATCTGGCTTTTCAAATATTACTCGCCACTAAGCCTCAATCGTTAACTTTTGAAGACAAATTCATAGGAAAATTTGGCATGCCAAATTTTTTCTCAGCCTTAACCACAGATTTGTACCTGTTAATCTAAAAACCTCGGCAAAACTCACCCTACCTTTTTTGAGATTTTTCTTAAAATATATGAAGAATGGGTAAGCACTGATATCGTCCAGTAAGAGAAGTGCTTATGAAACCATTGTTCTATCGAATCGAAGAAATCGCAGCGTTGCTGCATGTATCAAAACAAACGCTGTACAACCATATCAACCACAACAAAAAATCAGCTGATCGCTACCCTATTCCACCTTACATCCGAATTAATGGCCGCTTGCTGTTTTCTGTCTCAGAGTTTGAAGCTTGGGTTAAAGCCCAGCCTCGAAATTGATACAGATAGCACCCGATGCATGATGCCGTTTTTAAGTGCGATCTGAGCGCGCCGTACAAGCTGAAATCTGATGTATTTTCGCTGATACTGCCTATTTTTGCCCTAGATGGAAAAGCTACTAATGAAGCAATTATTTATTATAAGGGACTGTATTTAGAGATAAATCCTATAAATGAAGCCATAGGCAGAGCCACTATCAAGGACAAAGCAATTCTGGTTTTTTGTCTAAGCCAGCTCATGGTGAAACTCAATAACTCGTATGAAACAGGCAATATCGCATCATTTACCGCATACGACTTTTTAACCACCATAGGCAAAGGCACAACAGGTAAAGACTATAAAGACCTTGAAAAGTCGCTGCAGAGACTTAACAACACCCGTATCACCACGAATTTGACAGTGAAAGGGATAAGTCTGCCTAAAGGGGCTCAGCTTATCGCAGGATACCGATATAACAAAACAACAGCAGCCAACTATATCGAAGTAATACTGCCTGAATGGCTAATCGAATGCGCGCATAAAGGCATAGTACTGGATTTGCATAGCACCTACTTTGAAATGTCTCGACCTTTGCATCGCAGAATTTACGAAATCTGCCGACAAAAATATGGGGGGCACAAACTGAAAGGGAAGATCTCTATCAGTAATCTGCATACATTAGTTGGTAGTGACAGTTCAGTGGCTAAATTCCGTTGTGACATCCGAAAACTAACACAAACATCGGACATACCAGGCTTCACCTTAACTCTTCAAAAATCTCTTCTTCACATCAACAAAACTTTGCAAAAACCAGAACAGCCCACTGCTAGCAGCATTACGAATGCAGCTCAAAGCTAGCTATGTATAGCCTGTGGGGAAGCTGTAAAAACCATCGTACTTTTAGGAGTGGATAGCCACGTACTTTTGGTAAAATTTGTCGTACTTTTGGAAATCCATATTCTGTGAATACGAAGAAAAATTTGCCTCCAAAGGCTTACATTGCAAGACCTGTCGTCGCAGACCGATTACAGAAACATGACTCTGTAACTCTTTATCACTAAAAAGAAAAATAACTTATTATTGATGCCCCAGAATCAGGGTTTTGCAATGTTTGCCACATCGACAAATATTCAAGCAGCTACATTCAACGACTGCTTAGTGCCAAAAGCAGACATTTCTAATCTTTCCCAAACTTTGAGCTCGGTAAAAATATCCTGTCAGCATTTGGATGTTGCCTGCGCTTGTGAGACGGATTGATCCGTATTTGTAGCAAACCTAAATACCATTTGTACCTAAATGGTATTGTAAGATTTAGAGAAGCGATGTAGTGTTCCATACAATAAATTTATAATTGAGGAGAGGTTCGTATTTAAATACAGATCTTTCCGCTGAATAAGCGTTACAGCTAGGATGTATGATGCAAAGCAAGACGATAACAAGCTGGAGTGATTTTGATCGAATCGTCAGTAAAAAACACTTTCGCAAATGGATTTTTAGAGGCCAGTCTTCGTCTGATTGGGCTCTTGAGAGTTCATTGCATCGTGCATTTAAAGAAGCTCAGTCAATACATAAACTAAGTAGGGGAAAAGAGAAAAATCTGAACCGGGTTGAGCATGAAAAGGTGATGATAGATCGTTTCAAGTGTAACGCTCACTTGTACCTAGATCATCTTCCACAGGCTGAAGATCTCCTAAGTTGGCTCTCCCTGATGCAACATCATGGGGCTCCTACCAGATTGTTAGATTTTTCGTTTTCTCCCTATGTTGCATTGTTCTTTGCGTTAGAGTCCGGCGAAGACGATGCTGCAGTCTATTGTATAAATCATGATGCTATTCGAAATGATGACGATAAATATTTCGGGGAAAATAGACTCGAAGTGTATTCTAAGATACTTGACCCTGTAAATGGAAAATCTGACCCATATCTTTTCGCATTTGAGCCTACGTTTTCTAATCAACGCTTACTATCTCAGCAAGGCCTATTTGTTGCGACAAACACGCTCGATATAAGTCATGGAAAAATATTGAATGACTATGCCATTAAAGATACTGATGTAATTAAAATTATAATACCAGCCAAGCAAAGGTTTGAAGGGCTTCGAAAGTTAAATAAAATGAACATAAATTCCTCAAATATATATCCAGGATTGGATGGTTTTTGCAAGAGTATGCTAAGACAACCAGTTTTTGGTCTGGAATGGCAGCGAAGAATCGGCAATGAGCTGTAACAAAGCATTGCAGCGTACAAGCCACTGAATGCGGCGTTAGAGTTTATGTGAAAAATATGAGCAGAAATTACAAGTACACAATAATTATCAGGTTTTCTACAGCAACAAATCGTTCTATTGGTAGTTTTAATGTAGAGTACCCATACTCAAGTAATTCAAGTTTAAAAGATAAGATTATAGTAAAAGAAAAATCGATAAAAATAACGGCAAATCGTAGTAAAAAGACTGTCATATCTGATGTACTCCATAATGCAAATACTGCTATGAATCGACAGATTTCAAAATCTCTCGCTTATTACTATGCCGCTGTAGGACAGCCAAACATAATTACAAGCATTAAAGTGTCTAGGCACCTGAGTGGGAAGCTGCAAGAAGAAAAGACGATTAATAAATCAGGCGTTCGTCAAATTATAAACTGTGACAATGGGATGGTTTATTTACAAAATATTAGTCGAATTGAACTTAAAACTGTTTGGGAAGAGTCAGAAGCTGGCCACGCTCTATTATACGCAATAACCCATCTCATAAGCTCCTGTTCATCACCCGAACCATTCCAAAGGTTTGAGGCGCTTTGGAAGTGTTTTAACTCCCTTTACAAGCTGAAAGAGGGCAGTATGCAAGATTCCTCTTGCTTACAAAATTTGAGAGCTCATATGGTTGCTAACGTGTCGCTCTACCCATTGTCCAGAGCATTCGTAAACCCTATGACCCATGATGATATTTTCTCGATTGTCAACTGGCGTGATATGATCCTTAATGATTATAAACTTGAGTCTCAGAGTGGTTACCTTCTTGGCTTTATCCAACGTATTTCTGATGCGCGATTAATAAAGAAAATCGAAGACTCTTTGCCAATTCGTCAACAATTTTTGCAGAATAAGGGGCACTTACCAGCAGTTCAGACTCATATTCAGCAGCAAAAAGTGCTAAATGCGAATAATGATATAGAAGTGGTAGCATTCATGTGTCTTAAATATCTTTATTTTGCACGAAATAAACTTGTGCATGCAGAACGAGTCCATCCGAGCTTTCATTGGGTAAAAGAGCATTCGAATGAAGAGTTGAAAATTGATAAATGTAGTCTGATTCTTAAGCTACTTGTCATCGATCTTTTAAACTTCAACACACAATTCTAACAAGCATATCAAGGATGGGACTGCTAACAGTTTGCTCGGTTCCGCTTCACTTCACAGTTTTAGCAAACTATTATCAGCCTCTTACGCGAACGTTAGCCTCGTTTGCTAATCCCTCAAAGGGCTGGTTCTGTGCCAATTGCAGACTTTGGCAGCGAATAAGGTCGAATACACAGTGTTATTTACTTTCACTAGATAACAAGTACGCTTTGAGGCTATGAGTAGGCCCAGTTATATGTTGCTGTAGTGGGGAAAATAAACTAATTTTAGGAGTCGGCAGTCCGCTTTTGATAGAACATAGCTTGATTTGTACAGAACTTTTTTTCATGTCGACCACTTATCTGGTAAAACATGGAATTTCAAGCCAAAGAAAATATTAATTTTGTAATATGGATAATAGTTATCATTGAAGCATAGGAAATTGACATGCCTGAAGAAGCTGAAAACAAAACGTTAGACCTGTATCCGATAGACTACCCATTTGAAACTTTAGTATCTAGGATAACTTCTAATCCCCCAAAAACTGTCTTAAATCCTGAATTCCAGAGGAAATATAAGTGGGACAAAGAAGGTTGGGGAAGAGCGTCGAAGTTTATTGAATCTTGCTTGATGAGAATCCCTTTGCCGTCATGTTATTTCGCTGAGGATGAAAATAGAAAGCAGCTAGTTATTGATGGCGTTCAGAGATTAACTACTATAGCCAAGTTTTTTAACGATGAGTTTGCACTGGAAGGGATGACAACCTTTAAAGACCTTGAGGGTAAAAAGTTTTCTGAGCTTGGAGATTTGCAAGCAGAGCTGGAGTCGACAACCATACGCTGCATTGTGCTTCGAAAAGAAAACCCCAAAAAACTTATAAGAGAAATTTTTGCGCGCCTTAATCAAGGAGCCGTTCAACTAAGCGATCAAGAAATACGACATGCTATTTACCCAGGAAGGCTAGATGAATTATTAATAGAACTTGCTGCTACGCAAGAAATAATTCAGTTTGGAATTGTTGAAGGTAGCGATAAGGTACGCAATGACAGAGAACCTGATGAACAAGTTTTAAGATTTTTCGCATTTACGGACGATCTGGAACTCACCAGTTACGATGGTGTATTAAAAGACTTTCTTCACGATTATATGGAGCTACATGCTGAAGCAGATGAACAAACAATTGTTCAGCTGCGTAATAGATTCCAAACAGCACTGCACAATTGTAAGCTAATCTTTGAGGAAAATGTATTTTTAGATACAACTCGAGATAGACCAAAACAGGGGATGGTGCACTACGACCTACTAATGGCTACAGTTGGCTTGCTAGATAGCCAGACTGTAGAAAATAAAAAAATAGAGATCAAAAACGCTTACGATCAATTATGCGCAAGCGATGAATTCAGACGTACTCTATCAAGCGGTTTGCAGAAAAAGTCCTCTATTTTAAGAAGACGGAACCTATGGAGGCCATTGTTGGATGCCGCAATCAGCTAGTGCCACTTTATTATTAAAATATGAAACCCTATTTGAATCCTTGAAACTGGTTGTAAGTAGTTCAGAGCAGCGGGTTATTTCGGATGAACCTGACCCACTATTTATTGACAATGTAAATTTTTTTGTGAAGTCTTATCTGATCAGCGTTTGTAGTTATCTTGAAGCATATCTTCAGGACATTGCTTTCAGGTATTCTCAAACGCTATCTAGCAGAGTGACTGCCGCAAAAATTCCGCATAATTTTCTTCATTGGAGATTAAATACTGGAATCAAGGATAAACAATTGAGTTACAGCCATATCGCATTGCCAGTTACTAAAAAAGATATTTCAGACGTAATTTCGGCTAACCCTTACAGAACTTTGAAATTATTCCAATCTCTAGGGGTAGATCTGTCTAAAAACGAAAAATTTGAAAGCAGAAAAGATTTGATAAATACTATAGTAACAAAGAGGAATAACATTGTTCATCATAATGATGAAGCTGCCGATATTTCATTCGGCGACATTAGAATATATATCGGTGTGATTGTTCCATATATGGCAGCAATTAAAGAATCAGTCGAGGAGCAAATAGTATAAAAATGGATTTAAATGAGCCATCCACAATTTTAAATTGTGGTTGGTCTTATCAGTTGTATAACTATGGAGGTTTATTCTGAGTGTCTGCAATTCGCTCTTTGCAGTCGCAGTGAGGTTGGCAATTTTGGTGGCGGTTCATTGTTTATGAAAAGAGGGATAAATAATATACCCCTCTTACCACGAACTACCCCATCAACTCAGCCAGCAAAGCCAACTTCTGCTCCTTGGTAAAGCCAGAAACCAAGTTTCTCAATCCAGCGATATCGGTTTCTTTTTTCTGCTCCGCCAGACCTGCATACTGCATAATCCGTTGAGCGATACGTTCAGCAGGTTCGTGCAGTTCTTCTGCAGTCAGTATGGTGTAGCCACCAGTTACGTCGTTGCGGCCTGTTTTATGGTTTAACAGGCGTTTAAGAGTGTAGTGCCCTACCCCTGTGTTTTCGGCAATGGAGCAGTAAGTACGGCGCAGGTCGTGCAGGCCTATACTAACGTCGGCTTGCTGGCGGATTCTTTCCAGCGTCTTTTTGGGTTCAACAATATGGCCCTTTGGGCTATCAACGCCAAACACATAGTTATTGATTTTATAGTCTTTGCGCCGTTTTAAGATGGCAAGCAAGGGCACAGTGATTGGCAGCTCTACATCGTCGCCATTTTTAGTGTCTTTCACCATAAAAAAGCCATCGGCCATATAAATATCAGACCATGCCAAGGTCATGGTTTCGCTTTTTCGCAGGCCTGTATAAGTAATAAATTCGATATAGTCACACATAGCCACTGTTGAATCCTGACGGTAAATACTGGCTTGCTGCCTAATCTCGGTAATGGCTTGTAAAAACGGTTTTAACTGGGAGGGTCTTAATCTGGTTTGCTTGCGAGCCACATTGTTCCAACTACGCTTTGCCGATAGTACCTGTACCGGATTATTGGGAAATAACGAATAACCGTTGGAGTCTTTGTATTCAGCTTTGGCAAAGTTAAACAAAGCCCGCAGCATTCGCATGCAATAGTCAGCCTGTGCCTTGCTGCGCTTGGTTAGCTCCAGATGGCGCTTGGCGATCATATCTTCGCTCAGGTCAGACAAACGCTTGTTATGCCAATCAGCAATATAGAGCTTCATATTGGCGTGATAACCCCGCAATGTTGCAGGCTTTAAGTCCCGTTGCTCTAAATACTCCTGAAACACATCCTGCAAGGTGACTGCTGCAGCGCGGAACTGCCGCTTACTATCATTAGGGTTCACACCATCGGCCATGTCAGCCATCGCTTTGCGGGCAAGCTTACGGGCTGTCTCTACAGATAAAGCCGGAAAAGTGCCTAAGGTCACTGACACAGGTACTCTGCGGCCCGACAGCTTTTTATACACCCTGAATACTTTGGCTTTGCTGGTGACATCCAATACCAGCCCAGGCATTTGATTGTCGTGCCAACGGACACGCTTGGCAGAAAACGGAATGGCATTAACGTCAGTTTCAGTAAAACGGATTTTGGTTTGCAGAGTCATTGGTGCTACCTCTGTGCTACTTTGCACTCAATTCATAACGCGTTGAATCACAACGCCCTTATGCATCAGAGATAGCCGAATTGACTATAACTCATTGAATTTAATCGCTTATAAAGTAAATCAGTATTCTATAAAGTAACTGCTGGTAAGTGGCCCTGGCTGCACTCATAATCGGCAGGTCCCTGGTTCAAGTCCAGGTGGGGCCACCATTTTATCTATATTTCTGTTATTAACTCAGCTCCAGTTGATCCTTATCCTGCCTAAATTCCCAGTACCGCTGTATGCAGCTTAGATTTGTTTATTTATTTGCGATAAGGTTTTTAAGCCTGCATGGGCTTAGCTTTGGGCAAATTTTAAATCTTTAGGCTGGCGAAACCTTTGAATTGAAGTTATTACGGCAAGTGTTTTAGCAGCTGACTCTGTTAGATCAAAAAAGGCAGT
The DNA here is from genome assembly GCF_029269265.1 of Rheinheimera sp. 1928-s. Taxonomy (GTDB): domain Bacteria; phylum Pseudomonadota; class Gammaproteobacteria; order Enterobacterales; family Alteromonadaceae; genus Pararheinheimera. Next base: position 419,678 of record NZ_JARIXP010000002.1, read on the forward strand.
CATCGCCGACTGCCTTTGCTATTGAGCTTGAATAAAGCTAAAGATTAATGCTCTTCATGGCCAGCTGGAATACCTAACCACACCAGTTTATGTGGCGTGAAACCCAGCTCCTGTTTATCAGTCACTTCAGCTTCTTCCAGGTCAATAGTATTGACTGTTTTACTCAACGGATCAGCTACATAAACCTTGTCATCCGCTGCAGAAATAGCCAGCTGTAACTGGCTACCTGTTGGCATAGTGGTTAAATCTGCAGTGGTGATTTGAACTTTGCCTGCCAGTTCAAAAGCAGCACCAGTTGTTGCCTCTGCATTGTAATTAAGGATACTCAGAGCTCCAGTGGAGTCCAGCAGCACAAACTTTTCGCCATGATCAGCAAAACCATAACCTATGATGCTGGCTCCTGCAGCGGCCTGCCAATCGACTTTATCCATGCTGCCTGCAGCAGGATTGACTGAAAACACAGTAGCACCGGCAAAGCCGATAAAGTGTGCAGCGTCTTCAGCACCTTCCAGCGTGCCGATACGCATAGTACCTGTGAAATCAGCGGTATGAGCCACTTTGCTGGCAGTAAAAGTTTCGCCGTCCTGCTTTAACAGCATCACGCCATCAGTACAGCCAAAGCTGACGTAATCTGCATTTTGTGCACTGCCATGTAAGCCAGGGCAACGCGTATCAAATTCTTGTTCCAGATGGAAGTGATCACCATGCACATGATAAATACCCACCTGATCCGGCAAAGTACTGGCTGTTGCTGCATCACGGATAGTTGAAACTAACATCTCACCACGAGCCTGAGCTGCGCCGTGCATATGGGTGCTGTAAGTTAAAACCGGATAGTCATTACTGCCTGTGTTGATTTGATCATCATTCAACATTGCTACTTTTGCCACACTGGAAGTGGCCACATTGCCGTCAAAAAAGATGGCAATTTGTTCATCTGTAGTGGTGACATGAGTAGGACGGCTTTCGCTGAGCTGCAGGCTCATCAAGCGTGGTTCTTCTTCGTAAGGGTGCAAATGATCGCCATGATCTTCCTGATACAAACCTCCGTCGATAAATTCTACTTTATCGCTTTCACGCTGCACTACCATAGCAAAACGCTGACTGGCTGAAGCATACAAAGCTGAGGCGTTGCTTAGTGAACTGAATTGGCCCAGTAAATCACCATCTTCAAGGTTGTAGACTCTGAGCATAGTGCTGTCTTTGTCGGAAATAACTAAACGACCAGCACCGGTTTCGTGATCGTGATCATGATCGTCTTCAATAGGAACAGGCTCCTTTTCCACTATGTTGGTAGTGCTGTCACCACAGGCGGCCAACAGTGAGGCGCTAACCAGTAACGCCAACAGATTTAGTTTTGATTTCAACATATAAACTCCATAAAAATAAAAAGGTCGCGGCTCAGCAGGAACACCAGGAACAGTACAGCCGCGACAAAACTTAAAATTGACCACGAATACCTAAGCCCAAAGAACGGCCTGGTAAGGGGGTTTTGTCTTTCAAAAAAGAGGTATGAACACGGGCTTCTTCGTCCGTCAGGTTTTCACCTTTGACGTAAAGCACTATGTCCTGTAAGGCACCGCTGAAGTGATAACTGACTGATGCATCCAGCAGGTTGTAGCCGGCAGTTGCACTTTCCAGCTCTGAGACTTTGTCTTGTTTGAAATAACGGGTCAGGCGCAGATCGGCGGAGATTTGATCGCCTTCATAGGCCAGTTCACTGGATAAACGCAGTGGCGGAGTGCGGGGTAAATCACCCCCTCTGTCGAGACGTGCACGAATGTAATCGGYCTGTACTGTGAAGCGATAAGGCTGGGCAATTTGCCACACCAGCTGTGATTCAAAACCATGCAAAATCACATCTTCTGCAACAAAAAGATAAACCGGCAACTCACCACTGTGATCATGACCCTCTTCGTCGCCATGATCATGGTTATGGCCGTCTTCAGCGAACAAACCTGTGTTTTGCTGGTAGTAGTAGTTATCTACTTTGTTGTAGAAGGCATTAAATACCAAACCAATATCACCGTTGATTTTACGGAAGGTCAGGTCCAGATTATTCGCCACTTCCATTTCTATCGGTTGGCGATTCAGCACTATGGCTTGTTCTGCGTGCAGGTCGTCATTGAGGCTGAATAAAGCACCTATTTCATAAGAACCAGTGCCAATATGAGGGCCGAATGACAATAACTCAGAAGCTGAAGGAGCACGCTCAGAGCGGGATAACGACAAACCTAAGTTGTAACCTTCAGTAAAATCCCAGACAGCACCAGCGGACAAGCTGTAGGGCTTAAACTTATGCTCGACATCAAACACACGGATAAATTCTGCGCCGTGATCATGATCGTGATCATGCGCATCTTCGTCGTGCGAATGCGCCGCAAGTGGGGGTAACAATACATCAGTTGCATTGATAGTCACCTGCTCAGTACGGGCACCCAGTTGCAATAACACTGGGCCAAAGTGCCGCTCTTCCATCAGAGCAATAGCCAGCATCTCACTGGTTGACGGAGGAGTAAAAGCTTCAGCTCCTACAGCTTCAAAATCACTGTGCTTGTAGTGCAGGCTGACACCACCACGCCAATCGGCAATCACCGGATGCAGTAATTCAAAACGGGCTTCTTCACTTTGGTTTTTGAAGGTGGTACCTACGACACCCTCTTCAATTTCCATATGTTGATAGTCTGTGTAAGCAATGCGGCTGTTCAGCTTTTGCAGCCATGGCAGGTCAAAATTCAGCTCACTTAAAAACTGCACTCTGTCTTGTTTCAGATCGGCATACACAGACTCTTCCGCATGTTCTTCATCTTCGTGTGCATGCCCACCATGGCTATGACCCGGAATACCGTACTCACGTTTTAACTGACCAAAAGACAAACCAACAAAACCGTTCTCCAGTAAGTAACTACTGCCTAAGCTAAAACCTTTGGCTGTTGCTGCTGTGTTGGCGACTTTGCCTGATGCGCCTTCTTCGTGATCATGCTCGTCTTCATCGTGATGCACTTCTGCTTCACCCGGAATGCTGTAATCATCGTTATCACGCCAAAATACGTCAGCATACAAACCGGTTTGACCAACAAAGGTCTGAGCCGAACCTGAAGCCAGTTTTTCGTTATTCACCGACTCGCGCTGCAGCATCCACTCGCCTTTGGTGACTTGCTCAGTGGGAATTCTGTTATCCACCACGTTGACCACACCACCAATAGCGCCACTGCCGTAAAACAAAGTGGCAGGTCCACGTAAGACTTCTATCTGACTGGCTGTGCTGGCTTCAGCCGACACGCTATGATCAGGACCAACCCGTGATGCATCACCAGCATCCAAACCATTTTGCGTGATCAGAACCCGTGGGCCATCTAAACCACGAATAATAGGGCTACTGGCCACAGAGCCATAAAAGTTACTGTGCACCCCTACTTCGTTTTTCAGCGTATCGCCCAAAGTAGACTGTTGATTCATTTTCAGCCGATCACCAGCCAGCACACTGACAGGCAAAGCAGATTCTGTGCTGGAAGCATGAAATGGACTGGCTTTCACATCAATGATTTCAAGTGCAGTAGGACTTAACGCAAATTGCATGCCCTGTGCTGGTAACTCCAGCTGAAAATTCCGGTGCGCAAAACTGTTTGCTTCAATATGTAATTCAGTGTGATGACCTTGCAACGCCTGAAATTCAAAACGACCAGCAGCGTCAGTTTTCACCTTTTTATTCTGCCCAACTACTGTGACCCAGGCTTCAGCTACAGGCTGTCCTTGCTCATCCACTACAGTACCCTGCACTGACTGAGCCCATACCTGACCACTCAGACCAGCGGCGATCAGACTGGCCAATAAAGTTTTTCTACCCATGCACTTCCCCAAAAAAACAAAATCAGTTTCAGTTGCTTTCACGAATTGTGATAATATAACATATCACGAAATCATCGTAAGTTGGCAAGTCCCTGCACCATCAAATAAGGCAAAAATCATGAAAGATCTGTTAGGAGTGTGTTTATCAGGGCTTTGTATCCTGCATTGCTTGTTTACGCCTGTGTTGTTGGCGCTGGGTGGTGTAGGTCTGATTGGCGCCTGGTTTGAATCCGAGTGGGTGCATTATTTATTGCTGGCGCCCATCAGTCTGATATTGGCCTGGAGTCTGCCGCTGTCCTGGGTGAAACATCGCAATATGAAGCCGTTACTGATTGGCGGTCTGGGTTTTAGTTTATTGCTGCTCTCTCTTTTTGTGCCTGAATCCGCTGAGCCTGTGCTGGCGGTTTTAGGTGGATTTATTCTGATTGCAGCGCATCTTTTGAACAGACGCCTGCTGAATACCCATATTCCTGCTGCAGTGGCGAATTCACTATGAATAACTCCGTAGATAAAAGATTACCCGTCACTGTGCTCTCCGGCTTTTTAGGTGCAGGAAAAACAACTTTGCTAAATCAAATCCTTAACAACAGAGCAGGCCGCAGAGTGGCGGTGATTGTTAATGATATGAGCGAGCTGAATATTGACGCCGCCACAGTGAAAAACGAAGTCAGTTTGAATCGTGCTGAAGAAAAACTGGTGGAAATGTCCAATGGCTGTATTTGCTGCACCTTGCGCGAAGACTTATTGCTGGAAGTGGGCCGCTTAGCCCGCGAAGGCCGTTTTGATTATTTAGTCATTGAATCAACAGGTATTTCAGAGCCCCTGCCTATAGCTGAAACCTTTACTTTTGCTGATGAAGAAGGCCAGAGTTTATCCGATATAGCCCGGCTCGATACCATGGTGACACTGGTCGATGCAGTGAACTTTTTAAAAGACTATCGTGAAGCCAGTTCGTTGCAGGACAAAGGCGAAAGTTTGGGTGAAGAGGACGAGCGCAGTGTGGCGGATCTTCTGATCGAACAAGTGGAGTTTTGTGATCTGTTAGTGATCAGCAAAGCAGATTTGGTCAGTGAGCACGATTTGCAGGAACTCAAAGCCATACTGCGCAAACTTAATAGTACGGCTCAAATCCATCAGGCCAGTCAGGGAAAAATTGACATCGATAAAGTGCTGGGAACAGGCTTATTTGATTTTGAAAAAGCCCAGCAAGCCCCAGGCTGGTTAAAAGAGTTACGGGGCGAACATCAGAGCGAATCAGAAGAATATGGCATCAGCAGCTTTGCCTTTCAGGCCCGTGTTCCTTTTCATCCAGAGCGGTTTTATGATTTCCTGCATCAGGACTGGCCGCAAGGCAAGTTACTGAGATCTAAAGGTTATTTCTGGCTGGCCAGTGAACCTGACTATGCATGGCAATGGCATCAGGCCGGTGGCATAGCCCGTTATGGTATGGCAGGTTTGTTCTGGCATGCAGTACCACAAGAGGAATGGCCGGATGACGCTGAAGCAGTGCACAGTATTCAAAGCAGCTTTGTCGGGCCTTTTGGGGATTGCCGGCAAGAACTGGTGTTTATTGGTCAGCAGTTGGATCAGGCACAGATGCTGAAACAATTAGAGCAGTGCCTGCTGACTGAACAAGAACTGGCGCAGTCAATCAACGAATGGAAAACGTTCGCCAGCCCTTTTCAGGCGGAATTTGCCTGATGCAAACACTATTCAACTCCTGACACTACTGAACGACTCAGCTTTAAGTCGGCGGACCCACTTACAATATCCGGAGAATGTCTATGCGCTTATCTTATATTTTTGTCAGCTGTTGTACCCTGCTTAGTATCTGCGCTCAGGCTGAACAACCTGACACCAGAGCCCATCAGCATGGGGTAGCCCGGCTTGAGCTATTTCAGCTGGCGACAGATTTACAGATCAGCTTTTATGCCACAGGTTCAGATATTCTGGGTTTTGAACATCAGCCAGAAACACAGGCTGAACTTGATACCGTCAAAAAAGCCAAAACGCTGCTGGCTCAGCCTGACAAGCTGTTTAGCATTGCAGGGGCAGACTGTCACCTGAAGCACCATCAATCGAATTTGGCCGAACTGCAGCATGCAAAGACTGAACACAAACACTCACATGACCATGACCATGACCATGACCACAAGCATACAGGTCATTCCGATATAGAAAGCAGTTATCAGTTCAGTTGTACATCGGTTACAGAGCCCGTGACGCTAAAGGTGAATTTATTTAGCCTGTTCCCAGACCTGCAGCAGATCCAGAGCAGTTGGATCACTGAAAAGGGTCAGTCCGCTACCACTCTGACACCGGCTGACCATCAGCTATCGCTGAACTAACCTATGCAGACAGCCACAACAGAGCAAACACAAAGGGAGCTGAAGCTCAGCGGCAACCGCAAAGCCGTGTATATGTTGATGCAACAGCAACAACGTGCTTTGTCTGCTTATGAAATTATCGACCTGTTGCGCCCACAAATAGGCCGGATCATTCACCCTATGCTGGTGTACCGCTGTCTGGATTTTTTACTGGCGAAGCAGTTGATCGTGAAGCTGGTGTCGGTCAATAAATTTGTCGCTTTGCCCAGTGGCCTGACGGAACCTGGCCAGTGCCTGATCTGTGAAATTTGCCAGGCCGTGACGTTTTCGGCCAGCTCAAATCCACTGCAACAACAAAAACGCAAAATAGCAGCCACAGGTTTTAAGTTACATCAACAGCCTGTTGAATTTCATGGCATATGTGCATCTTGCCAAAAGGATCATACAAAATGACCATAAGCTCACAGCGTATTCCGCTTTATCTGTTGACCGGCTTTTTAGGCAGCGGCAAAACAACCTTATTGAACCAGTGGATAAAAGATCCAGCCTTCAGTAAAGCCCTGGTGATTATCAATGAATTTGGCGAAACCAGCCTGGATCATTTGTTGGTCAGTCGCAGCACTGAAGAGCAAATTGTTGAACTGTCCAATGGCTGCATTTGCTGCACGACACGAGGCGATCTGGTGAAAACCCTGACTGACATCAGCTGGCGTTTCAGCCGCAACGGCATTAAAAGTTTTGACCGGGTTATTATCGAAACTACGGGGCTGGCAGACCCAAGCCCTATACTCAGTACGCTGATTTCCAATCAGAAAATTTTTCAGCAATACAGATTGCAGGGCACTGTGACTACGGTAGATGCTGTGAATGCGCCGCATACCTTAAGTCAGTACCGGGAAGCTAAACGTCAGGTTGCGGTAGCCGATTTGATCCTGTTAACCAAACAGGATCTGGCTGATGAGGACACTCTAACCCAGGTGCAGCAGCACATTCGCCAGCTCAACCCAACTGCCCCTGTGCAGCACTCTGATCAGGGCGTCACTGCTCTCTCTGCTCTGCTGGAGTTGGATCATGTAGAGCCCGTCCAGTCGGTCACACCACTGACCCACTGGCTGAATTTTGGTTCTGCACAGTTTGAACCTTTGGACTCCAGCCAGGTGATATCATCTCCAGCTTCAACTGCCCCTGAAATAAGCGCACACCAGGATACGATCAACACCTACTGCTATCAGATAACCCGCCCTGTAACTTTGTTGGCTATCCAACTCTGGCTGGACGCCTTATTGCCTGAGATGGGTCATCAGTTACTGCGTGTAAAAGCAATTTTAAACGTGGAAGGATTTCCCGGCCCTATAGTGATCCATGGGGTGCAGCAGTTATTGCACCCAACAGCTGTGCTGACACATTGGCCCAATGACGACAGGCAAAGCAAACTGGTGTTTATTACCGACCAGTTATCCAGAGAACAACTGGAAAAAAGCCTGCGCCCCTTACTCGGCTTGCAGGTCTGAAGGGTTCAGACGCGTCTGCTCCACAGCAGATTTTTGCTGATACATGCGCTGATCAGCCAGTTTGGTCAAAGCCAGATCAGTCTCTCCATCCTCTGGGTAACAGGCCAGGCCTATACTGCAGCTAATGTGGATCTCCAAACCATGAATATCAAAAGGTCTGGCGATAGCATGCTGAATTTTTTCGGCCACTATGGCCGCGTGATGTAATTCGTCAATTTGTGGCAACAGAATAATAAACTCATCCCCTCCGATACGAGCAACTGTATCGGACGATCGGATTACACACAGCAAACGCTCAGCCACCTGCTGTAATAACAAGTCGCCCACTGCATGGCCATGGGTATCGTTCACAGGTTTAAATTTGTTTAAGTCGAGCAACATCAGGGCCAAAGATTTTTGGTGCCTTATAGCGTATTGCAATGCCTTTTGTAATCGGTCGGCAAACAAAGTGCGGTTGGGCAGACCTGTTAAGGTATCGTGCTGCGCCATGTAACGCATCCGCTCTTCAATTTTGCGTCGCTCGGTTAAATCGCGGCTGACCCCCAAAATACCTACAAACTGACCTTCAGCATCATACATACCGGAGATTTTAACTTCGCTCCAGACCCGGCGGCCGTCTTTGCATACTTGTTCTACTTCTCCGACATAATCCGGATAGGTTTCTCCGTCTTGCAAAGCTTTGGCGGCTTTTTTCATTTGTAATTTCACCTGAGCATAAGACTCAGGTGTCACCAGTTGTAGCATTTGTTGTTGCATCAGCTCAGCGACAGTAAAACCTGTCAGCTTCTGCGCTGAAGGACTGATATAAGTGAAATAACCATTGAGGTCCATAGTCCAGATCACATCAGTGGCATGATCGGCCAATAAACGGTGCCGCTCTTCGCTGCGTTTTAACGCTTCGATCGCATTAATGCGCTCTATCACAATTTCTGCCAAAGCTGCACTTTCGCTAATCAACTGGATATCCTGCTCCGACGGTACTGTCACCTCTTTATGATAAATAGCAAAAGTACCCAGTACTTTGCCCTGACGGTTTTTAATAGGTTCAGACCAACAGGAACAAATACCGGCTAAATCAACCAGAGCCTGATAAGGCTGCCAGTAAGGATGAACACGCACATCTTCAACTATCACCCGCTCACCTGAATAGGCTGCAGTACCGCAGGAGCCCACACCATAACCCGCCGCAATACCGTCGATAGCTGCATTGTATTCAGCAGGTAAATGTGGCGCTGAAGCCACATGTAACAGCCCTTGTTCATCAAGTAACAAGACTGTGCAGTAGGCTGACGGATCCATTTGCTCTGCTCCTTCAACCAAGGCATCCAACACTTGTTTAAGGGGAGCCTGCTCAACAATCATCGCTAATACTCTGCTGCGATTTTGCTGCATCAAGGTAGAGTGCTGACCAGCAGCCACAATTGCTTTGAGTTTACGATTAACCCGAAACACAAAGATCAGAAAAGCCAATACTGCAGGAATAATGCAAAGTGCAGCGGCGGCTAAAAACAGCCAGCCCGAGTTGTGGTTTTCAACCGCTGGTATCTGGGCTGAAGCCTGAGCAGCAGCCATAAGCACACTGAGCATAACGCACCATGGCTTCACGTTATTCCCCTATATCTTCATTCCATAATTCTGGTTTAGTCGCGATAAAGTCCTGCATCAGCTGCACACATTCGGCATTGTCCTGGATCACCAGCTCCACTCCGCGACTTTGAACATAAGCTTCAGGTCCCTGAAAAGTTCGGTTTTCGCCTACCACTACTTTAGGAATACCATACAACAACACAGTGCCACTGCACATATCACAAGGGGATAAAGTGGAATACAAGACTGCGCTTTGGTAGTCCTTGGCTGTTAAACGACCGGCATTTTCCAGACAATCCATTTCAGCATGCAAGACACAACTGCCTTTTTGCACCCGCTGATTATGACCTCTCCCGACAATTTTCCCATTGATCACCAGCACAGAACCTATAGGGATCCCTCCTTCAGCTAAACTTTTTTTGGCCTGCTCTATAGCCGCTAACATAAAAGGGTCAGTCATTCACACCATCCTGCATCTCATCTGAAATCAGCCAGATCCTGTTAAGGTTGTGGCTCTGTTTCAATAGTTTAGTGATAAAACCTGCAAAAGAGTGAAGATGGTTTAAAAAAATCTCTTTCCTGCGGCTTTACACAGAAACAAACTCGATGCAATCCAGCGGACAAACCTCAATACAAGCAGGTTTGTGATAAAAACCCACACATTCAGTACAAAGTTCGGCGTCCACCTGATACTGCTGCTCTCCTCTGTAAATAGCCATATTCGGGCATTCCGGGGCACAGAGATCACAGTTAATACAGTCTGCTTCTATCCACACTGACATGCACTTTCCCCACACGTCAGTTGAACCTGCGCTTTTTGCTGCTTCAGTAAAAAAGCATGCTGTGGGCTGACGCCATCAGGCAGCTGCAACCAGACCTGATAACCAGAACCTGGCGCTACCAGCAACTGGCAACCCTCTTCCGCATAAAAAATGCCATCTACTGACATGATGCCCGCTGGTGTCATCAGCAAGAGTTGATCATCAAAGGTAAAACGATTTTTGACCTGCACTAAAGCCTGGCCCTGAGCGTTGATTTCGCCACTAAATTCGCCCACCAGCAGTTGTTCACCTTCACTGTGGCTGGTTTGATAGTTTTGCAAATCAGCAGGCACATGACGGCGCAAAAAACCTTCGGTAAAACCACGGTTTGCCATGCCATTCAGTTGCTGCAGTAATACCGGATCAAAAGCTTTGCCCGTCATCGCATCATCTATAGCCTGGCGATACACTTGAGCAGTGCGGGCCACATAATAAGGCGACTTGGTACGGCCTTCTATTTTTAGCGAATGCACACCCATAGCGGCCAGAGCCTGAACATGCTGCACAGCACGTAAATCTTTCGAGTTAAAGATATAACTGCCATGTTCGTCTTCATCCAGCAGCATCAGCTCACCTGGTCTGCCTTGTTCTTCCACCAACACGGGATCTGGCAATGCTGAAGCGGCAGGTCTGAATTGTCCTACTTCATCTTCCTCAGCCTGATGGCTTTGATAAGACCAACGGCAGGCATTAGTGCAAGCGCCCTGATTAGGGTCCCGTTTATTGATATAGCCTGATAATAAACAACGACCTGAATAGGCCATACAAAGCGCACCATGCACAAAAACTTCCAGCTCCATAGCCGGTACTTTTTCGCGGATTTGCGCTATTTCTTCCAGCGCCAGCTCACGGGATAAAATGACACGCTCTATGCCTTGTTGCTGCCAGAACAACACGGCCGCCCAGTTCACTGTGTTGGCCTGCACCGACAAATGCAAAGGCACCTGCGGGAAATGCTGGCGTAATAAAAACACCACACCGGGGTCAGACACAATAAGTGCATCAGGTTTCAGTGCTATAGCCGGTGCCATATCTTCGACAAAACGCTGCAACTTGCTGTTATGCGGTGCAATATTCACCACCAGATAGAATTTCTTACCCTGTTGATGAGCCTCACAGATGCCGATAGCCAGAGTTTCAAGATCAAATTCGTTGTTACGCACCCTCAGGCTAAAACGCGGCTGACCTGCGTACACTGCGTCAGCACCATAAGCAAAAGCCATTCGCATGGCCTTTAAACTGCCTGCTGGGGATAAAAGTTCCGGAGCATTCATCGCTGCAACTCATAGAATAGAAAAATGAGGCGCATCTTAGCGCCTGTTCAGCTCAGCGTTTTGCGTTGGATCAAACCACTTTGGAATAACTCAAATTGTCACTTGTCGCCAGATAACGATCAAAACAGGCGCACACAACCCGCACCAGCAACCGGCCTGGTGCAGTCACCTGAATATGATCGTTGGAATAACTGACCAGGCCATCCATACGCAATGGTTCCAGTTTAGGTAACACATCAGCAAAGTAATCCCAGAAGTCCGTCAGAGCAAAACGCTGACAAAAGCCGGGTATATCTAATTCAAAATGGCAAATCAGCTGGCTGATTAAAGCTGCTCTGATTTTATCGTCCTTAGTTAAACTCAAGCCTTTATCCACCGGCCATTGGCCTAAGGCTAACTGCTGCTGGTATTGTTTCAGCTCTTTCTGATTTTGCCAGATCACGCCGTTTACCTGGCTGATAGAGGACACGCCTAAACCCACCAACGCATCCTGCCCTGCTGTGGTATAGCCCTGAAAATTACGTTGTAATTTGCCTTGTTGCTGAGCTATTGCCAGTTTGTCTGTGGCTTTGGCGAAATGGTCCATACCAATACACTGATACCCCGCCTGACTAAAACGTTCTATCGCTAATTGCAGCAAGGCCAGTTTATCTTCCCCTTGCGGCAGGCTCTGGGTTGGAATTTTACGCTGCGCAGCAAAACGGGTCGGCATATGGGCGTAACTGAACAACGACACTCTGTCCGGATCCAGTTGCAGTACCTTATCCAGAGTTTCCGCAAAACTTGTGATTTGCTGATAAGGCAAACCATAGACCAAATCCAGATTGATGGAGGTAAAGCCTAAAGCCCGGGCATGCAGAACTAAAACCCGAACCAGCTCCTCACTTTGCACTCTGTTAATCGCAACTTGCACCTGTTCGTCGAAATCCTGCACACCAAAACTCAGCCTGCTAAAACCAAGTTCACGCAGATGCGCCAGTTTATCCAGAGTGCAACTGCGTGGATCTATTTCTATCGACAGCTCTGCATCAGCCTGAAACACAAAATGCTGACGAAGCAGCTGCATTAATAATGACAATTGCTCTTCAGTTAAAAAGGTTGGAGTGCCACCACCTAAATGCAGCTGCGAAATAGTTTTGTCTGCTAATAAGTGCTGATACAGCCCCATCTCCTGTTCCAGCGCCAACAGATACAAATCAGCTTTTGTGCTGTGGCGGGTCACTATTTTATTGCAGCCACAGTAATAACAAAGCTGCTGGCAAAACGGGATATGCAGATACAAGCACAGCTCTGCAGCAGAACCCGCCAAAGCCGCCTGCACTGCTGAAGCCGGAAAGTCAGGCACTAAAGATAAAGCCGTAGGGTAAGAGGTGTAACGTGGTCCATTCACCGAATACTTCTGTATTAAATCGGAAGACCATAAAAGCTGTGGTGCTAAGTCCATCATTATTTCCCCTGCAACAAAATTAAGCAAAGTGTAAAAGACTCAAGCTCGCAGTCTCTTGATCTGAAATAACAAAGCTTGTTTTTCCTGCACTGCAATCCAGTTTTCACGACAAAAACCTGCAAAACGGCGACAAATTGAACTGGCGAAATACGAAAAAACAATTTAGAATGAACGTTCACTCTAAATGGAGATTTTAAAGATGCAGCGTTCCCGCATTGTATTTATTGCCCTGACAGCCCTGGCGGGCTCTGTTGCTTTGGCCGGTTGTGGCCAGGCTGAACAAGGTGCAGCACCTGCTGCACAGGCCATGCCTGTTGGTGTGGTCACTCTGAAAAGTCAGGCCGTTACCCTGACTAAAGAATTACCTGGCCGTGTTGCCGCTTCGCAAATTGCTGAAATCCGTCCTCAGGTGAACGGCATAGTCATGCAGCGTTTATTCACCGAAGGCAGTGAAGTGAAAGCTGGTCAGGCCTTGTATCAGATTGATCCTGCGACCTTTGAAGCACAGCTTTCCAGCGCAAAAGCAGCTGTGGCACGAGCTCAGGCCAGCATCGCCAGCAGTAAAGCCAAAGCCGGTCGTTATACCGAATTGTTAAAAATCAGAGCCGTCAGTCAGCAGGAATTTGATGAAGCGGACGCCAGCTATAAACAAGCTCAGGCCGATTTACTGACAGCTCAGGCTCAGTTAAAAACTGCCCAGATTGATTTAAATTACAGCAAGGTGTTGTCTCCTATCAGCGGCCAGATCAGTAAGTCTGCGGTCACTGCAGGTGCTTTAGTCAGTGCCAATCAAAGCACAGCTTTGGCGACTGTGACTCAACTGGACCCAATTTATGTCGACCTGACTCAATCCAGCAACGAGATGCTGCAATTGAAAAAAGCGCTGGCCTCTGGTGCTTTAGGTTCGGATGCTGCCATTCAGACTGTAGTTGAACTGAAAATGGAAGATGGTTCTGTGTATCCACACAAAGGCACTTTGCAATTTTCAGAAGTGACTGTCGATCCGGGCACAGGCTCTGTCACCTTAAGAGCACAGTTCCCTAACCCTGAAAAGTTATTACTGCCGGGCATGTATGTGCGGGCCGAAGTGGTGGAAGGCGTGAAAGCCAATGCTATTCTGGCACCACAACGTGGCATCAGCCGCAACAGTAAAGGCGAAGCCACTGCCATGGTGATTGGCAAAGAAGGCAAAGTCGAAGCCCGTATTTTACAGGCTGACCGCACTATAGGTTCTAACTGGCTGGTCAGCAGTGGCTTAAATGAAGGCGATCAGCTGATTGTTGAAGGCCTGCAGAAAATACGTCCGGGTGCACCGGTTCAGGCTGTTCCTGCCGATTCAGCAGCTCAGGCCAGCCCACAGTAACGCCAACGGAGAATTTTCATGTCACGATTTTTTATCGACAGGCCGATTTTTGCCTGGGTGCTGGCCATAGTGGTGATGTTGGCCGGTATATTGGCCATCCAGTCTTTGCCCATAGCGCAGTATCCATCCATAGCACCGCCCGCTATCAGTGTCAGTGCCAGCTATCCGGGAGCTTCAGCCCGCACGCTGGAAGATACGGTTACGCAAGTGATAGAACAGAAGATGAAAGGACTGGATGGACTGATGTATATGTCATCCACTTCTGAGTCCAATGGTTCAGTGACTTTAACCTTGACCTTCAGTGCAGAAACCGATCCGGACATAGCCCAGGTTCAGGTGCAAAATAAACTGGCTTTGGCCACTCCGCTGTTACCGCAAGAAGTGCAGCGCCAAGGGGTATCTGTTGCCAAGTCTGCACGTAACTTCCTATTAGTGGCTGGTTTTGTCTCAGAAGACGGCAGCATGACGAATATCGACATAGGCGATTACGTTGCGTCCAACGTGCAGGACATAGTCTCACGTGTCAATGGTGTAGGTGAAGTGCAGCTGTTTGGTTCTCAGTATGCGATGCGTATCTGGTTAGACCCGGCCAAACTGCAAAACTACAAATTAACAACTGCGGATATCAGCGCCGCTATCAGTGCGCAGAATGCTCAGGTGTCTGCCGGACAATTAGGTGGCATGCCTGCTATCGAAGGGCAGCAATTAAATGCCACAGTCACAGCACAAAGCCGTTTGCAAACCCCGGAACAGTTCCGCGAAATATTGGTAAAGACCAACAGCGACGGCTCTGTGGTGCGCTTAGCTGACGTAGCCACTGTGGAACTGGGTGGCGAAAACTACGGTGTTGTAGCCCGGTTTAACGGTAAACCTGCCTCAGGTATTGGTGTAAAACTGGCCAGTGGTGCTAACGCTTTGGATACAGCATCAGGGGTGAAAAAAGCCCTTGCCGATCTGGAACCCTTTTTCCCCGCGGGCTTAAAAGCGGTGGTGCCCTACGACACCACACCTTTTGTTTCGTTGTCGATTGAAAAAGTAGTACATACCTTAATTGAGGCTGTGGTTTTGGTGTTTGTGGTGATGTATCTGTTCCTGCAAAACTTCCGCGCTACCTTAATTCCGACCATCGCTGTGCCTGTGGTATTGCTGGGTACTTTTGCCATCTTATCGGCCTTTGGTTATTCCATTAATACCCTGACTATGTTTGCTATGGTTCTGGCGATAGGCTTATTGGTCGATGACGCCATAGTGGTCGTTGAAAACGTCGAACGGGTGATGACCGAAGAGGGTTTATCTGCGCTTGAAGCCACCCGTAAATCCATGGATGAAATCAAAGGTGCTTTAGTAGGTATCGCCATGGTGTTGTCAGCGGTCTTTGTTCCTATGGCATTTTTTGGTGGTTCTACTGGGGTAATTTACCGTCAGTTCTCTATCACTTTGGTCTCTGCAATGGGCCTGTCTGTATTGGTGGCTTTAATTCTGACACCAGCCTTGTGTGCCACTTTATTAAAGCCAAGCCATGTGCATGACGACAGCTCTGTCTTAGGGAAATTTTTCTCTGGTTTTAACCGTGGTTTTGATAAAACCAACAAAGGCACGCAAAACTTTGTCAGCCGTATGATCCAGCAAAGCAAACGCTACCTGTTATGTTATGCGCTGATTTTTGGCGGTATGGTGTACATTTTTAGCCAGTTGCCTTCGGCTTTTTTACCGGACGAAGATCAGGGTATTTTGTTTAATCAGGTGGTGCTGCCAGCAGGTTCAACCACTGAACAAACCCTAAAAGTGGTAGAAAAAATGGAAAACCATTTCCTACAGGACCAGGGCGAAGCAGTGAAATCTATCTTTACTGTTACAGGCTTCAGCTTTGCTGGCTCTGGTCAGAATGCGGCCTTAGGTTTTGTCAATTTAAAACACTGGGATGAACGTCAGGGTGATCATTTGTCTGTAGGTGCTGTCGCTGGCAAAGCCATGGGCTATTTCTCCACCATCAAAGAAGCTTTTGTCTTTGCATTCCCGCCACCCGCTGTAGTCGAACTTGGTACTGCCAACGGTTTTAACCTGCACTTACAGGACAGAGCTGGTTTAGGTCACGATCAACTGTTAGCGGCCCGTAATCAGATGTTAGGTATGGCGGCACAAAGTCCTGTGCTGGCAGGTGTGCGCCCTAATGGTCAGGAAGATATGCCGGAGCTGAAACTGGATATCGACTTAGCTAAAGCTGAAGCGCTAAGCGTCAGTCAGGCTGATATCAACAGCACGCTGGCAACAGCCTGGGGTAGCAGCTACGTCAATGACTTTATTGACCGTGGCCGGGTGAAAAAAGTCTACCTGCAAGGTACAGCAGACAGCCGCATGGTGCCTGAAGACTTAACCAAATGGTATATACGCAATAGCCAGGGAGAGATGGTGCCCTTCTCTGCCTTTGCCAGTTCACACTGGACCTATGGTTCGCCTCGCCTGGAACGATACAACGGTTTTTCCTCGATGGAAATTCAGGGTGCTGCCGCACCTGGTTACAGTACAGGTCAGGCGATGGATGAAATGGAGAAACTGGCGAAGCAATTGCCACCGGGTTTTGCCTACGAATGGACAGGCATTTCTTATGAGGAACGCTTAAGTGGCGGTCAGGCTCCTATGCTGTATGCCTTGTCATTGTTAGTAGTCTTCCTCTGTTTAGCAGCCTTGTATGAAAGCTGGTCTGTGCCTGCAGCTGTGATGATGATAGTGCCATTAGGTGTATTTGGTGCTGCATTAGCTGCAATGCTTGCCAGCTTGTCGAACGATATCTATCTGCAGGTGGGTTTATTGACCACTATAGGTTTAGCCTCGAAAAACGCCATTTTAATAGTGGAGTTTGCTATCCACCGCATGGAGCAAGGTTTAGGTTTGGTCGAAGCAGCTATTGAAGCCGTACGCTTACGTCTGCGCCCTATCATTATGACGTCTCTGGCCTTTATCTGTGGTGTGTTGCCTCTGGCAATAGCTTCCAGTGCAGGCTCTGGCGCACAGAACGCCCTTGGTATTTCAGTGATAGGCGGTACTTTAGCTTCGTCGATTTTGGTGGTGGTATTTGTGCCAATGTTTTTTGTGCTGGTTCGCCGTGTGTTCCCAGGCAAACATCATGCACAGGAGAAAGCCGAATGAAATTAAAATCTTTAAGTTTAAGTGCTCTGGCTATGCTGGTATTGGGTGCCTGCCAAATGGCACCAGAACAGCAAGCTATTGAACTCCCTGTGCCTGATGCTTATGCATCAGCAGCACAAGGCTCTGGCACTGTGGCTTCAGAGCTGCACTGGCAACAATTTTTCAGTAACCCTAAGTTACAACAACTGATAGAGCTCAGCCTTGCGAACAACAAAGACCTGCAAATCGCTGCGTTAAATGTGCAGCGGGTCCGGGCTTTGTATCAGATTGAAGACTCAGCTTTGTATCCTTCGCTGGATTTAAATGCGTCAGGCACACGCCAGCGTTTACCTGCCGATTTAACAGGCACAGGCAGTGCGCAAATAAATCAGCAATACAGCGCTACAGTAGGTATTACCTCCTATGAGCTGGACTTCTGGGGCAAGGTGCGTAATCAGTCTGAACAAGCCTTGCAACAGTTGTATTCGACAGAGCAGGCACAACTAAGTAGCCAGATCAGTCTGGTATCAGAGCTTGCTAATGCCTGGCTGACCTATGCAGCGGATCAGCAGCTACTGGAGCTGGCGACTCATACTTTGCGCAGCCAGCAAAAAACACTGGAACTGACTGAACAAAGCTACAACTTAGGCGCAGCATCAGCCTTAACACTGCAACAAGTGAAAAGCTCTGTAGCTACAGCCAAAGTGGATATAGCCCGCTATCAGCGATTGTTGCAAAGGGATAAAAACGCTTTGGATCTGCTGACAGGCACACAAGTGTCTGCAGAGCTGTTGCCGGATCAGCCGCTGAGTAAAGTGTTGCAGTTGCCTGAATTGCCAGCGGGTTTACCTTCGGATTTATTGCAGCAACGACCTGACCTGAAAGCTGCAGAGCATGACTTATTGGCAGCCAATGCCAATATAGGCATCGCCAAAGCAGCATTTTTTCCAAGCATCAGCTTAACGGCTAATGCTGGCTCGGCCTCGGCTGAATTGGATAATCTGTTTAAAGGTGGTTCGGGTAGCTGGAGTTTTATTCCATCCATCAACCTGCCGATCTTTAATATGGGTCGGACTCAGGCCAATCTGGATGTAGCAGAAGCACAGCAGCAAGTGGCACTGGTTACCTACCAGCAAAAAATCCAGCAGGCGTTTCGTGAAGTGTCTGACGGTTTAGCGGATCGCGAAGGTTATGCGGCGCAGTTACAGGCACAGCAAGACTTAGCTGACAGCAACCAACAAAGTTTTACCTTGTCCGAAGCACGCTTTAAGCAGGGCGTGGACAGCTATCTGCAGGTACTGGACGCTCAGCGTTCCTGGTACAGCGCACAACAACAACTGATCAATGGCCAACAAGCTTTGCTTGCCAGTCAGATTAGTTTGTATAAAGTGCTCGGCGGTGGTTGGCAGAGCAACACCAGTCCTGTTGAATAACAAGCAGTCGCCGGGCTTTCAAGCCCGGCGTTGGAGTGCCCTATGACAGAAAAACAAAAACGACATACAGATCCGGCTTTAGCAGAAGCACGCAGAAACCAGGTCCTGACCGCTGCGGCAGATTGCTTCCGTCGCAAAGGTTACCATGGTGCTGGCATGGCTGAGATCTCAAAAACTGCAGGGATGAGCGCTGGTCATATTTACAATTATTTTGACAGTAAAGAAGCCATTATCGAAGCTATTATTCAGCGCGATATGGAAGAAATGTTTTCCGTATTTCAGCAATTCGAAGACGAGCCAGGCGATCTGATGACCATTATGCTGGACGGTGCCGATCAGGGTGTCGAACGCCATATAGACAAAGATAAAAATGCACTGGAACTGGAAATGCTGGCTGAAGCTGCCCGCAATCAAAAAGTAGCCTTTTTGATGCAACAATCTGACACTCACGCCAGAGCACGCATGCGTCGCTTACTGACAGGAGAACGCAGTCTGGTCAAAGATGCAACAGACAAAGAACTGGATGCCCGTATTAATGTTATTTTTGCCATGATAGGTGGATTGGCAATCCGTCGGACTTTGTACCCTGAACTGCAAAAAGACACTATATTGCTGGCTTTACGACCTGCACTGCGGACTTTATTGTCGCCTTTTTAGCCACGACCAGATAAGGCAGTACAGACTGCCTTATTTTTCTTTGCCCTGAAACTGATTCATGGTCGCCATCGCATTGGCCCAAAACAGGATTGAGCTTTTATCGTTACGCTGCACAGCGCTACTTAAAGCATCTTTGGCTTTTGCAGTAAAATCTACCGCACTGTTGTCCGTAGCAGCTTGCTCGTCTGAGCTTTCTGTTTTGCCTGAATACAACAACACCCTAAATGCCTGCTCCTGCTCAGCCGGAATTTTACCGCTGTCCAGCC
This sequence comes from Rheinheimera sp. 1928-s, assembly GCF_029269265.1. GTDB lineage: Bacteria > Pseudomonadota > Gammaproteobacteria > Enterobacterales > Alteromonadaceae > Pararheinheimera. The sequence continues at coordinate 439,339 of NZ_JARIXP010000002.1, forward strand.
CCTTGGTCAGCCAATCGGATAATTGCTTGCGAGTCATATTGTCAAAGACTAAAGTCTTCGCCTCAGCATTAGCATTGTCTGCAGGCTTAGCTGTTGGGTCGGTGACAGATTGAGGTTCTTGTTTGGCTACAGCTGTATACATAGCTGAGTACTGACCTGAGCGTATTTGGCTCAGGGTTTCAAAAAGATTGCTGTTATCCAGTTTCATACACTCTGCCCTTTATTCCTCGCCCTCTCTGACTAAGAACGTACCAAAGCAAGATACAGGCCAGCACTAAAAGTCATTCCTTTGACAGCACCGTGACGGAGGTTTCACGACAGCTACCAAGTTCATTTGAACGCAGCTACAATGCGGAAATTTTTTTAGTCATGAGGGAAAAATGAAACCACATAACATGCAACAAAAAGTGCTGCAGCTGGTCGAGACACCTTGGTTTAACCACAGTATTTTAGTGCTGATTTTAATCAACGCTATTTTGTTAGGCCTGGAAACCTCAGCTTCAGTGATGCAAAACTTTGGTGTAGTAATACTGCTGGCGGATAAAATTTTGCTGACGATTTTTGTCATCGAGCTGCTGCTGCGTATTTTTGCCTACCGCCTTAGTTTTTTTAAAGACTCCTGGAGTTTGTTTGATTTTGCCGTAGTGGCTATAGCTCTGATGCCTGCTACCGGCCAGTTCTCAGTGCTGCGGGCTTTAAGGGTGCTGCGGGTTTTACGTTTATTGTCGATCGTACCTTCAATGCGCCGCGTGGTTTCGGCTCTGCTGGGTTCTTTGCCAGGTTTAGGTTCTATCGCCATGGTGCTGGTACTGATTTATTACGTTTTTGCTGTTATTGCCACTAAATTGTTTGGCAGTGCTTTTCCTGAATGGTTTGGCTCTATAGGCGCGTCCTTTTACACGCTGTTTCAGGTAATGACATTGGAAAGCTGGTCTATGGGTATTTCCCGACCTGTGATGGAACAGTTCCCTTATGCCTGGGCCTTTTTTGTGCCTTTTATCTTAATAGCCACTTTTACCATGCTAAACCTCTTTATCGCCATTATCGTCAATACCATGCAAACCTTTACCGATCAGGAGCATGCAGCCGAACGGGCTGAAGACAAAAAAGCAGAGCAAGCAGAACAGCAACTGATGCACCAGCAACTGGCTGACATTCAACACGAGTTAAAAGCTTTAAGAGAAGAGCTGAAACAACGTAACACCTAAGACTCTGTTCAGGCCGCGGCACTGAGTCGCGGCCAGTCCTTTGACTATCCCGCCTTTGCATTCCTTTTCTGCTTCAGCTGGTTTAAGCTGATGTTTCTTTGATGTTAATCACTTGCCTTGGCTATATACAATGGAGTGTCCGGATGTCTTTTCATCTATTTATTTGCAGGCCTGATGTATGACCAGTCTGATGGTTTTAGTTGGTCTTATTGCTGTCATTGGTGCTCTTTGTGGGATCAGGGCAATGCTGCAACTGAGCCAAATCAGAGCTGAACTGGCAGAGTTGAAAAAACAGTTCAAGGGCAAAAGTGTGTCAGTCCCACCAACTGCACTGCCGACTGAGCCTGAACTTGTAGCTTCAGCGATAGCCCAACCAGTAGCAGATGTGAATCCATTAAACCCCTTAGCTATTATTCCTCAAACCCAGCCTGTGCCAACACCTGACATTTCCGCCCCGCCCGCTGATATGTTTTCAGCACTATCAGGTTGGATAGAGCAGCAACTGATTAAAAGAGGCATGGTCTGGCTTGGTGCTTTGGCCCTGGCTTTAGGTGGCATCTTTTTAGTTAAGCATTCACTGGACGCTGGCTGGTTATCTCCCGCTTTACGTATCGCGTCCGGTATGGCTTTTGGTCTGACTTTAATTATCGGCAGTGAATGGCTGCATAAACGCAGTCAGGGTCATGCGCTGAACAACTATGCACCAGCTGCCTTGTCCAGCGGCGGTTTTATCAGCCTTTATGCAGCAGTGCTGGTCGCGCTGGACTGGTATCAATTACTGAGTCCTGCTGTTGCTTTTCCACTTTTAGCTATTATTGCTTTGGCCGCGTCCTGGATGTCCTTGCGACAAGGCCCATTGTTGGCACTGATTGGTATTGTCGGTGCTTATGCAGTGCCCGTGCTGGTCTCCACGGATTCAGGTAATGTGCCAGCCTTATTGGCATATATTTCACTGGTCACAGTATCTTCAGTACTGGTAGAACAAAAAGTTAAACGCCCCTGGCTGTGGTGGCTGCCGATGTCTGCCCATCTGTTATGGCTTTTTGCTGCAATTTGGCTAGTCAGTTCAACTCAGTTATGGGCGTTCTGGCTGGTACTTTGTGGCAGTTTCGCCTTATTGGTCTGGTTACCCTCTGTTGGGGTAAAAGCACAACATATGGAGTTTACCCACCAGCCAATGCGCGGCTGGTGGCCATTGAGCCGCGAGCTGATATTGAGTCTGGCGCTGCTGGTAGTGGCATGCTGTGCGCTGTTTAATACAACAGATATCGTTAGTTTCACAGGCCTGTTAATTTTTGTTCTGCTTATGCTGGGGTGCGCAGCCAGCCACAGTAAATCTGAACTGTTGGTTTGGCTGACCTTTCTGCCTGCCCTTTGCTGGCTGCTACAAGCACCTTTGGGATTATCTACAGATCCTTATGCCATAAGCAGTGCCAGCGTAAAACACCATCTGTTGTTATTGCTGGTCTTTACGGTACCTGTGTGCACTGTAGCGCTAAAATGGCCAGGGCGCCTGCAATGGAGTAGTGCTTTAGCCGTACTGCCTGCGCTATTACTCGGTGTAAGTCATGCACAGGCCAGCGTTGAGGTGCAGCAGCAGTTGCAATTGCTCTGGACTTGCCTAGCCTTGTTGCTGGTCGCAGTTCAAAGTGCGATGGCGCTGAAAACCAGCCATAAAGCCGCTGCTTTTATTCAAATGGCTGGAGCTAACTTTGCACTGACGTTATGTTTTACCTTTTGGCTTGCCGATGCAGCTTTAACTTTAGCCATCGCAGCGCAACTGGTGCTGCTGACTCTACTGGCTATCCGGTTAAAAATGCCTGTGCCGCACTGGCTAATCAAACTGATCGTTGCTGCAGTGCTGGTGCGTTTAACGACAGCCCCGCTGCTTGGGCACTATGAAACCGAACTGTTATTTGGTTTGCATTGGTCTTTTGTGGTTTACCCCGTCGCTTTGCTGTGTTTTGGGCTGAGCTGGTATTTGTGGTGTGCCACCGCCCTTCGGAGCTATCTGGAAGGTGCGTTACTGCATTTGGTGGCTGTATTTATCACAGTGCAAACCCAGTACTGGTTAAATAACGGCGTTGTTGATTTTACCGATATGAACTTTAATACCCTGACTATTCAGGCCTTTAACTGGCTACTGATGGCATGGATTTATCAGTGGCGCAGCGCTCAGGCAGGCAATACCGCATTGCTGTATCGTATTGCAGCTGCCACTTTAGTGGTTCTGGTTGCGCTGGCACATTTGAAACTGAGTGTGATGGAAAACCCGTTCTGGCACACACAGTCTTTAGGTGCTGTACCAGTACTGAATCTGTTGCTGTTGGTATGGGGCTTACCGGCCTTGATATGCTGGGCTTTTAGCCGCTTGCCATTATCCGCTCGCCTGAAAAAACTGGCCTTATACACAGCGTTGGCTACCGGCACTTTATACCTGACTGGCGCTATCCGGCATTTCTGGCAGGACGGGCAAATCCTGCTGAGTTTACCTACCTCTGTAGCCGAGCAATACAGCTATTCGCTGGTGTTTTTAGTGATCGCCATAGCCACTGTGTTACTGGCGCAATGGCAAAACAAAACCCAAGCCCGTAAAGCAGGTTTTGTGTTGTTAAGCGCTGTGGTGTTGAAAGTTTTTGTGGTGGATTTAAACGACTTAACAGGGGTGCTCAGAGCTTTGTCTTTTATAGGTTTAGGTTTAAGCCTGGTGTTGCTTGGCTGGCTGTTTCAGCGCTTGCAACGGCCTGTACTGACAAAAACAAGTCACTAACAGATCACTGGCCTCTTTCATCTGCATGTCATAAAAAATCGTCATGCTGTGGCGCAATTCTTCTTGCAGCACAGCATGACCATTAAAGATCGCAGTGAATACAGATAACAAACTTCATCACTCCATTAGGCAACTCAGTCCACAACTGCAAAGTTACCTGCGATCCAGAGTACACAGACCTCAAGACAGAGCCGATCTGTACCAACAAACCATCATGGCGCTGCTGAGTCATACAAGTCCTGATAAGCTGCGAAATCCTCTGGCTTATGCCATCACTGTGGCACGGCATCTGGTTTTTCATCACTCTAAATCTAACCACACAAAAACTGAACTCGCCGATGAATACAACGAACTGGAATGCACAGATCCCACCTCAGATCCTGAAGCTCAGTGTGTTCTGCAGCAACAGGTGCAGCATATGGAGCAAGTGTTGCTGCTGTTGCCTCCGCTACGCCGTGAAGTTTTTATCCGCTGCCGCCTGCATCATCAGCCCAGAGCAGAAATAGCTCTGGAGCTGAATATGACCGAAGCAGCGCTGAAAAAACATATCAGCCGCGCTGTGGCCCAACTGGCACACTGCAGGCAATTATTCTGAAATAACACAGTTGACCTGAGTTAATTGTGGATGACAGCGCCACAGGCTTTGATCCGGAAATTGCACCGCTTTGCCATCCGGAGTTTGTTGAGGGGCCTGTGGGTAAAAATCGGTAGAAATAATCTGAGCTGCACTTTGTAACGCTGTATCACGTCTTACAGTGGAATAAACCTTAGGATGAAATTCATCACTGCGGGTGCGAACTATATAACCCTGCTTGACCAATTGCTCTATAGTTTCAAACTGCTGTTCTGGCTGGTTTTGCAGCAACATAGCGGCTTCAGCACTGGATGGTGGATAATTACCAAACATCACCCTTCCGGCTAAAGAGGGATGTTGCTTGCGGTACAATTCCAGTTGTTCTGGCTGACCATCAAACAAGAAGACAAAACGGCCGCGGGAATACGCCAAGCTTGGCCAGCCTTTAGTCAACACGCTTTGCTGCAGGCTAAGGCCTGGCTTTCGGACAAAATCCGGTGTTAATAGCTTCTCTTCCGGCAAAACGGCACGTATTTCCTGATCCAGCTGAGCATAATCCTCAGTCGTCAGAATCCGGGGCTTAATGCCCCCAGCCACGCCGCTTTCTTTTACATTCAGCAGGATCACCACTGGCAAATGATTTTTGTGCTGTAAAGACCACTGAAGTAATTGACGCAGACAATCCTGAAATAATGGGCAATGGGAGGCAAAATCCAGATCCGGAATATGAAACGCCTTAAAGCCAGGTTGCTGTAATTTTGCTTTGTGTTCTGCAGACAACAAAGATTTACCTAACCATTGCTCTGCTGCAGGTTTGAGATACATGCCCCCTTCAGGGTCAGCCAAAACATCCAGCTCCAGATGACGTAACCCCAGCTCCAGTTGCTGCTGCAACGGCAAATGCTGATACTGCAACGATGAGGTATCCTGACCTTGTTGCTGCATGTAGTGACTGACTCCATCAGGTAAAGCCTGTTTATAACTGTTGTGCGAACCAATCCACTGTATTTGATTTAACTTCAGTGGCTCAGCCGTTGCAGTGCTGCAGAACCAGAACAGCGCTATGAACAAAATTCTGAAACTCATGTGTTACCCCTTTTTAATATTGAATACAGTGATAGAGTCACGGCCGGGTTAAAAGGGGACAATCAAAACAAAGAAACTGAAAAAATACAGTCGGCCTTGTTGATCTGAACAACAAGCCATTAGCTTTCCAACAGCGCTTCCTGCTCTAAAAAGCAGCCTTTTTGCTGTAGTGCATCCAGCAAGCCGTAAAAATGGTGTTTTTCAGCCAACTCTATCGCTTTGGCTAACTGATTCGGATGCTTGGGTTTGTTGTTAAATAACGTCTGCCAGGGACTAAAATCAGCAGGAGTTACAAAAATTAGTTTGTCACCCAGCCGTTGTTTTAATAGATCAAACAGCTCTAAAGCTGCAGCATCAAAATCAAAGGCGCAATAAATCTGTTGGTACTGCTGATAAAAGGGCATCAGTAAAGCACTACTGGCTTTGCTGCCAGAAGCAAAACCAATATCAGTGTTGTGCAAGGAAAAATCCAACGCCAGCATCTGACCACAGACCGGCACTAGTTGTGGATAACGGAAAAAACATTCTTCATTTTCTATCAGCAGCAAACTACTTTTCGCCTGATAGCTCTGGAATTTGTCGGTCCCATCCAGCACCACCACTTCAGGTTGTCGGTTCTGACACCCCTCGTGATACACCAGTTGATAACCAAAAGAGGTATTGACCCGATGCGAGTCGCCAATCTGAGCCGCTTCTTTGCGTGATGCTGGCTGCAGCGCCTGTTGTTCAAGCTGACGAAACAATACTTCAGAGACAATACTGACCTGCCAACGGCCTGACCCTAACTGCCGTACTTTAAATAGCTCGGACTTTTTCTGATAAAACAGTGGAGGCAACAACTCCAGCATACGACCGTAATGCACAGGCTTGCCCTGACGGATTTGTTGCAGGTATTTTTTTAACATTCACGATCCCATTCTGGCTTTGGCTTGCTTCGGATAGCAGTGAACCGCAAAGCAGACGGCTTGGCAAGTGTCGCGAAAGCTTTATCAACTTGTCATAAAAATGCCACGGGACAGCCGGATAATAAGCCCCAGTTAAGTGCGAACCCTGTCAATGTGTTGCTTTAACTCCCTGGATTGTCCTGGATTTTTATGAGGGAAACCCTTGTGGTTCTCCCTCTTTTTTTTACTTTTTCATCCGCTCTATCTTCTGCTGCGTATAAGAATTTTTCGCCTTTCATTGAGATTTTTTTATGCAACTGATCCACATCTTAGGTTATGCAGGCTTAGTGCCTTTTATCGGCCTGACGTTTGTACAACTATGGCCTCAGCTTATAGCTTTTACTTTGCCTTTTAGTGCATTCCAAAGTTACAGCCAGATCATCCTGGCCTTTATGGCTGGAGCACTCTGGCCTTTACTTAATCAGCAATCCGGACCATCTCTGCCTGTGTGGGTGGTGAGCATAGCTCTGGTTGGCTGGTTTAGCAGCTTGCTTTTGCCACAGCACCAGCTTCTGGTGCTTGCAGCTGCTTTTATCGCAGTCCGGCTGATTGAACTCTGGCAAGGCAGCCTGTTAAATTACAGCCCCGCTTACCATAGATTAAGAAATCAGCTGACGACTGTGGTTGTGTTCTGTCACCTGCTGTACTGGTGGTCTCTTTAACAGAGCAACTCAAACCCTTCATCCAGCCACCCCGTCACTCCGCCTATCATCTTTTTGACTGGTCTTTGTAACTGAGCCAGTTTTAGTGCCGCCTTATCTGCACCATTGCAATGAGGTCCGGCACAATAGACAACAAACAAAGTATCGGCCGGATAAAGCGCCAGACTTTCAGCTGAAATCCGGCTATGCGGAAAGGACACAGCTTCAGGCAAATGGCCTTGCTGATAAGCAGCCTCTCCCCGTACATCCAGCAACACAAAATCCTTTCTTTTATTGCTGATGGCATGGTGCAAGTCCCAACAATCGGTTTCAAACTGCAACAAAGCACTAAAGTGGGCAACCGCTTGATCGGATCCCGCTGCTGTTGGTCTGGATACCATAGATGACATAAATACAACTCCTGATTAAATGCGCTGCATTCGAGCGCTGATGAACTTCAGCAGTACTCTACTTCACAGACAAAGCCCACACCATTGGCTGAAAAGACACAATAAGATAGTATTAAGCCAACCTCAGCCATCAGCTAAATACGGACAGCCATTATGCATAAAGTTGCTATTTTATTAGGCCCTGCAGTGGCTAGTTTTGAACTGGGTTGTGCTTCAGAGTTGTTTGCTTTAAGTCGGCCTGAATACCCAAACTGGTATCAGACCGATATTATCAGCTTTCATCAGGGGCCTTTCACTGCAACTGGCGGCCTGCAATTGCTGGTACCGCAGGTGCAGGATTTAACAGCCTACGATACCATTGTGATCCCCAACTGGTCTGTGTCGCAGCCTGAACCTCCAGCGCTGTTGCGCAGTCAGTTAGTGGCCGCTTATCAGCGTGGTGTCCGGCTTATTTCATTCTGCTCAGGTGCATTTTTGCTGGCAGAGCTTGGCTTGCTTAAAGGCAAAGCCGCAACGACCCATTGGCGTTATGCCGATGAGTTTCAGCGCCGTTATCCTGACAGCAGGTATCAGCAAAATGTGCTCTATTGTTTTGATGGCCACATAGGTTGCTCGGCTGGTAGCGCAGCGGCGCTGGATTTGGGACTGGCGGTAATAAGGCGGGATTTTGGCTTTGAAATTGCCAATCAGGTGGCAAAAAGAGCGGTGATTTCCGCTCACCGTGAAGGTGGACAAGCTCAGTTTGTCGCACAGCCGCTACAGAAAAAAACTAATTTACTCAGCACCACTATGGACTGGGCTTTATTGCATTTACATCAGCCTTTAGCTATTGAGCAACTGGCCGATAAAGCAGGGATGTCCAGACGCAGTTTTGATCGGCATTTTAAAGCCAGTACGGGCTTAAGCCCGCTGCAGTGGCTGACGCAACAACGCTTGCAACTGGTGCAGCATTATCTGGAACAAGGTCAGCATTCGATAGAACAAATTAGTGATCTGACAGGTTTTGGCTCAGCATTGAACTTGCGTCAGCAGTTTCAAAAGCAATTGGGGATAAGCCCCCGTCAGTATCAACGTCAATTCAGCTGCAGTCAGTTGTAAGCTGTGGCATAGCTGGTGGCAAGTATCATCTAAAAACATGTGAAAAACGGCCAGCTTTTGCCGCACCTTGCTTCATGACCCGCTATTTTCCTGTGTTTTGAAGCCAAGTAACTCTGGCACCAAATTTGCTCCTTTTGTGTAAAAGGTCAGATCCATGACCACAGCATAAAGCTCAGGAGATCCGTATGTTCAGTATTTCTGGTGCCACACAGTCGCTTGGACTGGATAGTCAGCTATTGAAATCCCCGTCCTTTGGCAAAGACAGGGTCTTTGTTGAAGACCCTTATGCCGACAAAGTCAGTTTGTCTGATGGACAACAAGAACCTGCTTTGACTTACATCCATCTGGCAAAAAGCAACAGCAGCTCTTTGTCTGAAGAACCAAGCAAACAAAATGAAGAGAATGAACAGCTAACAGATACAAGTCGGCTTGCCAACATGATGCAACAAGTGCTGGACGCCAAAATGGGTATAGACAGGAAAAAACTGGAAGAAATAGAAAAGAAAATTGAAGCTCTGCTCAGTAAAGAAGGCGAACTGACGGACGCTGAAAAAGCTCAGCTGGACATACTGCAAAAACAAAAAGAACAACTGATCAAAGAAAGTGCAAAAAAACTGACTGAAGAAGCAAGTTAATTCAACGATGGATTGTACTGCCGGGTTTGTTTTTGCAGCTGTGCAACCCGGCCAGAATCCTGCCATTTTTGCAGCAACTGACTCACCTCTTGTTGCAACTTCTGATCAGTAAAGCCAATTTTATGCTCAGCTTTTGGAAACAAATCGAAACTTTTTACCTTATTTGCAGATAACCCTTTTTCAGCCCAGCGCCGATAAAACGTCACTTTATCCAGCACCAGCAACACAGTGCGCTGTTGCTGCAACAGATCAATGGCCTGATTGTGATCCACCACTTCCCTATAGGATGGTGAGCTTTGCATCGCCTGACTAAATTCGGTACCGAGAATTTTAGTCGCATTATGAAAACTGACCACTGAATAACGGCTCATCTGCTGCACCTTCTGCAACGAGTCCGGAAAATCGGACAAGGCAAAAACCAAGTTATGAAACTCCAGATAAGGCTGACTATAAAACAGCCCTGCTAACTGCTCTTTACCTTGTCGTGCTGCCATATCCAGTTGCTTATTTTGTAACATGCGGCTTAATCTGGCGTGTGGCACAGCAACAAACTTTACCTTATAGCCAAGCTCAGCCAATAACTGACGAAACAATTCAGTTTCAAAATGAAGGGTATTGCCTTGTTTTTGCGGTGCAGCATTTTGACTCAGACCTACCCTCAACTCTGTTTGGACTGAGCTTGCATGGCAGGGCAAAGAACACAAAAGCACCACCAACCAGCTACTGATATTGTTCATTATTCCGCCTCTGATCAGAAATTGTGCCCCAAAGATAAGTAATAGCGATACGCCTTGCCATTCAGATCGTCTTCCGCCCGGCCATATCCGAGATAGACAGGACCAAAAGGACTATCCCAGCCAGCAAAAACACTGCTGGCCCAAATCCAGTCGGTTTCATTGGCAAGACGTTCAAGCTGGATCATATTGCCATGCACCAGGCCTTTTTCCAGTGAAGCGCCCAGATAAAAAGGCGAATTAATGATACTGAATCTGTTTTCACTCATTTTGTACAGGTACACCAGACTGCCAAACTTCACTTCACTGCCAAACAAATAGTTTTTTGGGTATCCGGACAGATTTAATAAGCCTCCCAGTGAAAATTGTTCCACAGCCACATTAGGGTCGCCGGGCGTATACTCTTCATGACGCCAGCGGGTTCGCAAAATATGGCGCTCAAAAAAGCTGCGGGCAGCCAACACTTCAATGACATGACTACGACTGCGATTCGTCTGGCCCAGAGCTGTATCATCTAACCACTGCCAATTGGCACTAATGCGAAAACCTCTACTTGGAAAAGCCGGATTATCCAGTCGATCCCAGACAAAATCCAGCACAGGCCCTTCACGCTGATACTCCAGCTTGCTAAAACCCAACTCGTCCACCCCGGACACCGGAATACGAAAGTAGCCATTCTTGTCAGTCCAGCCAGAACTGAGTCGGGCATGATCAGACAAGTTCCAGCCCGCTTTCGCCGTCAATGTGGTTTCTTTATTAGATAAGTCGCCTAAGGATAACCCTTCAGTATCTTCCAAAGCCAAAATAGTGGTATCGCGCATTATTTGTGCGCTGACAAAAGTGGCAGGTGTAAAAACGGGCCAATACAATTCTGAACTAATGAGCTTATCTGTACCCAGCGCCAGTTCATTGTGCCATTCGGCCCCTAACTCAGAAATGTTAGTGTAGGTATAGGAAGCAGCCAGTTGGTAATATCTGTTATTGCGGAAATCATCTTCCATAGTAAAACGGAAATTCAGATAACCAGGCCCCCAGTCTTTTTCCACGGCCCGAACTTTTAAGGTGGTATCTTCACCTTGTGAATTTTGCTCCAGTTGCAAAGACACCCGCTCCAGCGTATCGACGCCATACACCTGCCTCAAACCTTCTTTGAGTTTTTTACTGTTGTAATTTTGGCCTTCTTTTAATGCCAGCCTGTGCAATATGACCTGATCAGATAACAAGCTTTGATTATCCAGCTCAATGCGATCTACCCGAATGCTGGTCGCTTGCTTTGCTCTGTGAGCTGCCAGCCAATCCGGAAAATGCTCTGGATAGGAAAAACTGGCCAGTGCAGCAGCTTGCTGTTGTGCACTGACACGACCCGCGTCGATGGAGGCAGGCAACTGTTCAAAATCCAGAGTGCCAATTTTTGCCACGTCCGGATTGAGCAGCAGATCCTCAGATCCTAACAAAGCAATCTGTTGGTCGACCACCTGACGCACCAAAAAATTGGTTAACTGATCAGTCACGGCAAAAGCTGAATCCAGCTGTTCTTTAGTTAGCAGGGGCGCATCTATAGCGACAGCTATCACTCTGTCGGCGCCTAAATCTTTAGCAATGCTGACAGGTAAGTTATTCGCCACGCCACCATCTACCAGCACCCGGCCGTTAAGTTCCATAGGCCGCACTACTCCTGGGATCGACATAGAAGCCTGCACAGCCTGCAATAAGCTACCCTGACTCATCACCACAGTTTCTCTGTTGGTTAAATCTGCAGCCACGGCACGAAAAGGGATAGGCAACTGGTCAAAATGACTATGATTTAACTGAGCTCCATAGGCCTCCAGAATCAGTTCCGCCATAGCCTGACCTAACAACACGCCTTTAGGAATTTTTACGCCTGAACTGTCCAATCCAAGACCCAGCCGGATTGGATAATGGTCTTGTTGCTGTTTGCGTCGCACCGGCATTTCATCACGATGCACTTTATCGCGAAAACCTGTACTCCACTCCAAATGATCGAGGATAGACTGGATTTCATCCGGACTATGACCTGTTGCATACAGGCCGCCAATAAAGGCTCCTATGCTGGTGCCTACGATCAGATCTATAGGTATGCCTTGTTGTTCCAGTTGCCGGATCACACCAAGGTGAGCGCCGCCACGGGCACCACCGCCCCCCAGAACTAAAGCGATACAAGGCCGGTTTTTTACTCTGGCGCAAGGCTCCTGCCCTGTGGCTTCAGACTCTGCGGCAAGCACAAATTCGCTGAACAACAGCGCAACAAACCACAGTCCCCATTTTGCCCTCATCCGCAGCTCCTCTGTTTAACTCATCCATTACTAACAATAGTATTAAATACGAAGTTGAAAAGTCAGGTTTTTTTCTGGTTTTGCCGCTTTAGAGTTGAGTCCTTTCTGAGTTGTTGCTAAGGTTTCATCACGGCAGCATTGGCGTTCACTATTGAGAGCATTAGTGTTGTAGCTGCCGATATCCTGACACTCAAATTTTCCTTTATTATCTACTATGACAGCATTCACTATTTGCTGCCACAACGAGGTCAAATGTTCGATTCATTGCGTAGTCGCCTGGTGATATCGCTTGTTAGTCTGTTAACCATTCTGGCTTTAGCCAGTGGTTTAGCCACTTTAAATGCGATGAAAAAAGACAGTGAACAACAAGCCCAACAAGTATTAAGGGTTGCAGCTAACGTATTTATACAGGCGCTGGAGAACAGAGCCAGCCAGCTCACTAATTCTGTCAGTATTCTGGCCAGCGACTTCGGATTTCGCCGTGCTGTAGCCACTGCTGAGCAAGAAACTATTTTGTCTGTACTTGAGAATCATGGCAGCAGAGTCAATGCCGATCTGGTGCTGCTGCTATCTCCAGCGGGGGACTTACTTACCAGCACCAGCACAGATTTAACAAATGCAGATGTAAAGCCAGTATTTTTACAGAGCAAAGGCAATCAGTCCGGCACTGTCAACGATATTCTGGTATTAGCAGGTAGTTCCTACCAATTGGTACTTGTCCCTGTCAGAGCACCGCAAACCATAGCCTGGGTTGGCATGGGGTTCAGTTTAAACAAAGAACTGGCCGAGCAAATTAAAGGTATCACAGATCTGGATATCAGCTTTACGACCAACAGTGACAAGGGAAATCAAACCTTACACTCCACCTTAGACAGCATGACACAACAAAGCTTGTTACCTTTATTGCCTAATCTGGCGGACACAAAGCAACAACCTTTTAGCAGCAACGAAGACCAGTTTTTATCTTTGGCTTTAGCCCTGGACCAACAGCAATTGCTTTGGGCTGTATTGCATTATCCAAGTGCACGCTGGCAAGAAAGTTACCAGCAGATCCGTCAGCAACTGCTGGTCATTTTTGGTTTGAGCTTAACCCTGGCACTGCTGTTGGCTTTTGTGATAGCCCGCAGTATTACTCAGCCTTTACGATTATTGTCCGACTTTGCCAGCCAGATAGGTCAGGGTCTGACGACCAAGGATTTACCTGCAGCCAAAGGTGAAATAGGTTTGCTGGGAAATACCTTACAAAAGATGCAGCTGGATATCCGCAGCCGGGAAGCGGAGCTGCTGTATCAGGCTGAACATGATTCCCTGACAGGTTTAAAAAACCGCGGCGCAGCCGAGCGTAAGCTGGCCGAACTGCTGCCCACTGAGGATGTGGGTTTATTGCTGCTGAATATAAAAAATTTCCGCCATATTAATGATGCTTTAGGTTTCGCCAATGGGGATTCCTTATTGCAACAAATGGCGCAGCGTCTGAATCAACTCAATCCCACGCCGTTGCTGGTTGCCCGCTTAGGTGGAGATGAATTTTTATTGCTGTACAACCAGCATATTTCTGCCCCGCAATTAGAACAATTAAGGCAGCAACTGCATTCAGGGTATTTATTGGCCGATTCGTCTTTGAGCTTACAGGTGTCCCTTGGCGCTTATAATATTGCCCCCGGCAGCGTACATGCCAATGATGCCATTCGACGACTGGATATTGCGTTAAGCCATGCCAAACAACAGCCTGGAATGATCGCTTTTTATCAGCAAGGTCAGGATGAAAGCCATCAGCGCGAATTGACCATTTTGCGAGACTTACCAGCTGCCTTGCAGCAAAACCAGCTCTTTGTGGTGTATCAGCCCAAAGTGGAGCTGGGTCAAAGAAAGTGCAGTTCTGCCGAAGCATTAATTCGCTGGGTTCACCCTGAGCTGGGTTTTGTGCCACCAGATGAATTTATTAAACTCGCTGAACACTCAGGCAATATAGCCCTGGTGACAGAGTGGATGCTCAACACTGTGGTTGCTCAATTAGCCCTTTGGTATCAACAGGGGAAACGTATTACTGTGGCCGTTAACCTGTCGGCCCATGACTTAACCAACCCACAGTTACCTGCGGACATTGCCGCCCTTTTGCAACGCTATCAACTGCCCTCGTCAGTGTTAGCACTCGAAGTGACAGAAGGTGCAGTGATGCAGGATCCAAAACAAGTGATCCAGATTTTAACCCAACTGCGTGATATGGGTATCGAGCTGGCGATTGATGACTTTGGTACAGGCCAGTCGTCCTTAGCCTATTTAAAGCAGTTGCCGGTGCATGAAGTAAAAATCGACCGGGCTTTTATTAAAGACATTGAACACAATCAGAATGATGCTTTAATTGTCAGCGCCACCACGCAACTGGCTCATAGCTTAGGTTTAAAAGTAACAGCTGAAGGTTTGGAGAACAGAGCAGGACTTGCAAAGCTGCAGCAATATCAGTGTGATAAGGTGCAGGGCTATTTTTTCTCTAAACCTTTAACTTCAGAAGTTTTCAGCGAATGGCTTCAACAGTTTGCTGAACAGAATTCTCAATGGTTTGAACAAGAAGTAACTGAATGAAAAAAATTTTAGTGGTGCTGTGTTTAGCAGTAGCCAGCAGCAACCTGATGGCAGGATCCAAAGTTATAGCCACCGGAGGGGCGACAAACATCGAAGGCAATTCAGGCGGAGGCATAGTGCCATGGGCCACTATCAACGGCTACAGCAGCAGTGACGAGTGGTCAGTCACTACCTTTGCCGCCCGGGTGGGTGTGGATGATTTTACGCTGGATAGTTATGGTGTGGGTGCCAGTTTCAACAACCAGTGGGAACTGTCTTTTGCCCGACAAAAGCTCGGTCTCGACACTATAGGCGGTGAGCTGCGTCAGGACGTTCTGGGCATCAAATACAAAGTGGCAGGTGAGTTATTGTATACGGCTATGCCACAAATCAGTCTGGGTGTGCAATTTAAGAAAAACCGCGACTTTGCTTTACCTGCGGCTGTAGGCGCTGGTGATGATTCTGGCTATGAGTTTTATGTTGCCGCCACTAAAGTGTTTTTTGATGCCATAGCGGGCCGTAACCTGTTACTTAATACGACAGTGCGTTCAACAGAGGCACATCAAACCGGCTTGTTAGGTTTTGGCGGTCAGGGGGTTACTCGTAAACTGATGTTTGAAAGCTCAGCGGTGCTGCTGCTGAATTACAATCTGGCTGTTGGCGCTGAATTTAAGCAAAAACCCAATCAGCTGGGTTTTGCTGACGAGCAACACTGGCGGGATTTATTTGCTGCCTGGTTTATTAATAAAAATGCATCTGTGGTTTTGGGTTATGTCGACTTAGGTGACATAGCGGGCCTCACAGAACAAACCGGCTTTTATCTATCAGTGGAGGGCACATGGTGAAGTACCTGCTGCTAATCGCGACCTTGGTCTTAACCGCCTGCCAGCAAAAACCAGAAACTACTTTGTACCAACGTTTAGGTGCAGAAGCAGGCGTTGAAAAAATTGTCGATAGCGTTTTGTATGGCATCGAGCACGACCAAAGCATAGTGCATCATTTTGCAGACACCGATATCCCCAGATTTCGACGTTTGTTGATAGAGCAGTTTTGCGAACTCTCGGGAGGTCCCTGCACATACACAGGCGTTTCTATGCAGGAAAGCCACACAGGTTTTCAGATCACTCAGGCGCACTTTGATGCACTGGTCAATCATTTAATTACAGCTATGCAGCAACAACAGGTTCCTGTTGCAGCACAAAATGAATTTCTGGCGATGTTAGCGCCTATGTATAAAGATGTGGTGTATCGCTGATCATGACTAAAGTCGTTTTTCTTGATGCAGCCACTATGGCTGAAACCGATTTGAGTCCGCTCCGGTTAGCTGATGTCAGTTTAAACCTCTATCCCCAAACCAGCGCTGAGCAATTACTTGTTCATGCAGGCGGAGCGCAGGTCGTCATCAGTAATAAGGTGCCGCTGGATGCGAAAGCTATAGCGGCTTTGCCTGAACTGCGCTGTATTCTGGTTGCAGCTACAGGTGTGAATATGGTCGATTTAGTTGCAGCCAAGGCAGCAGGCATAGTGGTTTGTAATGCTCAGGGGTATGCCGGTACTGCAGTGCCCCAGCAGGTCTTTGCCTTATTGTTGCAACTGACCAACCATATTCAGTCTTATCATCAGGCAGTACAACAAGAGGCCTGGAGTCAAAGTTCGCAGTTTTGCCTGCACCTGCAACCTATAGAAGAACTGGCGGATAAAACCATGACTCTGGTGGGATACGGTGATTTAGGTCAGGCCACGGCTCGTCTGGCAGCAGCTTTTGGTATGAAAGTACTGCTAGCTGAACGACCTGATGCCACAGAAATTCGCACAGGCCGAACTCCCTTTGAAAGCGCAGTGCGCCAGGCCGATGTGTTGTCTTTACATTGCCCGCTCACTGCGGCCACCGAAAAACTGATCAACGCAAAAACCTTAAGCTGGATGAAACCCACTGCATTGCTGATTAACACCTCACGAGGTGGGCTGATTGATGAATCGGCGCTGGCGGACGCTTTAATAAATGGCCGCCTGGCCGGAGCAGCTTTGGATGTATTAAGCATTGAGCCACCACCTGTCAGCCACCCGCTGCTTAGCCAGCCCATTCCTAATCTGATTGTGACCCCTCATGTCGCCTGGGCCAGTCGTCAGGCGATGCAACGTCTGGTGGGGCAACTGTCGGAAAACCTGCAAGCCTTTATTCGTCAGCAACCTGTTCGTCAGGTGTAAGACGGATAAAGTGATGTTGCGAGTCTAAATCCAGAATAAAATCTGCACACTGCGGTAGCTGTCGCCAACTCTGTTGCGTCAAACGCTGGAAGTACAACATAAAGCCTTCAAGTTGTGCAGGGCTTTTTCCTAAGCCCTGCTGCTGCAGAACTTGTTCCTGCCAGGATCGCCAGCGACAAACCGCCTGCCAGTCCGGCGCATTCAGCCAAACCAGCTGGTCCAACTCTTGCCAAACAAGTTGATAATCGCCATTTAGTTGTTGGTTAACCTGACGCCGCCATACCGCATCAGAGTCCTGCTGTTGTTCCAGTGCATTGATAGGCTGCAGCAGTTCATGATCCGGCTGTGGTTTCAGCCCAACACACCAGCCTTCAACAATCAACAATCGCGCCCCTGTTACTGGCGCTGCTGCTGCAGCTTTGTCTTGCCCTTTATCATAACGACGCCAGTGCTGAGCTTCGCCCGCTTTGAAATTTTGTAACTGGGACAACAGCAGTGCTATATCGTGGCTGCCAGGAACGCCACGCTCAGCAAAAAGTGGATGCCAGAGCCTGGCTCGTTTTAGCCTTAGGTCAGGTTCAAGGTAATAATCATCTAAAGACACCACATCAGCCTGAACACCTAATCCTGACCATAATTTTTGCAAAGCTGCGGCCAGACTGCTTTTTCCACTGCCCTGAGCGCCACTGATGCCTATAATCAAAGGCTGTGACGGTTGAAGCTGACTTAATCTACTGAGTTGTTTATTTATAGAGTCCAGCTTCATCAGTTGAGCTTTCAGGCTATAAAAAAGCCAGTGTCTCAGCCATAAATTGCTAACATTTTCAGTCACTAAGCACCTCGTCGTTTTGGTCTGGCTGTCTGATTTTCTTTCAGTTACACTGCGTTGTCTATTTTTTGGAGTACGTCCGCATGCGCTTTGCTTTCTGCTTTTTTTTGCTGCTGTTTACTGCTGGCACCTATGCAGCGGATTTAACTCAATTATTAGAGCAAACCAAGGCCAATCCGCAGGGCCAACTCGATGCACAGCAAACTCAAGCTGCACGCACTGCAACTGACTATTTTCTGTTGGCCTATAGCCATTATGTGCTGAAAAACAAAGAGGCTGCGCTGGAGTTCAGCAATAAAGCTCTGACGTTAGAACCCGACACCGAGCTTGCCGCTCGTATTTTATTAATGCAGGCTTTAACTTATGGCGTATTTTACCGCGACACTGCGCTTGCGGTTGAAAAGCTAAAACTGGCACAGGCTATTTTGCCTGAGGAAAAAAGCCCGGTGTTGCTGGCACTGCGAATGGATATTCTGGAAAGTTTTTCGCAAGCCTACAATCAGCAAGGAAACACCGAGCTCGCGATGAAAGCCGCGGCACAAAGTCTGGCCCTGGCGACTCAGGCCGCGGACAAACAGCGTCAATTGGATTCAATGATCATGTTGGGTCGCCTGCATTTACAAAACAATCATTTGACCAAAGCTTATCAGCATTTTAAATCAGCTTTACCGCTTGCTATTGAATTGGCAGATCAACAAGCCATTGCCTCGATCAATATGCGTCTGGGTATGGCCTATCAGAAGCTTGGACAACACGAGCTGGCGTTGCAGCATTTTGAAGAAGCTGGCAGGCTTTATCAGCAGTTAGATAGTCTAAGTAGTCAGGTAAATGCGCTGATTAATATTGGCGACAGCCAACTGGTGCTTAAACAAATCGACAAAGCGAAAGTCACTTACAACAATGCCCTGAAATTAGCAATGGATAGCCAGGATCCCCATATGCTGATCTCAGCTTATGTCAGTTTGTCAGAATTGGCACTGGAGCAAAACGATCTGGATCAATCCGAGCAGTTGCTGATCAAAGCCCATCAACTGGCCAGCCAGGTATCGGCACAGTCCATCAAATCTGAGACTGCATTGTTTCTTGTTAATGTGTTTATCAAAAAACAAAATTACAGTGCGGCAACACAGTTGTTGGCCGAAGCTGCACCACAACCGGATAAACTGGCCGGCTATCTTCAGCATAAACATTTAGCCTTAAGTGCGGAACTGGCGGCCCTTGAACAACAATGGCAACAAGCCTATCAGCTGGAAAAGTCAGCCAATCAGTTGGAGATCGCTCAGCTCAATGACGACAGCAAACTACAACTGGATAGCTTGCAAAGCAGTCTTGAACTGCAGATGCAACAAGAAAAACAACAACAGGTGCAGCAAGCACGGCAACAACAACTCCGGCAATGGTTGCTGATTAGTTTGGCTCTGTTGGCAATTACGTTTTTTTGCTTGCTTTTGTTGTTGAATAAACAGAAAAAAAACAGTTCAGGCACCTTGGTGCAGCAACCACAGTGGCGAAGTTTTACCGAGTTAATGCTGCATCATCACAGGGCTAAAACTCAAGGACAACTGCTGGTGATCATTCCGGCGCAAACGAATGCCCTGCTGAGCAAAGGCATACAACAAGTCAGCGCAGATTTCGTTCAGTTCAGAACACTGTTAGACCAGGCATTATTTTGGGTTGAGCAGGATCAGGAGTTCTGGTTGTATTGCGCTTCAGAGCAGAAAGCTCATGACTTGCAACATCAGTTGCTCCAAAGCTTAGCCCCAGATTATCAGGCTCATTCGGCGGTTTTACCTTTGCACTCACTGCTGTCTGAACGCATTTGTGAACAGGACTTAGACGCATTGCGTGAGCTGGTCTGGTACAGCTTGTTTTTGGCGCAGAAACAAGGGCTGCAAGGCGCTATGGAATTCCACTATCAGTGCAATCAGAGCCGCCCTTGCGCCTGGCAAGCTGAGAACCTGAGGCAGGATTTATTTAATGCCATCAGCCTGGGCTTATTGGAAGTACAGGCGAATGGCATTTCATTGACTGACAAACTAAAGCAACAATTGGCTCAGATTTGAATCTGCATTAAGTTTGTTGGCAGTTCAAACTCCATAGCGGTTTTACGAAAAGGACAAATAAACTTCAGCTTCACCGCTTGCAGCATCAAACCTTGTTGGTTTTTATTACCCGAACCATAGGCAGGGTCGCCCATCACAGGGTGCCCAGCCCAGGCAAAATGACGGCGGATCTGGTGCTTACGTCCGGTGATCAGCTTCACCCTGATGATGCTGCTGCGGCGCTCTTCTGAATAAGACTCCAATTCAAATTCAGTGCTACAGGCTTTGTCGTCCAGCGGTGCAGTCAAAACGCCTTTTGCCAGCAATTCTTCAGACAGCTGACCTTTGACTTCAATCCGGTATTCTTTGTCGATTTTATGCTGCTGCATCATCAGACTAAAAGCTGCTGCAGCTTGTTTGGTATGAGCTATTAACACCAAACCACTGGCTTCACGATCCAACCTATGCAGTAAAAATACCTGACGTTTGCCTTGCCAGTGCAGCTCCGCAAAACGCAGTAAGGCCAAATGGTCGCCCCACTCATTACCTTGGGATAACATACCTGCAGGCTTAAACCAGACACTATAACCACGAGCTTCGTGAATAAGAACTGCAGGCTCACAACTGCGCTGCAGTAATTGCTCGTCGTAATTTAGTTCCAGACTGTCACCAGGTAATAGATCCGCCTGAGCACGGCGTAACCTTTTATTTTGTTTACCACGCCGCCACAACACCGCACCTTTATTCATAGCATCTTTCAGCCGGCCTTTACTCAGTTGTGGTGCAGCCGCAACCAAAGCTTCAATAGCTTGTTGTGGCTCTGTAATCTGGAGCTTTTTTGTCAGTTTCAAAATATTTTCACTTAAAAAAGAGTTCAGCCAGTATTCATGGCCATTAGCCTGTAATGATACCAAAGCTTAGGAGGCTCTGTGTATGCGTAAATTTTGGTTGGTCAGTTTATTTGTTGTAACACCTTTTCTTACTCTGGCCGCGCCTGCAGAAGTCGCATCCACCAAAGAGTCATTTGCGTTGCCGTCTGAGCTGGCTGCGACAGCCAAACCTAAAGCAACACTGCGCAGCAGCGGCGCCTTAATTCAAAGTGTCGAAAACAATGTCTGGTTTGATACCATAGATATTTCATTTGACTCAGACTTAAACAACAACGGCTTTTATCACGGTCTTTATGTTCGTTTTGACGCCGATACAAACTATACGTCGGTTCCAGTCTATGCCCATTTTGCGTTAAAACGCACCGGAGCACCTGAGGTCATCATCCATACCAGTTCTGTATTTACCTTATACGGCACCAGTGCAGACGATTGGTTTGCGATAGAAAGTGAACTGCTGCATAGCCTGCCGCCAGCCTACTACGATTTGGTGATCCGGATTTATGATGCGGATTACAATGACTTGTTAGCTGAAATTTCAGGATTCGACGAACCAGCGTTATCGGAGCTTCCACTGGAAGATTATTCTTATGACAGACCACAGGTTGTGATTATTGAAGAAGACAGCGGCAGTTTAGGTTGGTTAAGTGTACTGGCATTGTTTGCAGTTGCTGTTGCACGCAGAAAATTTAAAGTGGTTTAACTGCCAGCAGAGAACTCAAAGCTATAGTGCAGAAGTGTTAAAGCCCCGCAGCAAAGCGGGGCTTTTTTTAAATCTTTTACAAATTAGCCTCAGCAAAAGATGCCAGCCTGCTTCGCACCACACCATTAAGATTAACGGTAGTGCTGCCTTCAAAGTTTTTAAAACGCTCCACTATATAAGTTAAACCCGAGGTCACTGCCGTCAGGTAATTGCTGTCGATTTGCGACAGGTTGCCGGAACAAATCAGTTTGGTACCTTCACCACAGCGGGTGATAATAGTTTTCAACTGCGCTGCACTTAAGTTCTGACATTCATCCAACAGTACTATTGCGTTCTGGATACTGCGACCGCGCATAAAGTTCACAGACTTAAACTGGATATTGGCTTTGTCCATAATATACTGCACGCTGGCATGCGGATGTTCATCAGTTTTATGCAGCACTTCCAATGAATCGGTAATAGCTGCCAGCCAAGGTGCCATTTTCTCTTCTTCGGTGCCAGGTAAAAAGCCAATAGACTCAGCAATTTCCGGTGTGTTACGAGTGACTATTACTTTGTCGTACAAGCCTTTTTCAATCACCAGCTCCAGCGCGGCAGCCAACGCAATCAGAGTTTTACCACAACCTGCAGGACCGGTCAGGATCACTAAATCCATATCAGGGTCCAGCAAGGCATTCAGTGCCATTGCCTGATAAATGTTTTTCGGGTGAATACCCCAGGCATGTTTGTGCATCAGGCGTTCAAAACCCAGGTCGAGAATTTTAATTTCCTGCTCATTGATTTCCAGCACCCGGCCAGCAAAAGTTTCAGCTTCGTCAATCAGGTACTCATTCAGGTAGGCATTAGGCAATACGGAGCGAGGCACAAAATGATAGGTGTCACGACCTTCGTTATGGGTACGGCAATCTTTGACCACAGACCAGAAATCGCCGGAAAACTTGTAATAGCCCTTGTATAAAAACCGCACATCATCAATCAACTGGTCAGTTCGGTAATCTTCAACCAGTTTCAGCCCTGCCCCTTTAGCTTTCAGGCGCATATTAATATCTTTGGTGACCAGTATCACTTTGGTCGGCGCTTTTTCCCGCTGTAAAAATAAAGCGGTATTAATAATCAGGTGGTCATTTTCACCGCCGGGCAAGCCCGGGATTTGGTCGCTGATATGGTGGTCGTTGATAATAAACAAATGACCAGCATTTTTTTCTTCAATAGGGCTAGGTAAAGCAACACCCAACAACATTTCTTCAGGTGAAGCGTCTTTGAGTACATCTTCCAGCGCCCGAATCGCAATACGGGCCTCTCGGCTGACGTCTTTGTGTTTGTCTTTGATATGGTCCAGTTCTTCGAGCACGGTCATCGGGATGACAACGTCGTGTTCCTGAAAGTTTAAGAAGGCGAAAGGTTCATGCAGCAGAATGTTGGTGTCCAGAACGTATATTTTTTTATCTTTAGCTCTTCTTCGCGCCATAAGCAGCTCCTTAGCGACAATAAAAACCATGAATGTTCATGGCAAAAATACAACAATCTTTACTTCAACTCTGACTGGCTCCCTGATGTTTTGGTTCAGTGGGAAGGAAGATGTCAGTGCTTTTATTCATTTGATCTAAGCTTAGAGCAAAAATGCACTGCCTGTATGACCAATAGATGACGATTTTTAATCTATGGAAAAAAATACGTCATTACAGCTGATGCGGTCTCAGGCTTTTCGCTGTACCATGGCGCGCCATTTTCTGCAGTGAGGACAAGATGATAAAATTTGCTTTGGGTCAACGTTGGATCAGCGACAGTGAGTCGGATTTAGGTTTAGGTACTGTGATTGGGCAGGAAGGCAGGATGCTGACTTTGTTGTTCCCCGCCAGTGGTGAAAACCGACTGTACTCCATTTTGGAAGCGCCGCTGACCCGTGTACAGTTTAACCCGGGCGATACAGTCAAAAGTGCCGAAGGTTTCTCAGTTTTCATCAGTGAAGTAGAAAGTAAAAACGACTGTTTTATTTATCATGGAACCCGCACCGACACAGATGAGACAGTCGCACTGCGTGAATTATTTCTCGATCATTTTATTAGCTTCAGTCAACCACAAGACCGCTTATTCGCTGGTCAGGTCGATCGTTTTGAAACCTTCCCTCTGCGTTACCAAAGCTGGCAACATTTACATCAGCAGCAACAAAGCCCGCTGCAAGGTTTAGTCGGCGGCAGAATGAGCTTGATCCCGCATCAGCTTTACATCGCTGAAGAAGTCGCAAAACGTCATGCCCCACGCGTATTACTGGCCGACGAAGTAGGTTTGGGTAAAACCATTGAAGCTGGTTTAGTGATCCATCAGCAGGTACTGGCGGGTTTAGCCAAACGTGTACTAGTGGTCGTGCCTGAGTCACTGCAACATCAGTGGCTGGTTGAAATGCTGCGCCGTTTTAACTTGAAATTTTCTATTTTTGATGATGAACGTTGTATTGAATCCTCATTGGATGGTGGCAACCCCTTTGAAACCGAACAGTTAATATTAACCAGCCTTGAATTTCTGGTTAAAAAGCGCAGCCATCACCAAAAAGCTGTCGAAGCCGACTGGGATTTATTAGTGGTGGATGAAGCTCACCATCTGCACTGGAGCGAAGAAGCAGCCAGCACTGAATACCAACGTATTGAAGAACTGGCAGAGGGCACAGCAGGTTTAATATTACTGACAGCCACTCCTGATCAACTGGGTCATCAGAGTCATTTTGCCCGCTTGCGTTTATTAGATCCAAATCGTTTCCATGACTATCAGGCGTTTATTGCAGAAGAGCAAAGCTATAAACAGATTGCCGATTTGGCGGCCGCTGTGCTGGAGCAAACGCCATTAAGCCAAGCTTCCGCCCAAGAGCTAAGTCAATTGTTAGCTGAAAGCGATATCAAAGCCGCTTTAACCACTTTGCAAGATGCGAACAGCAGCGATGATGAAATTAATCAGGTAAAACAGCAGTTATTGAGCCAATTACTGGACCGTCACGGCACAGGCCGGATTTTATTCCGCAATAGCCGCAGCGCTATTTCAGGCTTTCCACAACGTCAGCCCCAAGCTGTTGCCCTGCAACTGCCTGAACAATATCAAAATGCGTTAAAAGTGCAGCAAGCCTTTAATAAGCAACAAAGCCTAGAGCAAAAAGCCAAAGCCAGTTTATTTCCTGAGCGGGTGTTTCAGGAATTTGAAGGCAAAGCCAGCAGTTGGTGGCAGTTTGACCCAAGGGTTGACCACCTGATTGCTTTACTGAAACAACATAAACGCAGCAAATTTTTATTGATCTGTGCTCATGCTGATACAGCTATTGCACTGGAAGAGGCAGTTCGGGTTCGTGAAGGTATTCGCGCATCGGTATTCCATGAAGGCATGACTATTGTCGAGCGGGATATGGCAGCCGCTTATTTTGCCCAGGAAGATAACAGCGCTCAAATGCTGATTTGTTCAGAAATTGGCAGTGAAGGCCGTAACTTCCAGTTTGCTCATCATCTGGTGTTATTTGATTTACCACTGAACCCGGATTTGCTTGAGCAACGAATAGGTCGTTTGGACCGTATAGGTCAGACGCAGGATATTCAAATCCATATCCCTTATTTTGCTAACCATCCTCAACAAGTGCTACTGGACTGGTATCAGCAGGGCTTACAGGCGTTCAGTCAAACCTGCCAAACCGGGCGTTCCGTATTTGAACACCTGTCTACTGAGCTGTTTGAGCTGCTTTCTGCCAACACAGTAGATCATGATGCTGTACAGGCGCTTATCGCAAAAAGTGCAGAACTGAACCAGCAACTCAAGCAAAAGCTGGAGCAAGGCCGCGATAAACTGCTTGAAATCAATAGTTCAGGTCGAGGTAGAGCCCGTGAACTGGCCGATGCTATTGCCACTTTAGATGATGAAACCCGTCTGCCGATGTTTATGTTGCGGGCATGGGATGTGCTGGGTGTGAATCAGGACGACCGCGGCGAAAACAGTATGGTGCTGACTATGTCAGAACACTTGCACAGCCACTACCCTATGCTGGACGACGATGGTGTCAGCGTTACCTTTGACCGGGCCACTGCTTTGGCACAGGAAGATATTCAGTTTTTAAGCTGGGATCACCCTATGGTTCAAGGCACTTTAGATATCTTAACCAATGAGCAAATGGGCAACAGTTCTGTGGCCTTGTTACCGAATAAAGCTCTGCCTGCCGGTACTTATTTTGTTGAATTTATTTTTATCGTTGAAGCCAGCGCGCCCAAAGAGCTGCAACTGGGTCGTTATTTGCCAGTGACTCCGGTTCGTTTGCTGTTGGAAAAGAATGGGAAAAATCTGGCTGCAAACGTTGGCTTTGAGCAGTTTAATAAGCAATTAAAGCCTGTAGGCCGACAACCTGCTGCCAAGATGGTAAAAGCCTTACAAAGCTTTATTCATCCATTAATAGGCAAAGCGCAGGAATTGGCCACAGTGCGTTTAATTGAAGTTCAGCAGCAAGCCCAGCAGTTGATGCAACAACAGCTGAATGCTCAAATTGAACGCTTGCAGGCCCTGCAGAAATTGAATCCGTCCGTACGACCGGAAGAAATTATACATTTACAAAAACAGCAACAAGAATTAACAGATTACATCAGTAAAGCTCGGTTAAAATTTGATGCGTTGCGGGTTGTTGTTGTCAGTCATGACTAAAAGTGAATACAATGTTACTTGAATACAAGCCGCCAACAGAACCATATCTGGATATTGTGTATCAGGATCAGGATATTGTGATACTGAATAAACCCAGTGGCTTACTGACAGTGCCGGGCAAAGCGCCTGAACACAAAGACAGTCTGGATTACAGAGTGCGCTTGGTCTGGCCTTTGGCTCGTATAGTACACCGACTGGATATGGCGACTTCGGGTTTGGTTGTAATGGCAATGCATGCTCAAAGCCAGCGCGATCTAAATAAACAGTTTGAGTTGCGTCAGACCAAAAAGCGTTATTTTGCTTTACTGGAAGGCCAGGTGTCCGTCGATTCAGGTGCTGTTGACTTGCCTTTAATTTGTGACTGGCCTAACCGACCAAAACAAATGGTGCATTTTGGATCTGGTAAGCCTTCTTTAACTTATTTTAAAGTGTTGGAGCGAACTCCACACCAAACGAAAGTAGAACTTACTCCCATTACAGGGCGTTCTCACCAGTTAAGAGTACATATGTTATGGCTGGGACATCCGATACTTGGGGATAAGTTTTATGGAACTGAGCAAGGAAAAAGTTCAGTGACTCGACTTCAGTTACATGCAGGCTCATTGACATTAAAACACCCAACCTCAGGAACTGAGCTATATTTTGACGTTGAGTGCCCGTTTTAATCAGAGGAACAGCAGTAATTGATGGCTTTGTTAACCTAAGGTTCAGTTATTTAAGGTAAACTTAGCACAACGGTAAGAAGTCAGATGGACATCTGACTTAAATTCGTAATAACGAGCAGCTAGATTTGACTAAATATTTTACTCAAATAGAATAGCAGCCGCAATTTACCTCTTAGGAGATATGGATGAAACTAAGTACTAGCGCAATTGCCATTATGGCAACTTTACTTTCGACAGCTGCTTTAGCAGATAGTTCAAAACCTTTAGTGAGCGACCGTGCTTTCGGTTCTGTGTTTGGTGAATACTACCTGCCAGACGGTGACAAAACCGAAAGTTCAGAATGGGCTTACGCAGACAAAGGCTGGGGCTACGGTGTTGAATTAGGTTACAACCTGGACGAGACCTGGGCTTTACGTCTGGAATTCGCTAAACAACGTTTAGAGCAATTAATCACCGACGATAAAATCGATGGCGAGCGCGTAGGTCTGGATGTGTTGTACTCCATTCCAGGTTCAGGCATGTACCTGCTGGGTGGTTTAAAGCGCCTGGACATCGAAACAGTTGATAATGCTTCTGCAATCAACATCGGTGTGGGTTACCGTCAGTACTTAAATGATCGCGTATCTCTGTTCGGCGAAATGAACCGTTTCCAGGGTATCAGTGACAATTTTGCAGACGCCAACATTAAATTAGGTATGTCAGTGCTGTTTGGTGATGCTCCTGTTGTAGCAGAACCTACTCCAGCTCCAGAGCCAGTAGCTCCTGTTGTCGTAGTTGCAGACAGCGACAACGACGGTGTTCCTGATTCAAGCGATCTGTGCCCAGGCACTCCATCTACTGATAAAGTAGATGCAACTGGTTGTTCAATCTTCACTGAAAAAGAAGTGAACTTCACATTAAAAGCTCAGTTTGACAACGATTCAGCTGTTATCAAACCAGAATACAATTCAGAAATCGCTGACTTAGCGGCTTTCTTAAAACGTTTCCCTGGTACTGATGTTGAAATCGGTGGTCACGCCTCTAACGTTGGTGGCGCTGCATACAACCTGAAATTATCAGAGCGTCGTGCTGATGCAGTAGCTAAAGTATTGTTAAACGAACACGGCATCAGTGCTAATCGTGTAACAGTAAAAGGTTACGGTGTTTCACGTCCTAAAGTTGAAGGCAATACTAAAGCTGCACATGCTGCTAACCGCCGCATTGAAGCTGTTGTAACTGCAACTATCAAAGAAAAAGTAGAGCGTTAATCTCTGCTGCTAAAAAAACCGCCGCAAGGCGGTTTTTTTGTTTGTATCTAGTCATCACCAGGCTAACTCACCCTGTTCAATAAAGTTTTTGCACTGGCTGCCGATACCCTGCTCAAGTTCAGCTTTTCAGAGCACCATCTGATGTCGTCGAAAATTTTTGCCTTGCTGCTGTTTGTCGTGCACATTCAGGTTGCTGCTGCCGCCTCTATGGAGGAGTGGCATAAAGCCGATCTGACCTGGCAGCTACCTGCAGATGAAATCACAGAATTGTTGGCTGGAGATACAAGCTTTCTGGCTTTAAAAAGGGCTGCTTTTACTGCAAAAGTGAAAGGCACCATGTTATTTATTCCAGATTGGTCCCAGCATGCCTCAAGCCCAAAAAATCTGAATTTATTGCGAAAAGAGTTTAATGACTATGGCTGGGATACTCTGGCAATTGCAGTGCCTGACTCGCCTTTACAGGATGATGAGCAAGCCTTACAAAACTACAAAGACCAGTTACAGCAACGCATTGAAGTAGCGATGCAAAGTGCTATGGCAGAAAACAGTACTGTAATTATTGTGGCTCAAGGCAGCAGTGCAGCTTTAATAAGCCAGCTGTATGCAGACAAAAAACTGCAGGAACCGCAATCGTTGATTTTATTGGAAGCTTATTTACCTGCAGCGGAGCAACAACGCAGCCTGCCGCTGGCTATAGCAAAACAACAGGTTCCCACTCTGGACTTGATACAACAACAAGGTAATCAGCAAGTGGCCGCTCAATGGCTGTTACGCAAACAACTGGCCAGGCAACAACAAAAATTACTTTATCGTCAGAGGGAAATCAGTGGACTTAGTGCGCAAGCTGAAACTCAACAGCAGGTATTTAAAGAAATTTATGGCTGGTTAAGCTATCAGGGTTATTAAATTAATTTTTCCACTGATAAAAATCTATTAAACTACGAACCTTCGCTATCTCTACCCTTTTTCACCGGAGACACCAGCCTATGTCGCCTTTGCTTCAAACCATCTTGTTACTGACGGCCAGTAATATTTTTATGACTTTTGCCTGGTATGGTCATCTCAAACATTTTAAAAGCTCGGCTCTGTATATAGCTATTGCAGTTTCATGGGGTATAGCATTGTTTGAATATATGCTGATGGTGCCTGCCAATCGAATAGGCCACCAGGTACTCAGCCTGGCTCAGCTGAAAATTCTGCAGGAAGTGATCACTTTAAGTATTTTTATTCCATTCGCTGTTTTCTATATGAGAGAGCCTTTTAAATGGAATTATGTTTATGCAGGCTTGTGTCTGCTGGGCGCAGTCTATTTTATGTTTTTCCGCGATTAAGCCCGTTGCTTACGAATTAACTCGTAAGCGGCCTGAATATCCTGAGTTTTTTGTTTGGCAACATCCATAAGCTCCGGTGGCAAACCTTGTGACATCAGCTTGTCAGGATGATGTTGCGCCATCAGCTTTTTGTAAGCCTTTTTTAGCTGTGCTTCAGAACTGTCTGCGCTGATGCCTAAAATCTTATAGGCATCTGTCAAACGATGTCCTGCGTCAACAGCTCCGCTGCCATTGCTTTTAGCAAAACGTGCTTCAGCTTCGTAACGACTCAACATCTGCTCCAGTTGAGTGCCACTGATCCCCAGCGCAGAAGCAACCTGTGTCAATATTCTCTGCTCCGCGCTGCTTAGATGTAAATCAACATAAGCAGTACTGATTTGAATTTCCAAAAACATCAGCAATAAATCAGGCCTGGATCTGTACGCAGATTTAAATTCAGCCAACTGCTCTAACAGAGCGAAGTCAGCCTGTTTACCATGGCGAAAAGCCGCCTGAGCTTCTTGTTTCTGCGCTGCTGTTAAACCTAATTGGTCCATAAAAACAGTGGCTTGCTGAATATGGGACTTAGTGACTACCCCATTAGATTTAGCTATATGGCCCATCACTGCAAAAGTGTTGTAACGGAAAATACCCTGAGCTTCAGATGTATCGCGGGAAAAACCATTAAAACCGCCACGACTGGCGAATGCTCCGCCATAGGATTTATCGAACCAGTGCCCAATCAATAAACCAAGAAATAAACCAGGGATCTTCAGCAGAGCCATGCCAAATAAAGCACCAAGAATTTTACCCCACATGTTCAGACTCCAGTTGCTCCGACAATTCAGTCAGTCGCTGCACAGTACCAATGTCGTGCCATACCCCCTGATAAAGCTCTGCCGTCACTTGATGTTGCGCCATCGCCTGGCGTAAATAAGGTGCCAATTTTTGCTTGCCCTCAGGCACAGCACTGAAAAACTCAGGGCGGTACACAGCAATGCCACTAAAGGTAAAACACTGCTCTGCTTCAGCCAAAGCCAAACCTGTTGCACTGATACCGAAATCGCCGTGGGGATGCTGTTGTGGATTAGGCACCAATACCAGATGAGCCAAACTATCAGGAGCCAGCTTATCCATTAGTTGCTGATAAGGATAATCGCTGAATACATCGCCATTGATCACCATAAAAGGTTCATTCCCCAACAGGGGCAAGGCTTTTTTGATACCGCCAGCCGTTTCAAGTCCTTCGGCACCTTCATCCGAATAGCGGATCTTCACCCCGAACTGCTGACCACTACCTAAATGCTGTGGCAACAAATGCCCCAACCAGGCATGGTTAATCACTATTTCCTGCACTGCGGCGTCACGGAGCGCTTCCAGATGGTAGTGGATCAATGCTTTGCCAGCCACAGGTAACAGTGGTTTTGGTAACAGATCAGTTAAAGGTCGCATCCGTTCACCACGACCTGCAGCCAGTATCATTGCTTTCATCTCAGGCCATAGCCTCCAGTGCAGGTTTGACTTTATTGTTCAGCCACAGATCCAGCTCCTGCAACTGTGGGTACAACTGAGTGACCTCAAGCACATACTCAAAGACACGAGGTAAATCAGCCAAATAACCCGATTTTCCATCACGATGGTACAAGCGGCAGAAAATACCGCAGACTTTAATATGCCGCTGCAATCCCATCCAATCAAACCAAAGCTGGAACTGCTCAGCACTAACTTCAACAGGCAACTCAGCCTTTGCTTTGAGGTTGCTGTAAAACTCATTACTTAAAGATTGAACCAGCTCAGCAGGCCACTTGACGTAACAATCCTTCAGTAAGGACACGGCATCATAGGTTACAGGGCCAGTCACCACATCCTGAAAATCAATCACAGCCAGACAACCGTCCTGCTGCAACATCAAATTTCGGGCATGATAGTCACGATGCATACCTGCCTGAGGTTGCTGTAGTGCTGATGCTGCAAGCAACAGAAAATGCCGCTGCAACATGCTTTGTTCTTGTTCAGTTACAGTGAGCTGCAAGTGCTGCAACAAAAACCAATCAATAAAGATCTGCATTTCACGCAATAAAAAGTCCTGATCAAATACTGGCAAAGATCCTGCGCTTGTCGCGCTGATAGTCCGGACCTGAGTTAGTTGTGCCAATGCCTGACGATAAAAAGTAGCAGCAGTGTCATGCGTCAATCTGGACAACAACAAGGTGTCGCCTAAATCGCTCAGCAGCAATAAGCCCTGCTCAATATCCTGTGCAATGATCCGGGGAACCTTTAAACCTGCCTGCGCAAATGCCTGCTGGGTCGCAACAAAACGACCACAATCCTCTGTTGGCGTTGGTGCATCCATCAGAATGTAGCTGGTTTGAGCGACAGAAAAGCGAAAATAGCGCCTGAAGCTGGCGTCCCCGGTAATAGGATCAAGGTGAATAACTTCACCAGGAAAACACGCCGTCAAAAAACTTTGAATTAACTGCATTCGAGCTGGCACTTCATCCCCCGTCATCTGGTCAAAGCCAGCACTATAACGGATTAGCAGGATCCGGAAAATTGATTTATTATAGCTGACCCGGTGTTCTGGTCCTTTTCACCTGTTTCACATAGTGTACTAAGTAGGTTGCATGACTCATTCTTTGATCTATCGCCTTATTATCATGGCGCTTGGTATTCCTTATCTTGCCCATGCCGAAGAGCAAACACCTCAACCTATCCAGCAATGTTATGGTGCTGTGGATATCCCGGCAAAGTTGAGCCAGCTGTCAGCAAAAGATAACCGATTACAAATATTGTCTGACCGCATCCGAATGATGCAAGATCAAACGGCATTATTTGATGGCAATATAGAAATCATCTACCGCGACACTATGCTAAACGCCGCAAATGCCCAGGTCAGCCAAAAAAGCCAGACCTTGTTTGCCAGCGGCGGCATTGAATACTACAGCCCGGATTTAAAAGTCAGCAGCAGTCATTTCACGGCTCATCTCAAAGAAGACAGAGCTATATTAGGTGAAGCGGATTATAAGTTGATTAGCCAGTCTGGCCGCGGTTATGCCAAAGAGATGAGTGCTGATAAAAAGCAAATTAATTTATCCGAAGCCAGTTTTACGACCTGTCCAGACAACGACAGTAGTTGGGCCCTGCATGCAGATAAAATTAATATTAACGCCGATGATGGCTGGGGTGAAGCCTGGCATTCGGTCATTAAAATTCAGGATGTACCTGTATTTTATCTGCCTTACATGACTTTCCCTGTCAGTGATAAACGCAAAAGTGGCTTATTGTTTCCTAAAATTGGCAGCTCACAGAAATTAGGGCTGGATCTTGAAACACCTTACTACCTGAATCTGGCTGATAACTATGATGCCACTATCAGCCCGCGTTTTATGAGTAAACGAGGTGCTCAGTTGAACACCGAATTCCGTTATCTGACAGAAGATCATAGTGGCCAGTTGCAACTGGAAATTTTACCTGATGACAACGACAAGCCAGCAGGTTTTGGCAGTCGCTATTTAACCCACTTCAGCCATAGTGGCGATTTATCAGACCGGTGGCGCGCCAGTGTCGACTTTACTGATGTCAGCGACGACGCTTACTTGTCTGAACTCGGATCGGACTACAATAACCAAAGTGACACTCAACTTTACCGGCAAGCCAGCCTGAATTATTTCGGGGATTATCTGAACTCAGAAATCCGTCTGCAAGGCTTTGAGATCCTCGGAAATTATTCGCCCTCTTATGCAGCTTTGCCACAAATTGATCTAAGCTCTGCCGCACCAACGGATTTAGCTGCTGGTTTTGAATTTAACTGGCACAGCCAGTACGCTCATTTTCGCAATGACAGCGCTCTGATCACCAGCGCAGACCGTTTACATCTTGAACCCAGCATTCGATGGCCTTTAATCACGCCAGCCTTCGAGTTAGTGGCCCAAACCAGCTTGCTGCACACCCGCTATCAACAAAATACTGATCAAGATAGTTTATTCATTCAGAAAGACACCAACAGAACAGTACCCAAAGTCCAGATCAACGCCAAACTGAATATGGAAAGAGAGTTGAGCTGGGAAAATACCGATTCATTACAAACTTTTGAACCACAAATACAATACCTGTATATTCCCTATCGCGACCAGTCGATGATTGGCCTGTATGACACTGCGCCTTTGCAAGACGATTATTATGGTTTATTTCGTGAAAACAGATATTCGGGTCTTGACCGAATTGCCGATACCAATCAATTCACTCTGGGCTGGACAACTCGTCTGTATGACTCACAGGATACCGAATTATTCCGCTTTAGCTTGGGTCAGATTGTATTCCTGAATGATCCGCAGCCCATAGACAACATAGTGCCCGACGCCAAACAACCTGCCGATTCGGTGCTGGCCTCTGAGCTGTTGTGGAATTGGAGCAAAGGCTGGTACTTAAATACCGCATTGCAGTATGATTCAAGCAATGAGCGTATGGTGAAAAGCAACGTGACTTTGGATTACATAGCAGATGATAAAAGTCTGTTTCAGTTGAACCACCGCTACAGTCGCGAGGTCTCAGACTACGAAATTGCACAGATAGGCTTTTTAGGCACCACACCTATTGACGATAAATGGAAACTGATTGCCAGTTATTATCGTGACATCAACAAGCATCATATGATAGAAGCTAACCTCGGTTTGCAATATGAATCTTGTTGCTGGGCAATTCGTGTGGTTGCTAAGCGCCAAATCAATACCAACCTTGAATTGGCACTGAATGATTTGTCCCAACCTCCGACTTTTGATAACGGTATAGCCGTACAGTTTGTATTAAAAGGTTTTGGTGAGGGTGCTGGCTTCTCTGTCAGCGACATGTTATCGAATGGAATTTTTGGTTATAGACGCCCATATTTACTAAATAATTAATGTAGGAACCTATGAAGTTACAACTTTTGATTGCCGGCTCTGTGGCCGCATTTCTGGCCTTCTCGAGCCAGGCGGCAGAACAGAAGATCGACGGTATTGCAGCTATAGTTAACAACGGTGTCGTTTTGGATACTGAAGTGACTGATATGGTCAATAAGGTAAAGCGTAATGCGCAAAGCCAGGGCCAGACCTTACCTTCTGATCGGGCTTTACGTACTCAGGCTCTGGAACGTTTAATCAGCAATAGTCTACAAATGCAAATGGCGACCCGTATGGGTCTGCAAATCACCGATCCACAATTGGACCAGGCGTTGGAAAACGTTGCTCGCGGCGAAAACCTGACGATGGAACAATTTCGGCAACGTATAGTGGAAGAAGAAGGCGACTATCAGCAATTTCGTGAACGCTTCCGTGAGGAAATCACCGCAGGTGAAGTGTTACGCGCTAATGTGCAACGTCGTATCTACATCAGCCCGCAGGAAATAGACAGCCTGATGAAAGTGATGGAAGAACAAGGCGCCTCCAACGAGCAATACAATGTAGGCCATATTCTGATTGCAATTCCAAATCAGGGCAGCACCGAAGAGATCAATGATGCAAAAGATCGCGCCGACAAAGTGATGAAATTGTTGCGTGAAGGCAGTGATTTCAAAAAGATTGCCATTGCTTCTTCATCTGACAGCACAGCGCTGGATGGCGGTGATATGGGTTGGATGAATATTAACGAAATGCCAACTTTGTTCTCTGATGCTATTCGTGGCAAAAAGAAAACCGATGTGATTGGTCCGTTACGTTCAGGTGCCGGTTTTCATATTCTGACTATTTTTGATATTCGTGGTGCCAACGTTGCTGAAATGAATGAAGTTAAATCACGTCATGTACTGATCAAACCATCCATTATTATGAGTGAAGAAAAAGCCCGTGACACCTTGAAGCAATTTGTTGCTGACTTTAAAGCTGGCAAAGCTGATTTTGCCGAATTTGCCAGTGCCAATTCTGAAGACCCGGGCTCTAAACTCAAAGGTGGTGATTTAGGTTGGGCTGATCCTTCTATGTATGTACCGGCCTTCCGCGATACCTTAAACAATATGCAATTACAGGAAGTTAGCGAACCTTTCCGTACTGAACATGGCTGGCACGTTGTACAGTTATTAGAGAAACGTGTTGTTGACATGACCGCAGAAAGAAAACAGGATCAAGTGTACCGCATGTTGTTCAATCGCCGATTCAACGAGGAGCAAGCCAACTTCCTGCGTGAGTTGCGTGATCAGGCCTTTATAGAAGTGCTGGCGGAGACTGAATGACATTAAGGATTGCAATCACCCCTGGTGAACCGGCTGGTATAGGCCCCGATCTGGTGGTGATGTTGGCGCAAAAAGACTGGCCCGTGCAGCTTGTAGTTTGTGCCAACGCCGAAGTGTTACAACAAAGAGCGGCAGTATTAAACCTGCCGCTTCAGCTTTTACCTTACGACCCGACTCAAGTTGCACAACCACAACAGGCTGGTACTCTGACTTATGTCGACTTCCCTTTAGAAGCCGCTGTAGCACCAGGCCAGCTCAATGAAGCGAATGGTCGTTATGTGGTAGAGACCTTAAAGTATGTGGGCGAAAAATCCATGTCTGGCGAATTTGACGCCATAGTTACGGGTCCAGTCCATAAAGGCATTATCAATAAAGCAGGTATTCCGTTTAGTGGCCATACCGAATATTTTGCGCATCTGTCGAATACGCCTTATGTAGTGATGATGCTGGCCACCGAAGGTCTGAGGGTTGCGCTGGCGACGACTCATATCCCTCTGGCTTATGTGGCCAAAGCCATCACCAAAGAACGCTTACACAAAGTGATCTCTGTGCTCCATCATGATTTACAGCACAAATTCGCTATTGAATCCCCTGTAATTTACGTCTGTGGATTAAATCCACATGCTGGAGAAGACGGGCATCTAGGTCGTGAAGAAATAGATATTATCAGCCCCGCTTTAGAAGAATTACGTTCACAAGGCATGAATCTGGTGGGTCCTTTGCCGGCAGATACGCTGTTTCAGGCTAAATATCTGGACCATGCCGATGCCGTTTTAGCCATGTACCACGACCAAGGCTTGCCTGTGCTGAAACATAAAGGCTTTGGACGTTCGGTGAATATCAGCCTTGGTTTACCTTTAATCAGAACATCAGTCGACCATGGTACTGCGCTGGATTTAGCCGGCACAGGAAAAGCCGACCCCGGAAGTTTATTCCACGCCCTGGAACAAGCCATTTATTTAGCGCAAAGAGCCAAGTTATCACATGACAGATAAAGTACACCTGGGACACACAGCACGAAAACGTTTTGGTCAGAACTTCTTACACGACCCGGTCGTCATTGAACGTATTGTTAAAGCGATCAATCCAAAGCCAACAGATGTATTAGTTGAGATTGGCCCAGGTTTAGGAGCGATCACAGAGCCTGTGACCGAGAAATCCGGGCATTTAACTGTGATTGAACTGGACAGAGATCTGGCCCAGCGCTTACAGGAGCATCCTGTGCTGGCAGATAAGCTGACTATCCATCAGGCTGATGCGATGAAATTTGATTTTCGCCAGTTAGTACAACCGGGTAAAAAGTTAAAAGTATTCGGTAATTTGCCTTATAACATCTCTACCCCACTGTTGTTTCATCTGTTCGACTATGCAGACGATATTGAAAACATGCATTTTATGCTGCAAAAAGAAGTAGTTGAGCGTATGACAGCAGGCCATGGTTCCAAAACTTATGGCCGCTTATCTGTCATGACCCAGTTTTTTTGTCATGCGATGCCAGTGGTAGAAGTGGGACCTGGAGCTTTCAAACCAGCTCCTAAAGTGCATTCGGCCGTAGTGCGGCTGATCCCAAAACCCAGTTCAGAACGTCAGGATGTGCCTGTTGCTGTATTAAACAGGGTCTGCCTGGAAGCCTTTAACCAGCGCCGTAAAACCTTGCGTAACTGCTTTAGCAACTTTGCAACAGCGGAGCAAATTATCGAAATGGGAATAGATCCAACCTTGCGCCCTGAACAATTAAGCGTGGAGCAATTTATTGGCATCGCCCGTTGGCTGCATCAGCACGAGCAACAACAATTATGAGTCTGAGTTTTGAAATTCCTGTCTCAGTAGAGACATTTTATGTGGCAGCTCAATCTGACCCTGCACTAAACAGATATGTTTTTGCTTACACCATTACCATAAAAAACCATAGTACTGAAACAGTGCAGTTACTTCGGCGTTATTGGCTTATCACTGATGCGAATGGCAAAGAAACTGAAGTGCATGGTGAAGGAGTGGTAGGTGAACAACCTCAACTGGCACCGGGCTCAAGTTACAGCTATACCAGTGGTGCAGTATTGGAAACACCGGTAGGCACTATGCAAGGTCATTATGAAATGACCAGCCAAAGCCAGTTATGTTTTAAAGCCGCCATTCCCTTGTTTCGTTTAGCTCTGCCCAATATTCTGAATTGATGTCATGTCAGGCTACGTGATCGGAGATGTTCAGGGCTGCTTTCAACAGTTGCAATCGCTGTTGATTAAAATCCAGTTTGATCCACAGGTGGATGAATTGTGGTTTTGTGGCGATCTGGTTGCACGTGGTCCTGATTCATTAGCTACCTTGCGTTTTGTCCGCTCTTTAGGAAATAAAGCTAAAGTAGTGCTGGGCAATCATGATTTACATTTTTTGGCCAGTGTTTATGGCTTCGCCGCAGTAGATCCTCAGGACCAGTTGGATGAGTTACTTCATGCCCCTGATCTGTCGGAACTAATCCATTGGTTACAGCAACAACCTCTGATGTATTTTGAACCAGAGCGCGACCTGTTGCTGGTCCACGCAGGTTTAGCGCCGAACTGGGACTTACAGACAGCGTTGGATACAGCAGCGCAAGTCAGTCAAATATTAAGAGAATCCCCCGAAACTCTACTTGCAGTCATGTATGGCAATACCCCAGCCCTT
Source organism: Rheinheimera sp. 1928-s (assembly GCF_029269265.1). GTDB lineage: Bacteria > Pseudomonadota > Gammaproteobacteria > Enterobacterales > Alteromonadaceae > Pararheinheimera. Next base: position 477,711 of record NZ_JARIXP010000002.1, read on the forward strand.
TGGGCTGAGGCGAAAACTAATGAAGATCGTTGGCGTTTCGCTATTAACAGTTGCACCAGAATGCGTTTTTGTCTTTCAAATGGTGCACTTGAACTCAAAGAAAAGCGCCACCCGGAAAAAGTAAGTACGCTCATCCCGTGGTATGACTTCTGGAAACACAAACCACACCCACAGATCTTTTTTGGTCATTGGGCTTCCTTAATGGGATATAGCCCTGTTGAGGGAATTAATGCGCTGGATACAGGTGCTGTTTGGGGAAATTCTTTAACAGCCTATTGTATTGAGACAGCACAGCGTTATAGTGTTTCTGACTAAAAATAACGCTATAATGCGACGTTGTTTCAAAATGTTCTATTTTGAATTGTTTATTGTGTGGTGACAGGGCCAATGATGCCCTTTTAGCCTGGATACTGGGAGTAAGGTTATGAAGTTAACGGTAGCACTTCGGATTATTGGTGGTTTTGGTGTTATTTCACTACTACTGCTGGTGATCGGTATTACCTCGTACATGAGCTTGAATAGTATCAATGCCTCAACCACGCAAGTAAATGAAATCTCTATCCCGGCACTTGAAAACAGTGCAGTGCTGCAAAGTGAATTTGTCAAAATGAGCAAAATCAGTTTGCAGGCTTTTTATGCCACTGAAGTAAAGCAAGTAAAAGATTTAGAAACTCAATTCGGTGCAGAACAGGTTTTATACGATACAGCAGCTAAAGCATTACAAACAGTAGTTTCAGAAGAAGAAACACTGGCGAACTCCTTTAAAGAAGTTTCAGCCGCTTACACTGACTTTACTCCTATCAGTAAAAAGCTTTTCGCTGAACTAAGTAAAAGCCTGAGTTTACGAGATCAAATTGCCTCTCAGTTATCTGATGTTGAATTGAACTCCGATGATTCAGCTTCTTTACTGCTGGATTTCAGTGACATCAGAGACGTGACCCGCCGCTTTCCTGAAGCAAGCAAAGCAGGCACGGAACTCGAGACTGGTTTAAACACCCTGGTCAGCGTAGTAGTGGATTTAACTCGTACCACCTCAGCAACCACAGCAGATACTATTTCTAATGAAGTCACGTCTCGCTTAGCTGGCGTTAACCAGCAGATGAACACCATTAGAACTGAAGCTGGTTCTGCTGTTGATATGGTCGCTGATTTAGAGGAAAAAATTACTGCGATCAATGAATTACTTGCCGGTGATGAAGGTATCCTGAGCTTAAAAGCACAAATGCTGGCAGCCTCAGCTGAAGCTCAAAAATTATTGACTCAGGCTGAAGGTCACAATAAAACAGCTTTAGATGGGTTAAATCGTCTGTTATCCAGAGCTCGTACTGTAGCAGGTGAAATTCAGGCAGAAGCCCAGTCTGATGTGTCTGGGGCTATAACTACTATCTTCCTGGTTGTATTGATTTCTATTGGTTTGGCCGTGGGTATTGCTATGGTAACAGTACGCAGCATCACAGTGCCGTTGTCTAAAGTAAACGAAATTTTAGGTGTAGTGGCTTCAGGTGACTTAACCAAACGCCTGGATGATAAAGCTCAAGACGAATTTGGTGATCTGGCGCGTAACTGCAACCAGGTTATTACCAACTTACGTCAGTTGATCCAGGGCATTATTTCGCGTTCTACGCAGCTTGCTGCAGCTTCAGAACAGACATCTGCCATTACAGTAGAAACAACTACTGCCATTCGTGAGCAGAAGTCACAGGTGACTCAAGCAGCAACAGCCACTACAGAGATGAGCAGCACCTCACAAGGCGTAATGCAAAGCTCAAATGATGCGTTGGCCGAAATCAAGAACGCGGATAGCGAAGCTGAACGAGTTAAGGTTATTTCTGAAAATAACAAGCAGACCATACTGCAGTTGTCTAAAGAAGTAGACCAAGCCTCCACTGTTATCAACAAATTGCATAAAGACAGTGCGTCAATCGGCAGCATTCTTGATGTTATTCGTGGCATCGCAGAACAAACCAACTTGCTGGCATTAAACGCTGCTATCGAAGCAGCACGTGCAGGTGAGCAAGGTCGTGGTTTTGCGGTAGTCGCAGATGAAGTTCGCTCGCTGGCCAGTAAAACTCAAGCTTCGACTCAGGAAATTCAGGCGATGATTCAGGTGCTGCAAACCGGTGCTCATGCTGCGGTAGAAGCCATGAACAAAGGTAAAAAGCAGGCTGAAAACTGTGTAACTCAAACTGAAGTTGCCGCTCAGGCGTTGGAATCTATCACGAACGCGGTTCACTTAGCTCATGATATGAGCGAACAGATCTCTCATGCTGCCAAAGAGCAGAATCAGGTCTCTAACGAAATCAGTCATTTGTTAGAATCTATTGTAACTATCGCGGAACAAACAGCTTCAGGCGCTGAACAAACCTCTCAGTCCAGCCATGAAGTGGCTCGTTTAGCCGAAGAATTACGTCAATCTGTAGACCAGTTCAAGGTCTGAGTTGGTTACAACCACATAAAAAAATCCGCCAGATGGCGGATTTTTTTATGCTTACAATGATGATGACTAACCGCCACCCGCACGCTCTTTTAATACTGCCAACAAAGGAGAGGCCGCAAAGCCGTTGCCTTCTGCCCAGGCAATATCACCTGACGCTGCAACTTGAGCAGCAGGTAACTGCTTAACAATAAACTCGCCCACATCCGCTGCATTACTTTTTATCGCAAACCGGACTAAGCTGTCACCGTTGCACGTCACACCATCATAGATGTTACGAAGACGCAGACGGTAATCACTTAATACTTTCCGTAATCTATTCTTATCGTCAGCCTTGACATAGTCACACATCGAAGCCGCTAACTGGTCGTCAGCATGCACCACTGGGGACACTAATACTGCACCTGCCACCACTACACCACAGAACACTGCTGGCAACAATTTCATACATTACTCCTGAAGCAGTCAAAAAACAGACAAATCCATAGTAACAACATGTGACAACAGGTGCAATGAAGACTTGTTCATTCTCTGTTCAGGGTGCGGAACTGATAAAAATAGGGGTTTTTAGGATCGGGAGCATGTTGCTCTAGGGCAGACTGATTCCAGCTTGCTTCAGCCAGATAATCCGGGAAAAAGGCATCGCCTTCTACCGTCAAATCTATATCCGTAATATATAGAGTGTCAGCTAAAGGCAGCACCTGACGGTAAATCTCTGCACCGCCTATGACCATGACTTCAGCTTCGTGTTGTACTAAAGCCAATGCCTGCTCAATGCTTTGCACCCAGTCAGCATCAGCGCTGAGTGCGTCACTCTGACGACTAATCACTATATTACGTCGTCCGGGCAGGGCCTTACCAATAGATTGATAAGTTTTGCGACCCATAATCACCGGCTTGCCTAAAGTCACTTTTTTAAAGTGCTTCAGATCAGCCGGTAAATGCCAGGGCATCTGGTTGTCTTTGCCAATTACTCTGTTATTGGCCATAGCCGCTATCATTGCAATCCGCATAGTCACCTCAGCGCTTGTAAATTACTTCAACGTCATAATCGTCTTCATCGAAATCATCATCTTCATCGTCCAGGTCGTCCGCTACAGCCAATACGTCCTGATGATAATCATCCCATTTGAAGTTTACGGCGTCTTCAATCTGCTCTCTTGGCTTTTCAACAGGCAGCAATTCAATATAATTCAGGATATCTGCAGCTAAACGTTCAGTGTTAGTGCGGCTGGCAGCAGCGATTCTATGCACCTCGCCTTCCCAGTTGATGGCTTTAGTGACACGCTCAATCACCTCTTCCAGTTCGTCTTCCAACACTAAATCCAGTTTATTGAAGACTAACCAACGTGGTTTGTTGGCTAACTTGTCGCTGTATTTATCTAATTCTTTTAAAATAGTCACAGCATTTTCAGCTGGATCAGAACCATCGGCAGGCAGCACATCAACAACGTGCAATAATAAGCGGCAACGTTCTAAGTGTTTTAAGAACTGAATACCTAAACCTGCACCTTCTGCAGCACCTTCAATCAGGCCTGGAATATCGGCAATAACAAAAGAGCGGTGACTTTCAACCCGCACTACACCCAGGTTAGGAACCAGTGTGGTAAAAGGATAATCAGCTACTTTTGGCTTGGCTGAAGACACTGCACGAATGAGTGTCGACTTACCGGCATTAGGCAAGCCTAACAAACCCACATCAGCCAATAACAGCAATTCTAAGCGGATATTACGCACTTCACCTGGCGTACCATTGGTTTTCTTACGCGGCGCTCTGTTGGTGCTGCTGGTAAAACGGGCGTTGCCCAAACCATGCCAGCCGCCTTTAGCAATCATCAGCTTCTGACCATTTTTGGTCAAATCGCCAATAACTTCTGCGGTATCTATATCCACGGCACGTGTACCAACAGGCACACGTAAAATCATGTCATCACCACGTTTACCGGTACAGTTGGTACTCATACCATTCTGACCACGTTCTGCCTGGTGATACTTTTCAAACTGATAGTCCACCAAAGTATTCAGGTTGGTGTCAGCCATTAAATAAACATCGCCACCATCACCACCGTCACCACCATTTGGGCCACCTTTGGCGACAAACTTTTCGCGACGGAAACTGACAATACCGTTGCCGCCATCGCCGGCTTCAACCCGAATTTCTGCTTCATCTACGAATTTCATCTGGACTATCCTGATCTTAAAAAACTATGGGCTCATTATACTATCAATTCTGCCCTGGCATGAATGCCTGGCTAGGGTCTGATGAATTGAAAGCAACAAAACTGATATTCAGTACGCTGAAATATCAGGCTTTGATCGATTCTTAATAAAAAAGCCCCGCACTAGGCGGGGCTTTTCGAATCAATGCGTCGTTATTCGCTAACGATGCTTACGAACTTGCGATTGTGCTCGCCTTTCGTTTCGAATTGCACTTTACCGTCAGTTAAGGCGAATAATGTGTGGTCTTTACCGATACCAACATTACTACCAGCGTGGAATTTAGTACCACGTTGACGAACGATGATGTTGCCAGCTAACACTGACTCACCACCAAAACGTTTCACACCTAAGCGTTTCGCTTCTGAATCGCGACCGTTACGAGTGCTACCTACACCTTTTTTACTTGCCATGAGTAGTTACTCCTTCGATTACGCGCTGATGCCGGTAATTTTCACTTCTGTAAACCACTGGCGGTGACCAGCTTGTTTACGGTAGTGCTTACGACGACGGAATTTGACGATTTTAACTTTATCGCCACGGCCATGGTTGACCACTTCCGCTGTTACTTTACTGCCTTCAACTAAAGGAGTACCGATCTTGATGTCTTCGCCATTAGCGATCATCAGAGCTGAAAATTCAATAGTTGCGCCGGTTTCTAAGTCTAGTTTTTCTAGACGAAGGGTTTGCCCTTCCGTTACACGGTGCTGTTTACCACCACTTTGGAAAACCGCGTACATAGTTAACTCCGTACAAATCACGCCGACTTTTAAGGGCGTGTTAATTATAATCACAGGGCGCGAATTGTACGCAATTTCCCCTACCCTCGCAAGCAGAATTATTAAAAAGATCAGTGAGCAACAAAAAGGATCGGGTTTTGCTTTAGCTGATCAGCTGCAATGGTGTAGAATCAGCCACATTCTATACCTAAGCAGTTGTTTTACCAGATGACGCTCGAAGAGATCCGCCAGCTCAGTCTTAACGACATGACGGCCGTGAACCAACATATATTCTCTCAGCTTAGTTCTGAGGTGGCGCTGATTAATCAGCTTGGCATCTATATAGTCAATAGTGGCGGCAAACGCTTGCGCCCATTGTTGGCTGTATTAGCTGCGCGTGCGCTGGGTTATGAAGGCCAACAACACATTACTCTCGCCACTATAGTGGAATTCATTCACACCGCCACTTTGCTGCACGATGACGTCGTGGATGAATCCATGCTACGTCGTGGGAAAGAGACGGCCAATGCTGTATTTGGTAATCAAGCCAGTGTGTTAGTCGGAGACTTCCTTTATACACGAGCGTTTCAGTTGATGGTGTCGCTGGATAAAATGCAGATTATGCAAATCCTGGCCGATGCCACCAATATCATAGCGGAAGGCGAAGTGTTGCAGTTGATGAACGTCAACGACCCGGAAACCTCCGAACAAAACTATATGCAGGTGATTTACTGCAAAACTGCCAAATTATTTGAAGCCGCTACCCAGCTTGCAGCTATTCTGGCAAATCAGCCTGAATCGGTAGTGAATGCCATGAAACTCTATGGTATGCACTTGGGCACAGCTTTCCAGCTCATTGACGATGTACTGGATTATCAGGCGGATGCGGATGAGCTAGGTAAAAACATCGGTGACGATTTAGCAGAAGGTAAACCTACCCTACCGTTAATTTATGCGCTGCGTCATACCAGTGGTGATGATCAGCAACTGCTGAAAGATGCGATTGAACATGCCAACGGTATGCAGCATCTGGACCGTATCATGGCGATTCTGGAGCAAACTAAGGCCTTTGCTTACACCAGAGAAATGGCTGAACAAGAAGCAGAAAAAGCCCGTCAGGCTATCGCTTTCTTACCAGAATCTGGTTACAAAGATGCTTTATTGACGTTAGCCGATATCGCAGTGCAACGGAATCACTAAAAACGAGTTCATTTTAAAAGAAAAAAGCCAGCTGATGCTGGCTTTTTTACAGGTCAAAGAACCTTAGTTTGCGTTAGCAACAAACTCTTCGCCTAACGTGATGTCAGCTTTTAACGTACCTAACATGTCGTTCATGGCTTTTTGCTCGTATGCACTTAACTCGCCGATAGGTAACAGTGCTTCAACACCGTTTTTACCTAATACGATAGGTTGTGCGAAGAAACGGGCATGTTCACCCTGACCTTCAACATAAGCGTATTCAGAGACTTTTTCGCCCTGTAAGCCTTTGACTAAAGACACACAGAAACGTGCAGCAGCCTGACCCATAGACAGAGTTGCAGATCCGCCACCGGCTTTAGCTTCAACTACTTCAGTACCAGCGTTCTGGATACGGTAAGTTAAAGAAGAGACTTCTTCATCTGTGAAGGTGACATCTTTGATTTGAGACAACAGAGGCAGAATAGTAGTACCGCTGTGGCCGCCAATGACAGGAACAATCAATTCAGCCGGGTTTTTGCCTTTTAATTCAGCAACAAAAGTCTCAGCACGGATCACGTCCAGTGTAGTGACACCAAATAAACGCTTAGGATCATAAATGCCTGCTTTTTTGAACACTTCAGCAGCAATAGCTACAGTAGTATTCACAGGGTTAGTGATCACACCCACTAAAGCTTTAGGGCAGTTCACAACAATGGCTTCAGCCAAAGTTTTCACTACACCAGCGTTAATGTTAAATAAATCAGAGCGGTCCATACCTGGTTTGCGTGGCATACCAGCTGGGATCATGACGATATCTGCACCAATCAGCGCTTTATCCAGGTCTTCTTTACCAAAACCTGTAATCTTCACCGCTGTAGGGATATGACTTAAATCTACAGCAACACCTGGTGTCACTGGCGCTAAATCGTACAAAGCTAAATCAGTACCGGCAGGTAAGTTTAACTTCAATAATAAAGACAGCGCCTGACCTATACCACCAGCAGCACCTAATACGGCAACTTTCATGCTATTCTCCCAATTTACGGTTCAAAAGAAACGCGCCAACAATACTGAAATGTGGCACAAAATACAAATCACTTACGCCTAAAGTCTAAGCATTTTATCCGATTTTGGTGTAATTTACTTGCTGAACCAGAGTATTAGTCCAAGTTCGGTCAAGACGGCCGAAAAAACAAAAAGTTTAAACAAAAATGATGACTAAACAATCGAAACAAGAAGCACTGATCCAGGCCTTTAAATCCTTGCTAAAAGAAGAGCGTTTTGGCTCACAAAGCGATATCGTGGACGCGCTGAAAGCGGAAGGCTTTGACAACATCAGCCAATCAAAAGTGTCCCGTATGTTAAGCAAATACGGCGCAGTACGCACCCGTAATGCAAAGCAGGAGATGGTGTATTGTTTGCCGCCTGAATTGGGTGTGCCCACCACCAAAAGCCCGTTACGCCAATTAGTGCTGGATATAGAACATAACGATGTGATGATTATTATCCGCACCAGCCCCGGCGCTGCTCAGCTAATAGCCCGTTTATTGGATTCTGTTGGTAAAGCCGAAGGCGTGTTGGGCACCATAGCTGGTGATGACACCATTTTTATCGCACCTACCAGTGTTAAAAATATCAACTTCACCTTGAATAAGGTGACTGAGCTATTTGAAAAGGTCTGAACCGGCTTGTTCTTCCAGAAAATTGATAGAGGGGGCAAAAAAAGCAGCCCCCGCTTCAATCTGACAATAGTCCAACAGCAAATCTGCATTGTCAGTGCCTAAGCCTAAGCGATTCACTAACCAGAGCGGTATATCTACAGCGTTCGCAGAAAAACCTACAGCAATCATACCTTGCGAGCGAATATCAGCCACCGGCATATTTTGCCATAAGATCTGTTTACGCCCGGACTCATTCTCTAATGCCGTTTTATCAGCATGAGAATTTGCCTGACGTTGGGCTGAAGGCAGCAACTGACCATCCAACTTGTTTCGTCCCATTACAGCTTCCTGTTGTGGCATCGTTAATTGTTGCCAGCGCTGTAAGTCATATTGATAGCGCAACATATACACATAGCTGCCAGCACTCATATGGCTTTTAGGTTCATTGCTTATCAGCGCACACAAACGCCGTTGTTTGCCTTTGGGATTATCTGGAGCGTCATGAAACCCGGTCAGACTGCGGCCATCCAGATAACGAAATGCATGCACTTGCTCGTACAAGTCCACATGCTGCTGCAGCAAATGGTAAATTTGCTGGGTAGCAATATGAATGACATCAAAACGGTCGGCACGAATTTGGATCAGCAAATCCGGTGCCACTACAGGTAAGCCTGCAAGATTGTCCACAAAATCCGGCCAAGGTTCTGGTTGTTGCTCTGGATATAAATGAAGCCAGTAGTTTTGTCCTATCGCCACAACCACATTCAGCATTGCCTCAGAAAATTGATCCGATAAGCGCTCAACCAACATAGGTACTTTAGCTAACTGCATTCGTACGTAATGCTCATGACCATCCAGGGCATTCAGCAGCACATAACAACAATGCAAGTTTGCTTCGGCACAAATGCCTGATTGTTCCCGGGCCATATCCATCTCACTAGAATCAAGGGAGCGCGATCATACCAATTTGGCAGGTATTGGTCAGTAGTTTTCACTCGTGGCCGGCACTGGCAGACAATTGCCCTGTATTTTTGTGAGATATATCTCACAAATCAGTAAGCCAATGTAGTTTTTATTGCAGGCAACACTCCAATAACAAATATCTAAATATATGATTAATAATGAAATACCTCTAAAAAAGTACAGATTACAATAATGTTTCACTACAAGTATTTAACAAACAAGGTCCTGTTCCAGTGATAAATGTACGATAATTACTTCGTCGCTGGATGTGACGGCTAAACAAGATGTTTAGCAGGACAAGCTACAAGAGGTGGCAGCAGGACGCTTGGATACCAAAGGATTATGCAGGGTAGCACAAGGATGAACGGGACAGGCTCCGGATTGAGCATACATCTTCAGGATGAAGATACAAGGAAAAGGACTCTGCCGGAGGCAGAAGGTACTCTCAGGATGAGAGTTAGATGGAGAAGGATGCTGCGGGGATGCAGTCGGATTGTTCAGGATGAACACAGGGATGATCCATCAGGGATAGTGGTTGGAAGGACGCCACCAAGTTTTAGGGGCCGCGAAGTTCGCGGCCCGTCTTATTTTCAGAGCAACCGCTTTTATTTATTTATTTGCAACCTTCCCCCTCACACATGCACCATCTCAAAGCATTTCTTGCGCCACTCTGAGGCAATTTAGAGTTTTCGCACTAACAATAATGTTGTTTTTTTCACCAAGGCTCTTTTCCTGTTTGAAAACAGCTGTTAGATTACAGGCGTTCTTTGCAAAATGATTTGGCGACTGCACTAAAACAGCGCACAGGTCCGTGGCTAAGACCACAAGAAAAAACCCCGGAAGCTTACGCCGCCGGGGTTGTCTGATAAAGACAAAGGACAAGGATAGACGAATTTGGTGGTACGAGTTTAGTTGCCAAGACCAACTGCTACTTGCGTAGCGGCTGGCTTGGCAACCAGCTCCTGAGAAGCCCCACCGGCTCTTCCCAGGCTGCCTACTTTACTGTCGATACAAATTCAGGATAGGCTTCTACACCGCACTCTGAACGATCAACACCTTCATATTCTTCCTGCTCTGTGACACGGATACCCACTGTCATCTTCAAAGCAAACCACACTATAGAGCTGGCAACAAAAACCCAGACGAAAATAGTAGCAGCACCAGCCAGTTGACCCATTAATGAGGCTGACGGCTTGGTCAGAGGAACAATCAATAATCCAAATAAACCTACAGTACCGTGCACAGAAATTGCACCTACAGGGTCATCAATTTTTAACTTGTCTAAGGCCAGAATAGAACCAACCACTAACACACCGGCAATAGCACCGAAGATAGAAGCTTCTAATGGTGTTGGTGTAGAAGGTTCAGCAGTGATAGCAACCAGACCAGCTAAGGCTCCGTTTAACGCCATGGTTAAATCAGCCTTTTTGAACAACAGCATAGACAAGCCAATTGCAGCAATAGTTCCGGCAGCGGCAGCTGCATTGGTATTTAAGAACACCACTGCTACCGCATTGGCGTTAGCAATATCACCTAACTTCAGCACAGAGCCACCGTTAAAGCCAAACCAGCCTAACCACAGAATTAATGTACCTAAAGCCGCCAGTGGCATGTTGGAGCCAGGGAATGCATGAGCTTTACCGTCTTTGCCATATTTACCTTTACGGGCGCCTAACAGGATCACGCCAGCTAAAGCAGCTGCGGCACCAGCCAAATGCACTATGCCTGAACCTGCGAAATCAGAGAAACCTAAGTCACCTAAGCTGTATAAACCAAACACAGACTGGCCACCCCAGGTCCACGAACCTTCCATTGGGTAAATCACACCTGTCATGACCACAGCAAAGGTCAGGAAAGCCCATAGCTTCATACGTTCAGCCACAGCACCTGATACGATAGACATAGCAGTTGCTACAAACACCACCTGGAAGAAAAAGTCTGAAGCTTTGGAATAAATCGCTTTGCCTTCAAAACCATTTTCACGTTCGGCGAAACTGGTTAAAGTCTGAGCAACATCCACTTCGCCAATACCTGTTAAGAAGTAGCCGCCGCCATACATCAGCTGATAACCACAGACCAGATACATCACACATGATACTGAGTACAACACCACGTTTTTAGTCAAAATTTCCGTGGTATTTTTTGCCCTGACTAAACCGGCTTCCAGCATGGAAAAGCCAGCCGCCATCCACATCACTAAAGCGCCACACACCAAAAAGTAGAAAGTGTCCATTGCAAACTGTAAATGATAAATTTGTTCCTGCATGATTTACCCCTTAGATGGCTTCTGAGTCCATTTCACCTGTGCGGATACGCACGACTTGTTCGAGATCGTAAACGAAGATTTTCCCGTCACCGATACGGCCTGTGTGTGCAGCTTTTTGGATCACTTCCAATAAACGCTCGACGTTTTCATCCAATACCGCGATCTCCAATTTTACTTTAGGTAAAAAGTCGACCTGATATTCCGCTCCCCGATAGAGTTCTGTATGACCTTTCTGACGACCGAAGCCTTTCACTTCTGTCACAGTAAGACCTTCAATACCGATGTCCGCTATGGCTTCACGGACATCGTCAAGCTTGAATGGCTTGATGATGGCACATACGAGTTTCATGGTTATTATCCTTATGGTGTCTTGTTGCATTTGCCAATAAGACAAGAAAACCTTGTGCCAAGATTTATAAATGTTATTTTTCAATGAGTTACAAAATAAAATTCAAAACGCTCAAAAAAAACGCACCAATAAGGTGCGTTTATTCACTGCCAGAGTGCAGCTGATGGATAAAAAAACCAAATCAGGCAGGTAAAAATTGCTGCCATTGCCGCACTAAATGCAGCAAATCTTCCAGGCCACATTCAGCATAAAGCTGACTCTGATCCAACTCCAGATCCTGCTCAGGATCCAACTCCATGTGAGGACTTTCGTCCTGCAACAATGCGTAATGACAAATCACCACTTCAGAAGCCTGTACCGTCAGACGATATTCTTTGCCATCCCATTGATACTGACTCTGAGCATCTAGCTGTTGTAGCTGCGTTAACAGAAGCTGGTACGCACTTGCCTTAGGCTCAAACTCATCCAGCAAAAAACACTGTAATGCCAGCTGCTCAGAACTTAACTTCAGGCTGTAGCGCTTCGCATCAGTGTTGTAAATAAAATCGAATTCCATCACTCACCTGCCCCAAGAATAATGGCGAATAAAAAGGCCCGCTTAGCGGGCCTCTGGCATCAGGTTAAAACGAATTACACAGCTTGCTGAATAATCACGTTAGCCGCTTTGCTGGTGTACTGGCTCATCTGATGGAAATTCAGGTAGCGGTAGGTATCCGCAGCCGTCGTTTCGATCTGTTTAGCGTACTCCAGGTACTCTGGCACTGTTGGCAAACGGCCGATAATAGCAGACACAGCTGCTAATTCAGCAGAAGCCAGATAGACGTTAGCGCCCTGACCTAAACGGTTCGGGAAGTTACGGGTAGAAGTAGATACCACTGTGGTATTGTCGCCTACACGAGCCTGGTTACCCATACATAATGAGCACCCTGGGATCTCAATACGGGCACCCACGCGGCCGTAAATACCGTAATAACCTTCTTCGGTCAGCTGATCTTTATCCATCTTGGTTGGTGGAGCTATCCACAGACGGGTTGGGATCTGGCCTTTGAACTTGTCTAACAGTTTACCGGCAGCACGGAAGTGGCCGATGTTGGTCATACAAGAACCGATAAAGACTTCATCAATTTTGTCGCCTTCAACTTGCGACAACAAACGTGCATCATCCGGGTCATTTGGTGCACACAGAATTGGCTCTTTAATATCAGCCAGGTCGATTTCGATGATGGCCGCATATTCAGCATCAGCGTCAGCACGTTCCAGTTTTGGATCAGCTAACCAGGCTTGCATCGCTTGAACACGACGTTCAATAGTACGCACATCGCCGTAACCTTCGCTCAGCATCCACTTTAACATCACGATGTTGGATTCTAAGTACTCAGCCACTGAAGCTTCAGACAAAGTGATAGTACAACCAGCAGCTGAACGTTCAGCTGAAGCGTCAGATAATTCAAAGGCTTGTTCAGCCGTTAAATGTTCCAGACCTTCAATCTCTAACACACGGCCAGAGAAAATATTGACCTTGCCTTTCTTCTCAACCGTCAGCAAGCCCTGCTTGATGCCGTAGTAAGGAATTGCATGTACTAAATCACGTAAAGTGATACCAGGCTGCATTTCACCTTTAAAACGCACCAGCACAGACTCAGGCATATCCAGTGGCATCACACCGGTAGCAGCCGCAAAAGCCACTAAACCAGAACCTGCCGGAAAAGAGATACCAATAGGGAAACGGGTGTGAGAGTCACCACCAGTACCTACAGTGTCTGGTAATAACATACGGTTTAACCAGCTGTGGATCACACCATCACCAGGACGTAAAGAGATACCACCACGGTTCATAATGAAATCTGGCAGCGTGTGGTGCGTGTTCACGTCAACCGGCTTTGGATAAGCCGCGGTGTGACAGAACGACTGCATCACTAAGTCAGCAGAGAAACCTAAACAGGCTAAGTCTTTTAACTCATCACGGGTCATAGGACCTGTAGTGTCCTGCGAACCTACTGTGGTCATTTTTGGTTCACAGTATTGGCCAGGCCTAATACCTTTCACGCCACAGGCTTTACCGACCAGCTTCTGGGCTAAAGTGAAACCTTTGTTGGTCACTTCAGTTACAGCAGGACGTTCGAACACTGTAGAGTGAGGTAAGCCTAAAGCTTCACGGGCTTTGTCTGTTAAACCACGACCGATGATCAAAGGAATACGGCCACCAGCGCGCACTTCATCGAGCAGTACGTTAGAACGCAGTTCAAAGGTAGAAATCACTTCATCAGTGCCATGGCGTTTAACCACACCCTGATGTGGGAAAATGTCGATCACATCACCCATATTCATGGTCGACACATCTAACTCGATAGGTAATGAACCAGAATCTTCCATAGTATTGAAGAAAATAGGTGCAATTTTGCTGCCTAAGCACACACCACCAGTACGCTTGTTTGGTACGAATGGAATGTCATCACCCATAAACCACAGCACAGAGTTCGTCGCTGATTTACGGCTTGAACCAGTACCGACCACATCACCGACATAAGCCAGTGGGAAACCTTTGGCGATCAGCGCTTCGATTTGCTTGACCGGGCCTTTTGAACCAGGTGCATCAGGCTCGATACCATCACGCACGTTTTTCAGCATAGCTAAAGCGTGCAGAGGGATGTCAGGGCGTGACCAGGCATCAGGAGCTGGCGATAAATCGTCAGTGTTGGTTTCGCCTGTAACTTTAAATACAGTCACAGTGATTTTTTCAGGGATAGCAGGCTTGCTGGTATACCATTCGGCATCCGCCCAGCTTTGTAATACAGCTTTGGCGTGCACATTACCTGCGTCTGCTTTTTCTTTCACGTCATGGAAAGAATCAAACATCAGTAAAGTATGAGATAAACCTTTCGCTGCTAAAGCAGCTAATTGTGGGTTATCCAGCAAGTCGATCATTGGCTGGATATTGTAGCCACCAAACATGGTGCCTAATAATTCAGTTGCACGCTCTGCATTGACTAAAGGGCTTGATACTTCGCCTTTGGCGACAGCAGTTAAGAAGCCAGCTTTGACATAAGCTGCTTCGTCCACGCCTGGCGGAATACGGTTTTCTAACAAATCAACTAAGAATTCGCCTTCACCCGCTGGTGGATTTTTCAGTAAGTCAGTTAACGACGCCACTTGTTGAGCATTCAGTGGCAACGGAGGAATGCCTTGAGCCGCACGTTCGGCCACATGTTCACGGTATTGTTGAAGCACAGTAATGTCCTCTGGTTAGGTCGCCACAGAGTACTGTATCAGTACCGCAGCGATAGACAGGAATCTCGAACAGGCTGGATTATAAGAAAAAACCGCCTGAATTGACACCTGAGTATAAGCAAGCAAGCTTATAGTCGCTATAACTTTCGTGAATACCCCATCCAGTTGAGAATCATTCTCAAAAATGATGCTACTTCGAACAAAAACTGTCGGGATCAAGGTTTTAAAATTATTTGAACAACCTCAAAATGATTTATTGACATAGCATTAATGCTAATGCAATTTATACAGCTTTAGAGTTCATTAAACTCCATGACAGCTTGATACCCGCCTGAAGACGTAAGCAGGTGCCAGGTGAAGCTGATCACTAAATTAAGGATCAGGTGGCTAAACGGAAACCGGCCACTGTGGTATTTCTAACCCGACTGCTCAGCTTCAGCCGACAGAACAAGGAAGGGCCCATAGAAGATGCCATAAGACAAGGATGAAACCCAGGCCATATGGACCCGGGCTACCAAATAATCAGCAGTAAAAACTGGCTGAGACAGCGCGCCATTGCGCTGCCTTGTTGTGCCTAAGGTGGCAGGTCGATGTGGCTTTTAATCCCAACAAAAGCAACAAGGAAATACAATGAAATTCACTCAATCTCTGCGCCAGTTTCTGGCATCCCTGAGTCTGTTAAGCGCAGCCCTCTGTAGTGGCACTGTGCTGGCTTATACCGATTACAGTCTGAACAATGGCGGCGTACGGGTGCACCTGCCTGCAAGCAGCAGCACCAGCTGTGACGTAGTAGTTCTGGCTGTAGGTACTGCTATGTCCACTTCCAGTTACGATAGCCTGTCTAGCGCCATAACCAGCTACGGCTATGCCACAGTGATTATCGATCACAATGTCGGAGGCCTGACGAAAACTGACGCAACGGCTTATGCAGCGCTGGTCGCAGAAATCAAAGCCAATATGCCGACCTGGGCTGCAGGCAAGTGCAGTGGTATCAACCATTATGTGCTGGGAGGCCACTCAGCCGGCGGTCAGGCAGCGCACTATGCGGTAGCTGCGGATAACACTCTGGCCGATGCCTTGTTCAGTATCGACCCCTACAATATTAGCAGTGCAGCCAACATCAACTTGCCTTACATGGTATGGGGTTTTAATGTCACCACCTGCTTTGTGACCAAAGAAGATGCAGCGCAGGCTGCCTATCAAAAAAGCACCGGGAAACGAGCCTTTTATCGAGTTGAGGCTACTTATTCCTGGGGTCCATGTGGCTATTCGCCGAAGTACTTTCACTGCAGTTTCTGTGATGGTCACTGCCCTGCCTGCACCAACTGCCAGTTAACCCCTGCCAGCTTTTTTGTTGATGTGGCAGCCAGTGTAAATGCCTTTATCCAGTCTTCGTTTTATACTACCTGGTCAAAGGCAGCACTCAACATCAGCACTACTACACCAGTCTCTCTGTTTGTTGATACGGATAGCCTCTAAAAAAGGTGGAATCATTTAATCAATCACCCTTAAAACAATAAAGGGGCCGTTTAGCGGCCCCTTTTTATTATTAGTGCAGATTTAGTCTGAGAGTTACCAAATTTTCACACGATTTTCCGGCGCTACATACAGCTTGTCACCTTCTTTCACATCAAAAGCTGTGTAGAACACAGGCAAGTTCGACACTATGCCATTGACTCGGTAATGTGGAGGCGAATGAGGACCTGTTGCCAGCTGTTGTTTCATCATTTCTTCACGGTATTGCGAACGCCATACCTGAGCCCAGCTTAATAGCACACGCTGATCACCGGTGAACCCATCCATCACTGGTGCTTCTTTGCCTTGCAGCGATAAATGATAGGCCTTCAGGGCGACAGTTAAACCGCCTAAGTCACCGATATTTTCACCTAAGGTCAAATCACCGTTTACAAAGTGACCTGTCACAGGTTCAAATTTGCTGTACTGAGCGCTTAAGGCTTTACCCAAAGCCTGGAACTTGGTTTCGTCCTGCTCTGTCCACCAGTTGCGTAAGTTACCGTCACCGTCGTACTTAGCACCCTGATCATCAAAACCGTGGCCAATTTCGTGACCAATCACTGCCCCTATGCCGCCATAGTTGACTGCATCTTCTGCTGCCATATTAAAAAACGGCGGTTGCAAAATAGCAGCCGGGAACACAATTTCATTGTTCACCGGGTTGTAATAGGCATTGACGGTTTGAGGTGTCATGTACCATTCGTCTTTGTCGATTGGCTTGCCTAATTTGGCCAGCATCTGATCGTAACCCCAGTGGGTGGAACGAACAAAGTTACCCACTAAGTCATCGGCTTTGATGTCCAGATTGGAGTAATCTTTCCATTTGTTCGGGTAACCAATTTTTGGCACAAAAGTACTCAGTTTGACTAAAGCAGCCTTTTTGGTGTCTTCCGACATCCAATCCAGCTCTTTAATAGACTGCTCATAAGCGCTGATCAAATTGGCGACCAGCATCTCCATACGTTGTTTGGCTTCAGGTTTAAAGTGACGTTCAACGTAAAGCTTGCCAGTTAATTCACCCAGCACAGCGTCACTGGCATCCACAGCTTTTTTCCAGCGTGGTTTTTGCTCTTTAATGCCACGTAAAGTTGCTGAATAAAACTGGAACTGACGGTCTTCAAACGCTTTATTCAGCTTGTCAGCAAAGGCATTGATGGTATGGAAGGTCAGGTAGTCCTGCCAGCTTTGCACATCTGTGGTCGCAACAAGTTTACCTAAAGCTTCAAAGTAGCTTGGCTGACCGATAATGACTTCGTTCACATTGCTCAGTTTTGAAGCTGCAGCAAAATCACTCCAGCTAAAGTCCCCCAGGGTTTTGCTTAAATCAGCATTAGATACCTTGTTGTAGGTTTTGTCTGCGTCACGGTTTTCAACCCGGGTCCACTGATTTTTAGCCAGCTCAGTTTCCAGTGCATAAACACGTTGTGCTGCAGCTGCAGGGTCGGCATGCTTAGCTAAAGTAAATAAATCCAGCAGGTAGGTCTGGTAATCTGCCTGAATTTTTTTCGAGGCTTCGTCTTCTTTGGTGTAATAGTCGCGGTCTGGTAAACCTAAACCGCTCTGGTCAAAATACACAGCATATTCAGTGGATTTTTTCGCGTCGTTATTGACATACCAGCTCAGCGGAATAGTTACACCATCACGTTGTAAAGACGCAAACGTACTGGCCAGTTGGGTTTTCTCTTTTAAGCTCTGGATCAGTTCTAACTGTGGCTGCAGAGCTGTTAAGCCTAATTCTTCCAGCTTGGCTTCGTTCATATAGCTGTTGTAGAAGCTACCTAACTTATGGCCATCTGAACCTGGGGCCAGATCAGTGCGGCTGGCGACTTCATCAATAATAGCTTTCACAGCTAACTGAGAGTTATCCGCCAGTATATGGAAAGAACCATAGGAAGATTTATCTGCCGGAATTTCAGTTTTCTTCAGCCAACCGCCATTCACAGCTAAAAAGAAGTCATCCTGAAAACGTACTGTCGAATCAAAGTTTTCTTTATCCACACCAGAAACTAAAGCGGCTACCTCTGCTGTTGTTTGTTGTTCTGCTGCTGGTTTTGCGGTTTCAGTTGTGGTGGTTTCAGGGGCTTTGCCACAGGCTGCCAGACCAAGTGCTATGGCAACACTCAGCGCAGTTAAGGTAATTTTTTTCATTCGAATGGGTTCCTGCCAAAGTGGGTTAAATAACCTCACTATACTACTCCGGCAGGCCATTTTTTGTTAATGGAAGTTGTAACAAAATATAAAAAAACCGGCAATGCGAAGCAGTTGCCGGTTTTTGTGCTTAATCTCTTATAACAGAGTGAAGCTTATTTTTTCTTGGCTTTTGGATTTGGCAGGTCAGTGATAGAACCTTCGTACATCTCAGCTGCTAAACCAATAGATTCATTTAAAGTTGGGTGAGCATGGATAGTCAGAGCGATGTCTTCAGCATCTGCACCCATTTCTACTGCTAAGCAGATTTCACCTAACATTTCGCCAGCGTTAATACCGACAATAGCGCCACCTAAAATACGGTGCGTTTCTTTGTCGAAAATTAACTTAGTGAAACCTTCAGTACGGGCTGAAGCGATAGCACGGCCAGAAGCTGCCCAAGGGAAAGTAGCTGTTTCAACAGCAACGCCTTTTTCTTTGGCTTCTTTTTCAGTGATACCTACCCATGCCATTTCCGGATCTGTGTAAGCCACAGAAGGAATGCAACGTGGGTCGAAGAAGTGCTTCAGGCCAGAAATAACTTCAGCAGCCACATGACCTTCATGTACAGCTTTGTGCGCTAACATTGGCTGACCAATCACATCACCAATCGCATAGATATGAGGCACGTTAGTACGCAGTTGTTTATCTACATTGATAAAACCACGTTCATCTACAGTTACACCAGCTTTTGCTGCATCTAACAGAGAACCGTTTGGACGACGGCCCACTGCCACTAAAATTTTGTCATAACGTACTGGCGTTGCCGGTGCGTTTTTACCTTCAAAAGTGACATACAAACCGTCAGCTTTGGCTTCAACAGCAGTCACTTTAGTCGACAGCATAATGTTGAAGTTGTCTTTGTTGTACTTGGTGTACACCTTCACCAGATCCGTATCAGCAGCAGGAACCAGCTGGTCAGCAAATTCAACTACAGAGACTTTAGAGCCTAAAGCACGGTACACAGTACCCATCTCTAAACCAATGATACCGCCACCTAAAACCAGCATTTCGCCCGGAATGTCTTTTAATTCCAGAGCGCCGGTAGAGTCGATCACACGGGCATCATCTTTTGGAATAAATGGCAGAGCAACTGGCTCAGAACCAGCAGCGATAATGGCACTTTCAAAAGTAATAGTGGTATCACCCACAACCAGCGTATTTGGGCCAGTGAATTTACCGTAACCAGTCACTACTTTAACTTTACGCATTTTAGACATACCGGCTAAGCCGTTGGTCAGCTGGGCTACTACTTTGTCTTTCCAAGCGCGGATTTTGTCTAAATCGATTTGTGGCGCACCAAAAGTTACACCGTGAGATGCCATTTCTTTAGCATCGTCGATCACTTTAGCGACATGTAATAAAGCTTTAGATGGGATACAGCCAACATTTAAACAAACACCACCAAGTGTGCTGCGTGCTTCAACTAAAGTCACTTCCAGACCTAAGTCAGCTGCGCGAAATGCTGCAGAATATCCACCAGGGCCGGCGCCTAACACCACAACTTGAGTTTTGATTTCGTTGCTCATCGTTTTACCTTTTTATCTTTTGCTAAGATAGCCACCTGTAAAATCAGACGGCCAGGAAATAAAGTGACGGAATTTTATCACCCTACCTGAAAGATGTCCCGTATCTTTTCAGAACATGGGACAACTTTCAGTCGTGTTTCGTCTTACATAATGATCTGACGAATATCCGCCAGATAAGATGCCAGAGTAGCGGTGAAACGCGCCGCCAAAGCACCATCAATCACACGGTGGTCGTAAGAGACAGATAATGGCACCATCAGGCGTGGTTCAAATTCTTTACCATTCCACTTAGGTTTGATATCCGATTTTGACACCCCCAGAATAGCCACTTCAGGCGCATTGACTATAGGCGTAAAAGCCGTACCACCAATACCACCTAAGCTGGAGATGGTAAAACATCCACCCTGCATATCCGCAGCTGTCAGTTTACCTTCACGGGCTTTTAACGAAATCTCCTGCAGCTCGCGGGACAATTCGATAATACCTTTTTTGTTTACATCACGTACTACGGGCACTACTAAGCCGTTTGGCGTGTCGACCGCTATACCTAAGTGCACATATTTTTTCAGAATCAGGCTGCCGCCATCTTCCGATAACGAGCTGTTAAAGGTTGGGAACTCTTCCATCGCTTTAGCAACGGCTTTCATAATGAAGACTAACGGGGTGTATTTAACGCCCATTTTCTTTTTATCAGCCAGAGCGTTTTGCTCTTTGCGGAACTCTTCCAAAGTCGTGATATCAGCTTCATCAAACTGAGTCACATGCGGAATACGTACCCAGTTGCGGTGCAGGTTCGCACCAGATAACTTCTGAATACGTGACAATGGTTTTTCTTCCACAGCGCCAAATTTGCTGAAATCCACTTTTGGCCAAGGGATTAAATCAAAACCCACACTGTTGCTACTGCTTGTGACGTTGCCTTTGCCGGACGCCACTTGCGCAATAATGTTTTTCACATAATTTTGCACGTCTTCGCGCTGCACACGGCCTTTACGGGCTGTGCCTGTGACCTTGCTTAAATCGACGCCAAACTCACGGGCTAAACGGCGGACCACAGGAGATGCATGAGCATAGGCCTGATTCTCAGTAAACTCGCTTGCAGGAGCAGATGGTGCTGCAGCCGGAGTTGATACAACAGGCGCTGGAGCAGCGACTGGAGCAGGCGCAGCAACAGCAGCCGGAGCGGCTACCGCAGGAGTTGTAGCTGCCGGAGCACTGCCAGCCACTTCAAATACAAAGACTGGAGAGCCTGTTTGTACTTTGTCGCCTACTTTCACTTTGATTTCTTTGACAGTACCTGCAAATGGCGCCGGCACTTCCATTGAGGCTTTATCGCCTTCAACGGACAACAGAGACTGGTCAGCGGCAACAGAGTCACCGACTTTCACCATCACTTCAGTCACTTCAACGGCGTCGCCACCAATATCAGGTACCTGAACTTCTTTTAACTCTGCAGCCGCTGGCGCTGCCGGAGCTGCGGCAGCAGGGGCTGGTTCAGCCGCAGGAGCTGGAGCTACTGGCTCTGCAACAGCGCCACCTTCAGCTTCAAAAACCATAATCAGTGAGCCGGTTTTTACTTTATCGCCGGCTTTGACTTTAATTTCTTTGACAGTACCGGCTTGTGCAGCTGGTACTTCCATTGAAGCCTTGTCGCCTTCTACCGATAACAAAGACTGGTCCAGCGTGACTTTGTCGCCTACTTTTACCAGTACTTCGGTGACTTCAACTTCATCCGCACCTATGTCCGGCACATGAATTTCAATCGTCATGACAAATCCTCTTATGCGTACAATGGGTTAGTTTTATTGGTGTCGATACCAAAGCGGGCAATGGCGTCGGCCACTAACTGCTTATCGATTTCACCACGTTTAGCCAGTTCACGTAACGACGCCAGAACTATGTAACCCGCATTCACTTCAAAGTGACGACGCAGATTTTCACGGCTGTCAGAACGGCCAAAACCATCTGTACCCAAGACTTTATAAGATACCGAAGGCATAAATGAACGCACCTGATCGGCATAGTTTTTAATGTAATCTGTGGCAGCAATAGCAGGAGCTGTGCCTAACACCTGAGCAATATAAGGCACTTTCTCTTCAGCCATAGGATGCAGCATATTGAAACGCTCACAATCCTGACCATCTCGCGCCAACTCGTTAAATGAAGTCACGGAGAACACATCTGAACCCACGCCGTAGTCTTCACTTAAAATTTCAGCCGCTTTACGCACTTCGTTCATGATAGTGCCGCTGCCTAACAGCTGAACTTTGGCTTTTTCACCAGCATGGCTTTCCAGTTTATAGATACCACGACGAATACCTTCTTCAGCACCTGCTGGCATAGCAGGGTGATGGTAGTTTTCGTTCATCACTGTAATGTAGTAGTAAATATTTTCCTGTTCAGCACCGTACATACGACGGATACCATCCTGGATGATCACCGCCAACTCATACGAGTAAGTCGGGTCGTAGGAAATACAGTTAGGTACTGTGCCTGCCAGAATATGGCTGTGACCATCTTCGTGCTGCAAGCCTTCACCGTTTAAGGTCGTACGGCCGGCGGTAGCTCCTAACAGGAAACCACGGGCTTGCTGATCGCCCGCTAACCAGGCCATATCGCCCACACGCTGGAAACCAAACATCGAGTAGTAGATATAGAATGGGATCATCGGTAGATCGTTGGTGCTGTATGAAGTAGCAGCGGCGACCCATGACGCCATAGCGCCCAGCTCGTTGATCCCTTCCTGCAATACCTGACCTGACGTTTCTTCTTTGTAGTAAGACACTACAGCGCGGTCTTCCGGCGTGTAGGTCTGGCCACGTGGGTTATAAATACCAATCTGACGGAATAAACCTTCCATACCAAAAGTACGAGCTTCGTCAGCAATAATAGGCACAATTTGCTGGCCGATATTTGGATCTTTCAGCAAGACGTTCAGCGAACGCACAAAAGCCATAGTGGTGGAAATTTCACGTTTTTGCTCTTCCAACAAAGGCTCAAACACGTTCAGTTCTGGCAGAGTTAATGCCTTGGTGAAATTCGGTAAACGCACTGGCGTATAACCATTTAACGCATTACGACGGGCATGCAGATACTGATGTTCAGGTGAACCTTCAGGCAGCTGAATATAAGGCAGGCTTTGTACATCTTCTTCGCTGATGTAGTCTTCCAGATTCAGGCGCTTACGGATTTGCAGCACATGGGTCATATCCATTTTCTTGACCTGGTGCGCAATGTTCTTGCCTTCAGCCGCTTCACCCATGCCATAACCCTTAATGGTTTTGGCCAGGATCACTGTTGGGCGACCTTTGGTTTCCTGAGCAGATTTAAAGGCTGCGTATAACTTGGACGGCTCATGACCACCCCGTTTTAACGCGAAGATTTCTTCATCTGTCATATCAGCCACTAAAGCTGCAGTCTCAGGGTAACGTCCGAAGAAATGCTGACGTACATAAGCGCCGTCTTTGGCTTTATAAGTCTGGTAGTCACCGTCTACAGTTTCGTTCATCAACTGCAGTAACTTGCCTGTGGTGTCTTTGGCTAACAGCTTGTCCCAGCCACTGCCCCAGACTACTTTAATCACGTTCCAGCCAGCGCCGCGGAATAAACCTTCCAGTTCCTGGATGATTTTACCGTTGCCCATCACAGGACCATCTAAACGCTGCAGGTTACAGTTCACCAGGAAACACAGGTTATCCAGCTTTTCACGGGCAGCAAAAGATAAAGAACCACGGCTTTCCGGCTCATCCATCTCGCCATCACCTAAAAAGGCATAAACACGTTGTTGGCTGGTATCTTTCATACCACGGCCATCTAAATACTTCAGGAAACGGGCCTGATAGATGGAAGTGATAGGACCTAAGCCCATAGAAACAGTAGGGAACTGCCAGAATTCAGGCATTAATTTAGGGTGTGGGTAAGAGGATAAACCTTCACCACCCACTTCCTGACGGAAATTGTCCAGTTGATCCGCTGTTAAACGGCCTTCAACAAAAGCACGGGCGTAGATACCCGGAGAAATATGGCCCTGGTAATACACCAAATCGCCGCCATCTTTTTCATTAGGCGCACGGAAGAAGTGGTTAAAACAGGTTTCGTAAAACGCAGCTGAAGACTGGTAAGAGGCCATGTGGCCACCTAAATCCAGCTCTTTTTTCGAAGCGCGTAAAACGATCATAATAGCGTTCCAGCGGATCACTGAACGGATACGTTTTTCCAGATTTACATCACCCGGATACGCAGGTTCCTGCTGTGGCGGAATGGTATTGATGTAATTGGTGGTGATGCCTGTTGGCATATCCACGCCTTCCAGACGAGCCTGTTCCAGCACTTGTTCTAACAGGAACTGAGCGCGCTCTACACCTTCGGTGCGAACTACAGATTCAAGAGCCTCTAACCATTCTTTGGTTTCGAGCGCGTCGATGTCAGTCTTATTGACTTCAGACATATCAAAGTTTCCTTAATCAGTTCCACGCCAGAGAGCGGAACATTAACAGTTAAAAAGTATGCTTACGCTCATTCGCTCTGTTGTGAACGTCTGAGCGAGCGTTCAATGCGTGAGCGCTCCCGGTCAGCTTCCAGCAATGCCTCTTCGATAAAGGCTAAATGGCTGTTGCTGGCTTGCCGGGCTTGCTCCGGCTCGCCATTGATCACCGCTTGCATCAGGCGATGCCTGTGCGAATTCAGCTGGCTCACTATGCCTTCTTTTTCCCGCAAAACTTCAAGGTTCAACTTAATGTTTTGCTCTACCAGCGGCGTTAAGCCGCGCACCAAATGCAAAAGCACCACATTATGCGATGCCTCTGCAACCGCCGAATAAAACTGGCCAACTGACCGCGCTTCAGCGTCTAAATCCTGTTGCTGCTGGGCAGCACAAATTTCTTCGTAACGTTGTTTAATCAACTCGTAATCAGCTTGTGTACCGCGCAAAGCTGCGTAATAAGCACAAATGCCTTCTAAAGCATGACGAAACTCCAGTAAATCAAATTGCGACTCTGGGTGACGGCCAATCAGAGCAAATAACGGATCGGTTAAACCCACAGCCAGATTTTCACAGACATAAGTGCCACCACCCTGACGGCGATTCACCAAACCTTTGGCTTCGAGTTTCTGAATAGCTTCACGTAAAGATGGACGGGAGACATCAAATTGCAGCGCAAGTTCACGTTCAGGCGGTAACTTTTGTCCGGGCGTAAAAGTACCTTCCAGCAACATATGTTCCAGTTGCTGGACTATTTGATCGGACAATTTGGCAGGTTTGATTCTCAGACTGGACATTGCCACCTTGATGTTAAGTCTCTGGTTATTGTTTTGGCTATTTTAAGTTGACCACTTGTAAATTGGTCTTACCAATTCAATTTAATGCGGCATAACTTAGCAGAAAGGATTCAAACTGTAAATTAAACTGCGGAATTATGCGACCAAAGCGGGTAAATAATTAGAGTAAAAGCTCTGGATTAACAGAGGAAAAATGCAGTAAGAGAATTGGTCTGACCATTAACATTAAAGACATACCATCCTTCCATGGACATCGTCGCAACAAGAGCCCGGCCTCCGCCAGACGCGAAGGCGTGATACCGGCGAAATGCCAAACTGTTGGCATTTCGAAAGACCGCTATCACCCTACAGTTGCGACATACCGTCCTTCCATGGACATCGTCGCAACACTGTTCCCTACAGTTGCGACATACCGTCCTTCCATGGACATAAAAAAAGCAGCCGAAGCTGCTTTCTTTTGTTTCTTCTGTTTAGCCCAACCAGCCTGACAAGGTCAGCACTGCTACTAAAGCAAGGAAAAACAGCACATTACGTTTAGCCAGTTGCACCATACAGGCGGTTTCTTCCGCGCAGTTATAGGCATCATCAGGCAAAGGTTCTGCCGCTTTAGCGACACTGGTAATGACAGTAGTGGATGGCGTACTGAAGTCACCCAAAAATGCCAGCAGCGCAGCGGATGCACGGGAGAAATGCCCAACCAAAGCTAAACCTACCCCAAATAAACGGGCTGGTACCCAGTCGGCCCAGAACATGACCTGCTGGAATGCAACAGGAATATCAGGAGCTGTTTCAACAAATTCAGCGGTTTCTGCGTCGTCAGTTTCTGCCAGTGTCACTGGTTTATCCCAACTGACAGGTTCGTTCAGTTGACGCAATAAAGCATAAGTAATAGCACCAGCTCCACCTAAAAGGGCGAACCAGAACAATACAGCGGCATAATAACGAAAGTTCAGCCACACCAGACGTTGACCATAACTCAACTCAGCATCTGTTAAGCCTGCGTCCTTGCTTAACTGCTGCATTGTTAAAAAAGCCGCTTCGTTATCTGCTCTTTCACTGGCATTTAAATACTGCTTATAGAGTTGGCGGTAGTGCCAGCAGCCAATACACACCAGCAGCACCAAGGTATTCAGCACCAGGCTTACCAGACTGCTGCCAATCAGCCACAGCACCAGGGCATACAGAATACCGGGTAACAGCAGCCACAGGTATTGACCTTTGCTGTCATCTGACAGTTTAGATAAGCCAGAACTGTGGCTCAGAGACTGGTACTTTTTGGCATAAAACGAAAACTGCCAGGCCTCACTGCGAACCGCCAGCCGTTCAATGATTAAGGCGATAAGCATACTGATCAAGGTCATTTATCTATTCTCCTTTAACGCAGATTGATAACGGCTCCAGTCAAATGACGGGCCTGGATCGGTTTTCCGACCCGGTGCAATCTGCTGATGTCCCACAATACGTTCCAGACTAATAGCCGGAAAGTCTTGCATCAGTTGTCTGGTTAACAGCACCAGACTTTGGTACTGCGCATCGGTATAAGGCTGATGCTCAGTACCTTCTAACTCAATTCCTATCGAAAAATCGTTACAGTTTTGTCGTCCGTCAAATTCCGATAGGCCTGCATGCCAGGCTCTGTGCCGAAAGGGCACATATTGCTTGATTAAGCCGTCTCTAAAAACAACACAATGAGCAGAAACTCTCACTCCCGCTAAGTCAGCGAAACTGTTATCGGCACTGGTGTCCAATACACCCATAAATAAATCATCAATGTAACTGTTGCCAAACTGACCAGCAGGCAAGCTGATGCAATGGATCACCAACAAACTGATATCACAGTCTTGTGGTCGTCTGTTCCAATGCGGACTGGCACGCTGTTCAAGTTCAATCGGAACTTGCTGTTGATTTAACGCCACAGTGTCAATCCCGTTTTGCAAATGCGCTTCATGCTCGGTTAAGCTGGAGCCTTTATTGTCAACCCTGAGACTTTGGAATGCAAGCACATGACAATACAACTAAATTAGGTCGGTTCTTTAGCTGGATCAGTTGGCTGCTGTTGCTTGCCTTGCTGTATTGGTTTTTTGAAGATCAGATTTCGTTACAAATAAATCCAAATCAGCAGCTGCAAAGTCAGATTGGCAGCAGTGGTGAAAAAGTCACCATATTAAAGCGTAACAAGGCTGGCCATTATGTCGGCACCGCCTTATTTAACGGTGTCCCGATGGAGTTTATGCTCGATACAGGCGCTACTGTAGTCGCAGTGTCAGAGCAGGCAGCACTCAAATTGGGCATGCCTAAAGGCCAGCGTTATCAAGTCAGCACAGCCAACGGACTGGCTGCAGCGTACGACAGCAGACTGAATAGCCTGCAACTGGGTGATATTGTGCTGACAGAAATACGCGCCAGTATTACCCCTGGCTTGCATGGCACAGATATTTTGTTAGGCATGAGTGCGTTAAAACAATTAGAATTCAGCCAACAACAGGATGAGCTGAAGCTAATCCAACGCTAACTTTTAACAGGGCAAAGAGCCTGTTATTTTATCGGAATTATAAATACAGATGATTAACGTCCCTTACCTTACTGATTTGCAACGGGATATTGAACTGACTGTTCGTCAGGCTCTGGCTGAGGATTTAGGCCATTTACCGCTGGAGCAAGGCGATATTACCGCGTCTTTGATTCCCACGACCCAACAAGCCAAAGCCACTATTATCAGCCGTGAAGACTGTGTGTTTTGTGGCAGCGCCTGGCTGACGGAAGTTTTCCGTCAGTTATCCAAAGAAGTTCAGGTGGAATGGTTTGTTCAGGATGGTTATAAAGTTACCGCCAACTCCATATTGTGTGAGCTGACAGGCCCAGCCCGAATTTTATTAACTGGTGAGCGTACCGCACTTAACTTTATCCAGAGTTTAAGTGGCACGGCCACCACTACGGCTTTGTATGTGTCTTTACTGGAAGGCAGCGCCACCCGTTTACTCGATACCCGCAAAACCTTACCTGGTATGCGTTTAGCGCAAAAGTACGCCGTGGCATGTGGCGGCGGTAAAAACCACCGCCTGGGTTTATATGATGCGTTTTTGATTAAAGAAAATCATATTGCAGCAGCTGGTTCTATCGACAAGGCCGTCAGCATAGCGCGGCAGAATTTCCCAGGGAAACCTGTCGAAGTGGAAGTGGAAGATTTGATTGAATTTGAGCAAGCCCTCAAAGCTGGTGCTGACATTGTGATGCTCGACAACTTCCATATTGCCGACATCCAGCAAGCCGTCAGCCTAAACAAAGGTCAGGCCAAACTGGAAGTGTCAGGCAATATTACCGCCGAAGCTTTACGTTCTTTAAGCAGCACTGGTGTGGATTATATCTCCAGCGGAGCTTTAACTAAAAACGTGCAAGCCATTGATTTATCAATGCGCTTACGCAGTATCTGATCCACTGACAGAGGGCTGTGTCCTACTGCACAGCCCTGGTCATTCGTCGCAGCAAACAGCAAAGTGGTAAAAGGCTGATACACTTTAATCAGTGTTTCCGTAGCGCTGTGATCCTTATGAATCCTAGTCCACTCTTGCATGGCACTGTCTGTTACTGGCGTGATGACAAAGGTTTTGGGTTTATTACCACTGGCTCCGGCGAGCGGCTGTTTTTTCATATCCGGGATTTTGAAACCGCCCCCCAGCACAGACCACAGCAAGGCGATCTGCTCTGTTATCAATTGGGGCAGGATAAACAGCATCGTCCTTGCGCTTTGGCATTGCAATTTGCCTCAGCCAAAGATCCTGTGATCACTCCGTCAACCAAAACTACCAGCAACACTGAACCAGCTATTTATCAGATCCAACATCAGGCCTGGTGTTTCCGTTACTTGTTTTTTGTGTTGTTACTGTTGTCTTTATTGGCCGGATCTTTTGTCTTTACCATGCCACTGTTTTATCTCGAAGCCAGTTTGTTTACCTATTGGCTGTATCAAATTGATAAAAAACTGGCGTGCAACGGACAACAGAGCCGTTTACCTGAAGAAAGTTTGCAGATGTTCAGCTTAATTGGCGGTTGGCCCGGAGCCTGGCTGGCGCAAAAACGTTTGCATCATAAAGTACATAAAGCGCCTTTTCAGCGAGAGTTTCGTTTTGTTATTTATGGCAATAGTTGTTTTTTACTTTGGTTATTATCTGACTCCGGCTCCGCATTTTTGCAGAAAGTGGCACTGCTTTAACAAAAATTCAGTGAGATAGCCATTAAAAATCAGTAATTTAACCACCAATTCACTTTTTTATCCGCTCTGTTTGCAACTGAAATTAAACATCAGAGCAAAGCTTGCTTAATAACAAATATTAACCAGAATTAAGTAGCCCCAACAGTGGGCATACCAATCAGGAGATGTTCCATGAAACGTAATCAAGGTTTTACCCTTATTGAATTAATGATAGTTGTTGCGATTATCGGTATTTTGGCTGCCATTGCTTTACCTGCTTATCAGGACTACACGGCCAAAGCCCGCGGCTCAAACGCAGTAGCTTCATTAGGTGGTCAAAAAATTAAAGTCGCCGAAGCTTATGCCACCAGTGGAGCTTTGGGCTGTACGGACTCTTCAGGTACAGCAATACCAAACTGCGGACCTGGCGGTGTATTGTCTTTAACTTATGATGGTATTACTGCCACCATGACCCCCACTGCACCTGCTGCGGCTGGCCAGAATATTACCTGGGTTTGTGCCTTGTCAGGTGCTGGCGCCGTCCCCATTAAAGGTTGTGGCGTCTAATATTTAGTCTCTCGCATCAGAAACGGCCCGTTCAGGGCCGTTTTTCTCAGGATAAAGCACGACCAGACAGGCCAAGCTCCACCACCGGGAATCTGTATGGCATTAAATCCAAACTCAATATTATTAAAACGTTTACAGCAAGCTAATTTAGTTGATCCTCAGCACACCTCTAAACTGCTGCAGGAAAAAAGTCATCAGTATCAGACTATTGCTGATTTGCTGATTGGTGAAAAACTGATCCAGTCGAAGGCTCTGGCGGAAGCCGCCGCTGCTTTTACTCTGCACAGCGCTTTGGATTTAGATTTTTTTGATATCAATGCGATCCCGGAACAGTTACGCAACGAAAAGCTTATTCGCAAACACCATATTCTGCCACTGAGCAAAAGACACAAAACCTTATTTCTGGCAGTGGTCGACCCTACTGATATGACGTCAGTGGAAGACTTTGAATTTAATACCGGCCTGAACGCAGAAATGATAGTGGTGGAGTTTGATAAGCTGCACAAAGCCATCGACAAGTTGTTTGATACCACAGCCACCGACAGTTTTACCGACACCCAATGGGATTTGGCCAAAATGGGCTTGGCGGGAGGTGATGAAGAAGAAACAAAAACTGTAGGTTCGGACAGTGAAGATCAGCCCATTATTACTTTTATCAACAAAATGCTGCACGACGCTATTCGCAAAGGTGCTTCCGATTTGCATTTTGAGCCTTATGAAAAGAGCTATCGTATCCGTTTTCGTATTGACGGTATTTTGCACGAAGTGGCATCACCCCCTGTGGCTTTGTCAACGCGTTTGTCAGCCCGCTTAAAAGTGATGTCGAGATTAGACATAGCGGAAAAACGTGTGCCTCAGGATGGCCGCATTAAACTTAAGCTGTCACAGAAAAAGTCGATCGACTTTCGGGTCAGTACTTTGCCTACCTTGTGGGGCGAAAAAGTGGTGATGCGTATTCTCGACTCCGACAGCGCTATGCTGGGTATTGATATTTTAGGCTACGAGGCAGAACAGAAACAGCTGTATCTGGATGCTTTGTCTCAGCCACAAGGCATGATTTTAGTCACAGGCCCCACAGGTTCAGGTAAAACCGTGTCTTTGTATACAGGGCTGAATATTCTTAATACCGAAGAAACCAATATTTCTACAGCTGAAGATCCGGTTGAAATTAACCTGCCTGGTATTAACCAGGTGCAGGTGAATCCAAGAGCAGGCTTAACCTTCCCTTCGGCTTTAAAAGCATTTTTACGCCAGGACCCTGATGTCATTATGGTTGGGGAAATACGTGATCTGGAAACTGCAGAAATCGCCATTAAGGCCGCTCAAACCGGCCATTTAGTGCTCAGTACCTTGCACACCAACTCAGCGCCTGAAACCTTAACCCGTTTATTAAATATGGGAGTGCCTGCTTATAACGTGGCAAGTTCAGTCACGCTTATTATTGCTCAGCGTTTGGCTCGGCGCTTATGCAATCATTGTAAAGCCGCCGAACAACTGCCCGAGCAGGAAGCCTTAAAACAAGGTTTTTTGGCAACCCAACTCAGCCAGCTCAAACTCTTCAAGCCTGTGGGCTGTGATCACTGCACTGGCGGCTACAAAGGCCGTTTGGGCATCTATGAAGTGATGCCTATTACAGCTCAAATTGCCGCTAAAATTATGGCAGGCGCTAATTCGCTGGATATTGCCGCTCAGGCTCAAACCGAAGGTTTTCCGAACCTACGCCAGTCAGCGTTGAAAAAAGCAGCAGCAGGGCTCACCAGCCTGGCAGAAGTGAACCGGGTGACTAACGCCTAAGCCGATCAACAGAGCAGCAAGGATTAGAATCATGGCCGAAGTAAAAGTAAAGCAGCTGGATATCTTCTTGTGGAAAGGCATTAACAGACGAGGCAAAACCAGCAATGGTGAGATTAGAGCTGGTTCTGTGGCCGAAGCCAAAGCTTTATTACGTCAGCAAGGTTTTACCCCTTCGTCAGTGAAGAAAAAAAGCAAACCTCTGTCTTTTACTCAGCCCAGTATAAAATCTTCTGACATTTCGGTGGTCACCCGGCAAATTGCCACTATGTTGGGCGCCGGTGTGCCTTTAGTACAAAGTATCGATTTGATTGCCAGCGGTGCCAGCAATGAAACTTTGCGTCAGCTGATGGCAAAAATTTCTGTGAAAGTACAAGGAGGTACGCCTCTGTCTGAGGTGCTGCGTGAACACAAAGACTATTTTGATGAACTCTATTGTGATTTAGTGAAGTCCGGTGAGCAGTCCGGTGCTTTGGACAGAATTTTTGACCGCATTGCCGTTTATAAAGAAAAAGCCGAAGCGCTGAAGTCCAAAATAAAAAAAGCCATGTTTTACCCTATAGCCGTTATTGTGGTGGCAGGTATAGTCACCTCCATTTTATTAATTTTTGTAGTGCCCCAGTTTGCCGAAATTTTTGGCAGCATGGGGGCAGAACTCCCTGCTTTTACCTTGTTTGTCTTAGGTATTTCTGATTTTATGCAAAGCTACTGGTACATAGTCTTGGGGGCCATCATAGCGGCGGTGTTTATTTTGTCTAAATCCTACAAAACCAGCCAGAGTTTTAAAGTCGCAGCAGATCACGCCATTTTAAAGATGCCTATTATGGGCATGATTTTAAATAAAGCCGCGGTGGCACGATACGCCCGCACTTTATCCACTACCTTTGCCGCTGGTGTGCCTTTGATTGAAGCTTTGGAGTCTGCTGCAGGGGCTGCTGGCAACGAAAAATACAGAGCCGCTATTTTGTCAGTACGCGAAGAGGTAGCAGCTGGTAATCAGATGCATCTGGCAATGAAAAATACCGCAGCTTTTCCAGAGATGGTGAATCAGATGGTGTCGATAGGCGAAGAGTCTGGCGCCTTGGACAGTATGCTGGCGAAAGTGGCGTCAATTTATGAGCAGGAGGTCGACGATGCAGTCGATGGATTAACAGCCTTACTTGAACCCTTGATTATGGCCGTATTAGGTGTCTTAATAGGCGGACTTATTATCGCGATGTATCTTCCGATCTTCCAACTGGGCAGTATTGTGTAATGGATTTTTTCTCTCCTTTGGTGCAGGTGTTTGAACAATCAGCTGGGACCTTTTATGTAGTTGTGGTGCTGTTTAGTCTGGCTGTAGGCAGTTTTCTGAATGTTGTGATCTACCGTTTACCGAAAATGATGGAACTGGCCTGGCAACAGGACTACCAGCAGTACTTTGATCAAAACGCCGAGCAAACAAAAACCCGGTTTAATCTGGCTTTGCCGCATTCACATTGCCCGAAATGTCAGCATCAGTTATCGGCTCTGGACAATATCCCTCTTGTCAGTTGGCTTATACTCAAAGCCAAATGCCGTTATTGCAAAGCGCCTATCAGCGTGCGTTATCCGGCTATTGAAGCCTTCACCGGCCTGTTGTCTTTGCTGGTTGCAATGCATTTTGGTGTAACAGAACAAACACTGATTTATTTGCTGGTGACCTGGTGTCTGATCGCCTTGTCTTTTATCGACATCGACAAAATGCTGTTGCCCGATCAAATCACTCAGCCGCTGCTATGGTTTGCTTTATTGCTTAGCGTGACAGGTTTTACTGTATCCCCCACTGATTCGCTGATTGGTGCTGCGGCGGGCTACTTAAGTTTATGGTCTGTGTTCTGGCTCTTTAAGCTGGTGACCGGCAAAGAAGGCATGGGTTATGGTGATTTTAAACTGCTGGCCATTTTTGGTGCCCTGCTTGGCTGGCAGCTGTTACCACTGATTATTTTATTATCCTCTGTAGTGGGTGCTGTGTTTGGTTCACTGATGCTGCTGGTTCAAGGCAAAGGCAAAGCAACACCAATTCCCTTTGGACCTTATATAGCGGCTGCAGGTTGGATTGCTATTTTATGGGGTAAAGATATAACGGCCTGGTATCTTGGTACTATGGGTTTGTAAAGAATGGGTCTTTAAGCATGTCTGGATACGTTGTAGGCCTGACCGGTGGTATAGGCAGCGGTAAAACCACCGTCGCCAATTTATTTCATGATTTAGGGATACAAAGTGTCGATGCCGATTTAGTGGCACGCGATGTGGTGATGCCGGGAGAACCCGCCTTGGCGTCCATAGTCATGCATTTTGGTCAAAGCGTTCTGCAAAGCGATGGCCAATTGGATCGCGCTGCGCTCAGAGCCCGGATTTTCGCCAATGAAGCCGAAAAACAGTGGCTGAATCAATTATTGCATCCGCTGATCCGCCAACGCTTGCTACAGCAATTAGCCGCCTGTAGCTCGGATTATGCCTTGCTGATTGCTCCTTTACTGCTGGAAAACAATCTGCAAACTTATACGGACCGGGTGCTGGTTGTCGATGTGCCTGAAGAGCTGCAGCTCAGCCGCACTATGCAACGAGATCAGGTGCCTGCAGCACAAGTACAAAACATTCTGAACAGTCAGATAGCCCGGCCTGAGCGCTTGCGTCTGGCAGATGATGTACTGCTTAATACAGTGCCGGTTTTTGAGCTTCAACCGCAGATACAGCAGCTACATAGTCGTTATCAGCAGTTTGCCAAGGAAAAACTAGCAAAAAGCTCTACTTAGGTTTATGGTAATGAACATTGTTAACAAATGTTTCAGTTATGACTTCAATCATCTACGAACATCCGCTGAACGAAAAAGTACGCACCTATTTGCGGGTTGAGTACTTGTTTCAGCAAGTCACTAAGTTGCTACCACTGGAAACAGAATGGCAACAGCAGGGCTTTTTTACCTCACTATTTTCGTTGATTGAAGTATTGGAACGTAATGATGTTCGCCCTGACCTGATTAAAGATGTGGAGCGTTGCGAATCAGCTTTGGTGAACTGGTCGCGTCATCCTGCAATTTCAGATGAGATGCTGCAAAGCATGTTACAAAAAGCGGTGCGGTTACAAAGTGACTTATTGCGTTGCGGAAAATTTGCCAATAGCTTAAAAGAAGATAAATTCCTCGCCCCACTGCGCCAACGTTTTTTCATCCCCGGTGGCACCTGTTATTTTGATTTGCCTCAACTGCAATACTGGTTTTCTCAGCCTTTAGCTCAACGTAAAAAAGCGGCGGTGGAATGGCTGGATCAACTCTTTCTGGTTGAAACTGCCATTTCTTATGTGTTGACCTTTATTCGGGAGCGCGGCCAGTTTAAAGAGTTAACCGCTGAAAATGGCTTTTTCCAAAGTAACACCGAGCAGTTTGAATTACTGCGCATTGAGTACTCCATGGAATACCAAAGTTATCCCACCATCAGCGGTAACAGATACCGCTATGCGATACGTTTTATGCAGCTTTGCGACAGCTTAGGCCGTACCACTATGGATAAAGCTATTCCTTTTAAGCTAGCTTGTTGCTAACCCAATCAACAAACAGTTGGTCATTCGGGACGGGCGGGTACAAGACCCGCCCCTACTATTTATGCTCGCCTGAATTCTACAGTCTGCGGTACACTAGCGCACTTTTGTAAAGGCTGATGGAGAAATACTAATGGCAACTATCGTTAAATGCCCGACCTGCCAGAAAGAAGTCGTCTGGGGTCCTGAATCCGCTTTCCGGCCTTTTTGTTCTGACCGTTGTCGTTTAATAGATTTAGGCGCCTGGGCCAATGAAGAACATAAAATACCGGATAAAGGCCGTGCTGACTTACCACTATCTGAGCAGCAATTAGAACAGTTAGAAAATGAGTTACTGGAGCAGGATAACGAATTTTTTAAATAAATGGTTCAATTGTAGGGGCGACCTTTATGGTCGCCCGTCTACCCGTTCAAACCGATCCCAAACGGCCGTTACGGCTGCCCAAATTCAGTAAGAAGTTTGTCGAGTATCGGCTGATTGGCATCAGGGAACTGATACTGGCTCAGCTCAGACAAAGGCACCCAGCGCACTGGCTGGCCTTCCAGACCTTTTGCTTCGCCTGCAAAGTCTTGCACCAGATGGATATCCAGCAATACTGTTTTTTCAGGGTAGGCATACTGCAGTTCAAACCAAGGGTTTGAAGCTGCAATATCCAGATCGACTTCTTCTTTCAGTTCACGCGCTAAAGCCTGGCTGGTGGTTTCACCGGCTTCCACTTTACCACCCGGAAACTCCCAGCGGCCGCCCTGATGCAGCTTATCCGGGCGCAGCGCTAACAACACCTGTTGATCCTTTAAAATCACACCAACAGCCACATGAACCACTTTGAGCGTCATGCCTTAAACCAACTTACCGTGACACTGCTTGTATTTTTTGCCAGAGCCACAAGGGCACGGATCGTTACGGCCTACTTTTTCCGCATCACGAAACACAGCAGAAGGGCTGGTTTGCGGCACTTCAGTCGCCACTTGTTCCATTTCCTCGTGCTGAAATTGCATATCAGTGCTTTCCGCTTTACGACGTTGATCTTCTACAGCATCCACGTCTTCAGCAGCGCGAATTTGTACCCGTGATAATACACCAATAACGTCCAGCTTCAGGTTGTCCAGCATAGTAGAGAACAACTCAAAAGCTTCACGCTTGTATTCCTGCTTCGGGTTTTTCTGCGCGTAACCACGCAGGTTAATACCCTGACGCAGATGATCCATAGCTGCTAAATGTTCTTTCCAGTGCGTGTCTAAGCTTTGCAGCATCACTGATTTTTCAAACTGACGCAGTACTGCAGGACCAACCATATGCTCTTTCAGCTCGTAAGATTTATCCACGACTTCGTGGATTTGCTCACGCAGCTTCTCTTCAAACAGTTTTTTATCGTCAGCTAACCATTTGGCAATAGGCATGTCGATGGAGAAATCAGCGCGGAAACGCGCTTCTAAGCCCGGAATATCCCACATCTCGTCCAGAGACTGAGGTGGAATGTATTGGTCCAGCACAGAGGCCACCACATCGTGACGAATCGCATTGATAGTTTCAGAGATATCAGCCGTATCCATCAGCTCGTTACGTTGCTCATACACCACTTTACGCTGGTCGTTTGCTACGTCATCAAATTCCAGTAATTGCTTACGGATATCAAAGTTACGGGCTTCTACTTTACGTTGAGCGTTTTCGATAGCGCGACTGACCCACGGATGCTCAATAGCTTCGCCAGGTTCCATACCCAATTTACGCATCATGCCAGCCATACGGTCTGAAGCAAAAATACGCATTAAGGCATCGTCCAACGACAGGTAAAAACGTGAAGAACCAGGATCGCCCTGACGACCTGAACGACCCCGTAACTGGTTGTCGATACGGCGCGATTCATGACGTTCAGTACCAATGATATGCAAACCACCAGACTCAATCACAGCGTCATGGCGTTTTTGCCACTCTTGTTTCACTTGTTCAATCTGCTCTGCACTGACCTCACCTAAAGCCGCCAGTTCAGCCTGTAAATTACCACCCAGCACTATATCTGTACCACGACCCGCCATGTTAGTGGCGATAGTCACAGTGCCTGGTTGACCGGCCTGAGCAATAATTTGTGCTTCGTTGGCGTGGAACTTAGCGTTTAACACCTGATGCGGAATTTTTGCGTCGTGCAACAATTTCGACAGGTATTCAGAACTTTCAATAGACGCAGTACCCACCAGAATAGGGCGCTTCAGTGCACGGTTCTCTTCAATGTCTTTGATAATAGCCTGATACTTTTCTTCTACGGTCAGATACACCAGATCAGGCATATCGTTACGCACCATAGGTCTGTTGGTTGGGACTACTATGGTTTCTAAGCCGTAAATAGACTGGAACTCAAAAGCTTCAGTGTCTGCAGTACCAGTCATACCCGCCAGTTTGTCGTACAAACGGAACAGGTTCTGGAAGGTAATAGAAGCCAAAGTCTGGTTTTCGTGGTTAATACGAACCCCTTCTTTGGCTTCAATGGCCTGATGTAAACCTTCAGACCAGCGACGGCCTTCCATAGTACGGCCTGTATGCTCATCAACAATAACGATTTCGTTATCCTTGATCACATAGTCCACGTCTTTCTTAAACAGGTTATGCGCGCGTAAAGCGGCATAGGTGTGATGCAACAGAGTAATATTAGCGGCTGAGAATAAAGAGTCGCCCGGCTGAATTAAGCCCAGTTCCTGCAGAATT
Organism: Rheinheimera sp. 1928-s; assembly: GCF_029269265.1. Lineage (GTDB taxonomy): Bacteria > Pseudomonadota > Gammaproteobacteria > Enterobacterales > Alteromonadaceae > Pararheinheimera. The sequence goes on from NZ_JARIXP010000002.1 coordinate 516,042, forward strand.
TCTTCCACACGAATTTGACCCAGTTCAGTCAGATAAATTTGTTTGGCTTTTTCGTCTATGGTGAAATGACCATCACCCATAGCGCCTTCTTCGTCTTCTTTTTCCTGCTTAACAAGCTGAGGAACCACAGTGTTGATTACGCGGTACAACTCTGAGCTGTCTTCCGCCTGACCAGAAATAATCAGCGGAGTACGGGCTTCATCTATTAAGATAGAATCCACTTCATCGATAATGGCATAAGCTAAATGGCGCTGAACCCGCTCTACTGACGAAAAGGCCATATTGTCGCGCAGATAGTCAAAACCAAATTCGTTGTTGGTACCGTAAGTGATATCTGCATTGTAAGCGGCTTGTTTGTCCAGATGTCCCATGCCAGGCACGTTGACACCTACAGTTAAGTCTAAGAAATCAAATAAAGGCGCGTTGGTTTGTGCATCGCGACGAGCTAAGTAGTCGTTCACAGTAATAACGTGTACAGCCTGACCACCTAACGCATTTAAGTACGCTGGCAAAGTAGCAGTTAAGGTTTTACCTTCACCTGTACGCATTTCTGAGATTTTGCCCTGATGCAGCACTATGCCGCCAATCAGCTGCACATCGAAATGACGCATGTTGAATACACGCTTACTGGCTTCGCGCACTGTGGCAAAAGCCTCTGGTAATAAATCATCCAGTGTGGCGCCATCTGCAACACGCTGTTTAAATTCAGCAGTTTTTAATTTGAGTTGTTCGTCGGTCAGGGCAACAAAAGAAGGTTCCAGGCTATTAATCAGATCAACCGTTTTTTTCAGCTTTTTTAAATAACGATCATTACGACTACCGATTAATTTGGCGAAAAATTTTCCAAACATTTTATAAATACCACTTCTTGGTTGAGACTCGCTCCGAGTCCGGCCTGAGCCATTATTACCCACATCTCTGAAACTCCGGCTTCAGGAAACTGGGTATGTATTATTGAATACGGCGATTAACAAACATCATAGGGTCAATTTGCTGACCATTTTTCAGTACTTCGTAATGCACATGTGGGCCGGTTGAACGACCAGTGCTGCCCATAATGGCAACTTCCTGACCTTTGGTTACCATCTGCCCTACCTGAACAGTGGTCTCTTTGGCGTGGGCATAGCGGGTGCGGTACCCATCGCTATGCTCAATTTCTACCATTTTACCGTAACCAAAACGTTCGCCAGCCCAGGTGACTATACCACCTGCTGTAGCGAAAATAGAATCACCTTCCCTGCCAGCAAAATCTACCCCACGGTGCACTGCGGGTTCTCCGCTAAATGGATCACTGCGCACACCAAAACTCGACGATAAATAACCACTTAATACAGGGCGGCCCGATAACTGAACGCTTTTTCCTATATGGTGATTCAAATCCAGAGATTCAAGCATCGCAAAACGGGTTTGTTCTGATTGCAGGTTTTGTTCTAACTCATTGAGCTGTAACAATACGGCGTTCAATTCAGCCAGACTGATTTCAGTAGAGGTTTGCGCAGGTCCACCCATGGCAGGATCCTGATGCAGGTTAAACTCTTCAGTCGATAAATTAGCGGCGTCAATTAACCGTTCACCGACCATATTCAGTCGGTTCACCTGAGCCTGCAGTGTTGCCACTTTGGACGTCAACGCAGCCAGCTGATTTTCAGCGCGACGGCGAATATCAGCAATCTCCTCAGTTTCAGCAGCACGGCTTAGCTGTGCTTTTTCAAGTTCAGCATTACCTTTCTGAAACAGATTCGCAAAAGCTGCTCCTGCACCAGACGCAATACAAAAAAGTAAGACGGCCGTGACTGTCAGTTGCGATGGCGTACTGCCAAAGCTGAAGTGGCGATGTCGGCCACGATAGAAAACTGTTACACTCATGCAACCTCAGTATAAATTCATAAGTTAAGATGGCGCGCTATTCTCAGAAACCAGTGGATCTAAGTCAGTTGCTGCAACAAAGCTCTTTGTTGTCGACCATGCAGCATGCCGATCTGTTGCGCCAACTTAATACCGAATTAGCGCAGTTTCTGCAACTGGATCCATCCGGTTTTTGCAAAATTAGTACCATAAAAGCGGGTCGCTTAGTAATTTTATGCCAATCGCCTGCCTGGGCAACCCGGCTGAAAATGCAAAGAGAGGCCATTCTAGACAATTTCCGCCAGAAAATCTTGCCGGATTTAGCAGGAATCGACATTGAAGTGTCGCCCAATACCCAGCTGCAGTATGTCAAAGCGGAAGAAATCAAAACTGAAGGACCTAAAATATCTGAACAAGCTGCGGTGTATTTACTGGCTTTAGCACAAAACAGTGAAGGTGAGTTAAAGCAGAAACTACAAAGGCTGGCAGAGCTGGCTCAAAAGCCTGGCTCTGCCCCCAAGACTTAGGCCAGCTGTGGCGCTAAGTACGATATCGGCATTTGCGCTTCTTTGTCGAAGCTGACAAATTCCCAGTTCGCCTGATCAGCAAGTACTGCAGACAATAACTGGTTGTTTAAAGCGTGGCCCGTTTTATAAGAACGAAACTCGCCCAGAATGCTGTAACCGGCCATGTATAAATCACCGATTGCATCCAGAATTTTATGTTTAATAAATTCGTCTTCATAGCGCAGACCGTCCTGGTTTAATACCCGGAACTCGTCCAACACCACGGCGTTATCAAAACTGCCGCCTAACGCCAGATTATTGGCGCGTAAATATTCAATATCCTGCAGAAAACCAAAAGTACGGGCACGGCTGATGTCTTTAATAAAAGACGCAGCAGAGAAGTCGAGCTTCATGCGCTGTTTGGTTTCTGAAATCACAGGGTGATCAAAGTCGATGGCAAAATCCATACGGAAACCGTGATGTGGCACAAACTCAGCCCACTTATCACCGTCTTCAACCCGTACTTTTTGCTTAATACGAATAAACTTTTTGGCTTTTTTCTGCTCACTGACACCGGCTTCCAGTAACAGGTAAACAAAAGGGTTGGCACTGCCGTCCATAATAGGAATTTCAGCAGAGTCGACTTCGATAAACAAGTTATCGATGCCTAAGCCTGCCACTGCAGCCATTAAATGCTCAGTGGTGGACAGGCGTACGCCGTCGTCGTTGATCAAACAGGTACACATCACAGTGTCGCCCACTAATTCAGGGCTGACTTTAAAATCAACGATCGGGTTCAGATCGACACGCCGGAAAACAATACCGGTATTATCAGGAGCAGGCCGGAGAGTAAGCGTAACCTTTTCTCCCTTGTGTAAACCCACCCCGATCGAGCTGATTGATTTTGCAATGGTACGTTGTTTAATCATATTTTTTCCTGTTCAAATATTGAACAAATCCAAAATGGCGGCGAAGCATAACATAGCTGACCAGCTATGCCAACCTTTGGGCCTTTTGTAAGCTGACTGAAAATCAGTCAGCTTGTTTACGTAAAAACGCTGGAATATCGAAAATATCGATGTTCGCTTGTTTCTCCGCTACTGGCTTACTTTGCACATTTGGTACTTCTAACGGAGCCTGTGACATATCACGGGCGGCGTTACCCTGATGATGAGCATAGCTTGTACCAGCATTGCCATAAACGTGCGCTGAACGAACTGGTTCATGACGGTGATTTGGTACCAGGCTGATATCAGGCTTACGCTCTGCACCTATACCTGTGGCAACCACAGTGACACGAAGTTCATCCGACATATCAGGATCAATCACAGCACCTACGACCACAGTCGCATTTTCTGAAGCAAAAGCTTTCACTGCATTACCTACAGTTTCAAACTCTTCAATGCTGATATCCAGGCCTGCCGTGATATTCACCAGAATACCCTTAGCACCTGATAAATCGATATCTTCCAGTAACGGGCTGGAAATGGCTTGTTCAGCCGCTTCTTCAGCACGATCCGGACCTGAAGCACGGCCAGTACCCATCATCGCGGTACCCATTTCTGACATCACTGTACGCACGTCGGCAAAGTCGACGTTGATCAGACCTGGACGAGTGATCAACTCTGCAATACCTTGTACCGCGCCTAACAATACGTTGTTTGCCGCTTTAAAGGCGTCCAGCAGGCTGGTGCCTTTACCTAAGACTTTTAATAACTTGTCGTTAGGGATAGTGATCAGTGAATCCACATGTTTTGCCAGCTCAGCAATACCTTCGTCCGCATAAGCTAAACGCTTTTTGCCTTCGAATGGGAATGGCTTAGTGACAACAGCCACAGTCAGAATACCCATCTCACGGGCAACTTCAGCCACTATTGGAGCAGCACCAGTACCAGTACCACCGCCCATACCGGCAGCGATAAAGATCATGTCCGCGCCTTGCAGCGTTTTCTTAATAGTTTCACGGTCTTCTTCTGCAGAACGACGGCCTACATCAGGGTTAGCACCAGCGCCTAAACCTTTAGTCACGCCAGCACCCAGTTGCAGAGTCATATGGGCAGAAGAGTTACGTAGCGCCTGCGCGTCGGTATTGGCAGCAATAAACTCAACACCTTCGATGTTGCTTGCAACCATATACTCAACAGCGTTACCGCCACCACCACCAACACCTATTACTTTAATGACAGCTTCTTCGCTGTGGTTTTCCATTAACTCAAACATAGCTCTCTCTCCGTTTTAGTACGCTTACTCAAAAAAGTTAAAATTCGCCTTTAAACCAGCTGGTGAGTCGTTTCACCATGCCGCCGACTGACTCGCGGGCAGCGACAGCTTTTTTCTGCTGGGTCCGCATGTCTTTTCCATAAATCAATAAACCCACTACGCTGGCGTAGGCCGGGTCCTGTACATATTCTCTTAAACCTGTAATGCCAATGGGGTAACCCAACCGCACCGGCATCTGGAACACATCTTCAGCAAACTCAATGGCACCTTCCATTTTGGCGGTACCGCCCGTCAGTACTATGCCTGCAGCAATTTGCTCTTCCAGGCCACTGCTTCGAATTTCTTCCAGCACCAGTTCAAACAATTCCTGATAGCGAGGTTCTACTACTTCAGCCAGGGTATGACGTGACATGCTGCGGGCCGGGCGACCGCCCACGCTTGGCACTTCAATGTTTTCTTCTTTACCTACCATGCTGCGCAGTGCACAGGCGTATTGCACTTTGATATCTTCGGCGTGGCCTAAAGGCGTACGGAAGATTTTGGCAATATCGCTGGTGACCTGATTACCGGCCACAGGGATCACTGCGGTATGGCGTAAAGCGCCATTAGTAAAAACAGAAATGTCGATAGTGCCGCCGCCCATATCAACGACGCAGACACCCAGCTCTTTTTCATCATCCGTCAGCACCGCATAGCTGGATGCCAATGAAGAAAAAATCAGCTGGTCGACATGCAGCTCGCAGCGCTCAGCACATTTTTCGATATTTTTTGCCATATCATTGGCACAAGTGATGATGTGAGCCTTGGCTTCCATCCGCACCCCTGACATGCCGATTGGGCTTTTAATGCCTTCCTGCATGTCGACTGAAAATTCCTGTGGCAGCACATGCAACATGCGACGCTCGGCCGAAATAGGCACTGACTTGGCGGCATGAATGACGTTGATCACATCTTCAGCTGTCACTTCAGCATCATTAATAGGCACCATGCCACTTTCGTTCTGGCAACGAATATGCTTACCGGTAATGCCTAAATACACAGAAGACACGCGGCAATCGGCCATCAGTTCGGCTTCTTCCACGGCGCGGCGCACAGACTGCACCACCAGGTTCAGATCGTTGACACCACCTTTGTCCATACCACGGGCCACATGAGTACCCACACCAACAATACTTAACTGATTGTCAGCGGTAATTTCGCCCACTAAGGCTTTAACCTGTGCTGTGCCTATATCTAAGCCAACGATAAGATCACGTTCTGTCGACTTTGTCATCTTGTTCTCTTTGTTCTGGCGCTTCGACCCAACGTACAGCGACGCCTGTGTCATAACGCAAATCAACTTCGGCAACTGCCTGAGTTTTATGTTTACTAATCACAGGGTACAAATCGATAAACCGCTGCACCCGCTTTGCCGTATCTTCACGGCCCAGAGTCAATTGAATGCCCTCTGCTAAATTCAGTTGCCAGGCCTGACGGGCTGACACTGTGAGTCCTGTTGCCATATGCTGATGGACGGTCAGCATTTGATTCAATTGATTGAACATGGTCAGTGCATCCTGCTCGGCCCCGTCCGGACCTTGTAACTTTGGCAATGACTGTTTTAGTTCAGCCACAGGAGCGACAAAGAGTTGACCTTGTTGATTGAGTAAATATTGGTCATTCCATACCGCCACTGGCTTATGTTCAGTCACCACCACCACGAGCGTATCAGGCCATTGTTTGCGCACGGCTGCCTGAGCGACCCAGGGTTGTTGCTGCAGAAACAGCTGCACCTGATCCACGTTCAAATTAAAAAAGTTACCCAGATACTGTTGTTGCAGCTTTTGGTTTAACCCTGCTGCTTCAATCTGAGAAAAATCGCCATAGACCTTCACTTGCTGGATAGGTGCACTTTGTTGATCCTGACTCCAGAGCCAGATCTGATACCCCATCCAACAAACAAACCAGACGGCAAAACAGAAAAAGGCCACACCAGCCCAAAAGGCTTTGTTCACAGGTGTTGCTTCTGTCTTGCCGTTTTTAGTCATAAGGTCTGTTCTAAAATCTGCAGAACTAACTGCTCAAAACTCAGACCCGCTGCCTTAGCCGCCATCGGCACCAATGACTTCTCTGTCATACCAGGCACAGTGTTCACTTCCAGCAGATAAAAATTACCCTGTTCGTCCAGCATTGCATCGACACGCCCCCAGCCCGATGCGCCCACAGCAGTAAAAGCTGCTGCAGCTGCTTGCTGTAAAAACGCGGTCTGGTCGGCTGTTAAAGGCGCAGGACAAAGGTATTCAGTACTGTTGGACTGATACTTGGCTTCATAGTCATAAAAAGAGCGGGGAGTACGCATTTCAACAATAGGCAAAGCCTTACCGTTTAATACAGTCACAGTAAATTCGCGGCCCTGGATCCACTGTTCAACCAGTACATCAGCATCGTATTTAGATGCCACAACCAATGCCTGTTCCAGCTCTTCGGCAGTGCTTGCTGCACTCATGCCAATACTGGAGCCCTCATTGGCTGGTTTCACCATCACTTTACCAGCTAATTGCTGCAAAATATCCTGATAATTCAGTTGCTTTCCAGCTTCAGCCACTAAAAATTTTGCAGTAGGCAAACCTTGCGCCTGAAACAGCCACTTGCAACGGATTTTATCCATCGCCAAGGCAGAACCTAAGACGCGGCTACCTGTGTAAGGTAAGCCCATCAGCTGCAAAGCGCCCTGCATAGTACCGTCTTCACCACCACGGCCATGCAGTACGATAAATACGCGGTCAAAACCAGCTACAGTCAAAGCACTTAAAGGCTGCTCTTTAGGGTCAAAAGCATGGGCGTCGACACCTTGCTTTTGCAAAGCAGCCAGCACAGCGGCACCAGAACGCAACGAGACTTCGCGCTCTGCCGAGGTTCCACCCAACATCACAGCCACTTTGCCAAATTTGCTGCTCATACTTCAAGCTCCCTCGTTTGGTTTTAATACAGAAATTGCTAATTTAGTTGCCGCCAGTTGTTTGGCCAGCGCGCCTATATTGCCAGCGCCCTGAGTCAGCAGCACATCACCGTCCTGCAACACATCAGCTAAAGCTGCAGGCAAGTCGGCAGGCGTCGCCACATAAATAGGATCAAGCTGACCACGGGCACGAATAGAGCGGCATAAACTGCGGCTGTCAGCACCTGGAATAGCGGCTTCGCCTGCGGCATAGACTTCAAGCAATAACAATAAATCGACAGACGACAGCACTTTGGCGAAATCTTCGTATAAATCACGGGTTCTGGTGTAACGGTGTGGCTGATAAGCCATGACTATACGGCGCTCTGGCCAGGCGTTACGTGCTGCAGCCAACGTAGCTGCCACTTCGCTTGGATGGTGACCATAGTCATCGACCAGCAGCACTTTGCCACGGCCTGTATCAAACTCGCCGTACTGTTCAAAGCGACGGCCTATGCCTTCAAACTTTTTCAGTGCGGCTAAAATGGACTCCGTGGCTATGCCTTCATCTTTGGCTACAGCAAAAGCTGCGGTTGCGTTTAATGCATTGTGACGGCCGGCTAAATTCAGCTCAATCTGGCTGGCAGCGCCGTCTTTATCGGTAATGACAAAATGGCTTTGAGTACCGGTTTGGCTGAAGTCACTGATGACATAATCCGCATCTTCACTAAAGCCATAAGTAATGACAAAACGGCCAATTTGTGGGATCAGCTCACGCACGACGGCATCGTCGATACACATCACGGCCACACCATAAAATGGCAGGTTATGGCAAAACTCCAGGTAGGTGGCTTTCATTTTTTCAAAGTCACCCTGATAAGTTTCCATATGATCAGGTTCGATATTGGTGATCACCGACGCCATAGGCTGCAAATGCAGGAAAGAAGCGTCGCTTTCATCCGCTTCGGCAATTAAATAACGGCCAGCGCCTAAACGTGCATTGGTGCCTGCAGAATTCAGTAAACCACCAATGACAAAAGTAGGGTCAGTGCCGGCTTCGGCAAAAATAGAAGCTATTAAGCTGGTGGTCGTGGTTTTACCATGGGTACCGGCAATAGCAATACCATGGCGAAAACGCATTAATTCAGCCAGCATTTCAGCACGACGCACTAGCGGAATACGGTGTTCTATCGCAGCAGCTACTTCCGGGTTATCGGTTTTTATCGCACTGGAGACGACCACTACGCTGGCACCTTCGATGTTTTCGGCCTTATGACCAATCACAATACAAGCACCTAAGGACGCTAAGCGGTCAACCACAGGATTTGGCGCTATATCCGAACCCGACACTTTATAACCTTCATTGACTAATACTTCGGCAATACCACCCATACCAGCGCCGCCGATCCCCACGAAGTGGATCCGCTCTACTCTGCGCATAGCATTTTTCTTTTGTTGTTTTGTATTGCTCATTTAGCCTTACCTGTTACTTCACCACAGACTCTTACAACTTGTTCTGCGGCATCATCTATTGCTGTTCTGCGGGCATTATTTGCCAAATGACGCAGCGCACTTTTGTCCTGCAACCAGGACTGGAGCAAAGGCAGCAAAGCGCCTTTACTGAATTCGTTTTGTGGCAGTAACACCGCCCCTTGTTTTTGCACTAACCAGCTGGCATTGGCCGTCTGGTGATCATCAATAGCAGAAGGCAAAGGCACAAAAACTGCTGCTACTCCGGCACAAGCCACTTCAGAGACTGTTAGAGCACCAGCGCGGCAAATCACTAAATCAGCCCAGGTGTAAGCAGCAGCCATATCTTCAATAAAAGCACTGGCACTGGCCTTTAACTCAGGCAAAGCGGCATAGGCTTGCTGCACTTGCTGTTCCATCGCCTTACCCGTCTGATGCCGTATTTCCAGGGCACCAGCCTGAGAGGCTTGTGCAAACAAAGCAGGCAACTGCTGGTTAAAGACTTGCGCACCTAAACTGCCACCTACCACTAATACTTTTAAACTTGGTGTTGGCGCCTGCAGTTGCTTTTGACCAGACACAGCCAGCACTTCAGCACGAACAGGGTTACCTACCACCAATCTGTCTTTGCGATCAGCAAAAGCCTGTGGAAACGCCACTAATACTTTTTTGGCAATGCGGGCCAATAATCTGTTGGTGGTGCCAGCTACTGCATTTTGCTCATGCACTATTAATGGCTTACCCGCTAACCAGGCGGCTAGGCCACCAGGGCCACTGGCATAACCACCAAAACCCAATACCAGATCAGGCTTAAGTTGCTTGACCAAGGCACGGGCCTGACTGACAGAGCGCCATAGCATCAGCGGCGCTTTGACTAAGCTGTTGAACCCCTTACCCCGTAAACCAGCCACAGCAATGCTATGGAATGGGAAACCAAACTTCGGCACTAAAGTCGCTTCCATCCGATCGGCTGTACCCAGCCAATGAATGTTCCAGCCTTGTTGCTTCAAAAGTTCAGCTACAGCTTTGGCCGGGAAAATATGACCACCAGTGCCACCCGCCATAATCAGCGCTGTTTTTTGCTTTTGATCAGAAGTTTGCATCAGCTCAGGCATGAGGACCTCCGCTGATGGCATGTCGACCTTTCAGTCGGACTTCAAAATCAATGCGCAATAACAAAGCTGCGGCCACCATCATAATAATTAAGCTACTGCCACCTGAGCTGATAAAAGGTAAAGTTAAACCTTTAGTGGGCAGCACGCCGCTGGCTACACCCACATTGACGCAGGTTTGAAAACCAATCCAAATCGCCAGTGCATAAGCTAAAAAGCCATGAAAACTCATGCCTTTAAACAAGGCTTTGTTGCCAATCCATAAAGCGCGGCTGACCAGTAAAAACAGCAAGCTTAGAATGACAAACACACCTATAAGGCCGGTTTCTTCTGCAATCACCGCAAAAATAAAGTCGGTATGAGCTTCTGGTAAATACTCCAGTTTTTGTACACTGTTGCCCAAGCCCTGTCCAAACCAGCTACCACGGCCAAAAGCCATCAGCGATTGTGTCAACTGGTAGCCGTTACCAAAAGGATCGGCCCATGGATCTAAAAAGGAAGTGACACGACGCCAGCGGTATTCGCTGTACACAATCAACACACCAATAGCGGCTAAACCTGTGAAAATTAAACAGAAAAACTGCCATAACTTAGCACCAGCCAAAAACAGCAACACCACAGAAGTGGCAAACATCACAATCACTGTGCCCAGGTCTGGTTGCATCAGTAAAAGTACTGCCAGAATAAACAGGATAATCAAAGGTTTGATAAAGCCTTTCAGGTTTTCCCGCACTTCTTCATGGCGGCGTACCAGGTAACTGGCCAGATAAACAAAAAAGAATAATTTGGCAGGTTCTGCCGCCTGAATATTAATAGGGCCAAGTGCCAGCCAACGGGTTGAACCATTGACGTTACGGCCAAACAACAACACAGCGATCAGCAATACCAAAGCCAACATCAGTAATAAGATATTGGTGTTATGCCACCAGGACACAGGCACGTTCAACACCACATAGGACGCAGCTAAACCTATCACCAGATACACCAAATGCCGGATAGTGAAATGCATCGGATTACCATGCAAACGTTCAGCCACAGGTACTGAGGCGCTGGTGACCATAATAATGCCCACTCCAATCACCAAAGCCAGTAACACCAGAAACAGCTTGTCGTAGCTATTGGCTTCATCACGTTGCCACCACGACGCTATTGCTTCGCTGGGCGAAGGGATCAGGTTCATCAGCATTTGCTTCATAACCACACCTTCTGCACAGCGGCAGCAAACTGCTGGCCACGGTCTTCGTAGTTTTTAAACATATCTAAGCTGGCACAAGCAGGTGATAACAACACCAAATCATTTGTAGTGGCCAGCTGAGCTGCAGTTTTTACTGCAGCCATTAAATCTTTCACTTCAAAGCTGCCAGCTTTCAGTGCAGCAATGGCTGGACCGTCTTGTCCAAAGGTGATTAAGTGATCGACGTCACGATTTAGCACTGTTGCCAGTTCACTGAAATCAGCACCTTTGCCATCACCACCTGCTATTAAAATCAGTTTGCCTGCAACTTCAGGGCGTAAACCCGCAATAGCAGCCAAAGTAGCGCCCACATTAGTGGCTTTGGAGTCGTTGACCCAACGCACAGCTTTATGATCCAGCACTAACTGGCAACGGTGAGGTAATGAGGTAAAGGTCTGCAGCGCTTTGACTAAGCCTTCACGGCTTGCCCCGGCGGCTAAAGCTAAAGCACAGCTAGCCAAAGCATTAAACTGATTATGCAAACCGACAATGGTCATATCGCGCACTGGCATTAGAGGCTCACCTGCAACTAACAACCAGCTTTCGCCCTGATGCTGAACCACGCCGTAGTCAGAACCCGCTAAATCTAAAGCCAGAGCAGGCATCGAAGTTTTTGGCGTTGTTAAGGCATCGGCTTTATTGTAAATCGCCAGATCTGTGCCCTGATACACCCGTTGTTTGGACGCAGCATAAGCGGCCATAGTGCCGTATCTATCCATATGATCTTCAGTCACATTGAGAATACAGGCGGCTTTGCTTTGTAAAGAATGGGTGGTATCCAGCTGGAAGCTCGACAGCTCAAGCACAAAAACGTCGGCATCACTTTGCAGCGCATCCAGAATAGGCAAACCAATATTGCCCGCAGCCACAGCACGTAAGCCGGAGCACTGCAGCATATGGGCGGTTAAGCTGGTGACAGTGGATTTACCATTGGCACCGGTAATAGCTAACACAGGTTTCTGGTTTTGCAGTGCAAACAGCTCCACATCACCAATCAGATGAGCACCTTGTGCCAAAGCAAAACGTATAGCCGGATGTTTAGGGTCTAAGCCGGGGCTGACCACCAACACATCCATATGAGCTAAACGGTTGGCGTCCAGTTCACCTAAATAAATACCGTCCACTTTGTCGGCCGGAATTTGATCCAGCCCTGACACTTTTAAGCGGGTATCCATTAGTACAGGTTTGACGCCTTGTTTCAGCAAAAAGCGTACTGTGGCCAGACCTGAAAGGCCTAGTCCTATCACAGCAACACGTTTTCCCTGGAACAACTTAGCGTTCATTCTTTATCTCAGTTTTAAAGTTGCTAAACCAATCAACACAAAAATGACTGACAAAATCCAGAACCGCACAATAACGCGGGGTTCAGGCCAGCCTTTTAACTCGTAATGGTGGTGAATAGGTGCCATGCGGAAAATGCGCTGGCCGCGTAACTTGTACGAACCAACCTGTAAAATCACCGACACGGTTTCCATCACAAAAACACCGCCCATAATAAAGAGCACTATTTCCTGACGGACTAAAATGGCGATCACGCCCAATACAGCACCTAAAGCTAAAGACCCCACATCGCCCATAAAAACCTGAGCCGGATAGGTATTAAACCAAAGGAAACCGAGACCTGCGCCGACCAGCGCAGCACAGACCACCACCAGTTCACTGGCATGAGGCAGATAAGGAATATTCAGGTAGTTGGCGAAATTCACGTTACCGCTGGCGTAAGCGATAATGGCAAACGCAAAGGCCACCATAATGGTTGGCACTATGGCTAAACCGTCTAAACCGTCGGTTAAATTCACCGCATTACTGGTACCCACAATAACGAAGTAACACAAAGCAATGTAGATAAAACCCAGCTGTGGCAGCACATCTTTAATAAAAGGCACCACTAAACTGGTTTCAGCCGGGCGTTCTGCCGTGGCATACAGGAAAAAGGCGATAGCGATGGCAAACAAGGACTGCCAGAAGTATTTCCATTTGGCGATGAGGCCTTTTGGATCTTTACGCACTACTTTGCGGTAGTCGTCAATAAAACCAATCCAGCCAAAGCTTATCAGGGTAAAAATCACCACCCAGACGTATTTATTGCCAAGGTCGGCCCACAGCAGAATACTGGTCAGCACTGAAGCTAAAATCAGCAAGCCGCCCATAGTCGGAGTGCCTTTTTTCGAGAAATGGCTTTGGGGGCCATCATCACGCACTGTTTGACCTATTTGCAGTTGTTGTAACTTAGCAATCAGCTTGGGGCCAAAATACAGGCTCAGCATTAAGGCGGTTAAAATACCCAGAATAGACCTGAAGGTCAGGTAACTGAATACGTTAAAGGCATTGATATATTGAGTTAAATACTCGGCTAACCACACTAACATGAGCTGATCTCCTGCTGACATCTTTCTAGCAAGTCCTGCACCACCAATTCCATTTTGGCGCTGCGCGAACCTTTGACCAGTACGGTGCTACTCGACTGTTCATCAAGGATCGGGCTTAACTTTTGGATCAGTTGCTGACGGGAACTAAAATGGGCCCCTTGGCCGTTAAATAAATCACTGGCGCTCTGTGATAACACACCCAAGGTGAATAACAGATTAATTCCCTTTTGTTTGGCGTATAAACCTACTTCTTCATGGTACAAACGGGCATCTGCGCCCAGTTCCCCCATATCGCCAAAGACTAATACTCTGAAACCCGGATAAGTCGCCAATAAGTCGATAGCGGCCTTGGTCGATTCAGAGTTCGCATTGTAGGTATCGTCAATCAGACGTAATTTGTCGCTGGCTTGCGTCACATTAATCCGGCCTTTGACCGGTTTCATTGCAGCTAAACCTAACTGCACATCGGTCAGGCTGGCACCTAGCGCCAAAGTAGCAGCTGCTGCAGCCAACGCATTGGCCACGTTATGTTTTCCTGGCAACACCAGCTGAATAAAAATGCTGCCTTGTGGGCAGACTAAATCAAAGCTGGCACAACCTTGTTCATTCAGCACTACATGTTCAGCGGTAAAATCGGCCGCCTGAGTGCTGCTAAAGGTCAGTACTTTTTTATCCTGTAACCGCTTTAACCAATAATCAGAAAACTCGCTGTCCAGTGGCACTATAGCCACGCCATCCTGACCTAAAGAGCCATAAATTTCGCCTTTGGCACGGGCTACACCAAACAAGTCACCAAAACCCTCCAGATGGGCTGCTGCCACATTGGTGATAATGGACACTTCAGGTTTCACCAACGAAGAGGTGTAAGCAATTTCACCTAAATGATTGGCGCCCAGCTCCATCACAGCGTACTGATGCTGCTCTGTTAAACGTAATAAGGTTAAAGGCGCACCAATATCGTTGTTAAAGTTACCGGCAGTCGCCAGCACATTACCGATACGATCTAAAATGGCGGCCATCATTTCTTTCACTGTGGTTTTACCGACACTGCCAGTTACAGCCACAGATTTAGGGTTGACCTTTTGTTTCACTGCCGCGCCTAAAGCCCCTAAAGCTAAGCGGGTGTCAGCAACAATAATTTGCGGCACTGCCACATCCAACTGCTGCTCCACAATTAAAGCGACTGCACCTTTAGCAATAACATCAGCAGCAAACTGATGCCCATCAAAGTTCGGGCCTTTTAAGGCAATAAACAAATCGCCCTGAGTAATATTGCGGCTGTCTGTGCTGACGCTCTGAATTTGAATATCAGCGCCAACCAGTTGTCCCTGCACTAACTGTGCTATTTCTTTTGTTTGTAAAGGGATCATAAAGCAGTCTCCGTCACCAGTTGTCGAACAAAAGCGCGTTCGTCATAAGGCAAAACTTCATGGCCAATGATTTGATAATCTTCATGGCCTTTACCGGCGATCAGTACCAGATCACCAGCCTGGGCTTGTTCTAAGGCAGTGCGTATCGCTGCCTTACGCTCGGTGATCAGCTGATACTGCTGTTGTGTGCAACCTGCAGCTATATCCAAACAAATCGCCATTACATCTTCAGTGCGTGGATTGTCGGCGGTAATAATCAGTTGATCGGCTAAACGTTCTGCAATAGCGCCCATTAAAGGCCGTTTACCTTTATCGCGGTCACCACCACAACCAAACACCACCCAAAGCTGGCTCTGACAATGGTTGCGAACTGCAATTAATGTTTGTTCCAGCGCATCAGGCGTATGGGCGTAATCCACCACAGCCATCACTTTACGATGAGCTTGATAAAACTGTTCGATACGGCCAGGCACACTGCATAATTGCTCTGCAGCCCCAACTAAAGCCTCAAAGCTATGGCCTAATTGCAGCATGGCGCCAAAAGCTGCCAATACGTTTTGAATATTAAATTCACCCAGCACTTTCAGCTGCAGCTGCTGTTGGCCTAAATGGCTGCTTAAGCGGAACTGATAACCCAGCGGGGTGATTTCCAGTTGGTCGTAAGCCAAATACTCGCTATAACCCTGGCAATCTTTTAACTGGCCATAAGCCAACACAGGAAGAGTGCAGTCAGCAGCTAACTGACGGCCAAACTCGTCAGAGATATTAATCACAGCTTTTTTGGCTAAATCCGCTTTAAACAGCAAGGCCTTGGCTTCGCCGTACGCCTGCATAGTGCCGTGATAATCCAGATGATCGCGGGTTAAATTGGTAAACACTGCCACTTCAAACTGCAAACCAGCCACACGCTGTTGCACCAAGGCATGAGAGGAAACTTCCATCGCCACCAGCGCTTTGCCTTTGGCTGCTGCGGAGGCCTCAATACGGTGAAGAATACGGTGAATATCCACCAGATGAGGCGTAGTGTTATTCAGTGCCGTCAAATTGCGATAATCGCCATAGCCTAAAGTTCCAATCACAGCAGCTTGTTGCTCCAACAGCACAGCCAGTTGATTGACAAAAATTGCAGTGCTGGATTTGCCGTTGGTGCCGGTAATACCCACAAGTTGCTGCGCTTGATGCGGATAAAAAGCAGCAGCTAAAGCGCTCAGCAGTTCAACTAGCTTAGGTATAACCACAATGCGCTGATCATTCAGCGCAGGCTGAGTGTCGGTTAACACCAACGCAGCTCCAGCATCTAAAGCCTTTTCAACAAACTGATTGCCATGAGTTTTAGTGCCAGGCAAAGCCAGAAACACGTCCCCCTTTTGCACCTCTGCACTGTTAATCCGTAAATTCTGTAATGGCAAAGCAGCCACAGCAGTGGGCAATTGGATAGCAAAAGGAGTTAGCCATAGCTGGAGTGAGTTAACCTGCATTGGGCACCTCACTGATTTTGCTGATACGACTGTCGTTGGCATCAGGCGCAATATTCAGTAACTGCAAAGCAGCACCCGATACAGCGGAGAACACAGGAGCCGCTACTTCACCACCGTAATAATAATCGCCGCTTGGTTCATTGATAATGACCACCACAGCAATACGAGGGTTTGAAATAGGGGCCACACCCGCAAAAGAGCCAATGTAATTAGTGCTATAACCACCTATACCAGCTTTTTGCGCAGTACCAGTTTTACCACCTACACGATAACCTGGCACTGCCGCTTTTTTCGCAGTACCACCTGGGCCAACTACAGCTTCTAACATAGCAACCATATTGTCGGCATGTTGCTCGCTGATCACTCGCTCACCTAAAGGCTTTTTGTCGCTTTTAAAAATAGATAAAGGGTAAGCCACGCCACCATTGGCAATAGTGGCGTAAATACGAGCCAGCTGCACAGCGTTTACAGTAAAGCTATAACCAAAGGACACTGTAGCTAAGGCATGTTCGCCCCAACGGCGTTGTTCACGCAACACACCAGGGGTTTCGCCCGTCAGACCTAAACCTGTTGCTGAACCCACGCCCATCTTGTAATACATATCAAGGAACTTGTCGGTAGGCATACCTAAAGCTAAACGAGTAACACCTATGTTGCTGGACTTGCGCATAATGCCGGTCAGGTCCAAATCACCATAACCTGTAGTATCACGCACCAAGCGGCCGCCAATACGCACAGGGCCATAGCCTGTAGAAATCACCGTATCCATAGTGGCAGTGCCATTTTCCAATGCGGCTAAAACAGGTAATGGCTTAATGGTGGAGCCAGGCTCGAAGGTGTCAGTGATGGCACGGTTGCGGTATCTGTTGCTGTCACTATTTTTTCTGTTGTTTGGGTTGTACGAAGGAGCATTGGCCAAGGCCAGCACTTCGCCATTATGCACATCAACGACAACAACAGAACCTGAAGTCGCACCAAACTGCATCACAGCTTTTTTCAGCTCACGGTAAGCTACGGCCTGAATACGTTGATCTATGCTCAGCTGAATATTGTTTGACGCCTGACCATCAGTTTGTGACAAAACTTCAACTTCACGGCCTTTGGCATCTTTGCGGATGGTTTTTAATGCAGGTTTGCCGGTTAAAACGTCGTTAAACTGACGTTCAATACCTTCCATGCCCTGATCGTCCACATTGGTAAAACCTAACAGATGCGCAGTGACTTCACCGGCCGGATAATAACGGCGGGATTCCTGCTGAAAGGCAATGCCCGGAATTTTTAACTGTTTGATGTAATCGACAGTGGCAGGGCTGGCCTGACGCTGCAGATAAACAAAACGTTTGGAGTCGTCGGCACCAATTTTGTCCGATAATTGCTGCGGGCTGATTTGCAGCATATCCGCCAGCGCATGCCAGCGACGTTCGTCAATTTTATGCCTGCTGCGCAGTACCAGCTGTGGATCCGCCCAAACAGATTGAACAGGTACACTGACCGCCAGCTCTTCGCCATTACGGTCTAAAATCATGCCACGCATCGCAGTATCAGATTTCACCCGCAGCGTACGCATATCACCTTGTTCCAGCAGCATTTCAGGTTCTAACACCTGCAAATAAGCCGCACGAACAATCAGTGCGCTGAATACTGCCAATAAGGACACAATTACAAAAGCAAAACGCCAACTGATGACAGTCGGCTGTTGATTCTTTTTCGCCTGCTTTTTAGGTGCTGCTGGTTTCTTTATCATGGTTCCTGCACCACCACATCTTGCGGGCCGCTGGGCCTGACCATATTGAGTTTGGTCGCTGCCAGCTCTTCCACCCTGTTGTGTTCAGACAGAGCTCTTTGCTCCAGCAACAAGTTGCGCCACTCCATTTCCAGGGTGTCACGCTGTTGCAGTATTTTATCTTCATACATCGTCAGTTGGCGGTTCATATGAGTGAACTCCACCACAGCCAGAGCTGAACCTAAACAGCACAACATCAGCACCAGCAACAACTTGTGCTGCCAGATATCGCTGATGATTAGACGGTTCAGTTTGATAGCACTCATGCGGTTTTCTCCGCAATACGTAATACAGCGCTGCGGGCTCTGACGTTGTTTTCCAGTTCTGCATCCGACGGCATAATAGCTTTGCCAATTAGTTTTAATGGGGTGTACAGATTCAGTTGATCTTGCGTCAGGGGTAAACCTTTAGGAATGGCAGCGCCTTTGCTTTTTAAACGCATAAACTGCTTTACCATCCGATCTTCCAGCGAGTGGAAGCTAATTACCGTTAAACGGCCACCAGGTTTTAATACATGCACAGCAGCTTCCAGCGCAGTTTTGATCTGGTCCAATTCGCTGTTGATATAAATACGAATGCCCTGAAAGCTACGAGTCGCAGGATGTTTTTTCTCTTTGTGGCTTTTTGGTACTACTGTGCTGATTAAGCTGGCCAGCTGAGCTGTACGGGTCAGTGGTTGCTCACTGCGGCTGTCCACTATGGCGTTAGCAATACGCCAGGCTGATTTTTCTTCGCCGTATTCACGTAATACAAAAGTAATGTCTTCGACATCTGCTTTTGCCAGCCAGTCGGCAGCTGAAATACCCGACGTTGGATCCATCCGCATATCCAGCGGGCCATCACGCATAAAGCTGAAACCACGTTCAGCATCATCCAGTTGCGGCGAAGACACACCTAAATCCAGCAATATACCGTCGACTTTACCAGTAATGCCATGGTCTTCAGCAATTTGGGCCAAGGCAGCAAAAGGGCTGTGAGTAATAGAAAAACGTGGGTCGGCCAATAAAGGCTGGGCTGCGGCAATAGCAGCAGGATCGCGATCAATACCGTATAAACGGCCTTGTTCACCCAGTTTAGATAAGATCACTCTGCTGTGACCACCGCGGCCAAAAGTGCCGTCGAGATAAATCCCGTCGGGTTTGATGGCTAATCCGTCTATGGTTTCAGCCAATAAGACAGAGATATGGGCGCTTTGATCCATTAGAGTACAAAATCCTGCAGCCGCTCTGAGATCTCGGCGTCGACGGACATATCACGTTCAATTGCCATATCTTCGGCAACACGTTTATTCCACGTCTCTTCGTCCCAGATCTCGAATTTGTTAAGTTGTCCGACTAAGCGGATGTTTTTTGTCAGGCTGGCATGGCTTCTTAGTGGCGCAGGTAATAGAATGCGGCCGCTTTTATCCATGTCACAATCTGACGCGTGGCCTATCAATAAACGTTTAAAGCGCAGCTCTTGTGGGTTCTGATTGGATAAACGCTGCAATTGTTCTGCAACCTCTTCCCATTCAGGCAGTGGATACAGCAGTAAACAAGGATCTTTGGTGTGAATAGTACAAACCATGGCGCCTTCTGCATCAGCAAATAAGGTATCGCGGTAACGCGTTGGAAGCGCTAACCGACCCTTATCATCCAATGTTAAAGAAAACGACCCACGGAACATATTAATCCCACTTCATTGTTGTTTGATCCTGATATTTGATCCACAAATACCCACAATTTCCCACTGATGTACAGTTTAGGGCCGCAGAAGAAAGCTTGTCAAGGTGAAAACCCCTTTGTTTGATCATCTCAGATCCAGTAAAAACGCGGCTTAGCGCGAAGATCCTGATTTATGTGGGAAAAAGTGGAAGAAAAAAACCATAAAATAGTTTGAAATTTTTTATTTAGTTACGCATAACCCAATGATTCAGACTAACAGCCAGCCGCACGCGACCAAGCTGCTGTTACCAAAGCTGTGACAGGGATTTTTCCGGCTAAAGGATCTTAATAACTCTATGATTTTTAATAATATAAATTGGTATCTCGCGCAGAGACGTCAACAAAGGTAGTTATAAACGATAATAACTGCAAAAGCTTGTCGCTTTAAGAAGGAGGTGGAAAAAGCAGAGAAACAGACCACTAAACACAAGGCAATATCAATAAAACAACATCATGCAAGGTAAGCAAGCGCTCACAACAGACATTAAAAAAGCCCTGAGCACGAGAGCGCATTCAGGGCGAAACAGGGAGTTTAGCGACGGACCGCCGAAGCAGGTCGGGCTAACTGAAATATATCAGCAGCAACCCTGCTGTAACCTGAACCACCAATACGACTAATTAAATCCATTTTGTAAGGATCAGGCATGCCATTGGCATCCAGTAAAGCGGGGTTGATATAAATGGCCAGTACTTGTGCAAAAATCACTTCGCAGCTTGGGTTTTCCGGCGGATAAGGTTGTAACTTTGCCAGCCGGCATTCCAAAGCCACCGGAGCCAATGCCACCCGGGGCACCTTAATTTGGCTGGATGCGGCCTGTTCCAAGCGGGCCAGTTCAAATTCACTTTCATCAGCAGGCACAGCGGCCGCACTGATATTCATTTCATTCGCCAGTGCATGAGGTACCAGATTCACCACAAAATCATGAGTGGCTTCAATATTCAGGCTGGTATCTTTTCGACTGCCATCTGCTTTATGCTGAGTGGAGATCATCAAAGTAGGCGGCTGATCCGTCACCATCTGAAAAAAGCTAAAAGGCGCTAAATTCAGCACTCCCTCTGCGGACAAGCTCGATACCCAGGCAATAGGACGAGGGGTAATAGTGCTGGTTAACAGCTTATAGGCAGCTGAAGGGTCCAGTTGCTGCAGATCAATCCACATTAATAACTACTCCAAAAAGACAAAATGAAGCCCAAAATGGCAGCCCCAGCGATAACCCGCATTAATCCCTGCTTCGCCACAAACAAAGCCAGCGCAGCCAGTAGGGCAATAAGCACAGCTTGCCAGTCGATAGCGCCAGCAAAACCTGTAGGCCAGAGTACATGGTAGGCAAAAAACAACGCTAAATTGACGATAACCCCGACCACAGCAGCACTTATTGCCGTTAATGGCGCAGTCAGTTGCAACTTGCCTTGGGTAGATTCCACCAGCGGGCCGCCTGCAAGAATAAAAATAAAGGAAGGTAAAAAAGTAAACCAACTAACCAAAAGCGCAGCTGCCACCCCTGCAGTAAGCATTAAATCAGGCCCAAAACTGGCCTGTACATAAGCGCCAACAAAAGCGACAAAAACCACCACCATAATCAGCGGACCTGGTGTGGTTTCCCCTAAAGCCAGACCATCCATCATCTGCCCGGGTGTCAGCCAGCCAAATTTATCCACAGCACCCTGATAGACATAAGGCAAAACCGCATAAGCACCACCAAAAGTCAGCAGCGCCGCTTTGGTGAAAAACCAGCTCATTTGAGTCAGTTGATGCTGCCAGCCCAAACTTAGGGTTAATGCCAGCATAGGCACAATCCAAAGCGCTAAACCGCAAGCCACCACAACCACAAATCGGCTCCAGCGAAATAACGCATGGTCAGGAGTGGGCGTTGTCTCATCAATCAAGGCTGGGCCATAACTTTTTTGTGCAGCGCTGTGGTTGTCCTGTGAAAACACCGCAGGTGCAACTTTACTGCCGATAGAACCAATCAAAGCCGCGGACAGGACTATGAATGGGAAAGGCAGTTTGAAAGCAAAAATAGCCACAAAAGCGGCAACAGCTATAGCCCATAATAACGGATGTTTCATCACCCGCCCGCCGATACGCCAGGCGGCATGCAGCACTATGGCGGCGATGGCAGGTTTAATGCCATAAAACAAAGCTGCCACCCAAGGATGCTCGCCATACACCAGATATCCCCAAGACAGCAGCACCAGCAAAAGCAAAGACGGCAGAATAAACAACAACCCAGCCACCACACCGCCCACAGTGCGGTGCATCAGCCAGCCTAAATAAGTCGCTAATTGCTGCGCCTCAGGACCAGGCAGCAGCATGCAATAATTCAGCGCATGCAAAAACCGGCCTTCACTGATCCAACGGCGTTTTTCCACCAGCTCAGTATGCATCAGGGCAATCTGACCTGCAGGCCC
Organism: Rheinheimera sp. 1928-s; assembly: GCF_029269265.1. Lineage (GTDB taxonomy): Bacteria > Pseudomonadota > Gammaproteobacteria > Enterobacterales > Alteromonadaceae > Pararheinheimera. The sequence goes on from NZ_JARIXP010000002.1 coordinate 538,461, forward strand.
ACCAAAGCTGATACAACCCAGCTTTAGCCAAAACCAAAAGGCTTGCCAGAATGGGATAGCAGAAACAGAGGAATTTGTCGGAAGCATAAAAATCAGAACTAAAGAACACAGATAGCCAGACTAGCAAAACTTGCTCAGCGCTAGCTACCTTGTTGAAAAAGAAAGGTGTGAGTCGGCCCGTTAAGCCGGGTTCTGTCGTGGACAATCATTCCTCTAGGACGTACGTCACCGTACGCCTCAAGCAACCTACCCGCCCCCAACGCGGGCCGCGCCAAAGGGGGCCTATTTGGTCTTGCTCCGAGTGGAGTTTACCGTGCCACGAACTGTTACCAGCCGCGCGGTGCGCTCTTACCGCACCCTTTCACCCTTACCTGATCCCCTGCTTGCGCAAGGGCCATCGGCGGTTTGCTCTCTGTTGCACTAGTCGTCGGCTCGCGCCGCCCAGGCGTTACCTGGCACTCTGCCCTATGGAGCCCGGACTTTCCTCCCCCTGCTTGCGCAGGCAGCGATTGTCTGGGCCAACTCACGGCGCGCATTATACCCTTCTTCCCCGAAGCTGCAAGGTTGTTGACCAGACTCTATCTATTACCTTATGGACATCTGATAAAAGTCGCGGGCGGGGACAAGCCCGCGCCCCTACATCTCGCCCCAACTTAACCCCAGTTTATACAAAGCGTTTTTCTTTTCACCGTGAATTTCTGCAGTTAAAGCAGCCGCTTTTTTCAGTGGTAATTCGCTCATTAAGAGTTTTAAAGTTTGCTGAGCAGCAGGGTTAATCTCTTCTTCAGCAGCCACAGTAGGCGCTATCATCAGTACCATTTCGCCCTGACAGCGGGCTGGGTCTTCATCTAACCATGCTGTGATCTCTGCAGCTGTGCCATAGACAAAGTTTTCAAAGGTTTTGGTTAGCTCTTTTGCCAGCACCAATTCACGTTCAACGCCAAATACCTTCACTACATCTTCTAAACAGTCTTTGATACGACGTGCCGTTTCATAACAAATTAAAGTACCCACACCTTGTGGAATGGCGCTTAGCACGTTTTGGCGTTGCTGACTTTTCGCCGGTAAAAAGCCAATAAAGTGGAATTTATCTGTAGGTAAACCAGCACAGCACAATGCGCTTATCAAAGCACAAGGACCAGGGATTGGTACTACACGGACACCGGCGTCACGGCATAACCTTACCAGGCTGTAGCCCGGGTCGCTAATAAGCGGTGTGCCTGCATCTGAAATCAGCGCGACGTCTTCGCCCGCCTGCAATTTTTGCAATAAAGTGGCGGCACGTTGCTTTTCATTGTGATCATGCAGCGCCAGCATTTTGGCTGAAATACCTAAGTGGCTGAGCAACTTACCACTGTGTCTGGTATCTTCCGCTGCCACCCAGGCCACAGTGCTTAAGGTTTTAATAGCGCGCTGACTGATGTCGTCTAAATTACCTATGGGCGTGGCTACTATGTATAAATTTCCGCTTTGTGCAGTCATATGGCGCTTATTCCGTTGTACTTGAATTACTTTGGCTGGAATTCATTGAGCTTAGGCACGGCACTGAGTAAGATACCTGCATGTTTCCTTCATTGTACCTGTGCATTGTGAAATCCAGCAAACTGAAGCCACTTATTCTTTTGGGCAGCGCCATAGCGTTAGCCAGTTGTTCTTCCACACCAGAGCAGACTGCTCCGGTAAAACGTACTCCAGTAGTTCAGCCTGCCGCCGAGGCAGAAGATGACGTGGAAATAGTTAAAATCGAACGGCCTTTGTCCGGTGCTGACTTTATTGAACAAGCCAGCCAGCAACAAGGTTCAGAGCAACAATGGCAATTGCTTGAAGCGGCTAAAGCGCATTTGCAACAAGGTGAAATTGAACAGGCCTTAGCGATAAGCCGGGTGCTGGCGCAACAAGCCACTGCTGAAGTGCAACAAGCCAATTTGTTGCCTTTTTTTCAGGGCCTGATCGCAGCTGATGATCATGAAGATATTCAGAAATTCAGCAATCAGTATTCGGTAAACTCATTCAGAGCTACAGATAAAACTGCTTATTTACAAAGTCTGGCACAGTATCAAAGCAGCAGAAGAGAGCCGGAGAATGCGGTGAAAACCTATCTGCAGTTGCTGGCTTTGCAACCTGAACAAAGTTCGTATCAAAGTGCATTGTGGCAACAGCTGGGTATGCTGACGCCGGATCAATTACAAAATCTGAGCCAAAGCGGTGATAACAGCACGCAAGGCTGGGCTAAGTTATTGCAATTGCATCAACAGCATTTGGGCAACAGAGCCGCTTTAACTCAGGCGATTAGCGACTGGCAGCAGCAATACCCAAACCTGCCGTCTCTGCAGCAGTTACCAGATGAAATTCAGCAATTAAGTGCAGTAGATGCCTTTTCACCTAAAACTATTGCAGTCCTGCTGCCTTTTAGCAGCAACTTCCGCCAGCACGCCGAAGCTATTCAACAAGGTATTCTGGCCGCATCTACCAACCAGCAAGCCCGTTTAATTTTTATCGACAGCCAGACAGATACTGCAGCACTGCAGCAACAACTGGCGGCTGAACAAGTGGACTTTGTCATAGGGCCTTTGCTCAGAGAGCAAGTGGATGCCATTTCACAAAAAGCGGATTGGACCATTCCTACGCTGTTTTTAAATGGTAAAACCGATTTGGTGCAACAATCTGCCGATAAGTTTTATTTTTCCTTAAGTGTGGAAGATGAAGCGCACCAAATGGCGATGCTGTTTAAACAGAAAAACTATAAACAGCCTGTGCTAATGGCTTCCCGTAACCCGTTAAGTCAGCGTATGGCCGAACAATTCAGCCGTGACTGGAAACAAATAGCAGGTAAAGAACCTGAAACCTATTGGTTTGCCGATCAGGCTGGCATGGAAAGCACCATTAAGCAGTTACTGGAAACAGCAGCGAGCGAACAACGTATTCGTGATATCAGTAAACTTGCAGGTGAAAGTGTCAAAGCTGAACCTCATAGCCGTCAGGATATAGATGCTATTTATTTGCTGGCCGACCCGGCGCAAACCCGTTTGCTGAAACCTTATATCGATGTGTCTGTAGCGCCAACCAAGGTGACTTTGCCGGTTTACGCCAGTTCACGCAGTCATCAGAAATCTGCAGAGTTTACTGACCGCCGCGACCTGCAAGGTTTAACTTTTACCGAAATGCCCTGGATGCTCAGCACAGGTCAGCAACAAGAGTTTCGCCAGCAATTTGAGCAGCTGTTTCCACAACAGGATGAAACCCTGCAACGTTTATTTGCCATGGGTTACGACGCCTACCACTTAGTGTACCGTTTAAAGCAGCAGCAACAATTTCCTGCTCTGCGTTATCAGGGCTTAACGGGCAATCTGGCCTTGTCGACAGGCGGACAGGTTCAGCGACAGTTAACCTGGGGCAAATACAGTAAGGATGGTTTGCTGACCCCACGGACGCCTTAAATGAGCAAAAGCACAGGGCAGTTTTATGAACAACAAGCCTTAGTGTTTTTAGAGCAACAAGGCTTACAGTTGGTGCAGCAAAACTACAGTTGTCGCTTTGGTGAAATTGATTTAGTGATGCGAGAACAACAGACGCTGGTTTTTGTTGAAGTAAAATTCAGACGCAGCACCCACTTTGGTGGTGCAGCAGCAGCCGTCACTTCAGCCAAACAGCAAAAGTTGAGCCGCACTGCTTTATGTTATTTACAAAGTACTGGCCAGCAGCATTGTCGCTTTGATGTAGTGGCCATTACCGAACAGCCAGCAGACATTTGCTGGATTAAAAACGCTTTTGCAGGAACAGCTAACTAATGCAAGACCATATCAGGCAACTTTTTACTGAAAATATACAAACCATGATAGCGACAGGCGAAGCTTTGTCTGCGCCTATCGAAAACGCCGCCGTCAGTCTGGTGAACTGCCTGATCAATGGCGGCAAAGTGATTTGTTGTGGTGAAGGTGCGTCTGCAGCTTTAGCCACGCATTTTGCTCAGCTGTTGTTGGATCAGTTTGAAGCAGAACGGCCTTGTTTACCGGCTTTTGCCTTGTTAACTAATAATTCCAGCTTACAACCTGGTAATCAGGAGAACCCTGATCATTTAGCCAGGCAGGTCAGGGCTTTAGGCCAGGCCGGTGATGTGCTGGTGGCTATTTCAATGACAGGTGAAGAACACAATCTGATCAAAGCTGTTGAAGCCGCCTTAACCAAAGATATGACAGTAGTAGCTTTCACTGTAGATAACAGTGGGGAATTGTCTGGTTTGCTGGGCAATCAGGATACTGAATTGAAGGTGCCGGCACACAGACCGGCCCGGGTGTTTGAGTGTTATACCTTTTTACTGCATGCGTTATGCGAACTTATCGACATAACTCTGTTTCCGCAACAAGGAGATCTCTGATGTTGAATAAAATAATGCTGGTGTTACTAACGAGCTGGTTATTACAAGGTTGTGCTGCTGCAGTATTAGCAGGCGGAGCTACAGCCGTTAAATCAGCAGGCGATCCACGCACCCTGGGCAGCCAGATTGACGATAAAAGTATTCAAATCAAAGTAAGCCGCTTACTGAGTGAAAACGCGGAGACCAAGGACAAAGGCAATATCAATATGACCAGTTACAATGGCATAGTGCTGTTAACAGGTCAGGTTCCCAATGAACGTGTACGTGAAGTGGCAGCCGAGATATCCAGAGTAGACGGTGTGAAAGACGTGCATAACCAGCTGCGTGTTGGCAGCGAAATCAGCTTTGGTACAGGCAGCAAAGACAGCTGGCTCACCACCCGTATTAAAAGCAAGTTTTTGGCTGATAAAAACGTCAGTGGTTTAAATATCAAAGTCGTGACTGAAAACGGTGAAGTGTTTTTAATGGGTTTAGTCAGTCAGCAAGAAGCGGACAGAGCAGTCAACTTAGCACGTAACGTCGACGGCGTAGCTCGTGTTATAAAAGCTTTTGAATACAAAGACTAAATAAATGGGGGGTGAATCCCCCCCATTTGAAACTTAAACTTTAAAGCGTCTGACCAAATCCATCAAACGTGACGCCATACCTGCCAATTCCTGACTGGCGGCATTGGTCTGATTGGCACCTGCAGAAGTTTGCACAGCCAAATCTTTAATAGCCACCAGACTTCGGTCTACATCACGGGCCACGTGCGCCTGCTCCTCTGATGCAGTAGCAATCAACAGATTACGTTCGTTGATATGGCTGATAGAACTGCAAATTTGCTCAAAAGCTAAACCCGCTTTATTGGCCATATCGACTGTATTGTCAGCCAAACCTGTGCTGGCTTCGATAGAGTGTACAGCTTTCGCAGTGCCCTGACGGATTTGACTAATCAGTTGTTCAATTTCCTGAGTTGAGTTTTGAGTACGATGTGCCAAAGCCCTTACTTCATCAGCCACAACTGCAAAGCCGCGACCTGCATCTCCTGCTCTGGCAGCTTCTATCGCCGCATTTAATGCCAGTAAATTTGTCTGCTCTGCAACGGCCCGGATCACATCCAGCACTGTGCCTATATTGCCAGCCTGAACTGCCAGTTCCTGCACCAGTACAGCTGAGGTTTTCATTTCTGTTGCCATATTACGGGTCTGAGCAATGGTTTGCTTCATCTCGTCAAGGCTGCGACTTGCCAGTTCATTCGAGGCTTTGGAGGCGTCAGAAGTGGACAACGCATTTTGCGCTACATCCTCCACCGCAACAGTCATTTCATTGACTGCAGTAGCTGCCTGTTGCAACTCGGCACTTTGTAAATCCAGCCCTTCGGTACTTTGTGACGTGACTATACTCAGTTCCTCAGCCGCTGAGGCAAGCTGAGTGGCAGTATTATTGATCTGGCTGATGGTGTCTTTTTGACTCTGCTGCAAAAACTGTAAGCCGGAAAACAGCACGCCTATTTCGTTGGTACTTTCCACGACAATCTGGCTGCTTAAATCGCCCTGCGCCATGCGCTGGAAATGCACACCGGCCAGTTCAAGCTGCTGGATCAACATAGTTTTGACCAGATACCAGCTCATCACTAATGCAATCAGTGACAAAGCCAGAAACACAGCACAAAGCACTGCAGTCGCTCTGTAACGCTCCGACGCTACATGCATCAAATCATTGTTTACCCTGTTCGCTTTTTCAACAAACTGAGCAACCAACTCCTGAGCTTTTGCGTTGGCGTCTCTGGCTTCAAGATTCGCCACCACATAACTTTCGCTGGTGCCGGTTTGCAATTCTTTTGCTGTTTTTTCAACACCCTCAAAATAGATAGTGAAGATGGCTTGCATTTGCCTGACCAGCTCTTTGTTTTCTCCTTTCAAACCTAACTCGGCGAAGGCATTAAACTTTTCAATCGCTTCTTTCAGAAACTTTTCGGCCCGCTGCGCGCTGACCTGAGCTTTGTCATTTTGCCCCCCTTCTTTTTCAATAAAACCACCGGCTAACGCCAGCCTGCTGCGCAACAACAAGCCATACACATCGCTGATAGGGTTAACCTGCAATGCTGAAAGTTCATATAAATCAACCATGCCTTTTTCGCTGGCCTTTGCACTGTTCCAGGAGTAAAAACTCAGGACCACCAGACCAGCACTGAACATCAGCAGAATAGATAAGATAATAGTTTTTAACGACATATTTTTGAGCATTTTGGACCCCATGGCTATGAGTAATACAGTTTCACGCAAAGCGTTTTTGCAGTGTAAAACCTCGCAGTAAGGCGCTGAGCACGGTAACAAACTGAACAGGAGTGCTGTTAACGTCTTGGAAATATAGGACACAGAATCAGACTGTTGAAATTTTATTCCACTTATTCCTCTGGTTTATTGAAAAAAACTGCAAAACTTTGACGTAGTTCGTTTTATCCGCTAGAACCCTATAAAGCTATTCACTTTTACAGGTAACAGGGTAATTTATAAATTTTTTTGATTCAGGCCGCATCAGACCTGCCTCACCTATAAAAACAAAGTGATTTGGAGACGAATTGTGAACATAAAACATTACAGTGCTATTAGTTGTTTATTGCTGCTCAGTCACAATACCCAGGCTTTTGAATGGGATGTTTATGGCAAGCTTGATCTCCAGGCTTTATATGTTGATGAAGGCTTGTATCGCTACTCAGATCAAGGCCTACAACTTGAAGCTCCTTTTACCCGGCTTGGATTTAAAGCCAGCCAGGATCTAACCGACAACCTGAAACTGATTATGGTGTACGAATGGCAGGTCAATGGCCTGGATGACGCCAACAAAGATCACAGACTCGGTAGTCGTAATACTTATATTGGTGTAGCGGGTGGCTGGGGTGAGCTGGTTTTTGGTAAAAATGATACTCGCTTTAAGAAGTCCGAAGGCAAAGTTGATTTATTTAATGAAACCTTGAATGACATAGGGCAATTAACAGCGGGTCAGGACCGACTGGAAAACGTCATTGGCTATCAGAGTCCTGTGATCAATGGCTTTCAGTGGTCTGCCACTTACCAGACAGGAGTCAGTGATGAAATCGCGGGTGGTTATGACTGGACCCTGAGTTATGGTGATGCCAGCTTCAAAAACTATCCTTATTACATTGCCTATAGCCAGACACATGAACTCAACAATCTGGATGCCCAGCGAGTTCTGATCAATGGCAAAATTGCCGAATTGAATAATGGTAAATTGTCTGCAGGTTTATTATTGCAGCGCACTGAACACGTCACCCGCAATGTTGAAGGGGATGCAATTATGGCGCAACTGGCTTATCAGCTTGAAGCCATGACTTATAAACTGCAGTGGCAACGTGATGACAGCAAACTACGTCATCCCGAGACAGGCACTTTGGTCAGCGCGGGTTTAGACTTCGCCTGGAACAAAGATCTGACGGTCTACACCATGATATCAGCCCTTGATTTTGAATCGGAAAACGATAGTTCTGCCGCTTTAGGCTTTAAGTATCATTTTTAAAAGCTGTTTGCTCCCCAATTAAAAAAAGCATGTTTGACCAGCGCCAAACATGCTTTTTTGTTAGTCATCACATAGAAAAAAATCAGAAGTACAACTGTTATTCCAGAGACAATTCTGTTGCCAGCGGCAAGGTAAAATAAAAACAAGCGCCTCCGGAATTGGCGCGCTGATAACCAATATCTCCCCGCATGGCTTTAATCAGATCTTTACAAATAGCCAGGCCAAGTCCGGTACCTGCCACTTGCCTGCGATCCGAAGAATCAGCCTGAGAAAACTTCTCAAATAATCTGGGTTCAAAGCTTTCAGAAACACCAGGCCCCTGATCAATGACAGAGACTCTGACTGTTTTGGCAGACAACTCCATAGTCACCTGCACCGAAGCGCCTGCAGGTGAATGCCGAATCGCATTAGCCAGTAAATTGGCCATGACTTGCTGCACTCTGACTTCGTCCACTTCCACCCACAAATCATCCTGCTCAGCAGACAACAACTCCAGTTCGACCTGGCGCTGAAAGGCAACTGGCTGGTTCAAATCTATAGCTTGCCTGAGTAATGCAGCCAAAGGCCAGAGCCTTAACTTAAACTGCATTTTGTTGACCGCAAGTTTTTCGATATCCAGCAAGTCGTTGATAAGTTTGCCTAATCGTTGACTGTTTTGCTGTGCCAGAGTCAGCATATGCAGCTGCTTGTCATTCAGCTCCCCCAAAGCGCCACCTACAGCCAAACCTAAAGCCCCACTGATAGCAGTCAAAGGGGTGCGCAATTCGTGGCTGACGGTGGAGACAAAATCGTTTTTTAACTGTTCTACTTTTTTTCGCTCCGAAATATCACGAATAAGCCAGACATAACGGGGTTTTCCGTGATGTTCGGTGCTGTTACGCGATAAATCCATAGCGAAAACCTCACCGCTGTAACGTAGCCCCTGCAATTCCACAGCTGCACCTTCGCCCGGACTGAGAGTTGCCAATACCCCGGCTTGTCCAGGCGCTAACAGCATACTAAAAGGTTGCCCTGTTAGTTGCAGAGGTAAATAACCAAACACAGTGCTGACAGCGCTGTTGACCCTGTCTATGGTGCCATCCAGATCAGTGGTCACTATGACATCCAGTACACTGTTCATAATTCGGCGAGAGTACATTTCATTGTCTTGTAAGGCATCGGCGAATAAAGCACTGCGCCGGTATGAGTGCAGTAACCAGGCCAGCATCAGACAAAACACGATGGACAGTGATGCCCCTGTTAAACGCCATTGCCACAAGCCCCAACCTGTGGCTTCATCCATAAAGCGCACCGCAATTTGCCATTGTGCGCCTTTGATATTTAAATCCAGGATCAGCGCTTCTTCACTGAATAAATCCGAATAACCAAACAACGCCTGACCAGAGCCAGCGTTTTTTTCCCGGATCCCCACCTGAACCTGATAACTGTTGGCTTGCTGTAGCAGCATCTGATTAAAAGCAGATAAATCCAACACTGTACTGATAATGCCCCAGTAACTGCCATCGTTCAGAAATAACGGCAGTCGGTACACATAACCATCCCCGCCCTGAACAAGAGCTACAGGGCCAACTAATCTGGGTTCTTTGGCGTCTATTAGTTGTTTAATGTCAGGCCATTGTTGTGGCAAATTCTGGTAGTTCAGGCCTAAAGCTCTTTCATTGCCCTGCACCGGATAAATCAGGGTTAACACATTACCAGGAGCTAAACCTATATTGCGGATGTGTTTGCCCTGCTCCAGCAAACTTTGCAGCAAAAATAACATTTCTTTCTCGGCCAGTTTGCCGTCACTGGCCCGGATATGAGAGGCCAAACCAAGGCTCATATACAGCGATGTATTTAATTCAGATTCGACAAAAGAACGGAGTTGGCCTGATAAGCCAACTAATTGCTGCAGCGCCTGATTTTGCCGCTGTTCCACCAGTTGCCGGGCCTGATACTCGGTAATAATGGCGGCAAAACACAAACAAAAAAGTGGCACCACCCATTGCCATGGCAGCAGCCAGTGAGATTGTTGTTTTAATGCGTTGCTCTGTTCCATGGTTCGTAACCTGTTGAACATCTTCTGTTATCGTCAGTGACTATAACCCATACAGCAACTATTACTCTATGCCTCAATCACAGAGAACAACAGAATAAAAGTTTAGCCTGCTGTGCTGAGTATCCCGCAGAGCCGTGTTAAACTGCCCCGCCCTGACGGCATGACACTGCATCAGTAGAGGAGAGCGCTGTGACTGAATTAATTCTGCAAACCCCGGACGACTGGCACTTACATTTTCGCGATGGCGATATGCTGAAAGAAACTGTGGCAGCCACTGCCCGTTGTTTTAAGCGCGCTATTGTGATGCCAAATCTTGTTCCTCCTGTAACCAATGCCTCTGAAGCCTTAGCTTACAAAGAACGCATTCTGGCCGCACGCCCAGCAGGCAGCAGTTTTGAACCTCTGATGGTGTTGTATTTAACGGACAAAACCTCMGCCGAAGACATTAAAGCCGCCAAAGCCGCAGGTGTAGTGGCAGCTAAATTGTATCCGGCAGGCGCGACTACCAACTCTCACTCTGGTGTCAGCAGTTTAAGTAAACTTTATCCTGTGCTGGAAGTGATGGCAGAACAACAAATGTTGCTGTTGGTACACGGTGAAGTGACCGACAGCCATATCGATATTTTTGACCGTGAAAAAGTCTTTATCGATCAGCATTTAACTCAGTTGATAAACACCATTCCTGGCTTAAAAGTGGTGTTTGAACATATCACCACAGCGGACGCTGTTGAATTTGTCAAAGCCGCACCAGATCGTGTAGCTGCTACTATTACGCCTCAGCATTTATTACTGAACCGCAACGATATGTTAGTGGGTGGTGTGCGCCCGCATAACTACTGCCTGCCGGTACTCAAACGCCGCACGCATCAGGAAGCCTTGCGCGCTGTGGTGGCCAGCGGCAATAAAAAGTTTTTCTTAGGCACAGACTCAGCCCCACACGCCAAACACCGTAAAGAAGCAGCTTGTGGCTGCGCCGGTTGTTACAGCGCCTGGAGTGCCATTGAGTTGTATGCCCAAGTATTTGAAGACTTAGGTTGCTTAGACAAATTAGAAGGTTTCGCCAGCCACTACGGCCCGGACTTCTACAACCTGCCACGCAACAGCGGCACCATCACCTTAGTGAAACAAGACTGGACAGTACCAGCGGAGATCACTTTACCTGATGGCAGCCCTATAGTGCCGTTTTTCGCTGAACAGCAATTAAGCTGGCAGTTGAAACAAGGTTTATAAGTTTACCAAGGGGCCAGTTTGGCCCCTTTTTTGTGCTTTTATTTCGCAGAGCAATGCTGGTAACAACCGGGCTCTCGTGGACAGTGATTACCGCGCGAACAAATCAGCTGAGCAGGTTTATCTAAACTGCGGGCCACCCAGTTAATATTCAGAATATTAGACACTGTAGTTAAGGTAGAGCGAATAGCTTTAGGCACCACAGCTGAGCCGCCCTGACTGCGACACAACTGCTTTAACTCCTGCGCCATAGTTTCTACATCCATACCCTGAGCTTCGATAGCTGGATTTAAATCAATACCTGCACAAAGCACATGAGCATTGCCTGCTAAATCAGAGACTTTAGTCGACTCACAACAATAAATCCGTGGTTGGCCCTGCACATCCAAAATAGACAATTGCGCTGAATGCGCCGACTCAGCCGCTTCAAACATGCGAAATACCGCCCAGTGCTGACAAGGGTCTTCCACTTGGCGCATATTGCCCCAGGGCAAAGGAATACCATTCCCCCTATACACAGCCTTTAATTTACCCGGTGTATAAGCATCAAAATAATGCCAATGACTGTAAGGCGACACAGCCGTCATACGGCGCATAGCAACAGAGGCCGACACACCAGCTAAATGATGTGAACTGATTTCATAACCTTGTTTATCCAGCAACTGGCGAAACGGCATTTTAGGACACAATAAAGCACCGGCAAAAAAGCTTGATTCAAAGTCACGCCAGGCATGCAAAATATCCTGAGGTGCTACGGCGCTATCGTCCGTCGGCACAGATTCAAAAGCACCACCCACCATCATGCCGCTTTTCACGCCATCTTTGTTATGCAGCACAGCATGGCCAATATGTACCGCCAACTCGTACTTCAGCCGGGTGGGCCATTGCTGCAACAGCTTGTTTAAATGCAAAGTCGCAGGAGGTAAAAAATACGACGTCGGCACGTTTTTCGACAATACACCCAGTTCATCCAGTACTTCTTTTGGCGTTTGTTCAAACCAGCAAAGCTTCAAACCAAGCTGCTGTAAGATTTGCATTAAATCTTCTACCGACAAGGGCATACGCTTCAGGCCCACTTCTTCAGCAGCCCTTTCCAGCTCGGGGAAGTGGTTTTGATGATGCTCCTGATGCGCCCGGATCAGCAACTGGGCAAACTGGCGACCACTGATGCCGGTTTGGGATAACATCTCAGGAATGGCAATTTGCAGAATATCATTGGAAAACAAAAAGCCTGGCTCCAGCGCCATACCAGACACACCACCTCTACTGCCTTTTTGCGGAGTAATATCCAGTTGCTGTTCTTCACCATCCAGAAACCATTCGACTTCTTTTTGAAACACTTCGGCAATTACCTGCAACATATCCAGGCTAGGCACCCGTTTTCCGCGCTCAATCATTGACAAATAAGACACAGAAGGCGCGTATTCAGAGTTCACTCTGATGCAACGGGTCGACAAGTCTTCCATAGTTAAGTTATTGCGCTTTCTAAGGTTTCTGATCTTAGTACCAAGGAAATGCGACTTTCTGAGTAAACTTTTATTGGCTGTCATTTTGTAAAATTCACACTGTGAAGTTTTTATTGTGAAATTATTCAGAAAACTAACATAGACTAAATATCAAGCAACATCAATGCTGCTTTACTGGCCCTACAGCCTTAAGAACTTATTAAAAGCAACACACAACAGGACTGAAATCATGAACATGACAGCAACCCAAAACTCACACCAGGACCATGATATCCGGGAAGAGATCAGCTATATCGCCGGGCTGAACCAGAGTTATGTCCGTCAGATCATGGATTACTCCAAAGCTTTCCTTGATAAAGTTTTTCCACTGGACCGCGGCTCACATAAAGATGTTTGCAGTTATGTGGTGTATTACCAGCATGTATTGGCCTATTTTGCCGATGGCAGCAACAGTGGTTTAAGAACTCCGGCGCAGTTTGTCGCTTTTGGCGGCCATCCGGAGCAGCCACAGTCGCTGTTATTAAAGGATGGCGAACGCCATGTCGAATTATTGTTTTGCCACAAAGGAGCGCATGGCTCCCTGGATAAAGCAGGTATTGAAGATATTCAGTTGCAGCTGACAGGCGAGCAGACGGGCTGGTTCAGTATGATCCGCGGTAATGCTCAATCTCAGCCTTGTATAGCCAGTACACAAAATAGTCCATGCTTTCGTGCAAAAGATGGTGGCGATTACCGCTTAAATTAGTTATAACTAACACAGTTGATTTTTTATACTCTTGGTAACAGAAAGTACGAGTATATAAATTTTGCCTAACCTAATAAAAATTAGGGGCAAAACGAATAAAAACAACAGGGGACGATAGACGTCGACGGGGAGAAAAAGGCCAGCAAATTGCTGGCCTTTTTTATGTCCATGGAAGGACGGTATGTCGAAAATGCAGGAGCATATTTTCGACGATGTCCATGGAAGGACGGTATGGCTGTCGATATATTGAGGAAAAAGCAGATAATATTCATGGTTTGTAAAACTCAATATATTCCCCTCTTCGCCACAATATGGATAGTACGATACCGAAAGGAATTATCACGAACATAGCTACGTTTTTGACTAAGGGAACGTCTTTATACATATAAAAGAAAATAGCGCATGGGACAATGAGCGCGGACGAGACTTTATATAAGCGATCGTAATTCGTTCTATAGACTAATGAAGCGTGACATTCCGGACAATTAAAATGTTGCCCGTTAACCCTGGAAATTGGGGCGTTGGCTTTAGAAATAGGTAACTTCCATCCACATGATGGGCAATGTCGACTTTTTTTCACGCTCTATTCCTTTTTAAAGTGCAAACAACCCGAATTTTTGCCTATTAACCCTCACTGCTCAAAATTAGGAAACTTTTGGTCGCGCTTTTTCACGAACCAACACACGATGGAATTAAAGCTAGCAACAGAAATTTCCGTTCATCACGTAGAATTCGGATAGCAATCTACGTTTTTACCAATTCCCAATTTTCAAGCTTATAAACTTGTGGTGATTGAATTGTATGCCAAATAAAATCCATTAGGTTAAGCCTAAGCCTTTCTCTCTGTGGAATGGACACAGCTGACAGCGCCTTTTAAGGCACTGTCAGCCTACTGTGACATTCAGTATTTCCACTAGAACTGATAGGTCATACTCAAAGTCACTGAACGCGGCAGAATATAACGGCCGTTTGGTGAACTTGGGTTGCGTGGATCACCTTCAGTTAAACCTTGTTTATCTGTCAGGTTATCTACCGATAACTGAGTTTTTAACTGCTCTGTTAACTCCAGTTGCACACCCAGATCTACTTTGGTGTAACCAGGTAAAGTGACTGTATTCTCATTGTCGGAGTAACGGTCAGAGACTGCAGACAAAGTGCCGTACACAGAAGCGAAGGTATCTTCAAAGGCTTCAAAACCATAACTTGGCGTTAACCGCACTTGCCATTTAGGCTGACGCTGCGCTCTGTTGCCTTCGTTGGTTGGACTTTCGGTGATTTCCGTTTTTTGCAGCGTTGAGTTCAGATTCAGTGAAAAACCCACGCTGGTGAAGTAGTTAAAGTCCAGCTCTACCCCATAAGCTCTGTTGGTCATCACTTCAGCTGGATCGCCCGGACGACGAACAAAAGTGTCGCCTTCCACTTCGTTATAAAAAGAGGTAGCGTAAAAGCTATAATTTTGTTCAGCCCATTTATAACCCAACTCAAACTGAGTCACTTCTTTAATCAGATTTTCACCGCTGCTAAAAGCCGCGTAGTTGTCACGGAAATCATCAAAAAATGGCATTTTATTGCCTTTGTTAACACGGGCAAATACACCCATGTTTTTCTGCCACATCCAGTTCACACCGGCGGTCCAGGCAATTTTACTTTCGTCATAACTGACCGCTTTGCTGACCTGGCCCGTTAAACCTTCATCGACAGTGTAGTCAATAGTGTGGTTTTCGTTACGCAAGCCCAGATCCACTGTCCATTGTTCGTTTAATGCAACTTCCACTGCAGCATATAAAGCCCTTGTGGTGCCATCGCCGGCGGCATCAATATCATAGTTCCAGCTGCAACTGTCCTGATTGTCGTTACAGTTGATGCCAGTTAAAGCTTCACCACCAGATTCCACTACATGCCAGGCCTGATTACCGATAGACCACCACTCATTGACAGAAAATGCGGTGCTATACACACCTACAGTGTATTTGGCGCTATCGGCAGTTTTTGTGACAGCTAAATCGTTGGTGAAGGAATCCAGTTCTTTTTCCACCACCCAGCGTCCCATCTGTTGCACCATGGTATCGCCATCATACAAAGTGCCAGTGGTTGCACCGGTCGCGTTGATGCCATTATCTGCCACTGTGCTTAACGCCACAGCGCCCGCTTCCGGCACTAAACCTAAAGTATTGGCATCGCCCTGGGTATAGTTAAAGCGATACAACAGTTTCCAGTCATCGTTTAAATCCAGATCCACGGTACCGCCTGATACCGAGCCTTTCCAGCCACGGCCATCACCCAAATCAACACTGCGGCTTTCACCGTTCGGGCCAAATTGAATGGTTGCTTGCCTGTTGTTTGGGCCAATTTGAGTATAGGTATTGTCTACACCAGCTACATTTAATGGCGTTGGCAGATACCAAACACCGTGATCATCAGTCTGACGGGTATAGAAGTTGATACTGCCGTTGTCTAAATCTTTGGTGATATTCAGCGTAAACTGATGGCCTTCTTCTGAGTTAAAGCCCGCATCCCGAATACCTTGTGAGCTGCTGATATAACCGCCCATCATAAAATACAAATCATCCGCCAATTCGCCGCTGATTAATGCATCCACACGCTGCAGACCATAATCAGCAGTAGATACTTTGACTAAACCCTCAGTTTCTTCTGAGCCTTCTTTTAAAATAAAGTTGGTGGTTAACCCCGGCTGACCATTAGAAATCACCGGCGTTGAACCACCACGCAGCGCTTCCATAAAGTCAACAGTTTCATCCAGGCGGAACATTGAAGAGTTTTCTAAAAAGGACAAAGTTGGAGGTGGGAAAATTGGTACCCCTTGCATTTGTACTGTTAAAAATGGCGCATCACCACCACCAGGAAAACCACGGACAAAAACGTTAGCCCCAGCCACACCACCTGAACTTTCAGACCAGACACCTGGCACCAGGGTAAATAATTCAGCCGTGCTTTTTGGATTCATTTTTTCGATATTTTCAGCCGACACATTGGTAATGGCATAGCTGGCATCTACACGTAAACCGGCAATACCGCTGGCCTTACCTGTAATAACTATTTGTTCAATCTGACTTTCTTCTGCTGGTTTTTTTGCTGCTGCAACTTTTTGAGTGTCTTCGCTTTGCTGCTGAGCCTGTAACAAAGTGACTGGCAGTAAAGTAACAAGCATGGCTGACGCCAGCTTAGTGAGCCGTAAATTCATCTGATCTCTCCCCGTTGTCTTGGATTACGCAGCTATGACGCTAGTGTATTTATTGCTGCTTAAATAAACATAATCCATACTGCAATCGATTGCAATAACGAAACCACAACTTTTGCAATCGTTTGCAAAAACATTATGTGTTAGGGTTTCCTTATCTCTTATACGATGGGTAAAGCAGACCTAAATTGAACTCGATCTGATTACGTGCTTTTGTCATAATCAGCGAGGTTGGCAGGGGTTACTGCGGTTGAATATGGAAAATCAGTTGTGAATTCAGGTAAAAAAATGATGACGCTGGCCGACATTGCAGCACTGGCTGAAGTGTCTGAATCTACTGCATCCAGGGCGTTACGCGACAATCCTGTGGTAAACAAAGAAACCCGCTTAAAAGTGCAGCAAATCGCTCAGCAGTACCAGTTTAATGTCAACCCAACAGCACGTAGTTTGCGTACACAAAAAAGCTACACCATAGCCGTAATCATCTTGTTTGATGCCAAAAGCCAGCAAGCTATTTCCGACCCATTTTTGCTGGAAATTTTAGGTGTGATAGCAGATGAGTTAACCCACAAAGGTTATGACATGCTGCTCAGTACCAGCAAAACCAAAGATAAAGACTGGAAAACCTATTACATAGACGCCAAAAGAGCCGATGGTTTAATCATCATAGGCCAGGGCGAACACGACCAGCGTATTGAACAACTGTCGCATAGCAAAGTTCCTTTTGTGGTCTGGGGCGCCAGTTCTGGTCATGACAGCTTTACCGTCGTAGGCAGTCAAAATCGCAGCGGTGCTGAAGCAGCGGTCAGTCATTTGGTCGCTCAAGGCTGCAAACACATCGCCTTCCTCGGTGATTACCGTCATAACGAAATTGAACAACGTTATCTGGGTTATCAGGATGCGTTGCAAAAAGCTGGTCTTGCTTTGAATGCGGATTACGAACTCATTACCGACTTTACCGCTCAGGATGGTTATTTAAAAACCCAGCAACAATTGTTCCCGCTGCTGCCAGAGCTGGATGGTATTTTTGCTGCCAGCGACGCCATAGCTTTAGGCGCGATGAAAGCCCTGCAAGAGCATGGAGTACAAGTGCCACAACAACTGGCTATTGCAGGTTTTGACGATATTGCAATGTCTGCCTATTGCTCACCAGCACTCACCACAGTGAAACAAGACACCATCAATGGTGGGAAATTGCTGGTGTCTAAGTTATTGCAGCAAATGGACGGCGAACAGGCAGAATCTGAGCTCTTACCTGTGCGTTTATTAACCCGTCAAAGTTCTGCTCGCGACAGGCGCGTATAACCTTATTCCAATATCAGATAGGGGACCGCGGTCTCATTAGACGGGCGGGTGCAAGACCCGCCCCTACAGTTTCCATTGCCTTATCACATTGTCAGCAACCTGGTTAATAAGCGCTGATCAATAGCAGAAACCGCAGGAATCACCAGATCAGCCTGAGTTAAAGCTTGCTCCTCACCAATACCCAAAGCGTACATGCCAGCTGCTTTAATAGCCGTCACACCGGCTGGCGCATCCTCCACGCCAATACAACGCTCTGGCGCTACGCCCAGAGCCTGAGCGCAGGTTAAAAAGATCTCCGGATCGGGTTTGCCGTTCTGAATAAAATTCGAGTCGGCCACATAATCAAATAAATCCGGAATACCCAGCTTTTGTAGCACCAAAGCAGCATTCTTACTGGCCGAAGCCAAAGCTGTTTTAATGCCAGCGGCTTTTAAACTGCTAAAAAGTGGCAATACACCTGGAAATAAATCAGCAGATGACATGCTTTCCACCAGCTTTAAATATTGTGTATTTTTTTGCGCAGCCAGTTTGAGCTTTTCATCCTGACTGAGTTGCACCTTGCCCAGCTGCAGAATAAGCTCCAGCGAACCCATGCGATCCACGCCCTTTAACAATTCATTGTCTTCACGGCTAAAGTTGATGCCCAGTTGCGTTGCCAATTGTTGCCAGGCTAAAAAGTGGTATTCAGCTGTGTCGGTCAGCACACCATCCAAATCAAAAATAAAGGCATGGATCATAACTGAACTCCTGATAAAACTCCCGACAACGAAAACAACTGGCTTTGGCCTGCGGTTAAACTAAAAGACTCAGCCTGATGCTGCAAAGTTAAATCTGCACCGCTTAGCAACTGATAACCTGCTTGGGTTTGACTGATCTGTACCTGCAGCACCCGGCCGCGGTAATTGAGTTTAAATTTCAGCTCCGGCCAGGCCGCAGGCAACTTAGGTTCAAAATACAAGCCTTCAGGGCGGCTGCGCATACCTGCAAAACCACAGACCACAGACAACCAACTGCCGGCCATACAGGCAATATGTACACCGTATTCGGTGTTGTGATGGTAGTTATCCAAATCCATCCGCGCTGTGTTGGCAAAAAACTGATAAGCGCGTTCCGTCTGGCCAGTTTCAGCAAAAGCCACAGAATGAATGCAGCTGCTTAAGCTGGAATCATGAGTGGTTAACGGCTCGTAATAGGCCAGATTGCGGGCTTTTAAATCACGATCAAATTGCTGATCAAGCAAATACATCGCCAGCACTAAATCGGCTTGTTTTAATACCTGATGGCGGTATATCACCAGCGGGTGAAAGTGCAGCAACAGTGGATATTTGTCTGCTGGTGTGGCGGCAAAATCCCATGGCTTTTTGTTTAAAAAGCTGTCGTCCTGCGCACTGATTTGTAATTTGTCGTCATAAGGTAAATACATTAGCTCTGCGGCTTGTTGCCAGCTTTGTATTTCCTCTGGCGTTACACCTAGCTTCAAACAAAAACTCTGATAAAACTCAGGGGTTTGGGTAGCCAGCTTTGCCAAAACTTCAGCGGTAAAACTCAAATGCAGCTGCGCCATGGCGTTGGTGTAAAAGTTATTATTCACCAAAGCCGTGTATTCATCAGGCCCAGTCACCAGGTGAATTTCAAAGCGGCCGCTTTGCTGGCTGAAAAAGCCCAGTTGCAGCCATAAACGTGCAGTTTCCACCAGCATTTCAGCACCGGCTTGTTGCATAAAAACCCAGTCGTCTGTTGCCAATACGTAGCTGCGAATGGCATAAGCTATGGCAGCATTAATATGGTACTGGGCTGTGCCCGCCGGAAAATAAGCTGAACATTCATCACCGCTGATGGTGCGCCATGGATACAAAGCGCCTTTATCGTGCGACATTTGCCGTGCTCTGTTTTTGGCTTGATCCAACTGACTAAAACGCTGCAATAACAACTGACGGGCAGTGTCTGGCTGACAGAAACTTAATGTGGGGATCACATAAATTTCTGTATCCCAGAAATAATGACCATCATAACCAGGCCCGGTCAGTCCTTTAGCGCCAATATTGCTGACACCATTACGCCCTGCCGACTGCACCAGACTAAATAAGTTAAAACGTAACCCTTGCTGCAGCGCCGGGTCGTCACTGATTTGTATATCCGACTGCAACCAGAAGTCAGCCAAATACTGCTGTTGCTCAGCTGCTAATACGGCAAAGCCATCTGCTGCAGCTTGCTGCAAAACTTTTTTAGCCGCAGGCAAAGGAGTTTCAGCTTGTTTAGATGCCACCTGATAACTGATGTATTTGCAGAATGTGACGGCCTGACCTTGCCGTAAAGTCAGTTCAAAGAGTTGCGCCAACAGATTGGCTTCCGCTTGCTGGTCGATAAACAGCACATCACCAGCAAACTGATGCTGAATAGCAGACACCAGCTGAAAATCAGCACCATGCACCTGATGCAGCAAATAACTGCAGTCAGATTTATCTTTAATGCCCTGTTGCGCCACAGGCTTCAGGCTGGTTTCCAGCGCCATATCTCCCACTCGTGGATCGTCTGGCTTAAAGACTGATTTGTACTGACCATTCAGGCAGGAATTTAATAACACGGTACCAGAGAAGTTGATCGCTGTGATGGTCCATTCAATCGCCATCAGTTCAGGGCGCTGAAAACTAACTAAACGTCGGCTTTGAAGTTTCAGCTGTTTGCCGGAAGGGCTGGTAAATAACTGCTCACGACTCAAGATACCAGTGCGTAAATCTAAGCAACGTTCACCTGGTTGCTCTGCCGACACCGCCAGCCATTGTCCGTCGATTGAAAGTTGCAGGCTTTTGCCATCCGGCACCTGCAGCATTTTGTCGTTGTTTTTGGCAAAACCATAAGCCGACTCACCATAAACTATAGGTTCAGAACTGTAGACACCGTTTAAGTAACTACCTTCACAGCTGGCGCCTGCGCTGCAACCTTCTTCGTAGGTGCCACGGCTGCCAATAAAACCATTAGCCAGACTGAATAAAGTCTCTTTTAACATCAGCTGTTGTGGATCAAACTGCTGATCCACAAGCCGCCACTCATCAATTTCAAGGGCATGGTTCAGGCTTTGGCTGGTTACTGCGGATAGAGTCACTGTGGTTACCTACACATCATTTAAATTGGTTGTTATTTCTCATAATACAAGTATTGCAATCGATTGCAATAGCTGTATTATGATTTTCAGACAGGGTAAAAAATCAGCAATAAAAGCTGATATGAAGAAGAGCACATCTATGCAACACGTCCGCATCAAAGCAGCCTTGCTGCTGATCTATTTTATTTTCGCCATGCTGCTGAACAGCGTTGGCATAGTGATACTGCAGGTGATCCAGAATTTTCAGGTCAGTAAAGAAGCTGCCAGTGTGCTGGAAGGTTTTAAAGATCTGCCCATTGCCATAGTGTCTTTTCTGGTGGCTTCGGCTTTGCCCAAACTGGGTTACAAAAAAGCACTGCAACTTGCCTTATTGCTGATCGCTGGCGCTTCGGTGTTGATGCCGCTATTTCCTGCTTTTGACACCAGTAAGTTATTGTTTTTCTGTGTAGGTGTGGCTTTTGCGCTGACCAAAGTGTCGGTATACGCCACTTTAGGTTTAATCACCAAAAGCAAAGCCGAACACGCTTCAGTGCTGAATTTTATTGAAGGCTTTTTTATGCTGGGTGTACTGACGGCCTATTGGTTTTTTGCTGCCTTTATGACAGAAGGCTCAGGCCACGGCTGGCTGGATGTGTACTGGTATCTGGCCGGATTAAGTTTGCTGGCGTTGTTATTAGTCAGTTCAACTGAATTCCCTGCTGTAGAGCTGGACCCACAAAGCACAGGTTTAAAAGACTTTATCGCTATGCTGAAACTTACAGCCAAACCCCTGGTGTTTGTCTTTGTTATTTCAGCCTTTTTATATGTGCTGATTGAACAAGGCATTGGCAGCTGGTTACCCACTTTTAATAATGAAGTGCTGCATTTACCTAATCAGTTAAGCGTGCAAATTACCAGTATTTTTGCCGCTTCTTTGGCAGCAGGGCGTTTATCTGCAGGTTTTATCTTACGTTTTATTCCCTGGCACATTCTCTGCAACATCTGCTTGCTGGCGATGGCAGCTTTAGTGTTGTTAACCTTGCCTTTAACTCACGAAATACAGCCTGATCCAAAGGTCACTATCTGGACTGCGCCTTTGGCTGCTTATCTGCTGCCTTTAATTGGTTTTTTTATGGCACCTATTTACCCCATGTTAAATTCGGCGATCTTAACCAGCCTGCCACAACAGCAACACGCTGCCATGACAGGCTTAATAGTGGTGTTTTCTGCTTTAGGTGGCACTACAGGTTCTATAGTCACAGGCCATAGTTTTGCCGCTTTAGGCGGACAAACAGCTTTTTACCTGACACTGCTGCCTTTAGCTTTATTGATCCTAAGCAGCAATGGTTTTCATAAGCTAAAACCTGCGGCATAAAAAGCCGCAGTTCAGGCTGCTTCGCTATTGCAGTTGGCGGCTGTACTTGTTCTACTGACAACAATTCATTGGCCAAGGGACCCACAAGGACCATAAGGAACTGTTATGTCAGATCAGGTTCAATCGTTGTCAGCAAACCCAGCCTGGTATGCTGAACTCAAACAACATGCCAGCGAACACAAGCTGGCCGCTGTGGGTTTGGCTTTAGGTTTATTCGCCGTATTGGTGCTGCTGGCTCAGAGCATAGTGCACTTGTCCAACTCCCCTTCATCCGACAATTTACAAATGGCCCTACTGGGCGGCACTGCAGGTTTTGTTGCCACCACTTTAGGTGCTTTACCCGCTTTGTTTTTACGCAGTTTGCCTCAGGCAATGGAAGACAGTTTATTAGGCATAGCAGCTGGCATGATGCTGGCGGCTAGTGCTTTCTCCTTGTTATTACCCGGCATTGAAGCAGGCACAGAGCTGTTTCAAAGCGACACTTTAGGTGCTTTGGTGGTGGTTTTTGGCATGTCGTTAGGCGTATTGCTGATGCTGGGCTTAGACGCTTTTACGCCACACGAGCACGACAAAACAGGCCCTTGTGGCCCGGGTTATCAGGCCTGTGACCGCATCTGGTTATTTGTATTCGCCATAGCCCTGCACAACTTGCCTGAAGGTATGGCAGTAGGCGTGAGCTTTGCCAATGGTGATATGTCAGTAGGTTTACCACTGGCTACCGCCATAGCGCTGCAGGATATTCCCGAAGGTTTAGCTGTGGCTTTATCCTTACGAGCTGCAGGTTTTAAACCGGGTTTTGCCGTTTTTGTCGCGGCAGCCAGCGGCATTTTAGAACCCATAGGAGCTTTAATAGGCGTAGGTTTATCCAGCGGTTTTGCCATCGCTTACCCTATGGGGTTGGGTTTGGCAGCTGGCGCTATGATTTTTGTGGTGTCGCATGAAGTGATACCAGAAACCCATCGCAACGGCCATCAAACAGCAGCTACTTTGGGCTTAATGGTCGGCTTTGCCGTGATGATGGTGTTGGACACCACGCTCGGTTAAGACCTATGGTTAACTCTTAACCTTCGTGTTGACATAAACTTACCAGCTTCGCTTTCAGGCAAGCCTGCAGATCTGCAGGCTTCAACCCTATCTCCAGCCCTCTTTTACCAGCGCTGACATAAATAGTTTCAAAAGCCGCAGCCGACTGATCAATAAAAGTCCGTAACAGCTTTTTTTGCCCAAGCGGACTAACACCACCCAGCACATAACCACTACTACGCTCGACATCAGCAGCCGCTGCCATAGCAGCCTTTTTTGCACCAGCAGCTTTGGCCAGCTGTTTCATATTCAGCAGCTGATCCACAGGCACTATGGCGGTGACCAGCTCTTTGCCATCCAAAGCCGCCACCAAAGTTTTAAAGACGTGAGCCGGAGCTAAACCCAGTTTAGTTGCAGCTTCCAGACCATAAGATTCAACGTGAGGGTCGTGCTGGTATTCCAATACTTGATGCGGCACTTTGAGTTTTTTCAGCAGTAAAACAGCGGGAGTCATCAATTCCTCCGGTATATTCCTGATAGTTCATTCATTAATCTACGAAAAGCCACCATAAACAACCAGCGCTTTTTCACCGCAACTCATACTATTGGTTAATTTTTGTGCCGTTAAACCCCTGCAGCAGAATTAGGCCAAATGCTGGCTGGACAATAACCACAAAGCCCCATAAAATGGCCGCCGTTGCGCACCCGTAGCTCAGCTGGATAGAGCGTCGCCCTCCGGAGGCGAAGGTCCCGCGTTCGAATCGCGGCGGGTGCACCACAAAACATCAAAACCACCTTTTTAGGTGGTTTTTGTGTTTTTGGCACCCTGTCCGATTTGAACGCGCAGTTCGACCACCAGTTTGCCGGGAGCAAACTGGAACAGCTCCGCTGGCCCGTCAGGGCGAGTATCAGGATGATACGAGTAGCATGCAGGATAGCCGTTTGGGACGGAGCGAAGCGACGCCCGACAGGGCGAGGTACATGGATGTACCGAGTCACAAAAACGTCTGGAACGTTTTTGGACAGCTTTAGCTGGCCTGCGAAGCAGGCGAACCCCAGGGATGGGGTGAGCACTCCTGTCGGGTGCACCAAACATAAGAAAACCACCGCAAGGTGGTTTTCTTATGTTTGGCATTCAATCCCTTCTGCCGTTTTAACAATCCGCTTGCCCTACCCCGGATACTTCTCCACCCGCAAAGCCTCAGCCCTCACAGCTCGCTCTGGATCCGCAGCCACTTGCCAGCCTTGCAAGTTTTCGGTGATCAACTGACACAAAGCGTCGATATGCGCAGGTTCGGCGTTCAGTGCTGTGATGTATTCGTAGCGTTCGCCACCAGCATGTAAGAAATACTCTTTATTTTCTTCGCCAATTTCTTCGATGGTTTCCAGGCAGTCGGCGGCAAAGCCAGGGCAAAACACCTGAACGCTTTTGACGCCCTGGGTTGGCAACGCTTTTAAGGTTTCGTCAGTGTAAGGTTTTAACCATTCTTCGCGGCCAAAACGGGATTGGAAAGTGGTGAGGTACTGATCTTTAGTCAGCCCCAACTCTTCTGCGATTAAACGCGAGGTTTTGTAGCATTCACAGTGATAGGGGTCGCCATTGAGTAAATAACGTTTTGGAATGCCATGGTAAGACAACATCAGTTTATCGGCCTGACCATGTTGTTGCCAGTGCTGGCGAATTTTCTCAGCAGCGGCGCGAATAAAAGGCGCGTAGTCTGGATAATGCGAGATAAAACGTAAATCCGGCAACCAGCGCCGACGCATAAAATTAGCAGCCAGCTCATCGAAGGTTGAAGCAGAAGTCGAGCCCGAATATTGTGGATACAAAGGCAAAACCAATAACTTACGCACACCCTGAGCGAACATTTTATCCAGCACAGTCTCAAAACTTGGATTGCCATACCGCATGGCAAAATCAACCACCACATTCTGCAGGCCTTGCTGCTGCAACTGAGCGGCAATAGCATCACTTTGCGCCTGCGTATTAAACAATAGTGGTGAGCCCTGGTCGGTAAAAACCGTCGCATAAGCTTTGGCCGAGCGGCGCGGCCGGAATTGCAATATCACGCAATTTAAAATCAGCCACCACAATAAACGCGGCACTTCCACCACTCTTGGGTCTGATAAAAACTGCTTCAAATAACGCTTCAGCGCTTTAGGCGTTGGCTCATCGGGTGTGCCTAAATTGGTCAGTAAAATGCCGATTTTGTCGTTTTGCTTGTGGTCGTAATTGGGTGTGTTGATATAACGCATCGCAGATTTATTACTCTTCTGGCTAAGTGAAGGTAGCTTACGCTAATTTGGCCTAAACAGTTTACCTGACCCAAGGCTTTAAACAATCTTTGCAGCAGAACACGGTTAAGCTTGGATGCAAATCAGTAGGATGCTCTTTAGCTGTAAGCAGAAAAACATCCATAAAGCATCCAGGGCTAACCGCTTACTACGCAGCTATGATCAGTTACGCAGCGCTCGCTCTACAGCACTGTTTTCTAATGCACTAAAGCGTTTTGAGATATCAGCGTCCGGATAAATGGCTTCAGAAGCATGGAACATACCGGGTAACACATGCAACTCAGTGGGCACACCATGCTGTATCAGTCTTTTTGCATACTCTATATCTTCCTCCACAAAAAGGTCGATTGCGCCGACTATGATATCTGTGGGTGGTAAGTTGGATAAATCCTCAACTCTGGCAGGTACTGAACCATAAGGTACTTGCGGCATTCCGGCCTTTTGCCCTAATAAAGCCGACCAGCCGAATTCATTTGAAACAGCAGTCCACAACAGCTTTCCGATCTGTTCAGGTACCTTGCGACTGCTGCCGGTACGGTCATCCAGCATGGGAAAAATAAGAACCTGATGCTTAATAGGTATTTCTGCCCTGTCACGTGCAGCTATAGCTAACATAGCTGCATGCCCACCGCCAGCGCTGTGCCCCATAATAACAATCTTGGTTTTATCTATACCAAGCTCGGAGGCATTCTGATAGATGTACTTTAAGGCGGCATAATTGTCTTCAAGCGCTCCCGGAAATTGGGTTTCTGGAGCCAGACGGTATTCCACCATCACTATGGTGCAATTATGTCGCTGTGCTAACTGCTGAATACCAGGCAAATAAAGTGCAGGGCTTCCTAAAACAAAACCACCACCATGCATATAAAGTATCGCAGGTTTTGTATCCGCAGCTTTGGCATTAATCACATAGATCCCAACATCTGGCTGACCTGCAGAGCCTGTTATAGTTTTCTTATAAACCGCAGGCGAAGCTAATGGTGGCTGCACTTTGGCGGCCTCATCCATCCGCACTTTTTTATAATTATCCGCAGTAATATGCTCAAAACCAATCTTGGTAATTAACTGGGAAACTTCTGTTAGCTCTGTCCTGTAGTCTGCATGCAACAACTGAAGTGCCGTAGGTTTTACTGTCTTAGATGGCGCATGCTCAGCGTCCGATCCTGCCTGAGCATCCACGGCAGCAAATACGCAGAGGCTTAACAAAGCCAGCGTAGCCAGCTTTTTGTAACTGCTGCCAAGATAGTTCTGATCCATAACCACTCCTTTTCCCAAAATACAATGCTGCAACCCAACCTGTGTCAGGTTTCTCAACTCGTGCCTCTGCCGAGCAACGACTGACATATAATTACCATAGAGGTAAATCGATTAAGATCCTTAAAATAGAGATAAAAAGCCAACAAAATCAGACCAGAATAAAAAACAATTCAGACTATCTAGCTAACGAAGTGCTATAAATGGTGCAGCTATACCATAAAGCAGCTGGCTCCAGTGCTGATCTTCAAAGTTATACAGATTGTGCTGGCAAGGTAGAGCCGGGTAGATAATTTCGCTAGTCTGCCACTTCAGTTTAGTTTTATCACTTTAGGTGCAAGGACGCACAATGAGGTATGAGCCAGAGAAGTCCAGTCACCAGCAACGGCGTCGCTTTATTCAGGTACTCTGAGTTTACTTTTTTAGTTGCGTGCTGGGAGCTGTGCTCTCTGGCCCCAAGTCTCAGTTAATTCTGCTCACTGCAGCCTTAGCTATGTGTGGAATATTCTGGCTGGTATTCTCAAAACAGAAAATCAATTTAGCGGTTAACTGCTTTCTCTGGCTAACCACCTTTCTTATTAGTGCCTTGATCACTATCAATAACACAGTGTACGGCCCTCTGGTTATTTGTTACGCGCTGGTCCTGATGTATGCAGCACTGTTTTCATCCAGACTTATCTTTAGTGGTTTATTAGTTTTTATCAGTCTGTATTGCACTGGGCTCTTGTTGCTTATTCTTTGGGGTATTTGGCCTGAACCAACACCACAAGTTCGGGTTATCTCTGTTGTTGCAATGAATATTTTTATTGCTATTACAGGCTTTACAGCCTGGTATATAGCAAGAGATTTCCATTCGCTGCTACGCGAACTATGGAACGAAAACCAGCAATCAAAACGCTCACAGCTAGAAATTAAACGAATAGCTACCCTCGACCCCTTAACTGGCCTTTACAACCGGAAACATGCAGAGCTGGAATTTAATAAACTGGCTGCGTCAGAAAATAAGCTCGCTGTCGCTTTTATTGACCTGGACAATTTCAAACCTATTAATGACGCTTATGGCGATATAGCACAAAGCACATGGTAACAACGGCCACCTAAACCTTGTTGGATACCCAAAACACGGCCAAGCATCTTTGTAGCATTATGAGTTAGCACTTCCTGCAATACTCTAAGTTTCAGCTCGGCTTGTTTGATAGGAGATGGCATACCCTGCCATTGTTGGCGATAGCCGCGAGACCATTCAGCCTGAGCATTAACCTGCACTTCGCCTCTAATACTTTTGGATTCAATGACAATAAAACCGAAGGTATAGACAATAAGGTGATCTATCTGGGCGAATTCGCCGTCGTAACACAACTGTAGTCATGAAACACCTTCACCCTGTGTTCGTCTTTAAAAGCACGACGCAGGTAAAAAGCCACATCCTGTTCTTGCTGATCTCCAGCTTTCTGACGCACGCCAACGGCGGCTTTTTGCAGTTTGTCTTTTACAATCATCCTGATTTACCACTACTGCCATGATTTGCTTAGAACCTATAACAGAAACGTAAAAATTTCAATTCCTAATGCCTGCCTAACTCGTTCCTGCTATTTTTTCCACGCAACAAAGAAAACGTTGAAGACTAAAACAGCGGCATTGATCAATCAATATCCCGCCACACCAGTCTGTCGCGGCCTTGATGTTTTGCTTCGTACAGCAGAATATCTGCGCCTTTGTACAGCTGCTCAAAACTGGCTTTTGCTGAGATAGCCAGGCCTAAACTTACACTAATATCAATACCTTGTATTTTTTCAGCCCGGATCATCGACAGCAATTTTTCGGCGAATTGGATGGGGGATTCGCTGCTTTGATTTAGCGTGATGATGGCGAATTCTTCGCCGCCAATACGGGCCAGCACATCGTTTTCTCTGCTGTTGTTTGCCAGCAGCTGCCCCAATTTATGTAACACTTCATCGCCTACATCGTGGCCGTGCTGGTCGTTGATGTGCTTAAAGTGGTCTATGTCTATCATAAAAAATGAGTAGGGTAGTTTATGCCGCAGCGCTTGTTTGATCAGCGTTGTGGCTCTGGAGACAAAAGCTCTGCGGTTCAGTAAGCCTGTCAGTTCATCAGTTTGCGACAACACTTCCAGCTTCTCGGCCCTTAGCTCTAAATCGTTACGCAGGTTCACCAGTTCCTGATACAAGGTATCGCGCTGTTGTGCTGTGCTAATCACCCAATAAATTAGCCGGTTGCCGTCATCCACAATACGGGCATTCACCAGTACAGGCACACGCTCTGCGGCTTTGGTTTCAAGGGTTAACTGGATTTCTGCGCAGTACCCCTGATGCAGCAGCATAGGCATGACAAAACTTTCGATGACAATTTTGGACGCGGCAGTAAATACCAGACCAATACGGGCGCAGCTTTGTGGCTCTTGTTGGCTGACCTGATAAAAATACTGATTAGCGAACAGGATTTCACGATCTTCAAGGGTGGTCACCACTAAACCAGTGGGGAAATCGTCCAGAGCAAATTCAGCCGTCATACTGTGCTTTCACCTGGCTGTAAGGACTGCATAAAGTGTTGAATATGGCCAGCCACTTGTTGTGGATGCGTCATATGCAAGCAATGGCCTTTGGCCTGCACCACCTGCAAATCACTTTTTGGGGTGTGTTTATGCATGTATTCACCAATAAACAACGAAGCCAGAGCGTCGGTTTGGCTTTGCAGCAGCAATACAGGGTGATTATTCAGTGGCAACAAAGAGCGGTAGTCCGAGAAAAAGGTAGCTTTGGCGAAGTTTTTGGCTGTAATAGGGTTGGTGCTACAGAAGCTTTCGGTAAGTTCAGCACTGACAAAATTTGTATCTGTGTTGCCCGCCACCAGCGGCGCCAGATACTGAGCCCAGCCGATGTAGTTTTTATCCATTAAATCAATTAGTTCAGTTAAATCTTCGCGTTCAAAGCCACCCAGATAATCCGGCGGATGATTTAAAAAGCAAGGCGATGGGCACACCATCACCAGGCTGTGAATTCGCTGCGGAATTTGCTGTGCTGCAATCAAACTGATGATACTGCTGACAGAATGGCCAACCAGCACCACGTTCTGTAAATCCAGCCTGGTGCAAATGTCGATGATGTCCTGGGCATAACCTTCCAGATCGGCATACTTTTGCCTGGAATAAGCGGCAAGGTTGGAGCCGCCCGACCCGACATAATCAAACAACACTATTTTGTATTGACTGCTTAGCTCTGGAGTAAGGAAACGCCACATCAGCTGATTGCAACCAAAACCATGTGCCATCAGCATCACCTGCTGGCCAGAGCCTGTTATGTTGATATTGTTTCTGCGGATAATGTCTTCATTGACAGGCATAAAAAACTCCATGTAGTGCAGGCTTAAACCGGAATTTAACTGCTCAGGGACAACAGTCGTACAAATACAGTCATAGCATAAGCCAGACAAATTACTCCTTTAGTGTGATAAAAAAAAGATATAAAACAGTAATTTGTCTCGCGAGTCCCTGTTTTCGGCTGATCTTGTTTTTACGTGGCAGGGCCTTTCAATGCCTTGATCTCTAGTGCTGAATCTGGTGTTAACACTGTAACGCCTGGTTATTTATGCGTTCGTGTAAGTGTGCTGTCTACCCCAACAAAAAATGGCGGAATAACCACGAACGCAGTTATTTTGACTTCTCAAACTGCTCTATTCTGTTTATTCATACACTATCAATTGCAACCAATACCTCACAGCACTAGGCTAGTGATATCTGTCAACACAGGCTTTTTAAATGACTAAAACAATCCGCATAAGCTTAGAGCCTCAGTTCGATGAATTTATTGGCAAACTAATTGAATCAGGCCGATACGCCTCAACCAATGATGTTATTCAAGCCGCTTTGCGCTTATTGCAACAACAGGAAAATAAGCTAATAGCCCTTAGAAATACTGTTGAAGCTGGTGAAAACAGCGGAGAAAGTGAGCTTAGTTTGCAAGACATTGCCTCTATGGTGAAACAAAAATACAGCGCCTGAGCTATTGAAAATTTCACGGCCAACTATGCCAGCCATATTCCACCAGACCGATTCAGTTCACCCATACTTTCTGTTAAACTCCACCGCGCCTTTTTTCAGCCACAGAAGAAGTGAAGATGACTCTTGCAACTCAGGTCCTGGCGGTCAATGACGACTTGCCTATTCGTACAGATTTACCTGTTCATTCAGGCAAAGTTCGCAGTGTGTACTGGCTGACTGCCGCTGACAGCGAGCGGTTGATCCGGGAAAAAAATTACCCTGTAGCACCAGACACGCCGCTGGCCATTATGGTGATCAGCGACCGCATCTCCGCTTTTGACTGCATCTGGCATGGCGAAAATGGCTTAAATGGTGTGCCTGGCAAAGGCGCGGCATTAAACGCAATTTCGAATCATTGGTTTGCCTTGTTTAAACAACATGGCCTGGCCGATAGTCATATTCTGGATATTCCGCACCCGCTGGTGTGGATAGTGCAAAAAGCCCGTCCGCTGAAAATTGAAGCCATAGCCCGCCAGTACATTACCGGCTCTATGTGGCGTGCTTACAGCAAAGGCGAACGTGAATTCTGTGGTATTACCCTGCCTGAAGGCCTGCAAAAAGATCAAAAACTGCCGGAGATTTTAATTACTCCGTCTACCAAAGGTATTCTGACTGGCTTAGCCGGTGTGCCTGAAGCGGATGATGTAAACATTTCCCGCGCCGATATTGAACGTCATAGCGCAGCCTTTGGTTTTGAACAGTTATCCGACATCAGCCTGTACGAAACCCTGTTAAAACAAGGTTTTGGCGTGATAAGCGACGCTTTAGCTGCGCTGGATCAGATGTTTGTTGATACCAAATTTGAATTTGGTTATGTCAACGATGCTAATGGCTGCAGCAAACTGATTTATATGGACGAAGTGGGCACACCAGACAGCTCACGTATTTGGGATGGCGCCAGCTGGCGCAATGGCAGCATAGTAGAGCAATCGAAAGAAGGCTTCCGCCAGTGGCTGCTGAGCAACTTCCCTGATCCGGATATTTTGCTGAACAAAGACCGTATGCCAGAGCGCGCCGCTTTAGCCCGCGACAATGCTTTGCCAACTGACGTAATGATGGATATTTCCCGCACTTACCTTGGCATAGCGGAAAAAGTAACTGGCCGTAAAATTGAATTAGCAGCCAACCCTAAAGCTGAAATTATCGAGGTGTTAAGCCGCGATTATGGTTTGATAGCGGAATAAGCTTTTAAGTACAAATGCCATCTTGCAATGCCAGTCCTATGACTGGCATTCTTGTATCTGAAGCACGCAAAATCTTGTATTTATTGGAGATACAACATGATCCGTCAGGCAACTACAGCAGATGCAGCAGCTATTGCAGCCATTTATAACCACTATGTACTGAATACCAGCGTTACTTTTGAAGAGCAGGCTGTGGCTACTGAACAGATGGCGGAGCGCATTGGGCAAGTAAAAGCTGATGGCTTGCCATGGTTGGTGTTGGAACAAAACGACGAACTGCTGGGCTATGCCTATGCCACAAAATGGCGGGTGCGTTCGGCTTATCGCTTTTCGGTGGAAAGCACTGTGTATGTCAAAGAGAGGGTTATAGCCAAAGGCATAGGTAGTCAGTTGTATCAGCAGCTCTTAGATGAACTGAAAGCTCTGGGTTTGCACCTGGTGATAGGTGGCATCACTTTACCTAATGAAAAAAGCGTAGCGCTGCATGAGAAGTTTGGCTTTGAGAAATGCGGCCACTTTCAACAAGTGGGTTTTAAATTTGAGCAGTGGCAGGATGTGGGCTACTGGCAAAAGTTGCTTTAACTTTTTTGTAGCAAGAGGCGGTCTTTTGATTGCACAGTTTTATTCCGAACATGAGGAAAAATGAAATACCCCTGCCCCTTTAATTTCTTCAACTATGCTCAACATTCAAAACTCATCACTGAAATAGCACTCAGCCTAGCCAGACTCAAATCAAAATAATACCGAATAATCAAGGGCTGGAAACAATGCAGGGTTACAAGCATGAAAGCAAAAGATGCAGACAGGCAACTCCCACTGTTTGAAACCGAAGAGTATTATCCGGAGGCAGCACAGGCTGACAACTCCGACAAACCTGATTCGCTCTTTAGCAAATATATCGTCTATGTAGATGAAAGTGGCGATCACAGCTTGCAAAGTATTGATGAAAACTACCCTGTCTTCGTATTAGCTTTTTGCATTTTTCACAAAAGACATTATAGCGAAGCAATAGTCCCGGCACTGGAGAAGTTCAAATTTAACCACTTTGGCCATGATCAAGTCGTGTTACACGAAAACGAAATTCGTAAGGAAAAAGGCGCTTTTAATATTTTCCGTAGTAAAGAAGATAAAATTCAGTTTCTAAATGAGTTAACTCATATTATTGAATTTAGTAACTTTATTCTCATAAGCTGCACCATAGACAAACGGGCTTTGAAAAAACAAGCCGATTTAGAATCTAATCCTTATCATACAGCCCTTGGTTTCTGCATGGAGACTTTACACGAATTCCTCCAGGAAAAAGGCCAGCAACAGAAAAAGACTTTTATCGTCGTCGAATGCAGAGGGAATAAAGAAGACAGAGAGCTGGAGCTGGAATTCAGGCGTATTAGCGATGGCAATAACCGGCTTGGGATCCCACTTCCTTTCGAAGTACTGTTTGCGGACAAAAAAGCCATGTCGTCGGGTTTACAATTGGCCGATCTGGTCGCTCGACCTATAGGTCTGAAAACAGTAAGACCACAACAGGAAAACCGTGCTTTTGACGTATTAATGAAAAAATTCTACTGTGACGGAGGCAGGAGAAGACTGGGTCAGAATTTTGAGGGTATCGGCATGAAAATTTATCCAGAGCAAGAAAGCGAAAAGCCCCGATGAAACTCACCGAGGCTACAACGCCGACCGGGCACCCCCAATCCACTTGGTAGTGAGTATAGTGACAGCACTATTTCATTTCAACTGTTAACAGCATAATTAAGCAACTACCTGATGGATGCAGGATAAGCAAAAGCTCCAAAGCTGAACGGACCTGACATAACCAGTTTCCAAATCAAATATCATGAGTAACCAGCCTGTTTGCTTAAAGTTGTTGCTCAGTTGACAAAAATATCAGTCTTTAAGATCCGACAACACTTTCTCCAACAGCGCTTGTGTCGACCAATCCAGCTCGTTATGGGCTAAGGCTGGAGTGTAATACTGGCCATTGGCTCTTGGTCTGTTGACATAAACTTTGTTTGGAATAATCACCTGACCTAAACCTGATGGCAGTATCTGGAACCTTACATCCATATAAGTGGAATCGGCACTACTGGTGGCACCTGCCAGTTTAGTATTTTCAAACAAGGTAAATACATCTACTGCATCCAGACAAGCACTGGCACATTGACCCGGCATAATGACATATACAGGTGCCTGCAGCGGTTGCAGCTCCTGCGTTGCCTCTGGCTGGGCTGATGCTGCATCAGCTTCAGAGTCATCCCCTTCAACGTAAAAAGCTTTGCCCGAGTCCAGCGACTTTTGCATGCCCGACCCTACAGCCTGGATCCAGGGCAACATATCGGTTTGACCCTGAGTTTTGAGTACATCGTATAAAGATTTTACATAGGCTGTATTACCTGGGGATGCAAACCACCAGACTTCGGTGTTGCTAAACAAGGCATTACGCAGAGATTCAACCCGCTTTTCGCCCCATAAAGCATTGGCAACCTGAACACTCCAGTACGAGGAGCCACCCTGATTGTGGCGCAAATCCAGTACTATGGCTTTAGCCTCAAGCAAGCGTGGCCGCTGCTGCTCAAGGCTGCTGAACAAGCTTTCATACAGCTTAATGTCATCAGCTTCAGGGCTAAAAGTAGGCATGGCAATCCAGGCGATATCCTTCTGCTGCCAACTTAAGCCAACAGGTAATTTATCGCCGTTATAAGCAGCCTTGACGTGCTGCATGGCCGATTCAGGCCGGGGTTGCCAGTTCAATGTAACAGCAACAGCTTCAGCACCGGGTTTTACCAACTGACATTGCTTTAATGGCGGGTTAAATGGATTACCATCATCCAGCATCAGCCTGCTGCCAAAGGACCACCAGTGCCCTGGCTGATTTGCCTGCCCTGCAAAGGCAAAAACTCTGTCTTTGATCAGGCTTTCTACCGCTTTGCCGTCGCAAGACAGCACTTGCATTCCTGCTGTCACACCAGCTTGTTCGCTGTAATACACCCATAACGCATCGCCGCGCCAGACTGTATTAAAACCAGGCCAGCGTCTGATGGCAGGTACCGAATCGGGTAATTGAGCATAGGCTCCGGCATGACCGTCTTGCAAACTGGTGCTGAAACGTTCAATCACAGCTTCGTAGCCATAGGCATCAGTCACTTGTGTGACCAATAAAAGCGCATTGGTTTTGGCTTGCAATAACTGTTGTTGAAAACCAGGGTTTTGCTTGTCTGCCATGCCCGGATGATTTTCTGCCGTGATTTGATACGCCGCTTCAATATCCTGACGGGCAAGCTCAGCCCAGCCCTGCGCCGTAGCAGGCAACACCGGGGCTTGTTGTTCGCTGGCGAGCAGAACAGAAGGCAAAGCACACAACAAAGCCACAGCTGTCAGCCTGGACACCCGAGTTTTAATAGCGCGTCTCATAAGTTACCTTATTGTTAAATAAAGAAAAAAGATTAACTGAAGAACAAGAACAACTCAAGATTGAACTGTGACTCAGTAGTGGATAACAGGCTGGTGAAAACGAAATGCCATGCACTTTCTGAGTGTGACAAAAGTTTCATATCTGAAACAAGCCCGGACTTTCCTTCTGTTGCACCATCGCAAATTCGCTTTTTTTCTACGCTCTGGGTAAGGTAGAGCCGAATTTGTGAATACAGGACCCTACCGATGAAAACTTTGTTGCCTTTTTTACTGAGCCTCACAGTGCCAATGCTGATCAGTCCGATAGTGGTCGCTGAAGAAGCGGTCACCACCACGCCAACTTTACAGGCTTTGTGGCAAACCGATGGCCTGCGTGTGCCTGAGTCTGTGCTTTGGCATCAGCAGCAAAACAATGGCAAAACCGACCACCTGTTATTTGTCTCGGAA
The DNA here is from genome assembly GCF_029269265.1 of Rheinheimera sp. 1928-s. GTDB lineage: Bacteria > Pseudomonadota > Gammaproteobacteria > Enterobacterales > Alteromonadaceae > Pararheinheimera. Next base: position 574,463 of record NZ_JARIXP010000002.1, read on the forward strand.
ATTGATGGCAAAGGTAATGAAGCCGATGGCGTGGGTGGTGTGGCTCTGTTAAATACGGACGGCAGCATTCGTGACAAAGATTGGTTACGTGGCCTGAATGCGCCTAAAGGTTTGGCTTTGTATCAGGGTAAACTTTATATTGCTGACTTAACCGAAGTAGTGGTGGTAGATATAGCATCTGCCAAAATACTGAACAAAATCAAAGCACCAGATGCAGTGTTTTTAAATGATGTCACAGTAGACAGCAAAGGTGTGGTGTATATTTCCGATACCCGCCTGAACCGTGTTTATAAGCTGGAACAAAACAACATCAGCGTTTTTCTGGACAATGTAGCAGCGGCCAATGGCTTAACAGTAGTGGCTGAGCAGCTGTATATTGCAGCTGGTGATAAGTTGCTGAGAACTGATTTGACAGCTAAGGACAAAACCCCTGTACAGGTTGCTGTTGGTTTTGCCGAAAGAGCCGATGGTGTGGAAGCTGTAGGTAATGGCGATTTTATTGTCAGTTGCTGGGCAGGCGTGGTGTATTACGTCTATGCCGACGGCCGGATTGAAGAGTTGCTGGATAGCAGAACGTCCAAACTGAATACCGCAGATATTGGCTGGGACGCAGCAACTAAAACCTTGTTTATCCCCACTTTTTTTGGCAATTCAGTGCAGGCTTATCAGTTGAATCTGCAGTAAGTTTTAACTGCGTCCTTTAAAAAGCCAGTGCCTGTTATCCGACACTGGCTTTTAGCCCAACTGTACTTTGTTTCGCCCCATAGCTTTGGCCTGATACAAGGCCTGATCGGCTCTTTTTAGCACTGAATCTTTGTCATCACCCTGCTGGTATTCTGTTACACCAAAACTGATGGTGAATTGGGGCAAGCCTTGCTCGTCGAGACTGGCAATATGTTGTCTTAACATTTCAGCCAGTTGGCATGCGGCTTCGGCTTTTTGTTGCGGCAATAAAATGACAAATTCTTCCCCACCTAAGCGAAACAACGAATCTGTTTTACGTAAGCGGTGGCTGATATGCTCTGTTAAAGCCTGCAATACTGTGTCACCTGTGTGGTGGCCAAATTGGTCGTTAACCTTCTTAAAGAAGTCCACGTCCAGCAGGGCAATACTGAACAGGCCGCCACGCTCGGCAAGACTCAGCTCCATACGCAGTTGTTCATCCCATTTGTGCCTGTTAAACGCGCCTGTTAATTTATCCCGTGTCGCCAGCACCAGCAGTTGCTGCTCTATTTCCTGCCGATTGCTTATTTCCACAGATAAACGTTGCACCATCATTTTCAAATCATGTTCAAGTTCTGTCAGCTCATCCTGATGGTCAGGCTGATGAAAAACCGGGCTACTGATAGGTTCACCAAGCTCTATCGACTGTTGCACATTTTTAATTTCGGCCTGAATACGGCCAATACGGCGACGAAAAATTTGCAGTATATAAAAAGTCAGATACAAGCCAATCACAAAAGCGCAAAAACCAAGGCCTGTGTTCACCAACATAAATTCATTTTGATGTTTGTCGGTATAACGGCTGGCTTCGAGCGTTAATTTTTCCATATGCTGCAAAATCGACATAATGCTTTGGTCCAGAAGAGCTGCTTCTTCTTCAAACTTTAGCCAATGTTTCTCTGTGGTATGCCCTTGTTGCAAGGCCGACTCAAGGTGTTGCTCAAAGCTGTCACTTTGCTGATGAAACTGTTGGATGCTGACCAGAATTTGCTGATGCTCAGCYGCTGCAAAACGAACCTGATGTTGCTGCAAACTTTTGTTCAACACCAGCTCAGTTTTATCCAGCAGAGTCTTCAATGCCTCACGTTGCGCGGCAAAAACTTGTTCTGGTTTTAACTCAACTCTGGCTTGTTTAGCATTTAAACGAAATTGATCAATGAATAAATGCTGCTTCAACTGGATCATTTCCAGCTCGCTGACCATTGCAGTCAAGGGCACATCAATTTCTGCCACCTCATGCATTTCTGCACTGATCAGTTTGAGTTTAAAAATGGAGTAGAGAATAACAACAAATAAAAAGGACAGCAGAACCACCAGTAAACCACTGATTTTTCGCTGTAAAGAGGCATTAAACCATTGCTGCATAAAAGAACCTGTTAGAGCGGAGCATTTAGACGGCGATAAAACTGCCAGCCTGTTCGCGTGATGCCAGTGAGCATCTGCTTATCTGCTGAACATCTTAACGACAAATTACTGATTTAGATAATGAAGTAAGCTCAGCTGCGCAAGTTGCAGTCTGAATGTAGTCATTTCCGTTCAACCAAAAAATTCCACCAGTGGAAACTTAATGCATTAAGTTAGCGAATAGTTTATTTATTGTTAACAAACAATGTACCGTGGCCGGGAACACAACAACCGGAGGTTCTATGAACTTATTACACCGCTCGATCAAAGTACTGTCTTGTGCCTTGTTATTGCCTTTGTCACTGTCTGTAGCAGCACAAGCTGAGTTAAATACCACTCTGATGCTGACCAAAAAAACCGACAAAACCTACCTTAGCTGGTCAACAGAAGTTACAGCTGTGACCCGACAGGAAATTTATCGCAGCACCAGCAGTGTGTTTGAACAGGCCGAACGTATTTCAGTATTAGACCCCTATCAACAAGTGGCGGAAGACCACAACTTTGACCCACATCAGGACTATTGGTATTGGTTAAAAGTGATTGATGCTGATGGCCAGGAACATCTGTCCAACTTATCTGCCACAGTACCTGCATTAAGCTATCAAGCTTTTGCCACTATAGCCAATTCCAGCCGCTGCAAAGCAGGAGCTACCTTTACCAACGAAACCGTGGACTGTGGTGGTGTGACTGTAGGCAGCAGCTGTGCCAATGATAATGAAGGCCAAAAGCCAGTGATCACACTGAAAAACGCGACAGTGAAAAACCTGCGTATTTCCGCCAGTGGTGGCGCAGATGGTATTCATTGCAGCAGTGGCAACTGCACTATTGAAAATGTAGTCTGGGAAGACATTTGTGAAGATGCCGCCACCAACAACGGTAAAACAATGACGGTGAAAGGCGGTATGGCTTTTAACAGTGCCAATGGCCCGGGCGGCAAACCAGATAAAGTATTTCAACACAACTCAAAAAACAGCACCACTGTACTGACAGGTAACTTCACCCTGACCGGCGAACACGGCAAATTATGGCGATCTTGTGGCGATTGCACAGATAATGGTGGCCCACGTTATCTGACCATTTCAGGTGTGACAGTGAATGGAAAAATTGACAGCATTGCCGGTGTCAACAGCAACTACAAAGACGTGGCCACTATCCGCAATCTGAAAATTAAAGATTATGCAGCAGGTAAACCACCTGTTTGTGAGCACTACACCGGGGTGAAAAAAGGCCAGGGTAAATCGGTAAAAGATAAAGAATACTGGAACAGCGCCAGCTGCAATGTCAGCAAAACCGACGTAACCAAGCTGTAATTGATTTAAATTGAAGTCAGAACACATTGGTTATCCGTAACTAATGTGTTCTGACCCCATTTTTATTTTAGGATTTTCTGAAGTTGGCCAGCCGATATAAAGCCGGTAGCACCAGCAAGGTCAGCAAAGTAGAAGTAATAATGCCGCCTATCACTACAGTGGCCAAAGGCCGCTGAATTTCAGCTCCAGTGCCTGTGTTAAAAGCCATAGGAACAAAACCCAGGCTGGCCACAAGTGCAGTCATCAGTACTGGTCTCAATCTCGATAGAGCGCCTTGCTCCAGTGCAGCCAAAAGCTCCAAACCCTGATCCCGTAACTGGCGGATAAAACTGACCAGCACTATGCCATTCAGCACAGCTATACCTGATAAGGCAATAAAACCTACAGCAGCAGAGATTGACAGTGGCATATCACGCAGCAGCAACGCAAATACTCCGCCTGTCAGTGCCAGCGGCACACCACTGAACACCACTAAAGTATCCCGCACTGAATTTAATGCGCCATACAGCAAGCCGATGATCAGCAGCAGCGTTAAAGGCACCACTATGCTTAAACGCTCTGTCGCTGACTGCAATTGCTTAAAAGTACCGCCGTAATCCAGCCAATACCCATCTGGCAATGGCAAAGCATTCATTTGCTGCTGTACTTCGGCAATAAAACTGCCTAAGTCCCGGCCTGTGACATTGGCTGTCACCACCACATTACGTTTACCACTTTCCCTGTTAATTTGATTTGGGCCTGTGATTTCTTTAATAGTGGCTATTTCTCCCAAAGGTACATAACGCAACTCAGGCGAGTCATCGACAGGCAAAGTGACTGGAATACGGGCTAAGGCTGCTGGGTCTTGTCGCAACTCTTCCGGTAACCTCAACACCAACTTAAAGCGCTTGTCACCTTCGTACATTAGCCCCACCTGACGGCCACCAATAGCGGTTTGGATCAGCTGCTGCATTTGCGCCACATCCATACCAACCAAAGCTAAGTGATCGCGCTGAGGTTCTATGGAAAGCAAAGGCAAACCCGCCGCCTGTTCCATCCGAGCATCTTCAGCGCCCGGCACTGCAGCGAGCACTGCAGCAACCTGCTCACCCACTTCTGTCAGCACGTCGAGATCATCACCATAAACACGTACCGCCACGTCGGTCCGAACTCCGGCAATCAGTTCGTTAAAACGCATTTCTATCGGCTGGGTAAATTCGTATTTATTGCCCGGAATTTGCTCCACTAATTGTCGCAGTTCCTCTTCAAACTGGGCTTTGCTTTTATCCGGGTTCGGCCAGTCCTGCTGGTTTTTTAGAATGATAAAAGTATCGGCCACATTAGGCGGCATAGGATCTGTGGCAACTTCCGGCGTGCCAATTTTGGAGAATACCCTGTCTACTTCAGGCAGAGTGGCTACTTCCGCCTCCAATTGCATTTGCATCAACACCGACTGGGTTAAGCTGGTGCCCGGAATACGCAAAGCATGCATAGCAATATCGCCTTCATCCAGTTGAGGCAAAAACTCCGAGCCCATTTTACTGGCTTGCCAAAGTGCTGCCGACATCAGAAGCACTGCGGCTATCGATACTACTATGGGTGTTTTAATAGACAGCACCAGCAAAGGTTGATAAGCCTTGCGAAGTGCCAGCATTAAGGCATTTTCTTTTTCCGAAATTTTGCCACTGACAAACAAGGCAATAGAGGCTGGAATAAAAGTAATGGCCAGAATTAAAGCGCCCAATAACGCCGCTATTACAGTAAAAGCCATAGGCTGGAACATTTTGCCTTCTACACCGCTTAAGGCAAAAATGGGCAGGTACACCAGCATAATAATAAAGACGCCAAACATAGCGGGTGTCATCACTTCTTTGGTGGCGGCTAAGACCACGGCAGAACGTTCTTTCAAGTTCAGTAACCTGCCCTGTCGATGCTGAGCTAAACCCAGTTGGCGTAAGCAGTTTTCCACCACTATCACAGAACCGTCGACAATCAGGCCAAAATCAATAGCCCCTAAGCTCATCAGGTTGCCACTCATTTTATTGGCCGCCATACCACTGATGGCAAACAGCATACTTAATGGGATAACCAAAGCAGTTAAGAGTGCTGCCCTGACATTGCCTAAAAACAAAAACAGGATCACTACCACCAGCACAGCACCTTCCAGCAGATTGGTTTCGACTGTTTTGATGGTTTTATCCACCAGGGTAGTTCTGTTGTAATTGGCTTCGGCCAGCACACCTTGGGGCAAACGTAAGTTGATGTCCTGAAGACGGCTCGCCACTTGCTGCGAGACAGTGCGGCTGTTTTGCCCCACCAGCATCATCACTGTGCCAAGCACCACTTCGTTACCATCCTGAGTGGCTGCGCCGGTACGAAGTTGTTTGCCAATCGCCACCTCGGCGACATCTTTGACTCTTACCGGGCCATCGTCACGTTTGGCGATCACCAGTGCTTCGATGTCTTCTAAGGATTTCAGTTGGCCCGGCGATCGGATCAACCACTGCTCACCATTACGCTCTATATAACCAGCGCCTACATTGCTGTTGTTTTGCTCCAAAGCTTGCGCCAAATCATCCAGCGTCAGTTTAAAGGCCAGCAGTTTGATCAAATCAGGCGCTACCTGATATTCGCGAACATAACCGCCAATGGTATTAATTTCGGTGACACCCGGTACTTTGAGTAGCTGAGGCCGTATTACCCAGTCCTGAATAGTGCGTAAATCTTCTGGGTTATAAGCAGAGCCATCGGCTTTTTTGGCGTCAGGTACCACTTTGACGGTGTAAGAGAAGATTTCGCCAAGGCCTGAGACTATAGGCCCCATTTCCGGATCTATATCAGCTGGCAGTTCGTTTCTGACATTTTGCAGCCGCTCCGACACTTGTTGTCTGGCCCAATAAATATCAGTGCCTTCGGTAAATACCACTGTCACTTGCGATAAACCATAACGGGATAAAGAGCGGGTATATTCCAGCTGCGGCAAACCTGCCATCGCAGTTTCTATCGGGTAAGTAATACGCTGCTCGGTTTCCAGTGGAGAAAAACCTTCTGCAGCTGTATTAATTTGCACCTGCACATTGGTGATATCAGGCACTGCATCGACAGGTAAACGCGATGCTTGCCAGAGCCCTGCTGCGGCCAATAACAGCGTCAGTAGCATGATCAGCACTGGCCTTGCCAATGCTGTTTTGAGGATATTATTTATCATGACAACCCCTTAATGATCATGGCTGGCGCCAGACTTCATCAGGTCGGCTTTGAGGATAAAACTATGGGTTGTGGCATATTCCACACCCAGCGGCACACCGGATAACACTTCCACTTGTGTATCGTCGGCGCGACCTAATTGCGGCATACGAATTTCAAAGTTGTCGCCGTGGCGAATAAAAATTACGGTTTTGCCATTCCACTGTTGCAAAGCAGCTTTGTTGATCACTAAAGGCGCATCGATAGTGGCGACCGTGACGTCCGTTTTGACATGCATACCGGGCCGCCAATGCCCGTCTGGGTTTGCCACTACACCACGAGCCCGGGCAATATGGCCACCTGTCATTTGTGGCGCTATATAACTGATTTGGCTTAGTGCCGATTGATGACCATGTAAGTCTTTTACCAAAAAGCCATCACCTACTTTGAGCATTTCTGTATCAGAAGGAAAAGCTGACATTTCGATATAGACTGAGGAAAAATCACTGATTTCTAGCAGCGGCTGTTCAGAGACTCTGCTGCCAACACTGACGTATTTAGCCGTTACTTCACCTGAAACAGGCGCATAAACAGAGTAACTTTTTAAACTGGCCGGGTTTTGCACTGTTGCCACTAACTGGCCTTTCGTCACTTTATCGCCCACTTTCACCGTCAGTTGTTGCACCAAGCCAGCATAAGCAGCACCAAGCTGCACCTGCTGCTCTGGTATAGCTGCTACGACTCCGAATAAATGCAGTTGAGTACGAATTTGGCCAGCTTTTGTTTGCTCCAGCTCTATACCGGCTTTTTGAATAGAACGCTCTGACAACTGAATACGGCCTTCAAAGGAGTCATAATGCCATTCATAGTTTTTGCCCTGGTAACTGGCCTTTATTTCCACTTCAAAGGAATGAGGCTCACGAATGACTGTATCGCCAAGCCAATAATCCAGCTCAGGACTAAAGTTGATCACTTCTGCAGCTTCACCCAACCGCTGCAAAGTGACCTCTAGTTTTAGCTCCTTGGCTTTTATGGCTTTGCCGTTTTGATACCCATATAGACGCAGCTCAGGCTCAACTTCAGTTTCATAGATGGTCACTTCTACAGCAAAGTCATCCTGAGTCAGTAAACGACCACCCTGTGGGCCTTTGGCGGCTTCGGCATGCTCCTGCTCTGAGCCATGTTCGTCGTGATCATCACTATGGTCATCACCATGAGCTACAACCAAAGCAGTAAAACCCAGGCACACACTTAAGAGTAAAATGGTTAAAAAGCGGAAAAAATTCATTGAGAAAGCTCCTGCTGTAAAGGGAGAGTGGACCTGTTGCGTTGCTGAGTTAAGGCTTGTGGACCTTTCACCACCATAGGTAAACCGGTCAGGCGTTCCAGCTCTAAAAGTTGCAGATGCAAAGCGTATTGCAGGTCAATGACGTTACGTTTGGCTGACAAAATTTCCTGCTGCGCTGAGAGTAAGTCCGTCATATCAAACACACCTTGCTGATAACCGGCCGACATCTGATCCAGTAGTTGTTGCGCCAGCGGGAGCACAGCTTTTTGGTAATCAAGGATGTGCTCGCTTAGCTGAGTCAGTTGCAGATAAGTACGCTCTGTTTGCAATTGCAGCTGCTGCATAGTCTGTTGCTGCTGCAGCTTTGTTTGTTCAGCCAAAGCTTCACCTGCCAACACAGCGCCTCTATTGGGGTTTTCCAGGGTAAGCGGCATACTGACCTGCAGTACAAAGGCATTGTCGTTGCTTTGTTCATTGCGGCGAATACCAGCCCCCAAGGTTAAATCAGCCTGACCTAAAGCTTTGGCTAACTGCAACTGGCTATCCAGCACCCTGCTTTGCGTCAGCCACCACTGCAACTGCGGTGCTTGTTGTAATTGGGTCAGTACATCCGCCAAAACAGGCCAAGTGGGAAGCAGGCTTAAATCACCAGATACCGCATTAAAATCAGGCTGACTTGCCCAGTGACTCGCTAACAGACGCAGGTTAACCCGCTTTTCAGCCAGCAGACTTTTTTGCTCCATCCGGCTTTGCAGCACTTTCAGTTCCAATCGGGTGACATCTGCATCTGTCACATTGCCCGCTTTGGCTCGCTGTTTAGCCACTTCAAGCATTTGCTGTTCAGTCGCCATTTTTTGCTCTGTCCACTGCAGCAAAGCCTGCTGATGCAACAGCTGCAGAAAAGAGCGCATAGTGGCCGCCAGCGCATCCACTTTATCCAGTTGGTATTGCTGTTCAGTTAATTTGCTTTGCCATTGGGTCAGCTCAAGCCGTTGCTGGCGTTTATCACCCAGTTCAATCAATTGACTCAGGCTTAAGGTCAGTTCGGCATTTTTAAAGCCCGTGCTGTCGCCTGTGCCCAGCACATCGGCCAGTTCCAGGTTCAGTTCAGGGTTAGGCCGTTGTCCGGCACTGATAGCGGCGGCATCATGGATACGCTGCTGATAGGGGTACAATTGCAAGCCAGGGCTTTGCACTAAAGTGCGCTTTAACGCTTCTTCAATAGTAAGTGTTGTCGCATAAGCAGGCATAGCCCACAGCAACACTAAGGCCAGCAGCACAGAAGCCGCATGGCCGGAATTCATAGTCATAACTATGCTCCAGTAGATCATTTAAATAAAAGTAAAAAACGGATGTTTAACTGAAGACTTTAAGCGTTGGGTGGAGGTACTAAGGGGGTATAGCTGGTGGTGATCATCGCATATTGAGCTAAGCCTGATGCTTTGTGCACCACAGGATCTGCAGATACAGAATAAAGTTCGGCTATATAGCAGGCAACATGAGCATGAGTGGGATGATGGTTGTCGTTATGTTCTGCTTCGTGTCCTGCAGCATCTTCTGCGCTTTGTTGGGCACTTTCTTGCGTAGCGCAATGCTGATGTTCATTGTGACTGGAATTGTCGAATAAAGAAAAAGGATGATCCTCCTGCGGCAAATGCATAACAATGCTTTCACAGGCCGAAACGGCGTGATTCAGCATAATCAGCATCAATACAAGCAAGCGGAGCATAGGTTTTGGCATAAAGCCCTCGATAAGAACTGCTCGCATCATAGCCTTAAGCCTATCACTGCTCAAGCCATAAAAAAGGGGTCAGAACACATTAGTTACGCATAACTAATGTGTTCTGACCCCAATTTAAGGTTATAGGTAGGGTTCAAAGGCCTTTGAGTACAGCTCTATAAATTCACCTTGTTGGTTTTTAACAATAAACAAGGCGGCAATTTGCTGTTGATTAGCAAGTTCCAAGGCTTGTTCCGGACCCATCACCATAAAAGCCGTTGATAAGCCATCCGCTGTCATGCAGGACGGATGGATCACTGTAGCGGACAACATCATGTGCGTGACTGGCTTGCCGGTTTTAGGATCTATTAAGTGCGAATAACGCTGTTTGTTCTCTTCAAAGAAAATACGGTAGTCGCCCGAGGTAGCCACAGCATTGTCTTTAGGCCGGATCAGGCGTTGCAACACACGACCTTCAGCCACAGGTTTTTCCAGTCCTACAGTCCAGTCTTTGTTTTCCAGAGAGCTGCCTTTGACACGAATTTCACCGCCAATTTCAGCCAGAAAGTTGTTGATGCCTTGCTGTTCTAACACTTCTGCCAGCAAATCAACACCATAACCTTTGGCAATAGTGGATAAGTCGACATAAAGCTGTGGCTTGGTTTTATAAACTCTGCTGCCATCCAGCTTCAGATGCTGTGCTCCAATTTGTGTTCTGGCCAGGGCTATGGCGGCATCATCCGGTACTTTTTCGGGTCTGTGCGTGGGGCCAAAACCCCATAAATTCACCAAAGGACCTACAGTAATATCCAGATAACCATCGGTCAGCTGCGCCAGTCGGATCCCTTCTGCAACTAACAGCCGTAGCATTTCTGAAGCTTCACGCGGCTCTGTCGAATCACTGCTGTTAAACAAGGACAACTCAGAATCTTTGATATAAGTAGAGGCCACCTGATTCACCTCGTGTAATGCCTGGTCAATCTGAGCCTGCACCTGCTGTTGATCCGGCATGCCAGGCTGGCTGATATAGGTGACATGGTAGGTGGTGCCCATAGTTTTGCCTTCCAGCAACACTTTTTCGCTGTCAGGTTGTGCACAGGCGGCTAAGGTCACTACAACAACAAAAGCGAAAATATTTCGTTTCAGACCAAAAAAATATGCAGTATTCAAATCGTTTTTCCTTCAGGACAGCTCTGTGGTTATTATCCCACAGAGCGCCTTGCCAAAGCTCTGCGCTTAACTGATGCAATGGTTTAACCATCGCCATACGACAGCGCTGATTTATCGGTGCAATTGTCCGGCTCGCTCTGGCTGGTAAAGCAGTTGCAGTACTTGAATCGGTTGAATGTCGCCATCAGGCATAGGCCAGTGAATTTCATCGCCCTCACGTAAGCCAAGCAAAGCTGAACCTACAGGAGCCAGCACTGAGACTTTATCGCCTGCCGCATCCAGGTCTTTTGGATACACCAGTGTCAGGCAAGGTTCTTCGCCTGTTTTCAGTAATCGTAGCCGTACTGTGGAGTTCATAGTGACCACATCTTTTGGCATCTCTTCGGGTTCTACCACAGCGCCTCGTTCCAGTTCTTGCTCCAGTCCTAAACGGGCTGGATCTGTAGGTGGCAATCGGCTTAACAGCGCATCTAAACGATCCAGATCCAGACTGGATAACAGCAATTCAGGTAAGGCGGGGTCAGGTAAAGTTTGATTCATAAGTTTCTCCTGTACAGAAGGGGTAAAAGTAAAAGCAGGGGGTTGTTTGACTGACATCAGATCACACAACATAAAACGCAAAGTGCGACGAAACAGCTGAACTTCAGCCACCTGCCCCACATTTTTCCCCAATAAAGCCGCGCCTAAAGGGGATAACACCGAAATAAAGCCTTGTTCTGGTTTTGCTTGTTGTGGGTAAACCAGAGTGATCCAGGATTCCGTCTGATCAGACAAATCCAGCAACCGCACTGAACAGCCAGGCACTATGCCGGTTTCGCTCAGAGCTTTGCGTTTGTGGTTCGCAACAGCGCCCAGCTGTTGCAACACGTGCTGTAGTTGCCAGGGCGGTAAAGGGTGAATAGCCGAACTGGCCATAAAAAATAGCGCCGAAACATCGGTTTTAGCCGATGTTTTTTTAATAAAGATAGTCATTCCAGACTCCGGAATTTACATAGTCAAAACATTAAATTGTGGATAGCCTAAAGCTCAGCCGACCCCATAAAGATGGAGCCGGCTTAAGAATGGAAGACGGTAAAGAAAGCAGCGTGATAAGACGGCGACTTTATTGCTGTTTTGAACAAAATAACCTCCGTCTTGTTGAAATGGGAAAGAGAATAATACTTCAGACACCATATCCCATTTGGTGGCAAAACTCAAAGCCGTGGCTTGCTTTGTGCCTTAGCCCACAGATCTGTGGTTAAAATCAGTCCATGCTCTGTGATCTGCCCATCACACGGAGTACGACATGAGCTATTTCACCACCAAAGACAATACGCGGCTTTATTACAAAGACTGGGGCAGTGGCAGCACTGTAATTTTGATCCATGGCTGGCCTTTGTCTTCAGACAGCTGGGAAGATCAAGCTATAGCTCTGGTCAACGCCGGTCACAGAGTGATTGCTTACGACAGACGAGGTTTTGGCCGCTCTTCCCAACCCTGGCATGGTTACGATTACAATACGCTGGCCGACGATTTAGCTGCACTGATCAACCACACTGCAGTAAATGACGTAGCCCTGGTTGGCTTTTCTATGGGTGGAGGCGAAGTAGCACGTTATATGTCACGTTTTGAAGGTAAAAAAGTCACTAAAATTGCGCTGATTTCCTCCGTCTTACCTTTTCGTTTACTGACACCGGACAATCCAAGCGGCACGGATGCAGCCACCTTTGAACAAACAGCTTTGGCATTAAAAACCGACAGGCCCCACTTTTACACTGCGTTTTTTCAGAAGTTTTTTGGCGTCAGTATATTGTCCAACCCGGTCAGCTCCGCATACTTAGACTGGATGCAAGGCATAGCGATGCAAGGCAGTTTACGTTCCGCCTTGCAGTGCCTGAACTCTTTTTCATCCACTGACTTCAGGGCAGATTTAGAAGCCATACAGGTACCTGTGTTAGTGATCCATGGTACCGAAGATGCCACTGTACCCATTCAAAGTTCGTCACGCCTAATCCGTAACTTTATTCCGGACGCTGAACTGATTGAATACGATGGCGCACCCCATGGCTTATTTGCCACAGAAAAAGACCGCTTAAGCCGGGATTTAATCCAGTTTTTAAAAGCAGACCCAATTTAACAGGGAAGCGAAACCTGAGTCAGAGCTTGCACTCTGACTCCTTAGTTAAGGCAAAGCCGAAAAATCGATTTGTGGTACAGAGTGACTGACTGGCAATTGCCATGAAGTACCCACTGCTGTGGTGTCGCTAAAGAAACCACAGTTTTGCAGCATAAAGCCCTGCTCTGTTACACCGCCTTTGAAATCCAGTCGGTTGCCGCTGCCGCCTGTGCCATCGACACTAAAACGTGCACTGCGGTTTTGCGTCCAATTGCCTGCTGCATCAGCAAACCATTGGCTGGGGAAATACACCTTACGGCCTGTATCTCCGGTTTCCGGGATAAAGTTTTCCAAAAAGGAATGGGGCCGCTCTATGTTGCGCTGCGTATCTGGCCGACTAAAACTGGCGATCAGTTGCCATTGACCAGACTCTGGCGGATAAAACCAGGCGCTGTAATGAGTGTGATTGTCGTTTTGCGGTTCGGCTTTGAGCAAAAAGCGGTAGCGGGTGTCGGTTTGCCACAAATAACGCAGGAAACTCTGGCCGCCTGAACCTTCGTTACCAAACTCCCCGGTTTGTACTTGCGCGCCCTTACGCAGTAATTTCACCTGAAATTCTTCAGGAATACTGCTTGGGTCGTCTGTTTCATAAGGGCTCCAGACCGAAAACAGCACCCGCCGCTCTGTAGCAGAATTCACCTGAATGCCAAAGTAACCATCGGCAAAACCATTGGCCATAAAGTAACTGCCTAAGGTATCGCTACCAGACGGAATTTCCATTTCGCTATAAAACCAGCGTGTTGTGCTGTTTTCAGGCAATTGATAGGTTAAATGTACCGAAGGCCCACGCCGCCCCCAATACACCTCATCTTTAATATAACTGGCGTTCGCTGCGGCTGAACCACCAAAATTCAATTGTGTTAATTCAGCAAAAGTCTGACCGCTGCTACTGACCCCACGCAGCAAAATTTTCTGATAACCAGTTTGAGTCACCTGAAAACGGCCAACAGCATGTTGCTTGCTGCTGGAGCCAGTTAAAGTCAAAGTATGGCGTTGCTCATTTAAACTGACTTCCAGTTTAGATTCACCTTGCGCCACCTGCCCTGTTAAAGCTAAATCCAGCTCACCTGTTTGCGGCAGATACAAATACACAGCCAACACATCATCGGCATGTTGCCAGTTCCTGATCCCTAGCTCTGTCACTATAGCGCCCGTCGCTTCTGCATCCCCTTCAACCCAGCTGTTGGCTGCCAGACTTAACTGGTAAGGCAAAGGCTGTTGTTGCACAGGCGTGGCAACAGCAACTTGTTCCGCCGAACTGCCGCCACAGGCTGATAAAAAAATAAGCCCCGGCAGGGTCATTAAATATCGCATCATAGGTTTATCCTTGACTGTTATCCAGCTTTTCTAGGGGCGCGGTTTATCCGCGCCCGCCTCTCGTTTCCATTGATTTCATCAGGATAAAGTTAGAAGCTGCCCCTGATACCCACGGCAAGCTGAGTACCAAAACGCTCGAGATAGTTGACCTGATCTTCACGTTTGACATAACCCCAGTAGCGGCTGTTGCTTAAGTTACTGGCTTCAGCAAAAACGGTCAGACCGTGCATAAAGTCATAACTGATGCTGGCATCCAGCTGGCCGTAATCCGCTATCCAGGATGCACCACCCCAATCTTCCGGATTAGTGACAAATTTAGAGCGCCAGTTATAAGCTAAACGAGCCTGAACTCCATACTGTTCATAGTAAACCACAGCGTTGTAGGAGTTTTTCGACATGCCCTGAAACGGCAGATCTTTGGCTTTTAATTCCGGATCGTCGTAGCTGCTGTCGACATAGGTGTAATTCAGCTGGAAACCTAAGCCATTAAAAGGTTCTGGTAAAAACTCCTGCAGCGATTGTTGCCAGGCCACTTCATAACCTTGCACTTTAGCGCCGTATTCTCCGTTTACAGCGGTAGTCACCAAATAGTCTGTCCCCTGAACATTGGCGGCAAATTTCTCTTCAGCAATAAATGATTTAATGTCTTTCATAAACACACCACCACTTAGAGCACTGCTTTCACCGTAGTACCATTCCAAAGTTAAATCGGCCTGATTAGCTTCTTCTGGTTTTACCCCGGGATTGCCCAAAGCCAGAGTGGGCAGGTTTTGCTCTCTGGTAGTGAAATTAGGGGCAGCCCAGGAGCGCAGATAATACAGTGACGGACGACTCAGAACTTCAGCAGCAGAGAAGCGTAGCAAGAGCTCATCGGTTAAATTCAGTTTAAAGTTCAGGCTGGGTAAAATACTGTTGTAGCTGTCGTCGTAGCTGACTGGCAATACCTGACGCCAGTCGTTATTAATAGGTTGCCCTAAGCTGTCCAGTTGCACTTTACTCAGGTCATAACCAAAACCTGTAGAGGTCACATCGGTTTTACTGCCGCGTAAACCTAAGTTCAGCATCGAAGTTAAACCAAACAATTCAGGTTCCATCGTCACCTGTACAAAAGCTGTACTGACCGCTTCTTCAACTTCATAACTACCAGCCTTGTTTTGTACTGCAACTATGCTTTTATCTGCAGCTTCAGCATTGATACCGCGGTAATAAGCCAGCAGTTTGTCGTAATCAAAACTTGGCCAAGGGGATGGTGATAAGCTGGTTTCACCTTCAAGGAAGTTATCAAAATTAGCAGGAACAAAGACATCTGCCGGAATTCGGAATAACTCAAATTCGCCCTTCTGAAATACGGTACTGTCATCAAAAGCGTAACCGTCACGACTTAAATAAAAGCCACCCCGGCTGAACTGACTGGCATTGGCTGAAGCATACTGGTTCTGACCTTTGCTTTGATTGACATAAGTAAGGCCTGCATCTACTTTCGTGATCAGCCCATCCTGTGGCGTATAGGTACTCAGCAGTTTGAAGTCACCTATTTTGTCAGTTACACCAGTGCCTGAGTTATAGCTGTAGTGCGCTCCATAGTCTTGTTCTGCGGTCAGGCCAGGGCTTATCACCACATCCGGTAATTTGTTGCCTGAACTGTAATCAATGTCAATTGAATCCACAAAACCGCGGGCCACAATAAAGCGATTATCACCAGCGTTTTGATCTTTGGCTTCGGAATAAGCCGCATCCAGAGTAAAAGACCATTGTTCGTTGTACTGGTATTTCGTATTGAAGCCCAACTGATAGGTATCGGTTTTGCGGGGTGAACTGATATTCAACAGCTCCACCATGGTGTTTTCACCGGTCTGCCGCATTTTGATGACTCTGTCCATCTCATCAAAAGTAGCATCACTAAACAGCGGCGTGCCTGGCGTGTGAGTTTCATCATAGTTTACAAAACCAATCTGATACCTGTTGCCGTCTGTGTTGTAGCGGGAGAAAAGGCTGTCGAAGTTAATATCCAACTGATCTGTGGGTCGCCACTGCAAAGCAAGAGTTGCACCTAAACGTTCCCGCACATCCTGCGCATTAGCAAAATACATATAACTTGGGATCTTAGAAGCATAAGTTTCGCCCGCATCTATAGTGCCGTTGTTGTTGGTATCTACAGGCACACCAGCGCTGTCGACACCCCAGCCTTCGTCTTCATCAAAAAAACCTGAGGCTGAATAGGTATCAGCTCTTAAGGTTTTCTTTGAATAGACAGCAGAGAACAAGGCACCGAAACTGTCATCTTCGTTTTTCTGGCCATAAATAAAAGACGCATGCGGATGTGTATCCTGAGTGCGTGATTCGTAAATCCCTTTGGCGGATGCCGAAATAGTAGTGCCATCCATATCCAGCGGCTTGCGGGTTTCAATATCAATCACAGCGCCAATACCACCTTCAGGCAGCTGAGCTTCAGGGGATTTATACACCCTGAGCACACTGACCAGTTCTGACGCTATGGTGTCGAAGTTAAAATCACGGCCTGCATACTCAGACGCCAGCTTGCGACCATTTAAGGTAGTAATGTTGTAACCACCACCCAAACCACGCACCAGAATATTCTGGCCTTCACCACCGTTTCGGGTAATGGTGATACCCGGAATACGCTGCAAGGCTTCAGCTAAGTTTTCATCCGGAAACTTACCTATGTCATCCGATACCACTAAATCCACCAGACTGGTGGCATTTTGCTTTTGAAACAAAGACTCTTTAATACTGCTGCGAATGCCAGACACCTGAATGACTTCAATGTCTTTATCGTTTTTTGCCTCCGCTTTTTTATCTGCCTGCACTGCTGCAGTTTCTGCTGTGTTGCTTTCAGTTTGCTCTGCAGCAAGCTGCCAGCTAAAGCCAGCTAAGGCGGCACTGATAGCCAGACTAAGCATGGCTGGTTTTGCTGTGATCCTGTTCATGTATTCCCCGCTCTGGTAATTTTTATAGTTTTCGCAAATTCACAAGCTAACGAAGATTTATTTAACTTGCGATTATTTACTTATAGCGCTAAAAAACATCAATGATCAACATCGAAGCACAAAAAAACTTTTATTTATTTTCTTTTCATGCCATGCTAAATTCAACTGAAAGCAGCCAAAGCGGCCTGAAACCAGCCAGAAGGCCAGATAAATCAAGGTCTTTCGCTAAAGCAGGTGCAACGACACTGACTTTCGAAAGCTTTCGAAACCAAAAACGGCATGTTATGTTCAGCGCATCAAAAAGTGCATGAACAGGAAGATAAATGGACAACTTAAATACGATTGAGCGGCAACAAGAGATAGTCCGGCTGACACAGCAACTGGGCAAAGTGGCAGTCAGAGAGCTGGCCGATCGTTTTGCAGTATCTGAAGTGACCATACGCAGTGATTTGGCGGTACTGGATCAGAAAAAATTACTGGTACGTTCCCGTGGTGGAGCCTTGATTAACAGCGAGCTGAGCCGCGAGTTGTCGTTAAAAGAAAAACGCCATTGTTATTCGGCGTTAAAACAACAACTGGGTGCAGCAGCGGCAGCGTTGATCCGTGATGGCGACAGAGTGATTTTGGATTCAGGCACGACCACACAGCAGGTGGCAGCGCATTTAGCCGACCATAAAGATCTGATAGTGATGACTAACGGTTTAAACATTGCGATGGAGCTGGCACAAAAAGAAGAAGTGGAAGTGATGCTAACCGGCGGTTTATTACGCAAAAAGTCGATGTCGTTTTACGGCAACGTGGCAGAAAAAAGCCTGCGTGATTACAACTTCAACAAACTGATTTTAGGGGTGGATGGTTTTGATTTAAAAGCAGGTTTAACCACCCACTTTGAAAAAGAAGCCAGCTTAAACCGGCTGATGTGTGACATAGCTAACGAAATTATTGTGGTGACGGATTCGTCCAAATTTGATCAACGGGCTTTTCATGTGATTTGCGGCAGCGCCAACATTCACAGCCTGGTAACCGACAGCGGAATACCAGAGCAATACGCAGACTATTTAACAAAACAAGGTGTGCACCTACACATCATAGATAAAACTAACTTGTAGCTAAATTACAAACGGGGAAGGAAAGAGTATGTCTGGATTTAATCGTCGTTCATTTTTAAAAGCCTCTATGGCAACAGCAGCTTTAGGCGCTTTGGCATCTTGCGCTCAGGCTGGCAGCAGCACAGGTATCACCACCAAGCCAAAAGGCAAATCGGTGATGGGTTTAGTGGTACCAAAAATGAACGAAGTACGGGTTGGTTTAATTGGTGTGGGTGAACGTGGCACTGGTTATGTCGATCACTTCAATAAAATTGAAGGTGCCCGTATTACTGCGATCTGTGATCCGGACTCTTTAGTACTGGACCGTGCCCGTAAAAAACTAGCCGACTATGGCAATACCACAGCTGCGTTTTATAGCAATGGTGATTATGCCTACCGTGAACTTTTAAACCGTCAGGACGTGGATATTGTGGTGATTGCCACCCCATGGAAATGGCACCATCCGATGGCCAAAGAAGCCATGCTGGCTGGTAAACATGCTTTTGTTGAAGTGCCTATGGCTTTAACTTTAGAAGAAATGTGGGATTTGGTCGACACGGCTGAAGCCACTCAGCTGAACTGCATGATGATGGAAAACGTCAACTATGGCCGTGATGAACTGATGGTACTGAATATGGTCCGTCAGGGTTTATTCGGCGACCTGCTGCATGCTGAAGCGGCTTATATTCACGAATTACGCTGGCAAATGAAAGAAATGGACCGTAAAACCGGCTCCTGGCGCACTTTGTATCATACCCAGCTGAACGGCAATATGTACCCCACTCATGGTTTAGGCCCTGTAGCCCAGTATATGAATATCAACAGAGGCGACCGCTTTGACTATTTAAGTTCGGTCAGCTCACCGGCTTTAGGCCGCGCCGCTTATGCCAAACGTGAATTCCCGGCCGATCACCCACGTAATAAGCTGAAATACATTCACGGTGATATCAATACCAGCGTGATTAAGACAGTCCAAGGCCGGACCATTATGATCCAGCATGACACCACCACACCACGGCCTTATTCCAGACATAACTTGATCCAGGGCACGAACGGCGTTTTTGCCGGTTTCCCTAACCGCATTGCATTAGAAAACGGCGGCAGTGGCAATTTCCATGAATGGGACACCAACATGGAACCCTGGTATGACAAATACGATCACCCTTTGTGGGTCCGTATGGGCAAAGAAGCTGAACGCAACGGCGGCCATGGCGGCATGGACTTTTTAATGTGCTGGCGGATGATTTATTGCCTGCGTAACGGTGAAGCTTTGGATCAGGATGTCTACGACGGCGCCGCCTGGTCAGCTGTATTGCCTTTGTCTGTGGCTTCGGTTTCCGATCGCAGCAACTCCAAAGACTTCCCTGACTTTACCCGTGGTGCCTGGCAAAACGGTACGCCACTTGGCATTGTAGGGAAAAGCTAAGCATGAGCGCCTTATCGCAGATTTTGCAGCAAAATAAACAGGGATTGGGCAGAGGCATTTATTCGGTCTGTTCAGCTCAGCCTCTGGTATTAACAGCGGCCTTGCGCCGAGCCAAAGCCGACAATTCTGTACTCTTGATTGAAGCCACCGCCAATCAGGTTAATCAGTTTGGTGGTTACACCGGTATGTTGCCCGCTGACTTTATCGCTTATGTCAGGCAACTGGCTAAAACCGAAGGGGTGCAGCAACAACAACTGATTTTTGGTGGTGATCATTTAGGCCCTGTGGTCTGGTGTAAAGAGCCGGCAGAACAGGCGATGCTAAAAGCTGAACAGCTGATTGCCGTTTTTGTAGAAGCGGGTTTTAGCAAAATTCATTTAGACACCAGTATGGCCTGTGCTGATGATCCTGCGGCTTTGTCCGATGAAGTGATAGCGACACGGGCCGCAAGGTTATGCAAAGTAGCAGAACAGCACCGTGCACCGGACCAATCACTCTGTTATGTGATAGGCACAGAAGTACCAGCACCAGGCGGCGTGACAGAACTGGAGCACGAACTAGCACCAACCCCGGTTCAGGCGGTACAACATACGCTGAATACCCATAAAGCGGCTTTTACTGCGGCGGGCTTAGGTGATGATGTCTGGCAAAAAGTTATAGCTTTAGTGGTACAACCCGGCGTTGAGTTTGATAACAGCAAGGTGCATCTGTTTGATGTCCCCGCCAGTCAGGCCTTAAGTGCTTATATTCAGACCCAAGCTGGCCTGGTGTATGAAGCGCATTCCACTGATTATCAGTTGCCTGAACAGTTAAACGCTTTAGTGCAAGGCCATTTTGCGATTTTGAAAGTAGGCCCGGGCCTGACCTTTGCACTGCGGGAAGCTTTATTTGTTCTAAGTTTTATTGAAGATGAATTGGTAGCTCCGGAACAAAGCTCGCAGCTTCGGACCCGTTGCAAAGCTCTGATGCAAAACAATACCGGATACTGGCAAAAGTTCTACACTGACTCATCGCAGCAATGGCAGTTGCTGTACAGCTTTAGCGATCGCATTCGGTATTATTGGCCTGAAACTGAATTACAGCGGGCCATCGACACCTTGTTCAGTAATTTGTCAGCCCCCTTGCCTTTGCCACTGCTTAGCCAGTTTTTACCTGCCTCTTATCAGGCTGTATTAAGAGGCACAGTAGCCAACAAGGTGGAAGATTTAGTGATCCACCATATTGATCAGGTACTGGCCAGCTACGCCAACGCCTGTGCTTTAGCTGCGACAACCAGGAGTATTTAATGTCAACGCAGAATTTATTTTTACAGCTTAGCAGTACTGAGCTGGAGCAAGCCGGTGGCTACTGGACTGCCCGTGAAATTCAGCAGCAACCCGATTTATGGCGGCAGGTGCAGCAAGAGCATCAGCAAAAACAAGCCGCTTTACAGCAGTTTTTACAGCCTTTACTGGCTAAAACTGATTTGCGAATTATTTTAACCGGTGCTGGCACTTCGGCTTATATAGGTGCAGCGCTGGCAGCATTTCTGCAGCAGCAACTGCCTTTTGCCACGCAAAAAGTAGAAGCCATCAGCACCACAGATTTAGTCAGCCACCCGTCGTTGTATTTAGATGCCCGACTGCCAACTTTACTGGTGTCTTATGGCCGTTCCGGCAATAGCCCTGAAAGTGTGGCTGCTGTAGAGCTGGCCGATCAGTTAGTGCCAGCTGTGCAACATCTGATGATCACCTGCAATGCAGATGGCAAACTGGCCTCTTACGCCAAACGCCATCCTGAGTGCAGTGCTGTGTATCAGTTGCCTGAACAAAGTCATGATCAGAGTTTCGCTATGACCAGCAGTTTCAGCTCTATGTATCTGGCTACTCTGCTGACCTTTGTCCCAAACCATAGCGCATTTGAACAGGCCTGCGCACTGGCCGATCAAGTACTGCAGCATAAATTGCCGGAGATTAAAGCGCAGGCGGAACAACCTTGTCAGCGTATGGTGTTTTTAGGCAGTGGCCCGCTGAAAGCTATAGCGCAGGAAGCCGCGCTGAAGTATCTGGAACTCACTGCAGGCCAGGTGATCAGTAGTTTTGAAAGCCCGCTGGGGTTTCGCCATGGCCCTAAATCATTGATTAACAAAGAGACCCAGATCTTGTTACTGCAAAGCTCTGATCCTTATAGCTGTTTGTACGACCAGGATCTGCTGGCCGAACTGCAACGGGATAATCTGGCGCTCGACAGCGCAGTATTGTCCGAAGCTCAGCTTGGTGGAGACAGTTGCCTGGCTGATGTCTGGCTGACCTTGCCTTTTATTGTCTGGTGCCAGGCTCTGGCTTTTTACAAAGCCCTGCAATTAAAGGTGTCCCCTGATAATCCTTGCCCTGGTGGTCAGGTGAATCGTGTGGTGCAAGGTGTAACTTTATATCCTTTTAAAGGCTAAGCCATGTGGTACGGACTGGATATAGGCGGCACAAAAATAGAGCTGGCGGTGCTGGATGCAAAGTTTGAATTGCAGCACAGCTGGCGGGTGCCCACCCCTCAACAAAGCTACGATGAGTTTTTGCAGACTGTATTACAACAAATTCAAAAGGCCGATGCTTTGTGTCAAAGCCCTGGCACTTTAGGCATAGCTTTGCCCGGCGTGATTAGAAAAGACGGCACTGTGTTATCCAGTAATGTGCCTTGTTTAACCAACAAAACAGTGGCCAAAGACTTAACTGCTTTGTTGCAGCGCCCTGTTGCTATAGGCAACGATTGCCGCTGCTTTGCTTTATCCGAAGCTGTGCTGGGCGCGGGCCAACAACACCACAAAGTACTGGGTTTTATTTTGGGCACTGGTGCTGGTGGTGGTTTTTGCCTGAACGGCAAACTCTATCAGGGTGCCCAGCGTTTAGCAGGTGAATACGGTCATCAGGGCTTAGCTGCTTCTGTAGTACAGCAGTTTAATTTGCCGCTGTTTAGCTGTGGTTGTGGCTTAACCGGCTGTAACGAACCTTATATCTCGGGCACAGGTTTGGCGCGTTTGTATCAGTATTTTAGTGGCCAGAAGGCCGACACTTACCAGTGGTTAGCCGATTACCGCGCCGAAAAGCCCGCAGCCATTCGTACCTTCGAGGCCTATATCAGCGCTTTAGGTTCTGTGATGGCCAATCAGATACTGAGCTTAAACCCGGATCTGATTGTGCTGGGTGGTGGTTTATCCGATATCCCCGAAATTATTGCCGCTTTACCTAAAGCGACAGCTGCATATTTATTTGCCGGAGCTGCAGTGCCACAATTTAAAAAAGCTCAGTGGGGCGCCGCCAGTGGCGTACGTGGTGCTGCTTTATTAGGCAAAGCTTTAACCGAAGGACAAAGCTATGAAGTCTGAGCCTTTTTATCTGCACGCCCACAGCGCTTTGATTGAAGGTCGCTGGCAACAGCAGCAATACCTGCTGATTGCCGATGGCGTGATTCAGCAGATCAGCAGCACTGCCGAATCTGGTGTCACTGTGTTGGAATTACCAGACGGTATGTTATTACCAGGTTTTATTGATACCCAGGTTAATGGCGGTGGAGGCATTTTGTTTAACCAGCAACCCACTGTCGAAGCTTTGCGCCTGATGATGGCTGCGCACCGTGCTTTTGGCACCACAGCTATGTTGCCCACTGTGATCACCGACAATATCAGCAGCATGCAACAAGCCGCCGATGCGGTAGCTGCAGCTTTAGCTCGCGCCGAGCCCGGTATTATTGGTATTCACTTTGAAGGGCCGCATTTGTCTTTGGCAAAAAGAGGTTGTCACCCGACCCAACATTTACGCTCTTTATCTGCGGCTGAACTGGAGTTGTATCAGCGCACAGATTTAGGTGTGCGTATGCTGACCATAGCACCTGAAGCGGTCAGCCCGGAGCACATTCGTCGCCTTTGTGATGCTGGCGTTATCGTCTGTTTAGGTCACTCTAACGCAGACAGCGATACAGTACTGGCCGCTTTAGACGCCGGGGCTACAGGCTTTACGCATTTGTACAACGGCATGTCAGGTTTAACCTCTCGTGAGCCAGGTATGGTGGGCACAGCCCTTGCCGATCCACGGGCTTATTGCGGCATTATTCTGGATGGCGAACATGTGCATCCTTTATCAGCACGACTGGCTTATCAGGCCAAAGGCGCTGAACGTTTAGTATTGGTGACAGATGCCATGTCGCCTGTAGGCACAGACCAAACCGAGTTTGAGTTTTTTGACGGCAAAGTCACACGCCAGGGTTTAAAACTGACCAATGCCGAAGGCTCTTTAGCAGGTTCAGTGCTGGATATGGCCAGTGCGGTACGTTATGCCAAAGAACAGCTGCAACTGGATTTAGCCACAGCCATTCAAATGGCAACAGCCACAGCTGCTGATTTTATTGGCCAGAGCAAAATCAGAGGCCAAATCAAGCCCGGCGCTCAGGCCGATTTAATCTGGATGAATAACAAGTATCAAATCCAACAAAGCTGGATAGCGGGTAACACCGCCTAATTAATAACAATACTCCCCTAAGTAATTGATGTTGCAGCGAGGCGGCAAGTGAGCGAGACCCCAGGAGCATAGCAGTCCTATGTGACTGGGCGAGTAGCGCAGTCAACAAAGCTGCGGCTTCAAGTACGACGGGGACAACGGGGAAATTTATGAACAACTCTAACGCTGTGTCACAGACGCGGCATAGCAGCCTATTGCCTATGATCCTGATAGGCATACTGTTTTTTGTGTTTGGTTTTGTCACCTGGCTGAATGGGGCCTTGATCCCTTTTCTGAAAATTGCCTGTCAGCTCAATGAGTTTCAGGCCTTGCTGGTGACCTTTGTATTTTATATCGCTTATTTTGTCATGGCTTTACCCACCTCGGGTTTACTGACCCGTTTTGGCTATAAACAAGGCATGATTATAGGTTTAGCTGTTATGGCAGCAGGCGCTTTGTTATTTATTCCGGCGGCTTTTAGTGCCACTTTTGAATTGTTTTTACTGGCCTTGTTTGTGCTCGGCACAGGCCTGACTATTCTGCAAACCGCCACTAACCCTTACATTGTTTGTATTGGTCCACGCGAAAGTGCCGCCATGCGCATCAGCCTGATGGGCATAGTGAATAAAGGCGCAGGTTTTATAGTGCCATTGTTGTTCAGTGCCTGGATTTTAACGGGTATGGATGCTTTTAGTGATTCAGCTTTAGCCCTGCTTAGCCCAGATGAAAAAACCACGCTGCTGGCCGATTTATCTGGCCGTCTGGTTCAGCCTTATCTGTTGATGGCTGCGGTATTAATTGGCCTGATGGCTTTTGTGCATTTTTCCCCTTTGCCAGAGCTACAACTGGACGCCCCTGCTGATAAAAACACTGAATGGCGCGCTGTGCTGAAATACCCGCAGGTGCTTTTGGGTACTCTGACTTTATTTTGTTATGTAGGAGTCGAAGTGATAGCAGGCGACACCATAGGTTTGTTTGGTCAGGGTTTAGGGCTGGCACATTTTGGCAGCTTAACGTCCTACACTATGGCCTTTATGGTGTTGGGTTATCTGCTGGGCATAGCGCTGATCCCCAACTGGCTGAGTCAGCAACAGGCCTTAATAGCTTCAGCTGTGGCTGGTATTGCTTTTACGGCTGGTGTATTAAGCAGTGATCTGCAGTCTTTTGCTTTGTCCGAATTTTTGCTGGGCTGGCTAAGCATTCCGGCAGTACCGGACCCGGTGCTGTATCTGGCGTTATTAGGTTTAGCCAATGCACTGGTGTGGCCCGCAGTCTGGCCGCTGGCGCTGGAAGGTTTAGGTAAATTAACAGCAACAGCTTCAGCTTTACTGATTATGGGCATAGCAGGTGGCGCTGTTATTCCTTTGGTTTATGGCTATTTGGCACAACAACAAGGCAATCAAAACGCGTACTGGTTGCTGTTGCCTTGTTACGGCATGATTTTGTTTTACGCGATCAAAGGGCACAAGTTGAAATAAACTGCAGAACCAAACTGCTGCGGTTAAATCTGCAGCAGGGCTTTCCTGTAAAACGCCATCAAATCACAAAGTATGACCACTCATCCCACTAATCAGGTCATTTACTGCAAAACCTGTTCTTTCAGCCCTGCTTTTGGCATACTCGACCAGTTAAAAGTTGATGATTTTTAGTGTAAATCCATAACAAAAAAGCAACCAAAATACCCAGAGGGAAAGATCCATGCGTAAGACCTTAATCGCCAGCGCTATTGGCGCAGCCGTCGCTTTAAGTGCCTGCTCTAAGCCAGCCGAAGAAGCTAAAACCACTGCAGCAGTTGAGCAAACACAAACTGCAGCACCAGCAGCGGAGCAAGGAGCTCTGAGCAATCCATTATTCGTAAAAAGTACTCTGCAATACGAAGCCCCAGAATTCGATAAAATTAAAGTTGAACATTACCAACCAGCCATGGAAGAAGGGATCAAACAGCATATGGCTGAGATCCTGGCTATTGCAGGTAATACCGAAGCAGCCACTTTTGACAATACCATTGTCGCTATGGAAAAAAGCGGAGAGCTGTTAGGCCGTGCTTCTACAACTTTCTATAACATGACAGGCACTATCAGCAACCCAACCATTCAGAAAATTCAGGCTGAAATGGCACCTAAATTTGCTGCGCATTCAGATAACATCAACCTGAACCCAGAATTGTTTGCCCGTATCAAAGCTTTATACGACACTCGCGCCACCTTAGGTTTAGACGGTGAAGCCACTCGTTTAGTGGAAGATTATTACGAGCGCTTTGTTCGCGCCGGTGCTAACTTAACCGAAGAACAAAAAACGAAGATCCGTGCGTTAAACGAAGAGCAGTCCACTCTGACCAACAAATATCAGCAAAACCTGATGGCAATGAAAGATCAGATCGCTGTTTATGTCGACACCAAAGAAGAATTAGCAGGTTTATCTGAAGCAGAAATTACTGCTGCAGCCGAAGGTGCAAAAGCCAAAGGCAAAGAAGGTAAATTCATTATTGAAATTACCAACACCACCCGTCAGCCTGCATTGGCTTCACTGGAAAACCGTGAAATACGTAAAAAAGTATGGGAAGCATCAGCAAACCGCGGTACTTCTGGCGAAACAGACAACCAGCCTATAGTTGCACGTCTGGCTCAGTTACGTGCTGAACGCGCTGCGTTGTTGGGTTATGACAACTGGGCTACGTACCAGTTAGAACCTACTATGGCTAAAACACCAAAAGCTGTGATGGATATGTTCGCTTCTATGGTTCCGGCTGTAGTGGAAAACACCAAAAAAGAAGCTGAAGCTATTCAGGCGATGATCAAAGAAACTGGCGGTGATTTTGAATTACAGCCATGGGACTGGGAGTTCTACGCTGAGAAAGTACGTAAAGCCAAATACGATTTAGATGAAGCTCAAGTGCGTGAGTACTTTGAATTTGAGCGTGTATTAACAGACGGTATGTTCTACACCATGAACAAGCTGTTTGGTATTACGATGAAAGAACGTCCGGATTTACCTGTATATCACCCGGATGTAAAAGCTTATGAAGTTTTTGACGCTGACGGTAGCAGCATTGCATTGTTTTATGCTGATTACTTCGCCCGTGACGGCAAACGTGGTGGCGCCTGGATGAGTTCTTTTGTCAGACAAAGTGAGCTGTTAAATCAGAAGCCTGTTGTCGTAAACGTGATGAACATTCCTAAAGGCCCAGCTGGTGAACCTACACTGGTGAGCTATGACAATGTAACTACTATGTTCCATGAATTTGGTCACGCTGTGCATGGTTTATTCTCTGACGTAACTTACCCATCGTTGTCAGGTACTTCAGTATCACGTGACTTCGTTGAATTCCCATCGACCTTCCAGGAAGATTGGGCAGCTCACCCTGATGTGATTGGCAACTACGCCAAACACTACAAAACAGGCGAAGCTATTCCTGCTGAACTGTTGGCAAAAATCATGAAGTCACGCAGCTTCAACCAGGGTTTTGACACTCTGGAGTATATGTCTGCTGCACTGTTAGATATGGAATGGCATTCTCTGCCAGCTGATGCACCACTGCAGGATGTACAGAAGTTTGAAGCTGAAGCACTGAAAAAACATGGTGTAGACCTGACGGCTGTGCCGCCACGTTACAAATCAACCTTCTTCGCTCACGTGTTCTCAGGTGGTTACTCTGCCAGTTACTACGCTTATATGTGGAGTGAAATTCTGGCGGCTGACGCTTATGCCCATGTGCAAAACCAGGGTGGTCTGAAGCTGGAAAACGGTATTAACTTCCGTAAAAACATTCTGTCTATAGGTAACAGTAAAGACCCAATGGAAGCCTATAAAGCCTTCCGTGGTCAGGAACCAACTACAGATGCACTGTTAATCCGCCGTGGTTTAAAAACCGGTATTAACTAACAATTAAAAAAGGGGAGGCTCACATTGTTAACAATGTGAGCCTCCCCTTTTTATTTTAGTGACCAGCGATTTGCATCTGACCTATCAATACTGAACCTGTCAGCACGCCACCACGAGGGTCCACATCTTTGCCTATGGCCTGAATATCCATAAACATTTGCTGCAAAGTACCGGCTATGGTGATTTCAGAAACCGGGAACTGAATTTGGCCGTTTTCAACCCAGAAACCTGCAGCACCACGTGAGTAGTCACCCGTCACTGTATTGACGCCTTGCCCCATCAGTTCTGTCACCAACAAACCAGTGCCCATATCGCGGCACAGCTGAGCTAAGTCGGCATCACCGTGTTGTACTAACCAGTTATGAATACCACCGGCATGACCCGTGCTTGGTAAACCCAACTTACGGCCCGAATAACTGGTGGTCAGGTAAGTATTTAATACGCCTTTATCCAGCACTGTTAAATCACGGGTTTTCACACCTTCGCCATCAAAAGGACTGGAGGCTAAAGCTTGTTTTAAATGCGGGCGCTCAATAATAGTCACTTTGTCGGACATCACAGGTTGGCCGACTTTATCCAGCAAGAAACTGGATTTTCGGTAAATACTGCCACCACTGATCGCAGACACCAAATGACCAAATATACTGCTGGCGATATCAGCACGGAAAATCACCGGCACTTTTTGCGTGCCGAGTTTACGGCCATTTAATCGTTGCACTGTTTCCAGTGCAGCTTCGCGGCCAATCTGAGCCGGGTCTAGTAAAGCACCTAATTCACGGGCCACTGTGTAGCTATAGTCGCGCTGCATATCGTCGCCGTCTTCACCAATGACGACACAACTTAAGCTATGGCGGCTGCTCGGGTAACCGACCAGTTGACCATGGCTGTTGCCATAGACTTTTAAGCCCTGATGTGAGGAAAACGATGCGCCTTCAGAGTTGGTGATACGGGTATCATAAGCAAAAGCTGCTTCTTCTGAAGCTTTACACCATTCAATGGCTTGTTCGGTAGACACAGAAGCTGGGTGAAATAAATCCAGATCCGGTGGTGATAATTCCAACCAGGCCGCTTCAGCTAAACCCGCATGCGGATCTTCAGAAGTGTAACGGGCTATATCAATAGCAGCTTCGACTGTGCGTTTTAAAGCCGCCGGGCTTAAATCCGCAGTAGAAGCAGAACCTTTGCGCTGGCCGACATAAATACTGATGCCTAAACCACCGTCCTGATTAAATTCAACGGTTTCCACTTCGCCATGGCGGGTTTCCACACTTAAACCACGGGTGCGGTTCATAGAGGCTTCGGCGCTGCTGGCACCTAATTGTTTTGCATGCGCCAGCACCTGGCTGACCGCATCTTTTACTTCGGCGATTTCTTGCCAGATTGTAACTTCGGTTTGACTCATCTGTGTACCTGTCAGAATGCTCTGTTTTGACTGCCAAGATTTGGCGCCAGCTTATCATAGTTCTCAACGAATTGGAGTTGCCGCAAGGCAAGCAAAAGCGCTTTGTTTAGCTCAATGGTCCGCAGTGGCGGGCTTGGGCACTGGTGCTGCCAAACTCTGATTGATGCTATCCAATAACTCATTCTTATGATCAGAGTTGTATTGCCAAAACATAATACCGCGCAGACCTTGTTGTTTTACATAGTGGCTTTTGGCACTGATGGATTCAGGGTCATCATAACTAATGAAAATCTGACGTTTGGCATGCCATAACCAAGGGGCTTTGGCGATAGGGTCCCAATGTCGCTCAAACCCTTGCTTATCAATCAGCTTAGTGACTAAATCGTGACAACTGCCGCCTAAGTCGGTTTCACCTGTATAACCCTGCTGATAAAGCCCCCGCTCTTTAGTCGTTACTTTGAACCAACTGCGGCCATAAAAGGCAACTCCTATAACCAATTTGCTGGCGGGTACTCCAGCAGCTACATGGTCTTGTACAGCCGCATCGGCCGATAAACCGCTGCGGTCCTTTGGGTTGGTGTACAAAGCAGCATGGTGGCCGGTGCTGGCACCATCAGCCGGAAAGTTAAAGTCGTATGCCATGATATTGATAAAATCCAGATAAGGGTGCCAGTTTGCTATATCACTTTTTGCTATGTAGGCAGGAAAACCTCCACTGGCAATTGTTAACAGTATCGGCCGTTGCAGTTGAGTAGATAATTGAGTAAGCGCCTTTCTGAGATCCTTGAGCAGTAAGGTGAAATTTCTGCCGTCCTCTGCGCGGTGTGGGTTACCAGCCCCCGCTAATCCGGGGTATTCCCAATCGATATCAATACCGTCCAACTGGTGCCGTGTCACAAAGTCGACAGCGCTTCCTATAAAAACTTGTCTGCTGCTTTGCGTCAGTACCATTTCAGAAAAAGCGCCAGACCAGGTCCAGCCGCCAACTGAGGTAAGAATTTTAAGCTGCGGATTACGCTTTTTCAGGCTTTGTAGATCCATATAATTGTCGCGGTCAAAAGCGAAACCTTCCACGAGTTTGCCGTGTTCGATAGTGGAAAATGCATAATTGATATGCGTCATTTTTTCTGCAGCAATGCTATCGGGGTTCAGCCTGTTGTCGGATGGAAACACATAGCCTATAACAAACTTATCATGATCCTTTACAGTGAACTGCGTAGCAAAAGCTGCTGTGCTTAACAGGCTGATGCTGCAAAGTAGTGTAAATAGTTTAAACAAATTGGCCTCGGGCTGTTCATTTTGACAAAGCAATAACCGACCTTAGTTCTTTTTGCCCAACGGAGGCAAGTCCATAGTGCATCCTGCCGTCGCAAGCATCATTAGCGAGCGCTGCTATTAGGCGGCAGATCGGGTATACTTGCCACATTAAACAAGATGGTAAGAGAATCGTATGGCCGATATGACCGACTTTACCCATGGCGACGACTGGGATGTTGAGCATGGTAAAAGTAAAACCCAAGTCAAAAAAGAGATGACTGCGCTGCAGAAACTGGGTGAAGACCTGGTGGCTTTAAGCCCTGCAGCACGTGCTAAGTTAGATTTAGATGATGAGTTAAAAGACGCTTTGGCTTTGGCTGATAAGCTGTCGAAAAAACACGAAGCGCTGCGCCGTCATATTCAGTTTATTGGTCGTTTAATGCGTACCCGTGATCTGGAACCTATTGAGCGTGCTTTAGCTGTGCTTAGAAACACCAATCAGGCGGCGACCCGTAAATTCCATTTAGTGGAAACCTGGCGCGATAAACTGATTGCCAATCCGGACGCATTAACTGAATTTGTTGAAGCTTTCCCTGATGTAGACGTTCAGCAGTTACGGGCACTTATTCGTAATGCAAAAAGAGAACAGGAAAAGGATCTGCCACCTAAGGCCTTCCGCGAACTGTTCCAGCTGATTAAACCAGCTATTTTAGAAGACTAAAAAATGGGGTCAGATCACATTATTCGCTTGGCGAATAATGTGATCTGACCCCATTTTTATATCAACCGCTTCACCACTAAATCCGCACCTATACGACGCAGCTGACTTAACAGCTTTTGCACCACTTCCGGATAATCCCGCACCGTTTCAATTTCTGAATAATGCACAATTTCACTGCTATGGGCTGTGATCACCTGTTTTTCCTGCTCCAATAAAGCCTTCAACTGTTGCAGATCGTCTTCGACATAAATGCCGTTTTCAAAATCCAAAGCAAAAGCCCGTGGGTTCAGATTGTGACCGGTAAACAGATGCTTTACGCCATCGACACTTAAGCCTTTAAGGTGATAACTGTTATCTTCGTGTTTCCATAGTTTGACATGCAGCAAACCAGCGTCGATAAACTTCTGATTCGCCCGTACAAACTTACGCAAAATAGTTTCATAGAAATACGGTAAACCACCAATTTTGCTAAAGCGCTGACCTGGCGGAATATAAAAGTCATTGGCAGTTTTATCACCCACTACCACAGTCACTGTAACACCACGTTTTAAACACTTACGCAGCGCGCGGGCTAAAGCTATGGGTGGATTAAAGTAAGGGGTATAGATCAATACATCCTGCTGCGCCACAGAAAGCAACGCCAGTACAGTACTGTTCAGTTCGTTATTACGACGGCCTAAGCCTATCAGCAGTGAGGCACGTAAGGCGGAATCGTTTTTATCTGCATACTGATAACGGGTAGCTTTGGCATGTTTTAACCATAAACGTGACTGACGTTTCACCGCCTGACTGACATAGTCTTCGTCATCCAACAGCTCTGGTGTTTGTTCTTCATCACCAAACAACTGCTGATGCGCCTGTACTATGGCGTCTGTCATCTCCTGATTTTGCAGCACTAAATAACGGTCGGCACGGTAACGGTGTTGTTCCGCCAGATAGACATTATTCAGTGAAGCGCCGCTGTAGAGCAGGGTTTGATCAAAGACAAAACCTTTTAAATGCAAGACACCAAACAGCTCACGCTTTTTAACCGGCACACCGATAATTTGTATAGGCAGGTCGTAGTCTTTAGCAATTTCACGGTAAAAGTCGTTGTTGGTTCTTGCACCTTCCTGACCAATCAGACCACGGCGGGCACGGTGGTAATCAACATAGACTGTGACCTGCAAATCAGGTTTTTGCTGTTTAGCAGCAAATAAAGCCCGCAGAATTTGTTCACCCGCTTCATCAGCCTGTAGATACAAGGCGGTGATCACAATACGATGTTGCGCACGCTGGATCAGATCCAGCACTGTACTTTTGTACTCAGCAGCCGACCACAACACAGAAACGGTTTCTGCCACCAGATCTGTTTTTGGCAATTTGGCCAGACGACGTCTGTTTAACAAAGTTTGTAACATAGCAGGCGAAATTCTCAGTCAGCGCTTAATTTTAATGGACTGGATCTTGCCGTAAAACGGCACAAAGTCCTAGTGTTTTTCGTCTGAACTAAGTTACGCAGTGCCACCAACCGTCATGGCATCCAGTTTTAATGTCGGTTGTCCCACCCCTACAGGCAGGCTTTGACCTTGTTTACCACAGACTCCAACACCAGCATCCAGCGCTAAATCATTACCCACCATAGACACCTGCTGCATAGCTTCAGGGCCATTGCCAATCAGGGTTGCACCTTTAATTGGCGTGGTAATTTTGCCATCTTCAATCAGATAAGCTTCCGAGGCTGAAAACACAAATTTGCCTGACGTGATATCGACCTGACCACCACCAAAATTCGGCGCATAAATACCTTTTTTCACGCTGCCAATAATTTCCTGCGGGTCGTATTCACCCGCCAGCATGTAGGTATTGGTCATACGAGGCATAGGCAAATGGGCAAAGGACTCACGACGGCCGTTGCCTGTTGGCGCCACATTCATCAGCATGGCGTTGTGTTTATCCTGAATATAGCCTTTTAAAATACCGTTTTCGATCAATACATTGTATTGACTGGCTGTGCCTTCGTCGTCGATATTCAATGAACCACGGCGATGAGCCAAAGTACCGTCATCAACAATAGTGCAGTGTTTTGAAGCGACCTGCTCACCAACACGACCAGCAAAAGTAGAAGAGCCTTTACGGTTAAAGTCCCCTTCCAGACCATGGCCTACCGCTTCGTGTAATAACACGCCAGGCCAGCCTGAACCTAACACCACTGGCATAGTGCCGGCTGGTGCATCAACAGCAGTTAAGTTGACTTGAGCCATACGCACAGCTTCACGGGCATAACCCTGCCAACGTGGCGAACCATTGACGTCTTCAAGGAAATACTGATAGTTGGTACGGGCACCACCACCACTGCCACCGCGTTCACGGCGACCATTGTGTTGCAGCAGTACTGAACAGTTTAACCGCACCAGAGGACGAATATCTGTAGCAAAAGTGCCGTCTGATGCAGCCACTAAGACTTCTTCGTACACACCGGACAAACTGACAGCCACTTGTTCAGCGCGGCTATCGAGGCTGCGGATATACACTTCCATCTGCTTCAGTAGCTCAACCTTGGCGGTATTGTCTAAACTTTGCAGTGGCTCGCAAGGCAAATAAATTTGTGGTTGAGTTTGTTGCTTAAAGACCTGCACTGAACCTTGTTTGCCCGCACCTGCTATACCACGAGCTGCTTCTGCTGCCTGTTTTAAGGCTGCTGCAGAAATGGAATCAGCATAAGCGAAACCGGTTTTTTCACCACTGATGGCGCGCACACCAACACCACGCTCGATATTAAAGGAGCCGTCTTTGACTAGACCATCTTCCAAACCCCAGGATTCATGCACACTGGACTGGAAATACAGGTCGGCGTAATCCAGCTTGTGCGCAAACAAAAAGCCTAAGCTTTGTTGTAAATCACTGGCGCTTAAATCACTGGCGCTTAACAGGTTGTGTTCGACGTTACTCATGCTTTGAACTCACTTTGAAATCTGTTGTGGTGCCTTAACGGCATTTTCTCTGCCAGC
Source organism: Rheinheimera sp. 1928-s (assembly GCF_029269265.1). Lineage (GTDB taxonomy): Bacteria > Pseudomonadota > Gammaproteobacteria > Enterobacterales > Alteromonadaceae > Pararheinheimera. The sequence continues at coordinate 608,895 of NZ_JARIXP010000002.1, forward strand.
TGTTGGCAAAGATCTAAATCTGTTTCGACACTCAGCACCATTTCGCTGCTGCCATCGGCTTCTGCCAGAATGCGGCCCCATGGATCGATAATTAAACTATGGCCATAAGTCTGTCGACCATTGATGTGTGTGCCCACTTGAGCTGGCGCTATAACAAAGCTCTGGGTTTCTATGGCACGGGCTCTTAATAAGGTATGCCAATGTGCCTCCCCTGTCACTGTAGTAAAAGCCGAAGGCACAGCCATGACATTCATACCCTGAGCCGCTAAAGCCTGAGCTAATCCTGGAAAACGCATATCGTAACAAATCAGCATGCCCAGTTTTAGCTCATCAAGCTGTACCAAAGCTAATTTGTCACCCGGCATAGTAGTGGCAGATTCCAGATATTGCTTGCTGCTGTCATTGACTAAGGCATCAAATAAATGGATTTTCTGATAATCGCCAATCAATTCGCCAGCAGGGTTATACAACAGACTACTGGCAGCAAAACGTGTTGGATCAGAAGTTTGGGTTGGTAAAGTGCCGACCAGTAAATACAGCTGATGTTTTTTCGCTAAAGCCGCATAAGCGCTTTGCAACGGACCGGTACCTAAAGGTTCGGCCAGTTGCAGATTTAGCCCATCAGGCCCGGCAAACACAGCCACACCTTCTGGCAATACGGCAAGATGTGGCCCGGATTGCGGTAGCTGCGCCAGTAACTGATCAACTTTAGTCAGATTAGCCAAAGGATCAGGACCACTGGTCAGCTGCACAGCGGATAAACGCCAGAGCTTAGCCATTGGCTTTTTCCTTGTTGGGTAGGTTCGCAGATGGTTTGGCAGGGTTCTTTTGTAACTCTTGGTCCTGCTGCAAACGTAAACGTTTTTCCTGCTCAGCTTTTAACAGCTCTGAACGCGGCACTTCAATCTCTGTGGTATGACGCGCCACTTCCACGACTTCCGGCTGGTCAAAATTACCTGTGACGACAAAATTCACTTTGGAGACCACTTCAGCCGATTCAACCAGTTCATCTAAAGCCAAAGCCGCTAAACCAGTCGCCGGATTAAACTGCAACAAGGCCACCAGCACAGGCAAACTGGAGGTGATTTTTGGCAAAAACGCCATCTGATAATCCAGCTGACGCGTGACTAAATCAGCATAACCCTGAATTTCTATTTTTCCGGCAGCACCATCAACCAGCGTATTATTGGTATGAACCACACCTTTATCCAGCTGCAAATCGCCTTTCATTTCAGTGTAGAAAAAACCTTTAGAGAAAATATCCCTGAAATCCAGTTTCAGCTTTCGCACTAAAGAACCCAGGCTAAACACAGATAATAAGCGCGCGCCTTTGTCGCTGACTTCTGACAGAGAGCCTTCGCCTAGTTTCCAATTCAGTTTGCCGCCTAAAGTCGCGTAGTTAAACTGAGTTGGACCACCGGCCCAGCTTAAGTTATCTATTTGTACTTCGGCCGGACTGCCCGCTATAGCTGCACTTAAATGGTAGTCTTTCATTAACTGACCAAAATCAGGGCTGGTTAACTTTGCCGATAAGGTAGTGACACCTGCTTCTGTATCTTTTTGCCACAGACCTTTGATACTCAACTGATGCTTTTTGTAACGAGATTCAAAGCTATGAATAGTTAAACGCTCGCCGTCAGATTCGGTTTGCATACTCAGTTGGCCCAAATCAAAAGGTCCAAACACACAACTTTTGCACTCCAGTTTTAATGGCGGTAAATCAGCCAGCCATGGCATAGGTTCTGGTTTGACGACCTCTGCCAGAGCTTTGGCAATTTGCTGCTCTTTGGTCAGTTTGGCCATGGCCTCTTCGGCAGTTAAAGCTTCTGCTTCGGCCTGTTGTGGGTCATACGGAAATAAAGTTAAAAACTCCAGATTGGCCTCTATACCCTGAGCCATCAAATCTCTTGGCAGTTTTAACTGGCCTTTGGTTTGAGTCGCGGCTATATCCGCCACCCAAACATCAGCTTCTGGTTTTATCTGTAGTTGTACCTGGTCAAACTGAATATCCTCCGTCACAGTCAGTGTATTGACACTGGCCTTGACCGAGGTTAAAGCGGGAAGCAAGCCTGCTTCATCAGACTGCTGACTAACTTGCTGCTGAACCAGTTCAAACCAGGGCAAAAAGTCTGTTTTATCCAGATTAGCGCTGATGGTGAAACCGTCGGCAAAACCGGAATTTTCCTTAGACCCCAAACTTAGATGAGCTCTGCCAATCTGGCCCTGCGCATGCACATAACTGGCGTCAAAAAACACCAGGTCCTGATAAGTTAACGCGATCACCGAATTATCCTGGCTACCACTGGAGGACCAGAATACAGTACCAGCCTGGCCAGGCTTTTTCGCCAGCGGTTTGGGTAACATTAATTCAGTGTCGGTTAAATCCAATGCTAAATCAGCCTGGTAGGTATAACCTTCTCCCGCCAGCACTAGATCAAGTTTAAACTGCCAGTTCAGCGGGCCACTGGCAAAGTGTTCCAGTTGCGGCGCTAAATTCAGCAGCAGCTCTTGGCTATTTTGTAAGCCCTGACTCAATAAGGATACTTTGTAGTTGTCTTGCTGCTGTTCGCCACGAAAGCCAAACTGCAGCGGAATATTGCTGATAAAAAGCTGTAAATCATCGGCGGTCAGTATGTCGTTATGAAACTCCAGACGACCAGTCAGATTCTCACCGACTAAAACAGGGGCGGATAAAGACAAGCCATTGCGTTCGAAGTCGATCGCCCCTTTTACATCCACAGTGGGTTCTTCTAAACCTATGGTCAGACGCACATCGCCCTTCACCGGCCCCGTCACCCCTAAATAGGCCAAGGTTTCGCCCACTGAGTCGTGCAAAGGTGAAGCCTGCATCAGGGTGGTGACCTGCTCTGCCAGCAGCTGTTGTTTAATATCAATAATTAAGTTGTCGGCGTTATACAAATCAGGAATTCCGACTTGCACCCCTTGTTCAACAGGGGCGTCGACCAGATAACCTGATTTGCTGCTGATCAACATCGACGCATTTTCAAAAAACAGTTCAGCTGACAATTCAGTTAAGCTTGGCCAGTTTTGATCAAATAAAAACTCAGCATTGGTCACATCAGCCAGCGCCTGAAATACGCCCTCTTTTTCAGCATAAGGGTAAGCGGAAAAATCGCCAGACCACAGCACTTTGCCTGAACTGACATCACCAGAGACCAGTGCAGGTTTGAGGTAGTTGATCACCGATGCAGGCATATAGAATTTCGGGAAAAAATGTTCGGCATTTTGCACAGGCACACCATGCAGCTCTGCGACTAAATCCATATTAGGCTTATCGTCCAGATTCACCACCAGCTCAGCTTCCAGACTAAAAGCGTCTTGCCATAAGCTCAGATAAGGCACCAGAATTTGCCAGTGACCAGCCCTTTTGCGCCAGGCCAGTTCTAATTCAGCGCCTTTGTAGCTCCAGTTCTGACTAAAAGCCTGGCCCCACTCAAGTGCACCGTCTTTGGCTTTTAAGCCCAGCCAGCCAAAATGCGGCGAAGCAACAAAAGAGCCCGTAAAGCCTTTGACACCCGGCACATCAGCCACAGGAGCAGACGACAACTCATTAAACTGACCGGCTAAATACCACTGTTCGTCTTCGGTTAATAAATCCAGTCGTTCGATTTTGCCATCTAACTGATAGGCTAACAGCGACTGTAATTGTTCAGAGCCATCAGAAAATAATTCCAATAAAGGCCGGGCAATGCCCAATTGCAGGTTTTGCAGTGACGCCTGATAACCCAGCTCATTCTGGTTGAGTTGCAATTGCAAACCAGGCCAGCTTTGACTGCTGTTACTCAGCGTCATAGGGCTGGAACTTAAACTCCAGCCTTTTGCTCTGGGCAACCAGCGTAAATACCCATCTGACAAAGCCACTTTGTTCCAGACACCGTCTTTTAACCAACCCACATTGTTATCTGACAAGGCCACATCAATTTGTTGCAACTTACCGGCTTTAATATCACCCCAGGCGGCAAAGTTTAATTTGGCACTATTGAGCTTACGGGTTTGAGGCAGTAACTGTTGGAACCAGGGCAATAGATCCAGTTGCTGACTAGCCAGATACAACTGACCATTGGCTTTAGACGGCTCACCTGTTAAGTCGATAATAAAAGACAATGTATTAGCCGTCACATCAGCGACAGACACCTCACCCCAGCCCTGATGCCTTTCGCCTTCGTTTTGCCAGTTCAGCGCTTTAATATCCAGCCGGATATCTTCATCCTGAGCATTGTTAAACACCAGTTGGCTGTCGAGTACAGAAAAATGCTGGAGCTGCTTAAAAAACAGATCCTGCAAGGCATCAAATAACGGCTGATTGTCCGAAGGAGCGGCGACACCAGTACCTAACCAACGCTGCGCATCGACTCTGTAAGTTAAACCTGTCAGTTCAAAATGAGCAGCACTGAGTTTCATAGTGCGCATTGATCGCCAGAAATCCAGCCGAATGCCAGTTTCTTCTATGGTTAATTGCGGCTGAAAATTGCTGTCCAATACTTGCAGTTGCTGCAATACCAAAGCCGGACCAGTCCCCTGCCAGCCAGCTGACAAAGCGCCAATTCGCACTTCAGTGCCGTATTCAGCTTTGATCCAGTCTTCGATGTCGGTTTTATAACCAGGGGCGTACGGCAGGCCAAAACGCAGAGCTGAGACTAATGTGGCCATCAACACGACGAAGATAGCAAAAAAAATCCAAATTTTGTGTAAGCAATAAAACCAGGCCTGTTTTACAGTCCGCACTACATCATCACCACATCAAATTGTTCCTGACCGTATTGAGGTTCGATCACGACGCTGATTTGTTTTCCAATAAAGACTTCGAGTTCAGCCATGCTGTGAAATTCGTCATTAATTAAGGCATCTTTTACCGCAGGTGAAGCATACACCACAAATTTATCTGCCACATAAGCCCGGTTTACCCGCACTATTTCGCGTAAAATTTCAAAACATACGGTTTCTACTGTTTTTAAACTGCCACGGCCGGCACAAATAGGACATTCACCACACAATACATGTTCCAGACTTTCACGGGTGCGTTTACGGGTCATTTCAACTAAACCCAAAGCTGAGAAACCATGAATATTGGTTTTGGTTTTATCCCGGCCCAAGGCCACTTCTAAACTATGCAAGACGCGCTTTTGATGCTCTTCGCTTTGCATGTCGATAAAGTCGATAATAATAATGCCGCCGAGGTTTCGTAACCGCAACTGGCGGGCTATGGCCTGGGTGGCTTCAATATTGGTATTAAAAATGGTTTCTTCTAAGTTGCGATGGCCAACAAAAGCACCGGTATTGACGTCTATAGTAGTCATGGCTTCGGTTTGGTCGATCATCAGATAACCACCACTTTTCAGCATCACGCGGCGTTCCAGCGCACGCTGAATTTCGTTTTCAACATCAAATAAATCAAACACAGGACGCTCGCCCGGGTAATACTCCAGCCGGGCTGTCATCTCAGGCACAAATTCTTCGGTAAAAGCATGCAATTGCTGATAAGTCAGCTTGCTGTCAATGCGCACTCGTTCTAAATCAGAGCCGACAAAATCACGCAAAATCCGGTAGGCCAATGTCAGTTCTTCATACAACATGGTTTCTTTACGGGCATTTTTTTTACGTTTTTGTACTTTGGCCCAGAGTTTTTGTAAAAACTTTCCATCGTGCAGCAGCTCGTCTTCACCAGCGCCTTCAGCCGCTGTACGAACTATGTAACCACCGCTTTCATCCAGACAAGTGCTGACAATATCTTTTAAACGCTGACGTTCGGCTTCACTTTCAATGCGCTGCGATACGCCGACATGAGCAGAACCCGGCATAAACACCAGGTGGCGGCTTGGCAAGGTGATATCAGTGGTTAAACGTGCGCCTTTGGTGCCGAGCGGGTCTTTCACCACTTGCACCAGCAGAAACTGACCTTCATGCACCAGCAGCCGAATATCTTTCACCGGACCAGCTTTGAGTTCAGCGTCAGCAATGTTTAAGCCTGCAGTGACAATATCAGAGGCATGTAAAAAGGCGGCTTTATCTAAACCTATATCGACAAAAGCGGCCTGCATACCAGGCAAAACACGACTGATTTTGCCCATATAAATATTGCCAACCAGTCCATGTTTAGCCTGGCGTTCAATATGCACTTCCTGCAACACACCGTTTTCAATCAAAGCCACCCGGGTTTCACTTGGGGTGACGTTGATCAGTAATTCTGCGCTCATGGCCTATCCTTCAGAGTCTGTAACAGCTGTGCGGTTTCATACAAAGGCAAACCTACCACAGCAAAATAACTGCCATCTATACGCTGAACAAACTGACCTGCCAGGCCCTGAATACCATAACCACCGGCTTTATCTGCAGGTTCACCTGTAGTCCAGTACCAGAGTATTTCCTGTTCGGACAGCTGTTTAAACCAGACTTTAGTCGCGACAGTGGTGCTAAGCAGCCCCTGTGCTGTTGCAATAGCCACTGCGGTTTTTACCCAATGGCTACGGCCCGATAATAACCTCATCATGCGCTGAAAATCAGCCAGATCAACAGGTTTACCTAAAACTAATTCATCCACCTGCACTATGGTATCGGCACCTAAGGTGGGAAGTGGAGTATTTTGACTGGCAAAACCTGCCTGAGCTTTTTGCTCTGCTAAACGCAACACGTACTGATCAGCAGTTTCGCCGTCCAGTTGAGTTTCATCTATGTTGCCTTTGACCAGCACAAAATCCTGCTGTAACTGAGCTAATAATTCACGGCGACGAGGTGAAGCAGAGGCAAGGGCTATCATAGCGGTACTCAATGAATTTTAAACTGGCGGCGGATACGACGTAGTAACCAGAAGATCCATGGCCAGACCGCAGCTCCTGTCACTACGGGCCATAAATAGGCCATAGTAAAGACCACACCTGTTAAGAAATGACTGAGCCAAAAGATAAAATAGTGATAAAAAGCTAAAAACAACGCTATGACTAAGCTTTGCTGCAAAATAGAGAAGTTACGGATTTTTAAATGATGCGCCGAGCAGAAATAAATAATGACTGAATAAGCCAGCGCATTCACGCCAAGCACGGTGCCGACCAATACATCCAGTAAAAAACCTGTAACAAAAGCTGTGCCTATACTGACGCGAAATGGCAAAGCCAAAGCCCAGTAGAACAGCACCAGTAAAGGCCAGTCGGGCCGGAATAACTTAACAATGGCTGGCAGTGGCACGACAGCCAGTACCAACGCAAACATCAGGGACAAATACACCAGAATTAAACGATGCGACTTTTCCATCAGAAATCTCCTGCCACTGCAGCAGCTTCGGCATCAGGCGGCGCTATTTTCTCGTCAATTTCCGGTTTAGCTTTCGGCCAGACTAATAACACATAACGAATGCGGTCCAACTGAGCATAAGGTCTGGCATACACCTGTAAAAAAGGCTGCTGTGCATTGCGACTGATACGCACCACTTCAGCCACAGGATAGCCTTCAGGAAAAACACCATCCAGACCAGAGGTAATCAGCTTATCGCCCTGCTGAATATCAGCACTGTGTGGAATATGCATCAGCCGTACTTCGTCAGCCTGGCCTAAACCTTCAGCCACCACATGATCACCGTTGCGTTCAACCCGCATCGAGATAGCATGAGTGGTATCAGAAATCAGTAAAGCCCGGCTGCTGGTAGGCCCCACGCTGACAATCTGCCCCAATACACCCAAGTCATCAATCAACGGCTGCTGTGCCACTACACCATCGTTGCTACCTTTGTTAATCACAATTTGGTTACTGAACGGATGGCTATAGACCGCCAATACTTCAGCCACCAAACGTTTACTTTCGGCAACAGGCACAGAACCTAACAGGGAACGTAGTTTGTCGTTTTCCTGCTGTAAAAATTGCAGGCGTTGCATCTGGGTATTTTGCCGCAGCAAAGTTTCACGCAGCTTCTGGTTTTGCTCCAGTAAACGCTGGTGAGACATAAATTGTTCGGAAGCATCAGACATCATGGCCTGGGGTAAATTGGCCAGATAATACAAAGGGCTCACAGTTGCAGTTAAATAACTACGCAACTGTGTGGAGCTGTCGGTAAATCGATCCAGCGTCATCAGCCCAACGCTGCATAAGACTGCAAAAAACAGCCGTATTGGCAGAGATGGGCCACGCTCAAAGATAGGTTTCATTCAGGACTGACTTGTTAGTCGTAACTAAACACATCACCGCCATGCATGTCGATCATTTCTAAAGCTTTACCACCGCCACGAGCTACGCAGGTCAGCGGGTCATCAGCTACAACCACAGGAATACCGGTTTCTTCCATCAGCAGGCGATCTAAGTCACGCAATAAAGCGCCACCACCTGTTAATACCATACCGCGTTCAGAAATATCTGAAGCCAGTTCTGGCGGAGACTGTTCCAGTGCAACCATAACAGCAGAAACGATACCAGCCAAAGGCTCTTGTAAAGCTTCTAAAATTTCGTTGCTGGTCATGGTAAAGCTGCGAGGTACACCTTCAGCCAGGTTACGGCCACGTACTTCAATTTCCAGAATTTCGTCGCTTGGGTAAGCAGAACCTATTTCTGTTTTGATACGTTCAGCTGTGGCTTCACCAATCAGGATGCCGTAGTTACGACGGATATAGTTGATGATGGCGTCGTCAAACTTGTCGCCACCAATACGAACTGATGAGGAATACACCACACCGTTCAGAGAAATAATAGCAACTTCAGTAGTACCACCACCAATATCGACCACCATAGAACCAGTAGCTTCAGACACAGGTAAACCTGCACCTATAGCAGCGGCCATTGGCTCGTCAATTAAGTAGACTTCACGGGCGCCTGCACCCTGAGCTGATTCACGGATAGCTCGGCGTTCAACCTGAGTAGAACCACAAGGTACACAAACCAGTACACGTGGGCTTGGACGCAGGAAGCTGTTGCTATGCGCTTGTTTGATAAAATGCTGCAGCATTTTTTCAGTCACATAGAAGTCGGCAATTACACCGTCTTTCATTGGACGAATGGCTTTAATATTGCCAGGAGTACGGCCAAGCATACGCTTGGCGGCGTGGCCGACGGCCGCAACACTCTTAGGTCCGCCAGTTCTTTCCTGACGAATAGCAACTACTGAAGGCTCGTTCAGGACTATGCCCTGATCTTTTACATAGATGAGTGTATTGGCTGTCCCCAGGTCGATCGACAGATCATTTGAAAACAGACCACGCAGTTTATTTAACATGGAACAGACTAATCCTTTTAACTAAGAGGTGGTGACACAAGGTGCCCAAGAAAATGTCGCTTATTTTAAGTAACAAAACGCCAAGAAAATAGCTTTATCTTTAGTTTTTACCAAATTAAACCAAAGCCATTGAAAAGCCAAATATTTAGTTGTCAGACAAGGCAGATGAACTTAAGTTTTGTTGTGACGAGAATATAAAAATGCAAGGGCGTGGGCTGGTCTTCGCCCACGTTCAATATCTGCCCTCGTTTTTATTAATTTAGCCTTTCCTGCCAGAAAATTTGGCGTTTATTGCCACGGTAGCGGCCAACACTGAATTCGGATGACGGGTTACCAGCAGTCCCCTCCAGCCAGTTGTATTGCAACCAAGAGGGCGCTGCATAAAATACTGGCCAGACTCCAGTTAACCCGGCTGGCACTGTTGCACTGATCGCCGAAGATCCGGTTAAACCTGAACTTAACTTATAGCCATTGCCAGCAACAGGCAAACCTAGGGTATCAAAACTGATTGAAGCAGGATCTATAGCGGTACAGCTGTCTTCTGTATTCACAACAAAAGCTGTACCAGACCAGAATTCAGTTCTGAACTCCAATGGCACCAGAGTTGAGGCTGGGGCAACGGCAGCATCAGCCACATTGCCACCTTTTAGCACTAAACGGCCATACTTTTGCACAGGAGCAGTGACATTGATCTGCACAGGCAAACATGGGCCTGCATCTGATGTTTTTACACAGACACCGTCCTGATCAGCCCATGCATCCTCTGCTAAATCCAGTTTCAACTGTGGCAAAAAAGGAGCCGGATATTCTGGTTCCACGGGCCTCAAGTACCTCAGCACATCATCAGTTAACGTAAGGCTGAATAGGCCATCATAGGCATTATTCTGATTGCTCAGACTAAAATCTCCCCGAGTCACCGCCACAGGAGAGCTTATGCTGACATCCACCGCAGCATCTGTGTAAGAGGTATTCGTGGCTGTGGCATCTGTAGCCCAGTTGCCTGCCCGGAAAAAACTATGAGCATAGTTTAGTGTGGTGGCACCTTGCATATTTCTGGCTTCATAAACCACTGTTGGATTTGTCTGGTAGTTCATATCCTGACCCAAATAGTGGAAATTAGTGCAGTCGTCAAGAGCTGGGATCTCTGCTGGTCCCGGAGTTGCGGTGAAATATGCAGGAATAAACCGTCCAATTGCAGCACTGGTTGAAATAGGAATACTGTAGCCAAAATAACCATTTGTCACAGGAGCTGCGGTAAAGCTAAAGACCCCGGCTTCAGACACAGATTGAGCTACAGTGGTCACTCCACCAGGGGCAGCCAGGTGATTGTATGACGTTAAACTTGCAGTACCAGGGCTGGCACCATCAGCAGCCAATGGAGCCAGCAAATTATGACTTAATCCAACAGTATTCATCCTGAAATTTGGAGTACTCAGTGGGTTGGAACATAAATTAGAGTCACCGTTATTGGCAGAGGCTTTAGCAATGACAGACAACTGAAAAGTTTCGCCAGCCTTTTTATATGCGGCGCAGTTTGCATAAGGTAAAGCACAACTGATCGGAGTAACACTGGTGTTTCCTTCCTGCACACAAAGTCCGGCTGGACGGGCAATAAATTGATCAGAGCCTGTCATCACCAACCCAGCATCGGCACCTGAGCCATCATAGCGGGCATTAAGTTGCATTTGGCCTGCATCAATATAGTTCAGCGACACCGTTGCCTGACCACTGGCATTAAAATTCAGATTTCTTGTTTGTGCCGCGACTTCAGACTGCGCAACAGCGACTGTGTCTAATAACACAGAACGACTTTCTGGTCGGCCGGCTGCCACAGGGTCAATATAACCAGACCAGAATTTCACTGGTTTGGTGGTATTGGAGAATGCAGGTACACACTGCTGACTGGCATTGTCTTTGCGCACAGCACGGATCAAAACATTTTGTGACTGGTTTGCAATCATGTCCTGCACATCAAATACAAAACCGCTGTCCGCAACAGTAAAAATACAGTCATCGGCAACACCATTTTGCAAACATTGCAATGCATTAGTTGGCTGTATGCTGGAAGATGTGACGGCAAGAGTGAAATTTCCTGGTGTCGTTTTACTCAGACTTTTTGTAGTGGACCCGGTAAAGGTTACAGCGTTTCCGCCAACCCAGCTCCCTCCGACAGTGGCAAGGTTTAATGTCACAGGAGAAGTATACAATTCAGTGCAAGACGCATTAGCGCAAGCCTTAATGGTCACTTCTGTTGGATTACAGGTTAAAGGAGACGCCGGATAACTGAATTCAATATGGTGCAACTGAGAACCAATTTCTACCGGAACTGAAGGTTGCTGGGTACACACCTGAATATTAGTAATTTCATGAAAATTGGTGTTGTCGCCAGTAGAACCTGTATAAGACAGCAATAAGTTAGCCGGAGGCGCAGGCTGACCTGAAGCAAGTAAATTCGCCGATGTCAGTAAGGTGCTGTATGTGGTGCCGCCAGCCAGCCGTCTTTCCAACTGAAAAGAAACCGTTTGTGGGCTCAGGATTCTGGAATCAATAGTAATTCTGTATCTGTCGCCACGAGCCAGAGTATTGCCAGTTGAACTCAATATCGGTGACAAAGTATTTGTACCACCCAGCCAGGAGTAATTGGTGCTACTTGCTGCCCTGACGCCAATAGCCTGAGGCCGCGCGGTGGTGCCACCAACTCTCCCTTCGGTAGCCTGCGAGAAGCTGCCATATTCATCAAAACCTATACCCAGCCAGCCACCGGCAAAACCGCTTTGAGTTGGATTCACATTAGTGCGCTGCGCATAACCCAAACTGCCACCATAACTACCGGGAACCGGACTAATAGCAGCATCAGACAACACCACAGCAATACCATCAGCTCCATTTGTACCACCACCATAAGCATAATGGTCAAACTCTATGGTCATTTTATTGCCGGCAGCGGGGAAACTCCGTTTAAACGTAATAGAGGTAGCCTGATTCTGACTGTTTTCAGTTAAACGCAAACGACTAGGAGCAGTTCTTAACGAAGGAGGGGTGCTGTTACGCTGTGTCAGATACCAGTTAGTATCGTTACTGAAGTTTTCAGTAAAACATTCGTTAATACAGGTGGTGACTTGTTCATACATATTTTTGACATCGGCAACCCTCAGCTCCCGATTAAAAAACCGTACTTCATCAATTTGGCCACGGATACCTGAAGTACCGGCGGGTAATGCGCCTATCGCAAAATTACCAGTACCGTCATTGGGGGTTCTTTCGGTATTACCAGTACCTATACTGCTGTTTGGAGTGTCGTCAACCAACTGATTATTGACGTACAGCCGCATTCTTCTTTCGCTTCTGCTGTAACTAAAAGCAATATGCTGCCATTGATCATTAAAGATAGTTGTACCACTGGTTTCGACAAAACGTGTGTTGTTGTTAGCCATTCGGACTGAGAATCTTAAATCGCCATCGGACTCGCGGGTTAACTGAAAGCGTCCGCTCGAAGCACTGACCGGACCGCCGTAGGCCATAATGGTCTGACTGCCGGTAGCCTGAGCTGCTGCACTCATTTTTAACCACAAGGTAAAACCAAAATCGTCGCTGTCATGGAAATAGGCGTTTCTGTTGATTTCAACAAAAGGATGTGCAGAAGTGCCAACAGCCTGAAAATCTCCATAAGTACAAGAGGCTGGAGACGGAAAAAGTTGTGCCACCACAGCACTGTTTCTGGCTGTACCATGGCGGTTTTCCAGCGAAGAGTCGATCACCTGATTAGTGGCGCCATTCCAAATCGTCTCATCAAAACGCCAGTAGGATTCCCGGCTGATCGACGCAACACCACCACAAGCATAAAGAGGGTCATCAATAGGCACACAGGAGCCGATCACTTGACTTGAACCATTCACCTGAACCACACCGTAGCCAGGCGTGGTTAAATCACCAAAGACCTGTGAGTTATTCACGGTAATATTGCCGGAAACCGATGTCACTAATACCGGAGAAGTATCTGAGCCCAAATTACTGTTGTTAATGGTGACAGTGCTGGCACTGGTAATAGTACCGCTGGTCATAGTGACATTATTCACTACTGCCGGGTTCGCCGACGTCATAGTGTAGTCGCCAGATATAGTGCCACCCGTAATGCTGATACCGGACTGCACAGTAGCGCCTCCGGCAAGATTAGTATTATTTGTAGTCAAAGCACAGCAAGGGGTGGTGATCATACCGGTGACAGAGCCGCCAGTCAGATTCAAGCTACCATTAGTACTGGTGACATCAGCTAAAAACACATCATTGTTCGTTGTGATGTTACTGTTCACGATGACATTGCCGTTGTAGGTACTATTGCTGGTATTTAAAGCACCATTGCTGATTGTGAGGGTGGAGTTGTACTGACTGGCTGAGCTTGTCAAGCCATTACGAATACTGACAGCGCCACCTAAGGAGCTACCCGTTACTGCGCCAGCTCCAGATGTGGTCAGGGTCCCGCTTAAACTGACATTGGTGACAGTCAGAGTTCCATAAGTAGCCTGAATATTACCTGTTTGATTCAGATTCTGTACGCTGACTGCGGCCTCTGAAGTGATATTGCCGGAAATCATCGCCCTTGCGGCATTGCTGGTTCCCTGAACTAAAACCCCACCACTTTCAGTCTGAATATGACCATACAATTGCGTCTGACCGTAAATTTGGATCTGGCCATAACTACTGACCAGACTGATTCGGTTGCTGCTACTGCCAATCACATTATTTGATGCGGAAATACCGGCATTCGCAGACAAAATAATACCAGCGGTGCTGTTAGTGGTAATTTGATCACCACTTTGAAAACTGATCTGGCCAGAACAGGTAAAAGTCCGGTTAAAAAAGTTGTGAGACCAGCTACCACTGCAGGTACCGCTGTTATTCAACTCGGTTAAATTAGGGAATATCGAGTTATTAAAGTTAATAGTGGCAGCAACAACGGAAGGACTAGCCAGCAGCAGCGTCGCCACCACCATGCGAGTAAAGTAGTGTATAAACAACTGAACTCTGCTCATTTATTCACCAACCCAACTTTAACAATAAAACTCTGCATGCTCATTGCCAGACTTCCATTTCTATAGTGCGGGAGGTTTGGACAGAAGCAGGATCTCCACAAGTTCCGGTGCTGGTAAGTTGGTAATAAATAGTTTCAGCCGCATCAGGGCTGGCACGACCAGCGTCACAACTTAAGGTAAAACTACAGCCCTGCAACCCATTACCCGAAAGGGACACTACAACATCAGTTGCTGATATTCTGTCTGCTGCCGGCGGAATAGCGCAGTAGGTGGATGGTGTTGTTAGCGGAAAAAGCTGAGCAAGTCCTTGTTCCATACCAGATTGAGCAGCAAAAAAGGCCCTGGTGCCTAATACTTCATAACTGATACTTTCAGAGCTGCTGGTCAGTAATTTAGATAAAGCAGCCACCAACAGCGTCATCACTACAATAATAAAAACAGCGACGATCAGAGCGCTGCCCTGTTGTTTTTTTGGATGGAAAGTAGAAAAATCAGGGTACATTGGGAATATGGATCTCCTGATTAAACACCAAACTATCAGAAATGCCGGATTTGAATGCCAAACGAATATGCACTACAGCATTACGAGTTAACACCACACTATTCTCAAAGCTAAATGCCAGAGTACTATTAGCTGCATAAAAGCCTGTAACGGGGGAATTATCTAAGTCGTCAGCCATTAATACACCAGTGGGTAAATTCGCAGCGGCTTGGGAGCTCACTATATCCGTGCGCTGATAACGCCACAGCTGATTATTTTCAATACAATAAACCACAGGAGCTCTCATAAAATACATACGTTGGCTAGGAGAGTCTGGAACAGTGGCTGGAAAACTAAAGGTCACATCAAGCACTCTGGAATCACCGCCATTTACCGACATATTCAATGTAGTAGCCACCCGCTCCTTTTGATAGATATCTGTAGGAGCATTGGTCGGATATACCGTCATAAAAACTGGTGTCGTAGTTGCGAGCTGAACCAAATTATTCCAGTCATCTGCGGCACTAAATAAACTGACAGCGCCAGTCGCTACACTACCTTGATACCGCCCGGCCTGAAGCAAAGGCGCGAATTCAATACATTGCCTGCTGCCATTTCCCTCACTCCAGGTCCGGACACTATTGGGCACCACATTACGTAACTCGCGGGTAATACGCTCCACCGCAAAGCGACTTTGACTTAATAACTGATCCCGGCCCGCAGCATCGGCATACATTGTAGCCCCTAATCCCAGATAACTGGTTGTTGCAATGCTCACTATACCAAGCACGATAATTACCAGAATCAGTTCAATCAAAGTAAAACCGACGCTACGGCTGTTAGTCATTACCAGTTACTCCGGTATGCTGAAAACGCCAAAGTTTCACCAGAAGGGGTAGTAATAGTGACGATAACTTCTTTCACTTCATTATTTACCTGGCCATCGGTTCCAACACAACTGACCGCCACATTAGCCTGATAACCAACATATAAACTACTCAAAGCTAAACTACCTGCACTGCCAACAATGTCGCTGCCGTTTAGTTGCAGACCATTAAAATCGTCAACATCGTCAAAACCGGCGCGAGTCTCGTTTTCAGCAAGATTCACAGCAACAGGATTGTTACAGAAATCGCTGCAAGCCTGATAGCCAGCCTCACCGCAACGGAACTCGCCACCAGAGCGGTCCGAATTTTCATCAAAAGAACGCGCCATAATTTCATTTAATAAACTGTGACCAAGCTCGGCAGCGCGGACCTGATGCCAGGGATCTGCACTTCTTTTGTAAAGTGGCCCTAAAGCTCCGGTAATCACCACTAAAGCAATAGCTAATACAACAATGCCAACTATCACCTCAATTAGTGTAAAGCCTGATTGTTGCTTGCCTGATGAGGACAAAGACGAAGCTAACATGAGTGAATATACCCCTCACGTTCAATACAAATGCGGTAGGTCAACACATCAGTAATTTCGATACGCAAGCCGCTGGAGATCACTGCCCCTGCATTAGTTACAGGTTGCCCCAAAGAGTTAAATCTAAACAGAAAAGGTAAGGTTTGACTTGTTCCACCCGTAGGTAAAGCAGTATTAAACAAGCTTAATCCAAGAGAGCTGTTGGCCGGGCGCATAAACTGTAGGCCAGAGTTTTGATTAGCAGCAGCGGTTAGTTGAGTATTAGTTTCAGTTGGGTCGCAAGGCAAAATATTCGGATAACCTAACTGGAACTGAGTAAGAATAAGCTGATGACAGAAAGCAGCAGAATCAGTCTGCTGCATGGCCTGAGTTTGCATACGGCGCAGGATAGAAATCATCTGGTCCTGCGTCGTAGACTCCTCAACACCGCCTTTACCCAAAAATCTGGGTAAAGCAGTGGCAGAGATGATACCGAGTAAAATAACTACAATAATCAGCTCTATAAGAGTAAAGCCGTAAGATGTTTTCACGGCTATATCTCGTTATTAGTTACAACCAGCAGTTTCAACAGTAATAATTGGCAAAGTAGCGGTACCACCTGCCACAGTTTTGCCAGCACCGACATATTGAACATAACAACCGTTGTCTTGTAATGAAGCTAAATCAGCTGCAATACGGATAGTACCTGCGGTGGTATGTGTCGTAGTTGTTCCTACTACAGTTTCTGCAATAAATCCGGCAAGAGCAGGTGTCGGGTTAGTTGTAGCGTCTTCACTTGTTACCCAGCCATTAGGGAAATCAATAGCAGCACGAATACCACCATCAGTTGGTTTTGGGTAGCCATAAGTTAATCGCACACCTTCAATAGTATTAGCCGCATTTGTGTCAGCATCACCTGCAGCATCTGGTTCTGCATTAGTAGCACCAGCGATAATAGCTTTGCCATTCACTAAAGAAATTGCAGCTCTTACAGCACCTTCAACCCCCTGAACGACAGATGTTCTTGCATCACCCTGGAAATTCAAAAACCTTGGCGCTGCTGTTACCGCTAAAATACCTAATATTACGATCACGATGATCAATTCAACCAAGGTAAAACCTTGTTGAGTTTTATTGATAGTTTTCATACTTTCTTACCTCTGTTTAATCTAAAAATTAAGCTTTAAATTTAAAAACCCGTACTTCACCAGTGGCTGGTCTGTAAAAGAAACCGTTCAGGTTAGATCCGGTTAAACCGGTATCAGACGCTGTGGCTGCTGCTGCAGGAACTGCAGTTAAACCAGCAGTCTGGATATAAAAACAGACGTTAGCAAAATCCCCTGTACCCTCACGAACGTATAGTGCATTTTGGGATAATTGGTTCGCCGTCGGTACTGGTGTCCCTGCTACAGCGGACGGGCTATTTTGTAACACTAAATTCAGCACATCTACACAACTCTGGTTGGTGATTGAAGCTGTAGTAAAGTTTGTTGTCGTATTAGTTGGTAAACCAGTTGGATAGCCCGGCACAATTAATACAGGAAGATCATCAGTCAATACGTTAATGCCTATCTGAATACCATCAATCGTAACTGCGGTCTGACCCACACCTATATTGTTGGATGGACGGCCTTCAACTTCCCATTGACCACGCACTAAACCTATAGCAGACGCAAAACCACCCGCTATACCGTCAATAGATGCCTGTTCAGCCTGCTCTGTGACATTTAAAAACCGCGGTAAAGCAGTAGCTGCCAATAATCCTAAGATTATCACCACAATGATAATTTCGATAATAGTGAAACCACTTTGTCGTCTCATTTTGTTAACTCCACACTTTTATTTGTTAGTTTATCGCTAATAGCTCTCATTTTACTCACTATTATCAGCTTGTCTTCTGTTTTTTTCATTTTTACCGATTATTTACTAACCACCTTTATAGGCATTCAACATATCCCACATAGGTGTAAATATACCTAAAGCTAAAATAAGCACCATAGCAGATACAACTGAAATCAGAATAGGTTCTATCTTTGCTGTGAGTCCTTTCAAGTCGTATGCCACTTCTCTTTCGTAAAATGAGGCTACTTCCGTCAACATCTCGTCAACCTGCCCCGTTTCTTCACCTACAGCTAACATTTGCAGTACTAAGGGAGTAAATAAGTCACTTTGCACCGAAACCCGCAATAAGCTTTCACCCCGTTCGATGTTTTTTCGCATCTCACGGATTTTCTCCGCCATATAATCGTTGTCGACCGCTTCAGCTACCAGTGTTAAGGCTGAAGTTAAAGGTACACCAGCTTTAAGCATCATTGCAAAACTACGGCTAAAACGCCCTAAAGTGGCTCGCACTAAAATAGAACCCATCAGTGGCATTTTTAACTTCCAGTAGCTCCATTGATAACGGCCTTTGTCAGATTGTAAATACAGCCGCAGCGCCCATAAAAGCCCTACCGCAACCCCAGCCATTGTTTGCCAATGATTCACAAAGAGGTTGGAACTGGCCAGTAACACTTTAGTGGCCCAGGGTAATTCAGTATTAAACTTGGCAAACATCGAAGCAAACTGAGGGATCACCATGATGTTCATAATCACCATAGCTATGGTGATGGCTATTAGCACAAAAGTGGGGTAGCGCGTGGCTTGTTTAATTTGCTTTTTGGTTTCCATTTCCTGCTCAAAATAGCCGGAAAGTTGTAAAAAGGACTCGTCTAAACGACCGGTATTTTCCCCCACATGCACTATGGAAACGACTAAACGACTGAATATTTTCGGGTGCTGCGCCATTGCTGCAGACAAAGTACGGCCTTTCTCCAGTTGGTCTGCTAAATCCAGCAACACTGTGTTTAACGCTGTAGAGCTGGTACTTTCTGCTAAGCCGATAATAGCCCGGATAATAGGTATGCCGGCCTTCATCAGCGAATACATTTGGCGGGAAAAAATAATCAGCTCAGTCATACTGACCCGTTGCCAGGGCCAGACAATAGCGGAACTAGCCTGCTTTTCATCCTGCATTTTTATTTTGATAGGGATCTGACTGCGTTGCAGCAACATATCAGCCACTGCGGTTTCACTGCTGGCTTCAATGCTACCGCTGACGGACTGACCTTGTCTGTCTCTGGCTGTGTAGCTGAAGGTGGCCATTAGTTAAGTACCTGCTCTGCCGTCACTGTGCTGACAGGCTCTTCCAGTTCAAGGTATTCTGAAACCTTAATGACTTCCTCTATACTGGTCAGCCCCTGCATCGCATAATCCAGCGCCATATCTCCCAAAGGACGGAAGCCTTCGTTAGTGCGGGCCGCTATAGCAAAACCTTCAGCATCACTGCGGCGCAACGCATCTGCCATTTCACGGTTCATCACCAGCAATTCAAACACACCAATACGGCCTGAATAGCCAGTGTGATTGCAATTCTGACAACCTTCGCCAGCCCAGAATTGCTGGCCCGGCGCTATATGTTTATGCTGCAACCAGCTGATTTCGGAAGAATCCGGCGTGTAAGGCTTTTTACAATGGGAGCATAAACGCCGAACCAGCCGCTGTGCCAGAATAGCTCTTAACGCACTGGCAACCAAATACTCGGCTGCGCCCATATCTATTAAACGTAAGGTACTGCTGATGGCATCGTTGGTGTGCAAAGTGGACAACACTAAGTGACCAGTTAAAGCACCACGTAAACCAATTTCTGCGGTTTCCTGATCCCGCATCTCACCCACCATGATGATATCCGGATCCTGACGTAAACTGGTTCGTAACACATTACTGAAGGTCAGGCCAATTTTATGATTCACTTGTACCTGATTAATCCGGGGCAAACGGTATTCGACCGGATCTTCGACGGTAATAATTTTATTACCTTCTTTATTCAGTTCACTGAGCATGCCATACAAACTGGTAGTTTTACCCGAACCTGTAGGCCCTGTGACCAGAATCATGCCATGAGGCGTTTTTAAAATACGACGTAAACGTTTGAGCAGTGCATCCGGCATGCCTGTTTGCTCCATCGTCAGCAAACCTGCCGACTGATCCAACAAACGCATCACCACAGATTCGCCATACTGCACCGGCATGGTCGACATACGCACGTCTATAGTGCGGCCTTTAATTTTGATCTGGAAACGACCGTCCTGGGGTAAACGCTTTTCCGATATATCCAGCTGCGCCATCAGCTTTAAGCGCAACACCAGGGCCGGTACTATGCTGACTTCTTTCAGCACGTTTTCCTGTAATACACCATCAACACGCTGGCGAATACGCAGCAGTTTTTCGTCAGGTTCGATATGAATATCCGAAGCCCGGACCTGCACAGCATCCTCAAAAATAGATTGCAGCAGTTTGACGATGGTGTTGTCGTTATCTGTCGGGTCGCTTAAAGCACCGAAATCCAGAATATCGGTTTCGGCGTACTCTTCTTTTAATTGAGTGGCAAAGTTTTCGATTTGCTTAGTGCGACGGTACAAGCGGTCGAAAGCGCTGATCAGCTGGCTTTCCCGCACTATCGCAATGGAAATTTCTTTAGGCGCCAACATAGGCGCTATCTGATCGAGTACCGATAAATCGGCCGGATCGCTCATGCCAAGCAACACGGAGCTGCCCCTGTCTTCCAGCACTAAAGCGCGGAAACGACGGGCATGCACTTCGGGCAACAAGGCAACAGCTTTAGGGTCAATTTGCTGCTGGCCTATATCCAGTAAATCTACTTTCAGCTGTTGTGACAAAAACTGCAGTAACTGATCTTCAGTTAAAAACTGCATATCAATAAGGCTACTACCCAGCTTGCGGCCAGTTTTTTGCTGCTGTGCTAATGCTTGCTGCAGTTGTTGTTCACTGATGATGTTTTCATGCACCAACAGGTCACCAAGTCGCATTTTTAGTCTGGGTTTTAACATAAAATCACTCTAACGCCGCGATGCGTTTTTTTACATAGTCCAGGCTGGCTACCGATAAGCCAAAACCATTCCCTGCCACCTGGCGATACGCCAGCAATGCCTGCTCGTTCTGTTGCATGGCGTCGTAACTTAATGCCATACCCAACCACCAGCGCGCCTGTTCTGGTTGCTGCCTGGCCAGTTGCTGAAACACCTGCACTGACTGCGCATGCTGATTGGTTTTTTGCAAAGCTGCAGCTTTGAGGGCGTAAAAATCAGTGTAGTTAAAGATATCAGGCTCGTACTCTAAGTAACTCAGGGCTTTGACCCAGTCCTGTTGCTTAACCGCTAAGGCCGCTAATGCCATAGAGACTTTAGGATCCTGTATACCAGCAGCATTGGCCTGTTCCAGTATCTGTACTGCGCCTGCATCATTGCGCTGAATTTGCGCCAAACGCGATAACTCTAAATAAGCCTGGCTGGATCGGGGTTCCAACTGACGAATTTGCTGCCAGTGATTGACTGCCTGATTCAGATTGCCAACAGATTCAGCCTTTTTTGCCTTTTGCACCAGCAAATCTTTTTGTTGCTCCGGGCTGAGTTGTACTTTTTCAATCGCCAGAGAACGGGGTTTGTCTGACGGCTGCGGCGCCTCATTCCAGTCAGGTTCAATCACAGTCTCTGACTCGGCGGCAAAGTCACTGCTTTGATCAAATTCGGAGATCTGAACTTCATCTGTCGCAACAGTATCGGCTAAAAAATCCGTGCTGCTGGCAGCAACAGGCTCAGCTAAAACTACTTGCACTACCCGTTCTTCTGCGACCGGCTGACTGGCAAAGGGTTTCAGTTTAGGCTCAGCTACAACCTCGGGCATATTAGCCTTTGATTTACCCAGCTCTGCGGCCAATTCTGGTGAAATTCGGCTGGCGACTACATCCTGCAAACTAACAACTTGTTCGGCCGGGCTCGATACAGCAGCAAGACCCTGAGCTGCAGGGACCAACTGATTAACAGCAGCTAACGGATGCACTTGCCCTTTTTGCACTTCAGCAGCTGTCACCGTCTGCTCGGTTTTAATAGAAAAGCGTTCCATATACCAGGCCTGACCACACCAGCCTGCGAATAAAGCGAGAGGCACTGCGCCCCATAACAGTAAATGTGTTTTGCGTTGAGGTTTGAAACTGGCAAAACCTCTGTGCTGTTGCTGTTGTTGCTGTTTGTCTAAATCACGCAACATTTTATTGATCACGCTCATAACCACAGCTCCCTGAAATGCCAGGCTGTGGCAACCGTAATCATCAGTAAAGACAGCAGCACTCCCTGCCATATAGGATTAAAACCTGACATATGATCTCTGACATCTTCGGTATCTTTTGCCGCATAACGTATATGCCTGGTATCAACCTGCAGTTTATTTTCACCAAAAGCCAGCATCAGGCCCTTATGACTTAATACATTCACTAAACGTGGGATCCCTCTGCTGTATTTCCAAATCGCTTTTAATGCGCCAGGCGAAAACAATGGCTGGCGCACACCAGCTATATCGATGCGGGCACTGACATAGGCCTGCACTTCGTAATAGGACATGCCCCGTAAAAAATAGGAGAAACTGACGCGCTGGCGTAATTGGCGAAATTTATAGCTGGCTAAACGTTTATCCAGCTCGGGTTGGCCAAACAACACCACCTGCAACAGCTTACGTTGTTCAGTTTCAAGGTTGGTCAGCAAACGCAGGGCTTCCAGCGTATCGTCCGGCAGAGCTTGTGCTTCATCAATAATCAGCACCACTCTTTTGCCTTCAGCCGCAAATGCAACCAGGCAATGCTGCAACAACTGTACTAATTGCTGATTGTCGATGGTATCGGATTGCTTTAATCCCAACTCGGTGGCAAAGGCCCAGCGTAATTCAACTGGTGACAAATAAGGGTCCGGAATATAGGCAATGACCCAGTCGTCCGCAGCTTCGTTCATCAGCTTCCGGCACAACATGGTTTTGCCTGTGCCCACTTCACCAGTCACTTTGATAAACCCTTCGCCTACATTCAAGGCTGTGGTTAAGACTTCTAAGGCTTCATGATGTTGGGGCAAGTCGACATAAAACGCCGTGTTTGGAGTCAAACTAAAAGGGGTTTGCTGTAAACCAAAGTGGCGTAAATACAACATAATCAGTTCTTCGGATACCATTGATCAATCAAATCAGCAGATTGCTTCAGCTGTTGCTGCATAGCATTGCCTGACGATACAGTAGGTTTAATAAGAATAATCAGTTCTTTTTTCCGCTCTATTTTGCTGATATTGGTAAATAACTTGCCCAGCAAAGGCACGGAACCAAGCACCGGCACTTTGGACTCGCTGTCGCTGATGGTGGATTGCATTAAACCACCAATCACCACAATTTCACCGTTGCGGGCTTTAATAATAGTATCAGACTCGCGGATATTGGTTTGAGCAGATGGCAAGGTATAGGCACTAGTGCCACCCAGATTAATGGATTTATTCAGTTCAGTCGTTTCAGAAACTGAAGGATGCACATGTAAAATGACATCGCCATCCACATTAATCTGCGGCGTCACATCCAGCGCTATACCAGAGAAAAAGGGTTCCAGTTCCGGGATAGGAACATCGCGAGTGATGCCTGTCCCTGTGCCTGTAGTGTCGGTCAGGTTTGAACTGCTGCTGACCCCTGTCACATAATATTCATCCGATCCCACTTTAATCACAGCTTTCTGATTGTTAATAGCGGTCACACGAGGGCTGGATAACACTTGTGCATTGCCTTGGGTTTCCAGCAGGTTGATCACACCGCTAAAGTCGTCGCCGTCAAAACCTATACTGCCCAGACCACCGATCTGAGCAGTGATATTATTGCCCAGACTAAAAGTGTTATTGCTGAAGTTGATGTCTGTCGAGCCTATGGTGCCTGCTATCTGGCTCCAGTTAATACCTTGCTGGTAATCATCATTTAACGTCACTTCAATAATTTTGACTTCCAGTATCACCTGACGTTGCAGGCTTTCTTCAGTCTGCCCCAGATAAGCACGCACAGCTTCTATTTCTGCAGGTAAACCCCGGACTGTGACTAAGCCAGCCTGTGGGCTAATCACCACAGCACGATCCGGGCCTGAGCCCATCACACCGGTAATAGCTTCTTTTAAATCTTTCCAGAAATCAGTCTGGCTGGTGCTTTGCACTGAACTGCCATTACCCTGGCCACCCTGACTATTCTGGTTACCGTTCTGGTTGTTATTCTGATTGTTGTTATTCTGGCTGTTATTATTCTGGTTATTGTTGCCTGAACTACCACTGTTGTTGCCGCCTTGCGACGAAGAAATACCACCTGCTGTCACAGAAATAGAAGAACTGCCGGAACGCTGCATCAGCAAATAATTCACCGGTATGGTTTCGGTACGCAAGCCACCAGGCATCACTTTATAAATGGAGCCGACCTGCTGAATATGGTAGCCATAGAGTTGCTCTATCACAGCAAAAGCTTCGTTTAACGTAACTTGTTTTAAATCCAGTGTGATTTGGCCCGATACAGCCGGATGAATAGCAACACTGTAGTCAGTGTCAGCCACTAATGAAGTAAAGAAATCAGCAATATCCACATTGGCAGCCGCCACATTAAAACGTTGCTGCATAGGCTGAGCCTGTTGCATAGGACTGGCCAGCGCTAATAGATCCTGAGTCACGCTGTCGGGTACTGCCAGAGTTGCAGGTTGTGTCTGTTTTTGTTGCTCAGCCAAAGCTGCCTGAGCTGCATGAGGTACTTTCGTCTCCTGCATGCCCTGACACCCAGCTAACCCCAGACTGATCAAAGCTAATGTGAAATAGTTTTTCTTAAAATAATTCATTGAGTTTTCATCGCTTTAAACAAACTTAAGGTTAAACGTTCATTCGCTTGCTGTAACACGACCTGCTGCCGGTTAATACTCAGCACTTTATAGCCATCTATTTCGTCGCCTTGTTTAACCGACTGACCATTAATCAACGCCATATGTTGTCCCTGCACATTTTTGATCAGGCCCAGTTTAAATTTAGACCCAACTTGTGCAGCAACCAGTTCTGAATCAGCTGTACTGACAGGCACAGCCTTCGCTATATCCGGTTTGGTTGGATCTGAGGAGGCGACAGCCACGACACTCAGAACTAAACACAGGCTACAACTTAATATAACTTTCATTATCACTCACAGTCAGTAATTGCAGAGTCAGTTCCGCATCAGGGTGTTCAGTTACCTTGTAATCAATACTTTGCCAGCCTAAAGACCAGGACAACGCATCCAGTTTTTCTAAAACAGCAGTTAAGGCAAAATAGTTACCAGTTAAAACCACTACAGTAGAGTGTTGATAAATAATAGCTTTATTATCCGAACCTTGATCTGCGAAAGTTAAAGGCACTGGTGGGTTGGCAATAATTGATTTCAATTTTACATTATTGCTACTTTTTAACACATCCCGCAGCACCAGCGCCATGCGCTCTGAGCCTATAAAGTAACTGGTGAGCTGAGCAATCTGTTGCTGCAACTGCTGTTCCTGACGTTGCAGTTTCTCAACCTCCTGTTTATAGCTGGCGTCTACGTCTGTACCCGCTTGTTGCTGTAATGAAGTTAAAGTGTTGCGTTGTTGCTCTGTGGTCATAGTGGCACTTTTTATTTGTAGTTCCACTTTTCTCAGTTCTTCAAAAGCCGGCACTAAAAATTGCAACAGAAAAAGCCAGAGGCATAACAACAAAGCACCAATAAAGGCGGTGTATTTTTCGCGCTCTTTTAGCGCACTAAAACGTGCAGACCACTGCTGCCATGTATTCATAGACTTGCCTCCTCTGCTGTCGCACCTGTTGCAGAGGAAGTGACTTTAAAAGTTAAAGCTTCGGTATTTTCTGCCTGCTTTATTTCAAACTGAGAGAAGGTATGGCCTTTAAAAAACGCTGTACCACTGAGTTGAGTAAGCCATTGCGGCAACAACTCAGGCTCTGTGACATAACCACTAAACTGGCTGGAGCTTGCATTCAAACTAAAGCCATCTAACCATAAGCCTTGCGGATCTATACTGGCCAGGTACTGAAATACAGGCGAATACTGCACTGAGGTTTTCAGCTGTTCACCTTGCACAAAACGCAGTAATTTTTGCTTCTGGGCAATAATCTGATTCAGTTCAGTATGCTGTTTTACCAGAACGGCTGACGGCTGACGATTGCCAAGACTTTGTTGCAGCTGAGTTAATTGCTGTTCCTGAGTTTTGACTTGCTGTTGCAGCACAGCTAATTCAGCTTTTTTTGAGTCGGTTTGCAGATTAATCACCAAACCCGCTACTAACAACACAGCGGAGAGCCCGGCTGTACTGCTGAGCAGTAACTTTAAGCTGATTTTTTCTTTAACAGGCTGTAAAGCCTGCACATAAAGGTTAACCCGCAGCTTCAAGGTTCACCTCCCTTTGAGCACACAAAGGCTCAATAGCACCAGCAAGGGCTAACCAGTACAGACTGAACTGTTCAGCAGACATCGTGACCCCGGCTTCCCTGGCTGACAGAGCAAACACCTGAGAAAAGCCATTTTGTACAAACAACTGCACTACCCCGGCTTGATCCGAATTGGCTAATAACAAAGCGATTTCCTTTACCGGCGCTTGTTTGAGCTGGCCCTCGAAGTAATCTATTGAACGTTGAAGCTCTAGCAATAAATTATCAAACACTCCTTGTTGTAATTCATCAAGGCTGTATTGATCGAGACGGTTAAACCCTCGCAAACGACGGGAGAAACATAAATTACCTTGCTGCAGAATTTGTACCGCTAAATCCTGACCCGACAGATGAGAAACCAGCATCACAGCCTGGTGTTTAGGTGGTAACAAGTTTCTGGCCAGCCATTCTTCCGGCTGAATGCCTACCAATTGTAATTTGTTCTGTGTAAATAAGGCCACAATATCTGCTAACCAGCTTTTTGAGCTGACCACTACATTGACTTTGATACCCTGCAATTGATTTTGTAAGGGTAGATCCAAATAATCCAGCACCATATCGTCATCGGGCAGAGTAACTAAATCTTTGATAGTCCATGGTAAAGCTAATGAAATCTCTTCATCAGGCACTGCAGGTTTATCAATCTGCAACACCATATAACGCTCGGGAGGGATGACTAAGGTACACTGGCAATCTGGTGGTAATTTTGTCGCTATGGTTTTAAAAGCTGCAGACAATTGTGACGCAGAACCAAACTGTTCCTGGAACATTTGCTCCACCCGCTGCTCTGTTGCTGATTGTTGAGTGACCACAACAACCTTTACACTATTAGCAGACAGATGAACGCCAGCAAATACATTGCCTGATTTTTTGGTGAGTTTTAATTGCGCCAATAGCTTTGTTAACATAACGGCAAATACTACCTACTGTGCTTTCTCAATTATTGTAACTGTAAATTATCATGAAAACGATAAAAATGATAAAACTTTCGTTCCAGAATGACAACAAACTATGAAACTAACTTCTTATTTGCAGTGGCAAAAGCTTCAGCATCCATTACTGAATGATCATCAGACGGAGATCTGGCTGCGTTATGCCCCAGGTAATAATCCGGACATATCCGGAAACAAAATACTGAAGCTAAAATACCAGTTGGAGCAAGCACTGCAACAAAAATCTCAGGGCTTGTTAACCTTTGGCGGAGCTTTTTCTAATCATTTGGTCGCAGCAGCAGCGGTGGCTGCCGAAAATAAGCTGCAAAGTGTCGGCATAGTGCGTGGTGAGGAAGTTGATTTAAACAACCCAACTTTGGCTTTATGCCGCTCTTATGGCATGCAACTCATCAGGGTCAGCAGAGCTTTTTACAGGACCCGCCATCAACAGGAAACTCTGCAGCAGTTAAGTGAACAATTCCCTGGTTACTTGCATATTCCCGAAGGAGGAACTTGTGAGGCAGCGGTTCAGGGCGTCAGTGAACTGGATATGTGTACTACACCTGCAGGACCTGCTTCTTTGCTTATTTGTGCCGTAGGCAGCGGTGGAACAGTAGCAGGTTTGATCCGGGGATCGAAAACGACGCCTGTAGTAGGTATTGCAGTGGTTCAGGATCAGAGCCTGCCGGAAAAAATAAGAGCCTTTTTGCCTGCTGATCGTAACTGGCCAGAATGGCAGTTAATTCAGGCCTTACATCAGCCCCGTTACGGTCGCTTTGATCCCCAGTTATGGCAGTTTTGTCAGTCTTTTGCAGATCAGGACGTGCAGCTTGAACCTGTGTATACAGGAAAAGCCTTGTACTCTGTATTTGAGCTGATTAAAGCCGGGATTATCCCAAAAGGCAGCCGTCTGAGTTTTTTTCACACAGGCGGATTACAAGGATTAAAGGGGCTTGCTTACAGAGGTCTTATTCCTACCACTGATCCCGGCCAATAAAAATCAGCTATCAGCCCGACAACTGATTCTGGGCAATAAGCCGCGCCAGTGGTTGACTGAAGTAATAACCCTGGGCACCAACAACCCCCAGTTTTTTCAGACACTGCCATTCAGGGTCTTGCTCTACCCCTGTGGCTATCACCTTAATATCTTTACCAACACAAGAAGCTAATAAACCGCGGATAAACAGCTGCTGTTCCAGTTGATGGTCGATCCCCCGCACCACAGCCGGATGAATTTTTAACATTCGTATTGGCAACTCATCGCTATAAGGAGCCGCATCCAGGCTTAAGCCCACATGGTCGACTATCAGCTCAAAGCCCCACTGCTGCAGTTGCAGCAATTTTGGTTTCAGGTTTTTGTAGTGTTTAATTAAATGATGTTCATGAAATTCCAGCGCCAGATCCGCGGCCACTATAGTTCCATTATTGACCTGCTGTTGCAGCCAATGCCACCAGGCTTCATCTAATAGAGATTGGGTATTTAAGTTCACACTGCATCTGCAATGTTCCAGCACTTCAGTTTCGCCCAGCTTAGCAACCTTCAGCAGTACATACTGATCGATCGCACTGACTAAACCACAGTTAGCCGCCATAGGTAAAAATAAGGCCGCAGCCAATTTGTCACCATCGCTGCTGGCCAACCTTACCAGCACTTCATGCTGCAATACATCATTGTCCTGCCAGGAAAATACCGGCTGAAAACTCAGCAAAAATCTGTTTTCTCTTAACGCATTATGCAACTCAGTTCGCCACCAGACTGAGCCTTTTATTTTTGGTTTTTGTGGATCATTAAAACCATAAGCCGCATTAGGCCCCTGCAACTGAGCTGTTTTTAACGCCATATCTGCTTCAGCCATGAGCTGATAGGAGCTTTGCCCTTGTTGATACAGCACGAAGCCTATATGGATCAGGTCAAAATCCTGGCATTCATCAAAGAAGTTAGCCTGACTCAATACCTGGGCCATGCGGTCGCCCAATTGTTCGGCTTCCTTTCCCGATAATCCTGGGATCAGTAACGACAGGTCGTTATCAGCCAACCTCGCCATTACAGCCTCAGGCCAGCCAGAGACCAATTCAGCAATCAACTCAACACAACCCCTTAAACGCTGCAATTTGATTAGATTGGACAGATTAGATTCAGGGTGTGACAACTGCACCAAAAACACAGCCCCGCTTGCTGCTTCTCCACCTTCAGTTAAATAATGATTTAAGCGGCTTTCAAAAAATACTCTGTTGCCTATCGCCAGCTCGTGATCCACTAAACCTTGCACCCGCACCAGTTGTCGAATTTCGCTATCACGTTTTTGCCAGTTTTGTAGCTTTAACAACACCCGCTGTAATTGGGTGGTAGGGTTAGTTTCTCGGTGAAAAGGTAAATCCAAATGAGTGAGTAACAATTGGGTTTGCTGCTCCAGTTGTTGTAACTCCTGCCTGAATTGCCGCTGATAAGGCCGGATCCATAACAACCAGCCCAGCCAGATCACAAAAGGCAGATTCAGTAACAGATAATCCAATGCAGTCCAGCTTCTCACCAGTTCAGGCGACAGATGTAACACTGGGTTTGAGCCGTCTAAAGCCACAAAATCAGCAGCAGTTGGAGGTGGGCTGGATAAAAGCTGCAGTTGACCTTGTTCACTCACCAGCCATGACTGTTGCTGTAATGGCTGCAACACAAGCCATTGTTGCCATTGCTGCTGACGGTGCTGCAGTTGCAACTGACCAATACTATAAAAGCTGATATTGACCAGCAGTAACACCAACACACTGAGCAACTGCTGCCAATGGCGTTTCTTTTGGACTATCTGGCTTAACCACATTACAACTCCTTTTGCCTTCATCAAACGAATGTACTAAGTGTGAGTCAAGTTTCGCTGTGATGCCGATTTTTTTCTGCAACACCTTAAGCTGCGATATGGCCAGCAGACAAAAAAACGGCGACTTTGATATAGTAAAGCCAGAATCATTAGAAAAATCACAGGACAAAGATATGGAATGGCAAGTTGCAGGCTTTAGTCAGTTGGATTCGTATACGGTATACGCCATGCTGCAATTAAGGGTAGATGTGTTTGTTGTTGAACAAAACTGTCCTTATCCTGAGCTGGATAACAAAGATTTACACCCACAAACCCGGCATATTCTGCTGAAAAAAGGCGACAAAATTTTAGCCTACGCACGGGTGCTTGCCCCTGGTGTCAGTTATGAAAACAGCCCTGCTCTGGGCCGCATTTGTGTGTCGCAAACCGCACGTCGTCTG
The DNA here is from genome assembly GCF_029269265.1 of Rheinheimera sp. 1928-s. Classification (GTDB taxonomy): domain Bacteria; phylum Pseudomonadota; class Gammaproteobacteria; order Enterobacterales; family Alteromonadaceae; genus Pararheinheimera. Next base: position 639,522 of record NZ_JARIXP010000002.1, read on the forward strand.
GCTTTGGGCCGTGGCTTGATGGATAAAGCTCTGGATGTAGCCAGCAGTTGCTGGCCTGATTCTGAGATCCGTATTTCGGCTCAGTGTTATCTGCAACGTTTTTACGAGTCTTTTGGTTTTATCGCTTGCAGCGAGCCTTATCTGGAAGATGATATTCCACATCTGGAAATGGCGCGCCCGGCAACACCTTTAGGCGCAGCCACTAATTAGTGATTCAACAGCTATACAAAAGCAGGATCTCAGCTTTCTGGTGCCTGACCGTATAGCTGTTCAGCCCGGTTAAACAACACCCAACTGGTCAGAATGTATTTATCATCAGACACTGGGACACAACCTCTGTGGGTGTGGGTAAAGTAAGCTGGTGCTATCACCATACGCCCGGCTTTGGGCTGAATGGCTTTATTCTGATAATAAAACTCCGTCTGACCACCCTCTGCCACATCGTTTAAATAAAACATAAATAACAAAGTGCGATGCAGTGGCTCATTGTGGGGTAACTGCGGATAAACCTCTGAGTGCCAATAGCCGTAATTGCCTTTGCCCTGCTGATATTTTTGCATCTGAATAGGACCAAGCCGGTACAAAGTACGCATAAAGTTATCGGCCTGAGGTGCACCCAATTGCGGGTAGTTATCGGCAGTAATAGCCACCATACGGTTTTCAGCCGGATGAGGCACAGTCATGCTGACAGGGCCAATCAAGGCAAAATGGTACTTGCGAAAGTAATCAGCCACATAAGTGGTAGTGTGGCGGATAATTTCGGCCAGAACGGGGTGATACTCCGGATACTGATTTAAATACAAGTCCGTGCTGAGCTTTTTACTGGTATCGACCCCTCCACCTGTACGACCCGCTGTGGTGTGAGGGCTTTGTGCAAATAAGCCGATCAGGTGCTGACAAAACTCCGCCGGTAATACATCATCGTATACTTCAATAAAATCAGTCATAGTTTTCAGGTTATTGTTATGTTTAAAGAAATCATAAAGCCACGCTTCAATGAAACGGATGCTCTGGGTCATATCAACAATACAGTGCTGACGCAGTGGTTTGAAGGGGCAAGGGATCCTATTTTCAAATTATTTACACCTGATCTCGATACCAGACAATGGAAGCTGATTTTGGCCAGTATCAGTGTGCAGTTTAAAGCAGAGCTGTTTTATGGCCTGCCAGTGGAATTACGCACTGGCATCAGCATGATTGGCAACAGTTCGTTTGAAGTGCATCAGGAAGCCTGGCAAAACAATCAGTGCTGTGCGGTCGGAAAAGCCGTGTTGGTACAATACGATTTTGCCGCTAAACAAAAACTAGTGTTAAGCCTCGAACAAAAAGCAGCGCTAAATGAACACTTAGCCAGCTAATCTGGCTTTTGGTCGCGTGCTGCTGGTAATTTCAGCCTGCGCTGATTAGGTTGAATGCTCCTGTATTTCAGAGAACCAACCACAATGAAAAAAATCTTACTCTGCAGCCTGATTGCGTTATCTCCCCAATTGATGGCCTATGACCGTATTACTGGCGCTGACTTTGCCAGCCGCTCTGAAGTGATAGCACCTCATGCTATGGCGGCCACCAGTCAGCCATTAGCCACCCAAATCGCTTTAGATATTATGAAACAAGGCGGCACAGCAGTAGATGCAGCTATTGCTGCTAACGCCGCTTTAGGTTTAATGGAACCTACTGGCAACGGTATAGGCGGCGACTTGTACGCTATTATCTGGGACGGTAAAACCAATAAAATTTATGGTTTAAATGCCTCGGGCCGTTCCCCTAAAGGTTTAAGCCATACACAACTGTCTAAAGAGCTGAAAAAACTCGACCTGAAAGACCTCCCCCCTTACGGCATGCTGCCCATTAGCGTACCTGGTGCTATAGACGGCTGGTTTGAAATGCACCAGAAGTTTGGCAAATTGCCTATGACTCAAATTCTGCAACCCGCTATTACTTATGCCGAACAAGGTTTCCCGGTCAGCGAGCTGATTGCTTACTACTGGGACAGATCTGTACCCCGTTTAAAAGATCAACCCGGTGATTTTGTTGGTACTTTTACTATCAATGGTAAAGCACCCGCCAAAGGCGAGATGTTTAAAAACCCCGACTTAGCGGCCACTTATAAAGCTATAGCCACAGGCGGCCGTGATGCCTTTTATAAAGGCGACATCGCCAAAAGTATCGATGGTTTTATGAAAGCCAACGGCGGTTACTTACGTTATGAAGATTTCGCCAGCCATAAATCAGATTGGGTAGAACCTGTATCAGTCAATTACCGTGGTTATGATGTTTGGGAATTACCACCTAACGGCCAGGGCATAGCCGCTTTGCAGATGCTGCAAATTCTGAAAAACTTCGACTTAAAAGCTATGGGTTACAACAGCGTTGAAAGTATTCATACCTTAGTGGAAGCCAAAAAACTGGCCTTTGAAGACAGAGCTAAATTTTATGCAGATACCGACTTTAACAAGCTGCCCATAAAAGGCCTGATTTCTGATGGCTATGGCAAAGAGCGAGCTAAGTTAATCACCTCTACCGCAGCAAAACGGGTGGACGCAGGTAATCCGGCAGCTTACGAAGGAGACACCATTTATATGACCACGGCCGATAAAGACGGCACTATGGTTTCGCTAATCCAAAGTAACTACAGGGGTATGGGTTCAGGTGTGGTTGCGCCGGGCACAGGTTTTGTATTCCAGGACAGGGGTCAGATGTTTTCGATGGATAAAAAACACGCCAACGCCTACGAGCCGGGTAAACGCCCTTTCCAGACGATAATTCCGGCCTTTATCAGTAAAGACGGCAAACCACTGACCAGCTTTGGTGTGATGGGTGGCGCTATGCAGCCTCAGGGTCATGTGCAGATTGTGGTGAATATGATTGATTACGGCATGAACCTGCAAGAAGCAGGGGACGCAGCACGCTGGCAACATCTGGGCAGCACTGAACCTACCGACTCGCAGGCCACTTACTTAACCAATGGCGGTTATGTGCAGCTGGAAAAAGGTGTGCCTTATGAAACAGCCCGTGAGCTGATGAAAAAAGGCCATGACGTGCGTTACGCTTTGGGAGAATTTGGCGGTTATCAAGCCATTATGAAAGACCCCAAAACCGGTGTGTATTACGGTGCTTCAGAGTCCCGTAAAGACGGTCAGGCCGCAGGGTATTAGTGGGTGGGTCAGAGCTATCAGCTCTGACCCCAAAATCAGATATTCACTCGAAATTCTAGTTATATCAACCGACAATAGGGTCAGAGCCAAGGCTCTGACCCTATGCCAACAACCGCTTTAGTATGTCTTCCCGCTGTTCAGGGCTTAGCTGTTGCACCACTGAGCCATCAGCGCGTATTTGTTTTAGCTGATCGCCCAGCAGAATATCGCGGCCTTGCTCATGGTGTTTAATCACCAGTAACTTCTGTACAAAAATAGTGTCCGGATGGGTGCTGTTCAGATAGTTAGCAGGCATAAAGTCCACCCATTCACTGGCATAAGGCTCAAAACCAAACTGACTTAACCACTGACCATCCACCATCGCCTGCACCACATAAGCACCGCTCTGTTCTGTGGTTAAACGGAACTGGTCGAAGTCCTGTTGCTGGACTTGCTCTAACGAGGATAAAGCAATGGGAGCCCGAATACCGTAACTGCCAAAGCCTAAATCACAGATCCATTCATCGCCATCGGCCTGAACCAACAACACCATATGAGTTTTAGGTCGGCGCACCGGATAAAACATAGGACGACAAGCCACAAACTTGTAGCTGAACCCTAAAGCCTGCAGTGCCATTGCGAAGAGGCCATTAACCTCATAACAATAACCACCACGGCCCTGCCCAACTATTTTATCGACAATCTGTTCTGGTACTAAGGAGACAATCTTGCCTGCCTGCACATCGAGGTTTTCAAAGGCAACGTGAAAGAGCTGGGCGCGCATCAGCTTTGTTAAGGTTTCAGCACTGTGATCTACAGGCCCTGTATAACCAATACGTTTCAGGTAGGACTCTAACTGGAAATTTTCTGCGAACATAAGCTGTGACCTGCCTAATTAATGGGTAGCTTGAGCAGCTTTATCCTGCACCAAAATCCAGGGAGAAATCACCACAGCCCAAAGCTCGGCCTGTTGCTCTACCCAAAGCTGAGCTTGTGTATCATTAACTCTGTCCACCAGACCAGAGTGCAACCAGTGTTGCACAGCGGCTTTATCATCCTGACTAAAAGCAAAAGCCACATCGACCAAATCCAGTTCAGCAGAAACCTGAACCACAGAGCCTGCGGCATAAAACTTCTGCAGCTCCAGCCATTGGATCCGGGCGGTTTCACTGATGATTTTAGCTTTCAGTACATCGGGTTCTACTTCAAAATTTTCGTGCATACGTTTATCTCTTTGGGGTCAGATCACATTGTTAACTGTTAACAATGTGATCTGACCCCATTTTCAGTTATTCAAGTTCGTCGCTTTGCTCAGACACCTGAGCTGCGCTGAGTTCATGTTTCTTCAGCAGTTTATGAAAGTCTGTTCTGTTACGCCCGGCCAATTCTGCGGCCCGGGTGACGTTGCCTTCGGCCATTTTTAATACACGTATTAAATACTGGCGTTCAAACTGATCACGGGCCTCACTTAAGGTGGGCCAAAAACTGCGGTTCTGCGATAACGCCTGTTCCACTAGAGCAACGCTCAGCACAGGGCTGTGAGTTAAAGCCACACATTGTTCAACCACATTCACCAATTGCCGCACATTACCTGGCCACTGAGCTGTGACCAATGCCTGCATGGCGTCCTCAGAAAAACGGTTCACCTGCACACCATGACGTTCTGCATTTTGTTGCAGCACATGACGGGCTAACAAGGGAATATCTTCAGCCCGTTCTCTTAAAGTCGGTAACTGCAAATTCACCACGTTTAAACGATAATACAAATCTTCGCGGAAACTTTGTTCCTGCATCGCTTGCTTTAAATCCCGGTGAGTTGCCGACAATACCCGCACATCTATAGCAATGGTTTTAGTACTGCCGACGGGACGAATTTGCCGCTCCTGCAAAGCCCGCAATAACTTCACCTGTAATGGCATGGGCATATCGCCAATTTCATCAAGGAATAAAGTGCCGCCGTCTGCTTCGCGGAATAAACCTAAATGCTCAGTCACAGCACCGGTGAAAGCCCCTTTGGTGTGACCAAAAAGTTCGGATTCCAACAAATGCTCTGGTAAAGCGCCACAGTTAATAGCGACAAAATGGCCTTTGGCACGAGGGCTGGCTTTATGAATGGCTTTGGCCAGCATTTCTTTACCTGTACCGCTGGCACCTGTGATGAGCACACTGACGTCACGTTGTGCAACGCGGTACGCCTGATCCAGCACCTGCTCCATCACTTTGCTGCGCGTAATGATGTCAGTGCGCCATTCATCTTTACTTGGCACATGAGATTGATGCACAGCCTGAGCTAAAATGTCACGCAAGTCGTTGTTGTTCAGTGGCTTGGTTAAGAAACCAAATACACCACGCTGAGTGGCTGCTACGGCTTCCGGAATAGAACCATGTGCTGTCATCAACACCACAGGCAACCCCTGATGCCTCTTAGCAATTTCATCAAACAAGGCCATGCCATCTAAACCCGGCATACGCAGGTCACTCAGCACCACATCGACTTTATTTTTGCCAAGCAATACCAAGGCAGTTTCAGCGCAGTCTGCACTGATCACCTGATAACCTTCCCCTTCAAGCCGTAACGTCAGTAAACGTAATAAGCTGGGATCATCATCCACCAGCAATAACCGGGCGCCATTGCTCATGATTTAGTTTCCTGTCTGGTTTAGTTTGGCTTCAATTTGAGTCAGTGCATCAATTTTCTTTTGTAAGTCTTTGCTTTGCTTTCGCAGCCTATCCAATTGTTCTTGCTGCTGGGCATTCAGGCGAGACAAAGCCGTGACTGCGGACTCACTTTCTAATAGTTTTTGGTTGTAGGCTAAATCCCAACGCAACAGATCAGCCAGGCCTTTAGGTAAAGTGGTCAGTTTGTCGTTCAGCTGAGTTTGAGCAGCAAAACGCACCGCATAAGGGCTGTCCGGATGCAGTTTGATTAATAAAGTTTGTAAGGTAGTGACAGGACTGGTTTTGAAGCTCCGTAACAATAAATCCCGCTCCGCTACAGGCATCAACAGCAATTGCGCGCGGAAATCACGCCAAGCCTGCAAGGTTAACGCATCATCGGCAATAGCCAGTTCAGCTTTCACTGGTTTAGGGGCTTCCACCAGTTGAGTTTGTGCTGGCTCCACTTTTGGAATGGTTTTATTGACCACTGGAGTCACAGGTTTAACCCCCTGACAAGCCGTTAATACCAGACAAAGGCCAAGACTTAACCAAACTTTCATACCGCATCCTCAACTAAAGGCAAACGCACCTGAATACACACATCGGCGTAACTGACATCGATAATTTCTGCCAGACCACCTAATAAACGGGCGCAGTCGGCAACAATAGATAAACCTAAACCCGAACCTTGCACCGCATCAAAACGAGGGGCTTTACCACGCTGGAAAGGCTCAAACAATTTAGCCCGCAATTCAGCAGGAATAGGAGTGCCGTTATTCGCCACATCCAACAGCATAAATTTGTCATGCTGGCGCAAATTAACCCAGACGTTACTACCCTCAGCACCATAAGCCTGCGCATTGTTGATCAAATTGTCCAGAATACGCCGGAACAACATAGAATCGGTATAAATACGGGCTAATTGACAATCCAGCACAATGGTTTGTTCACGCTGCTGCAAAGATAACGCATGGTCATTAAAGCAGTTTTGTAACAGTGTGTGGCTGTCATGCCAGCCAAACTCAGGCTTGGCTTGCTGCAATAACTTGTTGTAATCCAGTAATTGCTCGGTCAGCACACTTAATCTGTCCGCACTGCCATTGAGTAAACTGACCACTTCCTTTTGTTGCGGGTTCAAAGGCCCGACCAACTGTTCACTCAATAGCGCACAGCCTTCGCGAATACTGGACAAAGGCGTTTTTAATTCATGGGATGCATGACGTAATAAAATCAGCCGTAGCGCTTCTAATTGCTGTAAACGTGATGCCAGCCAACGCAACTGCTCACCCAGTTCGGTCAGTTCACGTGGGCCATCCACTTTATCATGTGGGAAATGATGGCTGGCCTGGCCGATAGAACGGATCATGGTATCCAGCATTTTCACCGGAGCAGTAATACGGGCTGACGCCCACAGCACCATCAATAAGGTCAGTACCACTAAGGCCACGGTTTGCCAGGCGAGATGGCTTTGCGCTTTTTCGGCATAGACTTGCTGCTGCTGTAATCGTTGTTCCAGTAAAGCCCAGATCACTTGGGTTAATTGCACTTGCTGCTGACGGATCTTTTGCAGAATAGGGCTTAGTTCTTCATTGCTTTCAAGCAGATAACTATTAAACAACAATTCCAGGAGTTGCTGTTGTTGCGCACAAAGCACAGGCTGAGCCAAATTAATGCAAACAGAAGCCAGATTCTGTTGATAGTTAGTTAAGTGAGTGGCAGCCAGCTGCGACAACGCATCGGTTTTCAGAATGCTGAACTGCAACACTGAACGTTCAATGTCATTCACCAGCTTTTGCATATTTTCAGCACGCCGTACATTAGCAACCGAACTTTCGGCTTCAGCTATGGCATAACGGCTGACATCAGATAAGGCACTATGACTTTGCCACAACAAAACCCCAAGTGGAATTAACGCCATAAAAAAGCTGAGTAAAACAAACTGCCGCAGGGAAGCGGGCTGAACAGGCATTCGCATCAGGACAGGGTTCCACGAAAAATCAGGCGCTTATCATAACGGATTTAAACAGACAGGTAAAAAAATCGTCTGGAACGATTTTTAACAGCTTGAGCTGGCCCTTGGGTGAGCGCCATGGATGGCAGCGCATAAAAAATCGTCTGGAACGATTTTTAACAGCTTGAGCTGGCCCTTTGGGTGAGCGCCATGGATGGCAGCGCATAAAAAATCGTCTGGAACGATTTTTAACAGCTTGAGCTGGCCCTATGGGTGAGCGCCATGGATGGCAGCGCATAAAAAATCGTCTGGAACGATTTTTAACAACGCAACGCGTTGGCCCCTTGGGGTGCTCTGCAATCCTGCAGAGCATAAAAAAACCGGTCAGAGACCGGTTTTTTTCATGTATCGACAGCAACTAATTAGTTAGTGGCTTGTTCCAGCGCAACAGCAGTGCGTG
>NZ_JARIXP010000020.1:0-2500 GCF_029269265.1 Rheinheimera sp. 1928-s
AAATAAAAAACCCCGCTCACTGAGCGGGGTTCTGTATTTGGGAGCCTGGCGGTGAACTACTCTCGCATGGCATCTGCCACACTACCATCGTCGCGGCTGCGTTTCACTTCTGAGTTCGGAATGGAGTCAGGTGGTTCCACAGCGCTATTGCCACCAGGCAAAAACTGTTTTTAGGTCTTTAACAAGCAAACTGATAAATCGAATTCTTTTCACACCACACACAAACACCTTGGGCGTTGTATGGTTAAGCCTCTCGGGCAATTAGTATGAGTTAGCTTAACACATCACTGCGCTTCCACACCTCACCTATCAACGTTGTGGTCTCCAACGACCCTTATGTGTACTCAAGGTACAAGGGATGACTCATCTCTTGGCCGGCTTCCCGCTTAGATGCTTTCAGCGGTTATCCGTTCCGAACGTAGCTACCGGGCAGTGCCATTGGCATGACAACCCGAACACCAGCGGTTCGTTCATTCCGGTCCTCTCGTACTAGGAACAACTCCAATCACTAAGACCTACTTTCGTACCTGCTCGACGTGTCTGTCTCGCAGTTAAGCTGGCTTCTGCCTTTGCACTAACCGTACGATGTCCGACCGTACTTAGCCAACCTTCGTGCTCCTCCGTTACTCTTTAGGAGGAGACCGCCCCAGTCAAACTACCCACCAGACACTGTCCGCAACCCCGATAAGGGGCCCACGTTAGAACATCAAACATGCAAGGGTGGTATTTCAAGGACGACTCCATCAGAACTGGCGTTCCAACTTCAAAGTCTCCCACCTATCCTACACATACAGGGTCAATGTTCAGTGCCAAGCTATAGTAAAGGTTCACGGGGTCTTTCCGTCTAGCCGCGGGTATACGGCATCTTCACCGCAATTTCAATTTCACTGAGTCTCTGGTGGAGACAGCCTGGCCATCATTACACCATTCGTGCAGGTCGGAACTTACCCGACAAGGAATTTCGCTACCTTAGGACCGTTATAGTTACGGCCGCCGTTTACCGGGGCTTCGATCAAGAGCTTCGCTTGCGCTAACCCCATCAATTAACCTTCCGGCACCGGGCAGGTGTCACACCCTATACGTCCTCTTACGAGTTTGCAGAGTGCTGTGTTTTTAATAAACAGTTGCAGCCAGCTGGTCACTGCGACTCTCATAGGCTTACAGCGCAAGGCCTTCACCCACAAGAGCGTACCTTCTCCCGAAGTTACGGTACTATTTTGCCTAGTTCCTTCACCAGAGTTCTCTCAAGCGCCTTGGTATGCTCTACCTGACCACCTGTGTCGGTTTCGAGTACGGTCGACAATACCTGAAGCTTAGAGGATTTTCCTGGAAGCGTAGCGTCAACAGCTTCACCACCGTAGTGGCTCGTCTCGTGTCTCAGAATATAGGGAACCGGATTTGCCTAATCCCCCTTCCTACGCACTTTCACATGGACTACCAACGCCATGCCTGCCTAGCTTTCTCCGTCCCCCCATCGCAGTATTGTCGGTACGGGAATATTAACCCGTTTCCCATCGACTACGCATTTCTGCCTCGCCTTAGGGGCCGACTTACCCTACCCTGATTAGCATGGGATAGGAACCCTTGGTCTTCCGGCGGGGAAGTTTTTCACTCCCCTTATCGTTACTTATGTCAGCATTCGCACTTCTGATACCTCCAGCACCCCTCACGAGATACCTTCAACGGCTTACAGAACGCTCCTCTACCACTTGCRCAWAGYGCAAGTCCACAGCTTCGGTGCATGGTTTAGCCCCGTTACATCTTCCGCGCAGACCGACTCGACTAGTGAGCTATTACGCTTTCTTTAAAGGGTGGCTGCTTCTAAGCCAACCTCCTAGCTGTCTATGCCTTTCCACATCGTTTTCCACTTAACCATGACTTTGGGACCTTAGCTGGTGGTCTGGGTTGTTTCCCTTTTCACGGCGGACGTTAGCACCCGTCGTGTGTCTCCCGAGTAGTACTCATTGGTATTCGGAGTTTGCAAAGGGTTGGTAAGTCGGGATGACCCCCTAGCCTTAACAGTGCTCTACCCCCAATGGTATTCGCTCGAGGCGCTACCTAAATAGCTTTCGAGGAGAACCAGATATCTCCGAGCTTGATTAGCCTTTCACTCCGATCCACAAGTCATCCCCAAATTTTTCAACATTTGTGGGTTCGGTCCTCCAGTTAGTGTTACCCAACCTTCAACCTGCTCATGGATAGATCGCCCGGTTTCGGGTCTACACCCTGCAACTATTCGCCCAGTTAAGACTCGGTTTCCCTACGGCTCCCCTATTCGGTTAACCTCGCTACAGAATGTAAGTCGCTGACCCATTATACAAAAGGTACGCAGTCACCCCACGAAGGGGCTCCCACTGCTTGTACGTACACGGTTTCAGGTTCTATTTCACTCCCCTAACAGGGGTTCTTTTCGCCTTTCCCTCACGGTACTGGTTCACTATCGGTCAGTCAGGAGTATTTAGCCTTGGAGGATGGTCCCCCCATGTTCAAACAGGATACC
>NZ_JARIXP010000021.1 GCF_029269265.1 Rheinheimera sp. 1928-s
AAAAATCCGGATACTTGCAGTAATAGGAAGGGGCCAGCAATTGTGACTTTACCAAGACCTTCCCATCTATTAAGCGTCTCATTTGCTGTTGTTTTTTCAAATAAGCCTTCATCTCTGAGTTCGTATTCATGAACACCTAGAATGCCGTTTAAGGTATTCGAACGTAACAAAATTGAACCAATACAAAACAAGAAGTATATGCCGATTGCAGCAACTCCAGATAGAAATGCACCGACAATAGAAATCATCCATTTCTCTTGTGTGTTTGGTAGACCTGCTTTCCAAAATACAATAGCTAATACAATAGCTACAATAATAGAAAAATATTTATACATGTAAGATGTTGTAACCATAAATCTTAAGTTGAACTTTAAAAGATCTATTCTCGAAATATCCGTCGTTACTCTCATATCATTCCTTTCGCATAACGCCGCCAACAGCGGCCGAGCGTAGCGAGGTCCAGCCCCGAAGGGGCGATGCTGCTTGGCCTTGTTATGAGCTGACTATTACTTTGATTTGAATTCATAATACTTTCCACCCAACCAACAATGAACCCACTCCGAATCAATGCGATATTCGAAACCATTTGGCCTCAAGGAATCGTGTATTACCCACTCTGGACCAGGAGCCGAAATTACTTCGATTGATTGAAATGTGCCACCCCTAATACGAATTTGACTCGCTTTGTTGCAAGTTGGGCAAATAAAACCTAGTGCTTCCATTTGAGGATAAGAGTATTGGCAGCTTTCTAATATTTGCTCAGCCGAAAACTCGTTTTCGCAATGATGGCACTTTAGTTTTCCGTCCATGCTTCAATCTCGATTTGGCTCATAACGCCCGCCACAAACGCGAGCAACTTGTTGCGAGTCGAGCGCCCAAAGGGCGCGTTTTTGATGGCGATTGTTATATTTTTTGTTGATGCTACGGCATGACACATTTACCATGCGCCTTAAAACCGTAACCTTTGTAGCCATACTCTTGTTTAATCCAGGCTGTATACCAAAAAACACTTTTATGCTGCCTTATTTCAAGTTTAATAACGTTACCAGCTAATTCGAAACTTAAAAATGACGCGTCATCATTCGAAGGTGGCCGCTTAGGAACTACTGTTTCATCGGCAGTAAACAAGCATTCAAGCAAGTCTGAACTGAGCAATTTACTCTCGCTATTTGCCCCAGGTTCCTCAGTGACCTTACTGGTCTCGAAATAATAAATTGGTTTATTAGCATTCCTTAGCTCACTTTTGAAATTTTCTAAACGTTCAAATGATACGAAGGTTTCAGTGACAACAACATAAAAAAAATATAAAAACAAAAGCAGAAACAGCCACCATGGAGCTGTGCTTCTTTTCCACCACGGTAAATGTTTCTCTTCCGGTTTAGTTATCACGCTAATACTCATAAAAAAATATAACTATAAGCTTTGGGGCGGCAGGAGCGTAGCGTAAGCCGTCCCAGCCGCGATAGCGGCGATAACAGCGCGTTGTTATGTGCTGACTGCAAACCGAAGCTCCCCACCGATTATTTTTACCTCACCAAAATCACCAAATACTTGGTAGGTGCTTTCAAGTTTTACCAATACATCAATATTGCCGTAATCAATTGACCCATCCGGATCTTTTGCGAAACAAACAGATTCGATAGGCAACAATCCATGAACCTCATTTACCCCGACAAATTCGAGAGTAGCCTTTCGGTAGCAAGTGTATTCATTAGGCTTGGGCGCAATGTAATAGTCTGACTCTGGCCAAATACTCGCTTCAAGTTGAAAAACCAGCCGTCCCGGCTCAAGACTCCATCCGAGTACAAAGGAATCATTTAAATCGATGCCCTTGAATAAAGAAATCTCAGTCCAGTTCATGCTCATTCACACATAACACTTTGCTAATTGGCTGCCGCAGCTCAGCGTAGGCAGTCCAGTGGAGGCCACGTTTTTTTGTGGCCGGAGCGAAATTAAGCAACTTGTTATGTGAACACAACTCAACACTTATTGGCTTCAATTTTGTGCCCACATTTACAACAATAGAAGTACTGATAAGCCAGCTCATTAGGAACCAACCAAGAGCTTAACCTACTTCTGTTTGATTCTATTTTTCTAGCAACAACCCCACTGTGCACCAAGGCTCTCTCGTTACATTGTGGACACTTGTAGATCATGGCAATGATAATTGCAGACCAGCCTAATAAGGTGGCAACGACTACATAAGGAACAAAGACCTCTTGAGCAACAAATATTACCGACAACAACAGCAAAAACAACAATCTAGTTGTGGTAAATGCAAACCAGTAGTAGTTGAAAAGCAGTTTTGACATCGAGGTTTACCTAGTTCACATAACTCTCTAATCAGCCGCGCCGCTTTTTGGCGTCGGCTGAATTAGCTTGTTAGGTGTTTCTCCACAATTTAATTTCATCCACTTTTCAGTGGCCGTTTTATTTGTTGAGATACTTGCGAGTGCAAAAATACGTTTTCCTGAATCTTCAAAGACCACATCAAAAAACCAAATCCCACCATAGGCAGCATCAAACCCTTTGTATTTGTTGTACATCATATTTTCGTGAGTGATACATTCAATTAAACCTATTACAGACGTTGTGAAAACATCATCAAACTTAACTTGTAGCTCATGAGCACTAAGAATTTTTTTCGTTTTTATTTTTACTGAACCATCTGCAGAAACGTACTTCTTTTCAGAGCTTATGTTTAACGGAAATAGCACATACTCTTCGAATATAGATACGTCACGCTTTCTTATGCCATCTTTTAGTGCCGCTAGAATTGGCATCAATTTTTCATTTGCTAAGTCTCTCTCATAGAGCTCTAAGGCGTAGGCCTTACCACCAAAGAGAACCAAGAATGTAAATATGTACGCATATATGTTCATGGATACCTAACTTTTTAGCGTCTTATCCGGCGTTCACGACGGATAAGAGTCTGTTGAACGGTGGGTGCGCTCTTTATTGGTACATCTGATGCTAATGGAATTTGTATATTTAGGGAACAGCTGCTTGCAAGATTATTTTGGACAATCTGATGCAGTCTTTCACAGTGTTGCTGCCATTTCGTATCTGATAACCTGTTTATTCTATTGATCATTCGCCACTATTCAGATCAGTTGGCAATACGTTGCCGTCCCGACTATCAAGGCTGATATTTTCTCCGCAAAGAACCACCCTGCTTTCAACTATC
>NZ_JARIXP010000022.1 GCF_029269265.1 Rheinheimera sp. 1928-s
AAGCACTACGGTGGTCAGGCATTCGCTTTCGATCAAATCGACAAAGCGCCAGAAGAGAAAGCTCGTGGTATCACGATCAACACGTCTCACGTTGAATACGATACACCAACTCGTCACTACGCCCACGTAGACTGTCCAGGCCACGCTGACTATGTGAAGAACATGATCACTGGTGCTGCTCAGATGGACGGCGCAATTCTGGTTGTTGCTGCAACTGACGGCCCAATGCCACAGACGCGTGAGCACATCCTGTTATCTCGTCAGGTAGGTGTACCTTTCATCGTTGTATTCATGAACAAATGTGACATGGTAGATGATGAAGAGCTGTTAGAGCTGGTGGAGATGGAAGTTCGTGAACTTCTGTCAGACTACGATTTCCCAGGTGATGACCTGCCGGTAATCCGTGGTTCAGCTTTAAAAGGTCTGGAAGGCGATGCAACGTGGGAACCAAAAATCCTTGAGCTGGCAGCAGCTTTAGATTCTTACATCCCAGAGCCAGTACGTGCGATTGATAAGCCATTCATCATGCCAATCGAAGACGTATTCTCAATTGCTGGTCGTGGTACTGTAGTAACAGGCCGTGTAGAGCAAGGTATCGTTAAAGTTGGTGAGTCAGTAGAAATCGTGGGTCTGAAAGACACAGTGACGACTACTTGTACTGGTGTTGAAATGTTCCGTAAACTGTTAGACGAAGGTCGTGCAGGCGAGAACATCGGCGCGCTGTTACGTGGTACTAAACGTGAAGACGTAGAACGTGGTCAGGTATTAGCAAAACCAGGTTCAATCAAGCCACACACCAAGTTCGAAGGTGAAGTGTACGTATTATCAAAAGAAGAAGGTGGTCGTCATACTCCATTCTTCAAAGGTTACCGTCCACAGTTCTACTTCCGTACTACAGACGTCACTGGTTCAGTAGAACTGCCAGAAGGCGTAGAAATGGTCATGCCAGGCGACAACCTGAAGTTTGTTGTTGAACTGATCAACCCAATCGCGATGGACGAAGGTTTACGCTTCGCCATCCGTGAAGGTGGCCGCACAGTAGGTGCTGGTGTAGTATCTAAAGTACTGGC
>NZ_JARIXP010000023.1 GCF_029269265.1 Rheinheimera sp. 1928-s
TTAGTTCGTGTAGTGTCCACACAGATGATTGATTGATACGTAGAGCAAACAGTAAGAACCATTGCGGTTACGGCTGGTCTGTAGCTCAGGTGGTTAGAGCGCACCCCTGATAAGGGTGAGGTCGGTAGTTCGAGTCTACTCAGACCAACCAAATTTCGCTTTATACTTCGTTGCTTCCCTACTCGCATACGAAAAAGTATGCTTCGCAGGAAAGCGCCTTGTCTAAAACGAAATTACCCGGTTTCCCAAATGGGGTTATAGCTCAGCTGGGAGAGCGCCTGCCTTGCACGCAGGAGGTCAGCGGTTCGATCCCGCTTAACTCCACCAAATTTACTTGATACTTCGTTGCATAGACCCTCACATACTTCAGTATGCTTCGGTTCTAGGCGCCTCGTCTGAAGTAAATTACATACTGTTTGAAATCTCAAAGACAACCATTCTTTCAAAGAATAGTTCTCTTTGAGCTTTATGCTCGAAGTGCTCTTTAACAAATTGGCAAGCTGATAGAAAGAAAACAAGGTAACAAACTATTTATTTGTGAACCTTATCACACCTTCAATTCCAGACATTTTGGGGTTGTATGGTTAAGTGACTAAGCGTACACGGTGGATGCCTTGGCAGTCAGAGGCGATGAAGGACGTGCTAACCTGCGAAAAGCTGTGAGAAGTCGGTAAGAGACGTTAGACTCACAGATGTCCGAATGGGGAAACCCACCTGATTTATCAGGTATCGTATGATGAATACATAGTCATACGAGGCGAACCGGGAGAACTGAAACATCTAAGTACCCCGAGGAAAAGAAATCAACCGAGATCCCCTTAGTAGCGGCGAGCGAAAGGGGGCTAGCCCTTAAGTTGATAAAGAGTTAGTGGAACGCTCTGGAAAGTGCGGCGATACAGGGTGATAGCCCCGTACACGAAAARGCTTTATCAATGAAAACGAGTAGGACGGGACACGTGGTATCCTGTTTGAACATGGGGGGACCATCCTCCAAGGCTAAATACTCCTGACTGACCGATAG
>NZ_JARIXP010000024.1 GCF_029269265.1 Rheinheimera sp. 1928-s
CGGTTGATTTCTTTTCCTCGGGGTACTTAGATGTTTCAGTTCTCCCGGTTCGCCTCGTATGACTATGTATTCATCATACGATACCTGATAAATCAGGTGGGTTTCCCCATTCGGACATCTGTGAGTCTAACGTCTCTTACCGACTTCTCACAGCTTTTCGCAGGTTAGCACGTCCTTCATCGCCTCTGACTGCCAAGGCATCCACCGTGTACGCTTAGTCACTTAACCATACAACCCCAAAATGTCTGGAATCGCAGGTGTGATAAGGTTCACAAATAAATATTGTTACCTTGTTTTCTTTCTATCAGCTTGCCAATTTGTTAAAGAGCACTTCGAGCATAAAGCTCAAAAAGAACAATTCTTTAAAAGAATGGTTGTTTTTGAGTTTTCAAACAGTAATTTACTTTCAGAATCAATCTTAAGTAATGGTGGAGTTAAGCGGGATCGAACCGCTGACCTCCTGCGTGCAAGGCAGGCGCTCTCCCAGCTGAGCTATAACCCCAATCTACATTGGTTCATTCGTTGTCAAGCTGACTTGCAGCGAATTGGTTGGTCTGAGTAGACTCGAACTACCGACCTCACCCTTATCAGGGGTGCGCTCTAACCACCTGAGCTACAGACCAGCTCTAACTTGTCTGTTTGTCTTATCGCGACACCATCAGGCATTGCGCTAAACCAAACATCCGGCGTTATCCTCGCGGATACCGCTTTTACTGTTTGCTCTACGTATCAATCAATCATCTGTGTGGACACTACACGAACTAAATCTGCTTTAGGTAAGGAGGTGATCCAACCCCAGGTTCCCCTAGGGTTACCTTGTTACGACTTCACCCCAGTCATGAATCACAAAGTGGTAAGCGCCCTCCCGAAGGTTAAGCTACCTACTTCTTTTGCAACCCACTCCCATGGTGTGACGGGCGGTGTGTACAAGGCCCGGGAACGTATTCACCGCAACATTCTGATTTGCGATTACTAG